>OY970371.1:2252500-4607533 GCA_963718695.1 Candidatus Manganitrophaceae bacterium
ATGCAGTAACTACAATGATGAAGAGGAGAACAAATTTGAGAAAGGATGGATGCGTCGAGAAAAAACCCGGACCATTCCTAATGAGCCTCTTTCTGAAGGAAAGCATCATACTCTTTCGCCGTCATGAGCTTTTCGACCTCTTTCGGGTCGGTCATCTCAATCACCACCACCCAACCTTCGCCATAAGGATCTTGGTTGATCAGTTCCGGTTTTTCTTTCAGCTTCTCATTGACAGCAACCACTTTGCCGCCGACCGGAGCATAAAGAGGAGAGGTCGTCTTGGTCGACTCAATTTCGGTAATTTCATTCCCATACTGGACATTCACACCTGTCTTGGGAATCTCGAGGTAAACAATATCCCCCAACGCCTCTTGGGCAAAATCGGAAATTCCGATTGTCGCTTTCGTTCCTTCCGCTCGGACCCACTCGTGTTCTTTATGATAACGTAAATTCTCAGGAATCATGGAAGCCTCTCGGTTGATAATAATAGCGTGTGGAGCATGGCGCTTCTGGTGGGACGGCCTGAAATCAACAGACTGCTTCTAACGCTGGCCACTCCGGATCTATCCCGGCACCCGCAAAGAGATGATCGGATAGATATAAACCAGCGAAGAATGTTTTGTCAAGGACTTGGAAGGATGAGCCCCTGGAAAGGAGACTTCATCGCTTCCGAAAGTAATGCACGATCAGTCGAGGTCGGTTGAAGCCAAACTTCTTGCGGTCGAATCGCATACTTTGAAACCGTATTAGCGAGAAGCTGGACGCTCCCCGAACTCGACTGGGAAAAAATAAGATAGATGTCATTGTCAGCCCGCTTGATATCAAGCAGATCGATGGAAGTCTCTGCAAGGCCTTTTAGGGGATGGGTGAGAACGATTTCAGGAAGGGCCGCCCCCCATAACAGATCGGGCCGACGCAGCCGGACCTCTGTTTGGAGATCCTTTACAAAATCGCTCAGGAAACGGCTTCTCCATCCGATCCAATGCCAAAATTGGGGTTCTCGTCCCTCCCTTGCTCGTCCGACGGACCCGGCCACGACCGAGCCAGGATCGATCGATTCGGAGAACAAGCTTTCATAAAGGCGGGTGGCGGAAGAGGTCCATCCCTCCTCAGATCCATATGCAAGATCGCTGATATAGATCCCATCGATAGGATAACGCGCGAGATCCCGGTAAAGATTCAATACCATTTCCTTCACTTGTGTATCGAACAGGTCGAGCTTTTCAATGGAATGAACGGTTCCTTTATTCGGATCATATTTCACGTCGCGCCATTCCGGATGCGACTGCGTGGCCCAACGCATCTCCCGAATCGGCAAGACCGCTATGACGCGAAACCCCAGCCGACGCGCCGTCTCTGTCCACTCGGGGAGTCGATCCGCCAACACCGGCGCGCCGGAAGTCTGGAAGAAGACGCCGCTCTTTCCAGGCGAATTATTAAAAACCGGAATGATAACTGTATTCGCCTTCTTCCGGAAGGACCGGAGATAATCCTCTATCTCCCATCCGGATAAAGGCGACCAGACCACGGCAATGACCTTTTGATCGGGCTGCTCAAGTCGAAGAAGGAGAAAGCGCGCTTCCTCTTCATGAAGACTCTTCGGATAATTTTTCAAAAAGAATTGGAGCTCTCGAATTGCCTCGGGCCTCTCACCCGCCGCTTCATAGGTCCTGGCCAAAAGCCACTGCACCTCACTCAATAGCGGGGATCCGGGATACGATTCGATCATCTTTAAAAATTGTCGCTTCGCTTCCGAATAACGGCTCGCCTCAAAAGAGCGAATCCCCTCGACCAGCTCGCCCCACCCCTGCTCATCGATTTGAGCAGATCGGGTCGGCGGCCGAACACATCCCGAGAAAAAGGTCATGAGGCAGAGTCCAATTAGAAACGTTCGGAAGAACATCAACCAAAACCCTTTTAAAATGGAACTTGCAGTGATTTAAAGTTAAAGCCCTTGCTCGACCGTCTGTGCGAGGGAAGTTGCAGCGAGAAAGGAAGAACCCCATGCAAGGTGATCCGACAGATCATCCTTGAGCAGAACGACATTTTTCACATCCTTCGGCTGAAGAAAGCTCCCGGTCCCTTTTGAAATTTCGCGCGACTTACCGGTCCACTCCGTCAGAAGCGTTTCGAGGGAAGGAGGAAGAGCACGCTTGTTGGCGGTTCCGGCGACCTCTTCGATTTGCGACTTGGAAAAGGGCATTAGCCATTGCAGCCGATTCAGCACCCCTTTCCGGAGCACTTCGATCCGATCTTCCGTAATCTCCACGCCCGGACGGAAGAGCGCCGTCACCACCAACGCTCGGAGACCGGCGGTAAATCCTTCTTCCTCTTCGGGGAGACTGAGGCGAAGAACCAAAAGGTCATGAATATCGGCGGGGATTTCTTCCCCCCAGGTCATCAGAAGGCACTCCTTCATCGGTGAAGGGATGCAATCATTGCGTAGTGTAAAACAGAACTGAATAATGGAACTCGACGGAGGCTGTACGATAATGAGGTGTTTGGTGGAAAACCGTGTCCCGTCTTCCAGAATAACTTCATCGATCCGCTTTCCCTTCATTTCGACCTGCATGATGGTTTTATCTTCAACCACCTGGCCACCCCACCCCTTGATCAACTTAACGAAAAAGGAGATCAGCGTGGAGGAGCCGCCGACCATCCGGACGCCTCCCCTGGAGAGGCTCCACTCCAGAAGGATCAAGTCATACGTTGAGATTTCAGTGAGCGGTTTTCGAAAGGCAAAGAGAGATTGGAGATCGAGATATTCGAGGAACTCCTCATCAAACGAAAAAGGGGCCAAGAATTCCATCGCAGGCCGCTTCTTATAATTTTGAACCGCCCGCTGGAAATCAAACTTCTGCTTCCAGGCACCCAGTCGGTCGACCAGTCCCTGTATTTCCACCTGGGAAAATCGGCCCAAATAGGGAGAGAGGGCCAGTGTCTCCTTCTCGATCTCCTGGAAGAAGGCCTTAATTTTTTGAAGCTGCGGACCAAACTCCCGTTTCAATTCATCGATGTATTCTTCATTTTGAGAGGAAAGATCGATTCGATGCTGGGACTGGACAATTTGAAGAAAAGGGAGGACACGCTTGAATAAGAATCCCTCTTTTCTCAAACTGGGAATGGGGAGAGGAAGTTCCGAGAAGTATCCTTCCATCGCTCCCCCCTCCTCAAAACCGAGATAAAGGAGCGGGCCATGGGCAAATCGGAAGAGAGGAGAGGGGAAATGGACCTCGGTCCCGGCCAAAACAAGCACCGATCTTCCCCTCTTCGCCAATGCGGCGGCCGCAGCCAGTGACGTTAGGCTGCGCCCCACAAAAACGGCATCATACTTTTTTCGTTCCGTCATATCAACGAACGAGATCCAGTTGACTAAAGAAAAAAGGAATCTCAACAGCCGCCGACGCGGAGGAGTCGGAACCGTGAACGGCGTTGGCCTCGATGCTTCCCGCCAAGTCGGCCCGAATCGTCCCCTTATCGGCCTTCTTCGGGTCGGTCGCCCCCATCAGGGTCCGATTTTTAGCCACTGCGTTGTCACCCTCCAGCACCATCGCCACGATCGGCCCGGAACTCATGAAGCTCGCCAGGCTGTCAAAGAAGGGACGCGCCCGATGGACATCGTAGAACGCCTCTGCTTCTTTTTTTGTTAAATGACGCATCTGAATCGCGACGACTTTCAGTTGCGCGCTTTCAAAACGCTTAATGATCTCTCCAATCACATTCTTGGACACCGCATCCGGTTTAATAATCGAAAGTGTTCGCTCGGCCACCGATCCTCCTTCTGCTTGAACAGGCATCACGCGCCAGACAACATGATCATCCAGGCGCGCATACAAATCGTTTTATTCTTTGTTTACAATGAGAAATCGCGGGTAAAGATACCGCAATTGTTCCGGTAAGTCAATCTTGACGTTTCAGTTGACTTTCCCTAAGATCCTTAGAACACGGTCAACTTTATATAATCAATCGACGACCTAAAACAGCCGAAGGAATAAGCATGAACCCAATCGTCACGTGGCGGCTGCTCTTTCACTCTCCTCAGCCGCCGGAAGTGAATATGGCCATCGATGAAGCGATCGCAACCGCCTTTTCGAAAAATCAGGTCCCGCCGACCCTCCGTCTTTACGGCTGGGCCGTTCCCTCCGTCTCGTTCGGCTCCTTTCAGAAGTGGGAGCCGGCGTGGAATGATCTCGTGTCGAGCGGTGCGCTTCACTTCGTCCGGCGGATCACGGGGGGCCGGGCACTCCTTCATGACAGGGAGCTGACCTATTCCGTTGTCGCCTCCACGAAAGATCCCCTCTTTTCCGAAGGGATCAAGGGAACTTTTTATACAATCGCGGAAGGGCTCTTGACTGGGTTGAAGTCGCTTGGGGTTGCCGCCGAGATTTATGCTCCTCCCCGATCGAGCCGGCTCGAACGGCCTTCCACTCCGCTCTGCTTTGCCTCGACCTCCTGGTATGAAATCACCGCACAGCGGAGAAAACTGATCGGAAGCGCACAGCGACGATGGACAAAACACTTTCTGCAGCACGGGTCGCTCATTTTGGAGAAAGGCCCGGACCGAGCCTTCACCTCTGAAAACCAGATCAGCCTCGCTGAACTTCTTCCACACCTCCCGAACGAACAGCGCCTGCACGCGGCGCTGACGCAAGGCTTCGCGTCGGCGCTCTCAATCAAGCTGGAGGAGGGAAGACTCACCCCGGAAGAAGAGGAGAGCAGTGCCCGCCTCATAAAAGAAAAATATGGGAATCCCGCCTGGACCCTCCGGAGAGAAACGGCATAGCCTCTCCCGCTACTCCGGAAGTTTGGCGCAGAACGCCTTGTACGCTTCGATACAGTCAAAATCGCCATTCGGACAGACCATCCCGACCAGCTTCAACATACAGTCTTCCGGTCCGGTCATGTTGGGAGGGGGCTTACGGATGATCTTCTTGGAAGGAAGCGCCCCGACATTCTCGACGAGGTTTATTCCGTCCTCGGTCAGATCATCGGGCCTTTCTTTCCCGCGAAACTCGATCTCTCCTTCCTCAACCTCCCCTTTTTCGGGAGGAAAGACGGGAAACGCTTTCTTGCCTCCGAACGGTTCGTCACCTTCGTCAACATCGGCAGGAGAAAGGAGCTCCACATCCAGATTGCTCGGGCCGCCGGAACCAAGGTTGCGATTGATCAGCACCAGAAACGGATTGCCGAAGAGATAATAAAAGATGATGTAATGGAGCATGACCGAATAGAGGATGATTCGGGGAAGATCTTCTTTCGCAGATTGATGCAAATCGAGAAGACGGAACTTCATAGAGCAGCCCTGTAGTCTTTCACATCATACCAGGCAGGGAGAAAGAGTTTCAAGCGCGACGAAAACACATCCGCCCATTGCTCTCCCTGGACGCTTGTATTATGTTACCTCATCCCCTTCGAGCCCTTCTGTTCTATGGATTGTTTGCCGATCCGCTTTGAATTTCCCCCCGCCCTCTGCTCGGCGGGATTAAATCAAGAAAGACACCGACCGCCTTCTCTACTTGAAGGATCGCCACCTCGCGATCATACGTCGTATTCGTGAGCTGCCGCTCGGCGCTGATGAGGGTGGCATTGGCATCGAGGACGTCGATGTTGGTGGCAAGCCCTACCGCAAATTGCCGGGAAATCAGGGAGAAGTTTTCTCGCGCAAAGGCCACCTGTGCATTGAGGACATCGAGCTGAGAGGTGAGGGCATTCAGATTCAACAACGTCCGGCGCACCTCGACGGCGATCTGATCCGACTGCAGCTGCTTCTGGAGGAGTTGTTGTCGATGACGCGATCGGGCCTGCGCCAACTCCGCGACCCGCAGGCGTCCTTCAAAAATGGGGAAGCTGAGGCTGAGGATCGCCGATCGATCGTTGGTGGTCAAAAAGGAGGTTTCCGGGTCTTGATCGATCCAGTTGTACCGTCCCTGTAGGCTGAGAGACGGGAAAAAGGCCCCCTTGGCGATGCCGATCTGCTCTTCGGAAATCTTGACGTTCGTCGACTGCAGGGCGAGATCGGACCGCCGGTCGTGCGCCGTTTTGACCCACTCCGACTCGCTCTGCTCCGAGAGGGTTAAGGCGGGAGGATCGGCGAGGCTGAACGGCCCCTCGATTCGAGCGAAGAGCGCCAGTTGATCTTTCGTCGTTTCTTGATCGTTTCGGGCCCGGATCAATCGGGCGCGGGCGTCGGCCAGCTCCGCTTCGGCGCGCAACACCACTGTCTTGATTGCCTCCCCGACGCGGAAACGCTTCTCGGCATCGCGAAGGTGGGCCTCCAACCGTTTGACTTCGTTCTCCTCGATCTCGACATTACGCTGCGCCTTGAGCGCCTCGTAATAAGCGCGGGCGACATCGAAGAGAAGATTTTCGGTGGTCAGACTTAAGTCAAGCTTCCCTCCCCTCACCCCCAACTTGGCGCTCCGGTAGGCGGCTGAGGCCCGGCCGCCGGTATAGAGCGGCTGATCGATGGTCAGGTTAAATTGTTTTTGCTCTTCGGGAAGCAAGACGCCGAACGGCCCTTGCTTCGCCTCCGGCCGGCGGAGATAACTCGCTTCGGTGTTGATGCTGGGATAGAGAAAGCTTTTCGCCCGGTCGATCTCCCGTTCGGCTTGCATCAAATTCTCTCTGGAAATCCCGATCTGCTCGCTTTTGGCCATCGCGGAGCGATAGGCCTCTTCGAGCGTAACGACCTGCTGCGCAAATCCCTGAAAAGGATCGACGATAATCAGTTGAACCAACACAAGAAAAAAAACGCCTCCCCTCCGGATCATGATTCACCCTTCCCATAATTATAGGTCTCGTTTAAACGTTTTAATGGATAACATCAACATCACCAGCGTAAAACCGATCAAATAAAGGATGTCGCCCTGGATCGCCTGCCAGTCGGCCCCTTTGAAGAGAACCGACTTTAACGCGTGAACGGAGTAGGTCTCCGGGTTGATCCGACTGAACGCCTGGAGCCACGCCGGAAAGCTCTCCACGGGGTAAACCGCCCCGCTCGGGAAAAAGAAGATGACATTCAAAAATCCGCCGAGGAGTCCGACGATCCGGGGGTGATCGACCCGGGAGAGCAGGGCGCACATCATGCTCAACAACCCCATCGCGGTCAGAACGATCACCAGAAGCACCGCGAAGAAAGAAGCGGCCCCTCCGGCGACCGGCACTTGCGTCATCCAGATCCCGGCGCCCAGAACCACCAGAGAGATCAGCGTCGTCACCAGCACCCCGCTGATCAGAATGCCGAGGATCATATCGATCTTCGTCAACGGCGTCGAGAGGTAGGCTTCATGGACCCCCAGGAAGCGGTCCATCACCAGATTGAAAGCGCCGGTGATCATCGTTCCCATGAAGATCGCCATGATCACCGCCCCCGGGACGAGCGAAGCGTCATAATCGATTTTTCGGTAGAGCTCGATCGGATACATCTGCGGCACCCGCGGATCGGACCGGACCGGGATCGCATCGATCTTTAAAAAATTGAATGCCTCAGAGAGAGACTGCTGCAGCGCCGCCGCGGAAACCGCATCGGTGTTGTCCAGGATCAATCCGACCTGCGGCGCCGTGCCGCGATCGATGTTCTTCGAAAAATCGGAGGGAATCACCACCGCCCCCTTGAACGCTCCCTCCCGAACCCCTTCCTCCGCCGCCACCGGGTCGGACAGGCGGATCAATCGAATCGTGTTCGGTCCGGTCTCGACGGAACGGAGCCGGTCGAGCATCCGTTCCGCATAGGGTCCGCCATCCTGATCAACAACGGCCAAGGGAAGGTTTTTAAGACTCCCTTGAAACGAGTTTCCGATGATGAGCAAATAAACCATCGGCAGCAGAATACTCGACAAGATCGCAATCGGATTCCTCAGGAACTTCCGAAGGTCCCGTTCAACAAAAGCAAGGATACGCATTTAATCCCTTTGGGGGGAGGCCGCCCCCGAAGCCTTGCGAAGCAAGGTTGGCTTGGCCCAACCCCAAAAAGCAGGCTTTTTGGGGACCCCTAAAACGGGGCGTCGGAAGAGGGGCCTGTCTCTCTCCGCGATCACCGTCCCCATCTCCTCGGCACGCCGGCGCCGATGAAGTAGCTGACCTTTTTGGTATCTTCGGTCCGAATCGAGTGGCCGGTGTAGTGAATGAAGACATCTTCGAGCGTCTGCTGCTTGACGCTGATCGATTGGACCTTCAGCCCCTGCTTCTGAATCGCCTCCATCAGCACCGGGACCGACTGAGCCCCCTGATCGGCAAAGACGCGAAGCCGCCCCTCTTCGGCCATCACCTTGTGGACCGACGGAAGCGCCTCGAGAGATGCCGACAGCCCTTCCCGCTCTCCTTCGATGGAGATCTCGATGATGTCGCTCCCGGGGATCTTCTTTTTTAAATTCTCCGGGCTGTCCATCACGACGATCTTTCCGGCGTCGATGATCGCAATCCGATCGCAGAGAAGATCGGCTTCATCCATGTAGTGGGTGGTCATAAAGATGGTCAGATTTTCATTTTTCCGGAACTGCTGCAGCAGATCCCAGACGACCCGGCGGGACTGCGGATCCAGCCCGATCGTCGGCTCATCCAGAAAAAGGATCTTCGGCCGGTGGATCAATCCGCGCGCGATCTCCAGCCGGCGCCGCATCCCGCCGGAGTAGGTCGCGACGAGATCATCCGCCCGCTCCGTCAATCCGACCCGCTGGAGCAGATCCCCGATTCGGTCGCGCCGGTCTTTTTCGGGGACCTGATAATACTTTCCATAAATATCGAGATTCTCCCGGCCGGTCAGATCAAGATCGGTCGTCATCGCCTGGGAGACGACGCCGATCGCCCGGCGGACGGCATCCGGCCGCTTCGCCACATTATAACCGGCGACGGTCGCCTCCCCTTCTGTCGGATGGATCAAACCGGTAAGGATTCGAATGAGGGTGGTCTTCCCGGCGCCGTTCGGGCCGAGCGACCCGAAACATTCTCCGGAAGGGACCACGAGATCGATATGATCGAGCGCGCTGAACGTGCCGTATCGCTTGACCAGGTTTCTGACGGAAATTGCTTCCGTTTTGTTATCCATGTTGAGCAACTCGGAAAAAGAGCGGACAGCGGATCGCTTATTTTCTACTTCATCAGCTTCGGCTCGGTCTCGACCGGCCGGACGGTTTGCCGCCTCCCCCGCCACTGTTTTACTCTCTCGGCCATCCGATCCGCGACGACGTAAAACGCCGGGACCACAAAAAGGCTCAGCACGGTGGAGACAATCAGCCCGCCGATGACGGCCATCGCCATGGGAGAGCGGATCTCCGAGCCCGAACCGATGGCCAGCGCCGCCGGAACGGCCGCCATGAGGGTCGCCACCGAGGTCATCAAAATGGGCCGCAGCCGGACCGGACCGGCGCGAAGCATCGCCGACGCCGCGTCCAATCCCCCTTCCTCCCGAACCTGATTGGCGTAATCGACCAGGATAATCGAATTTTTCTTCACGATCCCCATCAACAGAAGAAGCCCGATCATGCTGAAGATGTTCAAGCTCTTTCCCGCCAACAGGAGCGCGATGGCGGCGCCGGCGATCGAAAGAGGGAGGATCGTCAACACGGTCACCGGATGGAGAAGGGAGTTGAACTGCGACGCCAGAATCATATACGCCACAAGGACCCCTAATAAAATCGCAAAAATCAAACTCCCCATCGACTCCTGGAACGCCACACTCGCCCCGCCGAGCACCGCATGGTATCCGATCGGCAACTCCTTGGAGAGCTGCTTCACAAGGGTGAGGGCTTCGTCCTGAGAGCGGCCCGGCGCGACATTGGCGAAGAATGTGATCGCCCGCTCCCGATCGCTTCGTGTGATCGCCTGGAGGGCGGGACGCTCCTCATAGGTCACCAGCGAAGAGAGCGGAATCAGCTCGTCGGTGGCGCTTCGAACCCGAAGCCGCGACAGATCCTCCGGACGGGAGCGCTGATCGGCCAGGAGTCGCAGCCGGACGTCGATCCGCCGCCCCTCGGTGCTGTATCTTCCGACCCGAAGCCCGCCGACCATGGCGTTGATCGTCTGGGCCACCCTTTCGATGGAGATTCCCAGATCGGCCGCGCGGGCGCGATCGGGCGAAATCCGCAGCTCCGGCATCCCAACTTGATAATCGGTGTCGAGATCGATCACCGTCCCGCTCGCTTCCAGTTTTTGTCTGATTTCCTGACTGAGCTCCACCAGCCGATCCCACTCGGGGCCCCGCACTGAAAACTCCACCGGAAAGCCCCGTTGTGCGGTGAAGCCCTGCTGCGAGAGATCCTGGACCACGGCCCGCACCCCCGGATAGGAGTTGAACTCCTTCCGGACGACCCCGGCGAACTCCTGCTGTGTCGCATCACGCTGATCCGGAGGAACCATCGTCACGAACATGACGCCTGTATTCACGCCGCCGCCGCCGAATCCGCCGACAATCGCGTAGGCCCGGGAAACCTCCGGACGGGTGGCCAGGAACGCCTCGGCCCGGCGGAAGACCCGATCGGTCTCGGCCAGGTTCGATCCGACCGCAGTTTGCATGCGGATCAACATCCGGCTCTGATCCTGAGAGGGGACCAGCTCTCGCGGCAGTTGGGTCATCACGGCGAAAGAACCTGCAAAAAGGGCGGCCGAAAAAGCGAGAACGGCGACCGGCCATTTCAGCCCGCGCGCGAGGAGTCGGCTATACCGGTGCGACAGCCACTCGAATCCCCGATCGCCCCACTGGCCGAGCCGGCTTCGTCCCTCCCGCGACGTGGAGAGGAATTGGGCGCAGCGCGCCGGCGCCAGGGTGATCGCCTCCAGATAGGAAAGCATCACTGCGACGCTCAAGGTAATCCCGAACTGGAGGAAGAACCGTCCGATGATCCCCTTCATGAAAATGACCGGAATGAAAATGGCGACCACCGCCAGCGTCGCCGCCAGGGCGGCGAACTTGATCTGCTCCGTCCCCTCCCGCGACGCGCGGACCCGGTCTTTTCCCTCTTCCGAATGGCGGAAGATGTTCTCCAGAATCATGATCGCGTCGTCGACGACGATCCCGACGGCGAGCGACAGGGCCAGCAGCGTAAAGGTGTTCAGTGTAAATCCGAGGAAATAGATGACGGCGATCGTACCCAACAGCGACATCGGAATGGCAAGGACGACATTCAGGGTACTCGACAGAGAGCCGAGAAAGAGCCAGCAGACGACCGCCGTCAAAATCACCGCCATCACCAGCTCGAACTCGACCTCATGAACCGACTCTTCGATAAATCGGGTGGAGTCGAAGTTGACCCCCAACTCCATCCCCTCCGGGAGGGTCGGCCGGATCTCTTCCATCGCCTTGCGGATTCCCTCGGCCAGCGCGACGGCATTGGCCCCCCGTTGCTTCTTGATGCCGAGCCCCTGCGCCGGAGCCCCCGCGACGCGCGACAACCGGCGGACGTCCTCGAAGCCGTCCTCCACCAGGGCGACGTCCTCCAGATAGACGGGGGCCTCTTTCGTATTGCCGACGACGATCCGCCGGAAGGTGGAAAGCTCGAGCGCCTCCCCCAAGATTCGGACATTCACCTCGCGCCCCTCGGTCTCGATCCGCCCGGCGGGAAGCTCGACATGCTCCCGTTGAAGCGCTTCGATGACATCGGTGACCGTCAGCCCCTTCTCATCGAGCCGGGTGGCATCAAGCCAAACGCGGATGTTCCGTTCGACGAATCCCCCCATGGTGATTTCGCCGATCCCCGGGACGGTCTGCAACTTTTCCTTCAGCCGATAACGGGCGAAATCGCTTAAGACCCGCGGCGGAAAAGGGCCGGAGAGACCGACCCACATGATCGGCTGGTCTTCGGGATTGGTTTTTGAGATGACCGGAGGGTCCATGTCTTCCGGCAGACGCCGCTGGGCCTGAGAGACTTTTGACTGGACATCCTGCATCGCCAGATCGACATTCCGGGCGAGGTCGAGCTCCACCGTAATATTCCCCCCCCCCTGTCGGGACGAAGAGGTGATCGACCGGACCCCTTCGACCTGAACGACCGCCTCTTCCAGGAGCTCGATGACATCATGTTCGACCACCTCCGGTGCCGCCCCTTCCCACGTCACACTGACGGAGATCGTTGGGAAGTCGACGTCGGGAAATTGGCTGATGCCGATGCGGGTCGCCGCGATCCCGCCGAAGACGACGGTGGCGGCCATCAACATCCAGGCGAAAACCGGTTTTTTGATGCAGATGTCGGTGAGATTCATTCCTTCCCTCCCTGAGGCGGACGGGGGGCGCCGCCCCCTTGCTCCGGTCTCGATGTCGGTCCGACGGAGGGAGTTTCCTCCTTCCCGGCGATCCG
The DNA here is from genome assembly GCA_963718695.1 of Candidatus Manganitrophaceae bacterium. GTDB lineage: Bacteria > Nitrospirota > Nitrospiria > SBBL01 > Manganitrophaceae > Manganitrophus. The sequence goes on from OY970371.1 coordinate 2,264,788, forward strand.
AACCTGCGCCCCGTCCCGGAGCGCCTCCGCGCCCCGAATGACGAGCACCTCACCCGGTTGAACGCCGGCGCGGACCTCGACGCCGCCTTCGGCCGTCCGCATCCCCAGGGTGAGGACCCGCTCTTTAGCAATCCCCTCTTCCACCACGAAAGCAAGGAAACCCTTCTCGCTGGGACGGATCGCCGTCTGCGGGATCACCGGGGTCTCCGCCGTGACTTCTAATGGGATGCGGACCTCGGCAAAGGTCCCCGGCCGCAACTCCTTTCGGTTCGGATCGTTCACTTCGCCCGTCACCGCGACCATCCGCGAGGCGGAATCGGCCGAACCGGCCACATGGGTCAACACCGCCGAATAAGTCCGCTGACTCCCCCGAACGGTAAAGCGGGCCGACATCCCGGGACGAAGCTCCGCCGAATCTTGCTCCGGCACGCGGAAACGAAGCAGGAGCGGCTCCCGTCGAATCAACGTGGCCAATACTTTTCCGGGCTGGACATACTCTCCGGTTTGAACGGTGCGGGTCTGAATGATGCCGACAACCGGGGCCTTGGTAAAGGCGTCCCGGAGGTTGAGCTCGGCGATCTCCAGCGCGGCGCGCGCTTGGGAGAGCTCCGCCGAAGCGGTCTGAACGCGGGTCCGAAAGGTCTCGATCTCTTCCCCGATGATCAGCCCCGGATTTTTCTCATTCACCGCCTCCCGGCGGGCCAACGCCGCCTCGGCATCGACCTTCGCCGCTTCGGCCTTATCTAACATGGCGCGGGCCGATTCGACCGCCAACCGAAATCGATCCGGCTCGATCTCAGCGAGAATTTTGTCCGCCTTGACCGTTTCTCCTTCGCTGAAGTGAACCCGTTCGATCACGCCGGCGACACGCGCCGTGACCTGAACCGTTTCGAATGCTTCAACCGACCCGACCGCGGTCACCTGATATTCGACCCGGCGGCTCTCGATCTTCTCGGTCTCGACCGGAAAGGCGACCGGCGGTTTTCCTCCCTGCCGTCCCTTGGCGGTAGAAGAGCCGGCATTGTCGGCGCACGCCGTCGCCGTCAAAATAAACGTAAGGAGCAACAGGGCCAAGATCGGGTTTTCAGACCTCACGGGGTCACCTCCATTCCAAAGGGATCAAATCCAAGGGCGGCTCGCAGATTCAGATGCGAAAGCCCCTGTCCATAACGGGCCTGCACCAGGGCGACCTCCGCGACAAAACGCTGAAGATTGGCGTCGGCCACCTCGAGGGCGCTTGCCAGCCCCTGTCCGTAGAGAACAGCGACCTCCTCCGCATTCCGCTCTCCCATCTGAGCCGCCGTGGCCGCCTGCCGGGTCGCCGTCCGGTTGCTCTCCAGGTCGACAAGGGCGCGGTGGACATCGAGTGCCACCCGACGCCGCGTCGCCTCCACTTCCAATGCCGAACTTCGGGCGAGGGCATTCCGCTCGGCCCGATCGGCCTGCCGCTCTCCGCCGTCGTACAACAGCCAGGTCAGATTCAGCCCGATCAGCCACTCGCGGCTCCGGCTCTCGGCCTCGGAACCGGCCTCTTGTTGAAACTGTCCGGTCAGCCCCAAAATCGGGATGATCCTCCGAGACGGCTCCTCTGCAAAGGCGCGCAGCGCCTCGGTCTGCTCATGACCGGCGGCAAGATCGAGCCGGCGCGTCTGCGCCTCCGCGACCAACCGTCCCGGTTCGGCCATCTGGGGAGGGTTCAGCAATGCGTCGGGGAGCACCAACGCGCCCCGAATCTCGGAGACGATCAAGAACCCCAGCTGCAGACGGGCCAGTTCGGCCTCTCCGCGGGCCAACGTCGCTTCCCTCTCCGCATTGGCCAGCTCCAGCTCGGCCCGGGTGACGTCGTTCGAGCTGACGAGTTTCGCATCAAAACGGACCCGGGTGTCTTCGAGCGTCTCCCGGGCGAAGGCCTCCCTCCGCTCCGCAGCCGCTTGGACCTGTTCGACGCCGAGCGTTCTTAAGAAAGCGTCGGCCGCCTCAAACGCCAAAAGACGTTTATCCTCCTCGGTGCTGAAGCGGGCCGCGACATGCTCGTGTTTGGCCTGGCGATAAAGCGGAAAAGCCCGCGCATCGAAGAGAGGGAGGTTCAATGTAATCGTCCCCAACAGAGACTCGGGATCCCGATCGAACCGGCTCCCGTCGTCTTCGCCGTCGTCAAAACCGCTTCGAGAATATCCACCGGTGGCGGTGAGATCGGGGAAAAAGAAAGCGCGCGCTTTTTTCACCCGGGCCGCCGCCGCCGCGAGTTGCGCGTCGGCGATTTCTGTTCGTTCGTTCCGTGTAAGGGCGAGCCGAACCGCCTCTTCGATCGTCAGCCCTTCTTCTTGGGCCGAGGCCGCATCGATCGAAGAAAATCCGAAAAGGCTCATCAGAGAAAAAACCACCCAAAACCTCCCGCCGGCGCTCAAGCCGGCCGCTCCCATCCGCCGAAGCTGCATCCTTTGCTATTTCTCCATCTCGTTAACGAAAATTCGCACTCTCGCCGTCATCCCCGGCTTCAACAGCCCCTCCGGAGAGAGGGCGCGGACCTTCACGCGAAAGGTCTTGATGTCCTGCCTGCCCCGGGTGACATCGCGCTGCGTGGCAAATCCCCCCTCCGCCCCGACCTCGGAGACCTTTCCCTCAAATGCCCGATTTGGAAGAGAGCCGACGAAGATCTCCGCACGCGCGCCGATCCGCACTTTGCCGACCTCTCCCTCTTCCAGGTTGACCCGCGCCCAAACCGAATTCGGATCGATCAACGTCAGGATCGTCGCCCCCGGCGAGATCATCTCCCCGGCTTCGAACGCTTTTAAGGTCACCACCCCTCCGATGGGAGCATGAATCTCCGTCTCTTTCAACCGGATCTCAACAAGGTTGAGATTTGCCTGCCGCTGCTTTAGCTCCGCCGCCGCCGATCGCGCTTCCGCCTCCGCCGCCTTCAACTCCGCGCCGGCCAATTCCAGCCGGGTCCGGGCGCTGTCCCAGTCGGAATCGGAGACCAATCCCTCCTGACGGAGGGACGACAGGCGATCGATGGTCCGCCGGGCGTCTTCCAGCGTCGCTTTTGCCTTTTCGATCTGGGCCCGCGCGTTGACCAGGCCCGCTTCCCCCCGCTGGACGTTCGCCTCCGCTTGGGCCACCTGGGCCGCGATCTCCCGCTCATCAAGACGAACCGCCACGGCATTCACCGGAACGGGATCTCCCTCCTCAAAGGGGAGGGCCTCGATCCGCTCGGCGATCTTCGAGCTGAGATGGACTTCGGTCGCCTCAATGACCCCGACCCGCTCGATGTAATTCGATTCAGGCGGCTTTCGGAAAAAAGGAAAGGCGGCAAAAGAGAGAACCGACGAGATCAGGATGAAAAGAATAACAATCGTGCGCGTTTTCATCGGAGTTTGTCCGGGAAGCGACTATTTTAGCTCTCGCATTTTGTAATGCCGCGAAGAAATACATCGATCAAACACTTCAAAAAATGCTCCGGCGGAACATCGGTGACAGTCTTGCCGAACAATATCTCTTGAAACAAAAAGAAAGCGACCAATGACCCGCTGAACTGGCGGGCCAGCAAAACCGGCTCCATCGCTCGGATCTCCCCCTGCTCCATTCTTTTTTGAAGGAATGCGCCGAACTGGAGCATGTTGTTTTCATAGATCAGTTTTGGGATAAAATAATCGTTGTCTTTTTCGAAGAGGCGGGACTCCGCCAGCATCAGTTTGAAAATTTCTTTTCGATTTCGGAGATTCTCCAAAAGGTGGGTGCCGATCTTCAAGACCGCTTCTTCAATCGGCAGCGACTCGACCTGATCGATCTGCTCGAAGACCACGCCGTCGCAGACCGATTCCTGAACGATCGCCTTGAGAAGATCTTTTTTCCCCTCGAAGTAGTGATAGATGAGGCCTTCTGTAATCCCGGCCTCTCCGGCAATGTCGCGGATGCTGGTGGCATCGTACCCGTTCTCGGAAAAGAGGCGAAGGCTGACTTCCAGAAGCTCTTTTCTCCGGCGCTCGGCCTTGTCGGAACGGGATGTTTGATGTTTGGTCGCCATGATTCAATCAATTTACTAAACGTTTACTCAGTAGTCAAGCGAATGTTGTTTTCGTTTGACAAATATCCAGAAAGCCGTAATATATGCTTGAGGCTGAGGCATGCACGGATGCCGACTATTCTTAAATCAGGGAGTCAAGATGGCTAAAACAGAACGATCTCCTCTCGGGTTCATTTATTTTTCCGCATTTATTTCCTTTTATTTCCTCGCCTCAGCAGCGTATGCCTCTCTCGAAACAGGCCACCTTCCTTCCGTCGCATTAGGTGAACCGATCCCAACGGAACCGAACTCGGAAGAAGCCATCGCCGCGCCCACCGATCCGTCAACCCCGCTTGAAGAGATCGAAGAAGAGGAGCATCTTCCCGAAGATTTTTTTGATCTGTTGACCCTCGAGCTTCCTCCGGACGTCCCTTCATTTTCGATGCAGACTATCCTGGCCGACCCGTCTGACCCTTCCATCACCTACGATGTTCCCATCGTCTACAACGAGTTGATCAATGATTACATCGTCTTTTTTCAAACCCGGTTAAGAGACCGATTCGAGCTTTGGCTCGCCCGCTCCGGACAATATACCGTGTTGATGCGCGATATCTTGAGAGAGCACCAACTTCCTGAGGATCTCGTCTTCCTCGCCCTCATCGAAAGCGGATTTAATCCAAAGGCCTACTCTCGAGCGAAAGCCGCCGGTCCTTGGCAATTCATCCAAGGAACCGGAAAAAGATATGGGTTGCGGATCGATCAATGGATCGATGAACGGAGAGATCCGGTCAAATCGACCGTCGCCGCGGCAAAGTATCTTAAGGATCTCTTCGGCATATTCGGATCGTGGCCGCTGTCGATGGCCTCCTACAATGCCGGAGAGGGAAGGATTATGCGCGCCATGGCGCGGACAAAGTCGGAAGACTTTTGGGAGTTGAAACAGACGCGGCACATCCGCCCTGAGACAAAGAACTATGTCCCGAAATATATGGCGGCGACGATGATCGCGCGGAACCCGCAGAAATACGGATTCGACATAGAGTATCATTCCCCCTTTACCTACGATGAGGTGGAGATTCCGAAAGCCACTCCGCTGAAGACCATTGCGAAGGCGGCAGGGGTGACAATTGCCGAAATCAAGACTTACAATCCGGAATTGAAGAAAGAGATGACCCCGCCCGGCTATCCGCGTTATCGGCTGAAGCTTCCGACCGGAACGCGCGAAACCTTTCTCGCAAATTTCACGGCAAGCCCCGAAAAAGAACCGAAAAACAGCGATGCCCAAAAACATCGCATTTCCAAGGGGGAAACGCTCAGCTCCATCGCACGCAAATACGACGTTACCATCGGGAGTCTTTTGCAGGCGAACGCGTTAGGGAGGAACAGCACCATCAAGGCGGGACATTACCTGATCATTCCAGCCGAAAACTAACCCGCCCTGCGTCCGATCGACTTCATCGCGTTTTACTTTTACTTCTTTTTGGGTTCCGCGGGGGCTTTTGCTCCCGCCGGAGGCGGCGTCTCTTTTGCCGGTTCGGTTTGAGCCGGGGGCGGCGCCGATGCGGCCGGGGGATTCAGGATATTCATCCGGACTTTCGCTTCAACCCCCCAAGGAGACTTTTCGAAATCCTCTGATATCTTTTTATAGATCTCGATCGCCTCGTTTTTCTTATCGCCCACTTCCAACGCGCGCGCCAATTCAAATCCGGCCTGGTCTCTGCTGTTTCCCTCTTGTGCTTCATAAGAAGCACGGAAATGCTTCAACGCCGATTCGGGGTTCTGCTTCTTCTGGTAAAGATACCCCAGCTTCAGATGCGCCAAGGAGGTGAGATTTTTTTGGTCGGTATTTTTTTCAAGGAAGGCAAGGTAGCGTTTCTCTGCCGAATCATAATCCTTGAGCTCGAAGTAAACGTTGCCACTCTCATATGACGCCATCCGCGCCACATCGGTCCTCGGATGTTTTTCAGTAATTTCATCATAGAGGCTCGCCGATTTTTTCAGCCGCTCTGTTTTGTCCATGATATCCGGCTCCGGTTCCGGCTTTCCTTCCTCAACCGGCTGAGGAAGCGGGGGGGGCTCGCTAAAGAGCCGGAACGCCTCCGCTTCAATCGCTGCGGCTTTTTTCTCGGCGCTTTGATTCACGAACCATCCGGCGATGAAGACGGCAATGAGCGCAAGGGCGACTCCGATGCCTCCCCAAATCCATTTCGGATGGGTTCGAACCTGCTCGACCAATTCCTCCGATCGGGTGACCAGGCGAAGTGGCGCTTCATCTCTTTTCTTTTGAACTCGAATTTTATGGGGCATTAAACGACTCCTTTGACCAAAACCGAGCTATCCTATGAAAATACCGGGTGATTGTCAAGTTAATGAAGAATCGGCCGGCTTGCTGACTTCGCCCGGTCCATTTGTTGACAAGCACAAGGGCTCATGATACGTTCCCATTTTGACCTCGCTGATTTTACCATGAAATATTGAAAAACGTAGCGTGCCGGTGATGGTGGAAAGCACCCGATCTATTCTGACTTCCCCAATGACTCGTCTCCCCCACAATGCGTAAACTCATCCACGCCATCGGTCTCGATACCTTTCCCCCCTTTTATAAAGATCCTATTTATCTACTCGCTCTCGGCGCCGGCGGGCTCTTTTGGTTTCTTCTCGATCAGCTTCAGCCGGTCACCCCGATGGCGCCGCATCAGATCTTCTCGGCTCCCTTTTTCTTTCTGGTCGTCTGGCAGCCCTGGTTTGAAGAGATCCTCTTCCGCGGTTTCCTTCAGGGGACCTGGGCCGAGCACCCCTGGGGAAAGCGCGCCTTCTTCGGGATCAGCGGCGCGAATTTACTCGTCTCGCTTCTTTTTGCGCTGATGCATTTCTGGACGCACCCTCCCCTCTGGGCCGCCTCTGTTTTTTTCCCCTCTCTGCTCTTCGGGTACTTCCGAGATCGCACCGGCAGCCTCTACCCTTCGATCGTCCTCCACATGTTCTACAACGGGGGATATTTTTACCTGACGGGACTCCCAACTTAAATTGCGGAATGCCGATTTTGATTTTTTGTAGAGACGCTTTTTCCATCCACAATCACACCGCCTCTCTTATTGACAACGAAGGCAGGGGCGTATAGAATCGATCTCGCCTTGATTTTACTCATTTCTTCACTGAGACCACACCTCATCCCATGAAAACAATTGGCATCGTTTTAAAGCCCGATCATCCTCAGGGAAAAGCCGTTCTTGAGAAGCTGGTCCAATGGCTTCAGCAGCAGGGGAAAGAAGCCCTCTTGATCGATGCCGCCAAGAAAACCGTCCCCCGTTCACTCGACATGGCCATCGTCCTCGGCGGAGATGGAACCCTCCTCTCGGCGGCGCGATTGTTGGAGGGACTCGATATTCCGATTTTAGCGGTGAACCTCGGCAGCCTCGGCTTTTTGACGGAGGTCACCCTCGATGAGCTCTATCCGACCCTGGAGAAGATCTTCAAAAATCAATATGTCCTCGATCCGAGATTGATGCTGAAGTCGTTCATCCGGCGCGGAGAAGCAGAGATTCCTCAGCCGCGAGTTTTAAACGATATCGTCGTCAGCCACGGGACGCTGGCCAAGCTGATCAAACTGGAGATCACCATCAACAAACAATTCGTCACCTCGTTGCGGGCCGACGGTCTGATCATTGCGACCGCCACCGGCTCCACCGCTTATTCGCTTTCCTCCGGCGGACCGATCGTCCATCCTTCCGTCGATGCGGTTATCCTGACCCCCATCTCTCCACACATGCTGACGAATCGCCCGATCATCATCCCCTCCAACGTCGTGGTTGATGTGGTGGTGAAAACCGCCGAAAAGGGGCCTCATCTCACGGTCGATGGACAGGAAATCTTTCCCCTGGAAGAAAACGACATCGTTCACATCGAGGCCTCGGAGCGCCGGCTGAAGTTGATTCAATCGCCCCATCGGAATTATTATCAGGTCCTCCGGCAAAAGTTGAAATGGGGAGAGGGGTAATGTCCCATCCCAGCGCCCTGCTCCGGACGAACGATCCTGGACGGTCCCGCTTGAGACCTATTTTTGTTTTTCTCAGACGGACCGGACTCCTTTCTATCGTACTTCTTCTTTTGACGATTCGGATCAGCCAGGGGCAGTCCGTTCCACCGCCGGGCGCTTCCACGCTCTGGACCGGGTGGCAGATCGGACAGGTGGTGATCCGGGCCTTGGCGATCCGCGGAGATGAAGTCTGGATCGGCACATCGAACGGCCTGATCCGCTTCAACCGGAAGAGCGAAGCCCACCAGATCTACAATACGAAATCGGGGCTCCTGTCGAACGTGGTCGTCTCGATTCACTTCGATTCGAAAGGAAGCGCCTGGATCGGCACCTACGGCGGCGGACTGAGTCGATTCGACGGAAACAGCTGGGAGCACTTCACCCCTTATGGGCGAGGGCCCAAGACGTATGGCCCCGAGTGGGTCTTGTACAACCCGAAGAACGGCCTGGGCGACCTCTGGGTCTATGATCTTCTCTTCGAGCCGAACGGGACGATGTGGGTCGCCACCTGGAAAGGGGCCAGCCGCTTCGACGGAAAAGGTTTTGTGACCTATACGATGGATGACGGCCTGGTCGACAAGTGGGTCTACACGATTGAACGCGAGCCCTCGGGGGTCCTCTGGTTCGGCACCGAGGGGGGAGTGAACCGGTTCGACGGGAAAACGATGAAGGGATGGACCCACCGCGACGGACTCGGCGCCGAAATCGGACGCTTAAAAGCGGATCCGCCCGCCGGCGACGGCTATGAAGAGGGACCGGCGCATCACCAGCAAGACCGGAAAGAAAACCAAGAGGCCAACCCCAACTATGTGATCTCGTCGGCCATCGATGCGAATGGGATCAAATGGTTCGGAACCTGGGGGGGAGGCCTTTCGCGCTTCGACGGAAAGAACTTTAAGAACTACACCACCGCCGAGGGTCTGGCAGGGAACATCGTGAACGCCATTGAGATCGACAAACAAGGGGTGATGTGGATCGGCACCAACAAGGGGGTCAGCCGGTTCGACGGGAAAAGGTTCACCACCCTTAACACGATGAGCGGCCTTTTAGGAGATTACGTCTACTCGATTGCCATCGACCCCGACGGGAACAAATGGTTCGGAACCTTCGGCGGGGTCAGCCGATATGCTGGAAGCTGAGAACAAACGGAGGAAATAGAGATGGACGAAGTCGAGGCAGGACGCGCAAAGTTTTTAGAGGTTCTCAAAAAGATCGATCCGAAAGCCGAGGGGGTTATTCCGGTTCGCTCCACGAATAACAATTTCCTGATCTCCCTCTCAAAGGGAAGCGCAAGGAAGTTCATTACCGTGACGGAGGATGATCTCATCGATATGGTCGACGATCATCTGATCTGCGAAACGGTTGAAACACAAATCAGGGAAGCGCTGGAGGCAATGAGAAAATCGGGCTGACTTCATTCGATGGAGCGACATCGATCTTCATCCCCGCATCCGTCTCGATCTGGTTTAGTAAAACCGAGACTGAGTTGATCCTAAAATCCGATTGGAATGATTTAGTGTAACCCGCCTTCCCAAGCAGGTTCATCCTAGATTAAACTCCCCGGTCTCTCTCTCCAACGTGCATTTTCGATATGACCTCGCGAGGATCTACCTCGCGAGGTGGTAATATTCATCAGAGCAAGCCATCACATCGTTCACCATCAGTAAGGAAGGATAAACACGGGATATGAGCACATTGTCTCTTGGAATGGAAGGATGGACCTACGCCGATCTCTACGATCCTCTTCGGCTGAAGGCGTTGGCGGAGATCTTCTACCGAACGGTCGAAGCCTCCGATCCCGATCTCGGCCGTAGTTATGCGGCCTATCGAGAAAATAAAGGGAGAGGAACCTCGCCCATCGATGAATCGAACCTGATCGTGGCGCTTGCCCCGCACTTGAACCGATTCGTCTCGCGGCTCTTTAAAATTGACCAGGCCCTCTCCGTCGATGCGCAACAGGCGGACGCCGAAAAACCGGTATTCGAATTCAAGCGCGACTTCGTAATCCGGCGGGCGCTGAAAGCCTTCCCTCCTGCAAACGTGGCCCCGCTCGATCTGGAAAGAATCGATCGACAGATGCAGGCGCTGGAAGCGGTCATCGCGCCGCAGGTGAAAGACGATCGGGAACGTTCGATCGCCGTCTCGGTGGTTCAGTTAATCGAGATCGAGCGTGAGCTGATCCGAAAAGCGAAGGGACAGCAGCAGATCGATGCCGAGCCGAGCCGGAAGCGGCTGATCGAAATCTGCGATCGGATCCGGAACGATGCGGCGCGCCGCCTGCTTCTCGAAGACCGTCTCCCTTCCCCTTCCGCACTCGATGCCGTTCCGACGGCGGCCGAAGCGGCCACGCGCCTTCTCCAGATTCCGGAGCAGTGGGTCGCCCTGCATGCCCATCGGGCCGACGCAAAGCCCCGCGTCAAAGAGTGGGTCACCTTCCGGTTTCCGGAGAAAATCGACTTCATGCACTTGGTGGAAACGCATCCCACGAGGGAAGACCTTGCCGAATCGATCCAAGGTCCGGAGGAGCACCGGCGACGGCGGGATGGCTTCGTCCTGACCGATCCCCGTTTTAACCTCCGCCAAGTCTTCAACGAAGTCCACTACTGCATTTTCTGCCACGATCGGGAGAAAGATTCCTGCTCCAAAGGTTTCATCGAGAAGGATGGAAAGATCAGAGAGAACCCCCTCGGCATCCCCCTGACCGGCTGCCCGCTCGATGAGAAAATCTCGGAAGCGCAGCTGCTGAAACGGGACGGCATGACGATCGGGGCGCTGGCGACGATGATGATCGACAATCCGACGATCCCCGCCACCGGCCACCGGATCTGCAACGACTGCATGAAGGGATGCGTCTATCAAAAACAGGAGCCGGTCAATATCCCCCAGATCGAAACCCGAATGCTGACCGACTGTCTCGATCTCCCCTGGGGGTTCGAAATCTACAACCTCCTCACCCGCTGGAATCCGCTCAACGTGAAGCGCCCCTATCCCCTCCCCTTCCACGGGAAAACCGTCCTGGTGGTCGGAATGGGTCCGGCCGGCTTTACCCTGGCCCAGTATCTTCTGAACGAAGGATTCGGCGTGGTCGGGATCGACGGCTTGAAAATTGAGCCGCTTCCGAAGGAGTGGGTCGGCGATGGGGAGAACCCTCCCAAGCCGATCGAGCAGGTCACGGAAATTTACGAATCGCTCGACGAGCGGATCATGGCCGGATTCGGCGGGGTCGCGGAGTACGGCATCACCGTCCGGTGGGACAAAAACTTTTTGAAGCTGATCTACCTCTCCCTCGTCCGAAACGCCCATTTCCGCGTCTACGGCGGGGTCCGATTCGGCGGGACATTGACGATCGACGACGCCTGGCGGCTCGGCATCGATCACATCGCCGTCGCGACCGGGGCGGGACGCCCGACCCTCGTTGAGATGAAGAATAATCTGATCCGCGGGGTCCGGAAGGCGAGCGACTTTTTAATGGCGCTCCAGTTGACCGGCGCGGCCAAGCGAAGCAGCATGGCGAACCTTCAGGTCCGCCTCCCGGCGATCGTGATCGGCGGCGGTCTGACCGCGACCGATACGGCGACGGAATTGATGGCCTATTATCCGCTGCAGGTGGAGAAGGTCCGCGATCGCTTCGACACCCTCTGCCGGGAGTTCGGCGAGGAGCGGGTCTGGTCGATGTACGATCCGGAGGAAAAAGAGATCCTGGAAGAGTTCCTCACCCATGCCGCGGCATGCCGGCAAGAACGGGCACGGGCCGCGGCGGCGGGCGAAGCACCCGACTTCACCCCCTTGGTCCGCTCCTGGGGCGGGGTCTCGATTCTCTATCGAAAAACGATGTCCGACTCTCCGGCGTATCGTCTGAATCACGAAGAAATCGTGAAAGCGTTCGAGGAGGGAATCTTTTTCGTCGAGAACATGAGCCCGGTGGAATGTGTTCCTGACGCACACGGCGCCGTCAAGGAAATCACCTTCGAGCGTCAGAAAAAAGACGAGAAGGGAAAGTGGCGCGGCTCGGGTGAAATCGTCCCCTTTCCGGCGCGGAGCGTCTTTGTGGCGGCCGGAACATCCCCTAACATCATCTATGAAAAAGAATGGCCGGGGACATTCCAGCTCGACAAGAAGAACAAATTCTTCCAGAAATACGAGCCGAAGTGGAACGGGAAACCGGAGCCTGAGCTGATCCAAATCGAGGGATGGGATACCGTCGCCACCGACGTTCCAAGCCTCTTCACCTCGTATCAGAACGAGGGACGCTATATTACCTTCTACGGAGACAACCACCCGATCTACGCCGGGAACGTCGTCAAAGCGATGGCCTCGGCGAAAAAAGGTTATCCCTACGTCGTGAAACTCTTCGAGAAACAGATCGCCGGGATCGATCCCGCCGCGCAGCCGGCGCGGGACGCGCAATTCAAGATGCTGGCGCAGACCCTTGAGGAAAGCTGCATGCCGCGCGTTCATCAGGTCAACCGCCTCACGCCGACCATCGTGGAGGTGGTGGTCAAAGCGCCCCTGCAAGCGCAGAAGTTCGAACCGGGCCAGTTCTACCGGCTTCAGAATTACGAAATCGAATCACCGATCGTCGAAGGAACCCGTCTGTCGATGGAAGGGATCGCCCTCACCGGCGCCTGGGTCGACAAAGAAGCGGGGCTTCTCTCAATGATCGCTCTGGAGCTGGGACACTCCAGCCGTCTCTGCGCCGCCCTGCGGATCGGCGAGCCGGTGGTCGTGATGGGACCAACCGGCTGCCCCACCCATATTCCGGAGGGGGGTGAGACGGTCGTCCTGGCGGGAGGCGGCCTCGGCAACGCCGTCCTCTTCTCCATCGGAAAAGCGCTGCGGGCCAAGGGGAACAAAGTCATCTACTTCGCCGGGTACAAAAAGGGAGCCGACGTTTTCAAGATCGACGACATCGAGATGGCCTCCGATGTCATCGTCTGGAGCTCCGATATCGCCCCGGCGCCGCAACCCCGGCGGCCTCAAGATAAAAGCTTCGTCGGGAACATCCTCCAGGCGATGCAGGCCTATGGCGAGGGGAATCTGGGCGAAACGGCGGTTCCCCTTCGCGGCGCCGACCGGATCATCGCCATCGGCTCCGATCGGATGATGGCGGCGGTCAGCGAGGCCCGCCATACCATTCTGAAATCTTATTTTAAGGAGAGCCATGTCGCGATCGCCTCGATCAACTCCACCATGCAGTGCATGATGAAAGAGGTCTGCGCCCAATGCCTCCAGCGCCAGGTCGATCCCAAGACCGGCGCGCAGCTCGAACCGGTCTTCACCTGCTACAACCAGGACCAAAAGATGGACGAGGTTGACTTTCCGAATCTCAACGCCCGTCTCAAACAGAATTCGGTTCAGGAAAAGTTGACCAATTTGTGGCTCGATTACCTGCTCAAGAAAAAACCCCTTCTCCGAGTCTAGCCCCCACAGTTTTACCTATGGGAGGCCTTCTAAAATGGAGGCCTCCCTCGATTTCTCTTCCCATTTCAGCCCGAAAGCCGATCCAATTCGTTGCAAATAGAAGTGCCATCCCCTATCAACACTGTTGAAAATCCTTGACGAGACGCTTTTAGGCTGTGTATAAATAGCTATTTGCGTTTTCCCCAACCCCACTCACTGAGGAAGCCAAGATGAAGGTAGCGATCCCTAAGGAAATCATGACCGGGGAACGTCGTGTGGCCGCGACCCCCGAAACCGTCGATAAAATGATCAAAGCGGGGCTGGAGGTGTGGATCGAGTCCGAGGCCGGTCAAGCAGCCTCCTTCTCCAACGCCGATTATGAGAAGGTCGGCGCCAAGATCGCCCCCGACGCCGCCTCGGTTTATGCCAATGCCGACTTTATCCTTAAGATCCAAAGACCGCTGATGAACGAGAAGATCGGAAAACACGAGGCCGATCTGATCAAAGAAGGGGCGATTTTGATCGCCCTTCTTCAACCGCTGGCCTACCCTGATCTGGCCAAGACGCTCGCCGAGAAAAAAATCACCGCCTTCTCCGTCGATCTGATCCCCAGAATCACCCGGGCCCAGCGGATGGATGTCCTCAGCTCCATGGCGAGCATCGCCGGATATAAAGCGGTTCTCTTGGCGGCCGGCACTTTCGGAAAGCTGATCCCGATGATGACCACGGCGGCCGGAACCCTCCCGCCCGCCAAGGCGCTTATTTTGGGAGCCGGGGTTGCGGGATTGCAGGCGATCGCGACGGCCAAACGGTTGGGAGCGACGGTCGAGGCGTTCGATACCCGCCCGGCGGTGAAAGAGCAGGTCAAGAGCCTCGGCGCCGAGTTCGTCGAGCTGGATCTCGGACACGAACAGGCGGAAGATGCCGGAGGATACGCGAAGGAGCTCTCTCCCGAATTTTACAAAAAAGAGAAGGAGCTGATTCATCAGCGGGTAAAAGCAGCCGACATCGTCATCACCACCGCCCTGATTCCCGGGAAAAAAGCGCCGGTTCTGATCACGACGGAAATGGTCAAAGACATGAAAAAAGGGTCGGTCATCGTCGATATGTCGGTGGAACAGGGGGAAACTGCGAATTAAGCAAAATGGGACAAGAGTTGGTGGAAGAGGGAGTCACGATCATCGGTGCGACCAATCTCGCCAGCAGCGTCCCGATTCATGCCAGCCAGATGTATTCAAAGAACCTGCTTAATTTTCTTTTTCATCTTTATGTAAATAAAGAGTTGAAATTGGATCTTAATGATGAAATTACAAAAGGATCTCTTTTGACACACAAGGGAGAGATCCTCCATTCAGGAGTAAAGAAATGAATCAGAAGGGAGGAGTGAGGCAATGACATCGGAACTCGAAGTAGGATTGTATATCTTTATTTTGGCGGGATTCGTCGGCTTTATGGTGATTACCCGGGTGCCGCCGCTGCTTCACACGCCGCTTATGTCGGCAACGAATGCGATGGCCGGGATTTCTCTGGTCGGATCTCTGGTGGTAGCAGGGTCGGATCATGGCATGTTGAGTACCGTGCTGGGATTTATTGCGGTGACCTGCTCCACGATCAACGTGGTGGGCGGATTCACGATCACCGACCGGATGCTCAAAATGTTTAAGAAAAAGGAACAGCTGCCATGACGATGCTCAATTTCTTTTACCTTGTCTCTTCTGTCTTCTTTATCTTCGGACTCAAAGGGCTCACCCATCCCGAGACTGCCCGGCGCGGCATGTTCATGGCGGAATTTGGAATGTTGCTGGCCGTCGTGGGGACGCTCTTTCACCATGAAATTATCAGCTACACCTGGATCATCGCCGGCCTGGTGCTCGGCTCGGCCATCGGGCTCGGGATGGGGCTCTGGATTCCGATGACGGCGGTTCCGCAGCGGACCGCCTTCTCCCATGCGCTCGGGGCGTTGGCCGCGACGTTGGTCGGCGTCTCGGAATACTACCGATACGGAGCGGAGTTGAGCAAGGTCACGATGACGGCGATCGGTTTTGAAGTCCTGATCGGCGGCTTAACCGTGACGGGAAGTCTGATGGCGGCCGGGAAGCTGCAGGGCATGATCGGGGGGTCTCCCGTCACCTACAAAGGGCAAAACGCCTCGAACATCGGTCTGTTGCTGGTCATGGCCGGGATTCTCGTCTACTTGGTCTTTAACCCCGGCAACACGACGCTCTTCTATATCATGATTGCCGCGGCAGCCGCATTCGGATTTCTCCTCGTCCTTCCGATCGGCGCGGCCGACATGCCGGTCGTCATGTCGCTGCTGAATTCCTACGCCGGCCTGGCTGATGCGGCGATGGGATTCGTGTTGATGAATAAGATTCAGATCATCACCGGTTCGCTCGACGGCTCTTCCGGCATCATCCTCTCCATTTTGATGTGCAAGGCGATGAATCGGCCCTTGAGCAACGTCCTCTTCGGCGCGTTCGGCCAGACCCCGGCCGCGTCGACGGCGCAGGCCCCGACGGAACAACTCAAGGTGCGAAGCGGCACCCCGAAGGAAGCGGGCGAACTCTTCAAAAAAGCAAAACGGGCCATCATCGTTCCCGGCTACGGGATGGCGGTCGCTCAAGCGCAACACGCGGTTCGAGAGCTCGCCACCTTGCTGGAGAAGGAGGGCATCACCGTCAAATACGCCATCCATCCGGTGGCCGGCCGCATGCCCGGACACATGAACGTGCTTTTGGCCGAGGCGAACATTCCTTACGAGCAATTGATCGATATGGATGATATCAACCCGGAATTCGAAGAAACCGATGTCTCCCTCGTGCTCGGCGCCAACGACGTGGTCAACCCCGCGGCGAAGACCGATCCGGCCAGCCCGATCTACGGGATGCCGATCCTCGACGTTGAGAAATCGAAAGCGGTCATCGTGATCAAGCGGAGCATGAACCCCGGTTTCGCCGGGATTGAGAATGAGCTCTTCTACCGCCCCAACACGATGATGGTCTTCGGCGACGCCAAAGGAACGGTGGAGAAGATCTCGGCGGCGTTCAAGGAACTTGTGTAAAAATCTGGAAAATAATCGAACCGTCACAATGGCCGCGAAAGCGGCCATTGTTGTTTTTGCGCCCCGCCTCCCCTTATACTAGAGAGTAAAGGGGAAATGATCTTGTCCAAAAAATGGTACTGGCTGATCGGTATTATCACTCTTTTTGCTTTGTTGCTCGTCATCGTCGGCTTTTTTATCGACGAGCCGCTTCGCCGATACATGGAGCGGGAAGCAAACAGGAACCTGGAGGGCTACACGATCCGCATCGGCGCTCTCGATTTCCACCCGATCGGCCTCTCGCTTGATTTGAGGGAGGTGGTTATCTCGCAGAATGCCAATCCGACCCCTCCCATGGCCTCCATCAAAAAGCTGACCACCAGCCTTCAATGGCGCGAGATCATCACCGGCGATATTGTCGCCGACTGGCGAATAGAACATCCGGTCGTTTACCTTAATTTCAAACAAGCAAAAAAGGAAACAAAGGACGAAACCCCGGTGAAAGAACGGGGCTGGCAAGAGGTCGTCAAAACGATTTATCCAGTCACGATCAATCATTTTGAGATTGTTGATGGGGAGATCACCTATTTAGACAACAGCCCGTTGAAGCAGGTTCAGATCCACAATCTTCAGTTCCAAGCCCAGAACATCAGAAACGTTCAATCGGAAAACGATCAGAACCTCTACCCCTCCCCTGTCCATCTAAAAGCAACCGTCCTGGACACCGGGAAGGTCAAAATGGACGGCCATGCCGATTTTCTTTCGGAACCCCATCTGGGCGTAAAGGGGGATCTTGTTTTAGAGCAGGTGAACCTGGAGGTTTTTGAGCCGCTCCTGAGGCATTATAATATTGCAGTTCGAGGCGGCTCCGGATCGTTAGACGGCGCGGTCGAATTTTCTCCCCACGCGAAGGTGGTAGAGCTCGATCAGATTTCGCTCCGGAACACGCGGATCGATTACATCTACAACCCCCAATCCGGCGCCACCCAAAAGGTGGAAGAAAAGACGGTCAGCACGGCGAAAGAAGCGAGTGAGACGGCCAGTGCGCCGGCCGTGCTGTTTAAGATCAACAAACTCGAAATTCAGGACAGCGATGTTGGATTCGTCAACAAGAGCACCGATCCGGATTATCGTCTCTATGTGACCGAGACCCAGTTTCGACTGACCGAGTTTAGCAATCACAAAACCAGGGGAACGAGTGAAGCCGATCTGAAGGGAAAATGGATGGGAAGCGGGAATCTTGGCGCCTCCGCCCAGTTCCGGCCTGAAAAGAAGGGCCCCGATCTGGATCTCGCCATCATCATGGAAGAGGCCGAGCTTCGCTCAATGAACAACCTTCTGCGCGCCTATGGCGATTTTGACGTGAAGGAAGGGCTCTTCTCCTTTTACATGGAGGTAGGGATCAAACAAGACGAGATCACCGGTTATGTCAAACCGCTCTTCAAAAAGCTCAAAGTTTACGACAAGCGCCAGGATAAAGATAAAAAACTTTTCCGGAAATTATATGAGGGGCTCGTCGGAGGCATTTCAAAGCTTCTGGAGAACCGGCCGCGCGATGAAGTCGCCACCCAAGCCGATATTTCCGGAAAGGTCGAAGACCCGGAGTCGAGTACATGGGAGGTCGTCGTTCGGCTGATCCGAAACGCCTTCTTTGAGGCGATCCTGCCGGGATTCGAGAGAGCCGTGAGCGGAGACCGATAAAGCCCGATTCGGTCTTCTTTGTCATTGCTGAGGGAACGGAGGTATGTTAAGATTTCGCCATGTCATCTTCCGCTTTTCCAAGCCGTTTAGGCCTGGTTGAAAACCTCCGCAATCACCTTCTCGCCGGCCGATGGGCCTCGATGTTCGGCGGCCCCCTGATCGGCAAGACCACCCTGGCGCGGCGGCTGGCAGAAGAGCTGGACGAATCGGGGATCAAGGCCGTTTCGCTTCAACTCCCTTTGCTCATTTCCGATTCAGCATTCTGGCCACAGCTCCTGGAAGCGCTTCTTCAACAGGGGATCGGCCCCACGGCGCGCAATCCATTTAAAAAGCCCCCCGCCTCCCTCCCCGATCTGATGTCGCAGCTTCATCATCTCTATGAGAAGGCGCCTTCGGAAATCGCCGCCCGTCCGGTCATCCTGATCTTGGACGATTCCGATCACCTTCTGCGTCATTCCGAAACGCTGATTCCGCAGATCGTAAATCTGGCGCTTGAATCGACCCTCCCCTCGATTCAGGCGATCTGCTGGATCGGAGGCCCTGCTTTCTCCGATTGGGTCGCGGCGCATCCGTCCGCGTTTAAATTACCGCTCCGTCTTTATCCCCTCTCGGTAATCCCGATTCGAGAAGCCCGAAAGATTATCCGGGAGCAGCTCGGGCCGGAAAAACCGGTCGAAGAGATCGACCGGATCTGGAACGAAACCGGCGGCCACCCCTTTTTGCTGGAGCGGATTTTCAACCCTGAAGGAAACCTCTCCATTAAAACGCTTCGAGGTCAACTCCGGCAGACCCTCCGCTCCGAGGATGAAGCGATCCTCAACCAACTTGATCCGGGAGGACGATGGACCATTTTGGATGCGCTGAAGGATAAACAAGGAGAGAAGATCCCGAAACCGGCCCTGGACCGCCTCTGCATGCTCGGCCTGACGGTCCGGACATTGATCGACGGCGTCGCCGCCATTCGCATTACCTCTCCCCTCTTTACCCAGGGAACAAAAAGATGATCGAAAAGCAGACGGAACGGGAAACGCTCGAAACCCTCCGGTCAATCTATCCGATCTTCAAGCAGGAAGTCTACAACCGCCGGGGCGCCATGATGCAGATCGCGCGAAATGGCATGCTGACTTTTGTCTCACTTTCGGTCCTGACCGTCCTCCTCTCCGGCGACCGGCTGATCCATCCGGACGTTAAAGGGCTGGCTTGCGTCGGCGTCGGTCTGGTGACTTTCTTTCTCATCGATCAGATCGGACAAGAAAAATCGCGCCATGAACGGGCCAAGCGGCAACTGATCCTCCTCGAACAGCAACTCCAGTTCTTCGAGCCGGGGGCGTACGTCCCGGATGCGCCGCTTTATCCGACCGAGTGGCAGGACCGCCCGTCGATCGACCGCGGTCGGGTCTTCGCGATTACTGGATTGGTTGGAACCGCAACGTTGTTGATTTTAGCAATCCTGCTGATCTAACCACCCCCTACTCCCGAACCATCGCGTAAAGAAACTGATCAATTGTCCGGCCGTTCTTCGTGATACTCTGACGAAGCCGTGCTTCGAGGACATAACCCGCTTTTTCAAGCACCCGCATCGAAGCGGGATTCCACTCGAAGACCCCGGCCTCAATCCGGCAGAGATCGAAGTTTTTGAGGGCGTACTCGGTGACTGCGCGCAGCGCCTCGGTTGCGATGCCGCGTCCCCAGAACGGCTCTCCGAGCCAGTAGCCGATCTCGGCCGACCGCCGGAAAATATCTTCCCGAAGTTCAAACCCGACACCGCCGACCGCTTCGCCGTCGAGAACGATGGCAAATTGAGTCTGAG
The DNA here is from genome assembly GCA_963718695.1 of Candidatus Manganitrophaceae bacterium. Classification (GTDB taxonomy): domain Bacteria; phylum Nitrospirota; class Nitrospiria; order SBBL01; family Manganitrophaceae; genus Manganitrophus. The sequence continues at coordinate 2,284,781 of OY970371.1, forward strand.
GAGAGGACTGACCCGGTCCCTCAATCCACCCCTCGGCATCTGCAAGGGTGTATGGGTGGGGGAACCGGTCGCGCAGGTTGATCCAGACGTTCCGATTGTTGGCATACCGGATGAGCGAATCTTCATCCCCCGGCCGCCAATCTCGAAGCAGAACTTGATTTAGTTTTAGTTTCAGGACCGCCTCCTTATCACGAAAGCAGATCGACGATCGGACCTTTCGAGAAGGACCACACCGCAAACCCTTGCAGAAGAAGAATCAACTCAGGAAGTGGAGCGGTCCTCTTTGCGTCCCACGCGAAGACGAAGAGGTGTCCTCAACAGGCGCGGCGTGTCCGGATCTCCCCAGAGCGGGGCCATTTCGGCCAACAATGGTTCGACGGGATCGTGACCTCTGTCTTTGATGTAGCGCTGCACCGCCGACCAGGTCCGCAGATAGCCGGCGAGTTGAGAGAGCATGACGGGCGATTCGATATAAAAAGAGGGGGTTTTTAGTTCGGCAAAAGGAAACGGGATTGACCGATATCCTTCCTCCACCATCTTCCGCTCCGGCGGCCAATACGGCCCGAGCGTCTCGGCGTAAAAACGCAATACAATCCGGTCGAGAGGGGGGTCAATCGTAAAGAGCTGATAAACCCAGACGGCGAGGAGCCCCTTGGGAATCAAAACCCGTTTCACCTCTTGAAAGAAGGCCGGGATGTCGAACCAATGCAGCGCCTGGGCGACGGTGACCAGATCGATTGATTCTGGCTCCAGCCCGCTCTTCTCGGCGGGGGCGATCCGATAGTCGACGCGCGGGTTTGGGAGCGCGTGCGCAATCTGCTCGATGCTGGCATCGGTCGCAATCACCTGACTGAAATGACGCGCCAGCCCGATCGCCGCCTGTCCGCTCCCGGTCGCGCAATCCCACGCCCGCTCTCGTCGCAACGCCGCCCCAGCGAAGAAATCAAACAGCGCCTCCGGATAGCGGGGTCGAAAGCTGGCATAGCCGGCGGCGGTTTCTGAAAAGTGATCTTTAAAGGCCATCGGGAATCGTCATCTTCCGGGGAGAAAGGAGATGCGGCAAAAATTGCTTCCGGTCTCTTTAATCTAGTATAGTAAGAATGATCTTATCAAGTGCCGTGTTGATGCCATCCCACTCTAAAGGAAGGAGAAACCGATGGCGATGAAAATGATTCATGTCGAACGGATCGAAAGGGCCGAAGAGCCGCTGGAGTTTTGCGTCATCGTCGGCGAAGATCAGAGCGAGACGAAGCATGAAGTGACGATGCCCGAATCGGTCTACAAGAGGTTGACCGACGGGAAGGTCACCCCGGAGCGCTGCATTCAGGCGGCGTTTCAGTTCTTGCTCGATCGGGAGCCGAAAGAATCGATCCTCTCCCGGTTCGATGTCACGCTGATCTCAAACTACTTTCCCAGCTTCGAGCGGGACCTCGGCAAATACTTACATCCATCGCCTTGAACTTTACGGGATCGCGCCCCTCTCGCGCAGCAAGGCGGCCATCGCTACGTGCTTCCCTGTTGTCGCCAGTTCCAGCGGCGTCTTGCCATTTTCCGCCTTGGCATTGACGTCCGCCCCCTGATCCAGCAGAAGCCTTGCCAATTTTAATTGGCCATGCATCGCCGCCTGGTGAAGCGGCGTCCATCCGGCCGCTTGCCTTACATTCACATCCGCGCCATGCGCCACCAGCATTTCTGTCAATACCAATGAAACCTCCGGCCGATGTTGGGCCAGCGCACTGTGAAGCGGACAAACACGCATCGGATTCTTCGAGGCGGCATTCACATCCGCCCCCTTCTTAATCAAATAGGCCGCGACCTTCGGGTGGCCGAAAAACGCCGCAAGCCCGAGCGGCGAGAACCCGTCGGATGAGAAGGTATTTATCCGAGTAGGATCTTTTTGGAGGAGCTCCTGCACCCGCTCTCGTTTCCCGAGGGCGGTTGCTTCGAAGAGATCCAGCTCGGGCTTAACTTGGATGAGGAGATTGACCATTTCTTGTCGACCATGGTAAATCGCAGACATAAGAGAAGAGACGCCGTTCTCATCCCGACTCTCAATGAGCGGGGGATCGGTCTTCAAAAGCGACGTCACCTTGGCGCCATCACCTCTTTTAACCGCTTCAAGAAATTCTTTGTGAAGATCCACATCATCCCTCCACAATAATCCCCTTCTGTATAGTCCAGTTGTTGATGAGAGTCAAGGACGCCCCCGCTTTCATGACCCGCCCGCAGCGAATGAACGATTCCAAGTTTTTTAGCATCAATGAGAGAATTCATTTGACAGACGCATACTTTCTGCTACTTTATTCTCCTAGACTAATCCCAGAAAAGGTATTCGCTCCTACAACCCTGGTTCTTTTATGAAAGTCGGATGACCCGGTTACGGACGCTCGTATTTCTGATCCTCTTCACGATGCTCCCCGGCCTCACGCCGGCTTCGCATGCTCGGGAGGCATCCTTTTCTGTTGATGGGTACCGGGTTGAGACCGTCTCCTTCAATTCAGATCTCTCTTTAAGAGAGGCCCCGGACGCCCCGCTCCAAGCGCGGGGCCTTTCCATCTCGGCGGTTCCGGAATGCCTCTTCTGCCTTGATTATGGAAAGCTGATTTTATTTGATACCGGGCATGTCCTGAGCGCCCCGCTCCGTTGGGAAAAAAAAGAGTGGCTCGTCTTTTCTTTGGCCACGGTGGGCATTGGAATCACCGCCCTGTTGGACAAGCCGGTTTTTGAAGCCTTCCGAAGGCATCCCCATTCAACGTCCGATCAAATCGCCGATCTGGTCCAACCCTTCGGATCGGCCTACTCGATTGGAATCTTAAGTCTGTTTTACCTGAACGGTATTGTCTCTGACAATCCGAAAGCAACCGCGGTGGCGCAAGATGGGCTCGCCGCAAGCCTTATCGGACAGGGCGTCAGCACGGTGGTTAAACGCATCGCTGGACGAAGCCGGCCGAGAGACCATCAAGGAACATCCTCCTTTCGCCCGTTCAGCGGCAACACCTCTTTTCCGTCCGGCCATGCCACGCAGGCCTTTACGGTCGCGTCCGTCATCTCAACCCACTATCCCCGTCCCGCAGTTCAGGCCGTCTCTTACGGGATCGCGGGGTTGGTCGGGTATGCCCGCATCGTTCATAATGGCCACTTCGTCTCGGATGTGGCCGCCGGGGCTCTCATCGGCACGGCGGTGGGAAAGGCGGTGGTCCATTTTAATCAAAAGAAACGGACCGGACTCCAGGTTAACTCGCTGATCGGCCCGGACTTACGCGGCCTCGCAGTCGCCTGGACCTTCTAATGAAACTCCCGAAAACACCCTCCCGGCCTCGAAGAGACCTCCCCTTTTGTCTTGACGTTTTTACCACAGAACATTAAAATCTTCCCATGCCACAACAAAGCTTTGTCCACCTCCATCTTCATACGCAATATTCCCTGCTGGACGGGGCCAGTCAAGTCGACCCTTTGCTCGAAACGGCCAAAGGGTTTGGAATGCCGGCGGTCGCCATCACCGACCACGGGAACCTCTTCGGCGCCATCGAGTTTTACCAAAAGGCGAAGAAGGCCGGAATCAAGCCGATCATCGGGTGCGAGGCCTATCTCGCCCCCCGGAGCCGGTTCGACAAAGAGGGAACCGGAGCGGACGACGACTACAACGAGATCGGCGGCTCCAACCCCTATTATCATCTAATCCTCCTGGCCGCCAACGAAACCGGCTACAAGAATTTGATGAAGCTCCTCACCATCGCCAACCTCGAAGGCTACTATTATAAGCCGCGAATCGACAAAGAGGTCCTCCGCAAACACAGCGAAGGGCTGATCGGCCTCTCCGCCTGTCTTCGGGGCGAGATCCCCTATCTTCTTGCGCGCGGATACGAGAAAGAAGCGGTCGCCGCCGCGCATGAGTATCAGGAGATCTTTGGGAAAGAGAACTTCTTCATCGAGATCCAGGACAACGGTCTCGAACTTCAAAAAACGGCCAACCGCCAGCTGATCGAACTCTCCAAGAAAAACAACATCCCGATCGTCGGCACCAACGACTGCCACTACCTTCATAAGGAGGACGCCCGCGCCCACGACATTATGCTCTGCCTCCAGACCGGGAAGACGGTCAACATGCCGAACCGGATGCGCTTTGAGACACAGCAGCTCTACTTCAAATCGCCGGAAGAGATGATCCGGGGCTTCCAGGAGGTCCCGACGGCGATCAGCAACACGCTCCGGATCGCCGAGATGATCAACCTCGACCTCAAGTTCGGAACATTCCATCTTCCCCAATATGAAGTCCCGGCCAGCACGACCCGCGAAGCCTACCTCGCCTCGCTCGCTCAGAGCGGGCTCGAAAGTCGATTTGCCCAATCGAGAGGACGGGCGGCAACACTCCGCCCCGTTTATGAGGAGCGTCTGAAGAAAGAGCTCGACGTGATCAACAAGATGGGGTACGCCGGTTATTTCCTGATCGTCTGGGACATCATTAACTACGCGCGGACCTCGAATATTCCGGTCGGTCCGGGCCGCGGATCGGCGGCGGGAAGTCTCGTCGCCTATGCGCTGAAGATCACCGACATCGATCCGATCGAATACGGCCTGATCTTCGAGCGCTTCCTCAATCCGGAGCGAATTACCCTCCCCGATATCGACATGGATTTCTGCATGGATCGGCGTGAGGAGGTGATCCGCCACGTGACGCAAAAATACGGCGCCGACCATGTCTCGCAGATCATCACTTTCGGAACCATGGCGGCCAAGGCGGCGATCCGCGACGTGGCCCGCGTGCTGGAGCTGCCCTATGCGGAGGCCGACAAGCTCGCCAAACTGATCCCCAACACGCTGAATATCACTCTCGATGAAGCGTTGATCCAAGAACCACGCCTCAAGCAGGCGGCCGATGCCGATCCCAAAATCGGCGAAGTGATCGATTTGGCAAAGCGGCTCGAAGGGCTCGCCCGACATGCGTCTACTCACGCAGCCGGGGTGGTCATTTCGGCGGAGCCCCTCACCGAGCATGTCCCCCTCTATCGCGGAAGCAAGGGTGAAACGATGACCCAATACGCGATGGGCGACATCGAGAAGATTGGCCTGGTCAAATTTGACTTTTTGGGACTCCGGACGCTGACGGTGATCGATCATGCCGTTCGCATCCTGAACGAAAAACGGGACCAGCCGCTCGAAATCTCCCAAATCCCGGTAGATGATCCGGAGACGTACAAACTCCTCGGATCGGGCGAGACGACCGGCATCTTCCAATTGGAAAGCGCCGGGATGCGCGACCTTCTCGTCAAGATGAAGCCGGAGAACTTTGAGGACATCGTCGCCATCCTCGCCCTCTACCGTCCCGGCCCGATCGGGAGCGGGATGGTAGACGACTTCATCAAACGCAAACGCGATCCGAAGAAGATCCAATACGAACTGCCGCAGCTGGCCGATATTTTGAAGGAAACGTATGGCGTCATCGTCTACCAAGAGCAGGTGATGAAGATTGCCAACGTCTTGGCCGGCTTTTCGCTCGGCGACGCCGATCTGCTCCGGCGCGCCATGGGGAAGAAGAAACCGGAGGAGATGGCGGCGCAAAAGGCCAAGTTCATCGACGGAGCGGTCAAGAACAGCCACTCAAAAGCAAAGGCGGAGAAGATCTTCGATCTGATGGAATACTTCGCCGGGTATGGATTCAACAAATCGCACTCGGCGGCCTACGCTTTAATCACCTATCAGACCGCCTATCTGAAGGCTCATTATCCGCACGAGTTGATGACGGCGCTCCTGACAAGCGAGATGGGGAACTCCGACAAAGTGGTAAAATATATCACCGAGTGCCGGAACATGGGAATCCAGATCTTGCCGCCTGACGCCAATGAGTCCGACCGCGACTTTACGGTGGTCCCGGGGGGGATCCGGTTCGGGCTGGCGGCGATCAAGAACGTCGGGAGCGCAGCGGTCGATGTCATCATCGCCGCACGGAAGGCCCAGGGGCGTTTCACCTCTCTTTTCGATTTCTGCCGGAAGATCGACCTGCGAAAAGTCAACAAACGGGTCATCGAGGGGTTGATCAAATGCGGGGCTTTCGACTCGACAGGGGCAAAGCGCTCGGCGCTCACCGACGTGCTCGAGCGGGCCATGCAAGAGGGTACGCAGCAGCAGAAGATCAAAGAGGCAGGACAGATGACGATTTTTGGAAACGGCGGGGGGGGCGATGCTTCCGCCGTGGCCGATCCGCCCCTCCCCGACATTCCGGAATGGGAAGACGCGCAGATCTCGAAGCTGGAGAAAGAGGCGGTCGGGTTTTACATCACCCGGCATCCGCTGACCCCGTTCATCGAATTGATGAAGAAACGGTCGGCGACCCCGACCGAAGATTTGGCGGCGATCGAAGAAGACCGCGAGGTGCGGATCTGCGGCGTCGTCGTTCAGGAAAAGGTGGCGACAACCAAGCGCGGCGACCGGATGGCCTATCTTCGGATCGAGGACCTGACCGGCTCGGTCGAGGTGATCGTCTTCCCCGACCTGTACCAGACCTCCGCCCCGCTCTTCCAGCAGGACATTCCTCTTCTGATCAACGGGATGCTGGATCGAGGCGACAAAGGATTGAAGCTCAAGGCAACCATGATTATGCCGCTGAACGTAGCGGCGGCGCGAAATGGTAAGACAGCCCCACCTGTAGAGACGTCCCGGCGGGAACGTCTCTACAGGGCAATCCACAGAGGCGACCGCCTCCTTCCCCGCACGCCCCTATTTAATCCGGCTTTCCGCCGATGCGGTCTCCCCTTCTGATCTGAAACAACTTCAAGGCATCCTGCAACGCTACCCGGGATCGCTTCAGGTCCATTTGAAGATCGCCATCCCGGAGCCGTCCGGATCATTCAGTGAATCAACCATCGCAGTCGATCCAAAACTCAAGGTCGACGGCTCCGACCGGCTGACAAAAGAGCTGGAAACCCATTTTGGAAAAGGAGTTGTCGTCCAAACAACGCCGGCAACCGCCCCATTCTGAGGTCAACGTGAACGACTTTTTGGAATTCGAAAAACCGATTATAGAAATCCAGGCCCGGATCAATCATTTAAAAGACGTGGTCAAAACCGAACCGCGGCAAAACGAAGAGATTAAGAAACTCCAGAAAAAAATGGAGGCGCTGCAAGAGGAGATCTACTCCAAGCTGACCGCGTGGCAGAAGACCCTCATCGCGCGGCACTCCCAGCGGCCGAACACCGACGATTACATCGAGATGTTGTTTGAGGATTTCACCGAGCTGCACGGCGACCGGCTCTTCGGCGACGACAAATCGATGCTCACCGGCCTCGCCCGGTTGGATGGGCGCTCCGTCGCCGTGATTGGTCATCAAAAAGGAAAAACAGTCAAGGAGCGAATCGCGCGAAACTTCGGCATGCCCCATCCCGAAGGATATCGGAAGGCGCTTCGAATCATGCAGTTCGCCGAGAAATACAACAAGCCGATCATCACCTTCGTCGATACGCCCGGCGCCTACCCCGGCGTCGGCGCGGAAGAGCGCGGCCAGTCGGAAGCGATTGCCCGTAACCTGATGGTGATGTCACAGATCAAGGTTCCGATTATCTCGGTGGTCATCGGGGAGGGGGGAAGCGGCGGAGCGCTGGCGATCTCGGTGGCCGACCGCCTTCTGATGCTGCAGTACTCGATCTATTCGGTGATTTCGCCGGAGGGATGCGCCGCCATTCTCTGGAATGACGCCGCCAAAACGGCCGAAGCGGCCGAGGCGCTTCGGATGACCGCGCCCGATCTTCTTCACTTGAAAGTGATCGACGAAATTATTCCGGAGCCACCCGGTGGGGCGCATCGCAATCCCGCCAAGATGGCGGAAGGCCTCGGCAAGACCCTCTCCAAACATCTTCGCGAACTCGAATCGCTTCCTCAGGACGAGCGCCTTCAGACCCGGTATAACCGCCTTCGAAAGATCGGCGCCTTCTCGGAAGAAGCCTCCTTACCGAAGGCTCCTCCCTCCTCCTGAACCTCCACCCTGTGTACCGCCCCCTGTATTCGGCGCCGTGTTGGGTGTGCCGCCGCCGCTGGGTCCGCTGCGGAAGCCGCGCAGGCTGCGCGATCCCGGCGGGATCCCTCTATTGCCGCGATCGACAATGATAAAGTTCTGGGGATAGAAATAAGGATATCCGTAATAAAAGCTGGACCCGAAAAAGAAACTCGGATAAGGATCATAAAAGTAGCGCGGATAATAAGGATCGTAATAGTAAGGAGCCGCATATCTTCCGCCGCTGTAATAGTCCGCGCGAACGGAACTCCTCGCCCCCGTGTGGCAGCCGGCCAAGGCAGTCACCCCGACCAGTAAAAAAATGAACAGTGTTCTTTTTATCATCTGACTCCCATCTGTTGATTAAAAGCCGACGCGGATTCCTCCGGTCAGCGAGTATTGATCAAACAAGCTCCCCTCGACAAAGAGAGCCGCCCGCTCCGAGGGGGAGAGATAATAAGCGGTTCCCAAAAAGACTCCGAAAATGTCGTCGTTTCTGAGATCAAGATCGAGCTTCTGTACCTGCGAGTGGATCTGATCGTCTCCACGCACAATTGAGAATCGAACCCCGCCGTACGGTTCGAACTCATCATGTCGACCCATCACTCCGATTTTAATCACATGCTCCAGCCAGTCGATTTCTTCCCGAACGATTTCATCGGTCAGGGTCTCACCCGGATCGATCACACCATTTCCGTTCAGATCGATCGTCGGTGCAAAGCTGACCCGGTCATCGGTCTCAAATCGAAGAAAGTGATAATCGGCAAAAACTTGAAAGGGCATTCTCGGATCTCGCTCCCGGAAGAGAATCACGCGGGCCCCGGCGCCGTACGCCCCTTCAAAGTCCGAGCTGAAACCGAACTCATCTATTTCGAGGTCGCTCCCTCCGACCAATCCGTAAATTTCGATCGGATCAATCACACGGACACTCAATTTTCCTAAGAGACGAAGCGATTGCGCCGACACAGTCTCCTCAGGAAAGTTCTGACCTTGAAATGTCGTCGCCTCCTCTTCAACATCTCGTTCGAGCGCCTCAAAGAGCGCTTCAAAATGAATCCGGCTGTCCTCGTTGTACGCCATCGCTTTTACAGGAATGGTCACAAAAAGCACAAACAGAAGCAGCAACACGATACGTTTTGGGTACGACATCGCCTACCTCCTAGAGAGAAGTTTGATCTATTGTAGGCTCTTCAAAAATTTGTTGTCAATGGCGTGGAGGCGACAACTTGTCGGTACTCGACAAGCGGAAGGGTGAATATCGGCGCGAAGGTAAGCGCGATCACTTGCGATCGGAAAAAGAGTAGAACGGCTTCGATGAGGAAGAGAGCGTGGTTGCTTCTTAGGCTGATTCACTTCCCGGCGATGGATTCGACCCGCTTAAGATCGTCTCCTCTTCGAGAGGCCCCTCCGTTTCTGCTTCAGCCGTTACAGTCTCGGAAGAATCCGCTTCGACGGAAGGCTCTAGCGTGGGATCGGAGATCGCCTCCGGCATTTCTGCGTAGATCTCTCCTTCCCGTTCCGCGTCGACCACCTCCGAGAATTCTTTGAGGGTCGGGAGGCCGGTGATGTCGGGAAGGCCGAAATACTGAAGGAACTCGCGGGTGGTGCCGTACATCATCGGGCGGCCGGCCACTTCTTTTCTCCCGACGATTTTAACCAACTTTCGCTCCATCAATGTCTTCAACACACCGGCCGCATCGACGCCGCGGATCTGCTCGATTTCGGCCCGGGTCACCGGCTGCTTGTAGGCGATGATCGCCAGCGTCTCCAGTCCGGGCTTCGAGAGCCGGGCCGCCGCCTTGACCTTTTCCATTTCTTTGATCCAGGGGGCCATCTCGATCCGAGTGGTGATCTGATAGCCGCCGGCCACTTCGACCACCTGGAGGCCCCGGTTCGATTGAGCGAAATCGAACTTGAGCTCCTCCAGGAGGGCCCTGATCTTCGCCTTATCCACCGCGGTGAGAACATCATGAAGTCGATCGATTGAGATCGGATCGCCCGAAACGAACATTAACGCTTCTATGACCGGCTTTATCTCATGATCTTCCATACTACTCCACCTCTCCCGAAAGATTTTTTGTTTTAAATAAGCGAAGCGGTCCGTCGTAAGCATCCCCTTGGACCACCCGAATGAGTCCCAGCCGAATGACTTCCAAAAGGGCCAAAAAAGTTACCACGACGGAGTGGCGTGTTCGCATCCCTTCGAAGAGGTCATCGAACAGAATGCTTTCAATGGTCCCCAATCGTTCCATCAGGAACTGCATTCGATCTTTGACGGTCAGCTCATCGATCGTGACCTGGAGCACTTTTTTATCGGGAATTCTCGACAGAACATTCTTTAATGCATCGAGAAGGTCATAGAGCTCCAGATCGATCAGCGGGACCTCCTCGGGAAGAAGCTCGGGGGAAGGAGAAGGCTCTTTCTGGAAAATGTCCCGCCAGAGACTTTCTCTCTCCTCCAACTGTTCGGCCGCATCCTTAAATTTCTGGTACTCCAAAAGGCGCGCCACCAATTCCTGACGCGGATCTTCCTCGTCGGCTTCCTCTTCCGCAGGAGGCAGGAGTGTTTTCGATTTGATGTGAATGAGAGTCGCCGCCATGACCAGAAATTCCCCGGCAATCGAGAGATTGAGGGATTTCATGAGATCAAGCGTTTCGATATACTGCTGGGTGATCAGCGCGATGGGGATATCGTAGATATTGATCTCGTTTTTCTTGATCAGGTGAAGAAGGAGTTCGAGGGGGCCCTCGAAGGTCCCGACCTTTACTTCATATGCTGCTTCTGATTCCATCCAACTCCATATACATCCGGATTGAGGTCATTGATAAGCCTAGATTAAATGAGGGTCACGACTGATAAGCCTTTATATCATTAGAATGCCTAGGAATCAAGGGGAAAAATCAACGGATGGTGGGAAGAAAATAGGACCACCCAACATAAAGTATTCTGTGATGGAATGAAGTTCCGGGAGTCGGGCGTTAGATCAGCCCGGCGAGGAGGACCTTTGCATCCTGAAAATCATCCGAGCGAACCATGAGGCGAGCACCCATGGGGGCCGGGCTGGAACCCGGTCCGAAAATTCCGATATCTTCCGATTGAATAACATAAGGGATCTCCGCCTGTTTGAGGATCTCCCCTGCCATTTCCGCTTCTATCCGAGAAGGAAAACGATGGAGAAGAACAAAATCCATCTACGAATCTCCAAGATGAATTACGAGGGGTGTGGAAAAGTGACTTTATTATGACATTCCACGTCATAATTCACAAGCGATTGAGAAGGGCTCTTACCTTTTCGGATAACCCCCATTCGGAGGATAGGAAACCCTTTTTCGATTTTGCTAAGATAATTCCAAGACAAGGAGGAGAGATATGAGTATTCTGGGCTGGATTATCTTCGGAGCAATCGTTGGCGTGATCGCAAAATTTTTAATGCCGGGTGATGATCCTGGTGGAATTATCGTCACGATTTTGCTCGGTATCGTCGGTGCTTTGATCGGCGGTTTTATTGGTCGCGCTCTCGGAATGTATGGGCCCGACCAACAAGCAGGCGGCTTCATTATGTCGGTTCTCGGGGCCATTCTCGTGCTCTGGGGATACCGTGCAACCGTCGGCCGCAGAATGGCCTGACGAATGAACCTTTAGAACGAGCCGGTTACGAAGAGCACTTCGATAGGAGCCGTAAGGCTTTTACTGAACAAGCTTAACGTAACCGGCTTCTTTTTCCCCGATTACTTCATTTATTTATCCCACTTCTAAAAGCTCAGGCAACCTTCCCGATTTTCTGTAAATTCCCGAAAATCTTTCCATAGGTCATCTCCAACCATCACTTCCAACCCCACTGTACATATGAACGCTTACGCTTTCTCTTCACTGATTAATTCTTTCGGCCTTCCATCAGGATCGGTGCCGCGAACTCAAGTAATTAAATTCAATTTTTTCGTAATATTTACTAGGAACAAGCATCTTGAAACTCGACACTAATGCTGCTACAATGTGATCCATATCACATCCTCATCATTCTTACTCAAGTTGTTCCGGCAAGCTTTCCGACCAATCATTACATCTCCGAGGATTCCACAGGTCATAATCGTCAGAGTTGATATCCTGATTTTTCTATATAATTATTATCGTTCCGAGGAGAAAAAATGGAAACCCATTTAAAAACGGTTTCAAAGGTAAAAGAGACCCCAAACACGGAGATCAGGAATAAATTCATCTTCCGAAGAAGGGTGTATCTTTCCGACACCAACGCTCAAGGAAATGTTTATTTTGCCAGATACTTTGAGTGGCAGGGAGACGCTCGAGAAGAGTTCTTTCGCTCCGCCGTCCCAATTCATGAATCGTTTTTCTCCGCCGGGTATCGGCTCCTTACCGTCGAAGCCTCACTTGAATATAAGGGAGAGGCAAAACTTTATGATGAGATCGAGATAACGATTACCGTCGGCTGGATCAGAAGAGCGAGCGCCGAACTCAAATTCATCTTTTCCAATGCAGGAACAGGGAATACTATTGCCGTCGGAAAACAAATCATTGCTTCCGCCGAAAAAGATGGAAAACCGGTGGCAGCCCCTCAGACGATTCGAGATCTTCTCCTGCCTTATTGCGAGTCACCTAAAAATCCATAGGAATAATTCTCTTTATCGCCAATTCTTATTTTGCGTCTAGATTTCGATTTTCAAATATGCTACTTATAATTTCAGGAGTGTCGCGTATTTCTTTTCTTTATTTTCCTACTCACGCTCAACTTGGCAAGTGCACTATTGATGAACGCTTACGCGTTGTCTTCTTTCATTACCTTTATTTCAGTCTTCTTCATTGGAATCGGCGTCTTCCTACACAGACCCGAAGAAAAGGTGAACAGACAATTCGTCCTCTTCTCGACCGGCATCGCCGTCTGGGCCGGAGGACGTGTGCTCTATCTCACCACGCCCGATGAGGAGACTGCATTATTCTGGGCCCGGGTTACGATTGCAGGAACGGTCTTTATCCCTTCTCTCTTTCTCCATTTTGTATCCGCCTTCCTGAAAATACGCAACCGTTGGCTCCTCCTGCCCTCCTATACGGCCTCCCTCTTCCTCTTTGTGGCCAACCTAACCCCTTGGATGGTTCAGGGGGTTTTAATCAAACATCAATCGGCCTATTTCGTTAATCCTGGCCCACTTTACCCTCTGCTTGTAGTCCTTTTTAGCGCTGACCTGTTAGCTGCCTTTTACCTTCTTCAAAGACGCTATCGACAAACATCAGGCCCAGAAAAAAATCATATCCGTCTTCTCTTTTGGTCTACCCTCATCGGCTTCGCGGGAGGAACAACTAACTTTCTACCCGATTTCAATATGGAGATCGACTCCCTGAGCGCTTACGCGACCTATCTTATTCCCTTATACGTTGCCACTCTCACTTATGCAATCATCCGCTATCGCTTTCTTGATATCGAAATTGTTATTCAAAAAGGAGTCGTCTACTTTCTCACCCTGCTTATCACCGCGATTCCTTTTTTTCTTTTGACCGAATTCTTTCAGCAGGTTCTCCCCCTTTATGCCGCCAACATCGCCAGCTTTCTCCTCTTCGCCGTCATTCTTCTTGTCTTCGCGAACATCAAACCGCTGACACAACAATGGGTGGCGCGATCGATCTTTCGCGAACGGTCCCGCCATTACCAATCGATTCATGAATTCAGCCGGTCGGTCGTCCAATTTCTCCATCTCGAAGATCTAACGGAGAAGTTTTTTACCACCTTGGTGAAGACGCTCCACCCCACTTCGATTTCTCTTTTCCTTTCAGATGGAAAGGGAAATTACCGTCTCCATCGGACCACCGGCCATGAAGAGGGTTCGGTCGATGTTCTCATCCTCCGTGAACATCCTCTCGTGAAAAGGTTGGAACAGCAAAATCGGATTCTCTCGCTTGAAGAGCTCGAGTGGGAAGAAGCGGCGCTTCCCCTGGCCCAGCAGATGCGGGATCTCCGAAGCATTCTCTGCATCCCTTTGAGCTTCGAGACCCGTCTAATCGGGATCTGTTACCTTGGCCAGAAAGAGAACGGCCAAGCTTACTCCCAGTCCGAGCTCTTTATGCTTCAGACACTCGCCGCAAACGCTTCGGTTGCTTTCAAGAACGCCCAGCTTTTCATGGAAGTCAGCCGATATGCAGAGCAGTTCGGGGCGATCAGCCAGGCGATTAATCTCAGCCCAGATGTCGATCAAATTTTCGATCTCCTCCTTCGGGAAATCCAAAAATACACCCCCTTCGACTGGGCGAGCATCGCCATCTACAAAGAGGAAGGAGAAGTTCACTTTTACCGGGTGAAGGGAAGGGAAGGAAATCCGCTGCCGGAAAATTACACCTGGCCTCTGACCGATCTCAATCTCCTCTCGCGCTTGACCCTGAAGCAGGAGCCGCTTCTTCAGGCCGATCTTTTCGGAGAAGGTGTCTCGGAATCCGAGCGCAAACTTGCAAGGACCGGCGTGCGATCGTATCTGATTCTTCCTTTGTTGGTTCGAGGTAAACTGATCGGAACACTGAATTTATGGAGTGAGAAATCCCTGGAACGGCCGGCACAGGCGCTTGAATTCGTCGTTCCTCTAACGTACCATCTTGCCCCTTTTTTGGAAATGGCTCGGCTCTTCGAAGGAATGAAGCGGGCCAATGAGGCGCTCCGGATGAAAAGCGTCGAGCTGGAAGAATCTCGGCGCCGGCAAACCCGATTCTATTCGTTTATTACGCACGAATTGCGAACCCCGCTCAATTCGATTATCGGCTATCTCTCCCTGATCCTCAACGGGACCTATGGACCGATCGGATCGAGTCAGGTCTTTCCGATGAGTCGAATCAAAGAAAATGCCTCTCTGCTGGGCCAGTTGATCAACGACCTGCTCGATCTTGCCCGCATCGAATCAAAAGAGATTTCTCTTCATCTGGAGGAGATCGAGTTGAAGCAGTTCGTCATAAAAATGGCGATTAACCTTGAAGCCCTCTTCCTGGAGAAGGGGATCGAACTCCAGGTTGAGATCGATTATTCGGGAACACTCTACTGTGACAGCACCCGCCTCAGGCAAATTTTTCAGAATCTTCTCAGCAATGCCGCCAAATTTACCGAGAACGGCTCTGTGCGAATCGCTGCGAGGGAACTCCCGGAGCGAAACGGCGTACTCATCCAAATCAGCGATTCCGGCATTGGGATTTCGGAAGAGGACCTCCCGCATATCTTCGATCCCTTTTGGCAGGGCACATCCGAATCCCAACGTGCATCAAAAGGGAGCGGCCTCGGCTTGGCGATAGTGAAAAAGTCGGTGGAGATCTTAAAAGGAGAAATTAACGTCTCCAGTCATCCCGGCCAAGGGACCACATTTACCCTCTTCCTCCCACGGCAATATCCAGAGGACCAATTAAAAATTGCGTGATCGTTCACAGGGAATGCTTAAATTCCTTCCGTTTAAGCAATCCGTCGTCCCGTCGCGAGCCGGATGACCAAGATCACCAGGGCCGCGACAAGCAACATATGCAGCGCACCGCCAAGCGTGTAAGAGCTCACGATGCCCAGCAGCCACAACACCAATAAAATAACAATGATCGTTTCCAACATCTCAACTCCTCCCAGGTGAATGAAGCTCTCTTTATGTCAAGAGGAAACCTCTCTTAACTCTATCTCTACTTTTAGTATATTTAAAACCCGTGATCCGATGCAATGATATGAGAGCGACCGGGCTGCAAAACCAAATCGATCCCTTGACACAAGAGGATCCGTTTCTCTATGCTAGTAACGACCTGGGCCACTTCCACTCTGAACGACTGTTGAAAGATCCGATCTGTCATCTATGAAACATCATCCCGATCAACACACCATCCGGCCCGCTTATCTTCAACGAAGGATCTGCGGGGTGATGGTTCCCCTTTTCTCCATCCGGATCGAAAAAAATTTCGGAATCGGAGAGATCCTCGATCTTCTCCCACTGATTGATTGGATGGCCGATCATCACCTTCATCTGCTCCAAATCCTTCCGGTTCATGAAACCTCCCCGATGGAAACAAGCCCCTACCAAGCGCTGAGCGGCTTTGCACTCGATCCGGTTTACCTGTCGCTGCACGACTGGGACGACTTCAAAAAAAGTGATGCAGCCAACCGATCCTTCTCTGCCGCTTCCACTCAAGAGGAGCTGAGCCGGCTACGGGAGAGCAACAGTGTCCGTTATGAAAACATCCGCCATCTCAAGGCCCCCCTTCTAGAGCATAGCTTCCGTTACTTTCTCGACGAAGAGTGGAAAAAGAACACCGAGCGCGCCCAATCGCTCCAGCGCTTCATCGAGGTACACTCCGACTGGCTGGATGATTATGTTCTGTTCCGATTGCTGAAAGAAAAAAACGATTGGCGATATTGGAAAGAGTGGCCGGCCCCTTATCGGGACAGAAACAAATCGGAATTGAAGAAACTCCAGATGGAAGAGCAGGAACGACTCCTCTTCTTCAAATACCTTCAATGGGCCCTTTCGGAACAATGGAAAACGGTTCGGGAGCATGCCAAGCGTAGAAATGTTCTCATCATGGGAGATCTCCCTTTCCTCGTCAGCCGGGACAGCGCCGATGTCTGGAGTCATCCCAATTCCTTTAGCGACATCGATTCGGTGGGAGCCCCGCCCGACGTTTTCAACGACAAGGGCCAGGACTGGGGTTTACCCCTCTTTAATTGGAAAGTGATGGAGAAGAAGAACTTTCTTTGGTGGCGTCTCCGCATTCGGCATGCGCGGGAGCATTATGATTTGATCCGGCTCGACCATGTTGTCGGGTTCTATCGCGTTTGGGTCATTCCCAAAGAAGGAGAACCCCATTTCGAACCAAACGTAGAAAGCGAGCAGATAAAGCGGGGCAAACAGCTTTTAAATGCAATCATCGAGGAGTCGGCAATGTGTATCCCCGTCGCCGAGGACCTGGGTGTCATTCCCGACTTTGTCCGTGAGACACTGGCTCAATTTGGAATCGCCGGCCATAAAGTGCTCCGATGGGAAAAACGCGACCATGTCTACTCAGATCCAAAAGATTATCCATTTGTCTCGTTGGCAACCACCGGCACCCACGACACCAGCACGCTCCTACTCTGGTGGGACGAGATCTCCCTGGACGAACGGGCTTCGTTCCTGGCCATGCTGGATGAAGGCATTGAGATCGCGCCGGAGGAGCCCTTCTCGGACCGCTTACACCACGCCATCATAGAGCGACTCATCCGTTCGGGCTCGAGTTTAGTTATCTTTCCGATCCAGGATATTTTGGGTCTCCCCGATCAGATCAATATTCCCGCAACCGTCGGTCAGCATAACTGGCGCTTTAGAATGCCGGTGTCTTTCCAGGACCTCGACCGCATTCCTCCTTTCAAGGAAAAGCTCGCCCTCTTTACTACTCTCATTCATCGGCATCAGCGCCACGCCGGGCCGGAGACGCTCATTTCCCCTCCTTCGCCTTCTCCATAAACTTGTCATCGGTTGACAATTCACACCCGTTCTAGTAGAGTACAAAAAAATAAACCAACCAGTCGGTTTTATGGGCCTGAAGGGTGAAATAACGAAACAGAAGATCCTTGAAACAGCGTGCAACCTGTTTTATCTAAGAGGATATAACGGAACCAGCATCGACGACATCCTCAAGGCGGCCAAGATCAAGAAGGGGAATTTCTACTTTCACTTCAAAAGCAAGGAAGATCTTGGCTCTGCAGTAATCGATGCATATGCCAGCAGGACGATCCCGCTGCTTTCGGAAACGTTGAAACAAAATGGGCACCCCCTTCGTCGGCTTTTTGATCTTTTTAGAGAACAAGATCGGCACATGAAAGCATCCCGATATCGGGGAGGCTGCCCTTGTGGAAACTTGGCGCTTGAACTCGCGGATCATCACGACGGCTTCAGACGGCAGCTGGATGCGATCTTTGACGCATGGGCGCGCGAGATCATCCTCATCCTTAAACAAGCGCAGAAAGAAGGAGCCTTGGAAGAAACGGTCAATCCCAAAGAAATGGCTCATTTAATCGTTGCCGTGCTGGAAGGAAGCACCCTCTTGGCCAAGACCAAGAAATCTGGGGAGGTGTATCGCTCTTGCGTCAAGAGTCTTGAATCTCTCATGAGAGTTTCGAAACCAAAACGCATGAGCTAATGCACCCAGACCATCAGGAGGAACGACATGGACTGTCCACGATGCAAAAGCGTTATGATAGAAGAACGGTTCCAAGATCTCAAAGATGATACGGGGAAGATCCACTTTTTCGGGTATCGATGCCTTTCTTGTGGGGAAATTATCGATCCGATTATTGCCCACAATAGGACGCATCGGCCGGCCCGGCCCCTCAAAGGCAGAGGAAGGCATGTCAAGCCGGTTGCGGCTTGACATGCCCCACCGGTGAGGCGTTTTCTGCCTGAACCTCCTTCTTAAATATTCCTCATCAGGAAATTTCCCCGCCGATCCATGAGTCCCCAATTCACCTCGCATGGAGGAGGGATATTCTCTCCTGGAACCCCGCGTAAGAAAATCTCATTATCAATAACGACAATAATGATTGACAAGTTTACAAAAGGAAGGGTAGGCTAAATCTATGAGCTAACGCTGCCATGGTGCCCCGATGATAAAAGGCCGGGGAAGCGACACAAATCCCCCAAACCGATTCGAGAAGAGATGTCGCGTTGCCGAAGAGGAAGAGAGCGGACTGGACTTGCCGGTCACGCAATTTCTTCCGGACGGTTCTCGAACGATCATTGCATACAACAATAGCCCGGATGTCGGCTTTGAAGCGAGCATCAACCCTTATCGCGGATGTGAGCACGGATGCATTTATTGCTATGCGCGCCCCACGCATGAGTATCTCGGGTATTCGGCGGGACTCGACTTTGAGACCAAAATCATGGTTAAAGAAGATGCCCCGCACCTTTTACGTAAAGAGCTTCAAAACGCGGCTTGGAAACCGCAAGTCTTGGCCATGAGCGGTGTGACCGATCCATATCAACCGATCGAAGCAAAACGAGAACTCACCCGTCAATGCCTTGAAGTACTCCTGGAATTCCGTAATCCGGTTGTGATCATTACAAAGAACCGGCGCGTCATCAGAGACCTGGATCTCTTATCCGAGCTCGCGCACTTTCAGTCGGTCGCCGTTTTTCTTTCGATTACCACCTTAAATAGCGATTTGTGCTCTTTCTTAGAGCCAAGAACGTCCCCTCCGGAAAGGAAACTCGAGGCCGTGTCCCTTCTCGCGAAGGCCGGTATTCCGACAGGGGTTCTCATCGCACCGGTCATCCCGGGATTGACCGATCATGAAATTCCGAACATCCTGCGATCCGCCGTGGCCGCAGGAGCAGCCTTTGCCGGTATGGTTCCGCTTCGACTTCCCTACGCGGTCGCGCCGCTTTTTGAGGAGTGGCTGGAGAAACACCTCCCGGACAAAAAAGAAAAAGTGCTCAACCGAATTCGGTCGATCCGCGGGGGGAAACTAAACGATCCCCGGTTCGGTTCCCGTATGGAGGGAGAAGGCGTATTTTCCGACCAGATCAGGAGACTTTTCGACTTTGCGTGCCGGAAATACGGGATTGCGGGGCGGTCCCCCCTACTCTCAACTGCGCACTTTCGGTCATCTCAACCGGTACAAGAGAGTCTTTTTTAATGAAATTTTCACTTAATATCTGATTTATCGATTTTTCTCTTGAAAGACGATCAAAAATTTTGTACGCTCTCAAGCGTTTCCTAGCTCTGCTGCTTGATTGCGTTCGTTCACGATAAGGGAGGTTCTTTTGAAGAAATTGTGGTTGGAATTGGATATTTCTGGAACGCTCGGCGACGACGCCTGGGTCGATGTAGAGCAGCCGAAAGGTTTTATTGATGGAGGCATCTCCAAAGAGTCGTCGCAATCCGGCTGTAATCATCCGATCGATCTGCCCCATTCTGAGGGAGAATGGCGGGAAGCGTGGGTTCAGATCGAAGATCTCCACGTCGAAGATGCGATTCGTTTTTACAAGGAAAAAGAGCGTATTCTTTCGGTTGAAACGGATGCCTGAGAACCGATTCGGTAACACGATCCTACCGTTTTCAGGTAACCGCTTATTGCTTGACGAAGTAGTAGTTTCGATAGAAGATCAGCTCGTTAATTGACTCCCTAATATCATCCAAGGCCAAGTGATTTCCCTTCTTCATCGGCGGCGGTGGTCCGTTCGGATACCACCGTCGGACCAGTTCCTTCAGGGTGCTCACATCCACATTTCGATAGTGAAGATACTCAAAGAGCGTCGGCATATAGCGCTCTAAGAAGCGTCGATCGTGCCCGATCGAATTGCCGCAGAGAGGAGAGGTTCTTTCGGGACAGTAGTGCCGGATGAATTCGAGCGTCAACTCCTCCGCCTTCCTGATATCGATCGTGGACGATTCGACCCGCTTCAGAAGACCCGACTTGGAGTGGGTATCCCGACTCCATTTTTCCATGGTCTTCAACGCCTCCGGATCTTGATGAATCGCGATAGCAGGCCCTTCGGCCAAAATATTGAGCTGACTATCGGTAATGATGGTGGCAATCTCGATGATCGCACAGCATTTGGGGTCGAGCCCCGTCATTTCCAGGTCGAGCCAAACCAAATTTGAATCATTCTGCAGATGAGACACAAACACCTCATTATTTTTGAATTTTGACCTAAAGAATTATCGTATTCGAGCCGAACTGTCAAGAAAAGAAAAACAAGTTTCTCGTGCGGCCCTTCATCTGCCTTCAGGTTTTCTCCGCGATGAGGTTCAGCCAGCGCCCCTTGCGCTCCCGGTTGCATACCGTCCTCAGCAAGAGGATCTTCCAGCCGGCTCGGGTGAGTACCTGGGCCAACTCATCCTTCTTCCAGTAAGAAAAGTACCTCCCCGGAATCCAACCCTGCGTCAGGAAGCCCTCCCCCTTCCCATGAGCAAAGGTCGCTCCAAATTTTCCGCCCTGTTTTGTTAGATCTCTCAACACGATCAACATGGGGCGCAGTTCTTTCTTTGGAAGATGGATCAGCGAGGCCGCCGCCCAGATTGCATCAAACACATTCGTCTGAAAGGGTAATGACGCTAGATCAGCCATGACCAGAGAAAGCCGACGGGCCCGCTTGCGGGCATGAGCCAGAAACGGCCACGTTCCGTCGAGCGCGACCGGGCGAAACCCCGCTCTTCGAAGATGACGGCTGTCCTGCCCCGGCCCGCAGCCGAGGTCTAAAATCAGAGCCCCCCTCGGGAGAATCCCGGCCCACTGGTTCAACAGAGGCGGAATTCGATAAGGCCTGCGATCCCAATGCTCCAGATAAAGATCGGCCTCGGCCGTGTACGACGCGAGGGTTTTCCGATTGGGCTCAAAAGCTCTTAATTTTCGATCTTGATTTCGACGAGGCATTTGCATTAATTTGCAGGTATCCTAGAACACTGGATTGCGAGACAGCGGAAGGAACCGGATCGATGCAGGAAGAAAGACCCGAACATACCGAAGAGGGAAACCCCTTTTTTCCGCAGGCCCCCTCCACCTCCCCCCCCTCCGCTCTTCGGGAGCTTCCCGCCAATCCGGCCGGCGGGCGCACCCTCATTGTCGATGGAACCGATCCACAATGTTACCCTCGGCCGAGCGCCGCGCTGAAAGAAGCCCGGCCGGAAGATCAGGTTTTCATCCGGCCCGGCATTTATGAAGATAAAATTTTTCTCATCCACAAAACCGTTCGGCTGATCGGCGCAGGCCGGGATGTCGTTCAAATCTTCAGCCGCCGGGGCGGTCCGCTCTACCTCCAGCATGTGCCGGAAGGACTGATCAGCGGCATTACATTCCGATATATCGGGAGCGACCCTCACTCCGCCATGAATGTGCTCGACTCGGTCTGCACGATCACCCAATGCCGAATTACGGAGGGAATTCTCTCCGGTATTGTCGTCTACGGTCCAGAATGCCGGCCGACCCTCACGGAAAATGAGGTCTGCTACAATCGCGAATCGGGAATCTTCATCTTCGCCGGCGCACGGCCCTACATCTCTAAAAACGACTGCTTCGGCAATCACCACTTTGGAATCGCGGTGCGCGACCCGCAGACGCGTCCCGATCTGGTGCGGAATCTCTGCCGAAAGAACATGCTCAGCGGCATGCTCCTGTTCTACCACGCCGAAGCGATGATTCTAGAGAATACATGTCGCGACAACCAGCATTGGGGATTCGTGACAACGCCGGAGTGCAAAACCTCCCCCGATCGAGAGGCGTTGGCCTCCGCAAATCTCTTTGTCCCAAACCCCCGGGGTTCCTTCTTTATCACAGAGGAGCCGCTTTCTGAAATCGGGAGATAAGATCAACCGCTTTACTCCGCTGACAAGCTCAGCGGGCTTCCCCCTTCAACACCGACCGAAAGAACCGCTGGCCTTGCGCCACCATCGTTTCGGAAAGCTCGGAGAATAAGATCCCGCCGATAATCAGTCCCCCTCCCAGCATCCCCCATCGATCCATCGTTTCCTGAAGAAAGAAAAAACCTAAAGTCGCGGCCCAGATCGGCTCGACGGTGAAAATCAGGGCGGCGCGGGTCGGCGTGGTGTCCCGTTGATAGCGGGTCTGAATATAACCTGTCACCACCGTCGCAAGAATCGCAGTGTAGCCGAGCGTCAATAAGGCGGCTTGCGTCGGCCTGAAGATCGGCTGCTCAAAGAAAGGGAGGAGGATCCAGCCGCAAACGGCCGGAAAACAGATTTGGAGGAAGGTCATCAGGAGAAAATCATACCGCCGGGTCGTCCAGTCGAGCAATACAATGAAGAGGCCGAATACGATGGCGCAGAGCAGGGTTAGAAGGTCGCCCCGGTTTAATCCTCCTCCGGACGGAGCCGTCAAAAACCAAAGACCGATTGAGACGATCACCACCCCCACAAGATTCCCCCATTTGGGACGTCGCTGCAACAAGATCATTTGGAAAAGAGGGGTGAAAATCACCATCATCGTCGTAATGAAAGCCGACTTCGAGGTCGTCGTTTCCTTTAAACCAAGGGTCTGCAGGAGGAACCCGGCGAAGATAAGAAGACCGAGGAGTAAACCCCAGAAGATCGACTTCCGATCCGCTTCGAGTAGCGCTTTTATGCAGAAGGGAAAAAGGATGAGTGTCGCCAGGCTGAACCGGATCGACACCATCAAAAGCGGGGAAAGATCGGCCAAGCCCTCTTTGATGATGACAAAGGTTCCACCCCAAATAAATGTCGTGGCAAAAAGAAACCACTCCGCGCGTCCTTTCGCCGTCACGGCTCGAACGTCCCTTTCAAAAAATTGTTTTATGGTTTAGGAAAAGCGGGCATCGCGGATTCGACTGAGGCTCTCTTCTTTGTGAACCCGCTCATCATAGCCGATCTGACGAACCGCATCGGCCATCGACTTGAAGTCCCCGAAGTCGGATTTAAACGCGCTCTCAAACGGCTCCGATTCCAACTCCGGATGCTCTTGCACGTAGCGCATGTACTCATGCTCCGCATGATCTTCAAACTGCGCATTCAATTCGTAGCTCATGGAGGGACGAACGACATATAAAAACCAGCAAACATGATAATAGAAAAAAGCAATGATCTGCGGAATGATCCGATAAAGGAGAAAGTTCTCCCGAAGCTGCAGACGATGAACCCACTCTTCCAAAATAAGAAGATGCCACTGCTCATTGTCCTGCTGGAGTCGGCTCTCCTGCACCCGGTCAAAAATCCTTCGGGCGAAATCAGCCTTCTTGTAGGTGTGGGTAATCGCGATGTAAGCAACATGCTCCCACGCCTGATACGGAACCCGGGCGATCACTTCGAGCACTTTAAATTTACTGAGGCTTCTCCCCCTCCCGTAAATGAGGTCCATCAACACAAAAAGGATCTTTGCCAGGAATCCATAAGGGAGCTTCTGAGCGGACAGGGTATTCGCCTGCTCTTTTCTCAACTGCTCGGTGGTGAGTCTTTCCATCAATCTTCCCTCTCTAGCTGAACCATTCATTGCCTTAATCTTATTAATTATAATGCCAGAGCGGAAAACGATCAACTCTCCCGCTGCGAGCGAAAAGGATTCAGGATGGGATGAGGCGTCAGGCAAGGCGGTGAAGTTTCCCGTGCGGCTCTCACGTTGAGGACCGAACGAATGGACTGCCGACACTCGTCAATTGTTCAACAGGCGGCTTCTCCGCGGATCGATCAGATCGCTCAGCGGGCTCTTGTAGCCGCCGAACTCCTGGATCTCCTTGAGCAACGGAATGTGCTCAATCGGCTCGTCGTCTTTTCTTTCCCAAGAGAGGGTACAGCGCGCGGTCGCCTGCTTCAGCGTCTCGATAAATGAGACGCCCCCCTTCCAGCCGGACGCATCCGAGGCCGAACAGTGGTAGAGGACCCTTTTTTCCAGATCGGTCTTCTTGAAGAGAAGCTCTTTGAGGGCCGCCGCCGACCAACGCCGGGGGGCGTCCAGAACGATCCGGATTTGATTTCGCTCCGACGCGTTCTTGAGCGAGTAGAGTTGAATCGTCCCCTCTTCCAACATTGAGCGAAGCTGCTGCATCACCGTCCTCACCAGCACGCCGTCCGGGAGCGAGGTAATCGAGAGGCGCGTCCGGGCTCCCTCCATCTCTGTTTGAATATCGGCCCGCAAAATGAGCTCCCCCTTTCCGTCCGCATAGAGCGCGCGGACGGCATCGGGCCCGCCGACCACCCCGCCGGAGGCGAAGTCGGGCCCGGGGAGAAATTCCATCAGCTCATCGATCCCGATATCCGGCGCTTGCCGGACCTGCTCGAAGGCGGTCCAAAGCTCTTCCAAATGATGCGGTGGAATCTTCGTTCCATCCGGCAGGCTCACCCCATTGAGGAGAGCAAGCGGAAGAAGCGGGGCCTTTCCCACCGGCATGACAATATGGGAAAAACGAGAGAGCCGAAGCTCGACATATTCCGGTCCCTGGGGGACTTCATCGTGTGGATCGCCATACATCCCGCGCAGCTCAAAATGGGGATACCGGCAGCGCCACGGAAGACCGAGCTGGAGGATCATCCGGTAAGCATAACCCAGGCTGTTTGGGAGATAAGACTCGATCGGCTCGACATAGGAGCTGAGGGCTTCGCAATCATACTCAAAATCGCTCTCATCCATCTTCCAATCATTGAGCGCCAGGACCTTGAGAATATCTTTTGCATTAATGAGAACCCGATCATTCGGCGCTTCCGCCCGGCAGATGTCGATCAACCGCCGCTGGAGCGGGGTCAGCCCATCTAAAAAGAGAAAATCATCCATCTCGTCCCCTTCTGAAAGAATCGATTCCGCAAAAGGTTATTTTATAACACCGCTTTCGTCCTTGTCATGTTTTTTCTTATGAGATTGCGATTCCCTTTCCCCTTTAAAGCAGAAGCCATCTTATGGTATAAAGTATGGATCATTAAGGAGCCGACTTGAACTTCTGGAACAACATCCCCAAGCCGATCATCGCCCTCTCCCCCATGGACGGGGTGACCGATCCCTGCTTCCGCCGGATCGTCGCGACACATGGGAAGCCCGACCTGATCGTGACTGAATTTACCAGCGTGGAAGGAATCCTCCACGGCGCCGAGAGCGAATTGGGCGGGCTGATCTTCGACCCGGTTGAGCGGCCCATCGTCGCCCAGATCTACGGCGCCAAACCGGAGTCCTTCTTCCTGATCGCCCAGCTTGTCTGCGAGCTGGGGTTTGACGGGATCGACATCAACATGGGGTGTCCGGCCAAAGCGGTCTCATCACGAGGATGCGGGGCCGGACTCATCGCTGATCCGCCGCGCGCGAAGGCGATTATCCAAGCCACTCGCCAGGGGATCTCTGCTTGGGTCGCCGGCAGCAGACTCCCCCTTGCTGATCTTCATCCCAGAATCGGAGAATGGCTCATCCAGAGAAAACAAGCCGGACAACTTCCTCCTTCCGAACGGGCTCCCCTTCCTGTATCGGTCAAGACACGCCTCGGGGTCAATCGCGTCGTCATTCAAGAATGGGTCTCCCACCTCTTGGAAGAAAAACCGGCCGCCATTTCGATCCATGGCCGGACCTTAAACCAAGGCTATCGCGGCGCCGCCGATTGGAAGGCGATTGCAGAGGCCGGTTCGGTTGCACGCGGCTCCGGCACGTTGATCCTCGGGAATGGGGATATCCGGTCTCTCAACGAGGCGGCGCAGCGCATTCGCGAGAGCGGCGTTGCGGGGGTCCTCATCGGCCGGGCCGCATTGGGAAATCCCTGGGTTTTCCGGAAAAAAGCCGCCCTCCGGGAAGCACTGAGTCAACACGATTTGGAATCAATCTCGGACGAGCCGGCCTCCACCCTGGAGCGGCTTGAAGCCGCCCTGGAGCACGCCCGTCTCTTTCAGGAGAGCCGTCCCCTCTCCCGTTTTGCCGAGATGAGAAAACACCTCGGCTGGTACTGCAAAGGATTTCCCGGCGCCAGCCAGCTACGCGAAAAGCTCGTACGGGTGCGCAACGTCGATGAAGTCGAAGCACTGTTGTCTCCCTTCCTAAGCGAAGTCTCTTATCGATGACCTCTCTTTCCGGCTCCCGGCGATCGATCATTCTCGCCTCGACCTCGCCCCGCCGCAAGGAGATCCTCTCACTTCTCCAGATCCCCTTTCGAGCCGTTCCCCCGAAATTCGAAGAGATCCTCAGCGAGAAGCGCTCCATTGCCGATGAGGTCACCGCCTTTGCCGAGGGCAAGGCCCTTTCATTGCGGGAAGTGTTCCCGGAGAGCATCCTGATCGGGAGCGACACGCTCATCGAGTGTGAAGGCCGGAAGATCGGAAAACCGCGAAATCCGGAGGACGCCAAAGGAATTTTGCGCCGGTTAAGTGGACGCTCTCATCGCATCTGGACGGCGGTCTTTCTGATCGACTTACTTCAAAAAGGGTCTGAAACTTCCATAGAAACCATTGAGGTTGCAATGAATGCGATGGATGAGGCTGAGATCGAGCGCTACGTGGCGACCGGCGAGCCGCTCGATAAGGCCGGGGCCTACTCCCTGCAGGGAGAAGGACGGCGCTTCATCGCGCGTCTGGAAGGGGATTTTTTAGCCGCGGTTGGGCTTCCCCTCAAGCCCATTGTTTCCTTTCTCCAAAGGCACGAAATACCCGTCCCGTTCGACATCGAACGGCTCTACCGGGAAAGGGATATCTTTAACTGGAGGACCTTCTAAGGGGGGTGCAAATCGGAAAATTCTGTGTTATATTCATCAATGAGGAAAGGCGACACACCTTTCCTAGTCCCCGAAACGAGGGGTCCCGAAGACCCTTCGGGTACCTGGACGGGGGCGGCCTTCCGGGCGGCGATCGGCGCGACGATTCGGAGGGGGGCAAGGTCTGGGCCTTGCCGCAACGTTCCACGCCGGCGGAAGGAGGTGGTCCAGTGGGCAGTACGAACCCTACGGCAAGTGAGGTGGCGGCGTCCTGAATGACGCGTCACAGTATTAGGTAGATGCTCGGGACGCACGTCCCCGGCGCCACCGAAACCCGGAAGCGCGGTTGCTGTAGCCGCTTTGAGATCGAAAAGATCTGCTTCCGGGTTTTTTGTTTTAAGCGAGGCACTCATATTTGATTGAAAATTGTTGATGCCAAGGGAGGTCTCTCTGTGTATAATGGCATATACAACAATTCAAGGAGATCCAAGATGGCTGAAGAAAAGGCGGAATCAGAAAAGAAACCGGACGAGACCAAGGACATTAAAAAAGAAGAGAAAAAGAAAGAAACCACCCATATTCCCCTTCGCTTTATCCGTAATGATAACGATGATCTTGAGGACGATTTAAAAGAAATCTTCGATGAGGATAAAGTGACGCACCGACAGGGATCGAGCGAACCCGAAGCCGACTGACACCTTCCTCGCATTCCCCAAATACGGCGAAGACTCATATCTATTTAATTCATTACCCTTCTAACGAACCCTGCTCCCTAAATACCCCTTCTCCCTGACCCCTTGTTTGCCTTGAGCTTTATTTGCTACGATTAAATTATAAAGTTATCAAAGCAGATCCTGAGGATTTCTATCGCGTTCGCATTTCTCCTTCCGGTTGCCGGACTTGTCTCTGACTCCTGCTGATCGGTATCACTTGAGAAGGGTCGCGAACGCGGAAAAGATTGAGAGGTATAGAAAATGATGTTAGAGAGAAGATCTTTTACTCACTTAGCCAAAGCAGTGATGTCGTCCCTACTTTTTTTAATGCTGTTTTGGACAACGTCGGCATTGGCGCAGAATCCGCCGTCGGCGCAAGAACCACTCTCGAGTGTGGAAAGCAGTCCCGGAGAAGGGACGCAGGGAAGTGTCCCCGCCGATTCTCCTCAGATAAGCCGTATCGACGGTTGGTTTAGCCGCTCCGGATCCGGTTTATTCGTCTCACTCACCCCCTTTGCGACCACAGTGACTTTATTTGTTCTTTTGCTGCTCATCCTACTCCCCTTTCTCCTTCGCGCAGTGTACCGGAGAGGGAAAAGAGGCTATTTTACCGTATATGCTCGGCAGAGGAGGTACGCATGATCTCAGGGAGAGCGTTGATTGGAATGCCGATCTATTCGCTGGATCGTGGAGAAGAAATCGGAGAGGTCGAGAATCTCATCTTCGATCCAGACCGGCGAAAAGTGATCGGGTTTGTCTTGGAAGAAGGGGGTCTCTTTCGGTCCCCCCAGGTCATCCCTTTTGAAAGTATCGAGAGTATCGGCTCGGATGCGATTGTGCTCAAGCGGGGCGCGCCCTTAGACTTACCCCCTGAAGAGGTCGATCCGAAAGAGCTCAAAGAGAGCTTTAATTTGACAGGAAAGAAGGTCCTTTCCGAACGAGGGCAAGAGATCGGAACCGTATACGATTTGGAAATCGACGAACAGACCGGCACCGTCACGGGAATCGAAGTCAGACGTGGCATTTTCCAAGATACGGCCGAGGGTAAAAAACGGATCGGTTTTGATTATATCCAGCAGGTTGGAAAAGATGCCATTATCGTCTCAGAGGCGGCCCTGGAGGCCCTTGCCTCCCAGAAAGGGGGGCTCTCCGCGACCTATCAAAACTTGAAAGAATCTGGAACGGCGACCTATCAAAGCGTGAAAGATTCCAGCGTCGAATCCCTGGAAAGAGTTCGAGGGAAATCAGGCGCCTTTGGCACCACAGCCCGAGAGAAGCGGGAATCGTGGGGGAAAACCGCTCAGCAGCGAATGGAACAGATGAAGGAGCGGAGTCGAACCGGCCTGCACCGGAGCAAAAGTGAGGCATCGCGTTTTTGGGAAGACCTCCGGATCGGTCTCGAGCGCTTCCGAACGCGGGCCGAGGGTTATTTTGACTGGCTCGGAAGCCGGATCCTGCAACGTCGAATCGAGCAGGCGGTCGGACGCCGCGTCAGCCGAACAATCCTGGATCCCTCTGATCATATCATCCTCCAGCAGGGAGAGATGATTACCTACAATGCAATCCAGCGAGCGAAGGAAGCGGGCGTTCTGGAGATCCTGCTCGATTCGGTCGTGAAGGAAAACCGTGACGCGCTCCGGCGGAAGGAAACGCAATCGGTCGCCGAGGAAATTTTCTCAAAGCGACCGCCGCCGCCGGCACAGGGGGAAGAGAAACTACAGAGGAGTGCGTGATACAAGGAAAGGAGTGACCATGAGATACTTGATCGCTTGGTTGTTGGGAGTTCCTTTTAGCCTGATTCTGATCTGGATGTTGCTGGCAAACGTTTTCTAATAACTCCCGGAAACGTAAGAGGCGGGCCGCGGCCCGCCTCTTTTTTGTCCAGTGATTCTAAATCACCCACTCCCCAAATATATACCCTGTAAAGACCGAAACAAGCGGCCAGACAAATTTCTGCATCAGACCAAATGGATCCATGAAAACAAGAACGAGCAGAAGAATCATCCCATACGGCTCGATTTGCCCGATCAGCCGCGACTGACGATCGGGCAGAATGCCGACCAAAACGCGACCGCCGTCCAGCGGAGGGATCGGAATAAGATTGAACACCATCAGAAGGATATTAATATCGACTGAGAATCGGAGCATCAGGAGAAGCGGGACGAAAAATGCGGAGACAAGCCCCCCGGAGCCCGAAAAGTCTGCAACCCCGCCAAAGGAGTTGTAAAGCTGGGGGTAGATCATCAGGATGGCGCGATACAGCAGGCCGCTGATCATCGCCAGAAGAAGATTCATTCCGGGACCGGCTGCGGCCACCCAGGCCATATCCTGTTTCGGACGCCGGAGATGAAAGGGGTTGACCGGGACCGGCTTGGCATATCCGAAGATAAACCCGGTCGTTGCAAAAAGAAGAAGCGGGATGATGATCGTTCCGAAGAGATCGGTGTGGACCCAAGGATTGAGGGTAATGCGCCCCAGCATCCGGGCGGTGGAATCCCCTTTCTTGTCGGCCACCCAGGCATGCGCCGCCTCATGCAGCGTCACCGCGAAGAGAAGCGGCAGGACCATAATTGCAATTTGCTGAATCAGTTGATTATTCAATTTCTTTACTTTTCCTCAGCCCGAATTTCGACGAGTACCTCATCCGGATTCACGCGATCTCCTTCCACAGCGTGGATCGCTTTCACCACCCCCGCAATCGGGGTGTGAACCTCGCTCTGCATCTTCATCGCTTCCACGATGAGAACCGTCTGTCCCGCCTTGACCTTCTCGCCCAACTGGACTTTGATGCCGACCACCGCCCCCGGCATCGGCGTCGTCACATCTCCTTCATGGGCCGCCTTCGGCCGGGTCGAACGTCCTCCCGCAGACACATCGATTTTTCCTGCCGCGCTCGGAACAATTTCGAGGAGCGATTCGACCATCACCTCCTCAAGCTGTCCATCGACATAGAGGAAGTAGGGTCGCCCTCCCTCTCCCGGATGTCCCATCCCGCCGACCTTCACATGGAAGGTCTCTCCATGGACCTTTACATTGAATTCGCTGGGGGTAAGCAGCGGTGAAGGGGCCGGTGTGGACGATTCCCGTTCCTTCTCTTTGGAGGGCGTTTCCGGCTTACTGACAGGATCGTTCTTCTTTGCGAAAAAGTCAAGTGCGACTTTAGGAAAGAGGGTGTAGGTAATGAGATCTTCGACACTTTCAGAGATATCCTTAAGCTCGGCTTGGGAACGACCCAGCTCCGGTTCGATCAGATCGGCGGGCCGCTGCGTCACCACCTCCTCATCGCCGATCGCCCTCTTACGGACCTGCTCGTTGATGGCGGCGGACGGCTCCCCATAGAGTCCTTTCAGGTAGTTTTTCGTTTCGGTGGTGATGACCTTGTAACGCTCCCCGGTCAGGACATTCAACGTCGCCTGCGTTCCGACAATCTGGCTGGTCGGCGTGACCAGCGGCGGATAGCCGAAATCTTCCCTCACTTTCGGAACCTCTTCCAGGACCTCTTTCATCCGGTGGAGCGCCTTTTGCTCCGAAAGCTGGATCGCCAGGTTGGACAACATCCCTCCCGGAACCTGATAGATCATCACATGCGGATCGACGTTGGTGTAATCCGATTCGAACGCTTTATACTTCTTCCGGACCTCCTTAAAGTAGTCGGCGATTTCGGCCAGGAGCTTGAGGTCGAATTTGGGGTCGTGCTCACTTCCGTTCAGAACATTGACGATCGTCTCGACCGGCGGCTGAGACGTTCCGGAAGCCATCGAGGAGATCGCCGTATCGATCATATCGACCCCCGCTTCGATCGCCTTCACATAGGTAGAGAGGGCCATCGCACTGGTATCGTGGCTGTGGAGATGGATCGGCACACTGACCGCCTTCTTCATTTTGCTGATCAGGTCATAGGCGGTGTAGGGGGAGAGGAGCCCCGCCATATCTTTGATGCAGATCGAATCCGATCCCATGTCTTCAAGCCGTTTCGAGAGCTCCACGAAAAGGTCATTATTATGAACGGGACTAATGGTATAGCAAAAGGTCCCCTCGACCTTTCCGCCGTACTTCAAGGTCGCCTTGACCGCCATTTTCAAATTACGAAGATCGTTGAGAGCATCGAAGATCCGGAGGATATTGATCCCATTTCCGACTGCCCGCTCAACAAACCGCTCTACCACGTCATCGGCATAATGGCGATAGCCGACCAGGTTCTGGCCGCGAAGAAGCATTTGAAACGGGGTTCGCGGCATCAGCGCTTTGAGCTGCCGGATCCGCTCCCAGGGATCTTCCTTCAGATACCGGATCGCGGTATCGAACGTGGCTCCTCCCCACATCTCCACGGCGGCATAACCGACCTGGTCGATCTTGGAGGCGATCGGGAGCATGTCTTCCGTCCGGAGGCGCGTTGCAATGAGCGATTGATGGCCATCGCGAAGGGTCGTGTCCATAATCCGGATCGGCTTCGGTTTCTGCTTCGACTTCGAGTTCGGCGGCATGAGTCTCCTTATCTTTTCGAATGGGCGGCGATCGCCGCGGCGATTGCCAGCATTTTATCCAATCGAAAATAGTCGGCTGCAACGTTCAATTTGTCGAGATGAGAATCGATATAGGTCGTATCAAAGTGCCCCGCCTGAAAATCGGGATCTTCCATAATCCGCTTGTAGAAAGGGATCGTGGTCTTCACCCCCCGGATGACATACTCATCAAGGGCCCGGCGCATCCGCTGCACCGCGCCGTCCCAGGTTCGGGCGCGGACGGTCAGCTTGGCCAGGAGCGAATCATAATACGGCGGGACGACATATCCCGCATAAACATTTCCGTCGATTCGAACGCCGATCCCCCCCGGGGAGTAATAGGCGGTGATTTTTCCCGGCGTCGGAAGAAAATTCTTCTGCGGATCTTCGGCGTTGATCCGGCATTCAATGGCGTGCCCTCTCAGAAAAACCTGCTCTTGAGGGATGGAGATCGGCTGTCCCGCTGCAATCCGGATCATCTCCTTCACGAGATCGACCCCGGTGATCTCCTCGGTCACGGTGTGCTCGACCTGAATCCGGGTGTTCATCTCAAGGAAATAATAACGCCGGTTCGAATCGACCAGAAACTCAATCGTCCCGGCGCTGGTGTATCCGACCGACCGCGCCGCCGCAATCGCCGCGGCCCCCATCTCCTGTCGAAGCTTCTCGTCGAGGAGGAGCGACGGGGCGATCTCGATCAGCTTTTGATGCCGCCGTTGGATGGAGCAATCGCGCTCTCCTAAATGGATGACGTTTCCCCGGTTGTCGGCCAGAATCTGAAATTCGATATGGTGGGGGGCATGGATGTATTTTTCGAGGTAGACGGCTTCTTTCCCGAAGGAAGCTTTCGCCTCGGCCTGTGCAATCGGGAAAAATTTCTTCAGCTCGTCCCGACTCTTGCAGATCCGAAGGCCACGCCCTCCCCCGCCGGCGGAGGCCTTCAGCATGACCGGATAACCGATTTCATCGGCAAAAGAAGCGGCATCCTGAAGAGAAGCGATCGGCTCGATTAAACCGGGCACGATCGGGACCCCGATCTCCTTCATTTTCTGGCGGGCGGAGACCTTGTCCCCCATCGCGCGGATGGCGGCGGCCGGCGGTCCGATAAAGGTCAACCCGCTTTCTTGGCAGGCCTGCGCGAATTCGGCATTCTCGGCGAGAAAACCATAACCGGGATGGATCGCATCGACCCCCTTCTGCTTGGCCAGATCGATAATCCGGTATATGTTGAGATACCCCTCAATCGGCCCCGGACCGATCAGGCAGGCCTCGTCGGCCTTTTTGACATAAAGGGTCGTCGCATCGGCCTCCGAGTGAATGGCGACCGTTGGAATAGAAAGCTCCTTGCAAGCCCGAATAATCCGAAGCGCAATCTCGCCCCGGTTGGCGATTAAGACTTTTTTAAACATGCAGCCTCATCCATGTAGGGGCATGGCCCTCGTGCCTGCCCGCTCCTTACCCTGCGTGATATCAAATCAGGGCGGCCACAGCGGGCCGCCCTACAGAAACCATATCCCTTTTAATTGACTTGCACCAGCTTTCCCTTTTGAACCTGGATCAAGATCGGCTTCTTGAGAACCTCGCCGTCTCGGATTTCAGAGACGAGGCCGGAGACCCCCTGAAAATCTTTTGTCTTCGCGAGCGCCGCTTTTACATCGCGCGGCGTCAGCGCCCCTCCCTCCAGCGTCGCCAGAACCAGTCGGGCGGCGTCAAAGGCCTGGGCCGCAAACAAATCGGGCTCCTGCTGAAACTTCGCGCGATATTGGCCGACGAACTTACGAACCATCGGGTCGGGACTTCCGGAAAAAAACCCATCAATAAAGGTCGCCCCCTCCGCGTAGGGACCGACCAACTTCAGGAACTCGGGCGTGTTCCAGCCGCTGGTCCCCAATAGAGGGATCGCTTTAATATTGTGGAAGACCAACTGCGGAATGATCAATCCGGCCTTGTTGGCATCCCCCGGCAGGAAGATCGCATCAAAGCCCGGCGTATAAGAGACTTCCCGCTTCCGCCTCCCCTCCTGCACGATCTCGACCACTCCGTTCTTCTTCAGATCGGCTTCCTTCAACAGACGGATCGTCGCAGTAAAGTCGGTTGAATCGACGGGATAGGGTTCCGCGTGAACGATTTCTCCGCCAAGACGGCTCACTTCTTCGGAGAAACATCGGACCCACTCGCTCCCCGAACCCTCTTTCGGGAAGAGGACGGCAAACCGTCTCAGATTCATCTGTGCTACCGCATACTCCGCCATGGCGTGGCATTGAAAGCGGGAAGTGATGGCATTTCGGAAAACCGATTTGCCGAGGGAGGAAAGCCGCACCGCCGTGGCGCCGGGGGTGATCAGAACCAGATCGGCCTTTTCCACCACCGGGGCGATCCGATCGACCTCTTTGCTCAAAAGCGGCCCGATCATGGCAATCGGCCGAAACTCATCGATCCACGCTCCCAGGGCGTCTTGCGAACGGCTTTCGTCTTCATCGAGGTCCCTGACGACCAGACCGACCGAAGCCCCCGGCAATGACTCTTTGAACTGCTGCAGCGCCAGCTGCACCCCATTCAATGCATTATTCCCGAACGGGGCAAGCCGGCCCGAGAGGGGCAGCGCCACGCCGACTAAAAAACGGTGCGCCTTGATCTTCTCTCGAATCTGGCTCACCAGCTGCTTCGCTTCCCCGGTGAATAGATGATTCGGAAATCCGGCGAGAAATCGTTTAATCTCCCGCTCCTCACGGTAAAAATCCCCCCGGCTATCGTAAATCCGGATCAGTCGGACCAATGCCTCATCGGCCGGGAAAGAGGATCCGAACTGTTTTACGATCGTCTGAAGTTCTTTCTCCGGCAGCTTCTCTTTTACAATCGAAATTATCCCTTCCCGCACGGCGCTATTTGCCACCGGGTCGACCACCAGCTCTTTCTTTTCCATCAAAACCTGAATCGCTTCCAGGAATTCATTCTGATCTAGATAGGCCTGGGCGATCTGCTCGTAGATCAACATCTTCGACGATTCCCGGCCGGGAAGATCGCTCCAGAGGTCCATGACCTCTTTTAACTCTCCCAACATCAGATAAAGATCGCTCAAGTGAAGACGGGCCTCATCGGCGCGAGCATGTCTGGAAAATCGATCGAGTATCGTCTTCAACGCTTCGATCGCACGCTTCATCTCCCCCCGTTTGGAGTAGAGTTGCCCCATCTCGAGATAGACATCGGGCAGAAGACCGCTGTTCGGAAACTTTAGGACAAATTGCTCGAAAGAAGAGAGGGCCGCCTCGGCCTGACCCGAAGCGGAAGCGGATTTTGCTTGATCGAAAAAGGATTTTTCTTCAGGGGTGATCGGACCGGTGACAGAATCGAGGGGCGCATTTCCAGTCGACGGGGCGGGAGGCGGATCCTTCGGAGGATTCTGCCCTATCCCGACAGGTGGAAACGAAAGAAGGAAAATCAGACTCAAAAAAAAACTTCTTTTTAACAATCAGACGCTCTCCTAAAACATGGAGGATCTTCCCCTCCGGGGAAATTCCTTGATGATAGAAGAATTGATTCACCTTGTCAAGAAACGGAATTTCCGATAAAATCTCCGCAAATGGATACATTGATCGATCGTTTTCTCAATCATCTTTCCGTCGAAAAAGGCCTCTCCCCCAACACCCTCTCCGCCTATGCCCTCGATCTCCAGAAGCTGTCTGAGTTCATCGAGCAAAGGGGGATTTCTGGAATCGATCACGTCCAACGAAAAGAGATCCTCCTTTTCCTTTCCGACCTGAAGCGCCGCGCGCTCGCCGCCTCTTCGACCTCACGGATTTTATCAACCCTCCGGACCTTTTTCCAATTTTTAATCGCCGAAGGAATCCTTCAACAGGATCCTCTCGCGCATATCCACTCGCCGCGGCAGGCGTTTCGCCTCCCGAAGGTGCTCCACCCGGCCGAGGTGGAAGCGCTCCTGAACCTCCCCAAAGGAGAGAATCCGATCGGGCTGCGGAACGATGCCATGATCGAGCTTCTCTATGCGACCGGGCTGCGTGTCTCCGAGCTGGTCTCCCTTCCAATGGGAGCCGTCAATCTGGAGAGCGGATATCTCATCGCCTACGGGAAAGGATCCAAGGAGCGATTGGTTCCGATCGGAAAATGCGCCCGGGAAAAACTGGCGCGGTATCTGGGCGCGCGTCCGATTCTTCTTAAAACAAAAAGCGCCACCCTACTTTTCATCAATCGATCTGGGAAGGGAATGAGCCGACAGGCTTTTTGGATGCAGTTAAAAGGGTATGCGCGAAAAGCCGGGATACGACGATCGATTACGCCGCATATGCTTCGACACTCTTTCGCCAGCCACCTTCTGGAAGGGGGGGCCGATCTTCGTTCGGTGCAGATGCTCTTGGGGCACGCCGATATCTCCACGACACAAATCTACACTCATGTGGCGCGGGAGCAGTTGAAAAAAACACACCGGAGAACACACCCCAGAGGCTAGTCGGCACGAAGGATCGGAATGCGATCTTATTTAGGCAGGCACTGAGAAATGTGGAAGAGGAGCTCTTCCGAGGGCAAAGACTTATCAATGAATCCTGATCCGCCGAGCTTTTTAATTTCATGCACCGCAGCAAGATCCTTGTGGGTACCGGTAATCACCAAGATCGGTGTATCCTTCGCGAGGCTCCCCGCCTCAACGATCCGAAGAAGCTCAAAGCCGTTCAGCCCCGGCATTTCCAGATCCATCAAAATGAGATCGAATCGCTCCTGACCGAGCTGTTTCAAGGCCTCTGTCCCATTGGCCGCTTCGATGACATCATAACCGTTTTTGACAAGAACCTCGGAAAGATTCTTCCGGACGCTTGGAGAATCATCGATGACAAACACCCGCTTCCTGGATGCACCCATCTTTACTCCATCAATTATTCAATCGTAATATTCAGAACCAACTCCCCGATGTTTCCACTTCCTGGAACGCAAGTGCCGCCACTCTGGCTGTTCACGGTAAGTGTGGTCGAATCGGGAATCGAAATTCCACAGGTCACATTGACGGTCGGGCTATTCGTATCGGTCACTCGGACGGTGTAATTGCCTCCGACAGGAACGCCGGAGATGCTATAAGCGCCAAGACTGGATGATTCGACAGTGTCCCTCTTGTTTAATTCGGTGATCGCCACTTCTCCAGACGTTGCAGGGTTTCCCTGCCCTCCCTGTGTGGTTCCCTGCGTTAAAACTCCCCGCAGGATGATCGTTACATCATCATCGTCCCGCCCCCCGCCACCGCCGCAACCGCTGAGGATAAACATCGCAAATAAAAAAAAGGCCAATCTTTTCATAGCACTCCCCCCTTTCCGAGTAAAGAATAGCATAAAAGTGTAAATATGCAAGGATAAGAGCGAAAACAATCTTTTAAAGCGCGGGAATCTAGACCAGACGAGGCGTGAAACAGTTATTCGTACGAAATGAGAGCGGTAATCGGAATGCCCTTTAACTTCTCCCGACCTTTTAATCCGACAAGCTCGATGACAAAGGCCAGCCCCTGAATCTCTCCGTTGAGCTGCTGGACCAGATTCACCGTGGTGAGGACCGTCCCCCCGGTCGCCAATAGATCATCCACGATCAGGACTCGCTCTCCGGAAGAGATGGCGTCGCGGTGGATCGCCAGACCGTCCGAGCCGTATTCAAGATTATATTTTGCTTCTAATTTATCGGAGGGAAGTTTCCCCGGCTTCCGGACAGGAATGAAACCGGCCCCCAACCGCTCGGCGAGGGGCGCGCCGAAGATGAATCCGCGCGACTCGATCGCCACAACCTTGTCGATCTTTTTACCGATGAAGGGGGCGGCCAATCGGCGGAGTACCTCTTGATAGGCCACCGGCTCCTTCAAGAGGGTCGTAATATCGTAGAAAAGAATTCCTTCTTTCGGAAAGTTCGGCACTTCGCGAATTTTGGATTTTAAGTCCAAGGCTCTCTCCTCAAGCGTTCAGAGAATTTCATCCGGTCTAATTGTCTTTTCGGTGATGATCGTCCGGAGTTTCCGGAGGGCGCTCGACTCGATTTGCCGGACCCGCTCGCGCGTGAGACCGAAGACCTTTCCGATCTCTTCGAGCGTATGCGGTTCATCTCCCTCCAATCCGAATCGAAGAACGATCACCTGCCGTTCATTGTCTTTGAGCAACGACATCCATCGGAGGATGTCTTCTCTTCGCCGGACCCCCTCCGCTTTGGTGATCGGGGAGATTTGGCTGGTGTCTTCGATCACATCCCGGAGCGCCGTTTCCTTGTTTGCAGCGATCGGACTGTCGAGAGAATAGGTTTTTCGAAGGAGTTGCTGGATGTGATCAACGTCTTCCGGCTGGATCTTCATTTTCTTCGAGATCTCGTCGGACTGAGGCTCCCGCCCCAGCTCCTGTACCAGATCTTCGACGTGCGAGAGGTAGTGATTGACCCGCTCCACCACATGGACCGGAAGGCGGATCAGCTTGCTCTGATTGATGATCGCCCGCTCGATCGACTGTCGAATCCACCACGAAGCATAGGTCGAGAACCGGAAACCTTTTCGATGATTATATTTCTCGACCGCCTTGATCAGGCCGATGTTCCCCTCCTCGATAATGTCCGAAAAGGGAAGGCCCCGATTCATATACCGCTTGCCGATACTCACCACCAGCCGGAGATTCGACTCGATCATCCGCTGACGGGCCGCCTCATCTCCTTTGGCGATTTTTTTGGCAAGCATGACCTCTTCTTTGAAGGTCAACAGGGTCGAACGGCGGATATCCCGGAGGTAGGTCTTGACCGCATCCGCCGGCGGGGCATAACGGTCTTCTTCCTCTTCATATTCGGGCGCGGGAGACTCTTCCCCCTCGGAAAATCCCTCCCCGTCGGACTCTTCTGAATCTTCTTCTAATTCCTCGCCGTCGATCTTCTCTTTCTCCTGTTCCACCCACTCTTCGCTCATCGCTTATCCTCGTCGAAGGTTTCCCTTATTATAGTGGAAACAAAGGAGAAGACAAGCAGAATTTAATATCGAATCGAGAACGAGTGAAATCGGTTTGAGGGAGGCCCCCAGGAGACATCGACCGAAGTGACCTTCGATGCCGGGGGACCCTGCCGGAGAAGTTGAATCAGCTCCTCCACCGTCGCCTTTTCCCCTTCCACCTCGATCTCTACCCGGCCATCGGCCAGGTTCCGGGCATACCCTTTTAGCTGAAGGTCGACGGCCCGCCGTTGGGTGAAATCTCGGTATCCGACCCCCTGGACCGTTCCGCTCACATAGAGATGACTCGATACGAGTTCAGACATAAAGAAAAAAAGAGGGATAATCGGTCTCGATCATCCCTCTTAAAATGGTCGGGGCGAGAGGATTTGAACCTCCGACCCCACGGTCCCGAACCGTGTGCGCTACCAGTCTGCGCTACGCCCCGAATGATTTTGTTTGATGGATATATCTGGATGGCCCGTGCGTCTTCGGCCGTTCAACAAAATGACGGCTCAGAATGACGTTGCCGATGTGCGGGCGCCGGACCTCGCCCTATTTTATCTTTTCGTACTTCATCCCGAAAACGTTCGCCACCCCCGCGTGGACCACCTTGCCGTCGTGGGTGTTGACGCCGGCCGCCAGGGCCGGGTCGGCTTCGATCGCTCGTTTGAAACCGAGTTGCGCCAATACTTCAAGATAAGGGAACGTCACGCCGGTCAACGCGAAAGTCGAGGTCCTCGGCACCGCTCCCGGCATATTCGTCACACAGTAGTGCAAGACGCCATCGACCTCGTAAACCGGCTCCGAGTGGCTCGTCGGGCGGGAGGTTTCGAAGCAGCCTCCTTGATCGATCGAGACATCGACCACCACCGACCCCTTTTTCATTTTGGAGACCATCTCCCGGGTCACCAAATGAGGCGCCTTGTCGGCCGATCGCGCGACCGCGCCGATCACCAGGTCACTTGCCGCGACCTGTTCCGCAATCACGTCACGGTAAGGAGGAAGCGTGACGACCTGCCCGCGGAAGAAATCGTCGAGATAAACACGCCGCATGGCGTTTTCATCGATCACTGTGACGGATGCGCCCAGCGAGAGGGCCACCTGAGCCGCATTCTTCCCGACGACCCCGCCCCCGATCACTGTGACTTTCCCCTTTTCTACTCCGGGCACGCCGGAGAGAAGAAGCCCCATGCCGCCCGATTGCTTTTGCAGGTACTCGACACCGACCAGGACCGACATCCGTCCCGCCACCTCGCTCATCGGCCGGAGAAGGGGACGACTGCCGTCGGGCAATTCGATCGTCTCATAGGCGATCGCCGTCACCTTCCCTTTAAGCAGCGCCTCCACTAATTTAAGGTCTGCCGCCAAATGAAGGTAGGTGAAAAGAAGTTGGCCGGGGTGAAAGAGCCCGTATTCACTCGGGAGCGGCTCCTTCACTTTGACGATCAGATCCGCCTGATCGAAGAGCGACGTTTTCGATGTAAGGATCTGGGCCCCTGCGCTCCGGTACGCGGCGTCGGGTATCCCGCTCCCCTCCCCGGCGCCGGCCTCAACCAGGAGTTGATGGCCTTCTCGGTGAAGGGTGCTGACGCCAGCGGGAGTGACACTGACGCGGTACTCGTGATCTTTAATCTCTTTCGGTACGCCGACTTTCATCTTCTGGACGCGTACCCTAACAGTTTTGGTCAAAAAAGTCAATCGATTCGAGAGGAAATCGCCGATGCCGGGGTTGAATATTTTCGCTCACTGGGAGCGAGGGGACGATGTCGCTCCTTTCCACTCGCCCGGCGTCGCCGCCTTGATGGTCAGCGCATGGATTTCTTTTCCCATCTCATCTTTTAAAGCGGAAAAAACCATCCGGTTCCGATCGAGGAGAGAGACCCCATCAAACCGGTCGGAGACAACCTGCAGAATGAAATGCCCTCCTCCCAAGGCGGCCCCGGCATGCCCCGCATGTTTCCAGCTCTCATCGATCACCTCGACAAAGACCGCCCCCAACGATTCCTTCATTTTCCGTTCGATCTTCCTCTGTGTTCCCTCGCTGGCTTCGCTCATTTCTCTTCTCCCGTTTCACTGCGGTTTAATCGCCGTGCATCATAACATATCGGCCTTCTCTTCTTCCACCGAGGCCAGCCAGGATTTCTCTTGACCCGGTTTGAAAACCACGTTATCTTTGACCAGGATCGTCCAGGGAACTGATGCGGATCATCTGAGCGGAAAATTTAGGAAGGTCGTCCCCAGTCCCTTCAATAACTATCGATAAAGGACCGGCATGAAAAAAATTTTGTTTCTATGTGCGAGCAACGCCACACGAAGCCAAATGGCCGAAGGGATGGCGCGCAAGGCGCTCGCCGATCGTTTTGAGGTTTACAGCGCCGGGATTCAGCCGATCGCGATGCACCCACTGGCGGTTAAAATTATGAACGAGGGCGGGATCGACATCTCCCAGCAAAAAAGCAAATCGATCAATGATGTTCCCTGGAAAGAGATGGACATCATCGTCACCCTCTGCGGCACCTCCTCTAAAAGCCTTCCCTCTCTCCCCCCGACGATTCAACGTCTGCACTGGCCTGTTCCCGATCCGGTCACGATGACCTCCCACTACGGCTTTAAAAGTTCGGCGGAAGGAAAACAGATTGCCTTCAAAGAAGTCCGCGACATGCTTCAAAAGCGGATGGATGAGTTTGCAGAGACCCTTAAATAACGTAAGGCGTGAGGGGTGAAAGATTTAATCTTTTGTTCGAACCCCTTACGCCTCACCCTTCACCCCTCCCGTCTTTCAATATAAAGAGAGCGGCGAATATCGCATCGGTATTCCGGTCAGCCCCTGCAGCCACTCGTCCATCTGTTCTTCCGGCAGCGGCGCCCGATTCAGGCGAATTTCGATCTTAAACCCCGATTGGCCGCCGACCACCCCGACCACCGCATACGCTTCCTCTCCATCCGGCAAGATTTGCCCGGTCCGGAACTCACACAAATTCGCCAAAACCCGAGCCTTTGGCCCAATCGCTTCGACCATCTTCGGAAGATCCCTTAGCGGAGCATGAATATAGCCCCGATAAAGAAGGCGGGACATCGGCTGGAGCCGGTGAAAAACGTCCAAAACGTCGGGAGGAAAACCGGAGAAAAAGGTACGGATCGTCGCCGGCCGCACCCCCCTCTTGGAAATTAACCTCGCCGCCGGCACCAGCAGCTGATAAGGATCGGAGACAATCTGCTCAAATTGGCACGGGCCGAAAGCATCGGGCCACGAGCATGAGACCGGCCACGCCGGATCTTCGGAAGAGAGGGAAAGACTCCCTTTCTCCCACTCTACAAAAAGGGGAAGATCCAACACCTCCACCGCCGCCGCGAAGAGAGACGCCCGCTCGCTCAGCCAGGAGAATCGCCGCTGATCGCCTCGCCGCTCACCGGGGGTAATAATTTCATTCGGGATCAGGCGAACACGGATGAAGCCATGATCCTGGCGGAAGCCGATCCAAAACATCGCCTCCGGCTGGTGCAGCCGGACCTTCAGCTCGGAAGGAATCGACCAGGGGTGGCTGAGTGAAAGATAGGCTTCCATGGAAAGGTGCCGTCGAAACAGATCGTAGTGATTTCCCGCCAGAACAAAGAAGTCTCCTTCCCACCGGTCATTGACCTGGACCAAGGTCACTTCATCCAGCGGCCAAGACTCCAACCGGCCGATCTCATCGAGACCCTTGACCCAGAACTCCTCAAAATAGCAGGAGACCTCTTTATCGATCTCTTTCACCTGAAGTCCCCGCTCCGCGAGGGTACGGCAAAAAGCGATCACCTCATCAAAACGGATCTCCTCCTGGGATTCCCATCGACGCTCGCGCATGGATTTACTCTTTCAGATAAACGTGGAAGAGCGATTCGAGGGCACCGTCGGAATCCTCCGTCGACTCGCGAGGGGTCATATCGAGCGGGCCACTTTCACAGGGAGCATCGAGACGGGACCAACCGGGATGGCTCGGAGTCGGATTCTGCATTGCCAACGTCTCCGGATCGAGCGCGATATCGAACGTCTTCATATTTCCGTCGGTGAAGGCAGACGCATACCGATACGTAATCATCCCTTGTCTCCGGGTGGGTTTCGAAAATGGTACTGGGATTTCAAAACGATGTCAAGAAAGTTCATCGGGAGGAGAAGGGCTTGAGAGGAGGCC
Organism: Candidatus Manganitrophaceae bacterium; assembly: GCA_963718695.1. GTDB lineage: Bacteria > Nitrospirota > Nitrospiria > SBBL01 > Manganitrophaceae > Manganitrophus. Next base: position 2,328,218 of record OY970371.1, read on the forward strand.
GGCCACTTTCGCGGAGACAACACGCCTGCGGCCTGGTTGTTCATGCTTTGATCTGCTTTACAAGAAGACCCAAGGGGAATGTCTTGAAGATCTGATCGAGGGGGAGGAAAACCTTTCCGTCCTCATTCTCTGTATCGACCCGCTCCCCGGTCAACACATTCCGGTAAGAGGCGCCTGCCTGCTCATCTAAAAGCAGCCGACTCCCCTTCCACACCCCGCCGATCGGCACTTCGGAGCGGTCGATCAACGAGACGAGAAACCGTGGGGCCGCGACGATCACCTGCTCGTCGTTCAATCTTCTGGAAAAAGCAACCAAATGCGCCCTGGCCGGACCGATCCCCTCATGCGGAAGGTAGGCTCCATTTAAAAATAAACGTCGATGCTCACGGCGGCAAGTCAGCGCGCGCCAGGTGACAAAAAGCTTAATCAGGCCATTCTCCTTTTCTCGAAGAAGTCGATCGATTAACTGAGGAGACGGCAGGTCGGAGATCATCTCCTTTTTGATCTCTTCCAGCCTCCGCATCCGGGCCGGATAATCGACCGGTCTTCGGTTGTCGGGATCGACCAAGCTCAAATCGAAAAGTTCACATCCTTGATAAAGATCGGGAACTCCCGGAGAAGCGATCTTCAGCAGAACCTGCGAGAGGCTGTTAAAAATACCGAAGTGAGAAACCGTCTTTTGAAAATCATTGAAATCTTCCAAGAATCGATTTGATCGGACGGGGTCCAGAATGGCATCGATGAAGGCAGATAACGCCTGATCATACTCTTCATTGGGGCTAATCCAACTGGTATTCACTTTGGCCTCTTTCGAGGCCTTGGTCATGTAGGCTTGAATGCGGCTTCTAAACTCTTGATACTCGTTCGCAGAAGGATCTCCCAACGGCCAGGCCCCGATCAACGTTTGGTAGAGCAGATACTCCTCATTGGCATCGGGGGCTGGGTCCCCTTCCAACTCTACTTTCTTCGATCGGTTGAGATCGGCCCATCGGGTCACCGCCGCCTGCCACTCGTCCGGTATTTCGGAGAGAACATTGATCCGCGCACGCACATCCTCGCTTCTTTTGGTGTCGTGGGTCGAGGTCGTAAGCATCGAGTAGGGCCACCGCTCCAAGCGCTCCGCATTCTGCGCATGAAAATCGGCCACCGAGATACCGAATGTGCTCGGGTCTCCCCCAACCTCATTCAATGAGACAAGCCGATTGTAGACATAAAAGGCAGTATCCTCTAGCCCCTTCGCCATAATCGGGCCGGTGCACTGTTGGAACTTTTGGACGAAGGCCAGCTGCTCCCTCTGATCTTCCTCCGTAAAATATTCGGGATACTGCATCAGAAGAATCCGCTTCACATAGTCGAAGATGGAGACATCGGTCGCCGGACTTCGCTGCTTCGCCTTCGTGACCGCCATTTCGATGAATTTCCGGTCGTGCTCTTCGAGCCGCTCCAGTTTTGTAATATAGGTTCGGTAGATCGGAAAACAGGCGATCACCTCACGGATGGCGTCCCGCAGGCTATAGAGGGTAAAGTCGCGTGACAGCCGATCCTTTTCAGACAGGCGATTTAATTGATGGGAAAGAACATTGATCTCGCTCGCCATGGTGGTGTTCATGATAAATTTCTTCCGTTCGTAGACAATATCGAAAAAACGACTCTTCCTGCCGTTGAAGGCGCCGTAGATCTCATCAAACCGCTTGGCGTGGCGGCTATCGACGAAGAGGGCATTGACGGTATTGAGATACTCATAACCGACTGTCCCGTGCACCGGCCACCGTTCCGGCAACCGCTCCCCTTTGCTGAGGATTTTTTCGACGATGACATAAAAGGGAAGTCGCACACCCGACCGGTTCCGCCCGCCCAAAAAGGCATCGGCCGCCTCGGACAATTTTTCCTCGACCCTCTTTTTCACTTCTTCGGACGTTTCCTCCGGAATCTCTGCCATTCCCCGAAGAACGAAACAGCGCTTTTGGAGCCGCCGGAAGTAATCGACCGGATCGTACAAGCCGTCGGGATGATCGATCCGGAGCCCATCGAGTTTTCCCTCGCGGATGAATTGGAGGATCAGCCGGTGCGTCTCTTCAAAGACCTCCTTCCGCTCCATCGAAATGGAGGCCAGCTCGTTGACATCGAAAAAACGCCGGTAGTTGATCTCATCGGCCGCCACCCGCCAATACGAGAGCCGATAGGCCTGATCGTTGAGCAGCTGGTCGAGAAGATCGAAGCTGCGGGGATCTCCCTTCTGTCCGTTGAAGAGCGCGACATTGGCATCGATGAACCGCCGAATTTTCTCCTGCGCTTGATCGAGCTTTGACAATCTCCGTTTGATCCAGCCGATTTGGCGGCGCTCTTCGGTAACCCGCTGTGGATCGGACTGGATCTCGGTCGGAAGGTGAAGGAGCGCCAGCGTGATCCCATGGTACTCCTGGAGATTTTCCGGATCATCGGCCATCTCCTCCTCCAGCGTTTCCAATCGATATCTCAAGATCCTCGGATAGGTCCGCGGGGAGACCGGAAAACGGTTCTCATAATAGGTCACCCAGAACGCTCCTTCCGAGAAGACCAGCTTCAGCTCTTGATTTTCCAGAACCTTCCCATATTGATCGCCCAACACCGGCAGGAGGACCTTCCCGCGCAACTCTTTCTTGATCGGATGCCAATCGATATCGAAATAGTGGGCGAACGGAGAGTTCTGCCCGTTCTCTAAGACATCGAGCCACCACTGGTTTTCGGTGACCCCCATGTGGTTCGGCACGATGTCGAGGATATGTCCGAGATGATACCGCCGCAATGCATCGATCATTGCAGCATGGTCGGCCTCGCCCCCAATCTCCGGATTCAGCGCGTTATGGTTACAAATATCGTATCCGTGAAGACTCTTCGGTCGTGCCTGAAGATACGGGGAAGCATAGAGGTGGGTAATGCCGAGATCTTTCAGATAAGGGGTGATCTGAGCGGCATTGGCAAATCGAAACTGGTAGTTGAATTGAACCCGATAGGTCGAGGTGGGAGCGGTCTCAATATCCGAAAGCTGTGCGATGAAAGAGCGGATGAAAGAATCGATCCGATCTTCACCCAGGGGCGGGGTCTGCGACATCGTCATCCTGGCTAAAAAGAGAGAAGAGTTGGCGAACAACCTCAGGACAAAACAGTCCTAGCATCTATGATGGCATATTTAAAGGAGGCGGAACAAGGGTGGAAGGACCGACCGCTTGGTAATGTTGGAATGGATCATGTAGAGACGGGTCGCCGACCCGTCTAAGGCCGAGGCCGGCCCTGGGCGACCCACCGGGTCGCCCCGCAGAAGGGACAGAACGGAAAACCGTCCCCTACTCCCACTCGATCGTGCTGGGGGGCTTGGAGGAAATATCGTAGACGACCCGATTAATTCCTTTGACTTCGTTGATGATCCGGCTGGAGATTCGTTTGAGAACATCATGCGGTATGTCGGCCCAGTCGGCGGTCATCCCGTCCTGGCTGGTGACGGCGCGCAGCGCGACGGCGTTCTCATACGTCCGCTCGTCCCCCATCACCCCGACGCTGTGAACCGGTAGATAGACGGCGAAGGCCTGCCAGATCGCATTGTAGAGATCGGCCTTTCGGATCTCCTCTTCAAAGATCGCATCGGCCTCGCGCAACCGATCGAGCCGCTCCTTCGTGATCTTCCCGAGGACCCGCACCGCCAGGCCGGGACCGGGGAAGGGATGCCGATAGAGAAGAACCTCCGGGATGCCGAGCTCGACTCCCAGCCGCCGAACCTCATCTTTGAAGAGCATCCGGAGCGGCTCGACCAGCTTGAGGCGCATCCGCTTCGGAAGTCCGCCGACGTTATGATGTGTTTTGATCGTCGCGGAGGGACCTTTCAACGAGACACTTTCGATCACATCGGGATAAAGGGTCCCCTGCACCAGGAAATCGACCTTGCCGACCTTTTTGGCCTCCTCATCGAAGACCCGGATGAACTCCCTCCCGATGATCTTCCGTTTTCGCTCCGGCTGGCTGTTGGCCGACAGCCGTTTCAGGAAGCGGTCGGAGGCATCGACAAATCGGATGTTCAGTTTGAGGTTTTTCTTGAAGGTGTCGAGGACCCGTTTCGCCTCATCCTTCCGCAGAAGACCGTTGTCGACAAAGATGCAGGTCAGCCGCTTCCCGATAACCCGTTGGACGAGGACCGCCGCCACGCTGGAATCGACCCCGCCGCTGAGGGCGCAGATCGCCTTGCCGTCTCCGATCTGCGCGTCAATCGTCTTCTCCGTTTCTCTCAGAAACGAGCCCATATCCCATGTCGGGCTGCAGCCGACGATTTGATAGAGGAAGTTCTGAAGAACCTCTTTTCCCTGGGGGGTATGCACCACCTCCGGATGGAATTGCAGCGCATAGAAATGACGCCGCGGATCTTTCATGGCGGCGGCGGGGGAGTTGTCGGTGCGGGCGATGGCTTGAAAACCGGAAGGGAGCTTTTCGATCCGATCCCCGTGGCTCATCCAGACGGCGGTTTGGCCAGGCAACCCCTTGAAGAGATCACTCGAATCGTCGATCAGCAGATCGGCCCGGCCGTACTCTCGCTTCGACGCGCGGGCCACCTTCCCGCCGAGAAGATGGGTCATCAACTGCATCCCGTAGCAAATTCCCAAGATCGGGACGGAAAGCTTAAAGAGGCCCGGATCGCAGAGGGGGGCGTTTTTATCGTAGACGCTGGCCGGCCCGCCGGAGAGGATAATGCCGCTCGGCCGCTGCGCCTCGATCTGCGTCAGCGAAACATGATACGGAACGATCTCGGAGTAAACCTTGCTCTCCCGAACACGTCGGGCGATGAGCTGGGTATACTGCGATCCGAAATCGAGAATAAGGATTTTAGGCGTGGACGATGACATCAGACCTGTGTAACGGGGAATGAATCATGAGTCCCCGCTGCGCTCATAATTGGGGGACTCTTTGGTAATAATCACATCATGGGGATGACTCTCACGCAATCCGGCGCTGGTGAGGCGAATAAACGATGCCTTCGCCCGAAGCTCTTCGATGTCCCGCGTCCCGCAATAGCCCATCCCTGCGCGCAGGCCGCCGATCAGCTGGTAGACGACCGCCGAGAGGGTCCCCTTGTACGGAACGCGCCCCTCGATCCCTTCCGGAACGAGCTTCGATTCCGGCTCGAACTCCTGGAAGTAGCGGTCCTTGCCGCCGCGCTGCATGGCGCCGAGCGAACCCATCCCGCGATAGACTTTATAGCTGCGTCCTTGAAGCAGAACGGTCTCTCCCGGGCTTTCCTCCGTTCCGGCAAAAAGTCCGCCGATCATCACCGAATGGGCGCCTGCGGCGATCGCCTTGGTGATATCGCCGGAAAACTTAATCCCGCCGTCGGCGATGATCGGAACGTTGTACCGCTTGGCCCCCTTGGCGCAATCCGAAATCGCGGTCAGCTGCGGCACGCCGGCCCCCGCGATCACCCGCGTCGTGCAAATCGATCCCGGACCGACGCCGACTTTCACCGCGTCGACCCCCGCCTTGATCAGATCGACCGTCGCGGCGGCGGTGGCCACGTTGCCGCCGACGATTTCCGCCTCGGGATAACTTTTTCGGATCGCCTTGATCGTGTCGAGGACGGCGACCGAGTGGCCGTGGGCGGTATCGACGATAATCAGGTCGGCTCCTGCGCGGATCAACGCGTCGACTCGATCCTTTGAATCCCCGCCGATGCCGACCGCTCCGCCGACGCGCAGCCGGCCGAACGTGTCCTTGCAGGCGTTCGGATATTTGATTTTCTTCTCGATGTCTTTGATGGTGATCAGCCCCTTCAGCTCGAAGCGGCTGTTGACGACCGGCAACTTTTCGATCCGATTTTTGTGGAGGATCTTCCGGGCCTCCTCCAGCGTCGTCCCTTCTGGCGCCGTGATGAGGTGCTCTTTTGTCATGACATCGGAAACCTTCAAATTCATCCGGGTCTCGAACCGCAGGTCGCGATTGGTCAGGATGCCGACCAGCTTTCCGCTCTGTGTGACCGGAATGCCGGAGATCCGATATTGGTTCATCAGCTTGAGCGCTTCCTGCAGCTGCTGGTCGGGCGAGATGGTGATCGGATCGACGATCATGCCGCTTTCCGATTTTTTGACCCGGTCGACCTCGGCCGCCTGCGCCTCCACCGAGAGCGCGCGATGGATGATGCCGATTCCGCCCTCGCGCGCCAAGGCGATCGCCAGTCGCGATTCGGTGACCGTATCCATCGCCGCGCTGAGGATCGGGATCTGAATTTCGATATTGCGGGTCAGTCGCGTTCGAAGGCTGACATCTCGCGGAAGAACCGCCGAGCGGGCGGGAATCAGAATAACATCATCAAAGGTTAATCCCTCTTGGAGTTTATCGGACAACATGCTGAGGCCCCTCTGATTAATTGATAAAAGTGATTATTATTATCATACCTGGGAGGTGAGGTCAAGGGAGACAAGGGAAAATAAAAGAGCCCCGCAGGAAGGCTCCCGCGGGGCTCTTTGGGGTCGTTCGTCCGCTACGCAGCCAGACTGACGTTGATCGCTTGCGGGCCTTTTTTACCTTGTTCAACTTCGAATTGAACTTTTTGGCCCTCTTCAAGCTTACGATAACCCTCCCCCTGAATCGCTGTGTAGTGAACAAACACGTCGCCGCCATCATCGCGAGTGATAAATCCAAAACCTTTGTTGGCGTCGAACCATTTGACGCGCCCTTTAATCATGGAGCCTTCCTCCTCAGTTCGCCTTGATTGACTTTGTTCTTTGGCAGGAAGAGCACTGCCGCTTGTTTGAACGAAATCTCTATTACCAGCGCCGATTTCCATCGGCGACTTCGGACGGAAGCGTTAAAAAAAGCTTCCTCAAACAAGATCAATTCACCCTAGCATAAGGCGAAAATGGAAGTCAACGCGCCCGAAAGGATGGAAAGGAAGAACACATTCGAATGGGAAAAAAGATCAATCGCGATGATCGTCGGCGCCGCTTGGATGATCATGGTCATCGACATGCGGCTTCTTTTTAGAGGGGCTGCTCCTGTCGGAAGGGGCCGGCTTGGAGGGATCCGGATCGTGGGAGTGATCTCCTTCGCCGGAAGGGTCGGCCTCCGGATGATCATGATCGTCGACATGCGGCTTTTGTTCAGAAGGGCTCCCCATCTGAGAGGGAGCGGGATCATGAGAATGGTCCCCCTCCCCTTCCTCGTGGTGGTCCTCCTCTCCCATGACCGCTCCCTCCTCTTCATCATGGGAATGCCCTGTATGTTCCTGCGCAGGCACGGCCCATCCATAAATCGTGAGGGCAATGAGGGAGAGACCGACGAGCGCGCCCAGGCTCAAAATGCCTTTACGGGCGCCCGGACGCCGCTCCTGTCCGCGATCGAGCAACGGGACCAACGCCAAGAAGCCGAAGAGAAGCATCGTGATGTAGAGGACGGCGCCGACACCCCAGATATTCTCGAACAGATACATCCAGAGGAACGGCCAGGGGGGCTTGACCGGGTCTCCGTGACCGGAAGGGGCCTCCCCGAGGGGAGCGCGAACAAAGATCGCAACCAATGCCAGAAACCCGTAATAGGCCACGGAGAGAAGAAGAATGCTTCGGGCATGTTCGCTGAATCGCCCTTTGACTTCCTGCGGCGGCACTTCGGGCGCGTTCGACCATTTCCCCCAGGCGGTCGGCGCCAAGTTAAAAACATGGATCAGGTAAAAATGACTCATCAGAAGGAGCACAATAACGATTGGGTAGACGGCGATATGCGACACATAAATCCGCAGGTTCATCGGGCTGCTTCCGGGCCACTCCATCATCACCGCGCCGACCGGGCCGACCATCCGCAGCAGTCCTTTTAAATGACTCAGCGCATCGGCCCCCTCTTGATCCCACTTGAGGACCGTTCCGGAGAAGTAAGAGCCCATCAGCATGATCCCAAGGAGGGACACGCCGATCCACCAGGTCACCTGGCGCGGATGCTTATAGGCGCCGGTGATGAATACACGCGTGGTATGAAGAATCAAGGCAAAGATCACCCCTTGCCCAAACCAGTAATGAAGCGCGCGAAGATAACTGGCCCAGTTGATTTGCTGGATCTGTTCTAAGCTCCGGTAGGCTTGTTGCGGAAGAGGGTTATAGAGCTGCGCCAGGATAAAACCGGTGAGGACCATGAGAACAAAGCCGATGAAGGCCACCCCGCCGAAAGTATAGGCGACCGACCGGCCGTGCTCCGGGACGGGGAAATCGAGGTGCCTTAATCCGAGCCAGGTATCGAGCCATCCCCACCGGGAGGGCTCCGCCGTTGATTTTCCCGATGTCGTCGAGGGAATGATTTCCTCCCATTGGAAGATCGGTCAAAACGAGTCCGCTTGGTGACTATGAGGTCAGCGGCGAACAAGGCAATCGATTACGCCGGCTCAAAGATCCGCTTTACCAGGGCGGCGAGTTGATCGGGATCGCCTGCCACCGCCTCAACCTCCTTTTTTGCATCCGCCACGAAGGGAATCGCCGTATCCGGAAGAATGGCGGAGAGCCCCTGAACCCGGGCCCGCTTCTCGACCATCATTCGAATAATTTCTCGAATAGAGGGGGGCAGCGCGTCGAGTTCCCGGAGAGCGCCGCGGCTCCATTCCAACTCCTCATTCGGGACACGGACGATCACATCACCCTGAATCTTCGCCTGACAGGAAAGACGAAATGGCGCGGCCAGCTGTGCTTCCTCGAGCATGTTCTCTTCATCCAGATCGATCGCTGTCAGGTTCTCCACCCCTTCAACGACCCAAACCCGGCAAGTGCTGCAGGTCGCAAAACCGCCGCAGTCATGCCGCATATCAAGACCGAGCTTTTCGGCCGCATCGAGAATGCTGGTTCCGTCTGGAATCTCTCCGCTTTTTCCGTATGGATGAAAGGTAACCTTAGACATGTCCTATCTTGAAGAAGAGTAAGGCGCATTATAACGCACTGAAGAGGCAAAATCAATCGGAGCGGGCCGATTTCGAGTCTTCCGGCTCACGAGGAAGGCCTTCCATTCTCACCTTGGTCCGAACCATCCTTTGACTGCGCACCCTTTCCCTCCGACTGGTCGGAAGTGTCATTCCCCTCCTCATCCTCAGGATGGACTGGAATTCGGTAATCTCCGCTTGCCCATCGGCCCAAGTCGATGAGCTTGCATCGTTCGGAGCAGAAAGGCCGGTAACGGCTTTCTTTCCAATTGATCTCTTTTTGGCACGTGGGGCAGGTTGCTTTCATGGAGTCCATCCCCTTTCACCGTTACATAATTCGCCGAAGTTGGCAAGGGGTCGCTGAAATCGCTTCAGGCAGGATTTATTCCGGACGGGTGTCCAAATGGATCTCCCGTTTTGAGACGATCGTCTTCGACAGGCCGTTGCCCTCTCTTCTCGAGGAAAGGACCGCGGTAATGCTGCCGATCTTCACCTTGGACTGCATCATGACCGGGATCCGTTTTTCATCCTCGCTAAACCAGATAAAGACATCCCCCTTATCCATGAAGAGCCCTTCATATTTGACCATCGCCTGGACTTTGATCGTATCAAATGTTCCGACCGGTGTCGTGACCCGCTCTCTGGCCAACCCGCGGATCTCCAACAGCCAATTTTTCTCGCTCTCATGGACATCGATATAGACCGACCGCCCCACATCGATCGTATTCTTGACCCTGAAAAAATAAAGGGAGCTGAGTGAATCCTGGACCTGAGGCGGAATTTCGAAGACCTTCTCCTTATTGTTTTTAAATTGCACCGCCCGATGCTGGATCTGATCGAACGAGATCACCTTCTCTCTTTTCCGTTTTCCCTGGTGCTGCTTGATCTTGATGTAATGGGAGTAAAAGCCTTCAACGTCAATAAACGATTCGACGCGGTCATCGACGGGATAAAATAGGGAGACAAAATCGTTCGATTGAGCGGTGGAAACGATGTGGTAGACCTCTCGACCTTTCAACTTGGTTTTCTCCATTACCTCCATGACGGCGGTCCCTGCCTTCGCGCCAAGATAGGTAATATCGTAGGAAAGACGCTCACCCGGTCCGAAGGACGGATTGCTAAGATGGTGTGACGGAGGGGGGACAGAAATCGGCTCGACCGCCTCGATGGAAGAGGCGATCAGTAAACCGACAGAGAAAAGAAGCATGCCCCAAAACTTCATTACGCCCCTTGGAGGTTTATCGAGGATGAGCCGTGTTTTTCTGGAGCGCCTATACGCCGCTCCATTGACTTCTATTTACAGAGATCGATCAGACTGGCGATTCCTGAAGGATGTGTAAAAAATACCAGACACCCTGGAAAAAGGTCAAGACGAAAGTGAGCCCGGCTGGGTACCCGCTTGCAGTAAAATCCCAGTAGTACCTCCCGCAATATTGAATAAGATATCACGAAGGTCGAATACCCGGCCAGGCAACATCAATTGGATGATCTCATCTCCGACTCCAACGACGAAGACGATACTGAAGGCAATCCCGAATCCCTCTTGGATAAGGCGACCCCACCCCATCGGGCGATTTATGAGGACCGGCCGACGATCCACCCCGGAAGATTGTGCGGCACGGAGGGCCAAATACCCCAGGCCTGCATACTGAATGAGATGGATACGCTCCTCAGGCATGGCGATCGGACTGATCATGAGCGTTAAGACAATGCCGGCGAAGACGAAAACAGGCCGGCCCCGGAAGAACAGCGCCTGTTTTGTCGTAAACGAGGCAAGAAGGGTCACGGCGATTCCGGCCAGGATGAGATTCACCGAAAGGCTAAAGGAGGACCCAAGCATCCCTTTGACCAGATTCAGCAGTTGTCGTCCAAATGGGAGGGTCGCATAGAGAACGAGCGTATAAATAGCCACGCCGATCCAACGACTCATCGCGACCGCTCCGTTTGAACGCGGACTGAGCGGCCGTCGCTGATCACGGTAATCGTTCCCTCCTCATCCGTTCGGTGGAGGCGTGCCCCGACCCGCCGGTACATTTCAACGACCTCTTCTTTAGGCAAACCATACGGATTCGGGCCGACACTCAAAATGGCTCGCTGCGGGCGGACCGTCTGGACGAAGGATTCTATCGACGCTCCCCCATGATGGGGGATCTTCACCACATCGGCCTTTAATTTTGGACCATCAACCGCCAGGAGGTCCCGTTGCACCTCGGGACCGATATCGGCCATGAAGAGAAATACGATCTCGCGATGGATGACCTTGACGACGAGCGAATCTTCGTTGGGATCTCCCCGCAACGTCCCGGGATGGAGCACCTCCAGCCGAACGGAAGAAGAAAGCGGGATGATCTCGCCACGGCGAACCACGCGATACGGACGGCGCTCGATCTTGCGGAGGACCGTCTCGACCTCCGGCTCCACCGCTTTGGGGAAAAGCGGGAGGAGAATCATCCCTGTTCTCTCTTGCTTAGAGGAAATAGGAAGAAACTGATCGAGAACCGGGCCGAGGCCGCCGGCGTGGTCCTGATGAAAGTGGGTAATCAGAAGCGCATCGAGTCGATTAATCCCCATCTCCCGGAGGAGAGAGACGACGCGGGGTCCCCTCTCCGGAGCCCCCCCATCGATCAGGACCGCTCCCCCTTCCGGCAGACGCAGCACGATCGCCTCCCCGTATCCGACATCGAGGAAGCGAATCTCCAGAGGAGGTGACGACTCGGCGTGAAGGTGATCAATCCGGACAAGGAAGAAGAGTAAACAGATGAAGAGACCAATTCGGTTGAAGATCGACGTTAGGAAGGAAGGTCCTCCTACGAGGCCCCGCGGCCGGCCAAAACGACGAAGATGGTTTTGATGAAGATCTTTAGATCAAGCTTTAAGGACCAATTATCGATATAGTGAAGATCAAGCTCCATCCACTTTTTGAAATCAGTGATCTTGTTTCGGCCGTTGATCTGCCAAAGACAGGTTAATCCCGGCTTCATCGAAAGCCGCCGCCGCTGCCACCGCTCATATTTCGCGACCTCTTCAGGCAACGGAGGACGCGGGCCGACGATGCTCATGTCGCCCAGAAGGACATTATAGAGCTGAGGGAATTCGTCGAGGCTGGTCTTGCGAAGAAAGCGGCCGACCCAAGTGGTGCGGGGATCTTTGTGAATCTTAAAGGCAGGGCCCTTCATCTCATTCAGATGCGCGATATCATTTCTCAGTTCCTCTGCGTTCTCCCACATCGATCTGAACTTATACAGGGTGAAGTGCCTTCCATTCAAACCGACCCGTGTCTGTCGGAAAAGAACAGGTCCGGCCGATGTCAATTTGATCATCAAAGCGATGAGCAATAGGATCGGAGTAAGAGCAACCAGCACCACAGAGGCGATCATGAGGTCAAATACCCGCTTCGCCGCCAAGAGCAATTCATCATGGGGGGTGGTCGTGAAAGTCAAGAGCGGTACGCCGTGGAGATCTTCGAGATGAACTTTCGCGATCATATGGGGGAAAAAGTTGACCGCCACTCGCGTCCGAATTCCCTGCTCTTCACAGATCAGGAAAATCTCTTCTAGTTCTTCCAGCCGCTTTCTCGAAACGGCAAAGATTAATTCATCGACAACAACTCTCTGGAGCATGGATGGAAGATCTGCAACATGCCCCAAAATTGGAGCTTTTCCAACCCGTTCGATCTTCATGTCTGGATTATCGGAAACAAAACCGATTAGCTTTAATCCCCATTGCTTGTTCTTTCCGATAATTTCCGCCACTTCCCGGGCCCGTCTTCCGGTACCAATGACTAAGATATTCCGAAAATTGTATCCCCGCTTTCTCGCGGCCCGGAGGAAGGTCCGGAGGATCAATCTCTCTATGAAAATAAAAAGGAAACTAAGACACCCGAATAAGATGACAAAAAAACGACTAATATAGTCGGCCTTGGCGACAAAGACGATGGCCATAAGAAGAAGCGTTCCACAAAAGGAAATCTTTGCCAGTTTCCAAGCTTCTTTCCAAAAAGTTTTGGTTCGTTGTGATTCATACAGACTAAAATAATAAAAGAGAAATGACCAGAGAGGAAGGATCGTATAAACCAACCAGATATAATGCGAAAATGAATTTAGAGGTCCATACTTCTCTAAAAAATAAAGGTGCCTAAACCAATATGCGATAAAGAATGCCAGCAACAGCAGAACAATTTCGGTCAGGTAAACCGCGAACGCAACAAACTTGGCTTTTTGTTTCAGCATATTGTCTGCAAGAATGACTAATTTCTCAAGACACCCTCAAAAGCGTCGAGATATTGTTCACTCACCTTTTCCCAATTATAGGCCGTTTTAATTTTCTCACGATTATTTTTTATAAATTGATCTCTGAAATGTTCCGTATAGGAATTAATTAGATCGGATATCTCTTCAGAATTCCTAAAATAAAACGCATCCTGCTGTACTACGTTTTTGTTAAACGGATTATCGTGAGCTGCGATATATGCGTTACATGCCATGGCCTCGAGCAAAGAAGGGTTCGTTCCTCCCACGGAATGACCATGAAAATAGAGCTTGCTGAACCATCTCAAGGAATTTAAGGTATTATCCTGGTAGATCCCTCCCAAAAACTTTATATTCGTATGATCCCTATACTTTTTTTTCAGATAGATCCCATATTTCGTCGTATGGTTTCCAATGACCGCAAAGGGCTCGCTACTTTTTGAACCTACATAGCCATCCAAAATCATCTCAATGTTATTCTCCGGCTCCAGTCGTGCTACAATCATATAATATTTGTATACTTCCAAGTCAAATTTCTTTAAGAATTCTTCTTTGGGGCTATAGAATAATTCTGCTCCATAGGGAATAAACCGGCTGCTTTTATTATAACTTTCGATAATATACTTCTTGATCCCTAAATTATCTGAAATCATAAGATCGCTCAGTTTTACCGCCCTCATTTCACAGAATTTTGTGAATTTTCTTAAAACATAATTCCATTTACTCCTTTTCCAATCTAATCCATCCATATTCGTGACGAGTTTGGTCCCGCTCCGCTTTTTTAAACCGAAAAATAGTGCACCTGGAACATACCCCATTTCCAGAATAATGTCATAATCTTCTTTTGCAGCCTCCTTCAAGCATAAATAATCATAGATCAATGTTCCCCAAATACCCAAGTTGGTTTCTTTTGAAAAGATATGCTCTATTCTTACTTGATTCCACTCCGAGCAATGATAAGGGTGTTCATCCGGATTATATACGGTCACTTCATGACCTTTCCGCACAAAATGTAGCGATAAATTTTCCGCGATATGTTCAAAACCACCATAATTATTCGGGATTCCCCTTGTTCCCAATATCGCGATTTTCATCTATTAAGCTTTACTTCCCATGCCAAGTTTTCTAAAAAAGGATACTCAGACCTAGAGACAAGATCCTTAAAGATACAAAAAAAGAACAACAAAAAACAAGAACTTTATAGATGTGAAGCTTGAGGCAGGTAGATGGAAAGCAGGATTAAAATAACATGAATGGACTTGTAAAACTATTTATCAAGTAAATTTAATCGATATTTCTGTATCCCGACGGATGACATCCCTTCGAAGAAGAACATAATTGTGGTAGGTAGATCAGTAAAACAAAATTTCCGCAAAGGTCCTTGGGAGATCTCCAAAAAGCAATTTATTATTTAGTATAAACATTTTCCTCTCAAAGAAGCTCATTTTATCCATCTCCGAATACATTCCTATAAGAGATAGCTTTTTAGCATCTTCTATAGATTGATTTTGATAATTTCTATAAAAAGACAGGGCTTGAATTTGCGTTTTATATTTTAGCTCCTTTATTTTATTCATGGAAGTTCCGAGTGTCACGGACCTTCTTAATGCTTCTATAAGCCCTCTTTTCTTTGCGCCGACATCATTTTGGCCGTGCTGCCGATAAAGCACGGTTGGTACACTGATATAATCTATATGGCCAAAAACAGATGCAACCAAGGCTGTCCACCAATCATGCACAATTGCATCAGAAGGGATTGGCACAGATAAATCCTTAAGCTTTTTATTGATTATAGTCGTACATCCTGTAACTACATTTTGTACAAGTAATCTGTTTATGGTTGTATTGTCTGGATTTATTTTCTCATACTCCCAAAAAGATTTGGCTAATACATTCAAACATTTGTCAACTACCGTCAAATCGGTAAACAACAATAACGGCTTATCCATACCATACATATCTTCTAATCTCAATATCCCATTAAAACTCATCTTTATTTTCTCAGGCAACCATAAGTCGTCTTGATCACAGAACATCACATAATCAGCCGTTGAATGCTTTAATAATTCTCCAAAATTTAAGCTGGCACCCGAGTGTTTTCTGTTTTCTAAAATAGATACCTTGTCCGGAAAGCGTTTTCTATATTTATATAAAATGTTAACTGTCTTATCTGTTGAACCATCGTCTCTAGCGATGAGATGCCAATTATTATAAGTTTGATTGAGTAATGAGTCTATTTGACCTTCAATAAACTTCTCTCCATTATAGGTAGCCATTATTATATCTATTTGTGACAATGGCCTATTCCCCTTACCTGATTATTTCAGATTAGATTCGCTAAGCTTTCGACCGCTCGATGCCATGTCCCAAACCGTCATTTAAATTATCTTCCGGATTTTCAACCTACCTTACCCCTCCAATCTATTCATATCACCCACAAACTGGTGGATCATTCTGAGGAGCGGGTGTAACCCTAACTTCACCAACTCGACTATGGTAGTTCTATGTCTTTCAATATTTAATTATTAAAACTTGAAGAAATTGACCCAATCTCGTTTTAATTCAGAACAATAACACTAAGCATCACAGTCCTTCGATAGCCTCCATCCATTATAATTTCTGTTATAGTCTCTGTCGGTATTTTTCTGCATCCCAATTCAACAATGATGCTATTTCAAGAGGATAAAGAGAACGCACAGAATGTGCATCGTTGAGGCGCAAGGCCACTTCCACGAAACAAGACAGCATCGCTGATTGTGAGTCAGTCAATGTTCTCGATACCACGGCACCCACGTGCGGCACAACAATGACTGGGTATTGAGAATTATCCGTTGAGGTCGAATTGTCGATGTATTCACTACTTTCATATATTTTACATTCCGAACCGAGAAATACCGCATGATCCGGGTACAAAACCCATGATGAACGGCAAAGATTTATTAATATAGGGTCGAGACCGAGCGCGTAAATTTTTATGTCCCTAGGAAGCACATAATTGGCATTAAGCCATGGCTTCAGGAGTTCGCCTACTTTCCTCTCTTCTATCACAGTTGTTCGAGGAACTACGGAAAGACGTTTCCATAAACGTGACCAAAGTTCTAGTATCTCTTCAAACGAGTCGGCCCCAAGTACAATACCATGGTTACCTAAAATAATAATATCGGGAAGCACGCCACTTTTCGATAAGGCACGGACCTTATCTGTTAGGTTACGGCCGGGCTTCGCATATTCAATCCAGCCCCAATCCATCCCTTCAAGCAATGGTTTCAGGCTGGACTCCCCATCCCGAAGTACGGCCCAGGCAAGAACGTCGACTGCATGAAAGTGCGACACAATCCTGTGAGGGAGCAAGACATGGAGGGAAGTCTCGATAGAGGGTCTCAAATCGGACGCCCTCCGAACCGCTCTACCATAGTATTCATCCCCCTCCTCCGTCAGGTGCCTCGCGATGTCAAGATCAAGCTCGACAAAAATATTCTTTTCCTCTGCTTGAGCAAGCCATGCACCGGAAGCTTTGATCCATAACGACCTCCCGTTTTTAAGAGAGACGTTTCCACCTGCCCCCTGAACAAGTAGCGGATCTTGCCCGATGGTCCAGCAATACTGTCTTAACTCCCGGATATGATCACCACCCAACATAGAATTTCCCTTTACAGATCCCATGGAGGACTATTTTGAAAGCCGGACGTGTCAATATGCTTATGGAAACACTTCATTTTCTCCGAAACCGGACACTCCGTTAAAAACCCAAGCCTGTTCGAAATTCGCCAGACTCGATCATGAGGGTAGACCATATACCAGTCCTGTGAGACCCAAAATCAAGGCGCCACGTTATTATCTACAAAAAGGGCATTCCCGGACGTTTGAAGCAGGTGTTGTAACAAATCGGACACGGCCGAAAAATCTAAAAACGCCATATCCGGGGTTGAATCACCGCTGCCCAACTCAACCCCCTCGTGTATCTTCTGAAAAGTAACCGCTTGAATCGCCATACGAGCCCCCAAAACATCTGTCTTCGGATTATCCCCGATCATCCATATACATGCGGTTGTCGGTTTGAGCTTTGAAATCGCGATTTCAAAAGGAGCCTTATTGGGTTTATCGAACCCGGCCTCTTCACTGGTCACGATATAGTCAAAGTAATGATCTAAACCGAAATAGACGATCTTCCGGAACTGAATCTGTGCGGTCAAATCGGTCACGATGGCAGTTGGAATACCGGCTATTCTCAAATCGTCCAGTAAACTCTTGACACCATCGAATAAGACCGCGTTACTTAAAAAGGTGCGCCAATAGGTTTGTTCAAAATCGAGCGCTAAAAGTACTTGTGATCCCAACCCGATCATCTCCAGCATTCGCTGGAAATATAAAAGTCGGCTGTGTGAACTGGCTGTCCCCTTCAGTCTCTTTTTGATATCATTTCTTGCACTGTCAAATGCTCGCTGAAATTGCTCATCAGATATGGAGAAGGTCTGAGTCACTTTGGCCCTTACAGCGCACATCGCTGCTTCGTGAGCAGGGTCGTATGGGTAAATTGTATTATCTGTATCGAACAGGATCGCCGAGGGGAGAGTCGTTAGTTGCTCCGGGTGAAAGATTTTAGTCATTTAAGCCTCTTTTTTAAAGACTGGGTTAACTGCGAAAGGACAATGAGTTGAATCATCCCGCGCACACCGTCTTCCCATTTTGGTTCCGGATCCAATAACATCATTACTTTTGGAAAGAGGATCCCTGCCGCCATTGCGACGTCTTCTTTTGAGCACTCCCCTTCAATCGTCATCGTAACATCGGCGCTATTTCCGTCCAGTTGGGTGTCCACGTGCAGCCCGCAGACTCCGATCAGGACCCGCCTGATGGACTCCTCATGTAGGCCGTGACGCACACGGACAACCAGTTTGAACCGGAGATCGTCTTTCCTGCTGACCTCTTCCAGCATGCGTGGATGAATGGGCTGCAAACTAAGCACCAAGTCTGCACTCGCCGCCTGGGGCCGTACAAAAGCGATTGAATCCGCTTCACGACGTTCTAATACCTTCAGAACATTATCTAACGAATGACCGCGCTGACGGACATCACGGTCGGTCTTTAAAAAACGCCGCAGCCCCTCATCAATTCGAAGGAAGATGCTTAAATCGTATCGATCCCGTAAGAGGGGCAAATAAAGCGCGTGTAGCCCACTTACAAATAAGACATCGCCACTTCGCTGGAGTTCAGGCTTAAGTTGCTTGCCAATATTATGATCATAATGACGCAACACAATCGATTTCCCGCTGGCGAGGGTCATCGCATCCTGAACAAACCGCTCAAGATCATTCGCACGAGGATGCAGGTGCGTCATCACATGCCACATCGGTTTGTGGCGATCCCATAGATGGTAATCATCCCCTGAGAGGGAAGCCACCGAATGTTTCCCAAATAAACCGGTCAACGACTCGACAAGGGTATCTTTTCCCGATCCGGAATCCCCTGCTATTCCGATTACGATCGGTTTTCTACTGACCTGAAAATAATCATTATTATGTACCGTGCGTTGCCAGATACGCGTGACCAAAGCGATACCTGAGGCCAGCAGAGCCGTATTCAATAATGCGCGCGCATGACTCCCCAGGTAACCAGCGAACAGTTCCGTTGCGGATTTCATGGCCTCCCCATTCAACACCACGGGTACAGGCATCACTAAAAAACTGCTGACAACATACAGTAAAGAAAAACCGATCACCAGCGGTATGGCAGCGCGATCCTCACCCGACTGATACACCAGGAGGAGAGGAAGCATCCAGAGAAACCATCCTGGCGATGCAGGTGTTAACAACAACACAAGGAAAAACGTGCTTCCCAGCAATACCAATAATAAATCGAAACTGATACGGCGCATACTCCATGCAACATAAAGCGCCAGCAGATAAAGCATGGGTAGAACATAAATCTTGGCGTTTGGACCGACTTGCACCGCCAAGCTGAATACCTTGACCATTTCAGGATTGCTAGCGAGCATATCTACCGCAGCCGATGATGCGAGGAATGGAATGCCGAGAATGGTCACACCACCCATAAGGGCAGCCGTAAAAGGCGCCAGAAGGACATTCGTTGATTTATTACGGACCAAATAGATGATGATTATCGGCAATGCCAGCACCATGCTGAGCTTGGCCGAGACGGCCGCTGCGCAGCATAAGCCAGCCATCACAGGACGCCTCTCCCGCAGGCCCAACAAAGCCAAGCACAACAACATCACCGGCAAGAGATCATTCAACCCAAGCCAGTATGTTGCGAATATCACGATCGGCGAAAGCCAATAAAACAAAACGCCCCGTTCAAAGCTGATATTGACCAATTTTTTCGTAATGACCAGCACCCCGATGTCAATCAATAGGAGCGTCGCTGCATATCCCCAGTAACCGTTAATGCCGATCAGCTCGCAGATGATCGCCCCTGGCATAAAAATCAACAACGTCACGTAACCATAAGGAAATGCTTCAACAGCGCCCCCGTTCGACAGAAATGTCGACCAAGGATTCCATGTAAGGTTAGATGCGGCGTTCTGGAGAAAGGGGACATACCACTTTGCGGAAGCCGCTGGCACCACCATCAGGATCAGCGCGGCCCGCACCCCCAAGCCAAACCAGAACAACCGTTGGCGGATACCAGGGATGCACCTCATAGGCTCACCTCCCAGAGCTCCGGCCTTTTGGTGCAAACCCCCTCCGCCTCGATTCCTAAGTCTTTTAATCGCCTCCGAAACGCCGGGATGGAATCGTTCGCATCTCGGCCCTGCAGCTCCGGAGAAACAAGGCACAGACGGAAACCGGCCTTCTTTAGTCTCTCGGTTTCGGATAAGGTAAGAGGAAAGCGTGTAAAACAATCGACCCAGACCCAGTCAACAAGTCCTGCCAAATTTAAAGCCGTATCAATCGATTCATACTCGGAGACCCTGACCGCACATCTTCGTTCACCTTTCCGCGCCCACTTCACAAGGAACGGGAACGATTGATCCAAAAAGAAAAAGTCATTAATCTTCCTGGCATGCATCGTGTCCAGCAACGGCTGCTCAAGACCTTCTTCTTTTACATTCAGGATCAAAGTTCCATGGCGGTAATGTTCGATCCATTCTTCAAAACGTGCCCCGGGGACAAAGGGATCGTGGTGGATCACGAGATCGCCAGCATAGCTGCGGATGTCCACTTCGACCCCATATTTAGGGTCGCTCTCCAAAAGTTCACGCAAGGTATTTTTTCGGTGCGCAATAATGATCACGACGATACTTTTCTTCTCAATTTAAAACTGAAATCGATGGTACGGCGGATGAACTTTCCCTTGGCCGCCCAGTTGAAGTTCCAATGGGAGACCCCGTGAGCCCGCTCTCCGAATCGCACCGGGAACCTGTATACCGGCAGCCGGGCCGCTCTCGCCATGAAGTAAGCATACAGGTCTAAGGAAAAGTCATGTGGTGCATCTGAATCCCAAGATTCAAAGAAGCGATGGGAAAACATTGTCGGTTGAGCATTAATATCCCAAAACGGTTTTGCGAGCAGCACGCTTTCGAAGAGGCTCATACCCATAGTAAAAAAAACGTCTCCCAACGCCCGCCCATGTCGCTGCCCTTTTACAAATATATCAAGGCCGTGCTCATCGAAGATCTCCAGGCCCCTTAACGCATCGGCCGGGTCAGTCTGCATGTCTGCATGGGTCCAGCCTAGTATCTCACCTTGGGCACATCTGAGCCCGCTTAAAATTCCGAATCCGTAACCCTGGTTGACCTCGACTCTGATAAAGCGACAACCAGGATAGTCAGGAAGGAGATTTCGTAGAATGCTTGTGGAGTCGTCGGTAGAGCCATTATCGACCAGGACGACTTCAATTTCTCCAGGCTTTGCAATGGTCGCGCAACGCTTGAGTAGCAAGGGAAGATTTCTCCCTTCGTTGTAACAAGGAATAACAATAGATAATTTCATCTCTCCACCTGGCCAGCTGAAACACTCGCTTGAAACACAAAAAATTTCATGCCCAGAAAATTAAGAATGGCCGAACAACCGGTCGCCACGAAAAACGCGATTTCGACCCTGGGTAAAACAAAAGGGGCGAGCGCCTCAAAACAGAGTTTATTAATGACTACGTTCACACAAAGTGTTGCGCCATAAAGCGCCCCGAATTTAGCCATGTTACGGGAAGCGGGGCGAAGGTGAGCAAATGTCCAGTAACGGTTTGCAAAATACGCTAACCCTGTGCCAGCGATAAAACCGAACGCCTTCGCAATCGCCACCCCGACACCTGCATACATAAGTAATCGATAGCTGACAAAATCGACGAACACGGTCAGCCCACCCACTAAGAGGAATACCGTAATTTCTTTGTGAATCATCGTTTCGGTCTGATAAAATGAGGCACTAATTGCTCATATTGCTCATTAAGGCGGTGCAGCGCAGCCGGTTCTAATCGCTTATCCAATTCCAGCCGATAGGGATGCGCTGGCCATTTATGAAAACAGGATTGCCAGTACTCGAAGGTACGCAACTCGTCGGGAGTGCCCCAAGCCAAATAGTAATCCACTTCAAATACCTTACAGCGTAAACCGAGGTCGATTGCATCATTCAGGCAAGTATCAAGATAGAACTCCCCGTTCACACGAGCATTCCGAGTTAGCATTCGCTTGTAACATCGAAGGAAATCCGAGACTCGCTTAAACGAAAAGGTCCCCAGGATGATTGGATCATGCTCCGGGGATCCCAGAGGCCGCTTCACCGATACACTCGCCACCAAACCCTCCCATTCTGCAATCCAACCATACATATGAGGATGGCGTACCGCATTGGGATGGCCGCGCACCGCCCAAACGATTACATCCGTTTCCGGGTCGTTGAGTATCCTGTCGAAAGCATATCTATCGTACATTGCTCCATTGTCGCAAGCGCCGATGGTAATAGGTCCCTCAAACCCAGGCACCCCCACCAGCAGGGTATCGATACCCATCGCCGTCGTACATGCTTGCCCTTCGGTAACGGAAGAAAGCCAGCGGATTAAGACGCCTGGAAAGGCCTTTTCTAAAACATCAACCAGCTCCACCGCACCCGGCATGTCCTCTCTGAGGACGAACACATAATGCTCGGCGGGAGGAAGATCGTGCACCGCCTGCAAAACCATCGGCTTTCCGGAAACGGGTATTAAAGGCTTTGTTTGTATATACCCAGCACGTCGGAATCGTTCCCCCATCCCAGCCATCGGGACCACTACCGCACCCGTCGCTTGCAAGTGCTCCTGTGGTGGCGCCATTAACCGCCGGAAAACTTCGGACCATATACGATATTCAACCACATCTTGTGGCGTACCCCATTGCATAAAATGCTGAAGGTCATAAACGGCGACGGGAAGATTATCAGCCAACAATGGTTTATAGGCCAAGCTGACATAAAATTCGCCGTTCACATTCAGATTTTTCCTAACCGTTTCCCGGAAAGCATTCAACATAATTTGGCCGGTAGCAAAGTAGTATGTACCGCTGGAGGCGTACTCCCCCATACGATTAGAGGTATAGGGCTGCTTCTCCTGAATATCCGTCACCCAGCCATTTGTTTCACGCATATACGCGTAATTTGTAATTCCTAAGGTGTGGGGATGAAAGCCTCTGTAAGCAGGTATTGCTCCTGTGCAGCCGCAGTCAACGACAAAACGTTTGAAATGCTGCCAATCCCAATAACAGGTGAAGTCACAATAATTTACAATGACCGGCTGATCTGGTTCAATCGCTATATCCGCCGCCTGCAACACCGCATGTACAGGGCCGAGTTTATGCGGAGCGATACCGACGACGCGCCCGCCAGGGCAATATCGCTCCAGAATCTCCCGCATGTGGTAAGCCGGTTCATCTAGATGTTCTTGATTGCAAATGAATAAAAAATCGGTTTCGCCTGGAAAGAGGTCAATCACATGGGCGATGATCGGTTTGCCTTCGATCTCGATGAGCGGTTTTGGCACACGATAACCGGCCCGCCTGAACCGCTCTCCGAAACCGGACATCGGGATAACGATTTTCATATCACCGGAACCCTGAGCATTCTCTAAATTCCATCTTTTTTCGTAAGCGCTAACAACCTGACTTCATCAACTCGAACATTGGAATTCCCCGCCCGTACCGTCAATTCGGTCGGTTCTGAATGGCGATAGGCGGGTAGATTCGCCAGGCGGATAAAGTTCACACTGGCACCTTCAAGAACCGAGAAGGTCACAGTACAGACCGGGAGCCCATTGCTCAACAACTGCAGGTAGATAGGTCCCTTCTCAGCCGCAAAAACATCGATTGCAATGGCGTCAGGCGTAAGTCCTTTAATAGAGGTTCGGTCGGCGGAGAAACTTGCCAAAGTGGAAACACTCTCCTGCTTGTACGGTTCCATCCGCGATGGAGCGAAACCGAGGTCATACTGCTCCCGACCTATTCCACTGGTAAGCGCAGTCTTACCCAGGAGAGGCTGATCGCTTAATATCGTGAAGCGTCCGACACGATATGCAAAACGATAAGCGGTATTTATGTACTCGCTCAATATCGGTAATCGGTACTCCATATAAGTGTAGTCGAGCGTCTCGGTCCAGTAACCGGCCGACCAGAGCACAATGGTTTTGTTGCCCGAGAATTTCAGCTTCTCTATCACGGCTACCTGTTCGCCATAAGTGTTATAGAACAATGTGTGAATGTCGTTGGTCACCAATGGTGACTTTACTGCACCGTAGATGAGAACCGGTTGATTTGACATGTCGAAGATCTTGTATCCATCCCTTACCATCGACTGCAGTTCATTAAGTTCCGCCTGCGTCATATGAGAGTCATCGGAAACCGTTCCAGAAGGAACCTGAATTGCACCAAAATTCTGTAATGGCCGAACATCTCCGCGTGTCAACCTTTCATCGTAGATGGGTCTCTGACTTAGGATATTCATACTAAAACTACCCTTCTGCGCATATGTAGCCCCAAGAAAAATCACCAAAGCCAGAGATCCTAAAAGAAAATCTTGCCCCCTAATATATTTATAACGTAAGGCAAAGCCAACGATTACTGGCAGTGAAGCTGAATAAGCATAAACTACATGAGCTATATCTGAACGATTAAATGCACGGGTGAAAAACATCAGGGACACTAAAGAAAAAATGACAACCAGCATATTTTTGTCACTGATCATCCGACGGCTTCCGCGTAGAAAGGCCACAGAATTCACGAGGTGAAAAAGTAAAAATACTGCAAAAAATGAACTCAATGAGAACGGCAAAAAGGAAAATGATTCTCGCGCTTCCAAGCTTCGCTCCAGAAGATTGGGACTCTTTGTCAGCGCATTGCGTACTGCACTCAGCCAATGTGAAAATCCGGAGCCAAGGAGGAAAAGGGCCGCTAATAAACCGCCATAATAGGAAACATACATCCAAGGGATATTAAAACGGCGACTGCGAATTTGCAGATATAGCCTACAAATAAACGTCACTGCCATTGCAATATTTAACAATACGAAGAACTCCAGGGAGAATATCGATTCTAGAAATAACATAATTCCTGCAGCGATCTTTAATGGAATATCGCTTTTCTTTATTTTCAGAGGTATCAATAAAAGAGCCATCAGAAAAAATGGAGAAATATCCCTCTCTTCAACAAAACCAAAAAGGTAAGAAATCACAAAAAATGTCATCGGCACAAACAACTTTCTTGTGTAGCGATATAAAAAAGCTGCGATGAGGACGTGGATAAATGGGTAAGTCAACGCCTGGATAATTCGGTAAAAGTAAAGGTTATAATCAGAAAAAATCCCGGCGTAATATCCGTGCAGGATATTCCGTCCCATCCCGTGCACCGGGAAGAAGTCTTCTAAAAATTTATACGGACCATTTAACAGCAGATTGGCCGTAAGGAATGACTCGCCCTCATGAAACGCATCGACGTCCCAATATATCCAGGACTCTCGAATGGAAATCAAGTATATTGAAGATAGAATAAGAGACAGTGTGAGCCGCTTGCTTGGTAGCGGCGAATTGGCGAGAAGATATCCAATGCCTGCTGAACCGAACAGCAGGGCTAAGAAGAGCCCGACCGACTCTTTCACCATTGACGCCTGCACTGCCATTCCGTAGAGCACAGGGATCTTTGGCATGTGGAATACAGCAATTACTATAAAGATTAATATAAAAATGAATTTTGCGTATTCTGCAAACTTCTGCTCTGTCTTGGGCAATCGACGAGCAAAATGAAGAATGATAGAAACTCCACCTGTTTCAATCTTTTGAATTGAGATAGACGACACTCCAACGCCCAAGAAAGTCCCACCAAGCAAGAGGAGAGAAGTCCTATAATGCTCCGTCTGCATGTCACCCGTTACAATGGCAGTCATTGTAACGGTTAATATCATCAGAGCAATGGTGATCAAACCCACATCATATTGGCTATTTCTTCGTAGGCGGTCTCCCAACGATGATCGAGCGGATAGAGCGGTAAGCAGCCATCCTATGCCGGTAGCGGAAACGACCAGAACAATGTATAGCCAAAGCAGAATATTAGGCTGTCCACCCGAAAATAATGTCGGCCCATAGTCCGGAAACTTTCGTACTTTGATATAGTCTTTATAAAAGATAATGTTAAAAAGAGAGACCACTACAACGCTGAAGACAATTGCAAGCGCGATCTTTTTTATAAACTCGGCAGGCAAAAGTCTTGCTATTGCCATGACGATTCGGCTCTGATCAGGAGGGCGTTCGATGAAGGTGGTTTTCATTTCCTATATTCAACCTCGAACAGGACAAACAAGAATCCACCACCAGCGGAGATATTGAATCCTCGCCATTTTCCAGAATAACGATACCGTAAGTGCCTTACATTGATTTTGCTAAGGCGGCTTATGTCGATCTTTAAACCTTAATATGCCGAACAAACTCATCCCGCAAATGCCTATTATTAATTAGCAGTTCTTCGGGCGATACCTCTCCAAGTCTTTGACGCTCCTGAAGAAAATAAAGTAACATCCAGAGGACTTTGTCATTACCCTGTACATTAACCGATTGTGCAAGAAAATTGATTTCGCCCAACCGAGCACCGGCCTCGCTATCCTCGATAAAAAATTCAGCAGTGAAGTATTTTAGATGAACGGCAAATATCCAACAAATTTCGAATAGCATCCACGCTCTGTCTGATGAAATTGTATTGGCCTGATGCGTGCGATACTGCAGCAAGGGTCGTTCGATCAATTCGCACCTAAAGCTGCGCGCAGCTCGGAGTAAAAAATCCCAGTCATGCACAAATCTGAGATTCCTCATTCCGCCAATATTTTCATAAAGCTTCCGAGAAAATACGATATTGCTGGTCGTCGATACAAAATTAGTCACCAGTAAATTCAGTGTAAAGTTCTCATCTGTGGCAAAACGACCCTCAGGAGATTTAACAGGCCAAGGCAACATATTGCGCCAGCCTTCTTTCACACCGAGGCTTCTGCCTTTATAATCAATCACCTCAATCCAGGTCGTGACCAGTTCTGCCCCTTTCTGAAGTCTTTCAACGCACATCGCAAGCCGATCTATGTGGAACACATCGTCCGAATTAAGGATCGCGAGATAACTGCCTTTCGCAAGAGACAGCCCCCGGTTAATCGCATAGTGTGCACCGGCGTTATTCTGTTCAATCAGTGTATAGCGTGGATCACGCACATTACGTAGATAGTTAAGCGACGCGTCCTTAGAACCGTCATCTATGACAATCAACTCAAGGTTCGAATGACTTTGACAGAGGACACTTTCGACCGCATTTTGAATGTACGACGCATGGTTATAGCTGGGGATTACGACAGACACGAGACTCATGATCGTTCCTTTTTAGATTGGGAATGATTTTTTTTCAGCCATTCCCATGTCTCGCGCATTCCGTCGGCAAGCTCTACGCGCGGGGAGAATCCCGTGTCACAGATTAATTTGTTGTTGGCGAGCACATTGTACTTCACATCGGCAAGCCGATCGGACTCGTACTTACAAACCAAGGTATAGCCATCAGCGGCAAGGACTGGAGTAATATAATCTTCGACCAGCATGCGCAATGATGTTCCCTTAGCAGTTCCAATGTTATATGCCTCTCCGGCTCGGCCACGATGAAGAAGCGCTACCAATGCGCCTGCGATATCAAAGGCATGGATATAGTCGCGAACCACCGATCCGTCTCCGAAAATAGTTAACGTCCGGCCCATTAGCGAGGACCCAAATGCCGTTGCGACAAACCCTTGCCCCCGGAATGGATGTTGGCCTGGGCCGTAACCATTGCCTGGACGCGCGACGACAAACGGTAGACCCTTTTGTACGTGATAGAGAAACCCGATCTGCTCAATCATTAGCTTCGACATACCATATACTGATATTGGATGCGTCGGTGCATCCTCGGGAATAGCTTTATGCAATAAGTTGTTGCCATACACTGTGCCACCCGACGATACAAACACAAGCTTAACGACACCGGAGGAGCAACATCTATCCATCAACCGCATTGCGGGCCGTATGTTGCGCTCGAACTCCACATCCATATTGCAATCCAGATTTAGAAGCATCGTATCGTGTACGAGGTGTACAACCATCTCTGTACCGTCAAGGATGCGATGCAGGAATGATTCATCCCGATAGTCGCCTTGCAGATACTCGACACCCTCCTCTACCGTATCCGCTGCAGGTACGGCCACATCGGCAACACGCACCGTCATCCCCACTGCACGGCATGCGCGTACAAGATAATGGCCGATGAAGCCGACGCCCCCAATCAGGAGGACACAAGGCGCATTTTCTGAAGTCATACGGCGCTTCTTCGATAGCGGTTCATAGCTGTTTGCCAACACTCAACGTATTGCTCCGATATGTTCTCGCTCGAAAAACGCTCGAGGATGACATGTTCGCACTTTTTCAAGTTCGCAGCATACTCGCCCCGCCGCTGGAGCCAAGCGACGAATGCCTCATGCACTCGATCGATAGACCACGTGGCCGGCACAACGGTACCGGCGCCATACTCAGCCAACACGTCGGCAATATCGCCCACATCGGTCGCGAAGGTGGGGACCCCCATCGCGAGCGCCTCAATCATCGCGATCGGCAGCCCCTCATACGCCGAAGTAAAAATAATTCCGTCGCTTACTGCATGGAGATCGAGAGTTTCTTCTATATAAGGAATACGCATCACATTATTAAGCGCATGTTGATTTATGAAATCGAGCGCTTGCGGTGCGAGTTCGCCATCCCCTACCAGCACAAAATACTCATCGGTATATCTCAAACGCTGTTTCGCGAGATGAAGAAATTCCAGTGGCCGCTTCTGTGGAGTAAGCCGTGCCACGAAAGTAAATATCTTTTTATCAACAGGCAGGCCTAACTTTAATTTTATGGTCAGAGGGTCAGGCGATGACTGCTTAAAGGATCGGATACGCGAGGTATTTACTGCCGAATAAATCAATCGGATCTGTTCTGGATTAATTGCAAAATCCCGCCGAAAACGCTCCTGAATTTTCTTATTAATTGCAATGAAATAATCGAAAGACCGGATCCCTTTCTCTCCATAACGCGAAATCCAACCCTCCTTGATGTCATAGACTTCCTGGTCGATGATCGGCACATCATGAAAAACTTTTCGTATGTCTACCGCATTGTCGCAAAACCAAGGTGAACCATTGCATACCCATACCACGTCCGGCCGCAAAGCTGCCTTCAACCGAGCCAGCACACGCAAATAATCGGAGTGGCGCACAATTTCAGACATCTCAACAACCTTCATTGCCACTTCCCGGGCCTGTGCAACGAGGCTTCCCTGCTCAGGTCTAAGGCGCTCCATCGTTACCACGATAAAATCATACCGGCTCTTGAGTTGTCGCATGATCTCAACGGTATTCCGTTCAACGCCACCTACCGCAAGAAAGATTGGAAATACAAACACCACGGGCCTTGTTTTCCTGCGCACCGGCAAGTATTGCGCCTTGTAGCGAATAAGAGCCCGACCGCCTTTCGAGTGGTTCGTAAAATAGCCGTCTGAATCAAGATCAACGTCCGCATTGAGAAGCATATCGATTTTCTGTTCGCATACTTCACTGTGAGCCGGAAGCATGCGAAGCACTTTTCCGTTAAATGGTAAATTACCGAGCGCACCGCTCATAAACGCCTGTGCGACATCTCGTGAAAAAAAGAGGTGATCCCGAACGTCGCCGATAAAGACGGACCGCCCGGCGGAAAGCGAATGCGAGATGAGCGCAACGCTCAGGCCATTTTCAATCATTGCCATATATGCGGCAGTGAGTTGATCCGAATTTTTCAGCGCTTGAATGGATTTTGGCCAAAAGAGGATGGTGGCTTCGGCAGCAGACGGGCTTACCGGCGCACCCCGACGATCGTCCTCAAAAAGTGGAACAAGCAGTTCATGTGATGCCCGCTCGAAAGCACGCGTGCCGGCACCAAAGGTTTCTTTGTAGGCAGCGATCATCGCTTTGCGATTTATATCATTCGGCTCAACCACGATTGCCGGGATTGCCGTCTCAATCCTGGCTCCATTGGCATAAATTTTCGCGGTTCCGACTTTTGGGTCGGTTTTCGCCGAGATGGTCTCTCTTGCACGGCGGACCAAGGATCGCGGATCGTTCATTAAATAATAAAATGCACGTGATGTCAGATGTTTTAATCGATACCCCTTGCCGGCATTCGAATTTTCCGTTGCAGCCAATATATTGGTTTCTATCAACTCCTCGAATACGGCGCGCTGCTCGGGACCATACAGAAGATCGCCAGCGTCACCCGTGTTGAGCGCTTCGCCGAGATTGAAGATTTCATCTTCCGTCAGGTTGATGGGGCAATTGGTGCGCTGCGCCAGCATTTTCCAATAGTTCAACCCAAGGGCGCCAAAATGGCTGGTCATTGCAACCGTCAGGCTATTAGGATAACCGGAGAGCTTCTGTAGCACGCCGTTTTCATACATCGCACGGAAGAGGGATGTATATAAGGTACTCATGCACTGCCGAATCCCCAACACCGCTTCGCGAGGCAGTAATATAGCAAGACGCTCATATTCTTCACAGCGGCGCAATAACATCTCCACTCTAGCCTGCCAAATTGCATCCTGCATAGGCAAATTGCGCATCTTTCCGGCTTTTCGCGCAATCGTCTCGACACCGATGAGAGAGCTGACTCCTGGATGAATCTCTGCAAATACCACGGCCATTCTCCCGGCGGAGATTTGCCTCCGGCAGAAACCGGCGGCGGTATATGGGTGATAATGATCTCCTTTCGCCGACGTTGTAAAATAGAGCTTCATCCCGCGGAGTGATAACCGATAACCGAGCTCAATATCCTCATAACCATATTCGGAAAAACGCTCATCGAAAATCACCTCCTCACTAAGGAGTAGGCTCCTGCTGACGGAAAGATTGCATGAATAGAAATGCCTAAAGTCGACGTAAGTCCCATCTATGAGTCGATTGTAACTAAATTGCTCATTGCCGATATCGGTGATATGGTACATCAGATGATTGATCTCGAGCTTTTCATGCCAGTGGACAATCCCCAGTATTCCGACCATTGGGCCTCGTTTTTTCCCAAGCTCAATATGTATGTTGAGAATCTCGGGATCCGGATATATATCGTCCCCGACGATGAGCAACCTTTCTCCGCGCGCCGCTCTGATTGCAGCATTGCGTGCACTCGAAGCACCGCCGTGTGCATTGCGCAACACCCTAAGCGGTAAGTCTTTCACTGTTTCCAGAAATTCCACTGAGCAGTCCGAGGAACCGTCATCCGAAAAAATGATCTCATAAGGATATGACGTACATGCATGAACTTTACGCCACGCTTCAACAATGCCAGGTAAAAGTTTAATCCGATTATACGTCGGGATAATAACGCTCATAACCAACGTGTCTTGCTGCGGAGGCTGATCTACGGAACCTATTTCAGAAATGCTGTGTGGGTTGACCTCCCATTGAAGGTCGAGCGCTGAATTAATTTTCCTTCCTTCAAAGCGCCCGTACAGCCAGTAATGGACGAGGGGCGGCAAGTCGCCCGGAATGTCCGGATATTTTGAGCGATAATATCTCCCATCGAATTCTGGCCCAGGTTGCCGGCTCTCTCTCCACCCAAAAGCAAGGTAATGCTTAAGTGGATCCATATCGACATCGGGATAATTTACCAGATACCAATTTGAGTCAAATAACGGACAATGTAATATTTTCATATACCAATAGAGCAACCGAATCCGGCGTGTCACTTTGCCCTGGAAATGACGTATCGGATGTTTAAGCACATCTGTCACTTGGACTATTTTTTGTTCCAATCCGGTGACCGTTTGGTTGAGCCGTAGGATCTCTCCGTCCCGCTCCGAGACCGCCTGATTGAGCCGTAGGATCTCTCCGTCCCGCTCCGAGACCACCTGATTGAGCCGTAGGATCTCTCCGTCCCGCTCCGAGACTGCCTGATTGAGCCGTAGGATCTCTCCGTCCCGCTCCGAGACCACCTGATTGAGCCGTAGGATCTCTCCGTCCCGCTCCGAGACCACCTGATTGAGCCGTAGGATCTCTCCGTCCCGCTCCGAGACCGCCTGATTGAGTTCCCCGATCAATAAGCGGCGTTGAACATTCTCTCCCAAAACGCGAAAGAAATCGCTGCTCAATCTCCAAGCACCATCGGTGCTGACGGATTCCGCCAGGGCTAATAACTCTTGTCGTCTTTCCTCACCAACCAGCGACACTCCTAATCCATGGCTGTGCTCGAAGTTAAAGCTTGGATAGCACCGGCTCAACTCGTCCCATAGTTGGTAGACCCCAAAGTTCTTTTCATGTACGTTGGTATCGTGAAATAGAACAACCCCTCTTTTCGAAACTTTCGGCAGCCATGTCTCAAAATCGTGTTTAACGGCCTCATAGGTATGCAAACCGTCTATATGCAAGAGATCAATTGAACCGTCTGCAAAGCGTCCAAGCGCCTCATCAAAAGTCATGCGCAGCAGCGTGGAGAAACTGCCATAAAGCGGGTCGTGGTATCCCTGAAAATCTAAAAACACAGTGTCATCATAGTGACCCGAGTGTTCGTCTCCTCGCCACGTATCAACAGCATAGGCTTTGGTTAACAACTTGTTCTTTTCAATCGCTTGACAAAAGGCACTATAGGAGTTGCCAGTGTGAGTACCGAGCTCAACCAGAACAGCTGGCTTAAGCACCGATATCAGCCAAGATGCAAAGGGGATATGCCCCACCCATGCACCCGGCCAAACCAAACGCTGCGGATCAATCAAAGAGGAATCATTAACCAGCATCATTGATAAACTCTGATCTGCCATTCATGGGACTTTCACTTTCATTGACATTTTCCAACAGTATTTTCCTCATCGGAATTCCGATTAGACCGGCGGCGACACTGGTCGACTCGGATTTGAAGCACAACGCGTCATGAATCCAATGATGCTGAATATGATCTTCCTGAGTGCCTTGGGCAATCGCAACCGTAACAGTATAGTTACCTGCCGCCAACCGAGGCATATCGAAGAAAAATTTGGCCCGCAAACTATTGTTGGCCCCGCACGCGGGAGGACCGGCCACATAACTCAGGTATGTATTTTCGCCAAACAGGGGTTGACCCAACCGATCTTTGACATAAAATCCGATGATTGGCAAATCAATATCCTGGTGGCATATCGCAGTGATCCGTAGACAGACCGGTTCCCCTCCCACTACCCAAGACAGAGGAGCGTCATTCTCATCAAGAAAGGCGACCTCGGTTATTTCGGCACCTCTTTTACCAAAAGCAGCCGCTTCGGGGTTGAATTCAAACACTTGCAGATCGTTGCGCAGATTACTGGCGTTGAGGAACTCCAGCCTTTGGTCCCTGAAAGGCCGGGGCGGATTTTGATTCTTGATCCTCTTAAGGCGAGTCGTGGTACTTTTTCCCTGCTGGGCCTCATAGAAGGCTTGCAAATACAAATCGCATACATCTTTCGGATTGCCTTCTTTTAGTAAACTTCCCTTTTCAATCCAGATGGTGCGACTGCAGAGGTTTTTCACGGAGCCGGTATCATGGCTAACGAAGAGAACCGTACCAGTTTTCATGAATGAGCGCAAAAAACGTATACACTTTTGCGTAAAAAATGCGTCACCTACAGCCAAAGCCTCGTCGATAACAAGAATGTCGGCATCCACATGAGCAATCACTGCAAATGCAAGTCGAACCATCATTCCGCTGGAGTAGGTCTTGACCGGCTGATCAATGAAATCGCCAATATCCGCAAAGGCCTCTATGTCTACAAATCTAGCCTCTGTCTGCTGGCGAGACAGTCCTAATACGCCCGCATTCATGAAAACATTCTCCCGACCAGTAAACTCAGGATTAAAACCAGACCCGAGTTCGAGTAACGCGGCAACCCGGCCCATCACCTCAATATGCCCTCCACTTGGATGAAGCGTGCCGCAGATCATTTGCAGCAGGGTCGATTTACCTGAGCCGTTGCGCCCAATGATGCCTACGGTTTCACCTTTTTTTACTTCAAATGAAATATCTCTCAGCGACCAGAACTCCCGGAAGTATTGTTTGACACTCTGGCCAGCCAGACGTTGAAGGCGAGGGATGATAAATTGCTTGAGCCGGTCGCGCGGAGTGTTGTAAAGGTGGTAGCACTTGCTGATATTGGTCACACGGATGACGATATTGTCCGCAGTGGTCGTTTCTCCTTTCTCCGGAGGAAGCGGACTCCTTTGATTAAAGGACATCAGCAAACCCCTTTCTGGTTTTTTGAAACCAGGCAAAACCTGCCCAAGTAACAATAATGGCAGTCAGGGTATATATGCCCAACCCGGACCATTCGGGCAAATGTCCCCAGATAAGCACTCCGCGCGCCTGCTCGATGATGAAAGTAAGCGGGTTCACCATCAGCCAGGGCCGGAATTTTTCTGGAACTGCTGTTACGGGGTAAAAGACAGGGGAGAGAAACGTAAGTACGGTAATCATGATTCCGATGGTTTGCCCTACATCTCTCAGAAAAACCCCAATAGAGGCCAACATCCATGCAAGGCCAAGAGTAAGAATGACCAAGGGCAGCAGGATCAACGGTGTAAAAACGGCCGTCCAATGTAGGTAGCCGTTAAAAAACACAAAAACGATCAGCAGCACACCGAGGCTGATAAGGCTATGAAATACCGCTGCACCCAAAGAGATGACTGGCAATATCTCAATCGGAAAGACCACTTTCTTAACGTAATTAACATTGGAGAGAATCAAGCCCGGAGCGCGGCTCAGCACCTCAGCGAATAGACTCTGTACAATCATTCCAACAAAAAGTACCACTGCAAACTGGATTTTACTTTCATCTCCGCCTACGCCCCAACGCGCTTTAAAAACGCTGGAGAAAACGAATGTGTATACCGCAAGCATGAACATGGGGTTGAAGAATGACCAGGCTAAACCTAGAGCAGAGCCTCTATATCGACCGACCACTTCACGACGAGTCATCTGGTTAATAAGCTGCCGATTTCGCCAAAGGCTACGCACAAGTGCCCTAAAGGCGGCCGGCTGGGATGCGTTGGGGTTCATGCAAATACCTTGATTCTGTGTGCGGTCTTTGGCTGAAACGATGGGCAGGGCTTGATCGACCAGGATCTGGCGATATCAGAATCGTCCCAACCGATGAATACTCAACCATATATCCCCAAATAATCGTCCCTGCAAGAATGAATTTCAGGTTGACTTAAGGACATCTTCGGTCTGATTAACAATTGAACGCTTTACCTTTTCAACCTAGGTCGATTATATATGGAGACTGTGAATCATCTTCATGGCGTATCTCATCGATTTTTTCTTTTTTCCCTCGGCCCATAAAGAGCCGGTTCGGACAATTGATGACAATACCGTCCTTTCCGCCGACATTTTGGTAGGCATGTACTACCCCTTCGGGGACAATAACAATCGCAGGAGAATCTTCACCCACTACACACTGCATCTTATTTTGAAAAGTCGAACTTTTCTCTCGGTTATCCCAAAGAGTGACTTTGAAATTAGAAGGACCGATGAAGCAAAAATAATCGGTCTGGTCAACATGTTCATGAGGCCCTCTGGTCACGCCTGCTCGGGTTAAGGAAATGTAAGACATCACCGGCAGAATCGATTTTTCAAGCTCGTCCTCTCGAAAGAGTTCAGAGAGCCATCCCCGCTCATCCACATATTTCTTCAAGGGACGAATCTCAACCCCATTGATTTTCCCTTTTTTGAACATGACTGGCCCCCTACACCGATCTCATAAATCTTTTTAAAGCGACCTCCCAATGAGGAAGCCCCCGCCCTAACACTCTTTTTGCTTTGTCGGTGGAAAGAACAGAATAAGCAGGCCGCTTGGCGGGTCGCGGAAACTCTGCCGTCGTGCAAGGAATCACTTTCGTTGGAAGAGCGGCTTCTTCAATAATCCGGCTTGCAAACTGATACCAACTGCAATGTCCCTCATTGACCAAATGGTACGCTCCGGTCGCTCTCTGCTCAACCAAAGCGAGGGATGCCTCGGAAAGATCTTCCGTCCATGTCGGGGAACCGACCTGATCGTCCACGACCTTAAGAACTTCTTGTTTTTTAGCAAGGTTCAGAATGGTGTTTACAAAGTGCGTTCCGTCCCGTCCATAAAGCCATTGGGTCCGAATGATCAGATAGTCTTCAAGGTATTTTCTGATCCGGCACTCCCCTTCCCATTTCGAGGCGCCATAGACGCTGACCGGACGGGGCATATCCTCTTCACGATAGGGCTGGTTCCCGCTTCCATCAAAAATGTAATCGGTGCTGAAGTGTACGAAGTACGCCCCCGTCTGAGAAGCCGCCTCCGCCAGATGGCCGACACCGGCGGCATTGACCGCAAAGGCGAGTTCTTTTTTCTCTTCGCACTCGTCCACACGGGTAAAAGCAGAGCAGTTTATGATTATCTCGGGCGCGAAACTCAAAACCATCTTCTGAACCGCCGCGCGATCCGTAATGTCCAGCTCTTCAATATCAACAGCCTTCAAGTCCCATTCCCGCGGTTTTTTATTTAATATTGCTCCCGCGAGCATCCCTTTGGCCCCTGCCAGCAACACCTTCACAGTGGAATCCCATAAATCTTTTCGTACATTTTCAGGTATTCACCCGATTTAATCCGCTTCCACCAATCCATCTGGGTCTGATACCAGTGAACCGTTTCTTCCAGACTCTTCTCAAAAGTGTACGCCGGCTTCCAACCGAGTTCGCTTTCAATCTTATTCGGATCGATCGCATACCTGCGGTCGTGCCCCGGCCGATCCGTGACATACTGAATCAGAGACTTCGGCTTCTTCAGGATTTCCAGGATGAGATGCACCACCTCGATATTTTTTTTATCCCCCTGTCCCCCGATGTTATAAATTTCCCCGGGCTTGCCAAGGTGAAAAATCCTTGCGATCGCCTCACAATGATCCAACACATAAAGCCAATCGCGTACATAGAGGCCATCTCCATACACCGGGAGCGGCTTGTCCTGAAGGGCATTGGTGATCATCAATGGAATTAATTTTTCGGGAAATTGATAGGGGCCGAAGTTATTTGAGCAGCGCGTAATGATCGCAGGAAGACCATAGGTTTTGTGATAAGAAGAAACCAATAGGTCGGAACCGGCTTTGCTCGCAGAATAAGGGCTCGTCGGAGAAAGCGAATCCTCTTCCTTGAAAAAACCTTCCAGCCGGCTTCCATATACCTCGTCGGTGGAAATATGAACAAACCGCTGATGTTGATATCGCCGTGAAGCCTCCAACAGAACATACGTCCCATAAACGTTGGTTCGGACGAACGCGTCTGCGTTTACGATCGACCGATCGACATGGGTCTCCGCGGCAAAATGAATGATCGATTCGACTTCCTGAGCGAGGTTGTTTACGAAGGTCGCATCGGTGATATCGCCCCGGACAAAGCGGTACCGCGGATTCGCTTCAAGATCGATAAGGTTTTCGAGATTTCCGGCGTAGGTGAGCTTATCAACGTTAATGATCGATGCGGAGGGGTGCTGCTGAAGAAAATATCGGACGAAATTGCTCCCGATGAACCCGGCCCCGCCTGTAACCAGAATCTTCATATTGCCTTCCCAAACTAGCTTAGCTCAATCCGGCTCTGATCGCCGATGACAAATTTCTGTGTCCGAGGTCTGGTCATTCCCCGGAAGAGTTCCACCTCTCTTCCGAGAAGGCTCTTCTCAATTCGAACGTCAATATCCGTAATCCTACATCGCTCCAAAACGATGCTGTATTCCAATTCGCTGTTCTTGATCTCACAGTCGTGGTAGATGGAAGTATAGGGGCCGATATAGCTATTCTCAATCCGCGTTCCGGCTCCAATAATGGCAGGCCCACGGATTTGACTCTGAACAATTTTGGCTCCCTTTTCAATGATCACCTTCCCCCGCAGTTCACTCTTGGAGTCAACCTCTCCGCCAATCGAGATCCCATCGGGACTTTCCGTCATCTGGTCAAGAACGAAACGGTTTGCTTCAAGGAGATCTTCCGGCTGACCCGTATCTTTCCACCAGCCGGTGATCTCTGAATAGCTGATGCCAAATCCATTTTCAATCAGATATTGATGTGCATCGCTGATTTCAAGCTCTCCCCGCTTGCTCGGTCCAATTTTATTGACCGCTTCAAAGATATGATGATCGTAGAGATAGATGCCGGTCACGGCATAGGGGCTTTTTGGCCGCCTCGGTTTCTCCTCAATTCCGACAATTCGTCCATTTTTTAATTCGGGGACACCGAATCGTTGGGGATCCTTCACTTTGGACAGAACGAGATGGCAATGGACCTTACCCTCTACAAAAGTCTTCACAAAAGGGCCGATTCCGCCGACGATCACATTATCGCCCAGGTAGAAAACAAACGGTTCCTTCTTGATAAAGTCCTCTGAAATTTTTACGACATGGGCAAGCCCGGCCGGTGCTTCCTGAGAAATGTAGGTGATTTTTGCTCCCCACGGGGCACCGCTGCCAAGGGCCTTCCTCAGCTCCTCTTCTGTTTCCGGATTAACAACGATTCCGATCTCCTGAATGCCGGCTGCGACCACAGCCTCAATGGCATAATGGATCATCGGCTTATTCGCAATCGGAATCAGATGTTTATTGCTGGTATGGGTGATGGGCCGCAGCCGCGTCCCTCTTCCCCCTGCTGTAATGAGTGCTTTCATCTTTTCACAAAGTAGTTATAGGATGTATTTATCCGGCTGATCTCCGTCTCAAAATCATAGATCGCGGTGTCAATTTACCTTATTTAAAACTTCATCGATCTCTTTCTGCATTTCCGTCAGCCGCTCCGGCGAGTTCGCTTCAAATCGCAATACTAATGCCGGCTGTGTATTCGAGGCTCGAATCAATCCCCACCCGTCATCGAACAAAATCCGAACGCCGTCAATATCCACCGTCTTATATTTTTCTGAAAAATATTCTCGGCATTTTTCAACGACTACGAATTTTCGGTCGTCCGGACAATCGACCCGGATCTCCGGCGTGACATATGTCTTCGGCAGATCCTTAAAATAAGCAGACAACATCTGTTCATGATTTACCAGAATCTCGACCAGCCGACATCCCGCATAAATCGCATCATCGTAACCAAAATACCGGTCGGCAAAGAAAAGATGACCGCTCATCTCCCCCGCGAGCAGCGCCCCCGTCTCCTTCATCTTCGCCTTAATCAAAGAGTGTCCGGTCTTCCACATAATGCCGTTTCCGCCGAGCCGGGTGATTTCGTCATAGAGGACTTGAGAGGCCTTGACTTCGGAAATAATCGTCGCTCCCGGATTTCTTCTCAGAATATCGGTCGCGAAAAGGAGGGTCAGTTTATCCCCCCAGATGATCTCACCCGTCTCATCGACGGCACCCAGCCGGTCACCGTCGCCATCAAAAGCGATGCCGACATCCGCCTTCTCTTTTCGGACTGTCGCAATTAAATCAGCAATGTTTTCAGGAACGGTCGGATCGGGATGATGATTCGGGAATCGGCCATCCGGTTCGCAGTAGAGTGGAATCACTTCACATCCCAACTGTTCCATAACCTGAGGAGCGATAAGCGCCGCGGCGGCATTCCCACAATCGATCACTACTTTTTTTGACCGGAAGGGGCTGAAATGCTTCACGAAATAGCGGAGGTAAACAGAGAGGAAATCGGGCTCGAAGGTCAACTCCCCCTTCCCCCGGTCGAAATCGCCGCTCTCCGCCATCGTGCGGACTTGCTGGATCTCCGCGCCGAAGAGGGTTCCCTTCCCACGACAGAGTTTAAAGCCATTGAATTCGGCGGGATTATGGCTGGCGGTAATCATGACCCCGCCATCGACCTCAAGCTGGAAGAGAGAAAAATAAAGAACCGGTGTCGGACAGGCGCCGATATCGACGACATCGATACCGGTCGAGAGGAGTCCCGCCAACAATGCCTCCCGGAGGGAAGGACTGCTCAGACGAATATCATAGCCGAGCGAGATCTTTTTTCCGCCGGATCGTCGGATCAGTGTGCCGAAGGCTTTTCCGATCTCTTCGGCGACCTTCTCGGTGAGGACAGTTCCGTAAACCCCTCGGATGTCATACTCTCTAAAGATCGACATGGTCAGCCCTTCTTGGCCTCCACCCGCCCGTAATCATCCTGATAACGGACGATGTCGTCTTCTCCGAGGTAATTCCCGCTCTGGACCTCGATGATCTGGAGCGGCTCATCGCCCGGATTCTCCAGCCGATGCTTCACCCCCATCGGGACGAAGGTGCTCTGGTTGGCCTGGATGGTATAAATACTCTCCCCGCAGGTGACCCGCGCCGTTCCCGCGACCACGACCCAATGCTCGCTCCGTTTATGGTGCATTTGAAGGGAAAGGCGCGCCCGAGGATTAACCTCAATGCGCTTGATTTTGTAATCGCGTCCCTCTTCCAGGACGGTATAGCTCCCCCAGGCACGGATGACCGTTCTGTGGATGCGGTGTTCATCGCCGTTGCGGCCTTTCAGCGCCTCAACGACCTTCTTGACCTCCTGCGCCTTATCCTTCGAGCAGATGAGGGTTGCATCCTCCGTGTCGGCCACGACAATGTCTTTCAGGCCGACCACCGCAATAACCCGCTTTTGTCCGTAGATGATGCTGTTGGAGCTGTCGATGTTGACGACATTTCCCGCGAGGATGTTTCCATTGCCGTCCCGCTGAATCACTTCATCGAGCGCGCTCCAAGAGCCGACATCCTCCCAGCCCATGTCGGTGGGAATCACGGCGAGACGATCCGACTTCTCCAAAACGGCATAGTCGATCGAGATGGAAGGAAGCGTCGGATAAATCCGCGCAAGGGCTTCCGCTTCCTCCGCGGTCCCTATCTTCTGTTCAATTTCTTTTAATCCCTCCGATAACTCCGGAATGAACTGCTTGATCTCCGCCAGAATGGTTGACACCTTCCAGACGAAGATGCCCGCATTCCAGAAATGATCGTCTCTCTTTAGGTACTGCTCGGCCGTCTCACGGTTCGGTTTTTCGACGAAGCGTTGTACCGTCGATGCACCGGGCTGAGTGAGAAAGGGCTTTCCTTTTTGGATATAGCCGTAGCCGGTTTCCGGGCGGGTCGGCTTGGCGCCTAAGGTGACAAGATAACCTTCATCGGCAAGGCTTTCTCCCAAACGAAGCGCTTCGATAAAAACCTGCGGCGCTCTGATAAAGTGATCGGCGGAGAGAACCACCATGACGCCATCCTGAAAGCGCTTACGTAGGTAGGTCGCCGCCAGGCCGATGGCCGCCGCCGTGTTCCTCCCCATCGGCTCGTAGATAAAGTGAGGGCCTTCCTGAGAAGGGTTCAGCTGAAACTTGATCTGCTCCGCCTGCGAAGGGTTGGTGGCGATATACGTCTGATTGGAGGGAATCAGGTGGGCAGTCCGTGCCAGGGTGGCTTGAATGAGACTATGATTGCCGAAGATCTTTAGGAGCTGCTTGGGGTACTCTTCCCGGCTGAGCGGCCAAAAGCGCGTTCCACTTCCGCCCGCAAGAATCACTCCGTACATACTTTCCTCAAACAATCGGATAGAAAAAGGCTGTTACGCTAACAGCCTTACGATACTCTCTATGAGAGAGGGTTCCGTGTATTCGAAAAAGACATGATCTAATTGATATTGAATCTATTCCATATGCCCTGGAGAGATCGATGGGGCTTTAGGGAATTCTAAGTCATATACGTATATCAAAGTGAGACGAACAATGCAAGGATATCTTACAGTTCGGGATAAATTTCGGCAGGCTTGACCGCCCACTTGAAACACCGATTTTCAGAGGTTGCAACAGGCGGTTTCCAGAGTCCCTCTGTCTTCGCACAAGGAGGGATAAACTCCCCAAAAGGGTATTCCCAATCCACAGATAAATTCTAAAACTAAACCTTACTGCAAAGCAGCAGCATGTTATCGGAGAAAAACCGGGAAACAAGAAAGACCCGGTGGATCCGAAGCCCGGCCCGCTCGATCTCCTGAAAGACTTCCTCCTTCGTCAGCCGCTTCTTCCCGCCGCTCCCGGCGCCGACTTTGGTTCCGATGTCCCGCCAAAAGGCCTTGTATGAGTTCCGATAAGTGTGGTCGATGATCAACCATTGCCGGCTGACTCGGGCCATCTCCTTCAAGGCATTCTGTTTCACATCCGGGGGGAGGTGGGGCAGAAAGCGGATCGAGAGAAAACAATCGACACTCTTATCCCTGAACGGAAGGACCTCCGCATCGGATCGGATGTGGCCGAGGACCCCGGCATTCCCCTTCACCTTCTCCTGTGACTTCGCCATCATCTGCGCCGAAATGTCGGAGCCGATCCAACGGAACCCCAAACCGGAGAGAAAAGAGCCGAACCGACCGGTCCCGCATGGGAGATCGATAATGGTGCTGCCGGGCTCCAAAAAGGCAAGCGCTTTCATCAGCGTTTGGTGCGTCTGCTTATTTTTGAACTGTGCCCAGAGAGTTTGATACCGAGCGCCATCATAATGGCCTGCATAGGCCGCATCCTGATAACGCATTTTCGCCGGATATTTTTTATCTATCTCTCTCTGCATATTTCTCCTTTTCGATTTCTTCTCTCCCCTCTCTTCCTTCTTTCGTCGGCGCACCGATAAATGGTCTTCATAAATGACCTTTTTTCGACGTTGAGACCGGGTGAAGCATTTAAATAATGGTTGATGAAATAAACCGCATCCCGCATTGATACCATGTCCAAAACCGATCCAAAGATGCTCCCAAGATCATTGATCCGTTCTCTCATCGCCAGAGGGGGGGGTCCAAACTGACCGATTCTAGATCAATAAACAACAATTCCTCCTTCTCCCCTTCCGAAGCAATGAGCAGATTGCTTGCCTTCAGATCTCCGTATGAAACCCCTCTTTCGTGAATCGCCGCCAACAGGGAGGCAAGACGGATCATGAGTCCTCTCTGCTTTGTTGAACCATGAATGCTCGAGGGGTTCTTACCTGGATCCCGCGCGAGGTATCCCTTCTGGAGCGACACGGCCGGACCGATGAACCGCACTAAAAGATACGATTGAAGGAGAAAACCATATCGTCTCTTTTCCAAAAAAGCAATCGGAAAGGGGGTCGGAAAACCTTGTTCGAGAAAATAGTGCGCCGCCTCCCATGATTTCCTGGCGCGGGATCGGACAAACCAGTTTCGTATCCACTTTTTGAATCTGACTTTTCTTGTGAAATCGTCTATCTTAACAAACAGAGATTCTTTACTCCCTCCATGCTCAATCTCGGCAATCAGATAAAGACGGTCTTCGCGCTCTTTCAAGATCGGAAAACGCCGTTCAATTACCGCCTGGGGCAAGTCCTTTAAGAAGGCGATAAAATGGCTCTGAAAGTAATCCGCATCGATCTCTCCTCTGATAAGGCCGTTTTCGAAAGAGATCGGAGTTCCTTTTAAATTCACTGTTCCTTTTTTCTTCTCCCCTCATGAAAGG
Organism: Candidatus Manganitrophaceae bacterium; assembly: GCA_963718695.1. Classification (GTDB taxonomy): domain Bacteria; phylum Nitrospirota; class Nitrospiria; order SBBL01; family Manganitrophaceae; genus Manganitrophus. The sequence goes on from OY970371.1 coordinate 2,371,295, forward strand.
GTCAGCCAGATCGATCGCGTAGCATCCATGAATCAATCGAAGACCCTTTAGACTTTATAAGTCATCAGCAACAAAAGAAGGAGGATTCCCAACCAGGTCCGATGTTCTCGGTGTTTCAACACCAGTTTCCAATCGAAATCGATTTCGGACTTTCTCCAACCGGTCCAATGGGGGAAGAAACGGGGAACGGCTGTAACATATTCCGCAAACCGTTGGCCAAACTTTGCAGAAAGCCGCGCTTCTTCCCGCTGGATCGTCGACCGGTAGATGAGCGTAAAAAAGACAAAAAATAAGAAAATGAGGCTAAGATCACGACCCATTAACACAAAACCGAATCCCATAACCCCATTTCCGAGGTAAAGCGGGTTTCGGGTCAGGGCATAGGGTCCCGTTGTTGCCAACTCTTCATTCTTTCGGATGTAACCCGAAGACCAGATTCGAATCGCCTCTCCAAGGAGGACAAAAGGAATCCCTGCTGCAATGGAAAGGAAGGTCGGTTTCGACAGAAACCAAAAGGCCGCTCCGATGAGCAAGCTGACGATGATCCGATTCCGACCGAGGATTGTGCCGATTTTACCGACTGTGCTTTTCACGCGCTCCCATCTTGTAAAGTTTTGCGTATTTTGAAAATGTATAAACACTATAAAACGTCCCAAAAGCAGGCCGTCGATCCCATCCCGAAAGCCTTGTCGCAGAACCACCATCTTCAGAAAGGTGGCCGGCGGCCGCAGGAAGAGATCGAGGAGATTGGCCCGCTTCCCCGCCTCAAACATCTCCTCCGCCGCCAGGGTCGAATAGCGGTCCATCCGCCGGAAGTAATCCTCCAAAGAACGATAGGTGTAATGCGCCAGCGGCGATCGGAGGGTTCCAATTTCTCCGCGAATCGTCACCGACTCATGGACTTTTCTCTCGCCGAACCGGCCGGCCTCCCGCCTGAAAAAGCGGAGAACATAATCGGGATGCCACCCCCCATGTCGAATCCAGCGTCCCAGAAAGAAATTTTTTCTTGGGATGCGATAGCCGTCGGCGCGGCGGGGCGATTCCAAGATCTGCTCGATCTCTCCCCGAAGCTCCGGACTCACCCGTTCGTCCGCATCCAGGCTCAACACCCACGGGTGGGTCGCCAAGTCGAGCGCCCGGTTTTTCTGGGCGGCATAACCCGCCCACGCATGGGAGAAAACTTTATCGGTATATTTCCCGGCAATCTCGATCGTCCGATCGGAGCTTCCCGAATCGACGACCACAATCTCGTCGGCCCACGCCGCGCTGTCAAGACAGTCGCCGATCTCCTTCTCTTCGTTCAGCGTGATCACCGTGACGGAGAGCTTCGGGCGGCTCATTGGCGCCCATCCGACAAAATTCCTTTCGAGCGGAGGATCTCCTTATAGAGCTGCTCATGTTCCCGAACCATCCCTTGAACAGAGAAATCGGTAACCGCCCGCGAACGGGCCGCCGCCGCCAGAGATCGCCCCAATCCTTCATCGCGCAGGAGTCGAACGATTCCCTCTTTGAGGCGCCTCGGCTCCTTCGGCTCGACAAGGAGGGCCTCCACGCAGTCGGAGACGATCTCACGCGCCCCCTCGTAATCGGCGCAGACGATCGGCAACCGGGCCGCCATTGCTTCGACCAGGGCGATCCCCTGCCCCTCCCAGAGGGAAGGAAAGACAAAAAGATCGAGGGCGCTCAAGCAATCGGAAACGTCGCGGCGGGTCCCCAGGAAAAAGACGACCTTCTCCAACCCCATCTGCTGAACCGCCTGTGTCAACTCCTCCCGAAGCGGGCCGTCTCCGACGAGAACCAGCCGAAGATCGGGCCGTCCCTCCTCATCCATCAGAAGCCGGAAAGCGCTCAGCAGATCGTGGTGTCCCTTCGCGATCGATAAACGCCCCACCGTTCCGATGAGAAAAGCGTTCTCCGGCAAGGAGAGCTTCTTTCGGGCCTCCTCCTTGGGAGAAAGATTCTCGAAGAGGCGCGGGTCGATCCCATTCGGAACCACCTTTACCTTGGAGGGAGAGATCCGGTCGAAGCGGAGAAGGTCCGCTTTCACCCGGTTGGAAACCGCGACAATGCGATCAGACCACCGCGCCAGAACACGATTGATCCGGAATCGATGGGGAAGCTTTCTGCGGTAGACATTGTGAACGGTGGAGACAACCGCAGGGACCTTCGCCCAACGGGCCGCCAGACGCCCGTAGAGGCTCGCATGGTATTCATCCGTCGCAACCACCTGAATCTCTCTTTCGAGCATGAGGCGATAGAGCTTCCAAACGAGGATCGGATCAAACTGGTGTCGGCGAATTCGGTCAAGCTCGATCACCTCAATGCCGTGCCGCTCGATTTCCCTTCCAATGACGCTCTTATCGCGAAGACAGCAGACGATCGGCCGGAATTCCTCCTTGGAGTAGCGGAGGACCAACTCCTTGAGCCGCTGTTCAATACCTCCCACAGGAAGGGTCACGATTAAATGCAAGACATTGATCGGTCTTTTAAGCCGATTCCGATCAGGCATGGGGCGCGCCCTTCACCGTCCGAAACATTTGCTCAAGCCGCCGTTGATACGTATGCTCCCTTTGCACACGTCCCTGACCGGCGCGCGCAATCTGCTCCCGCTCCGATTCCCTCGGAAGATAGTAACGGATTTTATCGATCATCTCTTCTTCTCCCTTGAAGGTCACGATTTCCTTGCCGGGAGTGAGGACCGACTCGATTCCATCCACCGCCTCGCACATGTAAAATGCGCCGCAGCCGACCGCCGTGTACATTCTGGCGCTCATCGAGAGCCGAATCTCCGTCTCTCGATCAAATGCGAGAAATACCTTTGAGCAAAGGGCCACTTTCGCAAATTCCGGCCCGTAGATGAAACGCCCGCCATACGCGCGCCCGATAGACGAGAGGAGGATCGGAAGGTTGATCAGCTTTCTTCCGAGCCGCGGCCCCCACCATTTGAGATGGAACCCCTCTCGAAGGACTCTTTTCAATTTATAGCGTCGGGTCAAATAATTATTCGTTGAATCGATATTCCCCACGAAGGCAACGTCGGCCCCGTAGAACCGGCGGTCCGTTTCGGACAGCTGGCCGACCTCAAAAAAGGAGGGCTCAAACCCCTGCGAGAGCCAGGCAACCTGTTTTGCCCCTTTTTCCTTCCATTCCGGGATCATTCCTTCCGCCATCGTAAAACAAAAATCGACCGATCGGATCAGAGGCAGCAACCAATCGGGAATATCCGGGTCCGGGTGCCAGAGAATCGTACAAATCCCTTTCTTCTTCAGCGCCTCATTCCATTCCAAGTCGAAGCCGGTGCCTTTCAAGATCAAAGCCGCCTCCGGCCTCTCCTCCTCTATCTTTTTAAGAAAGGCCGCTTCCGAAGCGCCTTCCTGTAGGGGATCGAAAGATGATGTTGCAAAACCGATTTTCCCCGCCGCATGAAGAAGGTAATGGGCGGTATTCCATGGTTTTCTAAAACTCCCGATGATGATGATACGTTCCATGCGCTTATTCTCAATGCATGTTGAAGGGATTGCTTTTAAAAAGCGGAGGCCTTACTTCATCTCCGATAGACCATGCAAGGCACCCTGCGAAGGCGAGGTCCTGAAAGGGAGACCTCCGCTCCGATAAAGAATGGCCATGGCGATGGCGATCATGGCCCATAACGGAAGGGCCCAATTTCCGACATTGTTCCTGTCCGCCATTGCATGAACAAAATATTCCCCGACCATCCCGCTCATCAGGACGATCAAAATATCCCGGTCCCATCCGGCCGCCATCGAATAAACGGCCCGCACGATCAGAACCAATGTTTTGATGAAGATCCAGAGAAATAAGAGCGTTCCGACAAGACCTGTTTGTATCAACAGCGCGAGAAAGAGATTATGCTCGTGCGGCACATTCGGTTCCTCTCCCGGCTCATGGTCCCGTCCTTCCTCATAAACTTTCGTGAAAATATTGAGGCCATACCCATATCCCAAAAGAGGACGCTCTTTGAGCTGTTTGATGGCCACTTCCCAGATCGGCGTCCGACCGCTCATCGTATTGATTTGTGTCTCAAGGCGCGCAAATCGCTCCGCCACCGGGTCCGGACCAAATGTAAAAAGGGAGAAGAGAAACAAGACCAAAGCGGAAAAGGTCAACTTCCGGTTCTGATGCATCCCCCAAATGAGAAATGCCACCACCGCCCCCGCCCAGGTGGCCCTCGAGAGGGTCATAAAAATGCCGAAGAGTCCCAAAATAATGAGAAGGAATGTCACCCCCTTCCAAATCTGTTTTTTTGCCATCGAAAAAGTCAAGAGAAGGAAGGGAAAAGATCCTCCTAGAATCTTTCCCATGATATTGTGATGCTCATTGGCAAACGCCATAATTCCCCCGGCGATGTTGTACTCACCCAGCTGATAATTATAGAATCCAACCCCGATCGTGATCAGAAAAGAGGCGGCAAAGGCGATGGCCAACCGTTTTGTTTTCTGAATCGTCTGAAAATTATTTAAGATCACCAGGTAGAGGACGGCCGCTTTGATGAATGACCCTCGAATTCCCGAGAGCGTCTCCATTCGATCGATCGAATAAAGGAGAGAGGCGACGACGACAACCGCATAAAGCAAGAGGGGCCGATCGATCGGGGTGCGGACCAACGAAAAATCCCGCCGAACCGACATCTTGAGAATCCACAAGATGAGAGGAATATAAAGGGCCATCCATTTTAGGATGGAAATCGTGCTCGTCGGGACAACAAAAGCCTTGACCGGAAATAAAAGGATAAAGAGAAGGATACCCCCTTCAATGAGAAGGTCGAGCCGGTAAACCCACTTTTCTTTTTCCTCCACCGCTGATGAATCGGAAAGGCGATCCTTTTCAATTCGCTCAGGAACACCCTTGAAGGAATCCTCCCCGTTCAGGTACATCCGCAAGTTCCTCTCTTCAATTGGAAAGGCCGAACTCCGGAAGCCAACCGTTGGGGAGCAACGATAGAGATGAAAGCCGAATCAGACATGAAGCATTTTTCCATATTTATTGTAAATGCGAAAAAGCATCTTATGCTTGCTCAGGTCAAGGAGGCGACTCAGATCGACCTCCTTGCTTCCAACCCAGATCCCTCCCGACCGGCGATAGTCTGTCAGCAGGATTTGGTGTTTGAAGAGGCTGAAGGGAGCATAATAATGTTTTCGATTCGCATCGTGTAGAATGACGATCCCGTTTTCATCGAGAAGCTGATCGGCCTTCAGTAGACAATGGGCCCTTGCCCTTCCATCGACCAAAATGAAATCAAACTTTCCAAGGGTCGCGGGGAACTCCACATAGTCTTTCAAATCGTCGTAAGCACCGTCCTTTTCCGGATCGGTCCAAGGAAAGCGATTCGGGGCGACATGATGGATTTCAATGTTCTTATTTTGATTGAGCCGACCGATATGGCTCGACCAATCCTTCTCATGCTCTATCGACACCCACTTCGTCTCCGCCGTGAGGAATTTCGAAAAATAAAGGGTGCTGAAGCCGGTGCCCCACTCCAGACATTTTTTCGGCCGCAGACTCCGGAGGACCTCTTCGATAATATCGATTTCCCGATACCGACCCCAAGGCTTGATGATCGATTTCCGGAAAACCTTTCGGAGAAATTTATATCGGTACTCTTTAGAAATCTGTTTCAAAAAGCAGCCGACCACCCGGGCGGAGAGCGCCTCTTTTTCATTCACTTGATTCAAAACCATCCCCTTTCCTTATCCGGCACAAACATCGAGCTCTCGATAGAGCGCCTCCCATTGCGCTAAGATTCGATCGGGATGGAAACCCTCCGCCGCGCGGCGGGCCGCCCTCCGGAGGGTTTCCGGATCGGGGTGTTCGATGAGCCGCCTGATCTTGGAAGAAAGCTCCTCGGGATCGGTCGGATCATCGAGCAGATCCCCGTTGACCCCGCATTCAATCGCCTCCGCACCGCCGCAACGCCGATGGGTGATCACCGGCAAGCCGCTTGCCAGCGCCTCTAAATGAACCTGGCCGAACGGCTCATAGAGGGTCGGAAAAACAAACAGGTCGGCCGCGGCATAAAAGGGATCGACCGGGGCGACCGGCCCGAAGAAACGAACCTGGTCCTGAAGGTGAAGGCGATCGACCCGGCGTTGATATTTCCCAATGTCTCCTTTACCCACGATCCATAATTTCACCGGAAGATCCCTGAGCCGGGCGACGGCCTCGATCAGAGGGCCGACCCCTTTACGCTTAAAACCCGATCCGACAAAGAGAATGACTTTTTCCTGCTCCTTGATCTCTTTTTCAACCCGCAGCGATCGCCCGGTTGTCTCGCGTCGTTTGGGATGAAACCGCTCCAGATCGACCGCGTTGTAAATCACCGTGACCCTCTCCGGGGGAACGCCATAGTGCCGGAGGATTTCCTCCCGGACCCCCTTCGAGATCGCTACGATTTTCTTCGAATGGCTCATCAATCGCCTCTCAATCCAAAGCATCAACCAGTGAAAGGGGTTGAGTGCGATGGAGAGCCTTTTAAGGAAGGAGGCACCTTTTTTCCGACGCAGCAGCCATTCACGATGGCATCCATCCCCGGCACGATAGAGATCCTGTGAAAGGGTCCGTTCATGACTCTGCACCAGGTCGAATCGATTCCGGCGGCAGACTCGGGAAACCCCCAACGTAAAGGTCAATGTACTAAAAAACGAACCCAACCGAAACATCGGAACCGGATGGAAAACGACCCTTGGATTCCTCTCCCCGACCCACTCCGATGCGATAAGATGGACTTCTAAACCGCGCGCCACCAAATGGTTGACAAAATCTGCTGTAAAGCGCTCCGCCCCCCCATGCGAGACATATCTTTTTCGAATGATCGCGATTTTCACAATTTTCCTCTAAAACGCGACATTCTTTCCGGGAAGCTTCCCCTGTCTTCGAAGCGAAACCTTTTGCAAAGCGTTGATGAGCGATCTCCGAATCGGGAACAAATGGGAATTCTCTCCAATATAGGCGTTGAAAAAACAGACCCGATCCCTCGAAGAAATCGATCCAAGACGGAGATCGTTCAGATCCCTCAGATCATGCAGGCGCCGCGAGTTTGGGAGCGACTGAAACCGTCGCGCTCCCTCATTGTCCAAGAAATAGAAACCCCACGTCGCATTTGACGATGGCCCCCAAATTAAGAGATTGCCTAAATGGAGATCGCCGTGGTAAATCCCCTTGGCATGTAATGACCCAATCAGACGGCCCAACCTCGTAAAAAAATCTCTCCTGGAAACACCGAGGCTCTCCAATGATACATCAAACGGCCCCTTCAAAAACATCTTCAGCGAAACCGCCTCGACCCCCTCTGTGACGAAGAACGATTTCTCCACGAAGCCGAAGGACCGTTTCTCTCCCACGATCACCACAGGGGGGGTTTGAAATCCCTCCTCCAGAAGCATCTCGGCGTTCTCCCAGGCAAACCTGGCCTTCGCCTTGAGAAACGGGGATTTCAACAGATGCCGCCAGCGGTTGTAAAGAAAGAATTTGATAAAGAGATCCCTCTCCCCGCCATGAAGCCTGAAGACCGCCGTCCCCGGGGCGGTAGGAACCCTTTCTGCCGCGGGATCGCGTTCGAGACGTTGGAGATCAAGTCGCTCGAGCAATTCGATTCTGTCGTAATCCTCGCGGACCCACAACCGGGTTCCATCGCTCTTTTTTTCGACATATGTGAGGCCGGATCGCATTTTTAGTGAAGCAGGTGGAGCGCCCTTTGATGCGATCTCCCTCGCTCCTCCAGAGCTGCTTCGATCTCCGAAATCACTTCCGCCGGGAGCAACTCCTCCAAGCAGAGGCTCCGCTTTAAGCCGGGACATCCGGCCAGGCCGCATGGGAGACACGGTTTTGCCTTTGCAATCACCCGATGCCCCTCTCCCCACGGCCCCCACAATTCATAATAGGTCGGCCCAAAGAGGGCCACCACGGGGGTTCCGACCGCAGCAGCCAGATGCATCACGGAGGAATCGATCCCGAAGAAAAGGGTCGCAACCCGGCTGATCGCCGCCGCCTCTCTTATGGTCGTCCGCCCCGATAAATCGATCGGGGGACGGCGCATCAGAGAGACGATCTTTTCCGCCCGTTCCCGCTCCTCCCGGCCCGGTCCCCCGGTGAGAACAATGTCCATTCCCCGCTCTGAAAAATGATCGAGCACCTCGGCCACCGCCTCGTCCCGCCAGCATTTATACGCCGCGTGAGAGGTCGGGTGGACATGAAGCAGCGGGCGGGAAGGATCTCTTCCCGCTTTCTCGAGCCGATCTTGGACCGATCGAACCTCCTCCTCCCGCACGACCATCTCCAGCGCGCTCAACTTCGGCTGGAATCCGATCCGCCGGACGGCGTCGAGGTCCCTCTCCACCATATGAGTGTGTGGGTTGTTCAACAAGTAGGTATGGGTATAGAAGACCGATTTTCCCCAAAACTGCTTTGATCGATTTCTCAGCGGCAACGGACCGACACGATATCGCGCGCGGCTCAAAAACGACAAAACCCCGCCGCGCATTCCGGTCCCCAAATGAACCGCCAGATCGTACCCCTCCTCCTGCACCTCTCTGATGTATTGTCGTTCGCGGCGGAGTCGAGCACCCCCCCGTTGATCTTTCCATTCCTTAAGGTAAGGATGGAAGCGATCGATATTCGGGTTTGCCTCCAAAACCGGCAGGGTTTCTGAAAACCCCGCCACGCCGACCTGCGCGTCCGGAAAGGCATCCCGCAGCGCCCTGATCGCCGGCGTCGCCAAGATCATATCCCCAATCTGCTTGAACTTAATGACCAGGATCTTCCGGACCGTGCGCCTGAGCCGGAAGAATTCCTCCTGCAAAGTAGAATCAAAAAGTCCTTGGACAGATGATTGCTTGCTCATTCGTAAGGGATCCCCGCTGGATCACCCAGACCTGGATAAACAGAGGCACAATATAACAGGCCCCCGATGAGAGATCAAGAAATATCCGGCGTTAATCTAAGATGAAACACCTAAGAAATGCGCTTCGGAATGGGTGAGCTTCCGGCTCCGCTTAGATCAAAGCTTAACCGCTTCATCAATCAGCATCACCGGGATCTCCTCCCGGATCGGATAGAGAAGTTTACACTTCGGACAGATCAACCCATCCTCCTTATCGTTTAACTGAACATCCCCCTTGCATTTGGGGCAAGCTAAGATTTCAAGCAGCTCTTTATTGATTCCCATTTCTTCCTCCTCTTTTCTCAATCGTTTGGACAACCTCATCCACTGAGATCGCCTTCATACACTCATTCCCGCGAGCACAGCGGTTCCGATGGCAGCCGGCGCAGCCGTCTTCTTTTCGAATCACCCTGTGGCCTGCGCCATAGGGACCGATCTTCCTCGGATCGGTCGGACCGAAGAGGGCCACCACCGGTGTTCCGACGGCCGCTGCAAGATGCATCGGACCGGAATCATTACAAACGAAGAACTCCGCCTGCCGAATCAGTTCGGCCAACTCCGGCAGGGTCGTCTTTCCGGCCATGTTCATCGCCGGCTGCTTCATTTGTCGCAGGATCTGACCGACCTCTTCCCGCTCTCCTTTGCTTCCGACAAAAACAACTGGAAGTTTCTTTTCCCGAATCAGCCAGTCGGCCAGCGCTGCAAAACGGGTCGGCTCCCACTTTTTGCTTTCCCAGCGCGCCGTGGGATGAATCAATGCAAAGGAGGTCGCCTCCGAAAGACCTACCTCGGACAGGCGCCGCCGGACATTCTCCCCATACTCAGTCGAGGCGGGGATGTCGAAGTGGACCGCCTCCACGTCACATTCTAATGCCTTCGCCACCGTCCGATAGCGATCGACCGCATGAATCACCCCCTCCGGAACCGACACCTGTTGCGTGTAAAACCAAGGGGCCCCTTCCCGCGCGGCGGAAAAACCGATCCGGACCGGCGCCCCGGTCGCATAACCCAAAAGCGCGCTTCGAAGAAGCCCTTGGAGATCGACCACCAGATCGAATGGATGCTTCCGGACCGCTTGTATTAACTGTAAAACTTCTCCCCATCGAAACGGGGCAGCAATCACCTCATCGATTGCGCGATGTCCCTTCAAGATCCCCGCCCATTCCGACTTCACCAGCCAGGAGATTCGCGCCGACGGGAAGCGCTTCCGAATCGCCCCCACGGCGGGAAGGGCATCGATGACATCTCCCAACGAGCTCGGCTTGATGATGAGGATCTCCCGGAACTCCCCCCGCGCTTTGTCAGATCTCGCGCCCATCATTCGGCGATCCACCCCCGCCGCTGGAGATCTTCCAGAATCCACGCGACCGCGGCGGGGAGGTCGTCGGCGACATGGTCCGGCCGTGTTCCCGTTTGCACCATCTCCTGCAGCGATGCCTCGCCGTGCCCGGTGCGGACCAATACCCCCTTCATCCCTCCACGCGCCAGCCCCATATCGAGCGGCTTGTCTCCGACCACATACGATCCGGAAAGATCGATCGGATGTTCCGAAATCGCCCGCTCGATCATTCCCATCTGCGGTTTTCGGCAGGTACAGGGGATGATCTGTGGATGATGCGGACAGTAATAGATCCCGTCCAGGTGCGCCCCGGCTTCGGCCAAAACTGTTTTAAGGTGATGATGCACCTGATCGATCATCTCTTCATCGAAAATTCCTCTCGCCACGCCGGACTGATTCGTCACGATGATCACCGAAATGCCTCGCCGGTTGAGCCGCGCGATCGCTTCGGCGGCTCCCGGGATCATCGAATACTTATGAAGCGCATCCATGTGGCCGACATCGTGATTGATCGTCCCGTCCCGATCAAGAAAAACGGCAATCTTTCTTCTTCCGAGACGCGCCATCTGCCGCTCCGCCGACTCCAGCACCGCCTCGACCGAAACCCCGGTCATGCATCGATGATCGATCGGGCATTCCCGATGAGCGCAGGGAGCGCAATCGACCTTGTTCCGAACGATCAGATCGTCCGCGCCGGCCGGGGAGGTCGCCTCGGGATTGGTCGGGCCGAAAACCGCCACGACCGACACGCCCAAGGCGGAGGCGATATGCATCGGCCCCGAATCATTGGTGATGAAAAGACGGCATCGCGAGATCAGCGCCATCATCATCCGGACGGTTGTTTTTCCCGCGACGACCACGGCCGGATGTTTCATGTTCCGCCGGACCTCCTCCGCGATGGCGATTTCGGCCGGACCGCCGAAAATGACCACCCTCGCCGAATGCCGCTCCGCCAGCCGGTCGGCCGCCGCCGCAAACCGGGCCGGGTCCCAGCGTTTCGAAGAGCCGTAGGCCGCCCCGGGATTGATGCCGATCACCTGCTCCCAAGGGGCGACTCCCTCCGTGAAGAGCAGGTCCGACACCGATTGCTTCTCCTTCTCGGTGATCACCAGAAATGGGCGCCGTTCGAAGTCCCGCTCCGGTCCGACTGAATTCATTAAGTGGAGGTACGCTTCCCGTTGATGCAAGGGGGCCGTTTTTTTATCGAGCGACTTCGTTAAAAGAAATCGCCGGCCGTCGGCGGCATAACCGACCCGCTCCGGAATGCCGGCGGCCGCGGTGATCAAGGCCGCCTCGAATGCATTCTGAAGAAGAAAGGCCAGATCGAACTGACCCTCCCGAATCGAACGAACCAATCGCCACAATCCCGCCAAGCCGGCATGCCGTCCGGGAGATTCGTACACCAACAACCGGTCAATCGCAGGATGGTGCTCGAAGAGGGCCGCCACCGGCGGCTTCGCCAGGAGGGTGATCCGGCTTTCCGGAAAACGGGCGCGCAGCGCCGAGAGGGTCGGAATCGCCATGACGGCATCCCCGATCCAATTCGGCGCCCGAACTAATATCTTATTAAACATAATCCTCGTTATTCGTTACACGTTATTTGTTAATAGTAAAAATAAAAGAACAGAAAAGATTGATCTTTTTCTTGGGTCTTCACGTTTAACGTTTAACTGATAACGTTTAACGTTTTTTCTGCTCTTGTGTTTTCCATCTCCGATGGACCCACAGCCAGTGATCGGGATGTCGCCGGACGGCCGATTCGATCGTTCGGGTAAAAAGCGCGGTCGCCTCCCGAAGATCTCTCTCCAGATCTCCCGTTCGGACAATCTCCAACCGCTTCTCGATGATGACGCGATGACGGCTTCCCTCACGGACGATAAAGGTCGGCAAAAGAGCGGCGCCGGTCCGGAGGGCCAGGACCGCCAATCCCTTATGGGTCGCCGCAGGCCGCCCGAAGTAATCGACGAACACCGCTTCGCTCGCCGCGGTGTTCTGATCGAGGAGAATCCCGACCAACTCCCCCGCTCTAAGAAGCTTCAAAAGCTCGGCCGCCGAGGTTCTTTTATTCAGGACCCGGTTTCCATATCGCTCGCGCCAAGCATTGACCATGATGTTCAGATCGGGATTGTCGAGCGGACGCGCCACGACATTCATCCGCGCGCCCAAAAGCGAAATGGCCGTCCCCATCCACTCCCAGTTGCCGAAGTGGGCCGTTAAAATCACCGCCCCTTTCTTATCGCGCATCGCAGCCTCATAATGCTCTAGCCCTTCGAACGTCGTCCGGCCGACCAATTCGGATGGTGGTTTCCCTTGGATCCAGGCAAACTCGACGACCGATCGGCCTAAATTTTCGAAAGCCCCCACGGCGATTCGCTTTCGCTCCCGCTCGCTTTTTTCCTTGCCGAAGGCCGCTTTGAGGTTTTCAAGGGTGACCGATCGATGGCGACGGTCGGCGAGATAAAAAAGTCGCCCGAGCAGCGCGCCGCCCCACACCGCGACCCGGTAAGGAAGGATTCCAAAGAGACGAATAAAAAAACGCGCTATGAGATATTCGAGATTCTGTTTCATCTGATTGCCTACACCGATCGGAGCGTCGGTTTTGAATTAAATAGGAGCGGCTCCCATTTGGCCGGCTCTTCCCAGAAGACGATATCGACCCGCAGGGCCCACACTTCAAAGCCCTTTGGGAGAAGCGCTTTTATTTTGACCGCATCTTTCTCGGTCGTGACCACCCATTTGGCTCCGAGCTGATCGGCCTTCTTCCGAATCTTCTCCAGGTCGGAGGGCTGATAAGAATGGTGATCCCGAAAGACCACCTGTTCGCGCAGATCGACTCCCAGCCGCTTTAGGAGCATCGCGAACGAGTCCGGATTTCCGATCCCGCAGAATCCCAAAACCGGCTCCTTCACCAGTGTGCCGGGGGATAAGACCATCCCGTTCCGCACATTAATTAGTCGCGTCGGTTGGAATGATGTTCGAATGCACGGCCTCCCGAAACGCTCGATCTCGCTGATCCACTCGGAGGCGTCGGCCTGGTCCTCGGAACGGGTAAAAATCACCACATCGGCCCGCCGGACCTCGGAGAGCGGCTCTCGCAGCGCCCCTCTCGGAAGGAGCGCCCCGTTTCCAAACGGGTTCGTCGCATCCACAAGAAGGATATTTAGATCCCGATGAAGCCGAATATGTTGAAAGCCGTCGTCCAATAAAATGACATCGAGATGAAACCGCTCCAAGAGCCATTGACTCCCTTTGTAGCGATCCGAGGAGACAAGGATCGGGATTCCCTTCAATCGCTCGGCCATGAGAAAGGGCTCATCGCCGGCGGTCTCCGCTCTTTCCAAAATTTCCTGACCGTCGGTGACCAAACGAAGCGGGCCTTTGTAGGCGCCTCGATAGCCCCGGCTGACAATCCCAACGGCGTATCCGCGCTCTTGCCATTTCTTCGCCAAGAAGATCGTAAAGGGGGTCTTCCCGGTCCCTCCGACCGTAAGATTTCCAATGCTCACGACGAGGCAATCGACTTTCTTGCGCGGCAACATTCCCTTTTCGTAAAGCAAGATCCGAAGGCGGCAGGAAAGGCCGTAAAGAGATGCCAGGATCGAAAAGGGAAAGAGGATCGTCTCGGACGCGCCCCTTCCCTTGTTCCAGACCCACTTCCACAACGGGACCCGCTTTCGAGGCCCCTTCTGATTTGGTCTTAGTTTTCGAGCCACCGCGCAACCTGCTCTAAGTTTCGCATGACCGCACCCCGGTTTGCCAGAACGACCTGATACGCGCTCTCGCCCCGCTTCTTCATCTCGTCGGGATGCTGCATCAGCCAGACCATCTCAGCCCCATCTCTTTTCCGTCGGAGACTTCCATCCCTCCGCCCGATCCTTTCAACTGTTCGGCGATCTCCTTAAAGTTGGACATCTGCGGTCCGAAGAAAACCGGCTTCCGATGGGCGGCGACTTCGAGAACATTATGTCCGCCGATGGGGACCAGACTCCCGCCGACGAAAACGAGATCGGCCAGCGCATAATATTGATCGAGCTCTCCGAGGGTGTCGAGAAGAATGACACTTTCATTCCTCATTCGACTCAGGGCCGTCTTCCGGACCGAGGCCATCTCCTTCTGCGCAAGAAGCGCCTCGACACGTTCGAGGCGGTCCGGATGGCGGGGAGCGATCAAGAGTTTCATCGGACCGATGGCATCGGCAAGGATCCGGCAAGCGTCGAGGACCGATTCCTCTTCCCCTTCGTGGGTGCTCCCGGCGATCATCAACCTCTCTCCCGGCGAAAGACCGATCTCGGCGCGCAAGGCCGCCGCTTCTTTGCGCGCGCCCCGCGACGCCGCCTGGTCGTACTTCATATTCCCTGTCTGGATCACCCGATCCAGCGGCGCCCCCAGCGTTCGAATTTTTTCGGCGTCCCGCTCCGTCTGCATGAGAAAAAGGGAGACCTCTTCCAGGACGGAGGATAAAAAGAAGCGGACCCGCCGATAGCGGCGAAATCCCCGCTCCGAGATCCGGCCGTTGATCAGGATCGAAGGGATCTTTTTTTTCGAAAGGGTCCGAAGAAAATTCGGCCAGAGCTCCGTCTCCAGGAAAATAAAGAGGGCGGGAGATATTCTCTCAACCACCGACCGGGTGACCCACGGCAGATCGAACGGGAAATAGATAAATTGATCGATCCCCTTCAAACGCCGGCGGGCCGCCGCTTGGCCGGTCGGCGTCGTCGTCGAGAAAACGATTCCCGCTTCAGGATACCGACGGCGGAGGGACTGAATAAAGAGCTCCGAAGAGATCACCTCCCCCACCGAAACCGCATGGACCCAAATCACCTGTCGTCCCTCGATCGCCTTGAAGAAATCGCGGGGATACCGGCCCAAGCGCTGCATCACCCCCTCACGGTAGGCCGGGCGGCCGATCAGTCTCCAGACAAGATAAAGTGAAAGGGGGGGGAGCAGCAGGAGGATCAGCGCCTGATAAACCCCGAAGAGAAATCTTTTCATTCCAGTCTCTCAATCCTCCACAGCCGATCGGGTGCTGAACAGAGCCGATTCCACCTTATCCGTTCCGACCTTCGGAAAGGGGCTCGATGACCTCTCCGTCCGACTCTCCCCCCTCTGCATGCACAAATTGCATCTGATAAACTTTTCGGTACGGGCCGTCGCGCTGCATCAGATCCTCATGCCGGCCCATCTCGACGATCCGTCCCTGATCGACCACGAGAATACAGGTCGCCCGTTGGACCGTGGAGAGGCGGTGGGCGATGACGAACGTGGTCCGGTTCTTCATCAAATTAACGAGCGCCTTCTGGACGATGAACTCCGATTCGGCATCGAGCGCAGAGGTCGCTTCGTCGAGAACAAGGATCGGGGGATTCTTCAGGAGCGCCCGCGCAATGGCGAGGCGTTGGCGCTCCCCGCCCGAGAGATTCGCCCCCCCCTTTTCCAAAACCGTATCGTACCCCTTCGGCATCTTTCCGATGAAGAGATGGGCATAGGCCGCCTCGGCGGCCCGGACAACCTCCTCATCGGAGACATGATCGAGACCGTAGGCGATGTTCCACCGGACGGTGTCGTCAAAGAGGACAACCTCCTGACTCACGATTCCGATCTGGCTTCGAAGCGAATCGAGGTTGATTTCCTGGATCGGGATGCCGTCAATCAAGATCGTCCCGCCCTGAGGCTCGTAAAATCGGGGGATCATATTCACCAGCGTCGTCTTCCCGGCGCCGCTGCTCCCGACCAGCGCGATTACCTCTCCCGGCTTCGCCTTGAGGCTGATGTTCGAGAGCGCAGCCGACCGGATGCCGTCATACTGGAAGGAGACCTCCCTGAATTCAATCTCCCCATGAAGACCCGGCACCAAACGGCGGCCGGTATCGAGCTGCCGCTCATTCTTCTGGTCGAGGATGCTAAAGATCCGCTCCGCCGCGGCCAACGCCTGCTGCAGGACATTGTTCGCCGAGCTCAGCCCCTTCAGCGGGGCATACATCATCATCGAGGCCGCCATGAACGAAAAGAAGGTTCCCGGCGTCATCTGATCGGTGATGACTTGATAGCCGCCATACCAGATGATTCCGGCCGCGCCGATGCTGCCGAAAGTCTCCATCATCGGGCCGGTGATTTCCGAAACCGAGGTCGCCCGCATCACATTTTTAAAATAATTCATGTTTTTCTTGTTGAAGCGTTCGGTTTCAAAATCTTCCCGTCCGAACGCCTTCACGACCCGGATCCCGGCAAAGGTCTCCTGAAGAACGCTGGTTAAGTCGCCGATCTTCTCTTGGCCCGCCCGGGCCACCTTCCGAAGCCGCCTTCCGACCCGGATCAGCGGATAGGTCGCGAAGGGAATCGCCAAGCTCGCCATGAGAGCAAGCCGCCAGTTCTGATAGAAGATCACACCGGTCAATGCGATCATCGTCAGGCTCTGCTGAAAAAGATCCTTCACCACGGTCGAAACCGCGGTCTGCATCAAACCGACATCATTGATGACACGGGACATCAATTTTCCGGTCGCATTTTTTGCATGAAAACCGATCGGCAGAAGAACGATATGATGATAGAGGTCCTTCCGGATATCGGCAATGATCCGGCTGCCGACGTAACGGACCAGATAGGCCTGGCCGTAATGGAAGAGCCCCTTAAAAAGGGCGACCACGATGATCGTCACCGGTAGAATGGTCAGCATGAAGCCGTCCTTCCGGATAAAAACATCATCCAGAACGGGACGCACCAGCCAAGCGTAGGCCGCCGTGAGCAGGGCGACCATGGCGCTGCACAAGAAGCCCCCGGCGAGGGTCCAACGATACGGCTTTATAAATTTTAACAACCGGAGATAAAGTTTCATAAGGTCGAGAACACCGAAGGCGGAGAGCGCCTGATTCTCTTCTCCTATCGTGTTTTAAGTTTCTCCAAAATGATTGCAGCGGCGCGGTTCGATGCCCCGGCGGCGCCGAGTCGATCCGCGACCTCTTTCAATGCTTGTTTCATCCGCTCGCGGGCGCCCTCATCCTTGAGCAGACGGCCGACCTCCGATTGAATTCGCTCGGCAGTCACCCCCTCTTGAAGCAACTCCGGTACAATCGGCGCGCCGGCGACGATATTGACCAGACCAAACGATGTGAGATGAACCAGCCGCCGCGCAATCCAAAACGTGAACGATGAAACCTTGTAGACGATCACCATCGGCGTCCGGGCCAGCGCCGTCTGCAATGTCGCGGTCCCCGAGGCGACGACGACCACCTCCGAAGCCCTCAAGACCTCCTGAAACTCCCCCTCGACACATCGGATGGGAATGGGATAGGACCGCGCCAGATCGGCGATCCATTCCTTCGAAAGGGAGGGGGCGACCGGAATCAGCACCTGAAGGTTCGGAAATTCCTTAGACAAGGATACCATCGCTCGGAGCATCTCGGGCAGAAGAAAGGAGATCTCCCGCCGGCGGCTCCCCGGGAGGACGCCGACGGTGGTTCCGGAAGGTGAAAACCCGATTCCTTCAAGGTACGCCGATTTTGAAGGGTACTTCAAACGAACCGATGCCGCTTCATCAACCAGCGGATGTCCGACGAATTCACAGGGGACCCCGGCCTCCGAATAGATTCGCTTTTCAAAGGGGAAGAGGACCAGCATCAGGTCGATCCGCTCGGCGATCGTCTTGATCCGGCCGGAGCGCCACGCCCAGATTTGAGGGCTGATGTAGTAGACCACCCGAATGCCGAGGCGCTTGGCCGCCTTCGCGAGACGGAGATTGAAGTCGGGATAATCGATCAGCACCAACAGATCGACCCCGCTCCTGAGCGTTTGAACTGCAAGGCGATATGCCTCCCAGACCGACCTCAGATGGAGAAGGACCTCAAAAATTCCAACGACGCCGAGCCGCGAGATATCGAAGAGGATCTCGACCCCGGCGCGCCGCATCGCGCTTCCGCCGAATCCAACCAGTTGGAGCGAAGGGGCTTCCTTCAGGAGTGCTTCGGCCAACGCCCCGCCGTGCAGGTCGCCGGAGGCCTCTCCGGCCACGATCATCACACGGGGCGAATTGGAAGCAGTTCGATCCGGCATGGAATTATCCCGCCCGGAATACGGAACGTGGATTGGAGGAGGAAGAGAATACGATTGTCCGTTGTTTGCTCCGCATCCCGAACTCTACAATCAATGATTGGGCTGGTGTTTAATCAGATCGACGACCTGAAGCGCCACCGCAAGGGCCCGTCTTCCATCTTCCCCGGAGACCTTCGGCACCGATCGCGTCCGGACCGCCTGGATGAAGGCGCTTAATTCGGCCTTCAGCGGCTCTTCTTTTTCAATCTGGACCTTGTCGATCGTCACCTCCGGTCGCGACCCGCCCGGCGCGGCCACCCGGCGGCAAATCACCAGTTCTTGAAGGAGATAATCGAGCGAAAGATACGTCTCCGGCTGAAAGATGCGGATCTTGCGTAATCGCTCCCGGGAAACGCGGCTGGCGGTCACATTGGCCACGCAGCCGTTCGCAAAAGCAAGGCGGACATTCGCGATGTCGATCTGGGGCGTCAAGACCGGCACGCCGGTGGCGCGGACTTCGACCAGTTCGGAAGGGACCAGGGAGAGGATAATATCGATATCGTGAATCATCAGATCCAGAATCACATGAACGTCGGTCCCTCGCTCGACAAACGGCCCCATCCGATGACACTCGATGAAGCGCGCTTGAACAAGACCTTCTTTCAGCTTTCGAACGCCGGCGTTGAATCGCTCGACATGGCCGACCTGGAGCATCCGCCCCTTCTGATCGGCGAGGGCGAGCAGCTCATCGGCCTCCTGCAACGTCGCCGTCATCGGCTTCTCCAGAAGAAGATCGACCCCGTTTTCAAGGAGCGCTTTGGAGACTTTGAAATGGACCGGCGTCGGGACAACCACACTGGCGGCATCCACTTTTCCGAAGAGCGCCGACACGTCGGTCAAGGCCTCGCAACCTCGGTCGGCGGCGATCTTTTGTGCCCGTTCGATATTCAGATCGACCACGCCGACGAGTTCGACGCCGGGGAGCTCCGAGTAAATCCGCGCATGATGCTCGCCGAGGTAGCCGACGCCGACGACCGCCACTTTAATCTTCTTTTCCATTGAATGCCCCATTTACGTCCCCTTGATACCCACGACGGCAATCCCCGCGGACGCCGCCTCCCGAAGGAGTCTTTCTTTTTCTAAGAGTAAGGTCTTGCCCGCCTCGACGGCGAGAACGGAGGCCGACACCTCGATCATCGCCTGAATCGTCCCCGGTCCGATCGCCGGGATATCAAACCGAAGGTCCTGCTGCGGCTTGCAGATTTTGATGACGACCGCCTTCTCTTTCCCGAGGGCGCCTCCCCGGCGGATCGTCGCGTCGGTCCCCTCGATCGCTTCGACCGCCAAAACGACCCCGTCCCTCACTACAATACACTGGCCGATATCGAGCGCGCCGATTTGTTTGGCGAGCGGCCATCCCCATGCAATCTCTTCCCGCTCTTCTTTGTTCAGCGGGCGGGTCATCTCCCCTTCGACCGCCAAGATGGAGGATAGATAGAGGGTCGACTCCCGAATGCAAATCTCTTCCCGCTCCAACTCCCCGGCAAAGGCCCGGAGCAGTGCATCATCTTTCTTCTCCTTGAGCCGCGCGAGGAGGGTCAACGCCCGGAAATCGGGTCGCATTTCAAAGAGGCGGGTCTTCCGGATGCCTCCCGCCATCACGGCATCGGTCACCCCGGCTTTTTTGAAGAAAGAGATCAGCTTTCCGATCTGCCCCACCCGAATCCAGAGAATCTCATCGACCTTTTCAGAAAGCTCCGGCGGCGTCTCCCCGGTGTGGGCCACCGCGATCACGGAAAGACCGGCCCGCCTGGCATTCTCGGCGAAGATGAGCGGGAACTGGCCGTTGCCGGCGATGAGCCCGATTTTCTGTACAGCAGATGTTTCCATACTCTCTGAATATCATGTTTCAAAATCGTTAGCGGCTGATGCCCCGCTCCGACTGCTCCACGAACGAGACAAGCGATTCAACCTCGGCGATCTCTTTCCACTTCTCCCGCGCCTGCTTTGCCGCTTCCCGCAGTGTCAGCCCCGATCGGAATAAAAGTTTGTAGGCTCCCTTCAACGCTTCGATCCGTTCTTTGGAGAAGCCGTGCCGCTTCAACCCGATTAAATTGAGGCCATAGAGCTTGGCGCGATTTCCCGCCACGCTGACATAGGGGGGGACATCCTGGGCCACCGCCGAGCAGCCTCCGATCATCGCATACGCCCCGATCTTCACGAACTGATGGATCCCGGAGAGCCCGCCGAGGATCGCGTGATCGCCGATGGTGATGTGTCCGGCCAGCGTCGCGGCATTGGCGAGGATCACCTGATTGCCGACGATGCAGTCATGCGCCACGTGGACATAGGCCATAAAAAAATTCCGATCCCCGATGACCGTCTCTCCCCGCCCCCCCTGCGTTCCCCGGTTCAGCGTGACATACTCCCGAAATGTATTCTGCTTCCCGATTTTCAGCCGGGTCGGCTCTCCTTTGTACTTTAAATCTTGAGGAGGCTGCCCGACGGAGACAAAGGGATAGAAGCTGCACTCCTCGCCGATCTCCGTCCAGCCGTCGATCACGACATGCGCTGCGACCTTGGTTGCTCTGGCAATCTTGACATGCTCGCCGATGATCGAAAAAGGGCCGACCTCTACCGAAGAGTCGAGCTCCGCTTTCGGATGGACAATGGCGCTTGGATGAATACTCACTTCTCCAGACCTCCCTTGTTTCCTTGGCCCAGCATCGCTTTAAACTCCGCTTCCGCCGCGAGCTTGCCGTCGACGTAGGCCATGCCTTTCAATCTCCAGAACGGGGGACGCTCCTGGATGACTTCAACCTCGATCCGCAACTGATCTCCGGGATAGACCGGCTTTCGAAACTTGGCCTTATCGATCCCGAGAAAAAAGACGAGCTGCCCTTCGTTTCCCTTGGTCGACTTGAACGCGAGAACCCCTCCGACCTGCGCCATCGATTCGATGATCAAGACCCCCGGCATGATCGGATGCTTCGGAAAATGTCCTTGAAAAAAGGGCTCATTGATCGTCACGTTCTTAAAACCGACGATTCTCTTTCCCGGCTCGATTTCGAGAATGCGGTCCACCAGTAAAAAAGGATAACGATGCGGCAATATCTCCTGGATCTCTCCGATGTCGATTATCTGCTCCTTGATGTCCATTATCCGTTCCTCTCGTCGCGTTGGGCAGTCCGTTCTCGTAATGCTTCGACTTCCTTCTCAAGTGCCTTGATTCTCTCCCGCATTTCGGGAAGATGGGGAAAAGTGGCCTGCGCCTTCAACCAGGTTTTGTGGGGAAGCGGGGGAAAGCCGGAGACATTCTCCCCGGCCGGGATATCTTTGGTGACGCCCGATTTCCCACCGACGATCACCTGATCGCCGATCGTCAGGTGACCGGCCACGCCGACCTGTCCCGCGAGCGTGACGTGGCGACCGATCTTGGCGCTCCCCGAGATGCCGACCTGCGCCACCAAAATGGAATCGGCTCCGATCACCACGTTGTGGCCGATCTGGACGAGATTATCGACCTTGGTTCCGGCGCCGATGACGGTGTTTCCCAACGCAGCCCGATCGACGGTGACGTTCGCGCCGAGCTCCACGTCGTCCTCGATGATCA
Organism: Candidatus Manganitrophaceae bacterium; assembly: GCA_963718695.1. Lineage (GTDB taxonomy): Bacteria > Nitrospirota > Nitrospiria > SBBL01 > Manganitrophaceae > Manganitrophus. Next base: position 2,393,168 of record OY970371.1, read on the forward strand.
CCCCGCCGATCTGCGGGATCTTATGATATTTCCCCTTGTGGGGAGCGAAGCCGAATCCGTCGCTCCCGATGACGGTCCCGCTGTGGATGATGACCCGCTTTCCGATCTTCACCCCCTCGCGGATTGTGACATTCGGATAGATCAGACTGTCTTCTCCAATTTCACTCTTTTCCCCCACGAAGACCCCGGCGCCGAGCCGGACGCGATCTCCGATTTTTGCACCCGCTTCTACCGTCACAAAGGGGCCGATCGAAACGCCGCTCCCGAGGATTACCTCTTTGCCGATGGACGCTTTGGGATCGACTTCCGCCGGATAGCGGCGGGGAGGATGGAAGTGGGAGAGAAGCTGAGTAAAGGCGAAGTAGGGGTCGTCGACCATCAAGAGTGCGCTGGAGACCCCCTCGATCTTCGCGCGAACGATAATGGCCGACGCGCGCGTCTGCATTGCCTTGGCGGCATACTTCGGATTGGCGAGAAAGGTGATCTCTCCCGGCTTCGCTTCCTCGATCGAAGCGATCCCCCGGATGCGAAGATGCGGATCACCCGAGATCGTTCCCTGGACCAATCCGGCGATTTCCTCCAGCGCCAACTCCATGTTCACTCCGTAAAGCCTTCGCTTCTCTGGAAACCCTGGACGCGAGACCCAATCGACCCTATTTGCCTACGTTTTTATCGACCTGTTCGATCACCTTGGAGGTGATATCGAAATTTTCCTTCGCGTAGATGACCGAGCCGCCCCCTTCTGCATTCCGATCGAGGACAAAGGTGTATCCATCCTTCTCGGCGATTTGCTTGACCGCCTCTTCCAGCTTCTTGTTGAAGTCTCGGAGGCTGCCAAACTTCTTCTCCTGCACTTCTTTATTTAAATCGGTCGCCTTTTTTTGGTATTCCATCAACTTTTTTTGGAAGTCGTCCTGCTTCACTTTTTTAGCTTCCGGGGAGAGAAGGGCGCCCTGTCGAACGAGGTCTTCTTCCAGCTGCTTCAGATCTTGCTCTTCAAGATCAATAATCTTCTGCCGGCTCTTTACGAACTCTTCCATATTCGTCTTGACCCGCTTCCCCTCCTTGGAGCCCTCCAGGACTTTCTGCGCATCGACGAAGCCGATTTTCATCGTCTGGGCATAACCGGTCCCCAACGTCATTACCCATAAAAGCAGTCCCAAACCAAGTAGCACTTTCCTCATTGTTCCTCCTTACTAAAGCAGCATTCAAGATCGGAGACAACCTCCACACCTCGCTGCGTTCCTGACTAGAATAGGGTGCCGATTGAAAATTCCGGGATAAATCCGCTTGCTTCTCCCCGCTCGGGGTCCAGATTCGCTCCCATCTCCAACCGAAGGGGACCGACCGGAGAAATCCACCGGATGCCGAACCCCGCCCCCTGCCTCAACTCCCCAAATCGAATCGCTTCGGAATCATCAAAAGCGCGTCCAATATCATAGAAAAAGAGCCACTTGATCTTCGCTTCGGGGACCAGCGGAATCAAGTATTCCACATTAATAAAAAGCTCTTTATTCCCTCCGGTAATTTCGCCGGTGCTGGTAAGAGGACCGGCCTTTCCGAATTTAAATCCCCTCACCGTATTGATGCCCCCGACATAAAACCGCTCCCCCACCGGAAGCTCCCGATCGCCGATACCGGCAGCATATCCGACCCGCCCGTGAATTGAAAAAATATGTTCTCTCCAAAGGGGGAAAAACCGGCTGGAATCGAAAATGACCTTATAGTAGTCGTTGTCTCCTCCCAAGAAGGTGCCGGCGTATTCGAGCGAAACGGAATTACGACTTCCAGTTGTCGGATCAAAAATAAAATCCCGCGTATCGCGGGTGAGCGCAAAACCGAGGGAACTCGTTAACGTCTTCCCCAATTCCGCCTGGCGTACGACCTGTTCAGGAATATCGGGGTCAATCTCGGTAAAGGTTCGGATCACTTCGCCTGTGGTGGGGTCCCTCTCTTCACGCGTGACTCTGCGCAGGTCAAAAATATTGAGTGTCTCTAACGTATAGCTGACACTCCCGTTGACATACTCTCCAAACGAGCGCCCAAGCACCAAATCCCCGCCGACCCGCTTTTCTTGATAAGTGCCGAACTCCCGTACACTATTAAAGAGGTCGGTCGTGCCGGAAATATTCGAATCAAAAAGATAGGGCTCTCTGAAGGTGATGCTGTAGTTCGTTCGCCTTCCCCCCAGTTCCGCCTTCGCCCGCAAGAGCTGCCCTCTCCCGAAAAGATTTCCCTGGGTCACCTCGGTCATGGCGATAAAGCGATCGACCGAGCTGTACCCGCCGCCGATGCTGAAGGTGCCGGTCGGTTTCTCCTTGACCTTCACATTCAGATCAACCCACCCCGGCTCGACCTGCTCGGGGATGATTTCAATGTTTTCAAAAAAGTTCAGATTGTTCAGCCGTTGAAAGCTTCGCCGGAGCAGCCGTGTATTGACAAGTTCCTGTTCGTTGACACGGACCTCTCTTCGGATAACTTTGTCGCGGGTTTTGTCATTGCCAGTAATGTGGATTTCTCTGACCTTCACCGGGTCGTCTTCGCTCACTTGAAAGGTCACATCGACCGTTTTATCTTCAAGATGCGGCGAGAGTTGGGGGACCACATTGGCAAAGATATAGCCACGCTCGCCATAAAGATCGACCATGCTCATGATATCCTGCCGAATCTGACCGCGATTGAAAATATTCCCCTCTTTGCTTTTCGTCAGATTGATCAATCGCTCGGTCTCGAAGAGCTCATTCCCCTCATAACGGATCTCCCGAACCCGGAATTGATCTCCCTCCACAATCGAGAAGGCGATATCAAACCACTGTTTATCCTCGCTGAGGGTCACCTTCGGTTCCGCCACTTGGACCTGCAGATAACCGTGATTGAGATAATGCTCCCGCAGCCGATCGAGGTCGGCTTGGATGGTCTCTTCTTTGTAGCGGCCCGATTCGGTCAGCCAGGAGGTCAACCAGAAATATTTCGATGTCTCGAGCTGCTTTCTTAATTCTTTGCCGGTAAACGCCTCGTTTCCTTTCAATCGGATGCGGCGGACATAGGCGCGCGCTCCCTCTTTGATTAAAAAGGTCAATACGGCTTGATCTTCCGAGATGAGTTGAATCACCGGGGTCACTTCCGCGCTGTAATAGGCATCCGCCTCATAGACCTTTTTGATCTTATCAACGTAAGAGTTGATCTCCTCCATATCGAGGAAAGTATCGGTTTTGACCGGCACCTTCTCTTTTAATTTGTCCTTATCGATGTTTTCATTTCCTTCATAGACCACATCGATAAGAAATGGTTTTTCGTGGACCCTGAAGGTGACCGCCAGCCCCCCTTCGAATCCCTCCGTCTCAACTTCGACCCGATCAAAGTAGCCTAATCGGTAAAGCGCTTTAATATCCTCTCGAATCTGATCCGGAGAGAAGCGATCTCCCTCTTTAAGCGAAATTTTGGAGAGGAGCGTGGCTGTGTCGATTTTTCGATTTCCCTCGACCTCAATGAGCTTGATTCGGATCTCACTGTCCTCTGCAAAACCCAGGGAGGAAAAAACAATCAGGATGAGAGCGACTAGAAGGGAAACAGGACCGAACCGCTTTAGCAATGGGGCAACCTTTCCTCCAGGTTCAAAATCTCAGTAATTTAACATTTTTGTCGTAAACTGTAAATAAAAATACGTTTATCCAAGGGATTGCGCTCGCACACCGAGGCGAAGCGCAGAGGCGGAGAAGGGAAAGAATCCGAGAAGGAAAATGCGAATGACTATTTTTGTTTATTCATCAGAAAGGCTTTGATTTGATCGAGTGGAAGGGTATTAATAATATCTTCTTTGGAAAGCCATCCTTTTCGCGCAATCCCAACACCGAAGAAGGTATCCGAAATGCCTTCAACACCGTGCGCATCCGGATTGATGCTCAATCGGACGCCAGCCTCTTTGGCCAGCTTACAATACCGCCAATCCAGATCGAGCCGATAGGGGCTGGAGTTCAGCTCAAGGATCACACCATACCGATGCGCGGCTTCAATCACCTCTCGGATGACAAGCGGATATCCCTGACGCGAGAGGAGGATTCGACCGGTGGGATGCCCCAAAAAGGTGACCTTCGGGTGACTCATGGCACGGACGACCCGGTCGGTCATTTCTCTTTCGGACATATTGAAACGGGAATGAACAGAAGCAATGACAAAATCGAAAGAAGAGAGGATGCGATCGTCATAATCGAGGCTGCCGTCGGGGAGGATATCGGCTTCGACTCCTTTGAAGATATGGATCCCTTTGAAGCGCTCGCGGAGTTGTTCGATCTCATCATGCTGCTTCTGAATGCGATCTTCTTTCAGCCCATTCGCATAAAAGGCCGATTGGCTATGATCGGAAATGCCGATGTACTCCAAGCCGGCCCGCTCGGCCGCCGCGATCATCTCGAAAAGGGACCCGGAACCGTCGCTGTAGGTGCTGTGGACATGAAAGATGCCGCGGAGATCTTGCTCGGTAATCAGAGTGGGAAGGCGATGTTGCGCGGCGGCTTCAATCTCTCCTTGGTTCTCCCGCAGTTCAGGCTCGATATAATCCAGCTCCAGTGTAGAGAAGATCTCCTTCTCTTCTTGACAGGGCAAGATATGATCATCTAGAAACAGGCCGTACTCGCTGATCCTGATTCCAAACTTTTTGGCGCGCTCTTCCAGCTCGGCGTGGTACTCCTTGCTCCCGGTGTAATGATGCAGCAGATAAGGAAATCGTTCTTCCGTCGTCACATAAAGGTCGACCTCGATCCCCAACGTCAAAACGACCCTTGTTTTATTCTCAGATCGAGCGATTTCGCGCTCGATTTCCGGCAATCCACAAAAAAAGGAGATCAGGTCGTCGGGGTGATCGCAACTGGCGATGAGATCGATATCCTGAACGATCTCATTTCTCCTTCGAACACTCCCCCCAAATGCCGCACGGACGACCTCTTCTCTGGCGCGGAGCTTCGTTAAGAGCGCTTCCCCCTCTCTTCGCGCGGTATGGCAATGATGAAACCCCCTCTGCTTCTTACGATAGGAGATCCCTTCTAATATTTTTTCTTGGGTTTTCTTTCCAAAGCCGGGAAGGTCGACCAAGCGGTTTTCAATACAGGCATATTCCAGTTCAACAACGTCTTTAATTCCAAGCTGATCGTGAACGAGCTTGATCTTTTTCGGACCCAGCCCCTTGATCTTCAACATCTCCAACAGTCCGGACGGAGTGGCCGCCCTCAGTTCTTCATAAGATTGGAGCCGGCCGGTTTCGATCGCGTTTGAGATCTTCTCAAACATCGCTTTGCCGATCCCTTTGTGCTCCATCAGAGTCCGATTCTGGACGGCTTCATGTAAATCGATATCGAGCGCTGCAATTGCGCGAGCCGCATTGACATAAGCACGGCACTTAAAGGGATTCTCCCCTTGCAGTTCCAACAGCACCGCCGACGCTTCAAGCTGTTCGATGAGCGCTTCTTTCGTCATCATTGATTTAGGCGGGCGGCTTCCGGTTGCGCCGAACGATCCATTGAACAAATATATATAGACCGTATGAGCCGAAAAAGGCCCCCATCAGGAAGTAAAAGTTCCCGATAATATGGGAGTAGTTCTCCGCCAGGAAGAAAATGCCCGACAAGATAATCGTGCTCGATAAAACCAGCAACCATAAAACTAAAAGTGGGTTCATATTCCCTTTCTCTATCGTAATTTTATGTCCGTTTCTCTAAAACCGCAATCCGAGGAGAAAGATTTCGGATATAGCCGGCATCCGAGAAACTAAAATAGTGATTCTCTCCGATGATCAGATGATCCAAAACCTGAATTCCCATCAAATCCCCTGCCGCGACCAGTCGCCTTGTTAACTCCTTGTCTTCAGTGCTCGGTGTCGGATCCCCGCTCGGATGGTTATGCAAGAAGATCACCGACGCAGCCGAATCTCGAACCGCAGGGTTAAACACCTCCCGCGGGTGTACCACCGTTAAGGTAAGACTTCCCTCGGAAACAAGTACATCTCGGATGATCTTATTTTTTTGATCTAATAAAACGATCTTGAAAATCTCTTTCTTAAGAGATCTGAAGGTGGAGGAGAAGTGCCGATAGATATCCTGGCTCGAAGTGATCTTCGTTTTTTGAGAAACAGGGGGCGCGAGCGATCTGCGTCCTAATTCGAATGCGGCTTTCAATTGAGCGGCTTTCGCCGGACCGATCCCACGGATGGAGCAGAGCTCTTTGATGCTCAAGTTCGAGAAGTTGGTTAATTCATGGAACTGCTCCAAGAGACCCATCGCGAGTTGCACCGCGTTCTCCTGATCGGTACCGGTTCGGAGGAGAATGGCCAAGAGCTGGGCATCGGAAAGACCTTGCGGACCTTCCTTAATCAGGCGCTCCCGCGGTCTTTCCCCTGCAGGCCAATCCTTGATCTTGGCCATTAAGCGATCCCCTTGTTGGAAATTTTCGGTAGAATCTTACCCAAGAAACTGACAAATTTTGTCACTTAAAGATAGGCTCTGCCTGCTTAACGTGGAAAGATGCCTTATGTAATATCTGAAATATCAATAAGATAAGAAGCTTACAATCTGTGGCATATCAATTGCTAAAAAAGGGCATATCACCTTAAACAGGAGCGAAAATGAAATGCCCAAAATGTGAAGGCCTGATGTATCTGGAACGACTCTCTGATTTCTTCATTGTCTTCCATGCCTGGAAATGCATCAACTGCGGCACGCTCATGGACAAAACGATTTTGGATAACCAGAAGAAAAGCCTACCCTTCCTTGAACCGGTCGGCACCGCAGCAACAAACGAGGAATAGATACAAGTAGGTCCTCGACCAAAAATCGATATTTGTATCAACTAGCTTTTATTCTCACAGGAGAAGGGAAAGGAAAATTCCTTCCTTTCTCCGCTTTCACCGACGGCAACCTCCAGTTCGAGTGCAATTTCCTGGCAACGCTCAGGGCTCACCTTCTTAAAAAAGATGAGCCCTTCTTTTTGCCCTCCAGGTGTAATGGTCTCATTTTTCAGTCTGGCCTGGAGGATCCGCCTCTTCTCTTGTTCGACAATCGCCTTTGATTTTGGAATCAGCGTCACGACCGGATCACCGTCGCCGTTCATGTAATATCGGATGGTTCCTCTCTCATCCAAAGCCTGAACCATTTGGCCGCCCTCATTAACCAGGCGCGACCGAGTCGGCTCAAAGGAGATCTCTTCGTTTGTTTTATTGATAATCCGAACTTCAAAAGCGGTAAAGTAGGCTGACAGGTCCACCCCCCACTTTTGTTCATCCTCCGACTTGAGCCCGCTGGTGATGACCGGCTTCACAATGACTTGAATGATCTCCGGTCCCTCCGCGGTCGACGGTTTATCCACCGAAGTCAGCGGGGGAGAAAGAGGAGCACACGCTCCGAGTAAAAGAAGAAAAAAGACAAAGGGCTTCATAAGGTTCTCCAGGCGTGATATTATAGTTTAACTTTGAACCAAAGTCAAAGAACGAGCGCCCCGCACCTTTACAGTAAGATTCGGCGAAAGAGGCCCATGAGAATTATCTCCGGCTCACATAAGGGAAGAAAATTATATGCCCCTTCGGGATTGGATGTTCGCCCGACGTCCGATAAGGTCAAGGAGGCCTTGTTTAATATCCTTTCGGATCGGATCGAGGGAGCTTCCTTTCTCGATCTCTACGCCGGCATCGGCTCTGTCGGGATCGAAGCCTTAAGCCGAGGCGCGGACGAGGTCGTCTTCGTCGAAAAAAGCAAAAGACACGTCGGCTTTTTGAAAAAGAACCTCTCTTTATCTCCCTTCGCGGGAAAGTTCGACCTCTTTTGTATGGATGCGGTCGACTTCTTGAAAAAGAAGAAAACCGGTCCCTTTCACTTCATTTTTATTGATCCCCCCTACGAGGGGGAAGAGGTTGAAAAAACATTGCCATTGCTCGGAGAGGGTGATATGATAGCCGACGACGCAACGGTAATCATACAACACTTCCACAAAAAAATCCTGGCTGAGCAAATCGGCCGACTCCGTTTCATAAAACGGTATAAATACGGCGAAACCGTCCTTTCTTTTTATGGCAAAGGCTGAAAAACTCAAACTCGCAGTTTATCCCGGAACGTTCGATCCGATCACAAATGGGCATATCGATATTATTCGAAGGATCCTTCGAATCTTTCCCAGCGTGCTTGTCGCCGTTGCTCCCAATCCCAAGAAAGCCCCCCTCTTTACCCTCGAAGAGCGCCTCCAGATGATCCGAACGGCAACGGAGGGCTTCCGTGATTTGAGTGTAGAACCTTTTCAGGGCCTCCTGATTAATTATTTGCGGAAAAAAGGAGCCATGGCAATTGTGAGAGGGGTCCGGGCGATATCTGATTTTGAATTCGAATTTCAGATGGCGATGATGAACCGGAAACTCGACCCAACCATCGAAACCGTTTTTCTAATGCCGAGTGAAGAGTACTCCTACATTACTTCGACGTTAATCAAAGAGGTCGCCGGTTATGGAGGCGATGTGACCGCCTTCGTTCCCAAGGGCGTTTCAGAAAAGTTACTTGAAAAATTTCCAAGACAATAAAATACGCAAGCAAAATAGGTGGGATCGAAATGAAGTTCGCTAAACGTGTCCAGCAAATCAAACCCTCTCCCACCATGGCCATGGCGGCAAAGGCCAAGGCGATGATGGCAAAGGGGATCTCGATCACCGACTTTGGATTGGGGGAACCTGATTTTAATACCCCCCCCGCTGCGGCCGAAGCCGGAATCCGCGCGATCCAGCAAGGATTCACAAAATACACTCCCCCCTCCGGGACCGAGGAGTTGAAAGAAGCGATCTGCCGGAAACTGAAACATGAAAACAACCTTGACTATGAAAAAAAAGAAATTATTATCTCTTGCGGGGCGAAGCATACGCTTTACAACATCGCCCAAGTTCTTTTTGAGCAGGGAGACGAGGTCCTCATCCCGGCCCCTTATTGGGTCTCCTATCCGGATCAAGTTCTTTTAAATGATGCAACACCGATCATCGTCGAGACCCGGGAAGAAAACCAGTTCCTGATGACCCCCGATCAGCTCAAAAGAGCGATCACCCCGAGGACCAAGGCGGTGATCCTCAATTATCCGTCGAATCCAACGGGGTCTTCTTACTCGGCAAAAGATTTGGAAGCACTCGCGGGTGTTCTTCTGGATGCGCCGGTGTGGATCATCTCGGATGAGATCTATGAAAAATTTATGTATGACGGCATGGCTCATACCAGCATCGCCTCATTGGGCCCGGAATTAAAGAAAAAGACCATCACCGTCAACGGTGTCTCAAAGGCCTATGCCATGACCGGCTGGCGGATTGGGTATGCGGCCGGTCCGAAGGAAATCATCGATGCAATGGGAACCGTGCAGAGCCAGAGCACATCGAACCCGACTTCTATTTCGCAGAAGGCCGCCGCGGCCGCCCTTCACGGGAGCGACGACTTTATTAAGACGATGGTGGCGGAATTCGATCAGCGGCGCCGATTCGTGGTCGAGCAATTAAATCAGATCCGGGGAATTCGCTGTCCCCGCCCGGTGGGAAGTTTTTATGTCTTCCCCAACATCAAGGGCTTGATGGGAACCGGCTACAAGGGATATCAGATTAAGGGTTCGACCGACCTCGCCTCCTTTCTCCTGGAAGAAGGGGGAATATCGACGATCCCCGGGGAAGCCTTCGGAGCCGAGGGATATCTCAGGCTCTCCTATGCCGTTTCGGGGGAGGTCTTAAGGGAGGGTCTTGAAAAGCTCAAAAACGCGGTGCTCAAGCTTTCTTAAATTTCAGTATGCGCCGCGAGCAACGCCCCTCGATCAAGTTGGGTTTAAAAGGTAGAATTTAGTATCAGTACACAAGGAGGTATTGGGTTTGCCGATCTACGAATATGAATGTGAACAATGCAAAAAACGTGTTGAGTTAATACAGCGACTCTCCGATCCCCCCTTAGAAGTCTGTTCCTCTTGCGGCGGAAAAGTCCATAAGATGGTTTCTTCCCCGGCCGGTCTGCTCTTTAAAGGGAGCGGATGGTATATCACCGATTATGCAAAAAAGAACGGAAAAAGTGATTCCACCTCCAATGCCAAGGGAGAGGGAAAATCGGACACCGCGAGCGAAAAAGGAGAAACACCTTCCAAGGAAACCACCCCGAAGCCAACTCCACCTTCATCCAATCCGACGACCTGAAGCCGCCGGCACTCATTCTCTTCGCTTGTCTCTTCTGGACCGCCTATTCCTTCGATCCTGATCCGTCTTAGGGTTGAGGCACCTCCGCCGGAGGGGCATCGGTCGCCGGCGTCTCTGTCTGCGGCGCTTCCGCTTTCGGTGCAGCCGGCTTCTTTCCCCCCCCTTTTCCGACGGTGGCGACACGGATGGAACGGGCGACCTTTTTTCCGTCCTCTTCTGTAAACTTCGCAACGACTTTATCACCGGCTTTCAAATCGGCCAGGGTTCTTTTGATCTTTCCCGCAGTGATAATGGTTTTTTCGGTCACGGTGATGGTGATCTCATTCTCCTTTTCTTTGACCCTTACATTCCCCGCCCCGTCGATCTCTGTAATCTCCCCTTTGATGCTCGTCATCTTCCCCTTTTTGGATGCCATGGCCGGTTTTTCATTTCCCGCGGCTTCCTCCGCCGTGACAGATGCCGCCACGAGCAGACCGGCGCACAACAACGAGAGAACCAAGGCGATTGCTTTACCCATTTCACATCCTCCGATTGAATAAACGACCGCTTACTTCCTCATCTTATTTTAGCCGATCTCGGGGAGAATGAGGCTTCTTACTTGCCTTTTTGCATCGGGAGGATGCTCCTGGGGAGGGGGTCTTCCTCTCTTCGGATATTGAATTTCTCAAGGCGATACTGCAGCGTCCGATAGCTGATCCCCAGAAGTTTCGCCGCCTTTGCAATGACCCCATTGCTCTTCTCCATCGCCTTCATCAGAAGTTCCCTTTCAAATTCCTCCAGAGAGAATCCTTGCGGAGGAATTTCAAAAGCGATCCGGTCGGATGAAAAGCTCTTGAGTCGAATCTCCTGGGGTAGATCTTCCGTCTCGATCGTTTCTCCCTCACAGAGGAGGACCGCCCGCTCGATCGTCGATTCCAGCTGCCGCACGTTTCCAGGCCAGGAATAGTCGAGAAGCAGGCGCAACGCCGGATGCGAGATCCCTTGAATGCGCTTATCGGACCGCTGGTTATATTTCTCAATAAAATGGCTGGTCAATGCAGGGATATCGGTCGCCCGCTCCGCCAAAGATGGAAGCCGGATGGAGATCACGTTCAACCGGTAAAAAAGATCTTCGCGGAAATTCCCCTCCTGGATCTCGGCCTCTAAGTTTTTATTGGTCGCCGCAATCACCCGCACATCGATCTTGATCTCTTCCCGTCCGCCGATCCGCCGAATCTCTCGCTGCTGGATTGTTCGCAGGATCTTTGCTTGCATTGTCAGGGAGAGGTCTCCAACCTCATCGAGAAAGAGAGACCCGCCATCGGCCGCCTCGAACAGTCCGATACCCCGCCCGATCGCTCCGGTAAAGGCCCCCTTTTCGTAGCCGAACAGCTCACTTTCAATCAAAGTATCCGGAATCGCCGCACAGTTAATCGCCAGGAAAGGCTTCTCCCCTCGAATACTGTTGTAATGAATCGCCCTCGCGATCAACTCTTTTCCCGTTCCGCTCTCTCCAAAGATCAATACGGTCGCCGTACTGTTCGCGATCTTCCGGACCGTTTTAAAAATCTCCTGCATTTTGACGTGATTTCCGATCATATTCGAGAGGCCAAACCGTTCCGAAAGTTGCTCCTGCAGCATTTTGTTTTGATGAACCAGGTTCAGCTTCTCAAAGGCCCTCACAACCGAGATGAGGAGTTCCTCTCGATCGAGCGGTTTGGTCAGGTAATCAAAGGCCCCCTTCTTGATCGCCTCGACGGCGGAATCGATCGTCCCATGCGCCGTCATAATAATGATGCAAACCCCCGGATTAATTTTGAAGAGACGATCGAGGATGAAAAGCCCATCATTATCGGGCATCTTCAGATCGCTTAAGACGAGATCGAATGAATCCTCTTCCGCCATCCGGATCGCTTCGGTTGCGCTCCCCGCGGTCTGCACACCGTACCCTTCGGTCTTGAGGATCACCTTTAAGATGTCGCGCTGCGACCGCTCATCATCGACCACCAGGATCTGCCCCTTCTTCAAATGGACCTCCTTTGGACCGGGAGATGAATCGCCACCCTCGTCCCCTGTTGGATTTGACTTTGGACATGGATGGCGCCGCCATGCTCTTCAATAATCCGCTTGGTGATGGCCAACCCCAACCCGATTCCCAATTTCTTTGTCGTAAAATAGGGCTCGAAAATCTTCTTTAAATCCTCTTCTTCAATGCCGGCCCCGGTGTCGCGGAAGGTGAGGACAAGATTCCCGGACGAGGGGTCTTCCGCCATCACCTTTTGGGTGGCGGCCTCCGTCCGGACGCCGATCTCCAATTTCCCCCCCTTCGGCATCGCCTGGATTGCATTCAAAATGACATTAATCAGACAGGTCTTCAGCTGCTCCGGGTCGGCCGTGATTTTCGGAATAAAAGGCTCGGCATCCAGGATGAATTCGATCTTCTCCTCCCCCGCCTTGTGCCGAGCAAGCTGGAGGACCTCCTGCAGCAGCGCATCGACACAGATCTCCGCGAAATGGAGCCGCAGCGGTTTTCCATACTTCAGGAAATTCTCGATCATCTGGTTGAGGCGATAAATCTCCACCTTCACATTGGAGATAATCTCCTCCGCCTCTTTCCGCTTGATCGCATCCCAATTTGGAAACTGAGACTTAAGATGATCGATGCTGAGATTAATTAAATTGAGCGGGTTTCGGATCTCATGCGCAATGCCGGAGGCCATCTGCCCCAGCGCCGAGAGCTGCTCCGCCTGCCGCAGCCGCTCCTCCAGCTCCCGCTGGCGCCGGAGCTTATCGACCATCTCATTAAAACTCTTCGTCAGCTCTCCGATCTCGTCATGGCGATGCTCCGGCAGGGTTTTCGACAGATCCCCCGATGCAATCTTCTTGGCGGCCTGAACCACTTCCTCGATCGGCTGGGTATATTTTACGGAGAGAAAAAAGGAGAGGCCGATCCCGACGGTAAAGATAAAGAAGGTGGTCACCAACCGGCGGCGATGATTGTCTTTTAAGAATTGCCCGTAGTCTTCAAGGCGCATGTCGACATGAACGAATCCCATCCGCTCCCCGTCGACCACGATCGGAACGAGGAGATTGTACTCCCGGCTGGGGCCTGCGAGCTCTTGCTCCTCTCCGATCTTCGCCGTGATAAAAAGGTCTTTGTGCTTCGGATCAACCTGGGTGATGATTCTCGCCCCCACCCGCTTGGGATTGGAGCTGGCGATGACCTCGCGCTCGTTGCTGATGATGGAGAGCTCTTTGACCCCTTTGTTCTTCAGTCGCCCCACGTAATCGGCCAGGCGCGCCTCGTCGGTTCGCGCGGTGCTCGTCAGCTCTTCGACACTGATCTTAATCGCGGTCGAGAGATCACCGATATTATCCTCCACCTTCCGGATAAACTCTTTTTCGCTTCGGACGTTATAGACATACGAGGCCATCAAGGAGAGGAGGGTCAAGAGGAGCATCATCAAGACCAGCTTGGTCGTGAGATTGACCCGATCCAAAAAGTAGCGCACTTTAATCCTTCATTATCGTGGCGGCCAACAGTTCAGCGGAGACCCTTCCCTCACGCAGAAGATTCGGTTCAGGCGTGGTGAGATCTAAAACAGTGGAAGGAATTGTGGAACAAGGGCCGCCGTCTAAAATGGAATCGATCGAGGCCCCGAACGCTTGCTCCACCATTTGCGCCGAGGCGGGAGAAGGCGCCCCGGATCGATTGGCGCTGGTCGCGGTGATTGGGAAACCCACCTGATCAATCAAACGGACCGGGAGAGTCGCATTCGGAAAACGGATTCCGATGGTTCCTCTCCCGCCGGTCAAGAGACCCGGAAGACGCTTCGATGCTTTGAAGATGAGGGTCAGCGGGCCGGGCCAAAAGCGGCCGATGATCTTTTCTGCGAGGGGTGATAATCCCTCGACCAACGAGGGAAGCATCTCCAATCTGGAGATGAGGAGAAGGATTGGTTTCGAAGCATCGCGGCCTTTGATTTCGAAGAGGCGGGAGATCACCTTGGGATCAAAGGGGTCGGCCGCCAGACCGTAAAAGGTATCGGTCGGGATCGCAACGACGCCTCCCTTTCGGATCAGCGCCGCCGCATCGGAGAGAAGAGAGGAATCCGGATCATCAGGATCAATCGGAATGACCTTTTTCATGGAGCCGCTTCCCCTTTGCTTCCATTTCCTCAGCAAGGGATTTTTTATAGGAGAGAAGGCGCTTGGCGACCTCGGGGGAACGCCTGGCGACGATCTGCGCGGCAAAAATCCCTGCATTTTTCGCCCCGGCCTTGCCGATCGCCATCGAAGCGACCGGAATCCCGCCCGGCATCTGGACCGTGGAGAGGAGCGAGTCGAGTCCATTCAGAGCGGAAGTGATCGGAACGCCGATCACGGGAAGGATCGTTTCGGCGGCGATGACCCCGGCCAGATGCGCCGCGCCGCCCGCCCCGGCGATAATGACCTGGACCCCCCGTTCCTCGGCTTCACGGATGAGCCGCCTCGTCCGCTCAGGAGACCGATGGGCCGAAGAGACAGTCATCTCGTAACCGACCTCAAATTCTTTTAAGATCTTGGCCGCCTCTTGCATTACCTCCCAATCCGAATCACTTCCCATCAAAATTAGTACAGACCACTCGCCCATGGAATCTCCTGGTAGATAAAATGAATAACGCCAAACTAACATAGGCAAAAGAAGCGTGTCAAGCTGACAGAGCTGTTGATCATGGGTCCGTTTGGTTCTAAGAACGCGCTGTCTTCATCGTCATTCCCGCGCAGGCGGGAAAGCGCCTGGAACCGACTCGATGCGCGCAGCGCCTCCGATCGCTTCGCGATCGCCGTCCAGGGACTTTAGATCCTCTGGATACCCGCTTTCCCGGGGAGGACTTCCGTGCGTCAGAAAATGACCCACGACAGATCGATTGCATCTTTAGATCTCTTATGAACTCTCTGATTCTCCAACGCGTAAAGCCGACCACCCATCCACACATCCGAAAATGACCTTGACAGCGGAATAACGCCCTGGTAATCTGGAAACCATAAATACTTTTATGGTTTCCACGGTTCTTAATATCAGCTTGCTTCCGATTGGGATGAGGAGATTGAATGAACAGTGAAGAGACTCAGGTCAGAGATCGTATTTTAGAGGCGGCCCGCGACCGATTCTATAAATTCGGTTTTACCAAAGTGACCACCGATGAGATTGCGTCGGCCATCGGCATCAGCAAAAAGACCCTCTATAAATACTTCTCCAGCAAAGATCATCTTCTTGAAGAAGCCATTCAATCGACGCTGCGGGAATGCGACTGCAATTTAAACGGCATCCTCTTCAACCCAGAGCTCGATTTCGTCGAAAAGCTCAAACAGATCATGATGCAGATCGGAATGCAATACGCGAAGATCGACCCCGCCTGCATCGAAGACCTCCGGAAGAACGTTCCTCAGGTCTGGAAAGCGATCGATGAATACCGCCATAAGAAAATCCTGACCGATTTTTCACAACTCTGTAACGAAGGGGTAAAAAAGGGCATCTTCCGGAGCGATGTCGATTCCCAAATCGTGGTCTTGATGTATGCGAATATCATCCAAAAGATGATCAACCCGGAAATGCTTTCTCAGCTCCCCTTCTCGGCCTCGCAGGTCTTTGAAATGATCGCCAAGGTGATCTTCGAGGGGACGCTCGCAGAGGAAGCCAGGCCGAAGTATTTTGAAAACAAAAAGCCCCCAGGGGGTCACCGTCGATCGGTCAAAGGAACAAGGAGTTCGTCATGAAGAAATTAGCCGCTACCGCGGCAATCGTGTTGGTTCTGGGAGTCATCATTGCGGTTCTGCTCGGCAATAAAGCGCAAATCGATGCGAGGGCAAAAAACGACACCCCGGCCGCCTTCCCCGTCTCCGCCCGCGCGGTCGGCAAACAGAAACTGGCCGAGAGCCTCTCTCTGGTCGGAACGGTGGCCGCCAACAATGACGTCGCCGTGATCTCCGAAACGCAGGGCCGGATTACGGCGGTTCTCGCCAATATCGGCGATCAAAGGCGGGCCGGCGCGGTCCTCATCCATGTCGATGATGAGCTCAAGCAGGCCAGTCTCGCCAGCGCGGAGGTTAATTTTCAAAAGGCAAAAAAAGACCTCGACCGGTTTGAGACGCTCCACCAAGAAGGGATCGTCCCCGATGCGCAGTTGGAAGGGGTGCGTCAGGCCTTCAAAGCGGCGGAGGCGCAGCAGATCGTCGCCCGCCGGCAGCTCCGGGACACGCAAATCACCACCCCGATATCGGGCGTCGTCACGGCCCGCCCGGTCGACATCGGAACCATGGTCACCCCCGGGACCGTGGTGGCCAACGTGGTCGATCTCTCCGTTCTCAAGGTCAAGTTGAATGTGGCGGAGCGGGATGCGTTCCGGCTGAAGGTCGGCGATCCGGTAAAGATCACCACTGAAATTTATCCCGGTCGAATATTTGAAGGAAAAATAAAAAACATCAGCGCCAAGGCCGATGAGGCGCACACCTATCCAGTGGAGATCACTCTTCCGAACAGTAAAACAGATCCCCTGAAGGCCGGGATGTTTGCCCGGGTCTCCTTCATCTCGATCCCTCAGGAGGAGGTTCTCGCCATTCCCCGCGAGGCGCTTGTCGGAAGTATCAGAAAACCTCAGATCTATGTGGTTGAAAACGGGATCGCGGTCCTCCGCGATATCGTGATCGGTTCCGACTCCGGGACCCGTCTCGAGGTCCGGGAGGGATTGAAGGAAGGCGAAACCGTGGTGATTGCCGGCCAAAGCAACCTGAAAGACAAGGTTCCGGTGACGGTGATGAATAGCGCGGATCCCTCTGCCAAGGAGATCCGGAAACAAGGAGAACAGCCATGACGCTGACAGAGCTTTCCATCAAGCGGCCCTCTTTGATCGTGGTGATCTTCTCCGCCCTCGCGGTGCTCGGTCTGTTCAGCTACAAGCAGCTCCAGTACGAACTACTCCCGAAGATCACTCCGCCGGTCGTGACGGTGACCACGGTTTACCCGGGCGCCTCTCCAAATGAAGTGGAAACCTCGGTGACGAAAGTCATCGAAGATGCGGTCTCAACCCTTGATAAAGTCTCCACGGTCAACGCCAATTCACAAGAAGGGATTTCGATGGTGATCGTCGAGTTCACTCAGTCGGCCGATATCGATCTGGCGCTCCAAGAGGCTCAGCGCCGGGTCGGCGAGGCACGGGCGAATCTCCCCGACGAGGCAAGAACGCCGATTCTCTCCAAGTTCGCGCTGGATGAATTCCCGATCCTTCGGATCGGTGTCACCGCCCAGCTTCCGCCGAAGGAGTTCCACCGGCTCCTCGAAGATCGCGTCCAACCTCAGCTCTCCAAGGTGGCCGGGGTGGGACAAATTATTCTGATCGGGGGAGATGAACGGGAGATCAAAGTGAATCTCGATCCGCAGCGTCTGCGCGCCTATGGCCTCTCCATTCTCCAGGCAACGGAGACGATCAAAAACGCCAACCTGGATTTCCCGACCGGAAAAATCAAACGGGAAGAGGGACAATACGTCGTTCGGGTCGCCGGCAAATTCGGCTCCCTGGAGGAGCTGAAAAACCTCGTCGTCGGGCGCTCCAAGGCGGGTGGCGACATCTCTCTGCGCGACATCGCCGAAGTTCAAGACGGCCAGGTGGAATACACCCACATCAGTCGGGTCAACGGGAAGACCGCCATTGGGCTTTTTATCCAGAAACAATCGGATGCAAACGCCGTCGAAGTCAGCCGACTCGCTCGGGAAGTAATTCAGAAAATCGAGGCAACCCACGCCGACATCGGATTAAAATTTGATATCGCCCAAGACACCTCCCTCTTTACCCTCGATGCGGCGAACGCCGTCAAACACGACCTCTTTTTGGCAATCCTCCTGGTCGCCGCGGTAATGCTGGTCTTCCTTTACAGTCTCCGGAACGCCGTCATTGTGATGATTGCGATCCCAACGTCGTTGGTCTCAACCTTCATCGCCATGTACGCATTTGATTTTACCCTCAATCTGATGACCCTCTTGGGACTCTCATTGGTGGTCGGCATCCTGGTCGACGATTCGATCGTCGTTCTGGAGAATATCTATCACCATCTGGAAAAGGGGGAAGCGCCGCGGACAGCGGCGCTGAAGGGGCGAAATGAGATCGGCTTCTCCGCCCTCTCGATCACGCTCGTCGATATCGCCGTGTTCCTCCCGCTGGCGATGGTCACCGGACTCGTCGGAAACATCATGCGGCAATTCTCGATCGTCGTGGTCGTCTCCACCCTCTTAAGCCTCTTCGTCTCCTTTACGATCACTCCGATGCTGGCCTCCCGGTTCGCCCGGCTCGAATCGCTAAACGATGCGACCTTGCTCGCCCGGTTCGGCCGCCGCTTCGAGGCCTTCTATGACCGAATGACGGCGGAGTATGTCGGATCGCTAAAATGGAGCCTTGCCAACGGCTGGAAGATCGTTTCGATCAGCCTGCTTCTTTTTGTCGGCGCCCTGGCGCTGGTGCCGCTCGGCTTTATCGGCAACGAGTTCATCACCGAGTCGGATCGGGGTGAGTTTTCGGTCGCGCTCGAACTTCCGCCCGGCGCGACGATCGAGCAGACCAACTACGTCACACAAGATGTCGAGCGGATCCTCGCCACGATACCGGAAGTCCGGAAGGTCTTCGTCGATGTGGGCGCTTCGAATGAGGGATTTATCGGGCAGTCTTCCAATAATATCTCCGAGCTGAACGTCTCTCTGGTGCCAATGGATCAGCGGGCCAAATCGACCGCCGAGGTCGGCCAGGAGATTAAGAATCAAGTGCGGCAGATTCCGGGCGTGAAGGTCCGGATCAATCCGATCGGCATCTTCGGAATGGCCAACCAAACTCCGATTCAACTTGTCATAAGGGGCACCGACCGCAACGACGTTCAGAAGGCGGCCGACCGGGTCTCCGGGATCGTCCGGACGATCCCGGGAACGGCCGAACGTCCGCCTTTCGTCCGAGGAAGGAAAACCGGAGACCCGCGTCGAGATCGATCGGCAGAAGATGGCGGCGTTCGACCTCTCGCTCGCCGAGGTTGGCACAACCCTGCGCGTCGCCCTCACCGGAGACGATGATTCAAAGTATCGTGATGGAAACGATGAGTACCCGATCCGGATCGTCCTCGATGAGTTCGACCGATCCGGCCAGGCCGATCTTGGAAGCCTGCCATTCGTAAACCGCAGGGGAGAACAGATCGAGCTGAATCAGTTCGCCGCTATTTACCAGACGACCGGACCGACCAAATTGCAACGGAGCGATCGGAACGAATCTGTGACGGTGATGTCGCAGGCGGTCGGCCGGCCCAGTGGGAGCATCGGTCAGGACATTCAGGCGGCGTTGGCAAAAGAGATCCTTCCGGCAGGAATCGAAATCTCTTACGAGGGGGATCTTAAAAATCAGGCGGAGTCTTTTATCAGCTTGGGAATCGCCCTGTTGGCGGCGATCCTCTTCGTCTACATGATCATGGTGGCGCTGTACGACTCCTACATCTATCCCTTCGTCGTCCTCTTCTCCGTCCCGGTGGCGATCGTCGGCGCCCTCCTGGCCCTGGCACTCACGATGAAATCGCTCAGCATCTTTTCGATCTTGGGAATGATCATGCTCATCGGATTGGTTTCGAAGAATGCGATCCTCTTGGTCGATCGGACCAATCAGAAGAGGGCGGAGGGACTGAGTGCTTATGAGGCGTTGGTGGAGGCGGGACGGACGCGGCTTCGTCCGATTCTGATGACGACGCTTGCGATGGTGATCGGGATGTTGCCGATTGCGCTCGGCAGCGGCGCCGGCTCCGAATGGAAGACCGGATTGGCCTGGGCATTGGTCGGCGGGCTCAGCAGTTCGATGCTCTTGACCCTGGTCCTCGTCCCGGTGATTTACCTCAAGATCGACACCTGGCGGACCGCCCTTCCCGCCTTGATAAAAAGGAGATTCAAGAGAAGCCCCCCCATTAAAGGGGTGCCTCAGCCCGCCGTTACGGAAGAGTGGAGCCGGAAATAACGACTTGGATCGGAAGGAGGACGAACATGGAAAAGAGATTGCACCTGGTCGGATTGGGGGGAACGCTCCGGCTGAAATCAACCAGCCGCTGGGCCCTGATGCGGGCGCTCCAGGCGGCGGAGCAGTCCGGCGCAACGACGGAGCTTCTCGATCTGCGGGAACTGAATCTCCCCTTCTTCAATCCGGAAAAGTCGCTGAATGAATATGGGCCGAATGTGGCCCGTCTGATCGACACTGTTCGGCGGGCCGACGCAATGATCTGGAGCGGCGGATCGTATCATGGGACCGTTGCCGGCGTCACGAAAAACGCGTTCGATTTCTTCGAGTTGCTGGCGGACGATGAACGGCCCTATATCGAATCTAAAGTCGTCGGTCTCATCGCAACCGGCGGCGGCAGCCAGGCCGCCGTCAACGCGGTGAATGCGCTGATCCATGTCGTTCATGCCCTGCGCGGGATCGCCGTCCCCCTCTTCGCCGCCATCCCGCAGCCGTGGAAGGTCTTTGACCAGGAGGGACGCATCATTGATGAGGGCTGGGGAAAACGTCTCGATCAGATCGGCCGCCTGGCGGTCGAAACATCCGGACGCCTCTCGATGCCGAACCTCACCCCGGCCAACGAGTAGATCGTCCCTACAATAGTCCCTTCGCCACCTGCATCGCCGCCTCTAAATCCGGAAGCGAGGTAATCTCCGGAACCACCTGCAGATGCCGGACGACATTTTCCTTGTCGACGACGAGCACCGCGCGGGAGAGAAGATGAAGCGGCTGTATCAACAGTCCATAACGCTTTCCAAAGTCGGCTCCCTTATAATCCGACAGAAAGAGGACATTCCCGATTTTCGCCTCCTTCGAGAACCGCTTCTGGGCAAACGGAAGATCCATGCTGACGGTGATCAGTTGAACCTCCTTGTCGAGCCCGCCGTTTCGCTCGCTGAGCGCATGCGTCTGCTCCTCGCAGACCGGCGTATCGAGCGAGGGAACCACGCTGATGATTCGGACTTTCCCCCCCGTCTCCGCCAGATTAACCGGCGAGAGATCATTCGCCGCCAGGACGGCGGCCGGCAGTCGATCGCCGACCTTGATCCCCGTTCCTTCCAGCGGCAACGCCTTCCCTTTGAAGGTGACCGACTGCCCCTCTCCGGCCAAAGCGCTTTCCTTTGCGACCGTCATCGTCTGAGACCGAATGGCGCTGCAGCCGACCAGACCTAAAAGCATCAAAGCGATCGAGATTTTCTTCATGCCTGCTCCTCCGCGGTTTGCTTGATATAGAAATGATCCGTTCCGAAGTGATCGCCGAGCCCCGTATGAATTCTGCTACGGCTATTTTGCAATAATGATCCTTCATTGTATCCGTAGGGGTGTATAAATTCTACACTCTTTCATCTTAGAATAATGGGTCTCTTTTTCTCACTTTCACTTCATTTCGAAGTCTGTTCTCCCTACACCATGATCTAATCGATCTTTGGCGCTTCTCGTCGGCGGCATCGATTTTGCTCTTATTTAGAATCACGAAGAAAGATTCAGCAGATTTCCTTTGGTCTATCCCTGGAAAGCCAGAGGAGCTTGTTCCATCATGAGGTATATGCCCTATGCTACCTACGATAGAAAAGTTAATGTCGACGAAAATCTATTCGATCGGATCTGAGAAGAACATTCGTGACGCGGCGGAGGAAATGGCCCGGAACCAGATTGGAAGCCTCCTGGTCACCCAAGAGGGGAACTATACTGGGATTATCACAGAAGTTGATATCATTCGGAAAGTCGTCGCAAAAGGAATCGATCCGATCGCGACCTCGGTCAAGACAGTGATGACGTCTCCTCTTATTACAATCGAGGCGGACCGGTCGGTGCTCGATGCCAACGATCTCATGGAGCAGAAGAAGATCCGCCACATCGGGGTAACCCGAAACGGAAAGATCATCGGAATCGTCTCGATCCGAGACTTTCTTCATCCCCTCGATGTCAAAGAACAAGCAGATATCGAGCGACAGGCGAGCGGCTTTTAGTAAGTGTCGCTCCACAGGAGGAAACGACATGCAACAGAAATTGCCTTGGAAGACTTTCCTCTCTTTAACAATCAGCTTCTTTCTTGGAATGAGCCGCCTTGCTGAAGCGGCGGAGAAATATCCGGAGGAGTGGGTCCTGGGAGAACGCCTCCTGGTGGGGGCCTTGGTACTGATTGTCGTCGGATGGCTGACAGGGGCTTATGCATTGATGTTCAGCAGTCTGCGTCCCTTGATAAGGCGTTTTTTTCTCTATCCATTATTTAAGGTAAAGGGAGAGGACGGGGATAAGAAATCTTTGATTGCGAAAAAATAACAGCTCGAAACCGGGAGGGAAGCTGGATCATTATTCGGACCGGTCTAAGTCTCCTTCAGAGCCGATAGACCGATATCTCTCCGATAATGCATCCCGCGGAAGGAGATCCGGTCAACCCCTTGATAGGCAAGACGCCGTGCATCCGCGACGGTCCGGCCGAGGGCGGTGATCCCCAGCACCCTTCCTCCCTGCGTCACCCACTCGTTCTCGTGCCGTCCAGTTCCGGCATGAAAGACGATGGTGTCAGGAAGACCCGACTCATTAAGACCGGAGATAACCTCTCCTTTCCGGTATGAGCCGGGATACCCTTCGGAAGCGAGCACCACACAGACGGACGACTCTTCGCGCCATTCGAGTTGGATGTGATCGAGACGGCGGTCGAGCGCCGCTTCCATGACATCGACCCAATCGCTCTTCAGACGCGGTAACACCGCTTGTGTCTCCGGATCGCCCCACCGGGCATTGAATTCCAAAACATGCGGCCCGGAGGAGGTGAGCATCAATCCGGCATAGAGGACCCCGCGATAAGGCGTCCCTTCCGCAGCAAGCCCTCGCAACGTCGGCGTGATAATCCGCTCCATGATCATCGATTCGAGCTTCGGCGTAATCCGCGGCGTCGGAGAAATTGCCCCCATCCCGCCGGTGTTGGGACCGCGATCTTCATCGAACACCCGCTTATGATCCTGTGCTGAGGCGAGCGGCAAGGCCATCGTCCCATCGGTGATGACGAAGAAGGTCGCTTCGACCCCTTCCAAAAATCGCTCCAGGATGATCCGTCCCGCCGCCTCTCCCATCGCCCGGAATCCATCAAGCCCTTCTTTGGCTTCTTTCTGATCGTGGGCGATCACGACCCCCTTCCCTGCGGCCAACCCTTCCACCTTTAGGACAATCGGCATCGGAAGATGCGGGAGCATTTCGTACGCCCGATCGAGCGTGACGACCTCCGCATCCGCGGTCGGGATCTGATATTTCTGCATGAGCGCTTTGGAGAAGACTTTACTTGTCTCGATCTGCGCAGCGGCGCGATGCGGGCCGAAAACCCGAAGCCCTTCCGCCTCAAACCGGTCGACGATCCCCAGCGCGAGGGGCTGTTCGGGACCGACCACCGTCAGATCGATCTGTTTCTCCTTGGCAAAGGCGAGAAGTTTTTCGATTTCATCGACGGCAATCGGAACCGTTTTGGCAAGAGTCTCGATGCCGGGATTCCCCGGCGCACAGTAGAGCTCGCGAACCCGCGGACTCTGCGCGATTTTCCAGACCAGGGCGTGTTCACG
The DNA here is from genome assembly GCA_963718695.1 of Candidatus Manganitrophaceae bacterium. Classification (GTDB taxonomy): domain Bacteria; phylum Nitrospirota; class Nitrospiria; order SBBL01; family Manganitrophaceae; genus Manganitrophus. The sequence goes on from OY970371.1 coordinate 2,416,930, forward strand.
CCCCCCTGCTCCGATGACTAAGATTTTCATCTTGACTCTTTTGACCTTAGAAAACTGAGGCGGGGCGGGGTAGAAAGCAACACCTGTAAATGGGATACCTTCTACCTCCCCTCGCCCCTCCTTACAAAGGAGGGGTTTTTAAAAGAGGTCCTTAATGCCGGAAATGTCTGAAGCCGGTGAGAACCATTGCCATGTTCTGCTCGTCGATCGCCTGGATGATCTCCTGATCCCGGATCGATCCCCCCGGCTGAATCACCGCGGTGATGCCGACCTGGGCGGCGGCGTCAATTCCGTCCCGGAACGGAAAGAAGGCATCGGAGGCCATCACGCAACCGGAGACCGGCATCTGCGCTTTCATCGTCGCGATTTTTACCGAGTCGACCCGGCTCATCTGCCCGGCGCCAATCCCGACCGTCTGCCCCGGGCGCGCAAAGATAATGGCATTCGATTTAACATGTTTACAGACCTTCCAGGTAAAGAGCATCGCCTCCAGTTCTTCCGCGGTCGGCGGGCGTTTGCTGACAATCTTCAGCTCCTTCGGATCGTGGATCATCGCGCTGTCGGTGTCCTGAACGAGCAGTCCCCCGCCGACCCGTCTAAAATCAAGCCGCCCGGCATTCGAGGCGCTGATCGAGTTACTTCCCGCCTCCAGAACGCGGAGGTCTTTTTTCTTTTGAAAGAGGGTCACGGCGGCCGGCGCGATTGTGGGGGCGATGATCACCTCCATGAAGGTGGTCGTAATTTCTTGAGCGGTCTCGGCATCGAGCGGGCGATTGAAAGCGGCCACCCCGCCGAAGGCGGAGACCGGATCGGTCGCCTTGGCCTTTTTATACGCTTCGACCAACGTGGCGCCGGTGGCGACGCCGCACGGATTGTTGTGTTTGATGATGACGGCGGCCGGCTCTTTAAACTCCTTGACCAGCTCGAAGGCGGAGTGGGTGTCGAGGAAATTGTTGTACGACATCTCCTTTCCCCAGATCTGCTTCGCGGCGGCAACACCCCCTTCGATCAACTGGGGCTCCCGGTAGAAGGCCGCCTGCTGATGCGGATTTTCGCCGTACCGAAGCGATTGGACCTTCTCGAACTGAAGAACAAGGTGATCGGGAAAGCGCTCTGCCTTCTCTACGCGGCCGTCGAGATAAGAGAAAATCGTCCGATCGTAATCGGAGGTGGCAAAGAAAACCTTTTTCGCAAGGTCGTATCGCTTCGCCTCGGAGACCGCTCCGCCGGAGCGCTTCATTTCATCCAGAACCGCCGCGTAGTCGTTCGGGTCGATGATCACGGCGACATCACGGTAGTTCTTCGCGGCGGAGCGGAGCATCGTCGGCCCGCCGATATCGATGTTCTCGATCGCCTCTTCCAGCGTGACGTTTGGCTTGGAAATGGTGGCTTTGAAGGGATAGAGGTTTACCGCGACCAAGTCGATCGGCTCGATCCCCTGCGCCTTCATCTGCTCCAGGTGTTTTGGATCATCCCGCCTCCCGAGAATCCCGCCGTGAATCTTCGGGTGCAGGGTCTTCACGCGGCCATCCAGCATTTCGGGAAAGCCGGTGTGCTCGGAGACCTCTTTGATGTTGATCCCCTTCTCCTTGAGGAGTTTGTAGGTTCCCCCGGTCGAAAGGATCTCCACCCCGAGCGACTGAAGCCCTTGGGCAAATTCGACGATTCCGTTTTTATCGTAAACGCTTAGGATGGCTCTTCTAATTTTTCCCATAAATACACCTCAGTCTACGGATTGTTTTTTTTCTTTTGGGTTGAAGATGATTTCCCGATGTGAGTGGAAGCATTTCGCACTGGTTTTTTATCTGCATCTTCCCCGCGGCTTGCGACGGTAGACGCCATTCTCCTGAAGCCAAATATCTTCTGTAGAAGAGGCCGCCCCCAGTGCTTGATGAAGAGTGCTTGCTTTTGGAGAAAAACGCCTTTCTCCAAGGCAAGCTCTTCCTCCCTCGTCAATAGATGCGGCGCACGGCTCCGCTTCAGCTTTGCAATCCCTAAAAGATCATCTTGATAAAAGAGCCGATAGAGCCCATTTTTCAGAACATTCAGCCGGCCCCCTTTTTGGAAGGCGGTCGCGAAGTCGATTAGGTACGGCTCCCCATCATCTCCGACAATTACATTCTTAATATTCCGAAGGTCACAGAGGACGACCCCACGCCCATGAACAGCATCGACGAGATCTCTAAGATTTGCAAAAAAAAGAGGGGTCAGCTCTCCCGACTTTAGCTCGGCGGCGTTTCGACCGGAGATATACGAGACGGCAATTGCATAACGATCAATCAGCCCGATGTAGCCCGGGATCCCGCGAAGCCCCTCGAGCTTGCGATAGATAAGGCCTTCTCGCCAGTTGGAGAACACACCGACAAAAAAGCGGAAGACGAATGACTTCCCCGCATAATCCTTCACCACGATGTATCGGTCGTCTTTCTTCAGAACAAAGATATCGGGTTTCCAGCGATAACCCTCCCGGATCGTCCTCACTACGTATTGTTTAAATGAAGGGCGCTGTAGATCGATCGGAAGTCCCTCTAGAAAAAGAACCGCATCGACAAGATCAGAACACCCAATGCGGTCAGTACTGCGGTCTCATGCTCGCTGTTCGAAACAACGCGGGACCACTCCCAAGCATGCTGGCCGCGTTTTTCGTAAGGGCTCAAGCGCGGAACGTAATCAGGAACGCTCCGGTCATAGTCATCCCAGGCAGAACCGAAGATCTCGCGGAGTCGGTCCGACTCGGCCTTTTTTTTGAACGGGACGTAATAAGAAAAAAAAGTGAGCAGGCCCACCCCCAGGATAATCCATTGGCTGGCCAAAAGGCAAAACCCGATCATGATCAGAAAAGTGCCGAGGTAAAGGGGGTTTTTGACGTAGGAATAAGGTCCCGTGGTCGTGACCTCTCGGTTCTTGCTGAGGTGCCCTGCCGCCCAAAGGCGCAACGCTTCTCCCGCAAAAATAATGGGGACCCCTACCAGGAAAAAGATTGGTTTGGGCTGTGCGAAATAAATCAATGCCGCCATCAGAATGTAGACGGGCACTGTCTTAATGGTGATCTTGCTCTGTAAGTTCTTCATATTTTTCAACCCATGAGATGGAAAGGGAAAAAGCGAGTATAACAGATGAGGTATAAAATTCAAGCGTAAGATGAAGGAAAACTAGAAGAAAAATAACGGGGGACCGGCTGCACGTGCGATTCTCTCTACACGGTCAGGGTCCCCCGTTATTATCACACCTACTAATCGGCAAGGCCTATCGGATAATACTTAAAGTTCGTCATAGTAGAATTAATCCACGAACCCAGATGTAGGAAGGACGCATCCTACCACTTGTGGAGTATTGGACGTCACGGTTACAGTAATAGTAAATGCCTCAGGTGCATCTGTATCACCGCCTTCAGCATCGGAAATACTAAACGAAATGACTGTTGGCCCCGAAGGAATCCCATCAGGAATGGTATAACTGGTCTGTCCACCTAACGTTCCCGCTCCAGTCAAAGCAACGCCGATGGTGGCTCCAGAAATCAATTGGTTCGTATTCAAATCACCAACCATAAACGTATACGTAACTGTATCACCATCTGGGACAGTTGTGTTTCCGGCCAACTCACAGAAAGCTGCATTTCCCGTAAAAGCGAGCTGCCTAGATGTCCAGATCGTTTTCACTGTCTGGCAACCTGCCCCGGCGCAACCCGGCCCATCCCATACACCGTTGGGTCCATCGTAACTTCCATTTCCATTCGCATCGATAAACTCTTCGAAGGGCTCTGTGCTGGCTGCAACAACACCACTACAATTCCGAGTGGTTCCACTATTCCGGCAGCCGTCATCGTTCTTATCGATAAACGGTTCCCCAAGGTCGGTAAAGGATTCACCCGTATCGTAACGACCATTGGCATTGGCATCACTGAAGGATTCTTCCCCCTGGACTGTCGCCACAACTGTCACATAGCCATCCGAGGGATTCACAGACCCATCCGTCGGAATCGTCAGGGCGTAGGTCGCATTCAGACTATTAATCATCGTTGTTTCCGCAGCGGAAATAGCAACTTCTGCCGGGTCGGGTGCCTGGGTCCGGAAGGTGACAAAGGCAATTCCCGTTGTGTCCGTTAGGTCGCTCCGATCAATTGCACCTGCCTCCGTGTAGAATGAAACGGAGGTTCCCGTCAATACGTTGAAATTCCCAAAACGGTCTGCAATGAAACCGGTGATCTGGGCCTGACTATTTGAAACGGCCAGCCCAGGAAGATTAAATTTCGTGGTCGCCAGATTAAAATGGGTCGCTGAAGGAATACCACCGCCGATCGAAATGGGACTGGAACTGCTCGAAAGCGCCTGTCCCCCCGATGTTGTCACCGTTGCAACAATTGTCACGGGTCCTGGAACGGAACCACTCTGCAACGTTGTCCTCGCTTGACCACCAGTCGTCGAAGCGGTAGTCGGGGCGATTGTCTCGCCACCGTTGGGGCCTGTAAGGCTGAGGGTTACCGTCGTGCCATCTGCGACCGCCTGCCCGTTTTCATCTTTGACGGTGAAGGTGATGAGAGAACTCTCTGTCTGCCCCGATCCCTTCACTCCGACCACCGTCGGGCTCGCCGAGGTGAATTCAACGCTTCCGACGTTTGCCCCTTGAACAGTAATATTCGCCGAGGCGGAGATCACACCCGAGGTAACGGTAATGCCGACTGTCCCGGCGGTGTTGCTCGCCGTGAAAGTCGCATTCGCGACCCCTGAAACAGTGGTCGCCGTCGGAGTGATAGAGCCGAGAGCACTGCTACTGACTATAAAGGTGACAGTCGTTCCATCCGCCACAACGGCCCCCGCGGCGTCTCTTACCGCAGCGGAAACGGTTGCGGTCCCTAGCGCGCTCAGTCCGCTTGAGGGAGTAATGGATACAACCATCGATGCGGGGGGATTCACGACCGTGCCTCCTCCACCAGATCCAGAATTGTTCGTCACCGAAGCTGGTTCGTCGTCGGTGATAGAAGAATCGGAACACCCTCCCCCACCCAGATAAGAAAAAAGAAGAAGGGAAGCGAAGAGGAAATAAAATGGTTTTCTCATGGGGCCCTCTATTATGATGAACACTGCGCAATCGTAAACGTTCCGGTCCAGAGATGGCTTGCAGCGCCGATACTTGCACTCACGGTTCCGGTTACAGTTATAGACTCTTCCGCACAATCTGGGAGTATGATAAGAAAGGAGGCCCTGGCCAAACCGCGATCATCCGTTCCAGTTTTGAAGTAACTCGGATTATTTGAATCTAATGGATTTCCATCCAGGTCAGTCAAAATTCCTCCCCCGCCTGCTAAGAGTTCGATCTCTACCCCAGGCAATGCAGTCGCTCCTTCCTTATCTCTAACTTGAAAGTCAATTGCTTGGACAATGTGCGTCCCACCGCCGGGAGGACTTACCGTAAATTGGCTGTCTTCAGGCCCGGTCACTGTGGCGTCGAATGGAGCACGAGAGGTGTCCCCACATCCCGATACAAACAGAAATAAGGAAAGTAAAAGAACTGAAGCCGCTTGTCTTCTCATTTGAATAGACCTCATTGTTGATTCCTTATCTAAATTCCAGCAGACGCTCAACTTGCCTCTTTTAAGAAAGGAAAAGGCATCAGAGACGACCTATGCACTCAAAAACGCCTTCAAAATCTTCCGTTCGATCGGAACAATCCGAACAGATCCGATCTTATCAGGCAAGACAAAGAAGATCTCTCCACCGACCACCTTTTTGTCTCTTTCCATGACCTCAAGTATACTGCCCGGGTCTAAATCCGGCAACTCGGTCGGAAGGTGAAACGCCCTCAAAAGCGAAATTTGTCGTTGAACCGACCGCAAATCGGTCATGCCGAGCAGGTAGGAGAGCTTTGCAGCCGAAGCCATCCCGATCGCGACCGCTTCGCCGTGCTTGTATTTTCGATAACCAGTCAGCGTCTCGACGGCATGCCCCAGCGTATGGCCGTAATTCAAGATCTTCCTCAACCCCGATTCCCGTTCGTCGGCAGACACGACCTTTGCTTTTAAGACCGCCGATTTTTTAATGCAATGAAAAAGTGCTTTAGAATCCATCGCCAGAATCGCCTCGGCATTTTCCTCAAGGTATTTGAAAAATGCGGCATCCATGATGACCCCGTACTTGACGACCTCCGCCAATCCGGCAATGAACTCCCGTCGGGGCAAGGTGGCAAGCACATCGGGATCGACGCAAACTAATTTCGGCTGATGAAAAGCGCCGATCAAATTCTTTCCGCGAGGGTGATCGACTCCCGTCTTTCCTCCGATGCTCGCATCAACCTGCGCCACGACGGTGGTCGGAACCTGAACGAAGGAAATACCTCGAAGAAACGTCGCCGCTGCAAAACCGGCCATGTCCCCGATGACCCCTCCGCCCAAAGCCACCAGCGTCGATCCCCGCTCAAATCGATGAAGAATCAGCTGGTCATAAATCCGTTCGACCTCTGAAAGATTCTTATAGCGCTCCCCATCCCGAATTCGGATCATCTTTGGAACGAAGCGAGAGGCCTGGAGACCCTTTCGGATCCCGGCGCCGTAGAGGCGATCTATTGCCGGATTTGTCACCACCGCCACCTTATCCCCCGATGAAAGGGCTCGAAGATAGGAACCCAATCGATTACGGAGCCCGTTTCCAATGACGACATCATAACTGTTTGCGCCCAAACTAAGACGAACTTTCTCGACCTTCAATCTCTAATACCCTTTCTTTAATCTGTTGAACAACATCATCCAATTTCATGTTGGAGGTATCCAAACTAATGTCGGCTCTCTGATAAAACGGCTCCCGTTCCGCCAGAAGCCGTTTGATCTCCGACAGAGGATCGGCCTTCTGTAAGAGAGGCCGCTGGCCTGCCCGCTTTTGGATCCTTTTGAAGATGACCTCCGGGCGGCATCTCAGGAGGACAAGAATACCGTTCTTCCCGAGCAGATCGAGATTTTTTGAATTTAAGACAATCCCACCTCCGGTTGAGATCACACAGCCGGTCCGGTCCGCCAGGCCGAGCACCACCTCCGATTCCAGACGCCTGAATGTTTCCTCTCCCTGCTCCGAAAAGATTTCAGCGATCCGTTTATGCGTCTTCTCCTCAATGACTTGATCCGTATCGATAAACTGATACTGGAATGTCGTCGCCAATCGCCTCCCTACCACACTTTTCCCTGTTCCCATAAACCCGAGCAACACGATATTCTTCATCCCACACAACTTACCCATCCAGATCATTGAAGCTTCCCGCCGGAAACGGCGGGGAGCTTCGACCCGAAATTAAAGAGCTTATTATATCCGAGCGACAATCCTTCACCCAAAAGGCGGAAAGATGTAAACACAAACGGATGCGTATAACAGCTGCTTACATCGTGAGCATTCAAATCAAGGTTACTTCATAATCTTCGGAGTCAGAAAGACCAAGAGTTCAGAAGTGTCCTCACGTTGGGTCGATGTCTTGAAAAGCCATCCTAAAAACGGAATATCCATCAAATAAGGAATACCGCTGATCGATTCGGTCTTCGTGGTCTCATAGATGCCGCCGATGACCGTCGTTTCCCCGTCTTTGACCAGGACATTCGTGGTCGCCTCTTTCTTAAGAATACTCGGGCCGGAAGCCCCGAGACGGGTCTCGCCCGGAGCGTTCTTACTGATCTTGATCTTCATGATAATCCCGCCGTCTGAAGAAATATGGGGGGTCACCAGAAGAGTAAGGTTGGCATCAACGAAAGTTGTTTGCGTTCCAGCCTGAGAAGTGGTCGAAAAGGGGATCGACTCGCCCTGCTCGATTTTCGCTTCTTGGTTGTTTAGGACCGACACTTTCGGCGTCGACACAACCCGGGTCAATCCCTGGGCTTCTCCAGCGGAGAGCCGAAGATCGAGATTGATCGGGTTGTCGGTAAACCGGCCGAAGGAAAATCCAAGACCTCCAAAGTTCTGGGCGGCCGGAAGATTGACCGCGAAGGATGGATCCGGGGTGCCGAAGGCGGCGGTCGGTCCGCCCCCTCCTCCGTTTAACCCGAGAATATTGCCGCTGCTGACCGTTTGGGCGGTGGCCCCCCACTGAATTCCCAAACTCCTGTTAAAGGTAGGCGACACCTGTACAATGCGGGCCTCGATAACGACCTGAGGTGTCTGTGTATCGATCGTCTGGACAAGCCGCGAAACCTCATCAAGATTTTTCTCGATATCTTTGACGATCAGCGTGTTCGTTCGCGAATCGATGGTGATGTCTCCTCGTGAAGAGAGCAGCTTTTTTACCGACTCGGTGAGTTCCGCTGCCTTTCCGTAATTCACATGGATAATCCGCGTCAGAAGGTCCTCCGCCTTGATCTTCGTCTCCTTGGCATGGGCCTCTTCGTCTTGTTGTCGTGCAATATTGGTCAAGGTGGCAACCCGAATAATATTTCCGTCACGGATTTGCCCGAAATTATTCATTTTTAGAATGATATCGAGGGCCTGGTCCCAGGGAACATTGATTAACTTCAATGTTACTTTCCCTTTGACATCTTCCCCAAGAACGATGTTGAGGTTGCTGACATCTGCGATCAGACGAATGACGTTGGCAATATCGGCATCCTGAAAATCAAGAGAGATTCTCCGACCCACATATTTGGGAGGGGACACTAATTGTGTCTGCGTTTTTTTCTCATTCCCCTCAGCTGTCCCTCCATTTTCAAGGACAATATCCGCTCTATCGGCCACCCGCTCGGGAGGGACCTCCATTTTGGGGACCTCCGCCCGCTGAAGCTCCGGGGAGGGCTTTTCCTGCTTTTTATCGATCTCTGCTACCGGCCCAGCAGCCACCTCGGTCCCCTCCGCCATCCCGACGGAAGGATCAACCAGAGCGGCCACATCCACCTCGGGAGCAACAACCTCAGGCACCGCAGCAACCGGAGGCACAATGGCTGTTTCTGGGGATTCAGAAGAGGTATTTTCTGCCGAAGAAGAAACCACTGCCTCCAACTTTTTAGGAGAAGAGGCCGCCACGGTGGCATCTTTCAAATGGACGAGCAATTGATTCCCATTCTGCTGCAGTGAATAGACAACGGGCGCACTCAGGTCGAGGACCAATCGCACCTTGTCCGAATGAACCCCGACCCGCGCTTGCTTGACGGCGTGATTTTTTACGGAAAGGGTCTTTGTTTTCGAGACCATCTTCACTTTGGGAAGGTCAATGACCAGCCGCTTGGGATCGAGAAGAAAGATATTGGGCGAAAGCTGTCCATCTAAAGTGATGACCAATTGGAGGTCTTCCTTTCGATCGAAACGGATCGACTTTACAGTTTTCGCCAAAGTAAGATCCTTTTCCTCCTTAATCGGCGGGGGGAGAATCGGCTTGGGCTCTTCCGTCAAAGCGAAGATCGGTTCCGCCGGTTTTTCTTCAACCGGCTCAGAAACCTTGGGCATCGGATTAACCACTTCGACGATGAGATTGGTTCCTTCCGTCCTCACATTGGTCTCGACCGTTTCATCAACCTCGATTTCAAGACGCCCGACCTGATTCCCCTCTCCCGTCACGGGGAGAATCGAGCGGACCGCCCCCTGATTGACATCGATCTTTTCAGTGAATTTTCCGAGGCTGACCCCCGCCATATCGACGATCAGGCGATGAGGATCGGTTAAATGAAACGTCGTATAAATCATCGGTTGCTGGCCTTCCACCACCACCTGGGTCTTCTCAGCCCCTGGAACAACACGAATATCGACGATTTCTTTCGGAGATGAAGATTGTGTCATCACCTGAGAGGTCTTAGGAGAACAGGATTGAGTGAATATCAGGAATACAACCATAAAAATAAATCTGTTCCGCCCGATCATTCTAGCCCCTCCTTTTGGGGATGAAGTTCCATCACAACATTCCTCACCTTGGTCTCACCAAAGATATCGAGGTATTTTTCTTCAATCACCATTTCTTTGTTAGTAATTTGGCTAATTACGCCGTTGTTCATCCCGATCCGGGTCCCCTTTCGGACAGGATATCCTTTTCCGTCCGACATCTGGACGATTGCACCATGCCCGAACCCACCCCAGACAATGCCGATTAGCTTCATTTCAGACAGATCCCTCCGTTGCAGCGGCGGAAGGTTCTCAGAGGCGCCGCGCTTTCCCGAGGCGATAATAATGGATTTAAAGGGATCACGCCTCCCTTCCGGATTATATTGAAAAACAAAGGCCGGATCCTCTTTTTTGACCAGGGCTTCCGGGGTAACGATCTCTTCTCCCGGAGTGGCCGGAACAATAGCCGGTACTGGCGGAACCGCCTTCGCCGCCGTGGAGGGTGCCGGTTTTGAAGCCACCGGCGGCGCGCTCTCTCCACACCCGAACAAGAGAGCGACAAAGAAGAACACGCTATATTTTAAAAGATACCCTTTTCCGATCATGGAGCCCCTTCAACAGAAGCAAACGCGGTGGCAGAGAAACTGGTTTGAATCAAGACCTTATTTTTCTCCAGCTTGGAATTCCCCATCCGGATATTCGAAACATTAATAATCCGAGGAAGTTTGCTGATCTTATCGAAGAAGACGCCGAGCGAATGGTATGCTCCGGCCACCTCCACATTGACAGGGATTTCGACGTAGAGCCCTGACGCATTGGGCCTTTTTTCCGCAGGCCGCCATAATTTGAAATCTAGCCCGGTTCTTCCCCCCAACTCGGATACCTGCTTCAAAAGAATTTCCACTTCCGCCTCAGGAGGAAGCTGCTCTTTCAGAGTTGCCAGCTGAAATTGCAGTTCCTTATTCTCTTTGATGAGTTCATCCAAACGCTTCACCTTGATTCGATGAATGTTGATATCGTTATTCAAGGCCGCGATTTCGCCGTTGAGGGTAGAGATCTCACCACTTTTCGGTATAAAGACAAACCAAACGAACGCTCCCGAGATGATGACAATGACAAGAACAAGAGAGACAAATTTTTGGGTATTCGTTAGGTTTTTCAGTTTTTCAAGATTTAATACCATAACACCCGGCCGCCCCTTATTAACTTACGCAAGAGACCATTTAAGTTTGAAGGTATAAATCGAAATGCTTCCTTCCATGCTTTGTATTGATTCCAGAATCTGTACATCCTTGAAGAGGGTCGATTTCTTGAGATTGTTAATAAAATCGACGATCTCACTGTTGGTGGTTGCCCTTCCCTCCAAGTCGATCTTGCCGTTCTGCTCATTGACGTTCACCAACCAAACCTTCTCGGGAAGGCTCCGACTGATCTGATCCAGAAGAAGCACAGGAATCGATTGATTGTTACGAAGCTGCTCGATGATGTTGATCTTCTCCTCGACCGCTTTCTTGTCCTTTTCATAATTCTCCACTTCTTTTACTTTTGTCTTGAGCACTCCTAATTCCGTCGTCAGTTTTGTTTTCTCGGCAGCCAGGTTATCGACCCTCTCATTGAGGGAAATCCAACCATATCCGAGGATGAGAAAAAGAACGGATAACACACCGGAAGCAAGGATCAGCTGCGATTGGATCTCAACCTTCTTTTTCCCCTTTTTTGTTTTTTGCGTCGGAAGTAAATTAATCTTGATCATTGATTATCGATCCCCAATTTTTCGAATCGCCAGACCCATTCCGACCGCGGCCAAGGGTGCCATCTCCTTGAGATAGTCCGGATCAAATAACTTTTTTGGAACATCCACTCTTTTAAAGGGGTCGGCCATTTCAACAGGAACCCCCGACTTCTCCGCAAGCTGGGCCAACAAATCGGAGATTTTGGAAGCGCCGCCGCTGAGAAAAATCCGGTCGATGTTTTCATTGGTAGAGGTCGTTTTGAAGTAGTCGAACGATCGGATTACCTCCGACGAAATTTCTGCATTCAGATTATTGATGATAGAAGAAAGGGCTTGAGGGTCGATCCCTTCGACCGGCTCGTTCCGCTTTGCCTTTTCCGCCTGTTCGTAACTGACGTTGAACTCCCTCTGTATCGTTTCATTGTATCGGTTTCCCCCGATGGAGATATCCCGCGTAAAGGCGAAGGTCCCGCCCTTGAGAATATTAATGTTCATCACGCTGGCTCCGACATTGACCAACGCCACGATCTCCCCTTCCCTCGCCTCGTAATTCACACCAAACATATTCTCGATGGTAAAGGCATCGACATCAACGATCACCGGATTGAGGCCCGCCTCCGTAACCAAAGTAGTGTATTCAGTTAACTTGTCCTTCTTCACCGCCACCAACAAGACCGACATCTGCTCTTTCGATTCTTGATTGTCTACCGTTCCAAGAATATGAAAGTCGATGTTGACATCATTAATATCGAATGGAATATATTGTTCCGCCTCCCACTTGATCGACTCCTCCAGCTCATCTTCCGTCATCATTGGAAGACTGATCTTCTTGACGATCACGGAATGCCCTGAGACTGAAACCGCGACATCTTTTATTTTGACCGCCTGCTCCTCCAGAAGCTCCTTGATGACGGAGACGACGCGTCCCGCATCCATAATCGTTCCATCGACGATCAGCTCGGAATCGAGCGCCTTGACTCCGAATTTCTGAAGTTGATAACCCTTGCTCGTCTCTTTTACCTGGACAAGCTTGATCGCGCCGGAGCCGATATCGAGTCCGATGAGCTCTTTTTTACGAGAAAAGGGAAGAGAAAATTCCATCAGAATGGCACCTCAACCTTTCTTTGAAAATACCTGCTTATTGGAACTGCCGGTACGGCGAGAGATGATCTTCTTTATTTCTTTGATGTTCTGGTCGGAGTAAAGCCGCCAGTTCCTCCAATCCCGTCCCACATTGGAGATCCGCCCTTCACTTTCCCAACGGAACAACGTCGCCTTCGAAATATCAAACAGGATACAGATATCTTTTGTCTTATATTTCCCGTTATTCTTGTGAATCATTCTTCCGTTCCTCGAGTATCCCGCCGTGCAATTTGACGATAGTAAGTATACTTAGTATTTGACGTTTGTCAAGGAAACGGGAATTTTTAGCCCAAAACTTGATATTTTAAAAACATGTAAAGACAGAAGACAAAAAAAGAGGAGAATCTCTTTAATGGATTAGAATCAAGCCGATGAACTAATGCCCTGCTCGCTTCATCTGAAGGAACTTTCCAGCCGAACTCCGGATGACTTCTGGAACGCCTTTGTTTCTTGCGAGATTACTCAGTTCTTTGGGTTTGAGGTTTTTGATGAAGCCGAGGGAGAGACCCACAGGCGTTTTGGGATTGTTTACAAGACCGACGACGATCCCATAATTTTTCAACCAGCTCCGATTATTCGCAATGACACGCAGGATATCCTCGGATACATTTTTGGACTGGGCGATCGATTCTACTTCTTGTTCCGTCAGTCTGGGGCTGTTGAGGACGGCCAGGATGATTTGCTTATTCGAATCCTTTAATAGAAGGGCTCTTGCCTCCTTGTTCCCCTTGAGCGCAAGCTGAATTTTTTCGGACACCTTCATCTGTTGAACTTGTTGGAACAAGTTCACGAACTCCGGCTCCGGTGCCGCCTCCGTAGTTGTCTCTTTTGGTTTGGATATCAGCCAGGGCTCCTGAGCGTAATCTCCAAACATGCGGACATAATTGAGCGTCGTTTCCAAGACATTCGGATGCTGAAAGATCTTCCGGATAAGCGGTTCCGTGGTAAGAAAATATTTTGCAATTAAATCCAGGGTGGATCCGGCAGTCGACGAATCCTCCGCAAGGAAGAGGAGGGTTTCGGATTGGAGTATTTCTATATTCAGAGGCGGTAATAGAAGTTGTTTTCGGTCAGCCACACTTCTAACCTAAATTAGAATCGTGATGAGTCGGGTCTGCTCTCTTTTGGAATCGACCTCGGCTTTCTCTCGGCAAGCCCGATCGTCGCCTTGAAGTTTTCTCCCAAAAAGAGCTCGGTCAGAATTTCAACACCGTTCTCTCTGTTGTCGGTCCGAACGATTCTGGCTCCCCTTACAAAAGAAGCGATTTTCTTGCCGATTTGCTCATCTTTCGCGACCAATTCGGAAATCGTTTTTTTGGAACCGGTCTGCAGCATCAGTATTTGTGATTCTAGTTTTGCGTAGGCATCGACCTTGGCGTGTTGCACCGCTTGGATCCTGTCCGAAAGCGACCACTCCCCTTGGATCGACCCAACCCCGACCGCATGGAGGGTCACATCGGCCCAGTCCGCATGCGGCGCGACTTCGGGCCCCGATTCGCAGGAAAGAAGAAATAAAACCGGGATCACCAGAAGAAAGAGCCTTCCATAGAAATTCACTTTCATGATTCCTTCCATCGTTGATAGATTCGGTTCTCAATCTTCAGCCCATCCAGCGCGCGTCCCACGATAAAATTGACCATATCGTCGATCGATCGGGGATGATTGTAGAAAGCGGGCATCGCCGGAATGAGGGTCGCGCCCATCTCGGAAAGCATCAGCATATTCCTCAAATGAATTTGGTTGAGCGGGGTTTCCCGCGGGATGAGCAGGAGCGGCCGCCGCTCCTTTAAGGTCACGTCGGCGGCCCGTTCAATTAAATTCGAAGAGAATCCGTGCGCAATCGCCGCCAACGCCTTCATCGAACATGGGGCGATGATCATCCCTTGCGTGGGAACCGATCCGCTGGCGATCGGCGCCGTCATATCCTTCTCATTACAATACACGAGATCATCGCCGGCATATTTCTTTTTTAGGATTTCGTCGGTCTCTTCAAAATGGGCGCCCCACTCCAATCCGAGCTCCTCCCGAATGATCAACCGCGCCTCATGGGAAAGCGTCAGATAGACCTTGTGCTTTTCCTTTAACAGATACTCGAGGAGGCGCACACCGTAGATTGCCCCGCTCGCTCCTGAAATCGCCACCACATAGCTCGACATCATTTACCCCGGCTGTCCCAAATCCCGATGACGCCAATGAACCTGCAACCCCCTCGCTTGCAAATGCTCCCGCAACAAATTGACAATCGAAACAGAGCGGTGTCTTCCGCCGGTGCATCCGATCCCGATCGTCAGATAGCTTTTCCCCTCCTTCTCGTATAGCGGGACGAGGAAATCGAGAAAATCGTACAACTTCTCCAGGAATATCTTCGCCTCCGGCTGAGATGTAATGTAGCTTTGGATGCGAGGATGCTCCCCCGTGAGCGGCTTCAACTCCCTTTCAAAGTTGGGGTTGCTGAGAAAGCGGACATCGAACAGAAGATCCAGATCGTACGGGATTCCGAATTTATAGCCGAACGAGATCAAGGAGATATTTAAATGATTGTTCTCTCCTTTTTCCAAATAATATTGGGTAATGACCTCTTTGAGCTGGTGGACATGATAATTGGAAGTGTCCAAAATTTTATCGGCGCGTTTTCTCAGGTCGCTTAGTTTTTCACGCTCCAGCCGAATGCCGTCGATCATTGAACCGTCCCGGGCCAACGGATGGGGGCGGCGGGTCTCCGAAAATCGCCGGACCAGCACCTCGTCGTTCGCCTCGAGGAAAAGGAGCTCCATCTGATACCCCTCTTCTTTCAACTGATCAAAAATATTCAGAAAATGGCCGAGGAAATCTCGCTCGCGAATGTCAATGCCGAGCGCCGCTTTCGTAATATGACTTCGCGATTGGTTGCATAGCTCTACAAACTTCGGAAGAAGGGGGGGCGGGAGGTTATCAATGCAAAAAAAGCCGAGGTCCTCAAAGTATTTAATGACATAACTTTTACCGGAACCTGAAAGGCCGCTAATGACGACCAGGCGGACATTTTTTGCAGCTGACATAAGGTGCGCCAAAAAAACGATGGCGTTTTATAAGGGTCTTGCGTTAATAAACCGGCTCAATCAGCCCAAGCGTTCCATCTTTTCGTTTGTAAAGGACATTGATTCGTTGATTTTCATGATTCCCAAAGATGAAGAAATCTTTCCCGAGCAACTCCATTTGCAAAGCGGCCTCTTCCAACAACATCGGCTTCACCGGGAAGACCTTTCTTTTTTTAACCCGCGGGATAGAAGACTCGACCTCCGGCTCGGATTCCTCCGTCAGTTCTTCCTGCCGAACCCGGTGATTGGAAAGTTTTTCTTTGTACTTCTTAAACTGTCTTTCGATTTTTCCCATCGCTTGGTCGACCGAGGCGTACATCTCATCGGTCTCTTCTTCGGCCTGCAGGAGAAATCCGTTCGCCCGGACTAACACTTCTGCGATGTGACGGTACTTTTCTACTTTGAGTGTAAACGCAACCTGAGTGGTTTTGGAGGAATACTTTTCAATTTTCCGCGCACGGCCTTCAATATACTCCTTTAACGCGGGGGTGACCTCCATCTGTCTTCCGGTGATCACGACTTCCATTGATCCTCCTTGCGACGGGTTAGTCCAATTGGTTCTCCAGTTGAGGCATTCCCGTTGGTTCGTCTAAAAAGGTCTTTTTCGCCGGCTCGCGGGTGGAATCTTAAGCCAGGCCCGATACTTCGTCACCGTTCGCCTTGCAATGTCCACATCATTCTGTTTAAGGCGCTCTACAATTTCCTGATCCTTTAAGGGGTGGACCGGATCTTCTTCCGATACCATTTTCCGGATCATCTCTCGAACGGCGATTGAGGAGAGGTTTTCTGCGCCATTCCCGACACGGGGAAGGCTGCTGTTGAAAAAGAACTTCAGCTCGTAAATACCTTGGGGGGTGAACATATATTTATTAGTGGTTACACGGCTCACCGTCGATTCGTGCATCGAGATGTCATCCGCCACTTGCTTCAGGATCAGCGGCTTTAAATAGCTGATCCCTTTTTCCATAAACTCATACTGGAAATTCACAATGCTCTCGGCCACCAACTGGATCGTTCGGTTTCTCTGCTCAATACTGCGGACGAGCCAAAGGGCCGATCGAAATTTCTCTTCAAGATAAGTCTTTGTCGTCTCTGCAACGGTCTCCTTCGATCGAAGGAGACTGCGGTAAAAAGGACTGATCTTTAATTTGGGAAGACCGTCATCATTCAACAAGACCACATATTTTCCTTCCGATTTGGCCACAAAAACATCGGGGATGATGTGAAGGTTCTCCGCCGAGGAGAAGGGACGCCCCGGCTTCGGCTCCAAATGCTCGATCACCTTGGATGCCTGCAGCACTTCTTGAAGAGTGACATTACAGCATTTTGCGATATTCTGATACCGCTTTTTCTCCAAATCCTCCAAATGATCCTTGATCACGGCATCGACCAAGGAGCCGGACAATCCCAGCTGGGCGGTCTGGATCAAAAGACATTCTTTTAAATCTCTGGCGCCGACTCCGGTCGGATCAAATCCCTGAATCACTTTGAGAACTTTTTCGATCAATTCGACGGGGGTTGAGACCGTTTGCGCGATTTCTTCGAGGGAGACACCCAGATAACCGTTGTCGTCAATATTGCCGATGAGAACCGTCCCGATTTCTTTCTCTTTTTCCGTAACGGCGGAGAGGCCCAACTGCCAAAGAAGATGATCGACTAAGGAAGTCACCTTTGAAAGGGTCTGCTCATAAGACGGCCGCTCTTCTGAAGAAGAGGCCGAATAACTTCCCGCCTCATCTCCTCGATCATCATCGGTATAATAATCTTCCCACTTGAGGTCAAGGTCATCCGACTTCTCGGACGATTCTTCTTCTCTCTTCTCCGTCTCTCCGTCTAAAGTCGCAGAAGCGGTTTCCTCTTCAGGAGAATCGGCAGCCGTATCTTCCAGAAGGGGATTTTCCAGCATTTCTTGATTAATCGTTTGGGTTAACTCGAGTCTTGAAAGTTGGAGAAGCTTGATAGCCTGCTGCAGCTGAGGCGTCATGATCAGCTTCTGCGTCATCTTTAGATCGAGTCTGGCTCGCATCCCACTCTCTGACCAAGACATATCCGAACCTCTACAAAGCTATATTACGATTGAAGGGACGTTGCATTACGATCCTGCCAATGGAAACGATCGCCAAGATAAATTTCCCGCGCTTGAGGACTGCTGGCAATCTCGGAAGAGGTCCCGGAGATGAGGATTTCCCCTTCATAGATGATATAGGATCGATCTGTAATTTCGAGCGTTTCTTGAACATTATGATCGGTGATGAGGACCCCGATCCCGCGCTTTTTTAATTGGAAAATAATCTTTTGAATCTCCATTACAACAATGGGGTCGATTCCGGCAAACGGTTCATCCAAAAGAATAAATTGGGGTGAGATCACCAAAGCCCGTGTGATCTCAAGGCGTCGCCGTTCTCCTCCGGAGAGTGTGAACGCCTTGTTCTTCGCCAAATGTGAAATATTCAATTCGCTCAGAAGCGATTGTAGACGGGACTGACGCTCGGACGAAGAGAGGTCGAGCGTCTCAAGAATCGCCATAATATTCTCTTCCACCGTCAACTTACGGAAGATCGACGGCTCCTGAGGGAGATAACTAATCCCCTTTCGGGCGCGAAGATACATCGGCATCCCGGTCATCCGCTCGCCGTTTAGAAAGATATCCCCCTGATCGGGAGGCGTTAGACCGACAATCATATAAAAGGTGGTCGTCTTACCGGCGCCGTTTGGACCGAGCAATCCGACGATTTCACCGGCTCCGACACGGATATTCACATTCCGGACAACCTTACGGCCTTGATATTTTTTTTCAAGCTCTTTTGCTTCGAGCATCTCTTTTCCGGAAGTTACTTTTTTAAATTCAAATCTTTGACACCGGAATGAATAATGACTTGGCTTCCCTCGATGAGGCTTCGATTCTCGGCAATAAAAAGGGTAATCACCTTTCCCTTAACGCGGTAATCTTTTTCCCAGGCCTCCGCGTCCCCCGTCAATGTAATGGTGTCCCGCTTCTGATCATAGACTCCCTTTTGTGCTTTCGCCTGCTTTTCGCCTTGTCGAATGTCCACATTTCCCGTGGTTTCTATACGAGAGACTTCCCGCTCCCCTTTCTTGGTTGCGGGGTTCATCAAAATGGAGGAAGGCGGCTTGGATGGATTTCCCGAATTTCGCTCCGACAGAAAGACTTCCGCACGATCCGCCTCAATCGTTAAGTCTCCTTTTTTAATAAAAACCTCTCCCTCAAAGATAATCTTGTCTTCCAAGCTTTTAATGGTCATTTTGTTGGAGGTAATGGAGATGGGGTCCTGAGGATTATTTATCGTCGGTATCTCGCCGGCGAGGGCAAAACCGCTCCCCCCGAAGAATGCGCCAATCAGGAGATGAAAAAGACCATATTTAATAAACCAGCGCCTGAACATGGCCCGAGACGGTTACCTCTTGGTTTTCCGGCGCAATGCGTAATTCGCTCCCATTAATCTCAATTTGGGGTCCGGTGATGTGCGCGGGTCCCTCGGCAACAATCATCCTTTGATCGTTGAGCCAAGACAATGCTGGAGTTTCAATGGTATAACCATTATTAAATTTAATCACCATCGGGCCTTCTTTCCTCTCCAGATAAAAATCCTTTGTCCGCGTATTGATCGACCCGGTGTCTCCCTCCAACGAGAGTTCGACCCCCTGAGGGGTCTGAATAGTCACAGCGACTTTCTCAAGCAACGCCCTTTGATCTTTCTCAAATATCTCAGCACGATTCGCTTTTAATTCCCAACTCTTCACCCCGTCGTGTGATTGAACCACTGAGAATTGGCTGATTTTCACATCTGCTTTACCGCCGAAATCATCAAAAAAGACAAGCAAATTTCTTTTTTTCAAACCGGAAACAAGCGTAAAAGACAAAAAAAACAGGAAGGTCATGATGAGTATAAGTAAGATTTGCTTTGATTGTATTCTTGCCGTCAGCACGGTCTAAATATAACATAAAAGAAAATGCGAGTAAAGCAAATGTCCGATTCGGCGCGCTTCTTGCTCCATTTTAAATGCCTATCGAAAAACGACTGTAATACCTCATAAATAAAGTCCGATTTTCCTTCATAAAAAAGGCCGACTGAGATGAGTCCTCATCCCTTAGTATACCGGATTGACATCCTATCCATATATGATTCTGTCCGCCGAGATCCGCTTTATGAAGATTATCTGGCCTATTGACTCATCCGCTATGATCCCGGGGCAACCCTCTCAATAGAGAGGCTGTCAATGACTCCGATCTTCTCTGAAAATATGGAGAGAATGCTTCCAGTCCAATCGGGCGGGAGCTGCATGACAACAGACTTATTTAAATAGTACAATAAAGGTCAAAATAGGTCTTATCGACCGTCTTGTACCGCATCGATTTCTCTTGACACGCATTGTTAAAACAGCTAGAAATATCGATACTGCCAATTACCCGGAGGAAAGGATGAGAAAAAAAATAAACATCTTCCTATGGTTCCTGTTTTTAGTCTACCCCCTGTCTATCCAATTTGTTCATGCTCAGGATGCACCCAAGCCGGCGGCAAAAGGCCCCTCAGAGAAGACCTATTCCCAACCATACGACCAAATTTGGGATAAACTCGTGGAGGTCTTGACGGAAAAGGGATTATCCGACCATCCCCACGGCAAAATGTCGGCGGATAAGAATACGGGGAAAATTACGACCCCCAGCTTCCGTTACTTTAAGATTTTTTCCGCCAAACCGGTGAAAGAGTCGCATTATCGAGATACTTATACGATAACGGTATTGGAAGAAGCCAGTGCCAAAGCGAGAGAAGCGAAAAAGAAGGCGGAGGAGGCCAAATTCCTGTTTGATGAGGCAAAAACCAAGGCGGAAGAAGCCAAAGGGAAAAGCGGGGATGAGGCAAAAACCTTGTTAGAAGAAGCAAAGCAGTCCGAAAAAGATGGGAAAGAATCAGCCGATGCGGCGAAGAAGCTTGAAGAAGAAGCGAAGGTCCTCGCGGGAAAACCGAGGGTTGTGAAAGTAAAAATAGAAAGAAAATTCGAGATCCACGACGATGTGAAGAGAGCCTGGGTGGATGCCGATCCAAATACTGAAAAAACGGGGATTCCAGGGGATGTGCTCATCAGCGCACTGGATGCGAAGCTTACACCGACCGCTACCGCTGGAGCGGCCGATGCAAAGCCTGCGACCTCGAAAGAAGAGGTTAAGAAGTAATTCGTTAAAATAATTCTGAAAGAATTATGAGGCTGGTGCGGAGGCTGCTTCTTCCGTGCCGGCCTCTTTTTCTTTCTTCTGTTTCCGTTCCTTCTTAGGCGCTTTCTCGATCTTCTTGGCTTCCGTTAACTCCAAGATAACCATAGGAGCGCCGTCTCCGTGTCGAACCCTTGTCTTGATCAGACGGGTATACCCACCATTCTTATTTTGGAAACGGGGCGCAACCTCTGAGAACAAGGAGAAAACCACATCTTTATCAAGAATGTAAGCCGCAGCCATTCTTCTTGCGTGAAGATCTCCCCTTTTACCCAGGGAGATCATCCGATCGGCAATGGAGCGAATCTCCTTCGCCTTGGCTTCCGTGGTCTCAATTCGCTCATGCCGCAGAAAAGAGGTGACTAGATTTCGAAAGAGCGCTTTTCTGTGAGAACTATTCCTTCCCAGGGGACGACCTGCCTTACGATGACGCATCTCGCTATTCCTTTCCCAATCGGGTAACTCGTTATCCTTCTTTACCGACCTCGGCGGAATGTCCGTCTAATTTCATTCCGAGGGACAATCCCATCTCCGAGAGGATTTCTTTAATCTCATTCAACGACTTTCTTCCGAAGTTCTTTGTTTTCAGCATTTCGGATTCGCTTCGTTGAACGAGATCGGCGATGGTCCGAATGTTCGCATTTTTCAGACAATTGGCCGCACGGACGGAGAGCTCCAGTTCGTGGACGCTTCGGAGAAGATTTTTGTTGAACTCCTTGACCTCATCCCGCTCCAGCTCGACCGGCTGCTCGAGTTCCTCAAAGTTGATGAAGATATTCAAATGATCCTTCAAAATCTTTGCGGCAAAACCGAGCACATCGTCCGGCTTCACGCTGCCGTCCGTCCAGATCTCCATCACGAGCTTGTCATAGTCGGTCACGCGGCCGACGCGCGCATTCTCAACGATGAAATTTACTTTACGGATCGGCGAGAAGATCGCGTCGATCGGGATTACACCGATCGGCATCCCCTCTTCTTTATTCCGCTCCGAAGGAACATAGCCGCGGCCCACCTTGACGACCAATTCCATATCGAGATTCCCATCCTTGTCTAAGGTCGCGATATGGAGGTCGGGAGTCAGGATCTCAACATCGGCATCATGAATGATATCCTTCGCCAATACCTGGCCCGCCCCTTTTTTCTTAATATGGATCACCTTCGGCTTATCTGTGTGAATCTTAAGCCGGAGGTTCTTGATGTTCAAGATGATATCGGTCACATCCTCTTTTACCCCGGGGATCGTGGAGAACTCGTGCAAAACCCCTTCGATCTTGATCGAGGTAACGGCGGCCCCTGCGATGGATGAAAGAAGAACGCGCCGGAGGGAGTTGCCGATGGTGCTGCCGAACCCGCGTTCGAAAGGCTCGGCGTAGAATTTTCCATAAGTCTTCGTCAGCGTTTCTTTCTCGACTTCAAGCTTTTTTGGTATCTGAAAATCTTTTGTTCTAATAATCATAAGATCCTCACCCGTTTTGAGTGGGAGCGACCGGATGATCGAAGTCTTCGCCCCGATCTCCGAATGGCTCAATGTCTTTATCTGGAATAAAGCTCAACAACCAACTGTTCGTTGACAGGAAGCGCAATCTCTTCCTTGCTCGGCTGCGACTTCACGGCCCCCTTGAATTGGTTGTGATCGAGTTCCAACCAAGAAGGAACACCGCGGGTCCCGATCCCCTCAAGCGCACTTTGAATCGCAATCATTCCGCGGCTGCCTTCTTTTACTTCAATTGCATCATTGATACTCACCAAGAAAGAGGGGATATTCACCCCTTTTCCATTCACCGTGAAATGATTCTGTCTGATCAACATGCGACCCTGCTTTCGCGAGGATGCAAAGCCAAGGCGGTAGACTACATTGTCGAGTCTTGATTCCAACAACCTGAGTAAGTTCTCTCCGGTGATTCCCTTTTTTCTTTCCGCTTTAAAGAAATATTGCCTGAACTGACGCTCCAGCAGGCCGTAGATCCGCTTCAGCTTTTGTTTCTCTCGTAACTGTGCGCTGTATTCAGAGGCACGCGGCCGGGCCTGTCCGTGTTGGCCGGGCGGATAGCTTCGGCGATCAATCGCACACTTCTCGGAAAAACAACGGGTCCCTTTTAGAAACAACTTGGTCCCTTCCCTTCGACAAAGCCGACATACTGGACCGACATATCTAGCCAAGCAAACACCTCCTTAAGATAAAGAAACGGCGCTTTTCACGCCGGTAACAAAAATTGCACAGTGAGTCAGCCTAAACTCTTCTTCGCTTCGGGGGACGACAGCCGTTATGCGGGATGGGAGTCACATCCTTAATCAGGTTGATCTTTAACCCGGCCACCTGGAGCGCACGGATCGCCGATTCGCGACCGGAGCCGGGGCCCTTGACGTAAACATCGACCTGCTTCATCCCATTTTCCATCGCCTTCTTGGCCGCAATTTCAGCTGCTCTCTGTGCGGCAAATGGGGTGCTCTTCCGTGAACCTTTGAACCCTTGGCTTCCGGCACTCGACCAAACGATCACATTTCCCGTCATGTCGGTAATCGTTACAAGCGTATTATTGAACGAGGCCTGGATGTGGGCCACCCCAGTCTGAACGTTCCGCTTTTCTTTCTTTTTAGCACCTTTTTTTGCAACCATTCAAAACCCCTTCGCTAATGAATTACTTCGTCTCTTTTCGCTTCGCCCCGACCGTTTGCTTTTTCCGGCCCTTTCGGGTTCTCGCGTTCGTCCGGGTCCGTTGACCGCGAACGGGCAGGCCGCGACGATGACGCAGGCCTCGATAACAACCGATATCCATTAAACGCTTGATGCTCATTGAGACTTCGCGGCGAAGATCCCCTTCTACTCGGACGCCCCGCTCGATCGCCTCGCGAAGGCGAATGAGTTCATCTTCCTTGAGATCTTTGACACGCGTGTCCGGGCTGACGTTTGTCTCTTTTAAAATTCTTTGAGAGATGGACCGACCGATCCCGTAGATGTAAGTAAGACCGATCTCGACCCTTTTCTCCCTCGGCAAATCAACGCCTGCGATTCTAGCCATGAAATCTCCTTGTTAATTTAAACTAGCCTTGCCGTTGCTTGTGGCGGGGGTTTTCGCAGATCACGCGGATGACCCCTTTTCTTTTAATAATTTTGCACTTGGCGCAGATCGCCTTCACCGATGATCGAACTTTCATTTAAACTCCTTATTTGCTAAAGCGATAAGTAATCCGCCCTCGGGTCAGATCATACGGAGAGAGTTCCAGCGTAACCCTGTCTCCCGGAAGGATTTTAATATAATGCATTCTCATCTTCCCGGAAATGTGAGCAAGGACGCGATGGCCGTTTTCAAGTTCCACCCTAAACATGGCGTTCGGCAAGGTCTCCACGATGGTCCCTTGCACTTCAATCACATCCTCTTTCGCCATATGATTTTTTCCCAATCTAACGATCTCTGAAATGTGTCAAATTCTTCAGCAAGGCATCCCCCCTTACAACTTGCTCAGGATGACGGGCCCCTCTTTCGTCACCGCAATCGTATGCTCGAAGTGAGCGGAAAGGCTTCCGTCTAGCGTCACCGCCGTCCACCGGTCCTCCAGAACCCGAACCGCGGGTTTTCCCATATTGACCATCGGCTCGATCGCTAAGACCATCCCCTCCCGCAGCCTCGGCCCTCGACCGGGGGGACCAAAATTGGGGATTTGAGGCTCCTCATGCAAAGCGCGTCCGATTCCATGTCCGACAAAATCGGTGACGACTGAAAACCCGGCTTGCTCCACATGTGATTGAACTGCATGGGAGATATCCGACAAACGGCTCCCCTCACGCGCTTGCTCGATGCCGGCATAAAGAGAGGCTTCGGTTACCTCAATCAACCGTTTTGCTTCCGGCTTTACTTCGCCGACTGCAATCGTCACAGCCGAATCGCCGTAGAAGCCCTCATAAATCGCGCCGAGATCCAGCCCGACGATGTCCCCCTCCTTAATCACCTTGTCGGAGGGGATTCCGTGAACCACTTCCTCATTGACGGAGATACAGATGGTTGCGGGATAGTTGCGATAACCCTTAAAAGCCGGCGTTCCGCCTCGTTCTCGAATCTGTCTTTCAACAAAGAGGTCGAGATCTTTTGTCGTCATCCCCGGCTTCAGATACACTCTTAATGCTTCGAGTGACTCTGCGACAATCCGGCTTGCTTTCGCAATCTTGGCGACCTCTTCTTTCGACTTTAAAATAATCATTTTCTTCCCTTTGGGTCAACCGGATCGTCTTGAACCCATCAGGATGACTTCTTCCTAAGAACCGCCTCTTTCACCCGGCCCGTGACGGCATCCACACTGGCTTCGGCGTCGATCTGCGACAAGAGATCCTGCTCTCGATAGTGTTGAATCAGCGGCGACGTCTCGTTTCGATAGACGATGAGACGCGCTTTGACTGTTTCAGGACGGTCGTCTTTCCTCTGAATCAGGGCCGTTCCGCAGCTGCAAGTTCCCTCCTGCGGAGGAGGATTAAACGAAGTATGATAGACCTTCTGGCATCCAGGACAGCTTCGTCGTCCGGCAATCCGCTTGATCAGTTCCTCCTCGTTTAAATCAAAATAGAGGACCCGATCGATCCCCTGACGATTCTTCTTTAGAATTTCTGAAAGCGCCTCCGCCTGCTTGATCGTCCTTGGAAAACCGTCCAGGATGTATCCCGGCGCCGTATCAGATTCCTTAAGCCGCTCTGCAACCAGGTTAATAATCACATCATCCGGAACCAGCTTGCCGGCGTCGATATGCGATTTGGCTTCCAGGCCGACGGGCGTTTTCTTGGCCATGGCCGTTCTGAGCATGTCGCCCGTGGCAATGTGAGGAATCCGATACTCCTTCGATAATTTCTCCGCTTGCGTCCCTTTTCCCACCCCGGGCGGACCGAGGAAGACCAACCGCATTTTCTTATCCTAAATGAAGTTCGCCGAATCAGCCCGGATCACCCTTTCGATCCGGGCAAGGGATTAGAATCCCCGCCCTTTCAGCTTTCCCTTCTTCATAAAACCTTCGTAGTTCCGGGTCAACATATGCGTCTCAATCTGCTGCGCCGTATCAAGACCGACCCCGATCACAATCAAAAGGGACGTCCCTCCGAATGCGAATGGAACATTAAACCGATAGATCAGAATTTCGGGAATAATCGCCACCAATGCAAGGTAGATCGCGCCGGCAAAGGTAATCCGCGTCAAGACGCGATAGATATAATCGGACGTCCGCTGCCCCGGACGGATCCCGGGGATGAAGCCGCCGTACTTTTTCATATTGTCGGCCATATCGACCGGATTGAGCACCACCGCCGTATAAAAGAAAGCAAAGAAGATAATCAACATCGCGTAGAGCGCCGTGTGGAAAACCGTCCCCGGCGTCAAATTCCGCCCGATCGCCTGCACCCAGGGGACCGTAATGAACCCTGCGATGGTGGCAGGAAAAGCGATAATGGAGGAAGCAAAGATCGGCGGAATCACGCCGGCGGTGTTGATCTTCAGCGGAATATGGGTGCTCTGTCCCCCATAAACCCTCCGGCCGACGACCCGCTTGGCATATTGAACCGGAATCTTCCGACGGCCGCTCTCCAGAAAAACGATTGCGACAACGACGCCGACCATTAAAATCGCTAGAAAGAGAATGAGGAAAAAGTTGATCTGCCCCGCCTGAAAGAGCTGATAGGTGTTCACCACCGCAGCGGGCATCCCGGTGACGATGCCGGCGAAGATGATCAATGAAATACCGTTTCCGATGCCACGCTCCGTAATTTGCTCTCCAAGCCACATCAGGAAGGCGGTTCCGGCGGTAATCGTGATCATCGTCATCAGGCGAAACGGCCAGCCGGGGTTCTGAACAAAGGCCCCGCCTTCCATTCCCTCAAGGCCGATCGCAATCCCGAGCGCCTGGACGATACCGATCCCGATGGTGCCGATTCGGGTATACTGAATGATCTTCTTACGCCCGCGCTCTCCCTCCTTGGCCAGTTTGGAGAGGGTCGGGATCACCACGGTCAGCAACTGAAGGATGATCGATGCCGAAATATACGGCATGATCCCCAACGCAAAAATGGTCAACCGCGACAGTCCGCCTCCCGAAAAGATATCGAGGAAGCCCATCAAAGCGCCCCCTCGTTCGGTCAGGAATTTCGCAAGCGCCTCATTATTGATCCCGGGGGTCGGAACGTGAGATCCGATCCGGTAAACAATCAGCATCAGCGCGGTAAAGATAATTCGCTGCCGAAGCTCGGCAATCTTAAAAATATTTTGAACGCTGGTAATAAACCGTTCGAACAATCAACTCACTCCTATGAGAGGACCTCGGCCCGCCCGCCGGCCGCTTGAATTTTCTTAAGGGCCTCTTCGCTGAATTTATGGGCGGCAATCACCAGCGGCTTCGTCAGCGCCCCCTCCCCCAACACTTTTACGCTCTCCGTGGCCTTTTTGATGATGCCGACCTGAAGGAGAAATTCGGGGTTGATCACTGTCTCGGCCGGGAACTGATCGAGTCGATTTAGATTGACGACCGCATATTCTTTTTTAAAGATGTTCTTAAAGCCGCGCTTTGGAACGCGGCGAATCAACGGCTGCTGTCCTCCCTCAAAACCGGGCGCTTTCGTTCCACCTGAACGCGCCGCTTGGCCCTTATGACCCTTCGTCGACGTCTTCCCGTGTCCCGAACCCGGTCCCCGTCCGATCCTTTTTTCTTTTTTCTTTGCCCCGGGAGTGGGTGCCAAATCCGATATCTTCACGAGATTTCCTTGACCTCCAGCAGATGTGAAATTTTATGAATCATCCCCCGCGTTTGAGGCGTATCCTGTCGGATCACCGTTTGATTCATTTTCCGAAGACCCAGTCCCGCAACAACTTTCTTATGTTTTCCGGGCCGTCCGATGTAGCTCCGCACCAGGGTGATTGATAACTGTTTTGTCGCCGCTTTCGAATCTTCTTTCTTTGCCATTTCTATCTCTCCGACAGCGCGAGGGTCTGCCTCCGCCTGACCATCTCTCCGGGATCTCTCAGCTTCGAGAAACCTTCCAGCGTCGCCTTGACCACGTTGAGGGGATTTCCGCTGCCGAGCGACTTGCAGAGGATATTCGAGATTCCGACCATCTCCATCACGGCTCGGACCGGCCCTCCCGCGATAATGCCGGTACCATCCGCCGCCGGTTTGAGCAGAACATTCTCTGCCCCGAAGTGTCCGGTGATTTCAAAAGGGATGGTCGACTCTTTCAAGGGAACGCGGACCAAATTCTTCTTTCCGTTCTCAATCGCTTTTCGAATCGCCTCGGGAACCTCCGCCGCTTTTCCCTTACCCAC
Organism: Candidatus Manganitrophaceae bacterium; assembly: GCA_963718695.1. Taxonomy (GTDB): domain Bacteria; phylum Nitrospirota; class Nitrospiria; order SBBL01; family Manganitrophaceae; genus Manganitrophus. Next base: position 2,445,174 of record OY970371.1, read on the forward strand.
GCCGACATGTCCCTGGCCGTCTCCCACCACCACCACGGCGGAAAAGGAGAAGCGCTTTCCACCCTTCACCACCTTCGCCACGCGGTTGATGAATACGACCTTATCTTTTAACGTCAGTTCGTCTGCATTAATTTTTGCCAAGTACTGCCTCCTAAAAACCCGTCCTCATCGAACAGAAGGGTTGCCGTCATGCTTAGAATACGAGTCCGCCTTCTCTGGCGGCGTCTGCAAGCGCCTTTACTCTCCCGTGATAGATATAACCTCCTCGATCAAAGACGACCTTGCTGATATTCTTCTCCTTCGCAAGGGCGGCCAGCTTTGCGCCGACCCGCTTCGCCCCCTCAATATTCCCCCCCGACTCTTTCCCTTTTTTTCCTTTGGCCGCTTTCGTCTGGGAGGAAGCCGCTGCCAAGGTCTTTCCGGAGAGGTCATCAATAATTTGAGCATAAATATGGTTCAGGCTACGAAAAACGGAGAGTCGCGGCCGCTCAGGCGTCCCCATGATTTTATTACGAACCCGTTCGTGCCTTCTCGTTCTTGCCAGAACCTTTTCTTTTGCCGATACCGCCATCACAAACCCCACGTCGTTTTACGAGTTATTTTCCAGTCTTTCCTTCTTTACGGATGATCCGCTCGTCTTTGTACTTGATCCCTTTTCCTTTATAGGGCTCGGGTTCTCTTAACGCGCGGATATTCGCCGCCACCTGTCCGACCAAATACCGATCGATTCCTTTAATCGTGACGGTTGTCTGCTTTTCAACCGTTGCGTCAATCCCCTTTGGAAGCTCAAAATTGATCGGATGGGAGTATCCCAGATTTAAGACCAACATTCTCCCCTGAACCGTGGCGCGGAAACCGACCCCGTTGATCTCGAGCACTTTCTCAAACCCTTGTGTCACGCCGACGATCATATTCTGGATTTCGTTTCGGGTCAGACCGTGAAGCGACCGCACAAAACGGTCATCCGAGGAGCGAGAGACAACGAGCTCGCTCCCCTGGATGTCCACCTTGATCTCCGGCCGAAGCGGCTTTTGATTTTCTCCCTTCGGGCCTTTCACGTGGACCGCATCCGGATTCACCTTCACATTGACCCCATTGGGGATGATAATTTTCTTTAAACCAACTCGCGACATAATTTCAACCTTTTCTATCTTATGTGGAGGCCCGTGCGGCGGATCGAAGAAAGATCCTCCGATGCCCCCACACCCCGCGGCTCGGACAGGCAAAGCCTGCTCCTCGCCTTTATCTTCATTATCGTCGGATATTTACCAGATGTAACAGAGAACCTCTCCGCCGACCTTCGCTTCACGCGACTTCTGGTCGGTCATCAGCCCCTTCGAGGTGGAAAGAATTGCAACGCCGATTCCCCCCTTCACCGAGGGAATTTCATCCTTTCCGACATACACACGCCGACCGGGCTTGCTGACGCGCTGGAGGTCGCTGATCACCGGCTCATCGTTATCAACATATTTAAGATAAACTCTTAAATTCTTTTGGACCGATTCGCCGACCACACGATAATTTCGGATAAAACCCTCTTCTTTCAAGATCCGCGCGAGTTCCACCTTGAGCTTCGAGAGGGGAATATCGACCACCTCATGTTTCCGCATTTTGGCATTTCTGATTCTGGTCAGCATATCTGCAATAGGATCTGTCATTCTCGACTCCAATTACTCCCGTGATCGGCGTTTCCTGTCATCGATTTCGATGACGCAAGGACGGCCCCGACCTACCAACTCGACTTGATCACCCCTGGAACCTCTCCCTTTAAACTCAACAGGCGAAAGCAGATACGGCACATGTTAAACTTTCTGATGTAACCACGCACCCGGCCGCAGACGGCACAGCGATGGTACTTTCTGACCTGAAACTTGGGCGTCCTTTGGGCTTTTGCAATCAAAGATTTTTTTGCCAATTTTTCCCTCTATTTATAGATGGGGGCCTGTGCGGAAACTGAAAAGGAGAAGGTCCTCCAATGCCCCCACACCCCTCGGCTCGGACGGGCTAAGCCCGATCCTTGCCTTTATTCATTCGTCGCGCATCGCGTTGGCGATGCCATCCGCTCGCTTACTTACTTCGGTTCACTCGGCTTGCGGAAGGGAAACCCGAAATTCCGCAGTAACGCTCTTCCCTCGGTATCATTCGTTGCGGTGGTCACGATGGTGATATCCATTCCATGAATCGCGGCCACCTCATCATAGTTAATTTCCGGAAAAATCAACTGCTCCTTGACCCCCAAGGTGTAGTTTCCTTTTCCATCGAATGCCTTGAGAGAGATCCCTCTGAAATCACGAATCCTGGGGAGGGCCGCATTCAGGAGCCGATCCAAAAATTCGTACATTCTCTCCCGCCGAAGAGTGACTTTGGCGCCGATCGGCATCCCTTCCCGAAGCTTGAAGCCAGCGATCGATTTTTTTGCCTTCGTGACGACCGGCTTCTGTCCGGTAATCTGGCCGAGCTCCTTTACCGCCGCATCGAGCAATTTGACGTTGGATATCGCCTCTCCCATTCCGACATTGACGACGATTTTTTCAAGTTTGGGCACCTGCATCGGATTCTTATAGCCAAACTCTTTCATCATCGCAGGAATCACTTCCTGTTGGTATCGTTCTTTGACTGACGCAATATTATTTGTTGTTTTCATGATCCTTTACCGTTCCTCGTCTCGCTTGAGATGTGTCCGACCTCTGTCGATCGAACTCTAAGCTTCTTTGTCCAGGGCTTCGCCACAGGACCGACAGACCCTCAATTTCTTTCCATCCGGCAGTGTCTTGCTTGCAATCCTTCTCGGCTTAATGCAGTTTCCGCAGACAATCATCACATTCGAGAGATTAATCCTTCCTTCTCGCTCGACGATTCCCCCTTTCGGATTTGTTTGGCTCGGCCGGGTATGCTTCTTCAAGAGATTCAGCTTTTCAACAACAACCGACTGCTTCTCCGGCAGAACCTGCAGGACCTTTCCCTCTTTTCCTTTTTCTTTCCCGGCGACCACATGAACAATGTCGCCTTTCTTAATTTTGGTCCTCAGTAACGTGGCTTCTCTCATCATCAAATCCTTTATAAAACTTCAGGCGCAAGTGAGATGATCTTCGTAAATTTTTTCCATCGGAGTTCTCTTGCGACCGGACCGAAAATACGTGTTCCGATCGGTTCTCCCTGGGCATTGATCAACACCGCCGCGTTCCGATCGAACTTGATGTAAGAGCCGTCATCTCTACGGACCTCTTTCGTCGTCCGGACGACCACCGCCCGCACCACATCTCCCTTTTTCACACTCCCTTGAGGGATCGCTTCCTTCACGGTGGCAACGATGATATCTCCCAGGCGCGCATAGCGCTTCTTCGAGCCCCCTTTGACATGGAAGCACATCACCTTCTTGGCCCCGGAGTTATCAGCGACATCGAGCATTGTGTAAATTTGTACCATGCTAAGCACCTGCTTCCGTTAAGATTAAATCGATTCGAGTGAATGTTTCCTAGATTTCCGTCGCCCGCTCAAGCACTTCGATGACCATCCATCGCTTCTCTCGGCTCAGTGGACGCGTCTCGATCAGCTTGACCCGATCGCCGACATGCGCCTCGTTCTTCTCATCATGCGCTTTCAGCTTACTGGTTCTTTTTAAGAATTTCTTATATCGAGGATCTTGCACCATCCGGTCGATCGCGACGACGACGGTTTTGTCCATCTTGTCACTGACCACCTGACCTACGTATTCTTTTCTTTTCTTCAGCATGTTTTCCCTGTCGTTCAACTGGAATCCTATTTCGAAGCGCCTTCTTTTTCGGTCGCTTCTTTCTTTTTCATTTGAGAAAAGGTCAGAACCCGTGCGATATCCCGCTTGATCAACTTGATCCGATTGGGGTTCTCGACATGCCCTGAAACCGCCTGAAACCGGAGATTGAAGAGCTCCTTCCGAAGGTCTTTCTCCTTTTGAGAAAGCTCCTCCGCCGTCAAATCTTGAAAATTCTTTTCATCCGCCATGTTTATTCCTCCCCTCGCGACACGAATTGCGTCGCAATCGGAAGCTTGTAAGCAGCCAACCGGAAGGCTTCTTTCGCCACCTCGGGAGTCACCCCATCCATCTCATAGATGATCCGTCCCGGCTTGACCACCGCCACCCAATATTCGGGGGCGCCCTTTCCTTTTCCCATACGGGTTTCAGCGGGCTTCTTTGTAATCGGCTTGTCCGGGAAGATGCGGATCCAGATCTTTCCGCCCCGTTTGACGAACCGGGTCATCGCGATACGCGCCGCTTCAATTTGCCTTGCCGTAATCCAGCCCGGCTCCATCGCCTTGAGACCGAACTCGCCAAAGCTTAAATCGGATCCTCGGTACGCCTTTCCGGCCATCCGACCTTTCATCCGCTTTCGGTATTTTACCTTTTTAGGGGACAGCATTATCTTCTCTCACCTCTTGCAGCAGCCAATTCCCGTTCTTTTTGCGTCTCCGGAAGAATCTCGCCTCGATAGATCCAGACTTTGACGCCGATCTGGCCCATCGTCGTGGCGGCTTCCGCCAAACCGAAATCGATATCGGCCCGGAGGGTATGCAGCGGAACCCGTCCCTCCCGATACCACTCGGTCCGCGCAATCTCCGCACCCGCCAACCGCCCGGCGCAGTAGACCTTAATTCCCAACGCGCCCAACCGAAGCGAGGAGGCGACCGCTTTCTTCATGGCGCGGCGGTAGGCCACTCGCTTTTCCAACTGCATCGCTATGTTCTCTGCAACGAGTTGCGCGTCGAGCTCCGGCTTTTTGATTTCTTTAATGTTGATGTAGACCTGCTTTTTGGTCATTGCTTCGAGTTCGACCTTGAGCTTATCGACCTCGGCCCCTTTTCTCCCGATGATAATTCCGGGCCGGGCGGTGTGAATGGTGATTCGGATCTGATTTCCGGAGCGCTCGATCTCCACCCGCGCGACACCCGCGTGATAGAGTTTCTTTTTGACGATCTTCCGGATTTTCAGATCCTCATGGAGCAGCTTGGCATAGTCCTTCTCGGCATACCAGCGCGAGCTCCACGTTTTGATATAACCTAATCGAAATCCAATTGGATGAACTTTCTGCCCCATTATTGCTCCTTCTTGGCAGGTTTCTTCTCCGCCTTCTTCTTTGTCGTACCAGCCTCCGCCCGGGGGGCTTTCGGCTTTTTGGCTTTAACTTCAGATTTCTTTTCTGCAGCGACCGCTTTCTTGCGGGCGGCCGGCTTCTTCGACTCCGTCTCGGCGATTTTTTCTACGACAGGCTCCGCCTTCGGCGCTTTCGGCTTCTTGGGTGCGATTTCAGCCACAGACAAGATCAAGGTAATATGGCTTGTCCGCTTCCGGATGATATTGGCGCGTCCCATCGCCCTCGGTTCCATTCTCTTCATCACCGGGCCTCCGTCGACGAGCGCCCTGGAAACCCAAAGATCGTCGACATCCCCCATCTCTTTCTGGGCGGCATTGGCGACGGCCGATTTCAAAACCTTTTCGATCACCTTGGCGGCGTGCCTCGGCGTAAACTTAAGAATCGTAAGTGCTTCTGCGGCATTCTTGCCTCGAATGAGATCGATGACCAATCTCGCCTTTCGGGGCGCCACACGGACAAACCGCAACACCGCTTTCGCTTCCATTTGAACTCCACTCCTAAACCACACAGATCACCGGGATCATCCCGGCGATTGATAAGACCTATTTTAACGCCGTCGCTTTTTCCGTCTTTGCAGCACCATGCCCCTTGAAGAACCGGGTCGCCGAAAATTCTCCCAGCTTGTGACCCACCATATTTTCGGTGATGTAGACCGGAATAAACTTCTTTCCGTTGTGGACGGCGAGGGTATGTCCGATCATTTCCGGGGTGATGGTCGATCTGCGCGACCATGTCTTGAGGATCTTTTTGTCGTTCGATTCGTTCATCTTGGCGATCTTTTCCGCCAGATGTGTATCGACGAACGGTCCTTTTTTAACTGATCTCGGCATCGCTAACCTTTTGTTTAATTACTTCCGTCGTTTAATAATGAAGGCGTCCGTGTCTTTTCTTCGACGCGTCTTATACCCCTTCGTCAACTGGCCCCAGGGAGAGACCGGATGCGGATTCCCCTGACCCGCCTTTCCTTCTCCTCCGCCGTGCGGGTGATCGACCGGGTTCATCGCGACTCCTCGGACGGTCGGACGACGCCCCAACCATCGCGTTCTTCCCGCCTTGCCGAGAGAGTAATTTTCATGGTCGATGTTTCCTACCTGGCCGATGGTCGCCATACATTCGGCATGAATCAGACGAACTTCCCCCGATCCCAACCGGACCTGAACCCACTCGTTTTCCTTCGCCATCAACTGCGCCGAGACGCCGGCGCTTCGGGCAAGCTGCCCTCCCTTCCCCTTCTTCAGCTCGATATTATGAATCATGCTTCCAACGGGGACCTTGGACAACGGGAGGGAATTTCCATTTCGAATCTCGGCGTTCGGTCCCGACATCAGATGCTCCCCGACCCTCAGACCGTCCGGCGCGATGATATAGCGCTTCTCCCCGTCCGCGTAGGTCAGCAGGGCGATCCGGGCCGACCGGTTCGGATCATATTCGATCGACGATACGGTAGCGGGAATGTCGAATTTATTCCTCTTAAAATCGATGATCCGGTAGGCCCGCTTGTGCCCGCCGCCACGATGCCGTATCGTGATCTTACCCCGATTGTTCCTCCCGCCGGAGGGGGGAAGCGAACGAACCAGACTCTTTTCGGGTTCGGTCTTCGTGATCTCTTCAAAGGTCAAGCCCATTGCAGATCGGCGACCCGGTGATGTTGGCTTGTATGTCTTTACTCCCATCGATCAATAACCTCTATACGGTAGGGACGGCTTGAAATCGTCCTGCTCTTGCGTTTATCCCTCAAACAGCGTTAACTTCTCACCCTCTTTCAGGGTGACAATCGCTTTTTTCCAATCGGGCCGCTTTCCGACAAACCGGCCGAGCCGCTTCTCTTTACCCGGGACATTCACGATGCGGACATCCTTGACCTTAACGTTCAAGGTATCCTCAACGGCCCGCTTCACTTCACTCTTGTTTGCATTCCGACGAATCGCAAAACAGTATTTGTTCTGCGCCTCTCGAAGCTGCGTGCTCTTCTCCGTCAACACAGGACGGACGATAATATCATGCCGATTCATGGACTCCCCACACCTCTACCAGCCTTGCGACATCCCGGCGCGTAATCACGACCGTATCCGCCAGCAGGAGATCATAAACATTTAATTGTCGAACTTCCAGCATCTTGACCAGAGGGATGTTGCGCGCCGCCCGATCGAGATTCTCCTGAATTTGCGAAACAACGAGAAGAACCTTCCCAACCAAGCCGAGCCGGCCGAGCAGATTCACCATCGTTTTCGTTTTCGGCTCGGAGATCTCAAGATCTTCCAGGATAACCAGTTTTCCCTCTTGCACTTTCGAAGAGAGGGCCGAAAAGAGCGCCTTCCTCGACTTCTTTTTAGGAATGTCGTATTGGTACGAACGAGGGAGCGGACCAAAAGTGGTACCGCCGCCCCTCCAGATGGGAGAACGATTCGATCCCGCCCGGGCCCGTCCGGTTCCCTTCTGCTTCCACGGTTTCTTTCCGCCGCCGCTGACGAAACCCTTGGTCTTCGTCGAGGCCGTTCCCTGGCGCATCGAAGCCTGTTGCATGAGGACCACTTCGTGGAGAAGGCCCTTCGAAACTTCCGCGCCGAAAATCGGCTCGTCCAGGGTCATCGTTCCCGTTTTTTCATTCTGGATATTCTTTACTTCTACTTCAGGCATGGTCCCCTCAAAATGATCTATTTCTTCTTAGCCGGCTCCGCCTGCTTTTTGACTTTCCCCCGCTTCGCTTTATGGATCAGCACCAACCCCTTCGGGCTTCCGGGAACCGACCCTTTCACGAAAACAAGATTCTCCTCCGGGCGAACCTCCACAACCTCCAGCCCTTCCGCAGTCACCTTTTCGCTTCCCATATGTCCCGGCATTCCCTTGTTCTTCCAAACACGAGAGGGAAAAGAGCTCGCCCCGATCGATCCGGGACGCCGATGGAACATCGATCCGTGGGTCGCAGGACCGCCCCGGTAGTGGTGCCGCTTCATCACCCCTTGAAAACCCTTCCCCTTGGAGGTTCCGGTCACAGTGACGAATTCTCCCTTTTGGAAAATCTCCGCCGTAATGACCTGGCCAACGCTGATCCCGTTGAGGTCTCCCTTAAACTCCCTGAGCACCCGGGCCGGAGCGACATTCGCACGCTTGAAGTGCCCTCGCACCGGTTGGGTCACGCGGTGTTCCTTCACCTCATCAAAGGAGAGCTGCGCCGAGGGATAACCTTCCCTCTCGACCGTCTTGACTTGAACCACCTTACAAGGACCGACCTCAATGACCGTGACGGGAACCAGCTTCCCCTCGTCCGAGTACACCTGCGTCATCCCAAGCTTATATCCAATTAATCCGTCAATCATCTCTCTCACCTATTCCTCATCCAGCCGACCGGCTTTTAGAGCTTGATCTCCACGTTCACGCCCGCCGAGAGATTTAATTTCATCAGGGCGTCGACCGTCTCCGGCGTCGGCTCCAAGATATCGATGAGGCGCTTATGCGTCCGGATTTCAAACTGCTCCCTGGACTTCTTATCGACGTGCGGCGACCGAAGGACCGTGTACTTATTAATCTTGGTCGGCAGAGGAATCGGACCGGCCACCTTGGCACCGGTTCGCTTCACCGTTTCAACAATCTCTCCCACCGATTGGTCCAGAACGCGATAGTCGTACGCTTTTAAACGAATTCGAATTTTCTGATTCACAATGCGTGTCCTTATATGTGGGGGACCATGCGGCGGACTGAAGAAAGGTCCTCCGATGCCCCCACGCCCCGCGCTCGCACCGGCAAAGCCAGCTGCTCGCTTAGATTAACTTCATCGCGGGACCGTTTCCCGCTTTTCTATTTAATAACCTTGGTAATGACGCCGGCGCCGACGGTTCGACCGCCTTCTCGGATGGCAAAGCGCAGGCCTTCTTGCATGGCGATCGGCATGATAAGCTCGACTTCCATCGTGACGTTATCTCCCGGCATGACCATCTCCACCCCTTCGTTTAACTTCACTACGCCGGTCACATCGGTGGTTCTTAAATAAAACTGCGGCCGATAGCCGTTGAAGAACGGGGTGTGCCGGCCGCCTTCTTCCTTGGTCAGGATGTAGGCTTCGGCATTAAAGACGGTGTGCGGGGTAATACTGCCGGGCTTCGCGAGCACCATGCCGCGCTCAACGTCTTCTTTCTTGGTGCCTCTTAAGAGCACCCCGACGTTGTCTCCGGCTTGCCCCTGGTCGAGGATCTTTCGGAACATCTCCACCCCGGTGACCACGGTCTTCTGGGTGGCTTTAATCCCGACGATCTCGATTTCGTCGCTGACTTTCACGACCCCTTTCTCGACTCTCCCGGTGACGACGGTGCCGCGCCCGGAAATGGAGAAGACGTCTTCGATCGGCATGATGAAGGGCTTGTCGATCTCGCGGGCAGGGGTGGGAATATAGCTGTCGATGGCGTCCATCAGCTTCATGATGGCTTGCTCGCCCATCTCGCCTTTGTCGCCCTCCAGCGCTTTGAGCGCCGAGCCGATGACGACGGGGATGTCGTCTCCCGGAAATTCATACTTACTGAGCAGCTCTCGGACTTCCAGCTCCACCAGATCCAGCAGCTCTTTGTCGTCGACCATGTCGGCTTTGTTTAAGAAAACAACAATGTAGGGTACACCCACCTGCCGCGCCAGCAGGATGTGCTCGCGCGTCTGCGGCATGGGGCCGTCGGCGGCCGAGACCACCAGGATCGCTCCGTCCATCTGGGCGGCTCCGGTGATCATGTTCTTGACGTAGTCGGCATGTCCCGGGCAGTCGACGTGCGCGTAGTGGCGCTTGTCGGTCTGATACTCTACATGGGCAATCGCGATGGTAATACCGCGCTCTTTCTCTTCCGGGGCTTTGTCGATCTGATCGTATGCTAAATACTCCGCGTACTTCTTGTCCGCCAGCACCTTGGTGATCGCCAACGTCAGGGTCGTCTTCCCATGATCCACATGCCCAATGGTCCCGATGTTTACGTGCGGCTTCGTCCGCTCAAATTTCACCTTCGCCATCTATCCCTCCAAAAATTCAGGGTTGAAAATAATTGTATTGTTCAACGTTAAGCAGCGGTCCCTTGACTCTTTGCAATGATCTCATCCGAGATGTTTTTGGGAACCACATCATAATGGGCAAATTGCATCGTGAAGACGCCACGGCCCTGCGTCATCGACCGAAGATCGGTCGCGTAACCGAACATCTCAGCCAGCGGGACCAGCGCAGAAATAACCTGTGCGCCTCCGCGCATTTTCATCCCCAGGATCTTCCCCCGCTTGGAGCTGAGGTTACCGATGACATCCCCCATGTATTCTTCAGGAACGATCACCTCCAGATCCATGATCGGCTCCAACAATGCGGGGTTGGCGCGCTTGCTGGCCTCCTTGAACCCCATCGAGGCGGCAATTTTGAACGCCATTTCCGAAGAGTCAACCTCGTGGTACGAACCGTCAAAGAGCGTCACCTTAAAATCGACCATCGGATAACCCGCGATGACTCCCGACGTCATCGCCTCTCGAACTCCTTTTTCAATCGCGGGGATGTACTCCTTGGGAACCGATCCCCCGACGATTTTATTCACAAACTCGAATCCCTTCCCGGACTCCTGAGGCTCCACGGTCAGCCAGACATGGCCGTATTGTCCCCGGCCCCCGGACTGCCGGATATACTTTCCTTCCGCCTCGGCCTTCGCTTGAACGGTTTCGCGATAGGCGACCTGCGGCTTTCCGACGTTGGTTTCGACTTTGAACTCCCGCTTCAACCGGTCGACGATAATTTCAAGGTGCAGCTCGCCCATCCCGGAGATGATCGTCTGCAGGGTCTCCTCATCGCTGGAGATCCGGAGTGAAGGATCTTCCTGGCCGAGCTTCTGAAGCGAGAGGCCCAGCCTTTCCTGATCGGCTTTGGTCTTCGGCTCGATCGCCATCGAGATGACCGGCTCCGGAAATTTCATCACTTCCAGAATGACCGGATGGTTTTCATCGCAAAGGGTGTCTCCCGTGGTCGAATTCTTCAGGCCCACCGCAGCGGCGATATCCCCCGTATAGACATCTTTAATATCTTCCCGCTTGTTGGCATGCATCTTTAGAATCCGCCCGATCCGCTCTTTGGTGTCCTTGGTCGAGTTATAAACGTATGATCCGGAATGGAGCACACCGGAGTAGACCCTGAAATAAGTGAGCTGTCCGACGAAAGGATCGCTCATAATCTTGAACGCCAATGCTGAGAACGGATCGTCGTCGCTGACCTTCCGAATCACCTCGTTTCCCGTCTTCGGATCAATTCCCTTAACCGGCGGGACATCGAGCGGGGAGGGGAGAAAATCAACCACAGCGTCAATCAAAAGCTGAACCCCTTTGTTCTTAAAGGACGCGCCGCAGAGGACCGGAACAATCTTCATCGCGAGCGTTCCCTTTCTCAGGGCCCTCTTGATCTCCTCGGGAGTGATCGCTTCGCCGCTTAAAAACTTTTCCATGATCGCATCATCAACGTCGGCCAACGCCTCGATCATTTTATCGCGATACTCTTGGGCGGTTGAACGAAGGTCTTCCGGGATCTCGTCCACGGTATATTTTGCGCCGAGCGTCTCATCGTCGAAGAAAGTCCCCTTCATCGCAATCAGATCAACCGATCCGCGGAAAGCGGCTTCTTTCCCGATCGGGATCTGGATGGGAACCGGCCGGGTTCCGAGCCGATCGACCATCGACTGAACGCTGGTGAAGAAGTCGGCGCCGGTCCGATCCATCTTGTTCATGAACGCGATGCGCGGAACGTTGTAACGATCGGCCTGACGCCAGACCGTTTCTGATTGCGGCTCCACCCCCTGCACGGAATCAAAAACCGCAACGGCCCCATCCAGCACGCGCAGCGAGCGCTCGACCTCAATCGTAAAATCGACATGGCCGGGCGTATCGATGATGTTGATCCGATGGTTTTTCCAGTAGCAGGTCGTGGCGGCGGAGGTAATCGTGATCCCGCGTTCCCGCTCCTGCTCCATCCAATCCATCGTCGTGGTCCCCTCATCGACTTCGCCGATTCGATGGGTGACGCCGGTGTAGTAGAGGATTCGCTCGGTTGTTGTCGTTTTTCCGGCGTCGATATGGGCCATGATTCCGATGTTTCTCGTTCTCTCTAAAGGATATTCGCGTGCCATTGGACTCTGTCTGGCGTTTGTTTTCCCTCTCCGGCACTCAAAGCGAGAGGAGATAGAGTAAAAAAGGGTGAAGGCAGCGCCCTCACCCGACGGGTATTCTTTGAACGATTACCAGCGATAATGCGCAAAGGCCTTGTTGGCCTCGGCCATCTTGTGGGTATCCTCCCGCTTCTTCACCGCGCCTCCGGTGTTATTCGAGGCGTCCATCAACTCAGCGGCCAGCTTCTCTTCCATGCTCTTTCCGGCCCGCTGCTTTGCATAGAGGGTGATCCAGCGCAGCGCCAAGGTGGTTCGGCGACTCTGCCGGATTTCGACAGGAACCTGATAAGAGGCACCGCCGACGCGTCGCGACTTCACCTCGACCATCGGTTTCACATTCTCGACAGCACCCTTGAAGATCTTCATCGGATCCGAACCGATCTTCTGCTTGATCAACTCGAAGGCGCTATAGCAGACCATTTCAGCAATACTTTTCTTTCCCTCGTGCATCAGCATATTGATAAATTTCGAGACCAGCCGATCGCCGAATCGTTGATCCGGAAGAACTTCTCTTTTGACGGCTACTTTTCGCCTTGGCATCTCAACCTCAGTAAGAAATTACAACGGAGAAGAATCGACCTTCTCCCTATTTCGGTGTCTTTGCTCCGTATTTGGACCGACCCTGCTTCCGATTCGCGACGCCGACGGTGTCGAGCGCGCCCCGGACGATGTGATAACGAACACCCGGGAGATCTTTGACCCTTCCTCCACGAACCAGCACGATCGAGTGTTCTTGGAGATTGTGGCCGACCCCCGGAATATAGGAAGTGACTTCCATCCCATTCGTCAGGCGAACACGAGCCACTTTTCTCAATGCGGAGTTTGGCTTCTTCGGCGTCGTGGTGTAAACACGGACACAGACCCCCCGCTTTTGGGGAGACCCCTTCAGCGCCGGACTTTTTGTCTTTGTACGGGCTTTTTCACGTCCTCTTTTGATTAACTGACTGACTGTGGGCACAACCCCTCCTTCATGTAGCTCCGAAACTGTGGAAGTATAGTGAAAGAATTCTTATTTGTCAAGCGCTTTGTTGAGGTCTCCCGCTCCGAAAAGCAGGAGACCTCAACCCGAAAAGAAAAAGAACCATCGTACTGCGCTTATTCGGCCGGAGCCGGCTCCTCGCTCGGTGCGGGCAATTGCGGGACCGCCTCTTGCGCGACCACCGCGGCTTCCTCCTGCTGCGGCACCCGGACATAGACTTCGCGGTAGTTTCCCAATCCGGTTCCCGCCGGAATCAGCCTCCCGACAATCACATTCTCCTTCAGACCCAAGAGATCATCGGTCTTCCCGCTGATCGCCGCTTCCGTCAGAACACGGGTCGTCTCCTGGAAGGAGGCGGCCGAGATGAAGCTGTCGGTCGAGAGGGCCGCCTTGGTGATTCCGAGCAGAATCGGTTTTCCAATCGCCGGCCGTCCCCCCTTGGCCATCACCCTTTCATTCTCCAGCTGAAAGACGAACTTATCGACCTGGTTCCCGATGAGAAACTCGGTATCCCCCGGCTCTTCAATTTTCACCCTTCGGAGCATCTGGCGAACGATGATCTCGATGTGTTTATCGTTGATCGAGACCCCCTGCAGCCTGTACACCTCCTGGACTTCGTCCACAAGATACTTTTGTAGTTCCTTCGGACCGAGGACGTCCAGGATATCGTGCGGGTTCGCCGATCCGTCCATGAGCGGCTCGCCGGCATGGACCCAGTCTCCTTCATGGACGTTGACGTGCTTGCCCTTCGGGATGTAATACTCACGGGCGTCTCCCATTTCATTGCGGACAATCACCTTCCGCATCCCCTTGACGAAGCCGCCGTATTCGACGGTTCCATCGATTTCGGAGATGACCGCTTGCTCCTTCGGCTTTCTCGCTTCGAAGAGCTCGGCGACCCGGGGAAGACCGCCGGTGATATCTTTGGTCTTGGTCGTCTCTCGCGGGATCTTCGCCAGAACATCTCCAGGGAAAACGGTTTGTCCCCGCTCGACCAGAATGTGGGCTCCGGCCGGCAAAAGGTACCGGGCAACGGCGGCGGAAGAAGAAATCTTCGAACGTCTTACCCCCTTCATCCTTAATCGAGATACGCGGTCTGAGATTAGAGCCGGGATAATCGACGATCACCCGTCGAGACAACCCGGTCACCTCGTCGACCTCCTCGCGCATCGTCTGTCCCTCGACGATGTCCCCGAAGGCGATCTTTCCGCCGACTTCGGTCAAGATCGAGAGGGAGTACGGATCCCACTCCACCAATTTTTGGCTCGGCTCAACCCGTGCGCCATCTTTTACTTTGATTCTGGCGCCGTAGACGACCGAATACTTCTCCTTCTCACGGCCGGTTTCATCATACACCGCGATCTTTCCGTTCCGGTTCATCGCGACCATGTCGCCGTCTTTATTCTTCACGGTATTCAAGTTGAGATACTTCAGGATACCGGCATTTTTCGCTTCGAGAACCGTCTGCTCGATAACCTTGCTCGCGGTTCCTCCGATATGGAAGGTCCGCATCGTCAGCTGCGTTCCGGGCTCGCCGATCGATTGGGCTGCGATCACGCCGACCGCCTCCCCTTTCTCGACCAATCGTCCTCGCGCCAGATCCCGTCCATAACACCGGACACAAACACCCCGACGCGCTTGGCAGGTCAGCACCGACCGAATCTTGACCTTATCGATACCGGCTTCCACAACGGCCTGTGTTCTTTTCTCGTCGAGCTCTTCGACGGCCGCGCAGATCAACTCTCCGGTGATCGGATCGCGGATGTCCTCCGCGGTGACCCGGCCGAGGATTCTTTCCTCGAGCGGCTCGATCACCTCTCCTCCTTCGACCAGGGCGGTCACCATAATCCCATCGGACGTACCGCAGTCCAAGTCGTTGACGATCACATCCTGGGCGATATCGACCAAACGCCGCGTGAGGTAGCCGGAGTTCGCGGTCTTCAACGCCGTATCCGCAAGGCCCTTCCGGGCGCCGTGCGTCGAGATGAAGTACTGCAACACGGTCAAGCCTTCCCGGAAGTTGGCGGTGATCGGGGTTTCGATGATCTCCCCGGACGGTTTTGCCATCAGTCCCCGCATTCCGCCCAGCTGTCGGATCTGCTGTGTGCTGCCGCGGGCGCCCGAATCGGCCATCATGAAGATCGAGTTGAACTGTTTCCCCTTGCCCGATCCCTTCTTGATGCTCTCTTCCTCTTGCCCGAGCTCTTTCATCATTTCGCTGGCGACCACTTCGGTGACATGCGCCCAGATATCGACCACTTTGTTGTAGCGCTCGCCGTTCGTGATCAGACCTTCTGCATACTGTTTCTCAATCTCGAGCACTTCCTTCTTCGCCTTTTCGATCGACGCTTCCTTCTTTGAAGGAATATGCATGTCGTCGATGCAGATGGAAATACCGGCCTTGGTCGCATAGAGATAGCCGAGGTCCTTCACCCGATCCAACAGGACGACCGTCTCGCGATGGCCCGCCTCGCGGTAGGCCGTGTCGATCAGCTTCATCAGCTCTTTCTTGTTCAGGACCTTGTTGACGCTCGAGAAAGGAATTGTGGGAGGAAGGATCTCGCCCAAGATGATCCGGCCGACCGTGGTCTCGACCATCACACCGTCTCGCTTGACCTTAATCCGGGCATGCTCTTCCACCTCGAGATGGTCGTAGGCAATCCGCACCTCATCCCCAGAGGAGAAGACCTTCCCTTCCCCCTTCGCGCCGCTGCGCTCTTTCGTCAGCCAGTAACATCCCAACACCATGTCTTGAGAAGGGACCATGATCGGCTTTCCGCTGGCGGGCGAGAGAATGTTGTTGATCGAGATCATCAGAACACGCGCTTCGATTTGTGCTTCGACCGAAAGCGGAACGTGGACTGCCATCTGGTCTCCGTCGAAGTCGGCGTTGAACGCGGCGCAGACCAGCGGATGAAGACGGATCGCCTTCCCTTCCACCAACGACGGATCGAACGCTTGAATGCCGAGCCGGTGCAGTGTCGGCGCCCGGTTCAGCAGGACCGGATGCTCTTTGATCACCTCATCGAGCACATCCCACACTTCGGGCCGTTCTTTCTCCACCATCTTCTTGGCGCTCTTGATCGTGGTGACATAACCCCGTTCCTCGAGTTTCTGAAAGATGAACGGCTTAAACAGTTCCAGCGCCATTTTCTTCGGAAGACCGCACTGATGGAGCTTGAGCTCCGGCCCGACGACGATCACTGACCGCCCCGAGTAGTCGACCCGCTTTCCGAGCAGGTTCTGACGGAACCGGCCCTGTTTTCCTTTGAGCATGTCGGAGAGCGATTTGAGCGGACGCTTGTTGGGTCCGCGGATCGCCCGGCCGCGCCGGCCATTGTCGAAGAGGGCGTCGACCGACTCCTGCAGCATCCTCTTTTCGTTCCGGATGATGACGGAAGGGGCCTTCAACTCGATCAACCGCTTCAGACGGTTGTTCCGATTGATGACACGCCGATAAAGGTCGTTCAGATCGGAGGTCGCAAACCGTCCCCCGTCGAGCGGCACCAAAGGCCGCAGCTCCGGCGGCAGGACCGGAATGACGTCCAGAATCATCCAGTCCGGACGGTTCCCCGACTTCCGGAACGACTCGATCACCTTCAGCCGCTTTGTCAGCTTTTTCTTCACGGCGGTTGAGCTGGCCTCGGCCACCTTCAGATGCAGCTCGTTCCACATCGTATCGAGATCGAGCTTCCTCAGCAATTCGCGAATCGACTCCGCCCCCATGTCGGCGCGGAATCCGTGGTTTCCGTATTGCTCCAACAAGGCCCGATAGCGATCTTCGGTCAGGATTTCTTTTTCCTTCAGATCGGTATCCTTCGGATCGACCACGATGTAATTTTCAAAATAAAGGACCCGCTCGAGCTGCTTCAAAGTCATGTCGAGCAATGCCCCGATCCGGCTCGGCACCCCTTTCAAAAACCAGATATGCGCCACCGGAGAGGCGAGCTCAATGTGCCCCATCCGCTCGCGGCGGACTTTCGATTGAATGACTTCGACGCCGCACTTGTCGCAGACGATCCCGCGGTGCTTCATCCGTTTGTATTTTCCGCAGTTGCACTCCCAGTCCTTGATCGGCCCGAAGATCCGGGCGCAGAAGAGCCCGTCCCGCTCGGGTTTAAATGAACGGTAATTGATCGTCTCCGGTTTTTTAACCTCGCCGTAGGACCAGGAACGGATTTTCTCCGGCGAAGCAATTCGAATACGGATGGCATCAAAAGAGATCGGGTCTTTCGATTTTTCGAACAGGCTGTTAATCGCTTCGACCTTACTAATTGTCTCCATTGAACCTCCAAAAGTAGGGGCGATCCTTGTGATCGCCCTAAAGAGAAGCCTCCCGCCCTAAATGAGGGGCGAATACAAGATTCGCCCCTACACAGCAAGAGACCCCCTAATATGCGTCTTTGTTACTCTCTTCCCTTGATGAGCTCCACGTCGAGACCCAAGCTTTGCAGCTCTTTGATCAAGACGTTGAACGACTCCGGAAGGCCCGGCTCGAGGAAGTTCTCGCCTTTCACAATGGCCTCGTAGATCCGGGATCGTCCGGGAACATCATCCGATTTCACCGTGAGGAATTCCTGCAGGATCGATGCGGCGCCGTAAGCTTGAAGCGCCCAGACCTCCATCTCTCCGAGACGTTGTCCTCCGAACTGCGCCTTTCCTCCGAGCGGCTGCTGTGTCACCAGCGAATAAGGGCCGATCGAACGGGCGTGGATCTTGTCGTCCACCAAATGGTGGAGCTTCATCATATACATGTAGCCGACCGTCACGGGACGATTAAACTGTTCTCCGGTTTTCCCATCGAAGAGAACCGTCTGTCCGCTCGTCGGGAGCTTCGCCTTCTGAAGCATCTCCTTGATCTCTTTCTCGGTGGCGCCGTCGAACACCGGGCTCGCCAAATGAAGCCCCAGCGCCTTCGCCGCCCAACCGAGGTGCGTCTCCAAGATCTGTCCGACGTTCATACGAGAAGGAACGCCCAACGGGTTCAGAACAATCCCGACCGGTGTTCCATCCGGAAGATACGGCATATCCTCTTCCGGAAGAACGCGGGAGACGACCCCCTTGTTTCCATGTCGTCCGGCCATCTTGTCTCCGACCTGGAGTTTTCGCTTCATGGCGATGAAGACTTTCACCAACTTGATCACCCCGGGAGGGAGCTCGTCGCCCCGCTTCAACCGGCCCGCCTTCTCATCATAGATCGTCTGCAAGATGTCGATCTGCTCCTTCGTGAAGGCCTCGATCCGATCGATCTTTTCCTGCTCCTCCGGCTCGTTCAAGAGGACGTTCTTCAACTCGTCATCCGGAATCCGATCGAGGATCTCCTTGGTGATCTTTTTCTTTTTCTTAAGAAGACTCTCGCCCGTCTCCGGATCGACGATATCGACCCCGGCGAGCTTTCCGAGAAGGAGCTTGCGGATTTTTTTCTGTTTCTCCTCTTCGATGATGCGAAGCTCATCCTGATGATCCCGTTGAAGCCGGATGACATCTTCATTTTCGATGCTCTTGGAACGCTCATCTTTCTCGACGCTCTTTCTCGAGAAGATCTTCACATCGACGACGATCCCCTCAATACCGGGGGGGACATAAAGCGACGCGTCCTTCACATCGCCCGCCTTCTCGCCGAAGATCGCACGGAGCAGCTTTTCTTCCGGCGTCAGCTGGGTTTCCCCTTTCGGGGTCACCTTCCCCACCAGGATGTCTCCCGGTTTCACCTCGGCGCCGATGCGGATGATGCCCGACTCGTCGAGGTTCTTCAAGGCATCTTCGCTGACGTTCGGAATATCGCGGGTGATCTCTTCTTTTCCGAGCTTGGTGTCACGCGCTTCGAGCTCGAATTCCTCGATATGGATTGAGGTAAAGTGATCCTCCCGAACCAGCCTTTCGGAGATGAGAATGGCGTCCTCATAGTTGTAACCGCCCCACGGCATGAAGGCGACCAGAACGTTTCGGCCCAAGGCCAATTCTCCCTGATCGATCGCGGGACCGTCCGCCAGGACATCTCCCTTCTTCACCCGCACTCCGACAGTGACGACCGGCTTCTGAGTAATACAGGTGTTCTGATTGGAGCGCTGGAATTTGATGAGATTGTAGACATCGAGCGCCACCTCCGGATCTTCCGAGGCGTTTTCCTTCTCCTTGCGGGTGAGTTCCGCCTTCACGACGATCCGTGTCGCATCGACGCTTTCGATGACCCCGGGACGCCGGGCAAGAAGCACGTAACCCGAATCCCGCGCGACGATCGCCTCCATGCCGGTCCCCACGAACGGGGCCTCCGTGGCGATCAACGGCACCGCCTGACGCTGCATGTTGGAGCCCATCAGCGCCCGGTTGGCATCATCGTTTTCCAGAAACGGAATTAACGCCGTCGCCACGCTGACGATCTGCTTCGGCGAAACGTCCATATACTCCACCCGTTCGGCCGGGACCATGACGAAGTCTCCTGCATATCGGGCGGAAATGCTATCGGCCGTGATCTTCCCCTTCCCGTCGACCTTCGTGTTCGCCTGGGCGATGACATATTTGTCGCCGTCGATGGCCGAGATAAATTCGATCTCCTCGGTCACGCGTCCACCCTTCACCTTGCGGTAAGGCGATTCAATGAAGCCGAACTCGTTGACGCGGGCATACGTGGCCAGTGAGGTGATCAAGCCGATGTTCGGACCTTCCGGCGTTTCGATCGGACAAATCCGGCCGTAATGGCTCGGATGAACGTCGCGGACTTCGAATCCGGCCCGCTCCCGTGTCAACCCGCCTGGCCCCAGCGCGGAGAGACGCCGCTTGTGGGTGATCTCCGCCAGCGGATTGGTCTGGTCCATAAACTGCGAGAGCTGGCTGCTCCCGAAAAACTCCTTGATGACGGCGATCACCGGCTTGGCGTTGATCAGGTCGTGCGGGAGAACCGTCTCGAGGTCGAGCAGGTTCATCCGCTCTTTAATCGTTCGCTCCATCCGGACCAAGCCGATTCGAAATTGGTTCTCAAGCAGCTCCCCGACCGATCGCACGCGGCGATTGCCGAGATGATCGATATCCTCGATTTCTCCCTTACCCGTTTTCAGGTTCACCAGATAACGGATAACCTCGACGATGTCCGGCGCGGTTAAAGTTCGTTTGTCGAGCGGCAGATCCAGATTGAGCTTCTTATTCAGCTTGAGACGTCCGACCGGCGAGAGGTCATATCGCTTCGGGTTATAGAAGAGATTGTCGAAGAGGACGCGCGCCGTGTCCATGGTCGGGGTTTCGCCCGGCCGCAGACGCCGATAAATCTCCACCATCGCCTCATCCGGGGAGGAGACCTTTTCCATCGACAAGGTATCCCGAATGACCGGAAGGACCTGGATGTTGTCGATGTAAAGGACTTTAATCTCTTTGATCCCGGCTTCGGCAATCTTGGCCAGGACCGCATCTGTCAACTCATGATTGCGCTCGAGGAGGACTTCACCGGTGTTCGGGTCGATGATGTCGTTGAGGACCGCTTTTCCGATTAATTCCTCTTTGGGGTAAGGCATCTCCTTGATCCCCTCGGTCTTCATCCGCTTGAGGACCCCCTTGGTCATCTTGCTTCCCTCTTTGGCGAGAAGCTCTTTCTCTTTTTTATCCATGAAGTCGGTCGGGGCCTTGATACCGGCATGGATTTCCGAATCAAGCTTCCGCCAGAAAGCGCCGTCCGCCATCCGGACCTCTTCGATCGGATAGAAGAGCTTTAGAATCGCTTCTTCAAGGCTTCCTCCCTCGGTCTTTTCTTCCCGTCCGGCCAGGGTGTACCGTTTCTCCTGCTTATCTCCCTCTTCCAGCGCAAACGCTTTTAAGAGGATCGTGGCGGGGAGTTTCCGACGTTCGATCGATCCGAACGTAAAGAATGTCTTTCGCGTCGAATTCAAAATCAAGCCATGAGCCGCGGTAAGGGATGATCCGGGCCGAATAGAGGACCTTTCCGCTGGCATGGGTCCTTCCCTTGTCGTGCGTGAAGGCGGCGCCGGGGGAGCGTTGCAACTGGCTCACGACCACCCGCTCGGTTCCGTTCACCAGGAAGGTTCCATTTTCGGTCATGAGCGGAAGCTCGCCGATGTAGACCTCTTGCTCGCGGACGTCCCGGACTTTCTTTGCGTCCCCCTTCGCCTCTTTGTCCCAGACAACCAGCCGGACGCGGATCTTCAGCGGGGCGGCAAAGGTCATTCCCCGCTCAAGGCATTCCTGCACGTCATATTTCGGCGTTCCGATCGAGTAGTCGATAAACTCGATCATCGCCGTGTCATTGTAATCAGAGATCGGGAAGACACTCGTAAACGCCGACTGCAATCCGATATCCTCGCGCTGTTCCGCCGGGGCATCGCGCTGCAAGAAGCGCTCGTACGATTGCCTCTGAATCTCAATCAGATTCGGAATGGGAATCTGGATGCTGATTTTTGATAAATCTTTTCTGTCTCGAGTACCGTTTACGGTGCTCTGTGCCATTCAATCCTCCTGGAGTCCACTTTAAAGGTCATCCGAAAAGAACAATCCGGAAAATCGACGGCGGGAATCCTCTCCTATCGAAAGGTCCCGCCTCATCGAGTTTAGATTTCCGGTTTTTTACGTCGTGATGATCCTCTGTATCGGACTCAGTTTAAAACCGATTTGAAGACGCACTCGGTCTGGAGTGGCCGAAAGTCTTACTTGATTTCGACCTTGGCCCCATTTTCTTCGAGCTTTTTCTTCATCGATTCGGCCTCGTCCTTGGTCACACCGCTCTTCACGGTCTTCGGGGCTCCCTCGACAAGATCCTTCGCTTCTTTCAGACCGAGGCTGGTCAACTCGCGAACCACTTTGATGACCTGAATTTTCTTATCGCCCGCGGCGGAAAGAACCACGTCGAACGCCGTTTTCTCCTCGGCTGCAGCAGCGGCCTGACCACCCCCGCCCCCGGGAGCTGCGGCGACGGCCATGGGCGCCGCGGCGGTGACGCCGAATCGCTCTTCCACCATCTTAATCAACTCTGCCAACTGAAGTACAGGCATCTTCTCAACGGCCTTGATAATCTGATCGTTCGTTAACTCCATTTCCTCTGTCTGTGCCATCTTCGGTTCTCTCCTTGTTAAATAAACGGGTTAAAGTTTTTCAATGATTATTGCTCGATTCAAATCCTTCTTCCGTAGACTAAGCCGAGGGCGTCTGGCGTTTGTCATGGACCGCTTGAAGTGTCCTGACGAATTTGCTCAAAACGCCATTGAGGGTTCCCGCCAAGCCGTAGAGCGGCGATTTGAGGCGGCCGACAAACTGGCCGATCAATACCTCTTTCGATGGAAGCTTCGCGATCTGCTTTAGCCGGACCAGATCGACGACCTGGTTTTCGACCACCGCTACCATGATTTTCAGCTTTTTCTGTTTGTCCGCAATGCCATTCAACGCCTTCGCGGGAGCGACCGGATCGTCATAACCGAGGGCCACGGCAATCGGTCCCTTGAAATGATCGCGGATCCCCTGCAATGTTGTCCCTTCTGCGGCCCGATAGGCAAGGGTGTTCTTGATGACCTTAAACTCTCCCTGCACCCGGCGGAGCTCATTTTTCACCGCTCGGATCTCCTCAACCTCCATGCCGGAAAATTCGGCCAGGACGGCCACTTTTGCCCGGGAAAACTTCTCCCGCAACTCCGAAATCATCACCTGTTTTTCTTCTTTTTTCATCTTCCGCCCTTATTCTTCGTTTCTTGTTAACCTGCCTGGTACGGCCATGAAAAGACCGAGCTAAGTGATGCCGCCGATACTTCCGGTATCAATTTGGATGCCGGGCCCCATCGTGGAAGAGACCGTAATCCCCTTCACATATTTTCCCTTGGCCGAGGCCGGCTTCGCCTTGATGATGGACTCGATGATCACGCCGGCATTTTCAGCAAGCTGTTGCGGCGTGAATGAGACACGCCCGATGGTGACGTGAATGATGGCCGCTTTCTCAACGCGATATTCCACCTTTCCCTGTCGGATCTCCCTGATCGCACGGGCCACATCGAAGGTCACGGTTCCGGTCTTTGGATTCGGCATCAACCCGCGCGGTCCCAACACCTTTCCTAACCGTCCGACGACTCCCATCAAATCGGGGGTCGCAACGACCGTGTCAAAATCAAGCCATCCTTGGTTGATCTTTTCAATAAGGTCATCCATGCCGACATAATCGGCCCCGGCCTGGGTTGCTTCTCGTTCCTTCTCTCCCTTCGCAAAGACCAGGATGCGAACCTTCTTCCCTGTTCCATGCGGAAGAACCACCGAGCCGCGCACCATCTGATCGGAGTGTTTCGGATCCACTCCCAGGCGAACCGCCATATCGACACTCTCGTCGAACTTGGCAAAATGGAGTTGTTTCACCATCTCAAACGCCTCATCGAGTTTATACGGTCTCTCCTCGACCTTTGCGACTGCCGCCTCGTATTTTTTACCCATCTCCCCCTCAACTGAAACGATTCTATTTCAACTCTGTCATGCCGGAAGGCGCTGTTCGAATCGTGAGGATCTCGATCCAGCGCCGTTCAGCAAAGTGACTATCAGATTACTCGACTACAATCCCCATGCTCCGCGCCGTTCCCTCGACGATCTTGCGGGCGCCTTCCAAGTCGACCGCATTTAGATCCTGCATCTTTGTCTTCGCGATCTCTTCAACCTGAGTACGGGTCACCTTGCCGACCTTGTCTTTCTGAGGGACGGCCGACCCCTTGATGATCCCCGCCGCTTTTTTGAGAAGCTCGGACGCGGGAGGACTCTTCAATATGAAGGTAAACGTACGGTCCGAGTAGATGCTAATCACAGCAGGGATAATGGTCCCCTCTTGACCTTGTGTTCGCGCGTTGAATGCTTTGCAGAACTCCATGATGTTGACGCCATGCTGTCCCAAAGCAGGACCGACAGGAGGAGCCGGATTCGCCTTGCCCGCCGGGATTTGAAGCTTGACCATCGCTGTGACTTCTTTTGCCATTTGATCTCCTTAGAGCGGAATGAATAACTTACTTAATGAGTCGATTAATGGTTAGACCTTTTCTACCTGCAGGAAGCTCAGTTCCACCGGGGTCGACCTTCCAAAAATGCTGACCAACACCTTCACCTTGCTCTGATCCGGATTGACCTCATCGATCACCCCATTGAATCCCAAGAACGGTCCGTCGGTAATCCGGACATTGTCCCCCTTATCGAACTGCGTCTTCTCCCGCGGTTTGCCGACCCCTTCATCAATTTGCTTTAAAAGCACATCGACTTCATGTTGAGAGAGCGGGGAAGGCGCCTCACCGCCGCCTAGAAATCCGGTGACCTTGGGGGTGCTCTTCACCAGCTGTTGGAGCTCATCATCCATGTTCATCTCGACCAGAACATAGCCGGGGAAGAACTTCTTCGTCGAAACCCGCTTTTTCCCTTCTTTGATCTCAACGACTTCTTCCGTCGGGATCAGCACCTTGCCGACTTTTTCCTCCAGACCGAGCGCCTTGATCCGCTCCTCCAGACTGGCCTTCACGCGTCCTTCATAGCCGGAATAGGTATGAATGACATACCAGTTTTTTTCCATTAAACTCTCCTTCAACATGAACTGGGACTCAAACGACCAAGCGCAGTAGGCGGACCAAAATGAGATCGACAACGGCTAGAAAAACGGAAACAATCACGGTGAAAACAATCACCACGGTCGTCGACCCGATCGTCTCACTTCTGCTAGGGAAGGTGACCTTCGAAAGTTCGCTCTTAACGTCTTTAAAGAAATCGCTGATAGATTGTAAAAACCGCTTGATCATCTTTTCTCTACCTCAGTCTCCGCCGTTGCCTTTTCCACATGGGTTTCGGCGATGTGACCATGTCGACCTGGCAGGCCAGGAGGGATTCGAACCCCCAACATGCGGTTTTGGAGACCGCCGCTCTAACCAATTGGAGCTACTGGCCTATCTATAGATGGGGCCCGTGCGGCAATGATAAAAAGCAAGGTCCTCAGACGCCCCATGCCCCGCGGCTCGGACAGGCTCAGCCTGATCCTTGCCTAAACTTTTATTTCACTTCCTTATGAGCCGTGTGCTTGCGACAGGAGTTGCAATATTTCTTGAGCTCAATCCGATCGGGAGTATTCCGCTTGTTCTTGTTGGTAGAATAATTCCTTCTCTTACAATCAGTACAAGCCATCGTAACAATATCGCGCATGATTGGATCCTACCTTATTTAATGATCTATTTAATAACCTTGGTAATGACGCCGGCGCCGACGGTTCGACCGCCTTCTCGGATGGCAAAGCGCAGGCCTTCTTGCATGGCGATCGGCATGATAAGCTCGACTTCCATCGTGACGTTATCTCCCGGCATGACCATCTCCACCCCTTCGTTTAACTTCACTACGCCGGTCACATCGGTGGTTCTTAAATAAAACTGCGGCCGATAGCCGTTGAAGAACGGGGTGTGCCGGCCGCCTTCTTCCTTGGTCAGGATGTAGGCTTCGGCATTAAAGACGGTGTGCGGGGTAATACTGCCGGGCTTCGCGAGCACCATGCCGCGCTCAACGTCTTCTTTCTTGGTGCCTCTTAAGAGCACCCCGACGTTGTCTCCGGCTTGCCCCTGGTCGAGGATCTTTCGGAACATCTCCACCCCGGTGACCACGGTCTTCTGGGTGGCTTTGATCCCGACGATCTCGATTTCGTCGCTGACTTTCACGACCCCTTTCTCGACTCTCCCGGTGACGACGGTGCCGCGCCCGGAGATGGAGAAGACGTCTTCGATCGGCATGATGAAGGGCTTGTCGATCTCGCGGGCAGGGGTGGGAATATAGCTGTCGATGGCGTCCATCAGCTTCATGATGGCTTGCTCGCCCATCTCGCCTTTGTCGCCCTCCAGCGCTTTGAGCGCCGAGCCGATGACGACGGGGATGTCGTCTCCCGGAAATTCATACTTACTGAGCAGCTCTCGGACTTCCAACTCCACCAGATCCAGCAGCTCTTTGTCGTCGACCATGTCGGCTTTGTTTAAGAAAACAACGATGTAGGGAACTCCCACCTGGCGCGCCAGCAGGATGTGCTCGCGCGTCTGCGGCATGGGGCCGTCGGCGGCCGAGACCACCAGGATCGCTCCGTCCATCTGGGCGGCTCCGGTGATCATGTTCTTGACGTAGTCGGCATGTCCCGGGCAGTCGACGTGCGCGTAGTGGCGCTTGTCGGTCTGATACTCCACATGGGCAATCGCGATGGTAATACCGCGCTCTTTCTCTTCCGGGGCTTTGTCGATCTGATCGTATGCTAAATACTCCGCGTACTTCTTGTCCGCCAGCACCTTGGTGATCGCCAACGTCAGGGTCGTCTTCCCATGATCCACATGCCCAATGGTCCCGATGTTTACGTGCGGCTTCGTCCGCTCAAATTTCGCCTTCGCCATCTATCCCTCCAACCCTCCAAAAATTCGCTCTTCAACTTCCGTGCGTCACCCGACCGCCTTGTTCATTACACGGAGGCATCGCCCGACTTTCATCTTCACTGGAGCCCTCGACCGGGATCGAACCGGTGACCTCATCCTTACCAAGGATGTGCTCTGCCAACTGAGCTACAAGGGCTCAATAGATTCTGCTATCGAGTTATCAGGCAGGTAACAAGCGGCTCTCTTTTTCGTTTCGTTGCTCTCTATATTTATGATTCTTTAACTTCTACTTATTAAACTAATCTGGAGCGGGAAACGGGATTTGAACCCGCGACCCCTAGCTTGGAAGGCTAGCGCTCTACCGCTGAGCTATTCCCGCATCATTACATTTCAATTGGCCGGGTCCCTTCACTTACGTGGTGGGGAGGGGAGGATTCGAACCTCCGAAGCCCTAAGGCGACAGATTTACAGTCTGTTCCCTTTGTCCACTCGGGAACCTCCCCAGCTGAGATACAGCCTCCCTAATTCCCTGCTATAATGGAATACAGCGTCTGCTATGGAGCTGGCGAAGGGAATTGAACCCCCGACCTGCTGATTACAAGTCAGCTGCTCTACCGACTGAGCTACGCCAGCTTAGATTCTTTACAACCCAGAAGAAACTGTGCTATAAGCTCCCGTATTTCATTAATTTCGAATTCGATTGAAGCCCTGAAAAAAGGAAGGAAGAGGCCAAACCAGCCAGATAAACGATTTATTATAGTTTCAAGTTATTAACTTGTCAATAGGGAAAACGAGATAATTCCAATTCTAATCTTCTCACATCTTGAAAAAGCCGTAAAACTCAATAGGAGGTATTAATGGCGACCCTATTTAGGTCTATTTTTTTCTGGATGATCGTCAGTCTTTTCCTCTCGGTTCATTCCACGCCCGCCTCGGCCGTGGATCTTGACATCGACCTGATTGATCTGGCCCCAACGCTCCTAAGCCAAGAAGAATTCAAAGGCCTTAGCGAGGAGATGGGCCTTGCATTAAGTTATCTTCCCCTCAGCCCCGCAGAATCACTTGGCATCCTCGGAATCGATATTGGAGTCGAAGTGACCGCAGCAAATATTCGTGAAGACCAGTCCTACTGGACCAAAGTGACTGAAGATCCTCCTAGTCAAATCATCCTCCCCAAACTGCATGTCCAAAAAGGACTTCCCTTTGGCTTCGATATTGGAGCCGTTTACGCAAAAGTGCCTCAATCAAATGTTTCGATGGTAGGAGGCGAACTCAAGTGGGCGTTCATTTCGGGGAATGCCGTTTGGCCAGCCGTCGCAATTCGGGGATCTTACACGAGACTCCTTGGCGTTGATGATTTAGATCTGGAAACCATTGGAGCAGATCTCTCAATCAGTAAAGGCCTTGCCTTTGTGACCCCTTATGCAGGCATCGGCCAAGTTTGGATAAGAAGCAAGGAGAAAGTCAGAAACCTTGATCTGGAAAAAGAAAGCCTCAGTCTAACAAAAGGATTTATCGGGGTCAAGATCTCCCTTTTGATTATTAATTTTGTTGCCGAGGCTGATTTTTCAAAGATTCCGCTTTATTCAGGCAGGATCAATATCGGTTTTTAGGCTATCTATCCCAGATAGAGATCGCGAGGCTGCTCTTCTCCGAATGGGGGAAGCCCGTTTGATTTTATAGAAGAAGTCGCTCCGGGTTACATTGCTTCGGAGGAGGAAACAGGATGACACCCTGTTTTATCTTTTTTATAAATCGTCCCGCATGCTGAGCAGGCCGACTTCGACCCCTTGAATTTAAGCTTTACGCCACATTGGCACATCCATCCACGTTGCGCCGCCGGATTCCCATAAATCAAAGCAAAGTCGGGAACATCCTTTGTAACGACCGCTCCCGCCCCGATAAAAGCATACCGGCCAATGGTGACCCCGCAGACGATTGTCGCATTGGCGCCGATGGTCGCCCCCCGTTTGACCAAGGTCGATTTATATTCGTCTTTTCGCGAGACGGCGCTCCGGGGGTTCATCACATTCGTGAAGACCATGCTCGGGCCGCAGAAAACGTCATCCTCGAGGATGACGCCGGTGTAGACAGAGACATTATTCTGTATCTTCACCCCATGACCGATCCTGACCTGCGGCGAGATGACCACGTTCTGTCCAATATTGCAGTTTCGTCCGATTTCACTTCCGGTCATAATGTGGGAGAAATGCCAGACTTTTGTCCCTTCTCCCACTTTGGCTCCTTCATCTACGATTCCGGTCGGATGGATATAAAATCCCTTCTTCTCGGTTTTTTCCTTCTGCAGACCGCCGATCAAAACCACTCTCCCCTGCTCATGCAGGGAGGATTGGCAAGCCTGTAGGACTTGAAGGACCCGAAGTCCTTCACCCCCGTCGGTCTTCGGTTTTTTCCGAGTTGAAATACAATCGAGGAAATGAAGGCACTCCTCCAGGAGCGGTTCCTTCATCACCAAAGGGACAATTTCGCCATCTCCCCTCGAAGGAACCGGTTCTCGATTAATCCATTCGATCTTGTGAGGGAAAAGAAGGAGCTTCCGGTCAGGCGACACATCGTCGAAGACGGCCATCTTCTTCTCGCCGACAATAACCATCTTCTGCTCTTTGTACGGATGGAGCCAGCTGACGAAGATATGGGCTCTTACCCCGCTTCCGAATGTAAAATTCGTAAAGGTGACATCGGCGATGGTCGGATGAAGATAGTTCCCTCCATGCGTGGAGACCTCTTTCGGAAGCTCACCGAGCAACATCAAAATTACCGAGATGTCATGCGGGGCAAAGCTCCAAAGAATGTTCTCTTCTCTTCGAATCTTTCCGAGATTCAGTCGAGTCGAATAGATGTAATCAATTTTTCCAAGCTCTCCCGCATCAATCAACGCCTTCAATTTCAAAATCGCAGGGTGATACTGAAGGAGATGACCCACCATCAAAATTCGATTCCGTTTCTCGGCCAGCTTCACCAGCTGGGCCCCCTCGTTCACATCGAGGGCCAGCGGTTTTTCGATGTAAACATCCTTCCCTCCCTCCAAGGATTGCTTGGCCAGTTCAAAATGAAGAGAGGCAGGGGCTGCAATGGCCACCGCATCGATTCGAGGATCTTTAAGCACTTCGGAGAGATGCGGCGTATATGAAAGGTCGGGATGTGCTTCTTTGAAGTTGGAAAGACGGGCCGGATCGCTATCACAAACGGTCCTTAAGACGCCGAGTTGATGGAAGTTCCTCAGAAGGTTCTTGCCCCAATAACCGCTCCCGATGAGCGCAATGTTCTTTTTATCGGCCCTTTTCTGTTCCATCGAATCTCTCCCATCCCAAAGCGGTTATCCGAAAAACTGAGGAACACACAAAAGCAAAACCCCCATGAGTCCAATGATGAGGCTCAGCGGCAGACCGATCGCGCTGATCGTGTCATACGGCGGCTTGAGACTCCCCTGGCCCCAAAAGCTGAGTCCGATTCCGATCACTCCCAGAAAAATCATCAATATATATACGATGCTCATCTCCTGTTATCTCGGCAAAGATTAAGCATTCATCATTCCGACGATCCAGAGCGCGTAGAAGAAGACAATCAATCCCCCTAGAAAAAGGCCCCGCTTCAGGATCACCCGATTCCCCTCGCCAAACCCGATCATGATGAAAAGAAGCGCCCCCGACACCCACCCCCAAAATCCGATCTCGAGAACGATCGACCATCCCACATTCGGCCTTTGAGGCCGCTTCAAAATAGTCAATGCCTCCTCCGTTCGCTGCTCGATCGTTTTCTTTTTATCGGCCTCCGAATAAGGAGGCTCTTGCGCCATTAAAGAGGCAATCTTCTGATCCGAACGATCAATCCATTCTTGTCCGGGGGTGTAAAAACTCCGCGTCGCATAAAAACTGCTCCGCAACGAACGAAACGTCTCCAGGGCCAGCTTTTTGTCTTTATCCTCCAGCTGGTTCCCCAAGCGCCAGAGCGCCTCGGCCGCCGGCTCCACATATCCTCCCATGGGGAGATACCAAAGAATGGCCCGCTCATAATGGAGGATCGCCTCGCGATGGTCCCCCTTGGCCAAGGCCGCATCGGCGGTTCTGAATTCGGCCCTGGAAGAAAGAAACACCTTCAGATAGATCATCGAAAAGAAGACGAAGACCGAGAGGCCGATCCATCCGATGCGTCTGATGAGACGATTCTTCATCTTATCGAAAATCCCTTCTCTGAAAGAGGATAGAGGAAAAAAACATCAACAGGCCGATGTAGAGCAGGCCATACAATAGGCCTAAGAGAATCCGTCCCGTTTCGACCGGAAGCTGATAGACGACCTCTCCTTTAATATTAAAATTCTCCAAATTGGGGAGAAGATAATAAAGGAAGGCCGTCATTTTTTCCAAGGCAACGCTCCCCGAGAGCGCGCCGAGTCTCCTCAGATCTTCTGTCAGATGGCCGATGATATAAATTGCCAGGGTGAACATTCCGCTGAGAAAAGGGGTCGAGAAAGAAGAGAAGAGCAGCGCGATCGCCGCAATGACCGCCAGTTCCAGAAAGATCAGAAAGATCGCGGCCAACAACCCGGAATTGAACATCTGCGAATCGGTGCTCGCGCCATAAATCATCATCAATAAGAAAAGGAACAGAGACATCAAAATCACCTCGACACCCAGGGTGAGAACGATACCGAAATATTTTCCGATCAGGAACTCGCTTCGCCGCACCGGTTTGGCGAGAAGCGGATAAATCGTCCGTTTCTCAATTTCTTTATAGACCAGGCCGATCCCGACAACGATTGCAATGAGAACCCCGAAGAGGTTAATGCTCGCGAGCCCGAAATCGATAATGATTTTGCTCCGCTGGCCGACGGTCACCTGATCGAGCACCAACGAGACCCCCATCATCACCAAGGCAAAGAAGATCAGGCTGTAGAGGATCTTGCTGCGGACCGCCTCTTTAAATGTATTCTTCGCAATTGTCCAAGCGACCATCAGCGCCCCGCCCCTTTCATCTCTTCCATAAAGAGCTCTTCCAAGCTCTCCCTTCGAGGGACGACCGAGACAATCTTCCCGCCCCGCTTGGTTGTCCAATCGATGACCAACGGAAGTTGGGCCTCCTCTTGAAGGACCACCAGGAAGTCCCCTCCGCGTTGGAGGACGGTATTCGAGAAGGACCGGAGCGACGCGAGATCATCCTGTGCAATGCCGCTCAGGGAGACCTCGACTGACCGGACCTTCGGATTCAACAATGCCTCCAGTTTTCCCTTGCTGCGAAGCCGGCCTTTAATGATGATGCCGACCTGATCGCAGATCATCTCCGCGTCGGTCAGGACATGGGTGCAGAAAAAGACGGTCTTCCCCTCTTCTTTCAGACGAAGGATGATATCGCGCACATCTTTGCGGCCGATCGGGTCGAGTCCCGACATCGGTTCATCCAAAATGACCAATTTGGGATCGTTGATCAGGGCCTGGGCGAGGCCGATCCGCTGAAGCATCCCCTTGGAGTACTTTCTCATCTGTTCGTCGATCGCCCCTTTCAGACCGATCAGTTCGACCAACGCATCGACCCGTTTGGCGCGCTCCTTCGAAGTCATCCCGAACAGCTGGCCGCAAAAGTGGAGAAACTCCGATCCGGTCAGATAGTCATAGAAATAAGGGCTTTCCGGCAGGAATCCGATTTCACGCTTGACGTTGATGTCCGAGATGGGACGTCCGAAGATAAAGGCCTCCCCCGAAGTCGGGTGAATGACGCCGATCAACAGCTTGATCGTTGTTGTCTTGCCCGCCCCGTTGTGTCCCAAAAATCCGAAGATGCTTCCGGTTTCGACCTCCAGGTTCAAATCGGAGAGCGACTCCACTTCTTTCAACCAAAAACCGGAGCGATACTTTTTCGTAAGATGCTTGATCTCAATGGCGAGTGTTTTCATCTTCAGCACCCGATTTGATTTGATCGATCTTCTCTTTGATTTTTTGCCGAATCATCTCATCGGCTGTGTTTTGGTAGACCTCCTCATAGAAATGGAGCGCCTCTTCCTGCTTTCCGGATTTCTCGTAAAGCCGTCCGACCAACCGCTTGAGGAAGTCGGGCGATCCGGGGAGGGCGGAAGCCTTTTCAAGATACGGGAGTCCTCTCTGGACATCTTTTTTATGATAGTAATAATTGAAGCCGATGTAGAAGGGATACTGCCACCGATCGGGATAGGCTTCGATCCCTCTCTCTAGAATTTTGTTCGCCTCTTCAATCTGAGAGGCTTCGAGCGACAGAACAATCCCCCCGAAATAGTAGGGAAAATCAAATCGAGGATCCAAATCGATAATGAGGTTCAGCATGTGCGCGAGCCAGGGATACTGTTTGTCGGACATAAAATGGCCGCCGAAATAAGAAATCGTCTTCATCCAAAGAAGATCGGCCAGGACCTGATCATATCCCAAGGCAAGCGGTTTCAAAAATTTACCGGAAGGAAGATAGAGCAATGACTCCTGTTGAACGGATCGATACTGCACCAATGTTTTCTGGACCTGTGCCATGCAAAAAAATAAACCGATGATCATTCCCCAAGTGAGGAAGAGGGATTTCGTGCCCTTTCCAATCTCCATCACTGTTTCAGAGTTTTTTATCAGTCGATCACTCAAGGTTTTCTCGCCACAAAGGTCACAATACCATATTGCCGGCTTAAGATCTGAGCGCGCTCCACAATCGGAATCAGCGCCTTATCAATCAAGGCGAGTGGATGCGATAAAAGAAGAGAAACCAAATACCTTGATTTTAGCCGAAATCCATCCGTTTGGCTATTAGCCGAAAACGATTGATAGCTCGCATCAGGGAGATCTTCAAACTTAAGATCCGCCCTCCTCATGCGTGCGATGTAATAGTACAACCAATTCGTCGGACGCATTGAATAGATCTTGTCATTGTAATCCGCACGCAGCAACTCGAACCCATTCCGCTCCAGATAGGCCCTCACCGTTTCCTCGGTAAAGAAGTAGAGGTGGCGAGGAATATCCTCCAAGAAGAGAAAGCGGGATGAAATACTTTTAAAATTGGTCACCAAGAAGATAAAGTGCCCCCCCTTCTTCAAAAGCCGGGCAGCCTTCTTAAAATACGACATCGGATCGTGAACATGCTCAAGGACCGCCCATGCGGTGATCGCATCATAACAGGGCTGATCGATCTGAAGGTCGGGAAAGGGGGTGCGATACACCGGAAAATCATCAATCGCTTTTGAGTTCCGGGAGACCTCGACCCCCTCCACCTCCCATCCCTCCCTGATCATATGTCGGGGGAAGTCGCCATTGGCGCAGCCGATATCCAAAAGCCGCTTTCTCCCCTCTGCGCTACGCGCAAATTCTTTAAGATAGGAGGCCTCCACCCGGTAACGTTTCATTTGAGCGGCCGGATCCGCGTCGAAGTATTCATAGAAATCAACCGGATAATATCGGCTCATCTCCGAGAAGGCCGGCCTCGGATTGACATAGCCGAGGCCGCAATTGAGGCACTCCACCACCGAAAAGCGCTCTTCGGGAAAATATTTCGTATCCGGCTTTTGATAAACGACACGATGGTCACTCTGTCCACAGAGGTTACAGGCGATCGATTCCATCATTTGCGCGAAGGCTCTCTCAGCCCCCTCCCTGCCCCCAGCCATGATTGAAAGAGCAATATATTCCACAAATAATATTGTGCGTCATCCCTTCCTGAGAGGTGCGCCTCCCATTTCCGACGGATCGGGGCCGGATCAAAAAAACCTTCGGATCGGAGCCGCTTTTCATTCAGAAGGTCCTCCCCCCATTCTCGGAGGGGCTCCCGCAGCCAGGGGCCGAGCGGAATTCCGAATCCCATTTTGGGGCGTTCAAATAATTTCGGTGGAACATACTTGCTCAGAATCTGCCGGAGCGGCCACTTTCCCCGACCGTTCCGAACTTTCATTGATAACGGCAATCTCCATGCAAACTCAACCACCCGATGGTCGAGCAGCGGAACACGGGCTTCAAGGCTCACCCCCATACTGGCCCGATCGATTTTGGTCAGAATATCCTCGGGAAGATAAGTGAGTGTATCAAAGTACATCATCCGGTCGAATAACTCAGGGCTCTTGATCCAAGCGTCCCGATCATTCAAAACCGTCCGCGGCTCATAGGCGTTTAAAATCAAATCAGCGGGGCGATTCGTATGGGAAATGATCGTCCGGTACATCGTCTCGGCGCCGTCGGCTTCTAAAACGTCCGCCAGCCTCGACGCGCGGCCGCCGAGAAAAGAAAGACCGGCCATCCCTCTCGCCGCAATCCTTCTGATTCCACCGGGAACCCAGTGAAGGATATTCCAGAGTTTCTCTCCCACAAAATAGCGGGAATACCCTCCAAAAAGCTCGTCGCCTCCATCTCCCGATAGGCTGACCGTCACATGCCGCCGGGCCAATTTGGAAACGAGAAAGGTAGGGATTTGAGAAGAGTCTGCAAAGGGCTCATCATAGAGCGTCGGCAAAGATGGAATCACGGCCATCGCCTCTCCAGAGGTCACATAAAGCTCCGTATGATCGGTCTGCAGATGCTTGGCTATCGTCTTTGCATGGTCCGCTTCGTTGTAGCTTTTTTCACCGAAACCGATCGTAAAGGTCTTTACCGCTTGTTTGCTCTGCGCCTGCATGAGGGCGACCACCACGGAAGAGTCAATGCCTCCCGAGAGAAAAGCCCCCAGAGAAACGTCGGCCTCCATTCTCAGCTTGATCGCATCCCTCAAAAGGATCTCCAGGGCGTCGATCGCCTCCTCGTCGGAGCCTTCGAACGGACGGTCCCCTCCTGATTCGGCCGCCTCTCTGAACGACCAATAAGGAGCGGGCTTGGGCAGTGATCTGCCGTCGGAAAGGTTTAAAACGAGCATCATCCCCGCCGGCAGTTTATAAATTCCCTTGTAGATCGAATAAGGCGCCGGAATATAGTTATGCCGCAGGTAGAGCGCCATCGCATCCCGATCGACCTCTCCGAGGAACTCCGGGTGCGCACACAGGCTTTTTAACTCCGATCCGAAGAGAAATGCTTTTCCCATCCATCCATAATAAAGCGGTTTTTCTCCCAGACGATCCCGGACCAGGTGGAGCCTGCGTTCCTTACGATCCCACAAAGCAAAGGCAAACATTCCGTTAAACCGCCGGATGGCCCCTTCAACCCCCCACCGTCCGATCGCCGCAAGCATCACCTCGGTATCCGAATGGCCGCGGAATCGATCTCCCGCCGCCTCCAGCGCTTGGCGCAGCTCTCTAAAATTGTAGACCTCGCCATTAAAAGCGATCACATAACGGCCACAGGCGGACGCCATTGGCTGATGCCCCTCCGGAGACAGATCGATAATGGAGAGACGCCGATGCCCCAAGGCGATGCCGGCTTCCGCATCGACCCACACGCCGCGATCGTCCGGACCCCGGTGGGCAAGGGCATCGGCCATACGCGTTACAATCGATTCCAGATCACCCGGGCCCCTCTGGCGAGAGAGGTCGAGACAACCGCTCAAACCACACATTGGATTGTTGTCCTTTTGGATTCCTTCATCGACGGCAGTCGGATTTACGGCTCCTTTATAAACACAAACTCATTGCAGCCGAGGCCGGCGCCGCGGGTCTTCAGATGCTGCAATCGGTATCCCTTCTCCCGGTAGAAATTGAAGACTTCCTTCGGTTTCGCCACCTCGAACGGGTACCCCCCCAACCAATCACGCCAATCGGTCAATACAGCCATCCCGCGCGCTCTTTTATAATCGGTATATCGCTTCGTCGGATTCTTTAAGGAGAGAAGATCGACGATCAATCCCTGCAAGAAGAAAAGCGGGAAGAAAAAACCGATGGTCGCCCCTTTTCCCAGCCACCCTGAACAATAGAACCGTTTGATCCTGCGCCAGAGAACCGATTTATAGCCTTGATCGTTGTAAATCGAAATAAACAGTCTCCCGCCATCTGCCACCCGCATCCCGGCATTCTCCAACGCCTGCCACATCGCCCCGGTGTGATGCAGCACCCCCCAAGAATAGACGATGTCGAACTTTCCGAGAGATTGGGTGTAATCGCGGTCGAGAATCGATCCCTGTTCAATCACCCAATCGACATCTTCGGGGAAATAACGCCGTTTTAGCTCTCTAGTACAGGCCACCGATTGGGGATCATAGTCGAAAGAATGAACACGCCCCCCCAGCCGCCGAGCCGCAAGGCTGAAGAGTCCGCTGCCGGAACCAATGTCCACAAAGCGCTTCCCGGAGAGATCTTTCAGATCGAGCATCTGCTTTAGAGATTGTTCGGCTTCGGAAATGCGCATTTCATCAAGGACGGCAAGGAACCGGCTCCAATTCTCCCCGAATTCAAATCTTTCTCCTAATTTTATTTCCGTTACGGAAGATTTCAAGGTCTCCCCTCCCCCGCTGACCGATTCGCCTTTTCAACCGGGGGGTTCGGTTTACGCGCATAACAATTGATATAAGGCGCCATGAACCGGCTCGATCGAAGCGAGCCGAACCGTTCCTCGAGGAACCAAACCGCCAAAGAAAACTGCGAAAGTACGGTGAGCAGGCCTTTCTTCAGAACCCATCCGAGGGAGTTCCGAGAGACCCCGTTTAAGTTGCACACTCCAAAATTGATGAACAGAAAATAGTCGCACGCCAATACCTCTAATCCCGAAGAGACGTGCGCCTGGAAGAGCCGCTTCTGATCGACCGGCACATGCAGCTCATAAACGGGCCGATTGACCATTCCTTGGAAGAAACCGACCGCGCCGACCATATTCGGGATGTTCGTAATCATCAACCCGCCCGGCTTTAGAAATCCGGACAACGCGGCAATACAAGCCGCCGTATCTTGAAAATGCTCCACCAATCCAAATGAGACCACCACATCAAACGATTCCGGCTTAAAACAGGGGGTCGAAAAAAAATCGGCGCAGAGGACCTTGCCGTCGCCCCCCTCAGTGCGTACCATCTTCAATGCCTGTCGGCACCCCACTTCAGAATAATCGACTCCATAAACATCAAAACCAAATTCTTTCGCAAAATAAGGAAGCCATATCGATCGCGCACATCCGATTTCTAAAAGCCGTTTTCCCTTTGTATCGATCCGGGAAAAGAGCTCCTGGAATTCCTCATGAAACCTCCGGTTGACGTAGTTCCTCGTTTTCCCCGCGCGCGGATTCAACCCCTTGGGGAGGGGGGTCATTCGCCAAGCTTCATCCCAATATGATTTTTCAACGATCTCGTCGCCCATTACCCCAAAACCGATCCCTTCTCTTTGAGAACCTGAGCCAGCATTTCTTCCCACAAGGTCGCGACCTTTCCCGCGTCGAACCGATCGATTACCTCGACGGCCCGTGAACCAAGCCGCCGGCGCTCCTCTCGGTCGGACATCAAACGGGCCATTGCCTTCGAAAGGGCCGCCATGTCTTGATTAGGGACAAGCACCCCATCCAGACCCTCCCGAATGATGTCGCGCGGACCGCTGGGGCAGTCGGTGGAAATCACCGGCAGTCCGCATGCCATCGCTTCGCATAAGGCATTTGGGAAACCTTCAAAATAAGAAGAGAGGACGAAGAGATCGGCCTGCTTGAGCCAGAAAGAGGGGTTCTTCACCCGCCCGGGAAGAAGAACGCGATCCGCTAATCCTAATGCATCACGCAGCGCCTCCCACTTCTGCCTCAACGGTCCATCCCCGATGATGACCAGTTTCCAGTCGGGATAATCGCGGCAGAGCCCGGCAAAGGCATGCAGCAGCAGATCAAAACGTTTTTGCTCCGAAAAACGCCCCATGGCGATCAGAAATGGCTTCGCCGGCAGCCGCTCCGGCGGGCCCTGATCCGGTGGAGGCGGGACGACCGGGTTGGGAATCACACAGGCGGTCGTCTGAAATTTCGGCAGGAAATAATTCAATGCCCCTCTCGTTTGAACAACAATGCGCCGCGCCCGGGAATACGTCTGCCAGCGCAACGCCGTCCAAAACCATCCGATGCGATGCGCTTTCGGATCGATCCGTTCCGACACGACGACGGGGATATCCGATCCGAGGGTCGCCGACAACGTCAACATGTTCATTCGATCAATAAATGAGACAATCACGTCGGGCTGCATCGAAAGGAGCGCCCGTCGTAACTTTAAAAATCCGAAGAAGGTCTGAACCCCGGTTGAAATACCGAGCGCAACGCGATGAACGCCGGGGGAAAGGGCATAAAAATCGCTCTCCGCCCCGTTCAGCGTCACGACGGAAATATGGAATCCTTTTTTCAAAAAAGCGTCGGTCAACAAAACCAAGACCCGCTCCGCGCCCCCCGACGAGAGCGACCCGATGACAAATGTCACCTTCATGAGATCAACCGACCTCTCCGCACATAGCGGACTCCGACTGTTGGAACTTTTCCTGATGCCGATGCAGCCACCCGCCTATCCCTTCCTGAACGACCGGTACCAGTACACATAGAGGAACGAAAATGAGATAAGGTAGACACAACTGGTCGAGAGGGCAATCCCGGCCACCCCCATCTTTTTCATAAACAGATAATTCAAAACAACGTTCACCGTCATATTGATCGCGGAGGCCCAGAGCAGGACATGATTCGCGCGAAGCGAGGAGATCAATCGCACCGCCAACGTCCCGGCGATGTAAAAAGGAATCTGAAGCGCATAACAAGCCTGAACCTGGGAAACCACAGCGGTATCCTGGGCCGTAAAAGAACCCTTTTGAAACAAAACCCTCACCACCGGCTCAGAAAAGGCGAACAATAATCCGGCGATCGGCAGGGAAATCATGAAGATGAGCCGAAGATAACCATGAAACGTCGACTGCACCCCGGCCCAATCTTCACGAGCAATCTGTTGAGAGAAATAAGGAATCACGGCCGTTCCCAGAGCGGTCGCGGCCAAACCGATCAAAACGCCGGTCACGCGGTTTCCGTAATTTAAAGACGCCACGCTCCCCGGGTTCAATATCGCCGCCATCGCCTGATCGACAAAGGTGGTGCTGCTCATCAGCAGGGCTCCCGCCACCATCGGGAAAAATTGACGAATCACCTGCATCGTCGCGGGATTAAGACCGCCCCAACGCGGCACAAGAGGATGCCCTCGGCGCTTAAGGCCCCAAAGGAGAAATCCCCATTCCAAGGCAAATCCGATCACCGTTCCAACGGCAAGCGCATAAATCCCCCACGCTTTTCCGGCCCACAGAAGCACGATCACCGTCACCGCGTAGGTAACCAGCGGAGAGACCGCCACCATCGCAAAATGCTCCCCCGCGTTTAAGACCGCCCCTCCGATTTTGGCCAATCCACTTAAAAGGAGAACGGGGATCAAGATAAAGAAAAGAGATTGTGTCAGCGCCAACTTCTCCGGGTGAAACCCGGTACCGAGAAGAGGAAGAACGATCGGGGCCAGCACCACAAGCAGGACCGACAAGAAAATCAATAAGACAGCGCTCCCGATGAAGATATTTGAGAAAAGCCGCTGTGCTGCCTCCCACCCCTCCCGTTCCCGCACCTGAATATAGGTGGGAATAAGGGCTGCGTTGAAGGAACCGGCGACGATATTCATGATCGATGAGGGGAGGAGGAATGCGATCAGAAAAGCATCCATCGCATCTCCGGCTCCAAATTGATGCGCAACGACCAGTTCCTTTACGATCGCGGCCAGATGCGCCAGACCGGTGAAAGCCCCGGCCGTCGCCGTTGCGAGGAAGATACGGCGATTGATCGATTGTTGGCACCAAATTGTAAACCGATGGAGTTGAATTCGGATGACTTCGTTCATCTCTTTATCAATCACCGACTGTTCGGAAAAACAGAAGTTCCTTCAACCGACGGAGATGGCGCCCACACCCGCTCGGTCGTTGCTAAGACGCAACACTTCCTGATGGAGGACCACCACCGCGTGATCCCAATCAAAGACAAAAAGTTTCGCCGATTGTTCCGAGAGGGCGCGGACCTCCTCAAGATAACCGCCATCGGTCGAAATTCTGGAAATTTTTTTCGCAAGTCCTTCCGGATCATCCGGATCGAAAAGGAGGCTCTCGGAACAAAGAATCTCCCTGTTCGGGGGGATGCGGCTTCCCAGGCAGGGAACCCCGTGCGCCAGCGCCTCCAGCAGAGCGTTCGAGCATCCCTCATACTTTGAGGGGAAAACGAATAGATCGGCCGCCGATAGATAATCGGAAGCAGGATCCTGCCAACCGGTAAAGATCACGCTCGTCGGCCCTGTTGTCTGGGAAGCGATTCTTTCCAATTTTAACCTTTCCGGTCCTTCCCCGACGATCAGGATCGTTACCGGCCTCTTCAGCGTTCCGCCTGCTCGGATTAAAACTTCAATGTTCTTTTCAGGATTGAGAACCGCCAATGTTATCACAATAAAGTCGCCCTTCCCCAACCCCAGCCGCCGGCGACACGCCTCCCGGGTGAAGGCGTCCGTTGGCGCGTACGTGATATGATTCTTTAGAACACCGATTTTTTTTGAGTGAATTCGATAACGCGTTGAAAGGGTCTCCCTCAGAAAGTCACTCACCGTTATGACGCGGTCCGATCGTTTAAATCCGATGCCGACCAAAATATCTTCGAAAAACATCAACAGCGGAGAACGGCGTTGGAGCCGATTGATTTCACGAACATCGGATCGGGCAAAAGTAATGATCGGCGTCCCCCCTAATTTTAACGGAAAAGCCAAAAAACCGTAGAGGCCGCCAAAGACGGAGACGATATCGATCTTGGACCGAAGACCGATCAACAGAGAATAAAAGGGAACGGTCAATATAAAATAAATCCAAAAAAGGAGCCCTCCTCTTTTAGAAAAGGGGACCGATAAGATATGGGGAACGATCCGAGGGTGTGAGATAGGATAAGGCTCGACGGCAATATAATGGACCTCTCCACCTGCATCCGCGAGGGCCTTCAACATCATGTAGAGTCTTTTGCAGAATCCCCCCGGCTTGTGCTTGTAATAGATTGATAAAATCTTCTTCCCCCGCAGATTCACCTCCCCTCCCAAAGGCGAAAGGCAAGTAGCAGCCAGAGTTTTTGACTGTGATCGCGGAAGCCGGCCTGATGCTCCCGATTGAGTTGCTCAATATAGGAAATGTTCAGCAACCCACGCCGGTCCGGCTTAAGCAAGAGATCATGAATAAAACCTCTGAGTTCTTTTTTAAACCAGCCTCCCAAAGGGACCATGAATCCATGCTTCTTTCGATTCATTAGATGGGCCGGCACCAGATTCCCGAATGCCTTTCTTAAGATGTATTTCGTCGTCAGATTTTTCAGCTTCAGCCCGATCGGCATTTTAAGAACCGTTTCAATGACCTTTTGGTCTAAAAACGGAGAGCGCACCTCTAAACCGTGCGCCATGCTCATCCGATCTACCTTTACTAAGATGTCGTCCGGTAGGTACGTGTTAAAATCGACCCACATCATTTGGGAGATCTCGTCCAAATTCGAAAATCGATCCGCCCATGCCTGAACCTGACTTTTCTGCGAGAGCTTCAACTCGGCTTTCAAGGGGGCTTGATAGAGGCGCTTCAACTCTTCTTCGGAAAAGGTCGTCGGGAGGAGTTCATGCCGATTTCCTTCGATCCGTCTGGAAAGACCGGTTAGCAAATGAAGCTGCCGAATAAAGCTATCGCCGTAATATTCGGTCGACTCGGGCAACAAGGCGAGGGAGGGTTCGATCCCTTTTGTCCTGAGCCATTTCGGAAGAAGCCAATAATATTTCAAAAGTCTTCTTCCAACATACCGTCGATAGCCGGCAAAAAGCTCATCGCTTCCGTCCCCTGAAAGGGCCACGGTGACCGAACGCCGGGTCGCCTCGGAGAGTTTATAAACCGCAATCGCGGAGGAATCTCCAAAAGGTTGGTCAAACTGGGAGAGAACCTTCGGCAAGAGCTCTTCAATTTGATACTGAAGCCGATGGTTCTGATGCTCCGTCTGAAAAAACTGAGCGGCCTGATTTGCAAAAGGGGTTTCATCAAAGCTTTCCTCTTCAAACCCGACCGAGAAGGTCTTGATCTTCCCTGCTCCTTTCTTTTTCATGAGCCCGACGATGATGGAAGAATCGACCCCTCCGCTCAAGAAAGCGCCTAACGGCACATCGCTGATCAACCGGAGTTGAACCGCCTCTTCCAGCACGTGTTGGAGAGAGTCGACGCAATCCGCTTCAGACCGGTTCTGTCGGGAAGGGAGCGGTATCTCCCAATACCGATTTATTTCCATTCCATTCGGGTCGATGACCATAAAATGAGCGGGTGGGAGCGAAGAGATCTTTTGATAGATCGTCTCGGGTCCGGGGATAAATTGATATTTAAGAAAGAGATCGAGCGCCGCATAGTTGACCTCCCCCCCATCGCCGACGGCCAACAGCGACTTGATCTCCGATCCAAAAATCAAACGCTCATTCTCAATGGAATAATAGAGTGGTTTCTTCCCGACAATATCTCGGGCGAGGAAGAGCCTTCTTCGTTTCTGGTCCCAAAGCGCAAAAGCGAACATCCCCCGGAATCGCCGGACGCAATCAACCCCCTCTTTCTCATAGAGGTGGACGATGACTTCCGTGTCGCTGTTCGTGGAAAACTGATGCCCCGCCTTTTCCAGTTCCTCTCTGATTTCTTGAAAGTTGTAGATCTCTCCATTGAAGACGACGGCGATCGTCTTGTCCTCGTTGAAAATCGGCTGTTTTCCCCCCTCAACGTCGATCACCGCCAGGCGTGTCTGTCCCAGGCCGATCGCGCCGTTCAGATAATGTCCGGTCCCGTCGGGACCGCGATGCTTCAGCCGATCGGTCATGGCGGTCAGACGGGCCGAGTCAACCCGGCCTCCATTTAGATTGAAGATTCCTGCGATGCCGCACATAATTCTTGATAAACCTCTTTATACCGCAGAGCCACCGGATCCCATCCGAGTCCCATTTCTGAGATGATCCGACGCCCCGTTTCGCCCATCCGTCGGCGAAGGTCTCTGC
Source organism: Candidatus Manganitrophaceae bacterium (assembly GCA_963718695.1). Classification (GTDB taxonomy): domain Bacteria; phylum Nitrospirota; class Nitrospiria; order SBBL01; family Manganitrophaceae; genus Manganitrophus. The sequence continues at coordinate 2,488,708 of OY970371.1, forward strand.
TTCGAGTCATCTCCAAAAGCTTCTGAGCAAGATCATTCACATCGCCTGGTTTTACCAGAAGGCCGGTAACCCGATCGTTCACGATCTCACAAATTCCGGGAAGGCTTGATGCCACCACCGGCAGAGAAGAGGCCATCGCTTCCAAAATAACGTTAGGCATTCCCTCCGAGAGGCTCGGAAGGACCAAGCAATCGGATTGATTCATCCAAGAAGCGATCTGATCGGGCGGCTGCCCCCCGACAAAGTCGACAAAGGCCTCAATCCCCTTCTCCCTGATCCGCTGTTCCATGAATGTCCGCTCGGCGCCTTCCCCCACCAGCGTCAGGCGGACCTCTTTCTCTTCTTTGAGAACCAAAACCATGGCCTCAATTAAATGCTGAATCCCCTTGGCTGAAACGATATTCCCTACAAAGAGAAAACGGCAAGGGGACAATGAAGCATCTCTTCTCTTTCTCTCATTCAGTTCAACCCCATTTCGAATACAAATCACCCGTTCCTCTGGAATCCCTTGCGCCGTCACCCAATTACGAAGATTTTCATTCACTGTGGTCACCCGTGCGGCCCGTCTTAAAATCCACCCCGAAACGAGGCCGGATAACCCCCGTTTTTGCGCCCGAACGACATCGCTCCCCCGGAGCGTCACGACAAAGGGGATCCCCCGCAGCAGTCCGACCCCCCAAGCAATAAGACCGGAATAGATCCAATGAGCATGGATTAGATTCGCCTTCCTGGACACGCGATACGCTTTAAGAAAAAAAGACAGCAGGAAAAAAGGGACCATCACGAGTAACCACGGGCTTTGCTTCAGATTCGCAGGGATCCCGCCGGGACCATAAGCCAATTTTTGCCATCGCTTCGGGAAGAAATAAGAGAATCGATGAACGGGACACTCACCCAAGAGTTGAAAGGAATCGCTTTTTTGATCCGCAGGGGCAACCACATCGATATCGACTCCGGATGAAACAAGTGCGCGACAGAGCCGGAAGATAAAAATCCCGGAATAATCTTCCAAAGACCGGGGAAACGAGGTCGTAATCATACAGATTCTCATTTTCATTTCCGCCGTTGGATCTATAGGAGACTCCGAGCCCAGCATGGAGATCACTGCCGGATGGCAGTCGGTGCCATCCAGATCTATGTTTCAGCAGTGCTGTCCTTGGATATTGATTACTGTAGGAAGTCCAGGAATTGGTCTATTTTCCAAAGAGGCCAATCGAACCCTTTCCGTTGGAGTCCTCCACTGGAAAGCGGCTCTACTTCAAATGTTTGTTATATTCCATATCAAACCACATTGCGAAAAAGAGCGACTGCAGACCGGAAATAATGAGAAAGGCGGAAAATAGAGCGCTGACAGGGGTCACTGCATAACCGACGAGTCGTAACGTAAGTAGATAGAAGCCAAGAAGCAACCCAGAAGGAGTAAGGCAAATACCTAAAAAGTAAAAGAAGACAAGTGGATGAAAGTCTCGTATGATGTACTTATGCATCATACGGGTAAAAAACCCTTTTAATAGCAACCAACTAATCGTCGGAATTACTTTCCAGAGACGAATCCCGAACTTCTCTCCAATGTTATAAACCGGCCGAACGGATACATCCCTGACCCTGAAATTATTAATGTTTAACTTAATTAGAAGATCATTCGGCATTCCGTACTTTTTATAAATCATATCCAAATCCAGTGAACGGAGTGCGATCAGGGAAATCGCAGTATAACCAGATTGAGAATCGGCAACGTGCCAATACCCTGAAGCAATCTTAGTTAAAAGCGACAGAATAGAATTGCCCAAGTAGCGATAATGCGGAATCATCTTCCAGGATTCGCCGCGGAACAACCGGTTGCCCTTCACATAGTCTGCTTCCCCTCTAACTATCGGCGAGACCACCCGGTCAAGATCAGCCGGATCCATCTGAGCATCACCGGCCATTACGGCAACAACTTCAACTTTTTCATCCATGGCCTGCTTGTAACCGGTTACGATCGCTCCCCCGACCCCTTGATTTTCTAAATGCTGAATCAGCACAAACCGATAAGGAGCCTTCGATACATACCCTTTTACAATTTCAGCCGTTTTATCTAAGCTATTATCATCAACAACAAAAACGCGGTCCACGAAAGGGGGCAAGGTATCTAAGACTTGTCCGATAAGCCTCTCTTCATTGTGTGCTGGTACAACGACCGCAATTCGATGATTTTGAAGCATTGCACTCCTTGGGCTAACCCTGCCTAAGCGCATCTAACTTCTCTTGTGCGCCGATATGTTCCCGATCCCCCGCTAACGCCTTCTCTAAATGTAGAATTGCTTTTTCTCTTTTTCCTATTTGATCATACAGCAGTCCAAGCCGATAATTTGTTTCCGCACTGTCAGGTTGAATCTGCTCGGCTTGTAATAAAGCCGCTTCAGCTTGAGGATATCGTTTGCTTTCCAGATAAAGTAAACCCAAATTTCTTTGAGCATGTACATGACTGGGATTAAGCGAAAGGAGCTTTTGAAAATAAGCTTCAGCCTTATCAAACTGTCGCAATTCACCATGCGAAATACCTAGGAAGTTTAATAAATAGTTATCTTTTGGAATAAGCGCATACGCCATTTCAAAATGTTGTAAGGCAAGGTCATATCGCTCCTTTTGAAGAAAATAGGATCCCAAATTCGTAAAAAAATTTCCATAGAATCGGCTCTCCTCCTGGTTCAGAGATAATTGATCCAAATCGAAATTCGCTTTCAATTTTAGCCGATAATCGTTCAACAGCTTTTCTTCAATCGGAGGAGGAGACTCCAATATTTTAAATAACATGCCGTTGAGAGTTAAATAAGGGAATACGAGATGATCATTCCCCCCATCCGACTCCCAGTAGATCGGATGTTTACTAATATTTTGGCTCAGGAAGACGGATCCGGGCATTTCAGACCCCGCTGCGGGAACGGTCACCAGCGGCAATCTCTTCTTGGTCGCTTTAAAGAAGAAATCGGGTGCCAGAAAATCGACATTGGCGAGATAGGTCACGTCTGAACGAAGGTTTCCAACCTCTTGCAAGTAGCTAAAAGGGAAATAGGACTCCCTCGTGAATACAATGGCGTTGTTCTCCAGATCTAACAAATTCGTTTTAAATACCCTTTCTGGGGTCCAATAGTCGGATTTATTATTTTGGGAGAGATGACTAAAAAAGAGAATTAAAACGTTCATGGCCAACATAGCCCAAAAGGCGTTAATTATCCTTGGAGTTAAATCAAAACGCCGAATCGATCTCAATACCATCGAATAAACCCACCAAGATCCCACACCAACTAGAACAGTAAAAACGAGAAACCCCGAGAGGTAGTTTGAAGAATCTCCCCAAAAACGGATAAAGAAAAGAAAAGGAGGAAAGAAAAATGCAGTTAAAATGGCCGCTATTTTCTTTTCCTTCAGAATAAGATAAACAAGTCCCGACAACCCTAATCCTATACCTAAGATTGAAAAATTGGTCGGGTAGAAATGCAAATAATGTAAAACCTGCGGGAGAAGCACACTTTTCACACCGGGAATAGCTAAATGAACCCTTCCATCTTTGCGATCGGTCACATGAATTATAAATTGTTGAAGTGTTTGAGGGTCTCCCCAATTAAAATAAGGTTCCTGGCTGGCCCGAATTGGCAGATAAAGATAAACAGAAAAACCTAATAGAAGAAAAAATAAAACAATAAAACTATATTTGAAAAGGCCTAAAAAATTTGGCTTTATCCATAGGTAATAAAGTAAAACTAACAATAATGGGAGATATAGAATCTCGATGGAATGAGCCCCTAGACTCAGACCGAAAAGAAAAGGCAATAAAAATAGCCATTCGAGGTTCTCTTCCGTCTTGGCATGGGTTAATTCAATGTTTCGCCGAATCGAAATATATATGAATAAGGCTGTAAATACGTTGATGAGTGTATAAACTTCAGGAACATTCGAATTCTCCCACAAGGCATTTGAAAAAGAAAAAAGAATTGCCGCGGAGAAAGCGATCGCCTGATTAGGCTTATGGTAGAAGTTCAAATTTCCTGAGATAGATAAATAATCCAATATTGTTTTAATAATCAAATACACACATGCAGCAGTTAATGCTCCAAAAAAAGAAGACAATAAGGTTACCTTAAATGCAATGCTCCCCATGGGGAGCATTGTAAATAGTTTTGCAATAATCGAATAAAGAGGAAAGCCAGATGGATGGGCAATTCCCAGACTGAATCCAACCGTCTGAAATTCAGCCCCATCCCTCCAATAGAACGAGGGAGTGGCAGTAAACAGATATATAGAAAAGGAGATAAAAAAAATAAACGCAGAAGTAGAATCTATTTTTTTTGAATAAATCATAGGCATGCAAAATAGGGTGGATGGCCTCTTAGAGAGTCCATCCACCCTATGGATAGCGAGAAACCGATTAGTTATTAAACGAGCTCGGGTCGAGATCAGTTAATGTCTTAGCCTGGTTAATTGTCCATTCATCACCAGAAACCCTACCAGCAATCCCTGTCGCAATTGCTGTAAATGCGACACTCGTGAGCGAACCACCCGTCGCGAGGGTATATTCGTATCTCGGCGAACCAGACGTGGCGAACCCAACCCTGGCAAGCGAGGCCCCCACGTAACCATTATTCGGAGAGGCAGCGACATTTTCGGCCGCATAGGCCACCATATTGGTGAAGACCGCTCCAAGATTGGCCTTCGCCTCCGCCTGCTGCGATTTGGCCTGATAATTTAAGAAGTTCGGGATCGCAATCGCCGCCAGAATACCGACAATCGCAACCACGATCATTAACTCGATCAGCGTGAACCCTTTTTGATTTTTTACTTTATGAAGCATTTTTTCCTCCTCTGTTTGAATCGACTTTCTTAGTATTTCCTTGTCGAACTTCAGGCCAAGGTAGTGCAGGTTATATGCCAATACTCCCACAAGGAATAAAACAATATTTTCTTTTATTTATAATGACTTACATTTGTCCTTGATGAATGGACTGTATCTGAAAGTCCAAAGATTGTCAGTGGATAATCTCTTCTGTGACATTTTTTGTCAAAGCCACGCATAAATGAAAAGCAATACGTTGGATTTCACAAAAGACCAAATAGGTAAAGATCAATTACTTCTCAAGCGTAAGGATCAATACAACCGATGGGGCGATACGGTGTCCAGACCTATTCCGTTTTCTACTTCCCTGGTCGTATCTGACTTAGATACACATCTATGGCGATCGATATGAATCAATCATCTTATCTCGATCAGTCCAAACAGGTATATCCTCCTTACTATTCCATATCTAGTGAATTGATCCTTTTGACACTTCTTTTTGGTTGGATGATTCTGTAGGAAGGGCTTCCAGGTCTGGCTTCTTCGGAGAGTGATCCTGCAAAAGAGGCTCGCCGAACCCGGCCTCTCTGAAACGAGAAATCAATTTATCATTCTTCGGGTCCAGCTTCAACGAATGGGCCCATGCTTCTTTGGCAAGATCGAGACGGTTTTGTTTCAGGTAGAGCTCACCAAGATGTTCATGGATCACAGGGTCTTCAGGGACGAGCGAAACCGCTCTATTGAGCGCTTCAAGCGCCTCCGGGATTTTCCCTTTCTTGTAATACGCCCATCCGAGGCTATCGACGAAGTAACCGTCGTCCGGCCGAATGGCAAGTGCGCGATTGATCAGGTCGATCGCCTCATTCAAGCGAATTCCCTTCTCAGCATAGGTATAGCCAAGGTAATTCAAAGCATTGGCATGATTGGAGTCAAGTGAAATCGTCTTCTCCATCTGCTTGATCACATCTTCAAATCGATTCAGCTTGTCGTAGGTTGCGCCAAGGTGAAAATGGAGGTCCGGCGTTTTTGGGCTTTTTTCGATTCCCTGAGCAAAAATCCGAGCGGCCTCTTCGAACCGGTCCTCCTCGTACAACACCAAGCCGTTAAAGAGATACGCCTCCGGGCGCTGAACGTCGATTTGTCTCGCCAGATCCCCTTGCTCCAGCGCCTCCTTTATTTTCTTCAACTTATAGAAATAAAGGGCGCCCAAACGGATGCGGAACGTCATACAGTTTATTATCCTTGCTGAGAATATCTTCATAGATGGAAACCGCCTTTTCATAACCATCGCCCTCTTCATAAAGCGACGCGAGATAGATCGTCAAGCGAAGGTCATCCGGCCTCACCTTCATCACCGCTTCGACCTTTTCAATCGCCTTTGCGAACTCTTTTTTCTCCACCCAAATCAACGCTTCTTGCAAAGGGATATCCAGATTGGAGGGGTCCGCTTGGGCCATTTCGTCTAAAAAACGGAGCGCTTCGTCAAACTCTTTTCCCTGAATCAGCAGTTGTATCAGGCGGACGGTTGCCTCGCGACTCCTTGGGTTGATCTCTTCGATTATCGTGCGGTAGACCCTTTCCGCCTCTTCCGGTTTCTCCTCCAATTCGTGAATGCGGGCCACTTCAAGATGGGCTTGCTCAAAATAGGGATGAAGCGACAGGGCCTTCCGGTAATGTTGCAGCGCAGCCTCGATTGCCTTCTTCTCAAAGGCAATTTTACCCAGATAATAATAGCCCAAGCCGGAAGCCGGATCGGCTTCGATCCCCTTCCGAATCATCTCCTCGGCCGGGGTGAGATCTCCCTGGGCGGCATAGATACTGGCAAGGCTATAAAAGGCATCGACCCTTTTTGGATCGAGATCGACCAACTGCTGAAAGGCACTTAAGCCCCTCTCCGTTTGTCCGGAAGCGACGTAAATATTCCCGAGAAGACTTAAGACGCGGACATCTTTGGGATGAAGGTGTAAAGCGCGCTCCGCATAAGAAATCGCTTCTTTCTGGTTGCCGAACTGGCTTAAAAGCGCGGCGACCCGGGTCAAGAGAAAAGCGGACTTCGGGTCATGCCGAAGCGCCGTAAGATAGGCCTTTAGCGCGGCCTGCTCCTCTCCCTCACCCTCTAATTGAAGGCCGACCACGGCATGATAGTAGGCATCGGGGTTGGGAATCTCCTCCCGTGCCTCTTCATGGGGCATTGTCTCTATTGTCGAACCGTTGGATTTTAATGCAGCGCAGGAGATCAGTTGAGAGAAGAAAACCAGAAGGAAGAGAAACTTTGAAGTACCTTCAAAACGCCAACAGGAGTATTGCTCTGAACGTATCTTAATAGGAACCTCCATTTACTCACTCAATGCTTTTCAACACCTTCCTTACGACCCTCTTCTCCTTTTTCTTTGGGAGTGACATCGATGGCATCCTGCTCGGACATTCCCTTCTTAAAGCCTCGGATTGCTTTGCCGAGGCCGAGGCCGATTTCAGGAAGTTTTCCGACGCCAAAAATAATGAGGATAATCACGAGGAGAACCAGAAGTTCGGGCATTCCGAGTCCAAACATAAATCACCTTGGGTTAAGCAGGTTAAGCGATCTGTTTATGAGGGGCAGGCATTGCAGCCGATCCGGATGAAAAGCCCTTAAGCGCCTGGTGTAAAGATGCGGCAATCCCTATGGTGATATCCGATTGAGAAGTGTAACACACTCTTAACGTTCATCAAATTATAGGAGGAAACGACAACCTTGTCAAATCGAATCTAGCCTTCCATCCCACCGTGTAGTCGCTTAGGATGATCATCCGTCAGGTCCTCAAAACGGGTATATCGATCGATAAAAGCCATCGGGACATCCCCGATGGGGCCGTTTCTCTGTTTTCCGATAATGATCTCCGCCAGCCCTCTGCGACCGCAGATACACTCTCCCTCACGAGGACACTTACACGGGTCGTACACCTCCTCCCGATAAATGAAGAGGACCACATCGGCGTCCTGCTCGATCGCGCCGGATTCCCGCAGATCGGCGAGCATCGGTCTTTTTTTCTTCTCCGGCCGCGACTCCACGGCGCGGGAAAGCTGCGAGAGGGCAATCACCGGAACATGAAGTTCTTTTGCCAATGCCTTCAGAGAGCGGGAAATATCGGAGATTTCTTGCTGGCGGTTATCGGCATCTTCGCGTCCCCGCATTAACTGAAGGTAATCGACGATAATGAGATTCAGATTATGTTCCGCTTTGAGACGCCGGGCCTTCGCCCGCATCTCAAGAATCGACATGGAAGCGGAGTCGTCGATAAAGATCGGTGCCTCGCTTAATTTTCCGGCCGCCCGGATCAGCTGCTGCCAATTATCATTTCCAGGCCTCCCAAGATATCCGGAGCGGATCTTATGCGAGTCGACCCGCGCTTCGGAGCAGAGCATTCTAAAAACAAGCTGCTCTTTCGACATTTCCAAGCTGAAGACGCCGACGGTGTGCCGGTTTTTGATCGCCACATTTTGGGCCATTCCCAATGCGAACGCCGTCTTTCCCATCGAAGGGCGGCCGGCCACAATGATTAAATCGCCCGCCTGAAGTCCGGAAGTCATTTTATCGAGATCTTTAAAGCCGGTCGGAAGACCGGTAAGCCGCTGGTCCGCCAACTTTTCGATGATCTCGAAACCGGCCTTCACCAGATCCCGCATCGGAACGAACGTCCCCTGCATCTTCTTGTCGGAAATGGCAAAAATGTTTCGCTCGGCATGGTCTAACAGATCTTCGACCTTCCCTTGTGATTCATATCCAATGGTCACGATATCGGTCGCAATACTGATCAAACTCCGAAGCAGCGACTTTTCATGGACGATCTTCGCATGCATCCGGATATTGGCCGCCGTCGCGACGCTGTTGAGGATCTCCGCCAGATACGAGGCGCCTCCCACCGCTTCGAGCTGACCTTTCAGCCGGAGATGCTCGGTCAAAGTAATCAGATCGATCGCCTCACTCGCCCCGTTGAGCTCCAGCATGGCGGAAAAAATCTTCCGATGGCTCTCCTTGTAGAACTCATCGGCCCGCAGGATCTCAACCACTTTATTGACGGCTTGATTATCAAGAAGGACGGCCGCCAGCACCGCCTGCTCGGCCTCGAGGTTTTGAGGGGGAAGCTTCTGGATAGAAATGTCTGTCTGCATGATGGCACCACTTAAATTCGTTCAGGAATTTGCGTGAGCGGAAAGAACCCGGCCTAGGACGATCTCAACCCTTCCAGGAAATCGGGACGGTTTTGAATCTCTTGACGGCCCGTACGAACGTCAATAGCGCGAAAGATCTTGTCTCGCCCTCCGGAAAGAAGGAGAATTTTCGTCACCTTTTGCTTCCGGGCCTCGGAGAGATACGACTCGACCGGCCCGTGGAACCCGTTGCGGCGGATAACCCGATAGCCGGCGTCGCGAAGCTGATGTGAAAGCAACATCGCATCGGAGGCCGCCTCCGCGGTGTGAAGCACCAGAAAATCGGCCGACGAGTAGTCCCAATCCGACCCGGCCACCTGCTCCAGGGCCCACTGAATCCGCTCGATGTGGAGGGCAAATCCGGTCGAGGAGGAGGGAGCGCCGAACTTTTCCAGAAGGTGGTCATATCGACCACCGCCTCCCAGTTCGGAGCCGGCCCCTTCGGCAAAAATCTCAAAGATCGTCCCCGTATAATAATCAAACCCGCGGACCTCGCCGAGATCGATCAAAAGAAATTCCTGGTGTCCGGCCTGTTTTAAAATTTCGTAGACTTCTCGAAGCCGGCGAAGCCCGGCCTTGCAGGGGGGAGAGGCGGCCAGCGGCTTCGCCGCATCAAACACTTCTTCCCCGCCGAAGAGATCCAACAGTGAGAGAACCTGCCGCCGGGTTTTCTGACCGACGCGCTCCTCTTTTAAGAGGGCCTCCAGATGGGAGGCATCTTTTTTGACAACCGCGCCTAAGATTCTTTTGAACGACGCAGGCGAGGATTCAAACGGCTGGAGGATGCCCCGCGTAAACGCCATCTGTCCGAGCGCGATCTTAAACGATTTGAGCCCCAGCTTCTGCAGAATTTCGATCGCGAGCGAAATCGTCTCCGCGTCCGCTTCGGCATTGGAGGGGCCGATCAACTCTCCGCCGATCTGGTGTATTTCCCGCTCCCTTCCGGCATGCTCCTCCTCGTGTCGGAAAACATTGGCGGAATAGCAAAGCCGGATCGGGAGCGGTTGGTCGTTCAGAAGGGTCGCGGCGATTCGCGCGATCTGAGGAGTCACATCGGGACGCAAGACCATCATCCGGCCGGTCGCGCGGTCGACGAACTTATAGGCGCGGTTGAGGAGCTCTTCTCCCACCCCGAGCGAGAAGACATCGAGGTACTCGAAGATCGGGGTGATCACCTCTTGATAGCCCCACCGGGAAAAGAGCGAGAGGATTTTTCGCTCGATCTCGCGGCGTCTCGACGTTCCTTCGGGGAGGAAGGTGGCCACCCCCTTCGGAATCATCGTTCTTGGTTTACCGGGTAATTTCATGAAGCGTTAATTCAATCTTGGGTTTTCTGTTATTCGATTCAGCGCTCGATTGACGCAGGATAGAAGGAAAGGGAGCGGAGCGTTCTCAGTCTGACCAAGCGGCCCCGGCAAAAGCCGGGGCCGCAATGATATTCTAGACACTCTTTCAAAGATGAGGCGCGTTCCTTAAAGCTGGACCCGCTTCACTGAAAGAACGTGAGGGAGCGATTTGAGCTCCTTGAGAACTTCCGGTGAGACGACCGAGTCGATCCCGACCACGGAGATCGCCTTACCGCCCGCCCGTTCACGCCCGAGTTGCATTCGGGAGATGTTGATCTGATTTTTTGCGAGAAGATGCCCGAGCCCGCCGATCACCCCCGGCTTATCTTCGTTGAAAAGGTAGAGCATATGCCCTTCGGGGACCACTTCCAGCGACATGCCGTCGATCTCTACGAAACGCGGCTCTTTCTTGTTGAAGATCGCTCCCGAGACGACCTTGCTCTGGCCTCCCGCCTTCACTTTGATTGTGATCAGGCTGGCGAAATTTCCCGCGTCGCTGCTCTTCGCCTCGTTGACCTCGATTCCCCGGTCTTTCGCGATGCTCGGGGCGTTGACATAATTGACTGTCTCTTCGAGAATCGGAGCGAGCAATCCTTTCACCGCCGCAAGTGTAATCGGGCTGGTCTGAAGGTCGGATGCTTCGCCGTGGTATTCGATCGTCACTTTTTCAATTCCGCCTTCGACGGTTTGACCGAGGAAGGAGCCCATTTTCTCCGCCAGCTCGACGTAGGGCTGGACCTTGGGGAGAAGATCGGCCGAGATCGATGGAAGATTCACCGCGTACCGGACAATGCCTCGAACGAGAAAATCGACCACCTGCTCCGCAATGGCCCAGGCCACGTTCTCCTGCGCTTCGGTGGTCGCGGCGCCAAGGTGAGGGGTGCAGATAAAGTTATCCAGGGTCAGGAGCGGATTCGCCGGATCGACCGGCTCCTTTTCGAAAACGTCAAATGCCGCCGCCGCGACCTTTCCGCTCTTGAGGCCCTCAAAGAGGTCGGTCTCATTGACGATCCCGCCGCGGGCGCAGTTGATGATCCGAACCCCATGTTTCATCTTCTGGATCGCCGCCGCATTGATCATATACTTTGTTTCGGTGGTCAACGGAACGTGGAGGGTAATGATATCGGCGCGGGAGAAGAGGGTATCGAGATCGACCACCTCCACCCCTAATTTTTTGGCGTTCTCCGGGGAGAGAAAAGCGTCATAAGCGATGACGGTCATGTTCGCCCCTTGGGCGAGTTTGGCGACATAGCTCCCGATCTGGCCGATCCCGATGATGCCGATCGTTTTATTGAAGAGTTCCATCCCCATGAATTTGTTCTTTTCCCACTTCCCGGACTTCACCGACGCGTTCGCCTGAGGAACCTGCCGGGCCATCGACATCAGAAGGGAGAAAGAGTGCTCGGCGGTGGTCACCGTGTTCCCGCCGGGGGTGTTCATGACGACAATTCCACGCTTCGTCGCAGCCGGAAGGTCAACGTTATCGAGCCCCGATCCGGCCCGGCCAATGACCTTAAGGCTCTTCGCCGCGGCGATCACGTCCTTCGTCACCTTGGTCCCGCTTCGGATAATGAGCGCATCGTAGTTCGGGATCTCCTCGATCAACTGTGCCGGCGTCAGCTTTGTTTTAACGTCGACATTGAGGCCGGCCTTCTTTAGAATTTCAACGCCCCGTTCTGAAAGGGAATCACTGATTAATACCTTCATAAAAAAACCTCCTAAACGCTTTCAGCCGTCAGCTGTCAGCAAGAATAAAAAAGCATCAAACAGGATCTTTCGCTGATGGCCGACAGAAGATCGCTCGAATTACTTCTTTAAAAGAATTTCCTGCGCGATGCCGACGCCGGTCCCCAGCTTCAGAGGATGCCCCATCCCCTTGAGAACCATTTCGACCGCCGCGACCGCAGTGATAATATCAAAGGTATCCATGTATCCCATCGTGGCGATCCGGAAAACCTTCCCCTTGAGCTGGTCTTGTCCGCCCGCGGCCGTGATGCCGTATTTCACGCGGAGATCTTTGTAAATCGCCTGACCGTCATAGCCCTGGGGCGCTTCGATCGCCGTCACCGCATCGCTCGGATACTCCTTCGGAAAGAGGGAAAGCCCCAACCCCTTCATCGCTTCCCGCGTTGCTTTGGCAAGAAGACCCTGGCGTGCAAATACGTTTTGCAGCCCCTCTTCTTTGAGCATCCGGAGCGATTGGTCCAGGCCGACGATCAGCGAGACCGCGGGGGTATAAGCGGTCTGATTCTTCGCCAAACCTTCCCGCTCTTTCTTGAAGTTGAAATAGAACTTCGCGTTCTTCGCTTTCTCCGACTGGCGCCACGCTTTCTCGGAAACGGAGACGAACGCCAATCCCGGCGGCAAGGCCATCGCCTTCTGCGAGCCGGTCACAACGACATCGAGGCCCCACGCGTCGGTCTGGATGTCGAAGACCCCCATCGCCGAGACGGCATCGACGATCATCAAGGTCCCTTCGAACTGTTTGACGACCTCGCCGATCTCGCGGATCGGGTGGGCCACACCGGTCGAGGTTTCATTGGCCTGGGTAAAAACCGCTTTGATCGAGGGATCTTTCTGGAGGGCGGCTTTAATCTGCTCCGGCTTCACCGCGTATCCCCACTCAATCTTGATTTCCTCCGCCTTGACACCGTAGGCTGCGCAGATCTTTCCCCAGCGCTCGCCGAACTTTCCGCTGTTGACGAACAGCGCCTTGTCGCCGGGAGAGAGGAAGTTGGTGACCGATCCTTCCATGCCGCCGGTCCCCGATGAAGCGATGATGAGGACGTCGTTCTGGGTCTGGTAGAGCCACTTCAAATCTTGTTTGACCCGCTCGAGGATCTTCGCAAATTCGGGGGCGCGGTGATGCAGGATCGGCTGGGCCATCGCCAAGAGCACTTCAGGAGAGACCTGAGTCGGACCCGGCGCCAAGAGGTACTTCTTCATCTTTTCTACTCCTTTAGGATTTAAACAAGTTTTAGGGTGGACAAGAAACTAAGAATTTTTTGACGGTAACATAGGGGGGCAAAAAATGTCAAGAAAAAGGTTCAAATTATGATAAGATGAAAGCACATTTGACAAGACTTCTCTTTCGGTTTACCTTGGCAGGAAACAGCTCCTCTATTCCCAGTACGGTTTCCGAAACCAATCCATCCGGAGCAACCCGCCTTCCACTCAGAAGGGTCGCTGTACACCCTCTTGGAGACCGGAGGAAAACCGGATGATGAAAAGCCTATGAGACAATCCTCCAACCCGACCCCACATTTTCTTCAATTGCGACGCGTTGCCCTTCTATCAATTTTCTTCATGATGGTCATGGCGATACCGATGATGTCTCCCGCAATCGCGGCGCAAGAGGTGAAGGAGGCGGATGCCTGCCGCGACGGCCTGAAGGCCGCCCCCGAACGGAAAAAACTGAGAGAAAATTGGGAAGAGTGCATTCAGAGATACAAGGAGACCCGCGCCTTCAAACAGCACGACGGACGGGTGCTCCTGGAGATCGCGCGACTTTATCAGGAGCTCTATCTTTATTCCAATCGGAAAGAGGATCTTCGCACCGCCAAGGAACACTATCAAAAGATCGCTGAGAAATCGTCTCAATCCTTTCCTGGAAAAGAGGCCCAGCGACAGATAAACCGGATCGAAACCCTTCTGGGAGAGACACCCGCTCCCACCTCGGAGGTGACCGTCCTTTCCAATATCCGGCACTGGGCCTATCCGGACTATACGCGGGTCGTCATTGATGTCAATCGTCCCGCCTCTTTCGAGGTTGAAAAATCTTCTTCGACTTCGCTGACGGTCCGTCTTTCAGACGCCGTTCTGGGAGATCTTTTCAAAAAAAACCGATCCATCGTCGTTCGTGACGGCCCCCTGAAACAGATTGAGGCAAAACAAAAAGAGCGTCAGACCGTCGATGTCGTGCTGCGTTTTAAGCAGCTTGGCTCTCACAAAGTGATCCCGCTCAGCGATCCCGATCGGTTGGTGATCGACATCTCCAACGGCAAACAGGAATCGACAACGACCCGGGCCGATTCCAAAGAGGAGTCTACCCAGCCGGACGTAATGGCATTGCTTCCCCCTCCTCCCTCCTTCGCAATCAGGACGATCGTCATCGACCCGGGCCATGGGGGAAAAGACCCGGGCGCCATCGGCGTCAACGGACTGGAGGAAAAAGAGGTGGTCCTCGATGTCTCCCTCCGCTTGAAAGACCTGATCGAGAAGAAGCTCAAAAAAAAGGTGATCATGACCCGCGACGATGACGTGTTCATCCCCCTCGACGAGCGGACCCTCCTGGCCAATGCAAAAAAGGCCGACCTCTTTATCTCGGTGCATGCCAACTCGAGTCCGAAGCGGAGCACGCAGGGGGTCGAAGTCTATTTCCTCGGCCGGGCGACCGATGACAGAGCCATCGAGGTGGCGGCGCGCGAAAATGCCACCAGTGAAAAAGCGGCGCGCGATTTTCAGGAGGTCATTTTAAACGACCTGGAACGCGATTTTAATATCAACGAGTCGCTGGAATTCGCCCATTTCACCGAGAACGCCTTTGTCGAAAAGCTGATCCCGAAATATCCGACCCACTCCCTCGGCGTGAAGCGGGCTCCTTTCTATGTCTTGGCCAACACCAACATGCCGGCCATTCTGGCCGAGATCTCCTTCCTCACCCATCCGGCGGAGGCCAAGCGGCTTCGAAGCAGCCTATACCGCCAAAAGATTGCGGAAGCCCTCTTCAGAGGAATCGAGCGATACCTCGATTCCGCCAAAGCCGACTCATAATTAAAATGCCCGAGAACCTCATCAAGCTGACCCTGGAATACGACGGCACCCACTACCACGGCTGGCAGAGCCAGCCCCACCTCAACACCATTCAAGGAACGATCGAAAAAGCCCTTGCGCAATTGACCCGAAAGCCGGTCCGGATCACCGGCGCGGGACGAACCGACGCCGGCGTCCATGCCTTCGGTCAGGTGGCCCACTTCTCCCCGCCGGTCTTGTTCGATTCCGCGACATGGACCCGCGGGCTCAATGCGATCTTACCGGACGACATCGCCGTTCGATCGGCCGAGAACGTTCCCCCCTCTTTCCACGCGCGATTCTCTGCGAAGAAAAAATCGTATGCCTACTTCATCTACAATCATCCGCGCCGATCTCCCATTCATCGGCGAACGGCCTGGCATGTTTTTCAGCCATTGGATCTTTCCAAAATGAGGAAAGCCGGCCGCTTGCTGATCGGCCGCCACGACTTCACCTCGCTCTGCGCCGCCGCCGCTGAAGGAGAAGATCGTATCGTCGATCTTCAGAAGATCGAATTTAAGAAGGATGGGGATCGAATCAAAATCACCTTCCAAGCGCCGCGTTTTCTGCAGTATATGGTCCGGAATCTGGTCGGATTGCTCGTGGAAGTGGGGCGGGGTCGAAGGGCGGCTTCAGAAATCCCTGAAATATTGGAGGGACGCGATCGGCGCCTGGCTGGTCCCACCGCGCCGCCGCAGGGACTCTTTCTGATGCAGATCGATTACTGACCGGATCTCTTCCGAGCGGAAGATTTTCTCCAACGGCCGACGCCGAGATAAAGACCGATGTTAGCGTCGGCCTGAACGGTCGGGCGAAGGTGACCCTTTCTGCTGGTCAGGAGGGTCTGCACACCGGGGCCATGGCCGGCAAGCTGGCTGTCTCCGTGAACGACCACCCCGACCGAGACCGCCCCCGCCTGATAATTCCAGCCGAAGGTGCTGTCATGATCGACAATCGCCACGAGGTCGCCGAAGCGGAGCCGGTCGAGTTGATGCTCCCGAATCGCCGCCATGTCGCTCGTCTGAATATCGTAGTCTCCTTTGAAGATATCGCTGTGACCGAGCCCCGAGCCCATCAGCTTTCCGGGAACAATTGCGGCCACGGGGATCTCGAGTCGTCCTTCACCGGCCGGGCGGGCGCCGAGTTTCCCCAAAAGCGCCGGATCAAGACTGAAGCAGTGGATGTCGGGACAGTCGAGCAGACGCAGCCCCTGACCGAAAGCCCGAATCAGGACCTTATCGTCATGGGTCATTTTTTCCAAAGCCGCATCGGGGAAGTCCGCCAGGACATGCTCCACACCGCCGTGATGGCCGGTGACAATCCCCTTCTCCCCCTTGGCATCGCCGGAGATAAGGGTCGCCTCATTCCCGACGCAGGAGAAGATGTTAAAACCCCGGTTCGGATCTTGGGTCAGCTTGGTCGGATCACTCGTGAACGAAACCCCCGGCTCGATGTGGTCCCCCGCCAATCCGAAAACCGAATCGCCGACCTTCACGTTGTAGGTAATCCCGCCGACGCTCGGCAGCATCACCCCCTGACCGGTCCGGGAGACCTCCCAGCCGTAGCTGCGCGGGTACATGACCGTTCCTTGAACGGCGAATTTCACCAGCGATGTTTCATTGGTTCGGATCGACCGGTCGCGCTTCATTTCTTCTTCCCGGAAACAGGCCGGCCCGCCGGCTGCTCTCCCCGCTTGAATCGGATGGCCACCATCACCGCGCCGAGAATGAACATCGGAAGGCTCAGGAGCTGCCCCATCGAAAGGGGGCCGAGGATAAATCCCAACTGCGGGTCGGGCTGGCGGAAGAACTCGGTGATGAAACGAAAGAGACCGTAGAAGAGAAAGAAAGACCAGAAGACAACCCCGCGGGGGAGGTTTCGACCGGAGAGAACCCAGAGAATGAAAAAGAGGGCCGGCCCCTCCAACGCGGCCTGATAGAGCTGAGAGGGATGGCGGCAGGCCTCGTCCGCCTGCGGGAAGACCATACACCAGGGAACATCGGTCGGCCGTCCCCAGAGCTCGCCGTTGATAAAGTTGCCGATCCGTCCCAACCCGAGGCCGACCGGCACCGCCGGCACGCAGACATCGGCCAGATCATAGAAGGAGTATTTATACTGTTTACAGAAAAGGGTACCGGCGACCAGCACGCCGATCAGCCCCCCATGAAACGACATCCCTCCTTCCCATACGGCGAGGATCTTCGAGGGATTTTCGAGATAAAAACCGGGATTGTAGAAGAGAACATAACCGAGCCGGCCCCCCAAGATGACCCCGATCGCCACATAGAGCATCATATCGGAGATCTCTTCCTTGGTGATCTTGAGCCCTCGCCGGACCGCCGCCGCGCGAATGATGAAGATCGCCGCAATAAAGGAGACGGCATACATTAAGCCGTACCATCGAAAAGCGAGCGGACCGATCCGGATAAAAACCGGGTCAATATCGGGGTATTTAATCATAATGATCTAAATGACGTGAGGCGTGAGGCGTTGGGCGTGAGGGGTTTAAAGATGAAAAGACACCATCTTTTGATCTGACCCCTGACGCCTCACCCCTCACGCCTCACGTGTTTTTTCCTCTCTTAAGGTGTTTGCAATCCGGGCGTGAATCCAGGCGCGCCGGGGCTCGGTCTCTCCACCCGCTCCGCGGCCTCCTGCTTTCCGGCTTTCTGGGAAACCTTCTCGACCACTTTATCGATCAGTTCCGGCACCTTCTCGTAAAGGGCATCCAGTCCTTTTCCCTTGCCGATATTCAATAATGAGACGTTATGATCCTTGACCACGAGAAAGGCGATCGGCTCGACCTTCACGCCGCCTCCCCCGCCGACCCCTTCACCTTGTTGAGCCTGTCCGCCGCCGCCGACGCCGATTCCCATTGAAATCCGGGAAACGGGGATAATCGAGACATTGCCCGCCTGGAACGCTTCGCCGATAATGGTTTCGGTATTTGCGATCGTTTTGAGCTGTTCTAAGAGTGTCTTCATCAAATCTTCTGCGATACTCATGCTGAAACCTCCTCTTTTCTGACACGACCTGGATGACGAATCTCTCTGAATACACCATAGAGTTCACGATAGGGCAATTTAAAAAGAAGCCGAAGGGTCGGAATGATCATTCGGTATAACGGCAGCGCGAATTCCCCGACGAAACGATTCTCGCCCCAAAAATTCACCGCAAGATGAGCCCGCTTTATTCGGACCCCTTGAAAAGAACCGTAGCAGATCCCATTGATCATCGGATCGTCGAACGACAGATCCAACCGAAGATGCGAGATCGAGAAGGCACGCAGCAGATCGAGCAGATAGCGGAAGGAAAGCTCGGCGAGCTCGATCATGAGGGAGCGGTGAGACAGCAGAATGGAAACGAACGAAGGTCGTTCTTCCTTTTCCTTTTCCTCCTCTCTTTCTTCGGGAGGCGGACCGGGGGGGGAGGCGGCCGGCTTCTCCTTTTTCGTTCGAAACCGAATACCGAAAAGTCCAATCTCCAGACGCTTGTCGGAAAGGCGGAACGCCAGGCTAAAGAAAAGCCATCGAACGGAAAATCGCTTCTCTTTGGAATCAACGGCAAAATAGAAGGGAATGACAAACAGGAGTACCGCAAGAACGGCGACGAACAGAACGACCACCCAGCCGATCGACATGATGGGAATCTCACCAGAGAAGGGGTTCGGGAAAAGAAATTAATTCAATATAACACAAACAGAAATCAAAAAGAAAGAAACACAGGGAAGAATGACCTACCAGGCAACGCTGACACGGGCGGGTTGGTTCGATCGATTCGTATAATAGATAAATCCGTTTTGACTGCCATAAAGATGAAGGTCCCGCGTGATGCGCACATCTTCTTTGCAGTAAAGAGCGATGCTGGCGAAGTTCCCTTCGCGGTACCATCGGATCGCCTTGAGACCATCGGCGGTCTTTCCCGATTTGAGGGTGGCCGCGGCAAGTCCGTCGAGCTTTGGACGAAATCCGAGGATCGGATGAAGATAGGTCATTAAGTCAAGCGTAGGGAGCGCAGAAAGGTTCACATCGGTATAAGGCGCGAGGACCGAATAATCGAAACCGAGAATGTTGTACCCGATGACTCGGTCGGCCGCCCGCAGCTCGGAAATGAGCGCCGGGATATCCTCTTCTTCATATCCCCGGAACCGTTGGTCGCGCGTCGAATAGGTGACGCCGAATGAGAAACCCATCCGGTGTTTGTTTTCCCATCCTCCAACTTCTTCCGCACTCTTTTGCGTTTCGAGATCGAAGTAAACGATATTCATCAGACCCCGGTCCGGTGAACATGAGATCATTGAAGAACAACTTCCGTGACTTTACGTAATTCTTATGATCCATGTCAAGAAATTCCTTATCGCCGAGGATCTCTTGATGAGGGAGAAGAAGGATCACGTTCGGATGATTTCCCGGCAGGTCGATCTTTTCTTGTATTTGACCTTCCCCCCTTTTGTGTACCAGTCTACAGTTAGCGTCCGGTCAGGCAAGGGATCATGACTGCTTGCTTGGTGACAAACTCCTGGGGAGTCATGTTACCCAGAGAGCTGTGTGGCCGATTCTGGTTGTAGTCCAACCGCCAAGTCTCAATTTTCTGTCTTGCATCTAACAGATCGAAAAAAAGATGCTGATTGAGGCACTCATCGCGAAAGCGTCCATTGAAGCTCTCAATATAGGCATTCTGATACGGCTTGCCCGGTTCAATGTAATGCAGCTTCACTCCATTCTGGTGTGCCCATTGATCGAGCAGTCTTCCCGCAAACTCCGGCCCATTATCTGTACAGAGCACTTGGGGTAATCCTCGCTGCTGCACCAATTGGTCTAAAAACCTTGTCACCTGAGCGCCCCCGATAGAGCTGTCCACATAAATCCCGGGACACTCCCGAGAATAATCGTCCACCACCGTTAAGCAGCGAATCCGTCTTCCATCAACCAAGACATCTGAGACAAAATCTAACGACCACCGAGCATTGACCGCTTGAGCTGCAACCAGTGGCACTCGCAATGCAGACACGCGCTTTCGCGGGGACCTTCTGCGCAAAGACAGCCGCTCTTGTCGATAGAGTCTCTCCACGCGCTTGTGATTGACATGATATCCCTCCCGCCTCAGTAGAACACATAGGCGAGGGCTTCCGTAGCGTGGCCGCAGCGCCGCCAACTCTAGAAGCCTTAGCCGAAGCACTTCATCCCGATTGGCACTTCTCTGATAATGGAAGCTTGATCGCGTCATCCCGATCAGCCGGCAGGCTCGACGCTCTGAGAACCCATACACTTGCATCGAATGCTTCACAATCTCACGTCGCGCTACCGGCCTTAGAACTTTTTTGCCAACACATCCTTCAGCGCCACCAAATCCAGCGCCTGTTCAGCGACCAACTGCTTGAGCCGACGGTTCTCCTCCTCCAGTTGCCGAAGCCGACGCACTTCGCTGACTGCCATGCCGTTGTACTTCGTCCGCCAAGTGTAAAACGTCGCATCCGAGATCCCGTATTTGCGACAAATCTCTAGCACCTTCAATCCCGCCTGCTGCTCCCTCAAAATCGAAAGAATCTGCTCCTCAGAAAATCGCTTCTTCATCTGCTCCCTCCAGGACCTGCCTCAATCGGAAGCTAGATTATAACTGGTACAGTTTTCGGGGGAAAGGTCATATTGCAAGATCGAACTCCATCCGATATAGTACCCATCTTGAGTAAAGTCACGCTCTTTGCTTTTCTAAAACGATGGTGGACAAAATTGCACCTATCTTATAAAATGAATTTGATGTCCTACTTCAAATATTCATCAAAACCCGAATCGACCAATTGAACCGGATGAGGACTCCCGACAAATGAAGGTGATTGCCGCAGGGTTAACCGATGTAGGTTGTGTCCGTCGATCCAATGAAGACAGCTATGGACTCTTTCCGGAGCATAGCCTCTACATTGTGGCCGACGGAATGGGAGGCCATGCGGCAGGCGAAGTCGCCAGCAAAATGGCGGTTGAGCTGATCAAGGAATTTTTCTCCTCCACGGAAATTACGGAACAGACGGAAGAGATGAAATTGGCCCGAGCCATCAACCACGCGAATCAAAGAATTCACGAGGCGGGTGAAAAAGACGCCGCGCTCAGCGGGATGGGAACCACGGTCGTCACCGTCATCGCCCGAAGCGAGGAGATGCTCATCGGCTTCGTCGGCGACAGCCGGGTCTACCTCCACCAGAATAATAAGACGCAACAACTGACGCAAGATCACTCGTTGGTGAACGAGTATGTCCGAAAGGGCCTCCTCACCCCCGAAGCGGCGGAGCGTCATCCGCTCAAACATGTCATCAGCCGCGCGCTCGGCACCAGTCCCGCCGTGGAGGTGGAAACCGTTCGGAGAACCCCGGCCTCCGGGGATATTCTTCTGCTCTGTTCGGACGGTCTCAGCAACAAGCTGACCCTTGAAGAAATCAATACCATCCTGACACAAACACGGGATAATCTCGAAAAGACATGCAGCGCCCTCATTGAAAAAGCGAAAGAAAAAGGGGGCGAAGACAACATCACGGCCATTTTGATCGGTTATCGTTCGTAATCCGGTCTCCCCTTCCCCATTCCATCAGCAGAGGAAGAGGTCGGGCGGCTCCCCCTACCTCCCAAACAGATGAAAAAGATTCTCGTCATTGATGATGAGATCAGCGTTCAAGTCTCTTTCCGGAATTTCTTGAAGAAAGAGTACCTCCTTCTTTTTGCCTCGGACGGTGAAGAAGGGGTCCGGCGTTTTCAGGACGCCTCTCCCGATCTCATTCTCCTCGATCTGATCATGCCGCGAATGGATGGAATGACGGCGCTCAAGCGGATTCGGGAGGCCGACGAAAAAATTCCAATCATTATGCTCACCGCGACGCGGACGATCAAAACGGCGGTCGAAGCGATCAAGGCCGGGGCCGATGACTATCTGACCAAGCCGTTTGACCTGGAAGAGCTCAAATGGCTGTTGGATAAGACCCTCTCCAATCACGATCTTGAAAAAGAGGTACAGGCCCTTCGAACGGAAGTCTCCAAGCGGTACGGGTATGAGAACATCATCGGCAACAGCCGGGCGATACAGGAGGTCTTTGAAAAAGTCAGACATGTCACCGATACGAAAACAACCGTCCTCCTGCTGGGCGAAAGCGGAACCGGGAAGGAGCTGGTCGCCAAGGCGCTTCATTACAACAGCAGCCGGCGGCATCAGCCGTTCATGGCGATTAATTGCGCCGCCATTCCCGAGACCCTTCTGGAGACCGAGCTCTTCGGTCATGAGCGCGGGGCGTTCACCGATGCGCAGTCCCGCCGGATCGGACGGTTCGAGCAAGCCCATCGGGGAACCCTCTTCCTCGACGAGGTGGCCGAGCTCTCCCTCCCCTGCCAAGCCAAAATCCTCCGCGCCCTGGAAGAACGCAAGTTTATGCGGGTCGGCGGATCGGACGTGATCGAGGCCGATGTCCGGGTCATCGCAGCCACCAATAAAAACCTGGAAGAGGAGATCCGCAAGGGACGCTTTCGCGAAGATCTCTATTACCGGATTAATGTCATTCCAATCTCCCTCCCCCCGCTCCGGCAACGGAAGGAAGATATCCCTCTCCTGATCAAGCACTTCCTCGACAAGAAATCAGCGGCGGAAGGCGTCCCCCCTAAATCGATCACGCCGGAGGCGATGGAAGTTCTCTCTTGTTATGAATGGCCGGGGAATGTCCGCGAGATGGAGAATCTGATCGAGCAGATGGTCACCCTCTCCTCCTCTCAACAGATTGATCTAGACGATATCCCTCTCGCGATCCGAAGGAGACGGGGCCCCTCCGCCCTGAATGAATCGACCCCTTTTAAGGAGCTGCCCTTGGAAGAGGCGGTCGCGCAGCTTGAGCGGGAGATGATTTCACACGCTCTTGAGCAGAGCCGCCATGTTCAGACCCGCGCGGCAAAGCTGCTCGGCATCTCGCGGCGGCAGTTAAAATACAAGATGGATGCGCTTGGCTTGAGTGGAAAAGAAGAGGAAAAAGATTAAAAAACCTTGAACGAATGCATTCAGAATTCTAAAACGCCGCAATCCGAAACCCGCATTCCGTCATTATTTCTCCCCCTTCCCTGAACCGAGGAGTCTCTCCACATATTTTCCGATCAGATCACTCTCCAGATTCACAGGGAAGCCGATTCCCTTCAGCCCCAGTGTCGTGGCCTTGGCGGTATGAGGAATAATCGAAACCGACAGACCCCGATCGGTCAGGGTATTGATGGTGAGACTCACGCCGTCGATGGCGATCGACCCTTTTTTGATGCAGTACTTCAAAATCTCCGCCGGCGCCTCAAGGGTCAGAATGATCGCATTCTCTTCCTGTTTTCGATCGCGGATCACCCCCACCCCTTCGACATGCCCGGAGACAAGATGCCCGCCGATCCGATCCATAATCCGCATCGCCCGTTCTAAATTAACGGGATCTCCGACCTTCAGGCCGCCGAGGGTGGTCACCCGCGCCGTCTCCGGGGAGAGATCGACGGTGAATCCGCTCTCAATCAACGCCGTCGCCGTGGTGCAGACCCCGTCGACCGTCACGCTGTCGCCGACCTCAAATTCTTCGAGGACCGCCTTCGCCAAGAGGGTCAGACGGATCGACTGGATATTCCGATCGATCGCCTTCACCACGCCGATTTCTTCGATAATTCCGGTAAACATGTCTTTTCCTGGAAAAGTTGTCGGGACAGGAATGTCCCTCCCACCAAGAAAGGTTTGTCTATTTCTTTTTCTTGTGGGAGGGATCTCCAGATCCCGATTCATTTCACTTCTGCCTCTTCAGATCAATTGTCACCGAGGCCGTATAAAGGGCGCCGCGATCCTCTCTTCGCTTCGCCTCTTTCAGGAGCGGAGCGATCCCTTCCGAGAGCCGCCCCTCGAAGCTTTTTTGACCGTTCGTATAGACCACTACCGGCTTTGTAAAATCAATCAGGCGGCGATTGAAGAAGAGGGTGTACCTCTCGACCCGCTCACTCTTCACGTCGACCCGGTTGTCTTTGACCTCGGCGATCAGCGAAGGGAACGCCCCCTGCTTCACCCGATCCGCATCCTCTTCATCGAAAATCGATCCGAAGACGCTGGCGACCTCCCCCTCGGCCTGATTGATCTCGGTCCAGTAAAAGGGCTGCAAGTGCTCCGAATCTCGAATCGAGACCACCCGGGCCGGATAGGGCTCCCGGCGCTGCCCGTCGAACCAGGTCACCAGCTCCGGCAGCTCCTCCCTCGGGAAAAAATGCCCCCCCGCCATCGGATGCAGGCGGTCGTGCTCGCGATAGGTGTAAGGAATCTGCTGCTCTTTCAGATACTCGCTGATCTTTCGGGAGAGGATCACCGGCATCACCTCATCCTGGGCGCCGTGGACGATATAAATTCCGGTCGAGGAAAAATTCCGGAGAAAGGGAAAGATCTCATCGGGAATCCCGGCCGCCATCGGGGAGATCGCTGCAAACCGATCGGCATGAAACATGCCGATCAGATAGGCCCCGATTCCGCCGTTCGACATGCCGGTGAGGTAGACGCGGTCGGGATCGATGTGGTACTTCGATCGAACGTTCTCAATCATCGCCATCACCAGCGCCTCCCCTTCCGGGGTCCACCATGCTCCCCCCATCATCGTCGGACAGGCGAGGATCGATTTTTCCCCCAGGCGCGTCTGCCATCGCTCGAGATAACTGTCTCCGGTGAAACCGGCCCCATGGAGACAGACGATCAGCGGGTACGCGGTGGCCGGATCGTAGCTCTCCGGAACGTAGAGCGCATAGTCGGCCGGCTCCCCTTTCACTTTGAGATCGAGATGAAGCGCCCCGACGTTCGGATCGGGCGGATAAATGCCGCTTTGAATCGCCTGTTCGATCCGCCCGACGGTGACCCCCTTCTTGATTTGGATCTCTTTGAGCAGGGCCTCTGATTGATTTGGATCTTCCGAGGCCAAGTACTGTTGGACCAACGGATTGAGATCTTCCTGAGACAACGCCTGATCGGCCGCCGAAGCGGGATCAGCCGGGGAAGAAGGGGAAACATGTTGTGATGGAACACATGCGGAACAGAGTATCCAGAAGAGAATCCAAACGCGAATCGGACTCATGAACGACCTCCCCTTCCATTTTTTTTCAGATAACCTTCAATCCGAAAGTCTTCTCCACTCTTTTGAACCCGAACCTCCTCCAGAAGGAGCGCCTCTCCGAGACTTGGGATCGCCTTCCCCGCGACCGCGCTTCGGGCGTCCTCTCCGCAGAGAAGTTTCGGGGCGACATAAAAAATCACTTTGTCGACCACGCCGGCCCGCAGCGCCATCCCATTGACCCTTCCCCCCCCTTCGATGAGCACACTGGTAATCCCCGCCTTTCCCAGCCGCTCGAAAATATCGTCGAAGGAGATTTTTTTATTCGCCTGAGGAAGAAGCGCCACCTGGACGCCGGCCTTCTCCAGTTTCCGAATTTTCTCGGCGGAGGCCGAGGCGGTGGTGATCAAGAAAGTCGGCGCCTCCGAGATGGAGGTCACCAGCTTCGCTTTCAGAGGAATTCTGAGATTGGGATCGATGACGATCCGGATCGGATTTTTCATCCGGGGTCGCCGCGCCGTGAGCATCGGATCGTCGGCCAGAACGGTCCCGATTCCGATCATCACCGCATTGACCTCCGAGCGGAGGTGATGGACCTCCAATCGCGCCCTCTCTCCGGTAATCCAACGCGACGATCCGTCGGCGGTCGCGATTCGACCGTCGAGGGTCATGGCAACCTTGAGGATCACGAACGGCTTCTGGGTGGTGATGTATTTAATAAAGACCTCGTTGAGCCGCCCGGCCTCTTCTCGGAGGACCCCTTCTGTGACCTCCACCCCCGCTTTCCGCAGAAGCGCCACCCCCCGGCCCGAGACCAGCGGGTTCGGATCGGACATGGCGGCGACGACCCGCCGGACACCGCTTTTTAAGAGGGCGTCGGTGCAGGGGGGAGTTCGCTTTTCCGTATGGCAGCAGGGCTCAAGGTTGGTGTAAAGGGTCGCCCCCTTCGCTCTCTTCCCGGCCTGATTGAGGGCGATCACCTCGGCGTGTGGGGTGCCGGGACCGGCATGAAACCCTTCTCCGACGATGGCGCCGTTTTTGACGACCACCGCCCCGACCATCGGATTGGGGGAAGTTTTCCCCCGTCCCCTCCGGGCCAGGCGAAGCGCTCGTTTCATATAGTCAACGTCTGTTTTCGGCATGACCGTTACTATATAAGCGGGCTGCGCCGATGTCAAATTGATCAATGAGATATTACCTTTAGGATAGCATCTAGAGATAAAGAGAAACAATAGCGGTTTGATCTCAGTAAAGTTTTGCCAAGCACCTTCCGGCGCATCCATACACCGACCTTCTACCCATTGCACTTCACGTTCAGGTAAAAAACCACTTGATGTTTTTCCGACGTTTTCATATAGTGACTTCGGTTTATCCCGCAGGAGAACACCGTAAGAAAAAAGAGTTTCAGAGATAATTGTTATTAAACCAATCTTTGGATAAAGCTGACCTCTTATGGCATATCAAAAAAAAACACTTGGGAGACTTTATAAGCTTTCTGGACCTGATGGTGAGGATATCCTCCATTCTGATACACCTGACGATGGCAACCCAAGAAGTGATGAATTGATAAGACTTCAAGCTTTACTCTCTCAATGGTTGCGTATTGAGAATATTGTCGTTTTAATGGGTTCGGGTTGTTCTACTAGTCATGAAGGACTTTCTCTGGCGAAATTAGAAAAAACCGTACTTTCCTTTCTGAAGGATTATTACAGATTATATGAAGAGGGCGAGGTTGATCTCTATAACTTTGTGAGCGAACGATTGGATTCTTTAGGTAATGAAAAAGTTTCTTCGTTTGAAGCGTGGCTCTCCTGTCTTAGTAACGTTGAACATTTAGTATGTAGAAGTGACTCGCCAATTTCTGATATTTCCTGGAAAAATGGGGTAAATCTTAAGCCGGAAAAGTTACAAGATCTTCTAAGCGATTTACAACGCGCAATCTATTTATGGTGCTCCCTTCAGTTACCTTCTCCTGAAAGAATACCTACAGGACATCATGCCTTTATGGCCAAATTGATTGCACGTGATCCTTCTTTAGGACGCGCCAAAATATTTACCTTAAATTATGACACCTTAATTGAACAAGCATTAGATCACCTTGGCATCCAATATGCCGATGGTTTTGTGGGCCAAGCAGAGAGGCGGTTTGAACCATCTTGTTACGGCATTGATATGTACTACCCTGGTGACGTCTCTGAAGGCCGTGTCAGACGTTACGACAAATTTATTCAACTTTATAAGCTCCATGGTTCAATTCACTGGTGGGAGAGGGAAGAAGGATCAGATGTATTGGCTACACACCCACGTCTGGGACCATTTCCAAAGTGGCGTAATGATTACAAGGAAACAGAAAAAGTTGATAAAGAGAAATTCGACTCGCTATTTAAAGACATGCCAGGTGAAATGGGTATTCTTCCGACTTCAAGTAAGCATATCCAAACGCTTGATTTACCTTACGCTCATCTTTTCCGTGCCTTCCATCAATCTCTTCAGCAACCCCAGACATTTTTTATTACTATAGGTTACGGTTTTGGAGATGAACATGTAAACCGAATTATTGAGGATGCACTAATAAATCCCAGCTTTGTAATGTTAGTGGTAGATCCTAAACCTAGTGAGAAGACAAAAAAGAAAATACAAAGTTACCAACTAATGGGTGCTCGCGTCTATTTGCTATCGCCCCTTTTAGACATCGAGATCTTTTCCTCGGATGCTCCAGCAACATTCGATGATTTTGCGAGTAAGATACTCCCAAATGTATCTTGGTTAGATGATTGGATAAAACTGAAAAAAATAGAAAATACTTTAAAACATAATTCTCAGAAACGGACCGAAACCTCAATGGGGTCCGGCGATGAGTAACAGAATAATAGGTCATGTAGTCGGGGTTCACGGATTTACCGTGAAAGTGGAGATTTCCTCAGAAATAAAAAGCCCTGTCCGTGCCCACATGCAAGGGGCTGACCTTGGAATATCTATTAATGCCTATCTATCTTTCAAGATCGGTGGCGGACAACACGCAATAGGTATGATAACTGATTTAGATGCGAGAGATAGTTTTGAACCCACGGATAGAGAACTTTCTCTCGAACTTACTCGTCCCCGCCGGGTAGCTACGGTTCAACTTCTTGGTCGGATAAATACCATCTTGATGCTCTATTTGCCGATGCACCAAAACGGAACCGACCTGACGGTCATCCAGATGATGAACCATTCGATAGTCGTCTTCGTATAGGAGTTGCGGTAGCTCCTGGAAATCAAGAAGTTAAGGGGTCTTTCAATGATTTGTTTTCAAGACCACTTGCGATAGTTGGCAATACAGGATCAGGGAAATCGAACACTGTCTGCCATCTGGTACAACGATCACAAAACGAACGAATCACAAGGCGCCCAAAAGTTTTTATATTCGATATTAATGGGGAGTATGGAAGCGCTTTTGAAAAGTCAGCACCGGTAAGCGGACGGAAGCCGAATCACATCTATATCAATGGCAAGGAATTCGGATTGCCTGTTTGGTTGATGAACACACGAGAGGTCTGTGAATGGTTGAGTGTGGCTGAGCAGGCACAGCAACCTGCGTTGGTTAATTTATGGTCTATTGCAAAAGGCGGCGGAGAAATAAAAAAATCAGGTAATGACGTCACTGATTCCATTAATAAAATAAATAGCTTATTATTTTTAATTAGGGATGAGGAAGCTTTTAATAAAGGGCCGGAGGCAATTACTATGGCTCTAGACTAGCACTTTGCTTATGATGATTAATGATTTTTCGAGTTCAAGCGTGCTTTTCTTCCAGCGCCATTCACATTCTTTCAGATGCAGCACGAAGTTTCTCTTCACGCCGTTGAACTTTGTCAGCCGCCTCTTGCAGAACGACCAGAAGGCTTCAATGCCGTTGACGTGGGCACCTCGCTTTCTTGAGAATTCATTGCGATGATGCTTGAGCCGAATATGCCGATCATACCCCACATCCACCAGCCCATGATAGCCGCTCCAGCAGTCAGAGTAAATAGTAGAAGAGAGTGCAACCTTGCCGAAAATGATGGAATGCAAGGTCTTTCGCTCACAATTGGGGATAATTTCGGTATACACTCGCCCCTTGCGCTCGTAGATGCCGAAGACCGGCTGACGGTGCGTCCCTCTGCCTCTTCTGGTAGCCATGCCTCGCACTCGGCGTGGGCCGAAGTAGCTCTCATCCACCTCCACTTCACCTTTAAATTGTTTGAGCTGCTTCATTTGATGCTGATAAATTTGGCTTCGATAGTGACTGTAATATTTATTAATGGTATTGCGATTTATCTTCAGCAGCTTTGCTGTCTGAGTGGCCGTGAGATCCAGGCAGAAGCACTGTAATATTTTTTTCCGCCTGTATTCTGATAATGGCTTGTTATTATTGAACATCTCTAAACTTTAGCACGTTTCCGCTAGTCTAGAGCCTTACTATTTGGGCTGCCTTTAGAAGTTACGCTAAGAAACTGCTTCAAGAGAATCAATTTGAACCAATTGCTAAGATCGAAGATATATTAAACAGACATAAGGAAAAGAAACAACGTTCATTTGGAGATGATGAGTCAGACTTAACCTCTTCTCTAGAAAGGCTTCGGACCGATATATCTAAAATTTCTATTAGCGAACCTAGTCTAGCTCAAGAATCAGCAGATAAACCTATTCATTTCGGTTTGCACTACTTAAAAGACCCCACCGAATTGCTGGAAGCTGCTCGGGTAGAAGATCATGATCAAAGTTTCCGTCAGTTTCTTAGAGGCCTGCAACTACGAATTAAGAACCGACTCCGGGACCAACGCTGGTCCAGTTTTTTTAATTATGACAATCTCGAAATAAGCGATTTTCGTGCTTGGCTAATCGGGTTAGGAATTGGTGTTGAGGTAGATGGAAATGATGTCTGCGTCATAGATTGCTCAATGATCGGCCATGATGTTTTGCCGTATATTTGCGGGATTACTGGTCGCCTGTTGTTGGAACTACGTGAACATGCGGTATTAGAAAAACGGTTTTACGAACCCTGGGTAGTGGTACTGGAGGAAGCACATAATTACGTGAGCCCCGCCCGCCAGAATGAACCGCGAGGTTCGAGCATTTCCCGTGAAACTTTCGAAAGAATTGCTAAAGAAGGGCGCAAGTTTGGTCTTTCTCTTATTGTTGCTAGTCAAAGACCTTGCGATATCAGTCCAACAGTACTAAGTCAATGTGCAAACTTCATTATGCATCGTCTGCAAAATCAAGATGACATCGAGCATTTTCGACGGATTGTTCCTAGCCAATCCCGCCGACTATTGGACCAGATAACCATCCTAAGCGCGGGAGAAGCGATAGTACTGGGAAGTGGATTCCACGTTCCTTCAAGAGTACAAATCGATCGGCCCCAAAAATCACCACATAGCCAATCATCGGTGCCGCATCTTTCTTGGCGAGCGGAATCAGAAGAACGATTTAACTTAGATGACGCGTTAGGTCTTTGGGGAATTCAGGATATTCCGGAGTAACTCTGTACACGGGTCAGGTCTTGCAATAACAGAAACATTCCCCTTGCGTTCCGTGAGGTCAAGATGAGTTCGAGCTTTAGAGGACGTGTCAGCAGCGCCGATAGATAATTAACTACGGGTGCTCTTTCTTCAAAACCAAAAACTCAAAGCCGCCCTTGACCTACTTCTTCCTCGATTGATGAGCGGTGAAATTGCTGTATAATGGCAAACACGTTGTAAGTGTTTGGGAGATTTTTCGTTATGGCTCAATTACATGAACTACACGTTCAGGGATTTAAATCGATCCGCGATCAGAAACTTGAATTCGGCCCGCTCAATGTGTTCATCGGCGGCAATGGGGCCGGAAAGTCGAATTTGGTCGGGGTATTTCATTTTCTTCACCGAGTGGCAAAGCAGCAGCTCCAGACCTACACGGGCGAAGTGGGTGGAGCCAATGCGATTCTTCATTTTGGCCGAAGAAGAACGGAAAGACTACGGTTAAGAACGGAATTTCGTGATGGCACAAATGCAAATATTTATGAGTTTGAATTAAAGCCCACTGGAGAGGACCGTTTTATATTTGAACAAGAAGCGACTTACTATTGGGATCGGCTTCATCATGAAATTGCCTATAGTGACGAAGCTTGGGCAGGCCATGCGGAAGCCCAAGTAGCAGAATCAAAACGGAGAATTGCAGGCTACATTCGTGGACACCTTGACAGTTATCGCATCTATCATTTCCACGATACGAGCGCATCAGCGCCGGTGAAACAAACCTGCAACGTCGCGGACAACCGGTTCCTGCGCGCCGATGCGAGCAACCTTGCGGCCTTCCTCTACTGGCTCCAGGAAAAGCAGCCGGTTCACTATCGAAATATCGAAGACACCGTGCGCCAGGTTGCGCCGTTCTTTCATCGCTTTAAGCTGGCGCCCTCAGCATTGAACCTGGAAAAAATCCGGCTAGAGTGGGAAGAAAAGAAGAGCGATACTGGACTGCACCCTTAAGTTTGGACGGTTTAGGTTAGAGTGCCCCGACAGAGTGGTGGATGCTTCTGGGCGGCCGTCCAGAGCGCTTCAAATTCCTCGGGTGGGCGGTAGCCCAGGGCTGAGTGCAGCCGTTTGCGATTGTACACCTGTTCGATAAAATATGGGAGCCGACTCCGTACATCTTCCAGAGTCCGGTACTCCTCCAGATAAACTTCTTCGGTCTTTAAAGTTTTCATGAAACTTTCTGCGACGGCATTGTCATAGGGGTTGCCTCTTCGAGCCATGCTGATTTGGAACCCATGGGCGCTTAAGGTTTCGACATAGTCGTATGCGGCATACTGGACTCCCTGATCCGAGTGATGGATGGCACCCTCCGGTGGCCTTCTGGTTTCAATCGCCATTTGAAGCGCCTGTAAGCTCAAGGCCGTGTCGATCCGTCGGGAGAGGGCATACCCGATGGTTTTGCGAGAGAACCGATCCAGGATGACGGCCAGGTAAACGAAGGCCGTCAGAATCCGGATGTAGGTGATATCGGCCACCCAGACTTGGTTGGGCGCGGTAATAAGGAGATCCCCGATCAGATTCGGATAGCGAGGATATGGATGCCGACTGTTTGTGGTCGTCACCCACCGACGACGGGGCCGACAGAGCAGGTCCCGCTCCCTCATGAGACGAAGCACTTTCTTGTGGTTGATCAGAATCCCTTCTCGGTGGAGTTGGGCCGTGATCCGTCGGTAGCCGTAGCCGCTGAATTCTTCCACCAGGGCGTCGATCCTCTGGAGAAGCCAGAGGTCCCCTTTCTTTTCAACCGGCTTATAGTAATAACTGCTCTTCGGGAGGCTCATGAGTTCGCACCCCCTTTCGAGGCTTTGGAGGAGATGCCGGTTCGCTTCAATGAACGCCCTTCTTGCTCGGCCTCCGCAAGGCGCTTCCTCACGGCTTTTTTTAAGAACTCGTTTTCCAGGATCACTTTCCCCAGCATCTGCTCCAGCTGGCGGACCCTCTCTTCTAAGGCGGCCTCTTTCGTCGGCTCGTTGTCATATCCGCCTTGGGCATACTGCTTCTTCCAGTGATACAGGAGGCTGGAGGAGAGACGATGACGACGGCAAAGTTGTGCGGCGGTGCTGACCCCGCTCAACAGCTCCTCGATCACTTGGCGCTTGAACTCGGGACTGAAGGTTCTCTGATTCCTCATGACAAGATCCTTTCCGCCCCTTCTTCGGGGCCGATGATCCTGCCGGGTACTCTAACATATTTCGTCCAGTTTCAGGGGTGCAGTCCAGAATGCCTATATTGAGAGCTTCAATGGACGCTTTCGCGATGAGTGCCTCAATCAGCATCTTTTTTTCGATCTGTTAGATGCAAGACAGAAAATTGAGACTTGGCGGTTGGACTACAACCAGAATCGGCCACACAGCTCTCTGGGTAACATGACTCCCCAGGAGTTTGTCACCAAGCAAGCAGTCATGATCCCTTGCCTGACCGGACGCTAACTGTAGACTGGTACACAAAAGGGGGGAAGGTCATCACAGCTAACGAGTATCACTCTTCAGGGCGCCGATGGATGGACTGCACCCCTGAAACTGGACGAAATATGTTAGAGTACCCGGCAGGATCATCGGCCCCGAAGAAGGGGCGGAAAGGATCTTGTCATGAGGAATCAGAGAACCTTCAGTCCCGAGTTCAAGCGCCAAGTGATCGAGGAGCTGTTGAGCGGGGTCAGCACCGCCGCACAACTTTGCCGTCGTCATCGTCTCTCCTCCAGCCTCCTGTATCACTGGAAGAAGCAGTATGCCCAAGGCGGATATGACAACGAGCCGACGAAAGAGGCCGCCTTAGAAGAGAGGGTCCGCCAGCTGGAGCAGATGCTGGGGAAAGTGATCCTGGAAAACGAGTTCTTAAAAAAAGCCGTGAGGAAGCGCCTTGCGGAGGCCGAGCAAGAAGGGCGTTCATTGAAGCGAACCGGCATCTCCTCCAAAGCCTCGAAAGGGGGTGCGAACTCATGAGCCTCCCGAAGAGCAGTTATTACTATAAGCCGGTTGAAAAGAAAGGGGACCTCTGGCTTCTCCAGAGGATCGACGCCCTGGTGGAAGAATTCAGCGGCTACGGCTACCGACGGATCACGGCCCAACTCCACCGAGAAGGGATTCTGATCAACCACAAGAAAGTGCTTCGTCTCATGAGGGAGCGGGACCTGCTCTGTCGGCCCCGTCGTCGGTGGGTGACGACCACAAACAGTCGGCATCCATATCCTCGCTATCCGAATCTGATCGGGGATCTCCTTATTACCGCGCCCAACCAAGTCTGGGTGGCCGATATCACCTACATCCGGATTCTGACGGCCTTCGTTTACCTGGCCGTCATCCTGGATCGGTTCTCTCGCAAAACCATCGGGTATGCCCTCTCCCGACGGATCGACACGGCCTTGAGCTTACAGGCGCTTCAAATGGCGATTGAAACCAGAAGGCCACCGGAGGGTGCCATCCATCACTCGGATCAGGGAGTCCAGTATGCCGCATACGACTATGTCGAAACCTTAAGCGCCCATGGGTTCCAAATCAGCATGGCTCGAAGAGGCAACCCCTATGACAATGCCGTCGCAGAAAGTTTCATGAAAACTTTAAAGACCGAAGAAGTTTATCTGGAGGAGTACCGGACTCTGGAAGATGTACGGAGTCGGCTCCCATATTTTATCGAACAGGTGTACAATCGCAAACGGCTGCACTCAGCCCTGGGCTACCGCCCACCCGAGGAATTTGAAGCGCTCTGGACGGCCGCCCAGAAGCATCCACCACTCTGTCGGGGCACTCTAACCTAAACCGTCCAAACTTAAGGGTGCAGTCCATTCTGATACGGCTTGCCCGGTTCAATGTAATGCAGCTTCACTCCATTCTGGTGTGCCCATTGATCGAGCAGTCTTCCCGCAAACTCCGGCCCATTATCTGTACAGAGCACTTGGGGTAATCCTCGCTGCTGCACCAATTGGTCTAAAAACCTTGTCACCTGAGCGCCCCCGATAGAGCTGTCCACATAAATCCCGGGACACTCCCGAGAATAATCGTCCACCACCGTTAAGCAGCGAATCCGTCTTCCATCAACCAAGACATCTGAGACAAAATCTAACGACCACCGAGCATTGACCGCTTGAGCTGCAACCAGTGGCACTCGCAATGCAGACACGCGCTTTCGCGGGGACCTTCTGCGCAAAGACAGCCGCTCTTGTCGATAGAGTCTCTCCACGCGCTTGTGATTGACATGATATCCCTCCCGCCTCAGTAGAACACATAGGCGAGGGCTTCCGTAGCGTGGCCGCAGCGCCGCCAACTCTAGAAGCCTTAGCCGAAGCACTTCATCCCGATTGGCACTTCTCTGATAATGGAAGCTTGATCGCGTCATCCCGATCAGCCGGCAGGCTCGACGCTCTGAGAACCCATACACTTGCATCGAATGCTTCACAATCTCACGTCGCGCTACCGGCCTTAGAACTTTTTTGCCAACACATCCTTCAGCGCCACCAAATCCAGCGCCTGTTCAGCGACCAACTGCTTGAGCCGACGGTTCTCCTCCTCCAGTTGCCGAAGCCGACGCACTTCGCTGACTGCCATGCCGTTGTACTTCGTCCGCCAAGTGTAAAACGTCGCATCCGAGATCCCGTATTTGCGACAAATCTCTAGCACCTTCAATCCCGCCTGCTGCTCCCTCAAAATCGAAAGAATCTGCTCCTCAGAAAATCGCTTCTTCATCTGCTCCCTCCAGGACCTGCCTCAATCGGAAGCTAGATTATAACTGGTACAGTTTTCGGGGGAAAGGTCAGTGAAACCTTCGCATGGCCCAGTACGGTCGCATCACTATCCGAGTAGCCTAGAACATATCGCCGTACCAAGTCATTCGCCAGGCGAACCTCAATGGCAGTCAAACGTTGACTTATACTGACACTTTGATACCCGTAACCTGAAACAGGGCGCAATCGATGATCTGGTCTGGAATTCCATTGGAATGCTACTTCTTCGTTTCCCCCTGGGCCGTATGTAACACGATCCAAATAGAGATCACCTCCGGGTGAAATGATCTGGTAGGAGTAGTTGATCTCATTACCATGAGTATCTCTAATGCGAGTAAGATAAACTCTCCCCGGAGCTCCTAGGATACTCGGTTTACTAGAGGAATGATTCTCCCCAAAGAAATATTGAACACCACTCCGATCAGTCACGGTCCACGTATTACCAAAACCCTTCAGAATCCGCAAAAATGTTTCCTGTTCCGTTCTATAATAATTACCAGTAGTGTTGATCAGCCGTTGTGAAATATCTCCTAAAACTAATTCATAGACAGTGCTCAAAGTATCAGGTGTCCCAAGCGCCTTTTTACCTTTGTGCTCAATAAAGGAGACGCCCTCGAGCCGCCAACCGATGCCTAACCAATCATTGACTTCATTTCCGTCATAGACAAGGGAAAAGGAAGGGGCGAGACCGCCAGGACCTGGAGGCACTTCGATTGGCACTCGGTGGATTGCTGTCCCAGTGTAGAGATCTACGTCAGCAGAGTAACAGATACCAGCAAGCGACAGCATAGAAAGAGACACAAAACTTATGATTGCCTTCAATCGTAGGAAGTAAGAAGTCATCTCGAATGGACACCTAATGTTATTGGAAGATCGGAATATTTGAAATCCTTTTAGATCTATTTTCACTCGATCTTTGTAACTCTGACACGATCGGAAGCGACCTGTGATAGATTTTCCTTTTTAAGGACATCTATCCCCTTAAATACTCTTGATCCTTGCGGCTCAATAATTTGTTCGGAACCAAATTCACGACTTTGATCATGGCTAAATAAGACCTTCTTCTCCCGATCTAAAAGTTCAAAGGCCACAGCGACGGTGCATGGGTACGAACCCGTATTCTTTAGGATTACTTCCCATTTAATATCAGTTTGCCCAAAGAGGGTCCGGCCTGCCTGCCAGCGGCGCTCGATTTCCTGGATCTCCGACTCCATACATTTTGATGTCATTGGTGGAGTTACTTTAGAATTAATTCTTATCGTGGACAAACTCTTTTCAAATGTTTGAACATATTGAGAATAGAGGTTAGCAAACACAGTAAACTGAATGCGAATATCTGAATTACCCCCAATAATATAGGTCGTATGGTAAACCAGCTGACATTCCTTTGAGTTTCCATGACCGACACAAACTGTGGCTTGGGCTGTAGGCTGGCCATCAATGGTCAATTCCTCTGTCTTAATTATTCGATCAGTCGGCCCCATTTGACTTTTAATCTTTTTAAAAAATTCCTGTTTCCCTCCAATTCCCCTAAATAATGGGTTAGGCGGCATAAGAGAGATCGTCAGACTAAATCCAGTACTCTCCTTTCTTTCCGGATCAAAAAAAAAGAAGGCCATCGCGTCTTTATGGTCACGCCGTTCTAAATCAGTTAAATCTTTTGAATAGCTTTTATCGAGTATCCAGCCATCCGGAGGTACAATGGCTAGGCCATACTCTTTAACCTCAAATACGTTTGAACTTTGCAACGCGATTGCTTCCAATCTCCAGAAAACAGTTATCAACATAACTAAAAGAGATACTTTCATGATAGCTAAT
Organism: Candidatus Manganitrophaceae bacterium; assembly: GCA_963718695.1. Taxonomy (GTDB): domain Bacteria; phylum Nitrospirota; class Nitrospiria; order SBBL01; family Manganitrophaceae; genus Manganitrophus. The sequence continues at coordinate 2,525,984 of OY970371.1, forward strand.
GAACCTTTATCCTTGTCACATACGAATAACGTCATCATGGACATGACAGGGTATTACAACTTGTTTGCGGAGTTAGGGATGAAGTAGAAAAATCCCATTGATATTGCGGAAGCAAAAAGTCCATAGTCGGATCATTCGGAAAAACTTTGTGCGTATCAGGATCGTTAAATAAATGTGTCGCACGGATATTAGGATCTGGGTTAGCAGTACTGATAACGTTCTCTAGTAACATCAACTCGACTGGTCGTTCTTTATCACAGATTTTAGCCGCCTCACAGAAAAACCCTACTATTTCATAAGCATCTCTATATAGCTGTCTAGCCTTGGGGATCTGCATAAATGGCCAGTCGGCCTTGTGCCAAACGCCTATGTGACCAATAGGATACTTAAAGCCACCTGATACGAGATTGCTCCCTGAATGAAAAGGCATATCCATCCTAAAATGCATGTAATCCCCGACAGTTTTCCAATCATGTCGGAAGGCAGCTAAAAGCGCACGACCCAAGAATTCCTGGTTATATCGTTCCACGTATTTTGTGTCCCCATTGTCAGGATGGAAAGCGTGAAGATGAATCATGACACTAGGTCTCCAGAAATTCAGCAGCGGGTTTGTGCCCCAAGAATCATCCACTCCTTGATTAGCACGTGCGATCTGATTTGCAATCTCTGCAGGAAAACCTCCCTTGTAAAAAAGATAGCCTGAAATATAATAATGAAAATCTCTTTCGGCTTTTCCTGTTGGGTCGACAAACTTTAAAGGATTATTTCGAACATAACTGTATCGATTGAGTGTTTGTGGATAATTACGGTCGGGATCGACCGTATCCGGCGAGATAAAGCGCATCAGCGCTGGATCGTAGTATCTAGCTCCATAATAATAAAGACCTATTTCTTCATCCAATTCCTTATCATTGTATTTGTAAGCGATCTCAGTATCCGGAGGAAGATTTACACGGAGGCTGCCATAAGGAAAATAAGCAAGCTCCTTGAGCGCTGTCTCCGGGTTATTCTCTAAAAAGTTAGTCACTAAAGTCGTCGATCCTAAATGATCTCTATAGTAATAATGTATTGGCGACGTAGTGGAACCGGCAATTCTCGAAGCAATTCTCTGATTCCCTGCGAAAATATATTTCGTACATGTGCTCGAGGCGGGAGTGAAATTTAATCCATCACTGACACATTCATATCTCCCATCAGCATAGAGTGTGACTTGATTTGCCGCTTTTTTGGTCGCGCGCTGGCCGGCATGGTCATAAGTGAACTCGGCAAGCACGGTATTGCTTTGCTCTACTCTTATTAACTGGTTATTGTTATTCCATACGAAGATCCGGTCAATATCTCCAGTCCTTTTTAGGGTCATGTTACCGTTTAAATCATAACCATAACTACTAGTGCCGTCCCGCTGAACAGCATGAGGAATAGATGAAAATGCAAATGGAATCGGATATACAAAGTTGGTCTTAATAGGCCCGCTTGGTGATTGCGTGGTAAAAGTCTTCATGTTGTTGATGGTATCGTACTGATAGGTGTGTCCGTAAGAAGGAGCAGCCGCGCTGCTTGCCGAAGTAAGCTGATGTCGCTTATCGTATCCGAACGCTTGGACTTTCGGCGTTATCGGATCCTTATTATCAGTAATCTCTTCAATATTGCCGACGTTATCATATTTATAACGGAACGATTGGATTCCAGGCGTGATGAGATCTGTAAGGCGGAAACTCTGCGGATGATAAATATAGGTGGTCGTCCTATTATTTCCTAATCTCTTGTTGGTGATCTGCCCCAACACGTTATAATCAAACGAAACATAATTCGTTCCCGATGTCAAAGAAACAACACTATCCAGAAGTCCCTGTGAGTTGTAGTTATGGTGAAGTGTATCGTTGTCCGGATAGGTTAAATCGACAAGACGATTGAGGCTATCATATGTTGATTTTATGGTATAGGGAGAGGGATTTCCTTCGATGATCCTATCCGTTTGAGTAGTATTGCCTCGCGCATCGTAAGAAAAAGTCCTGCTTCCTGCGATAGTACCCCCCCTCTTTTCTGTAACTAAATGAAGCTGTCCGATACCATTCTGTCCAGCATCATACTCATATTCGAAAATCTCAATTTGCGCGAACCCATGTACTGGAAAGAACCCAATTAGGAAAAATAAAAAGGTAACGCCATTTAAAAATAATAACGATGTTGTATTTTGATATTTTAAAAATTTTGATCGATGGCAAGAATTGGAACTTTCATTCATTATTAAAGAACCTCCTCGCCCAGCAAGATAACGAGTTCCATTATTTTTTTAAGCATTTCGTGCAATTATGCAAGCCTGAGAAACAGATATACTCAGGACAATCGAAGTCCGTTTTAGTTACATGCACCGTCAAAAGAGAACAGAAAAAACTAATAACGATTCCAGATAAAAACACCCAGGAAAGGAACGGCTAATAAAAGAATAAATTAAAAAGAGTAGAGATCAGAATATTTAGGCAGCAGAACCATTCCCAAAGCCATCACCATCTCCCCAGCCCACTTCAAACCAAACAGAACGAAACGAGCAACCAAAAACTGAAGCAATGACCGGGACGACGGGAACAAGGAAGCTGTTTCAATCGGCGGGGTCGGTATTCCTTATAAAGGTATCTTTTAGCAGTATGAAATTCAGGCGGATATTAACAATGAGGTAAAATAGATGTCAAGAAAAAAGTAATTACTTGCATCATATTTGATGAAAATACCGAGTAACATGTAGCTGAGAGAATGTTCTTGCGGCAGGAGTTTTGTCTTTACAGGATTTATTTAAAGAAGCTTTCCCCTTGCAATGCCCCGCCGCTTTGAATAAGATACCGGGCTGGACAAGGAATCGCGAACCGATGAAACCAATCGAACAAATCTTCGAAACCATCCTCTGGCGAAGCCGCTTTATCGTCATTTTGGCGGTCGTCGCCAGCCTCGTCTCCTCAATGATCCTCTTTGTGATTGCCACGATCGACGTTGGATGGTTGGTGGTCAAAACGGTCGGTTATCTGATCGGCTCCAGCGGCGGGGAAGGATATGATGCGTTCCACAGCAAGGCGATCAGCCAGGTCATCACCGCCATCGATGACTACTTGCTGGCCACCGTCCTGCTGATCTTCTCTTTAGGGCTCTACGAGCTCTTCATCAGCAAGATCAAGCAGGCCGAAGAAGACACCCACAGCAGTTCCCGGATTCTACTGATCAAATCGCTGGATGATCTGAAAGACCGGCTGGCGAAGGTGATCTTGATGATCCTGATCGTCTCGTTCTTCAAGAACGTTGTTCACACCAAGTTCGACAATCCCCTCAACATCCTTTATCTCGGCTTCGGCATCCTGATGGTTGCCCTGGCACTCTACTTCACCAACAAGTCCGGTCACCACGGGGAATAGAATGGATGATTAAATCCCTCGTTCTTATTGCGCGCTCCCCCCTTTTGTGTTATTTTTTAAGCATATCGCTTTAGATCAGGAGTTTTCGAATGAACCCACGTATCGTATCCGATCCTCAGATCTGCGGGGGAGAGCCTTGCATTCAAGGAACACGTATTCCGGTGCAGGTCATCCTCAGCCATCTTGCAGCAGGAGAGGATCACCAAACCCTTCTCAAACAATTCCCTCGCCTGACGCAAGAGGATATCTTAGCCTGTCTTGAATACGCTGCCTTTCTCGCAACCGAGAAGGTTGCACCGGCTTGAGATTTGTCGTCGATGAAAACGTCAGCTACGATTTGGTTGCGGTTTTAAGGGAAGCCGGTTTTGACGTCACGGCTATCGCCGAAACAGCCACAACCGGACTCCATGATGAAGGGGTGTTCAAAATCGTGGAAGAAAACGGGTCGGTTCTGATCACTCGCGATTATCACTTCACAAATCCCGTTCGGTTTCCCGCCGAAAGAACGGGAGGCATTCTCTACATCCGCCGCGGGAACCTGACATCCGAAGAAGAAATCGGGTTGGTTCAAAACTTCCTATCAAAATACTCAAAAGAAGATTACTCCGGAAAGCTGGTAACACTCTACAAAAACCGGGTTCAGATTCGATAACCCATGCATATCAGGCAGATCTAACAGAAGCAGGGTCAACACGAGACAAAATTCAAGACCTCCAGAAAAGTCCGATACTCTCTCATATCGACTTTGCCCTTTCGCAACGGCAACGATCTCTTTCCGGCGTGACCCTCTACCATCGTTTTGAATTGACTGTACCAGGCACACGCCTTTTCATAAGCGACGCTCACTTCGGACCGATCGAGAGACTCTTCCCACGGAATGCTCTCATTGATCAAGATCTCCAGCCAGAGCAGACGGAGACTCTTGGAATTGGCAAGAGCCACTTCCAGACTTTCGTCCCCGGTGTAGAATGGAATAATCCGAAGCTTTGAATGATTCAAGTCGAACCCCTCTCCTTAGCGCCGTCATTCCCGCGGAGGCGGGAATCCAGTTTTTTAAATGAAAGGTCGCTGGATTCCCGATGAAACACTCGGGAATGACAGATGAAAAGCTTTCAATAAATGACAAAACCATTTCTAATTCCTCATGCCTAATTGACCGATTCCTCCTTGCCCCTTCAAAACCACCCTTCCTGCCGGCGCCGCTGCTGCTTTTTCTTGAAGGGATAGATCAACACCATCCCGGCGAGGAAGCCGCCGATGTGGGCGAACCAGGCGATCCCGCCGACCTGGCCCCCGCTGAAGAGACCGCTGACCGTCTGAACGAGAAACCAGATCCCCAAAACCAAGACAGCCGGAATCCGGATGATCTGGATGAAGAAGCCGAGCGGAACCAGGGTCAACACCTTCGCGTGGGGAAAGAGGAGAAGATACGCGCCGAGCACCCCCGAGACGGCGCCGCTGGCGCCGATCATCGGGACGTGAGAGGCGGGATCGGTCAGGGCATGGCTGTAGGCGGCGAGCACCCCGCAGACCACATAAAAGAAGATGAAGCGGACATGCCCCATGACATCTTCGATGTTGTTTCCGAAAATCCAAAGATAAAGCATGTTCCCCGCCACATGCATGAAACCGCCATGGAGAAACATGGAGGTCAAGACGCTGGAGGCCGCCACGATCGACGGGACGCCCCCTTCGAATCCCCGGACCAGGTTCGACGGGATCGCGCCAAAGGCGAAGACAAACTCCTCGGCCGCCGGACCGAGCGAGATCTCATACAAGAAGACAAGAATATTCACGGCGATCAGGCCGACCGTCACCACCGGCGTGGTGCGGGTCGGAAGATCGTCTTTTAAGGGGATCATAAACTTCCTCAGAATATAGCGGTCAGCATTCAGCGGTCAGCTTTAAAGCCAGACAACGAAAAACCGCCAACCTCATCTTTTATCTTTTTAGCTGAATGCGGAGCGCTGGCGGCGGATCGCTTATTAAATCACGAATGGATGTGTATCGTCTATCTTAAGGAAGGAGTCCCTTCGCCGGCCCGCTTGGAGAGAAGCAGATGGGTCTCGGTTCCGAAGAGACCATCTTCCTCCAGCCCCTCTTTCTGCTGAAAGAAGCGGAGTGCTTTCGCCGTTTGCGGTCCCCAGAGCCCATCGGTCGGGCCGCGATAAAGTCCTTCTTTGGTCAGGACCTCTTGGATTTTTTGAACGGAAGGGTCCGGTCCCGCCCTGCGGAACGGAAGCTCCAGCCCCTCCATTTCTTGCCAAAGAAGAATGCCGCTCCCCTTCCAGGCCGCGGTCAACTCGCGAAGGGGAACCCGCTTCCGTCCATCCAACGGATCGTAGAGCAACGCCTCCTCCCCTTCGATCTTAACCAGAACCTGATAACGGTGTCCAGCCTCTTCGCGGAAAGAGAAGAGCAACGGCGAATTAAAGGCGAGGACCTTCTTCATCGTGAGCGGCAAAGGATAGGTCTCGATGTTGTTTTCCCGAAGCCACTGGAGCACCTCTCCCATGCTCTTCTCCCCCCATCGTTCTTGGGATGGAAGGGGTGTGAGGAGATTCAATAGGGTGAGGTAGGCCCCCTTTTCGGTCTCGGCAAGGACTTCGACGCGATAAATGCCATCCGGATCGAGGAGCGGCTTGGCGGGAGACGCCTCCGGGAGATTGATTGCCGGATTGAGGACGAGGGGCGCCGGGCTTCCCGCGGCCCGCTCCTTCACGTCGGCCGTGTCGGTTAACGCGCCGACCGAATTGGACGGTGTCATATCGACCGAAGGCCGGGCCTGCACCGTCTCGATGCGAACGGCCTCCTGAGAAAAAAGCCCCCCTTTCCAGAGAAGGCCCGCCAGGAGAATCGGAACCAAAAGGGCGAGTCCCCAAGCAACGGGGACCGCGTAACGGCCAAGGAACGCCTTCTGCTTTTCCGGCAGGCGGGAAGGACGGGTCGTGTCGGCCTTTTTTAATTCGTCGACCGCCTGTTGGACCAGCGTCTCGGAAATAAAAGTCGTGTTCGCCACATAGGCCGCCAGAAGCGCCTGGTCGGCAACGACGTTGATCAATCGCGGGAAGCCGTTGCTGAAAGAATAAATTCGATCGATCGCTTTCGGCGCGAAGGCGACCTTCTCCTTCCCCCCGGCCACCTCGATGCGAGATTCGATATAGGCGGTGACCTCCTCCCGATCGAGCGGCTCGATTTCATACATGATCGAGATCCGCTGGCGCAGCTGGCGCAACGCGTGCTGCGACAGCTTGTTCTTCAACTCCGGCTGCCCGATCAGGAGGATCTGGATCAGCTTCGACTGATCGGTCTCCAGGTTGGAGAGAAGGCGGATCTCCTCCAGGCATTCGGTCGTCAAGAGCTGCGCTTCATCGATGATGAGAAGCGCGTTCCCCCCTTGCGCGAGAAGATCGAGCAGAAAACGGTTCAACTCGTCGAGGAGGGCCTTCTTGGTCTGCCCATCCCCCTTCAGACCGAAGTCCTGGTTGATGCTCTGCAGCAGCTCCACCGTCGTCAGCTGGGGGTTGAAGAGAAGGGCGGTCCGGACGGTCGAATCGAGCTTGCCGAGCAGAAGCCGGCAGAGGGTCGTCTTGCCGGTTCCGACCTCCCCGGTCACCACGATGAAACCCTTTCGCTCCTTCAGCCCGTAAAGAATATGAGAAAAAGCCTCTTGATGTTTTTTGCTGGAGAAGAAAAAGCGCGGGTCGGGGGACAACTTGAAGGGGGGCTCTTTAAAACCGAAAAACGGCAGATACATCGGGTCGGTCTTCAGCTCACGATTTCATATTATAAGGAACACTGAATAAATTCTTTTATTTGTCATTCCCGATGTTTCATCGGAATCCAGATTATTTAAATATGACTCCTTCTGGATTCCCGCTTGCGCGGGAATGACACCTTACTTATGGATAACGGTTCCCGTGGAGATCTTGATAAAAAATTTCGGTCTGCTTCTGCACCGTCGTTCCGGCCGGAAGCCCCTTCCGGATGCGAACGCTGACGGCGAAGGTCCGCTTCTGCTGCGGTCCCAGATCGTTCATCTTCCAGATCCACCGTTTGCCGTCCTTCTCGGTCGGCTCGGGATCGGCATGGACGAATTCCAATTCCGGCGGGAGGAGCTCCGAGATAATGACATTGCGCGCGAGGCCGGAGCCGTTGTTCGTGACCGTCGCCTGATAGGAGATCACTCCCCCCGGCAGATTGTCGCGCGATTGAAGCTGGCTTTGAATGGCGACCATCGGCAGGCTCAGTAGGAGCGCCCGGCCGGCCGTGGCGATCGCTTTGCCGTCGTGCCGCGACTGCGCATCGAGGCGAATATCGAGCCGCTCGCCGTCGCGGCCGGTCGGGACCTTCACCCCTACCAAAATCGGGAAGTTCTCACGGGTGCCGAGGAGCGGCGTCTCGGTGATCGCCGGCTCGCCCGATTGGAAAAGGCCGTCCTGGTTCTTATCGAAGTAAAGGGCCAGCCGATCCGACGGAGCGCCGGCCGGCTTCAACGCAAACTGGTCCGGGCCGTTCCCCAGGTTCGTCAAAGTAAACGGGAAGAAGACCTGATCTCCCGATACGACCCGCTGCTCTTCCTTCGCCCCTTCGAGACGGAGCGAGGCGACCTGCATCACGGAGACCGGCGGCGAGAGGAACGGCACCTCCCCTCCGACCGAGGCGAGATAGGTGCCGCGGTTCAACACCTGCTGGCCGGCGGCGGTCTCGTCCCCCACCTTGAAGGCGACCTCGATCTTCTCATTTCCCTTCGAATTGATTCCCGATAGGTTCCAATAAATCGCCCGGCCGGCCGACTCGACCCGCTCCGGCTGAGGCGACGCGCTCAGGAAAACCAAGGAGGGATGATAGGCGTAGCGGACACGCACGTCGCGCGCCTCGGAACTTCCATTGTTGATCAGCACGATCGTATACCGGACCTCTTCGCCCGGACGCGCCCGCTCTTTGTCGGAGCGGTACTCGCCGAGGAGCAGCGGCGCCGACGCGACCACCGTCTTCCGGACCCACTGAAAACTGTTCCGGTCGAATCGGGAAGCCACCTTGATTTCAAAGACCTTGTTCTGGTTGTCGGTCATGTTCGAGGGAAGGTGGACCCGCAGCCGTGCCCGGAACGATTGATCGGGCTGGAGGGTCGGCGTGGTCTGGATCGTCTCCCCGGCGCTTCCGTCGGCATAAAACGTGGGACGGAACTCGATCGGAAAGGTCGAATCGAGGGTAAACGAATCCTCCCCGTTCCCCCGATTGGTGATGACCACCGGGAACTCGACATCCTCACCGGGATATCCCCGCTTCTCATCGGCCGACGGCTCGACTTTGACCTCGGCGACCTGCGGGATCACCAGAAGGAATCCTTCCGCCGGCCGTGTCGAGGCGGCCCGCGGCGGGCTCGGCATCTTCTCTTCTGAAGTCTCTCCCTTTACGACGGCGGGAGGGGTTTTCTTCGAAGCGGGGGCTTTGGGAGAGGGCGTTGCTTTCGCCGCCGCTTCTTTCTCCCGCTTCTCCGCCTCGCGTTTTTCCGCTCGGGCCAGGGCCGCTTCTTTGGAGACGATTAATTTCTCCAATTTCGACCGGAGGGGACTCTCCGGAAAGTCTTTCTGAAGCTGGGAAAGGTTATCGCGGCTCTTTTCGGTCTGTTTCGTTTCCAGATAGGCGCGGCCGAGCCAAAAGAGCGCAAGATCGCGTATCTTGCTCTCGGGGTGCTTTTGGAGCACCTCCTCGAAAAGCGGAATCGCCTTCTCCGGCTGGCGCTTCTCCATCAGATCATGCCCTTCGAAGAAGAGGGCGCTGTCGTCTTTCTCCGCGGAAAATACCGGAGAGGCAAACGAAAAGAGGAGAGGAATCAGTAGAAGAAACGGGACCCGAAGAGGGGTCCTCGATCTTTTCCAAAAAGATCTGGATAAGAGCTGAAATGCCTTCAACCGGAGGCCACTCCTTCAATGTGGAGAGGGAAAGTGTGAAGTGACGAAAAACGTATAAAATGTGTCACACTTTCCAATTTTTGTCAAATTGAGGACCCGGACTCAAATTGGGTAAAAATACGTATTCGGAGTACAGCGGTCGCGCGAAAGGCGGAAGGAAACCGTTTTGCGCCCTATTTTATCCATGGAGAAAGGACCTTCCCTGCTCCCTTGAACCTTCATGACAATCTTGCTAAGATGGGCTGCTTAAGTGAGGTCCACGTGACAGTCAAAACCGCAACTGATCCGACACCCGGCCCCTCCGTGGAGACCCCGGAGAGCCCCTCCGGCTCCCCCCCGATCGATGTCCCGCCGACCCCGGTGGGGGAGGATATTTACCTCCGGCGCCGGGCGCTGCGCATTCTCTGGGTCGCCTTCCGGATTTTTTTCAGCTACTTCCTCTACAAGCTCGGCTCCCTCTATATCCCTCGAATGAAGGCGGCGGAGTGGAAGGAGGCGCTCCATCGCAAGAACGCCCTCCGGATGCAGGAAGCGGCCCTCACCTTAAAAGGATTGCTGATTAAGGTCGGGCAGTTTATGAGCGCGCGGGTCGATCTTCTTCCCGACGCCTACACCCAAACCCTCTCCCTGCTGCAGGACCAGGTCCCTCCGGCCCCCTATTCGACCATCCGGACCCGCTTCATTCAGGAGTTCGGCGTCCCGCCCGAGTCGCTCTTCGGAACGTTTAACGAGATCCCCCTCGCGTCGGCCTCCCTCGGGCAGGTTCACGAGGCGACCCTGCGGGAAGACGGAATACGGGTCGCGGTGAAGGTGCAGTATCCCGAGATCGAGCAGATCGTCGAGACCGACCTTCGCGCCATCCGCTGGATCGTCTGGGCGCTTCAAAAGGTGATGACCAATATCCGGTTCGACGTTCTCTACACGGAGTTCTCCAAGATCGTCCACAAAGAGCTCGACTATTTTGTCGAGGCACGCCAGGCGGAGCAGTTCCACAAAAACTTTGCAGGCGACCCCCGCATCGTCGTTCCGAAGGTGCTTTGGAAGTACACCACCGGACGGATCCTCACGCTCGAATTTGTGGAAGGGATCAAGATCAGCCGGACCGAGGAGATCCGCCGCGCGGGGATCGACACCAAAGCGGTCGCCACCCTCCTGGTCGAATCGTACATGAAGCAGATTCTTCAGCATCGCTTCTTCCACGGCGATCCCCATCCCGGAAATCTCTTCGTCCAGCCGGGGCCCCGGCTTGTTTTCGTCGACTTCGGCCTGATGCAGCAGATCGACACCGGCGTCCACCGCGGGATGGAGAAGATGATGATCGCGATTATCGACCGGGACATTTCCAGCATCGCCCGCGCCCTCCTCGATCTCGGATTCATCGCTCGGACCGAACGGATGGAGGACATCGAAAATGTGGTCCGCTTCTTCATGGACCGCTACCGCGACATCTCGCCCCGCGCGTTTAAGCGGATCACATTGACACAGGTGGCCCAGGATTTAGAGACCCTCTTTCATGTTTATCCGTCGCTTCAGGTCCCGAATCATTTTATCCTGGTCGGCCGGACCGCCGGGATGCTCAACGGCCTCTGCTCGCAGCTCGATCCCGACCTGAACATCATCGAAATCGCCGAGCCCTATGCCAAGAAATTCGTCGGTTCGCCCGATTGGGCCGCCGAGATCTTCTCGCGGGGAAAAGAAATCGCAATCGCACTGATCGAGCTTCCGGTGGCCCTCCGAAATTTTTTGGAGCTCGCCAGCAACGGACAGTTTCGAACGCGGATGAACTCGGAAGACCTGACGGCGATCCTGACCAAGATCTATAGACTCGCCTACCGGACGGTCCTTGCGGGATTTATCGTGACAATGACACTGCTTTATAGTAATCTGGTCCGCAGTTTTAATACGCCCATGGGCATCGTGCTCAGCACGCTGATCGTTTTTCCGGCGCTCGCCCTTCTCTACTCATTCGTCAGGCGGAAATAATCGACAAAACCGTCGGAACCCGGCGGATAACCAAGAGGAATGAAATGCGCATTAAAAAATGGCGCCTCATGACGGCATGGATTGTCTGCGGACTCAGCCTGCTCCCGGTCGGCTGCAGCCGTTCTTCCGAAAAGGAGATCGCGCAAGCGGAAGCGGCCTATCAGAAGAAAGACTATCATCAAGCGGTCGTCCTGAGCGAGACGATCATTCAGAAGGAGCCCGCCTCCCTTCCGGCCCATCGTCTCAAGGTGCTCGCCTCGATCGCCCAAGGGGAGATAGAAGGGGCCTTTAACGATTACGATCAGGTCGAGAGAAATCATCCGGACATTGCGCCGGCCCTTCTCTTAGAGATCTCTCTCGGGATGATTAAAGATGCCCTCACGCATGAAAATTATTTCGTCCGCAGCGCCGCGGTCAAGGCGATCGGCGAGATCGGGGATCGGTCTCAGATTTCCCTCATCATCCCGGGACTGAAAGACACGGCCCCCTTCGTCCGCTTCTTTACCGTCGAATCGCTCGGCCAGCTCGGCGGACCGGAAGCGCTGAAAATGCTCCTCGCCATGGCGAAAGATCCCGACGGGATGGTCCGCGTGGCGGTCGTGAAATCACTCGACGATATGGCCGCGTCCAAAACGGGCGCCCCGGCCGGAGTCGATATGAACAACATCCTCGCCACCCTGATCGACGACACCGAGCCGACCGTCAAACTCTTCGCGCTCGCCGGACTGACCCGAAACGGCGATCAGGAAGCCTTCTCGAAAATCATGGAGATCGTCCCGAAGCTGGAAGGTCCGGCGCGATCGGCCGGGGCCGCGGCATTGGGAAGAACCAAACGGCGCGAAGCGGCCCCCCTCTTAACGAAGATGTTGGCCGATCCGGATGCCACCCTTCGGATGTATGCGGCCGAGGCGATGGGAGAAATCGTCGCCCCGGAGAGCTTTGCCCCGCTGGCCAAGGCGATCACCGACTCCGACACGGCGGTCCGCGGCGCCGCGGCGACCTCGCTTGGAAAGCTGGGCGATCCGAATGCGATCCCGCTTTTGGATAAAGCGATCAACGATCCCGATCCGATCGTCCGGGTCTCTGCGGCGGAGGGACTCCAGCGCCTCGGAAAACGGGCAATGCCGGTCTACGAAGCGGCCCTTGGCGAAAGCGACTATGCGGTCCGGCACTTCACGGTCGGCTCTTTGCGGAAGGTCGGCGGTAAAGAGGCGATGCCATTGCTGAAAAAGGCGCTCAGCGATGAGGCGCAACGGGTTCGAATCGCCGTCGTCCGGGCCCTCGGCGAGGTCGGCGGACCGGAGGCGATTTCGATCTTGAAAGAGAGCCTGAAAGACCCCGACAGCTCCGTTCGGACCTATGCGGCCGGGAATGTCGCCCGGCTCCTCTACAAGACGGAGGAAAAGAAGGTGAAAAAGGAGGGGGTGTAGCGATGTTCAGAATGTTCTTTTTGCTCCTCCTGCTCGCCGCCTCTTTCGGGGCCGGCTATTTCCTCGGCGCCGCCGGGACCACGGAGGTCAACAAGAACTATATGACCTTGAAAGAAGAGATGGTTGCCAAGACACGCGGCCTGGAGTCGGAGGTCTCCACGGTGCGCATCCGCCTGAATTTGACGGAAGCACGCGATTTTTTAAGCGCCGCCCGGGATGACGTGAAAGAAAAAAACTTCGGCGAGGCGGCCGCCCAGGCGGACAAAGCCAAAGAACGGATCGCGAAGGCCATCTCTCTTGCCTCCGATACACAAAAGAGAAACCTCACCCCGATTCAATCCGAGCTCGATTCAATTCAGAATTCCATCCGCAGGCTCGATCCGAAGGTGGTCGGCAAAATCGAGGCGCTTGAAAAAGCGTTGGGGAAGTCGACCGGTTAAGAAATTTTTCGGATTCCTCGCCACACCTTTTTGCAATGGGCCCCTGAGCGCTAAACAGTCTTCGCCTTCAATCGCGAAAGCCCCTCTTTAACAACTGCATTCTGGGGATCTCTCTGCAACGCCTCTTCGTATGCCTTCATCGCGCTGTCGGCCTTCCCCTGCCGTTCGTAGACGCGGGCCAGCTCAATGAGATAGGCAATCCGGCCCGGATCGATCGCGACCGCCCGGCGAAGTGCCAATTCCGCCCGGTGCAGCCGCTCCGGGAAGTAGAGGAGCGCCTTTCCAAGACAGGCAAAATAAGACGGATTGTTCGGCATCATCCGGGCCGCCGCCTCGAACAGTTCGACCGCCCGCTTATACTCTTTCGCCGCGTACGCTTTTCTTCCCTCATTGAAGGCGCGCTCCGCGTGTTCGGCGATGCTGACCGGGTTGGCTGCGGGCGCCTCTGGTTTCGACAAACGCTCGTTATAAGAGGTCCGCTTCGAGTCGCTGCTTAAGACATCGTAGGCTTCTTTCACTTTTGCAAAAAGCGCTTCGAGCTCCTTCTTTAATTCCCGCATCGACGCTTCGAAGTGACGATCCGGATGATAGATCTTCGCCAGGCGATAGTAGGATCGCTTAATTTCCTCGCGGGTCGCCTGCATCCCCACGCCCAAAACCTCATAATAGTTCTGGGAGCCGATCTTTCGATAGGCGTCTCGGACCTCTTCGACGCTCGGCGCCGTGTCGGCTCCCTTTTTGTCGATCGTCGCCCGGATCTCTTCGGTGATAATCCGATGGGTCACCGAATACCGCTCTTCGAAGGAAGCGATCGATTCGGCGGTCGGCTCGGCCACCTCCACCATCCCGGCCGAGACGAAGAAGTAAAGGAGCCGCAGAGTGTCAAACGCAGGCAGCGGAGAGCCGATCAGGAGTTCCCGAATCGTCTGCCCGTTCAGACCGCTGAGCAACGCGACTTCATCGGGCTCCAAACCGATCATCTGAAAAAGGTCTCGCGGATCTTTCGTCAACTGCAGACAATGATCAAACGAAGGAAGTCGGCCGGCGAGCCAGCTCCAGTCGGTAACGCGGCGGATCCCTTGCAGAATCAACATCGCCGTGCTGATGTTTAAGGTAATCAACTCTTGGGAAGGAAGCGGGCCTTCGACAAACTGGTACTCTCCGTCGATCCAGGTAAAGAGGCTTAGGATAATCTCTTTGACCTGAGCGATCACCGCACTGTAAAGCTCCTTCGGCGTCAGGAACCCTTGCTTAACCAGGATCGTTCCCTGGCGAAGTTTTGTTTTATCGGGACCCTGGAGCGAGGCCTCGTAAATCCGAGTGACCGATTCAAACTGGGCATAGGTCAGCTTTCCGGATTTTACCAGCAGCAGTCCCAGACGATCGTCCGGATATCGGGAGGTGGCAAAGATGATTTCCCCCTCCTTGATATAAACCGATTTATCAAGATCGTTCGATCGAACCCGAAGAATCCCGGTCAGTTGTCGTCGCTGGAGCAAATAGAAGATCGACGAGAGGTGCACTTCTCGAAGCCGTCCGGAAAAGGGAATTTCTCCAATCATACGTCTCTTAATAAGAAGCCGAGAGATATTAAACAGAACCGTCTTGAGCGGGAGATTTCCGTATCCCCCTGCGGTGCATTTAACTCTATCATAGTTGGCTTGTTTTTTCGAGGAATCAGGAATTCCCCGATTCCCGACATGCGCAATTATACGAATAGGATATATTCCGAGTCAGTTTTTTGTAGATGATTGTCCGTTTGAGGAAGAGCGCACCTTATGGACGGAGCCGGCGCGATGACGTGGCCTTGTAAAGAGGGCCGGCGGGACCGCTGAGCTCCCACGATTGACTCGTGAGGTCGCGCCTTGCTACGATTGTTCTTGTGGGCTTTGCCGGGGTGGGCTATACCGGCGCTTTGTACGGCCAGCGATCACAACGAAAAATAGATTCCGGGCCGCCTCCCCTCTATGCGCTTATGACCGGTCGTGTGTAGACGGGGCTACGAGAATAAAATACCCAATCTGGAAGAAGGGAGAATGAAATTATGGCTCAACCGATCCATACCATTTGTGTCAGCCCGCGGTGGGAATCGATGCGGCGGCTCCTCGCACTCGCCTTAACGGCAATTTTCCTGGTGTCGGCCATCCCCCCGACCTTCGTCGCGGCCCAATCAGAAATCGAAATCCAAAAGGAGGAAAGGCGGGAGGAAGGCTCGGAGAGCCCGCCTCCTGAGGCCGAAGACACCGAACGGAGCCAAGAGCGGGAACGCCGGGAGGTTCGCATTAAGCGCGAAATCGGAAACCCGATGGCGGAGATTTTCAAAGATACTTTCTTTGGCGCGCTGACCGGTCTCTTGATTGGCGGAATCTTGGTCGCCAGCGACAGCGATCATGACGATGTCGGTCGCAAGCTCTCCACTTCCGCAGCAATCGGCGCGGGGGTTGGCCTACTCTACGGCGCCTATGTGGTCGCCTCCTTAGAGAGTCAGACGGCGGCCCTGGAATGGGACGGGGAGCGGTTCGCGCTCAATGCCCCCCGCGTGGGGGCCCGTCTCCTGTCTGCCGGACAGGGGGGAAACCCACACCTCGCGTTAGAGACGAGCCTCTTGAAAGTCCGTTTTTAGAAGGTCGGCCGGAAACCGACGCAGGGACTTCATCCGGCGTAAGCGGTTAACCGACTTCGTACATATCCTGGGTCAGATCTTTGAAGAGGGTCGAGCGGTTTCGGCCCGATCGTTTGGAGGAATAAAGCGCTTTGTCGGCGCAGGCGATGAGCTCTTCGCGCTGGGTCGCATCGGCCGGCTGAGAGGCAACGCCGATGCTGACGGTGATATCGATCTTCTGCCCCTGCCAATCGATCGGCGCCGACTCGATCGCCTTGCGGATCCGCTCCGCCATCTGCCACGCCTGCATGGCATCGGTCTTCAGCAACAGGACCACAAACTCTTCGCCGCCATAGCGGGCGACCACGTCGAGCTTCCGGACCATTTTTGCCAGAAGCTTAGCGATAATCTTCAAGACGGCATCCCCCGCCGGATGCCCGAAGGTGTCGTTGACCTTTTTGAAATAATCGATGTCGACCATCAGAATCGAGAAGGGCTCGGGATGGCGCGCATTGCGGACGAATTCCTCCTGGAGCCGCTCTTGGAAACGCCGGTGATTGTAGACGCCGGTGAGGCCGTCGGTGATCGCCAATCGCTCTACCTGCGCGTGCGCCTGCGCCTCGGCGATGGAGATGGCGACATGATTGCAGAGAATGGAGAGGACGTGCCGGTCATAGGTGGTGAAGGCGTTCTCCTTCTCGGAGAGAAAAAGGACCACCCCCATGGCGCGGTCTTCAATGATCAACGGAAGTCCGAGAAAAGATTGGCAATCGACGTTGATTTTACATCCGTCGGGAAAAATCTTATGCTTCGCCCGTTGAGAAGGGAGCTGGGAGAAGAGAAGCACCTGCCGATTTTTCACGATGATGCTCAGCAATCCGTTGGTGAGGGCGAAGTTGTAATCGACGACGGAAGGATCATATCCCTTGACCGCCTTCACCGTCATCCGCCGCTCCCCCGGATCGACCAGGAAGATAAAACAGCGATCATAATCGATGATCTCTTTCGCCGAATCGGCCGTGATCTCCAGCCGGTGATCGAGATTAAGCCGCGAGCCGAGACTTTTGCTGATCTCCAGAAGGGCCGAGTAGACCCGCGTCCGCTGGCTCATCCGCTGCTGCTCCCGGTAATAGGTCAGCACCGTCACAATCTCCTCGGCCATGAGCTGAAGCACCTCCTCGTCCTGGCTTGAGAAAGCATGGTCGGCGAGGCTATCGATGCAGAGGAGCCCTTCGAAGAGATCTTGATCGAGGACCGGAAGCGTCAAGAAAGAGCGAGGAACCACCGATCCGTCGTCATAATCGAGCGGCTCTTTCTGATTTTGCAGATCGGCAATGGCAGCGGCTCTTTTTTCCTTGGCGATCCAGCCGAGAATCCCTTCTCCAAGCGGGATGGTCCTTTGGCGGTCGATGCCGAGCGGCTCTTGTCGTCCTTTGGCCGCCCGGACCCAGAGGAACTCTCCATCTCGGTCGTATGAGAGAAAAACGGCGCGATACGCCTGCATCCGGCTCGCCAGGATCACGCCGAGGAGATGCTCCAGATGCGCCTCCATTCTCTTCGCCAGCATCTGCGCCTCGTCTTTCTCTTCTTCTTTCGAAAGACGGGCCAGCTCCGGTTTTTGTTTGATCTCGGGAAGCGATAATGCCGGCTCTCCCTTTTTATTCCCTTTCAGCTTCTTCATCAAGTTTTCCCGCTCACGGTAAAATGAGCGGAGTCCCCATTTCACCGTGAGCGGAATGGCGATGAGCGCAAGCGGGAAGAAGACCGCCCGTTGAGAGAGCGGATGGTCCGGAGGGGCGACGTAGAGACCGACCCCCTCCAGAAAAAAGATCCCGGAGACCAGGGTCATGCTTCTAAAAAAACTAAATTGGAAAGAGGAGATCAGAATGATGGCGGGATAAAGATATTGGAAGTAAGAGTGTGCGCCGCCGGTCTG
This sequence comes from Candidatus Manganitrophaceae bacterium, assembly GCA_963718695.1. Lineage (GTDB taxonomy): Bacteria > Nitrospirota > Nitrospiria > SBBL01 > Manganitrophaceae > Manganitrophus. Next base: position 2,543,694 of record OY970371.1, read on the forward strand.
CTGAACAACGGCGTTGACCAACAAGAGAGAAAGGGCCGCTCCCTCCCATTTTACCGCGACGGTCCGGACCGGCGCACGGGCCCACCGATAAGCCAAAGAGGCGGCGACATAGACGAAGAGGACCGACCAGACGATCCGACCCGGGGAGAAAAAAAGATCGCTCGGCCGGGCATTGCCGGCGGAGAGAAGAAAGAGGATAAAAAGTGCGGTACTCCTCAATCGTATCCCTCCGAGCATTTTTTGAGGATACAAAGGAAGGGGTAGGTCTCTTCAGGCTGGTAGATGATCTGGACCAGCTCCCATCCTTGCGCGCCGAGGAAGTTCAGCTGATTGTCGATCTGCACCCCGGCGAGTCGTTCCGCTTTATATTCCCATTTCGGCACGGCAGACTCCTTCAGGACGGGGGTCAAAAACGAGCGATTGCAAGCCCCGTCCTCAGACTTTGATCATCAACAACTTCTTCATTTTCTTCTTCCAGAGGAGCCGTTTAAGCTCTTCGATCTTTTCGCGTGCGGCCTCTTCCCCTTTCTGGATCGCTTCGTCGGAGCGCCAGAAGTCGGACCAATGAAGCTGGCCGACGTCGGGCCGGATGACCAGATCGGCTTTCCCCAATTGGGAGCTGGATAAGGTGTGCCGGGTGATCTCGCTCGCGCGCAACACAATATCGAGCCCGCTGGTGAACTCCCGGACGGTTCCGGTGTTCTCCGAAGCATCGATGGCGATGACGAAGTCGGCCCCCCGTTGGATGAGCGGGTCGACCGGCACCTGGTTGACCCATCCGCCGTCGATCAGCTTCGCATCCCCGATCGTGATCGGCGGGAAAACGCCGGGGATGGCGCAGCTGGCCGCGATTGCTTTTCGGATCGGACCCTCCGAGAGGACCACCTCTCTTCCATGGGCCAGATCGGCCGCAACGGCAAAAAAGGGAATGACGGTCTCTTCGATCCCTTTATCGTCAAAGAGCCGGCTGATATGCGCGACATAATCTTGCTCGGAAATGAACGAGGAGCGCCGAAGGGAGATTCCCCAGAAGATCCCTTTCTGGAGGTACGATTTGAGATTGGTGATGAAGCTGGAGCGCTTTTCCTCTTCGTAGTGCTTTTTAATAAAGAAGAGCTTGGTCCGGCGGAACGATTCGCTGCTCAAGTAATCGCAGGCCCGCCGGCGGACCTGATCGGCGTTCGGATGTTGTGCATACATGGCGCCGGCGATGGCGCCAAAGCTGGTCCCGGCAATCAGGTGGAGTTCGATTCCCTCCGATTCCAGGACTTTTAACACGCCCAAATGGGCCAGCCCGCGCGCTCCTCCCCCGCCGAGCGCCAAGCCGACCTTAAAATACTTCTGCATCTTACGCTGTCAGAAAAGATGGTTTGTGACAAGGGGAAAACAGGTTGCGGAATGCAAATCGGTTCTGCCCATGATGCCGCGATCCGAAATCGGCACTCCGCATTTTTCCTCCCTGTCTTATGAAGTGGCCCCTTCGGCCTTCTTCTCTTTCTTTTTTCCCTTGGCCTCAATGAAGGCCACTCGGGTTTGAACTGCTTTCTTTCGTCGCTGCGCCCGCTTCAGTTTCTTGAGCGTCTCTCGACGGGTCGCGCGATCTCCCGTTGCCTCGCTCCGTTGCGCCGCCACTTTTGTTTTGAGCTTGCCAATCCGTTTCTCCAAATCTTTTACCTCTGCCACGTTCTTCTCCTTGTATGGTTTAATATAACATTCTTTTGAGTTCTGGCTGTTTGTCTTCTTTTCTTTACTACTTTACTACCATGTTTGCACTTTGGTTCCATCGAGCCCGACCTGGTCGCTGCGGCTATAGACATCGTACACGTCCCGGTCGCAGGAGATCAACGAATCAGGCTCGTCCTCATAACAGCGGATTCCCCACTCGGTTGAACGGGTGAAAGGATCGATGGGAATCCGCCGGAGATACTTCCGGATCTTCTTATCATTTGGATCGGGGACCGGAACCCCTTCGACCAAAACCTCCAGGCGCTTCGGATAGCCGGTCTCTTCGTTGGCGATCTCCGATTCGGAGTGGGAAATCCGCTTCGAATCCCAATCGTCCTTAAAATGATCAATCGCCGACCGGATCTCCCGCAACGCCTGCCGTAACTCCATCTCCTTCGTACGCCGCTCCCCCATCTTGGACAGGGGCATCGCCGCCGAGGCAAGAATGATAATAATGACTGCGGTCACAATCAACTCAAGGAGCGTCAGTCCCGACTGGTTTTGTAGTGGCCGCTCTTTTCCCCGGGCCATGGGTTTTCTGAAAAAAAACATCATCGAACATTGATTAGACCGGGGAAGATATCCGCGTTGATCGGGCCGCGCGAGGGATTCAGAAGACGCACATTGCGGAAGTCGATCCGGCTGGATGCACCGGCCCGCCGCCCCTCAAAGATCAGCGTGAAGAGGGTCCCGGAGCCGGCGATCCCCTTTTGGTCGTCGGTCCGGCTAATCTGGACATCGACCGTTCCCCCGTTCGGCGGCGTCGAAGAAACCAGTGAAATATTCTTCCCGTCTTTTTTCATAAAATCTCCCTCGACCACCTCCATCAGGGTTAAGACCGTCGGATCAAACGCGACCGACATCGTCGCCGAGGAGAGGTCTTTGGCATTATCAATACGGACCTCCAGCGTCACCGGCCCGTTCACGGTCGTTGTCGATTCCCTCGGAATCACGGAGAGGATCGGAGCCAACCGCGTCTCCGATTGCGGCAGGATCGGGGCGGTTCTCGACTCGCCCGGGGGGGCGAGCGGCGTGGATGGGGCCGGGGCTCCTTCCGATTCGCGCCTTACTTCACCCACCGTCGGGAATTCGGAGAAGAGGGGCCGGGTCGAGTAGGTCTCTTCCGTCCCCGACCAGAACGACTGGAGCGGTTTTTCGGGGGTCTCGAAGGTCCGGATAATCCGGGGGGTGATCGTCATGACGATATCGGTCTTCGCCTTGTTCTTCTCGACGTTGGAGAAGAGGCGGCCGATCAGCGGGAGATCCCCCAATCCGGGAATCTTGTTCGTCGTCGTCCGCTCGTCTTCCCGAACCAAGCCGCTGATCACCACCGTTTCGCCGTCGCGGACATTCAAAACGGTCTCGGTATTTCGGTTTCCGAAGCGGAATTGCTGCTGGCCGTTTCCGAGGTTGACCAGATCGCCAAGGGAGGTGACCTCCAGATTCAGCTTCATCGTCACATCGTTGGTGATATGGATATTCGGTTCGACCGTCAGTTTAATGCCGACATCCTTGAATTCGATCGACGTCGTTGTCGTCGCCCCTCCGATCACAGTGGAAGTCGTCGGGTTCGAGGTCGTCGTCGAAAGGAGAATCGGAACCCGATCGCCGATGTTGATCTTCGCACTCTTGTTGTCGAGGACCCGGATGCGCGGGTTCGCCAGGGTCTGCGCCTCCGATTCCTGCTTGAAGAAGTCGACCAGGATCGATGGGAGGATCAAGAAGATGGCCGAATCATTAAGGTCCCGCAGCTCTTGAAGGCTGAAGGCCCCGGGCGTCTCGTCATCGCTGATAAAACCGGAAATTCGGCCGTCGCTGAAGTTCCAACCGATTCTCGACCCCTTCGTTCGATTCATCTCCAAGATCTCGACTTCGAACATCACCTCCGCTACCTTCCGATCGTTCGCCTCGATGATCTTTTCCGCCAGCTTGATCTTATCGGGGGTATCCCGAAGGACGATGGTGTTCAACTCGTCATTGACGAAAACGCGCCGGGTCTCCAACATCGTCCGCAGCAGGTTGACCATCTCCTTCGCCCTGACGTTCGAGAGATAGAAAGTCCGGATAACGAGGTCTTGGTATTGATCGACCTTTTGCTTGGTTTTAGGGATGACGAGGATCGTCTCCTCGGAGATTCGCTTCATGAAAAGGTTGTTCGTCGAAAGGATCAGATTCAGCGCCTCCTTAAAGCTGGCATCTTTGACGAAAATGCTGATCGTTTCATCCCGGACGTCTTTATCAAAAAGGATATTGATTCCCGCCGATTTCGCCAAGAGCTCGAAGACTTCTTTGAGCCGCGCGTTTTGAAACTTGAGCGTGATCGGTTGGGTCGATTTCAGGGAGAGCTCATCGGCTTCATCCCCGACGGCACGCTGTCCCTTCCTCGCTTGGGCGAGGATTTCCGGGCCCTGGGGAAGCGTCGGATCGCGCTCTAACGCACGCTCGAGGAATTCAATGGCTTCACCAAAGCGCTCGGCCTTCAGCAGTTTTTGTCCGAGGGCAAAATGATCTTCCGCCTCTTTTTTCCGAAGGGTCTTTGCAAACAGATCCTGATACTCCGCCCGGCCCGGATCGAGGAGCATCGCCCGTTTAATCTCTTCCAGTGCCACGGGAAGATTTTTTTGGTTGAGCAGCTCCTTTGCCCGATCGGCATGAACGGCGGCCGCGTTCACCTTGGCCTCGTCCATTTTCTGCTTCAGTTTTTGATTGAAGGGATCCTTCTTGAGCTCTTCCGAATAGATATGATAGGCTTCTTCCCAGCGTTTCTCCTTGGAAAACTCGTCGCCGAGGCGGACCTGTTTGGAGGTAAAACAACCGGAGAGAAGAAAAAGAAAAAGGGCCGCTCCCATGATAATCGACACACAAAAACGACCCTTTTTTTCTTGCACAATCCCTCCTAAACAAAAATAACGTAAGGCATGAGGGGTGAGGCGTCAGGGGTCAGGTCAAAAGATCTTAAGCTCTTTCGCCTCACGCCGAACGCTTCACGCCTCACGTGTTTCATCTCTCTTTCAGGCATTCTTAAAATAATCGACGGTCTTCATCAGCCCTTCTTGGAGCGGAACACGCGGTTCCCAATCAAGCAATTTATGAATCTTTTGAGCGTCGAGGCAGCTTCGGGTCTGTTCCCCCTTTTTCTCCGGACCGTGGATCTCTTTGGCCTCCGCACCGGTGATGTCGAGAAGGTGCCGGAAGAGCTGGTTGACCAACGTCTCCTTGCCGGTCCCGACATTGAATGTGTCGTTGACTTGGCTGTGTATCACCGCCATGTTGGCCTCGATGACATCTTCCACAAAAACATAGTCCCGGGTCTGCATCCCGTTCCCGTTGATGATCGGCTGCTCCCCGCGAAGCATCTTTTGGGTGAAGATCGCGACCACTCCGGCTTCTCCGAACGGATCTTGCCGCGGCCCATACACGTTGGCATATCTCAAAGAGGAATAGTCGAGCCCGCAGACCTTCTGATAATAATAGAGGTAATGCTCGCTCGATAACTTGCTGACCCCGTACGGAGAGAGCGGATGGGTCGGGTGTTCTTCCGGCGCCGGGAAGACCTGCTGGTCGCCATAAATGGCGCCCCCCGACGAGGCGAAGACGATCCGGCGGGCGCCGTTGCGAACGGCGCACTCCAACAAATTCAAGAGACCGATAATATTCGACTGCGCATCGAAGGCCGGATCGGCCACCGATCGGCGAACATCCATCTGCGCCGCATGGTGGCTGACCACCTCCGGCTTCTCCTTCTGAAAGATCCGATCCAGTCGACTGCTTAAAATATCGAGCTTGTAGAACGTTGCATCTTTATGGATATTCTTTTTCTTGCCGGTCGAGAGATTATCGACGACCACCACCTGATGTCCCTCTTGGATCAACCGATCGACCAGATGAGAGCCGATAAACCCGGCCCCTCCCGTCACCAACACCTTCATCTCCGTCCATCCTTTCTGTAAGAGCAGGATTGCAAATGCGGAATTCGGATTGCGAATCGCGGAATAAAAATCAAGTCGGCCCCGACCCGGAACGTGGCGCCCCACCTTCCGCACTCTCTGATTTCCCGGCATCGAGCCTTCTAAAATATACCAGAAATTCGACGTTTCCCTTTTGTCCCAGAATCGGCGAGGGAATCGACCCGCCGATCTGGAGTCCCCATTCCGGGGCCTGACCGCAAATTCGATCGAGCACCCTTTGATGCTTTTCGGGACTTCGAACAATCCCCCCCCGGCCGACCTCCCCTTTCCCGACCTCAAACTGAGGCTTGACCAATGCGACGATCTCACCCTGGGGTTTTAGGAAGGAGATGACCGCGGGAATGACCTTCTCCAACGAGATGAACGAGACATCGATGGTCGCCAGGTCGACCGGCTCCGGAATCACCTCAGGAGGAAGGGTACGAATGTTGCGGCGTTCCAAAACAATGACGCGAGGGTCTTGCCGAAGCCGCCAGGCGAGTTGGCCGTAGCCGACATCCACGGCGTAAATACGAACCGCCCCCCGTTGCAGAAGACAATCGGTGAAACCGCCGGTGGACGCCCCCACGTCGATGGCGACCTTCCCGGAAACGTCGAGATGGAATGTATCCAGGGCTGCTTCCAGCTTGACGCCTCCCCGGCTGACATACGGGGAGACAGGGCCGAGGAGAACGATCTCTGCATCCTCTTTTATCTGAGCGCCCGCCTTTTCAACTTTCTTCCCATCGACCAAAACCGATCCGCTCAGGATCAGGCTTCGAGCCCGTTCGCGGCTCTCAGCCAGTCCACGCGACTGCAAAAGGAGGTCGAGACGTTCTTTCGGTTTGGCAGACCGAGCCGACATCATTTCCCTAATCGAATCGCCCGGTCTTCACTTTGAGGAGAGGCGCCGATGCCGAGCTTGATAAAGTCGAGGACCGAAGCGGCGATGCGCTCTGCGTCGAGTCCGTGTTTCTCGCGAAGGATCCGCTGCGCCCCATGCTCGATGAACTGATCGGGAAGCCCGATCCGCCGAACATCGACCGGAGGAATCCGTCCGGATCCTTTTTCCTCTTCAAGGAGGGAGAGAACCGATTCCCCAAATCCCCCCGGCAGGGCATGCTCTTCGACCGTCACGATCCGGCGGCAGCGATTGGCAACGGAAGCAAGGAGCTCCCGATCGATCGGCTTGGCGAAGCGGGCATTGACGACCGCGACGGAGAACCCCTCCCGCTCCAGAAGGGTGGCGGCCGCAAGCGAGGGGTAGACCATATTGCCGAGCGCCACCAAGGCGACATCGATCTCTCGTGTGGCCGCGCCTTCCCCGAGGTCATCACCGTTCAAGTCACCCCGGAGGAGCTCTCCTTTTCCGATCGGAAGGGGCAGGGCCGGCTCTTCCAGTGGGACACCGACCGCTTCCCCTCTCGGATAACGGATCGCCGACGGCCCGGGATGCTTCACCGCCGTGGCGAGCATCTGCTGCAGTTCGTTCTCATCCTTCGGGGCCATCAGAACCATGTTCGGGATCCCCTTCAGGTAGGCAATATCGAAGACGCCGTTGTGGGTCGCGCCGTCTTCGCCGACCAGTCCGGCCCGATCGAGACAGAAAACAACCGGCAGATTCTGAAGCGCCACATCGTGGACGATTTGATCGAAGGCGCGCTGCAAAAAGGTCGAATAGATCGCCACCACCGGACGGAGGCCGTCCGCGGCCATCCCGGCGGCCAAGGTCACCGCATGTTGCTCCGCGATGCCGACATCGTAGAAGCGGTCGGGAAATTCTTTGGCAAACTTGCTCAGACCGGTCCCCTCCGGCATCGCCGCGGTGATGGCGACGATCCGCCGATCCTCCTTCGCCAGCGTAATCAGCTGTTTTGCAAAAATGCCGGTATAACTGGGAGCCGATGATTTCTTTTTGACCACGCCGGTCGAGAGATCGAAGGCGGCGGTGCCGTGGAATCCGGCCGGATCTCCTTCCGCCGGAGCATATCCCTTTCCCTTCTTGGTGATCAGATGAACGAGCAACGGGCCTTCTAATTCCTTGACGTTTTCAAAGGTGGTCAAAAGATGATCGAGCCGGTGTCCGTCGATCGGTCCGATGTACCGAAAGCCCATTTCCTCGAAGAGAAGTCCCGGAGTAATCAATCCCTTCACCGACTCCTCGGCCCGCCGCGCCGCCTTCAGCATCGGCCGGCCGATCTTCGGAATGTTCTTCAGGAGCTCCGCCGTCTCGTTTCGAACCTTGGTATAAAGCGGACCGGTGATGATCCGCGCCAGGTAGGCTGAGATCGCGCCGACATTTTTCGAGATCGACATCTCGTTGTCGTTGAGAACGACGATCATGTTGCGCCGGAGCGACCCCGCGTGATTAAGCGCCTCATAGGCCATCCCGGCGGTCATCGCGCCGTCGCCGATGATCGCGACGACATGATATTTCCCTCCCTGATGGTCCCGCGCCTCCGCCATGCCGAGGGCGGCGGAGATCGCCGTGCCCGCATGGCCGGCGCCGAAGGTATCATAGGGACTCTCCGTCCGGGAGAGAAACCCGCTGATCCCTTCATATTGACGAAGCGTGTGGAAGAGATCCCGCCGGCCGGTGAGAAGTTTGTGCGGATAGGCTTGATGTCCGGTGTCCCAAACGAGCCGGTCCTGCGGCGGATCGAAGACCGTGTGGAGGGCAATGGCCAACTCCACCGCCCCCAGACTCGCCCCAAGATGGCCCCCCTTGTCGGCGATCACCGTCAGAATTTTCTCCCGCACCTCCTGTGCAAGCTGCGGAAGCGCTTCCTTCGGAATCCCCTTCAAATCCTTCGGACTGTTGATCTGATCCAATAAACTCATGTCACCTCACAAGATGAAGCCATGACCGCTGATGGCTGGCCGCTGCTTTTCTACTTCTTCCGCTCGACCATATAGGGCGCCAACCCTCGAAGCGGATCGGCCTCAGGCCCGAATCCGTTTAATTCTCCTAAAGCCTCTTCGACCAAGATATGGGCCTCTTTCTTCGCCCGCTCCAAGCCGATCAACCGGGGATAGGTCCACTTTTCTTTGGCTTGATCCTGGCCGACCGATTTCCCCATTTCCTTTTCTTCCCCTTCCACGTCGAGAACATCATCGGCAATCTGAAAGGCCAGACCGATTTTCTCCCCATATCGAGTCAGGCACGTCAACTTTTTGGACGAGGCGCCGCCGAGAATCCCGCCGATCCTCACCGAAGCGCGAATCAAAGCCCCGGTTTTGTGGGTATGAATGTAATGGAGTTGATCCAGGTCGATTGACTTCTTTCCCTCCGATTGGATATCGACCAGTTGCCCGCCGACCATCCCGGTGCTGCCGGCCGCAGAACCCAATTCGAGAATCACCGAGAGAATCTTCTTGTGCGAGATCGAGCCGGTGACCCCCTTTTCTGCCATGAGGGTAAAAGCGGCGGTCAGAAGGGCATCTCCCGCGAGAATCGCCGTGCTCTCCCCGAACATCTTATGGTTCGTCAATTTTCCGCGGCGGTAGGTATCGTTATCCATCGCTGGGAGATCGTCGTGGATAAGCGAGTAGGTATGGACCAATTCGATCGCCGCCGCAAAGGGGAGGACGACTTCTCTCCTGCCGCCGACCGACTCCGCCGCCGCAAGACAGAGAATCGGCCGAAGCCGCTTTCCCCCTGCGAAAAGAGAGTAGCGGATCGCCTCATGGATCAAGGCGGGAGGACACTTCGGCCCCGGAAGATACGAATGAAGAATCTGGTCGACCTCCGACTGACGATCGCGGAGGTACTTTTTCAATGGATCTTTATCCATGAGACGGCGGTCTCTCCTCCATCCCAGACGAGGACGATTCGTCGGTCGGGTCCCCTTTCATTTCGAAGGGCCGCGATCTTCTCTTTCCGTCTTTATCTTGGACAAGAATCTCAACCTTCTTTTCGGCCTCCTCCAGCATCTTCAAACAGTTCTTCGAGAGACGAACGCCTTCTTCGAAGACCTTGAGAGATTCCTCCAGCGGAAGCTCTCCTTTTTCGAGCGACTTCACCGCTTCTTCCAGTCGAGAAAGGGCCTCTTCAAATTTCAAATTCGCCACGCGGGTCCTTGTTCCATCTCCCCGCAAAATCAGCGTAATTTGCGAGAAGCGCCTGATCAGTCCGTCGCCCCGAAAAACCATCTCCATTATACAAGAGAGCCGCGTAAGGTCAAGCTATTTTTCTCCTGGCGCCGCTCGGAAATCACTTTAGCAGAACCTGTTTTTGACAGAATTTTTCAGGAATACTATCGCTGATTTTCAAGTTCATCCAAGATTGGACCGGGGAGTCGAAAACAGGGAAGACGGCGGTCACGCTCCGGTCAGATGGACCAAAATCGTTCGGGCGTGACCGGCCGACCGATGCTCATACAGATAGATCCCCTGCCAGGTCCCCAGGGCAAGCCGCCCTTGCCGGACGGGGATCGAGAGGGAGACGGCGGTGAGCGCGGCCCGGACATGCGCCGGCATATCGTCCGGCCCTTCCGTGGTATGGTGGAAAAGGGGATCCCCCTGCGGGACGAGGCGATTGAAGAAACGCTCCAGATCACGCAAGACCTCCGGATCGGCGTTCTCTTGAATCAAAAGCGAGGCCGACGTGTGCTGAAGATAGAGGGTTAAGAGACCGTTTTCAACCGGCTGTCTTTGCAGCCACCGCTCCACTTCTTCCGTAATCTCATAGAGCCGCCTCCCCGCGGTCTTGAATTGAATCTCACCGCTCTTCTGCTGAATCACCCCAGACCTCCTTCCTTTTATATGTGGGGTCGGCGCTGGAGGCAGTCTTTGATTTCAGATCCTCACACCAGGTGCGCCATGCCCCAGTCTGTTTGTATGTGGCGCCGGCGCCGGAAGAAGTCTGTCGATTTCAGATCCTCACACCAGGTGCGCCATGCCCCACACCCTATGAAACGTCCTCCGGCGGCCTCTTCTCCTCCACCGAGCAGATCAGTTTTCCCCGACGAAGGGTAATCTCAATTTGTTCATGGAGGGCGACGGAGTCGGCTTCCCGGACCACCTCGCGCGAGGGGACCTTTCGGGTAATGCTGTATCCCCGCTCCAGAATGTTCAGGGGGCTGAGGATGTTCAACTGAACCATCTGCGTTTGGAGCAGCCGGCGCCGGTGAAGGATCAGATCATTCCCCTTTTGAGTCAGATTCAAATTCAGCTCCGCCAGGCGGCGCCGGAGGGCCTGGAGTCGATCGATCGGATTTAAGTGCGACAACCCTTGTTGGTAGCGAGCCAGGCTTGCGCGTCGATCCGACAGCAGCCGTTGGAGCGACTGCCGAAGCCGAATAGCGAGATGATCGACCCGGTCCCGATGGTGCGCGATCCGGCGGACGGGGTCGGCAAGGAGACGGATTTCATATTGGAGATGATTCCGATGGGCTTGAATCCGCTCTCGGATCGTTTCGACCAGCGCTGCATTCAGGGAATGAAATCGACCCATCACTTCATTGGCACTTCGAACGACGATCTCCGCCGCAACCGAGGGGGTCGGCGCGCGCAGATCGGCGACGAAATCGGCAATCGTCGTATCGGTTTCATGCCCGACCGCCGAGACGACCGGAATTTCCGAGCGGGCGATGGCGCGCGTGACGATCTCCTCATTGAAGGCCCAGAGATCTTCGAGCGATCCGCCGCCCCGGGCCAGGATGAGAAGATCGATTCGCTCCGCCGAGGAGCGGAGGCTCCTCCGGTTCAATGCGTCGAGCGCCCGGCCAATCTCATCGGCCGCGCCCTCCCCCTGAACGGCCACCGGATAAATGAGAATGGAGAGGGGAAGCGCGGTCCGCTTCAGAACTTTTAGGAGGTCCCCCAGCGCGGCGCCGGTGGCGGAGGTGATCAGTCCGATGCGCCACGGCAGGACAGGAATCGCTTTTTTTCGACCCGGATCGAAAAGTCCTTCGGCCCGCAACTTTTCTTTGAGCGCTTCGAAGGCGGCCTGCAGCGCCCCCGCGCCCCGCGGCTCGATGTAATCGACGATGATCTGATACTCCCCCTTCGCCTCATAGAGGGTCAGGTGCCCGCGAATCAACACCGACTGCCCTTCTTTGGGAGTAAATCGGAGAAACCGCCCGTGGGATCGGAAGATGACCCCTTTAATTTGAGAGGACGAATCCTTGAGGGTAAAGTAGACATGCCCCGAGGAGGGGATCTTGAGATTCGCGACCTCTCCCGCAACCCAAAGGTCGGAGAAGGTCCGCTCGATTTCGGCCCGAACCCGCGCGGTCAACTGCTGTACGGTAAGGATCTTCCGCTCGGAGGGTTGGATCGGAGAAAATGCCATTCATCTCCCCTTCTAGGACTTCGGTTTCTTCCGGAGGGCCCGCTGCTTCTCCCGCCAGTGCCGTAGCCGCTCGGAGATCCGTTTTTCCTCCCCCTGGTCGGAGGGGTTGTAGAAAACCCTTTCCTCAGGAAGATAGAGCTGGGGAACGAAGTGGTCGGGATAGTCATGCGGATAGAGATAGCCCTTTCCCCGTTCCAATCGCTTCGCCCCGCTGTAGTGTGTATCTTTCAAGAAGGCCGGAACTTCCATCACGCGTCCCGATTCGATCTCTTCAAGGGCGGCATCCACCGCAAGATAAGCGGCATTACTCTTCGGAGCGGACGCAATGTAGGTGGTGGCCTGGGCCAATGGAATTTTTCCCTCCGGCATCCCGATCGCCTCCAGCGCATGAAGGGCTGCAACCGCCACGACCAGCGCGCGCGGATCGGCATTGCCGACATCTTCGGCGGCCGCGATCACCAAGCGTCGCGCGATGAAAAGGGGGTCTTCGCCGGCATAGATCATCTTCGCCAGCCAGTAGACCGCCGCATCGGGATCGGAGCCGCGAAGGCTCTTGATAAAGGCCGAGATGGTATCGTAGTGACTGTCCCCGCTTTCATAGACCAATCCCTTCTTCTGGACCGACGCCTCCGCAACGGAAAGATCGAAGTGGATGGTCCCTTGCGCATCGGGCGGCGTGGTAACGACGCCGATCTCGAGCGCATTGAGGAGTCGGCGGGCATCTCCTTCGGTCGTCTCGATCAGATGCTGCAGCGCCTCTTCCGCCAACTGCACATTTGAATTTCCAAAACCCCGTTCGCGATCGGCGAGTGCCCTTTGCACAAGCGACCGGAGACCCTCCGGGGGGAGCGGCTTCAACTCGACGATCTGTGAACGAGAGGAGAGCGCCGGAATGATGGAGAAGAATGGATTCTGCGTGGAAGCGCCGACCAGGGTAATATTCCCCTTCTCGACATCGGGAAGCAGGGCCGACTGTTGGACTTTATTGAAGCGGTGGATCTCATCGACCAGAAGAAGGGTCTTTCGTCCGGAACTGTTTTTTTCTTCTTGCGCCTTTGCGATCACCTGGCGGACCTCGGCCACGCCGGCGGTGACGGCGTTCAGATCGACGAAGACCGATTTGCTGTAGGCGGCGATAAGATGCGCCAGCGCCGTCTTCCCGCAACCGGGCGGTCCGAAAAGGATGAGCGAAGAGACCCGATCGGCCTCGACGGCCCGACGGAGAAACTTCCCCGGCGCGACAAGGTGCTCCTGTCCGACAAATTCCGAAAAATCCCGTGGACGCATCCGCCAGGCGAGCGGCGTTTTTTTATCGGTCTTGTCTGTTTTAACAGGGGCTTGCTCCATACTTTGACACCATGCCGTCGATGAGCGCTGCTTGCTGATACCAGAGGTTGAGATGGGAGAAGAGAGGGGAAAAAAGAAGCCCCCACGGTTGCCGTGAAGGAGAGTTAAACTCAAACCGGAAACAACCAGGTGGGCACCGAGGTGAAGACTTTAGGCTTTTCCGCCTGGGGCGGAACGTGCACACCGTCCTCCTGGACTCGGCTCCCTGGCAGCGATTGTTAGGTTTAGAGGCAACCCATCCACGCACAACGCAGGGGCAACTTCTGTTACTAAAATTACATTATCAAAACTAATTTAAAATTACAAGGGGAGGAAATTAATCTAATTTGAATTCTTCAAACTGCTCTTCGATGCTCTCGATAATATCGCGCGTCTTGCCGCCGATGAGGGCATCCCGCTCCTTCTGACGGCTCCGGAGCTGAAAAAGCTCATGTGCGATGTTGATCGCCGCCAGGATGGCCAGTTTGGAGGAGTTGATCCCCTTGGCATGGCCCGCCATCTCAGTCATCTTTTTATCGACATAGCCTGCGAGCTCCTTAGCATATGCGTCGTCCGCATCGCCTCGAAGCGTATATCGGTGGCCGAAGATCTCGACATGAAGCTTATTCTTCACCGGCTTTCACCTTCACAGGAATCTCTGAATCTTCTTCAATCGGTTCGTGTATTTCAAGATGATTCAAGGTTCCCAAGATTCGCTCGATCCGAAGCCGCACTTCGCCTCGCTCTTCTTGAAGCTGGCGGAACTCCCTCTCACGCTCGCTGACCTTGGCCTCGAGTCCCTCTTTTTCCCGCTTCAGCCTTTTAATCAGCTCGATCATTTCCTGCACCCGCGCTTCCAATACTTCCAACTGCTCTTGCACCATGGTCCCCTCTATCCGGTTAAACAGACCCGATTAAATTTTCAATCAATCTACCGTTTCGATTTTTATTTGTCAATAAAATCTTCTGGAAGGGGAAGCACGCGGCCGACTTTTCAGCCCCGAAGAGCAGGCTCTTTGGGAACCTCGTGTAGAGACATTATCTATACTAAAGCGAGCGACCGGCTTTGCCGAGCGCGAGCGCTCGGGGCGTGGGGGCATCGGAAGCGCGCAGCAACGCGAGCACTGGACGGGACCCCACATAGGATAACCGCCCCCACATATTATCGAAGATAGGTTATCTGGTTATGATAGATAAAATGGCCGGTGATGGTGATGTGGTCCTCGTTCCAAGAGTCAGGCAAGGGGGCAAAGGGGGAAGCCTCTTTGATCGCGCGCACCGCCTCCAGATCGAGGACTTCGTACCCCGATGTGGAGACAACTCTCACCTCGCTGACATAGCCGTTTCTCTGAATGGTGAAAGTCAAAAGGAGATCACCCTGCATGCCCCGCTCCGCCGCGGCCTGAGGATATCTCCAAATGTATTCGATTTTATTCTTGAGCTTCAGCGTATATGAGAAATATTTCAGATCGTCCGTGTTGAGAGAGATCGTATCTTTCGGCGGTTCCCGTTCCTGATCGGAAAAAACTTTCGCTAATCGATCGAGGCTTTTCGCATCGGCGAACGGAAGACCGGGAAGGCCGGGAACGCCCGGTCGTGGAGGAGAATGGACGCCAGCTTCTCCTTCTCCCCCCTGCCCGAAAGGAACCGATGGAAGCGGCTTTTTCGCCTCTTCCGTCGCAAGGGGAGGAACGGGGACGCTCGGTGCGGAAGGGGCCCCCTCGGATTCTACCGGACGATCCGGAAGAGCGGGTGACGGCGGACGAGGAACGAGCGGTGCAGAAGGCATCTGCGGCCTGGGTATCGGCGCTGCCGACGCTCCCGGCGCTTTCCCCGCTCTTGCGGTCGGAGGAAGGCCCGGACGTTCCGATTTCGGAATCGGAGGAAGACGGGTCTCTCTCCCCTGGGGGATCGATTTCAGATCTTCTTCTCGATCCGTTCCGAACAGGAGCTTTCGCTGCTTTGGCGGAGCCAGCGTCTCCGGATCGATCAGCTGAACGACTTGCTCTTCCGAATCAACACGAACGGGCTCCCATCGCGCCCACTGTTGGATCAAAAGGAGCATCGAGAGATGAAATAAAAACGAGAGGGAAAAAAAGAGAATGTATGGAAATCGGGAGGTCTCTCTCCCCTCCGGGTATACTTCTTTGGCGATTTCATCATACAGGTGCATGAAACGGATTATAGCATAATGGCAATACACATCAAAGGCGATCTCCGGCCCCGGGCGGACGATCTCTCCCCCTGCGTTGCGGTTGACAGACCGCTTTAATTTTCATAAGATAGCCGCATGCGAAAACCGCTTTTTATTTTATTGCTTCTCTTTGCAGCGGTCCTTTCCCGGGAATCGGCCCTTTCCGCAAAATTACCCGCCCACCGCACCGTGATCTTTCCCAGCGGAACAAAGATCCATGCCGAAGTGGCCGACACCGATCAGACCAGGAGCGCCGGACTGATGTTCCGTGATTCCCTTCCTCCCGGCGGCGGGATGCTTTTTATCTTCCAAGAAGCGCGCCCATACCTCTTCTGGATGAAGAATTGTAAATTCCCGATCGACATCATCTGGTTCAACGAACAGAAAGAGGTCATCTTCATTGCCGAGAAGACCCCTCCCTGCAAAGCGGACCCTTGCCCCCATTACGGCCCGCTCGATAAGAATGCCCTCTATGTCATCGAGGTGGCGTCGGGATTTGCAGCGAAGGAAAAATTGAAATTGGGGATGAAGGTCCGATTTTAACCGGGGTGATCGAAGCGGGCCGAGTCGCACACTTGACTCTCCCTTCCTTTGGATGATAGATTCCGACTGTTTTCCCATCCCCCACAATAAGGAGGAAACATGCGTCATAGAACAAAAAATATCCTCATGGCAGCAGCGGCCCTTTTCATGGCATCGGTGTCGACGAATGCGTTGGCCGGCGGCGGACATGCCGGACCCGCCCGAGAACAGTGCAACGCGATGGTGACCGCGGGAGAGGGCGGTCTCGATCATGGCGGACAGGGGCATACCGACACCGCCGTGAAACATCTCAAACAAATGGTCAAGGCAGGACAGGAATGTTTAAGTCACGGCCAGGAAGCGATCAAGGCAGCGGGCGGCGGCCCGATCCAGATGCATGGCGGCGAGGCGATGGCGCATGTGAAAGAGGCGCTCACCCATGCAAAGGAGGCGGTCAGTCACGGCGAGGCCGGCCACAATGACGTCATGATGAACCATGCGAAGGAAGCGATGATGCATGCGAAAGAAGGCAACAAACATGCGCAGGAGATGAAGTAGCGCCTTGTCCATTCCTTTAGGTCGTCCTTCCCGAGAAAGCGGGAATCCAGAATAATCAAATCAAAAAACTGGATTGCCGATTAAACATCCGGGAATGACGGACGAGGAATTCTTCAACAGCTTCGAAATAGAAGAGGGATGACGCCGAAGGCGCTCATCCCTTTTTTCTTGCCGTCACCACGAAGTTAAAACCGAATCGGTTGAACGGGTAGGTCCCGGAAATCGCGAGGTCGAGCTTGCCGATTGTAAGCGCGAGCTTGCCGATCGGGCTTCGCTTTCCCTTCTCCAAAAGATAGCGATCCGGAATCAAAGAAGAGAGAATATTGTGGCCCCGGCAGGAGAGGATTTCGAAGCCGTTTTTTTCGAGGAGTGATCTGAGCTCCCGCCAGGTAAATGTCTTAAAGCGCATTCCCTCCCAAACGCGGGTGGCATGGCCTTTCCCGGGAACACGGAGGGCATCGATTATCTCGGAAGGGTGATAGAAGATTCCGAAATTCCACTTGGTATCGGTCTCCAGCGTCACGATCGACCCCGGCTTTGCGACCCGCCCCATTTCGGCCACCGCCTGCTCGTATCCATCGACGATGTGGCTTAAGACATCTCCATACGAGATGAGGAAATCGAAGCTCTGATCGGGAAACGGAAGCTGGCAGGCGTTCGCCACCTGGAATTTCACATTGGGGTGGGCCTTGCATCGCTCTTTCGCTACTTCGATCAATTCCTTTGAAAGATCGATCCCGACCACCTCGTCGGCAAACGGCGCGAGATGAACCGCCTGCAGACCGCTGCCGCAGCCGACATCGAGGATGCGGGAGTAGCGCTTCCCCTTCGTCAACTCCGCGAGACAGAGGTCGTAGAGGAGATAGCTGTTCATCAGGAAAGGGGTTTCGCTGACGAGATCGTCAAACCCCTTTCCCCACTCGTTATAAACTTTCGCAATCGTTTCGCTGGACGGCTTCGACATGGCTTTTTCTTATATCATGATCGAGGGCGAGGCACAAGGACTTTCGGAAATAACGTGAGGCGGGAGGGGTGAGACGCCAGGGGTAAAGTCAAACGATTGTAAATTTTTGACTCCCCGCGCTTCACGCCTCCCGTGTTTTCAGGTCTTCAGCCTTCTGAAGACCGTCCAGCAGGCCTTCCCGATAGGTGGGGAAGCGGAGGGTAAGGCCAAATTCTCTGAGGAGTTTTTCATTCTGATACCGGACCACCGCAGGGGCGGCCTGGGGGTCAGCGCCTGAAGGGATCAGCGGGGGAACACCGAGCATCGCCGCCATTTGATTGTAATACTCGGCCGGCGTATGCGGCGCTTGATCGGTCACGTTGTAGGCCTGGCCGGGCCGGCCTTTTTCCATCGCAGCGACCAAAATATCAAGATAATCTTCAATATAAATCCGGTGAAACAGGGAGGGAAGATCGGCCGGAAGCGAATAGACCCCTCTTCGAACTTGATCGAGGATGCCGGGAACCGCCTGATAGAGCGCGCCGGTTCTGAGAATGATCCCCGGGAAACCCTCCTCCGAAAACCGGGCGAGGATCTCCCGCTCCGCTTCAAGATGAATCCGGCCGGTTGCGCTCTTCGGACGAGAGAAAACCTTCTCATCAATCCCCGCGGCCGGTAGATTCTGGCCGGGAGCCACATTATCATAGACCGCGAGACTGCTCTCATAAATATAGCGTTTCACGGCACCCCGCGGGATCACCGAGAGAATATTCTGCAATGCCTTCAAATCGGTCGGCTCCGGCGCCGCCATCCCATGCTGCCGCCGGCTGGCAAGATGATAGATGATATCGGCATTCGCCACCGCCATCTTTGCCATAAATGGCTCCGAGAGATCGGCCGCCAATGGATTGATTCCGAGCCGGGCGAAGCCGGGGGCCAGACCGTCGGATGAAATCAGCGCCCAGACGCTGTGATCATGCTGCAGGAGGCGCACGCCGAGTTGCTTCGTCAGTTGCCCTTCGCCGATGAGCAGAATGGTCGTGAATGATTTTGCCATGATCGCGTTCCTCCTTCGCAAAGAGGATCAGGAGAGGGATTTATTCGGTCGTTATCGATTGGGGAAGGCTTCGTACTCCAAGGAGAGTTTCTCCCAGAGGGCCGTCTCCTGATCGATCTCGGATTTCAAACGGTTGTGCCGTTCCATCAATTCGTAAAAACGCACCTTTTCTTGGTAGATGTTCGGATCGGCTAAGCGGGCGACGCACTCCTGGTATGACTTGTTTTTTTCCTCGAGCGCTTTTTCAAGCGCTTCGATCTTTTTCTTCAACGGCTGCCCCTCGCGGTAGAGTCGATTTCTCGCCTCGGCCTCCTTCCGCTTCTGCTCCTTCTGCTCGCTCTTACTGAGCAACGTCTTTTCCTTCTCTTGGGATGAAGGACCTGGCGAGGAGGGGGGCGCCTCGGCCGTCTTTCCTTTTTTATAAAGATAGTAGTCGTAATCGCCAGGATAAACGGTCACAAGCCCCTGGTCAACCTCAATGATATGATTCGCGACCCCTCGAATGACGTGCCGATCGTGCGTGATGAAGCAAATGGTCCCGGTATACTCCTTCAATGCTTCCTCAAGGACATCGCGCGAAGCGATATCGAGATGGTTCGTCGGCTCGTCGAGAAGGAGAAAGTTCGCCGGTTTAATCAACATCTTCGCCAGGGCCAACCGGCTCTTCTCCCCCCCGCTTAAGACGGAGACCTGTTTGAAAACATCATCCCCCGAAAAAAGAAAGGCGCCGAGAATGCCCCGCAGGAACGACTGCGCGCCTTGCGGATGAGCCTCTTGCATCTCCTGCAGGAGCGTATAGTTCGGATGAAGCGATTCAAGCTGATGCTGGCTGAAATAGCTGAGGTCGATCTTCTGTCCGAGCGCGCGGCGCCCGCGGTCGATCGGTAAGACCCCCGCCAGAATCTTCAGGAGGGTCGATTTTCCGGCGCCGTTCGGCCCGACCAGCGCCACCTTCTGCCCCCGCGTAATGGTGAGATTCAGCCCTTGATAGACTTTCACAGGGCCGTAGAATTTATCGACCCCTTCCAAGGTGATCACCTCCTGGCCTCCCCGCTCCGGCTGGGGGAAGGTAAACCGCACCTTCTTACGCTCCTGCGCCAGGTCCACCTTATCCATCTTCTCGAGCTGCTTGATCCGGCTTTGCACCTGACGCGCCTTGGTGGCCTGGGCCCGGAACCGGTCGATGAACCGCTGGGTCTCTTCGATCTTTTTTTGCTGGTTCTCATAAGTCGACTGCCGAATCTCCGCCGCCTCTTCCTTCGCGGCCAGATAACGATCGTAATTGCCGGTGTAATTGATCAGCTTTCCATTGTCGATCTCGACAATCCGGTCGGCCAGCGCATTAATGAAGGGACGGTCATGGGAGATGAACAGAATCGCTCCGGCGTATTCCTTTAAGAAATTCTCGAGCCAGATCACCGACTCCAGGTCGAGATGGTTGGTCGGCTCATCCAGCAAAAGAATATCGGGTTGAGAAAGCAACAGCTTCGCCAGCGCAATCCGCATCAGCCATCCGCCGCTCAAGGTATCGGTCTTCTTCCCGAAATTCGCTTCCTTGAAGCTCAACCCGGAGAGGATTTGCTTTGCTTGGTGCTCCAGGTCATAGCCCCCTTTCGACTCGTACTGGATCTGCAACTCCGCATAGTGCAGGCCGAGGCGCTCCTTTTCCTTCATGTCGTCGGTCTCGTGCATCTCACGCTCGATGCGCTTGAGGGTCGCTTCGATTTGATTGATCGAATCCGAGGCCGAGAGCGCCTCCTCCAAGATGGAGCGACCTCTTAATTGGATGATCTCCTGAGGGAGATAACCGACCACGGAGCTCTTGGAGATGATGACCTCTCCCTCATCGGGATCGACCTTGCGTGCGATCATCTCCAGCAACGTCGTTTTGCCGGCGCCGTTCGGACCGATCAGGGCAATCCGATCCCCATACGCCACCTGTAAGGTCGCGTCGGCAAGCAGGGTCCGGGCCCCGAATCGTTTTGAAATATTCAGAAGAGAAATCATTTTTTTGCGTGATGAACACGAAACGCGCGTCGCAGTCCCCGCGGCTTTTCGCGGGACGAGACGTGCGAATACAAGTTAAGTGTTTTTCTCCTTTCGGGTCGAGGCCTTCCGACCGAAGCGGGAAGACTCAAAGGTCGGCCGCTCCAGGTCATGTTGCGGCGAGAGGTTTTCCTTGATATTCGGGGTTGCGTGGATAAAAGAATGGGCGCGGGCCTTTCGGTGAATCTCCTGAAGCTGCGTCATCGTCAACCACTTGGACAACTTTTCATTTTCCCGGACTTGATCCGTATTCGAAACGGTCGTATTGTCGGTGCAAATGGCGACCGGAATGCCATATTCCAAAAAGGTAAAAATCGGATGGGGCGCCCCCATCGGCACGGCGCCAGTCTGATAGTTCGAAGTATAGCAACACTCGACGATGACCTGATCCTTTGCGAGCCGCCGCATCAGCGCTTTGTCCTTAATCGCCGAGCAACCATGGCCAATCCGCCGCGCGCCGAGAATATCGACCGCCTCCCAGATCGCCTCCGGCCCTTCATCCTCTCCC
This sequence comes from Candidatus Manganitrophaceae bacterium, assembly GCA_963718695.1. GTDB lineage: Bacteria > Nitrospirota > Nitrospiria > SBBL01 > Manganitrophaceae > Manganitrophus. The sequence goes on from OY970371.1 coordinate 2,564,815, forward strand.
GCATGAATCGTCAATCCGAGATTCCCCGAGCGTGCGATGTCGAAGGCCTCCTTAAACAGCCGCGCCGGATTTCCACGCTCGGCCCCCGCGACATCGAAACCGATCACCCCGGTCCGCTCATGGAACTGCTGCGCCTCGGCAATGGCCTGCCGGGCGAGGATCTTGGCGATATGGGGTCCTTGATGCCGCATTGCGATGACAATGAGTCCGGTCTCGATCGGATATTTCCGTTTGGCGCGGTTTAAGCCCGCCAACACGGAGCTGATCGTCTGCCGAAGGGTCAACCCGGCAAAGGTGTGGATGATCGGCGCATAACGAAGCTCCAGCAGCCGTACGCCGTTCTGGTAGGCCTTCTTGACGATCGACTCGACGACATAGGAAATGTTCCCGTAGAACTGCGTGATCCAGGCCGGATAATGAAATTTGTCGAGGTAGCGGAGCAATGCTCCCTCTTCCCCCTCTTGGAGAACGAGAAGACGCTCCATCTCCTTCTTGGTCGCAACCGGATTGAGTCGATGCTCCTTCATCAGCTTCCAGGTGATGTCGACCGGAATCGACCCGTCGACATGCTGGTGCAGCTCGATCTTCTCAATTTTGGCGATCCCACTTTTCGCCGAAACCGGTTTTTGTTTGGAGCGCGTCATCGGCCTGCTTCTTCTTTCCAGTAATTGTACGCCAAAAATGGATCCCACATGGCGCCGGTGGCGGTCATGACGGCATCCACTCCGATGTTGAGGAATTCCCGGACGTGCGCGGGGGTCATCACCCCGCCGACGCCGACGATCTCGAAATCATATCTCTCTTTTCGTTTCAAATCGACGATCCGCGCCGCCTGCGTCATGGCGCATTGCCGGATCGCCGCGCCGCAGACCCCCGATCGAAGCCGTCCCTTTCCGGGAAGAGCTTGTGTGCCGTCGGGCTTCACCACTTCAAAGGAAAGGGTGTTGAGGCCCGAGATCGCATCAACGTGCGGGGCGTTGGCGGCAACCACCTTTTCCAATCGAGACGGGTCGGAAATGTAGCCGATCTTGATGATCAACGGCACCGAGCCGATCGCTTGCTTGACCCGCTTCGAGATCTCCGCGGAGAAAATCGGATCGGTGTAGACGCTTCCTTCTCCGGTCACCACATTCGGACAGGAGAGGTTGATCTCAACGGCGGGCGCTCCCGCCTCGGCGGCCATTCGCGCCGCGCGGGCATAATCTTCCGCCAGATCTTTTTCGCCGGGGGTGCCGACGACGCTGACGATCAGCAGTTGGCCGTCGCCGATTCCCGCTTTCGCCCGTCCGACGTCCTCCTGCCAGATCTTCGGATCGCGCGACGGCATTCCGAACGAATTGGTGATGCTGATCTCTTCCACGCTGGAGGGAGACTCCATCGAGGCGACCAATCGGGTCCCAAAATCCTTCTCGGTCAACGGCCCTTTCAACTGGAGGAACATACAGTTCGGATCGGGATGGCTGGGGGTCGCCGCGGTTCGGACCGTCTTATAGAGCAGAAGATCAAACCCAAGCTCCGCATAGGCCGTGATCCAGCGTGAATTCAGAAGCGGTCCGGCCGGGATGCCGAGCGGAGAGTTGACATCGAACCCGAGGAATTTGACTTTCTTCCGAATCTGGCGGGCGGGGGGCTTTTCCTTGAGAAAGGGGCCTTCTTGGTAATTGGCTTCGTAGGAACGGGCGATATCGTATGTCGGGCTTGGCTTCATCAACAAATTGTTCCTGGAACGTTCAGATAAATCTCTTGTATGCTAACATGGAGCGGAACTCAGGTCAACCTTTGAGCGTCTTCTCCGGACAGCAAACAGCCCGGGTAGATGGCCCGGGCCGCGCTGAATGCCTCGTTTGAGAAAAATCCTCTTGTCGATTAAACCTTTTCGATGACCAGCTTGAAGTGACCGTCCGGCAATCTCTCGTTCTTTAAAATTTTATGCCCTTCGGCCTGAACGCTTCGGGGAACATTCCGGATCGGCTCCCCATCGTCAATGATGACCGCAAGCAACTGGCCGGCATCCATCTCCTCCAGTTGCAGCTTGGTCTTCACAAAATTCATGGGGCAAGCGACCCCCGACAGATCCAGACTGGCATCGACCTCTTTTTGTACGCTCATCTCCACCTCATTCTGTATCACGGATGAAACCGGCTCTTTCTTCCTGAGTTTCAGGTTGGCATCGAGACGATCATAGGCCTCATGACACTCCCGAACAAAAGCATCGGCTTGATCGAGAAGCGGCCGGACCGATTCGGGACGGGAATCGAAGGAAGCCCATTTCCCAAGATCCTCCGTGAAGTTCTCGAACCGCTCCGAGACAATCCCCTGCTCCACCAGCTTGTGCTGGAACTCTTTAAGGATCTGGTCTTCGTGCTGTGAATCGACGCCGAACGGAATCAAGAGAGCGCGGCAGCAGATCATGATCGCCTGTTTGATATGGCCGATCGCCTCATCCGACGACGGATGTAGGAGGGAGGCGGACGCTTTTTCGATCGACTGACTCCCCGACCGTAGATAGTGCTCGATCATATCGATGACGGTTCCCGCGCACTCCCCCGGGCCGAGATCATCGAGCGAGAAATCTTGATCGCCGTTGTAATCTTGATAATACTCCGGCGCCTCCTGAGGCGTGGGGATTTGGATGAACTTCTCCAGCCGAACAGAGACGGCGTCGCGGCCGAAGCGTTCGACGAATTGGTTAAAATCCTCGGCTCCCTGACGGTTTTCACGGAAGGCCTGGATGATCTCGATCACCGCCGAAGGGATGTTCTTCGCCGGGATTTTCAGCTTGGAGGCTCCGATGACCGACCGCTCCGCGCTCACCCCGCCTCCCAAATGAAGTTGATAGTGCGGCGCCAACTTGCCATGGACCTTTTTACCGACCCCATGAAGACCGATTCCGGCGATATGATGGTGGCCGCAAGAATTCGGGCAACCGGAGATCCGAATCCGCAGACCGTTGAGATCTTCAAACTCCGAAAGATCCTTCTCGAACCGATCGACGATCGCCCCCCCTACTCCCATCGAAGAAGTCAATGCCAACTGGCAGCTATCGGCACCCGGACAGGCGATTACATCGACGGCCCGCTCGGCCCCGGCGCCGGCCAGCCCGATTCGACCAAGCGCAGTATAAAGCTCGGAGAGTTCCTCTTGGCGGACATGATGAAGAATTAAATTCTGCTGATGGGTGGTCCGGACCGCATCCGGAGAGAACCGGTCGACGATATCGGCCATCTGACGCATCTGGGAGGTGGTCATGTCCCCTAGAATCAATTTGATCTGGACGGCGCAGATTCCGGGCATCGGCTGCGGGATGACATTGGTCCGAAGCCATCTCTCATACTCCGCATTTTCGTGGCGGCCATTCGCGCCGTTCTGAATCATATTGAGATTCAGATCTGAAGAAGGCTCTTTCGTTTGGGGCTGCGGCAGCGCAGGGTAAACTTTTCCCGACTCCTTGAGAAGGGCCAACTCCTCGCCGATTCTCTTATTAAACTGCTCGACTCCCCACTTTTCCAGGATGAATTTCATCCGGGCCTTGCTCTTTGTTTTCCGGTCACCGTTGGCGTCGAAGATCTTAAGGACCGCTTCGCAGAAGGGCAATACCTCTTCCATCGGCAAAAATTCGGTATAAAGTTTCGCCAGCTTCGGATGCGATCCCAATCCTCCCCCCACGAGGACTTTGAAGCCATACTCCGTCCGGCCCTGAATTTCCCGGCGGGTGGCGATGAACCCGATATCATGGATCGACGCCAATCCGCATTCGCTCTGGCAACCGGAGAAAGAGATCTTAAATTTTCGGGGAAGATCCTGGTTGATCGGATTGCGCAGGAGATAATAGGCGACCTTCTCGGAAATCGCAGTCACATCGAATAATTCGGTGGGGCAAACCCCGGCCAGATGGCAGGAGGTCACGTTACGGACGGTGTTTCCGCACGCCTCGCGGGTCGTCAGCCCCGACTCGGCCAGCAATGTCATGACGGAAGTGATATTCTCCAACTTCACATAGTGGAATTGGATATCTTGCCGCGTGGTGACATGTCCCTTTCCGGTCGAGAAACGCTCGGCAATCTCGGCCAAGACCCGAAGCTTCGGACCATTGAGAAGCCCCGACGGAATCTTGACCCGAACCATCTGAAATCCCTTTTGCCGCTGTCCATAGATCCCATGCTGGAGCCGGAAACGCTTGAACTTCTCCTCGGGAATCTCTTTTTTCCTCAAGCGTTCCACCTGAAGAGCAAAGTTTTCAATTTCTTTAACGATTTCTTCCGGAAGGGTGGTTTGGATCGGTCCCATTGAATCCTCACTGATGACAAAGATTTTCCCAAAGGATACACCACTTTCCCCAAACAATCAATATAAAACTCGCCCCCGAGCGCACTGAAATTCCCCTTTTAAAACAAACCAGATAAATAAAAAAGGGAGCCGCAATGGGCTCCCTTTTTTAGAAGATTTAAACCTAGGATTATCTCTTTATACCAACTTATTGCTGGCCACTGGTATCTTGTTGGCCGCCGGTGTCTTCACCTCCACCTGCCCCGCCCATTCCTTCTTGAGCGAGAAGACGTTGCGCCTGATCGAAATGCCGATCTGCCTCTTCCGTCTTCCCCTGACGATAAAGTGCAAGCGCCAGATTCAGGTGTGCCTCGGGGATGTTCGGGTTAATTTTAGTGACATTCTGGAAATGTTGCTGCGCATTTACATACTGCTCATTTTGGTAAGCGGAAATGCCTTTGGTAAATTCATCTTGAACGGTTTCGGGCAACTGTCCCGGAGTTGCCGCTTGTGGCTCAGATCCGCCACCGCCATTAAAAACCTTTTTGGCTGTTCCACACCCAGTGAGAAGCATCAACGCGATCGACAATGCAATTACATTCTTCATTCTGTACCTCCTTATGATGATCCATTCTGTCGTCTTTATTCTAATAATCGCGGTTACTCCGCTTCAATTACCTCGAAGAGCTAATCCGATCAGATAGGCTATCTTATTCCGATTCGGATAAATGAAAGAACTTGTCATTGAAATCACTTTTTTGAAAAAGAATTGACAGGCAAATGAATTCGCGTAGAATACCGGCCATGATGATCCGATCTCTTTTACTCATCACCGCATTTTTCTTCTTCGTCGAAGCAGGCTGTATTAAAATCGAGCCGCCTCCCCCCAATCCGTTCCGCGAGCCGATCACCTATGCTGTCGGGCATAGCCCCTCGTTCGTCGGCGCCGCCGACCTGAATCAGGACGGCTTTCTCGATTTGGCTGTCGCAAACACCGAAGACAATAACGTCTTTCTCCTGATCAACAACAAAGACGGAAGTTTTCAAGACCCGGTACAGCTCAAAACAGGAAGACAGCCTCGATCGATCGCCTTCGGAGATTTCAATGAGGATCGGATGACCGATCTGGCCGTCCTCAACAATGACGAGGACAACCTTTACCTCTATGTGAATCAGGGCCAGGCGTTTTTTTCTCTTCCGAAAATTTATGAGGTCGGCCGTGCCCCTTTCATGGCGACGGTCGCCGACTTCAACCAAGACCGCCATCCGGATATCGCGGTCGTCTCGCGTTATGATCGCCTGATGATCCTCCTTGGAAAAGGAAACGGGACGTTCGAGAATGGGATGGTCACTGATCCCGGAGCGATCCCCACCGGAATCATCTCAGGCCATTTCAACGAAGACACCTTCCTCGATCTTGCGATCGCCAACAATGGTCCCGGAAGCCATGAGTTTATTTTTTTCTGGGGACGCGGGGATGGGACTTTTGAGAAGGGAGAAAAAGGGACCGCCGGGATGAACCCGCTGAGCCTGATCTCGGAAGACTTTAACCAAGACCGCCTCCCTGATATTGTGGTTGTAAACGGCCTGGGGGACTCTCTCTCCCTTTTTCTTCAGGAAAAGGGGGGACGCTATGGAAAGGCCCATCATTTCGGAGCGGAGGGAGGACCGGTCGCAGCCGTTGCGGCCGACTTCAGCGGCGATGGTCTTCTCGACCTCGTCGTCGCCAACAGCCGCAGCTCGAATATCTCCTTTTTGGCCGGCAAAGGGGACGGAACCTTCCATCATCCTCCGTTGAATATCCGTACCGGGGTCGGCCCATTTTCACTCGCACCGGGAGATTACAATCAAGACGGATACCTCGACCTTGTTGTTGCGAATAACGAAGATCAAAACCTCTCGCTCCTGATCGCAAAACAGATAAAGAGAAAGGGTTGACAAAGGGATCCTGAATCAGCTATTAATAATCATTCTCATTATTAATAAAAGGATTCAATGAGCCCCTCTTTTCGAAAAAGCCGCCAGCGGCAGATGATTCTCGATACGCTTTCCGAGATGAGAACACATCCGACCGCGCAAGAAATCTTCGCCCAGGTCCGGGAGATCGACACTCAGGTCGGGCAAGCCACTGTTTACCGAAATCTTCGCATCTTAAAAGAACAGGGTGAAATTATCGAGTTAAGTTTCGGCACCGGCGAGAAACGCTACGACCGAAACGTTTCCCGCCACGAGCACTTTACCTGCCGGCGCTGTGGAAAAATTGAAGATATTTATCCAAACTACCGCTCGTTGACCGGAAGTCTTTCGGAAAAAGGCTACCAAATCGATGAGTGGAGAATAGAGGCCTTCGGCATCTGCCGAGGTTGCATTGAACCAAACCAACCGCATTAATCTGCGGTCTGATACCCAGATGGGAAAGGGGGAAGGAAAAGATGGCAAAACCACTCAACGGAACCAAGACGCACGACAACCTGAAGCATGCGTTCGCCGGAGAATCTCAGGCGAACCGTCGATATCTTTATTTTGCGCGGAAAGCCGATATTGAAGGCCAGCCCGACATCGCCGGCGTTTTTCGCGACACGGCGGAGGGGGAAACCGGTCATGCCTTCGGCCATTTTGATTTTCTAAAAGAGGTCGGTGATCCGGCCACCGGGTCCGCCGTGGGGGACACCGCGGTTAATCTTCAATCCGCGATCGACGGCGAGACATATGAGTATACCCAAATGTATCCCGGCTTTGCCAAGATGGCGCGCGAGGAAGGATTTGATGAGATCGCCGCATGGTTTGAAACCCTGGCCCGCGCCGAGAAGTCTCACGCGGGTCGGTTCCAGAAGGCCCTCGATTCCATCAAAGGGAAATAACCGCCTCCCTTAGCGCATCAACCGAAACCAAGGATGTGCCGGCCCCGAATGCCGGCGCATCCTTATCTTCCATAAAGATTGGATCATCCATGTCGCCAGATCCCTTAAGCCTGATTTCCGAAAATACGAGAACCCTCGATCAGGAATTCGCACGTGTCGCCGACATCTGCAACGGATGCCGCCGCTGCTTTAATCTCTGCCCTTCATTCGACCAGATGTTTGTTCGAATCGACGATCGGACCGGCGAGGCCGACAGCCTTGCCAAGAAAGACCAAGACGACATCACCGATCTCTGCTACTACTGCAAGCTTTGTTATAACCATTGCCCCTACACGCCGCCCCATCACTTTAATCTCGATTTCCCGCGCCTGATGCTTCTAGGGAAAGCCGAACGGGCGAAGACCCACCGCCCCACCTTTCGCGATCGGATTCTCGTCGATACCGATTGGGTCGGCCGATGGGGACGCCGGCTCGCTCCGCTCTTGAACTGGGCCAATTCGGTTCGCGCGCTCCGTCTCCTCATCCATCATTGGTTTGGCATCCACAAGGAGCGGATTCTCCCCAAATTCTCGACAGAGACCTTCACCGAATGGAGAGCGAAGCATCAGGCTCCGACAGCCTCGCCGGCGGCCAAAAAGGTCGCCCTCTTTCATACCTGCTACGTCAACTACAATGCTCCGGAGATCGGGAAGGCATCGGTGCAGGTGCTGGAGAAGAATAATGTCGAAGTGATCACGCCCCAGCAGCTCTGCTGCGGGATGCCCTATTTTGATGTCGGCGATATCGACTCGGCCCGGGAAAAAGCGCGATTCAATATTCGGTCGCTCGAAGAGGTGATCCGCGCCGGCTACGACATCGTCGCCCCGATGCCGACCTGCAGCCTGATGCTGAAAAAAGAGTACCCCGCTTTATTGGGAGACGAAGCAAGGACCGTTTCCGAGCACACATTCGATCTCTGTGAGTACCTGATGCGGCTCAACAGCGAGGGAAAGTTAAATAAGGAATTTAAAAACCCGGTCGGAAAGATTTCTTATCAAATCCCCTGTCACCTCCGGGATCAGAACATCGGCTACAAATCGCGCGATCTGATGAAGCTGATTCCCGGAACCACCGTCGATGTCATCGAGAAATGCTCCGCGCACGACGGCACCTGGGGGATCAAGACCGAGTACTTCGACGAATCGATGAAAACGGCGAAACCGCTCTTCCGTGCCCTCGAAGAGGGAGGTCCCGATGTCGTCGCAACCGATTGTCCTTTGGCCGGGATGCAGATCCTTCAAGGGACCGGGAAAGAGCCGCTCCATCCGATTCAGATTGTGAAAAAGGCATATGGCCTGTAGGACACCGCGAATAGGCCCTACCTCAAAATGGGAGCAGACCGATGAAGAAAATCGAGATAGAAGAACTCCATCCACTGGCTGAATACGAAAAAATCAGAGATTCCTATCGTCAAGGGATCATGGAAGAGAAAAAAAAGAGACGGGTCCAAGTAGGACCTTATGTTTCTCTGACCTTCGAAAATCGGGAGACCATTCTCTTCCAGATTCAGGAGATGTTGCGCGTGGAGCGGGTCGAGGATCCCGCCAAGGTACAGGAGGAGATCGACGTTTATAACGAGCTCATCCCTGAGGAAGGGGAGCTCTCCGCAACCCTCTTTATCGAGATCACCGATGAGGGAAAGATCAAGGAGATCTTGGATCGGCTGATCGGGATCGATCAACCGAACATTGTTTATTTTCAGATCGGGAAGAAAAAGGTCCCCGCGCTCTTTGAGGGGGGGCGGAGCACGGAGGAGAAGATCAGCGCGGTCCATTACGTCCGGTTCAAATGGAGTCCGACCACGATCGAAACCTTCCGAAGCGAAAAGGACAACTACCTTGTCGTGGAGCACCCCAATTATAAAGAACGGACTCCCATTTCGGAGGAGACGAAAAAGGCGTTACTGGATGATTTAGATCAAGTCGACCGGTAGAAACGCGGCGGGTTGGGAATGTGCTCTTTCCCGACCCGCCGAGAGATCACTTCTTTTTCTTGACGTAGAGTTTAAATACCTTCCCTTCCTGAACAAGGTCCAAAAATTCGTTTCCCGTCGTTTTGCACCAGGCCGGCATGTCCTTCTTAATTCCCTCATCGTCCGAGAGAACCTCGAGCACCTGACCGATTTCCATCTGTTTGATCTTCTTCGAGGTCAAAATCACCGGAATAGGGCAAAAGAGTCCCAATGTATCGAGTGTCTGATCCGCAACCATCATCGGTTCATCCTAAATGATCCTGCCCCTCTTTACGTCTGAGGGGACATGCTTGTGTAAATCGGTGAGACCTGCCGGATTTCTTCGACGCACCTTGGGAAAATAGAGAGAACGGTCTTGATATCCTCTTCGGTCGTTCCCATCCCCAGGCTGAAGACGATCCCCCCCTGGGCCACGTTCGCCGGGAATCCGGTGGCCGTAAGGACAGGGGAAATCTTCAATGCCTCGGCGCTGCACGACGAGCCGCTCGCCGCGAGGATCCCCTGCTTTTCCAGCAGGCGAATAAGCGCCTCTCCATCGACGAATTCCACCGCAAAGCTCGCGATATGAGGTAGCCGATGGATCCGATCTCCGGTCAGATGAATGAGCGGAACCCGCTCCGTGAGGCCGACGATCAGCCGATCCCGCAGCGCCGCCAGGCGGGGTGCTTCTGAAGGAAGGCGCTTTCTCGCTTCGAGGGCCGCCGCCCCCATTCCGGCGATCGCCGCGACATTCTCTGTTCCACTCCGCCGGCCCCCCTCCTGAATGCCCCCTTCGATCAGCGGATGAACGCGCGTTCCCCGACGGACATAGAGAGCACCGGCCCCCTTCGGGCCGTACAACGGCTGGGCCGAGAAGGAAGCCAAGTCGATCCCGAGCGAATCGACACGAAACGGAATCATCCCGACGGTGGCCACCGCATCGGTGTGAAGGAGAACCCCCGCCGCCTGTGTGACGGAGGCGATTTCCTGGATCGGCTGCAGCGTCCCGATCTCATTGTTCGCATGCATGATCGACACCAACACCGTCTCGCTCCGAAGGGCGGCCGCCACCTGCTCCGGACGCACCCTCCCTTTTCGATCGACCGAAAGCCAGGTGATCTCCACTCCTTCGCGCTCCAGATGCTTGAGCGGATGGGCGATGGAGAAATGTTCGATCACCGAAGTGATCATGTGGACCTTTTTCTTTGGGCGCGCCGCCAGAATTCCTTTGATGGCAAGGTTGTTGGCTTCACTCCCCGAGGCGGTAAAGACGATCTCCCGCGGCTCGGAACCGATCAATTCCGCCACCCGCTTACGCGCCGCTTCGATTCCCTCCCGCGGAATCTCCCCCGCTGCATGCCGGCTCTGCGGATTGCCGAAGTGCTCCATGAGAAATGGGAGCATCGCCTCGCGCGCCGCCGGCAGGAGAGGTGTGGCTGCAATATGGTCGAGGTAAATTTTTTTCATAACGACGAATAATAAGCGGGATACGAAGAAGTTGTCAAGGGCGGAGGGTAGAGGGCAAGGAAATCGTCAGACCCGGAAAATGCTTCTGTTTATTGTCATTCCCGCGCAGGCGGGAGCCCAGTTTTTGGAACTTCCTGAATACCCCTTTGCAGGGATGACGCGATTCGATCTTAAAATTAAAAAGCCGATCCCCCTTGGAAAGGGAGATCGGCTGGAAGAAAACGAGTGTTAATTCGTCTCAGTTCGATAGGAAAGATCTTTTGCCAGACCGACCGTGTAGAGGCTGAAGATCAACCACTTGGAAGGATCGAAGTTGTACCACTTGGGACCGTTCCGATAATCGCGAGGATACGTGTGGTGGTAGTTGTGATAGCCCTCGCCGAAGGTAATTAAAGAGATCAACCAGCTGTCCCGGCTGCTGTTTTGGGTTCCGTTCGGCTGGTCTCCCCACATATGGCAGATCGAATTGATGCAGAAGGTCGAATTCAACACCAGGAAGGTTCTGAACACACCGGCGAGAAGAAACCCGGAGAGCGCCCCGATCCAGCCGCGATGAAGAAAACCGATCACCGTCGGAATGACAAAACCGGAAAGAAGGACGAGGAGATAATTACGGTGCTGCCACATGATCAGCTTATCTTTTTTAAAGATGGCCGTATATTTATCATCCATCGTAAAGGGGGTTTTGATGAAGATCCAGAGAAGATGACTGTGCCAGAATCCTCGCTTCGCGTTGTAGGGGTCCGCATCGGTATCGACATTGGCATGGTGACGGACGTGGTCGGAGCACCACTTCAGAGCGGAATTCTCCAGCGCCCAGCCCCCCGCAATGAGGAAAGCCACCTTCACCGCGTCGGGAGCGTTAAAACTTCGATGAGAGATGAATCGGTGGTAGCCAACGGTGATCCCCATTCCGGACATCACATAGAATAAACCGAACATCGTCCAGTCCAACCAGGAATAATCGAAAAAATATCCGAACAAGGGAACACCGACGAACATCACAATCGAAAGCACTGAAAAAACGACAATCGCTTTATAATCTACTATCCGTCTGCTGCCCGCCACTTCGGCGGTCATCGTCTGAGCCATTCTCCAATCCTCATTATTCTGTTAGAAGTGATCGTTTTAAGTATAGCCGAAAAAGGGGCGAAACAAGTCTGGCATTATACAGGAATGTCTATTTGTAAGCAAGTGCCTTATCACATTAAGCAGAACCCGGAGCAATCGACGACCGGGCTATTCTACGTAGGGATCGAATAAATCAATTCACTCGGTAGCTGCCCCGGAAGAAAGATCGTGAAGGTGGTCCCGCGGCCCAGGATGCTGGAAACCTCGACTTTTCCGCCGAGCGCCGCCGTCATTTTTTTTACGATCGCCAGCCCCAACCCTGTCCCATCGACATATTTCCCCTTCACCTCTCGTACGACCACTCTTTGCTCATACTCCTCGAAAATCTTCTCCAGGTGCGCCGGTTCAATTCCCACCCCGGTGTCTGAAACCTCCAACAACACTTCTTGCCGCTCCACCTGCCAACCCAAACGAAGCCGAACTTCTCCCCGCTCGGTAAATTTCACCGCGTTGGAGAGGAGGTTCGTCAGAATGCTCCTTACCTGCATCGGGTCGGTCAGAAAATGCTCCGGAAAACCGGAGTCGAGCTCTCTGCGCAGCTGAAGCCCCTTCTCCTGAAGCATCGGCTCGAAGCTGATGAGGACCTTCTCGGCCAGCTCTCTGAGATTCACTTCCATCACCTGCAGCCGCTTTTTCCCCGACTCCAGCTTGGCTAAATCCAGAATGTTGTTGATCAGGTGGATCAGCTCTCCGGCATTGGTGTGGACGCGGCTAATCGCTCCCGCCTGCTTGGAGGTAAGCGGGCCATAGGCGCCGTTTCGAAGCAAATGGGTGAAACCGACGATGCTGTTGACGGGGCTCTTCAGCTCATGCGACATATACGAGAAGAAGAGATTTCGCGCACGGCTGGCCTCCTCGATCCGCAGATTCTTTTCCTGGAGGATCAGATTCATCTCCTGATTGGCTGCTTCCGCCTGCTTCCGCTCGGCAAGCTCCTTCTGCGCCACCCGATAGAGATTCGCGTTGTCGACGGCGGAGGCGATGCGGCGGGCGAGGTCTTCGGCCAAAGCGAGGTCTTCTTCCCGATACCGCCGCTCACTCTCCGCGGTCAGAAGTGAAAGAACGCCGAGCGCGCGGCCGCGCGCCGAAAGCGGCGCCAGGATGGCCGACTTCAATCCCAGGGAGCGGGCCATCCGGAGGTGCTCGGGCGTCTGCGCGATCGTTTCGACAAGGTGATCGGAAATCTCGGGTAAAATAATCGATTTACCGGTCTGCAGGACATGCAGAATCGGATGGAGGCTTCTCGGACGGGGGGGATAACGGAGCATCAATTCCCAACCGAGCGCCTCTTTGGAGCGATCGGCCGCCGCCACCGCGACCCGCCGGATCGTCTGATCCTCCTCCATGATATCGATGATATCGATCACACAGCCGTCGGCCAGATAGGGAACGGTCAGGCGGGCCACGCGGGGCACGGTCATCTCGTAATCGAGGGAGCCGGCGAGGGTTTCGCTCGCCTCCGCCAGGAAGGTAAACCGCCATGCCATCCGTTCGGCCTCCGCACGGGCCATCTGCTCTCGGACAAAGAGCTGCTCGCGCTCTTCTTCCACCTGCTTCCGAAGCGTAATATCACTGATGATCGTCCGGCAAACAGGCCCCATCCAGGGGTCTTCGATGAGAATGCTCTCCATTTGCGCCTGGAAAGGAATACCGGCGTCGGTCTGCAGGCGAATCTCGCAGACCGACCGATTCCCCCCTCGGAAGAGGCTTCTCCGGTGGGCATGGAAAAGCGGCCGGTCTCTTTTGAAGACATAGCAATAAAAGGGCTTCTTCAGCAGAAATTCGCGATCGACCCCCAACAGATCCGCTCCCTTGAGGTTCGCTTCCGTAATCAATCCGCTTCGGCTGAGGGTGAAGTAGCCGACCGGCGCGAAATCATAAAGGTCGGAATAGCGATTCCGGGAGGCCTCCAGCTCCGACTGGGCGCGCCGAAGTTCCTCGTTCTGGCTCTCGAGTTCATGTTGGTGGAGCCGGAGTTCGTCGATGACGCGTTGAACTTCCCCTGGAGAGAGGACCGCCCCCTCCCCGTTATGGGAGATTTTTCTATGGCTGACGCCCGACGGGGTCACGCTCCTTTTTACTTTCCGCCTCGGCTGGACCTTGGAAGGGATTTCCATACTGCCCCCCCCTGGCGTGGGCTGTTCACTCATGAGAGGGACCGCTCCTCGAAGAGCAAGAGAACCAACTCTTCTTCCTGCATAACCGCTTTCTCTTTCAGTTTTATTTTGTGAAGGCTGATTTTCAGCCGCTTCCTCCCAAGCTGCGCAAAGAGATGTTCGGTCTCAATGGATTGATCCGGCGGGTCGTTCTCGATCATCCGCTCCAGCGCATTCTTCAACGCCGGGATGTTCATTCGCCCTCCCGCCAAGTTCAAAAAAACCTGACCGTCGCTCTCCTCTCTCTGAATCTGGAACACCCGATGGAACGCCTCGTTCGCCGATAAGACGCGCAGCCGTTTGTTGAGCACCACCAAGGGCTGCTCCATCGCCTCGATCAGGCGGTTCGTGTAATCGAGGAGCGCCTCTTGGGCCACGCGCGATTTTTTAAGATCGTTGATGTTTATGAAAGTGATGATGACCCCGTCGATTCGGTTCTCCATCGTCCGGTAAGGGAAGACCTTCATCAGATACCAATCCCCCTCCCGGGTTTGAAGCTCCCTCTGTTTGAAAATCAGCGTCCGTATGACCTCCTCGATATCCCGGACGAGATTCTCATAGACGAGGTTTCCGGTGATATGGCTGATCGGCCGGCCGAACGTCGGTCGGAATCAGATGTATGATTTTCGCGACGGCCGGCGTAAAACGCTTGATCCGAAGGGAGCTGTCGAGGAAAATCGTCCCGACTTCAGTGCTGCTCAGCAGGTTCATCATGTCGTTGTTCGCCTGGGAGAGCTCATCGAGCTTGTTCTGCAGCTCGGAATTCACCGTCACCAACTCCTCATTGATCGACTGCAGCTCCTCCTTGGAGGTTTCCATCTCCTCGTTGGCGCTTTGCAGCTCTTCGTTCGTCGACTGCAGCTCTTCGTTCGTTGATTTCAGCTCCTCGTTCGATGTCTCCAGCTCTTCGATCGTCGTTTGCAGCGACTCCTTGGTCGTATTTAATTCATGCTCCAGGTCCAGAAGGCGTTGATCGATCCGCGGCATTCCCTTCCCCTTTTTTTGTCCGGAATCGGCCGGCGCGTGCGGCGTCACCTCCTGAAAGATCACCATCGCAAGACCATCCATCCCTTTCTGCTGGAATGGTTGAACCGTGAGACGAATGGTGCGGGCCTTTCCATTCCCTTCGAGACGGATCTCGGGACGGACGACCCGCTCCTGTCTCGTAAACGCCTTGTGAATAGCCCCCCGCAATTCGAGCCGGAGCCCTTCGCGCACCATCTTCAAGATATTGAAGGTCGCCTCTCCCGTCGTGTGCTCCAGATAGGGCCCGGTCCGCCCCCGGAAGTGTACGATCTCAAACCGCTCATTGACGATGACGGAAGGAGGGGCATAGTCGTCCAGCAATATCTTCTCGGCAATATTAACGACGCCGGATTCGGAGTGAAGCTTCAACTCTATTTTCTGAATCCCCTCCGGCGCTTTGACCACGGGGGCCGTCGGAAACTCCACGGGGACCCGCGCAGAGCTCTTCCGGTGAAAGATCTTCCACCTTTTATCGACCAGGGAAAAGAGGTTCGCGAACTCTCCGATCGTCTCCGAAGGCCCGAGCATCAGATAACCGTCCGGATTCAACGTGTAGTGGAAGAGGGGAAGAATCTTCTTCTGCAACAGCCCGCTGAGATAGATCAGGAGGTTCCTGCAGACGACCATGTCCAATTTGGAAAAGGGGGGATCTTTGATCAGATCTTGTTTGGCAAAAATAATCATTTCCCGGATCTGTTTCTTGATCCGATAGCTGTTCCCCTCTTTTTCGAAGAAGCGGCGCAGCCGCTGCGGAGAAACATCGGCCGCGATCGCCTCCGGATAAAGACCCGTCCTCGCGAATTCGAGCGCCCTTTCGTCGATGTCGGTCGCGAAGATCTGAACCTTGTAATAATGGCCGAGACGCTCCATCTCTTCCAGCAGCAGGATCGCGATCGAATAGGCCTCCTCCCCGGTCGAGCAGCCGGCGTCCCAGATCCGGAGCGGGGCTTCCCTTTGTTCGAAAAGATGCGGGACGACTTTTTTCCGAAGCGCTTCGAACGCCTCCGGATCTCTGAAAAAATTGGTCACCCCGATCAGCAGCTCCTGGAAAAGCGCTTCCACCTCCGGCTTGGTTTGTTGCAGATATTTGAGATAGTCGCCGATCTTTTTAAATTGGTGAACCGCCATCCGCCGCTCGATCCGACGGCAGATCGTGTTTCTTTTATAGAGGGAAAAATCGTGGCCGGTCTGGGAGCGAAGGATCATGAAGACCTTGTCCAATCGATCGGCAAAGGTCGGCTCGGCCGTCTGAGGCGGAGGGGCCGCGGAGATATACGGATGACGAACGTACCGGAGCAGCTCCTGCGGCATCTCTTCGACCGGCAAGACACGGTCGACGCTTCCGGTCGCGACGGCGCTCCGGAGCATGCCGCCGTACTTCGCCGACGCTTCCTCCTGAACCATGGTCAGTCCGCCGGCCTCTTTGATCGCCTTGAGACCGAGCGTTCCGTCGGTCCCGCCGCCGGAGAGGATGATACAGACCGATCGGTGTCCTTTGTCCTCCGCGAGAGAGCGCAGAAAGAAATCAATCGGAAAGCGGACGTTCGTGGTCTTTCTCGGGGTCGCTCAGGTAAAGCGCGCCATGAGAAATCGTGAGGTATTGGGCGGGTGGAATTACATAAATGGTATTCGGCCTGATTTGCGCCCGATTCTCCGCCAGATGAACCTCCATACCGGTATGGCGGCTTAATAATTCGGGCATGGCGGTCTTGTAGTGAGGATCCATATGCTGAACCACTACAAAGGCCATACCGTTATCGGGCGGAATATGACCGAAGAACTTCTCAAGCGCTTCCAGCCCCCCGGCCGACGCGCCGATCCCGACCACGCACAACGGTTCAAGGGAGAGGGGCTGTTCGGACGGCGTTTTCCTCTTGAGCGCGCGCGCGGGCCGTTTTTTTTGGGGGGCCGCTTTCTTTCCTTTTTTCTCTTTTTTCATTCCTTTTGGAAAAGTGAATGCCGCTCGTCGATAAAAGAGCCGTCGCGAAAAGAGCCATCCCGCCGATTGCGCCTGACGCAGATTAGCATAAAACCGTCGAACATTCTACAAGGAACCGAAGATGGTAGTGGGTCAATTTGGGTTGAGCGGTTCCCTTTTGGTCGTCATTCCCGCGAAAGCGGGAAAGCGCCTGGAACCGACTTGATGCGCGTAGCGCCTCCGATCGCTTCGCGGAACGCAATCCAGTGCGCTTAAACCTCTGGATGCCCGCTTCCGCGAGCATGACAAAATTTAAACTGGCCCACTACCCCGAAGATAAGCGGCGTGAGGAAAATGGAAGATCCTTTTACTTCCTTTTTTTTCTCACCAAGCGGTTCTCTTTGACGGTCTCCGCAGACGAAAGCATCCAATCCCCCCCGAGAAGCATTTTTTGGAGCAGTTGCGCATGCGTCTTCATCCCCTCGGCCTTTTCCACAAGACGGACTGCAAGCTTTCGGTCGGATCGTGAGGCCATCCGGCGCGCCAACGCCTCGCTCTCTTCGAGGGCGCGCACCCCGGCCCATAGCGCCGCTTCCAGCTCTTCGGCCTGGGCCGTCGCCATTCCATCCATTGAAAAGACATGTCCGACGTGGCATTCGAATTGAATCAAGCCCCCTCTTTCAGACTCCACCATGGAACCGTTGCACTCCGGGCAGGTAAACACCGATCTTTTTATCGGTTTGGTTTCCATCGCCACTACCTCCTTTACAACCGGCTCCCGCGCCAATTTGGCGATAAGGGACGAAATCTTCGCGAGGGGAAGAATATGATCGACCTTGACGTACTTGATCGCATTTCGAGGCATTTCGGGACTGAGGGCATCATTCGGATCTTGAACGATCGCCACGCCGCCGCGGGACTTGATCGACATCAAGCCGGCCGTTCCGCAGTCGAGCGCCCCCGTTAGAACAACGCCGACCGCCCGAGGGCCGTAAGCGCGCGCCGCGGTGCGAAAGAGGGGATCGACCGCCGGCCGATGCCCGTTCTCGCGCGGTCCCCGCACGGTCCGGATAAACCCCGGCTCCAGCGTAAGATGGTGATCTGGCGGCGCCACGTAGATTCGGCCGGGGAGAATGGCGTCGCCGTTTCGGGCATGAACGGCGGGAAGAGGCCCGAATCGCGTCAAGATATCGGGCAATATGCTGGGGTAAAAAGGAGACACGTGGAGGACGACGAAAATGGAGGCGGCCAAATCGGGAGGAAAACCGCTCACCAAGATCTTCAACGCCTCCACGCCCCCCGCGGACGCGCCGATGGCAATGATATCGTGCGTTTGTTGCTTTCCAGAAACCTTCCCGTTACCCCGATTCGGGCCTTTTTTCTTAATCATGGCACTTTTCTCCTTTCGCACCTCGTTACACTTATCGTGGCACAAAAGAACAGTCTAATACAACAGAAGCTTCGCACCGATCCATCGAATTCATCAGAGGGCGAGGAAATCTTATGTTGCCGTCGACGCTTCGGGGATAAAAATGGTGAAGACGCTCCCTTGGCCGGGGGTGCTGGAGACTTCGATGCGGCCGTTTAGAAGATCGACCATCTTTTTTACGATCGCGAGTCCCAACCCGCTTCCCCCGGTGTAATTCCCTTTCGCTTCCCGCGCCACCCCCCGCTGCTCATACTCCTCGAAGATCCTCCCGAGATATTCCTCCGAGATTCCCACCCCGGTGTCCGAGACCTGAAGCGCCACCCCTCCCTGCGTCAGGCGCTCCAGCCGCAGCCGAATTTCCCCCTGCTCGGTGAATTTCACTGCATTGGAAAGCAGGTTCATGAGGATGCTTCTCATCTGCATCGGATCGGTCAGAAATCGCTCCGGAAAATCAGGATCGATCTCTTTTCGAAACCGAAGCCCCTTTTCTTTAAGAAGCGGCTCAAAGTTGAAGAGTACTTTTTCGACAAGCTCTCTAAGATTCACCTCCACCGCTTGCAGCCCGATCTTTCCCGTTTCCAGCTTGGCCAAATCCAAGATATTGGTGATCAGATGGATGAGCTCCCTGGCATTGTTGTTGATCCGACCGACCGCCTCCGCCTGCCCGGAGGTAAGGGCCCCGTAGGTACCGTTTCGAAGAAGTTGTGTAAAACCGACGACGCTATTGATAGGGGTCTTCAGCTCATGCGACATGTAGGAGAAGAAGCGGGTCCGCGCGCGGCTCGCCTCCTCGATCCGAAGATTTTTCTCCTGAAGCGCCTCATTCATCGCCTGGATCGCCTCCTCCGCTCGTTTGAGTTCGCTGATGTCCATCATGGCGCCGATCATTCGGATCGGTTTTCCCTGCCGGTCATGAACGATATAACCCCGGTCGAGGATCGTCGCATAGCTCCCATCCCCCTGACAGAAGCGATACTCGTCCGACCAAAACTGCTCGCCGTGATCGATCACCGACTGAAGTCCCATGCAAATCCGGTTTCTGTCTTCCGGGTGCAGCCGGCTCCTCCACCACTCAAACGAGGGGATGATCTGCTCAGGTTTATAGCCGAACATGGTTTTAAAGCTTCCGCTCCATGAAAGAGCGTTGGTGACCAGATCCCAGTCCCAGATGGCATCGTTGGTGGCGCGGGTCACCAGTTGGAAGCGCTCCTCACTTTTGCGGAGCGCCTCTTCCGCCCGCTTGCGCTCTGTGATGTCCCGGTAATTGACGACGATGGCATGGACGCCCGGTTCTCGGAGCAGGTTGCTGCCGATCCCCTCGACCCAGCGCCAGGCGCCGCTCTTGTGCTGAAAACGGAGCTCGGCCATCGCCTCTCCCTCCGGCTGCTGGGCCAGATCGGAGAAGAGGCGTTTCATCCGCTCCCGATCCTCCGGGTGAATCAGCTCTAGCGCCGTTTTTCCGATCAGCTTTTCCGGGACATACCCGAAAATACGAAGATTGGAGGGGCTTGCATAAAAAATTTTTCCGCTCGCATTCAATAGGGCAATGGCGTCGGAGCTGTTCTCGATTAATGCGCGGAAACGCCGCTCGCTCTGCCGCAAGGCCGATTCAGCGCGATTGCGCTCGGTCACGTTCTTCGCGACCACCAGCTGGGCGGTTCTTCCCGAGAAGGAGATCCGCTGCCCGGTGCTCTCGACATCGATTACCTTGCCATCCTTTTTCCGATGACGCCACACCCCCGTGTGAACGAACCTCCCCGGCAAGTTCACGAGTCCCTCCAAAAGGGAGGAGATCTCTTCCGGCGGACGAATGTCTTTGATGGTCATGGAGAGAAATTCTTCCCGGCTGTAGCCGTAATGATGGATTGCCGCCGCATTGACCGCCAAGAAGGCAAGCGATTCCGGGTCAAATACCCACATGGGATGGGGATTGTTCTCGAACAGCAGACGATATTTCTCTTCGGACTCGCGCAGCGCCTCATCCGCTCGGCGGCGATCCTCCAGGTCGATCAGCACCGATCGAGAGACACGCCCCTGTTCCCGATCATTCACAACCGTACTCTCGATCCGAACGGCAATGAGCGCCCCACTTCCGCCCCGCAGCTGCATCTCGCACCGCTCCGGGCGGCCCTCCTTGAACAATCGCTTCAGGTAGTTGAAGAAGGCCGATCGGCTCTCTTCCTTAAGATGAATGGAAAAGGGGGTCTTCAACAAGCTCGCTCGGTCGATCCCCAAGAGTTTCGTCCCTTTCAGATTTACATCGAGGACAAGTCCGCCCCGGCTGAAGGTGAAATAAGCAACCGGGGCGAACTCATACAAAGCGGAATACCGATTACGGGAGGACTCCAGTGCGGACTGGGCCCGCCGGAGCTCCTTATTCTGCGCTTCGAGCTCCCGCTGATGGATCTCCAGTTCACGAACGAGTTTCTCGATCGTAACCACACGCGGTTTGTTGTTTCTCGCCTTCACGACTTTTTTCCGGCTCATTCCTGATTCTTGCATCGATATGCGTCCACTCATCTTCCGGTGCGAACCAGGATCATCATAGCCCCCTCTCGAACCTCTTTCCGTAAGGACCATGACGGTCCTACGCCCTTGATTGATGAAGACACCCGATCCGCAACAAAAACATCAAAAACAATCGCGTGGTCACACCTAAGTAACCTCACACAAGATATCGCGTATGCATTGGAAAATTCAAGGGTAATGTTTCATGACTTACGAAGAACGTTTCACCGCTTGTTCTCCGCCGACAGATTCCTGGATGGAATAGGGTTAAATTTGACAAAGCGGTTTTACAGGTGTTAAAGTCGGCCGATGGAAAAAAAGAAACTGGGAATTCTCTTATCAACCCCTCCGGAAGACAAAAACCTGACCACCGTCTCCTCGCTTGCCGATGAGGCCCTTCGGCAAGGGGTCGACACCTACCTCTACCTGGTCGATGAAGGGGTGCGGAATTTGGACCGTCCGGAGATCGAGATGCTGAGACAAAATGGAGTCAAACTCTTTCTTTGCGCCTACGGGGCTCAGCGCCGGGAGATTCCGACGAGCGACAAGGCGGTCTTCTGCGGGCTGGTCGTTCTCTCCGATCTGGTGAAAGGATGTGATCGTTTCGTCACATTTAATTGATCGAATGACACGAAGCGTCGTCGTCCTGATTCGAAGCGATCCCGAGACAAGTCACCGCGCCGTCGAAGGAATCCGGATCGCGCTCGGTCTCGCCTCCGGAGAACATGCGGTGGAAGTGATTCTCACCGACCGTGCGCCGCTTCTGCTGACGCCGGATGTGGAAAATCTGGTCGACGGCGAGATGGCCGAGAAGTTCCTCTCCACGCTTCAGGAATTCATACCGACCTTCTATATCGATCAGGAAAGCGCCAAGGGAATCGATCTCTCCGAGAGCGATTACAAAAAGGTTCCGCTCTCCAAGAAAGAAATCGCGGAAAAAATTGCGGCCGCCCAGCGTTTCGCCGTTTTTTAGAAAGAGCTCATGAAGCGGATTTTGCACATTTTAAAGCGGAAGGATGATCCGGCGCCGCTGGAGATCATCCGAGCACAGTCTGAATCCTACGATCTGATTATTATCCTGATCCAGGATGCATCCGGTCTGGAATTGAAAGGAATCAAAGGGCAGGTTTTCGCATTGGCGGATGATCTGAAGGGCGGAGAGACATCGGCCCACCCGCAGATCAGCTATAAAGAAATGTTGGGGTATATTCTCGATTCGGAAAGCGTGGTGACATGGTAGGCGCCGGGACGATCATCCTCCCCGGGCGTCCTGGTACTCCTCATGCCACGCCATCTGGATCGCCTCTAAGATCGGCTCATTCGACTTCTTTGGGTCGTCTTCGAAGCCGGGAAGCGCGGTCACCATCTTGTGCAGGTCGGTGAATCGGACTGCAAGGGGGTCGAGATCCGGATGTTTCTCCAGGAGCAACAGTGCGATTTCCTCGGCATCATGCCAGCCAATCTTCATCGAATCTCCCTTCGTTAGGACCCACTCGTTTTCTCAGTGCTGCTCGGCTTTCCGGAACGTCTGTGTATTTTTCGGGATCTCGACCACGACATCCCCTTTGATCCGAGCCTGACACCCCAACCGGGAGGTGAGCGTCAATCCCTCTGCGGTGTCGAGACGATCCTCTTCATCTTCATCCATTTCAGAGAGATGCTTCTCCGTTCCTTCCCGAACGATCACGTGACAGGTGGTGCAGGCGCAATTTCCCCCGCAGTTGTGCTCCAGATCGATATGATGATCCAGCGCCACGTCCAGGATCGACTGACCTTCCTTGGCTTCGAAGGTCACATCCTGCCCCAAATCTCCTAGTTTAAAAGTCACTTTCGGCATGGTCTCTTTCTATAAATCAGAGAGCTTCTTTTCCTGAAGCGCCTCTTTTAATGTTTGATTCATCAAGGTTTCAGCCAGATGCTTTGTCGATTGATCGAGCCGGTCGAGCGTTTCCCGGACGCGATGATGATCGTTTCCGTTCATCGCCTCTTTCAAACCGGCCATGCTTTTTTCGATTTCCGCTTTTTCAGTCTGATCGATTAAGGCCGCCCCCTGAGAGAGGGCCCGCTCGGCATAACGTAAGACCGACTCCGCTTCGGTTCGCGCTTCGATGAACATCCGCGCGTTGATATCGGCACGGGCGTGCTCGATCGAATCGGAGATCATCTTTTCGACTTCCCCATCGGTCAGCCCATAGGTCGGCTTCACTTCGATCGACTGCGCTTTGCCGCTTCTTAATTCCTTGGCGGTCACATTGAGGATACCGTTCGCATCGATCATGAAGATCACCTCGATCCTCGGAATGCCGGCCGGCATCGGATCGATCTCGGTCAAATTGAACTT
Organism: Candidatus Manganitrophaceae bacterium; assembly: GCA_963718695.1. Taxonomy (GTDB): domain Bacteria; phylum Nitrospirota; class Nitrospiria; order SBBL01; family Manganitrophaceae; genus Manganitrophus. The sequence continues at coordinate 2,587,908 of OY970371.1, forward strand.
CGCAAGGCTCCGGCAATCTTTCACCAGCTCCCGCTCTCCCTGCACCACATGGATCGAAACCGATTTCTGTCCGTCCACAAAGGTGGTAAATGATTCTTTTGCGCTCGTTGGGATCGTCGTATTTCTCGGAATCAACCGGCTGACCACGCCCCCCATCGTCTCAATCCCCAGCGAGAGCGGCGTCACATCGAGAAGGAGCATGTTGGTGATCCCGCCCGCGAGGATATCGGCCTGGACGGCGGCGCCGAGCGCCACCACCTCATCGGGGTTCAGCTCACTGTGAGGAGTCTTCTTGAAGAGATCGGCGACTTTTTTTCTGACCAGCGGAATCCGGGTCGACCCGCCGACCAGAATCACCTCATCGACCTGTTCCGGTTTAAGATGGGCATCGGCCAGCGCCTGACGGCACGGTCCCAATGTTTTCTCGACGAAGCCGTTGATCAGCGCATCGAACTCGGTCCGTGAAATCGTCCGGCGATAGTCGATCCTTTTATCGGGAAACGTGAGTGCGATCTCCGCTTTCTCTTCAAACGAGAGCCGGCACTTGGCCTGCTCCGACGCCAACCGGATCTCTTGAACCGCATCGGGCGAATTGGAAAGATCGATCCCGGTTTTCTCGGAGATCTCTCGAACGATCAGGAGCATGAGCTGTCGATCAACATCATCGCCGCCGAGATGGGTATCCCCGTTGGTCGAAAGAACCTCGAAGATGCCGTTTTTGATCTTCAAGATGGAGACATCAAACGTTCCCCCGCCCAGATCGTAGACGACGATCGTTCCTTCTTTCTTTTTCTGAAGTCCATAGGCAAGGGAAGCGGCGGTTGGCTCATTGACGATCCGGAGCACTTCAAGCCCGGCGATCTTCCCGGCGTCTTTCGTTGCCTGCCGCTGGCTGTCGTTAAAATAAGCCGGAACGGTGATCACCGCCTGGCGGACCGGCTCTTTGAAGAATGCCTCCGCCCGCTGCTTCAGCTCTCTCAAGATAAAGGCGGAGATCTCCGGGGGGGTATAGAGCTTCCCGGCGACGGAAATCCGGACGACCTCCTGCTGCCCTCCCGAGAGCGCGTAAGGAACGAAGGAGCGATCGCCGCCGACATCCTCCATCCCCTTTCCCATGAAACGCTTGATCGAATAAATTGTTCGATCCGGATGGGTGATCAGATGTTTCTTCGCCTCTTCCCCGACGATCACGCCGTCGGCCCGGCCTTCCCATCCAAACGAGACGACGGAGGGGAGAATGACCCTCTCTTGCGCGTCCGCGATGACCCGGGGGGTTCCTTTGTCCATGTAGGCGACCAGGCTGTTCGTGGTCCCCAGATCGATTCCCACCACTCTCGGCATCTAACTTCCTTTCTCTAACGTTTCAATTCCGGTTTGAATGTCGTTCAACACCCGATCGAGATAAGCGCGGCGCGACAGGATTCGTCTCATCTCTGAAAGAAGCCGCCGCTGTTCTTCCGTCCATTCCCTCTTCTCCGAGATCTCTTGGAGCCCGTCCCATTCGGTCGCAATCCGCTCCAGCGCCCGCTTCCCTTCTTCCTGAATTTGTCCAAACCGTGCCTGCTCGTTCGTGAGAGCATTGCGAAGCTGCGCCCTTCGACCCGAATCCAATGCCTCTTTGACCCCTTCTAATGATTCCTGCAGCTCTAATATCTCATCAAAAAGATCAGCCGGCGCCTCCGTTGAAACGGCGCTTCCCCCCTCGACCCGTTGGATCAAATACTCCGCTCTTTGAATCGGATCCTTGAGCGTCCGATAAGCCTTGTTCACAAACGCTGAATTCTCAAGACTGATCGCCTGCTCTTCAGAAGACTTCTTTTGAAAAAAATCGGGATGGAACTTTCGGCTCAACTGGTAAAAAGTCGCTTCGAGCCAGGCAAGATCAATCTTCAAACGAGGCCCGATTCCAAACAGGGTAAAATAGTCGATCCCTTCGGGAAAATGCTGCAGGGTGGCACATTGGGTGCAGACATCAAGCGACGCGATCGGAGCACCGCACTTCCAACAGGCTCTTTTTGTGATTTCCGATGTTCCAGAGAGCTTCAATTTAAAATCCCAGGTCTAGAAAATAGAACGGCCCCTCACGGGGCCCTTCCCAGATCCACAATCACCCTTTTCTCGGCTGCGGCCTCGCACAACTTAGGCCGCCGAGTGTCACGCTATCCCATCCTCAGGTGAACATTATGCAGAGAAAGACTCGCCGCATCCACAGCTGCGCTTCGCATTCGGATTGAGGAATTTGAAGCCGCCCCCGACCAACTCTTTGCTGAAATCGAGCGTGGTTCCGGCAAGGTAAAGGGCGCTCTTCTGATCGACGATCACGCGAAGGCCGTCCACTTCAAAAGAAGTATCGTGCTGGGTCACCTCTGTCTCAAAATTCAGGTTATACGAGAGACCCGAGCAGCCGCCCCCCTGTACCCCGACCCGCAAACCGACCTGGCCGAGGTTTTTCTTTTCAATAATCTCTTTGACCGCCGCCACCGCATTCGGCGTAAGCGCAATCACCTGTTCCTGATTCGTTGTCGATTCCATCTTGCCTCCGCTTAAGCCAGACCGTTTTTCTTCTTGTAATCGGCGATGGCGGCCTTGATTGCATCTTCCGCCAGCACCGAGCAATGAATTTTTACCGGAGGAAGATTCAGCTCGTTGACGATGTCGGTATTCTTGATCCCCGTTGCCTCATCGAGTGTTTTCCCCTTGAGCATCTCCGTGGCCAAGCTGGAGCTGGCGATGGCGCTGCCGCAGCCGAATGTTTTGAATTTGGCATCTTCGATGACGCCGTTGCTCACTTTCAATTGAAGCTTCATCACGTCCCCGCACTCCGGCGCGCCGACGACTCCGGTTCCGACTTCAGGAGCATTCTTGTCAAGCGACCCGACGTTTCGGGGATTATTATAATGGTCGATCACTTTATTGCTGTATGCCATTTCGATTCTCCTCCACCCCTGAAATAGATGATCAGATTAATGTTGTGTCCACTGAACATTCTTAAGATCAATCCCCTCTTTGGCCATCTCATAGAGCGGGGACATCTCTCGAAGCCGTCGAACCGTCTCGACCACCCGTTGAACGACGTAGTCGACTTCTTCTTCCGTATTGAAGCGTCCTAATCCAAATCGAAGTGAAGAATGAGCCAAGTCGCTTCCAACCCCCAAAGAGCGTAGAACATAGGACGGCTCCAACGTGGCGGTGGTACAGGCCGATCCTGAGGAGAGGGCGATCTCTTTCAAGCCCATCAAAAGCGACTCTCCTTCGACATACGCAAAACTCATATTGAGATTACCCGGCAACCGTTGAATCGGATCTCCATTCAAATAAACCTCATCCAACCCCTTGAGAATCCCCTGTCTGAGTCTCTCCCGCAGCTGGGTGAGGCGGGCCGACTCTTCCAGCATCTCTTTGCCGCTAAGCTCGCACGCCTTTCCAAAACCGACGATCCCAGGCACATTGAGCGTACCCGATCGCATCCCCCGCTCATGCCCTCCGCCGTCGATGATCGGCGCAATTCGGACCCGCGGATTTTTCTTCCTCACGTAAAGAGCGCCGATACCCTTCGGGCCATACATCTTGTGGGCCGAGAAGGCCATCACATCGATTCCCATCGCCTGGACATCCACCGGAATTTTACCGACCCCTTGTGTCGCATCGCAATGGAAAATGACCCCTCGCTCCTTGGCAATTTTGCCGATCTCGGCCACCGGCTGGATTACGCCGATTTCATTGTTTGCCATCATCACCGAGATCAGGATCGTCTTTTCGGTGATGGCCGCTTTGAGCAGATCAAGATCGACCATTCCATCGGCTTTGACCGGAAGATAAGTGACTTCATATCCCATCTTCTCTAGACGTTTGCAGCTGTCCAAAACCGCCTTGTGTTCGGTGACCACCGTAATGATGTGGTTCCCCTTCTCCCGATACATCTCGGCGACCCCTTTGAGCGCCAGATTGTCCGATTCGGTCGCACCGCTGGTGAAGATGATCTCCTTTGGATCGCAATGAATCAGATGAGCGATCTGTTCGCGTGCCTGATCGACCGCTTTTTCGGCTTCCCATCCGAAAGCATGATTTCGACTGGCGGCATTACCGAACTTTTCGACGAAATAGGGAAGCATCGCTTCCAAAACACGGGGGTCCATCGGCGTGGTTGAATGATTATCCATAAAAATGGGGAATTTCAACATAAACTCCTCTAGTAAACGGTCAGCGAACCGTAATTTCTTCGATGACTTCCTCTCGATACATTTGATCGAGGGTTGTCTTGTCTAAAAGTTCAATAATCTTGCTTTCAATCCTGCGGAGCGGGCTTCGAACGGTACACCGTTCCGTTTGTAAACACGTATTCTCTCCATCATGGCAGCGGACGATTTGGACGGGTCCCTCAATGGCACGGATTACCTCACCGACGGTAATCAGCGAGGGTTCTTTTGCAAGGACATACCCTCCCTTCGGTCCATTCTGGCTGACGATGATCCCTTTTTTTGCAAGCCTCTGAAGAATCTTTGCTAGTAATTCCAATGGGATATTATATATTTCCGAAATTGTCCGGGTATTTGCGATGAAGTCTTCCCCTTGGCAGGACATATAGTTGATTGCCATGAGTGCATAATCTGTCTTTTTCGTAAGTTTTAGCATAATGCTCTCGGAAAAGAATCGCCGACCATTTCAATCGGCGACTACTTTAGTCGGATATAAACATAACACAGCACTTTTCCCATGTCAACCGAAAATTCATCGGCCGATTTAGAAAAATCTAGGGGTGAAGTTTTTCGATTTCTGCTTTTGCGATTTTATTATTTGGATCTCTTTTGAGGGCTTCTGCGAAGGAAGTCATGGCTTTCTGTGTCAATCCGGTCTTTTTATAGATCAGACCCAATTCCACATGAAATTCGGTCTGGGTGGGATCCAAGGAGACTCCCTTTTTTAGAATTTCAGCTGCATCACGCAGCTTGCCGGGGATGCGGGCCATTGCTTGGCCGTACCGCAAATAATAGACCGCTTTATCGATTCTCTCCGGCATCTTATTAATGGCTTCCTGAAAGAAGTAACAGGCGTCTCGAAGATCCCCTTTCTGAAGCGCGGCCTGTCCACGCGAAAAAAAATCTCGATGTGTCGGCTCCGCCTGTTTCTGATTTTGTTTTCCGCTTGCCAGCTCAGTATCGTAGGCGTTCCTTTTTTTTCTAATAAGAGCGTGTCGTAAGCCTGGGTGATCCGGACAAAGAGGCTTTCCAGTTCTTTTTTTACCTGGCCCATTTCAGCTTCAAAGTGACGATCCGGATGGTATTCTTTTGCAAGCCTAAAATAAGCCTTCTTAATCTCGTCTCGACCGGCCGAGGGGGTTACTTTTAATATTTCATAGTAGTTCTGATTCTCCATCTGCAGGTAGGCCTCCCGAACTTTTTGGACCGTCGCCTCTTTCTCCTCGTCCTCCTCGTCGAAAAATGCCTCCTTGAGTGCTTCTTCTTCCTCTGCTACAGGGGGAGCCTCGTCCATTTCCGATTTAAAATCCTGCTGGCTGACTTCTTCGGTCTTTTCTGTCTTCTGGAGCGTCGGCTGTAGAATCCCCGCCGTGATAAAAAAGTAGAGCACCCTGGCGCAATCGATGGATGGTATCGATGATTCGCAAAGAACGTCGCGCAAAGTCCGCTCCCCGTCTACCAGGCGCAGGAGATCACGCTCCGCTGCATTGAGGTTTACGCTCTGGAAAAGGGAGCGAGGATCGGTGGAAAGATGTAGGACGCTATGGAGCGGAGGAAGATCACGGATCAACCGGTTCCAGTCCTGGATCCGCTTGATTCCATCGAGAATAATATCCCCCGTGCTGATTTGGAGGGTAATGACCTCCTCTGAAGGGAGCGGTCCTTCTATAAATTCATAATCTCCCTCGACCCAGGTAAAAGGGCTCAAAACAATCTCTCTGACCTGAAAGACCACCCCCGCGAAGAGATCCTTCGGAGCAATGAAGCCCTGTTCAACCAAAATGGTTCCTTGCCGCTTGCCGGTCTTCTTCAGCAGATCGACGGAGATCTCGTATTGCCTAAAGTTGATCTTCCCCGCCTTCAGGAGCACCTCTCCCAAACGGTCATCGGAGTAAAGCGAAGAGGCAAAAATAATGTCCCCCTCCTGGATAAAGATCGACTTGTTCAAATCGTTTCTTTTGAGGATAAGAACGCCGGTTCTTCGCTCGCTGCGAAGAAGCTGCAGGAGGACCGGCAACCGGGTATCTCGGATTCGGCCGGAAGGAAGGATGGAAGATGCTGTCATAACTCTCAGCTCTGTGAGGCTCTTTTTAATACCCCCACCCTCTTTCTCCAGAGGAGAAGAAGCGGGCTGGCGATAAACCAAGACGAGTAGGTTCCGACGATCAACCCTAATATCATGGCAAGGGTAAAATCGTGAATGACCTCCCCGCCGAAGAAGAAGATTGCCATGAGGGCCAAAAAGGTCGTCACGCCGGTAATAAATGTCCGGGAGAGGACCTCGTTGATGGAGCGGTTGATGAGTTCCTCGAACGATTCCTTTTTCCGCATTCTGAGATTTTCCCGGATCCGGTCGAACACAACCACCGTATCGCTTAAAGAGTATCCGGCGAGGGTCAAGAGCGCCGTGACAAGCAACAGATTAATCTCCTTGCCGAGAAGGAAGAAGATCCCCAGAACAGCGAGAACATCGTGAAAGGTCGCCAGGGTCGCTGCAATTCCGAACTTGAATTCGAAGCGGAAAGCGATATAGATAATAATGCCGATCATGGAGATGATAATCGCCAACAAGGCATCTTCCCGGAGCTTTTGTCCTACGGTCGGTCCGATTTCGGTGCTGCTCTCGACCGTAAAATTGTTCCCCGACATTTTTTTGTCCAACGCCTCTTGTACCTGCTCCATCACCGTCTTCTGGCCGACCTCCTGCTTCTTCAGACGGATCAGCAGCTTGTTCTCAGAGACGACTTCCTGTAGCTCAGCCCCCTTCACTCCCCCTTCTTCCAGGGCCGCCCTTGCCTCCTCGATCTTGATCGGCTGGTCAAATTTGAGTTGGATGGCCGCCCCGCCGGAAAAGTCGATCCCCAAGTTGGCCTTTCCCTGCGAAATACGCAGCACGGCCACGATACCTAAAGCAACCAGCACCCCTGAGAGGGCAAAAAAGAGATGGCGTTTTCCCACAAAATTAATGTTCGTATTTTTAAATACCTGAAACATAAACCTCCTCATTGAAGCGCCCCGCCGCAAGCGGCGGGAGCTTCGACCCGAATGGAGAAATTATCTATTTGATTCGCGCGTCTAACCGTGCGTGTTAAGCGTCCGCACGTTTGCATTAGATGCTGAGCCGCTGCAGCTTCCATCGGCTATTGATGAAATCATAGACCACTTTGCTCCCGACGAGAGCAGTAAACAAATTGATCATCACTCCGAGCGAGAGGGAAACGGCAAAACCCTTGATCGGGCCGGTGCCGAAGAGAAAGAGAACGGCCGCGGTAATCAGCGTCGTCACGTGGGAATCAAAGATGGAGGAAAAAGCTTTGTGATAACCCGCATCGACCGCCAGCCGAACCGGTTTTCCGGCTCGGAGTTCATCCCGAATCCGCTCAAAGATCAAAACATTCGAGTCGACCGACATCCCGATCGTCAGAATAATCCCGGCAATTCCCGGTAAGGTGAGGGTGGCATTGAGGGCGGCCATCGCCCCCAATAACAAGACAATGTTAAAGACCATGGTGACGTCGGCCAATAAGCCCGAAGCGCGATAATAGATAACCATGAACGAGACGACCAAAAGGGTTCCAATGATCCCCGCCTTTAAGCCGTTCCCGATCGAGTCCTGGCCTAAGGAGGGGCCGACCGTCACGTTTTGGATGATCTTCACCGGCGCCGGGAGCGCACCGGCCCGCAATACGATCGATAAGTCATTTGCCTGATCCATCGTAAAGGTTCCGGAAATCTGGGCGCGCCCTCCGGAGATTTTCTCCTGAATCACCGGGGCGGAGTAGACCGTATTGTCGAGAACGATTGCCAGGCGCCGCCGGCGGTTCTCTTCCGTAATCTTCTCGAATAATCTTGCGCCGACCGGATCAAAGGTAATGGCGACATAAGGCGTATTGAACTCCCCGATCGACACACGGGCATCGCTCAATAGATCACCGGAGAGCGCCGCCTGCCGCTTGACCAGGAAAGGACGCTTCGTGACCTTACCGGTCTCCTCATTTACATTTCGCTCAAAGAGGACCTGGTTGTCCGGTGGAATCCGGCTCTCGTACTCCTGAAGGAAAGCGGCCTCTTGCTCCGCTTCGATTTGAGGCGGAAATTGTCGAGAAATCGGATTTTCATCATCGACCAGCTTGAATTCAAGCTGAGCAGTCCTTCCGATCAATGCAATCGCCCGCTGCGGGTCCTTAATCCCCGGGAGTTGGACGAGAATCTCATTCGTACCCTGCTTCTGAATCAACGGTTCCGTGACGCCGAATTGGTCGATCCGGTTCCGGATCGTCTCCAACGCTTGAGAGGTGGACGACTCCAGTATTCGCTTGACCTCCGACTCCCGAAGGGTCAGGACGATCTCTCCCGGACCGGATTGTTTGGTCATCAGGTTCGGATACGCTTCATCAATGATTTTTGAAATCGCCTCTTTATTTTCCGGAGCAAAGGAGAAAAGGATGTCTCTTCCCTCCCTCCGGATCGACTGGGCGGGCAGACTCTTTTCCTCCAACGATCCCTTCAAACTCTCAAGAGTCCGATCTACCGTGTTATCGACCGCCTTCTCCCCTTCGACTTCCATCACCAAATGCATCCCCCCCTGGAGATCGAGTCCGAGTGTGATCCCCTTGTCCGGGAAGAACCGGCCCCACCAGGAAGGAAGCTTTGAATAGAGCGGCGTCGATGGAAGAAAGAAAACGATGGAGATAACGATCGTGAGCAGAATAAAAATTAAACGTCCTCGAATTCCTTTCTTCATTTCGCGCGCTCCTCGGCCCCTCCGGCCTCAGCGGTTTGGATCTCTTCAATGTAATTTCTTCCTACTTTCACGCGAACCCCCTCTGCAATCTGGATCGTCACGACATCCGGAGTAAGGTTGGTGACTGTTCCCATTATTCCCCCGGTGGTCGTCACGCGGTCCCCTTTCTTTAAAGCCTCAATCATCGCTTTTCTCTTTTTCATTTTCTTCTGTTGAGGCATGACCAAAAGAAAATAAAAAATAACAAAAATTAAAATAAATGGGATAAACGAAAGCATCGGATTCCCCGGTGCCGTCGGTGCTCCTCCTGCTTGCGCCCATGCATTTGATTCAAACCATTCTAACAACGCAACCTCCTAGTAGTATATCCGGAATAAAGGAAAGGGGGGAGGAAACACTCAGGCTTCCGACTCCGCTCTTTCGATCTCCGGATTCCGCTTCTGGTAGAACTCGCCTCGAAACCGCTCCAACGTATTTTTCTCGATCGCCTGACGTAAACCTTCCATGAGGGTGAGATAATAATATAGGTTATGCAACGTATTCAACCGAATTGCCAAGAGCTCTTTTGCCATGAAGAGGTGCCGCAAATAGGCGCGCGAAAAGTTCCGGCAAGTATAACAGCCGCAATCAACGTCCAGGGGCCGGTCATCCTCCGTATACTGCGCATTCTTAATATGAATTCTCCCGCGAGAGGTAAAAAGAGATCCGGTCCGCGCGTGCCGGGTCGGAAGGACACAATCAAAGAGATCGACCCCCCGCATCACCCCCTCCACCAAATCTTCCGGTGTGCCGACCCCCATCAAATAACGCGGGAACGTCTCCGGAATCAGCGGAACCACTTCGTCTAAAATATGGAGCATCTGCTCCTGGGGCTCTCCGACCGAGAGGCCGCCGATGGCGATCCCGTCAAATCCGATCTCCAGCAGATCTTGCGTTGCCTTTCTTCGCAGATCATTATGGAAGCCCCCCTGGACGATGCCGTACAGGAACTGATCCTCCCGTCGATGGGCCGTTTTGCAGCGGCGGGCCCAGTCGAGCGTCCGGTCGAGCGAAGCGGCGGTCTTTGCGTAGTCGGACGGATACGGCAGACATTCATCAAAGGCCATAATGATGTCGGCCCCCAATCCCTCCTCAATCTCGATCGCCTTTTCGGGTGTAATAAAATGGCGCGAGCCGTCGAGATGAGACTGAAACGTCACCCCCTCGTCGGTCACCTTCGTCAGAAGATTCAGGCTGAAGATTTGATAGCCGCCGCTGTCGGTGAGGATCGGGCGGTTCCAGCCGATGAAGGAATGAAGTCCGCCGCGCCGCGCGATAAATTCGTGTCCCGGTCGAAGATAAAGATGGTATGCATTGCCGAGGATGATCTGCGCGCCGAGCCGTTCGAGATCTTCGGGCGACATTCCTTTGACGCTTCCCAACGTTCCGACCGGCATAAAGGCCGGGGTCTGGATCTCGCCGTGGAGGGTCCGCACCACGCCGCGCCGCGCCGGGGTGCTCTCGGAACGATGAAGAAATCGAAAGTGCTCTCCCGCCAGCCCTTCTTTCTTCTCGGTCGTGTCGATTTCAATCCTTTCCACTACATCCGCTCCGGCGCCCGCACCCCTAAAATGGCCAGGGCATTCCTTAAGACAATCTGGACCGCCGCCATCAAGACCAGCCGGGCGCGCGTTCGGGGAAGATCCTCCGTCACCACCCGATGATCGAAGTAATAGCGATGGAGCATGCCGGCCAACTCCTGAAGGTAGAAGGTCAAGCGGTGAGGCTCCAACACCTCCGCGGCCGATTGAAGCAGATCGGGATAAATGGAAAGCTGTTTGATCAGCGCCTGCTCCTCCGGAAGATCCAAGACCGTCAGATCGGCCAGTTTCACATTTTGAATCTCCGCTTCCACGTTCACCCCCCGCTCGGCCGCCACGCGGAGGATGCTGCAGACGCGGGCATGGGCATATTGAACGTAATAGACCGGATTCTCGGTAGAAGCCTTCTTGGCCAACTCCAGGTCGAAATCGAGGGACGTATCGGATCGGCGCATCAGAAAGAAGAACCGGGTCGCATCGATCCCCACTTCGTCCATCACCTCCCGGAGCGTTACGAATTCGCCGGAGCGCTTCGACATCGCCACCGGCTTCCCCTCCCGAAGCAGGTTGACCAGTTGATGAATGACGATATCGAGCCGATCGGGAGAGTGGCCCATGGCGGCGGCGACCGCCTTGACCCGGGCGATGTAGCCGTGATGGTCGGCCCCCCAGATGTCGATCAGCCGATCGTATCCCCGCTCGAATTTGTTCCGGTGATAGGCGATGTCGGAGGCGAAATAAGTCATCTGACGATTGCTCCGCATCACCACCCGGTCCTTATCATCCCCATAGCGGGTGGTCGCGACCCAGAGGGCACCGTCCTGCTCATAGAGCACCCCCGCCGATTTCAGGAATTCAAGGGAGGCATCGACCTCTTTGTTCCGGTAAAGATCTTCTTCGGGAAACCACCGATCGAAGTGAACACCAAATTGATCCAGGTCCCGCCGGATCCAACCGAGGATCGTCTGGTAACTTGTCCGGACAAAATAAGGGAGATGCTCCTCTTCGGAGCCGGTCAGGTATCGATCGCCGGCCGACTGCTTGATCTCCTCGGCGATCTCGATAATATAACTTCCCCGGTAACTCTCATCCGGAAAGGTCACTTTTTCGCCGAAGAGTTCCCGGTAACGAAGATAAGTGGAGCGGCCCAACAGATTCATCTGATTGCCGACATCGTTAATATAATATTCCCGGTCCACCTGGTAACCGACCGCCTGGAGAAGAAGGGCCAATGCATCCCCCAATGCGGCCGCCCGGCCGTGCGCGACATGGAGCGGGCCGGTCGGATTGGCGCTGACGAACTCGATCTGGACCTTCTTTCCCGCGCCCACCGAAGCCCGGCCATAGCGCTCTTTCTTTTCAAGGATGTCGAGAAGCGCCTGATGCCAATGATCCTTGCTCAGGAAAAAATTGATGTAACCGGGGCCGGCAATTTCTATTTTTTGAATCAGCGGAGAGCGCCCCTGGAGCATTGAAACCAGGTCCGAAGCAATCTCTCGTGGAGGGCGACCCTCTTCCTTCGAGAGAGAGAGGGCCAGCGTCGTCGCAAAATCGCCCTGCCCCTCCCGCTTGGGGACCTCCAAAATGATTTGAGGGCTCTTCCCCTGCTTGAGCTTCCCCTGCGTTCGGGCCTCCGCGACCACCTCTGTAAGGAGAGCGGTCAATATGGCTTTCATCGATTCTTCCTGGGCATGTGATATAGCCGCGCTGTGAATGGGGCGGCTGACCTTAACGATCGGCGAGCGATCTTCAACCTGAAGCGCTATAGAAAAAGGAAAAACAAGCTTTTGAGTATAACGGATCTGATTGAAAAGTCAACTCTCTGGGTCGGTTTTGTCAAGCCAAAGTAGAAATGTCCTAATCCTACCAAGATAGAAATGTCCGGTTTTAGGATAACGAAGCGCAGGGCTCTTTTTTCTTTCGCAACCAAGGATGTTTTTTCCAAGGGTGCTGCGGTGATGGTTTGGTTCTGGGCCTCTGCGAGGGTGACTTTGGTGTTTCGTGGGCCCTCAGCGGCCGGGTGGTAATCTGCCGATACCCAAGCGGCTGTCCCTGATGAGTGATCCGCATGGTGCCGTCGAGTTGCTCCTCGACCGTCACCTGGTGCGCCCGCAGATTGTCTTCGATCTGGTAGAGCTTTCGGTCATGGGCCACGGTAAAGTCACGGCGCAATGCACGCTCTGTCTTGATGCATAAGATGCGATCCAGTGCGCGCAGACCCGGACTGGACCGGTGCAGGTTGGCCCCTTCGACTGTTCTGACTGAGAACCGTCGGTTGTAGATCGGCAGATACCCCAAAAGAAACCGGTTCGCCGCCTCGATGCTTGAGATCCCGGCCAGGCGCATCTCTTTCACCAACCGATCTTGAAACGTCTTAAACAGCCGCTCAACCCTCCCTTTGGCCTGCGGGGAATGCGCGTGGATCATCTGCACCCCAAGCTCACCGAGCGCACGCTCAAACTGGCTCTCTGGCGTCCGACCTTCCAACTGCTCGCTGAGGGTCGCTTTAGCCGGAGATTTGTAGGTCGTGTGCTTGTCTGCATAGACGGCCAGCGGAATGCCATAGCGCTTCACATACCCCTTAAAGCTGTCCATCGCCGGGATCGTTCCTTCATATTCGTAGAATTGCGCCTGCACGCGACTGCTCGCATCGTCGATGTAGGCCATCAAGACGCATTTCGGCCCCCGCCCTTCAAACCAGCGGTGATGTGACCCGTCCATCTGGATCAGCTCTCCCATATACGATCTTCTCTGCCGCCACGCCCGATGCGGACGCGCTCGCCGCCTAAAATGATCGATCCCTTCGGCCAGCAGCCATTGGCGTAGCGTCTCATCACTGACCGCAATCTGATCTCGCTCTAATAGCTTCTCCGCAGCCAGCGTCGGTCCAAAGTCAGCATACTGCCGCTTGTACAGTCGCAGGATCTCTGCCTTGCGCTTCGCTGCCAATCCCCGGTTCGATCCCTTGCCGCGCCCTCGATGCGCAATCCCCGCCTCTCCTTCCGCCCGTATCCGCCGGATGAGCCGACGCAGCTGCCTCTCTGACAATCCCAACGCCTCCCCAGCGGCCCGCTGTGTCATCTTCTTCTGCATCGCTTGCCTCACCACGCTCAGCCGCCTCAGCTCTTTGATACTCATCACCACCTTGTCCTCTCCGACCATCCCGCCTCTCCTCATTCGAGCAGGCAGTCTATCAGTTAAAGAGGACATTTCTACTTTGGCAGTTTAGGACATTATCTCTTTGGGATTACACTCTCTGGGTCGGTTTCTTTCAGGAAGGGGTCTTGATGCCAAATAGAATTCGTCGTGCCTCCTCTAGCTGACGATGATCTCCGAGGAGGAGAAGTTTATCGCCGGCCCGGAGTTCCTCGCTCGGATCGGGATTGATAATCCGATCTCCGTTTCGCTCAATCACGATAATGCTCGCTCCCGTTCGGCTCCGGAGCTGAAGCTCGCTGATCAGTTTGCCGACGGCCGAGGAGAATTCCTGGATCGAGAGGGTATCCAGTTCGACCTCCTTAAGATTCGCCAGCAGCGGAAGGGACAAACCTTCCGAAGGATGCGGGGGCAACGGGGACCAGACCTCATCCAAGGCGACTTGGGCGCGATTGTGAATTCGAGAGAGCCTTCGCCAAAGCAATGACGAAACCGCCGCGATCAAAATCAGAGAGACAAAGAGGACCGGCCAAGGAGGGAGAAAAGTGGCGCTGATCAGAAGGATCCACACCGCCAAGAAAACGGTTCCTCCAATCATGATGGTGTTGCCAATCGCGGTTCGGATCGCCGGGGCCCGGACCCCGGCGCCGCTGCGGCGGACGCTGATCTCGGCCAGAAGGAAACCCAGCGATTGAAACTTTCGGAAGGTGGCGAGGAGCGGAACCAGCGTGACCAGAAGGGTGATCAACCAGACCAGCGCATTGGCGCCTCCGACCCATTCGGGAAGCCAGGGCGCCTCAATTCGTTTGGCCAGGTAGGCGGCCACCAAAAATGCCCCGGTGATCAAGCTCATGTTCAACCCGATTTGCCAGGCCAGCCGCCGGGCAAGACGCTTCGCCTGACTTTGCTCGGCGGTGCTTCCCAGCCGTTTAATCCAGTCGGCATAGAGGCCCAGAGAGCTCACCAGCGTCCTGGGAGCGCTCCGATCGAACCAATTGACAAAACCGTCTGCGCTTCGAATAAGGAAGGGGGTCAGGAGTGTCGTCGCCGCAGAAACGGTCACCGCGATGGGATAGAGAAATTGACTGGTGACATTGAGCGTAATTCCGAGGGAAGCGATGATGAAAGAGAACTCCCCGATCTGCGCCAAGCCCATTCCGACCCGCATCGAGGTTCGAAGGTTGTGTCCCGCAATGAGTGTCCCGACCGTACAGGTCACGACCTTCCCGACGACCACGACAAGTGTAATAATAATGATCGGGGTCGTATACTGCGCCAAGAGGGCCGGATTGATCTGCATGCCGATCGCCACGAAGAAGACCGCGCTGAACATATCTCGCACCGGGGCGACCAGATGTTCGATCTTGCCGATCTCCCTCGCCTCCGCGATGATCGCGCCGATCATAAAAGCGCCGAGCGCGATACTATAGCCGAACTTCACCGCCAGCAATGAGAATCCGAAGCAGAGCCCGAGAACCGTGACCAGGAGCATCTCATTGCTCCTGTATCGGGCGACATAGCGGAGCAGCCGCGGCACCGCGAGCAAACCGAAGACGAGTGCGACCACCAGGAAGATGCCCAGTTGTCCCGCCGTGAGCAACACCCCCGTCACCTGCAATGAGCCTGTCACGGCGACCGTCGAGAGCAGCGCGATGATCATGATGGCGAGAATATCCTCGACGATCAAGATCCCGAAGATCATCTGGGCAAACTTCTCTTTTGTTTTTCCGAGCTCTTCAAGCGCCTTCAAGATAATCGTCGTGGAGGAGATCGAGAGGATCGCGCCGAGAAAAATGCTGTCCATCTTCCCCCAGCCGAAAAGCTGACCCACCTCGTAGCCGAGCCAGACCATCACGAGGATTTCGAGGATGGCGGCGATCAGCGCGGCCGATCCCACTTGTTTCAGCTTCCGGAGGTTGAAGTCGAGGCCGAGGGCGAACATCAGGAAAATGACCCCCAACTGCGCCAGCGTTTCAATCGAGGCCTCATCGCTGATGAGCGGATAGGGGGGGGTATGCGGACTGATGATGAACCCGGCAAGAATGTACCCGAGCACCACCGGCAGATGGAACCGGTGGAAGAAAATCGTCACCAGCCCCGACACGATCATCACAACCGCTAAATCTTGTAAAAGTACAATGTCCCTCATGCGCCTCCCTTTGAACGAATATTACCATCCTAACAAGCTCCGATTCCTTTTTCAATCGATCAAAGAAAAAAAATCTCATGTCGGCATACGATTTTATGTTCCGCCGCCGCCTATCTTTTCCATTTATATTTTGATAGAATCGTCTATCATACAAACCTAAAACAAACATGAGGAGGAGATGAGAACACTCTCGATTGGAACAATCGTATTCGCTTTCATCCTATTCTTGAACGGACCGCTTCAGGCGGCCCCCCCGGCTTCGAAAAAAGAGGCCGCCCAGGCGCCTGCGAAAAAGGCGGAAAAAATCGAGGAGAAAGAGCCCGGGACCACGGTTCCCTCCTTAGGCAATGATCATATCCAAGCAATTGAAAGTCCCCATCCTCCCTACAACAGCAAGCCGCCGACGTCGGGTCCCCATGTCCCCTTCGTCGCCCGCTGGGGCGTCTACAACCGGCAGATCCCCAACGAACTGCAGGTCCACAACCTCGAAGACGGCGGCGTCATGATCCAATACGACTGCAAAAACTGCACGGAGATGATTCAGAAGCTCGAGAACCTCGCCAAAGAATACTTCAAGATGGCCCAGATGAGTCCGCAGAACGGCCGCTTCGGACATCTCATCGTCGCCCCCTACGCCGGTCTCGACACGCCGATTGCACTGACGGCCTGGGGAAAGATCGACAAGTTAAATGAATTCGACGAGGCCAGAATTCGACGCTTTATAGAGGCATACGTCGGAATTGACCACCATCCGCGCCACACAGAATAAACGCCCCGCTGCTCCTTCGATCCGATCGAATCCAGCGCTTGTGAAGCGGCGATCCCTTCCCTTTGCGCTGGCCTTCTTATCAGGCCTGCTCCTCGCACTCAGCTTCCCTCGCTGGGAGCTTTTTCCCCTTGCGTGGGTCGCCTTCATCCCGCTCTTCTTCGCCCTCCGGGATGAGACTCCGGCCCGATCCTTTCTGATCGGGTGGGTTGCCGGACTGGTTTATTTTTCCGGTACGCTCTCTTGGGTCACGATCAGCATGACCCAATACGGCAAGATCCCCCAGCCGATCAGTTATTTTCTGATGCTTTTGTTGGTCGCCTATTGCGCGGTCTACCTCGGCCTTTTTGCCGCCGGCGTTCGCTCTCTATTCGAGAGGAAACTCCGATGGGGATTTCTTTTCATCCCCGCCCTCTGGGTCGCGCTGGAGTATGCCCGTGGACATCTTCTCTCCGGCTTTCCATGGGCCGCCGTTGCCTATTCACAATACCGCTTTCTTCCGCTGATTCAAATCGCCGATCTCGCCAGCATCTACGGTATCGGATTTCTGATCGTGCTGGTCAATATCGGTCTCTTTGAAATGATCCGCCGGGGATGGATCGAACATCAAATCGCATGGCGCGAGCTGATCCTGGCGGGAGGGCTCTTCCTCCTCAGCCTGGGATACGGATTCTATCGTTTGGATCAGCCGATGGGGGAAGAGAAAAGCCTGACGGTCGCCGTGGTCCAAGGGAATATCGCCCAAGATCAAAAATGGGATGCGCGCCTCCGCACGGAGACCCTTCAAAAATACAAGGCTCTCTCCCTGGCCTCGCTTCAGGGCGGAGGCTCCCGTCCCGAACTCATGGTCTGGCCGGAGTCGGCGGCCCCTTTTTTCTTTCAGACCGAAACCGCCCTTCGAAACGAGTTGCTCGACCTCGCCCACGAAGGGAGATTCTATCTCCTCTTCGGAAGCCCCGCGTTCGAGCCGGCGGCCTCCGGACAGATGGCGCTCTTGAACAGCGCCTTTCTTCTCTCGCCGGCCGCCGACGTGGTTGGGCGTTATGACAAGATACATCTGGTTCCCTTCGGCGAATATGTTCCCCTCTCCTCTTTTCTTTTCTTTGTCAATAAAATGGTCGAAGGGATCGGAGAGTTTATTCCCGGCCGCGAGGCCACCGTCATGAAAGCGGCCGGGACACCTGTCGGTACCGTCATCTGTTTTGAAGTGATCTTCCCCGAGGTGGTCCGCCGGTTCGCTCAAAACGGCGCGTCGGTGATGACCACCATTACGAACGACGCCTGGTTCGGCGATTCCGCCGCTCCTTATCAGCATTTCTCGATGGTGGTCTTCCGGTCGATCGAAAACCGGGTCCCCTTCGCCCGCGCGGCGAATACCGGCATCTCCGGTTTCATCGACGCACACGGGCGAATTTTAAAGCAGACTCCGCTTTTCACCGAGGCGGCGCTGACGGAGCCGCTTCACCCCGGCATTCGACGGACCCTCTACACCGCGGTCGGAGATGTTTTCGCGATCGGTTGTGTTATAATCGCCCTGGGATTTGTTTTGTTTATCTTCAGAAAAAAGAGGAGAAAAACCGATGCTGATTGATTTACGACAGAACCTCGAATTGATCCGGAAGGAGCTCGAACAACTCCGGAGCCATCTTTGACCTCGCCAGCCATCAAGAACAGATCGAGAAGCTCACTTCCGAATCGAGCCATCCCGATTTCTGGAAAGACCCTGCCACCGCCCAGAACAAACTGACCGTCAAAACACGCTTTGAAAAAGAGCTCAAGCGGTGGAACGAAATCGAGAGCCGGTTCGAAGAAACCTCCGTGATGCTGCAACTCTCCGAGGAAGAGGCGGACGCCTCTCTTGAAAAAGAGATTGAGGCGAACCTCCAGCAATTGAAGTCGGAAATCGATCAGCTCACGATCGAAACCCTTCTCTCGGGCGAGAAAGATTTCAACAATGCCATCGTGACGATCCACCCGGGAGCCGGCGGGACCGAGTCTCAAGACTGGGCCCAGATGCTCACGCGGATGTACATCCGCTGGGCCGAGCGGAAGGGATATCGGGTCGAGACGCTGGACCTGCAGCCGGGGGATGAAGCGGGAATCAAAAGTGTCACCTTCTCGGCAAAGGGACCTTACGCCTACGGCTATCTAAAATCGGAAAGCGGCGTTCACCGTCTCGTTCGGATTTCGCCGTTCGATGCCAACAAGCGAAGACATACTTCCTTCGCGTCGGTCTTCATCTCTCCTGAAATCGAAGATGATCCCAACGTGGTGATCAACGAGAAAGACCTTCGGATCGATACCTACCGCGCCAGCAGCGCCGGAGGACAACATGTCAACAAAACTTCCTCGGCGGTTCGGATCACCCATTTGCCGACCAATATCGTCGTCCAGTGCCAGAACGAACGCTCCCAACTGCAGAATAAAGCGGTGGCGATGACGGTCCTGAAGTCTCGACTCTATGAGCTTCAGCAAGAGCAAAAGGCGGCGGAGTTGTCAAAGTTGACCGGGGCCGGAGAGAAGAAAGAAATCGGATGGGGACATCAAATCCGGTCGTATGTCTTTCAGCCTTACCAGATGGTGAAAGACCATCGGACCAGTCTTGAGAGAGGAAATGTGACGGCGGTGATGGACGGCGAAATCGATCCGTTTATTGAGGAATATCTGAAGCGGCAGAAGAAGCGTTCGGGCTCATGAAAAAACGATCGAGAAGGTTCTTGACCTCCTTAATGGTGAACGGCTTTTGAATAAAAAGATTGCCGGTCTCCTTCAGGAATGAAAGCGTCTCCGGGTTGGCAACGTCTCCGGTAATAAAAATAATCCGCTTGGCCAGATCGGGGAAGCGCTCCTGAATCTTCAAATAAAGTTCCTTCCCATCCATCAGCGGCATTTTCATATCGAGGAAAACGGCGTCGTACTTCCGATCCTTTAGTTTCCCCGCCGCCTCTCGGCTGTCCAATGCCTGATCCGCCTCATATCCAATTTTGGTAAGAAGGTGGGTGAGCAGGTCCAGAAGGAGCTGCTCATCGTCAATGATCAGGATTCTGTTGGCCATGAGCCCTTTCGATGGAATCCGTGCCGGTGCGATCGGCCCCTCTAAGCCTCTTGATCGATTTTAACCAACCCTTTTTGAATGGCGTACCGAATCAACTCAGCCAGATTTCGAAGCGCGAGTTTATTCATGATATTGGCCCGATGAGTCTCGACCGTCTTAACACTAATCCCTAATTTTTCCGCGACTTCCCTATTTTTAAAGCCGTCTGCGACAAGGCGCACAATTTCGGTTTCACGCTTCGTTAACGATCTCTTCTCCGGCATTTCTCTTCCTCGTTATGAGTTCAACATGAATCAGTTATTATCCAATGGGGAGGGAACAATCATGCTTAAAAAGGGGATTAAAAAAGGTGAGGAAAACAACCGATGAAACATCCGTCCGCGGCTTCGTCTTTCCATCATCAAACCAGTTTTCCAGGAAAACCGGACAACGGTTCTATACCTTCCTGCCAATCCAACCTCTTTCGGGATCGACCTTGCGACTCCCCCGTTGATTCCTAGACAAAGCCAGATGTTTGATCCGGATAAGGGATATTCCATCTGAGGGTAAAAACGCTAACATTTATAACTTATTACGAATCATTTGTAAATCAGGGGAGTCCCTGACTTAATGGGAAATAGGAGGGGGAGGCGGGAATCACCTAGGGTTCGCCGGCGTTCCTACGAGTGGGCGACTTCGACCCAGCCTTTCTGGATCGCATAACGGATCAACCCCGCTGCGTTGTGGATATTCAATTTTTGCATGATGTGGGATCGGTGGGTTTCAATGGTTTTGGAGCTGAGAGAGAGGCGGGTGGCAATGCTTTTACTGGTATGCCCCTCCGCGATTAATTGCAGCACTTCTCGTTCACGGATCGTGAGCGACTGAGACCGTGTCGTGCCGGAGCGCCTCGGTCCGCCGCCGATGTAATCTTCAATAATCGACTTTGAAACCGGAGGGCTGAGATAGGATTCACCTCGATCGACGGCGTGGATGGCCGCGACCAGCTCCTCGATCGGGGAGCCCTTTAGCAAATAACCCGAGGCGCCCGATTGAAGAATCTTAAAAATATATTCTTTCTCTCCATGCATGGTGAGAATCAAGATCTTTATTTCAGGAAGTCGCTTTTTGATCTGACGGGTCGCCTCCAAACCATTGAGGCCGGGCATGCTGATGTCCATAATGATCAGATCGGGAAGGAGCTGTCCGGCGAGTTCGACGGTTTGATCCCCGTCTTGCGACTCTCCGAGGACCTGGAGCTCCGGATAGGTTTCAAGAAGCTTTCTCATCCCCTGTCGGACGATGGTATGATCGTCGGCGATCATGATCTTGATTTTTTTTATCATGACCCTCTTTTTACGATCGGAACTTTAATTGAAATTCTCGTTCCTTGTCCCAAATCGGAGTCGATGAAAAAAGTCCCTCCCGCCAATTCAACCCGCTCTTTCATTCCTAAAATACCGAGGCCCCGCCGGATCATCGGCGGAGAAGAGAAGTAGCGCTTCACCTCAAAGCCTTTTCCATCGTCGGTGATGTAGAGGTGGATATGGACATCCTTTTTTTCCAGGGAGAGGACGACCGACTCCGCCTGGGCATGTTTTGCGACGTTGGTCAGGGCCTCTTGAATCACCCGATAGAGGAGGATCTCAATTTTTGCAGAGAGCCGTTTCTGAAGGCCGGTCGTCTGGAGGTGTACGGCGGTTCGGGTGCGCTTTGAATACTCCTCGATATACCAGCGGAGCGTCGGCACCAGGCCGAGTTCGTCGAGAATCGCCGGGCGCAGATCGTAAGAGAGCCGCCGGAGCTCTTCCATGATCTTCCCGACCTGGGATTTGACCTCATCGATTTTTTCCCGGACCGCTTTCTCGGAAGGGGCCAGCTCTTTTTCCACCCACTCGAGATTCATCTTGATCCCGGTCAGCGCTTGTCCCGCTTCATCATGCAGCTCCTGGGCGATCCGCCGCCGCTCCTCTTCCTGAATGTTGACGATCGCGGAAGAGAGGGTCTGCAGGCGCTCCATATGCTTGGTCACCGCCTGATAAAGGGTGGCGTTTTCGATGGCGATCGAGACCTGATTGGCCAGCGTGACGATCTTCTGGATCTCTTCCGGAGTGAACTGCCGGAAATAGCGGGTTTCATCGAGAAGAAGCACTCCGATCACCCGCTCTTTAATAATGAGCGGAACCGCTAAGAGGGATCTCGACTTAAAGAGATCGATCCATTTCTTGCTGACCCGCGGATCCTGCGGGGCGTTTTCAATGACAATGGAATGCTGCTCCCGGGCCGTGAGGGAAAGGAGCGTATTCTCATTCATTTTGATTTCCACTTTCCGAATGGCATCCCCCCGCTGATCCGACGCGGCCACGCCGTAAAGGAGGTTGCGTTTATCATCGACGGAAAAGATGTAGCAGTTGCTCGCCCCGATCATCCGGGTCAGGCTGTTGGCGACTGAAGAAAGGAGTTGATCGAGATGAAGGCTTTTCGTGATCGACTGGCTAACCTCATTCATGATCGTCAGATCTTCGACCCGCTGCCGAGCACGGTCAAACAATTTCATGTTGTCGATGGCAAAGCCGATCTCTCTTCCGACAAAACCGAGAACAGACAGATCTCTTTCGGTAAAGAGCCGACTCCGGCTGAATAAGGAGAGGGTTCCCCAAGTCTGTCCCGAAGCGTGGATCGGCACCCCCATATAGGAGAGAAGGCCTTCTTCTCCGACGAATCTCTTTTTTAAGGAACCCTTCCCGTCCTCGGCGACGACAAGGGTGGGCGATTTCTTCTCTATGATTTTTCCGACGACATTTTCACCGACCTTCGCCCCCTGTTTTTCGAGCCGCTGTGCTTTTTCGGGGGAAAGGCCTTTTTGGGCGACCAGAAGGAATCGTTGTTTCTTGTCGTCGAACCGGAGAAGATACCCCCCGTCGATATTCATCAGCGAGAGGGTTTTTTCCAATGCGGTCAGGAATACGTCTCCCTCTTGGAAAGAGCGGCTCAGGCTGGAGAAAAGCGCCTCCAACAGATTTAATTCTATTTTTTTATCGGAGAGATCTTTCTCCAGCACCTCGATATTTGTTGCGTCCTGCGCTGTCATCGTTACGCCGGCCATCTTCGTCCCCTCTTTGAGATAAGGAGAGAGCTCGACATTCAGAACCCGCCTTGACTCTCCGTGTCTTAAGACTTCCATATGAAAGGGGGGAAGGTTCCTTTGGCCGGACTTGAGGGCCTCCACCTGTCCGGAGAAGGCGGTCAGTCCCGCCTGCGTTAATAGCTGAGAGAACGGCGTTTTATGTATTTGCTCTTTTTCATAACCCAGGAACCGAGCAAATTCGGAATTGATTGAAACAATCCGTCCATGTAAATCCAAGCCGGCCGTAAATCGAGGCTCCTCCGGAGCAGCCGTGGCGGGAGAGGCGGGGGTTCCCTGTTGGATCATGAAGGGGGAAATAAGCTTTGTAATCATTAAAAAGAGCGCTCGATCAGTGGGTGTCATTGCATGAGGTTTCGCATAACCGATCGAAAACGATCCGAGGACCTTCCCTTCCGACTGAAGGGTGGCCCCGGCAAAGCTCTGAATGTTCATCCCACGGATGATCTGACCGACGAAGAGGGGATCTTTTGAGACTTCATCAGAGAAAAGATTAGGCCCTTGCTGGAGAACAATGGTCGGAAGAGACTGCCAGGCGCGGGGGATAAAACCGTTCTTCCCGAAGTCCTTCGGCATCCCGCGGTATGAAAGAAGGACCCAGTCCGGCGCCTTTTCCTCCCGGCTAAACAGGAGAAGAACATCGGATCCCATGACTTTGAAGACCTGGTCGAGGAGTAAATTCAAGAATTTTGGAGGGTCGCGAACCAATTCGGCATGGTCCGCCATGACTTGCAGGATAGGTTCTAATTTTTCAAAAGGAGAAGATGCTGCACGATTCTCGCTGGGGAAAGGTTCATACTCAGCCGATTTACTGAAGGAGCTACCGCTTTCTTCCTCCATCGGGACAGGTACCTGTTCTTCGTACATCCTTAATCCTTACCCGCTCACACCCTTGATCCTTCAAAATCGTATGGTACTTGCCTTCGCGATAGTAAGGGGGTGGAACTTCCTTTCTTGGCCAGTTCATGAGTGAGGGTGTCTGTCACAGCTGAGTTCATCCAGAGGGACTGGATGCGGAACATAATCGGCGGTGAATGTATCATAGATCCCTCTGAATGTCAAAGAGATTTTGAGGATCTCCTTACCAGGAAGAAGGGATCATCTCGTCTGGAAAACCACCCCTCTCGGACGGCTCGGCACCGGGGCCGATGACGAAGAGATTATGCAGCAAGCCTTCCGATGGCTGCCGCGTTTTAAAACACAAATTTAGGCGACCTCCCTCTCTTCTTCATAAAGGAGGGGGCGCTCCCGCACCCTCAGCCATTGCTCTTTGGGAATATTCGTAAAGACACGGACAATCTCGGGATCGAATTGGATTCCCGACGAGCGTATAATTTCCGCCCGGGCCGCCTCAAAAGGAAGCGCCTTTCGGTAAGGGCGATCGGAGGTCATTGCATCGAGGGCATCGACGATCGCAAAGACGCGCGCGCCCAACGGGATCTCCTCTCCCTTCAACCCCCTCGGATACCCGGACCCGTCAAAACGCTCTTGATGGCTGTAGACGATCTCGGAGGCCTCTCTCAAAAAGTCGATCCTGGAGAGGAGTCGCTTTCCTAATTCGGCGTGGGTCATCATAATTTCCATCTCCTGCTTGGTCAACTTTCCAGGCCGGAGGAGAATATCGTCGGGAATGCCGATCTTGCCGATATCATGTAGATAGACCCCTCGCTCCAAGACTTCCAACTCTTCATCACTCATGCCGAGGGTTCGTCCTAAGAGGAGAGCATAATGCGTTACCCGTCTGGAGTGAGCATGAGTACCGATGTCGCGCGTATCGAGTGCGGAGCCGAGCGCTTCGAGCGTGGCGCGATAACTCGCCTGAATCTTCTTTAACGCATTATTCAACTCACGCGTCCGCTCCTCAACCTTTTTTTCAAGGTGAAGCTGGTACTCTCTGTTCTCGATAATCAATCTTCGACGTTGAAGCGCCTTCTCAACACTCAGGATCACCTCATCCAAGTTGAAAGGTTTGATGAGATAATTGTCGGCCCCCAGCCGCATTGCCTCAATGGCTGTTTCCGCCGCATGGACGGCGGTGACCATGATGAACGACAAGTCGGCATCGATGGATTTGGCCTCTTTCAGCAAATCGATCCCTGACATGCCGGGCATGAGGATATCCGACAAAACAAGCGCGAAAGGCCTCTTTTTTATTAAAGAGAGCGCCTCTTCTCCGCCGGGCGCACGGTGACATTCATACGCTTCATTGGAGAGGACTTCAAAGAGGATATCGCGAATATTCTCTTCATCATCTACAATTAAGATGCTTCCTTTTTTTTCCATCATAAAAAGCCCAATTATTCACAAATCTGCTTTGTATTCTAGAATAAAAAAGCCAACGCTGTCAACGACGGTTGAAGGCGTGATCCTCACTCTAGATGCGATTCAACATTTCTTCGATGATGGTTAAAGAGACCGGACGGTAAAAAGGCTCCTACCCCCGATGAATATGCATTAAGCTGAATGGTCGCGCTTGGGCTTTCACCTTAAAGAATAGAATTCAAAAAAAAAGAGGGAGCTTTCGCTCCCTCTTTGGGCTATTTTTTTCGGCCGAGGCTTCTCTCATAGAGAAGCACCAACCAGGCCTCTTCGTCAGTGATCACACTTCCGACCATGGGCATCATCGCCGTTCCAGGACTCCCATTTTTGATCACCCAGAAGAGCTCCCCATCTGTTCGCATTGCATGGAAGGCCGCATTGGTGAAGTTCCGAGGGGGAGGATCCATCCCTGCGGCTGCCAATCCCTCCCCGTTTCCTCCCTTGCCATGACAGGTGAAGCAGGTCCCTTTTCCCTCAAAGATTGCTTTTCCTTTTGAAATATTCTCCGGATTTGGCTTAAAGGGGCTCTTTAGAGCCTGAACCTCTTTCAGACGATCCGCAGGAACTCTTGGTCTTGCCAACTGCTCCTCGGCTGAAAACGCAAAGGAGGCCATCAAAACCAGAATCAAAAGGATTGGGAAAAACCTTCTAAACACCTCTCATACATCCGAACTTATGGTTGGTCGTGCAGGCTTCTCTCAAAAAGGATCACCAGCGCCATTTCTTCCTCGCTGATCACGCCGGGGACGTAGGAGATCATCCCGGTGCCGGGGCTGCCGTTCTTGATGACCCAAGCAAACTCACCATCCGTCTTGGCCTTTAATTTCGCATTGTGGAAATTGCGGGGAGTGGGATCGAGCGCCGCACCGGCGGGACCGTCGCCACGTCCTTCATTTCCGTGGCAGGTGAAGCAGGTTCCCTTTCCGTTGAAGATCTCTTTTCCTTTGGCAATATTATCAGGGGTCGCTTTCTGTGGATTCTTCCACGCTTTTGCGGCCGCCATCTGGTCCGCAGGAACACGCGGTGCGGTGGGATCTTTTTCTGCCGCCGATCCGACATTCACACTAAACGCTGTTGCAACGAGCATTGCCAAACCGATCCGTCCAAACTTCATTTTGTTCCTCCTTGTTTATTTCTAATGAAGCCCTGCTGTCTGGTGTTACTGATCCGGTATTGCTGGTGCCTGTAGAGATCTCAGAAAGTGAAAACACTCGCTCCCGCGCTCTGACTGTTAATGACTCTCGGCTGGAAGGACAAGTGACCTTTTCGGAATAACAAGGCGATACTATATCGATTGGCCCCCAGGGTGTCAAGTCTTTTTTGCAAAACTTGACACCTCATCCATGATTCAGTAAGATTCGGCTTACTTAAAAACCGGACCATACGGGATGATACTTCATAGAAATAACGTCCTTGCCGCCCTCGTGACCGCTTTTTTGTTCGCTTGTTCACGCCGTCCACCGGAAGGGATGGTCGCGGTTCCCGCCGGTGATTTCATGATGGGGACCGATGAGGTCGATGAGGACCACTTTGCGCAGGAACAAGGGATCGTCAAACCTTGGTTCGTCGACGAAGGTCCGGCTCATAAGATCTTCTTGCCGCTGTACTATATCGATCGGACCGAAGTCACCAACGCCCAATACGCCGAATTTATTCGGTCGACCCGCCGTGCTCCTCCAGAACATTGGGAAAACGGACAATATGCGAAAGGAAGCGATCGCTATCCGGTCGTAATGGTCGCCTGGCAGGAAGCGCAGGACTACTGCCATTGGAAGGAGGGTCGGCTCCCGACCGAAGCGGAATGGGAAAAAGCGGCACGGGGCCCTGAGGGAAGACGATATCCATGGGGAAACGAGTTCGATTCGACAAAGGCGAATGTCGGCGGACAGTCTCAAGACCTGACCCCGGCCGGACATTATCCCGCAGGACAGAGCCCCTACGGAACACTGGATATGATCGGGAACGTCTGGGAGTGGACGGCCGATTGGTACCGACCCTATCCCCAAAGCAAGTATCAAAGTAAGGAGTATGGAAAACAGCTCAAGGTCATCCGAGGCAATTCATGGTCGACGATCGGTCATTTTCCCCCGGAGGTCCAAAAGGAATTAGTCAAGCATCATTCAACCGTCACCTTTCGCCTCTATGCCCCTCCCAATTCCACTATCACCGATGTCGGCTTTCGATGCGTTCGACCCGGCTAGCGCCACCTCAGAGAGAGAACAGATGACCCCTTCCGATCGTTTAATTTTGGCACTCGACCTCGATGATCCACAAGAGGCGATTCGTCTCGTCGATCAACTCTCCGGACGAATCAGAATCTTCAAGATCGGCTCCGTTCTTTTTACCGCCGCCGGACCCTCCTTGATCCATGAAATTCAAAAGCGCGGCGCGGGCGTCTTTCTCGATCTGAAATTTCATGATATTCCCAACACGGTCGCAGGCGCCGTCCTCCAAGCAACCCGGCTCGGCGTTCTCATGCTCACGCTTCACACCCTCGGCGGGAGGGAGATGATGCGCAAAACGGTGGAGACCGTTCGGGAAGCCGCCCTCCGCGAACGAATCCCCGCCCCCCTCCTCCTCGGCGTGACCATTTTAACGAGCTTCGATCATCCGATGCTGCAGGAAACCCTCAGCACCCCCTCCTCTATCGAGGAAATGGTGGTGCATCTGGCAAGGGTTGCGCAAGAAGAAGGGATGGACGGCGCCGTCTCCTCGCCCCAGGAACTCCCCCTCCTACGGAAAGACCTTCCCCCTTCCTTTCGATTGGTGACGCCGGGAATCCGGTTGCTCGCCGGAGAACACCAGGACCAACGGCGGGTCGCGACCCCTCGGCAAGCGATTGAAGCCGGCGCCGATTACATCGTTGTTGGACGGCCGATCCTTGAATCGAAACGCCCGATCGAGACCATAGAGGCGATCCTCCGCGAGATGGAGCCGTCCAAATGATTTCCATCCAGGGATGGCGTCTTAAACCCCTCTCTTCGGATCGTCCCGGCGGGAGCCTCTTGATTGAAACACTTCCCCTTCGAGGAGAATCTGCGCCAGCCCTCCTCGATCGGCTCGGATGGAAGGAGCAGGCCGTCCTCTTCGAGGGGATGCCGGGAGGCTGGTTTAATGGACGCTTCTCACTCCTCGCCGGAGCTCCTTTTGGCAGATTCGAGAGCAAAGGAGAAAACAGCCGTTTCGAATCATTCGGTGATGGGGAGGGAGACTCTCATACCCGGAAGGGAAACCCGCTGCCTCACCTTCAGCAGTGGCTCGATCGATTTCAATCTCCCCCCCTTGAGGGATCGCTTCAGGAAATTCCGTTCCTGCAAGGGGGCGCGGCCGGATTCTTCAGCTATGACCTGGTCCGTCAGTGGGAACGGATCCGAGTTCCCTCTATTGGGAATCCCAACCTCCCCGACATCCTTTTTCTCTTCTTTAATCTCTTTGCCCTGCTCGATCATGCCAAAGGGCAACTCTATATCGTCTACAACCCCCTTCCTGAAATCGAAATGGGAAAATCGGAGGAGTCTGCCCATCGGCAAGGGCGGGAGAAACTTACCGATTTACAATCGAAACTCCTTTCCCCTCCGCCGCCGAGGGAGATTGAGCCGCATCTCTTCACACCGACCATCGAAGGAGATCTTTCGCAGCGCGAGTACATTGAAATGCTCCTCCGGGCAAAAGAGTACATCGCGGCCGGGGATCTCTTCCAGGCCAATCTCTCCCACCGCTTCCGGATCACCTCCCCCGCTCCCCCCCCTTTTCAGATCTATCAGCGGCTTCGCCAGATCAACCCCTCCCCATTCGCCGCCTATCTCGATTTGGGGACGGTTCAGATCGCAAGCGGCTCGCCGGAACGCCTCGTCCAGGTAAACGCGTCGGGCGGGAAACGCCTCGTTTCGACCCGGCCGATTGCAGGAACCCATCCGCGTGGGAGAGATGAAGCAGAAGATCAGCGGATGATTGAAGCCCTCTATAAAAGCGAGAAAGAACGGGCGGAACACCTGATGCTCGTCGACCTGGAGCGCAACGATCTCGGAAGGGTCTGCCGATACGGCTCAATCAAAGTCGATGAGTTGATGTCGCTTGAGAAGTACTCGCATGTCTTGCATCTGGTCTCGAATATCCAAGGAGAGCTCCGGCCGGAAGTCACTCTGACCGAGGTGGTGCAGGCCCTCTTCCCGGGAGGGACCATCACGGGGGTTCCCAAAGTTCGCTGCATGGAGATCCTCTCCGAACTGGAAAAGCGCGCCCGCGGGATTTATACCGGCGCCGTCGGCTATATCGATTTCACGGGAGAGATGGATCTAAACATCGCCATCCGGACCTGGGTCCGGCAGGGAGAGCAGATGACCTTTCAAGTGGGGGCCGGCATCGTCGCCGATTCCGACCCGGAGAGGGAATACCGGGAGACCCTTCAAAAAGCGGCCGCTTTGATTAAAGCGCTGGAACCATGAAAACATGTGAGGCATGCGGCGTGAAAGATTTTAGATCTTTTGATCCGGCCCCTTCCGCCTCAGCCCTCACGCTTCACGGCTTTTAAATGTGGATCTACCTTCAAGATCGTTTTGTCACCAAGGAAGAGGCAAAGATCTCCGTCTTCGATCATGGTTTTTTATACGGAGACGGCCTCTTCGAGACCCTTCGTGCCTATGCCGGGGTCATCTTTCGTCTCTCCCCGCACTTAGAGCGATTGACCCGTTCGGCGCATCGATTGGAACTCTCTCTGCCTCCCGCTTCCCGACTTGAAACGATCCTCTACGACACCCTAAAGCGAAATGAGCTTCGAGATGCCGTCCTCCGTCTGACACTGACCCGTGGGGAGGGAGAGATGGGACTCGATCCGGCCCTGTGCGAAAAACCGACGCTCGTCGTCACGGCCCGACCCTTTGACGGATATCCTTCCGAATATTATTTGAAGGGAATTTCGGCCGCCATCGTTCAAGTCCGCCGAAATGCGACCTCCGCACTGGATCCAGCCATGAAGTCGACCAGCTTCCTGAATAATGTCATGGCTAAAATAGAGGCAAAAAAAGCGGGGGCCGACGAAGGGCTTCTTTTGAATCCAGAGGGGTATCTTTGCGAAGGAACAACCAGTAACCTTTTTTGGTTTCGGCAAGGAAAACTGGAAACCCCTTCTTCAGCGGTCGGTCTCTTAGAGGGGATCACACGTGAGGAGGTGATTTCCCTGGCGCGGAAAAAGGATATCGTGATCGAGGAAGGATTCTACAAACCCGATGCGCTCTTTGAAGCCGAGGAAGCATTCCTTACCAACAGCAGTTTTGAGTTAATGCCGCTGACACGAATCAATGGGAACACAATCGGCTCCGGGAGACCGGGACCGATCACCGTTCAGCTTCATCAGGCCTTTAAAGAAGTGATCAGAGAGCGATAGACCGCCTCCTTTAATGCGGTCATTCCGAACGGTTTGAAGAGGATCTCCACTTTTCTCTCTTCCAAAAGACGACGCGCCTCTAAGTCGAGCCGCTCTTCGGCCAGGAAGATGATCTTCTCCGCCATCACCGGATGTTCCTTCAGAATCGCATCATGGAAAGCGAGGCCCGGCATATCCGCGATTCCCAAGTCGACTAAAATGAGATCATGGTTCTCGGATCGGAGCCGTTCCAAGGCTGCGCGGCCACTCTCCACCCCCTCCACCCGGAAACCTTCCGACCGCAAAATATAACTACACATCTCCACGGCTGCATTGGAACCATCGACAATGAGAATTTTTCTGCCGACATAGTTTCCGACCTTGGCCGCATCGATCACCCTCCGGTCTCTCCCCTGTCCATTGATCGGAAAGGTGACGATAAAGGTGACCCCTTCCCCAAACAGATTTTCGATTAAGATTTCACCCCCGTGTTCCTTGACAATCCCATAAGAGATGGAGAGACCCAAACCGGTTCCGACGCCGACCTCTTTGGTCGTAAAGAACGGCTCAAAAATCTTTGGCAACACATCGGGAAGAATCCCTTGTCCGGTATCGTGGAAGGAAATGGAGACAAGCCCGTTCCTGCTCTCGCCGGCAATCGTTAATCGTAGAGCGCTGGTGCTCAGTTTCTTCTTTTCGATAAGAGCTTGGTGCGCATTATGAATGATGTTGAAGAAGACCTGTTGCATCTGGTGCGGATCGACCCAGACGGGAGGGATGGAGTCGGAGAGATTTTCGACGATTTCAACCCCGTCGGTCTCCAACTGATAACGTTTCAATTCAAGAGACTTCCGGACGATATCGTTGATATTGTTATAACTCTTTTCGGCAGGATGGCGCCGGGCGAAGGTGAGAAGGTTCCGGATGATCTCGGAGCAGCTCATCGCCTCGCTGAAGATTTTTTCAAGGAATTCCCGATCACGTGGATTCTCGGTCGTCTCCAGCAAAAGCTGCGTAAACCCGACCACACTGGTAAGGGGATTATTGATTTCATGGGCCACCCCGGAAACCAACTCTCCAATCGCGGAGAGCTTTTCCGTTTGGATGAGTTGCCCCTGAAGTCGCCTCAACTCCGTCACTTTTTGCTCCAGGTCCTGATACAGCTTTACGTTATCGATCGCGATGGCAACCTGTGAGGCGATGGTTGTCAGAAAGTCGAGCCGCTCTTGTTGAATCCGCCCATCGGCCACCGATGTGGGAGAAAATAAACCGATCACCCCGATGGCTCTCCCCTTGACCTTCAAGGGTATTCCGATCATGGAGGTGATTCCGGAGCGTTCGGTCTCATCCCGATAAACCAGGCGGTGATCTTTCCGGACATCCGGGACAAAGATCACCTTTTCTTTCTCAAAGACTTCCCCCAGGACTCCCTGCCCCGGTCGGAGGGTGAGTGATTTCAGAGAAATCTGGTCCGAAAACCCACGCGCGGCCACGACCTCCAACAGCCGCTGAATCGGATTGTATAGCATAATCCAAACCGCCTCCGATTCAGTAATTTCGGCGACATGGCTCAGAATGATCTTGACGACGGTATCGATTGATAACGAGGAGGTCGTTGCCTGACTTAATTGGAAAAGGGCCAGCGCCTCTCGCTCCCTTCTCAAATAGGATTTCTGTAGTTGAATCCGCTCCAAGGCCAAACCGATCTGTCCACCGACCGCCTCAAGCCATTTTTTTTCCCGAGGGGTAAAGGAAACTCGCTCGCTCGACCAGAAAGAGAAAACGCCTACGACCCTCTCCGAAGATCGAAGCGGTACGGAGCCGCAGAGGATCATTCCTTCCTTTTGCAAGGAAGACTCCTCCAGAGCAGGCAGGGAAGAATCCGGCCGCTTCTTCGGGAAATAGGCCTCCCCTCCTTTCGCAACCCTTCCGATCGTTCCAGATCCTCGCTTGATTCGGTGTTCTTTTAAGTCGGAACTCCACCCGTGGGAAAGCGCAACAGATGCCGCAAGATCGAGCTCTTCCCCCTGCCAAGGGACCAGAAAGAGCGCGCCGGCGGAAAGTGATGGAAGCCGCTGTTGTACCGTTTCAAATACTTTACTGAAAAGATCATCGATCTCCACCCCCTGAGGCATTAATGCTGAGATTTTATGAAGTGCATCGAGATCTTCGATGGATGAACGGAGCTCTTGCTGTTGATCAAGACGGAAGAGCGCGAACAAAGCCCCGCCTACCAACAAGGAGAAAAGGAAAATAGACAAAGGGACAGAAGAAGGGGAGATATTCTTAGTGATCAGATACGCGAACGCAAGGTAGGCAAAGGAAAGGACAAGAACCGCCAGGAGAATATACGGTCTGTTTTTTTTCACATGAGGGTCCCAAAATTTAGATTTATATAAGGGAAACCCTCTTATTTGTCAATCGATACTTTATGCGGGACCGGACTTCGCGGCCCCCCCAAAGCGCCTCCGCTTTGGGATTGATTCGGGGCGGGCTTTTTCTCGACTTTTAATTTGGCGATCCGGCGGCCATCCATATCGACGATCGTAAATTTATAATCGCCGTATTGAATAATTTCTCCCCCCTTCGGCATATTCTGCAGCTGTGAGAGAGCAAACCCGCCGAGCGTTTCGTAATCGGCCGACTCCGGAATGGGAAGGCCGTAATCAGCGCCCAGATCTCGGACAGAAAGGGAGGCGTCGACCACCCAAGAACCGTCCTTCAAACGCTCCACAGGGCGGTCTTCGAACGTCATACTCATCTTGTATTTCGCCGACGATCTCTTCCACCAAATCTTCCATTGTGACCAAACCTTCAACGCTCCCGTATTCGTTGATGACGACGGCCATTTGGATCCGTCGCCGTTGAAGCTCCTTCAAGAGGTGGCTGACCTGCATGGTTTCAGGAACAAAATAAGCGGGGTGGAGAAGGTCCTTCAAATTGACCGTTTTTTGCTGAATCAAAGCCGACATGAGATCTTTAAAATACAAGATTCCAGTGATGTCATTAATATTGGTTCGATAAACCGGATATCTCGAGAACTTATTCTCCGTCACATACCTTAGCATTTCTTGAAAAGGGGTGTCGATTTGGATGGCATGTATCTTGGGACGCGGGACCATCACTTCTTTCACAGAAATATCATTAAATTCAAAGACACTATGAATCAGCTCCTGCTCCGTCTGGTTGAAGACCCCCTTTTCCCTCCCCTCCTTCAGAAGGTATTTAATCTCCTCTTCCGAGATGAATGTACCCGGAATGACCTTTCCCCCGATCGGCCTCAGTAAGAAGCGGACCGAGGCCGTTAATACTCCGACAAACGGCCCCAAAACACGGGCCATCAAATCGAGCGGCTTCGCACTGGCAAGGGCGATCTGTTCTGGATACTTTAAACTCAACGATTTCGGGACCAGTTCGCCCAAAATCAAAGTAAGGTAAGAGATGACAAGAACAACCACAGTGATTGAGATCGCTTCACTGAATCTACTTAAAACGGGAATCCTTTCAAAAAAGGGACGGATCGACTCAATGGCAAAGGCACCTCCGACCGCCGCGGCGGCAGAGCCGACCAGCGTGACGCCGATTTGGACCGTCGCCAAAAACCGCTCCGGTTCGTTTTGGAGATGATAGAGAATGGATGCCCGATGGTTTCCTTTTTCCGCAAGGTTCTTGATGTTGCTTTTACGGGCCGTAATAACCGAGATTTCTGCTGCGGAGAAGAACGCATTGATCAAAATTAAAATAAGGATCAATGTGATTTCGAATGTCATATTTAATGAAACCTCCTGTGTTTACCATAACATAAAATAACCCCTTGAACAAGAATAAGAATTCGCTTGACAGCTGAAGCTCATTCGTCTATAAATCTAAATACTTAATCCCCATCGGAATAGTAGGGTATATGGTCCATTTCTCGGCAAAGAGTGAATACGCTGTTTTAGCCATTCTCGCGCTCTCCCTTCACTCCGGAGAGGGCCCTCTCCAGGTCAGAGCGATCGCCCAAAAAGAGAGAATCCCTATTCGTTTTTTGGAACAGGTGATGAATCATCTCAAGAAGCGCGGTTTCGTCGAAAGTGTGCGAGGCCCTCATGGCGGCTACCGTCTGACCCAGTCTCCGGACCAGATTCGCTTAGGAGAAGTGCTTCAAGCAATGGAGGGTCCGCTCGTCGAGATTGACTCCACCCAGCGCCGCCAGCGGGAGTCGCGGAATGGGACCAATGGGGAGATCCACAACATCCTCATCAGGGAAGTCTGGCAAGAGGTGAATTCCTCGCTGAAGGATCATCTTGATTCGATTAATTTTAAAGACCTCTCTGAAAGGAAAAAAGAGTTAGAAGGAAAACAGACGTTGATGTTTCATATCTAGCGGATCAGTCACGACCCATGAGGAAACCACACTCCTGAGAAAACAACCATGAACCCCATCGATATCAGTTCGATCATCCTGATCTCAATCACACTCTTCGCCGCCGTTGTAAATGGCGCGCTGGGGTATGGTTTTTCTTCAATTACGGTCCCGGTCGCCCTCATTTTTTATACCAATCGCATCCTCAACCCGGCGCTGGTTTTGATCGAGGTCGTCGTCAACATCTACGTCCTCATCATTAATAGAGAGAGCGTTCCGACCGTTTGGCGGCGGGTTTATCCGATTTTGGCCGGTCTGGCGCCCGGCGTGGTGATCGGCAGTTATCTCCTCTCCTCGATTCAGCCCGGCTGGATTAAGTTCTTCACCTATCTCTTTCTCCTCCCGCTGATCCTAATTCAGGCGGCGGGAATTCGGAGGCCGATCCAATCGGAGCGGGCCCTCGGCATTCCATTCGGCACCGGCATCGGATTTCTCTACTCCGTCACGACCGTCTCCGGCCCTCCCCTCGCCGTCTTTTTTAACAACCAAGGTTTCGTGAAAAGGGAGTTTCGCGCGGCCCTCGGAATTATCCGCGTCGCCGAGTCGAGCCTGACCGCCGTCGCTTATTACTATCTGGGGCTTTATTCGATCGAAAGCAAAACGATCCTCTCGACCATTATTCCGAGTGTGATCGTCGGGATTCCGGTCGGCGCCTTTTTGATTCGACAGATGGACGCGGAGACCTTCCGGCGTATCTGCATGAGCTTCGATGTCTGGGTCGTCGGTTTCGGCCTCTCCCGGGTTTTGATTGATTTGCAACTGATCGTCAGCCCGTTTGCCTACGGCGTGATGCTCTCCGCGCTCGTGGTCGACGGCTATCTTCTCTACACCTTCTTTACCCGGCGCAAACCGATTGAGATCCAATCCGAAAATCCAGAGATAACACCGGAGGTGATCCCTTCGGTCCAGAACATCTCTCCGATAGAGAGCCGATGGAGCCAGAAAGAATAATCAACCTCAGCAACATGTAACAACTGAAAGGAGCCTATGGAACGGAAGATCATCGAGACCGATATCCTCATCATCGGCGGGGGAACCGCCGGATGTATGGCGGCAGTGGAGGCAAAAGAACGTTACCCCCAACTGAATGTGACGATCCTGGAGAAAGCCCATATCGACCGAAGCGGCTGCCTCGCCGGCGGGATGAACGCCATCAACGCCTATCTGAACAAGGGGGAGACCCCCGAGAGCTTCGTCCGGTATGTTCGGTCCGACTCGTGCGGCTTGATCCGGGAAGACCTGGTCAAGACGATGTCGGAGCTCTTCGAATATTGCGTGAAGAAGGTGGAGAAGTGGGGCCTGCCGATCCTCTGTGACGATCAGGGAAATTATCTTCCGCGGGGACGATGGAACATCAAAATCAACGGCGAATCGCTCAAGCCGATCCTTGCCAAAGCGGCCCGCTCGGCGGGGGCGCAGGTCTACAACTGGGTCACCGTGACCAACCTCCTCACGGATGGAGACCGGATCGCGGGGGCGGTCGGCTTCTCGCTCCGAAACGGCACTTTCTACGTCGTCAAAGCCAAGGCGACAATCATCGCAACCGGCGGCGCGGCGGGACTTTACCGACCGAACAATCCGGGCGACGCCTCGCACAAAACCTGGTATTGCCCCTATAACACGGGAGCGGGATACGCCATGGGAATCCGGGCCGGCGCCGAGATGACCTCGTTCGAGATGCGCTACGTCGCCCTCCGGACGAAAGACACCATCGCCCCGACCGGCACGATCGCCCTCGGCGTGAAGGCGCCGCAGGTCAACGCCAAAGGGGAGCAGTTCATGAAAACCCGCTACGCCCACCTCGGCGGAGACGGCGCCCCACCCCCTATCGGACGTACGGCCCATTGATGGAAATTAAAGAAGGGCGCGGCCCGGTCTATCTCGACACCCGCGGCCTCACAGCGGAACAGGTTCGCGAGCTGAAGTCGGCTTATCTCGACATGTATCCCTCGATGGTCCTCTATTGGGCCGCCAACAACATCGATCCTTCCAAAGAGCCGATTGAAGTCCAAACGACCGAGCCCTATATCGTCGGCGGCCATTGCCAGGCCGGCTACTGGGTTGACGGCGAGCGCCGGACGACATTGAAAGGCCTTTATGCCGCCGGAGATGTCGCCGGAGGCGCCCCTTATAAATTTGTCTCCGGATGCTGGGCGGAGGGGGTCATTGCCGCCCGGGCCGCCGGGACCGACATCGCGAACATGCCGCCGATCACCGTTTCGGATCAGCAGATCGCGGCGGAGGAAGAGCGCGCTTTCGAGGCGATCAAGCGGCCAGGCAAAGTTCGCTACCCTATTCTCCCCACTGATATGGAAGCCCGGCTTCAGAAATTGCTGGAGCAGTATGCCGGCGGCGCCTCGACCTATTATGAGATGAACGAAGAGATGCTCCAGATCGCGCGGCAGCGGCTGGCCAAATTCCCGGCCGACTTCGATCACATGGTCGCAAACGACCTTCATCAGCTGATGAAGGTGCACGAAATCATGGACCGGGTCGATGTCGCCCAGACATTGGTCGAGCATCTTCTCCACCGGAGAGAGACCCGCTGGCCGTCGTATCAAACAAGAACCGACTACCCCGAGCGGGATGATGTGAATTGGCTGAAGTTCGTCAACTCCCGGCGTGACCCGAAAACCGGGAACATCGAGGTCCTGACACGGCCCTACGAGCAGGTCATCCCTGGAGATCGGTACAAGCCGTAGTGGGATATGGATCTGCCGATGGAATTATTATGTCATTCATCGCGGTTTTAATTTAAGGAGGTTTTTAAATGCCTGTTTGGGTAGATCCAGAAAAGTGCAACGGCTGT
Source organism: Candidatus Manganitrophaceae bacterium (assembly GCA_963718695.1). Classification (GTDB taxonomy): domain Bacteria; phylum Nitrospirota; class Nitrospiria; order SBBL01; family Manganitrophaceae; genus Manganitrophus. Next base: position 2,625,573 of record OY970371.1, read on the forward strand.
CATGGAGCCAGCCAGCCCCCCTGTCTGCGGATGTGTCCGGGCGACCTGATCGTCAAGGACCACACGGCGAATAAGGCCTATCTAAAATATCCGGAAGATTGCTGGGATTGTCTCCCCTGCGTCAAGGTCTGTCCCGAAGAGGCGATCGAGTTTCATCTCGCCTACCAGTTCGGAGGGAAGGGCGCCAAGCTGATTCCCCACATCCATAAATCGCACGATCAGATCTCCTGGGAGCTGATCGATACGCAGGGAAACAGCGAGACGTTCACCATCCGAACCAAACTGATGCCGGTGGCGCTCGACGAAAAGGTCGAAGGGGGAACACAGACGCTCGACTTTTCGATTTAATAACAAAAAGCGATCAGCAAACAGCTTTCAGCCATCAGCTTAAAGATTTTGATCTTAAGCTGAATGCTGACGGCTGAGCGCTGACAGCTTCTTCTCACAATTAAGGAGTTAAAGCATGGCTATTTCCATTCCGCACGGTGGAAGATTGATCAACCGTTTTGTTGATCCGAAGGAGGTCGATCGGCTCACGCAAAAGGCCTCTCAAATGAAAAAGATCGAGTTGACCCCGCGCGAGATCTCCGATCTGGAGCTGATCGCAATCGGCGTCTTCTCCCCATTGGAAGGATTCATGGGAAGCGCCGATTACCAGAGCGTGCTGGATCGGATGCGGCTCGCGAATGGCCTCCCCTGGAGCCTCCCGATCACCCTCTCGGTCACCGCCGCCGAAGCCGCCGAATTGAAGCCAGGGATGGAAGTGGCCTTGATCCAGGAGACCGGGCTGCCGCTCGCCATTCTGAAGATCGATGAGATCTATTCTTTCGACAAAGAGAAAGAGGCGGTCGCCGCGTACGGGACGAACGATGCCAGCCATCCCGGCGTCGCCTACACACAGACCCTCGGCGACTTTTATCTCGGAGGCAAGATCGAGATGCTCCGCCGCTCGCCGATCCAGCGCTTTCACGAGCACCAGATGGACCCCGCGCAAACGCGCAAGCTCTTCGAGGAGAAAGGATGGAAGCGGATCGTCGCCTTCCAGACCCGCAACCCGATCCATCGCGCCCACGAGTACATCCAGAAGTGCGCTCTGGAGATCACCGACGGCCTCTTGCTGCACCCGATCGTCGGGGAGACGAAGAGTGACAACGTCCCCGCCGATGTCCGGATGCGCTGCTACAAAGTGCTCCTCGAGAACTACTACCCGAAAGATCGGACAATCCTCGCCGTCTTCCCGGCGGCGATGCGCTACGCCGGCCCGAAGGAAGCGATCTTCCATGCGATCTGCCGGAAGAACTACGGGGTCACCCATTTCATCGTCGGCCGCGATCACGCCGGCGTCGGCAATTTCTACGGCTCGTTCGACGCCCATCACATCTTTCAGAAATTTACGCTGGAGGAACTCGGCATCCAACCACTCTTCTTCGACCACACCTTCTACTGCAAACGCTGCCTCGGGATGGTCTCGGCCAAGACCTGCCCGCACGATTCGTCGGAACATATCGCCCTCTCCGGAACCAAAGTGCGCGAGATGCTCCGCGGCGGGATCAAACCTCCCCCCGAGTTCAGCCGCGCCGAGGTCGCCGAGATTTTGATCGAGGCGATGTCTGATCCAGCTCGCCAACCGAAATAAAGAGGGACGACATCTTCGGGCAAAACTGCGGGGTTGATCGACCTCCGTCTGCCCGAAGGAGGCGCAGGGGCAGCGTCATAAGATATGAATAAATAAATCAAAAGCGCCCCTCCTGTCTCCGATGAAAAACGAACCTAAAGTTCCGAAAATGGACAAATTCATTGACATGGTTCTCCCGTTGTTATAAGATTCGGGCCATATTTATTCGGAGTGTCAGAAATGTCTCCACAACCGGAAAAAGATTTAAAAACAATCCTTAAAAAGATCCACTTCACCGACGATGCGCAGGTCATGAAGCAGCTGGTCGACCAGTCCCTTCAGGTCAAAATTCGGATGGGTCAGATCCGGCGGAAAATCGTGATCATGAGCGGAAAAGGGGGGGTCGGTAAGAGCATGACCACCGCCAATATTTCCCTCGCCTTTGCCCGGCAGGGGAACAAGGTCGGGGTCCTTGATGTCGATTTAAACGGCCCCTGCATTCCGAAAATGCTTGGTGTCAGAGATCGCTTTGAGTTCACCTCCGAAGGTGCGATTCCGCCGGTCGGCCCCTATGAGATGAAGGTCGCCTCGATGGATTTTTTTCTTCGCCAGGAAGACTCTCCGGTTCGCTGGAAAGGGCCGATGGAGCTCTCACCCGTCTGGCTCGGATTGATGGAGATGAACGTGATCCGCGAATTTTTGGGGGACGTCAACTGGGGCGAGATCGATTATCTCTTTACCGATCTCCCCCCCGGAGCCGCCGCCGATAAGCCGCCGGTCATCGCCGGCTTTATCCCGGAGCTGGATGGCGCGGTCGTCGTCACCACCCCTTCCGAAGTCGCCAAAACCGTCGTCAGAAAATCGATCGTCTACGCGCGCGATCTCGGCATTCCGATTATCGGCTTGGTCGAAAACATGAGCGGCGCCCTCTGCCCGGAATGCAAAACCGCCGTTCCCTTCTTCGAAGGAGGGTGCGAAGACCTCTGCGATGAGCTCGATGTTCCCCTTTTGGGAAAGATCCCCTTCGACCGCGAATTGTCGCACGCGTGTGACTCGGGCGAGCCACTCGCGGCGGCGCATCCGATTTCGAAACGGTTCGATGAAATCGCCAACCGGATTCAACAGCTCTTGGATTATAAAAAGATCGTTGCCGAAAAATTGTAGCGTCCCACAAAATCTCTGATTTTTCCTTTCACGGAGGACCCCATGAAGTTCGTATGTATGAAGTGTGAAAGTTTCATGACCTTTGAGAACGTCCAGATCCCGGGTGAACAATCGCTCGGGGTGACGTTCGCCTGTCCGACCTGCAATGCAAAGGTCGCGATGGTCACCAATCCCGGCGAGACGGCGATGGTTCAGGCGCTCGGCGTGAAGCTGGGTGGACGAACCGCCCCGGCCGAGCCGATGGAGCTGACCCGGCAGACATTGAAAGAAACCCCCGACAACTTCAGCAAGCCGGCCCCCTCTCCCGCGGCCCAAAAAGAAATGATGGCGGCCGAGATGGCCAAGGCCTCTTCCTCCGGCGGCGGAACCTGTCCTTTCTCCAGCATGGTCGCCCAGATGCAGGGGGGAACCAAGCAGGAAGCGGCGACCGGTGAATTGACCTGGACCGCCGAAGCGAAAGAGCGGATCGAGAAGGTCCCCTCGTTCATGCGGCCGATGATCCAAATGGGGATTGAAAGCTACGCCCGGCGCAACGGCCTCTCGACGATTACCCCGGAGGTCATGGACGCATCTAAGAACGACCAAGGCGAGATGGTCTGGTCGAAAGAGGCCGAAAGCCGCCTCGACAATATCCCCTCGTTCATCCGACCGATGGCCAAGAAGGAAATCGAGCGGATGGCCAAAGAGCGGGGACAGACGCAGATCACCGCCGACCTCATGGAAGAAGCGAAATCGAAGTTCATCGGCATGGGGTATTAAACGGACGAAGCCATGTCAACGACGATGGACGCGCAGACCTTTATTCACTCGCTTGAGGAAGAGATCCTGCATCACGAAGCGGTGCATCATCCCTTCCTCAAGCGGTTCGCCTCCGAGAAGCTGACGGTCGAGCAGATCCAGACCTTCGGCCTCCAGCATTATCAGCTGGTCAAGGTCTTCGTCAACTACATGACCAACCTGCTGCCGAAGATTCCGGACAAAGACGCCGCCGATCTCTTCCGGACCGTCTTCGACGACGAGTTCGGCCAGCACACCATCTTCCGAAGCCACCCCGCCCTTTATCGAAATTTCTTGAAGGCGCTCGGCCTCCCTGACGAAGCCTGGGGCAGGGTGAGGATCCTCCCGGAGACATCCCGCTTCATCGAGGGCCACAAGGAGATGACCCGAGGAAAGGATTTCCTCTTCGCCCTCGGCGCCATCGGCCCCGGACATGAGTTTTCCATCCCGACGATGTTCGCCTACCTCATTGAGGGGATCAAAAAGAACACCCAATTAACCGATGAAGATGTCGAATACTTCTCACTCCACATCGTCGAAGATGTCGAGCACGCCGTCGTCTTCAACAAACTCATTTCGCGCCATGTCGAGACCGAAGAAGGTCAAAAACGCCACCGCGACGGGGCACTGCAATCGCTCGCCTACCGGAAGACTTTTTGGGATGGACTTCAGCGGGCGGTGTTTGGCAGCTGACGCTTCTACCCTCCTAATCTCCTTCAACCGCCTCATCGGATCCACCCTGATGCATTGTCGACCGATCCTTTCCTGATCACCCGTCCCATTTAAAAAAGATCGAACTGATTCTTTTTTTCTCATTGTCAGATTGAATACATTCCGCTTCCCATAAAACCCCCAAAGCGCTTTCATTTTTATTTAAACTTCTACCGGCACTCATCTTGCTGTTTCACTGGCAGTCACGAAGTGATGACGGTCCGAACTCTTTCCAAATTTTAATCCAAACCATCTCTAACCGAAGGAGTGAGAAATGGCAATGAACCCATTTAAAGAACGAGGAATCCCGGTAGAAAAACAAATCCGCAACTGGAAACAGGTCGCCCTGCTCCCCTATCGCAAACAGCTGGTCGACGCCTACACCCGTACTCGGATCATTCTCATGAATGGAATCGAGAACGAGGCGTGGTTTTTCAAGCATTCTTTCGCGCGAAACACTGATAATAAAGAGATCCTGGCACGCCTTGCCGAAACACGGCGGGTGGAGCACCAACAGCAGGTCACGATCAACTGGCTCAACCCACCGGACCAAACGGTGCTGGAGACAAGCATCGCCTATGAGCAGGTGGCCATCGATCTCACCGCCTATTTGGCGCGAACCGAGCCCGATCCGTATGTGAAAGAAGTGTTCGAATTCGGACTCCTTGAAGATTTCGATCACCTATTTCGTTTCGCTCAAATGCTCGACCTGATCGAGGGAAAAGATCCGGACGAAATCCTCCAAGGGAAAACGGATGTCTTTCCCGGACGTCCAACGCAGGACCATCACAATGACCCGATCCTTCGGCTTCGAAAACACTATGAGAAGAACCAGGCGAATCCGATCTCGAAAGCAAATATCCTGACCCTCCTCTCGGCGGAGCAGCAGACCGCCCTGTTCTACAAAGAGCATGGGTTTGAGTATGGAAGCCCCGACTTAAGAGAACTATATGCCGAAATCTCGGAGGTCGAAGAGGAACATGTCACCCAATATGAATCGCTGATCGATCCCAACGAAACTTGGCATGAGAAATGGGTTGCCCATGAATTCGTGGAGTGCGCCAATTATTATGCCTGCTATACCACTGAGATCGATCCAAAGCTGAAACAGATCTGGGAGCTGTTCCTTGGCCATGAATTGGAACATTTGAGGATTGCGGGTGAGATGCTTAAGAAATACGAAAAGCGCGATCCGGAGGAGATCGTCGGAACAACGCTGCCGACACCGGGGAAATTTGAAGAAAACAAAGCATATGTCGCCGACGTCCTGACCAATCAGGTCACCAAACGTCTGATGCCGGACGGAGCGTTCGCCCGAATCGACGCGCTTCCGAGCAACTGGCCGAGCTACGCCTACCAGCGGATCGTCAACTCTTCCGGAGCCCCGTCGGAAGAGGTTGTTCGATTGCGAATGGAATCGGCCGGACAGGAACTGGTCCGGGCGAGCGAAGCGTTAGTGAAGCGGACCGCCGAGATCCGTCTGAAATCACTCGACGCTGAAAAAGCCCCCAACACGGCGCCGGAGCGGGCCGAGGAGGTGAAGCCGCAATACGTCGCGCGCGCGGCATAAGCGAATCGTTTATAGGTCGTTTATATAATTGATGATTGAAAGCCGCTGTCGCTTCGAGAGAGGAGCGACAGCGGCTTAGGCAGTTCATTTCGGTTTGAAAGAAGCCCCCGGAATAATTTTCCCTAGAAGGACGGGATGCCGCGCTCCGGTCACGGAAGGAATATTAGTCGGCTGGCCGTGGAATGTTTGATAGGCGAAGAGGGCGAAGGTCATCGCTTCGATCGCGCGGCTCTCATGACCGAGCGCTTCGAAGGGTTGGACCGGAATCGGAGCGAGCAGCTCGGCAAGATGCGCCATCAGGACTGGATTTCGCACCCCCCCGCCCCCGACGATCACCTCGTGGAGGCCTCCTCGTTTTAAGATGAATCGATCGATGTTCTCAGCGACGGCCGAAGCGGTAAACGCGGTCGCCGTGGCGACGAGATCCTCCGGCGGAAGGCGGCGCATCCGTGTCGATTGGAGGATCGATGCCACCATCGAGGCGCCAAAGACCTCGCGGCCGGTGCTCTTCGGCGGCTTTCTACGAATAAAGGGATGCCGCATCAGATCCGATAAAAGGGCCGCATCCACTTTTCCCCGGCGCGCCATCTTTCCCCCTTCGTCGAGCTCCTTCCCGGTGAGGGTGCGGACCAATCCATCGATCACCATGTTCCCCGGCCCCATATCGAAGGCCACCGTTTTATCAAGCGCCGCGCCCGCCTTGAGATAAGTCACATTGCTGATCCCGCCGATGTTGACGATGGCGCGCGACCGTTTTGAATCGGAAAAGAGAAGCGCGTGAAGATACGGGGTCAGCGGCGCCCCTTCCCCACCGGCGGCCATATCGCGGGGGCGAAAGTCGGCAATGGTCGTAATGCCGGTCCGTTCGGCAATCACCGACGGCTCCCCGATCTGGAGGGTCGACCGGATCGCCCGTTTCCCTTCCCGCTTCGGCACCGGGAGATGATGAACCGTCTGCCCATGCGATCCGATCAATTCGATTTTGGCAAGAGGAACACGCGCCTTCCGGGCGACCCGGCGCGCCGCCTCGGCAAAGAGCTCACCGACGTAAAAATTAAGATGGCAGACGTTCGCAATCGATTGCGGAAAACCGGAGGCAAGATCAATCAACTGCTGAGGGAGAGATTTCGGGTAGGGATAGACCTCAAAGGCGATCAGCTCCAGCTGAACCCTCCCCCGATGATTTCGGATTTCGACCAGGGCGGCATCGACGCCGTCCGAGGAGGTTCCCGATATAAGGCCGATGACTTTCACAGGCGGAAGGCTACCGAATTTCTCAAGAAAGGTCAAGTCGAGACCTTCCGGCGGAACGTCTCGACTTGCTCCAGAGAGTGCCGCATGTTATCGTGATCGTGGTGGTAGAGACGTCCCGCCGGGACGTTTCTACCGAATGGCGAAGAGCGGAGGGTCCTTCATGGCAAGCGAGCTGGCGCAAAAAGAGTGTATCCCGTGCAAGGGAGGCATTCCCCCTTTAAAGGGAAAAGACTTATCGGATCTTTTGGAAAAACTCGGAAACGGCTGGAAAGTGGTCGACGAACATCATCTCGAAAAGGAGTACACCTTCCCCAACTTCAGGCAAGCGCTCGATTTTACGGTTCGGGTCGGCGAGCTGGCCGAGGCGCAGTTTCATCACCCCGACATCTTTCTCGCCTGGGGGAAGGTCAAATTGATGATCTGGACCCATAAGATCAACGGCCTGACCGAAAGCGACTTCATCTGGGCGGCCAAAGCCGATCAAGAGCGGGAAAAATTGTAGGGGCGACCCGACGGGCCGCCCCGATCATCATCCGTCCTCAGAATTCAATTTGACTTATTCCCCGCAATGATGTTATCTATTCCGGATGCGTTTCGGCCAACGCGATAAAAGATTGCCACTTCAAGCGATTTCCCTCCTTCTGGGACTCCTTTTTCTTCCGACCGGACTTCATGCGGGAGAAAAGATTCCGATCGTGGTCACCCTTCCGGTCCTCAAAGATTTCACCGAACAGATCGGCGGCGCCTACGTCGAAGTGAAATCGCTGATCACCGGACTTGAAAGCGAGCATACCTACACCCCCAAGCCGAGCGATCTCCTCGCCATTAAAAAAGCAAAAATGTTGGTCAAGATCGGGTTGGGCCTGGAGATCTGGGTCAATACCCTGATCAAGAATGCCGACCGCCCCGATTTGAAAATTGTCACCACTTCCGACGGGGTCGGGCTCATCCGAGATCATAGCGAACGGCATGAGCCGGAACATCGAGAAGAAACCATCGACAAACAACATGCTTTTAAAGAGCAGCATACGATGGGGAATCCTCATATCTGGCTCGATCCGGAAAATGTTAAAATAATGATCAGGCATATCACGGAGGGGCTGATCAAGATCGACCCGGCGCACAGGGGTGACTACCTCCATAATCAGTCGCGCTATATTCGGGAACTGGAAGCGCTCGAAGCGGAGTTGAAAAAGAAAGTGAGCCGCCTGGCCAATCGGAATATCGTCACCCATCACCCGGCATGGCCTTATTATGCCCGCCGCTTCGGCTTCGCGATCAAAGGGGATATTCTGACGCAGGTCGGGACCGAGCCGTCGGCCAAACATATGGGTGAACTGATCAAGTTAATCGATAAGGAAAAGGTCAAGGTGATCGTCTCTGAACCGCAGCTGAATCCCAAAATTCCCCAGACACTTTCCCAGGAGACAGGCGCCAAAGTGGTTGTTCTCTCCCCGCTTCCGGGGGCCATTCCGGGAACAGAGACGTATCTCGACCTGATTCGCCACAACACGGAAACCTTGATTTCGGCGCTGGGAGGATCTTGATGGCCCATCCCGCATTAAAAGCCGATCCGACTCCGCGCGCCGCGGCGACGCCGATCATTCACTTCGTCCGTGCGACATTCGCCTTCGCCAACCGGGTCGCCCTGGAAGAGATCACCCTCGATATCATGGAAGGTGAATTCGCAGGCGTCATCGGACCGAACGGCTCCGGAAAGACGACTTTCCTCAAAGCCGTCCTCGGCTTGGTCCATCCGGTATCAGGAAGCGTTCAGATCTTCGATTGCGAATGCCATGCTTTGCGCTGCGAGCATCGCGCCCGCATCGGCTATCTTCCCCAAAAGGAGATGATCGATCCCCACTACCCGATCACCGCCTGGGAAGTGGTGATGATGGGCCGTTATGCCGCGATTGGCCTCTTTCGCCGTCCCTCCAAGGCCGACCGGGAGATCGTCTACGAGTCGCTGCAAGCGGTCGCGGTAGAACCGTTGAAGGATCTCCCCTTCGGCAGCCTCTCCGGCGGACAACAACAACGGATCCTCATCGCGCGGGCGCTGGCGCAACGCCCCCAGATTCTTCTGCTCGATGAGCCGACCACGGGGATCGATGCGACCACACAGCACCATCTGATTGACCTGATTCGGCGTCTGCATCAGGACTATGGTCTGACGATCGTCTTCGTGACGCACGACATCAACATCATCAGCCCCGTCGTCGATTCCCTCATTCTCTTAAAAACCCGGCTTCACGCAAAAGGCCCTCCCCGCGAGATCTTAACGCAAGAGATCCTCACCCGTGTCTACGGCAAAGAGACCATCCTCGCCGAGCGGGAAAAGGGACCCTACGTCATCATGAGCGACCACCATCATCACTGATATGCTTGAAATGTTTTCATACGGCTTTATGCAGAGGGCGTTGCTCGCCTCCTTCTTGATCGGACTGGTCTGCTCGGTTATTGGGGTCTTCGTCGTCTTGAAAGGGCTTTCATTTATCGGGGCGGGGACGGCGCATGCGGCCTTCGCGGGGGTGGCGCTCGCCTTCCTGATCGGCGTGAATCCCTTGTTTATGGCCATTGTCTTCGGCCTCTCCACCGTCTGGATCACCGGATTTCTGCAGCAGACCGGGAAGATGAAGCCGGACGTCTCCATCGGGATCTTCTACACCCTGACGATGGCGCTGGCGATTCTCTTCATCGGCCTGATGAAAGCGTATAACCCCGAAGTTTACGGCTACCTTTTCGGGAGCATCCTCTCGGTCACCCCGTCGGACCTGAAGGTCATCCTCTTTCTCTCCTTCGGCATTCTCCTGACGATCTTCCTCTTCTTCAAGGAGTTTCACTTTATCTCATTCGATCAGGAGATGGCGGAGGCAAGCGGCATTCCGGCCCGCAATCTTTTTTTCCTCCTGCTGAACCTCATCTCGTTGACGATCGTGATTTCGCTTCAAGCGGTCGGGGCGATTTTGGTCTTCGCGCTGTTGGTCATCCCGGCGGCCGCCGCCCAGCAGTGGGCGACAAAGATGAGAACGATGATGATCATCTCCATTCTCATCGGAATCTCTTCCTCCTGGATGGGAGTGATCCTCTCCTACTGGTTCGATCTCCCCTCCGGATCGACGATCGTTCTGCTGGCCACCCTCCTCTTCTTCCTCTCGGTCCTCTTTTCACCGAAACGCAGAAAAACGAGAATCGTCCCGACAGAAACGCCGGCGCTATAATATACGTTATAAATAAAATGGAAGTTGATCGGCAGGGCGTGTCCCTAAAAGGGATCGGTGCTCTGTCATCCTGAGCGCCGGCGAAGGATCTCTCGCCTTTTCCGATCCAAGAGAGATGCTTCGCCCACGGCTCGGCAGGACAACACTTCACACCAAATTTTAGGATTCTCAGTATCCGTGTTGATTCGAGGTTTTTTTCTTCTCACGCCGGGCGACGCCGGTTTCGGTGGCCGCTTTGGCCACCTCGGATGCGACCGCTTTGGCTACCTTGCGGTTAAAGACACCCGGGACGATGTAGTCTTCGGAGAGGTCGTCTTTGCGGATGACCGACGCGATCGCATGGGCCGCCGCCAGATTCATCGCGTCATTGATTTCGGAAGCGCGGACATCCAACGCCCCCCGGAAAATCCCCGGAAAGGCAAGGACATTGTTGATCTGATTGGGATAGTCGGACCGTCCCGTGGCCATGATCCGGACGATCCCGTCGGTCTCCTCCGGCATAATCTCGGGGGTCGGATTGGCGAGAGCGAAGACGATCGGGTCGCGGGCCATTTTCTTGACCGCCGCGGCATTGAGGACACCGCCCGCCGAAACACCGATGAAAACGTCGGCTCCCACGAGGGCATCCGCCAATTTTCCTTTCAACCGCGCTGGATTGGTCCTCTTCGCATATTGGCGCATGATCGGGTTGATGTCGGTTCTTCGACTCGGATAGAGGATCCCTTCCTTATCGGCGCCGATGATCTTTTTCACCCCGGAAGAGAGAAGGATATCGGTAATGGCGACCCCCGCGGCGCCGATGCCGTTCACAACGACTTTCAGATCTTCCAGCTTCTTCTTGACGATTTTGACGGCATTCAGCAGTGCGGCCAGGACGACGACCGCCGTCCCATGCTGATCATCATGGAAGACCGGAATGTCGAGCGTCTTCTTTAGACGCTGCTCGATCTCGAAGCAACGGGGCGAGGAAATATCTTCTAAATTGATCCCGCCGAAGCCGGTGGCAATCCGCTGGATGGTCTCGACGATCTCGTCCGGCTCCTGCGTTGTCAGGCAGATCGGATAGGCATCGATCCCGGCGAACTCCTTAAAGAGCATCGCCTTCCCTTCCATCACCGGCATCGCCGCCTCCGGTCCGATATTGCCAAGCCCCAACACCGCGGAACCGTCGGTCACCACGGCCACGCTGTTCTTTTTGATGGTCAGGGCGAAGGCCTTGCTTTTGTCTTCCTGAATGGCCTGACAAACCCGCGCCACCCCCGGCGTGTAAACACGGGAAAGGTCGTCGCGGGTTTTAATGGGAATTCGATTCGCAATCTCGATTTTTCCACCGAGATGGAGAAGAAACGTCCGATCGGAGAGATGAACCACCTGCACGCCCGCGATCTTGCGGACCGCCTCGACGATCTGGGCCGTATGCTCCTCGTTCCGGGTGTTCACCGTAATATCCCGGGTGATCACCCCCCGATCGACGCTGACGATGTCGATGGCGCCGATGTCCCCGCCGACCTTTCCAATGGCGGAAGTGATCTGACCAAGCATGCCGATTCTATTTTTGAATTTGAGCCGCAATGTGATACTGCGACTGGCGCTGGGGTAAACCATGTACTAAACCTCTGAATAATGAAGCGTGCGGCATTCGGGAGTGGTTCGGGAGAACAGACCCGTTCCCTGCCCGATGCCGCATTCGCCGGTCCCTATTTTATTTTTAATGTGTTCACATCGATAAACGGCGTCGCCCCGCCGGAGACCTGCGGGAGTTTGCCGTCCCATTTTTCGATCGCCCGAAGTTGGAGCAAAATCGGGGTGAGGGTTTCCCGCTGTAGCCGCTGTCCGTCCGCTTCGGCCCTCGCCTGGGTGACCCGCTGCTCCGCCTCGATCCGGATTCGATCTAAATCCCGTCTCGCTTTTAACGCCGACTGCTCGGCTGTCTGCTTCGCCTCGATCGCTCTGTTGAATTCTTCGGAGAAGGAAAAATCGACGATCGAGAACTCATCTACAATAATATTAAACTGGACCAGCCGATCGGTCAAATTTGTCTTGATCGCATCCTTGACCTCGGCCCGCCGGGTGATCAGCTCTTCCGCCGTAAAATGGGCCGTCACCGACTTGACCGCCTCCTGGACCGCGGGGTCGATCACCCGCTCCTTATAGCTGAAGCCGATCTCCTGGTAGACCTTTTGCGCCCGGCTCGGATCGATGTGAAAATTCACAGCAATCGTCGAGGAGACATTCTGCAGGTCTTTCGACGCGGCGGGCGCAGCGGTTTGCGACTTGTGGACCCTCACATCGATCGGAACGATGTTTTCGAGAAAGGGGATTTTGAAGTGAAGCCCCTCTCCGAGGGTCACATCCCTGATTCCGCTCAGATTGCTGAAGACGACCCCCCGTTCTCCGGCGCCGACGACCTGGAAAGAATTAAATAAAATTACCAGCAGAAGCAGGAGAACCACCCCGACGATGATCAATCGGGACATGCTTTTGAACCCTCCGGGAACGTTCATTTCATAAATATCGGCCATTCATCTCTCCTTTGTTTTAGTTTTAATTTTAATTTTATTTTATTGCCTTTTCCCCGACACGCCGCTGAACAGACCGGCCCATTGAAATCGTACTCTTTTTCTGGAAAAAGAACGGTCCAGAAGCCGACGACGGCGCTCAAAGCGTCGAGAGCGCTTCTTCGGGATAGAACCGGCGTGATGATCGATCTGGTTGAGGCAGTCCGATGCGGACTTGCACCATCGGAGATAAAAGAGAATCCCTCTAGATGCCCGATCATCCCGATCGGACCAAACGGAGAGGAAGTAACGTCATGATAAGACGATGGGATTTGACTCATTTGCTCGCTTCTTATTAACACATTCACAGCCGAATGGCAAGAATGTCGATTGACTGAGTAGGCGAATCCCGCTATGATAGAAAGCAAAAGGAGAGAGCGATGAATCAGATGATGCGGATGATGCGAACGTTCGGTTTTCTCTTTATATTACTCTTTGGAATTAGCTTCGCCCGGGCGGAAGAAACCGCCATCCCTCAGGTCGAGCGCTACTTTCCCGATGAAGTCGGAATGTCCTGGAGCTACCGAGGATCGGTCGTGGATGATGTTCAGCGCGTCAGCTCTTACCTCAACAACGCCGCCGTCAAGGGAACCGCAGAGAAAAAGGGCAAACAGGTAAAGATATTCACAGAAAGCAATCAGGCCGATGAGGGACCGGCCGAGAGTTACTTCGTCAGAGATAAAGACGGAATCTCTTACTTCGGCGGCCAGCCGACGACCCCCTTCGAAAACCAGCTCGTCCCCTACCGGGTCATTCAATTCCCGCTGATCCTCAACAAGCCTTTCTCGCAAATAGATAAGTCGATTACCTTCGCCCGCGACTTGGATGAGGACGGGAAAGAGGAGCAGGCGCTCGTCCAGGCGGAGATTGTCGCCCTGGGATTCGAGACGGTCTCGGTGCCGGCCGGAGTTTTTAAGGATAGCCTGAAACTGGAAGGGAGGATGAAGATCTTCATCACCCTCTCCAGTAATGGGAAGGTTCTCCTCATGACCGATCAGACGACGAATTGGTTCGCCCCTGATGTCGGCATGGTAAAAGGAATCGAAAAGACCGAATTCCCCTCCCCGGATGGAAGCAACCCGACCGGAACGATCATCACCGAAGAGCTCTCCGAGTTTACAAAAGAGCGCTCTTCGGTACATTAAAGCATCTTCGCGTAGGGGCGCACCAATGTGTGCGCCCTTTCTTATCCGATGGGCCTCGATCGAACAGGGCGAATACGCAGGTTCGCCCCTACAATCCCGGCCCATTCACCCCTCCCGAAACATCTTCCAGACAAAAACCATTGCCATAAGAAGCGGCCGCCTTGATGCACTTGAAGAGGACGGACTTTTTTGCTTCGGAGGGGCGGCGGCTACTCTTTTCCGACCATCTCATCCACCAGGTAGAGCATGATCTCCGCCATGGAAGGATGAATGTGGCTGATCTTCGCATATTCCTCGAGCGTCGAGCGGAAATGCATCGCGATCGCCGCTTGATGGATGAGGATCGACGCCTCGGCGCCGACGATCGCCGCACCCAGGATCTCGCCGCGCTTTGGGTCGGCCACGATCTTCATGAATCCTTCCGTTCGATCGGTGATGATCGCCTTGCCGAGATCGTTGAAGGGAAACTTTCCGACGCGGACCGGAATCCCCTGCTCCCGCGCGTCGCGCTCGGAGAGGCCGACCCGCGCAAACTCCGGATCGGAGAAGACCGCCCGCGGGAAAACCCGGTAATCGGCCTTTCGGACCGGTCCCTTCACCAGGTTCGTCCCGGCGATGTCTCCCTCGTAGGTGGCCATGTTGACGATCTGAGCCCCGCCGGTCACATCCCCCGCCGCGTAGATATTCGGATTGCTCGTCTGAAGAAAGTCATTCGCGACGATGCCGAGCGCGTGGGTCTCCACACCGGCGGCCGAAAGATGCAGTCCGTCGATATTCCCGGTCCGTCCGGTTGCAATCATAATCACCTCGGCCTCGACCTTCCGGACCCGTTCGTTCTCTTCAAAAGAGATCCACTCTCCCTGCGCGTCTCGCGCGATCATGACTTCCCGAACGCCGGTCCGCAGGTCGATTCCATCCTCCCGCAGAATCTCGGCGAGCGCTTCGCTGACATCTTCGTCCTCGTGGCTTAAGATCCGCTCGTTCCGTTGCAGGAGGGTCACCTTCACCCCCATCCGGGCGAAGAACTGGCCGAACTCGGTCCCCTCGACGCCGCCGCCGATGATCACCATCGACTCGGGGAGCGATTCCAACTCGAGCGCCTCGTCGCTCGTAATATAGCCGGCCGCTTCCAACCCGGGGATCGGCGGGATCATCGCCCTCGATCCGGTGGCGATGAGGAACCCCCCGGCGGCATACCGCTCCGCGCCGATCTGAACCTCTTTAGCGGAAAGGAACCGCGCGCGCCCCGAAAGGAGCGTGATATTTGGATGCCGGATGACCCCCTGATAGGCGTCGTCGGCCATCTCGGAAATTAATTTGTCCTTGCGTTGCTTGATCTGATCAAACCGGATGCCGACATGTTTCCCCGGATAGATCCCCACCTCCGGCGCCTTCTTCAGAAGGCCGATCAGCTCCGAGGAGCGAAGATACGCTTTCGTCGGCATGCATCCTTTGAGGATGCAGAGCCCGCCGAAGGGGCCGGTCTCAACCAGGCCGACCTTCGCCCCCGATTTCGCCGCCGCCTTGGCCCCATACCGCCCCGCACTTCCGGCGCCAATCACCATCACATCAAACGTTTTCATACGGCGTTATGATACCTCACTTTTAGATGGATCTCAACAATCCGGCTTGTATTTTATGTCATCCTGAGCGTCGCGAAGGATCTTTGTAATCAGACCCTCCGGACAAGCGGCTTCGCCTTGCCCTGCATGACAGACAAAACCTACGAAGCCCGGAGGGCCTCGACGATCTTTTGTCGGGAGGCGCTGACCGCCGGGAGAAAACCGCCGAAGAGGCCCATCGCCAAAGAAAAGATCAGCGATTCAACGACGATCGCCGGCGAGAGGATAAAGCGGAAGGCAAGTTCGGAGAAGGTGGCGAAGTTCGTCGTTGAAACGGTCACGAATTGGAGAAACGAAGCGAGGAGAATCCCGAGTCCTCCGCCGATCGCGGCGAGCAGGAGCGATTCAAAAAGAAAAGCGCCGAGGATGCTCCGCCGTGGAAAGCCAAGCGCCCGCATCGTCCCGATCTCCGTCGTTCGGTTGGCGACCGAGGCATACATCGTAATCATCGCCCCGATCATCGCCCCCAGACTGAAGATCACGGTCACAAAGATTCCCAGCACCCGGATAAACGTCGCCATCATCTCCGATTGCTCGGCGTAGTATTGCTTCTCCCGCGCCACCTCCACCGTCAGCCGGGGGTCGGACTCCAGGCGGGATTTGAGGGCGGCAAAATCACCGGCGCCGGAGAGTTGCACCGTGATCGACGAGAAGACCGGCCGGCGGAACGCCTGAACCAATTGTTCGGCATCGACCCAAATCTCCGATTCAAATCCCGCCCCCTCCGCCTCGAAGATGCCGACGACCGTCCAGTCGCGCATCCCGAAACGGACCGCTTCCCCCAAGCCCGCCCCCTGGAACCGCTCCGCCACGGCGCGCCCGACAATGACCTCCGAAAGCCCCTCCCGCCAGCGGCGTCCCTCCACCAGCTTCACCTGCGGACGCATGGTGAGCGACTCGGGGGCGACCCCCCGGATCTGGACATGAGAAGGCTGGCTGGTTCCCCGCTTGGGAAGGTTGATCAGAACGACGACCTCCGAGGCCGCCAGCCGATTCCCCCCGGGATCGACCGCGATCTCAGGCTGACTCTTGACGATGTTGACCGCATTCCGCTCGAGCATGCTCATGAATTCCGATTGGGCCCCCTGGCGAACGATGATGGCATTTTTATCCGACCCGGTCCCGACCAAGGTCTTCTCCAGTCCGTTCGCCAGCATCAACACCGCCGAGAAGACGAAGATCACCAGCGCGATCCCTCCCGCCGTCAGAAAGGTCGTCATCCGCCGCGTCCAGAGATTTCTGAAACTATAGTTGAGAGGAATCATCATTTCTTGTAGGGGCGCACCGATGTGTGCGCCCGCCTTTGTCCTCTGTCGTCGAATTGTAAACAGGGCGGACACACAGGTCCGCCCCTACGTTACCCCACCCTTCTCAATCCATCGACGATCCGGACCTGGACCGCCCGCCAGGTGGGGAAGGCGCTGGCGGCGAGGCCGACGATGACGGCCATCAACGCACAGATCGCCTGCGTGCCGGGCGCCACATCGAATGCCGGGAAAATCGCCCCCATCGCGTCCCCCATCGCCCGCTCGAACCCCTTCGCCGCCGGGTAGGTAATCAGAATCCCGAGGAGCCCTCCCGACAGCGCGATCAAAAGTGATTCGCCGACAATGAGGAGGACCAAGTGCCTCGCCCCGAAGCCAAGCGTCTTCAAGACCGCATACTCGGAGAGGCGCTCGCGCGCCGTCATCGCCATCGTGTTCGAGAGGACCAGCAGAATTACCCCGATGATGACCATCGAAATGATCCGAAGCGCCACCAGGATCGTCTCGCTCATCGAAATAAATCCGAGGACGAAAGCCCGCTCCGTTTCGGTGAGGGTTTCCGCCAGTGAATTTTTGAACCGCCGGTCGATCGCCTCGGCCACCGCCGCCCCCTGTTTCGGGTTCTGCACCTTCACCACGTACCAACCGACATATCCCGCCTGAAACGGCGCGGTCTGCCGCAGCGTCTCGTCGAGGTATTGATAGTGAAAGTGGAGCTGCGTCTCATCGGTCGATTTCTGCGCCCCGGTATAAATCCCCCGGATGACAAACTCCCAGTTTCCCGGAAAGGCCATCCCGCGCATCTGGATCGTATCGCCCACCTTCCAGGAAAAACGCTCCGCGAGCTTCCGCCCCACCACCATCGCATTCCGCTGCTGTTTAAACGCCGCTTCCTGCTCCGGAGGAAGCTGAAACTCGGGGTAGATCTCGTAAAAGTTCGTTGTATCGACGGCAAACTGGGGAAACTGCGAATGTTTCTCATCGATATAAATCCCGCCGAACCAGTGGGCATAGGTCACATCGGCCACCCCGGGAATGCCCCGAATCGCCTCCTTGTATGAGAGCGGCAGCGGAAAGCCGAGCGAGACGGCATTGCGCGTGATCAGCCGGTCGGGCGCCGAGGCATCGACACCCGAATACCAGGCGCCGATCACCGTGCGGATCAGGCCGAATGCGCTGATCGCAATGGCGATCCCGAGCACGGTCAAGATCGACCGGAGCGGATGGCGCCGGGTGTTTTTGAGAATGAGGCGGAATAATTCCATTAGGCAAACGATCCTTTGTCGAGTTGGATTACTTTTCTCGCTCGCTCGGCGGCCCGCGGATCGTGGGTCACCATCACAATCGTCTTCCCGTATTCTGCATTTAAGCGGCCCAGCAGATTCATAATTTCCTCCGCGGAGGTTCGATCGAGGTCGCCGGTCGGCTCATCAGCCACCAATAAGGGCGGGTCGGTCACGATCGCACGGGCAATCGCCACCCGCTGTTCCTGACCGCCGGAGAGCTGCTTGGGATAGTGATGAATCCGTTCTGCGAGACCGACCAGCTCCAGCGCCACAGCGGCGTGCTCTCTTCGATCCTGTTTTGAAAGGGGGGTGAGAAGCAGCGGCAGCTCGACATTTTCCAGCGCCGTCAAAACCGGTAGGAGATTATAGAACTGGAAGATAAATCCGATGGTCCGCGACCGCCACTGCGCCAATTCCGATTCGGTCAGCGCGCTGAGCTCCGTCCCGGCGACACGAAGAATCCCGCGCGTCGGCCGATCGATCCCGGCGATCAGATTCAGAAGGGTCGTCTTGCCCGAGCCGGACGGTCCCATCAGGGCAAGGAACTCCCCTTCCGGGACGGTCATCGAGATATTTTGGAGGACCGGAATCTCCAGACTCTCCCGGCGATACGACTTGGAAACATCGATTAATTCAATCAGTGGATCCGCCAAAGAGACTCCTCTTTTTGACCCGTAAACAAAGGGGCACGGCGCACCGTGCCCCTACCGAATTCGTGCCGATCTTTATTGGGCCTGAACCCGATCGCCGGGCTCGAGATTCTCGGGAGGATTCAGAACCACCCGGTCGCCGGGATTCAGCCCCTTCCTTACTTGGACTTGACTCCCGAGCGGCCCGCCGGTCTCCACCGGCACCATCTCCACCCGATCTTGCCGGACGCGAAAGGCCACTTTCCGATCCTCCCGTGTGACAATGGCCCCCGGTTGGACAACGACCTTCGGTGCGCTTCCCTGGCTTTCCGGCTCGGAGAGGAAAGCCACCTTGGCGCTCATCTCCGGAAGCACCCGGTCGTCTTTATTGATAAAGCGAATCTTGGTCAGCACCGTCGCCTTGGCCCGATCGGCGGTCGGAACGATCGTATGAACGACCCCCTCGTATTTCGTTTCCGGATAGGCATCCAGGCCGATCTCGGCCCGCTGGCCGAGCCGGATCTTCTCGATATTCGATTCGGAAACGTCGGCCTCGACCTGAAGCGACGACATGTCGGCCATCGTTACGATCGCCGCCTTGACCTGCGTGGAAGAGCCGAACGGCGCCACCACCTCCCCGACCTCGGCGTTCTTGGTCAGGACGGTCCCATCAAACGGCGCCCGGATCAGGGTGTTCTCCACCTCGACTTCGGCGGCGCGCACGGCCGCTTCGGCGGCCAGCACACCCGACTCGGCCGACGCCACCGCCGCGTCGGCACCCCGGAAGCGCGCCTCCGCCGCGTCGAAATCGGCCCTCGGAACCAGTCCCTCTTCCACAAGACTCTTCCTTCGCTCATAGACCAGCGCGGCATTGTCGCGCTCCGCTTTGGCTTGATCGCTCGCCGAGCGGGCGACGCTCAGATTCGCCTTGGCACGCGCCAAGGCCGCTTCGAACGTCGGCGCTCTCCAGACGGCCGAGCATCTCCCCTTTTTTTACCTGATCTCCCTCGCGCACCTTCAGTTCGACCAGCCGTCCGGTCCCCTTCGAGGCGACCGCGGCGCGCCGTTGCGCAACGACATACCCGCTGGCGTTGAGGAAAGGAACCGACTGGGAGGGCTCGATGGAGGAGACCGTGACCACTTCGACCGTCTTTGCAGCCCCATTGAGCACGCGAAGGCCGACCACCGCCAAAATCGCCGAGAGGAGGACGAGGGCGATCCAGATCCTCTTTCGGTTTCGGCGGGGAGTCGATCCGGTTCCGGTATTTTTCCAATCAATCTTGAGGCGGGAGAGGTCGGAGGGTTTCGTTTCGATGGCCATGTCCTTTCATTAAGAAATATCTTTTCATTGTAATGGCTATGGGCCGATTCTTCAAGGAGGGATTTATGATTGACCTCGACCTTCTCTTACCCTTATGATGCCGAGAGCGGCTCGTTGACCTCGACTGAATCGATCCCGATATGGCGCGACTGACACTCCCCAACAACGACCCCCTCGACTACACGCTCACCCTTCCGTCTCGACCGACGGACATCCTCTTCATCTACGTTCATGGGTTTGCCTCACATCAGCGGGGGGAGAAAGCGCTTTATTTTCGGGACCGGGTGGTCGAGCAGGGGATGGCCTATCTGACCTTCGATCTACGGGGGCACGGCGATTCAGGCGGAACGATCCGAACGCTGACCCTCACCCGCGGACTGGAAGATCTCTCCGCGATTCTCAGCGGTCCCGCCGCCCCCTACCGGAAAATCGTCCTGATCGGCTCCTCGATGGGCGGACAACTCGCGGTGTGGACCGCGGCCTGGAACCCGAACCGGATTACCGCCGCGGTCTTAATCGCCCCGTCTTTCTCCTTCTACGAGAACCGGCTGCGCGACCTCGGAGAAACGGGCCTCCGGCGGCTCAACCAGGAGGGGGAGATGCGGATCCGGAATGAGTGGATCGATGTAACGATCGGCCGCGCGTTGGTTGAGGATGCGAAGCAGTATGAAATCGAGAAGATCCTTCCCACCTACCGCACCCCGACGCTGATCCTTCACGGAACCGCCGATACGACCGTACCGTGGGAGGGAAGTGTCGATTTTGTCCGCCGCGCCGCCGCCCGCCCGCTTGACCTGGTCCTCATCGGCGGCGGAGACCACCGCCTCAGCGAGCAGAAAAGCAGTCTCTTCGATTTAATCATGACATTCGTTCGCAAAATCGGCTTGCTGACTTAGCTCAAAGAACCCGAGCAGGACCGTCCCGCCTTTTCTTCTCCACCTCCAATCGATGTAAAAGAACTGCACAACCGGTCTGATCGCCCCGCGGAAGGACCGAGATTCATCGCATTTGTAAGCCGGGCTTGCGGTCCCGGTCTTGCACTTTCTAACCCCGAAAACCACTTGGAGGGATGCCACATGACTCAGTTCCAAGCCCAATTCAAACCGGAGCTCAAACCGAAACCGATGCCGGGGCTCTCCGACCGGCAGATCAACGATCACTTCGATATCAAATACAAAGGATACATTACCAAGTTCAATGAAATTCAAAAGAAACTGGCCGAGGTCAACAAAGAAACGGCCAACCCCAACTACAGCGAACCCCGTGAGCTCTGGGTGGAACGATTATTCAACTACAACTCGATCAAGCTGCACGAGGCCTACTGGCAATGCCTCTCCGGAGCGGGCGACCCGCCCGATTTGATCAAAAAGCTCATCAAGGAAGATTTCGGCTCGTACGACAACTGGAAGGAAGAGTTTAAGGCGTGCGGCCTCTCAGCGCGGGGCTGGACGATCTGCGCCTTCGATCTCGACAGCGGCCGCCTCTTCAATTTCTTGACCGACAACCACGCCATCGGGGCATGGCATGTCGTCCCGCTGATGATCATGGACATGTACGAGCATGCCTACTACCTCGATTATGGCGGGACGGTTAAGAATTATGTCGAAGAGGGCTTTCTTCCGAACATGAGCTGGAATTACGCCGCCAAGATGTTGGAACGTCACCCTCTTTCCGAATATCGAACCTCTCTTGTCAAAAAAGCCGCCTAAGAAAATTTTGGATTGCGGAGCGAAAAGGCAGCGAATCAAGAAGCGATTCATCGCCTTCCGCTCCGCAATCCAAATCCGAACCCCGCGATATCATTTATGGCGTTCCATTTTTTATATTGACGAACAATCCCCCGGTTGTGTATCCTCACCTCTAGTTCATCCCAATTCTCAATTGATTCGGGCACTACGAGGCGTCTGAGGCGATTCGCGCCGAACCCTCCGAGTCGATCGGGAGGCAAGGTGCGCGAATCCGGACCTCAGTTTATTGCGATTCCTTGACCCAGGAGAGACGACATGAAAAACCCACTTGATACCCTTGCAGGAACCGTGACAGCCGGTTTGGTGTTGACATTGATTCTCTATTTCATCGTCAGGGCATTGGTATAGCTCCTGCCGATTGAAAAAAGATCTCTCTCTCTAAATTAGGAAGGAACAATCATGACGATCGAACTTATCTTCAGATGGGGCCATTTCCTTTCCGGAATTATGTGGATCGGCCTTCTCTACTACTTTAATTTTATCCAGGTGCCGTTTCTCAAGACCGCGACTCCGGAAGTCAAAGCCGATGCCTTCAAGAACCTCGTCCCGCGCGCCCTTTTCTTCTTTCGCTGGGCCGCCGCATTCACCTGGCTTTTCGGCGCGCTGATTCTGATGGTCCAAGGGAGACTCTTCGAAGCCTTTCTCCTGCAAGGGCCGTCGGCAGTGATCGGCGTGGGCGCCTGGCTCGGAACGATCATGCTCTTCAACGTTTGGGTCATTATCTGGCCGAATCAGCAGAAAGTCCTCGGCCTCGTTCAGGCTACCGCAGAGGAGAAACCCAAAGCGGCTCGGATGGCTTTCCTCGCATCGCGCACCAACACGATGTTATCGATTCCGATGCTCTTTTTCATGGCCGCCTCCGCCCACGCGCCGGCCGGACTCTTCTAAAGAGCATCGCCGATCACCAGTAAAGAACCGCCCGGAGGGAAGGCATGCCTTTTTTGGGTTCCAGCTCGTCGGGCATGCCATGGAGCTTGAGCATATGATCAGTATGGAAACCGTTCTACCTCTTTTACTTCGTTGGATCCATTTTGTCGCCGGGATCACCTGGATCGGCCTGCTGTACTACTTCAACCTCGTTCAGGTCCCCTTCATGAAAGAGACCGATGCGGCCACGAAGGGAGGGGTGGTGCTGAAGCTTGTGCCGCGCGCCCTCTGGTGGTTTCGTTGGTCGGCGCTGGTGACGGTGCTGGCGGGAATTTTATTGATCATGGTGGGACGAATCGTAAACATGGCGATTATGATCGGCGGCACGCTCGGTCTGATCATGCTTTTTAATGTCTGGGTCATTATCTGGCCGAACCAAAAGAAAGTCATCCGGATGACCGGCGACGCCACGGCCACCAAAACCCCGCCGCCCGCCGAGATGGCGAGACACGCTCGAATCGCCTATCTCGCCTCAAGGACGAATTTCTATCTCTCCTTCCCGATGCTCCTCTTTATGGGGATGTCGGCGCATTTCCCGCAGTTTTAGCCCTCTCCTTTCTCTAGGAAATCAAGGCTCCGATCTTCCCCCCGGAAGGGCATTATAATAGCGGACCACATTCCGTTTCCGATAAAGATACCAAGCCAGCAGACCAATCAAAACCGCGGAGAGGATAAACCGCGGAATGAAGGCCTGGGCCGGCGCCTCACTCCAGCGCGGCGTCAGATACTTCCCGAACTCGGGGATACTGAAAAACGCAAGGAGCAGCGGCCGGGTCCAGGGCCGTTCCCGCCAAAGCCCATAGGCAATCGGCACCGCCGCCAGATAAAGCAGGATAAAGGGGAGCATCTTCACCAAAAAGTCCCCTTGGGTCGCCAGCCGATTATCAACGATATAGTCGTCGTTTCCGGGCACGGTCACGGTCATAAATGTGATGATGAGCCCGATCGTTGCCAGGGAGCCCAGAAAAACCATCACGATCATCAGAAAAAGCGGACGTTGTCTGTCTGCCGCCTGCTGACCGACCGTATCCGTCCGCACCGAGAGCCTCGTTCTACACGCGCTGCATGCCGGTGGGTCGGCACCTTGATATTCGGTGGTCGTTCTGCAGTTGGGGCAGATCAGAACCGCACTCATCGACAGGACCGAGGCTGAAGCTGGAAGGATCTAGAAGCACAATGGGAAAAAATTGGCCTAAAAGTCATTTATCGCTCCATATCATTGCATGCTTTCTGAATCTCTGTCCCTTTTTACCTGAAATCGTGCCCTTTTTCCAGCACGAAAAAAGAGCATGATGCTCATCCCCTCGACAGACGGGTCCGAATAAAGGTATGATGTTGGCTGATCACGATATAAATATGAGGAGAATCGTTCGATGAAATGGGCATCTGCACTCAGTGAGGGAAAATCGACCCCGGCGGTCATCGCAGAATTGACGGAAGCGATCCGGACCCAAATGGGAGACGAACCGATCGATCTTGCCTTTCTCTTCGTCTCCCCGGCGCTTCTCAATGACAAGCTACCGGCCACGGTGATGGAAGCAATCGGGTGCAGGACCCTGGTCGGCTGCTCCGGCGGGGGGATCATCGGAGCGGGACGGGAAATTGAACACCTGCCGGCGGCGGCGCTGATCGCGGCCCGGCTCCCGGAGGTGGAGGTCACCACATTCCACCTCGATTCATCGGACCTCCCCGATCTCGACGCAAGCCCGAAGAAATGGCAGAGCTGCTTTCAGGTCGATGCGGAACGGAAGTCGCAGTTCGTTCTCTTCGCCGATCCGCTCACCTTCGATGCCGAGCGGGGACTGATGGGGCTCGACTTCGCCTATCCGAGAGCGGTCAAGGTCGGCGGGCTGGTCAGCGGCGGAAGCAACCCCGGAGAAAACGCCCTTTTTCTCAACCAAAAAATCTATCGCTCCGGACTGGTCGGCGTGGGGCTGAGCGGGAACATTGAGGTGGATACGATCGTGGCACAAGGTTGTCGGCCGATCGGCGCACCTTATTCGATTACGAAATGTAACCGGAACCTCCTTACCGAGCTCGATCACAAACCCCCTTTGGAAGTGCTGCAGGAGCTCTACGAACATTTGAATGAAGAAGATCAAAAACTAATGCAGCATTCCCTCTTTCTGGGACTGGCGATGAGCCCCTTCAAAGAGACCCTCACGAGAGGAGATTTCCTGATTCGAAACCTCATCGGCATGGATTCAAAGACGGGGAGCCTTGCGGTGGGGGCTTTTCTCCGCGAAGGACAGCTGGTTCAATTCCATCTCAGAGACGCCGAAACCTCAACGGAAGATCTGAAGTGGTACCTGACGGAGTACCAAATGGAAGGGAAAGCACGATCGGCGAAAGGAGCGCTTCTTTTCTCCTGCATGGGGCGGGGCGAGCATTTATACGGGGAACCGAACCACGACAGCCAGCTGTTTTATAATCGATTCGGCCCCCTCCCGATCGGAGGTTTTTTCTGCAATGGAGAGATCGGCGCCGTGGGCGGAACCACTTTTCTGCACGGCTACACAAGCTGTTTTGGTATCTTCAAACCTGCTTCGGCCTCGTCTTCTACCGGCTAAAATCCGAACCCGAAACCAAGCCCAATTCCGATCGAAGGCTCCGTGCGCCCACCCTGTCCCGGCGGCCAAAGATGGATATGCTCGCTGTGCAGCACCGGCTCGACCATTTGCGCCTGTCCCACCTGTTCCGACCGACTCCCCTCCACCAATCCGACCGCAGTCAACCTTCGCCCGCTGCGAAAGACGGACGGATCCAGAAAGGAGGGGTGGATCAGGACAAACCGTCCTTCAGATTCATCCACATTGAGCGGAGCGCGATCTCGTCCGAGCGGTTTCTGAAGAATTTCAATCTCGGTTTTATCCTGCAGGTTGCGGATCCCGATAATTTCACCGCCGACTAAAATTCTCCTCCCCTTGAACGATTCGGGATTTTTTTTCACCTCTTGAAATGAAATCTCTTTGTCGACTTTGCGCTCTAAATCCTCCGGGATGACCTTCGGACCACAGGAGGAAAATATAAAAGAAAAAAGGAGAAGGAAGAGTACCGCCGACATCTTGGAATTTAAAATTCTTTTCATCACCATCCCCGTAAGCGCCGGAACGGTCCGGCATTAAAAATGCGCTCAATTCATTTTAATCTTGAGGAGACCTAAAAGTCGATGGGTCTCCTCATTAAATGAAAATCAGACGCGCAGAGCTTAAAAACACTGAAGCCGTCATTCCCGACTGTTTAAGCGGGAATCCAGCGCCCTTAGACTCACTTCTGGATTCCCGCTTCCGCGGAATGACGGCTTAATACACCGCTCGAACCTTTCGACAGCCTCGGGAGAGGGGTCTCCCCAAGGTCGGCCTACATTGGCTCTTCCTCTTCCCCCATCGTCCGAAGATAGTGGACGACCATCCAGACCTCCTCCTCGGTGAGATGCCGGGGAACAAAAGCGAACATGGCTGTGTCCGGGACACCATATCGAATGGTCCAGAAGAGCTCCCCATCGGACCGCAGCCGCTGGAACTGGATATCGGTAAAATTGCGCGGAGGGGGACTGAGCATCACCCCGGCTTCTCCGTCGCCGTACCCCTTCAATCCGTGGCAAACGAAACAGTTCCCCTTTCCTTCATAAAGGGCTTTCCCGTTCGAGAGGGCCTCCCCCGAAAGAGGAATCGGATTCTTCAGCTTTCTCGCATCGGAAGGAGCCCGCGGGCGGCTCATATCGAACGCAGAGACCATCGGATCGGTGGAGGTGGTCACAAAGAGACTGGTCATCATGTGAATCAAACCCGAGAAGAGAAGGATGATCGATGCCAGGATTAAGAAGATGCGGATTGGGCTCATCGTTAATTTCTTCCTTCGGAGAGCTGAAGGGTCACTTCAGCTTGGGTGTCTTGGTCGGCAAGGACGGCGACGGAACTCGATAACTCCCTAATCAGGAAGCGGCTGAAAAGAAGGCCCCCTCTCTCGCCGATCACCGTCTCCTGCCTTCTTGAAAAAAAGCCCTCTTGTTTACCATTTCCCCGATCCAAGAAACCGAGATAGCGGATCTCCGCCAGATCGGCGCGCGCCCGCGCCAGGGCCAGCTCCTCGGGGGTCGGCCCCGTCACCACCGGCGGTGGAGGAAGCACCGGCCCGGGGGTCGGGGGAGGAAGCGGAGGAGGCGTGACCGGCGCCGAGGGAGCCGGCGGCTTGGGGGATGGAACCGGCGCGAAGATATTCTTCACCTCGGCCGGCAGCGGAGGGGGCTCCCGGTTCAAGAGCTCCGTTTGGATTTTGATCGAAGCGCTCCCTCCTCCTTTCGCGGCGGTCTGAACCGCTCCTTTCACATATTTCATCGGGGCCCGCTGCGGACCTTCGCTAAAGACGGCCCGATAAAAGAGGAGGGCTCCCCAGAGGACCAAGAGTCCGATTAAGAGTCCTTTTTTCTGATCCATCCGTTTCTAAACCAATCTCCGGAACATGAACATCCTCTACGAGCGCTTTCCCGGGTGGAAGTAAGCTGCAATTCGAAGTTGAAGCTGTATCGCCTCCCCTTCTCTGCTGGAAGAGGCCAGCATCAGATTCTCGATAACAAGGAAATAACGCGACTGCTCCAGACGGTAAATCAAATTCCGTATATCCCGATAGTTCCCTTTAACGCTAAATGAGATCAGGACCCGCATCAGTCCCGGCCCGCCGACGTTTTCCGGCTGATACGAAATGGCGGGAATGGAGAGCCGATGGGCCGCGGCCGATTCGGAAACGAACGAGACCACCTCCGGAAGCGCCACCTCCTCCGGAAGCCGCTGGCGGAAGAGCATCAGATCTTGCTGCGCCGTTTTCAATGTGGTGAGTTGACCGATTTTGGGCCGCTCCGCCTGCCAGGCGGTTTCTTTGGCGGCGATCTCTTTTTGAAGGGGAACCACCATCCCCCGATGGACGAAGAGAAAACCGCCTAACAAGAGAACAAACAACAAAAAATGCGGGCCGAAACGGCCGATAAACCCTTTTAAGGAGAGAATCATATCCCCCCTCCCTTGGCATTGTACTTAAATCGGATGGAGAAATTCACCTCCTTTTTGCCGTCCTTGTCGGACTCCTCCTGTTGCATTAAGAAGGCCCCTTCGAAGGGCTCTTTCTGAAGGCGTCCGATCAATTCGGTGACCTCTTTTAAAGAGGGGGCCGACCCTCCCAAGATCACCTGTCCGGTGTTGAAGTCAGGCTGAATCCGGGCGACGGAGAGTTTTACCGGAACACGGTCCTCCAGATCGGAGAGAAAGGCGGTCCAAGAGAAGCTCTTTTGGCGAAGGAGCTGGTTGATCAATTGAATTTCATTCTGCATCGTTTTGATCGCATCGTCGGAAACTTTCCGTCCCATCTTCCCGATTTCTTCCTGGAGCTCCCGCTGTTCATTCATCACTCGATTCATCCTTGCATCAAATGCCGCTTTATTCTCCTTCATCTCATTGAGCTTCATCAGATCGAGTCCGGTCAACACCACCACAACGACCATCGTGAGATAAAGAATGGAGAGGATGATCCTCCGCTTGAGGTAATCTCCGGATGAGAGATTGATATTAAAACGATCCAACGGTTACCCTCCGACTGCGGCCGCGGCCGCAGAGATCATGCGAAAGATCCATTCAGGAGATTCCGGAGGCGAGGACGGAGCGGATCGGACGACTTGGGAAGGGTTCAAGAAAACGGGGGTCATGTGAAAGACCTCCTGAAAACGGGGCTCCATCTCCGGCGACATTTTTTCGACCAGGAGGAAGAGATGGGTCAAATTCTGAAGAAGGGTTCCCCTCCCATCGTAAAAGGAGAGGGAGTTTCCCAGCTCTTCAAAGAGAAAATCGGCGGAGGGCTCCAGATCCTCCCCTGTTCGAGGAACTTCCTTCACCCGGATGAAGTTGACATGTCCCTTCTCAAAAATCAACACCGTGAGGCTCTGGTCGATCAGACAGACAAATACGAAATGGCCCGTCTCCCCTACCGTCCGAACGATATGGGGCCGGAACAGATTAAACAGATAAAAGGAGGTGGGCGAAATACGCCGCGCTTCGATCGGATGCGCCTCATCGAGCGATTCATACTGCTCGATCACCTCTTTCTTGACCGCCGTTGCGAGAAGCTTCGTCCGGCCCCCGTCACGGAAAAGCACCTGATACGAAAACCGAGACTCGCCCAACGGATAGAGGAAGGTCTTCTCCATGTGCCACTGGATCAATTTTTCGAAATCCTTCCGGCCCGTTGGAAGCTGCTGCAGGTCGAGTAACAACATCCGAACCGCCGAATCGGGAAGGGCCAGCGTCAGGCGGCGAACGCGGGGAAATCGATCCAACATGGAAGCGACCGATTTTTTCCACCGGTCGATCTGAAGAATATTTTTTTCAACCGGAGAAGGACGGCAAATCCCTTCCTCCAGCACGTCTACGGCACAATCCCGAATATCGATCGAATCCCCCCGCTGCGCCGCGGAAGCAATCGACAGATGGGTCGGCCCGATGGAGAGACCGACATGATCTTGCTTCAAAAAACCCATTTAAAGACCCAAATAACTCTTATTGAATAAACGTGACCCGATTGATCTCTTTGAGGGTCGTCTCTCCTTTAAGTACCTTTTCCATCCCCGCTTGGCGGAGGGTCGTCATCCCCTCTGCCAGCGCCGCCCGGCGGACTTCGGAAATCGGGCGCCGCTCCAGGATCATCTCACGAATCGAATCGGAGAGATTGAGAAACTCGGTAATCGCAGCCCTTCCTTTGAATCCGGTCCCGTTGCATTCCGGGCATCCTTTCGGGAGGGAGAACAGCCGGTCTTTATACTCTGCCGGCTTGAGCCCCGAAATCTCCAACAGATCTTCAGGAAGGGTGGCCTCTTGTTTACACGCCACACAAAGGCCTCGAACCAGTCGCTGCGCTAAAATGCAATTGAGAGAGGAGACAAAATTATACGGTTCGATTCCCATGTTTACAAATCGGCCGATAACATCGAAGGCATTATTCGCATGAACGGTGGTGAAGACAAGATGTCCGGTCTGCGCCGATTGAATGGCGATGTGAGCGGTCTCCGCATCCCGGATCTCCCCCACCAGGATCTTGTCGGGATCGTGCCGCAAGATGGAACGGAGCCCTCTGGCGAAAGTCAGCCCCTTTTTTTCATTCACCGGAATCTGGACGACATCCTGCAATTGGTATTCGACCGGATCTTCGATCGTGATGATTTTGTCCTCGCGCGTATTGATTTCGGTGAGCGCCGCATAGAGGGTCGTCGTCTTGCCGCTTCCGGTCGGCCCGGTCACCAGGACCATTCCATAGGGCTCCATGATCGCCTTGCGAAACTTTCGAAGATCCCCCTCGTTAAAACCGAGCCGTTCGAGACGAAGCTCATTTAACTCCGCCGTGATGTACTCTTTATCGAGGATCCGGATGACAACATCTTCGCCGAAGACGCTCGGAAGAATCGAGACGCGGAAATCGACTTTTCGCGCTTCCAGTCTCATCTTGAAGCGGCCGTCTTGAGGAACCCGTTTCTCGGCGATATCGAGCTCGGAGAGAACCTTGATGCGGGTGATCAGCGCCGAATGAAACTGAATGTCGAGCGGATCCATCGCGCGGTAGAGAACCCCGTCGATCCGGTATTTCATGGCGACCTGCGTCTCGCTCGCCTCGATATGGATGTCGCTTGCCCGCTTATGAAGGGCGTTGAGGATCAGGGTATCGAGGAGCTTGATGACCGGACTGGTATCCTTGCTGACCTTCTCGATCGAGAGGATCTCCTCTCCTTTCTCATCCTCTTTGATCAGGACCGGCCTGAAATCGGCCTGGATTTGCTGGAGCACCTGGCCCGACCCCTCGCTTCGCTTCAACGTCTCGAGAAGCGCGGTGCGTGTGCTGATTCCGAAGTTGATCTTCTCTTTGAGAATCAACGCCAATTCATCCATCGCCGCGAGCTTGGTCGGATCGGAGATGAGGATGAGGATTTTCCCGTCCTCTTCTGCGTAGGGAACAAAGGGGTAGCGATACATCAACTCGACCGGAATTTTCTTGAAATAAGCCGGATCGATCTTGAAATGATCGAGCGGATAATAAGAAAGTCGATACTGCTCGGCGAGCGTTTGAGCGAGATCTTCCTCCGTGATCAACCCCTTTTCAAGCAACGCCTCGCCGAGACGCATCCCCTTTCCGCTGTACTCTTCGAGGACTTGGTCGATCACCTCGAGGGTCACTTTCCCCCTTTTCACTAGCAGGGCGCCGATCGGTATTTTTTTTGAGAAAGGTTTCATTGGATCGTTCCTGCCAGATGGAAGATGGGAAGATACATGGCGATCAAGATCATCGCCACCAGAGAACCGATGGTCAGAAGAAGAACCGGCTCGACCCAGGTCGTCACCCGTGAGAGGTAGAGGTCCAGCTCCTCCTCGTGAAAATTGGCCACTTCGCTAAACATCTCCTCCAGCGAACCGGTCGATTCCCCCACCCCGATCATCTCCGTCGAGATTTTCGGAAAGAGATCGATCTGAGAGAGCGCCGCCGAGACTCCGATTCCCCCCTTCACCGCCTCCCGTGCCTTCTCCACGTCATGACGAACCACCCGGTTTGTCATGGAAGAGGCGACCATCCCGAGCGCCTCCACGAGCGGAATCCCGCTCTTCAAGATCGTCGATAAGGTCCGGCTGATCCGGATCAAGTGATGCCGCCGGACAATCGGACGGATAAACGGAAAGGAAAGAGAGAGCCGGTCGGCCTGGGCCCGTCCCCACCCGCTTTGGTAAACGCTCCAAAGGAGAAATCCAATCCCGATGGCGGCAATGAATAAAAATAAAAAGTTTCCTCGAATAAAGTGGACCCCGGCCAGCAAGAGCCGCGTGAAGAGGGGAAGCTCCGTCTTCGAGCCTTCATAGATCTCGGAAAAAGAAGGCATCACGTAGATCAGCAGAAACCCAAGCACCCCGAACCCGATCGCCAGGAGAAAAGAAGGATAGGCCAATGCGCCGGTGACCTTCTTCTTCACCTCCAAGATCTTCTTTTGATAATCCATGAAGCGACCGATCACTTCGACTAAATTCCCGCTCTTCTCCCCTGCACGGAGAGAGGAGACATACAGCTCCGAAAAGTAGCCGGGATGTTTTGCCATGGCGTCGGACATCGAACTGCCGCTTCGAATATCTCGCTGCACCGCCTTGAGCGCCTCCACAAATCCGGGCTGGCTTCCCCGCTCGACGAGGACGTCGAAGGTCTTCATAATCGGAAGACCGGCCTTCAAGAGCGCCATCAGCTCCTGATTGAAGACCAGAAAATCACGCGGAGGAAGCCGCCTCTTTAAAGAAACCGTGGGGAGGGAAAGGCCGACCGACTTAGAAACGGAGAGGACCAGATATCCCTCCCCTTCCAGGCGGCTTCGAAGGAGTGTTTCACTTTCGGCCTCCTCCTGCCGAGCAACAATGGTTCCGTCCCCTTTGGCGACCCGATAGGAGAAGCGAGGCATCTTAAAACCTGAAAAGACGGTAGGCGTGAGGGGGGAGGGGGAAGGGGAAAAGGCAAGAAAATCTCTTCTTCTTTTCCCCCCTCACGCCTAACGCCTCACGCCTCACGTTATTTTTCATTCTTCTTCGCTTCTTCCCAGAGCGCATCCATCTCTTCCAGAGAGAGCGAATCGAGCGGGACGCCCCGCTGCTTCGCCTCCGACTCCATCGATTGAAACCGGTCGGTGAAGCGTTGAATGGTCCCGCGAAGCGCATCTTCCGGGTTCACCTTTAGGAATCGGGCCGCATTCACCACGGAGAAGAGGAGGTCTCCCATTTCCGCTTCGATTCGCGCGGGGTCTCCGTCCGCGATGGCCGTTCGAACCTCCTGAAATTCTTCCTCAATTTTACCAAAGACCGGCTCAATCGTCTTCCAGTCAAATCCGACCCGGGCCGCCCTGGCTTGAATTTGGTGCGCCCGCAACAGCGCCGGAAGCTGTCGCGGAATTCCGTCTAATACCGATTTGCGGGATTTGTTTCGCTCTTCTTTCTTCTTCATCTCTTCCCAGCGGGCGAGGACCGAATTGCTGTCGAGCGGCGGCGCGGCCGATGGTTCGGGAGAGAAGACATGCGGATGCCGGCGGGTCATCTTTTCCAGTGAAGTACGGAGAACCGCTTCAATGTCGAATTGGTTTCGCTCCTTCGCGATTTGCGAATGGAAGAGAACCTGAAAAAGGAGATCGCCGAGTTCTTCGCAGAGCGGTTCCGCTTTTCCCGCTTCAATCGCTTCGAGGACCTCATAGGCCTCTTCGATCAAAAAGGGCTTCAGCGATTCGGGTGTCTGCGCGCGGTCCCACGGACATCCCCCTTCCGCGCGAAGCCGCTCCATCAACGCGACGAGTTCATCGAATGATTTCGACATACTTCTCCTTATAAACCCGACTATTATACAAGCTTTGAGGAGAGATGCAAGGGGGAACAGGTTGGTTCACCAAACGGATGGGATGAAATTTCTTGCCGACTATTTCCTTTTTGAACACGCACGCGCATCGCATTCCTCGCAGCTTGCTGCGAGGTTAGACGCGCGAATGTGCCGTTGCAATGGATGGGTGAACCTCCACCCTCCACCCACATCGTTCGCGGAGCGAACCATACAAATAGAGCCTTTTTATCCTTTCGGGTCGAAGATTCCCCGCACCTTGCTGCGGGGGAGCTTCAATAATATGGCGAGGGTCACCGATTGCAACCGCACGCGCTCACCATGGTATGAGAATCACCCAGCATCAGCGGTCTTTAAATTGGGATGTGTCCCGGTTTTTAAAATTAGGACACACGGTCCAGCAAACTCCTATCAGGACTCCGGGTCGAACATGATCTCGCTAACCTCCTGCGCGCAGCGACACCCAGCGGCGATCCGGGCAGCCCAAACGAGTGCCTCCTCACGTGAAGAAACCTCGATGATTGAAAACCCGCCGATAACTGCCTTTGTCTCCGGCACTGGTCCGACCGAGATGGTCCCGTCTGTCGCAACAATGGTCGATTGCTGGCGCTGGACACCGCCGCCGAAGATCCAGACCCCTGCGGCCTTTGCTTCCCGAACCACATTATGTGATGCCTCGCCCACCGACGGCCAATCTTCATCAGGAATATGGTCCATCGAGCCGTCATCAAACGAAATCAAGTACCGAGGCATCGTATCATTCCTTCTTTGTGGCCTAACGCCCGACATGACCCATCTCCGAGTCAGCGCGCGCGCCGGTAGTGCATGGCGACCGCGCCGTTGCGGAGCGGCTTCGCCGAGATCAACTCGAGCCGTCGCGTGCTGGGCAGCCCGCTCTCGTACAGGGTCGGGCCGTGGCCGGCGATCCTGGGGTGGACAAGTAACTTGTACTCGTCGATCAGATCCAGCCGGTCCAGCTCGGTCGCGAGCTTGCCGCTACCGAGGAGCACGCCGGCCGGGGTCGCGTCCTTGAGCTTCTGCACGCTGGTGCGCAAGTCGCCGGCGATCTGGTGGCTGTTGGTCCACGGGAAGTCCTTTCGCGTCGAGGACACCACGTACTTCGGCTTGGCCTCCAACTTGACCGCCCACTCGCGCATCACCGGCGGTGCCTCCGCGTCGCCGCGGGCGACCGCTGGCCAGTAGCTTTCCATCATCTCGTAGGTGACGCGGCCCCACAGCATCGCCCCGCCCTCGTCCATGAGGCGGGTGAAGAAGGCGTGTGTCTCGTCGTCGGCGATTCCTTCCTGGTGGTCGACGCAGCCGTCCAGGGTGACGTTGATACTGAAGGTCAAGAGTCCCATGGTGTCCTCCGTTCGAGATACGCGACGAGCCGCCCGCCGTCTGGCTCCAAGGGCACGAGCCCAATTCGCGAGGTGCTCACCCTGTGTCGCCTAACGACACCGTTCACTTGCTGCGGCGGCTGGTGAAACTTTGAACCGGGAAAAACTGAAATGCCGCCGCGGTCAGGTGCAACGGCTGGTTCGGCGCGTCTCGCATCTCACGACCTCAGCTTCGCCACCGGGGACAACGTGTGGGCATCGCGGGCCAGGAGCCAGCGGCCGTCGGGTTGCTTGCGGTAGACCGTGATACGATGACCGGCGAGCTGCATCGCTTCTCCGCCGGCGCGCGGGGTCACCGATAATGCGTCCCGGCTCAGCGTGTAGGCGACTTCGCCGACGACCACGATGTCTTCCAACTCGCTGATGCAATTGATCCGAGCCTGTTGGTGGGCGGCCGAGAAGCCCGGGGAAAATCCATCCCGGCCGAACGGCGCTTGGCCCGGATTGAGAAACACGACATCGTCCGCCATCAAGCTGAGCAAGCAGACAAGATCGCCTGCGTTGACGGCATCGATCCAGGCCGTGTGCACCTCGCGGATTGCTCGTTCATCAGGTCCCATCTTCAACCTGCCGCCGAACGGCTAAGCTAACCCGCCGCGAAACGACACTGCTTAAAAATACGACGACTTTATGCAGTCGGGTTGAGCGCCTTGTTCGACTTAGATTTGTTCATGCTGGAAGTCGATTCCGAATACATCTCCCGGGCTGGAATACTGCGATACTCCAGCGTCCGTAGAGAATACCATCAAACAGGAAGCCGGATATGCGGGAACCTGAGGTCGAGGCCACCGCGTGAACCGCGTTGATATTGGATTCCGAAAAAAGCTCAGCTCGCGGCGTATTCCGAGAATCTCTTTCAGAAGGCCTTTCGTGTATCCTGTATTCTTACATTCGACACCGAGCCAGATTTGGGAGTGAAGGGGCCGTCCACTTATGCCGGAGTCGGTGACGACAATATCCAACTCGTGGTAGTCCCCTCTCTGAACTGGCCGGGATGCGCCACATTGATCATAGCTGAGTGATGTGAACTCCACATCAGTCCACAACTCGGCAACCAGATTGTGACCTCGCCGAAGCTCAAAATGTGGATATGATCGGTTGACTGGCCCCGGAGAACTCTTCAGCGGGATGAACTGACTATTGATGAGCGTAATCTGAAAATTCTCCTGCGTGAAGAGTTTCTCAATAACAATCGAAAGAACATGGGCTTCATAAAGCTTTCCAGACATGAGCGATCGTGGAACAAGGTCGTAAGCCGTAGATGAAGACGCCGATACAAACCGCCGGATAGCCGATTCGATTCGCGCCTTGACTGCCCTCTTGTTCATTCTTCTCCCTGTCGGTTTGAGTCCCCTCGATGATCCTCGTATAATTCATCAATCAAGGCCCGAAGCTTTCGAGCGATCTCCCCAAGCTCCGGGTTGGGGGCGAAGTCGATTTGCTCGACACCGTATCGCACTTGATCTTCGCCCGAAACCGTGACTCTTACACCTTCAACCGCCTCTCCTGATTCCGTTCGCACATAACGGCGAACACGGCGAAGCACGTTGCCTAGCTGAACGTCAGATCCCAAGGTGACTTCCTCCGTCAGATGTTTCAGGTAGTAAGTGAGATCCCAGAATGGACCTTCCGAGCCACGGATGTCAGCCATGATGCGTTCGTCAACCCCACTGAGCCCCGCTTCCCTCAGCATCCGCCGCGTAGATTGAAGAATTTCTCGATAGTCCTCGTTGGTCATGGATGCACTCTCATTTCAGTCGAACGACCAAGCTGAGCCGCCGCTGAAACGGCGCTCACCAAAATAATGCGGGCGCTTTAGCGGTCGGGCTCCAGCGCCGGGTTGGGCGCGCGGGACCATAGCAATAATAAACAGGGATGTGTCCCTCATTTTCTTCCCAAGTCTTTGCGGCAGACGTTCTCGGCGTCAAGTGAAGCGCCTGGTTCGGCAATGTTATTATTGAGTCACTGCAATCAGTCGTTCCAAAACATCTTCTAATTTCGATGGAATTTCCACTACTGATTCGTTTACATTTACTCCCCAATATTGCTTTATTCTTGTACCAAGGGTGTTTGCATTGGGACTAATGATTACAATTTTTCTCTTTTTCCATTCAGGATGTCGCAAAAAACGAGTTAACAGCAGCCATAAAAAACTATCTTCAGGACGCAACCCACAGCCCACAACAATAACGGTTTTTGCTTTATTTATGGCTTCAATTGCGTCAAGCATCAAATAGCTGATTTCAACTGTAGGAATCTTCACATAACTTGGGGCTATGATATAGGGCTTTACACTGTTTCTGTTTGATGAATGCTTGGGGATAGATCTTGGGCCTAAGAAACTATGAGCTGCTGATTTTGGAAATATTTGTGCATTGAATTCAAATGACAGAGCAACACTCTCTGGTTTGCCAAAGTAGTTTTGTAGGGTAAAGTTCTCAGAACCATGAATCTTCAGTATTTGGATATTGTTGGTGTTAATGTTTTCTTCCCCGACCAACATATTTTCGATAGAGCCATATCCTTGATTAGGATTCCAGATTCCAAGATAATCTAAGAGACCTTCTAAAAAACACTCATAATTCAAATTTAAAATTACATCGTTCTTGTGGAAAGCATTGCGTGCAAATTCTTCAAGCCAATTTTTACTTTTCAAAATATCTGAAACGAATCTGAATTGTTGAAAATATTCAGCGAGTTCCGTGTTAATGCTAACTCGTAATTCTGGTTTATACTGGCCCTGTTGAATTTCAATATCCAATTTAGTTAACAACAACTCAATATCCTGAGTACCGTACTTGGCAGAGAGATCTTTTAATGGCGAAGAGGGATTCTTGTCGAGTAATGCGTCTATTAACTGATCATTGAGGGGTGCACTGTCAAATATAGACTTTGTGAACCCAGCACCGAAGATGAAGAAATTATAGCTCATTTTATGTATGCGCCGAACGCCAAAGCTCAGGCGCGCCGCTTTTTGGCGTCGCCTGGAGCGCCTTGTTGGGCTGCGATTTATGAGTCATAGAGTTCAATTTGCAGTTTATCGAAAGTCTTTTCGAGATCTCGACTGTAACTCTCGACAACAAAGTAATAGCGCCCCGAAGGATTAATGCCTATTCCTGGTCCAGGGCCGTTTGCGAACATTGCTATAGTACAGCTTTTCTTTGTGTAGTACTCATGAGCGAGCCCGCAACGAAAGATATCGTATACGTTGTGGCTTGCTCGAAACGACTGATAGCCTGAACCTAACAAGTCAAAGAATTGGTTGAAATTGGCGGAGGCCACGTCAGTACCATTGTTTCGTTTTACTCCGAATTTTAGTTTTCCACCGAACTCGGTGTAACAGAGCAGCCCCAGTGCTGCCAAGAAATTTCCACCGCCCGGATTAACGCCTGCGGCGTCTAGTGCCTTTGGATCGGCCTTTGCCAGTTGCATTTCGCGGCGCATGTCCGAGAACATGAAGAGCTTAGTCTGTACGAACTCATCTCGCGTCATGTTATGCAGCCCATCGCCAGGTTACACGGGCCGCTCGCACAGCCAGCCGCATCACTCATCCCGGAACCCTTCGCGTCTGCCTTGCGCGAGCTTTTCGTCGGCAAGATTCAGGTAGGCATCACGGAATTTAATCAGAGTCCGGTCCTCGGTCGCCAGCCGTTCCGCAACATCGCACAGAAGGTCTTCATAAACGCGATTGTCCACTCCGGAATCTTTCGCTTTGTAGTGGAATTCGTGCGTTATATCGCCCCAAGCATCCTGTAGCTTAGTTCGGACCTGAATCTCGCACGGCATATCCTCGGAAGTGATCGTAACACCGTCAGCATCCCTGCGTATGCCATCGTACGCAATCGTCGCCCTCAGATGGATTGAGCGATAGCCAGATTTCTTAGGCGTCGAGATAAAATCCTCGACTGTCGGATCTACATTCACATGCTTGGACGATCGAAGAAGCGTCACAAACCCGTAGCAATCGTCACAAAACCAACACACCGCGCGAGCACCTATCAGATCCTCGGCAACTTCGGTGGGATAGTAGAACTGAGGCCATCCCTTTCTTTCGAGTTTCTTGAGAAAGCTTGGTAGCGTCTTGACTCGCGTAGCAATCCGAATCGCCTCGGGTGGCAGTTTCTGATTAATGGTGTGTGCCAGCGCAAGTTGCTCGAGTCGAATTTGCAGCAGGCTCTTTATCTGTTCAAGATCGCGACCATAGCGATCGTAGAACCTCACGGCTCGCGCCCTCAGCTCGTCAGGAGTGAGGCGCGGAGGTGTGTGCATCGTCATGAAGTTCCTTTCACCGGCGCATTGACCGTGTAACATATAATAGACAGAAATTTTTCTGCCTTATTTTACGGAAATTTTTCTGTCTATCTCTTGTGAGTCATTCCTAAATTGTTGAAAATATAAAATGTCTAAACCCGATCTCCGAGATAGACGGAAAATTTTATACTTTATAATTCTGGACGACCGTGGTATATCACATCGAAATCAGTAAAAGCAGTACCGTAACTGTAAACCCACTCCCCGGACACCGCGGATCAGACATAACCTCGAAGAAAATGGCGTCCATATGACGTGAGTGGATTTTTTCTTATAGACAGTGAGGAGCGGGAAGAAAATTTTCTGATGAGAAGCGGTGGAAATCAGCTAACCGAAGAGAGAGGACGCAGAACGCTCCAACCTTAAATCAGCGGACCGCTACCACTCGTTGTAAGAAGTCCCGTTGGTCCCGATGATATCGCTGCCGGAGTGGACGTCGTAAATTCCGGATTCATCCCCTTCGGAGACGAAGATCTCGACCCAGCTATCGGAGGTGCCGGTAAAGGGATCGACCGGGATGGCCCGGAGATATCCTTTTTCGACAAGGTCGGGGAGGGCGGAGGGATAGCTTCCCTGATCGGCATGGTATTGATCGATGACGTCGCGCAGCACATAGAGATCTTTTTTGAGCGCCGCTTCTTTGGCCTTGACGGTGGCGATGCGATAGGAGGGCTCGGCCAGGGTGACGAGGATGCCGACAATCGCCACAACGACCATCAACTCGATCAGGGTAAATCCCCTCTCCCCTCCCTGTCTGATTCCGTTAAAGATCCGATGGACCTGCTTCACCATTCCTTTTACTTCTCAATTTTAATTCTAATGGTCACTATTCTCTGATAATAACCGGTTTGAGCGACTCGGAAGCGAGCTGCTTCCGGAGCCGTCCGACGGTCGCGCGGGCCGCCTTCTCGGAGCGAAACGGCCCGATGAGAACGCGGTGAGACGGTCCGCGCTTCGATTCGATCGTCTCTATGTGGACCACCGGATCGTGCCGTCCGATCTTCTCTTTGATCCGAACGGCATTCTCCTTGGACTGAAAGGAGCCGACCTGCACGAAAAAATCGCCGTGGCCGCGCATCTTCTCGAAGCCGATAATCTCGATTTGAACCTCGGCGGTCCCGTCTTGGATCATTCCCAATCTTCGCGCCGCTTCGTAAGAGAGATCGAGAATGCGATCATCGACGAACGGTCCCCGATCGTTGACCTTCACCCGGACGTTGCGGCCGCTCTCCAGCGCCGTGACCCGAAGCTGTGTTCCGAAAGGAAGGGTCTGGTGCGCCGCAGAGAGTGCGAACATGTTGAAAATCTCACCGCTGCTGGTCGGCCTTCCATGAAACTGCTTCCCATACCAAGAAGCTTTTCCAACCTCCCGATG
The DNA here is from genome assembly GCA_963718695.1 of Candidatus Manganitrophaceae bacterium. Classification (GTDB taxonomy): domain Bacteria; phylum Nitrospirota; class Nitrospiria; order SBBL01; family Manganitrophaceae; genus Manganitrophus. The sequence continues at coordinate 2,665,852 of OY970371.1, forward strand.
GCCGAGATCATAATCGGCCTGACGAGGGGAGCCTGCGCACCCGCTTAATGTAAGAAGTCCGAGAAGGATGAGTAAATGTACAGATACGGAAGGAAAAGGGCAAGAGGGCAGAGGAAAGCGTTTTGTGATGATCGTTAAAAACATGGCCGATCGAGGGAGTGGACGGCGGGATCCTCCAGCTTCGAGGTCATGCCTACATCCCTTCCATCCCATCTTCCCGAACAAAGGCTGAAAAAACGTTAACCGAATGGAAGAGATCATGCGGCCGGCGATCTTCGATTGCATCCGGCGACTCCGGGACTTAATTTCTAATTTTGATCACCCTCATCTTGCAGGAGGGGCAGAAGAGTTTCGGGGTCAGATCGCTGGCACAGACGGGACACGCCTCTTTTCGTCGCTCAATCGCCCGCCGCGCGCCCTGCCGCCGTTCTCCTTGGCGCCGGTCTTCCGTTTCATCTCGCCGTTCACTGGCACGTCTCTCTTGAGGGTCGATCACTTCGCTCACTCCTCCTTAAGGAAGCGCAACCAGCCCGGCCTCAAGACATCAAGAGGGCGATCACGCCGCAAATCAGGTTAACGGTCATCAGACGGACCGATAAATGATGAAGTCGATTAAAATCGGGAATGGGATTCTCTTCCGTTTCGACCTCTTCGATCGATTGGACGGCGGCGGCACCGGAAGAGGCCAAAACCAACGAGGGGCGCAGCGCAGCCTCTCGCGTGACGACCTTGGGCGAGGATTGGTACGCCATCCAATGGCGGAGTTTCGGCGAGACGACCAGGGCCGAGTAAAGCCCCCCCCCGACATGACCAAGATCGCGAGATACCGGGTGAGATTCCAGGGGGTCAGATTCTCCCAGGTCCAATATTTGATCATTCCGGTGATGATCAGCGCCGCAATACAAAAGAGAGAGAGAAGATCGAACTTCCTCAAAATCTCGCCCATCAAATCGCCGGCCGTTCGCCGCGATTTGATCCTTCGAAAAAGGATGGGAGCGACGATCATCCCGATCGCCACGATTCCACCGACCCAGATCGAAAGAGCCAGCAGGTGAATGAATTGGATTCCCATGAAGAAAAAGTTCGGGATCGGAACTTCCATTGCGACCCTCTTAACCGTTTTATTGAATAACCGACCGGCTTGGAAAGAAAGCCCGATCGTGTCGATTAATAAACAACTTCCAAGAAACAGCCTGAAGAACGGCCATCCTTATACCCCAAGATACCCAAGCCGCGGGTCCATCCCACCTGTGGAAGCTCCCTCCTTGAACCCCTCGGGTGGAACAAGAGAGGAGAGTTGCAGAGGAGAAAAGAGGATAATGAAAACATGAAAGATAAGCTGAAAGAAAGGGCGGGAACCGCTTTAGAGGGGGAATCGCTCATGAACTACGTTTCTTCTTCTCTTCCTTGTCGATCCAACCGCTGATGATTTTCTTCTGGTCTGAGGCAAGGTCGATAAAACGAACGCCGACCCCTTCGGAGATGATTCCGTTGGTGTCGTATTTCTTCTTCCAGGCGACCTCGCACGTACAGCGCACTTTCGTTTTGTTGTCGGGAAGAATAAATTCGATGGGAAATCGATCTCCCACCTTGACCGTCTGTGAGGAGGAGAGGAAGAGCCCTCCTTGGCTGATATTCTCGGCATACGCCAGGAAGACTTTATTGGAGTACTTTCCTTTGACTTCGAGAACGATGAACGGGACTCTTGGAGATTCTCGCCGATTGATCTTTTTTTTCTCTTCAGAAGTCAGCATGCGCCCCCCTTTCAAAATAGAAAGATGAGGTTGACTATATCAACTCCGGGGAGATCCGTCAATAAAATTTAACGAAGGGTAGTGACTCAGTCTGGAATCAATTTCTGGATTGTCATTCCCGCGTAGGCGGGAAAGCGCCTGGAACCGACTTGATGCGCACAGCGCCTCCGATCGCTTCGCGACAGCAATCCAGTGATTTAAAACCTCTGGATGCCCGCTTGCCGCGGGCATGACGACTTTGGAATTTCAAATGAGTCACTACCTAACGAAGATCACTGCGGCAATGAACATCCCTTCGCCCGAGACCGGGCGAAGGGATACATGAATCGATCGCGTTTACCGTTCTTCGGCGAAAGCCAAGAAGGCGATATTACGAGCACGCTTAATCGAGGCGGTCAGGTCCCGCTGATGCGCGGCGCAGTTTCCGGAAATTCGCCGCGGGATAATTTTCCCCCGCTCGGTAAGAAATCCCTTTAAAACCTGGATCTCCTTGTAATCGACCGTCTCTTTTTTCTCAGTACAAAAACGGCAAACGCGTCTTCGCTGAAAATATTTCTTTTCCACAACTCCTCCGCTTGTTCTTAATTCTCGAACACATCGTAGGGGCGTATTGCAATACGCCCCCTACCTAAAATGGAACCTCGTCCATCCCCTCATCACTGGGCAGCTCGCTTCTTGAAGGCCCTTCCGAGCCGTCTTGACGCTTGGGCAGGAACCGAATCGTCTGAGCAACGACCTCATGTTTGTTCCGCTTCTGACCGTCTTCCGTTTCCCATCGACGCTGCTGAAGCCTCCCGTCAACGATGACCCCCTGGCCCTTCGAGAGATACTGCCCGCTGTTCTCCGCTTGCTTTCCAAAGACCACGATATCGATGAAGCAGACCTCATCCTTCATCTCTTCTCCCTGCTTGTAGCGGTGATTGACCGCCAGTCCAAAGCTGGCGACGGCCGTTCCGCTCGGCGTATATCGGATCTCCGGGTCTTTGGTTAGGTTTCCAATCAAAATCACTTTATTAAAGCTGACCATTTTTCCACTCCCCGTTCCGCAGATAAACACCTTTCTGTCAAATAAAGACGAAAACGACCGCGGAACTCTCTATGTAATGTTATCTCTCTCCGACCGATTCTCGATCACGGTATGATGAGACCGGCTTTTCATCGCGGGCCGGAAGGGTCTTTCCAAGCTTCTCATTCGGGATTTTGAGGGTGATGAATTTGATGATCGACTCGTCGAGTCGATAGCTCCGTTCGAGTTCTGAGACAGTGGTCCCGGTTCCCTTGAAATGCGCGATCAGGTAGGTCCCCTTCTTTTCCTTCCGCACTTCATAGGCGAGTTTCTTTTTGCCCCAATTTTCGGTAACAACCACCTCCCCTCCCGCTTTCTGGATCACCCCTTTGATCTTTTCAGTGATCTTGGCGACCTCGTCATCGGAAAGGGACGGTTTGACGATGAAAATCGTCTCATATCCGTTCATGAATTCTCCCTCACGGTTAATCAAGCCCTAAAACGCGTTTAGAGCGAGGATGTTAAGAAGGCCTTTTCGCAGCGCAACTGCGCCACAAAAGCGCCTCTATTTCGGACGGCCCTCCGTCCGCTTTGCGTTGATCGGTGAACGCCACTCTGGGCATTTACGGAACTCAACGCAACACTTTTTAACATATCTCATTTTCCGAGTCAATGCGACCTTTGAAGCCGCTTCGGCGCTCCAGGACGATTAAACATTGAACCGGAAGTAGACGCAATCGCCATCCTGAACCAGATACTCTTTCCCTTCCAGGCGGAGCAACCCCTTCTCCTTGATCGCTTGCGCGCTGCCGAGGCGGATCAAATCGTCATAGCGGAAGATCTCGGCCCTGATGAAGCCTCGTTCGATATCGGAGTGGATTTTTCCCGCCGCCTGCACCGCCGGGGTCCCCTTTGAAATCGTCCACCCTTTGACCTCATCCTCCCCGACCGTAAAGAAGGTCACGAGTCCCAGGAGGCGATACGAGGCACGAATGAGCCGCGCGAGCCCCGGCTCGGTCAGCCCCAACTCCTGCAAGAAGACCTCGCCCTCCTCGGGGGAGAGCACGGCGATTTCCGATTCGATCTTCCCGCTGATGATAATGCACTCGGTCCCCTCCTGCCGCGCGATCTCCACGACCCGATCCGAGAAGGCGTTTCCCTTCTCGACGTCCCCTTCGGGAACGTTCGCCACATAAAGAATCGGCTTTGCCGTCAGGAGGGCCAGCTCTTTCATCACCGGCGCCTCTTCCTCGGAAACCGGAACCTGTCTGGCCGATTTTCCTTGTGAAAGGGCGTCTTTCAGACGGGTCAGAAGGTTCGATTCCCGAACCGACTCCTTGTCGCCCGACTTTGCCTTCTTTTCAACCCGGAGCAGCCGCTTCTCGACCGAATCCAAATCCTTCAGGATCAGCTCGGTGTCGATGATCTCGACATCGCGCTTCGGGTCGACCGCTCCGTTGACATGGACGATCTCCGGGTCATCGAAGCAGCGGACGATATGAACCAGCGCATCGACCTCCCGGATATGGCCGAGGAACTGATTCCCGAGCCCTTCTCCTTTGCTGGCCCCTTCCACCAGGCCGGCGATATCGACAAACTCCATGTTCGTCGGCGTCAATTTCTTCGGCTTGTAGATTTCGGCCAGCCGCGTCAGCCGCTCATCCGGGACCTCTACGATCCCGACGTTCGGCTCGACCGTACAGAACGGATAGTTCGCGACCGCCGCGTTTGCGCGGGTCAGCGCATTAAAAATAGTCGACTTGCCGACATTCGGAAGTCCGATAATTCCACAATTGACTGCCATATTCTTTCCTAAAATAGATGAGGCGTCAGGGGTGAGGCGTCAGGGGTCAAGTCAAAAGATTAAATCTTTTACCCCTCGCGCCTGACGCCTAACGCCTCAGGCATTTAATGGTACCGGTTCATCGCCTCGGTGATCCGTCCCTCCAGAAGAAACGGTAGCGCCTCGACCCCTTTATCAATCGATTCTTCCACCTGCTTCAACGCTTCCGCTCCAAAAGGGGTCAGAACATAATCGGCCGGATCTTGGCTTGGATCGCGGCCAATTCCGATGCGGAGACGAATAAATTCATTGGTTCCGATTGCATCGATAATGGACGCCACCCCGCGATGTCCGCCGGCGCCCCCCTTGGTCCGAATTCGTATCCGGCCGCACGGGAGATCCAGGTCATCATACACGACGATCATCTCGGAGGGGGAGAGACCGAAAGAGTGAAGATGGGACTGAACCGATCGGCCGCTTCGGTTCATGAAGGTCTGCGGCTTCACCAGAACCAAATCGATCTTCCCGGAGGGGGCGCTCAACCGGCCTTGACCCACCCTCGCTTCCCCCTTCTTTTCAGAAAGAGAAATCCCGTGGCGCTTTGCAAAGGAATCAATCAGCCAAAAGCCGACGTTATGTTTGGTCTCTTCATACTCCGGGCCGGGGTTCCCCAGTCCGACAATCAGTTTCACGATCCGCTCCTCAAAAGAACGGGGCCGGGTGTCGGGGGCCGGGGATCGGCAATAAATTTTTGTTTCGTTGGACCCTGACCCCTGACACCCGGCCCCTGCTCCTGAAGGAGCTTACTTCTTGGGCTCTTTTTTCTCTTCCTTCCCCTTCGCCTCGGGTTTTGCCTTGGCATCGCCGGCCTTGGCCTCTCCCTTCGGAGCTTCCTCTCCCTCTTTCTTTGAGGTGACCTCCGGTTCCTTCACTTCCTTCGGAGCGGTCAGCAGCTCTTCCAGCTTCGCTTCGGAAATCGGCGCGGCGACGGAGACAACGACTTGATCGGGATCGGTCATCACCTCAATCCCTTCCGCCAACCGAATATCCTTTGCATGAACCGACTCCCCGATCGCAAGAGAAGAAGCATCGACCTGAATATGGTCCGGGATTAATGAAGGGAGACAACGGATCTCCATCTCACGCAGGTTGTGTTGAAGCACCCCCCCCTCTTTCACCCCCACCGACACCGCTCCGATGACTTCGACAGGAACTTTAATCATAATCGGCTCGTTCATATTAATTTCAAAGAGATCGGCATGCAGCACCTTTCCGGTAATCGGATCTCGCTGAAAATCACGCAAAATCGCCACACGGGACGCTCCGTCCGATGCCCCCGCAATCTGAAGGGTGATGAGCGTATTTTCCCCCGAGGCTGAATGGAGCACCTTGCTGATATCTTTCGGGTTCATCGTGAGCAGGGTGGAGGCGCCGGCGCCATAGAGAACGGCGGGAATCATTCCGCGCATTCTTAATTGCCGGGCGACCCCTTTGCCGGCCTCTTTTCGAAATTCACTTTGGATCTCAATCTTTTGCATAAAACCTCTCTGTAGGAGGGACCTCAGGTCCCGATTCTGATTGGGTCTATCACTCTAAACGAAGAGAGAGCTGACCGATGCCTCTTCGTGGATCCGTTTAATCGCCTCACCGATCAGGGAAGCGATCGGCAAGACAGTAATTTTCTTGCAAATCTGCTCTTTCCCTTTGAGCGGAATCGTATTGGTGACCACCACCTCATCGATGGGCGCCTCATTCAGCCGCTGCAACGCCGGCCCCGATAGGACCGGATGCGTGCACCCGGCGACGATCCGGGCCGCCCCCTTCGCCTTAATCGCTGCCGCCGCCTGCGCAATCGTTCCGGCCGTGTCGATCATATCATCGAGAATCAAAATATCCCGACCGACGACATCGCCGATGATATTCATAATTTTCGTTCGGTTCGGCCCCTCTCGCCGCTTATCGATAATCGCCAAACCGACATTGAGTCTCTTGGCGAAGGCCCGTGCCCGCTCCACGCCGCCCGCATCCGGGGAGACCACCACCAGATCGTTAAATTTCTTCTTTCTAAAATAGTCGAGCAAAACCGGTGTCGCATAGAGATGATCGACCGGGATGTTGAAAAAACCCTGGATCTGTCCGGCATGAAGATCGATCGTGAGAACCCGGTGTACGCCGGATGCTGCGATCAGATCGGCCACGAGCTTTGCCGTGATGGGGACCCGCGGTTGGTCCTTTCGGTCCTGCCGTGCATAACCGTAATAAGGAATGACGGCGGTGATCTCCTCTGCCGAAGCCCGTTTCAGAGCGTCGATCAAAATCAACAGCTCCATGATATGGTTATTGACCGGCTCCGAGGTCGACTGGACGACAAAAACATCGCTGCCGCGGACATTCTCTTCAAGCTTAACGAAGATCTCTCCGTCACTGAACGTAGAGACGACCGCATGCCCGAGCGAAATACCGAGATAATCACAGATCTCTTTGGTGAGGACTGGATTTGAATTACCCGAAAAAAGCTTCAACCTTCGCATGGAAAGCGATCCTCATCATAAAGCCCCGGCCGACAGGTCCGAATGCGCTCCGTTTCCGGGCATCAGGACTGTTTTCGGGGTGGTTTGGCTGGGGCGCCAGGGATCGAACCTGGGCTGCGAGATCCAAAATCTCGTGACCTGCCAGCTAGTCGACGCCCCAATAATAAAAACTTAAACTGGCGACCTTCTCAATACTCGGGCGACCCACACCTTTACCACATCCTTCTTTTCGAAGGCGGCGGCGGCCTGTTTGGCCAAAGAATACTCGCTGAAGCAGGCAAAAAGGGTCGGACCACTTCCCGACATCAAAACCCCTTTTCCTCCCAAGCCGAGGAGTTCCTTCTTGATTTGGGTGAGTTGCGGAAAGGCCTCTAACGTGACCTCTTCCAAGTCGTTATGAGGGCGGTGATAGATCTCCCTTAAAGAGGGTCTGTGAGCAATAAATTTGTTTATAGTAATCTCCCGGTCGCTTTTTGTCAACCCTAATTTTCGCGAAAACGCCTGATAAACCCAAGCGGTCGAGACGGCGATGCCGGGGTTGACCAGCACCATCCAGCCTGCTCGGTTCGCGGTTGCCGGCTCAATCTGACCCCCCCTTCCCGACGCCCAAGCGGTCGGACCAGAGAGGAAGAAAGGAACGTCACTTCCGAGCGTGGCGCCGAGGCGGGCCAATCGCTCACGGGACCAACGGAGACCCCAGAGACGGTTCAGACCGACCAATGTCGCCGCCGCATCGCTGCTCCCTCCCCCCAGCCCCGCTGCAATCGGAATGTTCTTAGTGAGCCGGATGGAGACCCCTTTCGATCGCTTCTCCCCTTGGAAAGCAGTCGTTTGAAGCGCTTCGGCCGCCCGGAAGACGAGGTTGGAGCGATCGACCGGAAGGGAGGATTCATTCTCAATCGTTAAGCGAAGTCCGGACCGCTCCTCCCGGAGGGCGACAAAATCATAGAGGCCGACCATCTGCATCAAAGAGAGGATTTCATGGTAGCCGTCTTCTCTGCGCCCGAGGACCTTTAAATAAAGATTGACCTTGGCAGGGGCCTTGATCAAAACGGTTTTTTTCATGCAATCAGTATGATGGGGTTATTGAGAGAAGGGATTGTACGATATTCCGACCCAAAAGGCGAGCGGGTCGGAATTTTTTCTACTCAAGGAGATCGTCGGGGTTGTCGTCAGCGTCGTCTTCGAGGGTCGGATCGATCTCCCCGTTCTTCAGCTTCTTGATGCCGTATTTGTCAAGCCGATAACGGAAGGAGCGAAAGTTGAGGTGAAGGAGCTTGGCCGCCTCTTTCTTGACCCAATTTGTCTCTTGAAGGGCCTTTAGAAGAAGCTCCTTTTCGATCTTCCCGATTAGATCCTCCAAATGGAGTCCGTCCTCCGGGATGGCGGCCGGAATCGGGAAGCTCTCCTCCGGTTTAAGAAAACCTTGGTTAAAGTCGGCCAAGGTCAGCATTGTATGGGAGGCCAGCGCGACGGCGCGCTCGACCACGTTCTCGAGCTCTCGCACATTTCCCTTCCACTCGTGGTTCATCAAGACACGCATTGCCTCCGGTTCAATCCCCTCGATTTCTTTTCCAAGGCTCTGATTGAACTTGCGCAGAAAAAAATCGGCGAGCATCGGAATATCTTCCGGCCGCTCCCGCAAGGGAGGAAGGTCGATCGGGATCACATCCAAACGATAGTAGAGATCTTCGCGGAATTTCCCTTCCGCCACCATCTTCTCAAGATCGCGATTGGTTGCCGCGATGATCCGAACATCGACCTTCAAATCTTTTGTCCCGCCGACGCGGCGGAACTCTTTCTCCTGGAGGACCCTCAGGAGCTTGACCTGGATCGACAGAGAGGTCTCCCCGATTTCGTCGAGGAAAATGCTCCCTTCGTGAGCAATTTCAAAAAGCCCTTCTTTGTTTCCGATCGCCCCCGTGAAAGAGCCCTTCATATGGCCGAAGAGCTCGCTTTCCAGCAGCGCTTCCGGAAGCGCACTGCAGTTGACCGTGACAAAGGAGCGATCGCGCCTTGCGCTGTTAAAATGAATCGCGCGCGCAATCAACTCCTTCCCGGTCCCCGATTCTCCATAGATCAACACATTACTTTTGCTGTCGGCGACCTTTCGGACCAGATCGAGAACACGCTTCATCTTTTCGCTCTTTCCGATAATCTGGGTGAACGTCGCCTGTCCCTTCAGCTCGCGGCGAAGTTGCGTATTCTCCTGGCGGAGTTTCCGCCGCTCCAGGGCATTTTTAATGATCAGCTTGACCTCATCGATCTGAAAGGGTTTGGTCAGGTAGTCGTAGGCCCCTTCTTTCATCGCCTCGACCGCCGTTTCGGCCGAGGCATAGGCGGTCATCATGATGATGATCGTCTCAGGGGAGAGATCCTTCAGCGCTTTCAAGAGATCAAGGCCGCTCATCCGGGGCATCTTCATATCGGTGAGGACCAGATCGAAGATATCCTTCTCCAAAACCTTCAAGGCCTGATCACCGTCCTCCGCCGTCTCGACAAAATAGCCCTCTTTCTTAAGGACAATCGACAGGAAGTCCCGCATGCTTTTTTCGTTATCAACGACCAGTACCTTTTCCATCTCTCTTTCCTATACCGATAACGACTTTAACCGGCTCTCTGCAGATTGAAAAAGATCGGAAGGACGATCGGCCTCCGGAGACCTCTCCGGGCGGGAATCCTCGATATCCAGCCGTTCGCTTCTTGTCAACTCATCGAGCGGAAGAGCGATAAAAAACGTGGTTCCCTTGGGAGAGCTCTCGACGCGAATTTCTCCCGTATGTTCTTCGATGATCCGCTGGACAATCGACAGACCTAAACCCGACCCTGAACTTTTCGTCGTAAAGAAAGGATAAAAGATTTTCGAGAGATCTCCCTTTTGGATCCCCCCTCCCGTGTCGGTAAAGAGGATCTCGATCCGCTCATCCGGTCCCCTCCCGGATTTCCCCTTTTTAGGACGGGTCCGCCGCGTCGAAATCGTCAGCACCCCTTCCTCCGGCATCGCTTGAAAGGCATTCATCGCAAGATTCCAGAAGACCTGCCGGATCTGATCGGGATCGATCAAAATCATCAGCGGCTCCGATGGAATCAGCAGGGAAACCTTGATCCGATCGTGATACTCCGGATTATTTTGAAGAAGCTGAACCGTTTCCGACAAAAGCGCATGAAGATCGGTCCGCCGCCGCCGCGGCGGCAGCGGCTTCGCGTAGAGAAGAAATTGCGTGATAATGGAGTTGAGCCGGTCTGCCTCTCTGACGGCAATCTCCATCAGCTTCAAGTGCTCATCGCGGAGGCTGAGGTCGCCTTTGAGCACCTCGATCGAACCGCTGAGGGAGGCGAGCGGGTTTCGGATCTCGTGCGCCATACCCGCCGCCATCTCTCCAATGGTGGCAAGCCGTTCTTTTTTTTGCATTTCCTCTTCGAGACTTTTCAACTGGGTCAAATCCTGAAATGTCCCGATAATCCCGATTTGTCCGCCGTGCTCGTTCCGCAGCGGTGAAATCGTGACCCCGAGGAGACAGCGCTCTCCCTTCTTTGTTGAAATCTCCCCATCGAACCGCTGCGGAACGCCGGTGATCGCGAGGTCTCTATACCGGTCCCGAATTTCGTCCCAGGAAAAGAGCTCCCACCAGATCGATCCAACCGCCTCCTCCGCCCGGAAGCCGGTCATTTCGGAGGCCGATCGGTTAAACGAAGTGATCTTTCCGGAAAGATCGGTCGTGACCAAGCCGCTGGAGATACTCTCAACAATATCTTCGGTGAAAACGCGCAACTTTGAAAACCCCACCTCTTTCTCATGCAAGCGTTCCGAGAGCCTTCCGCTGAGGCTGCCGACCGTAAAGAAGGTAATCATATAAAGAAAGAGCATATAGAACACTTCCTTATTGCCGAGCACGGTCGGGGAATCAAAGGGAGGAACCTGCGCATATTGCAGATTGACAATGGTGCCGAATAAAAAAGTGGCCGCCGCTGCGGTCAACACGCCCCCCTTGCGGTGGAAGAAAATGCATGCGGAGACGATGGTAATGACATAAAGAAAAGAGAAAGGACTGCCAATTCCCCCCGTCACAACGATCAGGGCGGTTTCGAACAAAAGGTCAATCCCCAATTGGATGGAGATGAAAAAAAGGGGATACCGGATCCGCGTGATGAAAAGGGCATAAACAAGGGTCAAGAAATAGGTCGATCCGATCAGGATATAAAAAGTAGTAATCGACCCTGGATTTTTGAGGTATGTGAGTTGCAGCAGAAGAGGAATACCGAGAAGAGAGGTCACCAGGAAAATCCGGAGGGCCATCAGCCACTTGATTCTTCCTAAGATGATCTCGTCTTCCCGCTTCATCAACCTATCCTACCGAAGTGTCACAACCGGTTCTATCCGACCACCGCGGCCAATTTAAAGATCGGAAGATACATGGCGATCACGATCGTCCCGATGGTCACACCGAGGAAGACCATCAGCATCGGCTCCAGCAACGAGGTCAAGGCGCCGACGGCGGAATCGACCTCATCGTCATAAAAATCGGCGATTTTGCTCAGCATGGCATCCAGCGCGCCGGTCGTCTCGCCCACTGCAATCATCTGGACCACCATCGGAGGGAAGACCTTCTCTTTTCCGAGCGGGTCTGAAATCGTTTTCCCTTCGCTGATGCTCTGACGGGCGTTCATGAGCGCCTCTTCGATGATCTTGTTTCCCGACGTCTTGGCGACGATTCCCAGCCCCTCGAGAATCGGCACACCGCTGGCGATCAACGTCCCCAGGGTCCGCGTAAATTTGGCAACCGCCGCCTTCCGGATCAAATCACCGAGCACTGGAAGTTTCAAGGCAATTTTATCGACCACCTTCCTTCCATTCGGCGTCCGATAATATTTTTTGAAACCATACACGGCCAATCCGATCGCCGCTGCAATTTTAATAACATTTCTTTGCATAAAGTGGCTGATATCGATGACGAACTGAGTCAGTGCCGGTAGGGTGCCGCCAAAATCGGTAAACATCTGTGCAAAGATCGGAATCACGAAGACGAGCAAGACGACAATCACGATCCCGGCCACTCCCATAATCGTGGAGGGATACACCATCGCCGACTTAATTTGCTTTTTCAACTTCATCGATTTTTCAATGTGCTTCGCCAACCGATTCAAAATCGTATCGAGAATACCCCCCGCCTCCCCCGCCGCCACCATATTCACATAGAGATCGTCAAAGACCTTGGGGTGTTTCCGCAAGGCATCGGCATAGGTCGACCCTCCCTCTACATCACCCCGAACCTCTCCAACCGCCTTGGCTAGAACTGGATTCTCGCATTGAGCCGATAAAATTTCAAGACATTGTACCAGGGGAAGCCCGGCATCGATCATCGTGGCGAATTGCCGTGTGAAGATGACAATATCTTTATCGCTGACCTTTCCTCCGCCGAATCCCGGCATTTTGAAGTCATTGGCCTTTTGCTGAACGGCGGTAACAAGGATATTTTCCTTTCTGAGAAGGGCAATGACCTCCTCTCGGCTGTTCGCCGCCAGCTGCCCTTTCTGAATTGTCCCCTGCCGGTTCTTTCCCGTCCATTCAAACGTCGCCATGGATCACTCCTTGATGACTGGGTGTCATCGTTATTCCTAGTTCCGGACCATCTTCCCCGGGTCGCGAGGGGGTGAACCCGGACCAACCCCTCCGCCGCGATTAATCATATTCATCAACTCTTCGAGATTGCTCGATCTGGCAAGCGCATCTTCATAGGAGATGATCCGCTTTGTGTATAACTCATACAATGACTGGTTCATCGTCTGCATTCCATGTTTTCCCTGACCGGTTTGCATTGAAGAATAAATCTGATGCACTTTGTCTTCACGAATGAGGTTCCGGATCGCCGGCGTGGGGATCAGGACCTCCATTGCCATCGCCCTTCCTTGGCCGTTCGATTTCGCGATCAACTGCTGCGAAATAATGCCCTCCAACACAAACGAAAGTTGCGCCCGAACCTGAGGCTGTTGATGGGGCGGAAAAACATCGATGATCCGGTTGACCGTTTGCGCGCAGGAATTGGTATGAAGGGTTCCGAAGGTCAGATGGCCTGTTTCCGAGATGGTGAGCGCCGCCTCGATCGTCTCAAGATCACGCATTTCCCCGATCAGCACGACATCGGGGTCTTGGCGGAGAATATATTTCAATGCCGCCTTAAACGTCTTTGTATCGGTCGTCACCTCCCGCTGGTTCACCACCGATTTTTTATGAGGATGGAGGAATTCGATCGGGTCTTCAATGGTCAAAATGTGATCGTGGCGTTCCGAGTTGATCCGATCGATCATCGAGGCCAGGGTGGTCGATTTTCCGCTTCCGGTCGGCCCGGTCACCAAAACCAGCCCCCTCGGTTTCTTTACCAAATCCTGGACCACGTGCGGAAGCCCTAACTCCTCAAAGGTTTTAATTTTGAATGGGATGGTCCGAATGGCCGCACCGACCGCGCCCCGCTGCAGGAAAATATTGCCGCGAAACCGGCTAAAACCTTTTAGTCCGAATGAGAAGTCGAGCTCGCTTTCCTCTTCAAACCGATGCTTCTGTGCATCGGTTAATATGCTGTAGACCAGCTGCTTGGTATCGGCCGGCGTCAGCTGGGGAAAATCGAGGGGCGTCAGTTGCCCATTGACACGGATTTGGGGGGCGGTGCCTGTCGTCAAATGGAGATCCGACGCCCCTTTTTCAATCATGATCTGAAGTAATTGATGCAAATTCGCCATGCTGACTCCTTACTTAATCCGCAAACGTGCTGTCCAACACCTCTTCGATGGTGGTCATTCCCTCTTTCACCTTCGATAAGCCGCTCATCCGGAGTGTCTTCATCCCAAGAGAGATCGCCTTTTTTTTGATTTCATCCGCCGAAGCCCCCTGGAGGATTAATTCTCTGAGCTCCTCTTTCACCGGCATGACCTCATAAAGCGCCACCCGCCCTTTATAGCCGGTTTTGTTACAGATGTCACACCCCTTCCCCTTGTAAATAACCAACCCTTTCAGCTCTTCCTGTTTAAAACCGGCCTTCAGAAGCGCTTCGGGAGGGAGCGTATCGGGCTCCTTGCATTTGGCGCAGATTCTCCTGGCGAGCCGCTGCGCCAGGATGAGAACAACGGAAGAGGCGACAAGAAACGGCTCAATCCCCATGTTGAGGAGACGATTGACCGTCCCGGGGGCATCATTGGTGTGAAGGGTCGATAAGACGAGATGACCGGTGAGCGCCGCTTTGACGCCGATCTCGGCCGTTTCATAATCACGAATCTCTCCGACCATGACGACATCGGGATCTTGCCGGAGAAACGATCGAAGGGCGGCCGCAAAGTTAAGACCGATTTCATCTTTCATCTGCACCTGATTGATCCCCATCAGGTTATACTCCACCGGATCTTCCGCCGTCATGATGTTGATCTCGGTGGTATTGATAGTGCTCAAGGCGGAGTAGAGGGTGGTCGTCTTTCCGCTACCGGTCGGCCCGGTCACCAAAACCATCCCATAAGGCGCATTGATCGCCTCCGTGAAGTCTTTTAGAGCCCCCACTTCGAAACCAAGTTTGGTTAAATCGAGGGAAAGGTTTCCCTTATCAAGGATACGCATCACCACCTTCTCCCCGAAGAGACAGGGGAGGGTCGAGACACGGAAATCGACCTCTTTCTTCTTTCCGAGCTTCAGCTTAATGCGGCCATCTTGCGGAAGGCGACGCTCCGCAATATCGAGCTTCGACATGATTTTCAGACGCGAAACCACGGCATTCTTGATTTTGATCGGAAGATTCATAATCGTCTTCATCGAACCGTCGATTCGAAACCGGACCCGAAAAACCGTCTCAAAGGGCTCCACATGAATATCACTGGCACCGACCTTGATCGCATTCACCAAGACCCCATTGACCAACTTGACAATCGGCGCATCGACATCCTTAAGCCCCCCATCGTCCTGCTGCTCTTCAACGACATCGATGTTTTCAAGCGCATCTCCGACCACAGTATCGAAGTCATCGACCGAGACCATGGCATTGTCATCATCCTGGCCTTGGAAGCCGTCCTGTCCATCTTCCTCCGAGAGGGTATAGTCCTTCGCCTCGATCGTCATTGTCTTTTCAACGACCGCCAGGGCCCCCTTGCCATAATATTTATTGATTAAATCGACCACGGAGGACTCGGCGGCGATGATCGGCTCGACATTGTAACCGGTCATGAATTTAATATCATCGATTGCAAAAACATCGGAGGGATCGACCATGGCGAGACTCAGCGTGGCCCCCAGCCGCTTGATGGGAACAACCAAGTATTTCTTCACCACTTCGGCAGGAACCAATTTGACGACCGCAGGATCGATCTCGATCTTCGACAGATCCGCCGCCGGAACGCCATACTGCTGACTTAAGAATTTCAACAGCTTGGCTTCATCGATAAATCCGAGCCGAACCAGGATACTCCCGAGGCGCCCCCCCTCCTTTTTTTGAACGAGCAAGGCCTTTTGGAGCTGCTCTTCATTGATCAGCTGCGCATTGACAATAAGCTTTCCAAGTTTTTCCGAAACCAAAGGGAACCCTCGATATTATTATAGATAACCTGGGATCGGCCCGACCAATTGAAAAAGAGATCATGACGGCGACCGGAGGGCCACGCTTCCGAGATGAAGACCACAAAAATGCTGAGGAAAGTCTATCCCAAGTTACAATTTCTGTCAATGAAACGGGAGATTAGACAAAAAATGGTACCTACCGGTTTGGGATAGATCCATTCTCTTCTATTTTTCCGAAAAATCAATGCGAACGGGGGTCTTGGGAAAGAAGCGCTTCTTTAACAAGTTGTCTCATGACGGAAAGAGGGGCCTTCTGTTTGGTCCAGATTTCAAAGGCGAGCGATCCCTGATAGAGGAGCATCCCAAGCCCCGGGATGGCTGTTGCACCGGCCTTTTTCGCCGCAGCAAGGAGGGGCGTCTCTTCAGGACGATAGATCAGGTCGGCGACCGACCAGCGGGGATCGAGTAGATGAGACGGAAAGGGGGATGGATCACCCTGCTTCATTCCAAGGGGGGTGGTGTTCACCACCAGGGTCGGCCGACCCGGATCGGCCGGAAAGCCTGGACCGAAATCGACCCCGGGGAGGGATGTCTTTAAACGCGGCGCGAGTGCGGCCAATCGATCGGCCAGCGCTTTCCCGCGCGCCACCGTCCGCGCCACAATCACCATCTCCGCGATCGGCTGTTGCGCCAACGTCACCGCAACCGCCTTCGCCGCCCCGCCGGCCCCCAGAAGAATCACCCGCTTTCCGGAGAGATCGACATTCCTCTCTTGAAGGGATTCGAGAAAGCCACGCCCGTCGGTATTGCGGCCGATCAGCCGGCCCGCGGCGACTTCGATCGTATTGACCGCGCCGATTTTCTTCGCCTCTTCATCGATCTCGTCGAGAAAAGGGAGGATCGTCTCTTTATGGGGGATCGTCACGTTCAGTCCAAGAATCCCGAGCGGAAGGATCCCCTTGACCGCCTCTTCCAACCGGTCGGGATGGACCTCGAAGGGAAGATAGCGATAAGGAAGACCGAGCGCGTCGAATGCCGCGTTGTGCATGAGTGGGGAAAGGGTATGGGCGACCGGGTGTCCGAAGATTCCAAAGACTTTCGTCTGGCCGGTGATTGGTTTCAAGTCACTCATTCGGTCCGGTGGCCGCTCCCCTCGCGAGGGATTGGAGGGCTACTTTCTAAGAAACCGTTATCGGTACTGGGAAACCGGAATATTTTGGAGAAACCCCATCAGCCCTTCGGCATCGGCGGAGACGACCTGAACGGAGAGATCCAATTCCTTCTCAAGGTCCTGCGGGGTCATCCCATCGAGAAAGAGGTTTCGATCCTCATTGAGGGCCACCGACGGGAGCAGAAGGATTCGGACCCCGGATTGATCCGAAATCCGCTGTCGGACCGCCTTGATGATATCCCTGCCCGACATCAGACCGGCCACCGTCACCGAATCGCCGAAGAAATCGTTTACGACGGTCACCACTTCCAGTTCCGCTCCCCGAATACGAACCCGCCTGAGACACGACGTCAAGAAAGGAGAAAAGGAGGTCCCGGTCGCCATGAGAATCTGGGCCGGCTCGGAGATCTTTTTCGGTAAAAAAGGAAGCATCCCTTCGAAGTCGCTCAGGAAGAGCGGGACGATTCCGACGCCGTTTCCTTGCTGGGGGAGGTCGGCATATTCTTCCAGAGGGGGGAACGGAAGCCCCGCCTTGGTATACCATTCGTCGGCCAGGAAGACGAACGGATAGCCGATCTCGCTTCGGAACCGTTTCTGCCACGGCTTAATCCACTCGATCATCTCGCGGGCCCCCGCGACGCTCACCTCCTGAAGTTCCTGGAGTCCCTGTCGATGACGGGTCAAGCCGATCGGGACAATCGCCAGCGATTTGACCGAAGGATAGAACTTCACCAAGTCCTCGATACTTTTGACCAAGTAGCCGCCGTCGTTGATACCGGGACAGAGGACGATCTGCGTGTGGAGGGCGATTCCATGTTCGGTCATCTCGCGGATCTCGGCAAGGATATCGCGGGCACGCGGATTAACCAACATGTAACGACGCAATTCCAGATCGGTGGTATGGACCGAAATGTAAAGAGGGCTCATCTTCTGCTCGAAGATCCGCTCTTTATCTTTCCGGGTCAAATTCGTCAGGGTGATGTAGTTTCCGAAAAGAAAAGAGAACCGGTAGTCCTCATCGCGCACATAGAGGGTGTCCCGCTGACCCTCCGGCATCTGATCGACAAAACAGAAGAAGCATTTATTCGGACAGCTTCGGATTTTCATCTCCGGGAAATCGATTCCGAGGGCTTCATCGAGGTCTTTCTCGACTTCGACCTCCCACACTTCGCCGTTCGGCTTCGCCAGTTCCAGAAGAAGCTCCTCTTCCCCTTCTACAAAACGGTAATCGAGAACATCCTTCATCTCTCTTCCGTTTGCGCTGATCAACCGATCGCC
The DNA here is from genome assembly GCA_963718695.1 of Candidatus Manganitrophaceae bacterium. Classification (GTDB taxonomy): domain Bacteria; phylum Nitrospirota; class Nitrospiria; order SBBL01; family Manganitrophaceae; genus Manganitrophus. The sequence goes on from OY970371.1 coordinate 2,683,905, forward strand.
GACCTGAACCCCGACCTCTTCCGCAATGCTTCCGGGCTCCACCTTCTCGATCGCCAATCCCGCATTTTTTGAAAGACGAACCCCTTTTTGTTCCACGACCACCTTCTTTCAGGTTACTCGCAGAAGAGAAACCCTTCCGCGACGAAGCCCTGATTATAGTGGGCGGTGGGTCCGAATGTCAAATGGGGAGTTTTCAACACTTCGGGTGGAAAGATTGTGGATAAGCGGCTCTCAATCACAACGAAAGGCCGATCCCTCTTGGCGAGAGAGCGGTTTGCCTAAATAGGAGGCAGACCGCGGCACGGGAAATGAATAGTCCGATTCAAAAACATCCGACCGATCTCATCATCAAAAATAAAAGGCCCCTTCGATAAAAAAAACTTGATCGATGCGGTTCATTTCGTTATAATCGGCTCGCCTTCGTCTATGGAAACGTTGGGAGAAATTTCAAATGGTCTTCGAGATCCATCATATTGAAGGGTTTGATCCGACCGGAAGGATGTTCAGCCGCAATGTTCGGGTCAACGTCGGCGAGAACGGTTATACCGGTCACTGCAGTTACGAAGGTTTGACGGTCCAGACGAGCGAGTACCCAACGGTGGAGGAGGTTTTAAACGACCTCGCCAAGAAGCTTCAGAAAAAAGGATTCACAGAGTTGAGGACGCGGGTGAACTTCAGGGAAGATCGCTACCTCGCCGAAAGAGAGCCTTGGATTTATTATAAGGCTTCGTAACGGGATCTCACGCGCGGCCCCTTCTCTCCTGGGTACCCGCGGTTGCTCTCTCTAGCCCCCGCTCTACAGCCCATCCGTCATACTCGCAGAAAAGCGCTATCACTCCTCGCTGGTTTTGTCTCTAGAAAAACGATCCCTGTTGTGTTAAGATGTCGCCGGTTTTGAAAAAGCGATGAAGTCACGTTCATACAAGAAAACGTTCCTGTTTGTTCTCTTTGCCGCCCTGGTCGTGTGGGGCGTCGGCCAGTGGATCGCCCTCCCCTCGTCGGCCCGACAGACCGAGCCGAAAGAGATCAACCCCGACACGCTGAAGAAAACCAAGCTGGAAGAGTCGAAACGACAGTTTCGCCTCTCCGCGCAGCGGACGAACGACCCTGCTTCTCCGCTCCCCCCGCTTCTGACCCTCTACGACGATAATCAGTTCCAAGCCGTCTCGGATCAAATTGTCGCCCTCTCGGACGATAAGAAGAATGTCGCCCTTCACCTTCTGCATGGCAATGCCCTTGCCTTCCTTGGAAAACACGAAGAAGCGGCGGCGGCGTATCAGCAGGCGTTTCGCCGGGCCGGGACCCCTCAAGAACAGGCCGCCGCGTTGGCGAACTTCGGTTTGCTCTTTTCGACAAAGCGGGTTTGGAAAGAGGGAATCACCTGGACCGAGCGGGCCCTGGCAATCGACCGCCAGATCGGCGACCGTCAGGCCGAGGGGGCCGATCTCGCCCTATTGGGAACCCTTTATTATCAAGCGGGAGACACGGCAAAAGGATCGGAAGCGCACCTGGAAGCGCTCAAGATCGCCGAGGCGACGTCGGATCGGCGGCTGATGGCACGGCAGCTGGCATCGATCGGCAACCTCCACTATCTCGACCGCTCCTATGAAACGGCGCTTGATTATCAACAAAAGGCACTGAAGCTTTACCGGGAATTGGGAAATCCGATCGGGGAGGCGGTCTCACTCACCAGCCTCAGCTTCATCTATAAAGACCAAAAGGATTTCGCAAAGGCGCTCTCGTTCCAGTCCGACGCCCTCGCCATTCACCAGGCGGGAAACGATCTCTCGGCCCAGGCGAACTCCCATATTAATCTAGCGCTGATCTATCAAGATCAGGGCGAGTTGGAGAAAGCGATCGGATCGGCGGAGAAGGCGCTGAAAATTCGGGAGGAGATGAATGATCCGACCGGAATGGCGAATGTTGAAGGAACCATCGGAACGATCCATCAGAGCTTCGGAAATCTTCCCCAAGCGATCCAGCACCTCGAGAAATCAAAAGAGCTCTTCCAAAAGGGAGGGGCCTCCCAGCAGATCCACATCGTCGACCAGCGGATTCAGACCCTGCGCGACCAGATGCAGAACTGAGTCTTCCCGAGTCGTTTCCGATGGAGGGGACGCCCCATCCTGCCGCTTTGCAGACCATAAAATGAACCGTTCTTTTTCTTCCACATCATCCTGCAAACTGGTTCACAAAAAATTTACTTTTTTCCCAGGACGAAGTTATGCCATAATAAGTTCTCATGCGGCGTGCTCATCATGACAGAGCAAGACCGGCAAATCGATCTAGGCTTAATCAACGCTTCAAAGACACGAGAGGATTTCATGTCTGAAATGATCCTGGTTGTAGACGACAATGAAGATACGCTTCAGATCGTCGGGAAAATTCTGGCGACCGAAAGTTACAAAATCAAAACGGCAAAAGATGGCCAAGAAGCGCTGCGGAGTATCCACAACGAACGTCCCGCCCTGATCCTCCTGGACATTACAATCCCGAAAATCAACGGCTTCGAGGTCTGCCGGACGATCCGGCAAAATCCGCTGTTCGACCGTATTCCGATTTTAATCATCAGCGCCAAAATGGATTCTTCCGCCCAGCAGAAGGCCTCCTCGCTCGGGGCAAACGGCTATCTGATCAAACCGATTATTCCAGCGGACATTCTCCGGAAGGTAAAGGATCATCTACAGCTTGTTTCATAACCGAAGACCCCTTTTACGAAATCTCCTCGATTTTCTCACAGAACTAAAATCCCCAATACGGCGGTCACCGCCACCACCGCCAAAATTCCTCCACCCATCACGAAAAGACCGCCAACCCGGAAGTGGTCACGACGTTGGAGCCACCCTCCCACCCCGATGGCGGAAAAGCCGATCAGCGCCGGAACGCCAAAGAAGGTCAGAAGGTCCTCATAGCCCGGCTTCAAGTAAACCGGAAGGGTTCCGATAAAGGGCTTCGCCTCCTTATCTTCCGCTTTGATCACAACGTCATATTGGGTCATCTGTTCGGTGAAGGTGGGCGGACCCCGCTTGGGAATCAGTGTGATGCGGATCGGCGCCTCCTGATGCGGGGCCAGATCGATGTTCCGTGGATCGACCCGGGCGATCCATCCCTGCGGCTTTCGCTCGATGCTGAGGGTGTAGAAATTGATCTCGTCTCCCGGATTGGAAATGACGATATCGATCGCCCGCCGCTCCCCCGATTCAAGAAAGCGAGGAGAAGGGATGCGGGGAAAGACATCGGCCGATTGCGGCTCCCGCGGAGGCGCGTCTTGAGCAAGCCCGACACCGGAAAGGAGAATGAGCGTGAGACCGAAACCGATCAAGCGGATTAAGAGACCCACATCCGTTCCCCCGCCAGGTAAGCTTTAATCTGATCAGAATGCCCAACGAGGCCGGCAAGCAGTCCGATCGAGACCAGCAGGACCAGCGGCATCCAGGGGACCAGGACCGGCAGTCCCTTTGGGGGGAGAAGCCAGACCCCATAGTTGAGCCACCAGGCCATGTGGGAGCGGGCATCGAAGAAATAGTGGGTCGCGAACATGAACACCAGGAGGCGTGCCTCTCTCTCGCCGTAACGGCGGAAGAGAAGGGGGGCGAGGATAAAAATCGGGGTGTGGAAGAAACTTCGGTACTGTGCCCAGATCACATGATCGATGTCCGGAATCAGCGTCGTGAGGACCCGAAGGAAGATCATGGGAGAGAACCCCTCCAGGACGATCAAAACAAAAAAAGCAAGAAAAAGATGGGTGGTCGCCTCCAGGAAAAGGTAAAGATGCCAGTGGCTGACCCAGAGCGGTTGGCCGTATTTCTCGAAAAGAACGTAAAAAAGGATGATCCCCGACATCGGCAAGATGAAACGCCTCATCCAACCCCCTCGCGCTTCTCCGGGGTCTCCGCCAAGCCTGCAACGGGTCCGAGTTCCGGAAGCGCCGGCGGGGCGTCCCCCTCCTTTCTTTTCTTATCGGTAACCCAGAAGGTGAGATAACGTCCCAGCATCAGCCGGGTCTGCGCATCGACCGCCGGCAATCCGACCAGGAAAATATAAGAGAAAGGGACCAGCGCCCATTGCAGCGTCATCGAGGCGGTCCGCCATCGGCCATAGCGCGCCGGGCGCGGGGGAAGGAGCGCATGGCAGAGGAAGACCGACAGGAACACCCCGATGAGCGCCATCGACAAGATCGATCGGGTGGTGGAGATGAAGTTATAAGCGAGAACCGTCTGCATGAACTCCCTTCCGCCGACCAGAAGCGGGAAGGTGCCGAAAACCGGAATGACAAAGGGCGCGCTCGCCCAGCTGTAATTTCCCTCAAGCATTCGGAAGACATGTTTTATTTTTTTCCGAAGCGGAATGGCGCGATCGACCAGGAACCCGCGCATCATCAATGGGAATTTTTCGATTCCCCAGGCCCACCGCCGCATCTGTTTATATTGATTGATCAGCGTCCGCCAATAACTCTCCGCCAGGTTCGCATCCATCGAAACGGGAACATAAAGCGGGATCGTCTCATACTCCCCCCCATAAAACAAGTAGCAGGAGTAGAAGATCACGGAGTCGTCCGAGATGACATCGACCGGCCAATACCCAACCTCCACCAGGGTCTTGAACGACATCGCGTGGCTGGAAAAAGTGATGAGCAGATCGGGCCGGATGCTCTGCACCATATGCCAGAAGGTGGTGCTGTTGGCAACCACCCGCGCAAACGACGGCGCATCCCAGATGTTGTTATGATACATCGGGAGCGGCTGGTAGCTTCGCCGGGTCCGTTGCGGGTGGATGATATAGTTGTAGGTGAGGCAGCCGAAGTACTGCCGGTCGACGCAGGTATCGGCATCAAAGGCGGAGAGGACCACCCGGTCATAAGCGATCTTCTCCCGGTCGAGATGTTGCTTCACCTGGCGGGCCGCCCACGCCATATTCGCCCCTTTGACGCGCGCCTCGCCCGGAATCCCATCGGGATGAAAGGTCGTTAAGAAAGCGCCAAAGGAAGATCCAAACTCCTGCCGAAGCGCCTGCGCCTTCCGATAAGCGGGAATCCCCTCCCGCTCCTCGAAGGCCAATACCACAATCATCCGCTCATTCGGATAATCGGCCTGTAAAAGAGCATTCAGTGAGGAGCGGAGGATCTCGATCCCTTCCCGATAGGTCGGGAAGATCACCAAATGTTGGATCGTGGTCCAATCCCAGACATCAATCTTTTCCGCTTCGATCCGTCTGATTTCCTCCAGATGCAGCCGGAGGCTCCGGAGCCTCCGTTGAGGGGCCCCTTCCCTTTCGGCTCCCGCCATCTCCGCCTCGATCTCTTGGCGATAAGCCGAAATCTCCCCGGAAACTTTTTTGCACCGCGTCTGCCAATCGGTTCCCCACTCCGTCCGCACCCGCCGATAGGCCAGCAGCATGAAGATGGAAAAATAGGTGACCCGGATCAACCAATAAAGATCATAGGAGATGATAAAGACAGCCACCCAGACCGGCTGGAAGAAGGAGAAAACAAAAAGGCCTAGAAAGGTCGCCCAAAGGAGCGCGCCGGGAATGATCTCAAAGGCACGCTGAAGGAAGGTATCCCTTCGATGGGAGGTGCGGGGAGAAGGAAGAAAGACACTCATTAGAGACGGCTCCCCAGGAGGATCGAGCGGGGCCTTCCGAACGAGAGATCGGCCTGGTAGAGCCGGTTTCGAAAAAGGAAGGTGACCTGATCAGGGTCATGATAAACAAATTTGGGCGCTTCCCCGGGAATTCGGAAGAGCGGATAGGTATTGGGCGGACCTTGCCCGCCGACTTCCGTGATGTAGAGGGTATCGCCCGCCCCATAGAGAATGTGAAATTGATCGCTGTACCAGATCGGTCCGAGGACCTTTCCTTTTCGTTGGATAATGGTTTCAAAAGAGCCGGCCTCCCGTCCTCCCAAGGTTTCTCCTTCCTCCAGATGATAAACGAAGAGCCCCTGTTTGGTCTGATAGAGAAGCCGTTGCCCATCCGCAGTGAAGAGGGCCGTTTGAACCCCTGCCGCCACCGGAAGAGGCGTTGCGGAAGGGACGTCGTCGATAATCCAAAGAAAACCTTGTCGGTCGATGAGGGCGATTTTTCCCTGGGCCGAGAGAACCAGCGGGTCCGGAGGGAGTTGCCTATCCCCTTCTATCGGCTCGATCGGAAGCGCCGCCAGTTCGTCTCGATCGCCGGTCAACAGGTCCTGACGGAAGAGAACCGGCGGTGAGGCGGTCACAAAATAGATTGAATTGTCCTGGAGGGCATACCCTCGAACGCGGTCCGGCGTGACCTGCTCGACCGATCTCTTTTCATAGTCGGCCCGGTAGAGGAACTCCTCCTGCATGAAGAAGAGGCTCAATCCGCTTTCGGTCCATTTCCAATGGTCGACCTCTCCCCTTCCGGGAGGGCGCCATTCAAACGCCCCTTCCGGTTGATCGTCTTCACCCACAGCAAGGATAAAATACCGCTTCGATTCCGGCGTGGAGATAGAAAAGGCAACCCCCCGGCCGTTTACCAGCCAAAGAAGACGATCAATGGAGTCATTGGCGGAGAATAATCTCTTCTGATCGGAGTCGAATGGGAAGAGAAGATGCTCCTCGCCGCTTTCCAAGTCCAAGAACCAGAGCGACTCCACATCCGGTTTATTCTGCCGGACGTAGATCAGCTTCCGGCCGTCGGGCGAGACGGCGAAGGTCCGAATCTCTTTCTCCAACACGGAGGAGACGGCGATCCGTTTTGGGATCAATAAAATCTGATCTTCGACGGTAATCCGATTCGCTTGGATCTCCACCTCTTTTCGCCAAGGACGGAAATCGTCTCTGTTTACCTCAAGAATATAACGCGAGGGAAGCAGGCCTTGAATCTCGGCCGGCGTCCGCGTCTCTTCCTTTTGGTTGATGAGAACCGTTGCCCCTTCCGGATATGATTTCAAAACAAGGGTTCCCGTAGGAACCAGCGCCTGCTCCTGGAAGTTATATCGGTATCCGCTCGCACCGAGAATCAGCACGGGGGCAATGATCGTAAATAAAAGGAGAGCCCCCAGAAAAAAGGCCCTTCGATGGCGCGGTGTCATGATTACTCCGAGAAGTCAATTGCGGAGGGCGGATTTTGGATTGCGACATAAGAGCCAATCGAGTCATACGGTATCTCACCGAAATCCCCATCCGAAACTTCTATTCGAGGATTTCTATCTGATTTTCAACCGAAACGACGCCGGTCGTATTTCTTGCAATCCGCTCCGCTTCCTTCTTTTCCTGTTCGCTCTGGACGCGACCGGTCAGAATCACTTTTCCCTTTGTCGCCTCAACGTCGATGGCGAGCGTATGGGTCAATGGGTTTTGGATTAACCGTGATGTAATCTTGGAGGCAATGACGGCATCCTCAAATCGATCGCCCCTCCTCGTTTGTCCCACCTGAAGGAGATTTTCAACCTGTCGGACACCCACCACCCCCGCCGCGATTTCCGACGCCCGCCGCTTCCGATCTTCCGTCGGGAGCGTCCCGGAAAGGGTCACAATCCCCTGCCGGGTATCGACGTTGATCCGGAAGAGATGGAGGGTTCCGTCATTGGCCAGCTTGGAACGGACTCTGGAGGTGATGGCGGTGTCGTCAACCCGCTCTTCGACCACCTTCTTCGGATGCAAGGCACATCCGGTGATTGCGATGCAGAGCAGCACCAAAAGCGCATCGTTCATCATCCGCATCATTCTTCTCCGAATGGAACAGGGATCAAATCATCGCTGGAACGGTCTGAGCGACCGTCCCAGCCTGGAGTTTTATCCCAAGTCTTCGAATAAATTTACAGGCAATACGCTTCCCGATTCTTTTGAAGGAGTGCCTTCGATCCGACCGACCTTGAGGTTATCCTCGACATCGCGAACCCCTTCTGTGTTTCGGGCGAGGTCGATTGCCTTCCGCTTCTGATCCTCGGAATCGACCACCCCGTTCAGGAAAACAACTCCATTTTGTGTATCCACATCGATCTGCGTTCCTTCGACAGTTTCATCCGAGAGAAGTTTTGCCTTCACCTTCGCAGTCAGTGCCGCATCATCGGTCCGACTGGTCGTTCCTGCGCCGCGATCGGTCGGCGTCCCTTCTCCCGAATTGTCTCGCCAAGAGGCACAACCGGCCACCACGCTCATTAACAGAATAAAGATGAACATCTTGCTCACTGTCTCTTTCATTGTGTTTCTCCTTGTATGAGATGGAACGAGACCGTCTACGCACCAGGCCCTGCTTGTCAGTTCCGGTCCGGGTGCCGACGCGGACGGACAGGTCGATCAACTTCAACGCCCCGAAACAGGCTCGATGAGGAGGGCGGCGGGATTCCCTCAACGCTTATGTAAAGGAGCGCTGTTGGCTCTCCCGCTCGTTCAAAGTAGACTAGGCTGCTCGGCGATGGGGACGGCTGACGACCTTGCGGTTGGATAGGATGACCTTGTCCACGATCTCACCGCAGTAAACACATCTCCAGCCTGGATAAAACCATGCATATTCATCTTCCAGACCATAGAAGTTCTCGTGAACCATCGATCCTGAGCATCTTGGGCAATTCATAACTGACCTCTACTCCAAATAAGTTGGTGTGATTATGAGAGGAAACCGTTTCCTCTCCGCCGACTCTGACTGGATAAAAAGCAACTTCCATGCCAGTAAAACCCTTTCAAATTCTCTGGATAGAAGCAGTTCGTTCGACCGGAGGATGAAAAATACTGCACTTTTTATGAAGCGGAATCGAACCGGTGCAAGCAAGGAGAGATCGATGGAAGCGGGACGAATTTTACTGGAAATCAAAGTAGATGGAGAGAAGTGTTTTGAGTAAGTTATTTACAAACGAAGGGAAGGCTGGATGAAGCTATGTAAATCTTTCACAGTCGGAACGCCTCAGAGGACGGCCGGCTCCAGCATCCGCAAAGAGCCGGTCGAGCCGTCGATCTGCACGGAGATGCCGAACGGAAGGGTGGCAATCGACTCGCCGTGGCCGGAGGGAAAACCAAAGAGGACCGGCACCGGAGATTCATCAAAAATTTCGAGGATGATTTCGGAAAGAAGCTCCGGCTGGCAGCGGGGCATCTGGCCGAAGACGACCCCCCGCACCTGGTCGAACTTTCCCAACCCTTTCAGGTAAGAGAGCATTCGATCGATTCGATAAGGGGCTTCATCAATATCTTCAATAAAGAGGATCTTATCCGTCGTCTCGATCTCATAGGGGGTCCCCATGGTCGTGCAGATCAGGGTAAGACAACCGCCGGTCAAGATCCCTTCCGCACGACCGTCCCGCAACGTCCGGACACCGGGGAACGACATCTCCACCGTCCCGCCGCCGAGGACCTTGATAAAGTTTTCATCCATCGCCGGACTCGGTCCCTTCCCAAACTGAGTCGCCACCATCGGGCCATGGAAAGTCACCCACCCGAAACTGCGGGAAAGGTAGAGGAGCAGTGTTGTGATATCGCTGCAGCCGAGGAAGATCTTTGGAACGGCGGAGAGGCGATCTCGATCGAGAAAACGAAGAAGCCGGGCGGTCCCGGAACCTCCGCGCGCGCAGAGGACCGCGCGGATGTCGCTCTTTTCAAACATCGCTTGGAGGTCGGCCGCCCTGTCGGGGTCCCTTCCGGCAAAATAGCGGTGGCGCTTCTCGACGTGTCTCCCGACGATGACCTTAAAGCCAAGTTGTTCCAGCCGGAGCACGCCCCGGTGAAGATCGGCCGGCTCGACCCGACCCGCCGGGGCGACCACGCCAATCGTGTCCCCGGGGGAGAGTCTTCTCGGTTTGATCCTCGGCTTCCGAGCCTCAGACACCGACCACCTCCTCAGAAATAAGATCGTGCAACTCGGGACGGAAGGCACGGATCTGTGCATTGTCGCGGCTCGGGTGGACCCGATTGGTCAACAAAATCACAACCAAATCCCGCTTTCGGTCGACCCAAATCGACGTTCCGGTAAAACCAAGATGGCCGAAGCTCAACGAAGAGAAAAACCGCCCCGAAGAAGAATGGGGATGCGAGGGGGTATCCCACCCGAGCCCCCAGGAGGAACCGACCGGAATATCATTCCCCTTCTGGCAGGTCGTGAAGAGGGTCGCCAAGGTCGAATGGAGCAACCCCTTCCCCTCGATCGAATGAAGCCAAAGCTGAACCAGCCGATAAACCTCCCATGCCGTTGAGAAAAGACCGGCATGGCCGGCCACCCCCCCCATCGCATAGGCATTATCGTCGTGAACCCACCCTCGGATGACTTTTCCTCGCCAGGGACACTCCTCCGTCGCCGCAAAAAGACGCCCCCGGTAAGCTTGAGGCCGCCGTCCGAGTCGAATAAAGAATGTCTCTTTGAAATCAAGTTTTGAAAAAATATTCCGATAACAAAACCGATGAAGCGGCTCCATCGCCACCGCCTCGACGATCTCGCCGAGGAGAATAAAACCAAGGTCGCTGTAGAGACTCTTCGCTCCCGGATAGGCGATCAACGGCTCTTCTTTCACCCGCTGACACATTATTCTCTTGGCCGCCGAGGAGCCGAGAAAGCCCGGATCTTTCTCCTCTTGTTCGGCGACCTCACGGTAATACGGCTTCCAATCGGGAAGACCGGCGCTGTGGTTCAAAAGATGATAAAGGGTGATCTCCCGCTTGGCGCCGAAGGTAAACTCGGGGAAAAATTTAGAGAGAGGATCTGTAAGGGCAAGAAGCTCATTTTGAATCAAAATAAGGATGGCGGCGGCGGTGGCGAGCGGCTTGGTCAGAGAGGCGAGATCAAAGAGGGTATCACAGGTCATCGGGACCTGGTTGGGAACCAACGAGGCCGACCCGAACGCTTCATGATAACAGGCCCGGCCCTGATGATGGACCAACAGGACACCGCCCGGGAAGACCCCGGTGGCGACCCCCTCCTGCATTTTTTGGGAAATCCGATTCGACACGCCTGGCAGGGGCACATTCATTGCGCCCTTCGCGCCTCTCACTCGGGCGTGATGAATCACGCCCCTACGAAGACAATTTAGAAATTAAATTTTTGTGAATCCCTCCGAATCCGCCGCTCGACATGACACAGACGACATCCCCCGGCTCCAGCCCCTTGACCAACTCGGAGACGATCTGATCGGGGGTGGAGAGAAACAGGGCTTTTTTCCCGAGCGCCACCAGATCGGAGATAATTTTCTCGGGATCGAGCCGATGCTCCGCCGGAATTTTCTCCGGGGCAAAGAGATCGGGGAGAATGATCCGGTCGGCCAAAGCAAGGGCGGCGACAAACTCTTTCTGGAAGACATTCCGCCGGCTCGTTGCAGAGCGCGGCTCGAAGATCGCCCAGAGCCTCCTGGAGGGATACCGGAGCCGGAGGGCGGCGAGCGTTTCGGCGATGGCGGTCGGATGATGGGCGAAATCGTCGATGATCAAAATATCGCGCACCTCCCCCACGGTCTCCTGACGCCGTTTGACCCCTTGGAATGTGAGGACCCCCTCCGCAATCTTCTCCCAAGGAACACCGATCTGATGCGCCAAGGCGATCACTGCCAGCGTATTTTTCAGATTGTGCCGGCCGACCAGGGGACTTCGAATCGTCCCCATTTTCTTTCGGCGCAAGAAAACATCAAACGAGAGGAACTCTCCGGCCATATGAATCTGATCGGCTTGCCAATCGGCCTCTTCATCAATCCCGTAGGTCTCGACGCGGCAGGCCGCCCCCTTGATCACCTCCCCGATCGCCGGATCTCCCGCCGCCGTCACCAACAATCCATCCGAAGGGAGAAGCGCCACGAACTTTCGAAAGGACTGTTTGATCGCGGCCAGATCGGCATAAATATCGCCGTGGTCGAATTCGATGCTGGTCAGGATGGCGTGGTGCGGCTGGTAGTGAAGAAACTTCGGTCCCTTGTCGAAGAAGGCGGTATCGTACTCGTCTCCTTCCACCACGAAGACCTCCCCCTTGCCCAACCGGTGGTTGCTGTTGAAATTCTTTACCCAGCCGCCGATCATCATCCCCGGATCGAGCCCCGCCGAAGTAAGAACCCAGGCCAGGAGAGAAGAAGTGGTCGTTTTTCCGTGTGTTCCAGTTACCACCAGCGACTGTTTCCCCTTCAGGAAAAACTCACCCAGAGCGGCAGGCATTGAAAGGTAAGGCAATCCCCTCTCCAGGGTGGCGATCACCTCCGGATTGGTCTTGCTGACGGCATTTCCGATAATCACCAGGTCGGTCTTTGGTTCGATGTGGGCCGCGTCATACCCGATCTTGCAAGGGATGCCCGCATCTTGGAGAAGGGTGCTCATGGGGGGATAGATCTGTGTATCGGAGCCGGTGACAAGGTGTCCCGCCTTTTTGAGAAGTCCGGCGAGGGCGGCCATCCCTGTCCCGCAGATGGCGATGATATGAATCCGTTTTGATTCCGGCAAAGCGGTCCCTCATTCCATCGGAATGAAGGGAGTGTATCAGGCTATTTCACTTTTATCAAGCCGGTAAAGGGGAAAATTGAAACGATTTCGAAAAAATGGAAGGGATCAAAGAGGGGACACTAATCTGTGCGCACTAAGAGGGAAAATTAAAGGACCTAAAGGATCTGTTCTTTAGAGATAGGGACATCGGTCTGCCCCTAGCTTAAACCTTCTTGAAGGTGGTGACGGACCTTCTGGAGGACTTCGCCGGGGTTGATCGGCTTCACAATATAATCTTTCGCCCCCAACTCCATCCCACGCGCCTTCGAAACCGGATCGACTTTGGCGGAGATAATCAGCACCGGAATCTGGTTCAACCCCGGATCGGCCCGCATCGCCTCCATGACCCCAAAGCCGTCGAGTTTCGGCATCATCAGATCCGAAAGAACCAGGGCCGGTCTTTCCTGTTGAACCTTCTCAACCGCTTCGACCCCGTCTCTTGCCGCCACGACCAGATATCCCCCCCGGTTCAGAACGGCCGTCAGAATCTGGACCGTATCTTGGTTATCGTCGACGACTAAAATCTTTTTTTGCAAGGATCTTTACCTCCTCATTGATACAAAAACGAAAAAATTAAAACCTCTCTCGCCCCTTGATGGATGGACACCTCCTAAAGTATAGCCGATAGCGGCCTTCAGCGGGTCCACTCTTTCCAGGCGCATCCCTTCTGCTCTTTTCAGTCTCTAGGAGACCTTCTCATTTCGGTCGGGCGCTCCATCTTCTCAATCAGCCTTCTGCATATTGATGCCGTTCGAGCCTGCAAGTTCATCCCATCTTCATAACGAACGGCACACAACGGCTTGCAGAAAGGATCGCTCCGGATCCCCAGACTCTGTTAGGAAGTGCTTAAACCGAATAAGAACAAGAGGGTCGAAGAAGAAAGCAATAATGACGCAGAAAGCTTCTTATTCTATCACTACCGCTTCGTGAAATACAAGAAAGGAGTCAAAACAAATTTCTACCGGCCGACTTCTAGAAGAAATAATCCAGTTGAGGATGAGTCTGATCAATCTCAAGCCGCGCGGTATTGGATTGCCGTGGCTCAGCTACTGGCATAAGTCTTGCTGCTTACGCTTGGCGAGAAAGGATGGGCATCACTTCTCCCGGCCCATCTTAAATTGAACTCAGATCTATCGAGGGGAAACACAATGGCAACAGAAAAAACCGTGGAAGGATTTGAAATTGATGAAGATCTCTCCTTTCAACAACGCTCCTGGAGAATACAGCGGATCGGGTGGGCCGTCATGGCGCTGGTCATTTTGGGAGCGCTTCTCGGCCTGCTCGGACCGGGACCGCTGAGCAGCACGACCTCAGGCAATCCGGACGGCCCGTTAGAGGTTGAATACGATCGATTCCTTCGCTTCGAAACCGACACTCATCTTCAGATTCATCTTCAGCCGAATGCTCAGAGCAGCGACACCGTTCATCTCTGGTTAGACCGTCATTTTTTGGAGGATGTTCAAATCATCGAGGTCACGCCGCCTCCCGATCGGGTCGAGCCCGGTCCCGACCGTTTGGTTTATCACTACCAGAAAACCGAGCCGAACACTCCAACGGCGGTCACCATTTATTTTGAGCCTCAAGCGGTCGGCCGGCTAGAGGGGAGAATCGGCGTGGGCGAGGAGCCCGGTGTGACGTTTAATCAGTTTGTCTATCCCTAAAGAGGTGGATCATGGATTCTATTCTTCGTGGCTTAACAATGTACCTTTTTCTGCTCTTGATCTTTCGGATCTCCGGAAAGAGATCGCTCGGGCAGATCACCACATTCGATTTTGTTCTCCTTCTGATTATCAGCGAGGCAACCCAAAATGCCTTGGTCGGAAAGGATTATTCAATGACCAATGCCTTCCTGGTGATCACTACGCTGGTCGGTCTTGATATCGGCCTCTCTCTTTGGAAACAACGATCGAGCCGGGTCGAGCAACTGCTGGACGGTGTGCCGCTGGTTATCGTTGAAAACGGCCGGCCGATCAAGGAGAGAATGGACAAGTCCCGTGTAGATGAAAATGACATCCTCACCGCAGGTCGTCAGCTTTTTGGATTGGAGCGGATGAATCAAATCAAGTATGCGGTCCTGGAGCGAAGCGGCGATATTACGATTATTCCGCAAGGACCGGCGCGGGAGAGAGCGACCCTCAAGGTGGCTCCGTAAAGGTAGCCGCTGAAAACGGATCCGAAGCGAATTATTGTCCCAAAAGAACCGAAACCGAATTCCCGCTCCGGTTCACCACGACAAGATCAAGTCTGGAATTCGCATTCGGATCATTCAGGTCATACGGATCATTCGGCGGATCATCATCAAAATAACCTGTGGCTGCGGCGACCGGATTTTTCCCTTCCCCGAGGATCTCCTCTCGGGAAGGCCCAAAGGTCCCGTCTCCGACCCCCAGATAGATCGTAACTGATTCGGTATTGTCTTGGGTATTGCCCGTGGGATGGAAATTCGGAATGATCAGGTCCGGTTTTCTATCCCGGTTAAAGTCCCCCACCGCAATCCCTTGGGGCTCCAATCCAACCGGGAAGCGGGTCGGCGCTGCAAAACCGCCGGTCCCGTCGTTCAGGAAGATCGAAACCGTCCCGCTCTCGTTATTCACCACTGCCAGATCGGGAGTGCCGTCTTCGTCGAAGTCTTCCGAAACCAAGGCCACCGGCCGATGGAACGCATCGGTCCCGATCGAAAAGGAGACCGGCGGATCAAACGTGCCGTCCCCGTTCCCCGAGAGAAGGGAGATCTCATTGATCAGACCGTTGGCAACAACCAGATCAAGGTTCATATCCCCGTCCACATCAACGGCTACGACTCCCGAAGGGCTGGTTTCCGCCGGAAAGAGAACCGGCGTACCGAATCCTCCCGCCCCGTCTCCCAGGAGGAAGGAGACATTTCCGATGCCGTTCATCACCGCGGTGACGGCCACATCGTCGTTTCCATCCTCGTTGAAGTCGGCGACGACCAAGTCGGACGGGAAGGTCCGGCCGCTGTCGTCCGGATCGATCCAAAGATCAAACGAGACGGCCGCCGCGAAGCCCCCCCCGGTATTGAGAAGCAGCGTCATCGTTCCCACGGCGCCGTTGGAAACGACAAGATCAGGCATGCCGTCCTTATTGAAGTCTCCCGAGGCAAGATGCTGCGGAAAGCCCTGCACACCGGGAGGGGTCGCCGGAAAATGGACGGCAGCATCAAACGTGCCGTCTCCGTTCCCGGTCAACAGCGAGACTTCGTGGGTCGCAAAATTCACCACGGCCAAATCGAATAGATCACCCGCATCGAATTTGGCCACCACGACATCGTTGGGGCTTCCTCCACCCCGGACCGGAAATTCATTCGGCTGACCGAGAAAGGGGAGGATGAAGCTCTGATCCGCTCCAAAGCCGCTTCCCCTGTCGTTGGTCGCCACGATCCGGTAATGATAAGGGGTGTTCGGCTGCAGACCTGTTAAACTGTCGGAAACCGCCACAAAGGTATTTCCTCCCGATTTTGTTTGTGGCGCCGTGCTGCTGCCGTAGGCCGTCGTCACCCCCCATTCAAAATAAACCGTCGTTTGGCCTGAGAATCCCAACGGATTGACCTCTCCATGTAAAATCGCCGAGCCGGTTTTCAAGACCTCGCTCGGAGGCAACGTCACCACCGCCGGGGGCGGGGTCGGAATCGGCGTCGCCGAGGCCTCCTCGGATGGAAGGCTTTCCCCGTGGGCATTCTCCGCTGTCAGAATGTAATGGTAAGTGGTGTTGTTCGTGAGGCCGATGTGCGTGTAGGTGGTGCCGGAAAGATTTGAAATTTTTGTTCCGTTGTCCGGGGCCACCCCCGCCGCCGTCCCCCAGTAGACATTGTAAAACTGCGCCCCTGCGGCGGCATTCCAATGGAGGATGACCTCATTGTCGGCCGCGGAAGCGGTCAGGTTTGTCGGTTGCACCGGAACGGTGTCCGCGGCAAAGGGGGTCGCCGAAACCTCGGCCGACTCCTCGCTCTGGCCCAGACTGTTCTGGGCGGTGACGACGAAAAAGTAGGTTGTCCCGTTGGTCAGGCTGCCTTCGATATAGACCGTCGCACCTCCCGGAACCTGGGTCCGATTTCCGCCGACAATGGTGTTCCAATTGTCTCGGTTGATCCCGGAAACGATCGCCCTGTAGAGGAAATAACTCGAGGCGCCGGTGACGGAGTTCCATTCCAAGGTGACCTGACCGTCCGCGGCGATCGCTCTGAGTCCGGTGGGAGGGAGAGGAAGCGCGGTCGACATCGGTGTCGCGGAGACCTCGGCCGATTCCGCACTCTCCCCCGCCGCATTCACCGCCGTGACGACAAAATAATAAGTCGTTCCGTCGAAGAGGTCGCTCTGCGTGAAGGGACCGGCGGCCGCGGGATTCCGCTTCCCGAAAGGGAGGGTCTCGTAATTCGTTTTCGTCACCCCCGGGTCGGCCGCCACGTAGACATTGTAAGAGGTCGCCCCGTCGACCGGGTCCCATCCGATAACAGCCTCTCCGCTGAATGCGGTCACAGCAACCCCGGTCGGCGCGGCGGGAGGACGTTCCCCCCGATGCCGGCCCCCTCCCCGCCCGCAGGCGTGAAGAGACAAGGCGATGACGAGAAAAAAAATCCCTACTCCCCGGAAGGAGAGAGGGCTTAACTTGATCCGGTTCATGGGTTTCCCAGATGTTTCATACTCCATTTGAGTGTAACAGCCGATCCCCCTTTTGACAAGAAAACGGGCCGATCCGCTCGCCGCGGTCCGAACCTTGACGTGTTCCACCCAATCCTCTATAATGATTTGATTTTTGAAGGATTCTCACCGCTCAGAAAGTCGTTCCAACCAAATACGAACAGTTGAGGAGTTTCATCCGAGATGGAAGAAACCAACGACCAGATTGCCCAGCGGATCAAGAAGCTGGAGATGCTCCGCGCCGCCGGAATCGATCCGTACGGGACCCGTTTCGAGGGGAAGACGCCGCTGACCGAGATCGTGGAGAAGTACCAGACCTCCAGCAAGGAAGCCCTTGAGACGCAACCGGTCACCTTTAAGATTTCAGGAAGGATGATCTCGCTTCGTCGGTTCGGAAAAGCCGCTTTCTCTCATCTGCAAGACGCCACCGGTCGGCTTCAGGTCTATTTTAAAAAAGATCACCTCGGGGAAGCCGGGTACGACCTCTTCGAGAAGCTCGATATCGGCGACTACATCGGGGTCGAAGGGCCCCTCTTTCGGACCAAGACCGACGAGCTGACCCTTCAAGCCGATCGCCTGACCCTCCTCTCCAAATCGCTTCGCCCCCTTCCAGAGAAATGGCACGGATTGACCAACGTCGAGACCCGCTACCGGATGCGATATGTCGATCTGATCGCCAACCCGGAAGTTCGGAAGGTCTTTGCGCTCCGTAGCATGATCATCGATTCGATCCGCCGCTTTCTGACGCAGCATGGATTCCTGGAGGTGGAGACGCCGATGATGCACCCGATCCCCGGCGGGGCCGCGGCGCGTCCCTTCATCACACACCACAACACCCTGGGGGTCGATCTTTATTTGAGGATTGCGCCTGAGCTTTATCTAAAGCGGCTGATCGTCGGGGGGTTCGAGCGGGTCTTCGAGATCAACCGAAATTTTCGGAACGAAGGGATCTCGACGATTCACAACCCCGAATTCACCATGCTCGAATTCTACATGGCCTACGCCGATTACCGCGACCTGATGTCGTTCACCGAATCACTCTTCACGACCGTGGCGAAGGAGGTCTTGGGAACGCTGACGTTTGAATACCAAGGGAAAGAGATCGACTTCACTCCCCCCTGGCGCCGGCTCGCCTACCTCGATGCGATCGCGGAGAAATATCAGGTCGCCGTGAGCGACCTCTCCGATCCGCAGAAGGTCGCCGCGCTGATGCAGCGGGCGGGGCTGCCGATCAAACAAGGCGCCTCCCTCGGAAAACAGTTGAACGATCTTTTTGAGATGACGGTCGAGCCGGAGCTGACGGGACCGGTCTTCATCACCGACTATCCGACGGAGATCTCCCCGCTGGCAAAGCGAAAACCGGATCAGCCGCATCTGACCGAGCGGTTTGAGATGTATATCGCCTCGCGCGAGATCGCAAACGCCTTCTCCGAATTAAACGACCCGCACGATCAGCGATCCCGCTTCGAATCGCAGGTGGCCCAGCGGGCCGCCGGCGATTTGGAAGCCCACGTGATGGATGAGGACTACCTCCGCGCCCTGGAATATGGAATGCCCCCGACCGCGGGGGAAGGGATTGGGATCGACCGGCTGGTGATGTTGTTGACCAATCAGAGCTCGATTCGCGACGTGATCCTCTTTCCGCAGATGAGACCGGAACACCGCTCCCCCTCCGCCGCGGAGAAGGAATAATTTCGCAACGGAAAGGATGGGATGGCATTTCCTTACGAGTTTTTCGTCGGCCTTCGCTACCTGAAGGCCAAACGGCGCCAAAAAAGCATTTCCCTGAATACGCTGATCTCGATCGGCGGGGTCATGGTCGGTGTCGCTGCACTGATCGCCACCCTCGCCGTCATGACCGGCTTCAAGGAAGATCTCCGCGATAAGATCCTCGGAACCAACTCCCACATCGTCATCACCGACCGGACCCGTGATGAAATCCCGGAATACCCTCGGCTGGTCGACGAAGCGAAGAAGGTTCCCCACGTCGTGGCCGCCACCCCTTTTATCTTCAGACAGGTCCTCCTCTCCTCTGATACCAACGTCTTCGGCGTGGTCCTGCGCGGAATTAATCCCGAGACCGAGGCGGAGGTCACCGAAATCGGCAAAAATATCGTCGAAGGACGACTCGACTATTTGACGAATCCGCCTGATTCCTCCCTTCCCGAAGAGGGGATCAGCGAGACGGAGGGGGAGCCGGAGAAGATCATCCCCGGAATCATTATCGGCAGGGAACTGGCGGGCCGCTTGGGGGCGTTCCTCGGAGATCGGATCAACATCGTCTCTCCGGTCGGCAAAGAGGGAACCTCGATCGGAAAATCGCTCACCGGCCCGATGGGCTTTACGCCGAAGATCCGGAAATTCCGGGTGGTCGGCATTTTCGATTCCGGCATGTACGAATATGACTCCTCGCTCGCCTATATCTCCATCAAAGAGGCGCAGAACTTTTTTAATCTCTCCGACGCGGTCACCGGGATCGAGGTGAAGGTCGACGATATCTTCATCGCCGACCGGGTGGCGCAGCAGATCGAGACCCATCTCGGTTTTCCTTACCAGGCCCGCGACTGGATGAAGCTCAACCGGAATCTCTTCTCGGCGCTGCAGCTTGAAAAGATGATGATGTTCATCATCCTGGTCTTGATCATCCTGGTCGCCTCCTTCAATATCGTCAGCACCCTCACAATGACGGTGGTGGAAAAGAGCCGGGAGATCGCCATCTTAAAGGCGATGGGAGCGACGCGGGAGTCGATCATGCGGATCTTCATGCTGGAGGGAGTGATCATCGGCCTGGTGGGGGTGATCCTTGGAACGCCGTTGGGACTCGTCGTTTGTTGGGTGCTTCAGAAATTCTATACCCTGCCGGCCGACATCTACTACATCAGCCATCTGCCGGTTAAGATCAACGCGCTCGATGTCTTGGTTGTCTCATTGGCGGCGGTCCTCATCGGTTTTTTCGCCACCCTCTACCCCTCTTGGCAGGCCGCCAAGCTCGACCCCGCCGAGGCGCTGCGGTATGAGTAACGCCGCCCGATTGGAATTCTATTCATGATTGAAGTCATCGACCTCTATAAATCGTTCCCGATCGCCGGCAAGGAGCTGGTCATCCTGAAGGGGGTCACGATCTCCATTCAAAAGGGAGAACTGTTGGCGATCGTCGGCGCTTCCGGCGTCGGCAAGAGCACCCTTCTCCATCTCCTCGGCGCACTCGACCGCCCGACCTCGGGAAAGATCTTCTTCGAAGGGGTCGACCTCTTCTCCCGGTCCGATCGGGAATTGGCTGAATTCCGGAATCGCAAGATCGGTTATGTCTTTCAATTCCATCATCTTCTTCCCGAATTCACGGCGCTCGAAAATGTGATGATGCCGGGATTGATCCAGCGGATGGATCGAAAGCGGATCGAGGCGACCGCCCAGGAGACGCTCGAATCGGTCGGACTGGGACATCGGCTGACCCATCGGCCGGGGCAACTCTCCGGCGGAGAGCAACAACGGGTCGCCATCGCCCGGGCGCTGGTGCTGCAGCCGCAACTCATTCTGGCCGACGAGCCGACCGGCAACCTCGACACGCACACGAGTGATGAAGTCTTCGGCCTGTTAAAAAAACTCAACCGCGAGAGGGGGACCACCTTCGTCCTGGTGACGCACAACGAAAAGTTGTCGCTCCAAGCCGATCGGCTCATCAAAATGGTCGATGGGAAGATTGAAGGAATGTAAGGAAGTTTCTCCTGGATTAGGTAGGGGCCGCCCGATCCGAGGAACGATCGGGAGCCCGATGCGATTCCCTTGGAACTCCGACCAGGCCCGCCACCACGGCGACCAACCCGGCGGGATCAACCGGTTTGGGAACATGCTGATGGAACCCGGCCAGGAGGGCCCGTCGTTGATCGGCCCTTCCGGCATACGCAGTCAACGCCACCGCCGGGATTCCCCTCTCCCCGCGCTCCGCTTCTTCTGCCCGCACCTTTCGGATCAGCGAATAGCCATCCTCTCCCGGCATCTCAATATCGCTTACCAAGAGATCGGGCTTTTTCTCCTTGAGCGCTTCGATCGCCTCCCGGACCGATGAAACGGTGATCACTCGGGCGCCTGATCTTTGAAGAATCAGCGTCAGCAGCTCGCGGGCATCGACCTCATCATCCACCAACAGGATCTCGATTCCCTCCAGGGTCCTGCCGGATGCCAGCGGGAACATTCCTTCCTCCGAGCGGTTCATCTCCGGATCGAGCGATGCCTCGGAAGGAACCTTGAGCGGAAGCGTCACCATGAAGTTCGCTCCCCATCCCTCGCCGGGGCTGTCTGCCGAGATGGTCCCGCCATGGAGTTCCACCAGATGGCGAACGATCGCCAAGCCCAGCCCCAACCCTCCATAGAATCGGGTGCTCGTTCTCTCCGCTTGCCGGAATCGATCAAAAACATAAGGGAGAAATTCGGGATGAATACCGATCCCCGTATCTCGGACAAGGATCTGGACGGCGGAGTCGATCCGATTGATCTCAATATCGACCCGGCCTCCGGCCGGGGTAAATTTGATCGCGTTGGACAGCAAATTCCAGACGACCTGTTGCAACCGGTCCGGGTCGCCCGAGATCGGTCCGATTTCTTCATCAAAGACCGCCTCAAGCGTGATTCCCTTCGCGTCTGCCGCCGTTTTCACCGTCTCAATCGCCGCCTCGATCACCGGCCTCAACTCGATGGAGCGGACGTCGAGCCGAAGTTTCCCGGCGATGATCCGGGAGACATCGAGGAGATCATCGATCAACTGTGCCTGCGCCTTGGCGTTCCGCTCGATGGTTTCATAGGCCGAGACAACCGTCTCTCGATCAAGATCTCCCATCTGGAGCAGCCGGGCCCATCCGTAGATGGCGTTTAAGGGGGTTCGCAGTTCATGGGAGACGGTCGCCAGGAATTCATCCTTGGCCCGGTTGGCCGCTTCCGCCTCCTGCCGCGCCTGCTGCTCACGGGCGAGCAGACGAACCCGCTCCTCTTCCGCCCGACGCCGCTCGGTGACATCGCTGGCCAGAATAAGCAGCGCATTTCTCCCCTTGAATAAGATGGGACTGTGCGTGATCTCCACCTCGATGATGGCGCCGTCTTTCTTACGATGCCGCCATACCCCGGCGGAGCGAAGCCCCGAAGCCATCTCCTTGGGAATATCCACATTTTTTTGGGCCAGCTTTGGGATATCCTCCGGCGGACGGATCTCTTTGATCGTCATCGACAAAAATTCCTCGCGGGAGTAGCCGTAATGCCGGATCGCCGCTTCGTTCACCTCCAGAAAGGCCATGCTCTCGATATCGTAAACCCACATCGGCTGCGGGTTGGTCTCAAAAAGAAGGCGGTATTGCGTCTCGCTTTCTTGAAGCTTCTGCTCAATCCGCTTGAGTCCCGAGATATCGACCATTGAAGCGAGCCAGCCGGTCAACTCTCCCCGGCTGTTCTTCAGCGGCACAGGCGTCACCAGAACATCGAACCGCTCTCCGCTTCGACGTTGGTACCGCAGTTCATAGCCGTGCGGGGAGTCCTTCCCCCCCAACCTCGCTTTGAAAACATTGCTGATCCGGTCCATCTCCTCGGGCGGCCAGTAGACGAAGGGCGGCGTTGCACCCACCAGCTCCTCCTCGCTCCATCCGAACATCTCGCAGAAGGCACAATTGACATAGGTCTGGCGGCCGCTCAGATCAATGACGGCGATCCCGGCAGGAGTGGCATTTTCGATCGCCTGTCGGAAGGCAAACTCGCCCTGCAGTTTCTCCTCAACCTGCTTTCGCGCGGTGACATCCATGCAGAGACCGACGAACCGCTCCGCCTCCCCATTGGGATCGTAGAAGACGCGGCCGCGGGCCTCCACCCACGCCGTCTCCCCGTCCGGCTTGATGATCCGATACTCTACGCCGTAGTCGGTCCTTTTTTCTTGGATGGTCTGTTGAACCCGATTCAAGACCCCATTTAAATCGTCGGGGTGAATATCACGTTTGAAGTCTTCGAAGGTGCCGCCGAATGTTCCCGGCGCCAGACCATGAATCCGTTCGAGGTTCGGGGACCAGGCCACCCTTCCGCCCCGGATGTCAAACTCGAAGATCCCCATTCTGCCCGCTTCGAGCGCGATTTTGAGAAGCGCCTCGCTTTTATGCCATGCCTCCTCTGTCTGTTGCTGTGCCGTGTTGTCTTGGACAAGAGAGATAAACCCCTTCACCTTTCCGTCTACCCAATGCGGGGAATAGGTCGCCTGAATATCGCGCTCCCTGCCGTCGCGATAGGAAACTTTGCCGTCAAAGGCGACGCGTTCTCCCGAGAGCGCCTTTTCGAAATGGGGAAGAAGCGAAGCATAGGCCCCATCGCCCAGGACCTCTTTGACATGTCGTCCATTAAGATCGGAGGGACGCTGACCGAACCACGCTTCATACACGCTATTGTTGAACCGATAACGATGCCCTGCATCGACATAGGCAATGAGGGCCGGGATGGAATCGGTGATTAAGCGGAGCTTTTCGATCTCCTCAGCCGTGCTGACTCCCGCCAGTTCGACTTCTATGCCCGACGGCCTGGTTTCTTTTTTCTGCATATCCTCTTTCATGTCGTCAATAAATAAGGATCCATAAAGATATATGATTCTAAAGGAACTGATAAAAAAAATGCAACCCTAGGATTTGATCGGAATAGGTCTGAGGAGGTCTTAGCGGCCCTTCTCTGGAAAGGCCGGCAAGTCACGATAAGCCTGAAACAAAAAAGGGAGCGACCCGAAGGTCGCTCCCCCTGTGAGAAAGTCAGTCTTAAAACCCAAGACTGAGTTGGGCAACATAACGCCGATCTGCGCGCTGACCCGACACAGCCCCGAGCTCTTCCGCATAGGTGGCGGCCGAAATGGATAGAATCCAGAAATCGACATCGACACCGGCCGCCGGATAACCGCCGTTAATTCCGGCCCGAAGGGTCAGAATCATTGGGAAGCGGAACTCGGCTCCGAGATGGAGCCGTTTGTAAAGGTCGTCATCTGTTTCGACGCTCTTAGTGAGGTCATCGATCTCGACGGCGAAGGTCGTTTTTAAGATCCAGAAATCAGGATTGATCGAAGCCCCGATGTTCACCGTTTGGGGAATTTCGCCAAGCTCTTCGAAGTCGAGATCGGTGATGTTCGAAACGACGAGGGCGACGCTCGGCTTGAGAAAATTTTTGAAATTGACCTTCGTTCCGATATCGAGAGCGAAGTCTGACTTTTTCCCAGCTTCTTCGGCATCGTCAATTGGGTCGAAAGTATCGTTCACAATATCGACGGCCGAATAAGTTTTATTCACTCCCTCCCGCCGAATAAATTTCCCCGTCACACCGACCTGTAACTTCTGATCAAAAAATCCGAACGCTCCGGAAGCCATGATCCCGGTGTCGATCCGAACATTTGTAGGGATCGTGGGATTCGCCCCGCTATCCCGAATCTCCATGTCGACCGTCGCCTGTCCCAGGGCAGCGATCGCAAAGTTGTGCATGTAGAAATGCGGAAGAATCGCCGCGCGGACATGCTGGTGCTCTCCAATCCGCTCGTTCAAAAAGTCAACGACTTCCTGCTGATCCTCTGTGTCCAGGTCGCTTAAGTCCTGATAAAAGCCCATCGTATTTTTTGAAACTTCTACAAGCGGATTTATTAGTCCGACCCCACCGAAACCGCTCACGTCGTTCAGCCCAGCCGGATTGTAGAACATCGCGTTCTCATCGTCAGAGAGCGTGATGAAAGCCCCTCCCATCCCAAGCGGCCGAATTCCTCGGTATAGAGTCGGAAATTCTTCGGCGCTCGCCACCCGCAATCCCCAAAGACTACCGACCAAGACTCCCAAGATGATTCCCTTTTTAATCATCGCGCTTTCTCCCAAAGGTGTTCGAGTAATTACATGGAGCTTAGAAAACCTTGAACCGAGGTCGAGTCGACTACAGACAATCGCTGCTGAATCTGACGGATATGGTCCGTGATGTCATTCTCGGTTTGTTCAACAACGGCTTCATTCAATCCCAAATCCATATTGTTCACATCTCGGAGGACCCGGCTCAGCAATGTAAGTCCCTGGATCGGAGTCAAGTCGTCGAGTTCATCGGTGGAGGGGATTTCGTTTGGTCTTCCATTCGCATCGTATCCTTCCGTCTTCGTTCCGAGCAGGACGACCAGGTCGACGACAGTTGCCACCGCAAGCTGAAGGCCTTGGCTAGGTGTCCGGGCAGGAAGGTTGCTCAATAGAACGACGGCATTGTTCATGTCTCTGACCTGCTCAGGGTTGGTGTGGGGAGAGGAAAAGTGAGTTGAGAAGAGGGCATAGCTGTCGTTGTCAGAAACCTCCTGATCGACCGCCTCTTTAACAAGGTCGAAGACCGCCAGTCCGGCCCGGCCGGCGTATGCAGAGGCAAAGAGACTGACGACCTCCGGATCGCAGGTCGGCGCTGTCAGATCCGCTCCGCAGAGATCCTCCAGAATCTCCACCGCATCGTCGAACTCGCCTTCGTCGAGCGCGATCCGCGCCTTCTCCAGCTGGGCCTCGTCGCTTCCATCATCGGCCATGCTTTCGAAAACGCTCTTCCCGCCGCAGCCTGCGCCGTCCGCGCCGCCGAGAAACAAACCGGTGCTGAGAAGAAACCCGATCCAGACAACCGTCCTTAAATTAAACCGCATGGTCCTCTCCTCTTTAATCATTCCTTATTTGGATATATTTTTATGGGATTACAAATGACAGAGTGGTCCGAAACACGTTTACAAAGGTAACAGGAAACTGAGGTTTGTCAAGGAAAGGAGGGGATGCCGGATGGATGAGACCGGCGACGAGCTTATCTATATATATAGAGCGTCAGAAGCGGATGGCGGCCTTCAATGAGGAGACCAATCCCGAGAGTCGGGAGAGATACGTGGGGTCATTTTGAGCGGTTTCGATGATCTTGACCAGGGCGCTGCCGACGATGATTCCGTCGGCGGCCTGTCCCATTTCTTTCGCCTCTTCCGGGGTCGAGATGCCGAAGCCGACGGCGACCGGGCGGTCGGTCATCGACTTCAATTTCTGAATCCGTGTTCGGATCGATTCCTTCTCGGTGAGAGCGGCGCCGGTGATTCCGGTGAGGGAGACGTAATAAACAAATCCGCCGCTGTCTTTGACGATCCGCTCCGCCCGCTCGGGAGGCGTGGTCGGCGCCACCAGGAAAATCAAATCGATCAGGTGGCGCTTTGCGAGAGACAAGAACTCCTTCGCCTCTTCATGGGGAAGATCGGGAACAATCAAACCGTCGACGCCGACCCCCTTTGCCTCCTTGAAGAAAGCGGCAAGGCCGAAGGCATAGATCGGATTGGAATAGGTCATCAAGATCAGAGGAATTTTCGTTTGCCGGCGGAGCAGGGTCACCAGATCCAAAACGCCGCGCAAAGTCACCCCCTGCTTCAGGGCCCGCTCCGACGCCTTCTGGATGGTCGGTCCGTCGGCGACAGGATCGGAGAAGGGAACCCCTAACTCGACGAGATCGGCTCCCCCTTTTTCAATTTCCAAAACGATCTGCGCCGTCTGGGAAAGCGTCGGATCGCCCGCCATTACATAGGCGATCAGCGCTTTCTCGCCCCGCGCCGTTATATTTTTAATCGTAGACTCGATCCGGCTCATCGGGGGCTCTTTTCTTCTGAAGGGGGGGTGGCAGGGCCGGCGATCGTCGGCCGGTTTCGATGGAGAGTCGGCTCGATCTCCCCGTTCTCAAAGGCGGCGATAAAGGCATCGACCACCTTTGGATCGAATTGCGTTCCGGCGTGTCGCCGCAACTCTTGGAGCGCGGCCTCCGAATGAAGCCCTTTTCGATAAGGACGGTCGGAGGTCATTGCATCGAAGGTATCGCTGACGGAGATAATCCGGGCCATGACCGGAATGCCCCCTCCCTTTAATGCATCGGGATACCCTTTTCCATCATACTTCTCATGATGGTGTCGGATGCCGGGAACAATCGCACAAAGCGGCCGGATGTTCTCGACAATCTTCGCCCCGATCACCGCATGATTCTCCATGATCTGGGCCTCCTCCGGATCGAGCCGACTTGGCTTTCCCAGAATTCGATCTTCGATTCCAATTTTTCCGATATCATGAAGCGCCGCCGAGAGTTTCAACTGATCCAATTCTTCCTGGGAAAGGCCCAGCCGTTTCCCGACGACCATGCTGTACTCCAAGACCCGCTTCGTGTGGCCGCCGGTGTAGGCGTCTTTCGCCTCGATGGCGTCTCCGAGGGCCGCGGCCGTGCTCAGGAAAGTTTCTTTCAATTCCTTGTAGAGACCGGCGTTTTCAATCGCAATGGCCACCTGATCGGCCAACGATTTGAATCC
Organism: Candidatus Manganitrophaceae bacterium; assembly: GCA_963718695.1. GTDB lineage: Bacteria > Nitrospirota > Nitrospiria > SBBL01 > Manganitrophaceae > Manganitrophus. The sequence goes on from OY970371.1 coordinate 2,711,291, forward strand.
TTCCAGATCGATCTTGGTAAACTTCCCCCGCTTTTTGTTGATCGCCTGGAGGACGCCGACAATTTTCTCGCGAATCTTCACCGGAACGCAGATCATGTTGCGGGTCACGAAACCGCTCTTCTCATCGGCACTTTTGAAGAAACGGGGGTTCGCACGGGTATCGTTCACAATTTGCGGCTCCCCTGTTTGCGCGACCCAGCCGGCGATCCCCTCCCCCGGACGAAGGCGGATCTCACGGACCTTCTCTCCCTTTTCTCCAAGGGCCACTTCGAAAAAAAGCTCCTGCGTTTCGGGATCGATCAACAAGAGAGAGCCGACTTCGGACCGCATCAAGCGGGTCGCCGATTCCATCGCGCGCCGGCGAACCTCCCGTTCGTCAAGCGTGGAGTTCAGAAGCCGGCCCATCTCCTCCATCGCTTCCAGGATCTCGAGCCGCGCTTTTTGGGCGGCAATTTTATTTTTCAACCCGATCTCTGCACCGACCTGGACAACCGGCTTCTTGCGTTTTTTCCCGGCGCCGGACGCTGCTCTCTTCTTCGTCGTTGCAGGCATGATCTCCTCTACTTCGTTTCTCGGATCATTGATGCGAACCCCGCCATCCGGGAGAGTTGATCGACATCTTTGTCGCCCCGGCCGGAGAGGTTAACGATGACCAACTGATCTTTGCCCAACGTCGGCGCGAGTTTGACCAGATGGGCGATCGCATGGGCCGATTCGAGCGCCGGCAAAATCCCCTCGGTCTCCGCAAGGAGCTTAAAGGCCGCCAGCGCTTCTTCGTCCGTTACATAAGTATAGTCGATCCGCTTCATATCCCGGTAATAGCTATGCTCCGGCCCGACCGCCGGATAGTCGAGACCGGCCGAGACCGAATGGGTCGTCTGAACCTGGCCGCTCGGATCTTGGAGAAGATAGGTCATCGTCCCATGGAGAACGCCGACCGATCCGGACGCAAACCGCGCCGCATGCTGTCCGGGGGTAATGCCGCGTCCTCCCGCCTCGACGCCGACCATCCGGACCGTTTTGTCCGAGAGGAACGGATAGAAGAGCCCGATCGCATTGCTCCCTCCGCCGACGCAGGCGATCAGGGCATCGGGAAGCCGTCCTTCCGCGCGCAGGATCTGCTGACGCGCCTCCTGCCCGATGACCGACTGGAAATCGCGGATCATCATCGGGAAAGGATGCGGCCCCAGGACCGAGCCGAGGATGTAATGCGTCGTTCGAATATGGGTGGTCCAGTCCCGCAGCGCCTCGTTGATGGCATCCTTCAGGGTCCGGCTTCCGGCATCGACGCCGGTCACCTTCGCTCCCAAAAGACGCATCCGGATGACGTTCAGCGCCTGCCGCTCCATATCGTCGGTCCCCATGTAGACCTCGCAGGCCACTCCCGCGCGCGCCGCCACCGTCGCGATCGCCACCCCATGCTGCCCGGCGCCGGTCTCGGCGATCACCCGCTTCTTCCCCATCTTCTGGGTAAGAAGGATCTGTCCCATCGTGTTGTTGATCTTATGGGCTCCGGTGTGACAGAGGTCTTCGCGCTTGAGATAAACCTTCGCCCCGCCGAGCCGTTCCGAGAGACGCTGCGCAAAATAGAGCGGCGTCGGCCGGCCGACATAATTCTTCAGCGCATCGGCCAGCTCTTTCTTGAACGCCGGGTCGCGCCGGACGGCCTGATACGCGGCTTCCAATTCTTCGAGCGCCGGCATCAACGTTTCGGGAACATACCGCCCGCCGTACGGGCCGAAACGTCCTTTTTTATTCGGTAACAGCATGAACTTCTCCCGTCCTCTTCGCGTTTTCGATGAATCGCTTCATTTTGAGAGGATCTTTCTTTCCCTTTTTCATTTCGACCCCGCTGCTCACATCGACACCGTAGGGACGGACCGTCGCAATCGCCGCCTCGACATTCTCCGGTGTCAGCCCGCCGGCGAGAATGATCCTTCCCCATTGCGTCGCCTTCGCCGCGATCTTCCAATCAAACGAGGCGCCGCTTCCGCCCAGATGTTGCTCGTGATAGGTATCGAGCAGAACGGCGCGCGCGGGATAGGATGATATTTCATCGAGACTCTCCTCATCCCGGACGCGGATCACCTTGATCGCCCGCGATGCGAACGGCCGGATCGTCTCGGGTGAAAAAGAACCATGAAATTGAATCAGGTCGACTCCGCATTCTTCAATCGCCCGCCTGAAATCCTTCTCCTCGCCCGAGGTGAAAACGGCAACCGCGGTCACAAAGGCCGGCAGGGAGGAGATGATTTTTTGAACCGTCTCCGGCGGGGCAAATCGCGCGCTCTCCGGGGCAAAGATGAACCCGACGGCATCGGCCCCATACGCCGCCGCCATCATTGCATCTTCCTGGTTGGTGATGCCGCAGATTTTAACGCGCATGGCAATTATATTCGTAGGGGCGATCCTTGTGATCGCCCGCTCTTTACCCGTGAGGCCAGGGCGAATACAAGATTCGCCCCTACAGAATAGACATACACAATCATCTTCCCAACAGTTCTTTCATTTTGTCCGCCATCTTCTCAGCCGCCATGAAGGTCTCTCCGATCAACATCGCCTCGACCCCCGCGTCGTAGAGCCGCTCCACCTCTTTTCGGGAGTGAATCCCGCTTTCGCTGATGACGACCCGATCCTTCCGAAGCGAGGAGGGGATCTCGCGGAGAAGGCGGAAGGTGGTTTCCAAATCGGTCTTGAAGGTACGCAGATCCCGATTATTGATCCCGATGACCGGCGCCCAATCAATCACCTGTTCCAGCTCCTTCTCGTTGTGAACTTCCACAACGGTATCGAGCGAAAGCTCCCGGGCCAGATGAAAATAGTCGATCGCCTGTTGACGCTCCAGGAGGGCCGCAATCAGAAGGAGGGCGTCGGCCCCCCAGGCGCGGGCTTCGTAGACCTGAAATTCATCGAGGATAAAATCTTTTTTCAGCAGGGGAAGCGCGATCGCCGACCGGACCTCCTTCAGATAAGAAGGCTTGCCGAGAAAGAAATGCTCTTCCGTTAAGACGGAAACGGCGGCGGCCCCTTCTCCCTCGTAAATCCGGGCAATCTCCACCGGCTGGAACTTTTCCCGAATGATCCCCTTCGAAGGAGAGGCCTTCTTGATTTCGGCGATGAGCCGGGGAGCGCCCTCCTGGCGCGCTTGCAGCGCCTTCTGAAACCGACGGGTCGGCTCCGCATCGGCAATCCGCGACCGGAGATCTTGAAGCGCACTGCGCCCCTTCCGGCGCTGAACCGACTCGCGTTTTACTTTGAGAATGTCGTCGAGGAACGTCATAAGAACGAAAACACGGTAGGCGGGAGGCGTGAAGCGTAAGAGGTAAGAACCAAAAATGATTGATCTTTCACCCCTTACCCCTCACGCCTCCCGCCTCACGTTATTTATTCGTCATCTCCTTCAAGACTTCCAGCTTGCCCATCGCCCTTCCGGAGTCGATCGACTCTTCCGCCAGCTGGACCCCTTCCTGGAGTGTTTTTGCCTTACCGACAGCGACGAGCGCCGGAGCGGCGTTCATCAAAACCACATCCCGCTTCGGCCCTTTTTCGCCTTTTAGGATATCGAGGAGAATCGCCGCATTGACGTCGGCATTGCCGCCCGCGAGGTCCTTCAGGCTTCCACCGGGAAGCTGAAAGTCTTTCGGCTCCAGCGGATAGGTCAGAACACGTCCTCCCTTTCCCTCGGAGATCCGGCTCTTGCCGGTAATGGTAATTTCATCGAGGCCGTCGGTGCCATGGACGACGAAGCAGTGTCGTGATCCGAGATTGAGGAGCACCTGCGCCATCAGCTCGGTATAGATGGAGGAGAAGACCCCGAGGACCTGTACGGCCGCCCCGGCCGGATTGGTCAACGGTCCCAGGAGATTAAAGATCGTCCGAATGCCGGTTTCCTGACGGGGGGCCACCGCATGTTTCATGGCGCCATGGAAGAGGGGGGCAAAAAGAAACCCGATCCCGATCTCATTAATGCAGGCTTCCACCCGCTCCGGCGGAAGATCGATCTGAATGCCCAGCGTCTTTAAGACGTCGGCGCTCCCGCAGGAGCTGGAGACCGATCGATTGCCATGTTTCGCAACCGTAACGTCGCAACCGGCCACGACGAAGGCGACGGTCGTGGAGATATTAAACGTATGAAGCCGATCGCCTCCCGTTCCGCAGGTATCGACCACCAACGGATCACTCACTCGGACGTGCACCGCCTTCTCCCGCATCACCTTGGCCGATCCGGTAATCTCCGCGATCGATTCCCCTTTCATCCGAAGCGCGGTGATGTAGGAGGCGATCTGCGCCGGCGTCGCCTTCCCCTCCATGATCTCGCGCATGACCTGCTCCGCCTCTTCCTCTTTCAGGTCGACCCGTTCCACGACTTTGGCAATCGCTTCTTTAATCATGCTTCTTCCCCTATCCTCTTACCGGAGCCGCTTCGCTCTCCAAAAAATTTTTCAGAAGATCCTTTCCGACCCGGGTGAGAATCGATTCCGGGTGGAACTGGACTCCTTCAATCGAAAACGTTTTATGCCGAACCCCCATCACTTCCCCCTCCTCGGTCCAGGCGGTGATCTCTAAGACCTTCGGCATCGTCTCCCGCCGGATGATGAGGGAGTGATACCGGGTCGCCTCGAATGGATTCGGAAGACCGCGGTAAAGGCCCCGGCCGTCATGCTCGATCATCAACGTCTTCCCGTGCATCAACCGCGGGGCGCGGATCACCTCGCCTCCGAATGCTTCGCCGATCGCCTGATGGCCCAGGCAGACGCCGAGGATCGGGATCTGTGAGCCGAACTTCCGGATCAGATCGACGGAGATCCCCGCCTCTTTCGGCGTGCAAGGCCCGGGAGAGATGACGATCTTCGACGGCTGCATCTTTTCAATCTCTTGGAGGGTGATTTGGTCGTTCCGATGGACCGACATCTCCGCCCCCAGCTCCCCCAGATACTGGACGAGGTTGTAGGTGAAGGAGTCGTAATTGTCAATGACGAGAAGCATGAATGAGTCCTAATTAAAGATAGTGTTCAGCGTTCAGCGGTCAGCCATCAGCTTAAAGCTTTTAAATCCTTAGCTGAATGCTGAAAGCTCATCGCTGAAAGCTTTATTCTAAACCTTTTTCCGCCATCTCGATGGCGGTCAGCATTGCTTTTGCTTTGTTGACCGTTTCTTCATATTCCCGGTCCGGGTCGGAGTCGGCCACAATCCCGGCCGCTGCTTGAACGGTCGCTTGATTCCCGTTGATAATAATCGTTCGAATCGTGATGCAAGTATCCATGTTTCCCTGAAAGCTGAAGTAACCGACCGCCCCGGCATAAAGCCCGCGCCCCTCCGGTTCGAGCTCGTCGATAATCTCCATCGCCCGGATCTTCGGCGCTCCGGTGACCGTCCCGGCGGGAAAGGAGGCTTGCAGAAGATCGAAGGCGTCCTTCCCCTCGGCCAATTGACCGACGACGTTCGAGACGATATGCATGACGTGGGAATACCTTTCGATCACCATCATTTCATCAACCTTGACAGTGCCATGATCGCAGACCCGGCCGAGATCGTTCCGGCCGAGATCGATCAGCATGACATGTTCCGCCCGCTCCTTGGGGTCGGCCAAAAGCTCTTTCTCCATCGCCTGATCTTCCTGAGAAGATCTTCCGCGAGGACGGGTCCCGGCGATGGGGCGGGTTTCGGCCTGCCTCCCCTCCAATCGAACCAGCACTTCCGGAGAGGTCCCGACCAAGTGAAGCTGACCGAATTTCAGAAAAAACATGTAGGGTGAGGGGTTAATGCTTCTCAGGGCGCGGTAGATCATGAATGGCTCGCTGGAGATCGGCGTCGAAAAGCGTTGGGAGATCTGTACCTGAAAGATATCACCCGCCTTGATATACTCCTTGGCGGCGAGGACCGCTTTCTTGAACTCTTCCCGTGTAAAATTCGATTTCGGGGCAACGGCCTTTCTTCCTCCCGACGGAGAGGCCGCCTCCTGCTTCAATGGAAGACGAAGACGCGCAATCAGCGCATCGATCTTCTCGACCGCCTTCTGATAAGTCTCCTTGAGATTTCCGTCCTCGATCAAGGCGTTGGAGACGACCTTGATCCGATGTTTGACGTTATCGAAGATGAGAAGGGTATCGGTGAGGAGGAAAAAAAGGTCGGGATTCGGACGTTCGGCCGTTTTGAATTTGACCGGCTCAAAAAAACGGACCATATCATAACCGATGTAGCCGACCGCCCCGCCGAAAAAGCGGGGAAGCCCCTCCACCTCCACCGGCTTATATTCGGAGAGAAGTTTTTCCAATACAAGGAGCGGATTTCCATCGGCGGCGATCCGGGTTGTTTTTCCATCCCGGATCACTTCGACCTGATCGCCTTTGGCCTGAATGAGGGTTGCGGGATCGACCCCGAGAAAAGAGTATCTTCCCCACTTCTCCCCTCCTTCGACACTTTCCAGGAGATAGGCGTAATCCAACGTCGCAATCTTTAAGAAAGCGGAAACGGGTGTTTCTGTGTCGGCCAGGATCTCTCGGTAAACCGGGATGAGATTACCTTCTTTGGACTTCTGGCAGAAAAGATCAAACGATGGGGTCACCATAGACTTCCATAAAACGGGTGTATCAGGCTACCACAGGGATAACAAAAAAGTCAATGAATTCTGGCCGATCTTTCCGTCTCTTTCGACGCAGAAAATCATCCGGATACATCCCCATAAGAGCAGTATAAATTCCTTGACAAAGTGGATGATTACATATATTTTCGTACTTGGTTAATTACTTATTAAATTCGCATTTTCGTCGGCATCATTGGACCATTCGCTTTGGTTATTGTTGAAGGACTCAAATCCGGTGAGCGAGAGGACCACGGTGCCCTCTGCTGCTTCATCAATATTTAGAAAGTTTAATCGATTACGTTTCAGATTCTAAAATATGGAATCGTTTTACTTCTTCTCCTGACCGGAATAGGAAAAAGTTTCGCAGCAGAAGAAGCGGCCAGGTGGGAAGTCGGGATTGTCGGAGGGGTTTATAAACCGTCGCTGAGAACCTTAAACAAAATTCTGAATGAGCGCAGTTCAGCGATCCTTCAAGATCCGAATCATCAGCTTCAACCGAATGAGGAATTCCCGCCGGAACTGAGAAACCTGGAAGTCCCCACCTTCAAGGCCGATCGGGCCTTCGGTGTTGAGCTGATGCGGGAGGTCAATCGCCGGCACGCATTCGTAGCGACCCTGAACATCTGGGATGGAGAGACAACAGGGAACGATATCATTTCAACTATCACCGCTGCGACCGATGAGTCTTTTACTGAGGTGCCACGGACGAGCCGATATAACGTCTCCATCACGAATCTCTGGTTAGGCTGGCGTTATCACATCCCGATTGTGGAGGAAAAAAGTCGAGTTTTTATCGATATCGGATTGGTCGGTCTTGCTTATGGCCAGATGACGACCGATACTTTACTGAAAGTGATCCCGACCCGTGAACCTTTTCCGGTCGCTAGTTCGATGGAAGCGGAGGGGTGGGGCTTCACAAGCCGATGGGGATTCGGCGGCACGTACTTTTTGAAAAATTGGATTGCAATTTCATTCCGAACCAGCTATATAGTAGGGAAGATTCCCAGGCTGAAGGTGAGACGATTTTTCCCTTCCGGTTTCTCTGAACCGCCTCCACCGGAATCAGATACACCGTGTCAGCCCGACCAACCCCCTCTTCAACCCCGGCCCCGAGAGGGAGAGGTCCTTACATACGGAGATGTTCAGGCAAACAGCCCCACATGTGAAATCCGATCCGATGTGAAGCACCTGCCGCTTGAGTTGGACGGCGTGGAAGGAATGATTGGCATCCATTTTTATTTTTGATGGCTTTTAATAACCCATTTATATATAATCGAATGGGCGGCATCGAGTACCAGGGAATTTCCAACGGGAATCGTAACCACGAAGGCAGTGGGTTGCACAGGATCAGGTAAGCCACTCGTAACAGCTTCCATACGCAACGCGCAACGACGATTCATCCTTTGCTCAGAGCAAACCTCTCGAAAGGGGGGGACGCAGAGCAACGAGGCTAACGCTGAAAAGCTACGCCTGTCGAGCCGCCAAAGGAAACTTTCCGTGGCGGCTCTTTTTATCTGCGGTAATTTTATGAAACGAAGCGGTATATTCAAGCGCTTATCCCGGCAGGCATTGATCATCCTTTTCGGAGGATTTTGGATGTTGGGGCTTTTGCTTTTCCCCTGGGAGGTCGCGGCGCAAAACACGACGACCTTTACCATTACCTCCACCAACACCAACCTTTTGAATAATCCGGTCCTGGGATGCGCCGCCTGCGCTTCCATCCCGAATCATGATCCAAGCACCATTTTTCCAGACACATCCTCCCCTCTTTTCCAAGGGGATCCCAGGGCGGCCGAACTTCCGCGGAGTATCGCAAGCGCGCTTCCCCCGAACAATCAATTCGGCGTCGGGATCCCTGCAGGAGACAGCGGGACACCGCTTTTTCGTTCGACCCCCTTCGATCTCACGGAAAGCAACATGACTCTCTCGGCCGAAAATGAAATGTCCTCCCTTCCGATGGCCAACGGGAGAAGCAATACATTTACCTCCCGGATCAGCCAAACCGTCGGGCCCACACCCGGCACATCGGAAATCGGGGGCCAACAGTTTTCAATTCTTTTCTCGATCAATTCATTAACCGACCCGGACGGCAACCTCATCGGAAGCGCGACCGGAACATTCACCCAAGAAATCGACGGCGTGGTCACACAGGGAACGATTCAATTCGACAGCGTGAACGGATTCAGCGGAACGAATTTGCACCAGTAGCGAGAGAGTTCATACGGCTTCTCCCGTCCCCATGGATTGGAGAGGGCTGCCGGGCAGTGAAGGCAGCAGTAACACCACCAAAAGAAACATCAATAAGGAGGTTGTATGAGAATCAGACAACTTATGACGCTCGGGACGCTGGGGACTTTCCTCCTGGCCGGAGTGGCATTTGGTCAGAACATCCAGACCAACACCACCAGCACCACGCTCGGGTCGACGCAGTTCGGCTTTGCCATTACATCGGCACAGCTTGGAACGGTGATGCAATCAGTCACTGCCCCCACCTGCGGAGCCAGAACGGCTGGAGTGATGGACTGTACCTTGGACAACTACGCCAAGGCGGTTGGGATGCCCGGCTCTTTCACCGGCAATCCCAACAAAATCGTCTGGGCCACTGCCGATTTCGGCTGCGGATTCCTTTGCGGCACCCAAGGGGGTTCTGATCCGCAAACTGCACCTGACTTTGCGGGACCCAATACCCTCACCGGGATCATCAGTTCCAACATTGATCTCGGTCTGGGAACCGTTGCAACCGATCCATTCCACAGCGCGGGGCATATCACCTTTACCCTCAATCCCGCTGCCGTTGAAAATAACGCGACGATCGATCAACAGATCGTTCAGGTCATCAATAATGCCGCCGGTCTCACCATGTCGTTCACCGAGACCGATGTCACTCCACAGCCGTTCACTTCAACCCCCTCCTCGGGCAATCCGATTCTTGTCGCCACTGACTTTGACGGTCCAGTCAACCTGACCGCGTCAATGCAATTAACACAAACGGGCGACAGCGGCATTCCTACCGCCACACCCTTTACCTTGAATGTGACGGTGCCGTTCCCGTATGGGCAGACATGGAATTCTTTCCCTGAACCAGGCGACTCTCCGTTTACCGGGAGCAATTTCCCAACGGCGAACGCCTTCCAAACACCGGGGTTGAACGTCTCAACAGGAAACCCCAATGCGTTTCCATCCTTTTAATTAGCGCTACTCTTTCTCCTGGGGGGCCTTCCCCCCAGGAGAAGATTCTCTGGAGAGGTTGCGATCGACAGTAAGTAATGATGAAACAAATCAATATTTTCTGAATGCATATTAATATTCCATTATTTTCCCGTACTTTTAGCTCATTCAAGTTCGGAACCGAAAAAACCTTCCCTTCCTACAGAGGATTCCTTTCGATTCTCTGCTTTGCTTTCTTCCTTTTCTTTCTGATCAATCATTCGAGCGCGCTGGCGGCTTCCCCCGAACTGAAGAAACGTTTCGAAGAGGGGGTCGCACTGTTCCAACAAGGAAAAGACAAAGAAGCAGAAACGGTCTTTTTAGAGATCCTCCGAGAAGATCCTACTCCGGTCTTCCCCCAACAGTACCTCGGAATGCTCTATGCCCGCTCGGGTCGTTGGGAAGAGGCAAAAGCCGCCTTCCAGTCAGTGATCCGGAAGGCGCCGACCTTCCCTGGAGGGTACTTCGGACTGGGTCTGGTCCTCAAAAATCAAGGAGAGATCGAGCCGGCGGAAGAGCTTTTCAGGAAGACGATCTCGCTGGCTCCTACTCATGTTCATGCCTGGTTATATCTCGGCCAGATCCTAGAAAGACAAAGAAAAATAGATGTGGCGATCGGCGCTTACCAAAAAGTGCTGGAACATGGCCCAGCGGCATCTCCTGAGGCCCACGAGGCCGAACAACGGCTCAGAGAAATTGGCGACACTCCCGAAATCGCAAGACAGGTTCAGGCATGGGTGGTGGAGGCAGAGGCCCGGCTCAAAGAGGGGAATCCAAAAGCAGCTTGGGAGCTTTATCAAAAAGCGGCCGCGCTTCTTCCGAAAAGCCTCTCGATTCGACTTTTCATGGGAAGCCTTGCCTCCCAACTGAAAAGTCCCGCCAAGGCGGAAGAGGTCTACAAAGAAGCGATTCAGATCGACCCGACTGCACCTCAACCCCATTTATCCCTGGCAAAGCTTTACGAGCAAACCGGAAAAACCGATGAGGCGATCAGGGAATATGAAGCGCTCCTCCTTTTAAATCACGATGAAACCATCCCGGAGATCCGCTCGGCCAAGGAGGCGCTTTTCCTCCTGCTGGACAGAAAAGAAATCCAGGAGTTGACCCGAAAAGGAGAAGTCCTCACGCAGGAGGGGAAGTGGGGAGAGGCGCTGCAGCACTTCCAGGCTGCGGCGGCCATCGATCCCGGGGTGCCCGTCGTTCATCACAATCTGGCACGGTTCTACGATCAGACCAATCGGCCCGATCTGGTTGTCCAAGCAGTCAATGAAGCCCTCCTTCTGGAGCCGGACTCCCGCGCACTCCACCTCCTCCTCGGGAAAGCCCTCCGCGCAGAACGCGCTTTTAAGGATTCTATGGCCGCCTACATTAAGACCCTTTCCCTTTCCCAGAAAGATCAGCAGGGTCTCTTCTCTCTAGAGGCACAGGCAGGACTCCTCCAGACGGAATTTGAAATGCTCAAGGCCCCCATCGAGGCAGGCCCACCTTTTAAAGAAGGGCTCCAGAAAAAGGCGAATGGAGAACTGGACGAAGCCCAGACTTTACTGGAGCAGACGGCCCGTCTCTCGCCTGGGAGCCCGCTCATTCACCATGCCCTGGGAGAGGTTTACGAGAAAAAAGGAGAAGGAGAAAAAGGGACCGCCGCCTTTGAAAAAACGGTCGAACTGCATCCCGGATTCTATCCGGCCTGGCGCGCGCTCTCCCGGCTTTACATGCAACAAGGGCGTTATGCAAAAACGCTCGATGCCCTGGAGCGGCTCCTCAGCCTCTCCGATCCCGGTTTAACGTCGATCGGAACCTCTCGCGAGGAAATCCACAAAGAAAAAGAAGCGGCTCAACAGAAGCTGGAGGAAGCGCGCGCGAAAACACGCACCCTCTTCAACCAAGCGCAAGAGGCCCTCGCCAAGGGGGAAAGGGGAAATGCCATCTCTCTTCTTGAAGCCGCGTACAACGAAGAGAAAGACAACCTCTCCATCCTCAATTCCCTCGGAATCGTTTATGCGATCGAGGGGAAATGGCCCGAGGCGACAGTCGCTTTCACGAAGATCCTGGAGTTTGATCCGCTCCATGTAGGAGCCCTCCTTCGGCTCGGTGCCGCCCAAGAGGCGAGAGGGATGATCCCGGCCGCCGCACAGAACTATCGGCGGCTCCTGCGACAGAAGGAACGCGCCGACACGCCGGAATACAAAGAGGCGGCGGCCCGGCTCGCCGCCATTACCGAAAATCTCAAACGGCTGAGAGAGGCCGAGCGCCATGAGAAACGGGGGCTTGCGGTTTTGAACAAGCTCTCTGAAATCGCTTCCGGGAGAGGGACGGCCCAGCCGGCGGCCGATGTCGAACGACCCGACCCGGCGCGGCTTCAACTGGCGCTCTGGGACTTTAAGCAAGCTGTCGCCCTTCGCCCCGACGAGGCGCGTTATCATTACAACCTCGGTCTCCTTTATGAGCATCTCAATTTCGGCGAAGGGGGAATGAATCGGGAAAATGCGGAGCGGGTGAAGAAGGAGCCGCGCCTTTTGAAAGAACCGGTCGCGGCCTACAAGGCGGCGATCGGTCTCGATCGCCGCTACCTCCCTCCTTACGCCCGCCTTGGCTACCTTTATGAATGGCAAGAGGAGAACGATAAAGCCTTAACCTTCTACAAATCGCTTCTGGAGGTGGCGCCTGATCCACACCCGATGGAGGTCAAGGAGATCGAGGCAAACGTCCTAAAGCTTGAGAGGCGCTTTTTCGGAAATGTCGGATATGCCGCCGGGCTAGACAGCAACTTTAACCTCGGCCCGCCGCCCCAGGATTTCTTCCCTCCGCCGCAGGATGAAACCTTTACCAGTCTTTCGGTGAATCTGGCTTATTATTTGGTCCGGTCCCCACAATTTCAAATTCCTTTTTCCTATCAGCAGGATACGACCTTTTACTACCGCAGTTCGATCTACTTCAGCAATCATGGCCTCTCCTTGGGATTCCAACATCGGCCGAGCACCTCCTTCTCTTACGGAATGACCGGACGCTTCCAAGCCAGCTTCGCCAAAAACGGCGGTGTGGGGCTTCTCCTTTCACAAGGGACTGCCTCGATCAGCCGCTTTGGAACCACCCCTACCGTTCTCACGCTCGAATATGGATTCAACGACTTCTACTTTCGCAGCAATGCCGACCTCGATGCTCAAGAACATCGGGGGACTTTGTCGGCGACCCAGGCTTTCGGCTGGCAGGATGAAGCCGACCTCTCCTATACCTTTAACGACCGAAAGAGCCCGGGCTCTCCAGACGACAGCTACCAAGGCCATCGCCTTCAACTCGGATACCGAAGATGGCTTCGCCCCGCTCTTCAATTCCGGGGATCGGCGGCTGTTTTTCTACAAGATTTTCTTCATCCGGACAGTAGGGATCCGGAGGGTCGCGTCCGACAAAACACGCTGCTCTCCTACAGCGTGGGGCTTCTTTATAGCTGGAGCGAGAACACGAATCTCTTCATCGATTATCGATGGCAGGAGAATCGCTCGAACCTCGGCCCGGCATTTGTGAACCAAGAGGATATCCTGGAGGGAAGAAGCACCGCCTTGGGAGATTATGAAAAAAAAACGCTGACGTTGGGGGTGAACGTTGCGTTTTAGTTTCGCTCTCCTTCTTTTCATTTTTATTTTTTTAGTGACCCAAAACATGATGATCCCAAATACCTTCGCCCAAGAGACCTTCACGTTCCACGGACAGCTTAAAAGCGAAATCGCCTATCGCTACGTCAACCCGGCCTCCTTTACCAAAATATATAACCTGGCCCGTCTGGAGGCGCGTTATATCCCCTCCTCGCGGGTGCAGCTGACTGCGTTGGTCCGAAGCTACTACGATGCGGTGTACGATTTTCAGGAGGTCGACAATGTCGTCCCTAGGAAGAATCCGCGGACCATTCTGAGCGAGGACCTCACCGCCGAAGAGATTAATGCCCTTCGGATCGGGAATCTCCGGAAGATCGAAGTCGAGCAGAAAGATACGGAGCTGCGGGAGTTCTATCTCGATCTCTTTTTCTCGAAGCTCGATCTGCGGATCGGCAAACAGATCGTCCGATGGGGGGTGGTGGAGGGGGCGCGGGTCACCGATGAGATCAACCCGCTCGATTTTCAGGAGTTTATTCTCCGAGAGATCCAAGACCGATATATCCCCCTCTGGATGGTCAAGGCCGATCTTTATTTCGATCCGAACACCATCGAGCTTCTCTGGATTCCCGATCTTGAGTTTCACCAACCGGCTTCCCTCGGGAGCGAATGGGAGCAATTCCAGGTGCTGGAAGGGCTGGATACACCCCCTCAGACTTTTCAGAACAGCGAATGGGCCATTAAAGCGTTACGCCAGATCGGCGGCTGGGACGCCTCGCTCAGCTATTTCTATACCTGGGACGACTTTCCATCGGCTTTTCGGACCGTCTTCGGTCTGGGGGAATTCGGCGTCTCTCCGGAGGTTGCCTTTAATCCGAGACATACCCGGCTTCACATCGTAGGGACCACCCTCTCCAAGGGGATCGGATCGTTGGTCTTCAACGGCGAGGCCGCCTTCGTCCGCGGGAAGATGTTCGGAACCCGATTCGGCCGCTTCAACCCAATCACCGGACCGACCGGAGACGAGGAGTTGACATTGACCCTCGGAGAGATCCAACGAAACTACTGGAAATATGCTTTAAGCGTCGACTGGCGCGTCTTCGGGGCCGACCTCTCCCTGCAGGTACAGCAACAATATATTTTAAAATACCAATCCGAAATCATCCAGGACCGGATCGACACCGTCTGGGGTCTGTTTGTCCGGAAAGAGCTTTTCTATGGTCGCTTGCTTTTGGAGATGCTGACGATCTATTTTGTGAATGACCGGGATCTTCTCATCCGTCCCAAGGCAACATATCAATTGAACGACGCTTTCAAAGTCGCCGTGGGGGCCGACATCTTCCATGGAGAGATCGGCGGTCCGCTGCCGGGTGAATTCCACTTCGTCGGATTCTTTAAAAACAACGATCGGGTCTACCTGGAGCTGACTTACAGTTTTTAGCAAGTAACGAGGTAACACATGAAATATTTATCAAAAAGAGTTTTTCTCTTCTTCCTTCTCCTCTCCGCCTGCTCGGCAGACCCTTTCCCCGACTGCTGCATCGATCAAGGAGAGCGGAGGGATGCCCCTTTCAGCACGACTTTCCTTTTTCAATTCAAAACCGGCTCCAGCGATATCGTCGCGCCAAATCCGGACCAGCTCCTCCGGGCCATCACGGAGGCCAACATCATGACCTTGATGAATGCCGCCGCAACCAGCCAGTTGAATCGAAACGGATTGATCAGCGGCGTTATTCAGGGGCAGCAGGGACCGGCCCGCGAAGCGGCCCTTCAGGTGACCGATACCGAAGGGAATATTATCGGACACGCTACCGGAACAACCCGAAACCTCTTCTACAACGGCTTGGGACAGGTTCCCGATCTCACCGTCGATCAGGGCACCTCTTCGGAAGGAACGTTCACCCTGTTTAATATCCCTCCGGGGGAGGTCTTTTTTCAGGCGATTCGAGGCGGACGGGGCAACGCCCGGATCAGCTCTTTCGCCGGCGCCGTCTCTCTGGGCCGAATCGATACGCTGCCGGTGCTTCCCGAGCGGGTCGGCGTGTTGGGGGTGGCGATCGACGACCTTACCGGGGCCGGTGTCCCCGGCGCCTTGGCCGCCTTTTTTGGAAGGGAGCAGGTCGAAGAAGCCAATGCCGCCGGCCTCTTCTTAATCCCGCACGATCAGGGCCTGCCGACCAACGGCGAATACTTCGTCCGCCTCTCCGCCCCCGGATACCGCAAGACAACCCATCGATTTCGCACCGGCATGGCGGAAGTCCTCAACGATCGGCAGCAGGCGTTCGAGCCTCTCACCGACGACAATATGCTCCTCTACTCGGTGGGGAACATTCAGGATTGGGCGCAGCGCCTCGGCGTGCAACTGGGGGAGAAGACCGGCATGATCATCGGACGGATTACTCCCGGCCAGGCGGATGTTGTGGTGACGCCGACCGGGGCCAACCCTCCTTCTACCGAGAAGGTCTTCTACTTCGATGCAAACGGGAATCCTGCTGACCTCGGAAAGACAACCAATACGTCGGCCTTCATCCTCTTTCCAGACTGCGCAAAGTATCAAGGTGGGGAGATCTTTCTTAACGCTTCCGCAATCGCCCTCAATCCACAAAATGATCGGATCTTCTCCACGGGACGGGCGGTCGCCTACTGCCGGCCCGAAGAGGTCTTTCTTCAGACGATCGCGATTACGCCGCGGCCGGAGGGAAACACCTCGTTTACGATAGAGATCAATGGGGAAGTCCGACCGGAAGCGGGAGAAGATCCGGTCCCGGGAGCAACTTTACAGATCATCGGAGGGGACGGAACGACGTATCTTGCCGACGGCGAGGGGACATTCACAATCAGCCCCGCCGATACACCTGATTCAATTGTTCCGCTTCTGGCAAACAGCACTTACACGGTCAAGGCCGAGGGACAAGGTTTCATTCCGACCTATCAGCCGCTCTCCACCGGCCCGGACGGGGGAAAGCATGATTTGATTTTGCTGGAGGCCGATCGGATGGCTCAGCTCTGCCCTCCGTCCGGACGAGGAAGCCTTTTCGGAACCGCTCGTGATCTCGGCTTGGTTGATCCCGCCAAAAGGGGACGCGCCGCGGAAGGGATCGCCCTGAAGCTCTTGACCGAGAGCGGGCAAGAGGCGGGCCGGATTGTCTCTTTCGACACGAAAGGCCGGTTTGTCATCTGTGATCTTCCCTTCTCTTCGGATGCCCCCGGCCTCTTTCAGGTCCGTGTCACCTCTCCGGAAGATTCCGGAGCCTTTCCGGTCACCGCTTACCCGGACGGCGCGACTGTCGTCTCGGTCGACGTCAACAAGGCCCTCCCTCGCGAGACTTCCCTCAGGGGAGAGGTCCGAGACCTTGCTGAACCGGAGGGAACCAATGCGGTCCCGAATGCGCGGCTCTCGGTTCTGGGGACCCAAAAACGCTTCAACGCCGACCCTTCCGGCCGGTTTGATCTCTCTCTCGACAGCAACAGCCGATTCATCGTTCGTGCCGAAAAAGAAGGCTACCTCCCCTCTTACAATTATCAGGTGGAGACGTCGGCAAGGAGTCGGATCTCCCCTTCTGCTCCTCTTTGGACGATTTCGGCGGGCAAAGCCGACCTCCTGGCCCAAGAGGCCGGCCTCTCCCTTCCCCGCCAAGGGGGACTCTTGGCGGGGAAGGTTCAGGTTCGCGGATTTGATGAGTCTGGAGCGTCCATTGCAAAATTGCAGGCTCCCGCACAAAACCTCCGTACCGGCTTCTTGGATCAAGACCCTTATATCGACCTCTCGTCGGTGTCGAATCAAGGGCAAATGACACTCCTTTTCGGAATGGGTGAGGGTCAATTTACATCCTCTCCATCGACACAGCTGCGGTACAGAGCGCGTCCTCAAGCGCCTGGAGAAAACCAAGATTTACTGGACCTGGCCTCCGTGCAGTCCGTCGAGGTAGGAGACTTCAACCTGGACGGCCGCGCCGATATGGTTGTCCTGGGAGATGGCAAGCTGATTTTCTTTCCGGGAGGCCGGATCAACGGATTCGACGAAGGGACGGAGAATCCGGAGCCCCTCTTTGATTCCACAAAACCTCCCAAGGTGATGACCGTTGCGGAGCTCAACGGAGACGGCTATCCCGATCTGGTCGTTGCGGTCGGCGGACAGAATCCTCTGCTCCGTCTGATCAATCAAACCAACGGCGCGTTCGCGCCGTTTGAAGCAGCCACCGGAGCGGAAGATCCGTCCGGCACTTGTGGAAATAATCCGACGGCAATCGCTCTCCGGCAGGCCGGACCGGCCGTGATTGATCTGTTGATTGCCGACGTGGATCGCGGCCTTTGCGACCTCACATTTGATAACGTGGGGATACCCACCAATGCGACAATTAGCCTTTCTCTCCCGTCGGGCGTCTCCCCCGCCGATGTGATTGAGATCAAGACCGCTTTCCTCGACTCGGACAATATTCCCGATTTTCTTCTCCTGCACAAAACAGGAGGAGCGTTCTTCCTCGGTCTGCCGCCGGCACAGGTTCAGGGCACGCCGACGACCAACACCGCCTTTCTCCCCGCGTTTGATCTGCCCGGTTTCACCCCGACGGGCATCCTTCTTACCGATGTGAACCGCGACAGCAGGATCGACCTGATTGTAAAAGGGGCAGGAGGCGCCCGCCTCTTCATCGGGAACGGGGGGGGAATATTTGGATCTCCGACCGATATCTCTTCCTCTCCGGTCGTCGACATCGTCCTTGCCGACATCGACGAAAATGGAAAGGAAGACCTCATTCTCTCCAGAAGCGATGGAACGCTCCAATTATCCCGCGGATCGGAACGCCCACAGGAAGGGGTCCGGGTCGAAGCAAGAAATGAGGCGGGTGTGCCGGTCGGTCAGGTGGCTTATCTGGATGAGGCCGGAGAGATCGCTTCGGACGCCGGGGCAACGACGAAAAGCGGCCGATTTATTTTCTTTAATGTTCCGGCCGGGTTCATGCACCTGATCGCGTCGGAGGGGGGGTCGGGGAACGCCCTGGTGACCGCCTATTCGGAAGGCCTCTCTTACACTCATTTAAACATCAACCCGATCCCGCCGATGACGGTGATGTTGGATGGGCAGGTGATCAACCCGACCACAGCGGATACGGCCGGCCTCCCCGTAGAGGATATCAAAATCAACTCGCTGGGAACGACGGCTGCAACGATATCGGGCGTAGAGGGAAGATATCAGCTCCACCTCGGGGCCAACAGCGAACATATCTTAAAGCTCGATCCCTAGACAGCGTTATCCGTTAAAAGTTAAACGTGAAAACCAAAAGAAAGAACAGTCTATCTCTTTTAGCTTCACGACCAACGAATCCCGTTTAACGGATAACGAATTCCTCCTTTCGAGCGACAATGAGGATTTGATTACACAGATGATTAAATGGGAAAAAGTCGAGACGCCGACCTAAGGTATATCCGAGTTGGGGATTGACTTTCGCAATTCGCCCCAGACCGGGAAGCATCACTCCGACTTTCTTAACAATGGTCATCCCTTGGAATAATTCTCGTACCTGGCGCGGCCAGATCACGAGATGATCGCGACGCCATGCCCAGAGGAAAAGTCCGGCAAAAGGGCTGTTGAATTCGACGATAAACGTTCCGCCCGGCTTTAAGACACGACGCACTTCTTGAAGAATCGCCTTCTGCATCTCAAATGGGAGAATGTGAAAAAAGCGAATGGAGACGATTTTATCGAAGGTATTATCCTTGTAAGGAAGCTGAAGCCCATCGGCTAAATGAAAGGACACATTCGTGAGCTCCTTTTCAGCGACCTTCTCCCTGGCCCGTTCGATCATCTTCCAGGTCAGGTCGGCGCCAAAGATCGAAACGCCCTTTTCTGCCAGTCCCACGGAAACCCTACCCGTCCCCGTTGCCAGATCCAGGATGCGGTCTCCCTCCTTCGCCTCTAACTGATCGAAGATAATCTGATTCGACAGCTCTGCGTAGAACTGGCCCGCCTGATGAGAAAAGCGCTTTGAATCATAGACTTCCGCTTCCTTTGTATAGTCGGCCTGCTTGACGCTCCGATAGGCTTCCATTCCAATTTTTTTTGAATCAATCACAACATTCCTTGCATAGCTATCCTTCATGAACATCTCCCCTACAAATAATTTAAATAGAAGGATCCAAGCTTATTTAAAACAAGCATAGCACGTTGGCTGCTGCTGAAGGAAGTGTGCAGTTCTAAAGGGGGGCTTGAAAAGCTAAAAAAAGGATAAAACGCGAATGAGGGTCTCTCGGAGCTGCTTTCTCTCGACGATCATGTCGATCATTCCATGTTCTAGAAGAAACTCAGCCCGCTGAAAACCTTCCGGAAGCTGCTGCTTGATGGTTTTTTCAATGACCCGAGGCCCGGCAAAGCCGATGAGGGATTTCGGTTCGGCGATGATGATATCCCCCAGCATCGCAAAGCTGGCGGTGACACCGCCGAAGGTCGGATCGGTGAGGATAGAAATATAGGGGACCTTCTCTTCCTGGAGGCGGGCGATGGCGGCGCTCGTCTTCGCCATCTGCATCAAGGAGAGAATCCCCTCCTGCATCCGGGCCCCCCCTGAAGCGGAGAAAAGAATCAGCGGAAGGTGCTTCTCCTTTGCCCGCTCAATGCCGCGCGTCAATTTCTCACCAACAACCGAGCCCATGCTGCCGGCCATAAAGGCAAAGTTGAGGACACCGAGCGTGACCGCGCGGTGATTGATCTCCCCATCGCCGATCACCAGGGCATCGAGCTGTCCGGTTTTTTCTTGGTTCGCTTTCAGACGGTCTTTATATTTGGCAGAGTCTTTGAAATGAAGCGGGTCCAGCGGGGCGAGAGAAGAATCCAACTCTTTGAAGCTTCCCTCATCGACCACCATCGCAATCCGCTCTTCGACGGAAATGGGAAAATGGTAGTCGCACTTGGGGCAGACCTTCGCGTTCCGCTCGAGCTCTTTTCGGTAAATGATCTCGCGACAGTTGTTGCACTTGACCCAAAGCCCTTCCGGGATTTTGATCTTTTTCGCCTCTCCGGGCTGCCGTTCTTTTTTAAACCAAGCCATAGCTCATCATTCTAACAGAATTTAGAAAAAAGGAGCCAGAAACCAGATGGTATATCCTGGATTCTGGCTCCTGAATTCCAAACTTCTGCGATCTGCTTTATTTAGGTCCCCATCTCCCAGGAGGCGAGATACTTCTCTTGTTCCTTGGTCAGTTTGTCGATCTTAACCCCCATCCCCTCCAGCTTGAGGCGCGCAATTTCCGCGTCGATCTTCGGCGGCACGGGGTAGACCTTCTTCTCAAGGTTCTTATGCTGTTTAACAAGATACTCTGCGGAGAGGGCCTGGTTGGCAAAGCTCATATCCATCACGCTGGAAGGATGTCCTTCAGCCGAAGCAAGGTTGATCAAGCGCCCTTCGCCGAGGAGGTTGACTTTCCTTCCGTCCGAAAGAGTATATTCATCGACAAACTCCCGGATGGTCCGCTTCCGCTTGGAGAGTTTCTCGAGGGCAGGAATGTCGATCTCGACATTGAAGTGGCCCGAATTGCAGACAATCGCGCCATCCTTCATCACCTCAAAATGCTCTTTCCGGATGACCTTGATATCGCCGGTGACGGTGATGAAGAAATCGCCGATCTGAGCCGCTTCCGACATCGGCATCACCCGATAGCCGTCCATCACTGCTTCAATCGCCTTTAATGGATCGATCTCGGTGACGATGACATTTCCCCCCATTCCGGCCGCCCGCATCGCGATCCCACGGCCGCACCAGCCGTAGCCGACGACGACCACCACCGATCCAGCGACCATCCGATTGGTGGCGCGCAGAACGCCGTCCATCGTGCTCTGGCCGGTCCCATAGCGGTTATCGAAGAAATGTTTGGTGCTGGCATCATTGACTGAGATGACCGGGAATTTCAAAACCCCCTTCGCCGCCATGCTTCGAAGGCGAATGACGCCGGTGGTTGTCTCCTCGGTTCCCCCGATGAGGTTGGGGATCAACTGCTTCTGTTCCGAGAGAATGGTGGAGACCAAGTCGGCCCCATCGTCCATCGTGATCATCGGCTTGTGCGCCAGAGCCGATTGGATATGCTTGTAGTAGGTCTTATTATCCTCTCCCTTGATTGCAAAGGTCGCGATCTGATAATGATCGACCAGCGTCGCGGCGACATCATCCTGGGTCGAAAGAGGATTGGAGGCGCAGAGAACCACATCGGCCCCGCCTGCCTTGAGGGTATCCATCAAATTGGCCGTCTCGGTGGTGACATGGAGACAGGCCGAGATGCGCACGCCTGCAAGGGGCTTTTCCTTCTTAAACCGCTTTTTGATCAAGCGAAGCACCGGCATGCTCTGCTCCGCCCATTCCATTCGAAGCTTTCCTTTTTCACTCAGCTTGATATCTTTAATATCGTAGTCCATTCCTTCTCCATCATATGCTAAAGGTGAATTCTAGAACGTCTGATTCCCCTACTCTCGGTCGAGAATAGAGAGTTACTTCATCGACCGATGAGAAACCAGTCAAAGTGGTTACTTTAAGTTACCATGAAGAATTAGTTTCTCATCCATCCATTGCTGATTCGGAAATTCATTCCGCCAGACAACGGCGGATTAAACTGCAGCCGCTTTTCTGATCGCATCGGCCAAATCTGTTTTCTCCCAGGTAAAATCGGGATCGTTCCGTCCAAAGTGGCCATAGGCGGCGGTCTTTTTATAAATGGCGCGGCGAAGTTTTAAATGTTCGATAATCCCGCGCGGGGTCATGGGGAAATGATCGCGGACTAACTTGACCAATTTGTCCTGAGCAATCTTCCCAGTCTGTTTGGTATCGACCAAGATGGAAACCGGGTCAGCAACACCGATGGCATATGCAAGCTGGACTTCGCAGCGCTCCGCGATGCCGGCCGCCACCAAGTTTTTGGCGATATAACGGGCCATATAGGAGGCCGATCGATCAACCTTGGAAGGATCCTTTCCTGAGAAAGCGCCTCCGCCATGACTTCCGACGCCGCCATAGGTATCGACAATAATCTTCCTGCCGGTTAATCCGGTATCACCTTGCGGACCACCGATGACGAATCGTCCGGTCGGGTTGATATGATAAATAATACTCTCTTCATCGAGGAGTTCCGGCGGAATGACTGGTTTGATGACCTTCTCGATGATATCTTCCCGAAGCTCTTTTAAAGTAATATCGGGGCTATGTTGTGTCGAGACGACGATGGTTGTCACCCGAGTCGGCTTTCCATCCCGGTATTCTACTGTCACCTGGGATTTCCCATCCGGCCGGAGATAAGGGAGGATGTCCCCTTTTCTCAATTCCGTCAGTCGTTTCGTGATCTTATGGGCAAGGAGAATCGGCATCGGCATCAACTCCGGGGTCTCATTGGTCGCGTAGCCGAACATGAGCCCCTGATCCCCGGCGCCTCCCGTGTCAACCCCCATCGCGATGTCCGGCGACTGGCTGTGGATCGAGGTAATTACGGCGCAGGTTTCATAGTCGAAACCGTACTTCGCCCGGGTGTATCCAACCTGCTTAATCGTCTCTCGGACGATATCAGGGATCTCGACATAACAGGAGGTCGTGATCTCCCCTGCCACAAAGGCAAGACCGGTGGTTACAATCGCCTCGCAAGCGACACGACAGGTTGGATCTTGGCCGATAATGGCGTCTAAAACGGCATCGGAGATCTGATCGGCAATCTTATCCGGGTGTCCCTCCGTAACCGATTCCGATGTGAACAAAAAATTCAAACGACTCATAACATTCCTCCTTCTGTTGAGGCCTGGATCCGCCCCTCAACGATCTGTTCTCTTCCGCCCATCCCAGACGGATCACCTCATGGAAGGGCATAGAAATTGGTTGATTATAACTCGAATAAAAGCTGGAATCAAAGCTTTTCTATTACTCTTAGAGAAGAAAAATTCTTTAGTAAACAAAAAGGGTGGATACAATCTTCCTGTATCCACCCTTTTTGATACATTTATCTACTTCAGTTAAGCGTTCTCTATTTTCTTTTTACGCGCTGCGTAGAGGACCAATCCCTCCAACAGAACGACCACTCCCGCCACGATGGGAGGAATCACGTAAACCTTGCCAGGAACGGGGGGCTCCATCATCAGATAATAATAAGTCGAGAGAGCCATCTTTCCGCCGAACTCGCCGGCATCACCATCCCAGGCAAAAAAGACGAGCGGGATGTTTTGACCCATTTCAAGCTGGGCATCGTGCTCCGTATCTTCGGTCTTGAGAGCCCGTTTCATCACGAGCTGCCACCGGCCATTGGTCCACTTGGCATTTTCGACTTTGAGATTTTTGTTAGCTTCTTTTACTGAGATCTTCTCAAGGCCGTGACCGGTTAATTCTTTTGCAGAACCGTCGGATTCCCACTTCCAGATATCGGTTCCCCGCTTCGCATCGCCATGGATGAAGTACGGCTTTTCCGGTGGCGGAAGTTGCTGCCATTTCTCCGCAAACTGGATTGCGATCGCATCGTTATAAACCCCTTTGGGTTCGGGGTTCACATCTTTTAAAGGACCCGCCTGACCGTCGTTTTCATGCGTCAGGTTGGTTGAATTAATCGCCGGGAAGGCATCCGATGAGATTCGCTTTGCATCATAGACTGCCTCTTTGTTTTCATCCAGATGACTCTCGGTCCGGTCGTTCCATTCCAAGAGAAATGCAACCTCTTTGTCGTTAAAGAGAGACCGGAAACGAATATCATCGACCGTCCGAAGGAAGTGACGCGGAGGCTGGATAATCTGGCTCGCCATACCGATATACTGCGCGGGCAACTCCTGCCATTTCGGGTCATTTGGATCGCTCGGGAGATCCCCCTCGGCCACAAATCGAGATTTGAGGACGAATTGAATTGCCGGCTTGGCCGTCTGCGGGTCCATCGGATACTTTTGGGAAAGCGACATCACGAAGTTCGCTACATGCCACCGTTCTTCTGGAGTAAGCTCATCCGCGAAAGAGGGCATCGGCGTTCCATTCAATCCTGTCGAAATCTCACGGAAGATATTTCGTGGATTAAAAGGGTCACGCCGGTTTCCTCTTAAATTCCAAGGCTTCGTCAAATCGGCGGGAAAAATCGGAAAGCCCCAATCATCCTTCTGTGTGAGGTTCCCATTTCCGCGTCCTTCAACACCGTGACATTCGACGCATTTTGCCTTCGTCATGTAGATTTCCTGTCCCAATTTAATACTTTCTTCGGAGGACGGGATCTGCTTTCCATAATCGATCACGTTGAGGGCTTCGTCCGGATCGTCAAATTTACGATCCTTTACAAGCTCTGTCTTAACAAAGGAGATGACCTGTTTTCTCTCTTTTTCGTTGAGAATTTCTCCCCAGGGAGGCATCGCAGAACCCGAAAGACCATGGGTCACACTCAAGAAAAGATCCTCATCGGTTGGCAGCTCGCCACTCGCCGTATGACGGATTTTAAATGTTCCCTGATTGAAGTTCCTTGGCTTTGTAGCCAACCGAATCGCCGAGGGACCGTCTCCCGCCCCATCCGGACCGTGACACCAGACACATTTTCGGAAGTAAATCGCTTTTCCCGCTTCGACATCCTCCGCGGACGGCTTTGGCGGTGCATATTTTCCTGGCTTCGGTTCCAAATTCTGCTGCGCCTCCACATTTCCGACCCAGAGCGTACCCGAGACGGCAAGGAAGAGGCCTGTTAAACCAGCTGCGATCGTCTTAACAGCGAGCCGGTTCATTTCTTGATTGAGTTTTCCCCTCATGGTAGTAAGTCCCCCCTCAATTAAACCGATTGGGAATAAGATATTTGAATGAAGTTTTAGCTTAATCCCATGTTCTTGGGAAGAAACCGGTATGCCAATATTCAAAGAGAATCACCTGCCACATTTCATTTGTCGTCAGGTGCTTCTCCCAAGGCGGCATGGCGGATGCCCAAGGAAACGCCTCACGAGATAATCCAGGTCCCCCCTTGGCGACACGCCAGAAAACGAAACTCTCCTGTAGCTGGGCAATCGTTCCTGGATCGGCAAAGTTCGCCGGGATCGGGTTGAAGGCGAAAGCGAAAGGACCTCTTCCATCTAAATTGTCCCCATGACAGAAGAAACAGCCGGCAGTCCCGAAAAAGACGGTTCCCCCATCTCGGACATTCTGAAGAAACTTAGGAGCGTTCTCCGCAAAAGGGTTCTTTCCGTGATGAACGCTCTCCATGCCGACTTTCAGATATGCTCCGCTGTCATCCACCCGATACGGATTCTCCGCCGTCTGAAGGTTCAAGACCTTATCATGAACGTTGATACTCGCCGGCGGGGCCGGATGTACGGTCCTCAACTCGATCGGCTCATCGAATTTAGGGAGCATCTTATTATATGTCCCATAAGCAAGAAGCAGAGGAAGAGCCGCAAAAGTGACGTATCGCGACATCTTTGCCTTTCCACTGTCCTCTTGGAGCATGAAACTAATCGGGCCGGTGAACTCTTCCCAAGAGGGCTGGCTAAGAGAGACGTAGAGAAAACAAGCAATCGTCACAACAGCCATATAAATTGCCAGGAGCGAAAAAGGGATCGGCGGCTGAAGGACAAACCGAAAGACAATATAAGCCGCAATCCAGATGATCGGCGCCTGA
Organism: Candidatus Manganitrophaceae bacterium; assembly: GCA_963718695.1. Classification (GTDB taxonomy): domain Bacteria; phylum Nitrospirota; class Nitrospiria; order SBBL01; family Manganitrophaceae; genus Manganitrophus. Next base: position 2,737,256 of record OY970371.1, read on the forward strand.
ATGATCTTCGGAAGAGGTATTCCCATCTTATCCTTGATAATCCAGGCTAAGATGATGATCCCGATTCCGACGCCCATTTGAATCAGCAAGGCGAATTTTCCGGCATCGATGAATCCCGCCCCCCCTCCGGCCCAGACCGCCATCGGCAGGGCCAGAACCGCGAAGAGGACTTGAAATGTAAGAGAAGTTGCTCTCTGCTTTAACATAAGATACGCGCCTCCCGTCCTCATACCTTTCATTAAAATTTACCTCCCGAAACCTGGCCGGAAATTGAGGCCTGTCTTGAATCAGAATTAGCTTTCGAAGCAGTTTCGACAGATTTCTCCTCCGAAGGAGTCAGACTTGCCTTCTTCAGAGAGCCTTCTTTCTCGTTTGGCAGTCTGTCTAAGCCACTCTTAATCGCTGCTTCCGCATCTTGCTGCAGAAGGTAATCAACGAGTTTTTCTAATCCCGAGACGGTGAATTTGTGGCGGAAATCCTTCATCATGTCGTCGGCAAAGCCAGGAACGATAAAGGCCGACGGATTCATAATCGACTCGGTGACATACTCCTTCGGAGTTCTGGCACCTGCCTTTCCTTCTTTCACCGCCTTTTGGTATTCAGGAGATTTGATCCGATTGGGTGCGTTTGTCTTTTCGATCAAAAGAGGCCCCACCATTCCGGCTTTGGCCGATTCAAGACCCGGGATTTTATGGCAGGCATTACAGGCCATCTTCGTGACAATCTGATCAAGTGTATCGGCTTCCAGGGCAACGGGAGGTCCGGCTGCGACTTTAGCCTCACCTTCTTTGGGAGCCGCATCTGCTTTCAGCGGTTTTCCAAAATAACTCTCCCAGTCGGCTTTCGCGGTTGCACGGGTGAAATCCCCCCCGTCTTTCGTTTGGAGGAATGTCACCACAGCGACAATTTCGGTGTCGGTCAGCTGAATAGGCGGTTTATTGATGATCGGCATGGGGCTTTCCTGATCATTCGTCCCCTTCAGTCCAAACCCTTCCACCACATAACAATTGGGGCAATATTCCGACTCAAGCAGATATTCACCGGCGCTTGTGGCATGCGGTTTAATTCCGCTGTTCTTCTCCCCATCCGCGAGTCGGGAAACGAAGGTTTTATAACGTTCCTCTTTGACACGCTCGGTAGCGCGGCCGTCTTCTCCGATAAGCACGGGGCACCGATCGGCTTTCTGCTCCTGAAAAAACATATGGCAGAGCGGACACTGACCTTTTCCGATCGGGACATCCCCCTTACCAAAGCTGGGGTTCTCTGTTCCGAAGACAATCTTTTTCCCCATCTCCGCCAGCTTTTCCGGCGTCACGGAGCCGAGGTCTACCGCTTCCGCCGCCTCAGGCGCATCTCCTCTGATTTGCGGCAGCCAATTGGCAATTCCCGCGAAGACGCCTAGAACAAAGACGTACCAGATGGCCACCTTTAAGATAGTTCCCCCTGTTTCTTTTTCCTTTTTCATTCTCTTCTCTTACCCCCCACCTATTTAAGGGGAGGAGAACCGAATCGGTTCCCCCCCCCATTAAGAGAATTTAATGGCTCCCCGCCGGAATTGTCGCTTTTCCGACACCCGCTGTCTCTTCTGCTGTGACATGAGCCTTCTTCGCAGAGAGGGCGCCAAGCCAGAAGACGAAGAGCAGCATCGTCCAGAATAAAAGCACGTTCATCGAGTTGATATTACCCGCATAACCCAGCGGATTGGTAAATGCCCATGGGGAATTATCACGCAGAACTTCATTGACGTGCCAATGCAACCGAACGGAAGAGCGGAGGTAACCCATCACCGCCATTGTCCAAGTGAACGACACAGCCAGCAAGAAGAGCGCATACGCACCCCTCGGCGACATTTGTCCCCACCGAACCTCTCCAAGTTGTCTTGCGTTCTTCAGCATCATCGTATTTACTGTCACGCCGACGAAGAGACAGGTCAGAGTCGTGCAGACCTGCGGAACGGAAAGACCGATCCGAACGTTGGCGGGAATGAAGTAGCCGTAGATTCCCAAAAAGACGATGTTAATTGCCGCACCGGTGAAAAGCGCACCGAGGAATGCGTTCCCCATCGCCGCCCACTTGACGGTAGGAACCTTGTTGCATCGTTGATAAATGCAGAAACAGAGAACGGTCGTCGAAATCATGATGTTGATGGCTGTATTTTTAGCCGACATGACGCCGTAGTTCCCCACGACCGGATGTTGCGCACCGCCCATCGCCTTCAGTTCGGCAGGCGTCATCACCAGGGTATGAGGCGTCAACCAGGCAATAGTGGAGACGATAAGAACCAGGAGCATATATTTAAAGAATCGGTAGTACCGCTCCGCTCCCGGCATTCTCCCCATCGCTTGCCAGAGGTAGTAGTTGGTGCTCACGAACAGGATCGCAATCATCATCGCCTGCATGATGAACACCCAGGCCAAGAGACCGCCCATCAGGGTGATTCCCATCTGTTGCCGATAGCCGTAGATTTCCCGCATCAGCCAATAACCGGCAAACGGCAGAGGAATCAAGTTCAGGATTCCCATGAACATGGCGATATAGCTCATCCAGTCATAATAAGCTTTTTCTTCCGGCGTCTTAGCGGCCAAGAGTCGATATGAGGCATAAGCGGCCACCACGCCTCCACCGAATGCGGCATTTCCCAAAATTCGATGGATATTAAGCGGATGCCACAGGGCGGTGTGCACGGCCTTCCAAATATCACCCAAGAAGCGGCCTTTTTCATCAACCCCTGCCGGAGACATCATAAATGCGATCCAGGAGTTGGCGAAGAACATCAAGATGATACCGATCGTGTTAAGCAGGAAGGAGATGGAGAGATGGACCCATTTCAGGAATCCGCCGTCGTTCATTCTATCCCAGCCGTAGTAGTAGATATAGAGGGTTCCGCTCTCCAGAATAAAGAGGAGGGCGTACACATGCATGATCGGCTTAAAGATTTTAGATAGGTAACCGAAGAACCCGGGATAGAGGGCCAGGAAGGTGAAAATCAAGATACCACCCAGAACCGCCGTGATCGAGTAGGCGGTTAAGCTGATTTTCATCATCTCATGGGCCATATCATCATACTTCTTGGCCATCGCTTTGTCTTTTTGCAGCATCCCGACCAGTTCCATGACGAACACGAACATCGGAACGGCCAGAACGAAGCTACCGAAGTAGAGGTGCTGTTGATTGGCAACCCAGAGAATGGTGCGGCTCTGGAAGGTGCCGTATGTGCCATAATCGTCCGGATATTTCAGGGTAGGGGCTGGGGGGCCGGATACGATTCCAAACTCGCCCTCGCCTTTATAGAAAACGTCCTTCGCCTTCTCAACCTTTTGTTCCGTTCCAGCAGCCGCTTCTTTTTTTGCTTCTTCGGCGCCAGCTTGAAGGGGGATAAAGGGGAGGAGGAGGAGCAAGCCTATCACACCCAGAAGGACAACTGCTCCGATCTTCGCCTTTCTAGGATCGTTAAAGCTACGCATTTTAATACCTCCTTGAGAGATGATTAAGATGTAAAGAACTTAAAACTGACGGGGAAGGAATCCCCTTCGCCCGAACTTCTGATATCGCAACTGGCTTAGCTTATTTGTACGGAAAGGGAAGGTTTTGCACCGGCCCCATCAGAACCCAATCCAGAAAATAGTAATAGCCCGCGGCCACGATTAAAAACACGAAAAAGAAGGTAATCGTCTTGCCTTTCTCCCCTCCGCCTGATTCCTGATTTGCCATATCACAACTCCTTATATTTTAAAATTGACCGGCATGGTTAAATCCGCGTTGAATTTAGTGCCCGAACCCCGGTGGTGGAGCAGAGATATACCAAATGGCCCATGAGCAGAAGACAAGTGTAATGAGAAATACAATTTTCCCTAATTTGACGCCTTGTTGTTGATCCATTTTTCCACCCCCAAGGAATAATGACTGCTACGGTAAACAGGAAAGAAAATTGACGGGACTATATACCAAAAAATCAAGCTTGTCAACAAAAAAGTAAACAACTTATAACTCAAAAATCTTGACTCTTTTCTGAGTCGTATGATAGTGTAATTTTCACTTACAACATGCCGGAGGCTGAAAAACATGGAACCCCCTAAACGTAAAGATCCTCAAATTTTCGACATGATTGTGATCGTCGGATTGATCTTTAACGCCCTCATCGCGATCTTTCTTGTCCTCTACTGGCTGAATCTGGTCTAAATCCTAATCTAGACCGGACAGCCGCACCCACCTATCGGTCAGCCGATCTGGCGCACCTAAATCCCACTGTAGTATCTCTATAATCCGGAAACATTTTCATTCTAGACGAAGTTCGTCCTGAAACCGCCGAATCATTCCAAGAGCCCCCGCGAAGCGCTTTCATATCTCCCTGATCAGGACCTTTCGGGTTTCGGTTGGGTGCCTGCCTGTAATAGTGCTCGTCATACCAATCCTGAACCCATTCCCGGACATTTCCCGCCATATCATAAACTTTATAGGGGCTTTTATCCTGCTCGAACGAGCCGACGACCGACGTGTAGTGACTTTGATCGTCCGCGCCCAGGAAATTGGCGAAGGTCGGCTTGGGCTCACTCCCCCATGGCCATGCGCTCGCGTCTGCACCCTTCGCAGCCTTCTCCCACTCGGCCTCGGTGGGAAGACGCCCTCCCCGCCATCGGCAAAACGCACCGGCATCTTCCCAGGTGACATACACGACCGGTTGATTTTGATCATTAAAGCTCTCAATATTTTTTAAGTAACGAGAGAGGGGAGATCGGTGTCCTGTTGCTCGAACGAATTCGGCATACTCGGATTGAGTGACTTCATACTGGTTAATTTCAAAAGCATCGACATAAACGGGGCGCGGCGGTTTTTCATCAAAACCGCCCTCTTCGCTTCCCATCACAAATTCACCTGCCGGGACTGGAATCATTGGGTTTTCCTTGGGAACTCCCGATGCTTTTATCTCGGGTGCGACTGCTCCGCCTTCCGGATCCTTCGGGGTGGTCACGCGGATTGCGATAATTGCGATGAGACACAAAAAGGTAACAAAAAGAATCCAAACTCTAATAAAAATTTTGTCCATAGACTTCCCTGAAAATCACGTTAGCATAAACAATTACTACGAAGCAAAGGTTTTTTTACACTCCTCTACGGCGTAAAAGCATACTGAACGGTGGAGAGGAGATCGACATCCCCGGACGCGATCATACTGAACTCCTCTTGAACGAAAATGGTCACAACATCTTCATGATGAAGCGGAACCGGGATTTCTTTATCGATCCCCACGACAAAATCGGTGGAGTTTAAAACGATCTCGTCATTCACAAAGACCTTTGCGATAATATTCTCTGGAAATCCCTTCTCCGTTCCCTCCGCAATCATGGAGTCAGGCGCATTATGCGTGATCCGAACAGTCCCCTTGATCGTTCCCGCCGTGTCTGGAAGCAGCACTTTTAAATCCAAGGTAACCGCTCCTTTAATAGACGCGACCGGGGCGAGAAAATCAGTCGGCATTTTATCCGCCGTTTCCAGCTTTCCCTTAAACCGGATGACGCCGTTCTCCATTTCCAGACGGGCTTCCGCTTTGGCGCTCCGATCCGCCCCGGCTTGATCGGAACTGGCGGCTTGAAGGACTTGCGGAAGAGAAGCGAAATCCGGGAGAGTGGTCCTTTCCGTTTTTTCCGCTCCACCCGAGAAATTTTGATTCGCTGTTGCCGAGACCATCCCTAATTTAGGCTGTGGGATGACCTTAAAATCAGCTGCTTCCGCCAAATGAGCCGTGCTCATTGCCAGGAAACCGATCACAATAACGTATTTGATCATCCTCTCCTCACAACAATATTGAATTGCGTGTCCTTTATATAGAATTCTTAAACCGTTGTCTAGTCGTATCTGTCCGACTTGATCGATTTAGAGAGTGACGTGTAATCGCTGGAAGCGTGTTCAGACAGAGGGGAATATCAAAGGTCCGTTCTATTTTCGTTCGTCGCGGGGGAAGACTTTGATCCATGGGCTCTTGTCAGGTTTGCCGAGTTTTTTCAGCCGCTCCGTCAATTCCGCCCCCCATACGCCACTCAGAAGAACCTTTGAAAGCGCAAAGACGTCAAGCGATGAAACTTCATTCCAGCGTCCCGCCTCTTTGATCGCCTTTTCCAAGGCAGGCCGCCCCGGATCATTCTTTCCCGGGAAGCGGACATTTTCATATATTTTGACTCGCACCTTATGCGTCTTCGAGAAGAGGACTTCAACCCCCTTTTTCTGTGTATACGCCAGGAGCGCCTCCTTTACCTTTTCCATCTCTCCCTTGACCCTCGCCTCTTCGACCTGGAGGGCGGCCAGACGCTCGACCAAGAAGACCCCTTCCTCATTCATATATTCATTTTTGGGAAGCGACGCAGTCTCATAAAGGTGGCGAAAGAGAGGACACAGCGCGCGATATTCGCACCAACCGCAGAGGGCGCTCTGTTTCACGGGGAATTCGGTTGTCGTTTCGATCTCCTCGATTAAGGCGATCGTCTCCTGCCGCAATACTTCCAGATCTGCCGCCGTGCGCCGCGAGTGGATTTCCTGATCGAAGATCAGATAGTGCCAGATCAGCTCGACCTCTTTTGTTTCGGGCCAGAGCAATTGCACCGCCATTTGATAATAAGCAAGCTGTCGATCTTGATCGAGATCTTGTTGGGTAGGGAAGAAGCCTTTGGTTTTATAATCATGGATCCAGATCACCCCGTCCTTCGGCTGGCTTAACCGGTCGATGAATCCCTTCATCGTATATTTTCCGTCGGGATCGAGATTAAACTGGACCGGATGCTCCAAGCCGAGCGTCCGCGTCTGATCAAAAGGCGCATACCGGCGGTAATAATCAACCAAACACTTCTCCCCCAGGGCGCGGTACTCGTCGGGGGTCAATTCATCGCGGATGATCTGGATGTCGCCATGCCACTCTTTTTCCCAGATCTCGCGATAGTAGGCAAGCAGATCCTCCAAAGACATCTTTTTGCAAAATCGCAGATCGGTATAGAGTTTATACAGGGCCTCGTGGACGCGCGACCCCATGAAGGCTTCAATCCCTTCCAGGGAGGAAGGAATCTGGTCGATGTAGGTGAACTTAAACTTCTGGGGACACTGGCGGTAGGTTTCAAGCCGGGATGGGGAGTAGATCACCGGTGGCCGCTCCATTTTCTAGGCGATCGGTTCCGTCCGAAATGCCGTGGATCGATAGATGCTTTCCCTCCGGACGATTCACCGGCGGGCTATCTTTGGCAGACATTGTAACCATCAGTCGAATCATAAGTCAAAAGATATTTCGGCGACCTCTCCAAAATCCGACGAACCGCATGAGTTTGGATAATTGAACTTTGATTAAAACCAATCACTTTTGGACAACGAAAAAAAGGCGTAAGGAATCGCCAGTCTGTCCGACCTCCTTTTGACTCTCATTAAAGAAGGGGGTAGTCTGAACCGGACAGGAGGGCCCTTTCGATGAAAGAACGGAACCAGGCCGATGCCGGCCGCTGGCGTTTTCGCCACCCCCTGCTCGTCCGCCTTGCCCACTGGCTCAACGTCCTCTGCCTGCCGATTCTCTTGATGAGCGGATTCCAGATCTTCAATGCCCATCCGGCCCTCTATTGGGGGGAGCGTTCGGATCGCGACCGGCCGATCTTGGCGATGAAGGCGGTCCGGACGGAGAGCGGAGAGCTTCAAGGAGTGACCACCCTCTTCGGTCATCCCTTCGATACCACCGGCCTCTTCGGCGCTTCCCGGAATGAGGGGGGGGCGCTCTACCGCCGCGGGTTCCCGGAATGGGCCACCCTCCCTACCCACCAGTGGCTCGCGTTGGGGCGGCGCTGGCACTTCTTCTTCGCCTGGATTTTTGTGATCAATGGAATTATCTTCGCCGTCTATTCCCTGGCAAGCCGTCATCTCTGGAAAGACCTCCTTCCGAAAAAGGACGACCTCCGAAAGATCGGCGCATCGATCCGGAACCACCTCCGCTTCCGCCATCCCGGCGGCGAAGAAGCCGCCCGTTATAATGTCCTCCAGAAGATCGCCTACACCGGGGTCGTCTTTGTTCTGGGACCGCTGATCGTTCTGACCGGGCTGACGATGTCGCCGAACCTCAACGCCGCCTTCCCCGCCCTGCTGACCCTCTTCGGCGGGCGGCAGTCGGCCCGGACGATCCACTTCATCGCCGCGTTTGCTTTCATCGGCTACACACTCATCCATGTACTGATGGTGGCGATCACCGGCCTTTGGAACAACGTCCGGTCGATGTTAACCGGATGGTATCTGATTCCGCAATCAGGAGAGAACGATGAAAAAACAAATTAGGCTCAATCGGCGGAAATTTTTGGTCCGCGCCGCTCAACTCTCCGGCCTCTTGTTCCTCGCCGGATGTGACAATCTTTCCCGTAAGGCTTGGTTTGAGGACGTTCTCAGCAGCGCGGAGGGGCTCACCCACCGTGTACAACGCCTGATCACCTCCCGAAAGGCGATGGCGCGGGAATACACCGAAGCCGATCTCTCCTCGGTCTTCCCGGTGAATGGGACATCGAATCCCGGCACCAGAACAATATCTCGCTCTTGTTGAAAATCATTTCGCCGACTGGCGACTGGAAGTCGGCGGTCTGGTCGAGCAGCCGGCCCGCTTCTCCCTCGCCGAGCTTCGCGGACTGCCGTCGCGGACCCAAATCACCCGCCACGACTGCGTCGAGGGATGGAGCGCCATCGGAAAGTGGAAAGGGGTTCCGTTAAGCCTCATTCTTGAGCGGGTCCGTCCCCATCCGCAGGCCCGCTATGTGGTCTTCCACTCCGCCGACCCCGACGAATCGGGACAATATTATTATGAGAGCATCGATTTCGAGGACGCCTATCATCCACAGACGATCCTCGCTTACGACCTGAACGACACCCCCCTCCCGATCGGAAACGGCGCCCCGCTGCGCCTCCGATTAGAAAGACAGCTCGGTTATAAGATGGCGAAGTATCTGATGCGGATCGAACTGGTCGAGCGCTTCGATACCCTCGCCGGAGGAAAAGGCGGCTACTGGGAAGATCAGGGCTATGAATGGTACGCCGGGATCTGAATCAAACCGAGCGGTATGAAGAAGCGAAAAATTGTGTTAATTTAGAGAATAAACGTCCTTCAAATCTGTCATGCTGAGACAACGGCGAGGCATCTGCTTTTCACAGGACGAAACAGAGATCCTTCGCGTCGCTCAGGAGGAGAGAAGGGCCTTATGGGGAGTTTATGAGCTGGACCCTCGGATTTTTATCGATCGTCGCGGGCGCCTTGACCGTCTTGAGCCCCTGCATCCTGCCGATCCTCCCCCCGCTCCTCAGCGCCTCGATCTCCGGAGGGAATCGCCATCGCCCCCTCTGGATTGTCTCCGGCCTCACCATCAGCTTCACCCTCTTCGGCGTCATCTTCGCTTTCTTCGGAACCTTCCTCGGCCTGAGTAATAACGCGCTTCGGCACGCTGCGCTCTTGATTTTATTCTTCCTTGGGTTGAGCCTCCTTTGGCCCTCCCTCTGGGAACGGATCGGAACAAGGATCAGCGCCCTTTCCCAACAGATCCCCGGCCTGAATCGACTTCCCAATGAAAAAACACCGGTCTCTTCTCTTTTACTCGGCGCCTCGCTCGGACTGATCTGGGCTCCCTGCGCCGGGCCGGTCTTGGGAATCATCTTGACGTTGGCCGCCGTGCAGTCGTCATTCGGAGCGACATTGATCCTGATGAGTGCGTATTCACTGGGGGCCGCGGTGCCGATGCTTTTAATCGGATATGGCGGACGGCGGATCTCGGACCGGATCACTTCCGTCCGACAATGGGGATCATTCACACACAAAGCGCTGGGCGCCTTGACCCTCACCGCCGTCATGGCACTCTTCTTTAGCTTCGACACCCTCCTGCTCGCCAAGCTACCGGGTTCGCTCTTCGCCGCCAATCAAATCGAAAAGCGGCTGCTCGAAACCAACTCTCCGGCTGATATCAACAGCAACTTCAGCCCTGAGAGCGCCCTGGCCGCAGGCAGGAAATCCCCCTATCCGATATTGGGAAAGATGCCGGAATTCACCCAGGTCACCACCTGGCTGAATTCCCCGCCGCTCACCGAAGAGAGCCTGCGCGGCAAAGTGGTGCTGGTCGAATTCTGGACCTATTCCTGTATCAACTGCATCCGGGCGCTGCCGGCGGTCACCCGCTGGGACGCAAAGTACCGCGATCAGGGGCTGGTCATCGTCGGCGTTCACACCCCCGAGTTTCAATTCGAGAAGGACGTCGAGAATATAAAGCGGGCGATCGCCCGGCACGGGATCAAATATCCGGTTGCCGTCGATAATGACTACGGCACCTGGAAAGCCTTCCGCAACCAATTCTGGCCGGCGAAATATCTGATCGATGCGGAGGGAAGGCTGCGGCTGACGCACTTCGGCGAGGGGGATGAGGATATCTTCGAAGGGGCGATTCAATCGATCCTGATGGAGGCGAAGCTTCTTCATGCACCGGTGACAATTGAGAAAGCGGAAAAAACGGTGAACGTCTTCAGAATCCGCTCCCCCGAAACCTACATCGGCTACAACCGGGCCAGTAATTTCTTCTCCAACGAACGGATGACACCAGACACTATTATCAACTACACCCCGCCCCCCTCGCTCCGTCTGAACTATTGGGCGTTGGCCGGCACCTGGAAGGTTATCGACGAAGCGGCGATCCTCCAGGCTCCCGGCGGAAAAATCCAATTCCGCTTCCAGGCGCCGAAGCTCAATCTGGTGATGAAAGGAACCGAGAAAGGAATTCCGGCCAAGATTCTGATCGACGGCGCGCCGCTTTCAGCGAACATGCGGGGCATCGATGTGGGACCGGACGGGAAGGCAACCATCAACGAGGCCCGCCTCTACAATCTGGTAACTTTACCGAAAGGGGACGAGGCGGAACATCTGTTCGAGATGATCTTCGAGGCTCCCCAGGTAGAATTGTATGCGTTTACGTTTGGGTAAGGGCTGGCTTTATCGAACCGAAACCACAACTCTTATAATCCATATATAAAGAAAAGAACAAAAGCTCAAAAATTATTTATAAGCTCAAAATCCTCAGGTGACCACTGCTTACCAGCATATATAAATTTAAGCTTTTGTTCTATTTCGGTATCAAGTCGTGATTTCAGATCAGTGCAAAGCCCAAGTATTTCAGGAACTATATTCGGATGGAGTACAGATCCAGAAATTATTATGCCCATAGGATCAGATGGGTTATATGTTGGAACTATTAAAACTCTTCGGAACTCTAGATCACTATGTGCTATAGCTTTCTTCCTCTGTTCTAAAATGGTGTTATGTGTTTGTTGAAGTATAGGACTAGCAAATCTACCCCATTTTTTAGGAAGAACTCCAAACGGCCTATTTTTCAAAAAAACTCTCGAATAACAAACAATAATTGCTGTTAGTAATGGATCATACAGTTTATTGCGAACACTCTTCACTCGTAAGATAAACAATCGACAGATTGCCATTGTTTCTTCAATATCCGACCGCGCAATAGCAAGCATATATAGCTCTCTCTTGTATATTGATATCATATCTTTCATAGTAATGTATCAGCTTATAGAGTAATTAAGGGTCTAGGTTTTCGGTGCATTACTGTTCTCCCATAAAGGAAGTCTTGAGCTCAAGTAGTTTAAGAGATGATTGTACCTCAGAGAAAGCTTTGTGTTACGTTCCTTTCTCCATTTTTTGAATTCTTTTTCTACAAATTCATATGCCATTTTAGGAATGACTTTAAGATCATCATGAAAACCGTCAGGAACCATATGCTTCTTAAAACCTTCTCCAAGATAGTCTAAAATCACATTCCCATCGATATCTCGCGCGAACAAAGACAAGCAAATATCTGCCATTTCATTATTGAGTTTCGTTAAAGGGTCAGACCCTTCTGTTCTCTTCATATCATAAAGATAATTTATTACTTGATCCCCGATAACTATTCGCGGATAATGGGCCACTTCACTTTCTAGGTGGTATGCCTCCAAAAGGGCAGGCCCATATATTTCTCTGTCATAGAATTCAGATGCCCAACCAATTTCGATTCCTCCACGGCACACATGACCTATAGCTAAAGATGTCAAAAAAGTTGAAGCACAAGCTGCTAATGCAGAGAACACCCCAATAATAGGCGCTTGAATCGATTCATTCCCCAATGATACATAAATCACTATCGTATCTGAAAATCCCTGCAACTTGACTTCGGTTTTTCTCATCTCGATAAGAGCATTCCTATATTCTTCAGGAAGCATTTCGACAGAGGTCAAGCCTTCGGTATGCTTGCTAAAAAACATCTGAAATGATTTACGGAAATTATCAACTACGCCAAATGTCTCTACGATTGTTTGGAAAAATTCTTGTTTCTCTTTTTCTGTTGCAGGGAGTTTTTTGAATTTACATAAAGGTTCTTTTTGGTTTAGGATATCTATCAAAGCAACGAAATAGTAACTAATCTTCTTTTCTTTCTCCATATTCTTAGACTCCAAAAAATTAGACACACACATATGGGATAGAATTGGACTTTCATTAATATAGCTGTGTTATTGTACGATCAGGATTATATTTATACAAGGAATTGCATAATGTCCGAAGGTTCACCCAATCCAGTTGTCCAAAATTCACCCATCATCACCCTCACCGAAGCGGCCATCCAAAAGGTCCGACAAGCCCTTCAAGGTCGCAGCAACGTCGGCGTGCGGTTGACGGTGACGCGGGAAGCCGGCGACTTCAAATACAAGTTCGATTATGTCGCGCCGGAGCAGGCTGATCCGCGCGACTTTGTTTTGCCGTGTGGAGAATATCGATTTTTCATCAGCCGGGACTCGGAGGCGCTGATCCAGGGATCGACCATCGACTACTCCAGCACCGGGCTGGCGCAGGCCTGGGTGATCGATAATCCGAACCCGGCCTGGGACTCCGAGCTGGCGCGCGAGATCTCCAAGCTCTTCAATGAAACGATCAATACCGGCCTCGCCGAACATGGCGGACACATCAAGCTGGTGGATATCAAGGAAAACATCGTCTATGTCGAGATGTCAGGCGGCTGTCAGGGATGCGCGATGGCCGGCAAAACCCTCCATCATGGCGTCATCCGAATCCTCTCCGAAAAATTCCCCCAAATCACCGGCCTGGTCGATACCACCAACCACACCGCCGGCGCCACCCCCTTCTTCACCACCGAAACAGGAACCATCCCGACGTTTAAAAATTAATTAGGAATCAAAGATAGTGCGAGAGGCTGCGCCAGCGGTCCCGACATCCCCGCGACGGGTGTGGCACTGGTCAATGTAATGAACACCACAACAGCCCTCTGCCACTCCTTGTTAAAAAGTGATCGATCCTTTCCTTTTTTTGACAAAAATGGAGCCCTCTCATTAGAAGGGAGCAACCGCCATGGTTGGCCAAATCAACAAAAGGAGCCTCTAGACCGGCTCTCTGTGCCGATCATCTCCTCCATACCGACTCAATCAACCAGAGGCATAAAACTTGCCCTTTATTTCAGTCACACCGGGGGGTGAAAGGAAGAAGACAATGGTATATGGATGTGAACAAGCACTGATTGAAACCAATCCCGTTAAACGGCTCGCCTTTCGATGCCTCGGAGCCACCCACCTTGGAGACCGATCCCGCAATCATTATTTGATGCGAGCGCTCCGGAAACTGACCCTTCCGGAAGAGGCCAATGTTCTGAATGCCGGATGCGCAAACGGCGCCCACTCATTCTATCTGGCGGAGCGTCACCCCGGCTGGAAGATCACCGGCATCGAAATTGAGTCGGAACCGATCGCGCGGGCGACCGCCATCGCCGAGAAAAAGGGAACCCGGAATCTCTCTTTCCATAAAGGAGACCTCCACCAGATCCGTTTTGCCGAACTCTTTCACCTCATCTTCTCGATGCATGTCCTGACCTATCTCCGAGATGACCTGGAGGTATTAAAGCGGTTTTCCCGCGCGCTCAAACGGGGAGGTTATCTGATCCTCTCCATCCCGACGCCGCCGGCCCCCTCCCCCCTCCCGCGTCCGATACAAAGGCTATTCCCCGCCCGTCCGCCGGCAGGCAGTCCCTCCATTTCGATCGAGCGGACCGGCTATTCGAATGAGGAGATCACCCACAAGCTCAATGAAGCCGGATTCCGCCCCCTCTCCATCACCCATCCGGCGGGACCGCTCTGGCAGTCGGCCTGGGAAATCCATACGTTGATCGAAAATAAACGGCTCCTGCGAGCCATGATGCATCCGTTTCTCCTCTTCCTGGTCGATCTGGACCAGTGGCTTTCCACGGAATACCCTTACCCGCTGGGAAGGGACAGTCTGATCATCGCACAGAAATCGGCCTAAGGCGGTCTTACCTCGCTTGGGTAAATGGGTCTCTCAGGCTGCTTTGGGGTAGGCCTCGGCCGCGCGCAGGATCGATTCGGCCACGGTGGGATAGACGTGAATGGTCCGGCAGACCTCTTCGACCGTCAGCCGGTTCTTCACGATAAAGATCGCCTCATGGATCGCCTCCGCCGCCTTGGCCGCCAGCAGATGGACCCCCAGGATCCGGTGACTTCTCTCCTCTACCACCAGCTTGACCCATCCCCGGTCGGCCGTCGCCTTCGGCAGCTCTTCCGGCAGGAAGAGATCGACCTGCCGCAGCGGATAACCGGCGGCCCGCGCCTCCTCCTCTTTTAATCCGACGCTCGCCACCTGCGGGGAGGTCAGGATCGCGTAGGCGATCCCGAGGTACTCCATGGTGTGCCGGGTCCCCTTCAAGGCATTTTCGGCCGCCAGCTCCCCCTCCCGGTCGGCGACCGTCGCGAGCTTGCGGACATGCCCGCGAATATCTCCAGCTGCAAAAATATGGGGATGCGCCGTTTCAAAAGAAGGGCTTGTTTCAACCGCGCCATCGGGACGGCATTGAATGCCGACCTCTTCCAGGCCGAGATCATCTGTATTCGGCCGCCGGCCGGTCGCAACGAAAATGGCGGACGCCTCCAACAGGTGGGTCTCTTCTCCCTTCCGGACCGTCACCTGATAGCCCCGTCGGCGCGGCAGCGGTTTTACCGCTTGAACATCAACACCGGGATGGATCTCCATCCCCTCCTCTTCGAGATAACGGCGCAGCGCGTCCGAGATCTCCGGCTCCTCACGATGCAAAATCCGCCCTTCTTTTTCCAAAACGGCGACCTTCACCCCGAAATGGAGAAAAAGCTGGCTGTATTCAAGACCGATCTCCCCCCCGCCGATGACGATCAAACTCCCCGGCAGACGGGTGATGACTTGAACACGATCGCTGTTCAGGGGGGCGATCTCGGCTAAGCCGGGAACGGAAGGGGTGATCGGCGAGGAACCGGTTGCCAGAAGAATCTTATCGGCCGTCACCGGTTGGCCGTTCACCGCGACATGATGCGGCGAGACCAGGCGGCCTCTTCCCGGAAGAAGGGCGATGTTCGGTTGGGCCGCAATCAGCCGCTCCTTTTCCGCGCGCGCGTGTTGAACCACCGCCTCCTTCTCCGCCATCACGGCTGCAAAGTTGAGCCGGGCCTTGCGGGGCTTCACCCCGCGGAAGACATCCGTCTGGCCGTAGTAGTAGCGCTCCGCCGCCGTCACCAAATGTTTCGTCGGAAGGCAGCCTCGGTTCGGACAGGTCCCGCCGATCTCGGCCCCCTCCACCAGCGCAACCCGCGCGCCGAGTTGCGCCGCTTTGATCGCCCCATAAAGCCCCGCGGAGCCCGACCCGAGCACCAGCAGATCATAACTGTTCACCATTGCTTATCTCCGACAACGAGAGACATCACACAATCAAGCCGCCTGAGGCGGATAAACCAAAGCCGGTTTCTCTCCCCGCCGCCGACCGCTTAGAAAAGCAAGAAGATGTCCATTGATCTCATCCGGTCGGTCGATCATCACGTAGTGACGCGCCTGTTTGATCCGAATCAGCCGGGCTCCCGGAATGTCCCAGGCCAGCCGCTCGCCATATTCCACCGGCTGGAAGCGATCTTCTTCTCCCCAGAGGATCAATGTCGGCGCGGTCATCTGCCGGAGCCGCGGGATGATCTCCATCGTCTGGTTCGTGTTCAGCGCGACAGCATCTCGAATAAGGGAAAGCTTTCCTGTCTCGGTGGCATAAGGGGCAAGGAGGCCGTCAAGCAGATCGTTGGACGGAGAGGAGGCAAATCCCATCTTGAGGGCTTGCTTCATCAGCAAAATGGCGGTCCAGGCGGAGAGCCGCCGCCGCGTCTCGGGATGCCCGAGCTGCAACATCGCTTCAATCGGCCAAGCGTCATAAGAGACCGAATTCATCAGACAAAGACGGATGACGCGACCGGGGGAAAGGGTCGCCAGCCGCAGCGCCACCCCGCCGCCGATGTCATGCCCGACGAACGTCGCCCGTTTCACCCCGATCTTCTCCATCCAGAGCTTGATCACCTCCGCCTGCCGTGCAATGGAACGATCGAAGCCATCCCGCCTGTCCGAGTAGCCGTAGCCGATCAGGTCGGGAATCAAGACGCGGACCGATCCCGATAGCGAAAGGAGAAGGGGATGCCAGAGAAATCCCCAGGTCGGAATGCCATGGAGGAGGACCACCGGGTCGCCCGATCCCTCGTCGACATAGCTGATGAAGTGGCTTCCGACCTCGGCCACCCGCTGCTTCGCCTGATATGCTCTCCAGTTCACCGCATTCCTCCTGCCGCGGCCGCGTGCGGCCGGGGAGAGGCGGGAAAGGGGGAGGAGGCCAACGCTTCGGGGTCTCTCCAATCGCATTCAAGAAGGGTGATATTGAGGATACAGCGGGCGTATGCGCGCTCGAAGTCCGACGTCAGCGCCGTGACCTCTTCGACATCAGGGACAACGGCCTTCACCTTCTCCCGGGGGATCGACACCGGATAGGGAAGATGACCCGCCTCTTTTCGCGCCGTCTCGATCAGACGATCAGAGGCCTGTTTATATTCCGGTCCGACAATGATCGGCATTAACCGCTTCCGGGCTTCGATCAAATAGTCGGGCCAAAGCGCCAGGGTGCGGATATCCATGACGACGCCCGGAAGCTTCGAGGTTTTTTTCATCTCTTCAAACAAGGCTCTCAGGCGAAGGTCCTGCGGCTCTTCCGGGGCCAACTCCATGGCGATCATTCCAGCAGGAGCGCCGCGTTCGATCCGCTCCAACGCTCTCGTCTCCTCTTTCCCGATCCGCTCGCTGGCAAGAGCCAGATGAACGGCCGAAGTCAGCACGAGCAATTTCGGGTAGAGATAGTGATAGAGATCGAGCGAAGCACAAAGGTGATAGGTTTGGCTCTCGCCCAACCGAACGTGTGCGGAGACATCGGGTTTTTCCATCGGCTTGATCAGGCGGGCCGCCTTCACGCGGAGCCGGTCGGAAGCGTCTTCATAGAGGCGGGTCTCGGCATTCGACTGAAGGGCGCTCCAGACCAATGGAAGGAATTGCCCATGACCCGCCCAGCTGCAGAACACTTGAGGAACGCCGGTGGCACGAAGGGTCTGGCGGATCTCATAGTAGATCCGCTCGGTCTCTCCGACCGCCTCCTGTTCTGGAATCGGCTTGGTTTTTTTAAAGATCGCCATCGGCATCTTCCAAATTACTTTTTCTATTGTAGAGAGTTAGCCGGGCGCGGTACAACCTATCCGATAGGATTATCCCTGGAAAAAGTCGATCAGAAGAAGTGAAGCGGATTAAAATCGGATGAGCCAACGGGCCAGCTTGGGAAACCAGCCGGTGAAGAGTTTTTCGCGGAAGTATTGATCGGCCGCCTTCTTGACCCCCTGGGAGAGGGTCGGGTAGACATGGATCGTGGTGGAGAGCGATGTGATTTTCAGATCGGCCTTCATCGCCAGGACATATTCATGCAGCAGATCGCCGGCGTTGGGCCCGATCAGGTGGGCGCCGACGATCCGAAGCCGCCGGTCGGCAATCAGCTTGATAAAGCCGGCCTCCTCCCCTTCGATAATCGCCCGATCGACTTGCTTGAACGGAAAGCGGTAGACATGGATCGGGCCGACCTTTTCTCTTGCCTCCGCCTCGGTGAGGCCGACCCGCGCCACCTCCGGATCGCTGAAGGTGACCCAGGGAACCACCCGGTAATCGACTTTCCGTCGGATGAACGGGAAGAGGGCGTTGGAGACGACGATCCCCCCCTGGTATTCCGCCATGTGGGTGAATTGGTGCGGACCGACCAGATCGCCGCAGGCCCAGATATGCCGCGCCGCCGTCCGAAGGGTCGCATCGACCTTCACCCCGTGACGGTCGTAGACGACCCCGGCCGCTTCAAGTCCCAGTCCCTCGACATTGGGCGCGCGGCCGACGGCCACCAGGATCTCCTCGGCGGCGATCCGCCGAACCCCTTCTTTCCCCTCGGCAAGAAAGACCTTTTGATCCCCTTCCCGCCGGACCGCGTGAACCGCAACACCGGTTAGAAAATCGATTCCCTCTTTCCGGAAGAGCGCTTCGAGCGCCTCCGAGATCTCCCGATCCTCGTTCGGCAAGAGATGATCGGCCTTTTCGATGATTGTGATCCGGACGCCGAGACGGTGAAAGATCTGGGCGAATTCAACCCCAACCGGTCCCCCGCCGAGGATCGCCATCGTCTCCGGGCGTTGCTTCAACGCCAAGGCGGTCATGTTTGTCAAAAAGCCTGCTTCGGCCAAACCCGGAATCGGTGGAACACTCGGCCGCGCCCCGGTGGCGAGAACGAACCGGCGTCCTTGAATGCGTCGGCCGGCGACTTCAAACGTATTCGGATCGACAAAACGCCCCTCGCCAAAGAAGAGCTGAATTCCCATCGCCTCGAAGCGTTTCGGATCGTCATGCTCGCCGATCCGGGCAACCATCCGCCGCATCCGCTCCATCGCCCCCGCGAAGCTCTCCTCCGAAGGGGTCATTCTGCCGAGGCCGAATTCTTCCGATCGCCGGATCAGCGAGAGAACCCGCGCGGAGTGAAGCAACGTCTTCGTCGGAACGCAACCGTAGTAAAGGCAGTCCCCACCGAGGCCGCGCTCTTTCTCGATCAGCGCGACCCGCGCCCCGAACTGCGCCGCCCCGCTGGCGACAACCAGACCGCCGGCGCCTCCGCCGATGATGGCGATGTCGAATGCGTCAGACATTTTTTTCCTCGAAACACGCAAGGCGTTCGGCGTAAAGCGTGAGGGATGAAAAATAAAAGAACTATTTCGCCTGTACCCCTTACGTTATTTTGCCTTTAAGACGAGCTCCGCATAAAACGCCGACGCCTCTTCCCCGGTGTCGTCGGTGTCGGTCATCACGGCGATGCCCGAAAGACGCGGCGGCTCCTCTTTGAAGAGCCATCGATAATCGGCGTAAAGACTCCGCGCTTGGCAGACCCATTTCCCGACCCGCTCTTGCCCGCTTTCGACGGCGACCATTTGCGCCCGGTCGGTGTAGGCGTTGGCGATCGCCTCTCCCTTCGGGAGCCGATTCGCCCAGATATAGTTGATCGCCGCCTTCGGGGGATATTCGCCGTAGATTTTCTTGAGCACGCTGAACTTGGTCCGCTCCCAGAAGGTCGCCTTGTCCGGATCGAACCGAAAAGTCACATAGACCCGCGCCGCGTAGTCATCCCCCTTCTTCTGCGTCTCGTCTCCCTTTGAAATGATCCGGTCGACCTTCCAGCACCAGGAGAGGGTTTCATAGAGACGCGGATCGAGATCGAGCGGATGAATCAGGCCGGAGGCCGACTGCCGGCTGACGGCCCGGATGACCGGCCGGCCGTCTTCTTCCGAGAGTTGATAATCCGTATGACGGGAGATCCGCTGGAAGGTCAGCGGCCGCCACCCTGCCGGCAGGCCGCGCTCACCCTGCCGATCGGCCAGGAGTTGTATCTGCTCCTCCGCATCAGTGTTTTGAATCGGGAGAAGCGGAAGCCAAAAAACCGCTGCCCAGACGACCATCTTTGGAAGAGCGTCTTTCGGTCCTTTCCGGCGTCGATAAAGAAATGGAATCAGTAAGACGGCGCCGAGCAGCGCCAGCCCGATGAGAAAGACCGGCGAAAAATCTCCCTTGATGAGATCAATCAGCGAGCTGGAGAAAACCACATAGGCGGCGGTCCCGGGGAGCATGAAGAGCCAGGAGGTAAAAAGATAGGTCGCGAAAGGAATAGGGGTCAGGCCAAAGGCATAATTAAGGAGGTTAAAGGGAAAGAGCGGGATCAAGCGGGTCATCGCAACGAAGACCCAGCCCCGCTCGGCCACCCCCTCCTCAATCCGCTTCCACCGCGCTCCGAGCATTTCCGAAACGGCTTCCCGCGCAAAGTAACGGGCGACCAAGAAAGCCAGCCCCGCCCCCAATGTCGATCCGATCGAGGCGTAGACCGTCCCCCAGAGGGGACCGAAGGCCAATCCCCCGGCGATGGTGATCGGGAGGCCCGGAAGAAAAAGAACGGGCGCGATTGCGAAAATGGCGATGTAGAGGAGCGGCCCCCAGGTTCCCCATCGATTGATGCCGCTTCGAAGCCGCTCCTGATCGAGATAATCGTGCAGCCCGAGCAGACGGATGGCGGCCACCAAAATGATAAGGAGAAGCAAAAAGAAAAAGAAGCGTTTCTTCGAGGTCATACCCTCCTGTTCTTGCTGATTGTATCGAATCCGGCCCGGAAGCGCCAGAGCAAAAACGGGAGTAGCTCAATCGAGAATGAGGAATGCGGAGGGAGAACGTCCATTAAGAGGATGTCTCGTCCCTCGGGTCCGGAGGAGAAGAGACAAACGCCTCGATGCATCCGAAAAGAAAAAACAGGTAACCGAGCAGCTCGCCGCTCTCTTCAATGATCCGCCCGGCCAACCGGACGTATTGGCCCCCGAGCGCGATCCTCCAAAATCGCTGCTGGCCCAGCATCGGAGCAAAAACAGCGATCGTCAGTGCGCCCGCCAGGAGCAATCCGCCGGGATAGGAAAGGAAGATCGACTGGAATTGCGCCCACATCCGCCGGCCGCGATCCCGGCAAAGCAGCGCGCCGCAAAGGGCCAACCCTCCCGCCGCGACTTGCCAAGCGCCGTCGAAGAGATACCGATCGAAATTCGCATCCATTTCGCGGACCGTCGCGATGAGGAATAGAATCGCCGCGACGTGAAAGAGGTGGCGCCTCGATGGGGAACGGGATGCAGCCGCTTCCAAACAGCCGCAGCAGGCGAGAAGGAGAGAAAACTGAAACCACTCCGCCGGTCCATTCTCCGAGAAAAGAAACTTCGCATCGACGAAATAAGCGGTAAAAGCAAATCCCTGAAAAACAAAGAAAGCCGACGCCAGATACACAGCATATCGTGCAATGGAAGGGAGGGCGAGCGATTCCCCCCCTCTGCGAGCGGAGGAACGACGCTCGGTTTGTCGCCGCTCCTTCTGCAATGCCTGCAGGGGGTATACACGATCCATGTCCGATCTCCCTTCGACCTTTGTCTGCTCCGTAATCCAGTTCTATCCTTTCTTATTTTTTATTTACGAAGATGGCGGCGCAACCAATCGATGACCAAAGAGTGGACCTCTTCCCCCGCCTCATCAAGAACATGCCCGGCTCCCTTTATTATTTTGAGCTCTTTGGGTTCTCCTGCCCGACGATAGGTATCGATTGAACAGAAGGGGGGAGGACCTCGTCCTCGCTGCCATGAATGAATAGAACAGGACGCGGGGCCAATGCGTCGACACGGTCGGTCCCATAACTCTGTGTGGAGAGGGCAACCACGGTTGCCGCCTCCGGCGCGACCGCTCCCGCCGTGATCACCACGGCGCCGCCGAAGGAGTGGCCGATCAGGCCGATGCGGGAGATGCCCTTCTGCACCAGCAGCCGGATGCCGGCGAGGAGATCATGAACCGACTCCTCCAGTTCGGTCGGATGGCGAAAGGCGACCCGAAGACCGGCCAGAGGCTCTTCCATCAGCGCTTCGCAAAGCCGGGGATACAACCCAAGCGCCGGGGTATCGAAGTCTCCTCCGACGCCGCCGACCAGGATCATCCCCGCCTTTGCATTCACCCCTTCATAAAAACGCATCCGGACCGGACCTCGAACGGTCTCGACGGAAACCATTCGATAAAGATTCCCCGAGCCTTGATCGCGGATCTGCTCGATCTGCGGTTGAATCAACATGCTCAGGCAGGCCGCTTGAGGGGAACGGGTTCGGTGGCCGGAGGCCGCCCATGTTTACCGACTTCATGGACATAAGCCTCTTCCTTTGACTTAAACTCTTCCCCGCAGACGGCGCATTCAAACCGGGGGGCATGTTCGAGCTCATGCGCCAGTAGATCCTGTTGTGTTGAGAAGACTTTGCCGCAGTCCTGACATTTCCACTCATCAGCCATCTTCATTTCCTCCTTTTGTTCTTGACGATGCACCTGCATGTTATGGATAGGATAAGCTGTTAGCGGAACTTTGAAAGTGACCCTGCTTACACCTGACAAAATCTACCTCAGGAAATAATTGCAAGAACCGAATAAACATGCTACAAAGCAGCCAGCGGAGGCGTCCTTGATCAGCAAGAGCGCAATCAACAAAGAACAAAAAGAGAGATCGACGGCCTCGGCAGCGAGCAGGTCTGCGAAGCACTGAATCTCTCGGCATCGAACCTTTGGGACTTGATGCATCGCGCCCGGATGCAGCTGAGGCGATGTCTGGAAGTTCATTTCTTCGAAAGAAAATAGGGCGTGGGGCATGGCGCACCTGGTGTGAGGATCTAAAATCAACAGACTTCTTCCGGCGCCGCATCTAATTAAAGGAGAAAAACAATAATGCCGAAATGGCTCCCTCCTTTTCTGGCACGAGATATCCCTTCCTGCAAGGAGATCATCCAATTGATTTCCAATTCGATGGAACAACACCCTTCATTCCGCCAGCGACTCTCCATCCGGCTCCATTTTCTCATTTGCAAATGGTGTTCTCGCTATCAGAAGCAACTTCACTTTATCCGAAATATACTCGGCAGCAATCCCGAAAAGCTTGGAGAAACCGCCCCCGGCGCGCTCTCCCCCGAAGCCCAGGAGAGAATCAAACAGGCCCTCCGTCCAAAAAGCAAAGAACCTCCCTTTGTTTCTTAAATGATCTTGTAAGGTTTTCGTTTTCCCCGACTCATTCTGCCCTGATAGATTTCAAACGGTCGCCCGCCCCGCCGGAGAAGCGAAGAAAGAGGCTTCCCGGCGGGGCTTCCGCTTCCTCTTCCCTTCGCCGAAAACAGACGCCGGAAGAGGATTGCAAGAACAGCCGGGACATGGTACACATCAAGGACCGACCGATCGCAGTCCAGTGAATCGGAACACCTAAAGCGGGGGGGAAATAATGGAGACGTATTATCATCCGGGAGATCTCGGAAAATTTGCTGAGATGGGAAAAGGAAACAAGGAATTGTGGGAGAAGTTCCTTGGTTATTATAACGCCGTCTTCGCCGAAGGAGCGCTGACGGAGCGGGAGAAGGCGTTGATTGCCCTGGCGGTCTCCCACGCGGTACAATGTCCCTACTGCATCGATTCCTATACGCAGGCCTGCCTTGAGAAGGGCTCGAACGTCGAGGAGATGACCGAGGCGGTCCATGTCGCCTGCGCGATCCGAGGAGGCTCCTCGCTGGTTCATGGGGTTCAGATGCGGAACGCGGCTCAAAAGCTGTCTATGTAAATCGGGTGTGGGACAGGGAGGGATCGCGGGGGCGTTTAACGCCTCTCTATCGAACAAGCCTCACCGAGATAAGGATATAGAAAAAACCGTGGCTGAAACAAAACTGAGCTTGAAAGCGCGAGAGAGTCCACTGACATCGGAAAAAGAGCAACTCCGGATTCTCACGGAGATAAAGGGATGCCCTCCGTTCGATGAACCAATGCGGCGCGCCGGGCTTGATCCGCTGTATGCGACCGGCATTTCGATCTTCCAGATGAACCTCGGAAAACTCTGCAATCAGGCCTGCCGCCATTGCCATGTCGATGCCGCTCCCGACCGCCGGGAGATGATGACGCGTGAAACGGCCGAGGCGTGTATCGACGCGCTGGCTCAAACCGACATCCCGACCGTCGATATCACCGGCGGCGCGCCGGAGTTGAATTCGCACTTCCGATGGGTGGTCACCCAGGCGCGTGCCCTGGGCCGGCATGTCATCGACCGATGCAACCTGAGCGTCCTGCTCCTCCCTTCTCAGGCCGATCTTGCAACATTCCTGGCCGATCAGCAGGTTGAAATCATCGCATCGCTCCCCTACTATCGCCCCGCGCAGACCGACGCGCAGCGGGGAGAGGGGATCTTTGAAAAGTCGATCGCCGCCCTCCAGCTTCTGAATCAAATCGGGTATGGGGTTCAGGGAAGCGGTCTGATTTTAAATCTGGTCTACAATCCGGCCGGCGCGTTTCTTCCCCCCAAGCAGGAAGCGATCGAGGCGCAATTCCGGAAGGAGCTGAAGCTTCGCCATGGCGTCGCGTTCAATCGTCTCTACACGATCACCAACATGCCGATCAGCCGCTTTCTTGAATTTCTGATCGAGACCGGGAACGTGGAGGGTTACATGGAACGGCTCGCCAACGCCTTCAACCCGGCCGCGGCGGCGGGGGTCATGTGCCGTTATACGATCTCGATCGGCTGGGACGGCACCCTGTACGATTGCGACTTCAACCAAATGCTGACTCTCCCGGTCGGCCATGGCGCGCCCCGTAATATTTACGACTTCGATTCGGCGGTCCTTCATTCTCGTCAAATTGTGACCGGAAATCATTGCTACGGCTGTACCGCCGGCACCGGCTCTTCATGCGGGGGTGCGCTCACCTAACGCGAATAAAACATGGACTCTGTCGGGGCAGGCCACAGGGGCCTGCCCCGACAAATAATAAAAAGGGGAAGCGGTTGAACCGCTTCCCCTTTTTTGTTGATCTTGAAAAGGTGCTATTTGCCGGCAAACTCGAAATCGAGCGCTGCTTTTGCGCCGCCGGCCACTTCCACTTCTTTCTTCACAAATCCCAGCTTGGGGTGGAACGCCTCGACCGTATATTTCCCCGGAGGAACGTCCCCGATGGTGAAGGTCCCATCCTCGCCGACGATGGCATAGTAGGGATTCTCGATCGGTCGGAACCAGACGTTCATGTAGTTGTGCTGATCGCACTCCACCTTCAGGAAGGAACCTTCCTTCTTGAAGTTGATCGGTTTGATTTTCTCGGTAATCGTTTGGCCCTTTTTGGGAAGCGGCTTATTGAAGGTGGTGGAGCTCTTCGGCCCGATGATCTCGTAACCATGCGGGTTGTGGAGCACCCCTTCCTTCGACTTCTCTTCGCTCGGATCGGCATCGTTGTTGGTGAACGAGATCTCACCCTTCTTTACGACCACGCCGACCGCTGCGGAAGGCCCGCCCTCGACCATGAAGCGGCACTGGTCGGCCACCACCTTGGTGGCTTCGGGTTTGAACGGTTTTCCTTTTTCGATATTGGTGATGTAGACGACGACATCGGCCAAGGCGCCGCCCTTTACCTTCACATCGTGGCGGATCCGGGTCATCCCCTCAGATTCAGCACTGCTGCAGAATTTGGCCTGAGGAAACTTGCCCAGATCGAACTTCTCCGGTGGCGGAGGCGTCCCTTTGAAAGTGATCTTTCCCGACACGGTTCCCCCGCCGGAGACGGGTGCCTCTGCATATTCTGCGAAAACGAACGTCGCAGACAACAGACTGACGGCAACTGTGGTACCGAATAGCCTGACAAACCTATTCATCTGTTTATCTCCTTTTTTAAGGTAGTGATACATCAGAGAGCCCCAAGGCTCCCTCGTTACCTGATTCATACGGACCGATTGTTTCAGGTGAATGATGGAAAACGCCTTGGATGTTGTTACGCGTTGCGCTTCCACAAGTGCAGGGAGGATTATTTTTCCCCATACAGACGATACCAAATTAAGCCCCACTCCCCCGCCGCCGTGGAAGGCATCTGTAACGCCTTCTGCCTTGCATCGTACCCTGATGACTCAGGTCGGACGCCGCGCCTGAAAAGCGCGGTCCGAATAAGGGTATGAAGCTGCCCCATCATATTTAAAATGGTTGACACTTGTCAAGAACCTTTTCAAGATTTTCTTGTCATGAAACAGACGATCCATCGATCCGGAAAGAGCAAAAAGAGTCTTTTATTATCCATTTTCGATCTGCGTGATTGATTAAAAATCGCGCTGAAAAAATCAGGGAGGGAACCTGGAGATGCCCTCGCGAGGGGCATCTCCAGGCATGAGGTCCGCTCTTTAGGGTTTAAGGAGCGGCGGTGACTTTAAAGTTATCGAAAGCGGTGGCGAACGCCGAGGCCGCATAGGAGCGGATTCCGGCGAAATTCCCGGCAGTCAGGGAGGTGTCGTTGAGGGTGATCGCCGGTGTCGTCTCTCCGGCAAAGTAGACGCTGAGCGCGTTTCCCTTGACCACCAGCCGGAGCCGGTAGAAGGTGTTATAGGAAAGCGTTCGCGTCGCCGTTCCTATTGAGGTATAAACACCATTCACCTTCTTGAACAGAACGATGTTCCCCAGACCCGGATCGATGCGCGCATAGTAGAAGTTCCCCGCAGCCGACCAGCGGGCCATCACCCCGCAGCTGCTGCCGTTGGCGGTCACCCGGCAATCGGCCGATACATCCTGATTCGCTCCAACCGACTGGGTCGAGTGTGCCTCCTGGCTGGCGGTATCGACATTGCGGACCAAGTTCCCGTTGATGTCGAAGTCAACCATATACTCGTTCCAGTTGCTTCCGAGCGTCGTCGAATTGGTCCGATCAAACGAGTCGTTAAACGAATTGCTCGCGGAGGAAACCCCGTTGAAGTTATCAAACGAGGTGCTCCCGGCCGCAGTGGCGTAGGAGCGGATTCCGGCGAAATTCCCGGCAGTCAGGGAGGTGTCGTTGAGGGTGATCGCCGGGGTTGTTTCCCCGGCAAAGTAGACGCTGAGCGCGCTTCCCTTGACCACCAGCCGGAGCCGGTAGAAGGTGTTATAGGAAAGCGTTCGCGTCGCCGTTCCTATTGAGGTATAAACACCATTCACCTTCTTGAACAGAACGATGTTCCCCAGACCCGGATCGATGCGCGCATAGTAGAAGTTCCCCGCAGCCGACCAGCGGGCCATGACCCCGCAGCTGTTGCCGCTGGCGGTCACCCGGCAATCGGCCGATACATCCTGATCCGGTCCGATCGACCGGGTCCACTGCGCTTCCTGGCTGGCGGTATCGACATTGCGGACCAAGTTCCCGTTGATGTCGAAGTCAACCATATACTCGTTCCAGTTACTTCCGAGCGTCGTCGAATTGGTCCGATCAAACGAATCGCTGACGTTCGCGGGGGGCGGCGGGGGAGGCGGGGTGGGGACCGTCACCGTCAGCGCGAGGGTTGCCTGACGGAGCAAGGTTCCGGAGCTCCCTCTCACCGTGACGGAATAACTTCCCGCCGGGAGCGTGGCCAGCGTCTGCACATTCATCGCGGCCGCGCCCGATCCATTGACCGGTGGGGTCACCGAGGGACTGCCATAGCTGCAGGTCACCCCCGGATTGGAAGTCGTACAGGTCAGTGCGACCGGAGAATTAAAGCTGTTTAAGGAGGAAACCGTCACGGAGGAAGCCGCCGCCCCGCCGGCCGTAGAACTGACCGAGGCGGGCGAGACGCTCAATTGAAAATCGGGGGCCGGCCTGACGGTCAGGGTGAATGTCGCCGGGTGGGAGAGGTCTCCCGCCGCTCCGTTCACCGTAATCGTATGGTTTCCGACCGGTGTCGTCGCCTGCGTTCTCACCGTCAGGGTGGAAGAAGCGTTGCCGTTGATCGGCGGCGTGACGGTAGAGGGAGTGTAGCTGCAGGTCACCGTCGGGTGGGAGGCGTTGCAACCGATTCCGACGGAAGCGTTGAAACCGTCTTTTGAAGAGATCGTCACGGTCGATGTCGCGGCAGTCCCGACCACTACCGAGGCGGAGGTCGGAGCGGCGGCGATCGTGAAATCGGGCTGCGCAGAGAGGACCTTGGCCAATTCTTCTCTGGCGCGGAGCAGACCGGTGCTGGAGGTCGGACTCCCCGGGTTTTTATTCCAGACGTAGGTGATCATTTTCTTCACCCCATCCGCCGGATCGACCGCGGCCATGTAGGGATCTAGAATGTTCGCCTTGATCCAGGCCTTTCCGTCGAGACCATCCTGTTCCTTTTTCGCTTCGACCAGGGTGAGATATTCGTAATCTTCAATTCCCTCCCGCAGCATCTTCAGCCGGATGCTCGGAATCGGGATATGCTTGGTCCCGCCGATCTTGTCGGGGCGGCCGGGATAGAAAAAAGTGCCGTCGCCGTTCCCGCTGAAGTAGTAGATGTTCTTCCAGGGATCGTTGGCCGGGAATTGATAGGCGTAGACGGTGTCAAAATAGAGCTGCGTACCGGGGCCTGACACAGCGTAGCCGATCTGGTATTGGTAGGTCAGCCATTCAAAGGCCCGGCTGTAGATCGCCGGAAGATCGGCCATCGGCGTGGGGTATCCGGTCTCCGACCCGCCGCAGCCGTGGCTGCCGCAGGCATGATACCACCAGAGCTCCTTTCCGGCGGTGATGATCGTGTCATAGCTGCGCCGAAGGTTGGTATTAAAGGGAAAACCGCCCGTCGGCTTTCCATTCATCCAGCTGTTCGGAACGGTCCAGATATCGAGGTACCGCGTATAATCGGGAACCTTTAAATAGTTGGTAAAACACTCTTCGCTCGCTTGCCGGCTGCTGGTAATCATGATGGGGATGTTGATGGCGTTGTCTTTGAAAAACTTCGCCTTCTGGTAAACATCTCTCCAGGCGGTCGAGGCGGTGCCGCTGTAATTTCGGTCGCACCGCCGCACCCCGCTCACCGAGGGAAAGGGGGGCTCATCCCAGAGATAATAGAAGAGCTGAGACTTCCAGCCCATGTCGTTGATGTGATCCATGTAATCCCGATAATAAGCGACCGTCTCAACACCGGTCGTGCTCAGTCCCGTTCCATCCCGCATCCGAGCGCGGGTGAGCTTCGTTCCCGGGAGTTTGCTGTTCGGGAGGAGATCCGGATTTCCGCCGCTGAGAAACTCCGGGTACCGCTGATTGCAGGTGGTCGAGATCGTCGGGAGCGACCAATTGATCCCTCCGAGACTGTTGTTCCAAACCGGCCTCGGCCAAATAACATTTTCATTCGAGACACGATGGAGCAGCATCTCCTTGGTATAAAGACAGATGATCTCCCAGTACTTGTCGTCCCCGACGGTAGCGGTGCCGTAATGGCCTGTCTTCGCCTCGCCGATTCCGACGGCGTAGGCCGTCTTGAGGGAAGGGATGGAGGGAAGATCGAAATTGCGGACCGTCAACTGAATCGGGATATTGGCGGCGACGGCGCTCCCGAGCGTCACCTGGGCCGTCCCCTTGTAGATGCCGGCGGGGGTTCCCTGCGGGATATACACATCGACCCAGATTCCCTGCTTCTGATTTGCGGCAACGTTAAATGGAAAGGCCGGCGCGGTCTCTCCCGGCATCCGCCGGACTTCGCCGAAATATTCATCAACCTTGGGGACCAGACCGTCCGGCCAGAGTCCCAGCTTTCCTTCCGAAGAAGAGGTGGAGGTGACGGGGAGGTAATGTTCGCGGTACAGGACGATATTCTTCGGCCGGCCGTTGGCGAGCGCGGCAATGACGTTCCCCCGGCTGTCGGAAAGATCGCTGATTGTAACATTGACTTGAGAGAGTGCGGTGGCGGAGGCGGCAATGAAAATTTGGAATGGCTCAAATTCGTTTCGCCCGGCGGAGAGGGTCACCCCGCCTTGGCTGCATCCGGTGCGGGTGCAAAGATCGATTCCGGCAGGGACGGGGTCTCCGGTCGTCCCGCTGTTGGCCTGGCGGAGCTTGACCATCCCGGTATCCCACCAGATCGTCTGCGCTTCTGCAAAACCGATCGAGATGAAAAAAGAACTGACCAGAATCACCCACTGCTGCCATCGGTTCATGCGCGCTCCGTACATAAAGGTTTGGGATGAAGACAAAGCGCAAGCATACCAAAACGTGATCTATCCGCTATTGGGTAATCGCTCTAATTCCTTTTGATATTCTCCTTAGAGTCAGATCAATCGGAACAATAGGAGGGAGATACTCTAATGGAAGGCCGGACTGGGATGATGAAAATGAATTGAAAAACGTGCAGAAGATTTCCTTTCGCCTTTTTCGTGTGACCGGAATCACACAAGGCGAAAGTGGCTCATCTCTTTTTCGAAGACCGGCGCAGGCGTCCTTTAAAAGGCCGCCGTGGCCATGGAGCCGATGAGATATTTCAGATCATCATCTTCAAACCGGAGCCCGGCGCCGATGAAAAAGGTATTCAGATCATTGTTGAGGATCTGGTCATAGCCGGCTTCGAAAGTGATGTATTTAAAGAGGGTATAGGCGGTGGTCAACTTCAGATGCGCCCGCTCGGACAAGGGATCGTCGCTGTTGAAATCCCAAACGTCGACGCTGACCCGGAAGGCCTCATTAAATAAAAAGTAGTCGGCCCCCGCGCCGAAGGTGTTCTCAACCAGACCGATCCGGAGACCGAGGTTGGAAACCCGCTTTCCGAAGAGGGCGGAGAGCTTTAACCGGCGCTGCGTCTCCAGCTCGGTGATGGTGCTCGGCACCCCGTCGGTGGTGATGACCGTGGTTTTCTCTCGGACGCTCCCCCGCGGATCATCCACAATCTCCACCCGGTAGAATTTGTCGGCGCGGGGTTGAAGTTGAATCGTGAAATAGCCTTTATTTTGGCTCTCCTGAAGCTGATATTCGTTTCGGAAGCCGACATGGGTCCGGAATTTTTCGATCCGGCCGACCGCGTTGCCGATCCCTTCCAGGGCGCTGTTGATATTTTCGTAGGCGCTCTCATCGGTGAAGAGCTTCCCAATGGTTCCCTCTCCCCGCTCGACCTTGGCCGTCAGTGTCTCCACCCCCTTCAACGAGCTGCCGAGGTCATCCAGGGCGCGGGTCAGCTTCTCATAGGCCTCTTCATCGTTGATCAACTTGCCGAGGGTCCCCTCGCCGCGTTCCATCTTTTGGGCCATCCGGGTGAGACTCTCCACGAGCTCATTTCCCTGTTCTTTGAGCGACTGCGAGAACGACTCGAAATTGTTGATCGAGCGACTGAGCGGATCCCGATTGGCTTGAACCCAATCGTTTACCCCCTTGGTGAGCCCCTTGGCATTTTCCAAAACTTCCTTTAGATTTTGTTTTCCTTCCTCGCTCCCGAGCACTTCACGGAGCGACGCGGTCACCGCTTTCACATCGTCGGCGATGCTTGAAAAGCGGGACATCAGATTTTCCAGATCGGGGGCCGCCTCTTGAATCGAGATCGTCTCCCCATCTTTCCAGAAATCGCTCTCCTTGCCCGGAACAATTTCGATAAACCGATCACCGAGAAGCCCTTCGGATCGGATCGCGGCATGTCCCCCCTTCTTGATCTTCACCTCCGAATCGATCTTAAAGACGACCTTCGCGCCTCCCTCGACCAACTCGATGCTCTCGACCTTACCGACCTCCACCCCCGCCACCCTCACCGGCGCCCGCTTATCAAGACCTGATGCAGAGGGGAAGACTGCGTTGAGGCGATACCCATCTTCCTGAAGGAAGGCAAATCCGCCGACCTTAAAAGTCATATAAGTGAGGAGAATAAGACCGGCGAGGACTGCGATTCCGACCTTCGCTTCAGTGGTGATTCCCTTCAAAGGATCTCCTTATAGAAGTGAGTAAGGGATGAGAAATAGGAATTAAGCTTCCTTGTCCTCGCACTTTGGACCGCCGATCCCTTCCCCCGCGGTGATCGGACCGACGGCGCTCCCGGTGATAAACTGTTGGACCACCGGGTTGGGACTGTTCCGAATCTCCTCGGGGGTGCCGACCTCTAAAATCTTCCCCTGATAGAGCATCGCAATCCGGTCGGCGATTTTGTACGCGCTCTTCATGTCGTGCGTAATCGTGGCGGAGGTGACCTGAAGCTGTCGGTTCATCTGGCAGATCAGCTCGTTGATGACGTCGGACATGATCGGATCGAGTCCGGTCGTCGGCTCATCGTAGAGAATGATCTTCGGATCCATCGCGATCGCCCGCGCCAGGCCGACCCGCTTCTTCATTCCGCCCGAGAGATCGGCCGGCATCCGATCCTCGATTCCCTTCAACCCGACCATCTCCAGCTTCTCGCGGGCGATCTTTCGGACGCGATCGGCCGGCAAATCGGTATGCTCTTTAAGGCCGAAGCCGACATTCTCCCAGACGGTCAAAGAATCAAAAAGGGCCGCCCCCTGGAAGAGCATCCCGAATCGCTTTCGAAATTCACTTAATTCCCTCTCGGGAAGGCGCTCCAGCTCGACCCCGTCGATCAGAACGCGTCCGGAATCGGGCCGCATCAGGCCGATGATGTGCTTCAGAATAACGCTCTTCCCGGTTCCGCTCCCTCCGATCACCACCATGTTCTCGCCGGTTTCGATCTGGAGGTTCACCCCCTGGAGGACATGGTTGTTGCCGAAGCTTTTCTTCACATCGATCAATTCGATCATCGGCTTCATGACCCTTCCTCCCCCTAAATCATTCAAAGAGAAAGGCGGTCAGAAAATAGTCGGAGATTAAAATCAACATCTCCGCGATGACGACGGCGCCGGTGGTCGCCCGACCGACCCCCTCGGCCCCTCCTTGCGTATTAAATCCCTTGTAGCAGCTGATCGTTGCGATGAGGGTGCCGAAAACCATCGCCTTCAAGAGCCCTCCCCAGATATCGGTCGGCTCCAGGTACTGAATCGTCCGGCGGATATAAATCCCCGGATTCGCCTCCATCATCTGAACCGAGATCAGATACCCTCCGATGATGCCGATGAAATCCGAAAAAACGGTCAGGAGCGGAAGCATCAACATCCCTGCGAGTAATCTTGGCGTAACAAGAAATTGGACCGGATCGACCGCCAGCGATGCCAGGGCATCGATCTGCTCGGTCACCTTCATTGTCCCCAGCTCGGCCGCCATCGCCGCCCCCGCGCGCCCCGCCACGATCAGGCCGGTCAGCACCGGACCGAGCTCCCGCGTCATTGAAAGGGCCACGACCGTCCCCACCAGCCCTTCGGCATTAAAGCGCTGAAACCCGGTGTAGCTCTGAAGCGCCAGAACCATCCCGGTGAAGGTGGCGGTGATCAGAACGACCGGAATCGATTCGACCCCCACCGCCTCCATCTGCCGGGCGATGTTTCGAAAACGAAGCGGAGGGCGAAACGTCCAGAGAAAGGCTTTGAAGAAGAGGAGGGAAATCGCCCCCATCTCCGTCAGAAAACCAAGAAGCCAGCTTCCTATTTTTTCGAAGTAGCGCATAAGAAACGAAATGACGTTCGGCGTGAAATCCTTATTATAGGTCTTATCGGTCCGATACGACCTATATTGCCTCACCTCTCCTTGTATATTCTAGGAACCCGCTCCCCAATCCCGCAGAGGATCTCATACGGGATGGTATCGGCCAGATGAGCCAGCTCATCGGCCCAGATCGCTTCGCTTCCTTCTTCCCCGATCACCGTGACCCAATCGCCGACATGAAGCGAAGGGACTTCGGTGACATCGAGCATCGTCATATCCATGCAGATCCGGCCCACCACCGGCACCCGTCGCTCTTTGGCGATCATCACGCCGCGATTCGAGAGAAGACGCGGATAACCGTCGGCATACCCGATCGACACGGTCGCAATCAGGCTCTCCCGCCGGGTGAAGAAGGTCCGTCCGTAACTGATGGAAGTCTCCGCGGGAACTTTTTTCACTGCGATGACCCGGGCCCGAAGCTGCAGAATCGGCCTAAGCGGAATCTGCGTCTCTTCCTCTAAAGGCGAATACCCGTAGAGCATCAATCCCGGCCGGACCAAATTAAAGTGCGCCGCGCCGAAGTGCATAATAGCAGCGCTGTTGGCCAGATGGCAATAGCGGATTTTCGTTTTCGCCTTTTGAAGGGCGGTCCAGATTTTCTTCAGCGCCTCAAACTGTTTGCGGGCGAAAGAGAGATCCTTCAGGTCGGCATCGGCAAAGTGGGTCAGAATCCCTTCCACCCGAATCCCTTCCTGCTCCGTCGCCGTTTGGATAAACGGGAGGGCTTCGGAAACCGGCAACCCGATGCGTCCCATGCCGGTATCGAGTTTGACGTGGACATTCACCCGCTTCCCCCGACGCACGGCGTACCGGCTCAGAGCGGTGAGCGACGCCACATCGAAGAGAAGGGGGGTCAGTTGGTATCGGACGATTTCCGGGATCTGCTCGATCGGGCAGCCGGTCATCAACAAAATCGGATGGGTGATCCCGGCCTTCCGAAGTTGGATCGCTTCCTCCAGGTAGGCAACGCCCAGCAATGAGATGCCGAGCGAGGGTTTCTTTCCCACCAAAAATTGCGCAATCGGGACCGCGCCATGACCATAGGCGTTCGCCTTGATGACCGCCAAGATTTCTCTCCGGCCGATCCGCCGCTTAACCTGCTGGAGATTTCGGCGCAATGCCGAAAGATCAATCTCCGCCACGCCGGCCGACCGACTTCGAACGTCCATCTTTATCCCCCTGCTCAATCCCGACCCCCGCCGGCCCGACCGCTCCAATTCCTTTTCACTGCGGCGACACCCGATTCGCGGTTTTTTCTTCGAGCAATTCTAGCACATGATTCCGCCGTTCGCTCAGCTGTTTTAGAAGAAAAAGATCAGAAGGGGCAGCGGCTTCCGCTTCCCGATACGCGGCGAGAGCCGGTTCGTATTCGCCCCGCGCCAGGTAAATGGCACCGAGCGTATCGAGATAATAGGGCTTTCGCGCCGAATCGATTTCGATCGCCCGTTGGACGAAGCGCTCCGCTTCGAATAGGTCTTTCCCTTCGATCAGATAGAGCGAAGCCAAATTATTGAGGATGGGGGCGTTTCGAGAATTGAGACGAAGGGACTTTTTGTAGGCTTGTTCTGCAGCAGGATAATCTTTTTTTCCGTAATAAACGTTTCCCAGGTAGCCCTGGATCACCGAAGGGGATCCTCCCTTGTCGAGCGCGGTCTGATATTCCATCAGGGCGAGATCCCACGCTCCCTGTGCTTCATAAGAAAGCCCGAGTTGAAGATGCTCCTGACTGGAGAGCGGGTCGTTTAATACGATGAGTTTCGGAATGGCGCCGCAACCGGCGAGCCCGAAGAAGAGAAGGAAGAGCAGTGCCCGCGCAGGTCGCATCAGGACTGACTTAAGCCGGGGGGAAGGACTTGGAGCGTCCAATAATGGGTCTTCTCCCAAGCTGCGATGAAGGTTTCATACGGAATCGGTTTGTTCTCCTCGGATCCGGAGTGAACGATCACCTCCTGCCGGGTTTCATCAAGTCCGGTAATGACGACAAAATGACCGACGGGAAAAACGCGTCCTCCCAGATTCAAAAACGCAACCAGGGGAATGCCCCGCGAAAGATGATCCTTGATATCGGAAAGGCTCCCGGCATAACTCTCGGCCCGCATCCCCTTCTTCCGTGCGAAATGGGTAAGATCGATCCCCAAGGCTCCGTTTAACTCCGGAAGATAGACGGCGCGGGTGACTTCCTCCACCGAAATCTCTTCTCGCCAATATTTCAAGACGGCGGTCAGCGATGCGGGACCGCACAGTCCGACCTGCTGAGGAAAGTAAGGGACATCCAATCGAAGCGCCCCCACGGAAGGAGGGGGGTTTTTTACCGTCGGGGCGCAGGCGGAAAAGAGTATCACGAGAAAAATCGCCACAGAAGATCGCAGCAGAAGCGGGATCATCCCGGAAGAAATCAGCTGCGTCGTATCAGCAGGTCCCGTACGATGAAGGCGACTCACATTCAAATCTACTTTGTGATGATGACTTTGTGCCCGGTCAATTGGAGCAAGATAACCACCAGAATCGCAATCACCAGAAGCGCAATCACCACGCCCAGCCCATCCCCTCCGGCATAGAGGGAATCGATTTGACTGGCGACTTGATGGACTTCCTGATCGGAGAGCTGGGCCAGCCGGGAAGTAATTTCTTCTTGGCTTAAGCCGAGGTCGGACAAGCGCTGGTGGATCATTTTCGATTCAAGAACCGTCTGAATTTTAGAGAGATCCTCTTGTCGGATCGAAGAGGTCTGATTGGAGGGGAGAAACATCGCCCAACCTTCGGACGTTGGAAAAACGGAGAGGAGTCCCAAAACCACTGTTGCAATGACCAAGTAAGCGACCAAAGATCGTTTAAAGAAAAGTTGAACCCGAAAACCCATCGACGACCTCCTATCCGCAACCATGAATACCGTAAAACAACACGCCGTCTAGACTTTTGCCGTTAGACTTCCAGAATCTCCGCTTCTTTCTTTTTTAAGATTTCATCGACCTTGGTGATGGTTTGGTCGGTCGTTTTTTGGACTTCATCCTGCGCCTTGCGGAGCGCATCCTCCGTCAGCGTTCCGTCCTTCTGCAGCGATTTGAGCTCTTCGTTTGTATCGCGCCGGATGTTTCGGATGGCCACCTTCGACTCTTCCCCGATCCTTTTCACCAGCTTCACGAGATCTTTTCTTCGCTCTTCGGTCAGAGGAGGGATGCTGATCCGGATGACCTTTCCATCGTTGGAGGGGGTGAGTCCCAGCCCGGAACCCAAGATCGCCTTTTCCATCTCGGGAAGCTGGCTGGAATCCCAGGGCTGGATGAGAACCGTTCTGCTGTCCGGGACGGAGAGGGTTGCGATCTGCTTTAAGGGGGTCGACGTTCCATAATAGTTGACCTGGACGGAATCGAAGAGGACCAATGAGGCACGGCCGGTCCGAACCCCGGAGAGTTCCACTTTCAGGTGTTGGAGGGAAGCCTCCATCTTCTCGAGCATTTTCCTTTTAGCGTCAGCCACCATGAATCATCCCTTCCATCTCGCAATCATCCACCCGAATTCCATTGCGCCGATCGATGCGTCTTAGATCAGCGGGACTTTCGAATGAGGGTCCCCACACGCTCTCCGGTGAGGACCTTACGAATGTTTTCTTTTTCTTTGACGTTGAAGACGATCAGCGGAAGATTATTATCCATGCAGAGAGTGACCGCGGTGGAATCCATGATCTTTAATCCCTTCTCGATCACTTCGAAGAAGGTCAGTTCGGAAAACTTGCGGGCCGCCGGATCCTTCATCGGGTCCCGGTCGAACACGCCGTCTACCTTGGTTCCCTTTAAGATCACTTCGGCGCCGATTTCCATCGCCCGAAGCACCGCCGCCGTATCGGTCGAAAAATAAGGATTGCCGGTCCCGGCCGCAAAGATGACCACCCGTTTTTTTTCCAGATGGCGGATCGCTTTTCTTCGGATGTACCCCTCCGCCAGCTCTTTCATCTCGATCGCCGACTGAACCCGGGTGAAGACCCCTTTCTTTTCGAGGATATTCTGAAGGGCCAGGGCATTGAGGACCGTTGCCAACATCCCCATGTAATCGGCGGAGGTCCGCTCCATCCCGGCAGCGCTCCCGGCGATTCCCCGGAAGATGTTTCCGCCGCCGATGACCACCGCCGTCTCAACCTCCATCGAGACGATCTCTTTGATTTCCTCCGCGATAGTATCGAGCATCTTGGGATCGATGCCGTACCCCTGATCTCCCGCCAACACCTCTCCGCTCACCTTCAGCAGAACTCTCTTATATTTGGCATCGGACATGGGCGGCGATCCTAATTCAATTAAACGATGGAGGGGTCACACCGCCGGACCGGATGGCAAAGGGTTGCCATCCGGTCCATTGGCCTGAAATACATGGAAGGTAGAGACGCATTAGGCCTCCTCTCCCAATTGATATCGCGTAAACCGGCGGATAGCCATGTTCTCCCCGACCTTTGCAATCTTCTGTGCCAACAGATCTTTGATTTTAGTCTGAGGATCTTTGATGAACGGCTGCTCCAGAAGGCAGACCTCTTCAAAAAACTTCTCGAGTTTTCCCTCGGCGATTTTGGCGATCACCGCCTCCGGCTTTTTGGTCTCGCGCGCCTGAGCAATGTAGATGTTCCGCTCCTTCTCGATTACTTCCGCGGGAACCTCCTCGCGCCGGATATACTGGGGCGGGGGGGTCGAGCCAGCGACCTGCATCGCGACATCTCGAACAAATTCCTGAAACTCAGGATTCCGCGCGACGAAATCAGTTTCGCAGTTCACCTCCACCAAAACGCCGATTTTCCCGCCGAAGTGAATATACGAGCCGATGCTTCCTTCACGCGTCTCCCGTCCCGCTTTTTTAGCAGCGGTCGCAAGTCCCTTCTGTCGCAGAAAATCAATCGCCTTGGAAAGATCTCCCTGCGACTGCGCCAGGGCGGCTTTACAATCCATAATCCCGGCGCCTGTCTTTTCGCGCAACTCCTTAATCGTATCGACTGCCGACATTCCGTTTCCTTTCTTAAATATCTTTAAATCTTAAATATCTTTAAAAGAAATCAGAGTTCGAGGTAGAGCTGTAGAGCTTATGAAGCAGCCGCTCCCGGCTCTCCCTCTGCCGCGGCCATCACCGGTTCCGGCTTCACGTCCTGCGGGGAACTCGGAGAGGGCCGTTCGGTCTGTGTCTTCTCGCGGATACGCCGACCCTCCAAGACCGCATCGGCGACGCGGCTGGTGATCAAACGAATCGCTCGGATCGCATCGTCGTTGCCCGGGATGACATAATCGATCTCATCGGGATCGCAGTTCGTATCGACGATGGCGATGACCGGAATCCCCAGCCGATTTGCCTCTAACACGGCGGTTCGCTCTTTCATCGTATCGATCACAAAAATCGCCGCCGGAAGACTCCGCATCTCCTTGATTCCGCCGAGATTCCACTCGAGGTGCTCCCGCTCTTTTTCCATCTGGAGCACTTCTTTTTTCGGCAGCCGTTCATGGGTGCCGTCTTCACGGGCCGCTTCGAGCTTTTTTAACTTTTCAATGCTCTTCCGGATGGTGGCGAAATTGGTAAGCATTCCCCCCAGCCAGCGGTGGTTCACATAGAACATGCCGCAGCGCTTCGTCTCGGCATCCACGATCTCCTGCGCCTGTCGCTTCGTTCCAACAAAAAGGATCGTCTCTCCACGCGCCACAAGGTTCCGGACGAAATCGGTCGCTTCCGCGAACTTCTTAACCGTCTTCTGGAGGTCGATGATATAAATATCATTTCTCTCCCCGAAGATATATTTGGCCATCTTCGGATTCCAACGATTGGTTTGGTGTCCAAAGTGAACACCCGCTTCAAGTAATTCTCTCATTTCAGTCATTGCTTCTCCTTAGTTTTGGTCTGAGCCTCCGCTCCCGCTTTTACGCACTGATTGCCTCGTGGACAAAAAGGGCGACCCGACCTTCGGCTGCGCCGTTTCGGTCGGGGACCGAGCCCCAGCGGGGAGCGTGTGTATTTTGTATTGTAATGTTGAAGGTATTACCTGATCTCGATCACAGGAAGTTCAAATGATGAGATTTTAAAAAGTAACATAATTATAGCCGAATTTGCAATAGTAAAAAAGGATCCGCTCTCCTCTTTTAGCTCCGGTACGCTGCATTGATCTTAACGTAGTCGAGGCTGAGATCGGAAGTCCAGAAGTCGGCACGACCCCTGCCGGAATGGAGGTGGATCATCAATTCAATCTCCCTTTGTTTCAATAGGATCGCCACCCTCGCTTCCGCATCCTTCCCCTGGTACACCCCCTTACGGACGAGCGCCACCGAACCGAAGGAAAGATCGATCTGCTCCGGATCGACCGGCACCCCCGCATTTCCGATGGCGGCAACAATCCGTCCCCAATTGGCATCTTCCCCGAAGAAAGCGGTCTTGACCAGACTGGAGCAGGCAATCGATTCCGCAATCCGCCGGGCCGCCGAATCGCTCCGGGCGCCGGTGACCTTGATTTCGATCATCTTGGTGGCCCCCTCCCCGTCTCGGACGATCATCTTGGCAAGCGAGAGGCAGGCCGCCTCCAACAGGGCGGCAAACTGGCCGTAGGCCGTCCCCTTGGATCGGATCTCTTTTCCCCGCTGTCCGCCGGCAAAACAGAGGACCATGTCGTTCGTGCTGGTGTCGCCGTCGACGGTGGTGCGGTTGAAGGAACGGTCAACCCCCTGCCGGAGCGCCTCCTGAAGCAGACGCGGCTCGATCGCCGCATCGGTCGTCAAGAAAGCAAGCATCGTCGCCATATTTGGATGGATCATCCCCGACCCCTTGGCGATCCCGCCGACCCGGACCTCCTCTCGACCGACCTTGCCGACAAAGGCCGCTTCTTTCAAGAATGTATCAGTTGTCATAATTGCTTCCGCCGCAGCGCGGCCGCCGCTTCGCGAAAGCTGCGAGGCCAACCGCGGAACCGCCCCGGTGATCTTTTCGATCGGCAGAAACTCCCCAATCACCCCGGTCGATGCGACATAGACTGACTCGATCGGGACACCCAATACACGCGCCGCCGCTTCGGCCATCGCTTCGGCATCCTGGTCGCCTCGTTTTCCGGTAAAGGCATTCGCGTTGCCGCTGTTGGCGATAATGGCCTGGCCTTTTTTCTTCCGTAGATGCTTCCGATCGAGCAAAAGCGGGGGTGCTTGGAATCGATTCTTCGTAAAGACCCCCGCCACGTTGCAAACGGTTTCGGAAAAAATCAACGCCAGATCAGGCTTCTCAACTTTCTTGATCCCTGCCACTGTTCCGGCCGCCATAAAGCCGTCGACGGCGGTAATGCCCCCTTCAATCTGCTCCATCGTTCATCCGAATAAAAGCGTTTAGGGAAAGATCCCCGGCGACATCAGACCCAGCCGCTCGTCCCATCCCATCATGACATTCATATTCTGAATCGCCTGTCCCGACGCCCCTTTCACCAGGTTGTCGATCGCAGACATGAGGATCGCCGTCCGACCCGAAGGGGTCGCAAAAGCGCCGATATCGCAGAAGTTCGATCCGCGAATCTGACTCAGGTTCGGTGCGCCCTCGAACCTCCGGATGAATGGCTCACCCCGATAGAGATCCAAAACCGAATCGATCTTCTTCTGTGTGAATTTTTCCTTCAACGGAAGATAGATCGTCGTCAGAATCCCCCGGTTGACCGGGAGAAGATAAGGGGTGAAGAGGGTGGATATCTTCTGCTTGCCGATCCGCCGAATCTCCTGCTCAATTTCAGGAAGATGCCGGTGAACGCCGATGTTGTACGCCGCCATTCCCTCATTCACTTCGGTAAAGTGCGCCTTTGCGGAGGGGGTCCGTCCCGCCCCCGAAACGCCTGATTTGGAATCGATGATGATTTCACGGCTTGCATCGATGCACCCGGCCTTCAGAAAAGGATAAAGGAGCAGCAGCGCACCAGTCGGATAACAACCGGGGTTGGCAATGAACTGGCTTCGCGAGATCTCTTTCCGGTAGACCTCGGTGAGGCCGTAGACGGCGTCCTTCAGGAGCTCGGGACGGATATGAGGTGACTTGTACCAGCGCTCATACAGCGGGGCGGATCGGAGGCGAAAATCAGCGGAGAGGTCGATGACCCGTTTGCCCAAATCGATGAGCTGCCGCGCCGGCTCCATCGCTTTCGTGTGTGAGAGGGCGAGGAAGACCAGATCGGCCTTTTCTGCGATCTTCTTCGGCTCAAAAGATTCCAGCGTCAGGTTGTAATACCCTTTTAACGAGGGAAGCCGGTTCTCCAGCGGCTCTCCGGCCGACTGCTCGGAAGTGACGCTGACGACCTCGACATACGGATGCTGAGACAGGAGCCGGAGTAATTCTCCACCCGTATAACCGGTGGCGCCGGCAATGGCAACTTTGAGGGTCATCTCTTCACTTATCTTTGTGGGAGGGACCTCTGGTCCCGATATTTACTTAAAAAAAAGGGAAGGTCTTTCGACCTTCCCGAATCACGTGCGAGGTGAAAAGAACTTTTACCGCTTGGAGTATTGGAACCGCTTGCGCGCTCCCTTTTGCCCATACTTCTTTCTCTCTTTGACCCTTGGATCGCGGGTGAGCAATCCTTCTTTCTTTAAAGCGGTCCGTGATTGAGGGATCGCTTCTAAAAGGGCTTTCGAGATGCCATGACGGAGCGCACCCGCCTGGCCGGTCAGTCCCCCGCCATGAACAGTGGCGACGGCGTTGTATCGTCCGACCGTTTCGGTCAATTGGAAGGGCTGGATGAGGAGATACTTCCAGGCTTGGCGGGGGAAATACTCGTCCGACGGCCTGCCGTTGACAAGGATCTTTCCCTCTCCCGGCTCCAAATAAACGCGCGCGGTGGCGTTCTTTCTTTTTCCTGTGGCAAAATAACGGGTTGCCGCCATGATCATGAACCCCTTTCTTTTTCTTTTACCGCCAAAGCTTGCGGTTGCTGCGCCTGGTGCGGATGTTCGGGACCGGCATAGACCTTCAATTTCTTCGCCATCGCCTTACCCAGCTTGGTCTTCGGGAGCATCCCGGCGATCGCATAGGTGACAAGCCGTTCCGGCTTCTCACGCAACATCTTCTCCGCGTTTGTCTCCTTCAACCCGCCCCGCATATAACCGCTGTGGTGATAATATTTCTTTTTAACCGCTTTGCCCGCGGTCAACACAACCTTCGCCGCGTTGACGACGACCACATGGTCGCCAAGATCCTGGTTGGGGGTAAAAACGGCCTTGTGCTTTCCACGAAGAACCGCCGCGACTTGAGTCGCCATTCGTCCCAACACCTTTCCGTTCGCATCAACGACGAACCACTTCCTCTGAATATCGGACTCTTTCACTGCCGTTGTTTTCATCTCTATCCTTCATTAATTTAAGTAAAACCGCGATAAAGTAGTGTATTTTTATACAATGATCGGTCTTTTGTCAAGGGGAAAGATTGAACTGGGGGGTGTAAGGGCGACCCGGTGGGTCGCCTTTACGCATTGTAGGAGCCGAAGTCTTTCGGTTTGAGTCGCTCGAGCCACTCGTCCAGGTTCTCCGATGATTTCTTTCGCAGAACCTCTTCGGTAACATAGATCGGAACCCTGGCGCGCAGGGCCAGCGCAATGGCGTCGCTCGGTCGGGCATCGATCGTAAATTCTCCGGCCCCTGTCCTTTCTTGCTCCAACGTCCGTCGATGCGCCAGATAAAGGGTCGCGAAATAAGTATTGTTGTTGAGATCATGGATGACGATCTTTTCCATCTGGATGCTTAAATGGGTCAACAGGTCGCGTAGAAGATCATGCGTGAGAGGACGTTGCGGGACGATCCCCTCCAGCGCAAATCGGATCGCGTTGCCTTCGGTCGTTCCAACCCAAATCGGAAGAAGCTCCACATTCTGCTCATCTTTTAATATGACAATCTGAGCTTCCGTATTCGGATCAGAGACCACGGCGTGCACTTTAAGTGGGATATTCATCTCGGACTCCCTGCCTTCCTAAATTCTTTTCCATTGAAACTTTATGGAAGCCTCTTAATGAGGCCTCGGCTCGCAACCTCCGCCGCTTTTTCAAAGCTGGCCGGAATACGCGGAAAGAAGAGGAAGAGATAGCCTCTCGACTCTCCGGTGCCTTCCCAGATGATGTCGCCCATCTCAATATCCCATAACCGGCCCTGGAGCCGAACGTGTGTCGCCCCCTCGACCACCTCTACCTGCTGCAATTCGGTCTGAAGGAGGAAGCGCGTTCCGAAGATTTTCTTCAGTTCGGCCACATCTGTTTCCTCGGCCACCTTTTTAAACGACGTTTCTTTGCGAAGCTTGTCGAACATCGGCCCCAGGTCATTCTCTTCAATTTTAGCGCGCCCTTCTTCGGGAGAAATCAAATGGGTTTGCTGCCTCATTTCGGTCAGCGCGCGGTAGAAAATCTTCTCGGCCGTTTTTGTATAGTCGCGGTTTGGTCCCCGTCCGATCATCGGCA
Organism: Candidatus Manganitrophaceae bacterium; assembly: GCA_963718695.1. Classification (GTDB taxonomy): domain Bacteria; phylum Nitrospirota; class Nitrospiria; order SBBL01; family Manganitrophaceae; genus Manganitrophus. Next base: position 2,780,989 of record OY970371.1, read on the forward strand.
TGACGGCGATCGTTTCCGTTGAAAGACTCGTCGTATAAAGAACCCCCCTGCGGTAGTCTTCCCGAGAAAGGTCGTCGATGCCGACACACCCGAAAAATAAAAGGTTAAAAATAACCAAGAGGAGTGTTTGTTTCATCACGGGAGGACGCTCCGGCCAATGTTTCATTGTGCCCTCTCTATTCTTGTTGAGAGAGGGCCCCATATTTCCGCGAGCCTGGGACGGCTGTTCCCATTTTTGCGGCCATTTTCGAAATAATACGCTGCAATCTTGAACTGATACTTGTCGAGCGAGCCCGAGACCGTGTGGTCAAACTGAAAAAGCCTTGATCGTGACCGCTTGTTCTCATTGATTGCGATGACAATCTGGAGGTCATCGTCGGCCATGTATTCAATATCCTCCGAACTCAGTGTGACGTGGGCCCGGACATCGCGGTACATTGTATGAGAATGGAAGTCTCCGATCACATCCAATTTCGGAAAATTCTTCAGGACCTCCGTAATGATCCGCCACTTTTCCGGCCGCAGTTCGGTCCAGCTATGGCCCCGCTTGACGCTTTGGTAGGGAATCGCATGCTCGATAATGAACTTATCGGGGTTACGATAGCCCAAGAGGAGACCGAAACATTCCTTCTTGTAGACTTCCACGGCAGAGAGGATTAACCCGATGAAGACATTTTCGTTCAGATAGACCTGCACCTCTCCCCCCTCTTCCGCTCATGATCATATCACTCTTTTACGACAATAAAATCGGATTTTGCAGGAAATCGATGCCGCCCGTTTAGGTATCGTATTTTCCGAAGTCTTCCGGTCTGAGGTTCTCCAGCCAGCGATCCAATTCTTCAGAACTCTGCTTTTTGATGACCCCTTCGGTCGCAAAGATCGGGGCATCGACGCGGAGCGCCAAGGCGATGGCATCGCTGGGCCGAGAGTCGATTGTGAATTCAGAATCGCGGTACATGAGATGAATTTTTGAAAAATAGGTGTTATCTTTCAGATCGGTCACAACGATACTAATGACCTTTGCGTCGAGGGAATCCAAGACGTTTTTGATGAGGTCGTGCGTCATCGGCCGGGGGGTAAACACCCCTTCTAATGCCAGGCTGATGGCATTGGCTTCCGGCTTACCGACCCAGATGGGTAAAACTTCCGTATTCTCTTCGTCTCGAAGAATAATGATATAGGCATTATTATAGGGATCAAACATGAGACCCCGCACCTTCATCTGGACCAACATGATCGATGTCCTTCTTAATAAATTGCGAAAGATTTATTTTAAATCTATCACTTTCGCCGATTCTTTGTCAATGAACAACCCCCTTCCCTGTGCACACAAACCCTTGTTCTCTCTTTGGAATTAAGCTTGACACCCTCTTGACCAACCGCTATAATGTGGCACCCTTAAAGCGAATCTGATCTCAATGCTAAATGTTTTATTTTTTAAAGTCACCCTCCTTTTTTATTTCCTCGGCACAACCTTTTTTTTGTTCAATCTCTGGGGTCGAAAGGGAGAACGCCTCCCCAAAAACCCGCTTTTCGGAAACTCGGAAACAGACCCCACAGCCGGATCGTTTGCCAATGCTTCTTGGAGCCAAAAACTGGCCGTCGTGCTTACCGGCGCCGGGTTTATCTTTCACACCCTCGCCCTGGTCACCCGAATCAGAGAGGCCGGGTATATCCCCTTTACCAACCTTCATGAAGCGATCTCTTTTTTCTCCTGGGCCATTGTTCTCGCTTTTTTCTTAGTCGAGTTCCGTTACGGCATCGATGTCCTCGGCTCCTTCGTTCTTCCCCTTGCCTTCCTCTCGCTTGTCTCGGCCGCGGCACTTCCGAACGAAGTTCGGACGCTCGACCCGACCCTGAAGACGATTTGGTTCGGTATTCATACCACCTTATCCCTGCTGGGCATCGTCGCCTTTGCAATTGCATTCATCGCCGGAATTATGTATCTTCTCCAGGAAAGTTTTCTGAAATCAAAGCAGTTCAGTCCGCTTTACTATAAGCTTCCCTCCCTCGATCTGCTCGACGAGTGGAACAAGAAAGCCATCTTGCTCGGATTTCCGCTTTTGACCCTCGGCATTATTTCGGGGGCCCTTTGGGCACAATATTCGATCGGTTCGTTTTGGATTCAGAACAATCCGAAGCAGGCGCTTTCTTTGGGGACGTGGCTTTTTTATTTGATGGTCCTTCATGGCCGGATTACGATTGGATGGAGAGCAAAGAAGGCCGCTCACCTCGCCATCATCGGTTTTGTGGGGGTCGTTTTTATTTTCGTCACCCTGGCTTAACGCTTATGATCATTTTCGGCGAATGCTTCTGAAGATGGCGCAACGGAAGAACCTCTCATGAATATCGTAATCGTCGGTCTCAATCATCGGACCGCGCCGGTCGAAATTCGAGAACGCTTTTCGATCTCCGAAAAACAGATCGGAGAGGCCCTTTATCGCCTCAAGTCAAATCCTATCATCGAGGAAGGTTTGATTTTATCCACCTGCAATCGGGTGGAGGTCTGCGCCATGGTGAAGGAGACGGCGAAAGGTTTCGAGGCGATCAAGAACTTCCTGATCCATTACCAACCGGGCATTTCTCCCAACGTCCTTACCCCCTGTCTCTATATGTATGCCGCCGGGGATGGCCTTCGCCACCTCTTTCGCGTCGCTTCCAGCCTCGATTCGATGATTATCGGAGAACCTCAAATCTTGGGGCAGATCAAAGAAGCCTTCGATCAAGCAATCCTTCATAAGACGACCGGCGTGGTTCTGAACAAGGTTTTCAAAAAGGCGATTTCGGTCGCAAAACGGGTCCGGACCGAAACGAAAATCGCCGAGAATGCGGTCTCGATCAGCTTCGCGGCGGTCGAGTTGGCCAGAAAGATCTTCGGAAAACTCGACCGGAAATCGGCACTTCTGATCGGCGCCGGCGAGATGGGCGAGTTGGCGGCGCGCCACTTCATCAGCAACGGGGTCCAATCGGTCGCCATCGCCAACCGCAGCTATGAGCGCTCTCTGGAGTTGGCGAAGGAGTTCAACGGCGTCCCGGTGAAGTTCGAAGATTACGTGGCGCAGATGGCTGAATCGGACATCGTCCTCTGCTCGACTGGCGCCCCGCACTATTTGATCGGCGTCGAAGAGGTGGCGAAGGTCATCGCGATCCGGCAGAACCGGCCGATCTTCTTCATCGATATCTCGGTGCCGCGGAACATCGACCCGGCGATCAACAAACTCGACAACGTCTTTCTCTACGATATCGACGATCTGCAGATGGCGGTGGAGACCAACCTTCGCGCCCGGGAGCAGGAAGCGCTCAAAGCGGATCAGATCATCGACGAGGAGATCGAACGTTTCTCCCGTTGGTTTAAATCGCTCGATGCCGTTCCGATGATCGTCGCCTTGAGAGACCGGGCCGAAGAGATCCGGAAAGCGGAGATTGAAAAAATGCTCGGAAAGCTGGGGCAGATCACCCCGGCCCAGCGGGAAGCGCTGGAGAGCCTCACCAGTTCGATCATCAACAAGCTGCTCCATAATCCTCTGACCGTTTTGAAAGAAGAGGCGAACTCCACCAACGGCAACATGATCCTGGAGGCGACCCGAAGGTTGTTCCAGCTTGAAGAGGTCCTCTCCAAGCTCGACGAGGAAAAGAAGGTTCCCGAGGAACCCTCGTAATGAGTCGGGCCATCCCTCTCTTGCTGGCCTTCCTGATTTTCTTCCCTATCGGCTGCCGACGCGATCCCAACCAGATCCACCCAAAGGCTCCTGTCACAAAGACGGCCCCCGTTTCGGAGGAGAAGAAGGCCGCGCCCCCCTTTCCTGCGGGAGTCCCACCACACGGAAGAGGCGGTCCTTACCTTTTGACCGGAAGCTTCAGCACCGGAGAGGGGAGTTATGTTCGCTCCCTCCTGGCAGACGGTGACTTTCTCTGGGTCGGGACTTCCGAAGGAATCATCAAGGTCGCACGACGAACGGGAGAGGCCGTGGGGACCTACACGACGGCGGACGGGTTGAAGAGCCCCTACATCTTCACGATGAAAAAAGACCCGAAGGGCGTTCATTGGTTTGGGACGAATAATGGAGGGGTCAGCCGGTTTGACGGAAAGACATGGAAGACGTATCTCCCGTCCGACGGCCTCGCCGATTTCTGGGTCTATGGGATCGACTTCGCCTCGGATGGAACGACCTGGATCGCCACCTGGGACGGGGTCAGCCGATTGGATGGAACGACGTTTAAGAATTACAATACCGAGGACGGCTTGGCCGATCGGTGGGTCTACGCGCTCGCAATCGATCGGGACCAATCGGTCTGGTTCGGCACGGAGGGGGGGGTCAGCCGCATCGACGCTGGGGGGAAATGGAAAACGTGGCGGCATGAAGACGGCCTCGGCGCCCCCAACAAGCTGGGACTCGGACGAAGTGAGAACACCGGTTTCGGAACCCTCTCCAAATCGGAAATGGACGACTACAAACACCGGCACAACCTCTCCATCCTCGATCCGGGCGGCGACGAAACGTACAATGAAAATTATGTCTTCTCGATGGCGATCGACCGCGAAGGGAACAAATGGTTCGGGACCTGGGGGGGTGGCGTCGCACGCTTCGACGGAACAATGTGGAAGAATTATACAACCGACGACGGCCTCGCCGGGAATATCGTCTATGCGATCACGGTCGATCCGGCCGATGGGGCCCTCTGGTTCGGGACCAATCATGGCGTCTCCCGCTTCGACGGCCAACAGTGGATGAGCCTCACCCCCCGCGAGGGGCTGACGAACGAGCACGTTTACGCGATCGCCATCGATGCCGACCGGCACGTCTGGCTGGGAGAAAAAGAGGGTGTCGATGAGTGGATACCACGACGACAAGGAATGGGGAGAATGAATTAGAGAATGGCGAAGAACGTTTTAAAAATTGGAAGCCGTGGAAGCCAATTGGCGCTCTGGCAGGCGAACTGGGTTAAAAGCCAGCTCGAGCAGAAGGGGTTTCAGGTCGAGATTATCAAGATCAAGACGACCGGCGATAAGATCCTGGATGTCCCCCTCGCCAAAGTAGGAGGGAAGGGACTCTTTGTCAAAGAGATCGAGGAGGCGCTCCTGCGAAACGAGATCGATCTGGCCGTCCACAGCATGAAGGACGTTCCGAGCGAACTTCCGGAGCCGCTTCATCTGGCGGCCATTCCGAAGCGGGAAGACCCGCGGGACGCCTTGATCAGCCGCCGGGGCCTCCGCTTGGCCGATCTTCCTTCGGGAGCGAAGATCGGGACCAGCTCGCTTCGACGCCAGGCGCAGCTCTGGGCCCATCGGGCCGATCTCGATTTCGCCATGCTCCGCGGGAATCTCGACACCCGTCTGCGCAAAGTGGCCGAGGGGGAGTTTGAGGCGATCATCCTCGCGGCTGCGGGCCTGCACCGGATGGGATGGCGCGATCGGATCACGGAGTATCTCTCGACCGAGATCAGCCTCCCGGCGATCGGCCAGGGAGCCTTAAGCATCGAGTGCCGGCGAGAAGACCCGGAGGTCAATGCGCAGATCGCCTTTCTGAACGATCCGGAAACCGCCTGCACGGTCATCGCCGAGCGGGCCCTCTTGATTCGATTGGAAGGCGGCTGCCAGGTCCCGATTGCGGGCTATGCCACGCTCTCGGCGGGAGAAATCACTCTTGAAGGACGGGTCGCCACGCTGGATGGCCGGGAGGTTCTGCGGGAGAAGCAGCGGGCGCCGATTTCCGAGGCGGTCCGATTGGGAACAGAGGTCGCCGAATCCCTTCTGGCGAAAGGGGCGGAGAAAATCCTCAAAGCCGTCTATGAAGGGGGAAGACCCCCGGCGCCCGGAACGCCCTGACACGATCAATTGGGAATAACGTGGGACAACATCCCTCCAACAAAAAAAACGGAACCGTCTACTTAGTCGGCGCCGGGCCCGGTGATCCGAAGCTGATCACCCTCCGCGGCAAGGAGCTGCTCGCCGAGGCCGATGTCATCATCTACGATTACCTCGCCAACCCGAAGCTGCTCGAATTCGCGAAAGAGGGGGCGGAGAAGATCTACGTCGGGAAAAAAGGGGGCTCGCGAAGCCCGCTTCATCAGGAGCACATCGAGCAGTTAATGGTTGAGGCGGCCAAGACCGGAAAGTCCGTCGTGCGGCTGAAGGGGGGCGACCCGTTTATTTTCGGACGTGGGGGAGAAGAGGCGGAAGCGTTGGTCGCGGCGGGAATCCCCTTTGAAGTGGTCCCCGGCGTCACCTCCGCCATCAGCGTCCCGACCTATGCCGGCATTCCGCTGACCCACCGTGAGATGGCCTCGACCGTTGCTTTCGTCACCGGTCACGAGGACCCTGCCAAAACGGGAAGTCTCGTCGATTGGGCCAAGCTCGCCGGAGGACCCGACACCCTCGTCTTCTTGATGGGAATGGGGAATCTTGCAGGAATCGTGTCGGAGTTGATCCGGCATGGAAAAGACCCGAAAACGCCGGTTGCGCTGATCCGTTGGGGCACTTACCCCTTTCAGGAAACGCTGGTCGGCCGATTGGACGATATTGTCGAAAAAGTCGCCGACGAGGGGATGAAGCCGCCGGTCGTGATGGTGATCGGCGAAGTGGTCTCGCTCCGAAACCGGCTCAACTGGTTTGAATCCAAACCGCTCTTCGGAAAACGGATCGTCGTCACCCGCGCCAAAGAGCAAGCGCCCGAGTTCATGGCGCTTCTCTCTTCTTATGGGGCGGAGACGATCTCGTTTCCGACGATTCAGATCGCCCCGCCGCCGAGTTGGGACGCGTTGGACGCCGCCATTGCGCGGATCGAGCGTTATGATTGGATCATTTTCACCTCGGTCAACGGGGTGCAATCGTTCCGAAAGCGTCTCGCCACCCTCCGAAAAGACCTTCGGCTGCTGAAGGGGATTTCGCTCTGCGCCATCGGCCCGCGGACTGCGGCGGAGGTGGAGGCGTGGGGGCTGCAGGTCGATCTGATTCCGTCCGAATTTAAAGCCGAAGGGGTGCTGCAAGCGCTGGATGAACGGGGAATTTCCGGAAAGCGCTTTCTCATTCCCCGGGCCAAGGAGGCGCGGGAGATTTTACCGGAGGAGATTCAAAAAAAGGGGGGCGCGGTCGATGTCGTTCCCGTGTACCAGTCGGTCCGGCCCGATCCTGATCCTGCAACCCTGGAAACGATCCTCCTTGCAAAGCGGGTCGATATGATCACCTTTGCCAGCTCCTCGACCCTTCGTCATTTCATGGAAATCCTCGGTCCCCAGCGGCAATCGTGGTTGGCCGGAAGCGCCACCGCCTGCATCGGTCCGATCACGGCGGAGACGGCGCGGGAGTTCGGATTGAAGGTCGACGTCATGCCGGACGAGTATACCCTCCCCGCCCTGGCCGAATCGATTGTGGACTATTTCAGGAAAAAAGAGTAAATTGGAGCAGAAAACAACGAATGAGGAATGTGGAGTGGAAATTCCGAATGAAGGGACGACCCAAGAACGGCTCCTCTCCCCGCCACCCGCATTCCGCATCGATCCGATTTAAGGAGTTTTGATGGGATTTCCAACGCACCGGCCGAGACGGCTTCGGGAGAGTGAAGCGCTCCGCCGGATGGTCCGCGAAACCGAGCTTTCGGCCGATGACCTTATTTATCCCCTCTTCGTGACACAGGAAAAGAAGGGAAAGAGCGAGATCGCCTCGATGCCGGGACAGTATCGTCTGTCGATCCCCGAGCTTCTCAAAGAAACGACCGAGGCGGCTCGGCTGGGCATTCCGGCGGTGATCCTCTTCGGCATCCCGAAGACGAAAGACGACTACGGATCGGCCGCGTGCGACCCGCGCGGCGTGGTCCCGCAGGCGATCCGGGCGATCAAAGAGAAAACGCCCGCTCTCCTCGTCATCACCGATGTCTGCATCGATGAATACACCTCCCACGGACATTGCGGCGTGGTCAAGGAGGGGAAAATTCTCAACGACGAAACGTTGGAGATCCTCTCCAAGATGGCGCTGGCCCACGCGGAGGCCGGGGCCGACATGATCGCTCCCTCCGATATGATGGACGGACGGGTCCGGACACTCCGGAAGACCTTGGACGAAAATGGACACACCGAAATCCCGATCCTCTCTTATGCAGCCAAATATGCCTCCTGTTTCTACGCCCCTTTCCGGGATGCGGCCCAATCGGCCCCCCAGTTCGGTGATCGTAAAAGTTATCAGATGGATGCGGCCAACCGGCGCGAGGCGATCCGGGAAGTGGCGCTCGATATCGAAGAAGGGGCCGATATCGTCATGGTGAAGCCGGCCCTTCCTTATCTTGATATTATCCGCGAGGTGAAGGATACGTTTAACGTTCCGGTGGCGGCCTATCAGGTCAGCGGAGAGTTCTCGATGATCAAGGCGGCGGCCCAGAAGGGATGGATCGACGAGACGCGCGCCATGATCGAATCGCTCCTCTCGATCCGGCGCGCCGGCGCGGACATGATTTTAACTTACTTTGCAAAAGAAATGGCGCACATTTCGGGGGAAAAAAGATGAGAATGTTTATCGGCTCGGCCAATATTAAACCGATCGAGGCCTATCCGGTGGTTGCCATCGGCAATTTCGACGGACTCCATTTGGGACACCAGGCGATTCTGGCGGAGGCGATCCAGCGGGCCCAGGAAAAAGAGGGGACCTCGGTCATCCTGACCTTTGAGCCGCACCCTGTGAAGGTGTTGCACCCGGAGCGGGACCTTCGACTGCTGAGCACCTTTCAGGTCAAGATGCGGCAGATCGAGGCGACCGGCATCGATGTCGCCTTCAGCGCCGAATTCAACAAAAACTTCGCCCAATTGAGCCCCTATGATTTCGCCAAGACCTACCTGCACAACAAAATCGGCGCGAAAGAGGTGGTGGTCGGCCGCAACTTCCAATTCGGGAAAGATCGCGCGGGAAAAATAGAAGACCTGATCCAATTCGGCAAGGAGCTCGGGTTCGAAGTGGTGGTAAAGGATCCGGTGACCGTCGACAATATCCCCGTCAGCTCCTCTAAAATTCGTGAGCTGATGAAGGAGGGAAACGTCTATCTGGCCGCCCGAATGATGGGGCGTTATTATACGATGGAAGGGAAGGTCCTCCAGGGGGATGGAATGGGAAAGAAACTCGGCTTCCCGACCGCCAACTTCCGGCTCCCCAATGAACTGGTGCCGAAGGAGGGGGTCTACGCCGTCCGGGTGGCCACCCTCAAGGCGGAAGGGTATGTCACCCTCGATGGCATTGTCTACATCGGATCGCGACCGACCTTTGGAGAACATGAAAGCCGGATGGAGGTCCATATCTTCGACTTCAATGAAGATATCTACGGCAAGCGTCTGCTCGTCACCTTCGTCGACTGGATTCGGGGCGACCAAAAATTCGAGTCGACCGAGGCGCTGACCCAGCAGATGAACAAGGATAGCGAACAGGCCCGGGCGGTCTTGAAAGAGAAGGGGGCCACACCCGCGTAACGTGGAGATGCTCTCAGCCCGCAGGAATCGATCGATTCTTAAAATCTTTACCCAGCACTTCCGGCAATTTCCCCGCCAACCTGGAGACAAGATCGTTGTTGGCGTCTCCGGCGGGGCCGATTCGGTCTGCCTGCTTCATCTTCTCCGGCAACTTTCCTCCCGCCATCCGTTCACGCTTCATGTGGCCCACTTAAATCATGGTTTTCGACCGGAGGCGGCGCAAGAAGCCGATTTCGTCCAGCGGCTCTGCGACCAATGGGGAGTTCCAGCCACCGTTTCTTCCCTCCCCGTCCCGCGCATCTGCAAAGAGCGGCATCTCTCAAAACAGGAAGGGGCCCGAGAGGTCCGCTATGCCTTTCTAAAAGAGGTCGCCGGAGCCGCCGGCGCCCGATGGATCGCCTTGGGCCATACGGCCGACGACCAGGCGGAGACATTCCTGATGCGCTTGCTTCGGGGGGCCGGACCGCAAGGCCTCGCCGCGATCCCCCGGATGCGCGATGGGATGATCATTCGCCCTTTGCTGTCCATTTCGCGGAAGCAAATCGTTGATGAATTATCGCGGGAGAAGATCCCGTTCATCGAAGATCCCTCCAATCGACAGGAAATCTACCTTAGAAACCGGGTCCGCCATCGGCTTCTTCCCCTTCTCGAGGAATATAATCCGAAGGTGAAGCAAACCCTTTTTAGAGAAACCGAACTGCTGCAGGAAGAGAATGATTTTTTGACCCGCTACACGGAGGAATTGATTCCGCAGCTCGGTATCGAAAAAAAGAAGGGCATGGTCTCATTTGATATCGAACGCCTCCAGTCGCTTCACCCCGCCCTTCAACGCCGGATGGTTCGATGGAGCCTCGATCAACTCCATCCCGGGTTGAAGGGAATCGGATTCCATCATATCGAAACCGTTTTGCTGAAAGCGCTTACGGGTCAAACCGGTAAAACCTATCTCCTTCCGCACCAGCTTTGGGCCGAGAAGGGATATACACGGCTATTTCTCCGAAAAAGAGATTCGAAAGCGAATCAAAAGGGAGCTTCTCGGCAATCTTCTCGACCGGAAATAATCCTTTCACCCTCGGCGGACCCGATCGACCTGCCGGAATGGGGACTGCGGCTGACGGTTTCGCTCCATCGGGACAGAGAACGCCTCCCCGTTTTTTCCACTTGCGTCGCTTCTTTCGATTTTGATAGAATTTCCAATCCTTTGACCCTCCGGGAATGGCGGCCGGGCGATTGTTTCGTCCCAACCGGAATGGAGGGCCGGCACAAAAAGCTACAAGATCTGTTTGTTGATGCAAAAATTCCCAAACCGCAAAGAACGTTAATCCCGATTCTGACCTGCCCGGAAGGAATTTTGTGGGTGATCGGACTGCGGATCGATGGCCGGTTTCTGGCAACGGAAAAAACCAAAGGGGTATTAATCGTGGAAGCGCATACACTGGATCGACCCGTTTCTCTCTCGGGGTTAAACCCATTCACGGAGGGCCGTTGAATGGAAGGACGGATCTTTGGAAAACCGATGATCACCCAGGAGGAGATGCGAAAGCGTATCCAGGAGCTCGGCATGCGCATTGCCAAAGATTATCAAGAGAAAGACCTCCTGATGATCGGGGTCCTGAAGGGGGCTTTCGTTTTCTTTGCAGATCTGACGCGCGCCATCCCCCTTCCGCTTCATGTTGATTTCTTAGTCGTTTCAAGTTATGGTGAAAAGAAAAAAAGCAGCGGGGCGGTGAAGGTTATCTCGGATATCTCACAAAATGTAAAGGGGAAAGATATCCTCTTGGTTGAGGATATCGTCGATTCCGGATTGACCTTGACCTTCCTGAAGAAGAAATTGATGGCCCGGAAGCCGAACTCGCTCCGCTTCTGTACCCTGCTCGATAAGCCGCAACGCCGAAAAACAGAAGTCACCATCGATTACGTCGGCTTTACCATCCCCAACAAATATGTCGTCGGCTATGGGCTTGATTATGAGAACAAGTACCGGAACCTTCCCTATATTGCCGTCTTGGAAAACGTTCGAGAAGATCCATGAAAGATCGACCAAACCGGCTGAAACGATCTCCTTTGCTCCAAGAATTGATGGAGGCGTTTTCTCGATCAATTCCATCATTGCGGAATTGATTGTCACCGCCTAAAAACTATGTTAGAATGTGGAGCAATATTTTTTGATTTTTAGGAGGATTAAATGAACCCTCGTTTCAAGAACTTAGCCCCCTGGATCGTGGTGGCCCTCTTTATGATCCTGCTCTACAACCTCTTCAATACCTCTTCACGGCCGATTGAAGATGAAATCATCTTCTCCGATTTCATGGCGAAGACGGAAAAGGGCGAAGTCTCCGAGGTGACGATCAAGGACAACTACATTTCGGGAATCTTGAAGGACGGAACCAAATTCAAAACCTACTCCGCCGCTTATCCCGATCTTATTAAAAACCTGCGGGAGAAAAACGTTCGAATTACCGCGAAGCCGCCCGAAGAGCCCCCTTGGTACATGACCTTCCTGATGACGTGGGGTCCGTTTATCCTCTTTGTCGGCCTCTGGATCTTCTTCATGCGCCAGATGCAGGTCGGCGGAAACAAGGCCCTCTCCTTTGGAAAAAGCCGCGCACGCCTTCTTTCGGAAGATCGTAAAAAGATCACCTTCTCGGATGTCGCCGGGATCGATGAGGCGAAAGGAGAAGTCGAAGAGATCATTGAATTCCTGAAAGATCCTCCGAAGTTCCAGAAGCTCGGCGGTCGAATTCCAAAAGGGGTCCTCGTCGTGGGACCTCCCGGAACCGGAAAAACCTTACTTGCCAAGGCCATCGCCGGTGAAGCGGGGGTCCCCTTCTTCTCGATCTCCGGGTCCGATTTCGTTGAAATGTTCGTCGGCGTCGGCGCCTCGCGGGTTCGCGATCTTTTTGAGCAGGGAAAGAAGCACGCCCCCTGTATTATTTTTATTGATGAGATTGACGCCGTCGGTCGCCATCGCGGCGCCGGATTGGGCGGTGGTCACGATGAGCGGGAACAGACCCTGAACCAGCTTCTGGTCGAGATGGATGGCTTTGAAACATCGGAAGGAGTCATCCTGATTGCCGCCACGAACCGGCCCGACGTGCTTGACCCTGCGCTGCTGCGCCCCGGACGGTTTGATCGTCAAATCGTCGTCGGCCGGCCCGACCTCAAGGGACGGGTTGAAATCCTGAAGGTCCACACAAAGAAGATCCCTATCTCTCCCGATGTCGGGCTGGAAATCATCGCCCGTGGAACGCCGGGGTTTGCCGGCGCCGATCTTGAGAATCTCGTCAACGAAGCGGCTCTCCTGGCGGCTCGGAGAGGGAAAAAGAACGTCGAAATGAACGACTTCGAGGCGGCGAAAGACAAGGTTTTGATGGGGGTTGAGCGCCGAAGCATGGTCATCTCCGAAGAGGAGAAACGGATCACCGCGGTGCATGAGGCAGGACACACACTCATCGCCAAGCTGCTGCCGGGAACCGATCCGATCCACAAGGTCACCATTATCCCGCGCGGTCGGGCGTTGGGGGTCACCATGCAGCTGCCGACCGATGATCGGCACAACTATCATAAGGAATATCTCTACAACACCATCGCCATCATGATGGGAGGTCGGGTCGCAGAGGAGCTGGTGCTCAACAACGTGACGACCGGCGCCGGAAACGATATTGAAAAAGCGACCGATCTGGCCCGGAAGATGGTTTGCGAGTGGGGGATGAGCGAGAAGATGGGCCCGCTGACCTTCGGGAAGAAAGAGCAGGAAATCTTCTTGGGACGAGAGATCAACCAGCACCGCGACTATTCGGAGTACACCGCGATTGAGATCGATAACGAAGTCAGACGCTTGGTCACGGAAAATTACGAGCGGGCCAAAACCTTGATCACTAACAACATGAAGACGCTCAAGGCGCTCGCCGATGCCCTCTTGGAGAAAGAATCGTTGGATGCTCCGGAAATTGATCGGATCGTCCAAGCATCGATCTCCCCCTCTCCGGCCTAACGGTTACCGTATGTCGATTGATGAACCCGTCTCATCTCCTAAGACAAAGGGGAGAGACGGGTTCTTATTTTCTTCTACACAAAAAAAGGCCACGCTCACCCATCGCCCCGCGCCCCGTTCCAAGAAACAGACCGGCATCTGGCACTGCGGCGCTTACCGACTGAATTACGCCCGTCGGCCGCTGATCATGGCCGTCTTAAACATCACCCCCGATTCTTTTTCGGATGGGGGACAGTTCTTTAATCCGGATCAGGCGGTTGAACAAGCGCTTCGGATGGAGGCGGAGGGGGCGGACCTCATCGACATGGGGGGTGAATCGACACGGCCCGGCGCCGAACCGGTTTCGGTGGAAGAAGAAATTCGCCGTGTCGTTCCGGTCGTGGAGCGACTGGCAAAACAACTCGCGATCCCACTCTCGATCGATACAACCAAGTCGGAGGTGGCGCGGCGGGCGATCGAGGCGGGAGCCTCGATTATCAATGATGTCAGCGGTTTTATGCAGGACCCCCAGATGTTATCGGTGGCTGCAAATGGGAACGCAGGTCTCGTCATCATGCATTCGAAGGGGACACCGCAGACGATGCAGCGCCATCCCCGCTACCGCGATCTCATCGGGGAGATTTACCACTTTCTAAGTGATCGAATTGACGCGGCCGTCTCCCAGGGGATTCCACGGACCCGGATCGTGGCCGATCCCGGGATCGGATTTGGAAAGACGGCAAACCATAACCTGAAAATTCTCCATCGCCTCGGCGACTTCGCCGATCTGGGGGTGCCCTTACTGGTCGGTCCCTCACGCAAATCGTTTATTGGGCGGATTCTTGACCTTCCCCCTTCGGAACGGCTGGAAGGAACCGCTGCCGCGGCGGCGATCGCCGTCTTCCAAGGGGCGCGGATCATTCGGGTCCATGATATCAAACCCCTCATCCGGGTTGTCCGGGTTGCAGAGGCGATCCGCAAAGAGGAGACGATGCATAATGCAAAACAATCCCGATAAGAGAACATCGTCCCGGCTGGAAGGGGTGACCTTCCCGGTGGAGTATGCCCTGTCCAATCCGCCCCGCTTCGAGCGGGCCCGAGCGATGAGCATCGGCGAAGCCGGCTTTATGCTCCTGCTCGAAGCGGCCCTTGAGATGGGAACATCCATTCAGGTGAAGCTCTATCTTCCCAAGACGCTCTTTCCGTTCTCGAACTGGCAGACGATTCCCCTGGAAGCCAAGGTCGTTCGGGTCGACAGCCAAACAAGCCAAGACGGATATTATCGCCACGGGCTGCTGATCACCAAGATTTCCGATCAAGACGGCCTTACACTGAAGCGGTATGTCCACCTCTCCCACTGGATGAAGGAGAAGATCCAGAGCTAACCGAAGATCTGTTTCCGAATACCCCACGGATGGATCCGTCACAAATGCCGTCTCTCTCCTCCATTCCCGATCCCCCTCACATGGAAACTCTCCCCTGGTATGCCAGGGAGCGGGCCCTCCCGGCGTATCGGTTTGTTCCCGGTCTTCATCCCCATCCGATTCGCGATCCAAGGGGACACCGCTACCGTGCTGTCCGCCCAAAAGTCCATCCTTTCTGGACGCCCGATCAGTGGAAGACCCTTGAAGCCTATTTGCGCGGCGTCGATCTCTTCAACCGATTCTACTTTTGGGAAGCGCACGAAGTCTGGGAAGCGCTCTGGAAAAGCCATCCCCCCCAGGCCGATCCGGCCCGCCTCATTCAAGGATTGATCAATATCGCCGCCTCGCTCCTGAAGCTTCACATGCAAGAGGCCCCCTCCTCTCAGAAGCTCTGGCGCGCCGCCTCGGATCGGCTCAACCCGTTTCGGGATCAACGCTGGATGGGAATCGATGTCGCTCGGCTCCACGAAGAGGCCGATATTTACTTCCGCCCGATGGAGCATGGAAAAGTACCGGCGTTGGGGACGGACACCCCCATACTCCGGCTGGGCGACTAACGTTTGCACCCGCTCTGTCGGGAACGTTACTTGAATTCGACTCCAGATTGACCTATAGTATTCGAAGATCGTTCACCGCTAACAAAGGAGGTGCACCATGAAGATAAAATCCCTTTCAATGCTACTGATATTATTGGCTCTCACTGGCTGTTATGGCGGCTCGGGAGGAGGCGCTTCCAGCGCCCAGATTCCCGCGATTGCATCACCGGCAAATGTCACCAACAAAGATGCAGCCGACAAAAACAACGAGGGGGTCGACCATCTCGTTCAAGGCCATTTCGATGTTGCAGCACCGTTGTTTCAAGAAGCCCTGGGGATGAAACCCGATTTCGCCGAAGCTCATTTCAACCTGGCCATCGCGTTGGATGGAAAAGGAGATCACGCCGGCGCAACCGAATCATTCAAAAAGGCAAAAGAGTTCGGAGGCAACAACCCGAAAATCGCGGAAAATGACAACCTAAAGAAACATCTGGGAATGTAATGTCATCGGATGGGCCGAGGGTCGGGGGAGAGAGGTCTTTCCTCGACCCTTGCACCCGTCACCTGACACCCGTTTTGGAGGAGCTTTGAAGAATTCGTCTGCGCGGAAGGGGACGCTGCACTTTACCCTGGAAGATCATCAGAAAATTGCATCATTAAAAAAAACGGCGGAGAACACCCCCTGTTGGGACGGTGCACGTCCGCTCGATTCTCATCGCGCCATCGTCTGCGGCGTTGAGATTGCGTTCTTTCTTGCCGTCGACCGGGAAGACCAATCGGGACAGTATCAACTTCACATCACCGGGAAGGAAGGTCAGCCGGCCCTCGATATCGTTCAGGCGATGGCCGTCCCCTTTTTTGGAGACCGACCCTTCCAGATCCTGCCCGACGAGCGCCATCCCGCCCGCGTCCGCGTGTTGGGGTTATTTTTTGGCCACGCGGGGCGGTGAAAGCACCTGTTTGTAGGGGCGGACCGATGTGTCCGGCCGCATTGTGGGCGCACCTGCAGGTACGCCCCTACACCTTTATGATTTTTCTCCTGATCGCATATTTGATTAAATCGGTGCGGGAGTGGAGTCCCAGCTTCTTCATGAGGTTGGACCGATGGGCATCGACCGTTTTGGGTTGGATGTTCAGAAGGCGCGAGACCTCTTTGGCGGAATGTCCCTCGGCCAGCAGCCGGAGGATTTCCCGCTCCCGAACGGTCAGCTGCTCATACGGGGTCTTCGGCTCCGGCCGTTTGGTTCTCTGTAGATAGCCGGTCACAATTTTTTTAGACACACCGGGTGAGAGATAGGTGTCCCCGCGGTAAACCGAACGGATCGCCGAGATCAACTCATGGGAGGCCGAATCTTTTAACATATAGCCTGAGGCTCCCGCGCCGAGCGCCTCTTCGACGTATTCCTCATCATCGTGCATCGTCAGGATGATCAGCTTGGTTTTCGGCTCCATCTGCTTGATCCGGACCGCCGCCTGCGGCCCGGTCAGGCCCGGCATCGCGTAGTCGAGGACCACGACGTCGGGGCGGAGCTGCTCCGCCTTGTGAATCGTCTCCAGCCCCTCGCCGGCTTCTCCTACAACTTCGAAGTCGTCCTCCGCTTCCAACAATCGTCGCATCCCCTGCCGAAGCAACGTGTGATCATCGGCCAGCAGAACTCGTATTTTAGCCATCGTTTTGTCTCGCATCCCTGTTAAGTGAACATCCTTCAGTGAAACAGATTCTCACCCCGAAATCAATGGGGCGGGAGCCGCCGCGGCCTGCGGATGGAGAGGGGGCGCTTCGTCGCCTTTGTGGAGATCGGCTCCCTCAGGAGTTCCGGGCCGGAGGAGGACATCCATTCACTTCTCGGAACCGCCGGTTCAAAAGGGAGCTCAACCCGCAGCTCCGTTCCCCGCCCTCGGCCGGAGAGGATCTGGAAAGCGCCTCCCATCAGATCAACCCGCTCTTGAATCCCGACCAGCCCGAACCGGCGGGCGCGCCGCCGGGCGAGGGTGGTCGCATCGAACCCGACCCCGTTGTCGATCACACGGACCCGAACCCGCTCCTCAATCCGCTCCAGCCAAATCGATACTTGCGTCGCCCGGGCATGTTTGGCGACATTGGTCAGCGCCTCCTGAACGATCCGGTAGATCATCGTCTCCATGTCGGAGGGAAGCCGGCGGTAAAGCTTCACCCGCTTGAGCGTGGTCCGGATCTTAAATTTCCGGGAGAAGTCTTTAATCAGCCCTCGCAGCGTGGGGACCAGTCCGAGATCATCGAGCTTCAGCGGCCGCAGATCGGCCACCAGCCTTCGGATCTCCTCAATTGTCTGTGTTGCAATCGCGTGGGCTTCTCCGATCTCCTCCCGCTGGCTCGCCATCTCCGGAGGAATTTGATCCGCCAGGATCTCCAGGTGAAGCTTGAGCGCCAGCAGGCCCTGTCCCATCGCATCGTGCAGCTCTCGTGAAATCCGCCTCCGCTCGTCCTCCTGCGTCGAGAGAACCTTCAACGAGAGCTGCCGGAGGTCTTCTTGATGCGCCCGGTTTAAATTGTAGAGACGGACATTTTCGATCGTCAACGCCACCTGGTGGGCGATCGAGTTCATCAATGCGACCTCGCGCGGGGCGAAGGTGCGCGGCTGTCTCGTGGCAATCGACAGAATTCCCCGGGTGATCCCTTTATAGACCAATGGAACGCCGAGATAGGAGGCCCACCCCTTCAACCTTCCCCGCTCAGATGCGGGAAGCTTCTTCTCCGACGCGATGTTTGGGATGGCCCATGGCTTTTGCGAAAGGGCGATCATTCCCTCAAGCCCTCGCGGGGAAAGCGGCTTCGGACGTCCTATCGGTGCAAGCGACGGCCCTTGGGCAACGGAGGTCGTCGGCACCCAACGTTCCGGGTCGATCAAAAAGAGGGTCCCGGCATCGACCCGCATCAACGAAACCGCCTTTTCGATCGCCAGACTCAGAATCGACCGCTCCTCGTGCAGCTCCGTTCCGGTCGTGGCAATTTCGGCCAGAAGACCGAGCTCCTTTGCCTTGTCCCGCTCACGCTGGCAATACCGGATATTCTCAATGCCGACCGCCGCCTGATCGGCGATGAACCGAGCCAGCTTGACCTCCGATCCGGTAAAGCGATGCGGTGTTTCGCCCGAATCGACCGAAAGGACGCCGAGCAAATCTCCCCGGAGCACGATCGGAACGAGAAGCAAGGAGCGAAGATGTAGCTTCTTTAATAAGGGAGGAAGCCGCCGATCCTTCTGTACATCGTCAATGACAACCTCTTTCCCCTCATGCAGTAGATCGTAAATCATTCCTTTACGGACCGGAATGCGGACCTCCCGGTCGACCGGAATGTTCGCAGCCTTGAGAATCAACGCCTCTCTCTCGTCGGTCAAGAGAAAGAGTAAACAACGGGGAAGCACCAGCACCTCCGAAAGCCTTTCAACAAGGTTTTTCAAAAAGGCATCGAGCTCGGTCTCCCCGGAAATGGAGCGGCCGACTTCATACAGCAGCTCCATCTTCCGCTGAAGCGTCACCGCCTCGGAGATTTTCTTCCGCTCCAGCGCTTGCCTCACCGACCGCTTCAGATCCTCCGGGTGCGTCGGCTTAAGAAGATAGTCGCTCGCCCCCCGTCGAATCGCTTCAATGGCGGTATCGATCGAGGCGTGGCCGGTCAACAGAACGGTGGCGGGAGCGGGCTGGATCTTCTCGAATTCGGTGTGAAGCCCGAGTCCGGTCCCGTCCGGGAGATGGTGGTCGACGATGACCACATCATAGGCCGCGTGGCGCAGTCTCTCCAGCGCCTCCTTCCCGGTGCGCGCCGAATCGACTTCGTATCCTTCCTGCCGCAGGATCTCCTCGAGCGTCGCCAGGAGGTGCGGTTCATCGTCAATTATTAAGATTCGTTCGGGCATCGTACAGACATGGCGGCGTTCCCTCTTTAATCCTCGAGGTGTTGGTGGAACCAATCGATCAGAAAACGACGGAAGGGAACGGCATAACATGATTGATAAAAGGATCCCGGAGAAGAACAAAAAATGGATTGAGCAAAGTAGGTCATGTGCATCAACCGAAAGGTCTCAAACAAAGGAAGGCCTTGCTTCACTTCCATTCCCTTCCCCTGAAAAAAACCGGCCTCTTCATGACCATTGAGATAAGCATCCACTAAAACCGACTGCATCTGTGACAAGAGCGCCCCGTCCACGGTTCGATAACGATAGAGGAGATCGAGGGCACAGTAGAAGAACGCCAGATCAAAAGAGGCGAAGCCGGGATTGAAATTTTGGAAATCGGTCAAGTAAAGATGCCGATCCCCCACCATCAGGTTCCAGGGGGCGAAATCGGAATGTTGCAGGACGATCGGTTGAAAGGAAGATTGGCTTTCAAGCCGGTGGAACACCGCACACTGAATCCGCTGGATCAATCCTTCCGGAAAGCCCCCCTTCCGGCAGATGCCAAGATGGCGCAAGAGCTGTTTTTCATATCGCAGCACAATGCTCTCCGCCGTTTCCTTTCCGCCCGCCGGGTGATGATGCACCGGGATATGCTGAAAATGCGCCAAGAGCCGTCCCGCTTCGATCATATACTCCAGCAGCCGCTCGCGTTGCCGGCCTAAAAGCAGAAAGCGCGAGAGGCGAAGCGGACGGAAGAGCATCTTCTTGAGACTGATGGAAGGACAGTACTCCATGAAGAGGATCTTCTCGCTGAGCCGGCAGCTGTAGGGCTGGGGCGCTCGAAACCGCTCGGTCGATTCGAACGCCTGGTGTACAACCTGAATTCCGCAGAATTCGTTCTCCACCACGGCGCTGTCGATTTGAGGATGATGGTACTGCTTCAGAAACACGCTTCGTTGCGGCTTTCCCCCCTTCGAGAAAAAGGTGGCAAGATACTTCGCCGCGTTTTCTCCCTCGGCCTCGATCGGCGCGAGATCGAATGACCATTCGGGAGAGAAACCGATCGCCCCCCACCGGGTCTGCTGCTCTCGGAGGACCACCGATCGCAGGTGCGCAAGGGAATCGCCGTCTTTCGCTCCTTCCAGGAAATCCCGCCTCGGCACTTCAGAGAAGCCCGACTCTCTTTTTCCTGTTTGGAGGGTCGGCCCCTCTTTTTTCTGGGACGCTGGTTTCCCTGCCTCCCCGGAGGGAAGAAAAGAGCGGCGCGCATTCGGTTGGCCCATTTACAGTCCTTTATGAAGGCGTAAAAAATGAGAACGTCAGGGGAAAAGGCAAGATTTTCTCCTCAGATTACTTTTTCTTCGACGGAAAGCTGCTTGACCACACGCGCCGGATTTCCAGCCACCACCGCGTAGGGGGGCACATCGGAGGTCACCACCGCGTGCGCGGCGACAATCGCTCCCTCGCCGACGGTCACCCCCTTCAACACCGTCGCATTCGAGCAGATCCAGACGTTGTCTTCAATGATGATCGGCCGTCCTTCTTCCCTTGGCGCAGGCCGGTGATTCCTTCGCGCGATCGGGTCCTTCGGGTGACCATCATATCCGACCAGACTGACCCGGTCGGCCACCAAGACATGCCGGCCGATCCGAACCAAGGGGCCGACCGTGATCGTCACCTGATAACCGATATAGGAGTCATCTCCGATTTCAAGTGTCGGTTTTTCCCAAACAGTGGCCCCGGCCAGGGTGGTAATGCCGTTGAGCGTAACATCGGACCCGATCCGGATGTCGAGAAACCCCTCCACCCAAGGGATACCGCTGACCAGGCGGAATCGAGGACCGACCTGCTGACAGATACTTTTAAAAAGCGGCTCCCAGTAAAAAACCCGCCGGAGATAATGCCAGGCCGACTGTCTCGACCGCCGCTCATAATAGAGAAACCGGTGCAACGGGACAAACACCGGACAGGCCAGATGCCGTACCCGGACGGCGAGTTGATAGAGACCGTTATAGACGGTCCCCTCTCTCCTCCTGATTTTCAGCGCCAATTGTTGTAAGCCCATGACTCCCCCCGTTCGGTGATTCTCTATCCGTCATCGGTCCGATCGACCTATCTAAACTTTAGAAACTGCGCCGCGCCGGCGTCTTTCAGCCGATGAGCAGGGTCGTCGACCGCGGCGCGGGAACGATCTCCCCCCGGAGCCCCCTTCTCGATCAGCATTGAAAGGAGCTCTACCTTGTGATCCCAACTCTCCTGTTCCATACTCTTGGAGCGATCGAGTGAGGGCCCCACCTCCCCCTTCTGGACAAGGTCGGCGACCTGCTCGATGAAACTGGAGTGGCTCCGGCCGATCCGGGTGTCTCCTCCGAGACTTCGTACTTCAGGAAGGTCGGTCGAAACGACCGGCAGGCCGGCCGCCAGGTACTCCCGGAGCTTAAGGGGATTCGCATAAAGGGTTAGACGATTCACCACAAAGGGGAGAATCGCCACATCGAATCCTTTGCAATAGGCCGGCAGACTCTCATAGGGGCGCTTCCCCAGCAGATGGACGTTTTTTAAACCGCTGATTTGAGAGACGTCGGTGGTGGCCGATCCCAAAAGAACAATCGACCATTTGGGATATTGAATCGCCATCTTCCGGATCAGGGGAAGGTCGATCCAGTCGGCAACGAGCCCATGAAACCCGATGATCGGGCGGGGCAGCCCTGCGATTTCCGGAGGAATCGCCGTCGGCGGTTCGAGCGCCTTTCTGAAATGATCGTAATCGACCCCATGTCGAACCAGATGGGTGTTCGGATTCCAGCGTCGTTTGCTCTCCTGGAGGGTGCTCGCCGAGACGATGACCAAATCGGATTTCTTCAGAAGGGTCTCTTCCATGTTTTGAATCGCCGTTTGAGGCGCATCCGAGAAGGCGGAGAACTCGTCGACGCAGTGGTAAATCACCTGCGACTCCCCGAGCCGTCCTACGACATCGGCGGAGGAGGGGGCGAAGGTCCAGGTAATCGGGTTGGAGAAACCGAGCCGCTTCAGCTGCCGCCGGATCATCGCGGCCAAAAGGAGCTGATTCGACTTTCGAAGCATCATCGAATGGTAAAAGGGAATCATCACCGGCGAGAAGACATAGATGTTCTTCTCCACCTCACGGACACCTTGAAAAAACTGGCTCGTCTTCTTGAAAATCCGGCCGAGATCTTTTTTGTTGATCTTCGGACTCCGGTTCCCGATCGAGTTGACCCAGAGAATGCGGTTCCGCTGCGCGAGGCGTTTCATGATGTGTTTCTTGCTCAACGGATCCCCATCCCAATCGTTCGCAAAGCAGATGATCTCTTTTCCCTGAAGCATCGTGAACCCCCATTTGAATTTAGAGCACTTTCCTAGCCATCGCCTTGAGCCGCTGCGGGATCGGAATTCGGAGGGACTTAAAGGGCCCCCGCGCGCCGACCACCATCGTCCTCCATATTCGATAAAACCGCTCCCTTCTCTCAAAAGAGCTCTTCTGATCGGGCGTGAGGGAGCCGTCGGGAGTGAGGCGCACCCCCTCTTTTTCTGCAAAAAATTTCCCATTTCGAACCGCCGCCAGGAGCAACGCCGGGATGAGCGCTT
The DNA here is from genome assembly GCA_963718695.1 of Candidatus Manganitrophaceae bacterium. Classification (GTDB taxonomy): domain Bacteria; phylum Nitrospirota; class Nitrospiria; order SBBL01; family Manganitrophaceae; genus Manganitrophus. The sequence continues at coordinate 2,803,850 of OY970371.1, forward strand.
CCGCCTCGATCCAAACCGCCAAACCGGTGTACTGCGTCTTCCAGTGAAAATCGGTTCCATAGAATCCGAGCACCTCCGGACGAAGCGCCCTGACCTGCGTAAGAAGCTGGTAATTCCAAAGAGCAGGGGCGAGCCGGCCGTTGTATTTTGTATTCCAAAGCTCAATCCCATCGATCGTTCCGTTCATCGGGAGAATCTGCGGCAAAAGGGGCGGATACGGATGCGCCAAGACCGCCACCCCGCCGAGCTGATGAATCGTCTCGATCATTTTGACCGGCTCCTCTTCACGCTGGTATCGGCTGACGCCATACCCGAGCAGGTGAAGACTCCCGCTCTCGAATTTATATGCAAACTCAAGACCCGGAATGATGCAGAACTGATCGTCCGAGAGGGCACGACATTCTGCGACATACGCTTCCATCTGCTCCGGCGTCATCGATTCGGCATGATCGCTCATCATCAAACATTGAAACCCTTCCTTCTTGAAACGGGATTTCAACTCCGCCAGGGTGAGCTCACCGTCCGAATAGGTGGTGTGCAGGTGAAGCGCGGCTTTAAACCGGTTCGGCATGTTTGGTGAGCCTCCTCTTCGATCGTTGAAAGTATCCGGGCATTTTCGTGAAAGCAAAATGAAGCCACTCAATCAACCCGGGGAGCGGATCTTCCGACCGGAAGGTGTCATAGATCATCCCCCGCCGGTGCGACTTTAAGAATTCCAGGAAGGTCTCGCCCCGCTTCGGGAAAGGGGCCGGCCAGCCAGGAGGCGCTCCTTGCAAAACCGATAAGAGATGGCGGCAGTCGCCGAGGAACCAGCGGCAGAGAAGATCGTTTTGATAGGCCGGAAAATCGTCGAACGGCTTTCCCTGCGCCATCTGCAACAGAAGCCAGGGAAAATCGACCCCGGCGGCGATCGCCAGCGGAAGCGAGTTCCAGAAGCGTCCGTTGATCTCCATGAGAACCGGCTCGGAGCGACCCCGGTCCCACTTGAATTCGACCATCGCCACCCCGTGCCACTTCAGCGTCTTGAGGAGCGACACGGCATGTTTTTCCAGCAGCGGATCGGGGGGGATGCTCCGCCGCAAGGCGCTCCCGGAGCCGGTCGGCCGGACATCCCGCAGCCGCTCATGCGCGAACAAGACCCGCGGCCGTCCCTCCTCGAAGAGAGCGTAGAGACCGTACCCCCTGCCGGGGACAAACGACTGGATCAAGGGGAACGGAATCTCTTGATGGATGCGCCGGACCTTCTCCACCAGTTCCTCCGGCCCGAAGGCATACGCCGCCCCTCCTCCCAACGTCATCCGGTCTCCCTTCCAATAAGAGGACCACTTCGGCTTGATCACCACCGGATAAGGAATTGTCTTTGCCAGGGCCGGCAGCTCCGCCAGATCCTCCACGAACCAGGTCTGTGGAATCGGAACCCCCTCCCGCTGCGCGAGGGCGAGGGTATCGGCTTTGTTGCAGGCCTGAAAGATCGCTTCATGCGAGGGGAGCGGAAGGCGGACATAGGGAAAGAAGCGATCCCGATGGGCCGAGATCGGCAGCAGGCATCCTTCGGTCATCGGGAGGAGAAAATCATACTCTCCTTTTTTCATCTCCTCGGCCATCCAGGAGAGAAAGCCGCTGACACTCTCGGCCGGCGAGGGATAGACCCGCCGCTGCCGGCAATACCGGGAAAATCCCCCCTTGGAAAGGACAGAAGACTCCCCGACCACCACCTCGACCCCTTTGGCTCCCAGCGAACGGGCCACCGCCAAGGCATGGTTCTGCGCGCCGTCGGTCACAAAAACTTTCATGACGATCTCTCCGTGTTCACAGAAACGCTCGTTTCCTCTCTTTGGATCGTCGGAACAAACTCGGTTTTATCATCCCGGCGGAACACCCGCTGCCAGCCCTCTTTCATCCATCCAAGCCAATCGGCCGCTCCGACCACCTTGCACTTGAAATCGAAGAGGGTGTCATGGTCATAGACGGGAATCCGCTTGAGCCGATAGGAGCTTTCTCCGATGAAGTTGGCCCCCCATTTTGTGGTGCAGGCAAAACGGTATCCCGCCTCTCTCAGCGCCCCCGCCGTCCCCTCATTGAAATCGCCATACACTGCGGAGCCGAAGGGATAGGAAAAGGCGGTGATCGTTGTCTGCAAGCCCGACTCCAATTCTTTCTTCGACTGGGCCACTTCCTCCCAGACCTCACTCCGGGTGAGTCGGGCGAGAGAACGATGAGACCGGGTGTGGGATCCGATCGCGTGGCCCTGCTGCTTCATTTCATGGAGCATCCCCCAGGTCAGCGGAAGCCAATGCTCGGGATGAACCGATTGATCGGTCCTTGCAGCGGCATCCCATTGAAGGTGGTCGAAAGGCGCATCGCGCCCGACTGCACCGGTAATGACGAAAAAGGTCGCCGGTAATTGGTGTCGCCTTAAAATGGGCGCGGCATACAGATAGTTGTCCTGAAAACCGTCATCGAAGGTGATCACCACCTTTTTTCGCCCGCTTCCAAAAGATTCCCCTCCCAGCCACCCTCCCAGATCTTCCAGCGAGATCACCTCCAGTTCGCTCTTTGCCAAAAAGCGCATCTGCGCCTCGAAGGAGGCAACCGGAACATTGCAATAGGGAACGTCCCGCTCCGGCGGCAGGTTGGAGACCTTGTGGTACATCAAAATCCGGACCTCTTCTCTTCTCCTGAAAAAATCGATCAGAAGATAGAGCGGATAAAAAAGGCGGACCATCCACTTGATTCCGCGCTGCAGTTTACGTTTAAGAAGCGACCGCATCCGATTCCATCCGCATAAAAGAGGTTTGAAGCGCCAGTTTGATCTGCCCTCCCAGAGAGAGCGACCCGGTCGAAGGGATCGAGACGGGACCGCGTTGGATCGTGAACCGTCCGGCGCGAAGCCCCTCCAGTATCCCGGCCGCCGTTCGGGGCGATTCCAGCGAGACGGAGAGACGCCGATCTTGACTCCCTTTGTGAAAATCGATTCCGGCAAAGCCGTGAAAAGCGGGCCGCGTCTCGCGGAGCCGATCGAGCGCCCCCAACAGACGGAGCGGCAGACGGCCCCCCTTATGGTAGCGGGTGTTCCAAATTTCCATTCCGTCGAGCGCTTCGGCGGCGGGATAGATCAGATTCAGCGCCTCCGGGGTCGGATGGGCCAAGACGGCCACCCCTCCCGCCTCATGGATCTGATCGATCAGCGCTTCGATCGATCCGCCGCGAAGCAGCTTCCGGACGCCGAATCCGAGAAGATGGGTATTCCGGCCGACCGAGAACTCGAATCCCGGAAGGAGCATGCAGTCCGAATCGGAAAGGCGGTCGCACTCATCGAGCCAGGCCGCCACCCGCTCCGAATCGAGCCCCTCCGCATGCTCGGTCATTGCCAGAAAGTGGTAACCCTCCGCGCTGAAGACCCGCTTGCATTGCTCCAGCGGCCACTCGGCGTCGTGCGAGGTGTTGGAGTGAATATGGAGCGCTCCGATCTGTCGTTCAGGCGGCCGGTCCATGGCCCCCCTCTTTTTTCGGCGGAATGTCCGAGAAGGAAAAGAGCAGCCATCCGAGTTCATAAGGACGGCACTCGCGATCGATGGTCATGAACGATGGGTGATCGAGGGCCGAGATCCAACCGGTGGGGCCGACGAAGCTGGCGACCTTATTGATGTAGATCGCCTTCCCCAGGGGGGATCGCCGTTTCATCGACCGCCAAATCACCGAATGCGGCTCATCGACAAACTGAAAACCGAGCGGATTGTCTCCGAACAGATACCGAAGCCCCCGCGTGATCTCAACGCGGTAATCGCCGGTCGAGATCTCGGAGAGCCCTTTGAGGGCAAGCGGCGCCATCCCATGCTGGTGGACCGCATAAACCGGATAACGGTCGACCATCTTTCCCCGCAAGGCATTGTAGTGCCAGGCCCACTCCCCCCGCTCCCCCTGGAAATCGCAGATCCGCTCAGCGCAACGCTTGGCATGGGAGAGGGCCTCTCCATCCGAGAAATGCCGCGCATACTGCGCGAAGGAGTAAATCCCATAAACCTGCCCGTCGAAGAAGCCGAGCCGGCTGCGCAGCGGCCGCGTCCAATTGCTGGAGACTTGCGCGGAAAATGCAAAAAGTGAGCTCCTTGAATTGAAATTCCGCTTCAGGAGCCGGTAAGCGAGATGCGCGGTCTCTTCAAACCGGTGCCGCTCGGCCCCCGAAGAGATCTCCGCCGCTTCAATCATGGCGATCAACAGCCAGGCGAGCTCGGTCGTTGCGTAAACCCCGTTGCCGGCCTCTTGATAAAACGGCCCATGCGCCCGGATCGCCGCCTCGATCTTCGGATCGACCTTTTGGGTCAAAGCCGCGCCCGCCCAGAGGATCAGCGCGAGTGTTCCGATATTCCGTGTCTTCGGAGCGGCCTCAATCGTCTGCCGGAGCATCGCATTGAGATCAAGCGGAACCGGCCAGCCGTTCGTTGCGGCGCGATGCAGACCGAGCAGGGTGATCGCCGTATAACGAAGGGAGACCCCCTCCGGCGCCGGGCCCTTTTGGCCGTCGCGCACCGTAAAGCAGAAGAGCCCTTGATCTTTCATCCACATCCGTTCCAAGCCCTTGATCGACAGTTCGATCAAAGGGCGGACCATCTCCTCCAGGGTCGGAGGATTGGATGCGACCCTCTCAGGGGCCTCAGACGGAACACGAACAGCACCTTCCTTCATTGCTTAATTCCCCCCATCAATGTCACTCTGAGGCGAAGCCGGAGAGTCTCTTTGTGGAAACCGAAATGCGAGATCGTTCGCTTCGTTCAGGATGACAGAACCAGATCTTCTTAAAAACCCTTTTGTCGAATGAAAATTCTGTGCCAATAATCGAGGATCACCAATGTCCAGATTTCCTTGTGACGGGTATACGGATGCGCTTCCTCCTCCGCCAGCATCTGCGCGACCTTCTCTTTTCGCATCACCTCGCCGATCAGCGAGCCGCGCTCCGCGAAGAGCGCGCGCGCCGCCGGCAGAACCTCTTTGCGGAACCAGACCGCCGGAATCGGGAACCCTTTTTTCGACCGGGTCAGAATCCGCTCCGGAAGACGATGGGCCATCGCCTCGCGAAGAAGGCGTTTGCCCACCCCTTTGGACAGTTTCCGATGAATCGGGAGGGTCGCCGCAAACTCGACCAGCTTATGGTCCAGGAAGGGAACCCGCAGTTCCTGCGAATTCGCCATCGTCATCTTGTCGGCTTTCAGCAAAATCTGGTCGGGAAGCCAAACCTTCGTATCGAGATAGAGCATCCGGTTGAGCGGATCGAGACCGGCGGTCTTCCGGTAATACTCCTTGAAGAGGGCCGCGACCGACCGGCCTTGATCGGGATGTTGAAGCAGCTCGCGCTTGGCCGTCTCTGTAAAGACCCGCGAGACCCCCCAATATCGCTCTTCCAGCGGGCGATCGATCCACTCGGCATATTTCCGCCAGCGGGCCGCCCGCTGCGTCGACAGAAGCTTGGCCGCCCCTCCGAGCAGCCAGGCGGGAACCCTTTTCTGAACCTGGTCGATGAGGCGCATCTTCTGATAAAGCCCATACCCCGCCAGGATCTCATCGGCCCCTTCTCCCGAAAGAACCACCGTCACCGATTTCTTCGCGTATTCTGAAATGAAGAAGAAGGGGACACAGGAGGGATCGGCCATCGGCTCGTCGAGATGCCACACCATCTTTGGAATAAAATTATGGAAGGCATCTCCTTCCAATAGAAACTCGTGATGATCGGTTCCGAAATGTTTCGCCACCTCCCGCGCATAGGCGAATTCGTTCGCCTTCGGATCGTCGTACCCAATCGAAAAGGTCTGGATCGGATGGTCCCATCCCCCTTCTTTTGAAATTTGGGTCATCTCGGCGACGATGGCGCTGGAGTCGAGACCGCCCGATAAAAAAACGCCAAGCGGCACCTCGCTCATCAACCGCATCCGGACCGATTCTTTCAGGAGTGCTTCGAACTGCTCCTGCAGATTTTCTCTCCCGTCCCCCTCCTCTCGAAACGCCACATCCCAATAGCTCTGGACCTTCACCTCTCCCTCTTTAAAGAGAAGATAGTGCCCCGGCATCAATTTGGTAATGTCTTGAAAGAGGGTCATCGGACCGGGAACATAACGGAGCGAGAGATACGGATCGATCGCCTCCCAGTTCACCCCCCGCGTCACCCCCGGAACGGTGAGAAGCGCTTTCACCTCCGAAGCAAAGAGGAGCGCGCCGTCGCGCCGCGTGTAGTAGAGCGGTTTTTTGCCGAGGCGATCGCGCGCCAAAAGAAGCTGCCGTTTGGAGCGGTCCCAGATCGCGAAGGCAAACATTCCCCGCAGCCGCCGGAGACAGTCGGGGCCGAATTCCTCATAGGCATGGAGGATCACCTCGGTGTCGGAGCGGGTGGCGAACCGATGCCCCCGCTGAATCAGCTCGGGACGAAGCTCCTGGAAGTTGTAGATCTCCCCGTTGAAGACGATCCAGACCGATCCGTCCTCGTTGGTCATCGGCTGCCGGCCCCCTTCCCGGTCGATAATCGAGAGCCGTCGATGCCCCAGGCCGATCCCCGGCTCCGTAAAGAGCCCCCCGGCATCGGGACCGCGATGCCGGATCAGATCGGTCATCTGTTCCAGCAAGCCGCGATCGACCTCTTGTCTCGGATCTCTCTGAACCCACCCTGCAATGCCGCACATCGTCGTCCCTCAAAAATGGAGAATCAATCGGTCTCTGTCTCGCGTAAAATAGGTCTTCTCTCCATTCACATGCACCTCCTCGACCCCGTCGGCATAGAAGGAGATCGGTCCCGAGAGGGACCCCCGAACGTGCAAAACCTCTCCGCGATAAGACAGTTCGAGGAAGGGAACCGGCTGCGCGCTCTCGAAAAGGGTCTTCCCTTCCCAGTAACAGAATCGGCCGGAGACGGCGAAGACGCGCGCGATCTCACCGAGATAGTCCCGTCGAACAAAGAGCTGCTCTCCTTCGAACCGGAGATTCGAAAGAGCAAGCCGTTTTCGAGCGGGAGCGAAGAGGAACGTATCGGTATGGGTCGCCGTCAGAACTTCAAAGGCGCTTCCCCCCTCGATCGAAGGGAAGTAGAGCGATTTGAAATCATACCGGTTGAGCGAGGAAGCGCGGTCGGGATAGAGCAGTGTCGTCAGCGAGATCGGAAGCGATCCTGCGCTCCGAACCACCACCTGCTTCTCCGAGCGCTCGACCCTCGCGTCGACCCCTTTTAAATGGGTCCCGAGCGCCACCAGCCAAAGCCGTCCGTCGGGCGCGCTGACATGGAACCCGTCGGCCAGATTTCCCTCGATCTTCGCCTGCGGCACGAAGGGGAAAAGGCAGTCGGCATTCACGAGGCCCTCCCCTAAGAAGGTGTCGTGGATGATCCAGTAGTCCGGCTTGATAAAAAGGACCGATCGCCGCTGCTTGCAGGCGGGAGAAGATCGATCGACCGGCTGTTCTCCCTCCAGATAATCGACCTCTTCTCCTGAGAAGGTCCGGCTCCAGGGGGAGTGCGATCCTCCGTTTTTGGAAAGAGGGGTCCGGAGAACCCCTTTCGACGGTTCCCGCTCGACGCGAATCGAGGGGTCATTCAGAAAAAGACGACCCGGCGCGACCATCGAGAAGGTCAGCCCCCCTTCCTTCGGATTCACCCCGGGAGGGGCGGAGCGAACGATGAGCGCCTTTTCATCCGGCGTCCGGCTTCGCAAGAGGGCATACCCGGCCTCTTCAAAGAGAAACGAGCCGCCGCGGGGCGGCGCGGCTTCTTCTTGATGAAAGTGGTATCCGGCCGGGCCGGTCAAGAAGAACGCCTCTTCCGAGAAGCAGCCGCCGGCGCCTTTCCAATCGGCTCGGTTAAAGACGACCGCGCCGAGGCCAAGGGTCTTCTCAAGAGAGTGGTTCTCAACGGCGCCAAACGAAAAAAGGGCTCGGGAGCGGCCCCGTTCCAGGAGCGGGATCTGGGCCTGCACGCTTAAAAAGTCGAGCATCCGCTCCACCCGCTGCTCCACCCGTTCCGGAAAAGGATCGTGACGGCGACCGATCAAGATCGCCTGAAGATAGATTTGGAGAAGAGCGATCTGATCGGAAAGGGTCTTGCTCCGGCAGATGCCGTCCCTTCCGACCTTCCGGAAGAGCTCCCGTTCCAGCATCGTCATCCCTCCGCCCTTCCAGCTCCGCGCCTCGGCCGATTCCGGAAAAAGCGTTCCCATCATCAGAAGAAAGAGGCCTCGGTCGGGGGTCTCCCTTTTCCTCGATTCCTTGGCGGCGTGGGATAAAAGCGTTTGCCAGAGCCGCATGACCTCCTCCGGCGCAGCCATCCCGGCGGTGAAACGGAGCAGCCAGACCCCCTTCCAGAGGGGAAGGCCTGCCTCCTTCCGGCTCCCCCAGGAACGCGCGGTCGAGAAGCGTTCATTCGCTTTTTCGAAAAGCAGGCGGCGATACGGCTCCGCCCCGGTATACCAATACCCTCTCGCCAGCAAGAGGAGGGGTTGATCGGGTGATTCAAACGCCGTCGGACCGTTTGGACGAGGGTGTCCGTTCGATCGCTCCGCCTGCCGCTCATGCCGCCACCATTTGCGCCATGAGCGTTTTTCCGAGCGCGCCTCTTTGGGATCTCCCTTTTGAGAGAGGGCGTGTTCAGCCGATCGGCGCGCCTCCTCCGGCCAGGCCGGGAAGTGGGTTGCGATCCAATCGTGCGCCTCCTCCCTGCTTAAGCTTTCAGGAAAGAAGCGGGACAAGAAGGCCGATTCGATATACCGGCCCGCCTCCTGCTCCGATGCCGGAAGCGCCGCCGTCTCTTTGCCGATCCATCGCTTCATCGTTTCTCCTTTACTGCGCGCTCATAGACCCCTCGGAGAAGAACCAGATTTTCAGGGGCCTCGTCCGACGAGGCGGGGGGCCGTCCCTCCTGCAGCGCTCGGTCGATCTGACAGGCCAAATCGGCGATGTCCCCCGGCCTAAAAAGCCGCGTCCCGGGGGGGCGAAACCCGACATCGCTCGCCACGGTCGGCACACCGAGCGCCAACGCCTCCCGAACCGAGATCGCATCGCCGTCAAACAACGTCGGCCGCACAAAAAGATCGGACCGCTCCATCAGAGAAAGACAGAGATCGTGGGGAACGTTTCCGAGCAGAAAGAGAAAATCTTCTCCCTTTTCCGCCCGGATCTGCGACCGGATCGCCGCTTCTTCCGCGCCGGAACCCATGATGATGCAGCCGAGGCGGGGGTATTTTTGCCGGAGCGCCGCGCAAGCGCTCACCAGCAGATCGGTCCCATATTCCTTCTCCAGATAGACCGCCGATGCGATGAGGGGAGAAAAACGTTTTCGGTAATCTCCGGCCCACGCCGGCACCACCTCGGCGCGCGGGCCGAGGGCGAAGGCCGGCAGGACCGAGATGCCCGATGGCGCGACCTTGATCTGAAGAAGCGCCCGCTCGATCTCTTGATTGACGGCGATCACCCCTCCCAGCGGCCAAACGGCGGCCCGGACCAGAAGCGGACGACCCCGCCCCCCGGCGGCATATTCGGGCATCAATCCGGAGTGAACGGTCGCGATGTTCCGGCGGCCGAAGAGAAAACCGACCCAGGCCGTCGCCGCGATCGCCAGCCAACTCTTAAAATTGTGGCCGTTCGTGTGAATGTGGCTCACATACCCCCGCCAGGAAAAAAGGACCAACGTCCAGAGAAAGCCGAAATAACCATCGAACCGGATCGCCCCCGGCTTGGGATCGGTCCCGCGCTCGATGTCGAGGACCGCGCACGAAGCACCCTGCCGCCGGAGGAAATCGGCGAGTTGCTGCACATGCACCGAGATGCCGCCGTACGGGGGAGGATAATCACCGATCAAGAGGACCTTCATCATGGCGAGACCTTCAGTTGTGAAAGATCGGCTTCCACTTTCGGGCCGGCCGACTGCTTTCCGCTCCGCTCTTCGAGCAGGCGCTTATAAAAATGCTCCGTCTCGGTCACCATCCGCTGAAGCGAGAAGGTCGTCTCGATCCGCTGCCGTCCGGCCTTTCCCATCCGCCGCCCCAATTCCCGATCGTCTAAGAGACGAAGAATCCGGTCGGCCAGCGCTTCCGGATCGCGCGGCGGCACCAGGAAACCGGTCTCCCCCTCAATAATTGCCTCGCGATTCCCGCCCACATCGGTCGCCACCATCGGAAGGGCGGCCGCCATCGATTCGAGGATGGCGTTCGAAAAACCCTCCGCCAAAGAGGGAAGCACCGAAATCTCCATCTGGGGCAAAATCTGAGGGAACGTCCTGGCGGGGGCCGAGGAAGAGAACCTGTTTGTCGATGGCGAGGGCCCGCGCCCGCGCTTCGAGGACCGCGCGCCGCGCCGCGCCGGTTCCGACCAAGACAAACTTCGCCGTCGGATACGACGCGGTCACCCGAACCGCCGCCTCGAAGAGAATCTCGTGCCCCTTGACCGGCCAGAGATTCGCCACCACCACAATCGGCCGGTCCCCCGGTTCGAGGCAAAGATCACGCACAGGCGGGACCGGTCCTTTCTCCTTGGGCGGAATCTGGAATTGATCGAGGTTGACCCCGTTGTAGATCAATTCGATCTTCGCCGGATCGATCTTCTCCTCCTCGATCAGCATCGTCCGGACCCCCTCCGAGTTCGCCATCACCCGGGTGATTCCGAACGACAACATTTTCAGCGCCCGGCGATGCCATCCCTTCATCGTGTGCCCCAGATCGAGCCGGTTCGTAATCACGACCGGAACCCGCGCGATCAACGCGGCCGGAAGACCGACCAGATGAGAGTAGAGATCTTGCGTATGAACGATCTGCACCCCTTCCCGGCGCATGAACCGGGCCAGGCGGAGAATCTCCCTGATCGAGCGGGGATAGAACAGCTTCCCGCGGACCGGGAATTCTTCTACCGTGATCCCGGCCTCCTCCAGAACGGGAACAAGCTGCCCCTGTTTGCGGAGGCATCCGACCAGCGGGCGGAATTTCTCCCGGTCGATCCGACGGAGCAGATCGGCCATCTGCATCTCGCCGCCGCCGATAAAGAGACAATCGATCAGGTGAAGCACGGTCGGTTTTGACATACCCCCCTCACTACGATTTAGACGTTGCCGGAAGAAGCGCCCCCACCCGCCGGACCATCCGGGCGATCTCCCGCTTCTCATCAAACGTGATCAGATGCGAGGTGAAGAGGAAGATCAAATAAGAGAGGGTAAAGACGCCCGCCGAGACCCCCAACAGAAGCACTAAGGAGGCGAACTCGAAACTTTTCACAAAAAGGACCGGAATCCCGCAAAGAAGCGAAAAAAAGGCGATGCTGAAAAGATCGCGCCACGGAAGAAGGTGGGCCACCGAGAGCGGGATCAGACGGGAGACTTTCCAGAGCATCAATGTCTTCGCCGTCGCCAGCACCACGATGAGCGTGATCACCCCCCCGGGGAGTCCGAACCAGGAGAGAAAAGGGAAGATCAAGATCAACGTCAGCACCAGCTTCATGAAGGTGGTCTTTAAGATAAAATGGGTCTCCGCATACGCGCGAAGCACCCCTTCGGTGAGGATAATGGCGGTCAGCAATGAAAGCAGGGCGACGCGGAAGAGCGGGACGCTGGGGAGATAGGTCGACGTGAAGAGAAGGGTGATCAGCTCGGGCGCCATCAGCTGCAAAAAGACAAACACCGGAAAGAAGACCATCGCCAATTTTCGGGTGATATCGAACCAGAGGGAGATGATCTCTTCCCGGGTCGACCGCTGCCGGAGCGCCGCCATCCGAACGATCAACAGCTGCGACATCGGGGTATAGATCAGCTCGACGATCGGAAGCTGGAACATCCCGACCGAGTAGACGGCAAACACCGCCGCGCTGTAGGAGTAGGCGACGACATACTGATGAAACTGGTCCTGGGAGACCTGGAGGATCACCGCCAGGCCGAACGGGATGGAATAAGCCATCTGCTGCCGAAAGGCGGGCCATTGCACATCCCTCCAGGAGAGAGAGTAGCTCCGGAAGACATAAACGAAAACAAAACAGAACCGGCAGAAAGCGAAGAGATTCATCCCCCACATCAGGTCGGAGAGACGGCCGGTCAGGATGAGCGGAATCAACATGCTCGCCGTTTTGGTCGCTTCGGAGACAAACCCGAGCAGCGCCGCCCGGCCGATTTTCTGAGAAGAGATCAGCAGCGCCTCGAAATAAGCGGAGGAGAGCATCAAGAAAATGAAAATTCCCATCTGGAAAAGGTACGGGGCGAGGTTCGGATTGTTGAGCTGGCGGGAGATGGTCTCCCCAAAAAAGGCCAGAAAGAGAAGCGCGATCAACCCGGACCCTTGCAAGAAGAGGAACGCCTGGATCAGGTACGACTTTGTCCACTCCGGCTCTTTCGGCACGAAATAGTAGAGGCTCTGGATGATCCCGAACGGAAGGATCGAGAAGAGACTCATATAAATCAGGAAGATCTGCTTGTACGTTCCATATTCGGCCGGGACCAAATGGCGGGCCAGAACGATCGGGATCAGGAAGGTAAAGCTCGACGCCAGACCTTTTCCGAAAATCAACGTCAGCGCCTGTTTGTTGATCGAGGCCGGTTTGGCCTCTCCTTTCGGAGGCGGCGGGGGAAGATCGGCCGGCGCGCCCGATCCCACCTCGGCCCCTTCTAATATGTCGTTCCGCCGGGGTGGCTTCATTTTAAATCTCCACGCGATTCTCTCACATTCACCATTTTGATTGTGAAAAGTGCCACTGCAAGTCCGGCGAAGAGGTAAGGCGGCCAGCTGCGCGCGATCCCCAGCGTTAAGCTGCACGCAAGGAATCCCCAAAGTGCAATCTCCACACCCCGGGCATAGAGCGCGGCCTGCCGGTCTTCTTCAGTAATCGAATCCGCTTCCGGCTCGGCTTTCCTGATCGACGGAAGGGGCATGAAGAGGGGACGCGGGGCCGGACGGGCCGAGCGACCCACCTTCTGGACACTTCGCAAAGAGGTTCCGATAAAAGCGCCGAACGCCACCAATCCGAGCAGGCCGGTCTCTCCCATCACCGCGACAAAGGTGTTGTGCGCCGCCCGCCACTTGGTCCCCGCTTCGGGGGGAGCGTAGATCGGCCATCCCATCACGAAACAACCGAGCCCCACGCCGAGCAGCGGCCGGTCTTGCACCATCGACAGCCCCGCCTGCCAGGCATAAACCCGCCCCATCGCCGATTCGTCCTGGCGGAACTTCAAGATCGTCTCGGCGCGCTCCCAGTACCGGGCCGGCGCCACCGCCAAAAAAATCATCAAGAGAATCGTTGCGAGCGAAAAATGGAGCATTCGATTTCGCGAGCGGAGGATCTGGAAGAAAAAGACGGCCATCAATCCGACGAGTCCGCCCCGGGAGAAGGTCACATAAATGGCCAACATAAAAACGGTCAAGATGCCAAAAGCGAAACACTTTTTGACAAACGACCGCTCCGCCTCCAGAAGGGTCAGGCCGACCGGAACCAACACAATTAAGTTATAGGCCAGATCGTTCGGGTCGGAATAAACCCCCCGCCAGGCGCCGCGATACCCCTCGACCAGATCGATCTTAAGGAGGTAGTGCGCCAGCGTCCCGGCCGCCGGCACCATTCCCGCCCAGAGCATCACCCAGAAAAGCTGCCGGGCCCGATCGAGGCGATCGATCAGATGGATCACGAGCAGGTAGACCAGGATCAGCTTCAAGACGTCGAGAAACGCGTTCAAGGAGTAGATCCGCCAAAGGGAGGTCGCGATCGACAACCCCCCGACCGCCACAAAGGCGATCAGCCAAAGCGTGGTCGGATCGCTCCACCGCCAAGAAGCCCCTTTGGCCCGCAGGCCGGAAAAAAGAAAAAGAAAGGAGATCACGGCGACCCCCTTCGCAATCGGCCAGTTCTCCAGCGGCGGATAGAGGGTCCCGGGGGTGATGTAGATCAAGGCGACAAAGAAGAGGAGCGCGCCGTAGGCGATCCGCTCTTGTCGCGAGGGGGCCTCCGTACCGGGAATCCCGGTTCCCTGGAACGATCGACCGCCCGGCATCGACACCGCCGCCGGATTCCTCCAGCCGGGGCTGGCCATCAAGCCGCCGAATCGTCCCTTTGGAAAAGGACCTTGCACTGTTTCCATTTGCGCCACGTCTCTGTCTCCGCTAAGAGCGAGGGATCGTCGTTGAGAGAGGGATCTCTTTGCTCGACTCCCGACGATTGGACTGACTTTGCAAAATCCGGACGATCCGCCGGGCCGCCTGGCCGTCCCACAGGGTCGGGACCTTTCCCCGTTTCCCGCGCCCCTCCAGAATGTCGACCACCGCCGCGAGAACCCGGTCCGGATCGGTTCCCGTCAACAGGTTGGTCCCCTCCGTGAGGGTCACCGGCCGCTCTGTGTTCTCCCGCAGCGTCAGGCAGGGAATCCCCAGCGCCGTTGTCTCCTCCTGGATCCCCCCGGAATCGGTCAACACCATCTTGGCGTCGCGCATCAGCCGGATGAAATCGAGATAGCCGACCGGCTCGCAAAGGGTCACGTTTCGGAGCGCGCGGAAAGAAGCGCCCAGACCGAACTCCTCCATCCGCGCGCGGGTGCGGGGATGGATCGGGAAGAGAATCCGCATCTGCTTTTCCACCTCCGAGAGGATCGTCCAGATCCGCCCCACTCCCTCCGGCGTATCGACGTTGGAAGGACGATGCAGCGTCACCAGGGCATACTGCTGCGGGACCAGGTTCGTCTGGTTGAGGATAGTCGATCGCTCGGCTTCTTGTGCATGGCTGATCAGGGCGTCGATCATGACGTTTCCGACCCAAAAGATTCGCTCTTTTTCAAAGCCTTCGTTTAGCAAGTTTTGAACCGCACTCTCTTCGGTCGCGAAGAGAAGATCCGAGAGCCGGTCGGTGAGGACCCGGTTGGTCTCTTCGGGCATCATCCGGTCGAAGCTGCGAAGCCCCGCCTCCACGTGCGCCACCGGAATGCCCATCTTCTCCGCCGCCAACGCGGCCGCCAGGGTGGAGTTGACGTCGCCGACCACCACGACCCGGTCCGGCTTCTTCCAAAGCAAGACCTCTTCAAATCGCTGCATGATTTCGGCAATCTGTCGCACGGGCGTCCCGGAGCCGACCCCCAGGTTGACATCGGGCTGCGGAATTTGGAGCTCTTCGAAGAAGACCTGGGAGAGCTTCTCATCATAGTGCTGGCCGGTGTGGACCAGGGTCGTTTCAAACGTGTCGCTCCACTCTTCCTTGATGTGCCGGACCAGCGGGGCCATCTTCACAAAGTTCGGCCTCGCGCCGACCACACAAACGATTCGGATCATTTTTTTCTCCTACCCTGTTTTAAAAAGTCCTTTGATCTGCGACGCCACCATCGCCTTCGAGCAATTCGACGACCAGCCCAGCGTGCTGTTTTCCCAAAACTGCTCCCGCCCGAGGAGATGGAGATTTCCTCCGATCCGGTTGACGCTCTGGGCGGTGGTGCAGGCGGAACGATATCCGCAGGCGCGGGCCGCTTCGACGATGAACGGGCTGACCCTTCCGTCGGGATAAGCGAGGTGGTCGACCTTTTGTTGAAGCCGTGCCTCGAGCACCTCTTTGGAAAGACGAAGCTCCTCCAGAACAACCTTTGCGTCGACCTGTGTCAGAAGACAATGGCTGGCGGTGTGGGAGCCGAAGGTCATCCCCTCCTGCGCCATCTCTTTGACCGCGTCCCAGCCGACAATCGCCGCATCCGATGGGAAATCCGCTTCGACGACATCAAGCTTCTCCTGCAGCAGGCGCATAAACGCATCGAGCTCCATTTTGGAGCAGATCTCGAGGAGACGCCGCGTCACCGCCAGCGGAGAGCCCTGCGTAATCGGATTCGCCGAGTCCAACGGGACATCGCGCTGGAGCAACAGCCCCTCGATCGGAAGCGAGGCATTCATCGCCCTTTGAATCAGATAAAAGAGCCGGTCATGATCGAAGAAACGGGCGGTGCCGACATAATCGGTGCAGACATAGAAGATCGCCGGGACCCCCTTTTTTTTCAAAATCGGATAGGCATTATCATAGATCCCGCGGTATCCGTCGTCGAAAGTGATCACGACGCTGTCGCGTTTGAGATGGCGCTTCCCCTCCAGGAAGTCGACCGCCTGATCGATCGAGAGAAAATCGAATTGCGTCGCGATCTGATCGATCTCTTTCTCAAAGAGCGATTTGGAAATCAGCTGCTGCGGCATCATCCCCGCGGCAATCGCCCGTTCGGCCTGTTCGACCACGGCATGATAACCGACCATAAAGAGGCGGTGTTGGGCCGGACAGCGATCTCGGAATTGAATGTAGAGATCGAGCAGGCCGCTATAATAGGCGGTCCCCGCCACGGCCGACTTCAACAATCTCCGATAGCGGGGAGGCTGAAACCAGGAAGAAGCCGTCGTTTGGGTCCCCGATGCGGGGCGCCCATTGTTTTGTTTAAAATCGATCCGCTTCATTCTTTCAATCCTTCTTTCTTTCCACCCCGGCCGACATCCGGCGCCGCGCCATTGCCGCGTTTTAATTTTTCCACCCAGCGCTCCGGAAGAAGCTGCCGGACGAGCTGCCGGGCCGATTTCGAGGCGGCGGCGAGAAATCGGTAGAAGTCGTTCTTCATCCCCGGCGGAGAGAGGGTCAAATGCCATGTGTGCCGCTGATCGGAGGTCCAGTGGGTTTTATACTCTTCCGGGCCCCTTAAGAAGTCGAATTCGCTCCATCCTTGCGTAATGGCGGTCTCGAAGCTCTTCGCCATCAACACCATTCCGACGCTCTTTCCCTTCCAAGCGGGATCAAAGCCGGCCTGATAATAGAAAAACCGCTGTCCCAGGAGAAAACCATAAAGTGCCGCCACCGTTTCGCCGTCGGCCTTGAGGAAGAACAATCGGGCCACCCCTTTTTGAAAAAACGCCTCGGCGGTCTCCCGGTGGAAAGGAAGCTTGATCTCGCTGACAAAAGCATCCGATCCCCCGCGATCCCCCCATCGCTTCTGGTGCAGCGAGAGCAGCCGCTCCATCCCGGGCCGGCCCTCGTGAAGCGCATCGATCATGGCGAACTCCACCCGGTGCTCTTTTTCGAGATTCCGGATCTTCCGCCGCACCGTATAACGCATGCTGGCGCTGAGCCGGCTGAGAAAGGCCTCCCAGGTCGGCGCCAGCTGAAGGAAGGGACAGACCTCCCCCTCACGGCGTTGCACGCGCCACCCCTGCTCGGACAGGCGGAGGAGCCGGGCGGCATGCGGGGAATCTTGCGCAAAATGCTTGAGGGCGATAAAATCCCAGTCGAGATGCTCCTGCAGCCAGGCTTGCGCGATCGCATCGGCCACCGCGTCCTCACACCCTCTCTGCGAGAGCAGATCGAGGTGGTCCGATCCGACCGCCTCGTCGCCGAGAAAAGAAAGGGCTCGGAACGAGAACCCGCCCAATCGGATTTCCTTTTGATAGAGGGGGGCGAGGCCGATCAACACTCCCTGACGCCGGACCAGGAGAAGATGGAGCTTCCCGGCGCCCAGATGACGCCACCAGGCGGCCATCCACTCCCAGCTTAAAAAAGGATTCTGCACCGAGGCCTGCGCGGAGAGCCGCTCCCAATCCTGCTTTAATTCAAAGAGCCCTTCTTCGCTGCAGACCCGCTCGACCGCGATCGACTGGCCGGAAAAGACCGTTTCGACCCAGCCCTTGTTGCATGTGGGGGTCATCGGCGGGGGGATTTCTTTCGAGATCATCGAAGCGTCTCCTTGAGGATCTCGATCATATAATCAAGGTGGCCCTGGTGAAGGCCCTGGTGGATCGGCAATTCCAGCAGCCGCGCGCGGATGTATTCGACCTCGCCGTAGGTTCCTTTCGGAACGGAGGGGTGTGCAATCCCCCAGAAATCGACCGTCTCAATCCCCCGCGCCATCAGCGTTCGGCAGACCTGATCTTTCTCCTCGACCAGGAGGGGAAAGAAAAGAGGACAGACCCCGGGCGGAAGCGAGTCGAAAACAAATCGCTCTTTACAATCGAGCCGATTGAGAACGTAATTAAAATTCTCCCTGCGCCGGGAAACCACCTCGGCGGAATCGATCGTCTGAAGGATCGCCTTTGAGAGCGCCGACATCCCCCAATCGACCTTGGCCAGATCGAACTCCATATTCGCGACACTGGTCCGGTGGACCTTTCCGATCTTCAGGAGGGTCGAGACGAATTCCTTGGAAAAAGAGTGAAGCAGGGCACCGGTGGCCGGATGCGACATCTTCAGCCGGTTCATGATCCCGCCGGTCAGGTGGCTCAATGTGGAGACGAGCGGCGGACCGACCCGGTGGGAAGGGAGCGGCCGATCGGCCCGATTGACCACCAGCCCTCCCCCGTTGGGGAGAGGGAGGGTCTTATGGAAAGAGAAGATGCCGACATCGCCGAAACCGCCCATCGGCTTTCCATTTACTTCGCTGAAGAGCGAGAGGGCGCAGTCTTCCACCAGGGAAAGCCCCCGCGTTTGGCAAATCCGGACGATCTCCTCGATCGGATGGGGAAATCCCAGGTAATAAATGAGATAGATCATCCCCGTCTCCGGGGTGATTTTCTTCTCCAGATCTTCCAGGTCGATCTGGAGCTTGAGGTCGACCCGATAGAAATCGACCTGATAACCGGCCTGCAAGATCGCCTCGATCTCCACCCCATGGTGATAGGCTGGGACCAAAATACGCCGGTTCGCCGGAAGGCCGATCTGCTTCATTCCGTGCCAGACGGCGTTCCGTCCGAAGTAGTAGTCGTAATAGCGGGGATGGCTGAACGGAAACGGAATCGCCCCTTGCCGCCGCCTCAAGGAAGTCGGCGACGGCGCCGGGAGAACCGGGATGAAATAACCCTTGGAGCGGGATTTTCCTTTGATCACGACGGCCGGCTTCATGCTGCTTCTTTCCTCGCCTCTTCGAGCGAATCGTGTTGAGAAGACGATGGAGCGGTCGATTTCGGAGCAAGGGCGTGCGGCCCTTTTGCAAAGAGCCTCCTCTGCAGCCGATCGACCCAATCGATCTTCTTTAAGTAAGGAAACAATTTAAACTTGATCAGATAAATCGTTTGAGGGATGATCCCCCGTTGGAAAAGATAGACCCAGACATGCGGGCGGACCCCCTTGGCCCAGTCTTCCTTCCACGCCATCATCGGCCCCAAAAAATCGAGCTCGATGAGCTTTTCATCGAAGGCCGCGGCGAGGATCTCCTGGTGAAGCAGGATCCCCGGAGAATACCGGGCATACGCGGGATCGTATCCCAGTTTTAAGTAATAGAGCTTCTGCCCATAAACCAGGGTGTAGTAGAACGCGATCGGCTGATCGTTGAGCTTCATGAAATAAAGGCGCAGCCAACCCCGTTCCGCCGCCGTGCGGGCCCATTCCAGGTAGAAATCGGCCCACGCTTCGTTTTCCCGGATGGCGGTCCCGGCCGATCCCTTCCAAGCCATCGCCTCAATCCGGAACCCCTCGCGCAGATGATCGGCCAGGCCGGCCAACCCGCCGGCGTTCTCCTCTCCGGTCACGCAGACCACTTCGACCCGTCCTTGCTCCTCCAGCTGCCGACGCCGGCGGCGAAGGTTGCGCCGAAGATGTCCGGAGATCGACTCGAAATAGGCCGGCCATTTTCCTTCGATCGGGATGAACGGCGTCTCCAGCTCGGGGCGGAGGCCGACCTTTTGCCCCGACCGCGCCACCGTATCGAGAAGAAGGGACAGGACCGGTGAATCAACGGGAAAATCTTGCAACTCCAGAAGATGAACCCGAGGCGTTCGCCGCGACAAGAAGGCGGTCAGCGCCTCCACGATCCGGGCGCGCGCTTCGTCCGAGGCCTCGCCCACGATAAAATCGAAACGGGAGGAGTGGTCGTTGCTCATGGAGACCCAGATACGGCAGGGAATTCCGACCCGGAATCCGCGCTCTTCCATAAAGGGGGCGATGGCCGCCAGGCGGCCGTCGCCGGATCGAACCGTGAGGATCGCGAGTCGCTTCCCGCCGCCGAACGCCTTCCACCAAACCCGAAACCACTCGTGCCGCAGAAAGGGGGCATTCACCGGCGCCGCAGTCAAAAGTGCGTTCCACTCCTTCTCCAAGGAGAGGAACGCATTAAAATCGGAGATCTCTTCCACGCGATAATTCAACGGATTCCTTTCTTTACAACACGTGAGGCGCTAAAGGTGAGGCGTGAGGGGTAAAAGATTTAAATCTTTTGAACCGACCCCTTCAGGCTGCTTTCCTCATCGAGTTCGGACGCGCCGTGGACAATGAGCCGGTCGGCTGCGGCATCGTCTCCCATGCCTCCGCATCCGCCGTGCGCACCCAGATGTTTTTGCGATTTCGAAGGAAAGCGTAAAGACCAATCAGCGCCGCCCCATTCATTGCAACAAAGGTGTATGGGAATTGAACCACCCCCCGGAATAGGCGAAGGGCGCGGCTCGGTTTTTCCGACGAGACCTCGGAGGCTTCATGAACCGCTCGAATCGGAATCACGGTCTCCTCCCCTTTAATGTGCAATGCGCCGTTACGTTGTTTTCGGATCAACCTTCCCATTCGACACTCCTCCTAATAACGCCAGACCGTACCATGCAATTTGAATCCAGAGAAAAACCAAGTAGACTCCCTGCATCAAAAAGAGATTTGAAAACAACAGGAGCATCAACATAAAGGGGACCACCAGCCGCGCCACCTTGTGCGAGAAATATTGGAAGAAGACACGGTTCCTCCGCCAAGACCAGAGCCGGTCGATCCCCCAGAGAAGCTGGTAATTCCCGGCGAGGGTTCTCACCTTTCGGGCAAATTCGTTTTCCATCCGCTTGGCGACGAAGTCATAGGCCAAGGCTTTCGGCTCGAAAACGGCCCGGTATCCTTTAAAGACCACCTGCATCGGGATGAGGACATCGTCCAGGATCGTCTCCGACGGAATCGGATCGTAGAGCGCTTTCCGAATGGCGTAAATCGCCCCGGTCGCCCCCAGCATCGAATCGATATCGCTCTCCATTTTTCGAAGCCATTTCTCGTAGCGCCAGTACAAGCCCATTCCCGCCGCCCCTTGCCCTCCCGGCCGATCCATCAGGATCAGCTCGCCGCTGACCGCGCCGACGCGATCGTCGGCGAAGTTGGAGACCAATGTCTCCACCGCCTTGGGATCGAGCATTTGCCGCGCATCGGTGAAGACGAGGATCTCTCCGCGGGCATGGGCCACCGCCCGGTTGAGCGCCGCCGCTTTTCCGACATGGACCGGCGCCGTCAAAAGGAACAGGGAAGGCCCGCTCGGGTGCCGCTCGCTCCAGCGGCTCACCGTTGCTTCGGTTTGATCGGTCGAGCCGTCGGAGGAGACGATGATCTCCAGAAGGGAGGCGGGATAGTCGAGCTCAAGCAGATTTTTCAATTTTCTCTCGATGACCCCCTCCTCGTTATAGACGGCGACGATCACCGAAACCGAGGGGAGGATCTCTCTTTTTTGCACCTTCATTCTTCTCAGAGAACGCCAAGCGGATAAAATCAATGGATATCCGATATAGGTATAAACGATCACGAAAAACGAGAGCCAGAAAACGAATTTAACCAGACTCACTTCACCTTCCTTTATTGTAAAAAAAGAGGGGATTTTACGCTGTGAGGCCCCTTACTCCACCGTCACGCTCTTGGCTAAATTTCTCGGCTGATCAACGTCGCATCCTTTCTGCAGCGCGACGTGATAGGCCAAAAGTTGCAAAGGAATCGTCATCAACACCGGGTTCAAAAACGTGTCGTTCTTGGGAAGATAAATCACATGGTGCGCCTTGGCGGCGACCCGCTCGTCCCCGATCTGGGCCAGGGCGATAATTCTTCCTCCCCGCGCCCGGACCTCTTCGATGTTTCCGAGAACCTTTTCGTAAACGCCGTCTTGCGGGACCAGGAAAACCACCGGCATCTCCGGATCGATGAGCGCGATCGGCCCGTGCTTCATCTCACCGGCGGGATATCCTTCCGCATGGATATAAGAAATCTCCTTCAGCTTCAGCGCCCCCTCCAGGGCGATCGCATGGTGAATTCCTCGCCCCATGAAGAGGAAGTCGCGCTTCCGGCAATACTCGGCCGCCAGCGCGCGGATCTCCTCGTCCTTCTGAAGGATCTCCTGAATCTGCTTCGAGAGAACGGAAAGCCGGCTCTTTCGCTCTTCGGCGGACGGAGGAAGGGTCCCGCGTATTTCGGCGATCCGGCTTGCCAGGAGATAGAGCGCAACCAACTGGCAGGTGAACGCCTTGGTGGAGGCGACCCCGATCTCCTGACCGGCATGCGTGTAGAAGACGGTCTCCGCCAGTCGGGTGATGCTGCTTCCGGCCACGTTGCAGATCGCCCACACCGCGCTCCCTTTGTCCGCCGCCAGTTGTAGCGCCGCAAGCGTGTCCGCGGTCTCTCCCGACTGGCTGATCCCGATCGTAAGCGTCCGACCGTCGAAAATCGGCTCCCGGTATCGGAACTCGGAGGCGATGTCGACCTCGACCCGAAGTCCGGTCATCTTCTCGATCATCCGCTTCCCGACCAGCGCCGCGTGCCAAGAGGTGCCGCACGCGACCAGATAAACCTGCGTGACCGCGTCGGTCCCGCCCAAACGCCGCTCCGGCGGCGCCCCTTGAAAAAAGACCTCCCGCTGCGCCATCTCCATGATCACGTCGGGCTGCTCGTGAATCTCTTTCAGCATGTAGTGCGGAAACCGTCCCTTCTCGACCTGCTGCGCATCCCAAGGGACCTGCTGGAGCTCTTTCTGAACCGGACTTCCCGAAGCCGAATCAAGAACACGGACCCCTTCCGGGCGAATCACCGCCAGCTCTCCTTCTTCCAACCAGAAGACCTCCCGCGTATGCGAGACCAGCGCCGGGATATCGGAGGCGACAAACTGCTCTCCCCGACCGACGCCGATCACCAGGGGACTGCCCCGGCGCATCGCGACGATTTCACCCGGAACCGCCGCGCTCATCACCTCGACGGCGAAGCTCCCCTCCAGGTCAAAAGAGGCTTTGCGGACCGCTTCGGCGAGATCCCCCTGAAAATATTTCTCGACCAAATGGACGATGACCTCCGTGTCGGTTTCGGAGACGAAGCGATGACCTTCTTCCTGCAACTGTTTCTTCAATGAGGTATTGTTCTCGACAATGCCGTTGTGAACGACTGAAAAGCGCCCGGAGCAATCGAGATGCGGATGGGCGTTTCGCACGCTCGGCTCTCCATGGGTCGCCCAGCGGGTGTGGCCGATGCCGGATCCGGTCACGGCGTCCACCTGCTCCTCCGCCAGCCGCCGCTCCAAACGGACCAGCTTTCCGACCTCTTTCGTCACCGCCATCGCCCCGTCTTTGAAGTAGCAGATGCCGGCCGAATCATAGCCGCGATACTCCAGCCGCTTCAGTCCGTCCACCAAGATCTGCGCCGTATTCCGACTTCCGACATAACCGACAATCCCGCACATACACACCCCCAAACGAACAAGCGATCAGCGATCAGCTTTCAGCGAAAGATTAAAATCCCTAGGCTGACAGCTGATCGCTGACAGCTTTCTTTATTCACCTCCCCCCCCTTCCAAACAGAACGATCTTCACCGTCTGAAAAATGATGGAGAGGTCAAACAGGAGCGACATGTTTTTGATGTAGTAAAGGTCGTATCTTAATTTTTCCCGGGCGTCCTCGACCGAAGCGCCGTAGGGATAGCGGATCTGCGCCCAGCCGGTCACCCCCGGTTTCACCGCAAAGCGGAGCGAGTAAAAAGGAATCTGCTCCGAGAGCTGCGAGACGAAGAAGGGACGCTCGGGCCGCGGGCCGACGAAGCTCATCTCCCCTTTCAAGACATTGAAGATCTGAGGGAGTTCGTCTAACCGCAGCTTTCTCATGATCCGCCCGATACGGGTGACGCGGGGATCGTCCTCCACCGCCCAGACCGGCCCGCTCAAGGCTTCGGCGTCCTGCCGCATGGAGCGGAATTTGATCAGCATAAACGGCTTTCCCTCCTCCCCCACCCGCTCCTGTCGAAAAAAGATCGGCCCACGCGAATCAAGCTTGATCAGGATCCCCAACAGAATCATGAACGGCAAGGTGAGGATCAAAATGGCCGAGGAGACGACGATGCCGGTCAGCCGTTTGGTCCAACGGGTAAGGCCCGACTTATTCAATCCCTCGGCGTAAATGAACCCGCTCGGCTTGGCATCTTCCAGAAAAACTTTGCCGCTGATCTGTTCATAGAAGCGGGTCCCCTCGATGAACTCGACCCCTTGCGCACGCGCCCCCAGGATCTCTCGAATCGGCAACCGGCCCCGCCGCTCGAGCGCGGCGATCACCACCTTGTCGACCCGCTCCTTGGAGAGGACCGCCTGGAGCTGATCGTAGGTCCCGATGATTTTCGGATTGATGAGGCTCTGGCCGAGCCGGCTTGCATCTTCATCCAGAAATCCGACCACCTTCATCCCGAGCCCCTTTCGCTTCAACACCTCATGCGCCACCAGGCGGGCGACATCTTGTGTCCCGAGAATTAAAATGCGGTCTTCCATTTTCTCCAGAATGCGGCTGTAAAAGGTCCGCCAGCCGAAGATCAAGAAAAGACTTAAAATCACGGAGAGGCGAAAGCTTTTTCCCGGAGGAAACCAGGCCGGAAAAAGAGAGACCAGTCCTCCGAAGACGATCAGACCGATCCCGCCGGCGCGAACCAGCCGGATGAGATGGCTCCGATCGGGGGGAAAGAGGGAAAAATCATACAGGTCGCTGTAATAAAGGGTCAGATGGAAGATGGCGGCCAAGATCAGCCCCTGCATCAAAATCAGGCGGCCGTCCATCTGAAGCGGCTCTCCCGGAAGGGGAAAGATCAAGACACTCACCGCGACGGCAACCCAGATCAAAAGATCTTCCGCCAGGCAGAAGAAGACGCTCCGCGTGGGAAGGGACCTATTGAACAGCTTAATCATCGTTGTCGCCTCTTCCTTCAATCGCGTGGGCCGAGTAGGTCTTTTGATAAGAAGCGTAGATGCCGCCGTAGTGTGAAGATCGTTCGAAATCGACGCCGTTGAGGATGACGCCGACCCAATTCTGAAGATCGACGCTCTGCATCGCCAGGCTCAGCGTCTCCACCGAAGTGCTCCCGGCGCGGAGGACCAGAAGCGCGCCGTCGACCTTGGCTCCCAGCACGGCCGAATCGGCCAGGGGGAGAATCGGCGGGGTATCGAAGATGACCAGATCGAAGCGCTCCGAGAGCAGCGTGATGAGCTTGTCGGTCTTGGAAGAGCCGAGCCATTCCGCAGAGGCCACGTTCGCTTTCCCCGCCGGCAGGAACGAGAGTGCGCCGGGCGGAAGCAGCGGATGCTCGATCGGTATCAACGCCGCCTCCAGCGCGGTCCGCTCTTCAATGACATCGATGAAACCCTCCTTCATCCGCATTCCAAGAAGCCGATGAAGGGTCGGACGCCGCAGATCGCAGTCGACCAAAACCACCCGCCGGTCTCTCGATTGAGCCAGGCTGAGCGCCAGATTGGCGGTGGTCATCGATTTTCCTTCCCCGACCACCGGGCTGGTGACGATGAAAGTCCGAAGCTTTTTTTCTTGGACGATGTGGTCGATTCGAGACCGGAGAACGCGGTACTGCTCCGCCGCGATCGATTTCGGATCGGTCAAAACCACCAGGTGGTCGTCAAAACGGGCGTTTCCCATCATTTTTCCCCGCATCTCGCTCTCCTCACCTTTCCTGGAAACCGATGGTGGCCGCATCCAAACGGCTGAGGCTCACCGGATTTTGATAAAAATAAAACAACGTCAGACAGAGCAAGATCAGGCTGAGTCCCCAGATCAGGCGCCGCCGGAACCGGACCCGCTTTAAGTCTCCTTCGGTTTCGACTTGTGGAATGCAGACCAGCACCGGCAACCCGACATAACGCTGAAGATCGCCCGCATACCGGAAGGTCCGGTCCGACAGCTCCGCCAATACCGCCAGGCCGACGCCGAGGCCCAAGCCGATCAACGATCCGATGAGGGTAAATAGGGTTCGATTCGGCTTGAACGGCTTCATCGGGAGGGTCGCCTCATCGATGACACGGGCTTCCGCGTTCTGAAATTCGGATTCCGCCGGGGCCCGCGATTCTTTCACCGCGGCCTCGCCCGCGGCCCGTTTCTCCGCCCGTAAGACCGCTTCGACTTCGGAGATTTTCTTTTTGAGGGCGATCAGCTCCGGATGTTCCCTCGTATAGGTCGATTGGAGATCGGCCTGCTCGCCGTAGAGCTCCTTGAGCCGGGTCTCCAGAAATTCGACCTGGGGATTGACCGGAATCACCGTCACCTGCTGCTGCAGCAAAGAGATAAACTGTTTTGCAAGACGGTTGGTCGCGTTCATTACTTTTTGCGGCTCCGGTCCTTCGTAGGAGATGCTGAAGACATCGTTTGCCTTGATGTCGATTTTGATATCCTTTCGCATCTGCTCGATGATCTCATCGGAGGTCCGCCGGCCCGCCCAGTCGGCATAGAGCGATTCGGCGTCGATGACCGGCTGCAGGAAGGTCCGGCTGTAGATCAGCTCGCTGAGCGCCTTCAGGCGATTTTCCATCCGGTGAAGATCATAGGTCCGCGCCACCTGCTCGGGGAAGCGGTGGGGCTGGACAAGGACCATCGAGGTGGCGCTATAGACCTTCTGCATCCGAAGGGCGATCACCACCGAGGCGACGGAGACGATCAGCGCCGTCCACCAGATCCAGTGCTTCCTCCGATAAAACGCTTCGAGTAGATAGCCGATTGAAAAGGAGCTTTGCTCACGCATTTTTTTCCCTTATACAAGTCCGGAACATTGTGATTGTGGAATAAACTCTCATGGCACCACCAAGGTATCCCCGGAGGCGAGGAAAAGACGGTCCGCTGAGATCCGCCCCTGGAGGATGTCGTCGTAGTTGACCTTGATCCAACGGGTCTCCTTTCCGTTCTTTCGGATGATCACCATCCGATCGGGCGCTGCAAATTCATTAAAGCCCTCCGCCATCGCGATGGCATCGAGGACGGTCAGATCGCTCCGAAGCGGATAGATCCCCGGCTTCCTGACCTGTCCCAGGACGGAGACCTTCGAGCTGTTGATCTCCTTGACAATCACCGTCACCCCCGACACCTCGACGAACTTTTCCAGCCGCTTCGAGATGACGTCCCGCAGGATCGAGGGGGTCATCCCCCCCGCCTGGACATCGTTGATCAAGGGGAGGGTGACCTTTCCATCCGGACGGACGCGGACTTCTTTTGAGAGCGACTCATTTTTCCAGACGACGATCTGAAGGAGATCGTCCGGTCCGATGACATAAGAGCGCTCCTCCGTGTTCGGCACCCGTCTGAAATTAGGCACCTCGGTCATCTGTTCGACACACGCCGTCAAGACCAGAGAATAGAGCAATAAAGCGGCGATCAATACACCCGCGCGCATTCGAGGGACCCCCCGGTTGGATGGAAAGTTAAGAGGAGGAGGTCTCGAGACCTCCCTCTTTGATTTTATAGAGCAAGGACCGATAGCTGATTTTCAAAATTTCGGCGGCCTTTCGCCGGTTCCAGCGGGTCTGGTTTAAAACCTTCCGGATGACCTCGCTTTCCAGCTTCTTGGCCACGTCGCGGCTGACCTGCTTGAGGGAGAAGCCGGCGGGGTCAGTCTGTCCGCTCGAGAGCGCCCCTTTCGACAAAAGCAGCGGAAGGTTGCAGTGCTCCTCTCCCAAAATCACAACCCGCTTGATGAAGTTCTCAAGCTCCCGCACATTCCCAGGCCAGTCATAGTGAATAAAGGCGGCCAAAATCTCCGGAGAGAGCGGCCGAAAAGTTTTGTTGTACTCGTGGTGATACTGGCGGAGAAAATACTCGGCCAACAACGGAATCTCCTCCTTCCGCTCCCGCAGCGGAGGGATCCGAATGGCGACGACGTTGAGACGATAGAAGAGATCATCCCGAAAGAGTCCGGACCGGACGGCCGATTCGAGGTGACTGCTCGTGGCGGCGATGATCCGGACGTTGACCTTCTCATTCTCCTCACCGCCGAGACGGGAGAATTCTCCGGTCTCGAGGACATGGAGCAGCTTCGCCTGAAGGGAGGCGTGCATCTCGCTGATTTCATCGAGGAAGATGGTCCCCTCGTGCGCCAGACCGAATTTACCGGCCTTTCGCTGATAGGCGCCGGTGAACGCCCCCTTTTCATATCCGAAGAGCTCGCTTTCGAGCAGCTCCTTCGGGAGGGCCGCGCAATTAATTTTGACGAAGGGCATTTCGCGCCGCTTGGAGTTGAGGTAAATCGCCCGCGCCACCACCCCTTTTCCGGTTCCCGATTCGCCCCGGATCAGAACGGTCACATCGGTCCCGGCGACCTGCTCGACGATCTTCTTGACTTCATTCATCGCGGGGCTGGAAGAAGAGAGGAGCCACGACGGCTGCTCCTTCGCAATTTCGTTCAAGGTGGCGATCTCGGAGACGAGATGATGCTCATCGATGATGTTCATCAGAACGCTCTTCAGATCCTGCCCGTCGAACGGCTCCGACATGTAGTTCGACGCGCCCAGCTTCATCGCGGTCACGATGTAATCGATTTTTTTCTCGCCGACCACGATCACCGGCGTCTCTCCATGCTCCTGTTTCAGCGCATTGAGCCGCTCCCAAGAAGGAGACTCCTCTCCCCGCATATCGAGAAGGATCAGATCGGGCGCTTCGGAATCATTCGCCCGGCTCGATTCCAGAACCGCGTACTTGAGGCGAATCAGCATCAATTTAAGTTGTGTCTGTTTTTCCCCCGGTCCACCCAGCAGGAGTACTTTCTTTTTCACGGTCGCCTCAGATCAAAAAAGGTGAGATTAAATGACTCTCAAATTTCTTATTATGAGGAGCAAAAGCCATGCCGCATGCGGAGGCGAAGCGGACCCCGTGGAAACTCACCCGACGAAACTTTGCAAATAGGGCAACCGAGGGTTGTTTCATTTGTTGCACATCTTCTGCAAAGAGTTGCGATAAACGCGTCAAAGATAGAAATTGAAATGTAGAAGTTGGAAGACAGACGCAAAAATAAAGGGTCCGGATGCAGAAAAGCGCAGCGCTTTCCTCTTGAATTCGGACCCCTTATATTTTTATTTCATTTTCGATTATTGCGGCGGATACGTCGTGAATGCGGTGAGACCGACGAAAATGCGGTTGTCGTAAATGTCGCGAACCCCTTCGTCATGATAATTCTGGCGGCGGTGGGAGTAGCTCGCCACCCCTCTCAGCCAAGAGGTGATTCGGACTTGCTCTTCGATCCTCAGCCAGAGGGTGTCGATATCGGATCGCGTCGGGAGGTTCGGCTGCTGGAGCGACCAGGTGACGCCGACAATCGAATCGAACCACTGCGTGACATGGTAAGTGGCCGAGCCTGAGACGGTATTGGAGATGAAGGTTCCGGAGAGACCGCCGACGACGGAGACATCGCGAAGAAAGTCGGCGCGGAAAACGATCGTGGGGCTGTATCGCTGCTCGGCCCCCAAGCCGAGGAGCAGTTCGCTCTGGGCCGCCCCGCGATCGATGATCACCAATGCGCCGGCCATCGCGCGTCCGGTGAGCGTTTCGGTAAATCGATAGTCCTCACGAATACTTGCGGTGTGCGCTTCGGTATGCCCTCGATTCTCGAAGTAGAAATTCCTGTACCGATACTCCGGGAAGAGGGTGACCACCGGCGTGAGACGATAGATGAGGCCGCCTCGAAGCACATCTTCGGTGACATCGATCAAGGTGGGATCTTCGAATTGGGTGATCCGGTTGATCGCCTCTCCCTCCATCGTCAATCGGGGGGAAACACGATAGCCTGCTCTGAGGGAGAGGGCGTTGGAGTAATACTCGGTCCTGCGAAAGAGAAGATCGAGCTGCTCCGTCGGATCAATCGAGTGGGTGAAAACGTCCCGGAATTCGAACGTCCAGAACGTCCGAGGGGCGGAGGGTCAAGTGGGTGTCGATGTTCTGAGAACGATTCCAGGTCGATAATTCGGGATGATTCCGGTAAAAGGCGAACTCCACTCTCAGATCGGTCGCCCATTTCACCCGCTCCTGCTCTACGAGCAGGTTCAACCCCGGCCTCACCCGTGTGATATGGTCCGATACCCGATTCACAGCCCGGAGCAGGATATTGTCGTCGTATTCGTACGTGACTTCGAGCGAGGGGGTCCACCGAAGCCGCGGCGGCTCCGGGTCCGAGGGGGAAATCGGATCGCTTTCCAGGGAGAGCTGGGCGGCGACCGGCCGCAATTCGAATAAAAAAAGAAGGTAGAAAAAGAGAATGAACGCCGTCCGAACAGAAAAGACCGATCGCTCACGGCGCCGCCTTCCCCCGCTTGGACGAATCAAGCGAGGCCCGTTTCCAGACGTGGCAGCAGCTTTCATTTTACGATGATGGTATCGCCGGGATCGAGATAGACGTTTTGATCGAGGTTTTCGCCGGAGACAAAAGCGCGGTAATCGAAACGGTACCGCTGGCCTTTGGCCTTTTTCATGAGAAGGATATTGTTGGTGGTGGCAAACTCGGTAAATCCTTCCGCCATGGAGATCGCTTCCAGAACCGTGGTCCTCCCCTTGAGGAGATAGACGCCGGGCTTCTTCACCTCTCCCAGCACGGAGACCTTATAGTTATTCACTTCCGAGACAATCACCGTCACGATCGGGTTATCGATATATTGCCTCAATCCCTTCGCAATCGTATCTTTCAATTGCGACGGGGTCACCCCGGCCGCTTGCATATCATCGACCAGCGGCAACGAGATTTTCCCGTCCGGACGGATCGGAAGCGTCTTGGAAAGATGCTCGTTCCTCCAGACCACGATCTGAATCACGTCGCCGGGACCGAGGACATATTCCTCAGGCCTCTTTGTTTCCGCTCTTGAATCCAACTTGGCTTCCAGCTCCCCCCGCCTCGTTTCCCCTTCACCGGGAGAAAGAGACTGTGCAGGGGAATTCTGGATCGTAACAAAAAACATCGCAATGAAAAAAGGGAACCACGATCGGTTGATCGACCCTTGCCAGAACATAACCCCTCCAATTCGGATGGCCGAGGAAAGACATCTGTCATCCTCCACGCGCCACGCCATTGTTCTATCGGTGCGGAGAAGAGCAAAAGGTGTGCCCCGATAAAATTTAAATTTTGACGATAGGAATGAAGGGGAACAAGGAAGGGTGAATCAACTGATCCAAATTATGCAGAAAATGCGAAAACGAATGCAAAAAGATGCAACCATGCGACGGGTCATCATAAAAGTAGAGACGTCCCGGCGGGACGTCTCTACTTACCGATCGATGCCGTACTCCTTAATCTTATACTGCAGGGCGCGGTAGCTGATGTTGAGCGTCTCTGCCGCTCTTTTTTTATTCCAATTATTTTCGACCAAGGCCTTGAAGATCGCGTCGCGCTCGACTTCAACCGTCTTTCGCTTACTGATCTCTTTCAAAGAGAGCGGCTCGAGAGAAGGAGCCGCTTTCGGAGGTTCCAGCTTCGCCTCGGCCGGCAGCGCCATCTCTTTGAGGACATATTTTTCGTCTCTTAAGACCACCAGCCGGCGCATCATATTTTCCAGCTCCCGGATGTTTCCGGGCCAGGAGTAGCCCATGAAGGCCTCGAGAATGGTCTCCGAAACCTTCTCCATGTCACTGTCGTACTGCGCCCGGAATTTCTTAAAAAAGTGCTGGCAGAGGATCGGAATATCTTCTTTCCGCTCCCGCAGCGGCGGAACAAGGATCTTCACCACGTTGAGCCGGTAGTAGAGATCTTCCCGGAAGCGGCCCTCCTTAATCGCCCGCTCCAGATTCTGGTTGGTCGCGGCGACGATCCGCACATCGACCTTTAAATCTTTTTTTCCTCCGAGCTTCGAGAACTCTCCATCCTGGAGCACATGGAGCAGCTTCGCCTGGAGGCCCGGGCTCATCTCGGCGATTTCGTCGAGGAAAATCGTTCCGCCGTTGGCCAGCTCGAATTTCCCCATCTTTCCCCGCATGGCGCCGGTAAAGGCCCCCCGCTCGAACCCGAACAGCTCGCTTTCGAGCAGCTCCGACGGCAGCGCGGCGCAGTTCACCCGGACCATGACTTTGTCGCGCCGCAGCGATTGGTCATGAATGGCGCGCGCGATCAGCTCTTTTCCAACGCCGCTCTCTCCGAGAACGAGGACCGTCGCATCGGTTCCGGCGATCTTTCGGATGATCTCTTTAATCCGAATCATCTCGTCGTTGATGCTGATGAAATCACTCGTTTTGTTGAGCTGGTCCCGCAGATCTTCCACTTCCCGGAACAGCGTCATCTTATCAAAGACCTTCTCGAGGGTAATCCCCAGCTCCTCATCTTCGAACGGCTTTGTCAGATAATCGGAGGCGCCCATCTTCATCGCCTTGACGATCGTGGCGGTCTGCCCCACCGCCGAGAGCATGATGATCGGCAAGGCTTCGTCCATTTCACGAATCCTGCGGAGGGTTTCCAGGCCGTCGACCTGCGGCATCATCACATCCAGGATAACCACGGAGGGGGAGAGCTGCTGCTTGATCATGCCGATCGCCTCCTCCCCTCCTTCCGCACAAGAGACCTCGTACCCTTCCGAGGTCAATAGGGTGGCCAGATAGCGTCGGACCGACTCCTCATCGTCCACCACCAAAACATGCTTCTCCTTGGAACCCACTCCGGTGTTCATGGCTTCTCCTTCACGCTTTCTTTTGAAGCTCCCCGCCGCGCGCTGCGCAACCACTTCGACCCCGAGACCGAACGGAAGATCCCGATCGGAGCGGAGACGACCGCCCCCAGGCGGATCGGCTCCGCGAGGACTCACGCTTGCTTGGGGAGAGAGAAACTAAATTCCGTTCCGCGACCCGATCGACTCGTCACCCGAATTTTACTCCCGTGACCTTTGACGATGTCCTGGGCGATCGCCAGCCCCAGACCAAAGCCGCCGTAACGGCGGGACTCGGACGACTCCACCTGATAGAAGCGGTCAAAAACCTTCCCCTGCTTCTCCTGAGGAATTCCGATCCCCGTATCGGAGACCGAAACCAAAATCTTTCCCTTCTGGTCCTTAAACCGAACCGTGATCTTCCCCCCTTTGGGGGTAAACTTAACGGCGTTCGAGAGGAGATTGTCGAATACCTGTCCCATCTTTTTTCGGTGACAGTCCACCCAGCAGGGCGCCGACCCGATCGAGGCAACGATCACGATCCCCTTTTCTTCCGCCTTGGGCCGGACCGATTGGAGGCTCTCCTCTAAAATCTCCACCAAATTCATTCGCTCGAGCAAGAGGGTCTGCTCGCCCGTTTCCAGCTTCGAGAAATCAAGAAGATCGTCGATCAGGTCGAGCTGCTTATGAATATTCCGGAGCGCGATCTCCAGATACTCCTTCTGAAGGGACGCCAAAGGACCGGCCTTCCCTTTCAGTACCAAGCTGGTATACCCCTTTACCGCCACCATCGGCGTTTTCAGCTCATGCGAGACGTTCGACAGCAGATTCGTCTTCATCTGATCGAGGCTCTTCAGCTCTCGATTCGCCTCCTCCAGGGCCAGCTTCGTCTTTCGGAGGCTTCGGTTCATTCGATTCAGCTCCTCGAAGAGGCCGGCATTTTGGATCGCCAGGGCCGCCAGATCGGCCAAGCCGATGACCAATCTGAAATCCCTTTTCATAAAGGCTTGCGTCGCGACTTGACTGTCGAGATAAAGCGCCCCGCCGAGTTGTCCCTGATAGATCACCGGCACGGCCAAAAGCGTTTTAATGCGCAATTGCTTTAGGACCGGGTGCGTCTGGATTTCTCCCGCCTCCGCGTTTGGGAGCAGAACGATTTCCCCTTTCTCCAATTGAGTCAGGATCTCTTTATCATTACTCAGCAGCGCGGTGACCGTTTCGACCCAATCCGGGTCCGCATCCGTTTCTCCGGTCACCCGGTGCGTCTCGCCTCCTTTATAGAGGAGAAAGAGACTCCGTGAAAAACCGGTCAGGTGCGATGCTTCGCGAAGGACTTCATTGAGGATGGAATCGAGATGCAGGGTGGAAATAAAGGTTCGGGCGATTTGATAAAGGACCTCGACCTCGGAGAGCCGCCGCTTTTCCAGTCCTTGCCGGATCGACGTCTTCAGCCCCTCGATGCCGAACGGTTTGACGAGATAAGCATAGGCGCCCCGATTCAATGCCTCGACGGCGGACTCCAGGGAGGCATAGCCGGTCAGGAGGATCGTCACCGGCCTCGGCCAAAGCGTTTCGGCGTGGGCCAGCACATCGAGACCGCTCATCCCTTTCATCTTCAGATCGGTCAGGATGAGATCGAAAGAGGCGCGCTCCATCGCCTGAACGGCCTCTTCACCGCTGGAGGTGGTCACCACCTGGTATCCCTCCAGCTCCAGGATGCTCCGGAGGGTCTCCAGAAGAGCCTCTTCATCGTCCACCAGAAGGATCTTCTCGTTCAACTTTGCGGCGGGAACCTGAATCATCCTTCTCTTTCCTCCAATCCCGGAAATTTCTCAAGCAAGAATTTGCTCCCCCTTCCGGCTCCTGACAGCCCCGGACTTCAGGAATTCATTCCAGATCGGGATCCATGAAGTCACCCGGTGAGCGAACACGGAGGAAACTCCGCCGCCGGCTGCAAGCGCAGTCGGCCTTCTTATGGTTGAGGGTCGTCCTTGCGGGTTCCATTTGAAGAAGAAGAGGAAAGTATTCACTTCGGTAAGTGGGACGCGGCCCCCCCGTGCCCTTCGGAAAATCTAGATTTATTCTACTCTAAAAAAAATTTGTGAATCAAGTTTTTTCCTGAGAAAGAGTTTTTGCATGAAACCTGCAAGCTTTTTCGCTCCTTTTCATGAAAACTCCGCATTTTTAGGGGATAAAGGGAGGCATGCCGCATGCCCTCATTGTTTTTCCTCTGGCATTTAATTTGCTCCTAAGACACAGCGACGCTCAAAAGTAGGCGAGCGTCTTGCTCCAGGTTGCAATTTACAGATGCGGGGCAAATAGAGGCTCTTCGGGTTGGAGATTCATCCGGGGAGATCTACGGTACGGAAATCGATCCCGTATTGAATGCCTCAATTTAACTTCACAGAAACTTTTTGGTGCAATCGAGAGAACAGACATCAAAGAGCAACGGGAGGTGATATAGGATGAAAAAATTACTGATGGTTGGAATGCTCTCCGCAGCCCTTATCGGGGCGGCCACACTCTCACCGATTTATGCGGCCGGTGAGCAAGAAGGCGCGGCTCAGGGTGATCAAGGCGCCGGTAGCACTGCTCCGGGAGCCTCCGGTGATCAGGGCGCCGGCGGCGGCATGGCTCAGGGACAAAAACTGAGCGGTGTCGAGGTCACTGAGATCAATAAAGATCAAGGGACCGTCCAGATCAAGAAACAAGAGGGTGGCCAAGAAACACTCAAGCTTGACCCGAGCCAAAAAGCACAGCTCGATCAAATCCAGAAGGGTGACAAAGTGGATATCACAATGGTCGATCGCGGTGGTGAAAAAGTCGCAACCTCAATCTCGAAGAGCAGCTAGACCTTTCTGGTACCCGGAGGAAAGAGAGGAGCGATCCTCTCTTTCCTCTCCCTTATAAATAAGAGCGAAGGCAATCACGACCGTCCACCCGAGGAGAGGGAACCATGAACGAAGATGATCTCTTTACCGCTGATCAGGAAGATCGTTATTTGAACCGCCTCCGCCGTTCCACACGAAATACAAACGCGTCTCCGGATGATGATTCCGGACGGGGCGGTGAATCGATAGGCCCCTTTTCTCCCGATTATTTTAATTCCATTTGGGAAGGACGTTAACCGTCCTTCCGGCTTTATCCGAGGAAGACTTGCTTAAGAAGTTATCGATTCCATATATGATCGTGCTCCCTGTAGGCGTCGTCTTATTTTACAGACCGATCTGGGGCCTTTCGGAGACGCTCTTCTTTCTGCTTGCTGGAACGTACCTACTCATCGCTGCAGAAGTCGCAAAAAAGGGGGGAGCCGGGTGAACCGGCTCGCCTCCTCCCTGATTCGGGAGACCCCTTCACAACCGATTCCATGAAAACAATGACGAGAAAACCGCCCCGGCAGGTGGATCGCTATTTTGTCAAAAAACCGCCCGAATTTACCAAAGGGATGGCGCAGCAGCACTATCATGCGATGAACGTGCTCCTGCGCGTCGCCCGGGTCACCAGCAGTCATTCCGACATGGAGCTCTCTCTGAACACGCTGATGGATCTGGTCTCGGAGGTTACGCCGTACGACTGGGGGCTCTTTTATCTTTGGGACGACCACAAAGACTCGCTCCAGTTGAGGGCGACGAGAGGCTTCGGGAAGAGCTTTCCTCCCCTCCTGGAGAAGGGAAATCTCGTCGCCCGATGGACCTTCCAATATTCCAAGCCGATTTTTATTCCGGAGAACGCCGGCAAAGAGATGGAGCACTATTTCTCGCTGCTGAAAACCGACGCTGTGATCTCCATCCCCATCCTGGTGAACAATCGACTGGCGGCCATTCTTCAGTTGGGCGGATGCCGGCAGCGCCGATTCACGGAAGAAGACGCGCTGCTGATCTGGATGTTGGCGATGCAATCGGAAGCCCTCTTTCATAACAGCCAGACGGAGCGGGAATTCCTGCGGCGGATGGCGATGACCGACGGATTGACCGGCCTCTTCAACCGCCGCTACTTCGACGAGCAGGTCGACCGGGAGATCCAGCGCTCCTACCGCACCGGCAAGCCGTTCGTCCTGATGATGCTGGATGTTGACTTCTTTAAGAAATACAACGACCGCTACCGGCACCTCAAAGGGGACCAGGCCCTCCGGGAAATCGCCATCATCCTGAAGGCCCGGCTCCGCCAAATCGATACCGTCTCCCGCTTCGGCGGTGAAGAGTTCTCGGTCTTGCTTCCGGAGACCGAAGAAGTCGGCGGCCTCGCCGTCGCAAAACATATCAGTTGCTCGGTTAAAAATCATTCATTCGTCGGAAAGGAGAAAAAACGCGACGTCAGAATGACCATGAGTATCGGCTGCTCGGTCTTTCCCTATGACGGGAAAGAAAAAGAGGAGCTGATTCATCGCGCCGATCTCGCCCTGTACCACGCGAAAGAGTCGGGGCGCGACCAGGTCATTCTTTTTTCGCAACTGAAGGGAAAACCATACGATCAACAACTCAAGGAGGAACAAAATGTCTTCTAAAACCAGCATGAAGCGGTTTTGGCACTTCATCCTCCTGTCTGCGTTCATCGCGACAGGGTTTGGATGCGGAAGTGGTGGGGGGGGAAGCAGCAGCAATAAAGGAGGATCGGATGCTTCGGCTCCTCGGTTTACCGGTTTGGAGACGGTAGGCAACGATAATGGGAACGTGGTCTTAACCTCGAAGGAGGCAACCGACGATCAGACCTCTCCTGCCGAGATGAACTATCTGATCTATGTCGCCACCTCACCGGAGGGGGTTCAGCGGAACGGAGAAACCCCTTACGTCGTTACAGGAGCCCAAGCCTGCAGCGGCGGACAGTGCACCTTCACTTTAACCGATCTGAATAAAGACGGGAATACGACCTACTATTTCGGGAGCCATGCAAGAGATGCTTCCGGGAAACT
This sequence comes from Candidatus Manganitrophaceae bacterium, assembly GCA_963718695.1. Classification (GTDB taxonomy): domain Bacteria; phylum Nitrospirota; class Nitrospiria; order SBBL01; family Manganitrophaceae; genus Manganitrophus. The sequence goes on from OY970371.1 coordinate 2,841,308, forward strand.
CGATGAGGATGCGCACCCGACCGAAGGGACCTTAACGGTCACACCTTTAATGGTGGCGGTTCAACCGCCGCCGGGCGGCAGTGGGGAGAACATTATCGCCTCATCCAGCCTGAACATTAATAAAAGTCGTAATGCGGTCCATCCGGCGCTTGCGATCGTAGGCGATCAGCGTTATCTCATTTGGGAGGAGTGCGAAGATGATCCGGGAGCGATCCGCCGACCCGACGACACTATAGAACGCCCAACGCCTGGGGGTTGGGAAGATGATCATCCATGCGCTTTTAACACCCCCTCACAGATCTATGTCCGACAGGGGGCCAACTGGGATCTCCTGACCGACTCCGATCCCGCCTTGGGCGGACGAAGCGATTTGACCCGAAATGCTTCCGGTCATAGTCACAGCCCCACGCTCGCTTTCGATGGCACAACGCTTTACACCGCTTGGACAGAGCGCGGAATACCCACTACACCCGGCGACATTTTCGTTAGAAAATTCGATGCGGCCTCGGGATGGACCGATACCGGCTTTCCTAGCCGAGGCTTCGACGGCTGGCCGGCCCTCACTCGGCATCCCATCCTCGGAGCCGCATTGGGAATGGGCTTTGAGCGCTCCGCGGGCTCCAACCGCCAGTTATTTTTCCAGACGTTCGATGGAGGAAGCTGGCAGTCGGCCATAGGCCCCCTGAACAAGGACGCAGCAAGGACTGCCGAAGCTCCTGTGTTCTCGAAAAAAGGGGATCTGTATGTCACTTGGAAGGAGATGACACGGCCAACCGCTCCAACGATACCGAACATCTTCGTGAAACGATGGAGCAATACGACATCGACTTGGGACGATGTGGCCGGCGGCGCGCCGCTGAACCTTGACACTGAAAAAGAGGCGCGTTATCCCAGCATTGATGTATTAGGGAACGTCCCGTATGTCGTTTGGCATGAATGCTTCGATGCTGGCTGCAGCAGAAAACATATCTTCGTAAAGCGATTGGAAGGCAGCCAATGGATTCAGGTCAAGGACACAGGGGTCTGCGGAGAGGGTCCGACCGCCGATCGGGACTGCGGCAGCCTGAATATCAGCAGTCGGGATGCGAAGACTCCGTCTCTGGCCGTTCACAACGACAAAGTCTTTGTCGCATGGTCGGAGCGCGATACTAAAACGAACAAATGGGCAGTTCGGATTAAGCGCCTTGACGGGGACACCTGGGTTCCGCTGACCTTGCCTCAAGACCTGTTCGTGAATAATGCCCACTCTCCGATGCTTTATGCAAATGGATCACTGCATATTGCCTGGGTGGAGGAAAACGAAGCCGGAGTATTGCAGTTGATTGTTGCAAAACTCGGGTAATCTGTTCTGATGGGATGCCGGACCCCGAAAACGGGGGGTCCGGCATCTTAATTTTATGATCCTTTCACCATCACTAATGAAGAATAGGAGGCTTCCAAGCTGCAGAGCGAGCCCGTTCGATCGTTAAAGGCATAACCACTTACATAGTCCGAAAGACCCATCTCGGCCGACCAAAGGGTAGGTCCTTTTATCTATTGAACATCAGACATTCCCCACGCTAAGATAACCACCAATCCTTTGACAAAAAACATAAATTATGAAAGAATAGCGCCTCGCTAACGCGCCCGCGCTCATTAACAACGGCGATTGATTTAGGCTGGTTTATTTAATGATTGAAGCCCCGCCCATCAATTATATTCCGATCTTTCTTTTTATCCTCGCTTCGATCGTCTTTGGGGTCGGAACGCTGGTCATCAGCTATTTTGTCCAGCCGCGGGTCTACAACAAAGAGAAGCTGACCACCTACGAATGCGGCAGCGAGCCGATCTCCGACGCCCGGATGCCCTTCCCCGTTCGCTACTACATCATCGCGATGCTCTTTGTGATCTTCGATATCGAGATCGCCTTTCTCTATCCCTGGGCGGTCGCCTTCAACAAGCTCGGCCTGTTTGGACTCATCGAGATGGTGATTTTTATCGCCCTTTTTCTAATTGGGTATATCTACGCCTGGAGAAAGGGAGGACTGGAATGGGATTAACCGGAAAATTCGAGGCGAACTTTATCACGACGACCCTCGATCAGGCGGTCAACTGGGCCCGGAAAGGCTCCCTTTGGCCGATGACCTTCGGGCTCGCCTGCTGCGCGATCGAGATGATCGCCGCCGTCGCCTCTCGATACGACATCGACCGCTTCGGGGCGGGCGTTTTCCGCGGCTCTCCCCGGCAGTCGGATCTGATGATCGTCGCCGGAACGGTCTGCCGGCGGATGGCCCCGGTCATCCGAAAAGTGTATGATCAGATGCCCGAGCCGAAATATGTAATTTCGATGGGCTCCTGCGCCACTTCGGGGAACATTTATAACAGCTACAGCGTGGTGCAGGGCGTCGATCGCTTCGTTCCGGTCGATATCTACGTCCCCGGCTGCCCGCCGACCCCGGAAGCCCTCTTGGAGGGCGTTTTGCGGCTCCAGGACCAGATTATGAAGAAGAAGGTCTTCACGAAATGAACATTCCCTCCGGAATGGAAGACGGCGGAGAGCACCCGGTGGCCCGGAAGGTCCAGGCGCAGTTTCCCGCCGCGTTTATCGGCGCGACCCTTTTTCGAGGCGATCTCTCGATTCACCTGAAGAAAGAGGGGTTGTTCGAGGTGGGCCGGCTGCTTCGGGATGATCCGGCGCTCGATTTCGATTATCCGGTCCATGTCGCCTCGGTCGATCATATGGGGGAGCGGGAGCGGTTCGAGGTGGTCTATGAATTTTTCTCCATTCGGAAGAAGCATCAGGTCCGGCTGAAGACGCGGGTTTCGGAAGACGACTGCACCGTCGATGCGTTGACCCCCCTCTGGGAAGGGCTGAATTTCATGGAACGGGAGGTCTACGACATGATGGGGATCAAGTTCAACAACCATCCCGATCTCCGCCGGATCCTCCTGCCGGATGAATATGACGAGGGCTACCCCCTTCGGAAAAACTTTCCGATCGAAGGGCGGGGGTGGCGGGACACTTTTGAATTTTTAGAGTCGTAGGATTTGTAGGGGCGATCCTTGTGATCGCCCTCTCATAATCGAAATTGGGCGAATACAAGATTCGCCCCTACCACACCAGACAACGATATGGATGTAAAAGAAACAACCCCGGTAACCGAGCAGAAAGCATCGCTCCCTCTTTTGAGGACGGAGGAACTCCTCCTCAATCTGGGGCCGCAGCACCCGTCGACCCACGGCGTGTTGAAAGTCGTCCTCACGCTCGAAGGGGAGAAGATCATCAAATCGGAGCCGGTGCTCGGCTTTTTGCACCGCGGTGTCGAGAAGATCGCCGAGTCGATTACCTATAACCAGTTCATCCCCCACACCGACCGGCTCGACTACGTCTGCGCGATGTACAACAACTTCGCCTATGTCCGGGCGGTCGAAAAATTGTTGGGCATCACCATTCCGGAGCGGTCGGAATATCTTCGGACGATCGTCGCCGAGGTGCAGCGGATCATCGGCCATCTCTTCTGGCTGGGGACACAGGCGCTCGATATCGGCGCGATGACCGTCTTCTTTTATACCTTCCGCGAGCGGGAAATCCTGCTCGACATTTTCGACGAGCTCTGCGGCGCGCGCCTGACGACCAGCTGGTACCGGGTCGGCGGGGTCGAGCGCGATTTTACGACGAAGATCATCGACGACCTCTACCGGTTCATCGCCGATTTCCCGTCGAAGATTGTCGACTATGACACCCTGTTGGTGAACAATCGAATCTGGCTCGCCCGGACGAAGAACATTGCGGTCATCTCGGGCGAAGACGCGGTCCGCTACGGCCTCTCCGGATCGACCCTCCGGGGCTCCGGCGTCGACTACGATCTTCGGAAGATCAGCCCGTACGGAGCCTATGACAAGGTCAAGTGGACCGTCCCGATCGGAAAAAACGGCGACACCTACGACCGCTACTGGGTCCGGATGATGGAGCTGCACGAGAGCACCAAGATCATCAAGCAGTGCCTCGATCAGCTTCCGCAGGGAGATTACAAAGCGTATGTCCCGCAGGTGGTCGCCCCGCCGAAGGAGCGGGTCTTCACCGACATGGAGAGCATGATCTACCAGTTCAAGCTCTACAGCAAGGGCTTCAACGCCCCGCCGGGAGACATCTATTGCGGCACCGAAGCCCACAAGGGAGAGCTCGGCTTTTACATCTACAGCAAAGGGGACAGCAAACCCTATCGGATGAAAATCCGGGCCCCATCCTTTATCCACATGGGCGCGTTCGACCACATGGCAAAAGGCTACATGATCGCCGACGTGATTACCATCTTCGGCACCTACGACATCGTCATGGGAGAGTGCGATAGGTAAACAAGCGATCAGCGGTCAGCAATCAGCTTTCAGCGTGAAACTTTAAATTCTTAGCTGACGGCTGAACGCTGACAGCTATTTCCTTCTTAGGACTGAGATGAGCGACGAAACCAAAACGAAAATTGAGCTACCGACCGCCCCGGAACCGGAGGCGGCCCCGGCCAAAAAGATGTTCGACGTGACGATCGACGGGAAAAAGATCTCCGTCCCCGAAGGCTCCCTTCTGCTCGATACGATGCGGGGCCTCGGAATGGAAATTCCGGCGATGTGTTATCACTACACCTTCTCTTCCTTCGGCTCCTGCGGCGTCTGTCTGGTGGAAGTGGAAGGGAAGAACAATAACGTCCGCTCCTGCACCGCCAAGATTACCAATGGAATGGTCGTGAAGACCAACACCGAGAAGATCGTCGATGCCCGGAAAAAGGCGATCGAAAAACATCTGATCGTCCACCCGCTCGACTGCCCCGTCTGCGACGCCGACGGCAAGTGCGAATTGCAGGACATGGCCTACGACCTCGGCGTCTACGATATCAAAAAGGGAACCCGGAAGGAGATCCCGGAAGATACCCGAAGCCTGGTCCTCGATTTCAACATGAACCGCTGCATCCTCTGCGGGCAATGCATCAACGTCTGCAAAGAGGTCCAATTGGTCGATGCCCTCTGCTTCTACAAGAAGGATGGGAAGACCCACGTCGGCGCGCACGATGGGGTCCCCCTCTACTGTGAATTCTGCGGCGACTGTCTGGCGGTCTGCCCGGTCGGCGCGATCGTCAGCCGGTTCTCCAAGTACTCCTTCAAGCCGTGGCAGCTGAAGAAAACGGTCACCACCTGCGGCTACTGCTCCGACGGCTGCACGCTGCACCTGGAGAGCGAGGCGCAAAAAGTCGTCCGGGTCACCTCCAAGCTGTCATATCAGAGCAAGTTCGGTAAAGAGACCGAGCTGGGGGATGACCACGGCGGAACCTGCGTCCGGGGCCGGTTCGGATTCCAGTACACACAGAACGAATCGCGCCTCTCGCGGCCGCTGATGAAAGTCGACGGTCAGTGGTCCGAGGTCCCCTGGTTCAAGGCGACGGCGATGATCGGCAAACGGCTGATGGAGATCAAAACGCAGCACGGCGGGGAGGCGATCGCCGGCCTGATCACCGGCCGCTGCACCAATGAAGATGTCTATCTCTTCCAACGTCTGATGCGGTCGGTGTTGGGGACGAACCACATCGACACCGCCGCCCGCTATGGGCATATGAACTCGGTCACCGCCCTGCAACAGACGATCGGGATCGGCCAGGCGACGACCAACGACAAGGCGATGACCCTCTCCGATGTGATCTTGGTGATCGGAAACGACATGACCGAGACCAATCCGGTCACCGCGCTCCGCCTCAAAGAGGCCAAATCGAGATTTCAGGCGAAGCTGATGGTCGCCCACAACTTCCAGACCAACCTGATGGCGCTGGCAAGCCATCCGCTGCAGGTTGCGGTGGGTGGCGAGACGGCGTTGATTCAGGGGCTGGTCAAAGCAATCGTCGACAAAGGGCTCGCTTTCCCCGCCTTTGCGCAGAAATACCCTGCCGCTTATGAAGCGCTCCGTCAAAGCGTCGCCGGACTTTCCGAGGAAAACCTGGCCCGCGAAAGCGGATTGCCCTGGGAGAAGATCGCCGAGGCGGCCGAGCTGCTGGCAAAATCGAAGCGGGGGACGTTGATCTGGGGCGAAGAAATCGTCTCCAAAAAAGAGGGCTATCACAATGCGCTCCGGCTGATCGATCTCGCCCTGCTGACCGGCCTGCTGGAAAAAGAAGGGGCCGGGATTCTGCCGATCTGCGAAGAAAACAACGAGCAGGGGGCGGTCGACATGGGAGCGGTTCCCGAATTTCTCCCCGGCCAGCGTCCCTATGCATCGGAGAGCGAACGGGCGCGGTTTCGGTCGGCCTGGAATACGGAGCTCCCCGAAGGAATCGGCGCCACCCTCCCCGAAATTTTAGAGCGGGCCGAACGGGGGGAGATCAAGGCGCTTTATCTGGTCGGAGAGAATCCGCTCGGCACCCTGCCGAATGCGATGCGGGTCCGCCAGGCGCTGGAGAACGTCGATTTTATCGTCTGCCAAGATCCTTTTATGACCGAGACCGGCGAAATGGCCGACTTCGTCCTCCCGGCCGCGGTCGCCGCGGAGAAAGAAGGGACCTTTACCGACGTGGAGGGGAAGATCCGCCGCGTCGCGCAAGCGTTCGACCCGCGCGGCGAAGCGCGCCCCGACTGGAAGATCTTCTGCGATTTGGCAAAAGCGATGAATCACCCGCTCCAATACAAAGGACCGGAAGACATCGCCCAGGAGATCGCAAAGCTCGTTCCCGGCTACTTCCGCGATGAGCGCCCGGCGCCCCGTCCGGAGCGTTATTCAGACGGCGCCTTTATTGCCGAGCGATACCGCGCGACCGAACGGAAGACGGACGCGGCCTTCCCTTTCTCGCTCGATCTGGTTCAGGTCCTCTACCACTCCGGGAAGCTCTCGACGCGCGATCCCGGCCTGATGAAGATCGAAGACAGGGCGGTTCTATATATCGGCGCGGCCGATGCCGAGGCGATGGGGCTGAAGACAGCCGACACGGTGAAGATCAAATCGGCGCTCGGCCAGGTCGAAGTTCCGGTGGAAGTGTTGGAGTCGCTTCCGAAGGGGGTGGTCCACTTCCCGAACCACTTCAACCGGCCCAACGTAAAAGACCTTCTGACCGGCGTCATCGATCCGACGACCCACGTCCCCTATTTCAAACAGGGAGAGGTCGCCCTGGAGAAGGTCTGGAAGATCCAATTGACGGTCATGCCGGCGGAACCGGCAGAGAATACTGAAAAGGCGTGAGGAGTTAAGAGTAAGGAGACAAGATAGTTTTTTTTACTCCTCACTTTACTTAAAGCGGAGTTCCTTTGACATTCAAAGAGCTGTTCGACAAGATCATTTTCAAGGAAATCCTGAAAGGTCTCAAGCTGACCTTCACCCATATGTTCGTTCGGGAAGTGACGCTCCAATACCCGCATCAGAAACTTGTCCTGCCGGACACCCATCGCGGCGCGCTCTGTCTGCTGAAGTATGACGACGGCGCCGAGCGCTGCGTCGGTTGCGATCTCTGCGAGGCCGCTTGCCCCTCTCATTGCATCAAGGTGGTCAGCGCGGAGGTCCAGGACGGTCAGGTCCTCCGGCGGATCGCGACGGCGTTCGACATCGATATCACCAAGTGCGTCTTCTGCGGCTTCTGCGTGGAGGCCTGCCCCGTCAACGCCCTCGGGATGACGAAGCTTTATGAATATTCGACCGACAATAAAAGAAACTTGATCTTCGACAAACCGAAGCTGTATGAGATCGGAGAGAAGTACCACGCCGAGGCAAAAGCGTATCTCGTGGCGCACAACCAAGAAAAAGCCGACGACAGCGCCCGCGAATACCGGTATAAATTCCCGGCCTATGTGAACGGAGAGACACCGGCCCCTGCCGCCGGCAAAGCAAGCGGCCAGGATGCTGCAGCCGCCGCGCCGAAGCCGGAACCCCCGGCGCCGGCCTAGGAGGACCATCGAAAATAGATTCACGCGTCCCGTAAACCTGTAAGGAGTTCATGGCACAGCTTTTATTTTTTCTTTATTTTTCAGGGATGGCCCTCTTTTCGTCGGTTTTGACGATCGGCCTTCGAAATCCGATCTACTGCACCCTCGCCCTTCTTTCTACTTTTCTTCACGTCGCCGGCTTGTTCGTATTGCTCCATGCCGAATTTCTCGCCGCCATTCAAATCATCATCTATGCCGGCGCGGTTCTTATTCTTTATCTATTCGTTCTGATGCTCCTCGACTTGAAGAGCAGCGAAGGGGTCCTTCACCGCCAGACCTGGGTCGCCCTCTTTTTCGGTTTGGTCATCCTGGCGGAGATTTTGATCGCCCTTTTTAAATCGCCGCTCCTGGAGAGGAGCGATCCCGCCGGGGCGGCCGCCCTCCCCGCCGTCGGGAACACCGAAGCGATCGGCCTCTCCCTTTTCAATGAATATCTTCTCCCGTTCGAAATGGTCGGGGTGATCCTTCTCGGCGGCATCATCGGGGCGCTGGTTTTGGCGAAACAACCCCGGCCCGCGGCAAAGGCGGGGGGAAATGGCTCCCAGGCGCTGGAGGTTCCGCTTCCCCAGACCGGAAACGGTCACCCGCCGTCCCCCTCCGATTCGGTCACGGAGGAGACCTCCCGCGGCGCGCTTGATAAGGTAGGGTCGGCCTGATGATTCCCCTCTCCTATTATGTGATCGTCTCCACCGTCATGTTCGTCATCGGACTCATCGGCGTTTTGATCCGGAAGAACTTTTTGATTATCCTCTACGCCATCGAACTGATGCTGAACGCCGCCAACATCAATCTGGTCGCCTTCTCGCGCCATTTCGAATCGGTCAACGGACAGATCATCTCGCTTTTCATCATCACCATCGCCGCCGCGGAAGCGGCGGTCGGATTGGCGATCATCATCGTCTTCTTCCGGAAAAAGGCGACGACGAACGTGGATGAAATCAGTTTATTGAAATGGTAGCGGCCCTGTAGGGGCGGACCTGTGTGTCCACCCGCATTAACGATTTTGATTGTAGAGACGTCCCGGCGGGACGTCTCTACGCCAGGGCAGGCACATCGGCCTGCCCCTACGAAAACAGACGCGATACATCATTTAAGAGGTTCTTTTGGAAGCAATGAGCGACATCCGGCCCCTTCTCGCCATCCTCGTTTCGATGGTGGCGGTCGGGTTGATCCTCGCCTCGGATAAAAACCCGAATGTCCGCGAAGGGTGGTCGATCGGGGCCGGGATCATCAAGTTTCTGATCGTCCTCTCGATGGCGCCGACGATCCTCTCGGGACAGACGCTCGAATACACCCTCTTCACCTTTCTCCCGGGATTCGACATCAAATTCCGCGTCGATCCGTTCGGGATGGTCTTTGCGACGATCGCCTCGGGGCTCTGGATCGTCACCACTTTCTATTCCATCGGCTACATGCGAGGGACGAATGAGAAGAAGCAGACCCGCTATTTCGCCTGCTTCGCCATCAGCGTCGCCTCGGCCCTCGGCGTCGCCTTCTCCGCGAACCTGCTGACCCTCTTCATCTTCTACGAGTTCCTCAGCCTCGCCACCTTCCCGCTGGTCAACCACAAGGAGACGCCGGAGTCGTTCCTGGGGGCGAGAAAATATCTGATCTATCTGGTCGGCGCCTCCAAGACCTTTTTGCTCGCGGCGATTGTCCTGACCTACAACGTCGCCGGGACCCTGGAGTTCTCCAAGGGGGGGCTTTTCGCCGGCAAAGGGGAGCCGTGGATGCTGGTTTTGATCTACCTCTTCTTTATCTATGGTTTTGCCAAAGCGGCGATCATGCCGGTCCACGCCTGGCTGCCGGCGGCGATGGTCGCGCCGACCCCGGTCTCCGCCCTGCTCCATGCGGTGGCGGTCGTCAAAGTCGGCGTCTTCTCGGTCTTGCGGGTGATCTTCCATGTCTTCGGCCCCGAGCTGATGGGCCAGCTTCATCTCGGCGTGATGACCGCGTACCTCGCCTCCTTTACGATCATCATGGCCTCCGTCTATGCACTGACGCGCGATAATCTGAAGGCCCGGCTCGCCTATTCCACCGTCAGCCAGCTCTCGTACGTGATTCTGGGGGCGGCGCTTCTCTCCCCAAGCGGGATGACCGCCGGGGTGATGCACATCGCCAATCATGCGATCTCCAAGATCACCCTCTTTTTCTGCGCCGGATCGATCTATGTCGCCTCGCACAAAACCAACATCAGCCAGATGCGGGGGATCGGACGGAAGATGCCCTGGACGATGACCGCCTTTTCGATCGGCGCCCTCAGCATGATCGGGGTGCCGCCGGTGGCGGGGTTCGTGACGAAGTGGTATCTCGCCCTCGGAACGATCGAGGCGGGCCAGATCCCGATCTTCTTCGTCCTGATCGCCAGCACGATTCTGAACGCCGCCTACTTTGTCCCGGTGATCTACACCGCCTTCTTTCATGCGCCGGAGGGGGAGACGCACGGTCACGGGCATGCCCCGCTTCACCCCGTCCCCCAGAGCGTCGGGGCGATGGCGGCGCAGGATCACCACGATGAAGATTTCGGCGAGGCCTCCCCGTTCGTTTACGTCCCGCTGGTGGTGACGGCGATCCTCTCGGTCCTGGTCGGTCTTTTCCCCGACTATTTTCTGGCATTGGCAAAACTGGTGATTCAATGAAGAAAGAAAAGCTGATCCTTTATACGGCCGTGCTCCTCGTCCTCCTCGCGGCGGTCGAGTTTTTCCTGGTCCACAAACACCACGCGGTTTTCGCCCTCGAGAACGTCCCCGGCTACACCGCGGTTTTTGGATTGCTCGCCACGGTCGTGTTGATTCTCATCTCGAAAGGAATCGGTCACTCCGTACTGATGGTGCGGGAAGATTATTACGAGAACCCTGCCGAACCGGCCCACGAAGAAGAGGCGCACCATGATTGAGTGGGTTCACCCCGGACTGCTCCTGATCCTCGGCGCCGCCCTGATCCCCTTCCTGAAAGGAAAGGTGAAGGAGGGCTATCTCGTCGGCCTCCCCGCCGCCGCCTTTCTTCTCGTCGTCTTTCTCGATCCCGGCCGTTACGGCGTCTTCAACTTTTTAGGGAACGAGCTGGTAATGGGGCGGGTCGACAAGATGAGCCTCGTCTTCAGCTACATCTTCACACTGATGGCGACGATCGGGATGGTCTACTCCCTCCATGTGAAGAACGACCTGGAACATATCGCGGCGCTCACCTACGCCGGAAGCGCGTTGGGGGTCGTCTTCTCCGGCGATCTCTTCACCCTTTTCCTGTTCTGGGAGATCATGGCGTTCGCCTCGGTCCTTTTAATCTGGGCCCGGGGGAAAGAGGCGGAGGGGGCCGGCTTCCGTTATCTTCTGGTCCATGTTTTCGGCGGGGTCTGTCTGCTGGCGGGGATCGTGATCCAGGCGACCGAGGCCAAAACCCTCGTCTTCGACGCCCTCCCGCACGGCGGGTGGGGAGGCTCGCTCATTCTGCTGGGATTCCTGGTCAACGCCGCCGCCCCCCCGCTCCACGCCTGGCTTCCCGACGCTTATCCGGAGGCGACCGTCACCGGGACCGTCTTCCTCTCGGCCTTCACGACGAAGACCGCGGTGTATGTCCTCGCGCGGGGGTACGCCGGCATGGAGCTGCTGATGTGGCTCGGCGCTTTCATGACCCTCTACGGCGTCGGCTACGCGATGATCGAAAACAACATCCGCCGGCTGCTCGCCTACCATATCGTCAGCCAGGTCGGCTTCATGGTGGCGGGAATCGGGATCGGAACGCAGCTCGCGATCAACGGCGCCGTGGCGCACGCCTTCGCCCACATCCTTTATAAAGCGCTCCTGATGATGGGGATGGGGTCGGTGATCTTCATGACCGGGAAGCGGAAAGCGACCGAGCTCGGCGGTCTCTATAAAACGATGCCGATCACTTTCGTCCTTTTTATGATTGGCGGCTTCTCGATCTCCGGCGTCCCGTTGATGTCGGGCTTCATCAGCAAGTCGATGACGATCTCGGCGGCGGGCGAAGCGCACCAGATCGCGATTTATATCATGCTGACCCTCGCCTCCTGCGGGACCTTTATCTCGACCACGCTGAAGCTCCCCTACGCCGTCTTTCTCGGCGAGGACAAAAAGATCCCGGCGAAAGACCCCCCGATCAACATGATCTGGGGGATGGGGCTCGCCGCCTTCTTCTGCATTCTGCTGGGGGTCTGGCCGACCCTTCTCTATCAATTGTTGCCGAACCCGGTCGACTACCATCCCTATACCCTGGAGCATCTCTTCCAATCGTTCCAGCTCCTCGCGGCAACCGGGCTGGTCTTTCTTCTTTTCTTGAAGAAGCTCCATCCGGAGCCGACGATCTCGCTCGACACCGATATTACCTACCGGGTGGGCGGGCGGGAATTCATGTGGGCCGCGAACAACCCGATCTCCGACTGGGAGGCGTTTATCACCGGGGCATACAACAACGTCGTCATCCAGCCGATGAAGCGTTTCGTCGCCCTCTGCCGCCGGTTCAACGTCGGCGTGATCGACGGCGCGGTAAACGGCATCGGGCGCGGCGTGTTCGGCGGAAGTTGGTATTCGAACCTGATCGAGAATTACGTCGTCTACGGTTTTATCAACATGGTCGGCTACTCCAACCATGTGCTGGCGCGGATCTTCCGCCGGCTGCAGACCGGCTCGGTGCATAACTACGCCATGATCATCATCGTCGGGATCTTCTTCCTGGTGAACATCTATTGGATGTTCAAAGACCAGATTAAAGGCCTGATGGTGGTGATGTTGCAATGATTATTATGTCATTCCCGAATGTTTAATCGGGAATCCAGCGACCTTTCATTCAAAGAAACTGGATTCCCGCTTTCGCGGGAATGACGGCCTTCAAAAGACAGGGCGATCGGCAGATCGCCCCTACAGGGAACGGATTGATGATCGATCAAATTTTCGCAAGCGACCAGATCGGGTTTCCGGTGCTGACGTTGCTCCTTCTTCTCCCGGCGCTCGGGGCGCTGGCGATTGCATTCCTGAAGGATGAGCGGCAGATGCGGGTGACGGCGCTGGCGACCACGTCGGTCGTCTTCGCCCTCTCGCTCCTCCTCCCCCTTCTCTTCGAGCGGGGAACGCCGAACATGCAGTTCGTCGAGGAGCTGAACTGGATCCGGCCGCTCGGGGCCGCCTATCACCTCGGGGTCGACGGGTTCAGCCTCTTCCTCGTCACACTGACGACCTTTCTGATGGTTCTTTTGGTCCTCTTCTCCTGGAAAGGGGTCGAGCTGAATCTCAAACAGTACCTGATTTGCCTTCTGGTATTGGAGACGACGGTCGTCGGGGTCTTCATGGCGATCGATCTGCTGCTTTTCTTCCTCTTCTGGGAGATCATGCTGATCCCGATGTATTTCCTGATCAAGATCTGGGGAGGGACCAACCGCGACTACGCATCATTAAAGTTCGTCCTCTACACCCTCCTCGGCAGCGTCTTGATGCTGGTCGGCTTCGTGATCCTTTATCTGAATTACCACGACTATGCCCTGGCGCAGAATCTCTCGCAGACCTACTCGTTCAGCATCCTCGACCTGTTGAAGGCGCCGATGTCGGAGAGTAAGCAGAACATCGTCTTCCTGCTCCTTTTCTTCGGCTTCGCTTTTAAAGTCCCGATGTTCCCCTTCCACACCTGGCTCCCCGATGCCCACGTCGAAGCGCCGACCGCCGGGAGCGTCCTGCTGGCGGGGGTCCTCTTGAAGATGGGGACCTACGGCTTTGTCCGCTTCTCCCTTCCGCTCCTGCCGGAAGCCTCGATCAACTTCGTTCCGATGATGACGATCCTCTCGGTGATCGGGATCGTCTACGGGGCGCTCCTGGCGCTGGCGCAGGACGACATCAAGAAGCTGATCGCCTATTCTTCCATCAGCCATCTTGGATTTGTGGTTCTGGGAATCTTCGCGCTGAACCGGACCGGCATCCAGGGAGGGATGATCCAGATGTTGAACCATGGGATCTCGACCGCCGGGCTCTTTTTGGTCGTCGGCTTTCTGTATGAACGGCGCCACACCCGCGCGATCTCCGAATACGGCGGGCTGGGGCGGCGGCTTCCGATCTTCGCCGCGTTTTATATGATCATCTCGCTCTCGTCGATGGCTTTCCCGGGGACGAACGGCTTCGTCGGCGAGTTGCTGATCCTGGTCGGCGCGGCGCAGCTCGACTGGCGGCTGACCGTCACCGCGATCGTCGGCGTCCTCCTCGGCGCCGCCTATCTCCTTTGGCTCTATCAGCGGATCATGATGGGACAGATCACCAACCCGAAGAACGAGAAGATCCCCGACCTCGACCGGCGGGAGATCGGCATTTGCGTGGCGCTCGCCGTGATGATTTTTTGGGTCGGCATCTACCCGATGCCCTTTTTGAAGGCGATGGACGGCTCGATCGACTTCGTCGCCCAGCGGGTCGCGCGCGCCGCCCCGGTCATCACCGAACCGGCGGTCGAAGTCACCCCGGCCGCGCTCCAATCGATCGATGCGCCGGAGGAGGAGATTCCCCTCCCGGCGGCTGAAAAAGAGGGGACCCCATGACGAGCCATCTCCTTTCATTTATTCTCTTTACGCCTTTTGTCGGAGCGTTCCTTCTCTTCTTCGTCTCCAACAAACAGCGGGAGATCGTCCAGGGGATCGCCGTGACCTTCGCCGGCCTCTCGCTCCTCGGATCGGCCTACCTGATGTTTGTCTACGACCATGTCGCCGGCGGCTTCCAGTTCCAGGAGCAGACCGTCTGGTCGTCCGAGCTCGGGATCTCCTTTTTCTTGGGGGTCGACGGCATCGGGGCGCCGATGGTGCTCGCCTCGGCGATGTTGATGTTCGCCGGGATCTTCGTCTCCTGGCACATCAAAGACCGCCTGAAAGAGTTTTACATCAACCTCCTGGTCTTGGGCTCGGCGACGATCGGGGTCTACATGTCGCTCGATCTCTTCTTTCTCTTTTTCTTCTACGAGCTCTCGGTGATCCCGATGTACCTCTTCCTGGTGATCTGGGGACGGCACACCAAGGGCTACCTCGACATGAAAAAAGCGGGCGACCCCCTCAGCGATTCGGTCGCTCACTTCTTCAACTTCAACCGGTCGAGCAAAGAGTACGCCGCGATGAAGCTGACCCTCTACCTCTCCCTCGGCGCGGTGGTTGCGCTGTTGGGGCTCCTATTGGTCTACGTCGATTCGGGGCTGCGGACCTTCAACATCATCGAGATCGCCGAGAAGGGACATCTCCTGAAGGAGAAGGAGAACCTCTACTTCTGGCTGATCTTCTTGGGCTTCGCGCCGATCGCCGCGATCTTCCCTTTTCACTCCTGGTCGCCGGTCGGCTACGCCGCCGCGCCCGCCGCCGCGAGCATGATGCACGCCGGGGTCTTGAAGAAGCTCGGGCATTTCACGATCATCCGGATCTGCTTCTATCTTTTCCCGACGGCGACGCAGCAGTGGATGCCGATCATCGCCGTCATCTGCGTCATCAACATCTTCTACGGCGGGCTGGTGGCGTTTCTGCAGAAGGACACCAAGTTCGTCGTCGGCTACTCGTCGGTCGCCCACATGGGGTATATCTTCCTCGGGATGGCGTCGTTAAACCAGATCTCCCTGACCGGGGCGGTCTTCTTTCTCTTCGCCGACGCGATGGCGATGGGGCTTCTCTTCGCCCTGGCCGGCTACATCTACTATCAAACGAAGACGCTCGATATTCCGTCGATGGGAGGGGGGTTGGCGTCGAAGATGCCCTTTATCGCCACCGCTTTTGTGATCGGCTCCGCGGCCTCGTTCGGGATGCCGGGGGCGATGAACTTCATCGGGGAGCTGATGGTCTTTTTGGGAAGCTGGCGGGTCTATCCGGTGCAGACGGTTTTAGCGGCGATGGCGATCACGATCACCTGGGCCTACTATTTCCGGATGATCCGCGACATGTTCTTCGGCGAACCCGATCCGAGAATGGCGCATGTGGTCGACGCCCGAAGCCTGGTCGATCGCCTTCCGCTGGTCTTGCTGGCGTCGATGACGATCTTCTTCGGGCTCTATCCCGCGCCGTTTATTAATGTCATTCAATCGGGGGTGGTGCCGATCCTGGCCCGGATGGAGGCGCCGGCCGCGCCGTCGCTCCCGGACACCGCCGCCGAGCCGGCTTCGTTTTCGATCGAGATCGATCCGCCGGAAGAAGAGGATGCAAAACCGACAGCGGACCCCGTTTCAGGAGGAAAGTAAATGCAGCCGTTGAATTGGGCTGACCTTAATCTGATGTTGATGGCGCCGGAGCTCTGGATGACGCTGCTTTCCTGCGTCGTCCTCGCGATCGACTTCATCTGGCCGAAGGTCTCGAAAACGAAGCTTGGCTATCTCTCGATCGCCGGGATGGGTCTGATTACGGCGCAGCTCGTCGGCTTCGCGCTGAGCGGGTTTCAGGGGAGCCTTTTCAACAGCATGTTCGTCCTCGATCCGCTGGCGATCTTCTTCAAGATCTTCATCCTCGTCTCGACGATCCTGGTCGTCCTCGTTTCCATTAATTATGTCGAGAAGCTTCCCCTCTTCAGGGGAGAGTACTACTATCTGGTTCTTTTCGCCGCGATCGGGATGATGTTCATGGCGTCGGCGAACGACTTCCTCTCCCTCTTCATCACCCTGGAGTTTTCGACCTTCGGCTTCTACATCCTGGTCGCCTATCTGCGCGACAACTTCAAGTCGAACGAGGCGGCGATCAAGTTCTTCATTCTTGGCGTGTTGGCCGCGGCGCTGATCGCCTACGGCATCAGCCTGATCTACGGCGCCACCGGGACGATCTACTTCCGCGAGATCGCCGCGATGCCGAACAAGAACTCGGTCGGCATGCTCCTCGGGCTGCTCTTTATCTTCGTGGGGCTCGGCTTCAAGATCGGCGCGGTGCCGTTCCACGCCTGGATTCCCGACGTGTACGAAGGGGCCCCGACGCCGGTGACGACCTATCTTTCCATCACCCCGAAGGCGGCGGCCTTCGCGATCATCCTTCGGGTGATGTTCTCCACCTTCGGCGACCTGCGGACCGAATGGACCTGGTTCATCGCCGCCCTCTCGGTCCTCTCGATGACCTACGGCAACATCACGGCGATCGCCCAGACGAACATGAAGCGGCTCTTAGCCTACTCCGGGATCGCGCAGATCGGAAACATTTTGATCGGGATGGCCGCCGGGACGAAGATGGGGAGCGATTCGCTGCTTTTCTACATGCTGACCTATCTCTTTGCCAACCTCGGCGCCTTCACGGTGGTGATCATCTTCTCCAACCTGACGAACACCGACGACATCGACGACCTCGCGGGATTGAACCGCCGCTCCCCGCTCTTGGCCTTTGCGATGCTGGTTTTTCTGCTCTCGCTCGCCGGGGTGCCGCCGCTCGCCGGGTTTATCGGCAAGGTCTACATCTTCGCCGCCGCCGTCCATCAGAAGATGTTCTTCCTGGTGACGGTCGGCCTGATCAACGTGATCATCTCCTTCTACTACTATCTGATCGTGGTGAAGAAGATCTACACCCTCGAACCGAAAGAGACCACCCCCATTCATCTCTCGATGCCGCTGAAAGTGGTAATCTATGCCGGGATTGCCGGTGTGATTCTGCTGGGCGTCTGGCCCCAGCCGTTTATTGAATTCTCCGTGGCCGCCACCAGCGTATTCACGGGGTTGGCGGCGCGGTAAGAGAAGCCTTCCTTCTTCATTTCCTATCAAATGATGAATTATCTTGATCGCCACTTTTTGATATCTTAGGACAATTGCAAAATTTTTCAAAGAAGGGTAACATCCATGTCCAAAATGGTATTAAATAAATCTACTAAGTTTTCAGTTTGCTCTAAAAACTCTCAATCAATATAAATCCAATACTAGCTGTCCATTATGGTATCTGGAAGACCTATGACAGGATCTAATTTTGATTAGCGTCTCCTATGAAACACAGGACCGGCAAGTCTCTTGTAAAGGTATCTCCATCGCCGAAGGAGAGGCGTTTGATTCCTTCATGACTAGAGATGTCGCTGCCCGACTTCATGATGAGGAAGGGAAAAATGAATTTGAGGCGCACTTGCGCGGCCTTGCTAATACAGGGTTTTCAGATGAAAATCTTAATGAGATTTTAGCAGCAGAAATACCAGAAGAACGCGACTGGGCTATCGGTGAAGCCCTGGCAGAAGCATACTTAACCCGCGAACATAATGTCACTTGGCCTTGGAACATGGAGAGAGACAAACGAACACCTAAGGCCAGCCTCCCCGGTGCAGATCTAATCGGATTCGAGATCAACGGCGAAGTTGTCCGGCTCGCGCTTGGTGAAGTGAAGACCTCTGGAGACGAAAATACGCCACCTGGCGTTATGAATGGCAGAAGTGGCATGATACACCAGATAGACACCCTTGCAAGTGATCTGAGCTTGATATGCCAATTACTCAAATGGTTGTGGCCACGCTGCAAAAGGACTGTACATGAAACGTCTTTCAACGCGGCAATTGCCCTATTCATCAATTCTGGAAACAAGGCCGTTACCCTAATGGGCGTATTGATCCGCGATACAGAACCGAACGAACTTGACTTGAGAGCCAGAGGAACATCTCTAGCAGGTACGTTGCAGTCGCCTTCAATCTGTCAGTTGATCGCTCTATACCTTCCATGCGAAATTACCAATCTTCCGGCACGGGTTTCGGGAGGCGGATCATCATGAATCATTGGTTGCTTGAAACTCTAGGGAGCACCAGAATGCAGGCTCTTAAGCAGGCAAGCCATGCACAAATTCACCGCGAGTTATTCAACTCACTATTCAGTGAAGACGCTGCCCTGATCAGACGCACGGGTGAAGCATTGGAAATGGTTGTGCTCGATCTGCTTCTCGAAGGCATAATCGAGAATGAAGATAAATTGGCAACTCTGAAGTCTTGCGCCGCCGATGCCTTTCGACTCTTTCGAGTACTCCCTCAAAAGGATAATGCCCTCGAAGCTTCAATGTTCAAGCTTCGAAGCAGTGCACTCGCTGTTTTGGGTGATATGGGAGCTGACGCTGCACAACTGCTGCGTGAATCACAGTGGCCCGAATTACCGCTGGACTCAGAGGATTGGAGTATACGGACATGGTCAACCATTATTGATATTTGGTTGCGATTAATCAGAAAACAAGGCTGGACAGATCGTGACATAGTATTGGAACGTATTGTGGCATTGCGGAATTCACAAGAGGAATTTGAAAAAGATTACCTTGAAAGTATACAACCCGCCTTTGCCAAATCATCCGCATTGGAATTGATCTGCCTTTACCATCTCGCTAAAGCAGCCGAAGTATTTGCTCATTATATGACTGATGGTGTTGTTGATGGGCGGAACTACCAGATCCACCAATTACTTGACACTCATTTTGATCGTGTTTTCTCTGTTTGCCAGCAAGCTCGAATGCTGGAACTGGAACCTCTGGCGCGACTTTTGGCTGCATGCTCATCGCAGATGGCTGAAAATTCCATTTGGACTGTTACACGAGCTGTTAACTCTCGGGTAACGCAATTTGTACGAAGCTTAGTGGACAGAGGCCGAGGAGACCGCGCAATTTTTGATGTGCTACCACCACAGCGGCGCACACTGGCAGAAAAAGGCTTATTAGGATCAAGTCGGCGAGCAGTTGTCGTAAGCCTGCCAACGTCCAGTGGCAAGACATTGATAGCCCAGTTCCGCATACTGCAAGCGTTAAATCAGTTCGAGCATGAGCGGGGCTGGGTGGCTTATCTCGCTCCAACACGAACCTTGGTAAACCAGATCGCGCGGCGCCTTCGCCGTGAGTTTGAGAGTTTAACCCCCAAGATCATAGTTGAGCAAGTCAGTCCGGCTTTGGAGATCGATAGTATTGAAGCAAAGCTCCTTCACGAACAAGATCCAAATCAAGAATTTCGTGTTCTGGTAACCACACCGGAAAAACTCGACCTAATGCTTCGACAGGGACTGGAAAAGAATATTGCTCGACCGCTGACTCTTGTAGTTGTAGATGAGGCACATAACATCCAAGGTACACGCCGCGGTCTCAAGCTCGAATTACTTCTCGCAACCATCAATAACGAATGCCAGCGTGCGCAGTTCTTACTACTCACGCCTTTTATCAGCAATGCTCGTGAAGTGGCGCGATGGCTCGGAGGACCAAATTCTGATGATGTCAGCCTTTCGATGGACTGGCAACCCAATGACCGCATTATTGGCATTGTTCAAGCCAAGCAAGGCGACGCCTTAAACCCAAAAAGCTTTGATTACAGCCTCGAATTAGAAACTATCCATACAACTCGGAACACGCTGGTGGCAGATGGATATTTAACGTTACCTAAAAATAGCGATATTGCTGAAACTTTTAGCAAAGTCTCCAACCAAAGCTCACTAGCTGCGGTAACGGCCCAACACCTACAAGAACGAGGACCAGTTATAGCAATGCATACACGCCCTGATTGGGTATGGGCTCTAGCTGACAAGCTCAAAATCGAGTCCAATAGACAGCCCATAAGCGACAAGGTCGGTCTGGTTCAGCAGTTTTTGGAGTTAGAATTTGGGACAGAATTTCCATTGAACAATCTTTTGGCCTATGGCGTTGGGGTTCATCACGCTGGGCTTTCAGATGATGTACGTGCACTAATGGAGTGGCTATTCGAAGAGAATGAATTGAAATTTCTCGTGGCAACAACGACGATTGCACAAGGCGTGAACTTTCCTGTTGCCGGTGTAGTCATGGCTTCACACCAGTATCCAACCGACAGTGGCATGAGAGACATGCCATCGGAGGATTTCTGGAATATCGCTGGACGAGCAGGAAGAATTGACCAAGGTAGTTTAGGCATTGTTGCGCTTGTTGCAGACAGTTCCAGTAAGGCAACCAAACTTCGAGGGTTTATCAACCGTCAATCCGGCGAGTTAAACTCTGCCCTTATCGCATTAGCCAATGAAGCCAGCGAATCGTTGAGCGATCTTAGAGGTATCGTTTACAAGTATCCCGAATGGTCAACTTTTGTCCAATACCTTGCCCACACATACAGGCAGATGGGAAATCCCTCCGGTTTTGCAGACCAGATAGAACAAGTCCTTCGAGGCACTTTCGGTTTTGAGAAATTGCGCACTCAAAACTCTTCGTTAGCGAACAAACTGCTTGAGGGCATTCATAACTACACTGATTACTTGCAAGAGCCGGGGCAACCTCTGAAGTTGGTTGATAGCACTGGATTCTCTTTACAAAGCATCAAAACAGTATTAGCCGCGGCAAACCAAGAAGGTATTCACGGTGCCACTTGGAATTCAGATTCATTGTTCAGAAACAATAATCAAGATCTCCAAGGGATGATGGGAGTCTTGCTAAAAGTTCCAGAACTGCGTGAGAACCTCAAAGTTGCCATCGGCGGGAAAAGTCCAGATGGGCAAAAACTAGCTTTGATCGTTAAGGACTGGGTAAATGGGGTTTCTATTCCGGACATTGCCACTCGTCATTTTATGGATAATGATAATGACATTACTAAGGCAATGACAAACTGCGGAAAGAATCTATTTGGCAAACTAACGCAGACAGCTTCATGGGGGTTGGGAGCATTGCTTTCGATAACCGGGAGCGATTTACCTGAAGAACAGTTAAAAGTGTTAAGTAATCTCCCATCACGAGTTTATTACGGCGTGAATGATGACTCAGCTGTAGCTTTGCGATTACTCGGCGTCCCAAGGGTGGCAGCAACTCCTATGGCAAATGCTATGGGTAACATTTTGGAGCAACCGCTTACAAGGATTAGAGAACGCCTCAAAGGGTTAGATGAAGCAGGATGGATACAAGCTCTCGGGCAACCTGAAGGTAGAATTTATCGGAAGGTCTGGCGGGTATTGGAAGGTTTAGAATAGGCCCACATCAATGAAGCACTTCGCGCTCGATGTGGCTCTGCTTTTTCTTTTCGGCTTCCTCGTCCTCGTTCTGCGCTACACCGGGGGAAAAGGATTCGGCGTAATCTCCGGAGAGGAGGAAAAGCGGGTCGTTCATTGGGCAAGGCTCCTCGTGCTGGTCGCCTTCGCAGCCGCCTTTCTGATCTTCTTCATTCTCAATAACCGCGAATGATGCGCCGGGGGAGGTTGCTTTCTCCCTCTGGCATCCGCTCTTCTTTTTTGGTAAGCTTCTGTTTTAGAGAAAACAGTTTGGCCTCATGACCAAGGAATCATGCCGGGAGGTAAAAACAAATGAAGTTCGAACGAATTACCATTGATCCGAATGTCTGCACTGGAAAACCTTGCATTCGAGGACTGCGCTTTCCGGTCTCACGGTTGCTCGGCCTTCTCGCCGCAGGGGAAACAAAAGAGTCGATCTTGAAGGCCTATCCTTACCTGGAGTCGGAAGACATTGACGAAGCGCTACGCTATGCCGCGTATCTGGCTGAAGAGGAGACCGTAGAATTCTCAAGATGAAATTCCTCATCGATATGCCCCTGTCACCCACCTTGGCCACTTGGCTGAAACAGCAAGGCCATGACGCCCTGCATGCCTCCGAGATCGGACTGCATCGCGCTCCAGATTCTGAAATCATGAAACGCGCCCAAGGAGAGTTGCGGATTATCATCACGGCAGATCTCGATTATCCCCGGCTTCTCGCGATGACGCAAGCAACCGGACCTGGGCTGATCCTTTTCCGCGGAGGGGACTACAGCGAACAAGAGTCGCTGGACCGTCTGAAGCAGACCCTCGGAACGATTCCGGACACAATGCTGCCAAACTCCATCGTCGTTATTGAGAAAAAGCGTATTCGGCGCAGATCTCTTCCGCTCGAACCGATCTCTTAGCAGTGGGAAAGGGCCATTAGATTTTGATAAAAAAGTAGAGTCGCATGGAAATGAATAAAGAACTCATCCAATCAGACCCGTCGATCATGTTGGGAAAGCCCGTCTTTGCAGGGACGCGAATTACCGTAGAACTCATTCTGGAAAAGCTGGCCGCCGGTGAAACGATTGAGCAAATTTTGGAGGCCCATCCTCGTCTCACCAAGGAAGCGATCCAGGCGGCCCTCGCACTGAAAAAAAAGGAGACTACCTAAGAAAGAAGACGCTTCAGTAAAGTAGTCATAGGAAAAAAGGATGGGTAAGAGTACAATGGAGGGCAGTGGCCGCGCAATCGGCCCAAACGTACTCTCACCCATTTTTTTGTTTTAGAGGAGCCGCTGCATGCCGTATGTGACCATCCATCTTCAACAAGGGACCCCGGAGTGGCTGGCGTGGCGCCGCCAGGGAATCGGGGCCTCCGATGCGCCGACGATCATGGGGGAGAATCCCTGGAAGAGCGCCGACGATCTGCTGCAGGAAAAATGCAGCGGGGAAACTTCCACCCCCAATGCGGCGATGGCGAGAGGGAACGCGCTGGAGCCGGAGGCGAGAAAACGCTACGAAACCAAGGTGGGGGTCGCCTTCACACCGGCCTGCCTGCAAAGCGTGAAACAGGAGTGGCTGCGGGCCAGCGTCGACGGCGTGGCCGCGAACGGAACGGCGGTGGTGGAGATAAAATGCGGAGAGAGTGTGTATCGCAAGGTGGCAACCTCGGGGGATGTCCCCGGTTACTACTATGGCCAATTGCAGCACATCCTCGCCGTCATCCCCCTTGAATCGATCGACTTCTACTGTTATCTGCCGGGGCGGCCGGAGCTTCACCTTAAGGTGGCGCGGAACGAGCGGTACATCGGCCGTCTCCTGGAGACCGAATATCTCTTCTGGCAGAAGTTATTAAAAATCAGACAAGAAGCGGCGCGAAAATAAGGTTGGACAATCATGACAGCGACGAGAACGGCCGAAGAAAGCTCATCGCCCTGCCGAGGGTCAGGGCCTTGCGTCGCTGGAAAGAAATCACTCTCAATGGACTTTGATAGGAGTTGGCAAGAATGGTTTCAAGTCAGGCAAAAACGGTAGAAGAGTATCTCAGTGAACTTCCGGCGGAGCGCCGGGCGATTGTATCGAAAGTCAGAAGCGTGATCCTGGAAACGCTTCCCGAGGGTTATGAAGAAGTAATGAACTGGGGAATGATTGCTTATCAGGTTCCGCTGGAGCGTTATCCCAAAACCTATAACGGACAGCCCCTCCTTTATGCCGGCATCGCGGCGCAAAAAGGGTACTATTCCCTCTACCTGACCAACATCTTTCAGGACGCCAAGCTGGGGGCGAAGCTGCGGGCCGCCTATAAACTCTCCCGAAAAAACCTCGACATGGGAAAGTCGTGCATCCGCTTCATGAGAATCGAGAACCTGCCGCTGGAGGTGATCGGCGAGATCGTCGCGAGTGTGTCGGTGGAAAAGTTCTTGGAAACCTACGAGAAAGCGCGCGACCGCTAGAGCAACACCCGGTAAAATAAAAGGCTGCTTCCGTATTGCGCCAATCCCTTCCTAAAAGAAAACCAGAGATCAAGAGTATTTGAATGGGGCGTTGCCCCAAGCCCCACTGCGGGGGTTGGGGCGATCAGCCCCATTCAAATACCCTTCATTTCATGAACCCTTTCTAAGCAGCCCCCCGACCGACACCTTCCCGGAAGAAACGCTCTCGGACTGTAAGCCAGACCCTTGTCGCTCGAAAGAAGAGACGCATAGAGTAAGAAAGAAAAAGAACCGCATCGTAATCAAAAAAACCTTAAGCGAGGAGCTTATATGAAGAACATCCTCTCAGCAGAAAAAGGAAAAGGAACCAGTTTGAAAAAAGCCGCGCTCACCTTGCCGGAGATTGGGCTGATCGCCGGAACGCGTGTGCTGCTCGGAGCAGGGGTGGGGCTCTTGCTCTCCGACCGATTTAATCTAAACCAGCGGAGATCGATCGGCTGGACCCTTTTGCTGATCGGCGCAATCAGCACCCTCCCGCTGGCGATCAATGTTTTTGGGAAAAGGGAGTCGTCTTCCTTATCGGCCGGCTGAACGGACCCCCTCCTGCGGAGAGAACCGATGTCAAGCAAAACGATCGCTTTCATTCATGGGAACTTCGTCACCCAACACTGCTGGGATCGGTAGGCCGCCCCGCATCGACTTCAAACGCGCGCGGCCACGAAGGATAAAAACATTTATCTTTTATCATCCACATACAGACAAAGGAGAATCTCACATGCCATACATCACCGTCGACAGAGAAAGCTCCGGCAGCGTCGACCTCTACTACGAAGACCACGGCTCGGGCCCGCCGGTGGTCCTGATCCACGGTTGGCCGCTGAGCGGCGCTTCGTGGGAAAAACAGGTGCCGGTCCTACTGGAAGCGGGCTACCGTGTCATCCAATACGACCGCCGGGGATTCGGAAAGTCGAGCCAGCCGGCATTCGGCTATAACTACGACACGCTTGCGACCGATCTCTATAAGCTAATTATGAATCTCGACCTGCACAACATCTCCCTGGTCGGCTTCTCTATGGGAGGCGGCGAGGTAGCCCGCTATCTCGGGGCGCATGGGTCCCAGCGGGTGAGCAAGGCGGTCTTTATCTCTTCCGTTCCCCCTTTCTTGCTCAAGACGGCCGACAATCCGGACGGGGTCGACGGCAGCGTGTTCGAAGGAATCAAACAAGCGATCGTCGCCGACCGGCCGGCGTTTCTCGCCAAGTTTCTGTCCGACTTCTACAACGTCGATCAATTCAAGGGGAAGAAGGTCAGCGACGAAGCTGTCCATCTTAGCTGGATCATTGCAGCGGGCGCCTCTCCCATCGGGACGGTCGAATGTGTCACGGCCTGGGGAACCGACTTCCGAAACGATCTCAGACAAATCGACATCCCGACGCTGGTGATGCACGGCGACGCCGACCGAATTGTCCCCTTCCCCGCCTCCGGAAAACGGACACCGGCGTTTGTGAAGGGCGCCCAACTGATCGTGGTGGAAGGAGGACCGCACGGCATCAACTGGACCCACGCGGAGCAGGTCAACCGAGACCTGCTGAATTTTCTGGGTCAAGCGGCGCAGCGGAAGGCGGCCGCGTAATAGGGATTGAATAAATAGGGATGAGAAAAGTTATCTTGAATGGGGCGTGGGGCAACGCCCCATTCAAATAAAATTGGATCTAACAATATCCTACTTGGCAATCCCGTTCTAAACCCTATCGTCTCCGCAAAATGAGATCCAACCGAACAATTGAAAAGTTTTCAAAAGCACGGTAAGATCCCTCCCCAAAGTACTCCTCGCATCTGCATCAGAGAGAATCTGAAATCCACATGCCGATAGGAAGCTTCCCCCTTGCAGCGTCGCGACTGCCCTCAATCGGCACGCTCGCAAGCTCATTTACGGCGACCGATGCCGATGGCCGGAGGATGCTCTTTAGCGTCGCCGCCGACGCACCTCTGGCAAAACCGAGCGAACCAGGGACCGTGGAGGGTGGTTTAGGGATCATTAGGATAAAATCAGATAATCATTCCCAGTCAGTGCAAATCAAATGGTAGAATAGCCGAGCAATACAAAATGAGGATTCAAATGTCTCCGACAACCCACTCCTTCACTCTGATGGAATGCGACCAATGCCGCAGGCAATTTGACACTGCGGACGGCGGGATCTGCAGCAGGTGCCGGCGGCTTCTCTGCAACCGGCATCTGCACGGCTGGTTTCAAGGATGGCGCGCTTTTAAAACCGACGAACCTCTCTGTGTGAATTGCCGGAAGACAGAAAGTATGCGGAAACCTTAAATGTATAATCCTTGGTCATTCGTAAAATATCCTGAGAAAGAAGAGTCTCCCTCTACCGAAGAAGAGGTCATTCGAAAAATCGGCCGACTGACCTCTACGAAAACACAATTGATTATTCTGCGTGAGAACGGTTTCAAAGAAAAATTTCGACTCAACGAAATCACCTCGGTTCGCCTGCATCAAAAATCACGCGTCAAATACCCGGCGTTAGGATTCGTACTGGCGTTGATCCTGATCCTCTCCTTCGGGACTTTCGGCTACTACTTCATTCCCCGCTTGTTCGACACCCAGAATCCGATGGTCATCGGCAGCCAAGGACGGATGGCCGGAATGCTCCTCATTGCCGTCCTTGGTTTCAGCGCCGTCGGCTTTTATTTGCTTTTCACAACGACAATGGGCGGAGAATGGTGGTGGCTTGAGCTGACCGCTTCAGGGCGGACCTACGATTTTCCTCTCGCAAAGACGAAAGCAATTCAAGAACAAGACCTCCTGACGGCACTTTCCGAAATGCACCTGCCGCTTTGACATGTCATCAAGAGACGAATGAATCTTTACTTTGACATTCTCCCCGCCGGCAGGCGAAAATATCTCAGGATCTGAGGAAAGCGATGCGCATCTTCACACAGAAACAGAAGCAACCTCCACGGCGAACCGCCAACGACCTCCAATCGCATCATCCGTCTCAACATCCTCATCCTCTCCTCCAGTTACAACGCACCCTCGGAAACCAATCGACCCAACGCCTGCAAACAAAACTAAAAATCAGCACCCCCGGAGACAAACACGAGCAGGAAGCCGATCGGATGGCAGCGCAGGTGACGCGGATGCCGGAGTCAAAGAAAACATCTCCCTGCGCCTGCGGCGGCGAATGCGCCGCCTGCCAGACGAAACAGACCGGCCATTCTCACCTCCTAACCCAGCGGGCCGAAACAGGCGACGCAACCCACTCCACCGTCCCACCCATCGTTCACGACGTCCTCCGTGCGCCGGGCCACCCGCTCGACGCAGGCGCCCGCGCCTTCTTCGAGCCGCGGCTCGGCTACGATCTGAGCGAAGTCCGGGTTCACACCGATCGGCCGGCGGCCGCCTCGGCGCGCGCGGTCGATGCCCTCGCCTACACCGTCGGACGGGATATCGTCTTCGCCCAAGGGGAATATGCGCCGCACGCCTCTTCCGGCAAAAAGCTGCTGGCGCATGAGCTGACCCACGTCGTGCAGCAAGGGGGCGCGGCGACTGCGCCGGCGCTTCAACGGCAAGCGGGCGGGGGCGGCGCACCGGCGCCGCGTTACTCGGTCGCCACCTCCGCCGGGTGCAACACCGCCCCTTACAACAAGGCGGTCGTCGAAGCGGCGGCCCAAGCCGCCTTTAACCAGGTCCACACGAGCAACTGCGTGAAAACCAAATCGCTGAAAGAAAACATCCTGGATGAATTCAACGGCCTGACGATCAAATGCAACCAGGGAACCGGCAACCCCTGCGGCCGGGCGAACCGCTTCTTCAGCTCCACCGTCAATCTCTACCCCGACGCGATGAACGCGATCTGCGGTCCGCTGGAATCGACGATTCTCCATGAAGTGATTCACCTGACCGAGTGGGCGCCGTTCGGACATGGGCCGCTCGCCGCCGGGTGCGAGAAATCGTGTTTCGGGTTCGGCTCGGGGGATGCCGCCAAATGCACCTACGACACCGGATACGTGCCGGTGTTGAGCGCGTCGATCGGAAAAGCCTTTCCGGAGGAAGGGGCCGCGACGACGTATGCACGCCTCTATCTCGGTCTGGAAAAACGGGGTCCGGTCCTCAGCTTTGTTCATCCCTCTCTCGGGGTCGGCGTCGGCCTGATCGGTGAAGCGACGGGAGAAGCCGGAGCGGCTCCCGCCGGAGCGACCACGCTCGTCTCCTTGCTCGGCGGCCTTCGGTTCGATCCCAGCAAGCCGGGCGGGGGCTATCTCTCCTTCTTCGGCGGGCCGGCGCTCGCCCTTGGCAGCGGCAAAGAGAAAATCGGCTACGAAGCGGGCGCGGCATTCGGCTACCGCTGGCGCTGGCTCGATCTTTCGGTGAATGCCGGACGGACCTATGACCCGACGCGGGAGGCCGGAATGGACCGGCTCTTTACCGTCGGCGCCACCCTCCAAATCGGACCGAGCGTTCCTCGCTGACACAGCGGCGCCATCGGCAAAGGGGCCGGCGCTTGAAACATCCCTTTCCTTCTGATATCCTCCCGTTTGAAATTTTCCAAAATCATTAAGAATAAAAACGGTCAATACAGGGTGTCCTGTTCGCGCGAAACAGGCATCCAGGAAGCGTGCCGTGCTGATCCCCGCCCGCGCGGGAGGGACGAAAGAAAGTTCCATCTCGGACGGCCACACCCTGTTTCCGATTTTAAAAGGATGAGACAAACTGATGAAAGAGAAAGTAAAGATCCGAGGGCCCATTTTACATCTGATTTTGGGTCTGTTGCTCCTTTTGGTTTTAATCTTGTTTCGGGAGTTCAAACCGAAGGAGGCTCGGAATCAACCGGCTTCCCCGCCCGCCGCGGTCCCCGCGCCGGCCTCCAAGAAGACCGAGAATGCCGATCCTTTTTCTCCGGAGCGCCTGGTCGAAGTGGGCGAGCGGGTCCTCTTCAGAGGAAATGACGCAAAGCTCGATCCGGATCAGGGCCTGTCGGTCGGCCGGGGCCAGTGTCCCGCCTGCCATGTCATTCTCCCGGAACAGCCGCCCAACCGTTTTCCCAGCTTGATCGGCATCGTGGCCCGCGCCGGCGAGCGGGTCCGGGAAGATCGCTATCGGATGTTTGTTCAAAAACATGGCGAATCCGGCGAGCCGAAGAGCGGAATTCGGCCCCATGCAAAAACAGCGGGTGAATATGTGATTGAGTCGATCTACTGCCCCAGCTGCTATGTGGTGGAGGGGCTCGGTCTTCAGGACTCCAACGATATGGCCAGCATGATGCCGATCATTCCTCGTCCGGACACCGGCCTGAGCGACTATGAGATGGTGGCGATCGTCGCTTATTTGCAGGCGACCGAGGCGCAAGGGGATCTCTCGAAGGTGACGGCAAAAAAAGACTGGGAGAATTATTTCGGGAAAAAATTAACCCTTCCGGAAGGCGCGGATAAAAAGCCGCTTTCGGTCGCCGCCCCGCAGGACCTCTCGAAGGTCGGCCTCAGCCGGGAAACGCCCGATGAGATTATCGAGAAGATGGCCTGTTATGTCTGCCACAAGATTCCGGGGGTGCGGATTGCGCAGGTCGGAACCATCGGTCCCTTGTTAACCCTCAAGACGACCGCCGCACAGCGGCTCCAGTCGCCGGAATATCAGCGCGCCGTGGCGGAGGGAAAAGCCCGGGCCAGAACGCCGAAAGAGTATATCATCGAGTCGATCCTCAATCCGGGCGGATTCATCGTTCCCGGTTTCGACGATGCGATGCCGAAAAATTTCAAAGAGAAGCTGACCTTCGGCGCCGTGGAAAACCTGGCCGAATTTCTCCTCACCCTGGACGAAGAAGCCGACAAGAAGTTTCAGTCTCCGACGGACGAGACAGGAAGCGTCTCGAAAATGAGAGACTGAGGATGAACCCCTTCGTCGACCTTCTTTCGCCGTGATCGTTGAACCATGCGGATCCTGATCCAACGGGTCATTAAAGCCGAGGTCTCCGTCGATCAAGCGGTCATCGGCCGAATCGGCCCCGGCATGGTCGTCCTCCTCGGCGTGGCGAAGGGAGACACCCCCGCGCAGGCGGTTCGTCTCGCCGAGCGGCTGCTCTCCTACCGGATCTTCGAAGATGAAGAAGGCCGGATGAACCGCTCCATTCAAGACACCAAAGGGGCTTTCCTCGTCGTGTCGCAATTCACCCTCGTCGCCGACGTTGCGAAGGGAACCCGTCCCAGCTTCTCGACCGCCGCGCCCCCCGACCTGGCCGAGTCTCTCTACCGGACGTTCGTCGATCGCCTCGCCGCCTCCGGCCTGACGGTAGGAACCGGCCGGTTTGGCGCGCACATGATTATCTCCCTCCACAATGACGGACCGGCGACGTTCCTGCTCGAAGCCTAAGCAACCTCCCCCCGTGGCCCCTGCATAATGATCTTTCAGCACCCGCTGTTGCCGAATCATCCTGCCGATGAAACCGCTATAATATCAAGTGCTTCATCCAAAAATCCTGAAGAAGGATGAAGAAGGAAGGGCACGGATAAAAGGACAGGACGAGGGGGTCATTGAATGTCTAAAATGATCATCGTTGAAAATGAACATGTCACACTCTGGTTTCATCCCGTCCACAAAATCATCCATCATAAATTCCACCTATGGCTCCGGGGTTCCAAGTTCAGAGAGGCGCTCGACACCGGCTGCGAGATGTTGAAGAAACAGGATGCCCGGAAGTGGCTGTCGGATGATCGCAACAACGCGGCGTTGGCGCAGGAAGATGTGGCGTGGTGCCGGAACGATTGGTTTCCTCGCTCGGTGCAGGCCGGCTTGAAGTATTGGGCGATTGTCTTACCGGAGCTGACCGTCGGGAAAATGGATCTGGCGGGCTTCATCAAAGGCCATTCCGACAAGGGAGTGACCGTTCAGGTATTCACCCATCCTGAGGAAGCGCTGAAGTGGCTTGAGAAACAGTAGGCCGGATTATTTCGGGCGCGCCCGGCGGCGCTTCTCGTAAGCCTCGCGCGCGATCTGCACGTCTTCCAAAAAGTGGGGCAGCTCCTCCAGCCGGAGCGCCTGCGGGCCGTCGACGAGCGCCTTGAGCGGCTCGGGATGAAAATCGACCAAAATCAAATTGGCCCCCGCGATCACCCCTTGCGCCGTTGCGTGAAAAAGATCGAGCAGTCCATCCGGCGAGAGATCGCGGCTGCCGATGGAATGGGAAGGATCGATTCCCACCGGCATCCGTGTGAGGCGCTTCACCACCGGAATCTGGGCGAAGTCGACCAGGTTTCTGTGCGGCGAGCCGAACGAGCTGTGCATCCCCCGCAGGCAGAAGATGACATTCGCATTCCCTTCGCTCGCCAAATACTCGGCGGCATTCAATGACTCCGTCAGCGGGATCCCATAACCGCGCTTGATCAGAACGGGATATTTCCCCTGCCGGCCGATCGCTTTCAAGAGCTCGAAATTCTGCGTGTTGCGGGTGCCGACCTGCAGCATAACCCCCGTCGGACGGCCCGTCTGCTCGAGGCACTTGTCGATCTCCTCGACATGGTTCTCATGCGTCACCTCCATGGCGATGACCTTGATCCCGTATTTCCCGGCCAGCTCGAAGGTATACGGCAGGCATCCCTTCCCGTGTCCTTGAAAGGAGTAGGGATTGGTCCGCGGCTTGTAGGCCCCCATCCGCGTGCAAGGCTGGCCGTATGCCGAAAGCGCTTTCATCATCGCTTCGACATTTTCTTTCGTGTCGACGGCACAGAGACCGGCGAAGATATGAAGGTTGTCCTGGTCGAAGTGGATGCCGTTATATTCGAAGCCGATGGCGCGCCGCTCGTCCTTATGCCTTCCTAAGATCCGGTACTCCTCTGAGATGCGGACGACCCGCTCCACAGCCGGGAGGGCCGCCACTAATTCTCGGTCGACCTTGGCGGTGTCGCCGATCAAATAAATTTCCGTCAGTTGCTGCGCTTTTCCCTGAACAATATGTTTCTGCACCCGAATGTTCGGAAGGGTGGCCAGGTAGGCCCAGGTCTGCTGGAACGCCTCGCTGTTTTCGTCAATGTGGGGGTGCAAAATCAAAAGCATAAGTCGACTGTTCCTCAGGGTTGGCGCATGATCATTCCGGACAGGCCGGAATCTCAGCGGCGGTTGATTTTTCCATGAAGGAGGGGGTTCTGTCAATCCCGTTATTTAAATAGACTCCTCCCGGTCCTGACCGCGCTGAGGGCTCCCCCTGAGGATGGTGGGAGGAAAAGGGACGGCGCAGATTGTTGCGCCCTCCATTTACAGCCGCGACCGAACGGCTTCGGCCGCGCCCAATAAGATCGATCCCCCTGGATATAGCCCGGATGGAGTAGCTCTTCCGCGGAATGGTCCTTCGATGACTTCTATGGCATAATCACTTTCGGCATTCATTATATATTTGGAATCGGAATAGAAAAATTCGCGATCCCTTTTCTCTCTATCCCTAAACAGATGGAAAAGTGATCTGCCCGACCCATTCCGATTCCTTGAAGAACACAAGGATGCTGCCAGCGCGCAGTCTCCGAAACGACGGACAGGAGGAGAAGAATGAGACGAGTCGATTTCCTTGTCGGACAGAAAGAATTCAGCACCATGACCGCCGAGCAGTTTATGCAGCAGGATGTGGTCTATTTTTCACCATCGGTCAAAGCGCAATCGATCGCCGCGGCGCTCACGACCGGCAATTTCGGGAGCGTCCCGATCGTGAACGAGGAAAGATGCCCCGTGGGGATTGTCAGCGAATTCGACCTGCTCAAGGCGGTGCGACAGGGAAAGTCGCTCAACGAAATCCGCGCGGAAGAGATTATGACCACACCGCCGGTCACCGTTTTACCCGAAAGCAAGGCGGATGATGTGTTGAAGATACTGGAAGACAAACATCTGATCCGGGTGCCGGTGGTCGATGAGGAGGGGCGGCTGATCGGGATGGTTACGCGCCGGGATCTCCTCCACGGCTACTTGCAGGCGCAGGTCCCCGACAAAGTATGGTGGATGTAGACGGATCACCCGCCCTCTTTTATCCCTTGATCAAGCGACCCGGATCATGGCGCGGATAAAGCGTGCGAACCTCCCCTGGTGCACGCTCTCCTCTCTCCTGCTCATGATCCGGGTTTTTGGGTCTCTCCGAAAATACCCCCTTCCGGGCGGGCACCTTGCTTGCGCCACCAGGCCCCCTTCCTTCCCGTCTGGAAAGCTCCCTAGAAAGACACACCGGCTCGCAATGTGGCCTGTTTTTCACTTCTATGGCATACTTATTTTGTATATCGGATTCAATACCGACTTTACAAGCCCGGAATCACATTGAAGGAGGAATCGGATGAGGCGTATTGACTTTATGGTCGGACAGACAGACTTCGGTGCATTGACCGCTGCTCAGTTCATGCAGCAGGACGTGGTCTATTTTACAAAATCGGTGAAGGCGCAATCGATCGCCGCGGCCATCACCACCGGCAATTTCGGGAGCGTGCCGATTGTGGACAGCGATCTGAAACCGGTCGGGATTGTGAGTGAATACGATCTGCTGAAGGCGATGCGGCAGGGGAAAAATCTCAGCGAGATCAGCGCAGCGGATATTATGACCAAACCGGCCATCACCGTTCCGCTCGAAACGAATTCGGCGGATATCATGAAGGTCATGGAAGACAAACACCTGATCCGGGTTGCGGTGGTCGATCCTGACGGAAAACTCGTCGGAATGCTGGCCCGGCGGGATCTGATGAAGGGTTACCTCCAGTCACAGGTCCCCGACAAAGTCTGGTGGATGTAGCATCGTCCCCGGAGATCCCCGTTTTTTCTCTTACAAGGAGGCGATGACCCGGTGACCGCTCCACCCCCCTGGAGTTGATCCGGGTCATCGCCAAAGAGATCCTGCCCGAGAAGAAGACATTCCTCTTTCATTCCATTTCCGATGCATGATCGACGCCAGGCCCCCTTTCCCCCGCCGCCCTGACGTGCAATGCGCGTTCGGTAAAACGGTTGCGAAATCGAGCCGGATCAGGTATAAAAAACCATCCGATGAAAGAAAAGTAAAGGAGTTCTGCCGATGGATTTTGTTCTCACCGACACGGAAGTCCGCGTCTTGGGCTGCTTGATTGAAAAGGAGATGGCGACACCCGACTACTACCCTCTCTCCCTCAATGCCCTTCAAAACGCCTGCAACCAAACCTCCAACCGCGAGCCGGTGGTTTCCTATGACGAGAAAACCGTCACCGAAGCGATTGAGGGACTGAAAACAAAACGGCTCGTCACGCAAGATCAGTTGGGCCGCGTGCCGAAGTACTCCGAGCTCTTTCTTAAGAACGCCAACCTGGTGCAACGCGAGGCGGCCGTTCTCTGCGTGTTGATGCTGCGGGGAGCCCAGACGGTCGGAGAGATCCGCGGGAGGACGGAACGGCTCCATTCTTTCGCGAGTCTCGAAGAAGTTCAAAACACGCTTCAAACATTGGAAGAGTGGGGCTACGTCACCCTCCTTCCAAGACAGCCGGGACGGAAGGAATCGCGTTACGCGCACCTGCTCTCCGGCCCACCTGAAAACAGGGAAGAGACCGGATCCGAATCGGCCCCCCGGAGCGCTCCGATGGAGAGCGAGACGGTCGCGAAACTCGAAGAAGAGGTGAAGTCGCTCCGACAGGAGTTGGAGGAGCTGAAGCGGACCCTCCACGATTTCAAGTCGCAATTCCAATAAGCAGAACCCTGAAGAAACCCGATGACCGCCGCTAAAAAATGCTTCCTGATTGTCACCCTCCTGCTCGCCACGGTTGGAATCGATCGGATCACCAAAGTGATCGCACGCGATCGGCTCGAACCCGGTCCGTCCATTTCCCTCTTCGGCGGGATCGTCCGGCTGTTCTATGTCGAAAATACCGGCGCATTCCTCGGCTTGGGGTCCGGGCTCTCCGAGACGACCCGTTTCTGGCTCTTCACCCTCCTCGTCGGCGGCTTTCTCCTGGGACTGCTCCTCTACATCCTCTGGAGTTCCGATCTCTCCCTCCTGGAAGTGATCGGCTTTTCGTTGATCTTAGGAGGGGGGCTCGGCAACCTGATCGATCGTGTCCTTTATGACTATGTGATCGATTTCATGTTGGTGGGAATCGGGAGGCTTCGCACCGGCGTTTTCAACGTCGCCGATGTTGCAATTACGGTCGGAGTTGGTTTACTCTTCTGGCGAAGCATCCGCTCGCCTCATCGCTAAGGAGCTTCGAACGAGGTCTTGATATGACAGACATCTCTCTACAGCGTCACACGACCACACGAATACTTCCCATTCTGCTGCTCTTGACGATCCTTTCCTCCACCCTGGCAGGGTGCGCCACGGACGGAAACACCCGTCCCATCTCTCCGATGGTCGGCCGCCAGGGGGCCGTTCTTATTTCCGACATCCTCTTCTTCGGGATGACGACCGCGCGGGGCCCGGTCAGCGAAGCGGAGTGGAGCGACTTCCTTCGCGACATCGTCACACCCCGCTTTCCGGACGGTCTCACCTACTGGGAAGCCAACGGCCAATGGCGCGGCGCCGACAATCGGCTCGTGCAGGAGCGCTCGATGGTGCTCCAGATCATCCACCCCGACACCTTTCAAGCCGAATCGGCCATTCAGGAAATTATTCATCGCTATGAAGCGCAATTTGAGCAAGACTCCGTAATGCGGCTGCGGGATGCGGTCCAGGTGTGGTTCTGAAGAGCTCCGCCTGGAAACCTTCCCTGGAATCTTACTTGCCAGTCCGCCGACTTTCTTTTATGCTGTAGCTCGTTCGCTTCAGTGAGGTTTCGCCCTGATTCATTTTTCTCTGAAGATTTCACGAAAACTTCTCTCTTTCGCTGCGCTGCTCTTCTTCCTCTCCGCTGCAAGCGCGGAAGAGGCGGCGCCCACCTTCTCTCTGACGGGAAATGCCGGTCCGGTCGACCTCGCCGCTTATCGGGGGAAGGTGGTCTATGTCGACTTCTGGGCCTCCTGGTGCGCTCCCTGCCGCAAGTCATTCCCCTGGATGAACGATCTCCAGCGCCGCTACGGCGCGCGGGGGCTGACCATCATCGCGATCAACGTCGATAAAAAACAGGAAGCGGCCCACGCCTTTCTCGCCGACTATCCCGCCCAGTTTACGATCGCCTTCGATCCCACCGGGATGGTGGCGGAGGCGTACCGCGTCTGGACAATGCCAAGTTCCTACCTGATCGACCGGAAGGGAATGCTTCGTTCAACTCATCGCGGCTTCTTCGATGCCGGTAAGAACCGGATCGAAGAAGAGATCAGACAGCTTCTGGCGGAGGGATAATCGATGTCCCCCCAGACCCGATTCGGCGGAACCCTTTTGATCTTCCTTGTCTTGGCGGTCCTCCTCTCTGGCTGCATCACCCGCGTTCCCCCCTGGGATCGGGACCTGCTCGCAAAAAAGAAAATGCAACTCATTCCCGATCCGATGGAAAACGAGATGGATGAGAAGGTCTACTTCAGCAAGGAGGGCTCGAACGGCGGTCAAGGAATCGGCGGCGGGGGTTGCGGTTGCAATTAAACGGGAAGAAATCGGTCCGAAACGCGCTCGCCGTCGCCGCCTGCACCGTCCTCTCCCAAACGCCCGCTCCTGCCTCGGCGGACGAGTTTCCCTGGAAGGCCGACCTCACGACCTTGTACTATACCGAGAAAGACCGGGTCACCGTCTCCGAATCGATCCTCTCACTCCGGCGCGAAATCGGCGGAGACGAGGCGTTCAGCCTGAAAGTGACCTACGACGCCATCAGCGGCGCCTCGGCCAACGGCGCGATCTTCGGGACCGATTCCGGCGGCGTTCAAACGGTGACCTCCCCTTCGGGGGTGGCGCGAACGATCAGCGTCGGGGGCGGCGCCCGGGTCGATCCGCTCACCGAATTCGAGGATAACCGCATCGGCGCACAACTTGCCCTGGAAAAGGCGCTCTGGCGCACCCTTACGGCGAGGGTGGAAGGGAACCTGTCGACCGAGCATGACTACGACTCCTTCGGCGCGGGCGGTCTCTTCTTGTGGGATCTTAATCAGCGGCTCACCACCCTCACCGGCGGCCTCTCCTTCAACAACGACACCGTCAAGCCGAGCACCGGAACCCCGGTTGCGCTCGGCAGCGTCTCCAGCGCGGAGCGTTTGGAGAATGGCGAAAAACGGGCGATCGATTTTCTCTTCGGCGTTTCCCAGGTCGTCAGTCGAAGAACCATCACCCAGATCAACTATACCCGCGGGATGACCGATGGTTATCTGACCGATCCCTACAAGATCATCACCGTGGTCGATTCCACCGGAGAACCGGTCGACTATCTTTACGAGAAACGCCCCACCGCCAGAAATCGGAACAACCTCTTTTGGCGTGCCGCGCATCATTTGACCGAAGATGTAATCCATTTCGCCTACCGATATGCCTGGGACGATTGGGGAATCCGCTCTCACACGGCCGATTTGAAATATCATTACGCGCTTCAACGAGGCCACTATCTTCAAGCGCACCTTCGTTACTATACCCAAGCGGCGGCCGACTTCTACCGATACAGCTTGGCGGAGGGGGCATCGCTTCCGCAATTCGCCAGCGCCGATTACCGGATCGGCAATTTGATCACGCAGACCGTCGGGGTCAAATATGGCCTCCCCCTGGCAAAGCGGGTCGAGTTCGGCATCCGGGCCGAATATATGCAGCAGAGCGACGCCGATCACCGGTTTCCCAAAGTCGATATCATCCTCGTTCAAGCAACGCTCTCTTACTCCGACATCATCGATTACGCCCTCTGGTCGAGGCCCCCGCCGTGAAGAAAGACGGACAACCCCTAACGCGTGAAAATGGTCTTTGGACCGGCCGGTTTCATGCCATGGCCGGCCCCTGCGAAATATTGATCGACACCCAAGACGCCGCCCTGGCCGAAGCGCTCTTCCATCTGGCGGAAGAAGAGGCGCGGCGAATCGAGCAGAAGTTCAGCCGATACCGCGACGACAACATCGTCCACCGAATCAATCATGCCGATGGAAAACCGATCGAGGTTGATGAAGAGACCGCCGACCTGCTCGACTTTGCCGCGACCTGCGCTGCATTAAGCGAGGGGACATTCGACATCACCTCCGGACTTCTCCGGCAAGTCTGGCGCTTCGACGGAAGCGACCGGCTTCCCGACCCGAAGGCAGTCGCCGCCCTCCTCCCCCGGATCGGCTGGTCGAAGGTAAGCTGGAAGCGCCCCTTCTTCACCCTTCCCGCCGGGATGGAGATTGATTTCGGCGGCATCGGCAAAGAATACGCCGTCGACCGGACAGCACACATCCTCTCCAAATATCTTGGCACCGGCATCTTAGTCAACTACGGCGGCGACCTCTTCGCCGTCGGCCCCCGCGCCGACGGAACGCCCTGGCAGATCGGGATCGACGATCCCGGCGCCAGCGGGGAAAAGCTCGTCGCCAAAATTCCCCTGAAACAGGGGGGACTCGCCACCAGCGGCGACGCCCGCCGCTACCTTCTCAAAGACAATATCCGCTACAGCCACATCCTCGACCCCCGCACCGGCTGGCCGGTCAAAAACACCCCGCGCTCCGTCACCGTTCTCGCCCCCACCTGCCTGGAAGCCGGTATGCTCGCAACCTTTGCGATGCTGCAAGGGAACAAGGCGAAAACGTTTCTGGAGGGAGAAGGGGTGCCTTTCTGGTTGGTGGCAGGGATTGAGCCATAGAAATGTGCTCGGTCAATACAGAATAAATCGCGGACGATGCGCCGGCCGACAATGCATTATTTCCGTGAGAGGCGATGCGCGGTGACGAAGGAAAGAGGAGAGCGCCACGCTAAGGCTTACGCTTCAAATCTGTCTCTTCTGACGCGGAGTTGGACTTTTCGAACAAAGCCGCAGGGGAACTCGCCGGTGGAGCCCCACCGGGGGACCCGATCGATTTAGGCGGGCTGGGCAGATTTTCAGGCAGAAAAATCGTAAAGGCGGATCCCTTCCCGAATTCACTTCGAACGCTGATTGTTCCGTGAAGCGCTTCAAGTATATTTTTGACGATGGTCAATCCTAACCCGCTTCCGCCTACTTTTCGTGTCGTCGAGCCGTCGATTTGTCGGAAGGCATCGAAAATGGCGTGAAGGTCTTCTTCTTTGATTCCAATGCCGGTGTCTTCAATGGACAAAAGAATGCCTCCGTCCGTATTGGCAGCAGAAATGGTAATCGAGCCTTCCTCCGTATACTTAATTGCATTGGTGAGAATGTTCATGAAAATCTGTCGGATCTTGAGCGGATCACTTTGAATACGCTTTAGGTTGTCCTCGATGCTCCACGCCAGCGCAACATTCTTTCCGCTTAACAGCGGCGCGACCTTCTGAGCCGCTTCGGGAAGAAGCCGCCCTAAGTCCACGGACTCGATGACGATCGGCATCTGGCCCGATTCCATCTTCGAGAGATCAAGAAGGTTATTGATTAACTCCAGCAGCTCGAAGGCATTTCGATGGATTCCATCCACCGGATTTTTCAGATCGTCGGGAATATCGCCGTACGTCCCTTCCAGGACGAGAGAGGAATAACCCAGAATGGCGTTGAGCGGTGTTCTCAACTCATGGGAAACGTTGGAGACGAATTCCGACTTTAGACGGGTGGCCGCTTCCGCCTCTTTCTTTTTTTGTTCCAACGCCTCGATGATCTGCTGCAATTTTTCTTGTCCCTGCTTCTGATCATTGACATCGGTTGCAGTCCCTAACCAGGCGAGAACGCGCCCCTGGGGATCCCGCTCCGGATAAGCGCGATAAAGATGCCAGCGATAGGCGCCGTCGGCCCGCTTGAGCCGGCATTCCATCTGATAGTCCTTCTCTCCTCTGAGGGCTTCCGTCCACCGGTCGATCGCCGGCTGATGATCCTCCGGATGCAGCACCTTAGTCCATCCCCACCCTTCGCTCTGCTCAAAGGTCAGGCCGGTATAGTTAAACCAGGGCTGATTAAAGAAATCGACGGCTCCATCGGGTCGTGCAATCCAGACAATCTGTGGGATGGCATCGGTCAGATTCCGATAAGGCTGGGGAGAGAGCGCTGCCTTCTCTAAAGGGAGGGTTTCAGTGCGTCGGGAGAGATCCGCTCGTTTGTGCAATCCCGTCAGGATGGCCACTTTCGATTTAAGGGAGTCTGGATCGAACGGCTTGATGATGTAATCGACCGCCCCGACGGTATACCCTTTCTCCACATCTTCTTCACTCTTGTTCACGGCTGTGATGAAAATAATAGGAATGTCGCGCGTCTTCGGGCGCTCGCGGATGAGGGCCGCCGTCTCATAGCCATTGAGCCCCGGCATATGGACATCGAGCAGAATGAGGGAGAATGACTCTTTTAAGAGAAGTCGAAGCGCCTCCATTCCGGATTGAGCCCGGACCAGGCGGTACTCGGGGGCATCCAGGACCGCTTCCAGCGCGAGAAGATTCTCCGGATGGTCATCGACCAATAAGATATTCATTCCCTCTTTCACCTCGGCCCCTCCCCGAATTAAAGGCTTTTTCTATTTTACAGAATTCGTTTTGCCAGATACAAGGGGGAACTCTGGAATCGTTGTCTGGAGCGGGGATGACACTTTTACTTGATAAAAAAGGAGCATTCCCCAAGGAGAAAGCGGTTTTGACGAATCGGCATCAAAATGTGTTCAAACAGGCAGAAAAACAGTCACGCGGCGTTCGAAGGAGGAAGGGTCTTGTCGAAATAGCTTCTGATTTTGATCAGAAGATTGCGCAATTTCACCGGCTTGGTCATAAATTCATCCGCGCCGGCATTGAGGCTCTTTGTTTTAGAATTTTCATCGACTCTGACGGTGAGGATCAGAACGGGGATGGATCGATAGGAGGAACTTTTAATCGTGCGGCAGACTTCGAAACCATCCATCCGGGGCATCATCAAATCGAGAAGAATGAGATCGGGCCGTGAATGCAGGATATTCTTCAGCGCCTCAAATCCATCATAGGCGATGCTGACTTCGTATCCTTCTTTCTTTAATACGCTGGAGAAGATTCGGCAGGTGTCTTTGCTATCATCTACGACCAAAACCCGTGGCAAAGTGTATTCCTTATTCATTGTTGAAACAGACCCCTTATTATAGGCAAAAGAGGCCTGTAGATCAAGCGGTCCTCCGAAACCGTGTTTGCACACTTTACCTGATAATTAATAACAAGGGAACCGTCGTAATTACTTACTTGAAATATGCTATATAAAGGGACCAAAGCAGTAAACGGGGATTAAAGTAAATTGA
The DNA here is from genome assembly GCA_963718695.1 of Candidatus Manganitrophaceae bacterium. Classification (GTDB taxonomy): domain Bacteria; phylum Nitrospirota; class Nitrospiria; order SBBL01; family Manganitrophaceae; genus Manganitrophus. Next base: position 2,882,725 of record OY970371.1, read on the forward strand.
TAAGGCTCTATGCACTTCTTTTTAAATATTCCTGGAACTCTTTTCCCTCTGTTTCCTTCACGAATTCAAGAAAGCCGTATATATTTCCGATCCTTTTGTCATTAAAACCCATCGCCCTAAGAAGATCGTCGCTTGCGCGGAAGGACAAGGGGTAGGGAAGGATTCGAAAGAGATATTTATTGGAGGCTTGGCATTCTACGATTGCATAATAAAGATTCTTCAACCGCATGAAGGCGGGGAGCAGACCGGCATAATTCCTCTCGCCGGCTCGTACGAGAAGATGGTAAAAATCCTCGTTATAGGTTTTGATCAGTTTATCGAAATCGTCCTGTGTCATGCCTCTATTTTATTATTATTGGGATAGGGTTTTCAAGATTATCTTCGCCCCGGCTCAAATCGGGATGAAGATTCCGCTTGACCCCTCCTTCAACAAGTCTGATGCCGATCCCTATTCAGGAAGGAGGCCTCAACGAATCCGGATCAACGAACAGGTGGAATGCCTCCAGCGACTTCCTCCCCCGGCGGCATACGGCAGAAGGGGTCGAAACGATCGCCCATCTCAGTCCTTCAACATGTCGCAAAAGCATGTACACAGGATCACAAAAACCCAACCTGTTGCTATAATAGGATCGTGACCTGAGACCGCGCGCTCAAGAGGCGGCCGTCGTGGTCCGATCACGGGATAACAATCAGGAGTCGATCGCAATAAAAAGGAAACGAAAAAAGAGCGCGAAGGACGTTTACTCCCGCTTCGCTCGGATCAACGGGAAACACCCTTTCAAAGCGGCGGTTCCGAACGGCTTTGTCGATTATGCCGTGAGAACGCGCCATGGGGGGGAGCTCTTCTATTTTAATTTTAACCTTGCCGAGGAGATCGGCCTGATTCCAAAAGGAGAGCGCCATGTAATGACAAAGGCGCTCAGCCAGGCCATCCTCGAGACATTCAGCCTGCAAATCATCAACGAATACGACATCACCCACCATGTAAAGATCCCGAAAGAGGACATCCGCCCCCATCGCTATATGGCGACCCGATATTTGCAAATGCAGCATCCCGACAAGAAGGGTCACACCTCAGGCGATGGACGGAGTATCTGGAACGGAACGTTCAAAGGCCCTCAGGGCCGTTGGGATATCTCCAGCTGCGGCGCCGGGGTGACCTGCCTTAGCCCGGCGACGGCGATCGAAAAAAAATATTTTAAGACCGGCGACAAAAACGCGTCGTACGGCAGCGGCCGTTTGGATTTATCGGATGGGGTCGGCGCGGCGCTGATGAGCGATATTTTCCATCGCAATCAAATCCGTACGGAGAGGACACTCGCGGTGATCGCTTTTGATGACAACACCTGCATCACCGTCCGCGCCGGAAAGAATCTTTTGCGTCCCGCCCATTTCTTTAAGTACCTGAAACAAGGAGATTACTCGGGATTAAAAGGGGTGGTCGATTACCACATCGCCAGACAGGTCGAAAATAAAGAGTGGCCACTGATTCGGAATGCCGAAAAAAAATACCGGGATCTGCTGGAGCGGATTACCGTCGCTTTTGCAAAGGCGGCGGCGCAATTCGAGAGCGAGTATATCTTCTGCTGGATGGAGTGGGACGGCGACAATATCCTGACCGATGCGGGAATTATCGATTATGGTTCGGTCCGGCAGTTTGGATTGTTTCATCATGAATATCGATACGACGATGTGGACCGGCTTTCCACCAGCATCACCGAACAGAAGAACAAAGCCAAATACCTCGTCCAAAGCTTTGCCCAGCTCACGGACTTTTTGATCGGCGGAAAAAAGAAGAACCTGAAAACATTTAAAAGCCATCCCTCGCTAAAACGGTTCGAGCGGATATTCGAACAGACAAGAAATGAAGCCGTTCTCTACCAGATCGGTTTTGGTAAAGAGGCGCAGGCCCTTTTAATGAAAAGCGCGCACGATCGGGAGACCGTCCGGGAATTCAGAGCCATTTTGAGATATTTTGAAAAAGCAAAAGCGAGGCGGGGTCGTCATGCCGTGGCGGACGGGTTCAACTGGGACGCCATCTTCTGTGCGCGCGATATCCTGCGAGAATTGCCGGCCCTCTATTTATCCGGCGCCGACACAATCCCTCCGGAGCGGTTCATCGATATATTGCGGTCGGATTATGCCTCCCCGGCCGATGTCCGACTCAGCCGAAGCCGGCGGGAAAAGATCGCCCGGTTCCAGCGCGCCTACCGGCGCCTGGTCCACCGGGCGGCAAGCCTGGCGCGCCGGACCACCGACGATCTTCTGCAAGAGATCCGGGACCGGTCTGCTCTGATTAATCGCTACAGCAGGGTCACCGGGGACGCCCTTATTTTTGTCGGCCAGCGCATGGTCAGAGAGTGGAAAACAATCTCAACGGAAGAGTTACATCTGATGTTTCAAGATTTTGTGGAAGGGCAGATTTTGCGGCCGGAATCCCTCTCCGCCGCGGTCGCCCCGGGCCGACACGCAAAGAGCAGAAAAACACGACAGCTGTTGCATGCCATGCTGAATACGGTGAAGAAATACAGGGAAAGCGTCTAATGATGCCAAAGATCGATTTCGATCGCGGTCGACAACATCGCCCGTGCCCCGTCGATCACGGCGTGTAATGGCGCCCCCGCGACCCGCACGTCGACATTGACTTCGGAAAAGAGCCGTTGGGAAATCCCCGGCAAAAGCGCGCCTCCCCCCGTCAGGCAAATTCCATTTTCGATCACCTCGCAAAAAATCGAAGGGGGGAGATCGCGAAGGGCCGTCCCCACCCGTTTCACAATCTTCTCGTAAATGGGGGCCAGGTCCCCCCAGAGGGCGCGAGGATCGATTTCGAGCCACGTGTCCCCTTTTCCTTCTTCCGTGATCGCCCGTGTTAAAATTCGAGCTGGAAGATGGAACGGGAAATCCGCTCCGATACGTTTGATCAAGCGTTCGGATCCACCCCTCGGGAGAAAGGCTCCGTAATCGAATAAAACCCGCTTCCGCACGGCGGCATGAAGATCGCCGCACGCCACCCGGATGGCCGAGGCAGAGACGAGGGTTCCGGAGCGGATCACAGCAATGTCGGTCACCCCTTCCCCGATGTCGACCACCACTTGGGCAAAAGGGAGAGAGACGTTGAGACCCGCGCCGATCGCCGCGGCCAAAGGCTCGGGAGCCACTTCGACGGCGGCCGCTCCCGCCATCCGGACGGCTCGAATCAATGCCGAGCGCTCCGCTTCGCTGGCATCCGTCGGCGCGCAGGCCAACACGCGGGGTTTGATTAATCCATACCGCTTCATGTCATGGAAGAGGCCCTCCAGGACCAAGGCGGCAGACTCGCAATCGACCACCACTCCCCCCCGCAGCGGGGAGAGCGGAACATTTCCGTGCGCCGTCGCCTCCGGAGACGGCGCACGGAAATGTCTTTTCCCCAAGCGCTGTCGCGCGTTGCCGGGCGTCACGACCGAAGGACGCTCCAGCATCGAAGCGGAATCTGCAGTGGTCAGACGGGCGGTCGCCGTACCGAGATCGATTGCAAGGTCGGGATACCCGATCCATCGCCTCAATGTTTGTGAAAGAACGCCTGCCACCCTTTTCTCCCGAAGTGAAGAAGCTTAGATCAAAGGTTAGTATATCAAAAATTTGGATTTGGTTTTGAAATGGGAAGCCGACAGGCAGGGTCGTCAGTGAAAAGAACGAAGGCTCGGCGGAAAACCCGCTGCGAAGCCTCAAAGAAAAACTTAAACGCGCTGATTCGGAGGGTTGATCTCGTCGATCGGCGGCTCGCCGGTCAGGATTTCCGGGTTTTGCACCCCGAAGTATTTATAGATGCTCGATGCGATGGCGAACGGCTCGCATTGATAGCTGTCGTCGGTCGGCGCGGTGAATTGGCGGTTCTCGAACGGCGTGCCGATCCGCTGTGTCTTCCCGACGATCTTTCCCAACGCCCCCGGACGGACAGCGGACCCTCCCAAGGTATAGAGGTTCTGATTGTTTCCGTGGTCCCACCCGATGGAGTTGTTCAGGTTGACATTGCGGCCAAAGTCGCCGAAGACGTTGATGATCACGTCGTTTCGGCCCGCCATCCGCAGGTGCTTCGCGGCGATGGTGAGCGCCTCCATCAGCTCTTCGATCCGGGCGGTGTACTCCGGAATGGCGTCGGAGTGATCGTCCCACCCGCCCAACCCGCCGCTTCCTAAGCTGATAAAGTAGGTATCGGGATTGCCGACCGCCAGGCTGATCGCCGCCTTGAGCCGGTTCCCGAAGTTGGTATTCGGGTATTGGATCTTCACCGGCAGATTATTCGCATCGACGATCGGGACGCCGTTTGCATCGACATCCTGCGGAAGATTCTGATTGACCGCGGCGCTGCTGAAGCGGGTCTTGATGAAGGCGTCGAGCTCCGCCCGCTTCTCGAACGCTTCGATCATCTTCTTTCCCTTCTCCCCCAGCGCGCCGGAGACTTGCCGCGAGAGGGCCTCGATGATCGGCTCCTGATCGGCCACGAACCCGTTACTTGACCGTTCATACGGGTTCCGGAATCCCGAATCAAGCGCAACCGGTTTGAGCCGGAGCGGAAGGGTGAGATCCCCCGTTCGGAAGACCACCGAATCTCCCTCGAACGAAACGAACGGAAGAAGCAGCTCTTCGACCGGCTTCCCGAACGGTTGATTCGCCGCAAGGATCGCCGCCAGGGTTGTCCCGATGCCGGGCCACTCCATGTCGATGTTCCCCACCAAATTTTGGAAAACACTCGGGCCGTGCGCCTTGGAGTCGTCTTTGATCCGGTGGATCGTCCGGTACACCGACATGTCGCCGGAGGCGACCAAGCGCTCCATCACCTCTCCGCCGGCCCCGCCCCAGAAAAAATTGGGGGTGATGATGTTGTTCTGCGTCGTCGGAAGGAGATTGTCGGGATAGGGATTCTGGGAGTTGGCGTTGATCTCGGCGATGTTGGTTAAATTTCCCGCCAGCTCCGACGGCCCGCCGTAGAGGAAGATCATAATCACTTTCGGCATCACCGCCGGCGGGACGTAGTGGACCTCGCTCAGGAGCGCCGCCTTCAGGTTCCGGGCCGCCCGGGTGGCGGGGCGGGCCAGCTCCAGCGGCAGGGCGGCCGATGCCGCCAGCAACCCAAGCCATTTCACGAAGCCTCTTCGGTTCATCCGCCTCTCCTCCTATCGAGCCGCAACGAAGGTGTAGAGCTCTGCAAGCCGCGACAAATAATCGAAAACGATCATCGCCTGCCCCTCTTTGTTGGTCTGGTATCTTCGCTTGACGATCGCATCGTTGAGAACCAGCCGCTCATCGGCCGTCGCCTTCCGGGAGACGACCGAAAGGAAAAGATAATGGATGAAATCATCCCCCTGCAGCGCGACCTGTGTGAACTCTTTCTGCCATCCTCCGTCGGCCGGATTAAAGGCGTCGGTCTTGCGGTCGATCAAGAGCCGTTCCCGGACCGCCTTGTGATAGTAGGAAAAGCTAAGCGAGTCGAGCGGGACCTCCGGAAACCGTCCGAGTTTGTAGGTGAGCGACGCCTGCCCCATGTTCCGGAGGGTCGGGAACGAGGCGCCGCCAAACGGACTGTTCAGATCGTTGAAGAAACGCTCATAAGCGACCCACTGGATCTTCCCCGCGGTGCTGAAGAAGGTCTCTTCGAAGTCTTTCGGCCGCTCGGCATTGAGAAGATATTCACGCGAAAAAAGAATGATGAAGAAGAGATGGTCGAACGTGGTCGGGCCGGCGGCGACGATGGCATTGACCAGCGCGGTTTTTTGCTCGGCCGGGTATCCGACGAAGAATCCATCGACGACGACCGAAGCGATCCGTGGGATCAGCAAGGGATGCTCCGACACCACCCGGTAAAAATCGTAACAACTGAGGATCGTGGCGCCGAGAACCTCCTGCGGCTCGGTGTTCTCATCGAACCCGATCACCAGCTGATAACCCTGCTCGTCGTCGGTGAGAGACCAGTTCTTGCAGGCGATCGAGGCCTTCGGCACCTCGGCATCCTGATTGAAGAGACCGAGGAAGATCTCGATCATCTCCCGCGTGTTGTCTTCCGGAGAGCGAAAACGGCGCCAATTCTCTTGCGAGATCATCTGCTCGTAGACGATCTCGCGGATGGTTTTTCCCTCGTCCATCATCTTGACCAGGCGGAATTGGATATCTTGAATGTCGGTGTAATCGACCGAGTCGTTCTCCAGCGCCGGGGAGAAGAGGATACTGTTCGCCAGCCGGTAGGCGATCCAGCGGTGGAAGTAGTCGCGGCTGACCGGAAACTCGAAGAGCATTGCAAGAGGATATTCCATCGGCTTGCGGACTTCATCGAAGAAATATTTCTCCTCGATCCGCGCAAGATAAACTTCTTTGTCCTCCAGAGGCCGAGAGAGCGCCGCCTCCGTCTCCTCGATGAAATTGGCTTCGCTCTTTAGTGCGGGATTCGCCAGCCCCCCTTCGATGTTGAAGAAGTCTGCGACCGGAACCCCTTTGTAAACGGTGCCCATCAGTTTATTTACGACGGCGTATTTCTGCTCGTTCGAAAGGGCATTGTATTCAGATTCGCTCAGCTTCGCCGCCGCTCCGGACGCCCTGATATTCGCCGATTCATTCTTCTGCGAAGATTGAGGAACTTCCGGGGTGCAACCCGATGACCACAACAGCAACACACAGATCAGTATCCCACGGATTGGATTCATCGAATTCTCCTGCTCGATCTTCCCGAGGACCGCCTCTGCACCGTTCACTCGGCCGGTCCCGCAAGATGCCACCGACACTAACAAACCGGTATTCCGGTGTCAATTGGAAACCCTCCCTCTATCCTGCAAAGGGGTAAGATTTCCTCGAAGCGCGATGAAAAGAGTGCGCTTCGTCACAAAACCGTGACCGGTGGAGGAATCTTTTCAGGAAGGTGTTGAAACGTCGCCAAGAAAATAAATCGGAGGGAAAACACGGGTGGATGCTGTCCCGCTGCATCTTCGGCGCTCCGGCAGCGCCCCCTATTGCAGACGCTGATCAGGAAAGATCGGACTCCATCTTCGTTTAAATTCGACGTATTCTGTCGCGATCCGTTCTCGATCTTCTTGGCGGTCCGGATCGATCCCGGCAACACCGCCGTCATCCCGCTCGATTTCGTCTCTTATCAGTACACGCATCGCCTTTTGGGCGATCGTTTGGGCGACGCTCGCCGCGAGGGTCTATTACCGCACCCGTTACACGCCTGGATCGATGACCCTCTGGGCCGGTGTGGTGCGCCATCGGCGCTTGCGCTCGCCTCGCTCTCCCTCTGGATGGGGGTCCCCTTGGGCCGCCTGGTTCGGCCGGCACAGAACACTTCGCTAATTCCGACGCGGCATTGAACGGCCGCTCTCCAGCCGGTTTCCTCCCCTCGCCGGATCACATCCGACGTTCAAATGCAACCCCCATTCGCCGGTATCCCCCTTCGCTCCGTTGCAAACAAAAGCGCCGATTCGTTACCATTTCTATATGGAACTGTTCGGCAGCTTCGCCGCTTGAGAGAGAGGACCCTCATGTCGCTGGTCGAGAACGAGATCGGTTACGACCGTCTCGCCTGGTTTTACAATCGATATTGGGGGGCGCGCTACCATCACCAGGCCCTCCCGATCGTGGAGCAACTGCTCCTCTCTCGGATTCCGACAGGCGCGTCTCTCCTCGACCTCTGCTGCGGGACCGGACATTTAACGCGCGATCTCGTCGGGCGCGGCTACCGGGTGACCGGCATCGATTCTTCCGAAGCGATGCTCCGTTTCGCCCGGGAGAACGTCCCGGCGGCTGATTTCCTGGCGCGCGATGCCCGGGCGTTCGATTTGCCTTCTCACTTTCAGGCGGTGCTCTCGACATTCGACAGCCTCAACCATCTGCTCGAGACGCAAGAGTTGGTCTCGGTCTTTCGGAACGTCTACCGCGCACTGTCGGCGGGAGGATTGTTTCTCTTCGATCTGAACCTGGAGGAGGCCTATCTTCGGGAGTGGGGCAAGTCGTCGGCCATCGTGGCGGAGGACCATGCCTGCATCGTCCGCGGCGGATATGACCCCCTCACGCGGCTCGGGCGGACCGAAATCACAATGTTCCGTCGGGAGAGGGAGTGGCAGCGGCAGGATGTCACCCTTTTTCAAAAAAGCCATACGCCGGAGGAGATCCGATCGGCGCTGGAAGAAACCGGCTTTGAACAGATCGGCCGCGATGACGCGAACGGCTTGGGAATGACCGGAGAGATCGGCGTCGGTCGGGCTTTTTTTCTTGCGAAGAAACGGGAGAGACCCAAGGGTCCGCCTCCTCATCCAATGGCTTAAACCTATGGGAGCTTTTGAAATGTACTTAGACAGACGGGTTCGCCCTCTACCGGAAGAGATCCGGCACTACTTGGCCGGCCAGTTTGCAGCAGTCTACTCCGATCTTGTTGATAAAGCCTTCCCGGACCTCGATCGGGAGAGGAAAAACATCCGCATCCAAACCCTGATCGAGGGGATCATCCACTCCTTGATCCGGCTCTCCTCCCGGGAGTCGGCCCCCACGGAAGAGCTGCTCGGAAAGGCAAGCGAGCAGCTCAAAGAACTTTATCCGGAGGACCGGCACGCCCTCATCGACACGCTGACGGAATTTATCAGGCCGAACCTTGTCGAGCAGCCGGCCGAACAGCAGGAGAGAGGGGCTGCGTGATCCCCCGGGAAAAAGAGGAGCCCTCTTTTTCCCGGCCGGCGGAGGAGCGCGGCCGGTCCGGCATCCCGGAGCCGCCGCACGGCTGGCGGCGGCTCCTCTGGCTCGGCCCCGGCTTTCTCTGGATGGTCTCCGCCACCGGCTCCGGCGAGCTGCTCTTCACCCCGCGCGTCGCCGCCCTCTACGGTTATGCGCTTCTCTGGGGCCTACTGGCGGCGGTCCTTCTCAAGTGGTTCATCAACCGCGAGGTCGGACGCTTCGCGGTCTGCACCGGCGTCTCGCTGCTCGACGGCTTTTCAAAGCTGCCCGGTCCGCGAAATTGGGCCGTCTGGCTGATTCTGGGGCCCCAGCTCTTGGTCGCCGTCACTACCGTCGCGGGATTGGCCAGCGCCGCCGCCACCGCCCTGATCTTGATCCTGCCGGGGGAGATCCGCCTCTGGACGGCCGGCTTGATCTCCCTCTCCGGCTTTCTGGTCTTAAAAGGCCATTACCGGATCATCGAGCGGATCGCGACGGCGGTGGCGATCCTCCTCGCCGTCCTCGTCCTCACCGCGGCCTTGATGCTCTTCCCCGATCCGGCGGCGGTCGCCGACGGATTGATCCCGCGCCTCCCTGCGAACGTCGACTACGGAGAGGTCCTCCCCTGGCTCGGATTTATGCTCTCGGGGGCCGCCGGGTTTCTCTGGTACTCGTTCTGGATTCCCCAAAAGGGATACGGCGCCGCCGGGTCGCGCCGAACGGATGCGGGAGAGGCGGTCGATCCGACCCCCGCCGGCCGGCAACGTCTGCGCGGCTGGCTCACGCAGATGACGCTCGACAATACGGTGGGGGTGATCGGCGCGCTCGTGATCGCCATCGCCTTTCTGATTCTCGGCGCGGAGCTGCTGAAGCCGAGGGGCTTGGTCCCCGACGAAGATCGGGTCGCCGCCACCCTCGGCCATCTGCTGGGAGGGGTCTGGGGGCCGGCCGGTTATTGGTTCATGGTCGCCGGCGTCCTGATCGGATTTTGGGGAACGGTCCTTTCGGTCCAGGACGGCTTTTCGCGGCTCCTCGGGACCGGGACCCGCCTGCTCGTCGCCCCGCTCCATCCGGGAGGACGCTGGGAAGACGAGGCCTTCTGGCGCCGCCTTTATTTAATCGGCTGGGTCACCCTCTTTCCGATCGTTCTCTTCTTTTTCGTCGGCAAGCCGGTCGGCCTGCTGAAACTCGCCGGCGGGATCGAAGCGGCCCACATCCCGATCGTCGCCGGACTGACTCTTTATCTGAATCGCCGCCGTCTTCCGCCGGAGCTGCAACCCTCCCGCCCCGCCTTCCTCGCCACCACCCTCGCCGCCCTCTTCTTCGCCGGCTTCGCACTCGTCTACCTTTGGAGCCTGTTCACTCCAAAGGGCTGATCTCTCCCCTTGCCGGAGCGGTCTCTTTCTGCCATAATGCCCCGCACCAATGGCGACGATCATGAAGATCTCGGATGGACACCAAGAGCGCATTCTTCATTGAACATACCGAACGACTCCTACACAGCTTCAAGCACTGGACCGGCCGCGACCTTCTGGCGCCCGCCGATTCGTCAAGCCGCCAAGCCGAACAGCTTTTTCATGCCCCTTTTGTGGTCGTCTCTCACGGCGTCGAAGATGATCCCATCCTCAATTACGGCAATGAGACGGCGCTGGCGCTCTGGGAGATGCCCTGGGAAATCCTCACCCGCACCCCCTCCCGCCTGACGGCGGAACCGGTCAGCCGGGAAGAACGGGCGCGCCTGCTGGCGGAGGTCACCCAAAAAGGCTTCATCGATAACTACAAAGGGGTCCGGATTTCCCGCACGGGCCGAAGGTTCTCAATTGCGCAAGCGCAGGTCTGGAATCTGCTGGATGGAGCGGGGAAATATTGCGGGCAGGCGGCGACCTTCGTTCGGTGGAGCTACCTGTAATTGCGGAGTGCGGATTTCGGATTGCGGAGTAAGAAACGATAACAGATAATTTCTTGGAACCTTTTCCTTTTTCAATTGTCTCAATAGACTAGATGGACGGAACCGACTGGGAGTGGATACAACGGGTCCAGAACGGCGAGACCGACGCCTTCGAGATCCTTGTTCAACGTCATCAGAAGCCGATCTTTAATCTCCTCTACCGATGGCTGGGAGATGCCGAGGACGCCTCCGATGCGGCGCAAGAGGTCTTTCTGGCCGCCTACCGGGCGATCAAGGACTTTCGCGGCGACGCCCTCTTCTCCACCTGGCTCTATCGGATCGCCGTCAACCAGGCGATGAACCGCCGAAAACGCCTCGCCGCCGATCCATCCCGCAGCGCGGGGATGGATCGAGTCGATCCGGACGATGAACGCGACCCGCTCGCCGCGCTTCCTCACCCCGGGCCGACCCCCGCGCAGGAGGCCGAGCGGAAAGAGGCCCACGCCCGGGTTCAGCAAGGCTTAAACAGCCTGGAGGAGGACGCGGCGCTGATCATCCTGCTCCATGATCTTCAGGGCCTCCCCTATGAAGAGATCGGCCGCATCCTCAAGGTTCCTGTCGGAACGGTGAAATCCCGGCTTCACCGGGCGCGCATGGCGTTAAAGACAAAGCTTGCGCCGTATTACGATTCAAGTAGGATAGAGAAATGAATTGCGAGCAGACCCAAGCATACCTCTCGGAGTATTTGGACAACCGGCTTGAGGAATCCCACCGCCGCGAGATCGAGGATCACCTCGCCTCCTGTCCCCGGTGCCTCCCGGAGGCCAAACACCTGCGGGACGGAATCAAGGCGGTGGCCGGCCTTCCCGAGGTGGACCTTCCCGCCGGCTTCTCGCAGCGGGTCATGGCGCGCGTTCGGGAGGCGGCGGCGGAACCGACCCTCTGGGAACGGCTCTTCCAGCCGTTGAGGATCAAGCTCCCGCTCCATGCGACCGGGCTCCTTCTCGTCGTCGGTCTGGCCGTTTATCTCAACCGGGCGAACGAACCGATTCAGACGGAGATGGTCCAATCGATTCCACCGGAAACCGCGCCGGTCCTGAAGCAAGCGCCGCCCGCCGTCGAGGCGCCGAAAGCGGCCGACAGCCCCGGACCACCCGCCGTGCCGTCGGCGCCGTCATTCTCCGACTCCCAGCCGGCCTCCTCTGCGGAGATCGATCAAGCGGCGCCGTTGCGCCGGGAAGAGCGCGCCGCGTCGGCCCCCGCCCCCTCCCAAGAGATGACGGCATTCAAAGAAACGGAATCGGGAAAAGCCGAATCCGAGCCGGGACGCTCTGCCGCAGGCGCTCCTCTCCGGGATTCAGGAGAGCAGCAGACGATGGAAGTACCCTCAAAAAGAGAGTCGCCCTCTCCGCCCGACATTCTCCTCACCCTCCTTACCCGGGGAAAAGCGGACGGACCGATGATTCTTTCTTCCCGGGTCAGAGAGATCGTCCAGCGCAACGGCGGCGCACTTCATCCGACCGCCGAAAGAGACGACCCGGGCAATGACAAGCCGCGCTTCCGGCTCGATCTGCCGAAGTCCGAATATGGCCGATTCAAAGCGGAGCTGACACAGGTGGGGGAGATTATCTCCGAGTCGCAGCCCTCCTCTCCTCCCCAGAGCGAGACAAAACCCTCCTCATTGATGCGGATTGAATTGACCTTTCTCTTTGATAAATCAAAAGACGGCGACGCCGCCAACCCGCCCCCGGCCAAATAAGGAAATTTTCCACAAAAAACATGGAACCTTTTTTCTCCTCCGCGGTCTAACAGGGATAAGGACCCCAACAATCCCAAGGAGGAGACCATGAAAACCAACCTGCTTTTGACGATCCCAACCCTGGCGCTGGCGGCGGCGCTTCTTTTTACAGGAGAGGGCGGCGAAGCGGCCGGCCCCCAAGAGAAACCGTACGAACAAGCAAGCCATGCAGACGACCGGGAGGCGGTCTCCGTCACCGTCTACAACAGCAACCTCGGCCTGGTCAGGGAGACTCGGCGCTTGACCCTCCCCGCAGGGATCACGGAGTTGAATTTCTCCGATGTCGCCTCCCAAATCATGCCCCAGACGGTCCACATCCGCTCGCTCACCGATCCGTCCGGCCTCGGCGTCTTGGAGCAGAATTATGAGTATGATCTTCTCTCGCCGCAGAAGCTCCTCGACAAATTCGTCGGCAAGGAGATCAAGGTCCTGCGCGACGGCGCGGAAGTCCCGATCACGATCCTCAGCACCCACGGCGGCCTCGTCTACCGGATGGGCGACCGGATCTTCACCGACCCTCCCGGCAAGATGATCTTCCCCGGCCTTCCGGAAAATCTTCTCCCGAATCCGACCCTTATCTGGAGACTGGAGAATCAAACGACGCGCCCTCAAAAGATCGAAGCGACCTATCTGACCCAGGGGATGACCTGGAAGAGCGACTACGTGGCGATTCTCGACAAAGAAGATCAAAAGATCGACCTGACCGGCTGGGTGACCCTCGACAACAAAAGCGGGGCGACGTTCAAGAATGCAAAGCTGAAATTGGTGGCGGGGGATGTGAACCGGGTCTTGGACCGATATGAAATGCGCGACGCTCCCCGCGCGCTGGAAATGGCCGCCGCCAAGTCGGGCGCCGCCCCCTTCACGGAAGAATCGTTCTTCGAATATCATCTCTACTCCCTCCAGCGCCCAACGACGCTGAAGGACAACCAGACCAAACAGGTCACGCTGCTTGAGGCCAACCAGGTCTCGGTGAAGAAGCGCTTTCTCTATTATGGAGCACAGCACTTTTACCGGAGCCAATACGGCGCCCCGATTTCGAATCAGAAGGTCGGCGTCTATGTGGAGATCGCCAACAAAAAAGAAAACCAGCTCGGCATGCCGCTCCCGAAGGGAACCCTGCGCGTCTACAAAGCCGACAGCGATGGAAGCCTCCAGTTTATCGGCGAGGACCAGATCGACCACACCCCGAAAGACGAAATGATCAAAATCAAAATGGGGGATGCCTTCGACCTCGCCGCCGAGCGGAAGCAGACCGAATGGAAGAAGATCGCTTGGGATACTTACGAGGTCGCCTTCGAGGTCTCCCTGCGGAACCATAAAGAGACGCCCGCCACCATCAGCGTGATCGAACCGATCCCCGGCGATTGGGAAATTTTGAAGACGACACACGATTATACGAAGGTGGAGGCCCACACCGTCCAGTTCGATGTGCCGGTGGGGAAGGACAAGGAGGTGAAGCTGCAATATCGGGTGAGGGTGCGGTTCTGAATAAGTTGACTTACTAATGGGATTAGATTATAAAAGTGCCGTTGTGGGATTGGACATATCTAATATACCCACTGCTCTTGATGCAATTCATAAGAGACAGAAAACGATGGCACTATCGAGGAAAACGGTCGATCCAAAGAAGTTCAACAAAAGTGCAAACCTACCATACGAACTGCGCATACAAGACGTTCAAATGGCAATGCAAGATGTCTATGATTTTTTCTACGATGTTAATTCACATCTAATTGGTAAAGGGCTACAGCGCCTTGACGACATGCTCCGTCCGGCAATTATGTCGGGGCTGCTCTCGGATATGCTGACCGCGAGTCTGGCAAAACATTCTCGCGCCCTCACACAAAATTGTTATTTTAACGGACATCCGGATTTGGTCGTGCAGGGTTATTATGCAGGAAACGCTGTAAAAGCCGGAACCGAAGGGATCGAGATCAAAACAACAAGAAAATCAGGCGGTGCCGTGGACACCCATGGAGCCAGAGAGCAATGGATGTGTGTCTTTGTCTATCACGTAGATACCGAATCCGAACCGGCAAGAGATCGGCAACCGATGATGTTCACGGAAGTCTATCTTGGTCAAGTCACTGTTGAAGATTTTCGAAAGAACCCGCGTGGGGAACTCGGAACGCGAACGGCCACGCTACATAAAGAGGGCATCAAAAAACTTCGGAATAATTGGATATACAAGCTTTAGCGCTTCCATTCGGCTTAAACCGCGCCAACTTCGGTATTGAATCACAGGCCATCCTGAAAAAATGGGGATCTTTTTCTACCCCGATGCTTCTGTAGCCAATCGCTTCGGCCGCCGCCAAAGTCGCTCCCGCCCCGGCAAAGGGGTCCAAGATCAAACCCTCAGAAAGCGGCAATACGGCGCGCACAACCTGCCGCATAAACGATTGCGGTTTTAAGCTCGGATGAGGCGCAAGCGATCTCTCATTTTTACGCGTCGGACCGGAAGCGATCACATCCCCGAACGGTTTCTCCTCCGTCGGGCGGCGAAATCCCCCCGTCTTCCACTTTCTCAGATTATCTTGCACTCTTCCCTCAATCGGTTTTCGGCAGACGATCCATGGTTCCCACATCGATCGCGGCATGACGCTTACTTTTCGGAATTCTTCATGAGCCGCCTTCGGGCGATCTCCACCTCGCATCGTCATCGTCAACCGGACAATTTCCCCTCTCCGCTCAAGGCCGGCATCAATCAATGCGCCGGATACGATATAAGAGACAAGCGGATTCGAGGCGACGACCACATGCGCGCCCGGCACCAGCTTCGGCAGGATCAGTCGCGCCCAAATGAAAAAGAACGTCCGTAAATCTTCCAGTTGATCCGGTGTGAGCGTGGTAAATCTGGGAAGAGGCGATCGGGCATGTCCGTCATATGAAGGTGGAATCCTCCATACACCTCCTTTGCCGTTACGCAGCTTTGTCTGTTGCTCCTGCGTATACTCGTGCAGTCCGTAGGGAGGATCGGTCACCACGGCATGAAATGTGTTCGGTTCCTGTTTTTCAATCCAATCGAAGCAGTCGGCATGAACAAGCCCGGCATTTCCAAATGTGAAGGGTTCAAGCCAAGTTTGCGTCTGTGAAAATTCTCTTGGGATGCCGTCTATGCCTTTTTCACGGAGACGGTAAACACCATGCTCCTCGCGAACAAAAACATCCGGTGTATTCAGGCGCAAGTAAGATCTCACGGAGGAGGAGGGTGTCGGCCCGACGATTTGGCAAACACGCCGCTCGATCTCCTTGACGGATAACGGCGTCGAAGTCAACGACATGATGTGAATGATGGCGTCGCGGACGTGGCCCGGTGAATAGCGGGATGGATGTTCGCTCATGCGAGCGAGTCTAGACGTTTACACGTTCGATGTCAATACTAAACTGCAAAGCTTGGGAAAAAAGAGGTGAAACTGCAATACCGGGTGCTGGTGAGGTTTTGAGTAAATTGACTTGCTGATGGAATTGGATTATAAAATTGCCGTCTTGACATAGAAGCTCTACTGGTCGCTTTTTCAAAGCCCCAGTTGTACGCTAAAAAACAGGATACATAAAACCAATGATATAGAGTGATACTAATGAATTGGCCCGCAATTCTCCTCTTCGTCGCAGCCATAATTGGTGCGATAGGCGCCTTTTGGGCTTCGAATAATCAAGCTAAATTTGAGCAAGAACTTCGTAAAAAAAGCGATGAAGTAGCGGAACTGAATAGACTGTTAGCAACTAAGAGTGATGAAATCTCCTCTCTTACTCGCGATATTGCAGCCTACTCTAAGGGAGAGAAAAGTTTTTGTTATTTTGAACCCACTGTTTCTTCCCGTCGCAGCGCTGTCTTACCCGCCCTCGTGAGTGTTGGTAAGAATCCATTATATGATGTGAGGATTCGTATCGTTCCGAATCCTCACAAACTCAAACTGCCCAAGGATGGCATGGTTACATACGAATTACTCGAAGAAATGATGAGAACCGAAACAAAGATTGACGTAGGAAACTTGCCACCAAGCATTGTTGATGGCACAGCTTACCCGTCTTTAATACTTAAATGGGAACTTCCATCTGCTGAAGATAAGCTCGCTTTTAACATATTCTTCAGCGCGAGGAACGATTATTTTACTCAGTATCTCAGGTTTTGGCGAGTAAATAGTCGTTGGTTCGTTGCCTCAAAAGTCGTGAGACAATTGGGAGGAGGAGAGGAAGGCGCAATACTCAGGGAAATGATCCAGCCTGGATACCCAAGAAATCCCGATGGGAAAATTGATTGGCATTGGACAGGAAATTGAACCATTAGAATGATCTTCGAGTTGATTTCGCTTATCAAACTACCGTTATTCAAAATTAATGGAATCTTATACTTGCTCCCCAATAATTGGAGTAAACATGAACATCTCAATATTTCACAACCCCAAATGCAGCAAGAGCCGCGAAACCCTCAAGCTTCTCAATGAGGAAGGGATCGAGCCAGATATTATTCTTTATCTTCAAACCCCGCCGACGCAAAAAGAGCTTTCGGTGATTTTGAAGAAGCTGAAGATGGAGCCGAAGCAACTGATCCGGTTCAAAGAGCCGGTCGCGGAAAAATTAAAGATGAAGCCGTCGGATAACCGGCCGGACGCCGAGTGGATCAAGCTGATGGTGGAGAATCCGATCCTGATCGAACGGCCGATCGTCATCACCCCTAAAAAAGCGGTGCTCGGCCGCCCTCCTGAGAATGTTTTGGGATTGCTCGATTCGTAGGGGCAGGCCTTCGTGTAGAGACGTCCCGGCAGGACGTCTCTACAATCAATCTATAATCAAAATCGTCAATGCGGGCGGCCACAGGGGGCCGCCCCTACCGAACCGCATCCGTCCGACGCTTCTTTATCTTTGCCCTCGAAATTGTTACACTCCCCCCATTCGGTCTCGGCCGTTCCCATTTTTTAATGCCGGCTCTTTATGGATGTTTCGAAACCATTTGATGTCATCGTCATCGGCGGCGGCGCTGCGGGGTTGATGTGCGCCTTGACCGCCGGCCAGCGGGGACGCCGGGTTCTGCTTTTGGAGCAGGCCGACCGGGTCGGGAAGAAGATCTTGATCTCCGGCGGGGGACGCTGCAATTTCACCAATCTGAATGTGGCGGCCGGTCATTATCTTTCCGCCAACCCGCACTTCTGCAAATCGGCCCTCAGCCGCTTCGGGCCGGACGACTTTATCGCGCTGGTCGAAAAACATGGCATCCCTTATCATGAAAAAAAACTAGGACAACTTTTCTGCGACGGAAAAGCGACGGCAATCGTCGACCTGCTGCTGGAAGAGTGTCGCCTCGGCGGGGTGCAGATTCAGACGCGCTGTTCGGTGGAAAAAATCGAGCAACGCGTCATCGGGGAAAGTCGATTCGCCCTTCAAACCAATTTGGGAAGTTACGAGAGCGCATCGCTGGTGATCGCCACCGGGGGGCTGTCGATCCCGAAGATCGGGGCAACCGACTTTGGATATCGGGTGGCGAAGCAGTTCGGCCTCCCCGTGTTGCCCTGCCGGCCCGGCCTCGTCTCCTTGACACTGAACTCCCGCGATCTGGCGGAGACGAACGGCCTCTCCGGAACGGCCGCGGAGGCGCTCGTCTCCTGCCGCGACCGGACCTTTCGGGAGGCGATCCTTTTTACCCATCACGGATTAAGCGGCCCCGCCATTTTGCAAATTTCAAACTACTGGGAGCCGGGCGATCCGGTGACGATCAATCTGCTCCCCGATTTCGATCTGACCGAAGCGATCATAGGGTGGCAGAAAGAGCGGCCGAAGGCGGAGCTGAAAAACCTGATCGGTGAGCGGCTGACCAAACGCCTGGCCGAACAGTGGCTGGGGCTCTCGGGAGGGAACAAACCGGTCGGCCGGTATACCCCAAAAGAAATCGCCGCGATCGGCGCGCGCTTTCACCAGTGGCAAATCATCCCCGCCGGGACCGGCGGCTATCGCCTGGCGGAGGTCACCAAAGGGGGAGTCGATACCGACGCGCTCTCTTCCAAAAGCTTCGAGGCCAAAGAGGTGAAAGGGCTTTATTTTATCGGTGAGGTCGTCGATGTGACCGGCTGGCTGGGGGGGTATAACTTCCAATGGGCCTGGGCCTCCGGACGGTGCGCCGGATGGTTTGTGTGAACATCACGTTCGAATCACGAGCCTGAAGTAAAATGAGAAACATCGGGAGAGGGCCCGCATTGACCGCCGCGGAAATTTCCCTCTCCCTTACACACGGAATGCGGCTTCGCCGTCAGCGCCATCGAAGCCGCATTCCGAGCATCACATCACAGACCTTCTCAGAAGGAAGCCGGGATCAGCTTCATCTCCCATCTTCCTTCCGGCCCACCGCTTCGATCACGCTGATCCCATCCTCCGCCGCCGGCCTCCTGATCATCGGGCCTATTTCCCGGCCGACCAGCCCCGGGTCCGTTCCGCGCAATCGTGTCTCCCCCAGCGGCTCCAGGTCGGCCTTTGCCGGCAGCGAAGGAAGACCGAACGCGCGCCGCATCGCCCGCTTGGCCGCATCGAGAAGACCCACCTCTTTCAACGCGCCGCGAAGCCTCGGCTTCCATTCATAGGCCCACTGCATTTGCAAATGATGCGCGAGGTAGGCCCGCGGAGAGAGCCGGAAGTAATGGGCGCGAAACCGCCAGAGCTCCGGGGCGGTGAAGACCTTCGCATTCCCGCCGAGCTTTGCCATGATCGGCGTGAAGTGGGGATAAAGCCGGGTGTTGATCAGCTCGGTTTTCATGAAGTTGCCGATCAAAAGATCGTCGAAGTAGCCGTACTCCACCGCTTGCATCAGAGAGCTTCGCGGAGCGATAAAATGAATGCCCCGTCGATTCCTCCCGCCCATCGCACTTCGAGAATCGATGTGAAACGTCCGCCCCTCCCCGCCGACCGTAAACCGGATAAAATCGACGTGCCGCTTCAGGAGCCGAAACCGGCGGATGAACCGCTCCAGTCCCTCCCAGTCTTCCGCCGACATCTTTTCGTTCCAATCATCTTCCCCGGTGTCGGTGGAGATGGCGCTCAGGTCGGGCCGGTGGGTCGGATGGTTCGGCGTCACCGAACCGTCGGTCAGATCGACGGTGACGAACGGCTCGATCAATTTTGTCTCGGGCGCATTCCAGTGGCGCTGCATCTCCTCCCAGTTGATCCGGTAAGGATTCGCCCAGATCGAATCGGGACGGACATAGAGATGTTGCGAGGAAAAACAGCAGAAATACCGCACATCCAGAAAAGCGCAGAGATCTCCCAGCTCCCAGAACGGCGCTTCGCTTTGATTCATAACGCGGAGGGGCGAGCGACTCCCCCCGCTTGCCGACCAGGTTGATCATATCGGCATCGATGCTGCAAAGGGCGAGGAGAAACGATTTTTGATACGAGCGGATCAATGTCTTGAGGAACGGCCCCTCGCCGTGCAGCGGAGAATCATTAAGATTGACAATCAGCGTATCTCCCGCCTCGACGATCAAAATGGCGTCTTGATTCATGTTCTCCAGGCACATCACACGCACGGTCGGGGTGAGCCGCGTCCACTCTTTAAATCTGAGCACCTCCACCCGAAAGCCCTTCGACTCCAGCGATTCCCGGATCTCGGGGTGATAGTGATTCGGCAGCAGGATGAGCGATTTTCGCGAGAGCATCTGGATCGACTCGGGATGGAGGTGATCGGGATGACCATGCGAGATCCAAATGTAGGGCGACTGCACTACATTTCGAATCTGCGACTCGGTCAGCGGATGATCCAGCCCCCAGCTCCCGAAATAGGCGGTCCCCTTCAGCCACGGATCGGTGGCGAGGACCGGCCTCTCGTCTTCAAACAGTTGTAAAGTGGCATTCCCCAACGTCTCGAACTTCAATCCCATATCACCCTCCCCTGAAAGATCATTTGCACGCGAACGTGAATCATCATGGCCGCCGCAAAACAAGACAGCGGCGCTTTCGGAATTGGATTTAGCTTAAACGTTTTTAAAATTCCGATCTGTATCACTCTTTACATTTCGTTTACATTCCTTTTACACCCGTCAGAGACGGCGATTCTTCTTCTGGCCTTGTGGCTGCTTTTTCTGATAATCTATTCGGGAATATGTCGGGAACAATACAAGGACAACATGGACCGGAAACAGCCTCAAAATCCTTTTTGGCCGCCGATCTCCGACGGCGATCGCGACATCGGCCGATTGCTGATTTCTTGTCCCGACCGGCCGGGGATCGTCGCCGCCGTCTCCCGCTTTCTCTTCGAGCAGGGGGCGAACATCATCGACTCCGATCAACACTCGACCGATCCGACCGGCGGCACCTTTTTTATGCGGGTGGAATTTCAGCTTCCGGGGTTGGGGCAACGCGGTCCGGCGTTGGAGCGCGCCTTCTCGCCGCTCGCCGCCTCATTCAACATGGCGTGGCGCCTCGCTTATGCAGGCAAGGTCAAACGGTTGGCGATTTTTGTCTCGAAGGCGGAACATGCCCTCTTCGAGCTGCTCTGGCACCGGCGGGCGGGGGATCTCCGGGCCGAGATTGCGATGGTGATCTCCAATCACCCCGACCTGGAGCCGACGGTGGCCGCCTGGGGCATTCCGTTTCATCATGTCCCGGTCGATAAAAATCGGAAAGCGGAGGCGGAGCAGAAGCAGCTCGACTTGATGAAAGGGAATATCGATCTGGTGGTGCTCGCACGCTACATGCAGATCATCACCCCCGGCTTCATCAAACATTATCCGAATCGAATCATCAATATCCATCACAGCTTCCTTCCCGCCTTCATCGGCGCCGACCCCTACGCCCGGGCCTACGAGCGGGGAGTCAAGTTGATCGGCGCCACCGCCCATTACATCACCGAGGCGTTGGACGCCGGCCCCATCATCGAGCAAGACGTCCAACGGGTCGATCACCGCAAGGAGGTCGATGACTTGCGCCGCATCGGCCGCCACGTCGAACGAATCGTCCTCGCCCGCGCCGTCACCTGGCACGTCGAAGACCGGGTCCTCGTCCACGGAAACAAAACGATCATTTTTGCGTGAGGAGCAACCGAGTGCGGAACGCGGATTTCGAATTGCGGAGCGAAAGCCTAGAATAGGAAATTGCGCGTGGGAGGCCTGCGGCCTCGACATCCCCGCGGCGGGGCTTGGGGCAACGCCCTATTTTAATATTCTTGATTCCGAATTCTCAATCGTTCTACTTGCAAACCCTCCCCTTCCCGTTCTACAATCACCCTAACCCAACCTTTAAAGAAAGGGGCCCTTCGATGCTCTTCGGCATGCTCCTGAATCTTGTTCTTCTGGTCTTGATCGTCTGGGGGATCTTCGCGGTGATCAAACGGAGTTAAGTCCCCGGTCTCCATCGCACTCCAAGCAATAAAAAGCCCCGCCGGAAACCCGACGGGGCTTTTCAAAATAAAAGGTGCGGGCCGTTACTTTCGATCGATCAGTTTGTAGCCGGCCGGAGGCTGGAAAAGGCTGTCCGAGACCGGCTCCACCTTGATCTTCTTGATCTCCTGAACATAGCCGAAGATCGGCTCCCCTTCCCCCTCTTTCATCTTCTCTTCGACCTTCTTCTCCACCGCCTTTCCGGCCAGACCGCTCATGATCCCGCCGATGCCGCCGGAAAAGTCGAGCCCCTTCTCCTCTTTCTTTTCCGCCTTCTGCGGCTCCCCCCGGCCGCACGCCTTCGCGTCGGCGGTCCACTCTACCTTGGTGGAAACGGGAAAGCCTTTGATCTTCTCGAATTCCTTCGCCGCCTTCATCAGCGCGGCGCGATCTTTTTCATTCATCTCGCCAAGGAAATACGCGGCCAGAATTCCCATCGCCTCCTTCGGAACGACCCTCCCCATCGGCGAGTCGCCGATCCCGATTTTCTGAAGGTAGGCGCGACCGTACGATTCCTGAACCCTCAACACTTCTTTGATCTCGGCCGTCTCGGGGGTCGTCCAGATGGTGAAGGTAAGGTGGCTTGTGTCCTTCATTTTCTTGGTATCTTCCGCAATGACCTCCCATTTGGCGAGATACTCCTCGGCGTCGAATCCGTTCACGGCGCGCTTCTGCCCGGTCGCCTTCACCGCAAAGTCATTTTTTACGAGCTTCGTGGTGCAGGCGGGCTGAGACGGGCCGCGCTCTTCTTTCGGCATCGTCTCCGGCCGCGACGGGTCCGACGCCCCCTCCGGCAACGGACAGCCGCCCAAGGGGCACTCGGTATAGCGCTTTTCTTTTTTATCGAGCATCCAGAGAAGGTTTTTATCGACTCGCCCGATCACCGCGGAGGAGGCCGGTTTCGAGAGATGCTTCATGAGGGCCCCGGTGAATTTAAACTCATGATCGGTCCGCTGCATCTCCTCCCGGGTCCGGGAGATCTCGGTCCCCTCGGAGGCGAACATTCCCTTGAAACCCTGATTGTGGAGATACGATTCGATGACCGCCGTCGGACGGCGCGGCGCCGTATCCTCAACCACCATTTCCTTGCTGCAAGCGGCCAACGCCACCCCGATCAACAGAATGACTCCCCATTTTTTCATCGACACCTCCTCTTTCTTTCGACAAATCGAATTCATCTTAACACCCCAAAAACCGATGTCAAGGAAAGAAGGAGGATTAAAATAGCGATCAGCCAGGCGCAATGGAATTTGATCCTGGGGCATTTCGCTGAGTGTCGACCGCGGATGGCTGAATGCTTCTTCTAACGCTTGGAAGGAGGGGCCGGCCCTGTCGAAACAAAGCCAGCCCCCTGGCTGAGATGAAAAAAGGTGACGGAGTCTAGAAGTAGAACATCAGCGCCGCGGTGGCCGCCCAACTGTCAACCGAACTGTCTTCATCGAGATCGGTGCCTCCCTCATCGCCGAATTCCGAATCCATGAAAATATATCGAACATCGGCATTGAGCGCCACCGTCTCGGTGATGGGGAATTCCAACCCGGCCCCTGCATGCCATCCCCAGGGCCGTTCGGTCCGATCGTCAAACCCCAGATCCTCGAGACTCTCTGAATAATCTATTTTGGTGTAGTACAAGCCTCCTCCCCCGACCAGGTAAGGAGAAAAATGGGGAAGGATCGGCAGAAAAACAAGAAGCGATGCAGTGACCGGATAGGAGCGTACATTAATCTCTCCATCAAATCCGGGTGCGTCCACCTCGAACGTTTCCTCCGTTCGATAGTCCGCCGCCACCTCGAGGCCGATGACCTCTCCGAAGCGAAACCGGCTCTGTACACCGCCATACCACGCTCCCTCCTCGGCATCTTTGCTCTTGTAGTAGCCGGCGCGGGGACCGATTCCAAAGGTATTCTCGATCTGCCCATCATTCTCCTCGGCCCAGCCGAGCTGCGGCAGAAGTAAAAGGATCAAAATCAAAATCCAGAACGGTTGCTTTTTCATAACGTCATGTTTCCTTTCTCCCCCCAAAATCAGATTCAATTAAAGGCCACAACACCGACTCATCCTTTTTCCATGGCCTCTTTATGTACCCCTTCTTAACTTAGGATGAGCCATGCTTTTCATCAGAAGATAGTAAAAGAACGGGAATGAAAGGAGGAGAAGATCCCCCAGATGGGATCGATCAAAGTCTTTTCTCGGCTCGCGGGACTGAATCGCCCCGCACCCGAATCCGCCGCTCGGTTCATTATCACGAGGAATCGCATCCGAGGGGGGATTGCCGCTGCCATCACCCCCTCCACCACACCCTGGCCCTGAACACGGAGGCGGAAACGCTGGGGCGTCGGCAGAGGCTTCATCGGCCCCGATATCAACGCCGTTTCCAAAAGGCCGCCTCTGTCCGTCGAAATCGACCGCGGGTGCATTCGACTTAGCGGCCTGGTCAATCGCCGATGATACGGACAAGAGATGATATTTTCGCGATGCAGAATCAACGTATCCCGGCGAGGTAAAGAGATCGCCCGGCCGATTGCTGGGAATTTTAGAACCGGTATTCGAGGCCAGATCTTCAATGTCTTTTACATTTTCGAAGAACAGATTGTACCCGACCTCACCGAAGGTATTGTTGCTGTCTCGGTTTTGAATTGCCTTGTTCCATCGGGTCAAGATGTTGTTCTTGATGACCACGTTGGTGGAGGTCCCGATCCCCGCATTGCCGATCGCAATTCCGGCGACCGAAATATCGGGAATTCCATCCAGCGTATTGTTCACAATTTCGATTTGGTCGGTATTGTAAAGGGCGATGCCGGCCTGCCCCGAATGAAGCGATCCGTAGAGGAAGTTGTTCACGATCCGAATCTGATAAGCCTTTGCGATGTAGATATGCTCGTTCCGATTGTCGAAGATCCGATTGCGGCTCACCTCGATATCGGGGTTTTCTCTTTCCGCATTAATACCGATCCCATGAACGGAGTGGGAAATTGTGTTTTGATCAATCGTAATCCGAGAGATCTCATTCTCTCCCCCTAGAAGATGGATTCCTTCCTCGAAACCGTAAGAAACCCCCGCTGCGGCGATCCGGTTGCTGCGGACGATCAAATCGGAGAAACCGTTCAGCCAGATTCCGTAAATGCGTCTTTCAAAGGTCTCCATATCGATCCGGCTGGTCAAGCTGTTCCCTTCGATCCGGACCCCCGCCCCGACCTGCAGCCCTTGGATGCTGTCGATGATCGCCTGCCCCGGCGCGCCATTCGGAAAAGAGACGAGCGTGATATTGTTTTGGAGGATATCGACCCCGCGCGCGGCGCGGAACTGCACAAACGACCCCTTCTGTCCGGTCGCCGTGTTTCGGCTCACAGAGACCGTTTTAGCGTTCCCTGTTCCGGTCGTCCCGTTCGCATCGGCCAGTTGAATCAAACCCGAATCCTCGAATAAGTTATCGTCGATCGAGACCCGCGTCCCTTTCGATGCGTCGATCCCGGGCCGCGCTTCATCACCCAGGAAACGGAAGATCAAATGGCTCAGGGTCAGATTAACCTGCGTGCTGTCTGCCGCCTTTCGAATGAAGGTGATCGCGCGGCCGTCCTGGAGCCACGGCTCGATGATCAGCTGCTTCGTTCCGGTCCCCCGCAGATCGACCGTGCCCCAAAATTGGATCCCGAAAGCATTGTCACCCTCAACCTTCCCGGTGCTTGCGAAGACGATCGTGTAGCCGCGGGCCGCCGTGGCGCCATCGTACTTCAACACCGCGGTCGATCCGTTGCTCGTACCGACGCGGAGCATTCTTAATCCTGAACCACTTGTGCCGATGTCCCGGTCGATCTGCACCGTGTGCCCGTCGGCAATAATCACCTCATCCCCGCTCCCCGGCACCCGTCCCCCCACCCAGGTGGAGGCGGACGACCAGGGACCCGTCCGGGCCGAAGTGATGACCGCCGCTCCCGCATCCAGCGGAAGGAAGATCAGGAGAAGCCCTCCGATCCAGAGCGCCGGCTGTCTCAGCAAAGGGGTCGCCCGTATCGAGCTTCTGAAAAGAAAAGAGATCAGCGGCCATAAAAGAAGAAGAAGGTCGCCCAGATCCGATCGTCGGAAACCCCGATCCGCGGCGGCCGATTGAACCGCGCCGCAGCCGAATCCGGAGCGGGACGAACCGCTGGAGTCGGATGGAGGAGAAGGAGAAGGGGATGGGGTGGGAGTGGGGGGTTCTCCCTCGTCATCGCCGCGCTCCGGGACCGCCGTCGTTTCGACCGTCGCGGTGTCGTTGCCGGCATCCGGGTCGGCTTCTTGTCCCGCGATCCGGACCGTGCCGCTGAAGACGCCGGCCGCGGCGGCCGTCGTCTCGACGGTAATGACGGTCTGTCCGCCGCTCGCCAGCGCGCCGAGATAACAGATCCCATCTGACCCGCAGTTCCCTTGATCGGAAGCGACGGAAACCAACTCGGTCTCCGGAGGAAGCGTCCAGGTCGCCGCCGCTTCGCTTGCCGAGGCCGGACCTTGATTCAGGACGGTGATGACATAGGTCAGCCGCCCTCCCACAACCACCGGATTGGGAAAGGCGCTGATCGTCACGGCAAGATCGGCGGCCGCCGGCGCTCGATACTCATCGGCCCCGATGTCGAATCCGGCCCCGGCCGGGCGTGCTTGCCCGTTGATATCCTCCACGGGAGCGCCGTCGGAGGCGGCCCGATCGATCGCCGCCGAGCCGGGCTGAAGATGGTAGTCGCTCGAAGAGAGATCGACGTATTTCGGGTCCCCGAGAACATCGCCGGTCCCCGCCCCGCCGATCGGATCGAGGTCATAATTCTTGACGTTCAGGAAAAAGAGATTGTAAGCCACCTCTTCGAATGTATTTCCGCTCGGCCGGTTTTGGATCGCCTTATTCCATCGGGTCAGAATGTTGTTCCTGACGACCACGCCGGTGGAGGTCCCAATCCCTGCGTTGCCGATTGCAATTCCCGCCGTCGAGACGGAGGGGATTCCGTCGAGCGTATTGTTGATGATCTCCACCTGATCGGTGTTATAGAGAAGGATGCCGGCTTGACCGCTGTGAAGCGTCCCGTAGAGAAGGTTATTGACGATTCGAATCTGGTGGCCCTCGGAGACAAAGATGTGCTCATTGCGGTTGTCGAAGATCCGGTTTCGGGTGACCTCGATGCCGGTGTTGCCGGTCCGGGCGGTATGAATGCCGACGCCATGAATCGTTCCGGAGATGGTGTTGCGATCGATCCGGATATTCGCCGCACCCCCCGCTCCGCCTAGAATCGCGATCCCTTCTTCAAACCCGTAGGAAACATTTTGAGCGGCGATCCGGTTTCCAACCACGCCGGCATTCGAAAATCCGTTTAACCAAATCGCGTAACGGCGGGGGTGGGTCGAATTCTCCGCATCAATCGTGCTGAGGATCGTGTTCGCCTCGATCCGAATCTCTTCTCCAACCCCTTCTCCCTGGATGCTGTCGATCACCGCCTGGCCCGGCGCCCCGGCCGGAAAGGCAACGAGGGTGATCCGATTCCGATCGATCAGCAGATTCCGCGCCCCCCGAAATTGGACGAACGATCCCCGATGATCGACCGCTTCGTTTCGGCTCAGAGAGATCGACGCGCCGCTGCCGTCGGCGCCGGCGAGTTGAATCGGGCCCGATCCTTCGAATCGGTTTCCCTCAATGATCACCCGCTCTCCGGAGCGGCTCGCCCCGCGGACATCAATTCCGGCACTCTGTTCATCGCCGACGCTCCTGAGGACCACATCACGGAGCGTCAGATCAACGCGGCTGCTGTTTGGATCTTTTTGAATGAAGGTCACTGCACTCCCATTTTGAACGACCGGCTCGATCACCAGGGGATGTTGCGGGGTTCCCTCCAGATCGACGCTCCCCCAAAAGTGAATGCCGAAGGCATCGACTTCCCGGTTTTTGCCGCGGCTCGCGAATCGGAGGGTGACCGTTTGGGACTGTCTGCGCCCATCGAAAAAGAGCCGCGCGTCCGAGCCGTTCCGTGTCCCGACGCGGAGCATCTTCAATCCAAGACCATCGGTCCCGATGTCCCGGTCGATCTCGACGGTGTGGCCGTCGGCAATTACAACCTCATCGCCGTCGCCCGGAAGCGTTTCCCCGGCCCACGTGGCAGGGGAAGACCAAGGACCCGACTGCCGGGAGGTTACGGTTGCCGCCGTAACCGTATCCGCAATCAGGATAACCACCAGAAGGATCATCCCGGCGTTGACCTGCCTCGTTCCCATCGACATTCCACGCAGCTGCACCAACCCTAAGAGCGATGCAAGAGGGGTGCCTCTTAGGGCGTAAGGGGGAAATCGCTTGTAATCATAAAGGATTCAGACCCGGATGGTGCGTGGGATCACTCGATCCGAGTGATTCTGACCGGAAGGAAGCGGGTGCAACTTTCTTCATATTGATAAGCGTTGCGGAGAGTATGCAAACTGGTTCAGTGCGGCGGGAAAGCCGCCGGCCGCTGAACCTTAAGGAGAGGACTTCGAGGATTGGAGGCGATAGAGATAAATCTTTCCGGTCCGATCGAGACCTTCCGAAGCGGAATAAGTCGGCGCGCTGACGACAAACCCGTTGAAGCTTTTAGAGCGAAGGGGGGCCGCAGCCTCGCCGAAGAGGGCCTGCTGCTGATTTTCGCCGGAGTCGGTCCAGGCCGCCTTTTGGCTGAACCCCTTGGGGCCGCCGAGGTAGAGAAAGACCTTGCCCGATTGGACCTGACCATTCTCTTTCTGCTTCGAGCCGATCAAGAGATCCTCATATCCGTCTTGATTGATATCCCCGAGCGCCGTGATGCTCGTTGCATATTTCGCGTCGATCAGATCTTCGCCCGAGGAGGTCCAGACCGGCTTCTTGGACATCCCGAATCGCGACCCGAGAAAGAGAAATGCCTTTCCGGCATCGGTATGGCCGGGGGTGTCCTGGAAATAAGCGCCGATCGCCAGATCGCGAAAACGGTCTCCATTCACATCGAGCGGCACCATCCCCAGGCCGAATGCGGCCCCCGCCTGACGATCGCCGGAGGAGCTCCAAACCGGCCATTCGGACAGTCCTCGCGAGGAACCTTGATAAAGAAAGACCTTTCCGGTGAGCCGGGGGGCGGCGACAAGAATATCGTCATAGTGATCATGATTGATATCCCCCGCGCCCCGGACGATCAGGCTATATCCGGAGCCCGGCGCATGATCGCCCATCGAGGTCCAGGCCGGTTTCTCGGATGGCCCTTCCGAGCCGCCCATGTAGAGATAGGCCTTTCCGACCGAGAGATCTTTGTCGGCATAACCGCTCGCGCCGACCAAGAGGTCGGTAAAGCCGTCTCCGTTGACATCCCCGGCCGATGCGACCGAAGCGCCGAAAAAAGCCCCCGTCTGCTCATCGCCCGAGGAGGCCCAGACCGGTTGGCTTGCCAGCCCCTGGGCGCTTCCCGGATAGACGTAGACCCGCCCGGTGAAAGCCCCCTTCTCCCCCTTGCGGTAATTGCTCGCTCCGATCACCGCATCGGCAAATCGATCTCCGTTCAGATCGGCCAGCGCGAGCGAAGCGCCGAAGTAAGCCCCTTCGATATTGTCGCCGCTGCTGCTCCAGGCGGGTGTCTCGGCCAGGCCGGAGGCGGTCCCGAGGTGGAGGTAGACCTTCCCCGCATCGGCCCGGCCGGTGTTGAAGGAGTTGGCCGCCACCAGAAGATCGGGAAATCCGTCATTATTCACATCCCCCGTCGCCAGCGCCGAGCCGTAGTGAGAGAAGGTTGCATCCTCCCCGGTTGTGCTCCAGACCATGGCAACCGGCGGAAGCGGAAGAGGATCAGCCGCTTTGCCATCCGGCCGCTGACAACCGCTTAAGACCACCCCGCAAAACCAGACCAAACCGACCACGGCGAACGATCTTTTCATAAAACGCGACACGACCATATTTCCCTTTCCTCATGAGCAAGGGGGCTATTATACCAATCGATTTCGAAAAAGAAAAATGGTATTATTTATAAAAACGGTGAGGAGTTGGAAGCAAAAACCTTTTACCTCTCACGCTTACTGCTTACTCCTCACGATCACTCAAATGGAGGCCTCAACGAATATTTACGGAATGACGAGCGGCTTGAAGCCGCAGCAGATTAAACGGCTGGAGCAGATCGGCCGGCGCAAAATCAAATCAGACCAGGTCGTCACGCCCGAAATCGCGCGGCTGATGACGACCCTTTCCTTTGAAATCGGAAGACAAATCGGCATCTTGGTGGGACGAGAGGGGGAGATCTACACCGTCGTCGTCGGAGACGAACGTCAGATCGAGATCCCCGACCTCACCGAGCTTCGCTTCGGCAAACGGGGGCTCCGGGGGGTCCGGCTAGTTCATACCCATCTGAAGAACGAACCGCTGAATGAAGACGACTTGACCGACCTGGCCCTGCTTCGGCTCGATCTGATCGCCGCGATCGGGGTGGTCGAGGAGGGCCTTCCGGGAACGGTCTACCTGGCCCATCTTCTTCCGCAGAATCCGGATGAAAAGATCTACGAAATCCACCCGCCGATCTCGATCCATCAGCTGAACCTGCCGCTCAGGTCGTTCCTCGGCGCCCTCGAAGCCGAATTCGATTCGGGAGAACGGACCCGCGCCGTCGACGGCCGAAAGGAAAAAGCGATCCTCGTCAGTGTCTCGAACAAGCCGAGAATGGATCAAGAGGCCTCGATGGATGAGCTCGCGGAGCTGGCCCGTTCCGCCCGATTGGTCCCGATCGACCGGATCCATCAGCGGCCGAAGAGCCTTCACCCCAAGTATCTCCTCGGCGAGGGAAAGCTCAAAGAGGTCGTCATGCGGGCGCTTCAACAGCGGGCCGACCTTTTGATTTTTGATCAGAATCTCACCCCGCTTCAGGTGAAGGCGATCGGAGAGGTCACCGAGATGAAAGTGCTCGACCGGACGCAGTTGATTCTCGATATCTTCGCCCAGCGGGCGCAGACCCGGGAAGCCAAAGTCCAGGTGGAGCTGGCGCAGCTTCGATACCGCCTGCCGCGGTTAGCCGAGCGGAGCACCGCGTTATCACGCTTGACCGGGGGCATCGGCGGAAGAGGACCGGGAGAGACGCGGCTGGAGGTCGATCGCCGCAGGGCGCGCGATCGGATTGCGCGGCTCGAGCGGGAGCTGGAGTCGCTCGCCGAGGCGCGGGCGCGCCGGCGGGTGCGGCGGGTCGCCCATTCGATCCCGATCCTCTCGATCGTCGGCTACACCAACGCCGGAAAATCGACCCTGCTCAATGCCCTGACGAAGAGCGACGTTCAGACCGAAGACCTTCTCTTTGCGACGCTCGATACGTCGACCCGCCGGCTCCGTTTTCCCCGCGAGCGGGAGGTCATCATCACCGACACCGTCGGCTTCATCCAATCGCTTCCGCCCGATCTGCTCGGCGCGTTTCGATCGACGCTCGATGAATTACGCGATGCGCATCTGTTGATCCACCTGGTCGACATCAGCGACCCTTATTTCGAGCAACACTTGCAGACCGTCCAGAAAATCCTCACCGAACTGGATTTAGGAAACACGCCGCAGCTACTGGCCTTCAACAAGAAGGACCGGATTCATCCGAAAACCGTGGCGACCCTTTGCGAGCGATACGGCGGCGCCATCGCCATCTCAGCGCTCCATCCGGAGAGCCTCGCCCCGCTTCTGGCCGCCATCGAAGGACGGCTCTGGATGGAGAAAAAGACCGAGTCGCCTCTTCCGGCCGCGTCGCCGAGCTACAAAGAGGCGACGCGGCCCTTCTGAGGAGAGCGTCGCTACGCCGCTTTTCTCCGCTCTTGCTCTTCTTCGATCTCCGGCCGCTTCGGAGCCTGCGCCGGCCCTTCGCCGTTCTCCAGCTCGACCTTCAGCGAGAGGAAGCGGAGGAGGTCCCTGAGCGAAAGAATCCCGACCAGCCGTCCCTGGTCGACGACCAGCAGCCGGGTGCTTCCGGTCCGGTTCATCTTCGAGAGGGCCTTCACCGCATCGACATCGGGCGAGATCGTGTTGTCGACGGCGCAGGTTTTCGCCACTTCCCCCACCGTCCGATATCCCCACTCGTTGCGCGGAATCTCCTTGACCTGGTTGAGATCGACACAGCCGACCAGATCGCCGTTTTGGACCACCGGAAACATTTTGTATTGATGCCGGTAGACATAGTCGTCGATGAGCTGTGCCAGTGAGAGAGTGGGGGAAACGGTAATCGGATCGGTCTGCATGAAGCGGCGGACCTGCTCCCCCTCCAACGCCTGGCGCGCGACGAGCTGCTGATACGAGCCGCGCGCGGCATCCCGCAGGAACATTCCGATCAAAAACTGCCAGACCCCGCCGACGAAATTCCCGCGAAGGGCATTTAAAACGCCGATGAAGATCAGGAAGATCCCGAAGGCGGAGCCAAATGCCGAAGAGATACGCGTCGCCCATCGGATGTCGTTTCGCCATCCCCACAAGATCGACCGGAAAACCCGTCCCCCGTCGAGCGGAAAGGCCGGGACCAAGTTAAACACCGCCAGGATGGCGTTGATGACGCCGAGATATCCGGTGACCCCATTGATCAGCACCGGCCATCCGCTCCGCGCCCCGAAGATGTAAAGTCCATAAAATGCAATCGCCAGGAAGATGCTGGAGAGCGGCCCGGCGATCGCCATCCAGAACTCCGACCGCGGGCTCGGCGGCTCATCATCCATCTCCGCCACCCCGCCGAAGATAAAGAGGGTGATCCCCTTCATCGGAATGCCGAACCGGCGCGCCACCAGCGAGTGGCTCATCTCATGGAAGACGATCGACCCAAAGAGCCCCAGCGATCCGGCGAGTCCCATGATCCAGTAGGTCCCCGGCGAGAGCCCCCGGTACTGAAACGGAAAGAGCCCGGCCGCCAGCGACCAGGTGACCAAAACGGCGATGACGATCCAGCTTAAATCAACATGAACCGCAAAACCAAAAAGCCGAAATAAAGTAACCCTTTTACCGAACATTTCACCTCCTCAAAAATGCCTTGCGTTACAGATGAGGCACCTTTTTCAACCTATCCCCATCAATTTGAAGTTATCGTGTTTCGGGAGGGTGTGTCTATGTTCTCCAAAGGGAGTAGTAAAGATTGAAATGGGAAGTCACAATCTAAGTTAACGGATGAGATAGAGTATTGGTGAAAGATGTGTATCGTCATTATTCAGTTTGACATTAATTTTTTAACAAGAGGAAGGGTAAAAAATACGATGAAAAGGATGGGAATCACAACAATTAAAGTGATTCCCGAAGAGAGAGGTCGGATCTACGAATGATTAGACTTTGTTCGATTTTAATTAGCGCCTTATCCCACGCTCATTGCCTCGGGCCGTACTCTTCTTCCACACTAATACCGGCTCGGATGTTATCAATATAATATTAAAAGTCAATTTCGTAGACCTGACTCCCTTCCTCTCGGGTTTGGGGCGTCGTCCCTCTCCGGGAAAGGCATGTTATGCATCGTCTTGAACAATGGCTTTGCGCTCGTTTCCTCGCGCTGTGACGTGATAGACCACATGTGGATAGTGAACTCGCAGAAGCGGGGCAAGATCATGGTGTCCCCGGAACTCCGCCAATTCTTCTGACCTCAATTCTTTGTGGGCGTCCTCGGAATTTATTCTTGTTTTAACCATAGGTATTTGTCCCGCACAAACAAGGCGTACAATGGTGCTAACAGTATACGAGAACCACGTAGATTAGAGCCGCATTGGAAATGGAGTGTCTGGTCGCTTGCGATCGTAAAACTGACCACTTTAGATCTACACCAGTCAATTTTTACGACCAAGTTATGTTGACCAGGGACCACGGTGAAATTCTTTCTCTCCGCATTTGCCAGGCGACCGATTTCCTCCCCATCTAAGATCACACGATAGCTTCGAAGCCGGTCAGCGTAGCCGCTGTCTCTGGAAATTGAAATCGTTGCGCCCATCGTGGATATCTTACCCTGAGCAATCATGAGCCCATCCCGCTGATCACTCTTTGCGTCCGCTCCAAAGAGTTAGAGTTAGCGGAAGCGATTGACTTTGAGGTTGTTGAGGTTTAAGAGAGAGAAGCCTGCTTTCTGAATCTGTCGGTCAAGCGGACGGGCGTAGCCGCCAAGCCCTTCCTAACCATGTTCAGTTCTGCATCAGGTCCTTTACCTTGGGATCAAAGCAAAAGAGAATAATACCAATCGGAAGAACGATGAATATAAGCAGGTAAAAAATAGTTAATGTCGTTATCGGAGGATTCCATTTAAAACCTGAACCAAGAACTAAAATTCCGACACTGTTAAATATAATTGCCAAATAACGTCCCCACTTTTTCAATTTAAAAAAAGAATACATAATCCCAAAACTAACCCAGGAAATTAATAATGGGATTCCCAACGCTTCAATCGTAAATGTCATAGGCATTGAATTAAGCGGCGGACCATAGGCAAATAAAAGAACGGATGTGAAAAAATTAGTTATCCCAAGAACTCCATAACACAATCCTATTACTTTCAAGATGGCTTTTATCACTTTGTTATCAGTCGATATACTACTATTTGATCCATTCTCGATTCTGGTTTCTGCGAATGCCCAACTCTCGGCCTACATCCGCGGCAGGGCGGCCGTATTGCTCCAGCAGTTTTACCGCTTCTGCTTTAAAGGCTTTGCTAAAACTCTTTCGAACCAAGGCTCACCTCCAGGGTAAATTTAACCCCTTCCGGAGTGTCCGTCAAATCAGGGCAACATCACTATGTGTATTCTCTCTCCTGATCTAGTCATATCCATCGGTGCTTTGTGACTATGAGAGTTTGTCAATTTCAAGTTCGATGCTGTAAGAATCAGTCGGGGGATGGCCACGGATTTCATCATTCCGCGGATGAACCGAAAGCAATCTGAATTGGTACCCTGAATAATCTACTACACGCTGATATCGGCTGGCCGTGTTTAACTCGAGATCTTTATGTTCTGAACCGAGTCCCCATACACGAATGGCCACCCGGGCATTTCCCTCCCACTTGCAAATGACCTTTTCGGCATATCGGCACCTTGAGTCTTCTATTAAAGATAGAAACTGTATTTCTAGTTCCTTAGAACTTCCATTGCTGATAGATACTTTTTCACCGTACCTCACAAGGAAAGGAACCCCGAGTAGATGAGGGGTCGGAGCCGAAGAGGTAGCTAACCGCACTTTTAAGTCTGCAGAAGCTATTTCTGCCTGCCAAACAATTAGAAGTATCAAATACAAGAGTCCAACGATACCGGCAGCAATAAGATACTTTTTTAAAAGCTTCATCTGTTCGATAGATTTTCTTGCGCTCATTTCCTCTGGCGGTGATGTGATAGAGCGCGCCGGGATGCTGCAGACGCAACGGACGGGCTATTCTCTCTTCGTCCCGGCACCGCTCACGGATTATCAAGACAAGATTAAAAAATTAATTCCGTAGACCTGAACCCCAACCTGGAGCTATCTCAGCTCCCCCAGCGCCTTTCGTAGCGCGGTGTGGCCCATCACGATCTCGGGACTGGACTGAAGGAGACTTAAATAGCGTTCCGATGCGATCATCCCCTCGATTCGCTCCCGAACGCCCGCAATTCGGATCGGCTCCAGCGGCATCGCTTCATCGAGAAGCTCATCCATCTCGACCATTACCTTTGACATCGGCCGCAGCCAAGAGAAAAAAGGATCTTCCATCAAGAGACGCAGGAGGGCGCCGGAGCCGGCGATCGGTCCATGCTCCTGCTCATATTCGCTCCGAACGGTGCCGATGAGCACCTTATGAAGCCCGCGCAGCGCGTCGTTCACCTCGATGAGCCTCTGACGTTCAACCTCCCCGAACGGGCGGCCTTCTTCTCGATCCGACATCCACTCTCCCTTTCAAGGAATTAAAATAATCTTACCGTGCGCACCCGATGTCATGACTGCATGATGGGCCTGCGCCGCCTCCGCCAGTGAGAGCCGTTGGCCGATCACAGGGCGAAGCGTCCCATTTTCCACCCCGGCGCCGATCGCCGCGTGAATGCTCGCCAGCTCTTTTGCCGTCGCGTTGAAGAGCATCATCCCAAGGATCGTTGCATCCTGATTCATCGCGTCGCGCGGGGTGATCTCCACCGGGCCGCGGCTGCCGACGATGACGACCCGGCCTCCTTCCGTCATCATCTTGAGATCTTGTCCGAGATTCACATTCGCCAGCATCTCGAGGATGACCTCCACCCCGCGCCCTTCGGTCAACGTTCGGACCGAATCGAGATAGCCGGCCGCGCGATGATCCAGGACAGAATGCGCCCCTTGCTCCGAGACCACGTCCCGGCCTTTGGAAGTTCCGCCGGTCCCGATCACAACCATCCCCGCCGCGCGGGCCAGCTGGACGGCGGCCAGCCCCACCCCGCCGGTCGCGCCGTGAATCAGCACTGTCTCCCCCGGGACGGCCCGCGCTTTCTGAAAGAGGGCGCGATAGGCGGTGGCGTAGGGGATGCCGATCGCCGCCCCCTGTTCGAAGGAGATCTGCTTCGGCAAGAGATGAACCTGCCCCTCTTCGCAGAGCGCCGCCTCGGCGTAGGCGCCGGTGAGGGTTCCGGCGGTGTAAACCCGGTCTCCCGCTTTGAATCGACGAACCCCTTCCCCGACCGCCTCGACAAGACCGGCCGCATCCGAGCCGGGGGTGTACGGCCGTTTGAGATCGGGGTTGGAGCCGGAGCGGCGGTAAGTATCGACCGGATTGACGCCGATCGCCTTGATCCGAACGAGCAGCGCTCCCCGACCCGGTTGCAGGTCAGTAACTTCCTCCAGTTGGAGGACCTCCGGGCCGCCGAACTGATGCACGCGAATCGCCTTCATACGTCCCTGTTCCCCTTTATTCGGAGAAGCATCATTGTCCGTCGATGCTCAAGAAGCAAGCCGCGATCCCTTTTCGCCGAGAAGTCCCGTGCGCTCGATGGCGGCCATCAGCGGCTTAAAGTCGTAATGTCCGGTATGAAGAACCCCATTCACAAAAAACTCGGGGGTGCCGGTCGCGCCGCTTTCGTGACCGCTTTGAACGTCCTCCTGCACCCGCCCGGCATGACTGTGTTGCGCCAGCTCCCGTTTGAACCGGGCGGTATCGAGACCGAGCCCGTCTGCGTAGGCCACGAGATCTTCCGCTTCCAATGCGTATTGATTGTCGAAGAGCGGGTGATACATTTCCCAGAACTTCCCCTGCGCCGCGGCGGCCTCGGCCGCTTCGGACGCCTGCTGCGCATGAGGGTGCTTCGTCAGCGGAAAATGCCGGAAGACAAATCGGACCTGACCGCCGAGCCGCTGTTGGATTTCTTTGACGATGGAGACGGCACGCTGACTGTGAGGACATTCAAAATCACCATATTCGAGCAGTGTGATCGGCGCCGTCTCCGGCCCCTGAACGTGATCCTGCGGGCCGACCGGCCGGGTGAGTTTTCCCCCGCTTCGGTTGTCACTCATCTGATCCTCCTTTATTGACCGATCTTCAGGCTAAAATCGGTCCTCCTCCAAATCATATACATCAAACCAAACATAAACAGGATGATGCTTCGGGACGTTCTCCTCGATATAACTTTCCAGATATTCCTGCGCATGATCGTCCAGATCGCAGAGACGAAGCGCCCGCATCTTGTTATTCCACCGGATGATCTCCATCCGGTCCTTCACCTTTGATTGCGACACCAACCAGTCGCCAAACGCCTGATCGGTCGGCCCCGTCTCCACAAATTGTTTGACCGCTTCCGGACCCAGCCCGGTGAAGGCATACAATTGACCCGATAATGAGCAGGGCCAAAAGCTGTACTCCCCATTGATCCCGAGAAGGAACGCCCGGCATTTGTCGACCGTCCGGGCGGCGATCACGTATCCTCCCAGTGTTTCGCGCGGACTCCGCGGATACGCTTTTCTCAAATCTTTCGCCAGCAGCTGGAGCTTCTCCTTATCCATTTTTTGATCCTCCTGATCGGTCATCCCGACACCTAAAGACGAAGCGGGCGGATGGGGGCGATGAATGCTTTCGGATCGTTCCGCCAGATTTCGGGCTGGACGTCGATGTAGAGCTCAATCTCATTCCCGTCCGGGTCGGCGATGTAGACGCTGTGGGTGACGGTGTGGTCGGACATCCCGATGATCGGGACCCCGGCGGCGCGAATCTCCTCGACCGCTTTCCGCAGCTCGTCGTCGCTCTTTCCGACCTTGAGCCCGAAGTGATAGAGTCCCACCCGCGGGCCGTCCGGGATCGGCGCCGCCTCCGCACCGACCTCGATCAGCAAGAGCTCGTGATGGGTCCGTCCGGAAGAGAAGGCGGCGGCCCAATCGCCGAGCGGCCCGATCTCTTTCCAGCCGAGAACGTCCCGGTAGAAGCGGCGCGATCGTTCCAGATCGCGAACATAGAGGACAACATGTCCCAGCTCTTTTACCTCCATGAAGCTCTCCTTTCAGTGTCAGGATTCATCTCATCGATCCAAAACCATATTCTCTAACAGTAACCCAGCGGACGTTCCTGTTCAAGCGCGAAAAAAAACGGGTCGGCAACATCCGTATATCATCCATCTATAATTGTAGAGACGACCCGATGGGTCGTCTCGGGCCGCACGGACAATACAGGGTAGGTCTCCGACCCATCCTACATCAACCCGGTCACCGGTGATACGACAGGTCGCCCGCCGAAGAATTGATTTGCTTTCTCGGAAAGGAGAATGGTATGGAGAAGAGGAGCGTTTCCTCTCAAAGAATTGAACGCAAAGAGACGATGAGCAAACTAAGAGGGATGATCTTACACTCGACGGGACGTTGGGCGGCGCTTCTCCTTCTGGCGGCCGTTGCGCTCTCAGGCGCCTTCGCCCGCGCCCAGCCCCCCTCTTTTCAGCCGCTGCTGCTGGCGTTCGATCCGGCACAAGACCGCCTCTTTGCGGCGATCCCCGGTGAAGAACGAGGGGGAACCAAGCTGCTTGTTTTTCCCCAACCCGGTGAGAAGGGGGCGCGTCCCGGCGCCTCCCTCGAGCTCACCGGGATGATCTCGGGCCTCTCGTATGACCCCCACTCCAAAACGCTCTTCGTCGCCAATGCCGCTGACCGGGCGCTTCTGATCTTCGATCGGTTCGATCCCCGCACTGCAACGCGCGCCAGCCGCATCCTCAAGCGATTTAACTTCCCGACCGGCGTTTATGCCGACCGCGGCCGTCTCTTCGTCGCCGACGCCCACCCCGGCGCGCTCCTGGTTTTCGAGAAGGCGGCGGAGGTCGACGGGGAGCGCCGCCCCGATCGAACGATCGGCCCGGAGAAAAGCGGGCTCAACGGCCCCTTCGCCATCGCCGCCGATCCCGGCCGCGGGCGGCTCTATGTGTCGAACTTCGACGGTGTGTTGGTCTTCCAGCTTGCCGATCTTGCCGCCCCGCCCGATCGCCTCCCGCTGCCGAAAGGAACGCTCGCGCGCGGCCTCGCGTTCGATCCCCGGTCGAAGCGCCTCTACATCGCAGCCCCCATGACCCGGTCCTATTTCGTCTACGATGGAGAACGCCTGGAGCAGGTCCGCATTCAGGGGGCTTCGGGATCGTTTCCCTTCTCGATTGCGGTCGATCCGGAAGGAAACCGGCTTTACTTCGCGGGGATTGCGCCGGAAATCGGCGTCATCGAACAGGCGAGCGGCGTTGAACGGAAAGAACGGACGATCGACCGCTGGATTCGGTGGGAGGGGGAGCCGCGGGAGGAAAGACCGCCCCCCGCGGAAGATCCGGCGCCGCCCCCGGAGCCGAGCATGATCCGGGGGCCTGAAAGGTCATTTCGGTAAACTTTCTTGTCATGCTCGCGTACGCGGGAATGACGTTTTTGATGAGACTAACCGCCGAAGATCCGCGCAAGCGCCTTTTCGTGCACCTCCAGGTCTTTGTCGGAGAAGAGAACGAATCGGATTCTCTTGACCGATCGAAGGCCCGGAAGCTTCTCCTTGATCGTTCGGAAGGCGACCTCCGCCGCCGCTTCGATCGGATAACCGAAGACCCCGGTGGAGAGGGCGGGAAAGGCGATCGAGTCGATGTGATTCTCCTCCGCCAGATCGAGCGCATTCGCGTAACAGCGCGCCAGCAGTTCCGCCTCGGGCTGATCGACCCCGTAGACCGGCCCAAGACAGTGGATCACATACCGGTTCGGGAGTCGATGCCCGCCGGTGATCACCGCCTCCCCCGGTCGAATCGGAGCGAGCGCCCGGCCCTCTTCCGCTAAGCCCGGACCGGCCGCCCGGTGAATCGCTCCCGCGACCCCGCCGCCGGTCCTCAGCTCGGCATTGGCCGCATTAACAATCGCCGTCATCTCCGGCTGCGCCGCGATGTTCCCCTTGCTGCACTCGACTATTACATTGGATGACATTTTCTCCATCGCGACCCTCGTTCATGGAGTGACCGCTAAAAACGATAACTCAACCCGGTATGAATACCGAAGTCGGGACCGTTTCGGACATTGAACAGGTTTTCAATCAGTCCCGCCTCCCAGACAAGACCCTTCGTCGGCCTCCTCGATCTACAGGGAGAGACCCTGGGCCTGGGGGTGGTCCGGCAGATCGAGAACGAAAGGGCGGCCTTGTCGACACCGATCCCTTCGGGTCAGGTCCCTCCGGGTGGGATCCAATTGGGAAGAGATCCCGCCCCTTCGGCTTTAAAGAAGGTCAGCTCCCATCGGTCGGAGAAAACATCATATCGAAGAATGTAAATTCCCCGGTCCGCTCCCCGGATCTTAAAATAACGGTGGTCGGGGGCGAGCCACCGGTCGAGGATTTCCTCCACGGCAATCCGGCGCGCCCCGAGAAAGAAAGAGCGCGGCGTCTCCTCGTTACGGTCACCGGGATTACATTCGACCAGCAATTCCATCAGCCTTCCGATTGGATGAGGATCAAGCCGCCTTCGGCGCCAACGTCAGCATCGACCGCGCTTGTGAGGAGAGAAGCTCCCTCCCAAACCCGGGGATATCATGAATATCCTCCACATTGATAAACGGCCCGTGCTGATTGCGGTAATCGATAATCATCTGCGCTCTTCTGTCGTCAATCCCCGGCGCCTGCATCAGTTCCTCCTTACCGGCAGAGTTGATATCGATCATTCCAGGCACGCCTCGTCGTTGCGATTCCGGACCCTGTATCGCCATCGAACACCTCCTCATCAAACGGTGGGTGACTTGCTGAGAATAAATGCTGCAAGGGCAATGCCGCCAAAGATGGACCCTCTCACTTCTACCAGGAAAACACCACACCCTCTTTGTTGCTTTGGAGGGGCTTCCTTTCTTATCATAATCAAGATCGTCGCGCTCATTCAGCGACCGCCGATCCAGCCCACCCCTTCATGGAGAAAAAGAATGCCTTATATTGCGCAAAAAGCACGGGACCGATTCGATCCGTTGATTGATGCCCTCGCCGAGCGGATCGTCGCCGAAGCCAAGGCCGACGGGAATGATACCGCCTTCGCCGGCCTGCTCAACTACAGCTGCACCCGCCTGGCGCTTCAGGTCGTCCGGTTGCAGTTCGGGAAGATGCGCTACGGGCTGATTGCACTCGTCACCGGGACCTTTCAGAACGTCGCGCAGGAGTTCTATCGCCGCGTCGGGGTCCCCTACGAGGAAAAACAGATCAAAAAGAACGGCGATGTCGATCTCTACCAGGTTTTCGAGGAAGAGATTCAACGAAAGGGATCGGAGCGGCTTTGAAAAATCGGCTTGGAGCATTCATCTCATCTCTCTTCTTCGTTTTCTTCCTGATCCCGACGGCCGGCCGGGCCGAAGAGGAATG
This sequence comes from Candidatus Manganitrophaceae bacterium, assembly GCA_963718695.1. Taxonomy (GTDB): domain Bacteria; phylum Nitrospirota; class Nitrospiria; order SBBL01; family Manganitrophaceae; genus Manganitrophus. Next base: position 2,924,167 of record OY970371.1, read on the forward strand.
GCGGTTCGAGTTCTTACTCGGATTGGCCTACAACCTTCCAACCCCCCTTACGATCCGGCAGTCGGGCGAGGAGAAAATCGATCTGTCGGCGCGTTATCGAACGCTGGCGTTTCAATTTCCACTTTATTATGCCGGCCGGATTGGACGATGGCGCGGGCGCGACGCCTGGGAGGTGGAATTGATCCACCAGAAGCTTTATCTGCAGAACCGGCCGCCGGAGATTCAAGCCTTCTCCATCTCCCACGGCTACAATCTGCTGACGATCAATCGGGCCTGGGAGCGGGATCGGCGGATCGATCGGATCGGCCTGGGGGTGGTCGTCGCCCACCCGGAAACCACGATCCGAGAGCAATCGCTGCCGCAGGATCGGGGACTCTTCAATGGAGGCGATTACGTTTCAGGGCCGACCGCACAGGGGTCGCTCCAGCGGCGATCGGATTCTTCCCACCGCTTCTCCTTCCCGCTCGAAGCGAAGCTGACCGCAAGCTACGCCGAGATCCCGATTGAAAACGGGAAGGCGATCGTCCCCAACATCGCGGCACATGGATTGATCGGGTTCGGATATGAAACCGGGCGGTCCAATGAATAAGATTGCAATCGATGTGGTTCTTCTTCCCTCCGAGGAGATCATGGGCGCCGCCCTTCGATTTAATCAAGCGCTGCTCCGGCGCTTCGAGAAGAAGATCGTCCTGGATCAAAATCGCTGCCTCCCGCATCTCTCCTTGGCGATGGGAGCGCTGAAAGAGGACGACCTCCCCGACGCCGCCCATCTTCTGGAAGAGATCGCATCGCTCTTTCCGCCCATTCGCCTGATCTTCACCGGGATCGAGGCCGGGTCTACCGCAAGCGGCGAGACCGTCACCACCTGGGAGGTCGACCCGACCGCCGCGTTGCAGTCGCTTCACCAAGCGGTCTTCAATCGGCTGGGCCCTCTTCTGACACACGATGCGACGGCGGAAGAGTTCATCGATTTCCCCCATGTCGCGCAGACCAGCGTCGATTGGGTAAATCGTTATCCCGAGGCCGCCGCCTTCGCGCACTTCTCCCCCCACATCACCCTCGGCGTCGGCAAACTCGAATCGACACCCCCCCTCCCGCCGCAAGGGACCGCCTCCCGTCTGGCCCTCTGCCATCTGGGAAACCACTGCACCTGCCGAAAGATCCTCTTTGAGGCACCGCTTCGGGTTTAAAACGGGATTTAATCATCCCACCCTCCGGAACTGAATCGGCCTGCTATACTTTACGGATACATTCCAGAGCGCTTTGTGTCCACAGACTTGGGTGAAGGAGGGGGCGATGTATGTCGGGTTTCGAGGGCTTCTCTTGGCGGTGATTCTCCTTGCCGCCTGCCGTCCGGATCGTTCCGATCCAGCCGCGGTATTGACACATTATCTCTCCGCCACCTATCGCCAAGATCTTCAGAAAGCCTATCAACATCTCTCCTCGAAAGACCGCGCGTTCCGAGATTTCAAGACATTCTCCCATCATATGTCGATGGATGAAAGCATGGGGATCGAGCCGCTCATGGAAAAAGCGACCTTCTCCATCGAGACGCTGGAGATCGACGGCGACCGCGGCCGGGCGGTCGTGCGGGTCCACCAGCCGGATGCCGATCGAATCACGGAGGACCTCCTCCTCGCCGCCCTCTCACCGGCCGGCGCGGTGATGCGTCCCGCAGAGTTTGATCTTTTCCTCAAGAAGCAGTACAGCGACCGCCCGGTTCCGATGATCACGGTGAGAAAAGGAATCGGCTTGGTGAAGGAGGAGGGAGGATGGCGGATCTCCGCAGGATGGCCGCAAGAGGCGCAGGTGAGTCATCTCTTGCTGGAGGCCGCGCGGTTTGAAGAGCTGGAGGCGTTAGACGAGGCCAAGGCAACATACGAAGCGGTCCTGCGCCTCAACCCGAACCTGATCGAGGTGAAAGATAAAATCGACTCCCTCGCCTTCGGTATCAAGCCTTCGCAGGAGGAACAGCGCGATTTCCAGAAGTTCGTGAACAAATTGTCGGAAAGACAATCCGGAATTGGAAATGAATCGATGCGGAATCAAAAGGCCGACACCCGACTCTGATTTCCCTTTCTTGAAGATGGATCGCCTTTCTACCCCTTGCATCCGAGCTTGCAATTAAGAGATCCGATCGAATCGTTTGGTCCCGGGGATCTCGAGGACGAAGTCGGCGCCGAACGCCCCCGCCGGGGTGCAGGCGCCCAGACAGGCCTCTGTCGGATGCCTCTTTAAAATCCCCTCCGCGCAACGGACCGCCGACATGGCGGTGAAGGCATACGCCTCCGCCGTTTCAAGCCACGCCTCCGCACTGTTTCCCTTTTCATCCGATGCCCGCGCCCAGAGGTACGATCGGCCCTTCCGACGGGCTTCCGCGTTCGGTCCCCGGATCACCGCCTTCGCTCCCTGCTCCGCCGCACGCCGGATCGGATCGGAAGCAAGCAGCCGCCGCAGGAGCGGCGCGGTCCAGCGCATCAGGCCGATCATCGGCGACGGAAAGACCATATACGTGGTGAGGGTTGGAATGCCGGTGGTCCAGTAGACGGCGGCGAGCTCGCCGAGCGTGGCGGCGACCGCCTGCCGCGCCCCGCCGGGAAAACGGATCGTTCGCGCCCCCTCCCCAACGTCAGCGGCCTCCAGCCGCCCCTCCCGGCGGACCGACATCCCCCGGGGAAGCTGCTTGATCATCGTCCGCGCCGTCCCCGGACTGACCCGGGCCATCGCCGCCACCGCCAGCTCAAGGCGCGTGGCTCCGGGCACTTTGCCGGCGACATATTTTGCCAGACAGTCGCCCGGCACCACGTCGAATCCCGCCCCCGGCAGCAGCGTAACCCCTTTCACTTTCGCCTCCGGGTCGCGCGCGAAGATCCCCTCGAAGACCTGGACCTCCCCGGTGATGTCGACGTAATGCGTCCCGGCGCTCAAGCAGGCGCGGACCATCGGCGCGCTCGTCTCGGCAAACGGCCCCGCGGCATGCAGGACCAGCGAACATTCGGCCACCGCCTTCGCGAGGGTCGTCTCATTTTTGAGATCGAGGACCAGCGGATCGAGTCCGAACCGCTTCGCGAGCGGAATCAGCCGGTCGGCCGACCGCCCCGCCACCACCGGCCGATGCCCCCGCCGCACCGCCTCTTCCGTAATGAGCGCACCGGTATAACCGTACGCCCCATAGATCATCCACCGCTTCTCCGGCATGGCACCCTCCTTCAACAAACGGCAATCGGATCGGTCCGAGCCCGTGTAGAGACGTCCCGGCGGGACGTCTCTACAACAAAATCATCAACGCGGGCGGCCACGAAGGCCGCCCCTACATAACAAAGCTTTTTTAGTACTTTGATTATAGTTCGGAAGGGTGTGTTGAGGAAAGAGCGCTCGTCGATCGGAGTGGATCGCGGTCCCACGGAGAAAACCGCGACAGCCGCTTCTTCAGAGCAACTTCATTAACCCGTTTAGGATGATCTCTTCCATTCCGCGACAGAGGCGCTGGGCGCTCGCCTTCGCGGCGACCTTCATCTTGAGCGACTGCATCTCGGTGAGCGTCCGGAGATCTTCCAGGGTGCCTTCGAATTCTTCCTTCGTGATCTCCCCGGTCGCCAATTGGTTCAGATAGCGCTCCAGCTTGATCGCCTGCTTTCGGACGAACTGATTGGAATCCGCCTTGGCGTTCGCAACCAGCGCCTTTAGCTCCTCTTTGGCCAGCACACCGGCGCTGTCTCTGAGGCTGTCGATGAAGATCTCCCATGGTTCCGGCATGGCGCTCCGCTCACTCGTTTTTGTTCTTCAAACGCTCCGTGGCAATCGCGATGTCAAAGGCTTCTTCCATGTTCTCCCACCGGTTCTGAATGTGCGCCTCCGACCAGGGCCCGTTCTTTTTGCGATCCTGGACATGGCGGGAGAACATCTCCAGAATCGACCCGAGCTGTTTCGCGGTCTCCCGGTTCTTCTCCCCCTTCCCTTTTTCGTATTCGTACGCCTGCCCCATCTCCAGTCGAATCTGCCGGACAGCCTGCAGATCGACCTCCTCGTCCTCAAAGGTTTCATAAAGCAGGGCGACTTTGGGCTTGAGGTCGGTGAGGTTTTTATAGGTGGTGGGATCGTAATAATGAAGGAGAGAGGCGGCGCAGCCGGCAAGGAGCGGGAGAAGGAACCAGAGAGAAAAACGCGCCGGCGCTTTCAAAAGAGATCGTCGTATTTGAATCGGCTCGATTCGTTGGAGCACGGAGGGCCCTCTTCTAAGAAGCGGTTCCGGGAAGATGATGCGCAAGCGCCGGGATCGCCGGCCTTTTCGATCGCGATTAAAACATGTCTTTCGGAAGAAATCAAATTGAGGTCTATTTCATTCCGGTAGGAAGGGGGGAAGGAAAGCCGGTTCCATGGGGAATCCGAGGAGACTTTAGTGAAAAATACCGCTACCCCTTCGCTCTTTTCCTATGATAAAATCGCCTCGTTCTTTTGCCGCCTTGCCTATCATGCACCGGCCGGGCGGCCGGTTGACAGCTCCGACAAAAATGATCAATCATAGAGCATAGAGACAAGCGATGAAGAAATTAAAACCTTATATTTGGATCTTTGTAATGATTCTCGGCCTCGCCGGAAACGCGGCGGCGCGGACGTACGAAACCGCCCCGGTTGAAAACGGGGGGGTCATTACCGGAAGGGTCGTCCTCAACGGCCCGGTCCCGGAACCGCGTGTCTTTCCGATGGTTTTATACGCGTTCGGCGACTTCTGCAAAAAAATTTCCGACGCCAAAGGACATGTCGTCCTCAAAGAATTTAACGTCGACCCCACCGGAGGACTTCAGGACGCGGTCATCGCCATCCAGGATGTCCGCCGGGGCAAAGGATTCCGCTCCAATGAAAATCGGCTCTTTGCGGTCAACTGCATGTTCCATCCGGCGAATACGCCGGAGGATGAGCAGTTTGAAGTCGACAAAGAAGGAAACCTCGTTCACGTGCATCCTCTCGTCAGCGTCATGCGGAACAAACACATGCTCTCCGTCCTCAACAAAGATCCGGTGATTCACGACGCGCAGTTCTACCAGAAAGAAACCGGCCAGCGGATCACCCGCTTTCCGATTCCGATCTCCGACAAGGTCCAGAGAGGGTGGGTCTATCTGGACAAAGGAAAGAAGATCGCCCAGATCATCTGCGGCATGCATGAGTATATGCAGACCTGGGCCTGGATCGTCGATAATCCCTATTTCGACAAAACGACACGGAGCGGCAGCTATGCGATCGACCGGATCCCGCCGGGAACGTACAAGATCCTCGCTTGGCATCCGCACCTGAAGCCGATCGAGAAGATCGTCACGGTGCCGCCGGACGGGCACGTGGAGCTGAATTTCGAATTCGAGGGGAGCGAGGTGGTCCGGCCGATCTATGAAACGCAGAAGCGGTTCCGCATTTCCCCCGAGCGAGACCCGAACGTCAACCTCTTCGGATGCGAGGGTCCCTTCTGCGTGAAACGCGAGCACGACGAACATCACACCGACTGAGCGCGCTTTCCCGTTCAGAAACGGGGAATCAATCGCTCTTCATTCCCCACGGCGATTCAGAAAGCCAGCGGACGACATCCTCTGCGGGAAGCGGCCGGCTCATATAGTATCCCTGCGCTTCATCGCAGCCCAACGCCGATAACTTCTCCCAAACGGCCCGATTCTCCACCCCTTCCGCGATCACCTTCAGACCTAAATTGTGCGCCAGATCGATCGTCGAGCGGACGATCACCGCATCGTTGTCATCGGCCTCCATCCCGATGACAAACGACTTGTCGATCTTGATCTCATCGGCCGGCAGCCGCTTGAGATAAGCCAAAGATGAATAACCGGTCCCGAAATCGTCGATCGAAAGCCTTACCCCCATCTGGCTCAACCGGGTCAGCACCCCCATCGCGGTATTCGGATCGGCCATGATCGCACTCTCGGTGATCTCCAACGCCAGATGGTCCGGCGCTTCCCCCGTGCGCTGAAGCGCCTCGGCCACCCGCTCGACCAGCCCGGCCTCTTGAAGGTTTCGCGCCGAGAGGTTTACGGAGATCCCGATCCCCGACCGGCGCCACCCCTGGCATTGCCGGAGCGCCGTTTCAAGAACCCACTGGGTCAAGGCTTCGATCTGCCCGGTCCGCTCGGCCGGTCCGATGAACTGATCGGGCGGAATGAACCCGTATTCCGGGTGTTGCCAGCGCACCAGCGCTTCGACGCCGACGACCCGCCGGGTCTTTAGATCGATCTTCGGTTGGTACTGAAGGCGCAGCTGATCATGGTCGATCGCATGGCGCAGTTCGCCCATCAGTGCGAGCCGCCGCGGACTGTGCTGGTCATACTGAGAGTCATAGATCACGCAGTTGCGACCGGTCTGTTTTGCCGTATACATCGCGACGTTGGCCCGCTGAAGCAGGCTGTCCGGATTTCCTCCGTGTTCCGGGTAAAGCGCCACCCCGATGCTCGCTTCGACCACGATCGGCAGCCCTTCGATCATCAGCGGCGGCTGCAGAGCGCTCTGGATTTTTTGAATCACCACATGGATGTCCTCCACCTTGCCCAGCCGTGGAAGCAGGACGGCAAATTCATCCCCGCCCAACCGTGCGACCAGGTCCGGGGCAAAGAGCAGACACCTCAAGCGCGCTCCGACCTGTTTCAACAGAAGATCGCCCCGATGGTGCCCCAGCGTATCGTTGATCTCTTTAAAGCGATCGAGATCCATGAGCAGCAGCGCAAACGGGTCGCCTCGGCCTGCATCGACCCGGATGGCATTCAGCAGGCGGTCATAAAGATGATTTCGGTTCGGGAGCTCGGTCAGCGTGTCGTGATAAGCCATATGCTGGACCAACTCTTCGGCTTGTTTCCGCTCCGTGATGTCGGTGACAAACCCCTCGATCGCCAGCAGCGCCCCTTCGGACGAGAAGATACCCCGTCCCTGATCCCAAACCCATTTCTCTTTTTTATTCGCCGTGATGATGCGGTAGACCATTTGAAAAGGCCGATGCGCTTCCAAGAAAGCCTGCACTTCGTTCCAAACCGATTCTTGATCGACCGGGTGGACCAGCTGCCGTCCGTAGGAGACCCGGCCCTCCGTAAAATCGGCGGCCGCGTGGCCGGTCAGGTCGAGACAGCCCTCGCTTGAGAACGCCACGGTCCAATCTTTATCGTTGCGGCAGCGGTAGACCCAGCCGGGAAGGTTGCTCATCAACGTGGATAAGACCCGCTGGCTCTCCTGCAGCGCCTCCTTTGCCTCTTTATACCGGGTGATGTCTTCGGCGATCCCCGTCACGCGGTAGACCCGTCCCGATGCATCCTTGATCGGGAAAGCCCGGTCCCGAATCCATCGAACCGATCCGTCCGGCCGGATCATCCGGTACTCCTCATCGTACGTCCCAGATACCTGCCGGGTCATCGCCGACTTCATGACCCGCTCCCGATCGTCCGGATGGATCGCGTCGAGAAAAGATTTCGGCTGCTGATAGAGGCTCTCGCAGCTCCGACCCCAAATCTTCTCATAGCCGGGACTGATATAGAGCACCCTGTTTTTATCGGGATCGCTCATCCAAAAAACCTCGGTGATGTTCTCGGCCAATTGGCGGAAGCGCTCTTCACTCTGGCGAAGCTGCTCTTCGGCCTTCTTGCGTTCCTGCCGTACCCCGCTCTCGCGCAGCTCCCGCTCGACGATCGGCAGCAGCCGGCTCAAATGACCTTTGATCAAATAGTCATTGGCCCCGGTTTTCATCGCTTCGGCCGCGGTCTCCTCGCCAATCGTCCCGGAGATAAAGATAAACGGAATGTCGAACCCTTTTTTCCGCAACAGCTTTAACGCAGCGGCTCCATTGAATTGAGGCATGGAATAATCAACGAAGGCAATGTCCCAGATCTGTCCATCGAGCGCTTTATTCATCTCCTCGGCGGTGCTCACCCGTTCATGCGCCGGCTCGTACCCGCCGCGCCGCAGCTCGCTCAGGAGCAACTCAGCGTCTTCCGCTGAATCCTCAACCATTAAAACATGGAGCGGAATACCCATCTAAACACCATCCCTTCATTCAAGAACATGTACAGTCGCGGGCCCGGTCATGCGAAGGGCGAGCCCTCTTTCTTCTCACCATTCTCTCCATCTGATGCCGCGCCGGCGCTCACCACCCGGTCGCGTCCCGACGCTTTTGCCTGGTAGAGGGCCTGATCCGCCGCCCGCAGGAGGATCTCTCCCGTTAAACCCTGGTCCGGGAAACAGGCCACCCCCATCGATAATGTAATCGCACCGATCGATCGACCCCGATGTTGGACATTGAGCTCTTTGACCCCCTCCCGCAGACGCTCCGCTTTCTGCAGCGCATTCTCCAGCGAGGCGCCGGGGAGAAGCACCGTGAATTCCTCCCCCCCGTAACGGCAGGGGGTGTCCCCGCCGCGCAAGCTTTTTTCGAGAAAACGGCCCAGCTCGCTTAAGACGGCATCTCCCGCTTCATGCCCGTAGGTGTCGTTATATCTCTTGAAGTGATCGATATCGATCATGATCGCCCCGATCTGCTGCTTGTTCCGCGCGGCCCGGCTGATCTCTTGCTCCAGCGTTTCTTCCAAGTAGCGGCGGTTGAAGAGACCGGTCAGGGGATCCCGAATCGCCTGGTTGCGCAGCGTCTCCCGAAGGCGGATGTTGGACAGCGCCAATGCCACCTGCTCCGTCACCGTGACGGCGAGCTTTTGTTTCGCCGCTTTAAGCGGTTCCTCTTCCGGTTCATGAAGACCCTCCAAGGAAGGGGGCTCCGCCAGAATAAGATGCAGAACACCGAGTATGTCGCTTTGCGCCTGCATCGGAATACAAAGGGTGGCGGCCGAAGAAGAAGGGGCGGCATGCCGGCATACGATGCCGGCATGCCCCTTCCCCTCCGCCCTGTGGATCTGTCCACGCCGCAACGCCCAACATTCATCGGGCGGGAAGACGCGCGCGGGTGGCGGCGAGCCGCCCCAAACGGAGCTCCTCTCGACCATGTTCCGAGAGGGCATTAAAACGTAGAGCGCTCCCGACTCGGCGGGGAACAATTGGCGGAGAAACTGGGAGATCACGCCGTCGGCCTCTTGAAGGGTACGGCAGGTTTGAAGCAGCTCTCCCATCTCGCTCAGCAGAGACAGCTCTCGTTTGCGCGCTTCCAGCTCCCCGACCAGTTCCGTCAACTTTTCATTTGCCTGTTGGGTCCTGTCCTCCTCCTGCTTGCGCTCGGTAATATCTTCCGAAATGCCGAGCAGATAAAGGGGGCTCCCCCTTCGTCCAAAACCGGTATCTTTTTGGTATGCAAGATCCGCCTGCCTTGATGACGGGTCTGGATCGGCTCTTCCGGAATATCGATGAGCTTCCCCTCATTGAGCACCTGCAGGTCTTTGGCGATAAAAAAATCGGCCTGCTCTTTTGGGAAAAAATCATGATCGTTCTTTCCGATGAGATCTTCCTTGGCGTAACCAAGCAGCGCCTCCCCCGCTTTATTAAACCGCACAAACCGAAGCTCTTTGGCCTCTTTGACGAAAAGCATGTTGGGAATGTTCTCGATGATGGAGTCTAAAAAGAGACCGGCGCGCAGGGATGCTTCTTCCGCCCGTCTGCGTTCGAGACCCTCTCGCTTGAGCAGATAGAAGACCGCGAAGAAGATCGTCAAGCCGAGAAAGGCATTGGCTGCCAAAATGAGAAGCGTCTTCCGGTTCTGCAGGTTGGATTTGTGTTCGCGGGAAATTAAGAGATGATTCTCCTCGTTCTTCATCTCGGAAATGATCGCATCGATTTGATCCATCTCCCTCTTTCCTCTGCCGGCGGCAATCGACTGTTTGGCAGCCTCAAATCCTCCGGCATTCCGAAAGCTGATCACCTCTTTGAGCGTATCGAGTCTTTGCACAATGAGGGACGGAAGGAGATCGAACCGACGCTGCTGGTTCGGATTATCTTCGGTCAGCGTCCGGACGCTCCGGACGAGCGGATCAACCCGGCGGACGGCGGCCTGATACAGCTCCAGAAAGCGCTCGTCGCCAGTGATGATATAGCCGCGCTGATCGGTCTCGGCGTCCCGGAGCGTCGAGATCAGCTCTTCGAGCTTCTCGAGGACCTGCCGCGTATGCGCCACCCGGTCTGCGGTCTCGGATACTTTGACCGTGCTCCAATAAGAGATCATCATCGTGATGATGAAAATCACGACGGCCAATCCCAATCCGACATTGATCTGATGTTGCCCTGAACCTTTCATGACCGGTTCCCGTTTCGCCTATTTCTGTTTGGTCACGCTCCCCGGCGGCCGCTCGTTGAGAAGCGCCCAGAAGACGCCGAGCTGTTTGACCGCTTTGACGAATTCCTGAAAGTTCACCGGCTTCACAACGTAAGCATTCACGCCGAGCGTATAACTCTCCGCCAGATCGGGCTCCTCGCGGGAGGAGGTCAGCATCACCACCGGGACCGTTTTTAATTTTTCATCCGCCTTGATCGCCCTCAACACCTCCAGCCCGTTGACCTTCGGCATTTTGATGTCGAGCAGAATCACGGCCGGATTGCCGGCCACCCGCGTCTTAAACGGTCCCCGGTGATAAAGGTAGTCCAACGCCTCGGCGCCGTCTCGGGCGACGATGACGTCGTTTGCAAGATTGTACTCGCCGAGCGCCTCCAGGGTCAGCTCCACATCTTCCACGTTGTCCTCCACCAGCAAGATGCTCTTAAAATCGCTCATCCTCAATGCTCCTTTCTATGGGGAAATGAAAAGTAAAAAGACGCGCCGCGGTCCAATTCTCCCTCGGCCCAGGTCCGGCCGCCATGGCGGTGAATGATCCGTCGGACATTGGCCAGCCCGATGCCGGTCCCTTCGAACTCCTCGGCACGATGCAGCCGCTGGAAAACGCCGAAGAGCTTGCCGGCGTATTGCGGATCGAATCCAACTCCATTGTCTCGAACGAAGAACACGGTCTCCTCTCCTTCGGTCCGGCTGCCGATCTCAATCTCGGCCCGCGCGCGGGTCCGGGTATACTTCACCGCATTGCCGATCAGGTTGGCCCAGACCTGCCGCAACATCGCCATATCTCCCCGTACCCCCGACAGGGGGGCGATCTTCCAGGCAATCTCCCGATTCTGAAGCTCCGGCTGTAAATCCCGGATCACTTCCTCGATGAGAAGGTCGAGGGAGATCTCTCCGACACGCATCTCCGATTTGGCCATCCGCGAGAACACCAGCAGGTCATCGATCAGGCTTCCCATCTTCCTGGAAGAGTTCATGATCACCTCGATATAACGCTGGCCCTTCGCATCGAGCTGCGCTCCGGTATGTTCTTTGAGCAACTCGACGAATCCATTCACATGGCGCAGGGGAGCCCGAAGATCGTGCGAAACGGAATAACTGAACGCCTCCAGCTCCTTGTTGGCCGCCTCCATCTGCGCATTGAGCTTCTTCATCTCCTCTTCCGCCTGCTTGCGCTCGGTGATGTCTTCCGAGATGCCGAGCAGATAGAGCGGCTTCCCCGCCTCGTCGTAGAGCGGTATTTTCTGGGTGTGCAAAATCCGTGTGCCGCGGTCGCGGCTCTGAATCGGCTCTTCCGGAATATCCAGAAGGTATCCCGATCCAAGCACCTGCCGGTCTTTGGCGATGAATGAATCGGCCTGCTCTTTTGGAAAGAAATCATAATCATTCTTTCCGATCAGATCTTTCCTGGAATGGCCGAGCAGCGATTCTCCCGCTTTGTTAAACCGGACAAACCGAAGCTCTTGGGCCTCTTTGACGAAAAGCATGTTGGGGATGTTTTCAACGATCGAATCGAGAAAAACCTCCGCCCGCTTCCGCTCCCCGACCTCCTGCTCCAATGACAGCGTCCGCTCTTTCACCCTCTGTTCCAGCTCGTCCTGCGTCTTCTGCAGGGCGGCATCCCGCGTTTGGATCTGAGAGAGCATCTCGTTGAACGTCTCGATCAGCAGGCCGATCTCGTCCCGGTTTCCGGTGGCGGCCCGCACGGAATAGTCTTTCTCTTCGGAGACGTTCTTTGCCGTCCGGGCCAGATCAAGAAGCGGGCGGGAAATATTTTCTTGAAGCGCGGCGGAGACCCAATAGGCCGTCAGCAGGGAAACCGCGAGCACCCCGCCCACGATCAGGGCGTAACCCTTCAGACGAACATACATTTCCTGGAGATCGGATTGGAGATAAACGGTGCCGATCCGCTCGCCGTTGGAGAGAATCGGCCGAGACAAAAAAAGAAAGCCCGACTCGAATCGATGGCCTTCCATCCCCCCCGGAATTCGCTCCGGCATCTCAAAAACCGAAGCCCCGTCGCTCCTCAGATATTTTGCGAAGAGCCGGCCTTCGGCCGTATAGATCGCCGCCGAATGAATATCGGACTTGACCCGCAGCGCCCCGACGGTTTCAGCCGCCGACTCCGGATCATTGAACAGGAGCGCCGAAACCGTATTGATCGCGATGATCTCCGCCTGCGTGGAGCGATTCCGGACCATGACGCTCCGAAAGGTCACCCATTCATGGGCAATGAAGCCGGCGCTGGCGAGCAAGAGAACCGCCGCGCTCACCAGCATGCTCATCCAAATCAGTTTCTGACGAATTAAAAGATTACGGAAAGGTGTGATCAGAGGTCACCCCCATTGATGGGCTTGTTCACGGTCATTGAGCGCTCTCCCTCCGCGTCGTCGACAAAGGAAATAAAAGAAGGAAGCGACAACCCCGTTGCAGCCGACTGCAGCAGAAAAATAGGAATGAACCGGTTTCACTAAGAATGCGAGGGAAAGAATGAACACAAATGGCCGACATTCTCGCCACGGTTCAATGGGCCGGCTCTCGGCGAGAATGGCAAATCGAAGGAAGCGCTGTCCAGCCTTACCGCATTCTTATGCTGTTGAAAGTATTAAAAATATATAAGCGGACCGGAAAATTGTCAATTTCGGTATGTTTATGCAGGGGATTAATTAAGAACAATTAAGAGAAGGATGGGTCAATGAGGAATCAATGGAGGCGCGGGGGGGCTCGATTCCTCATTGATCGACTGCGTGAGCCTCATCCCTGTTTTAACTCGGGCGGAACACAGGTGCAGCGGTACATGCCGCCGATCGTGGCGCCGATCAGGTCATAGAGATACTCCCGTTCGCCCGAATCGATCCGCCGGAAATAGGCTCCTTCCCACTCTTTCAGGTAAACATTCCGCAAGAAAAGACGGACCGGCATCTCCGAATCGAACCCTTCTTGCTGCATCGATCGATTCAGCCATTTCACCACGGCGCCGCGGGTGAGCGATTCATTCTCTTGAAGCGCATTATCGGCTTCCGTCAGAATTCGAATGAATCGGTAGAAAGCCTCGGGGTGTTCGTCGAGGTATTGGGTCGTCACCATCTCCAGCCCCTTCAGGTTCAGCTTCCGTTCGGGAACCGGAATCCGGTCGTAGTGCGACTCCGGATGGTTGGAAACCAAAAAGATGAAAAAGAACAAAAAAGGAAAGACCAAAAGCCAAAGAACGGCAAAGCGCGACGGTCCACTTACCTCTCCTTCCCTCATCGCATATTCCATGGATACCTCCTGGAGATCGCCGTCGAAGCGCGGCGCGCCCCTTGTTTAACAGAGCCTCTGTAAAAAATCCGTTTCCATACATCAATTGTACCAAATCTAAGAGGTTCCGTAGGAGAGGCCCCGGAAGGGAGAGGTTGATCAATGGAGTAAATATCTAGGAATTAATAAATATGTGATCAGAAATGGGTTAAATCTTCTGAGGGCGGCTCAAAAAGCTCCAGACGCCCGGCCGCACTGTACGGCGAGGATTTCTGAGAGACCGGGCGTGTGATCTAAGGAATGGTGCGAAGCGAGCCACAACGCGGATGGACTTTTCGGCAGCCCCTACCGGTCGCGGCCGAGGGCGGCGTCAACGCTCCAGATCCCCGGCCCCTGGGCGGCGATGTACAAGAAGACGAAGCAGTAGAGGGCCGCCAGCTCTCCCCGGTTGACGATGGGGAAGAGCGCCTGCGTCCCATGCGCCATCCAATACGCCGCCGCCATCAGCCCGCTGCAGAGAAACGCCGCCCACCGGGTGAAGAGCCCGATCGTGACGAGCAATCCGCCGATCAATTCAATGGGACCGGCAATATAGACGATAAAGGCGGCGGGGTCTCCCTGCATCGGGACCGGGATTCCAAACAGCTTCTGTGTCCCATGCCATAAAAAGAGAAGCCCGGTCGCAATCCGCATGAGAGCATAGGTTTGAGGGGCAAAAGACTTCATGAACATCGGCAAATCCTCCTGGGTTGAAGGGAACGTACGGCCAATCCCTTCAACGTTAGAATAGGGGAACCGAAAAGTCAATCGGTCGGCCTTCTTCACGCGACGGCAACGCGCAATCGCTTTCGGACGCGTGTCGGTGAGCCTCCTACAAGCGGCCTGCCGGCCGCTCCTTCCTTTGACGGACATAAAATGCCGGGTATACTTTACTCAGATTTTAGTCCCTAAACAGAAAGAAGAAACCGCTGTGATTCCATTCCGGAATGGAAAGACGATCGATCGTAATAAGGAAGGGCGGCGCGGTTGGGGCCGGTGTCGCCCGATGGGATTCGTCCGAATGATTCTGTTCGCCGGCCTCCTCCTCTTCTTGGCGACGCCGGGCGAGAGCGCTGCGCGCGAAAATGATTTTTCCGACGAGGTCGAAGAAATCCTCCAGCAGAAGATTCAACTCATCAAGGGTCTGGCGGAAGATCCCGATCTGATCCGGATCGTGAAAGAATCGAATCAGAAGAACAAACGGCTCACCCCGCGCGACATCGAGAAACTCGATCAGAAATGGAGAAAGGTGAAGGGGATCGATGAATTTATCGGCGGATTCATCGGAAACGACTGCGCCCGGCGCCTGATCGCATTTCAGAAAGCGCATGACGGGTTCGCCGAGATTTTCATCGCCGATGCCGTCGGGTTGATCGTCGGGGAGACCAACAAGACCTCCGACTATTTCCAGGCCGACGAAGCGTGGTGGATTCAGACCTATCACGAGGGCCGGGGGAAAAGCGACTACGGCGATATCGAATACGACGACAGCGCACAGGCGGAGGCGATCGCCCTCTATGTGCCGGTGATCGATCCGGAAACCCGGCGGGCGATTGGCGTGATCAAATCGATTTATAACATCAGCGCCATCATCCAGGAGCTTTAAGCCGTCATGTTCAATGGAATCAGGGCGAAACTCGGGGCGATTTTCGTTTTTTTATCCATCGCCGGATTTTCTCTGGTGGTCTTCGGGGTGACCCGGATTCATCAAGTGACCGAGCAGGCCGACCTGGTGATCGCGGAGCGCATTCCCCTCTCCCGGAGCGCCGAGGAAGCGCTCCATGCATTGACCCTCGGGGCCGGGACCATCGATCGGGTTCTGTTGATCGGAACCCATGAGGAGATCGGCCATCTTCAGGCGGTCGAAACCCGATTCAAGGAATCGGTCCTGGTCTTCGACATGTTCACGAAGGCAATGATTTGGGGAAGCGAGACGGAGGCGTTCCAGAAATCGACGGGAGGGCTCGTCTCGGCCCGATGGGAAAAAATGGGGCTGCAAGAAACCCTGGTCGTGAACACCGCCCCCTACGAGATCCAGCAGGCCGCCGGCAAGGCGACCCTTTATTTCGGCGGGTTTGCGAAGTATGTCGAGAAGGTCATCGCCTCCCAGGAAAAGATCCTCCGGCTTCAGCCCTCCGGAAATAAGGAGGAGATCGCGCAAGAAGAGAGGCGAAGGGAAACCTACATCATCAAGGCAAGACGATACAAGAACCTGGTCGACGACACCCTTCACCGCGTGCTCACCGATATTTACGCGCATGTCGGCGCGGCAAACGAGCACATCCGGCGATCCCGGGATTCCGCCGTCAGCGCCCTGATCCTCTTTTCGATCTTCATTTTCGTTTTGGCGCTCACCGCCGGAATCTTCTTTGTCCAGTCTATTTTTAATCCCCTCATCCATTTGAAAACGGCGGCGGCGGAGATCGCGGGGGGGAAGCTCGATACCCGTGTCGAGGTCACATCGAAAGACGAAATCGGCTCGCTCGCCGAAACGTTCAACAAGATGGTGATCGAGGTTCAGAAAGCCTATGACGATCTGGAAAAGAAGATCCGGGAGCGGACCGCGCTGTTAATCGAGGAAATCACCGAGCGCAAGCGGGTCGAAGCCGACCTGCGCAAGATGGCCGAGGAGGTGCAAAAGGCCCGGGACGGTCTGGAAAACCAGGTCCGGGCGAGAACGAAAGAGTTAGAATCGTTCGTCTATGCCCTCTCTCACGATTTAAAAGGGCCGGTCATCTCGCTGCAAGGGGTCGCCTCGCTCCTTCTGGAAGAATTCGGCGATCGGCTGGACGAAAAAGGGAAGCACTACATTCAGCGGGTCTTGTCGAATGCAGACTATTTAGCCGACTTCATCCAGGGGATGCAGATCCTCACCAAAGTCGGCTCCCAGCAGAAAAATGAGCCGATCGAACGTCCGAGCGGCCCTGATCGCCATCATCGACCGGAACAAGGAGTGGTTCGATGAAAAAAGGGTGCAGGTGGCCGTGCATCCCTCCCTCCCTCATTTCACCTTCGACGCGTTCCACATCACACAGCTCTTCCAAAACCTCATCGTCAATGCCGGAAAATTCATGGGCGATCAGCCTCGGCCGCGGATTGAAATCGGCGGAAGCGAATCGGAGGAATGGGCGGAATTCTACGTGAAAGACAACGGCATCGGCATCGACCCGGCCTACCATAAAAAGATTTTCGACCCCTTTCAGCAGCTCAAAGAGGTGGAAGCGGGGGGGGTGGGGTTCGGGCTTTCGATCATCAATAAGATCGTCCATCTCGCCGGCGGGAAGATCTGGGTGGAATCGCAAAAAGGGGAAGGGGCCACCTTCTTTGTGCGGCTTCCTAAAGACACCCAGGTGATGGAGACCATCATCAACCGAGCGTAAAGCGAGGCGAAACCCAAAGCACGGGAAGGAGCGTCCGATTCTTCAATCCGAGTGAGTCGATTGGCTTGCCGCTTCACTTCCTGCCTGTCGGATTAAATATTCCCCCCCTTCGAACACCTTCTCTCCATCGATCTCCACCCGTTCCACCGCGGCAAAAACATCGACATGGAATTTTCCGCTCTTTGGAAAACCGGGTTTGGTATAAAGGGCATGTTTGGCGCCGAGGGAGAGGTGGATGCCGTGCATCCGCTCATAGGCCCCGATGTCGCTCAACCGCCGCTGCCGCGTCAGGGCGCGGTTGAGGCCGAAGCCGAGCTCGCGCACCCAGACCTCCCGCTCTTCCGCGCGGATCTGATCCAACACGGCATGAAACCCTTCCGGCGCATCGGATGCGGCGACCAGAATGCCTCCTTCAATCGTGGCGGTAAAGGGCCGATCGGGCGCCTGCACGGTAAAGCCGGTATCGCCGAAGGCGAAGATCTTCAGGGCGCCGTTGACGCATCGGACATCCTTCGGCTCGGAGAAAACCTCCCCGATCGGAAACTGTCCCCCCACATTTTTCATCCCGCGATAATCGCCGATGTTCAGCTTGGCCGTTTCAAAGGGAGAATCATACACCAGCTCGGTCCCCTCGCAGATCACGGCAATCCGCGCCGCCCGGTCGATCCGCGTCTTGAGCGCCGGCCCCACCGACCGATAGTAGGCCGGATCATACGCCAGGGCGTCGATGTAGGTGGCAAATTCCCCTTCCGGGATGCGCCCGAGGTGCGGGTGCTCGACCACTTTTAAGCCCCGATTGAAAAGCTCCACCCGAAACCGAAATTCGTTCAATCGAAAGCTGGACGACTGGACCAGGACCACCAGCCCTTTGGAGGGGAGGCGCTCGATGGCGCTTAAAATTTCTTTCGCGGTGGTTTGATCAAAATTCAGCGTCGCGGCGTTCGGCAGCACCGCCCGGTAGGCCTCCGACAGCAGTCGCGACAAACCCGACTGCGCATCGTAGACCAGGAGCGCCGGCGCTTCGGGGGAGCACGCCAAGGCAAGGGCGAGGGTGTCGTGGAGGTTCGATTGGGCGCGATCGTGTAAGGAAGAATTGTTCATTTAGAAAATCGACTCCAGAAGAATTTTTTGGATATGAAGTGATGCCCATTGTCTTGCCACGGTTTATTTGTATGTGGGCCGGCGCTGGGAGAAACCGGGTCTCTTTCGATCTTCACACCAGGTGCGCCGTGCCCCCACTCCCTCTTAATCGCCTTGATTGACCCGCTTTTTCGCAAACGCCTCGGCACACGCGGGGCTGCAAAAGTAATGTGTCGTCCCGTCTTTAACGACTTCCAACGCGGCTTTCCGAGAGAGGTAAGTCAAGCAGTTCGGATCTTGGACCAGTTCATCCCCCGCACCGAGGGGTTTCGGGCTGCCTCCCGGACGGGAAGAAACCTTCAGGAAAAACCGGCTCGTGACATAGACGAAGATGGAGACCAGAAAAATGATAAAAAAAAGCCGGAACACCCTCTCTCTACCCTCCCGCGCGTTTCACCGTGTAGCCCTTTTTGCCGAGCGCCTCGACCACCGCGTCGCGGTGATCCCCTTGAATTTCGATGATCCCCTCTTTCACGGTGCCGCCGCTCCCGCAGGTCTGCTTCAGCTCCTTGGCGAGATTCCGGAGGCCCTCCGGATGAAGCGGCACCCCCGTGATCAGGGTGACCCCTTTCCCCTTGCGCCCTTTGGTTTCGCGCGACACCCGCACGATGCCGTCTCGTTGGGGCGCCGGCTGTTTTTGCCGGCATCGGCATTTCGCCGTCGCCTCGCCGCAATCGGGGCACATCTTACCATGCTCGGTGGAATAGACAATACCGGAATTCATTCTGTGATTTTCCTATTCGGGGCGTTGCCCCCTTTCAAGGCGTTTGATTCGTCATTCCCGGATTCCCAATCGAATCCTTATCTCTCCACCCGCTCCAATATCTGAATTCCCTTCGCGGCGTCTTCGAGCGGCGGGCCGTATTGACCGAATTCGTTGATCACCTTCTCGAAGTCTTGCCGGCTCTTCTCCAGATCCTGAAGCATCAGGTAGGCGTAGCCCCGCCGCGAGAGGGCCATCGCCACCTCCTCTTCCTGCTCCGGAAATTCCGAGACCAACCGGCCGGCATCGAGGGCCGCCCGGCGGTGGTCTTTCAGAAAGGTGAAATAAATCGCAATCACCCCCGCCTTCGCCTTGGCGCACGCCGCGCGATCCTCCGGAAACCAGGCGCAGACCGCCATCAATGCATTGGCCTCCTTCTTCCACTGCTTGGCCCCTTGGGTCCCCCAGGTGTCGATGGCATATTGCCGCTGTTTCGCCGCATCCTCTTTTCTCTCAACCCACGCCGGCGGCGTCGACGCCAGCCACGCCGGCGGACGCTCGGCCTCCTCCCAGCTCGACGCCGGCATGTGAAAATTCTGAAGCGCCATGACGAGCAACGGAACCAGGGCCATCGCATTGATGGCGCCGTGGACCAGGATCGGCGAGATCAGCTCTTTCCGCATTTCATACACCACCACCAGCGCCATCCCCGCGATGAAGTAGAGAATCCCGATCATGAAGCCGGCTCCATGGGCCGCGGCGAAGAGGATCGCTTGAACGTTCGCGGCAAAGAGAATCGGGAAGCGGCTCTTCAGGGCATTGTAAAGAAACCCCCGAAAGTAAATCTCTTCCAGAAACGGAATGGCGGTGAAGCCGATGACGATCATCGCGACGGAGAGGAGGCTGTTCGGCCCAAAGGTCGCCAGCGCCGAATAATCGGGCATCGCGAGCTTCTGGTTTAAAATCTTCTCCATCGCCATGTGGGTCGTTCCGACCAGGAGATTGATGCCGAAGGCAACCAATATGGCCAGGGGAATCATCGAAAGAACTTTTGCGGGAGAGACCGGACGCAAGAGCGGCCAGATTCCCCGCTTTTTACAAACGATCAGGCCATAAAAAAGCAGGATTAGATTGAAGAGGATGAGCGAAACAAATCCGATATAGCCCTGGCTCCAGGGCCGCTTTTGAGCGTAGACGACGTTGATGAAGAGGGAGGCGGCGATCACGAGAAAAGGGAGGGAGACGCCGAGGGCGATCTCGCCGGTGGAAACCGGGGCCGATTTCTTTTTTTCTTCGATTTCCTCCGGGGCATTCTCATCGGGCACCGTTTGAATCACGCGTTTCTCCCTCTCATGGCATTGTCAGGACATTATAATCGGAAATGGAGGTGAATCGATAGAGGAGATATTGATCGGCCGGGCTAAAGCCCCCAGAAATTGGATTGGAATGGGGCTTCGCCCCAAGCCCCACCGTGGGGCTGTCTTGCCACAGCCCCTCCGGCTTCCCCGGGCAGCGGGGGGAAAGGCCCCCCCTGCTCCCCCGTTTTACGGTCAGAACTCGCACCCCCACGGAAGGGCATCGTGGATGGTGCTTCAGACAGCTGACCTTGTAGGGTAGGTGGAACGTTTTGATTTGTAGTGGGCCTCTGTGTCCGACCCGGGGTCCCCAAAGAGCCTGCTCTTTGGGGTGGGCACCACCCATCCCCCAGTGGGTCCCTTGCGCTGCGGGCGCAGAGACCCACAGATGCAAAAGAAAATCAAAATAAAAGAGCAAAGAGCGTGCGCATCATGGGCATACTGTGCCCCTGATATTCCTGCGTTTCTTCTGTCAGACGGTTTATCGACCGAATCAGGTCAGCATGTTTGAAGCACAATCCACGATGCACTTCCGTGGTTGAGCGAGTTCTGACCGTGGGGGGAGCAGGGGAGGCTTGCCCCCTCCGCTGCCCTGGGAATCCGAAGGGTGTGGGGCAAGGCGCACCTGGTGTGAAAATCGGAAACCAACCGTCTTCTCCCAGCGCCGGCTCCACATCAGATAAACTGGTTGGGCACGCACCCCCCGTGGCGGGGTGTGGGGCGAGTAGCCCCGCTGCATTCATTCTACACGGTGGAAACGTGCGGCAACGCCCATTCCAACATTCTTGATTCTAATTCTATTTACCTTCCGCTTTCCGCTTCTCAAACGCCTCGGCGCACTCGGAACCGCAGAAATAATGCGTCTTTCCGTCGCTTCGGGTTTCCGGCGCGGTTTTCTTGGAGAGATAGGTCCCGCAGATGGGGTCTTGAACCAATTCCGCCCCCGGCTCGGCGCGCTTGGATTTGGCCGTCATGCGGGAGAAAAACCTCCCGGAATACCGGCCCAATAGAAAGGTAAATGCGGTAATGATAAAAAAAGTAAAAAGGGTCCTCAACATACAGAAAATCCTTATGGTTTGTCAGTTCGCATTTAGAAATTGTTTTTCAATCCGTGATGAGCGCTTTTGATTCTTCCTTCCGAATAGGGAAGCGCGCTTCCATTTTGAGTGAGATGAAAAGAGTGCAATAGGGTATATGGGTGGGTAGGATAAGAGATTTTTCAATCAGATGTCAATCATGAAGGGCCATGTCCTCATCGGGGCGCGCCCCCGCACCCCCGCCACGCTGGGCAGATCCATTAACGATTAGGATATGGGAATGGGGCTCTTCGCCCCATCCCCCAATAGAGCCCTTGCGCTGCCGGCACAGAGGCCCACAGAACACAAGGCTGTTAAAACCAATAAAACAAAATAGCAAAGAGCCTGCGCGTCATGGGCGTCCTGTGCCCGCTATCTTCCTGCGTTACTTCTGTCAGACGTTTCATCGACCGAATCAGGTCAGCATGTTTGAAGCACAATCCACGGTGCTCTTCCGTGCGTTGTGCGAGTTCTGACCGTGGGGGGAGCAGGGGGGGCTTTGCCCCCTCCGCTGCCCTGGGAATCCGAAGGGGGATGGGCACGCACCCCCCGCGGCGGGGGGGTGGGGCGAGGAGCCCCACGACTTTGATCTTGCAATTGATCCTCGCAGGTGGGGGGCTTGGGGCAACGCCCCATTCCAACACTCTTTATTCCTCACTCTCCCTTCATCCCCTCATGTACCAACGCCAAAAGCGCAATGCACGCGGTGTCGGTGCGCAACGTCCGGGGCCCCATGCCGACCGGCTGGAAGCCGTGCGCTGCAAGCAGCGCCCTTTCGAAATCGCTCCAGCCCCCCTCCGGCCCGACCGCCAGCAGGACCCGTCCCTCGCCCCCCTCCCGCGCCGCCGCGCCGGCCGGTTTCGCCGCCGCCGGATCGGCCACCAGACGGAGCCCGTCTATGAAGAGACCGTCGAGCTTATCCTCGATGAGCACCTTGAATTGCCGGTGGATCGACACGGCCGGCAGCCGCGTGTCGCGCGCCTGCTGCAGCCCTTCGATCAACCGCGGCCGGTAGCCTTCCGGCGCGAGCCAGTGGGTGTCGAAGTAGTTTCGCTCCACCCGTCCCGCGTGGGTCAGAATAATCTGCCCGACGCCGAGGGCGGCGACCTGGGCCCAGATCCGCCGGATCACCTTCGGCCGCGGCAGCGCCAGGAGCAGATCGACCCCCGGCCGGGACGGAACGCTTGTTTCGAACGCGCAGCGCAAGGTCGCCGTCCCATCGCCGATCGACAACACCGTCCCGACGCCGCGCGGGCCGTCGAGAAGACCGATGCGGACTTGAGATCCCGGCGCCACCTTCAGGACATCGCGCAGATGCGCGGCGCGGGCATCCGAAAGGGTGGCTTCGCCGGAATCACGGACTTCATGGAGTTCCAGGAGGATCAGGTTCATACGAGGGTCCAGGGAATGAGATGAACGTTCACGGCACTTTCTTAACATGGGCCGCGTGATAGGGCAAGAGGCGATGCGATTGGGGGCGTTGCCCTATACCTTCTGCAATCATATTTGAGATTTGAATGGGGTTTCACCCCACACCCCACCAAGGGATGTTAGATCTGGGTAGTGACTTAGTCTGGAATCAATTTCTGGATTGTCATTCCCGCGTAGGCGGGAAAGCGCCTGGAACCGACTTGATGCGCACAGCGCCTCCGATCGCTTCGCGACAGCAATCCAGTGATTTAAAACCTCTGGATGCCCGCTTCCGCGGGCATGACGACTTTGGAATTTCAAAATGAGTCACTACCTAGATCTGAGAATTAGGAACCAAGAATATTGGAATGGGGCTCTTCGCCCCAAGCCCCACCACGGGGGTTGCGTGCCCAACCCCCTTTCACCCTCCGGGTACAGGGGATTCCCAGGGCAGCCGGGGGGCAAGTACCCCCCCAGCTCCCCCCGTCTACGGTCAGAACTCGCACCCCCACGGAAGGGTCGTGGATGGTGCTTCAGACAGCTGACCTAATTTGGTAGGTGAGACGATTTGATTTGTAGTGGGCTGCTGCGTCCTCGCTCCACCCATCCCCCAGTGGGTCCCTTGCGCTGCGGGCACAGAGGCCCACAGAACATAAATCAAATCAGAATCAAATAAAAAACAAAAGAGCAAGGAGACTGCGCGTCATGGGCGTCCTGTGCCCCCTATTCTCCTGCGTTTCTTCTGTCAGACATTTCATCGACCAAATCAGGTCAGCATTGTTTGAAGCACAATCCACGGTGCTCTTCCGTGCGTTGGGCGAGTTCTGACCGTGGGGGGTGCTGGGGGGCGGTAGCCCCCGCTGCCCTGGGAATCCGAAGGGGGGTGGGCACGCACCCCCCGCGGCGGGGGTGTGGGGCGAGTAGCCCCACGACTTTGGATTCAGGCAGGTAAGGCTTGGGCAAAGCCCCCTTCCAATCTCAAAAGGTGATTGATTTCAATTTCGTTTGGGGGTATTCTCTTCCATTCGCTATGCAGGAGCAGACCCCTTTTTTGGAGGTTTCAACCCGAACTCACGATGCCAACCGCCATCCTTCCCCCCCCCTTTTCGAAGCCCGATCAGCTGCCGGAGGCGCTGCAGTCTCACGGTTACGCGGTGCTGCGCCCCTCCGACGTTTGTACGTTCGCCCGTTGCGCCTTCCCGGAATTGGAAGCGCTTGCGCCGTCTTGGAACGACCTGCCGCTCGATCCCTACCTGAAAGATACCGTCCCTTACCGGCGGCGGCGGCACTCCTGTTTTGTCGTTGACGGCAAGGAGGTCACGCAGGCGCCGCACCGGGCCCACTGGCAGCCGCTCGACTACAACGCCCTGCATGGGGGGATGAAGCGTCTCTTCGAGCCGATGACCCCGGCCACTGTCGCGACGCCCGCTTGGCCGCGGCTGCTTCAGGCGATCGGCCAGCTCTGCTCCACCGTCAAAGGCCCGCAGCCCTGGTATGTGGAGGCGCACCCGTTCCGGATCGACACCGCGCACGGCATCGGCCGGCCGACGCCGGAGGGGGCCCATCGCGACGGGGTCGATTTCGTGGCGATCTTTCTGGTAGGAAGGGTCAACATCAAAGGGGGGGAGAGCCGGATCTTCGAGGCGGCCGGATCGAACGGCAAGCGGTTCACCCTCACCGAACCGTGGACGCTGCTCTTGCTGGATGACACGCGGGTGATTCACGAATCGACGCCGATCCTGCCGACCGCCGACGGGGGCTATCGGGATACGCTGGTATTGACCTACCGGGCGGGGGGGTTTCAGGAAGAGGGGTCGTGATAGGAGCAATTTTTTATTTAATTTGATTGGAATGGGGCTCTTCGCCCCAAGCCCCACCGCGGGGGTTGCTTGCCCAACCCCCTTCGGATTCCCAGGGCAGCCGGGGGGAAAGTACCCCCCCAGCTCCCCCCGGCTTACGGTCAGAACTCGCACCCCCACGGAAGGGCATCGTGGATGGTGCTTCAGACAGCTGACCTAATTGGGTAGGTGGAACGATTTGATTTGTAGTGGGCCTCTGCGTCCTCGCTCCACCCATCCCCCAGTGGGTCCCTTGCGCTGCGGGCACAGAGGCCCACAAGAGATTACCCCATAAGCTCTAGAATCAAATCAATATCAAAACAATAACGCAAGACAATGCGCGTCATGGGCGTCCTGTGCCCCCTATACCCCTGCGTTTCTTCTGTCAGACGTATTATCGACTACTTCAGGTCAGCATGTTTGAAGCACAATCCACGGTGCTCTTCCGTGTGTTGGGCGAGTTCTGACCGTGGGGGGAGCAGGGGGGGCTTGCCCCCTCCGCTGCCCTGGGAATCCGAAGGGGGGTGGGCACGCACCCCCCGCGGCGGGGGGGTGGGGCGAGCAGCCCCACGACTTTGGATTCAGGCAGGTGGGGCTTGGGGCGAAGAGCCCCATTCAAGTAACTCTATGCACTATCTTTATCAAACATGACCGCCCGCCTATGCACATCGATATCCCTTCTCCGACGTCACATACACCAACTCCCCATCCCTTACCAGCTCCACCAGATATTCCCCGACCAATTTGTTAAAATTTTTCTGCTTGGCCGCGCGCTCGAAGGCCAACAGCCCCGGCGCTTCGCTGCGGTAGCAGAGGGGGACCAAGGGGTGCGCTTGCAGGGCCGCTCGAATGGCGTCGAGAGAAACGGCCTCGCCGCCCCCGCGCCGAACCAGTTCCACAATAAAACGTTTTACCCCGTCTAAACGCTCTGCTTCCGAGTGCATGACCTACCCTGTTAACGAATCGTCCCTAAAACTGCATTCCACCCGAAACATAAAAAGCGGTCTGCGGCCCCACCTGGCCCTCGACCGTGACCGTAAACGGACCGTCCGGGCTGAATTGAAACCCGATGATTCCGCCGATCATTGTATTCAATTCGAAATCCATGTCCCAAGAAGCGGTAAACGGCTCCTGGGTGTTGGTGCAGGAAACCCCAATGACACACTCATTTACATTGCCGTTTCCGGAGACGGATCCCTTCTCGTTCCCGTTTAAAGTAGTAATCATCAAACCGACATAGGGACGAAAACTGGCAAAGTGTTGCGCGCTCATCCCGATCATGGCGCTTAATCCGGAGTATTTGATTTCATTCTCACCGCTCCCCTCGGAAGATACGGAGGTCGACCCATTCGGACTGCTCCGAAATGCGCCGATCATCACGTCGTAGCTCTCATCTTTTGTTCTTCCGCTGAATGCCTGGAGAACCAAACCCGCCTTAAACGGTCCCGGCTGCGGGGGGCTGATGCGCACCCCTCCCCCCCAAATTAGCCCCAGCTCTCCGTCGAAAGGCTCTTCTTTGAGCCGCATCTGTCCGACCGTCAAGAAAACCTCTCCCGCCGCCCCGAACCGGTAAGCCCCGGTCAGGAAGATGTGTTCCCCCTTAAACTCCTCGGAGTCCTCCTCCGAGTCGCCCTCTGAGTCTTCCAGCCCCTCGAACACAAGTCTTCGTGTCGGCGTGACGTAGGTAAATGACGGATCGTTGAATATAAACTTCTGTGTGATCACGCCCCCTCCGCCGACCGAAAAGCTGAACCGGTTCGTGCCGCCGATCGACGATGTCGGATCTCCGAACATCACGTGCCCGAAAGCCTGTCCCGACTGCAATATCATAAAGAGGCCAATGACCGTGAAAAGAAATGAGCGATGCCATCGAAACACCTTAATCAGTAAGCGTGCCATGCGGTCTCCCCATTCGCATTTGAGTGGTCTTGTCGTTCGAGTCCCGAGCCTAGCGGCTCGGAATAGCCCGGCACAGAATACATAATTAAGAAAAAGTTG
The DNA here is from genome assembly GCA_963718695.1 of Candidatus Manganitrophaceae bacterium. GTDB lineage: Bacteria > Nitrospirota > Nitrospiria > SBBL01 > Manganitrophaceae > Manganitrophus. The sequence goes on from OY970371.1 coordinate 2,950,592, forward strand.
GCAAGATGAAAAACGTCGTTTGCGATACTTAGCCAAACCGCGGGGAAAGGATCAATGAAAGATGCTAAGAATTAATAACGGGGAAGGTTTTGGGCTGGGAGAGATGCCCGGATCGGCGGCGAGAAGACACTGCTTGCGCGCGGGCGATCCAGGAGGGGTTCATTTAATAGTCGCCGGTAGTGACTCATTTTGAAATTCCAAAGTCGTCATGCCCGCGGAAGCGGGCATCCAGAGGTTTTAAATCACTGGATTGCTGTCGCGAAGCGATCGGAGGCGCTGTGCGCATCAAGTCGGTTCCAGGCGCTTTCCCGCCTGCACGGGAATGACAATCCAGAATTGATTCCAGACTGAGTCACTACCTAGTCGCCTGTTCCCTAGACACATTGGATAAAGATCTTGAACCGCCGCAAGGTGTTTATTGTTATTTCTCCAAGTCTCGTCGCATTTCCTCGAACAAGGGATGAAGCGGCGGCAATTCTGTTTTAATCACTCCCCAAACAATTTCCAGATCGACGCCGGAATATTGGTGAATGAGCTTGTCGCGCATGCCGGTCATCCGCTTCCACGGGATCGCGGGATATTTCCCCCGGATTTCCTCCGGGATTCTCTTGGCGGCCTCTCCCATTACTTCCAGACTTCGGACAACGGCATTGATCGTCTTTTTGTCCCGGACGAATGCATCGAAATCGAATCCTCGCGTGAACTCCTGCGTTTCCAGAAAGCAGATGAGAATATCGGCCATGTGGTCGCGATAACTTCGCGTCATGCCAATACCGCCTCGGCGAGAACGGCGCGCCCGATTTCCGGCTTCAGCGCCTTCTTTGATACCAGGTCTACTTTGCCCCCCAGGCGTTCACTGAGAAGTTCTTCAAGTTCCAAAAACTTGAAAAGTCCAATCGGCGGCTCGAATTCGACCAGCACGTCGATATCGCTTTGTCCGTGCGTTTCATCGCGCGCCACGGAACCGAAAATGCCGATGGTCTTCACGTTGTATCGGGCCGTCAGCTCCGGCTTCGTCGCCCGGAGAATCTGAAGAATCTCGGCTTTTGTTTTCATGGTTTCACCTCGTTTCTAATTCTCCTGAGGAGGAGAGCGTAATGCCGGAAGGTTTTCAATTGAAGAGCACCCGATCATCGCCTATTTTTATTATACGCAGTATAAAACAAAACTGCGTATAACGCTATCCCCGGCAAGGCGGTTCCTCCTGGCGGATGAAATCTTCTTTGCTGGTGGAGAACCCGGAAAATCTTTCCGGATCGGCGGCGAGAAGACGCTGCTTGCGCGCGGGGGCTTCAGAAGGCGCCTTGCCTCCCGGTCGCATTCCCGACCTCCGATCTCCGGCGTGTCCAACAGGCCGATGGGGATGTCGATGGCGATGACTTTCGGAGCGGGGGTGAGATTTAAGACGTCTTTAAACGAGCCGCAGATTTGATGGCGGGTTTCGATGACGCGGCCCTGCGCGTGGTGCACCAGGATGGCGAACCACTCACGACGAAAACCATCGACGCCAGAGATCCAGGTGGGTTTCATTTGAAAGTAGCTCGTTCTCTTTTCTTTTTTCTCTATGACCTTTTTCTGAAATTTCAGCTGGCTCTGAGACAGAGAAATAAATCTGTCCCCTTTTCTGCACATTAAGCGCGTGTAGGTTATCCATGAATAATCAGATTGCCATCAAGCCGCCGATCGCCAACCGACTTCTTCGCGTGCGGCACCAACGGTCGGAACGGCACCGCCAGGTGATGGTTATAAACAAATTCTTTTCCTTTGAACATTAATTCCGGCATGCGCGCTCCATTCAACCCTGTTCTATTTATTTTGCATCAGATTGTTTCGAATCCCCTTCGGATCACATCCGCCATCAATTCCCTTCGCCTCGCCAAGAACTCCGAATAGTTCATCTCCTCCCATCCTTTGGGCAGCGCATGAAAATCAAACATCACTTCAAGATCTTTATCACCGCACCTCTTTCGCATCTCTTTCATGTACTCGGCCGGAGCCTGATCGCTGATCCGAATGTTATCAGGCCACTCAATAAAAGCGAGATTGGCAACCTGGTTAATCAACTTAGAATCAGTAATCCCATTTCTCTCAAGGTAACCGCGCGGAAAAAGATGATGACGCTCCAATGACTTCTTTCTTAACTTCAGCGTTGGATCGAGCAGATCACTGACCTTTAATTTAGAGAAAAGGGCGCTCGCACCCAACTTATTAAGAGCAGCGTCATAGGCAAACAGGCCGGGGCTCCGCGATGAGGAGGTTTCCAGTTCACTAGGAAGGGTAATCTCCCAGTAATCTCGCGTGAGAGAGGAGTTCATCATTTTTTCCAAGACATCAATGAATTCGTCTCCGCTCTTCAGGTCTTTAATCCGGCTTAAATCTCCATCCATCACCGTCTCTTGGGACCCTGTGTATCGCCCGGTCAATGTGGTCGCGAAAAACCATCTCCCGATGAGGTGCTGAAGAACATGATCAGGAAGATGGTACCGCGTTTTCCCAATGAGATAATACACATATGTGTACACCAGCGTATTCTGTGATGAGATCTGATCCTCGCTTCGGAATCCTGCGGCCATGAGACAATTGAAGAATTGATGCCAATGGGTGAGATTAAGCGCAGTCTCCTGGGCCTGTTTTAGCTTGGCGAATTGTTCTTCTCTTTTCTCTGCGGAGAATTCGCCCGTCTGTAAGTTTTTCCCCCGAAGAACTTGATAGACACTTTTTAGGCGGCCTCGGTTGAACGCAACGGCTACCGCGACCCGGAGCAGCTTGTCAGGATCTGCTTGAATGAAATGGTTGAAAGGGGAAGGTTTATCCCCTTTAGTGGGTGGAATCCTAGACTGTCGCGAAAACTGTTCAAGCTCTGCCCGGCCTTCATCCCAGAAAACAGAGAGTAGGGTTAAGATAAAGTCAGCCTGATTGAGTTTTACCCCCTCGTTGTTGATTCGAACAAAGATATAGGCAACCTGCTCTTCATCTACCGATGGAGAGATCTCTAGCGCGGTGAAGGGATATTTTTGAAGATCGAAAAGCCGGTCGAGGTTATGGGCGATTCGTTCTTCCTCATCTTCGGAAAGTTGTCGTTTCTCCGATAACTGTTTTAGGAAGTCGCGAACCAAACCGTGGCTCGATTTTCCCGAAGCCCACAGCTTGGAAATATTTGGAATGAATTCCGGATCTCTTCGGATCGCAGCGTCGCAGACTTCGAACTTACAATCGCTTGGCCGAAAAGCAATCTCCAAAGTCGTGTATTCATAGTTTTCAGTCAAAACCTGCTGGCCACGAAAAACTGCGTATAGAGAAGTAAGCCGTTGCTGGCCGTCGACGATCAGAAGTTTGGGAACCGTATGTTGTTTTTCTCCCCGTCCGATGGTCCGTGCTCCGTTGACATTCTGATTGGCCCAGAACAACAGGTAGCCGATTGGAAACCCACGATACATCGAATCGAAGAGATCGCGAACCTTCGTCGCTTTCCAAACAAAGGGCCGTTGAATATCCGGTAATCCAATGTCGCCGATATCGATGTAGTGGAGCAATCCGGACACATCGTAATCAACCTTCTTGAAAATTGTTCGCGGCTCGCTCATGGCATGACCTCATTGGTAAAAGGGCTAGCGAATAATACCGAATAGGATGGGGAAAGCAATGAAAGCTAAAATAGTAGAAACCCGAGAGAATTGCAAGGGAATATCGGGAGAACTTACCGACCTCGTATTGACGGCCCAACCATTGGGGGCAGAAGGAAAGTGCTTGGGATTAGATAGGAATTGAAATTACTGGACAAGCTTCAATCACTCATGTGGTCGCGCGCTTCTGCTTCTACTTCTGCTTCTAATTGAGAGGATGGATCACCAACGGGTCCACCTGCTCAATGGCAGGAAATAAATCTGTCCCCTTTTCTGCAGGTGGAGCATGTTGTATTGCAAGGCAAGGCCTGACCCGACCACTTTACGATTAGTAGTCCCTCGCCAGCCCCCCAGCAAAGAGACTTGCCGCATCCTTAGCAGCGGCAATGCCTTTGCGTACATCGTCGTTAGTCAAATCAAGCACGCGTAGCCTTCCCATTGCTTCTGCAATAGATTCGATACGGCGGTAGACCTTAGCATGCGTTTCCGCATACAAAGCGAGCCCTTGTAGCTTGGGGAGTGCATCGGCCAGATGGAGGCCGTGCGGGTCAACAATGTCCGCCACTACCGTTCCATTATCTTGCGTAGCGAAGAAAATGAAGTCCGGCCGAACAATCCCATATTGCTCGCTGGCGAGGTAAGCGATGCCGAGCGATGACTGCCCCGGCTGTTGGGGATTGCGATACCAGAAACTGAAGCCTTTGCGCTTCATTTCTGTCTCAACGACTTTCACTTCCCAACTAGATTTCAGTTCCATAGGGTAGTTGCCTTGCGCATCGCAAAGTAGGTGACTCTTGTAGGTTGGAAGTGCCGTTTCAACGTCATTCACGCGCGCTTTTGTGGGCTCGAACCTGGCCTCCGGTTTAACCAAGTCCACATCCTGCGGTTCGGCGCTCATTTCTCTGATCTGGCGATAAGATTCCTGCCGATCGTGCGATAACCGCTTGATGACCGCACCGTACTTATCTAGCCAGGACTTGGCCAACTTGTCCGCCTCTGCATCGAAGTATGGCTGTACCTCCGTCACCAAGCCGAGCGCCGCAACAGATACGCGCCCTTCGACAAGTGCTTCTTCAAATTCATCTGCATCCTCCGGGTCTGCGGCCCTGTATGCGAGTGCATCGACATAGGTGCGGGAAATGTCAGGGCTAAAGATGCGGGCAGCACGGCGGTAAGCATCGTCAATCACGGCCATGTCGGCATCTTCCACGAACTGGTTGAAGCTCTTGGTTTTGCCCTTCATGTCGACCACAACCGTCTGGCCGTCAACCGTCATGACGGCATTCCGCTTCGCTTCAATTTGCGCTTTGTATTTCTCCTGCGCTGTATCCAGCACCTTGTGCATTGCGGCGTGCGCTAACTTGCCAGCGCCTTTCAGGATGCCGTCCGACGCCAACTCGTGCGCCAAAGCGGTCAAACGCTTTGCCGGCTTGGCGCCGCGTTGTGGGCGGGACTGGGAAGGTAAAGCCTCGAACTTGTCCCACACCATTTGAGATGCCGCGGGATTCGGCTTAATTTCCACTGGATTGATGAGCACGCGCCCCGTAATCGGTAGCGTGTCATCCCCCTTCATCAATGCATCGACGACGGCTTCAGTCGCTCTCTTGTCGAACTTGGGCAACAGGCAGTCCACCGAGTTAAGGCGGTCATTACCGGGAATGCGCCGAGCCAGTGGCGAACGCACCATGCGACCCATCAGCTGGGTAATGTGGGTACGATCAACCGCCGGACGAAAAGATACCATTACTTCTGCGCGTGGGCAGTCCCAACCGGTGCTGATGGCGTCCTTCGCAATCAATATGCGTACCCATGTTGAATCCTGCACGCGCTCCGGCGAGATGTAAGGCACTTCGCGGTTTCCAAACCGCTGGGTCGTATGCTCACCGAACACATGCGCCACGCTGCCACCCGGCAGCTCCGGCCATTGCTTATAGATGGTGTCCAGGGCGCGGCCAATGTCATTCGGGTCGGGCGTATTGGGCACTTGCAGGACCATCAGCGGAAGGACGACATGCGCCTCTTCCTGCTGCTTGGCGTACTCGGCCCACGCCTGGGTGCATTCCTTCAGCTTGTCGGTAGCACGACGTACCAGCACGGTATCGAAATCCCCCACCTCATCCGGAATGTCGAGGATGATGGTGTCCTTGATGAGGCCGGACTCCTGTACTTTGGCGGAGTCCACCACCACATGCGGCAAGGTGATGCGCTGCTGCGCGCCTTTCATCGCCCTATTGAAACGCTCCACCGTGGCAGAGATGCCCCACACCACCGGGATGCCCGGCACGCCTTGCGCGCCGTTAATGAGCCGCTGCACGATGGTGCTTTTGGCGTTCTCCGCTGCTCTAGTGGGATTGCCCATGCCGCGATGCGCCTCGTCCAGCACCAGATAAAGGGTCAAGTCCGGGTCTTCGATGGTGTTGCGGATCGTGTCCCAGATAGTAAAAACCTGCGCGTCAGGCCGTGTTTCTGTAAACAGGTCTTCTTCGCCCTCAAAACCTCGCACCAGCAAGCTCTTCTTGCCCAGTTTCTGCGTATTGAGGAAGTAGATTTTCTTAGCCTCGAACTTGGATCGGCTGAAAGGGTGTTCCACCACCACCATATCGGTGTGTCGGATGCGATCACTGGCCTCCATCAAGCGGAAACGGGTCTGCTCGTTCAACGAAGGGTCGTCGCTGAACCAGATCACCACCGCACCGGGGTCGGCATCGAAGTCATACTCGTCGTTACCATGAAACAGCGCCTCGAACACGGCTGCAGCCATTACGGTCTTACCCGCGCCGGTCACGGCGGTCAGTGAAAAGGCGTGCTTGTCCGCATCCTCGTGCCAACGTTTGCGGGCTTTCTTCAAGTCGGTCAGAGCATCGCGTACCGCGTCAGCCTGATAATCCTTGAGCGTGAACTTCATCGATTATTCCTCATTAGCAAAACTGAAATTCGTCAGGTACGACTCGTACAGCCGAACGGGCTCCACGCCATCCGGCAGGCGGCGAGCCAGGGCCTGGAAGCGGCGGTCGTCGTCGGTGACGATGAAGGCAACCCGCAGATCCTTGGCCTTATTCACCGCCTTGATGAATGGCGTGGCTGCGTCAACTTCCACCAGTAGCCCATAGGCTTCCACCACGGCCCATCCTTCCTCGGGCAACTTGTCGATGCGCTTGCTGTGGCTGCCCGCGCGCAGCCACAGCAACGGTGCGATCCGCTCGAATGCGCGGTTGTGGTTGACGGAAACCGGGGTTTCATAGGTCAGAGTGAAGAACTCGGCGTTTTCCTCGAAACCTTCGGCCATTGGGAATTCGTCGGTGAACTTGTAATCGCCCTTGATGGGTTCGCCATCCGGGGTTTTGCCGGTAATAGCGGCCTGCACGCGCGGCTTGGTGATGTAGTCGCAGATGCCCCATTGCTCCCATTCGGTATCGCCGGGGCGCAAGCCTTTTCCGCGCAATTCTTTTTGTTCGTCGTCGGCGACTTCATTATTGGTGACGGAGATGCATTGGCGGCGGCCACTATCTTGGCGGTTTAGGCGCATGACCGCATGCGCTGTGGTACCGGAGCCACCAAAGAAGTCCAGAACGACTGCTTCGGGCTTTTCCTTGACGAAGAAGCGCAGACAGTCCTCGACCGCATAAAGCGATTTCGGGAACGGAAACTTACGAGTCGGAATGAGTGCGCGTATGACGTTAGATCCACCCGCGCCTGCGTTGTGTGATCGCTGATTCCACACGCTAACGGGGTTCTTGACCCTCGCCTTGATGTCAGATTGCTTCAGGATCAACGCACCGTTTTTATCGCGACCAACGACTTCAATTTCGCCTCGCTTGATCCTTTCTTTCTCTGCATTACGAAGGTAGGAAATTGACCAACGCCCTTTAGTGTGGCTATACGCGCCAAGGCGAACGGTGCCTTCCTCCAATCCCTTCCGAGCAGTTCCCGCACTAATTTGCCATCGTCCTTGTGAGTTATCCGAACGAATAGGCCAACAAGCGACGAGGCCTGACAAGGGCGGGGACACTGTTTCGGGGCTGACTTGAAGTGGAATGTAGTCCCCGACTGAGTGGATGCACTCTCGTTTAGGATCAACCCAGAATGGGTAAAACTGCTTCTCGCTGTCTTCCCGGCGCGCGTCGGTACCACGACGCAAGAGGCGGTTCCAGATATCAATCCTTTTTCCCTCTAGGAATTCTGGAGGAGACAGCATGTCCTCCCCCGTCGGAGTCACCGCTGCGCCGCCAACAAACACAAAGAACAGGTATTCGTCGGCGCGGTAGAACTCCTTGGCCCTGGCCACACCACTCTGATTGATAACGGAACTAACCATTTGAATCCGGGCTTCTGGGAACAACTGTTCCAACAACATTCCAAGCCGCAAATATTCCTTCTCGTCAATCGTGACAATCAGGATGGAATTGGCGGGGTTAAGCAATTCTTTCGCCACCAGCAAGCGCCTCTCCATCATCGCCAGCCACTTGCTATGCTTATAAAGATCGTCAGAGTCAACGTAGTCGTTGTTGTACTTCCAGTCTTTATCGCGAGTGTTATAGGGTGGATCGATATAGATGGCATCCACCTTGCCACGATGCGTATAGGTCAGCGCTTTCAGGACATGGTAGTTCTCACCATTGATGACTGCGTGAAACGGTTTGTCACCGCCACGCTGCACCTTGCCGGTGCTGATCAAGCCCGGATAGATGGTGTCGCGGAATTCGGCTACGACCACTAGATCATCCAACGCCACGGTCTGTGTCTGCGCATCGGCCGCGCCAAAAAGTTCCAATTCGGCAGTTTTGCGTTTTCCCTTCTTGTTGATGTTCTTTACCTGCCAGAGCCGCGGGTCACCCTTCTTAATAGAGTCACGCTCCGGCAGCACGCGCACCTTGTCGCCCTTACGTATCGGGCGCTGTGGAAGCTCCACCGATTCCGGGCGGTGACGCTCGAAATTCAGCCCGAACGGCAGGCGCGAGGACAGCACCTTGAACTCCCTGTCCAGGTCCGCCCCTAGCTGAGGGTCTTTGGCTTTAGCCTGAGCAATGAGGTCAGTAAGTCGAGACAATTGAATTCCTTCTTTTTGTCGGCACGGGTATATTGGTTCAGCTACGAAGAATTTGGTGCCGCAGGCGGCACACTTATAGTTCTTTGTAAAGATCCTGGGGTCAAGTCTTGAACTTTGATATTTGGGAAATAGTGCTCGACTCTTGGTATTTCCCTGGGGGATGAAACGAATGGCCTACTATATCAAATCGGAGGAAAAGATCAACCGGAAAGTAGGTAGGATCAATGGTTCAATTAGGAATGAGGAATCAGTGAAGAAGGAAGCCATACCGAATAGACAGCAGGAACTTTAATCCATCATGCCGTCGCGTGACCTTCTTGAGCAATTCGACGTGGTGACCCCAAGGAACATCCGCCAGCATTTCCGGCACAAGGTGTGCCAGAAAATCAGGAGAAGCATACAAGATTGGAACGCATCAATAGAATTGGTGGCGGAAAACCGTCTCACTCCCTCGGATAAAACTTCTTATGCAACGCCAGAAGCCGAGATAACTCCTGAACCGGCTTGGCGTGATCATCGACGCGAAGATCGATGAACCGATCGTTCAGCCCGGCGAAGCCGCCGCCGGCACGCACCACCAGCAGGCGGCCGACTGCCGCCCCCGTTTATCTCCCCCCGCCCGCTCCCCGGCGTGCAGCGCCGCGAGCAGCCGGTCGGCCAGCTCCCCCGTGCCGGTCTCGAACACCTCGGCCATGGCGCGAAGAACCTTCTCCCCGGCGAGGATATTCCCCTGGCAAACATAGCGCCGCCCGATCCGATGCCCGGCAAAACCGAACGTCTTCTTCCCCGTAAAGGCCGCCGCCCGCCCGCGGGCATCGACCATCCCGACCTGGCGCTGCTCCCGTTCCGGATCGTCGGCGGTCAATTGCGCGATCGCCGCTTCCGGCGCAACCCCTTCCTTCAGAAGCGCCAGCCCCCGCGGTCCGTAACCGGGATGGGCCCACGCCGCCTGGGTCGCGACCGCGCCGACCCCGGCCTGCGCCCAGGGGACCACGCCGCCGACGGCGAGGAATTTGGAAGCCACCGCAACCCCGAGGTCGCCGGTCTTCTCGTCGTAGGCGATGATGGAAAAGGTCCCGAACGGGCGCGGCGCGATCGCTTCTTCGATTGCAGCGGGCAAAACCGGGGAGGCCCCCGAAACGAGGGCAACGAAGAGGAAGAGGAAAAGAAACCGCCGTTTCATCATGGGTCGGTTCTCGACAGGAATTAAGTTTGAATCGATTGAAACAGGAGGGCCCTATTCCTCTCCCGCCAACTCCCGTTCCAGTTGATCAAGCGGGGGAAGAATGCTTCGAATCTTCTCTTTGACAGGGACAAGCTGACCCTGAATCACTTGCCAGACCTCAACGGGGTCGATACGATCATACTGATGAATCAACACATCTCGGAATCCGGCCAAACTGCGCCAGGGGATGGAAGGATGGGCCGATCGATACGCTTCGGGAAGCCGTTTGGCGGCTTCGCCGATGATTTCAAAGTTGCGGATCACCGCATCCTGAATCAATCGATCGGAAAGAAACCGCTCTCGGCCGCCGGCCGTGAAGACAATGATCCGATCAATACTTTCTAAAATTTGTGCAACGGAGACGCGGGGATCTTTCTTCACAGAGGAACGGCCTCTTTCAAGATTCGGCGGCGCAGAAGCCAATAAATGGAAGGTTCGGTGAGAACATCGACTTTCCGGCCGAGAAGTTGTTCCAGATCTTCTTGCAAAGCCATTCGGTCAAAAAGGCTGTGTTCCGGCTCGAATTCAACAAGAAGATCAATATCGCTCTCCGGCCCCGCCTCGCCACGGGCGACCGATCCGAAGACCCGAAGGTTCTTCGCGCCGTGCCGGGTGGCAATCTTCAGAATTTCCTCTCGCTTTGCTTTTAATAGATCGTCGATTCCCATCCCACCGCCTGAAATATCTATCGGTTGCAAAAAGGAGTGTAACACAGCGGGGAAACTTTTTCATCATAGGAAGATCTAGGAAGCGACTGAAACGGCCGCGTCGTTTCTATTGAGCAGATGCTGGTCGAACGGTATAATCTTGAGGTTGGAGGGTGAATGATGAGCGATTATCATATCAATATCTTCTATAGTGAAGAGGACGAGGGCTACATCGCCGATATTCCGGACCTGGAATCGTGCTCCGCTTTCGGCGACACGCCGGAACAAGCGCTGGCCGAACTGGAACGGGCGAAGCAGGTGTGGCTTGAAACCGCGCGCGAGACCGGCAAGCCGATTCCGACGCCCCGTTATCGGCCGGTGATCTATCAAGCGAGGGGCTGACGGCCGGACCGTTCTATCACACCGTCGCGCGCTTCTTATTGAGCAAATGTGTCACCAGCTGATCGACCCGCTCCACCAGCCCATCCAGGCCGGACGACGTTCCTTTGTTGACGTAGCTGGCGGGGGAGAAAACACCGAGCTGTTTCTTGAGCGCCTCATCGGACTTTCGCGCGGAGAAGAAAAGTATCGGCGATTTGGCGACCTGATATTTCCCTTCGAGCGCCCGCATCATCCGGGCCGCCGAGATCCCATCCATCACCGGCATCTCCAGATCGAGGATCACCATGTCGACCGGCTGTTTCGCGGTCAGGCGCGCATTGAAGAGGGCGATAAACTCCTGCCCGTTTCCCGCCGTCATCACTGTGTCGGCCAGCCCCTTGTTGATCAACATCCCCTTTAAGAGATCGTTGACGAAGGCGACATCGTCGACGGTGATGATGCACTTGGCGGTCTTGGCCGGGAGCGGTGTGGCCCCCAGGATGAACCCGCAGTAGATGCAGGTCAGCTCCTCATTGCCGTCGCGCGTGATCCGGTTCCACGGAACCTCCTCCCCGCAGCAGATACAAAACTTCGTCTCCCCGGCCATACATCCTCCCGCTCCTGGTATTTCATTGGGTGATGAAACCCATGGCTTAAATATAACAAAGAAGAGGAATCCGTCAATCGTTCAATAAGGAATGAGGAACGAAGGTGACTCAAACATTTCAATGAAGGATGTAATTGGAAGGGGATGAATTTGGAATGGGGCTTCGCCCCAAGCCCCACCGCGGGGAATGAAGGTCGTGGGGCTCCTCGCCCCACACCCCCGCCGCGGGGGGTGCGTGCCCACCCCCCTTCGGATTCCCAGGGCAGCGGGGGCTACCGCCCCCCAGCACCCCCCACGGTCAGAACTCGCCCAACGCACGGAAGAGCACCGTGGATTGTGCTTCAAACATGCTGACCTGATTCGGTCGATAATACGTCTCGACAGAAGAACGCAGGAGAATAGGGGGCACAGGACGCCCATGACGCGCACGCTCTTTGCTCTTTTATATTTTATTTAAGGGTGATGTTCTGTGGGCCTCTGCGCCCGCAGCGCAAGGGACCCACTGGGGGATGGGTGGAGCGAGGACGCAGGGGCCCACTACAAATCAAGACGTTCCACCTACCCAATTAGGTCAGCTGTCTGAAGCACCATCCACGATGCCCTTCCGTGGGGGTGCGAGTTCTGACCGTTGTTTAAAGGGGGTCTAGGGGTGCAACCCCGGTGCCCTTAGGAATCCGAAGGGGGTTGGGCACGCAACCCCCGCGGTGGGGCTTGGGGCGAAGAGCCCCATTCCAATATTCTTGGTTCCTAATTCTCAGATCTAACATCCCTTGGTGGGACTTGGGGCAACGCCCCATTCCAACAGAACCTACCGTCCCCGCAACGACGGCCGCGGCACACGCGCAACGGGGGGCTCTTGAGGCTCCTCCGGCAGCCGCGGCGCCAGCGGGGTCAAAGCAGAAGGGGGCGCGCTCGACCGGCCGCGCAAGCGCGGCGCCAGCGGCGTCAAAGCAGTCCCTCCGGCCGGCGGAGCGAGCGGCGTCATGGCGGAAGGAGGCATCGACCGGATCGTCGGACGGCCGGTGGAACGAGACCCTCCGCGAAGAGTTCGGTCGTGGCGGCGCGGGGGAGGAGGCAAATGGGGCGGATGAATGATCGGCGGCGGGAGGACGATCACCGGCGGACGGCGGTCATAAAAGGGTGGGAAGAGATCGAACCCCGCGCGATCGCGAAAAGGATCGTGGAAGAAGCGGTCGGTAAAGTGGCGTTCGATGAGATGCCGTCGAAACGCAAACCGATGGCCGTTGAAATGAAGGTCCATCCGGGCGTCGTGAAGGACGTAAAACCCGTGGCGCCAAGCGCCCGACCAATAAAATCCCTCATCCACCGGAACCCAAACATAATACGAGACGATCCGCGGCGGCGGGGGACTGATCAACACCAACGGCGGCGCGTCGAGGGTCGTGGAAGAGACCGACCGGTCGGCAAGATCGGCCTCGGAAGCCGCGGGGATGGAGACATTCAGCAGCGCCGCGGTGGTGTCAAAGGCGAGCAAGGCTTCTTCCGGCGCGATTTCGATCGATCCCCGTTGCGCCGCGGAGACGGTCAACGTCCGCAGACGGCTCACCAGCGCCGGCGTGACCGGGGCCTCCAGCTTCCATCGTCCCAGACGCGGGGTCACCCGAATCCGCGTCAGCAGCTCGGCCGGCCCCTCGGGGGTGGCGTCGTCCTCCAAGCCCAGTTCTCGGACCAGTTGCACGGCGAACTGACCTTGCGTGATTGGGCCCGCTTCGACCTCAGCCGCAGAAGGAGAGGTTTTGGAGGGCGGGGTTTCCGCTTTGGGTTCGGCCGGCAGGACTTGAGGCGCTTCCGCGGGGGGCGACGGCGGCAGATCGGGCCAGACGTTGGGGGTCACCCCGTCCGGCACCTTGTCCCGCCGGTCGGTCGCATGGAGCACCCCCTCCGCATCCCGCCAGGAGTAGAGCTCCGCGAACGCGGGAGCCGAAAAGAGGGTCAGCGACAGCACGGCTAAAATCAGCCGCATGAAAAAGAGATCAGTCATAAAGTGATTATAGTCCTCAAAAAGAGGGGAATCAATCGTTACAGCGATGCAAGGAGGGCTTGTCCCATTCCAATGATCCTCTTTTTCCCCTGAGCATTTTTTATCTAAGACAGGACCCGCGACCCGCTTCTTCAAACCCTTGACGCCATCCAATCCACTCTGGTATCGTGGCAAGCAATCTTGTCTAGGGAGGAATCCATGTCCGACATCTACCGCGAAGGGCACCGAAAATTACAAGCGCAGTTCGACACCCGCCGGATGGCCGACCGGCTCGATGAAGCCATTATCCGGGATTGCTTTGACGACGAAGACACCGCCTTCGTCCAAAGCCTCGACATGTTCTTTCTCGCCACGGTGGACGACCGGGGACATCCGACCTGCTCTTACAAAGCGGGAGAGCCGGGATTCGTCCGTGTGGTCGATCCCCGCACGCTCGCCTTTCCCAACTACGACGGCAACGGGATGTACCTTTCGATGGGAAACATCGCCGCGACCCGGCAGGTCGGAATGCTCTTTATCGACTTCGAGAACCAGACCCGGATGCGGGTGCAAGGCGAGGCGACGATCGACGCGAACGACCCGCTGATGGCCGACTATCCCGAAGCCCAGTTCATCGTCCGTGTGACGGCCCGCGAGGTTTTCCCCAACTGCCCCCGCTACATCCATCAGATGCACCGCGTGAAGCCCTCCGACTTCGTCCCGAAAGCCGGCTGCGAAACCCCCGTCCCCGGCTGGAAGACAAGAGAGTGGGTCAGCGACGTCCTCCCGGAAAACGATCCGGCCCGCGATCCCTCCAAGAAAAAACAAGAATGCTAATGCCGCATTGAGGTATCAAAATTTGACTCTCACAAAACAGTTCACGTAAACTGAAAGGCGGGATGACTTCGTTTAACGGTGCGATTCGAAAGGAGAAACCACGACCCATGCAGCCCCCCTTCCACTTCTCTAAGACGCCGGCCGGCCGGCGTTTGGTTTCCCCTTCTTTTTTCATCTCGAGTCTTCTGATCGGATTGTTGGCGCTTAGCGGTTGCGACGGCAATGGGGGGAGCGGCAATGGTCCTGCGCCGACGGGGACCGCCTCCGGCAAGCTGACCGTTCCGCCGGATAATACGGTGGAAGTGGAACCGAACGATGATATCCCCCAGGCGCAGCCTGTTTCAAACACCATGTCTCTCTCGGGAAGTGCAACGGAGTCGGACCTGGGATTTAGCCTCTCTATCCCCAATAATCCACAGCCGATCATCATCACAGTGTCCGACCTCTATCGGGTGGAAACAACCGCTCCAATCCGAGTCACGATGAGTATCGCAGCCGAGAATACGGAGGCGAATGATTTAGACCTCTTTTTGATGGACGCAGACGGCACCCTTCCGACCGACCCTGACGAACTTCCAAATCGTATCTCGGCCGGACTTGTCTCGACTGAAATCGTTGAGAGCACCGGTGCTGGAACTTTCTTCATCGGAGTTAATGTCTTTCAGGGACAGAGCGCCTATGTTCTCGATATCACCCCGATCGGCGGACTCTCTTCCAACGGCTTAGAACCGATCCCGGCAGGAGCAGAGTTTGTTCCGGGCGAAGTCTTTGTAAAGCTGAAGAAAGATGCGTCGGGCGCCCGTCGGAAGAGCAGCGGCTTTGCGGCGCGCCACGGGTTAACACCAAAACGGTCCCTCCCGGGAGAGGTCGAGTTAATGCAGGTGGTCCCTCCCTCTCCACCCTTACAAAAAGGGGAGCATTCAAAGGTTAAACCCGTGAACGGCAAGGCAAATGAGCTGAAAGCGTTGATGATCGATACCATCCGGCGATTGAGAAGAGACCCCGATGTGGTCTATGCCGAACCCAATTTTATCCGGAGACCTTTTGCCACCCCGAACGACACGCACTTTCCGAAGCAGTGGCATTATGAGTTGATCAACCTTCCTCAGGCATGGGACGTCACCGTCGGCAGCAATTCGATCACCGTGGCGGTCCTCGATACCGGTGTATTAGTCGACCATCCGGACTTGGACGAAAGGTTAATCCCCGGCTTCGATTTTGTCGACAATGATGCCGACGCAGATGACGAGGGCGACGACCCCAGAGGAATCAGCAGCAGCTTTCATGGAACCCATGTCGCCGGAACCATCGGCGCCGAAACAAATACGACCGGGGTTGGTGTAGCGGGGGTGACCTGGCAGACGCAGATCCTACCGCTTCGTGTTCTGGGTGCGGGGGGCGGAACTGATGACGATATTGCAGAGGCGATTCGTTATGCCGCCGGTATCGAAGACCCACAACAACCTCGTCCGAAGCGGGCACATATCATTAATATGAGCCTCGGCGGTGAGGGCTTTAGCCAGACGATGCAAGATGCCATTACAGACGCTAGGGATGCCGATGTGATCGTGGTAGCGGCGGCCGGGAACGAGAACACCAGCGCGCTCACCTCTCCCGCCGGTTTGGACGGGGTAATTTCTGTCTCCGCGGTCGATCTCAACGCAAGGAAGGCCCCTTATTCCAACTTTGGATCGAAGGTCGATGTGGCGGCGCCGGGTGGGAACACGTCGGCCGATTTGAACGGCGACGACTTCGCCGATGGGGTCTTAAGCACGCTGGGGGATGATGACGGTGATTTCTTTTTTAGGTTCTACCAGGGAACCTCAATGGCCGCGCCACATGTTGCTGGGGTGCTGGCACTGATGTTGGCCGTGAACCCAAATTTAATACCGGCTGATATCGATCAACTTCTCGCCGGGAACCACCCGAACACAACCCAGCGGATTACACGGGATCTTGGGGCCACCGGCCGGGATGATTTATATGGCCATGGCCTGATCGATGCCGCTTTGGCGGTGCAAGCCGCAAGTGCAGTTCAAGGGGGTGGGACTCCGCCGACCACTCCGATTCTCAGCCTGTCGACCACCTCACTTGATTTCAACAATTACATCAACACGCTCCAGATCAATATCACCAATGCTGGGATTGGAACACTGAACATAACGGAGATCACGACGGTGACCTCCGATGGCGGCTCCTGGCTGACGGTCACCCCCACCTCCGGGACGGCGCCGTTGACGGTGAACGCCGCGGTCGATCGAACGGGCCTTGCGGATGGAAACTACACTGCAACGATCACCATCAACACTGATGCCGGACAGGCCACGGTCACCGTGGAGATGACGGTCGGCGGGGAAACGCTGGGGAATGTCGGGACCGTCTTCGTTCTGGTGGTCGACGAAGCGTTCGAGACTGTGTCGGAGACCGCAACAAGCCGCGCGCAAAACTATGCCTTCACCCTTCCGGAAACGCCGGCCGGAACCTACACGATCGTGGCCGGGACCGACCGGGACGACGACGGCGCTATCTGCGACCTCGAAGACGCCTGCGGCTCTTTTCCGGAGCCGGTCACCGTGACGCCGGGAGAGGATCGGCCCGGCATCGAGATTCTGGTGGGAGATCTTGTCTCTCCCCAGCGCGCCAAGGGAACGCTCGGCGGGACGCAAGGTAAAAAATTCAGGCGGCTCCAGTGAACAGGAAGATCGGACAAGGCCGGGGACTTTTTTGGGCCGTTTGGGCGGTGATTTTTTCTTTCAGCGCTTGCGCCGCTTCCAAGGTGAACTACGCCGTCATCGATGAAGGGGCCCATTCCGGGAAGCAGTCCGCCTCTCTTCATTTCGAGGTCATCACCGAAGCAGCCCCATTCGAGAAGCTCTTTGCCGCGATCCACTCTGGACGCGTGCCGCCCCCCTCCCCGCCCAAGATCGATTTTGGAAAGTCGCTGGTCGTTTTTATCTCTCTGGGAGAGAAACCCTCGGCGGGATACCGGGTGAACGTCGAGGAAATCACCCGAGACGAGGAGACCCTGCGGGTGAAAATCAAGACGCAAGAGCCTCCCAAAGACCAATTCCAGGCGACCGTGATGACCCAACCCTATCTCCTGATCACAATAAAAAAAGAACCCGGCATCAAAAAAGTGGCGTTGATGGATGCCGACGGGAAAGCGATCGCGTCACGCCCCATCCCTTAAAGAATTCAATCGATCCCACGTTCTCGAAACATTTTCCTTGCGCAGCTCCTCCCCCCTGTGATACTCTGTGGGCAGTTTCATGAACCACGAGGCGGAATCCGCTTACATTATGATCCCTCCTCAAGAAGCGGGTTCATCCACCCCACCGATGGACTCTTACACTTCAAACGGTTCTTAAAACCAAGCAGAAAATAGCCGCCGCGGCGAGCCGTCTCTATATTTTAATTGAGGAGGAACGCCTCGCCGGGATTTTGCTTCCATGTGGGGGCCGTGGTCCCTTATGATTAATCAGGAGAAAAAAAGAATGTCATTTGAAGAAATGGGGCTTGCCCCCGAAATCGTTCGCGCCGTGAAATCGAGAGGTTATGAGATCCCCACACCGATTCAGATGCAGGCCATTCCGATCATTATGATGGGGAAAGACCTCACCGGCTGCGCGCAGACCGGCACCGGGAAAACGGCCGGGTTTACCCTGCCGATCTTACACCGGCTGAGAGAAGGAAAATCGCCCTCGCTTCGGGCGCTGGTGCTGGTGCCGACGCGGGAGCTGGCGGCGCAGGTCGATGAAAGCATCCGGACCTACGGACGCTTCCTTCGGCTGAAAAATGAAGTGGTCTTCGGCGGTGTCGGCATCCGCCCGCAGAAAGATGCCCTCCGGCGCGGGATCGATATCCTCGTTGCCACCCCGGGACGGCTGCTCGATCACATGCGCCAGGGGACCGTCAACTTTAGAAATCTGGAAGTGCTGGTGCTGGATGAGGCCGACCGGATGCTCGACATGGGATTTCTCCCCGATGTCCGGACGATCATCAAGGCCCTCCCGAAGCAGCGGCAGACCCTTTTCTTCTCGGCCACCCTTTCCGGAGAGGTGAAGAAGCTCGCCGATGAAATCTTACACAACCCCCAACGAATTGAAGTGGCCCCGCAGGGAACCCCCGCGGAAGGAATTCGCCAGGTCGTCTATCCGGTCGATACGGGAAGAAAACGCGATCTGTTGGTTCATCTGATGGAGTTGGAGAAGATGAGCCAGGTGCTCGTCTTTACACGGACGAAACACCGCGCCAACGACATCGCTTCTCATCTTACAAAAAAGGGAAAGAAAGTCGCCGCCCTTCACAGCGACAAGAGCCAGGGAGCCCGGACCCAAGCGCTGGAGCAATTTCGGCGCGGGGCGATTCAGATCCTTGTGGCGACCAACATCGCCGCGCGCGGACTGGATGTAAAGGGGATCACCCACGTGGTGAATTTTGAGCTGCCGGAGGCGCCGGAAGATTATGTTCACCGGATCGGCCGGACCGCCCGCGCCCAAGGAACAGGCGATGCGATCTCGCTGATGGCCCCCGCGGAGCGGGGAAGCCTGCGCGACATCGAGCGTTTGATCGGGGCCAAAATCCCGCAGGTCCTGGTCGCCGGATTCGAAGCGAAAGAAACCTCGGCGGACAAATCGAAGCCCGCAGCAGCAAAGAAGCCGTTTTCATCTCACCGGAAGAAAGAGACCGGCTGGAAAGAAAACGGATTCAAAAAACGGACGAAGCGGTGGTAAGAAGCCGCACAGATGAATCGATCCTGGGAGATTAAAATATCACTTGATTTCCCCCGAAGATCGAGATAGAATGCGGGCTTTTTGAAGGGGCCGGGTCACACCGGCCCCGAAACAACAGCAAGGAGACCAGAACCATGTCAGTATTGATTCGAAAGTACAAACTCCCGAGCGGCCAGATGAAAGAGGACCGGATCACCGAAGAAGATCGGATCGAGCGCTATCTCGGGATGTTCGACCGAAATGATTTAAAGCAGATTCAGGCAGGGCAAAAGGTGACGATCGATAAAGACGAGTGGCAGCTCCTCCCCTAACGCCCTCTCTCTTTCAACTTCTATTCACTCTCAAACGATCTCCGGCAGCGCTGATGAACGACACGCTCTCGAATGGATATGGCAACCGGATGTGGGCCTAGGAGTTAGGAGGAAGCGCAACGGCCAGGGTGTAAACCCTGGCCGTTTTTATTTTCAAAGCCGAAGCATTGAATGTCAATTAAGAACCTGGAACGGGGCGTTGCCCCCAACCTCCCCGCGGGGTGCGGGGAGGAACCCGGCTCTCAACTATCCCGAAATCGACCGCACGCGATAATCCACATTATCCCGAACCCATTTCCACAACCGCTCCTGCCCCGCCGGATCGGCCATTTCCGGTTCCACCTGTTTGCTCCACCCCTTCATCACCTCCCCCTCCACCGCCCAGAGGCGGATCCGCTGCCGCGGGATCTGTTTCCTCCAGTGCTCCCCGACCTTCGGACTGGTATAGGCCAAGCGGATGGTCAGATTCCGCGAGAGGTATTCAAGCGGGCGTAAGTCGATCTTCTCATAGAGCGACCCCGTTTGGCTTGCCGACATCGGCGCATCGGGAATGCCGTCGCTGATCAGCATCACAGTGATGGGGGCCAGCGTCAGGTTGCGCTCTTTGGCAATCCGCGCCACCTGCTGAAAGAAGGGATTGAAGTCGGTAAACGAATCCATCGGGACAAACCAGGCCCGGAGCTGCTCCTCGATCTCCGGGATGCTCTTTCCGGTAAAGTCATGGATCGGATGAAAGGCTTTCGGCTCGGCGCTGTCTTTTCCGCCGATGGAGCCGACAAAGAGCTCGCGCGGCGGGGCCAGCCCGCCCAGTTCGTTCAGATGCCCGTAAATATAATGGGCGAGAAAAGTCATGGCGTCATCATAATAACCCGACTGTTGAAACGAGCCGCTGACATCGACACCGATGAACAAAGCCTGCCTCGGCTTTCGCTCGGCGACCTGGGTGCTGCAAGCGGCCAGCACCGCCGTGAGGGCAATCATCCCCACCAAACGCTTCAAAATAGACTGACAAATGATCTTCATCGTTCCACCCGCTTCGGTTGGAGATGCAGGGTAAAGATCTCCTTGGTTGCCATCACCTCTTTAAGCCCCTTCAACGGAAGGGTAAAGACCGGTCGCGAGGTCACCAGGATCAGCGCAAAGTTGAGCGCCGCCGCCATGACCTGAAGGACCGGGAGGGTCAGATACTCCAGCAGCTGATCGCTCTTCTCATGCAGCCAGCCGATCTCTCCCTTGAAATCCTGAACGGGGGCGCGCCACCAGAGAACGGCTTGCGCCGGCGTCGTCACCGCCACCCCCTGCTCCGGGGTGATCATCGGCCGGCGGGAGATAAAGGCGAGCAGCGGCGGGGTCCCGAACTGGCCGAAGAGAAACCAGGTCATTCCGCGGATGCCGGCCCACCCGAAGACCGCAAGTGAAAGGGTAAAGACGATCCCCAGCCGGAATTGCTCTCCGGTCTGCTGAGCGATCCACGGAGTGACCGCGTCGACCAGCTCACGGTAGAGAAACATCACCTCGAAGAACATCACAAAGATTTCCACCAGGACCATTTGGATGATAAATTTATACTCCCGCTTCTTCACCGCATCGACAAAGGCTTGAATGCAGGCGAAGCTCCCGAGAATAAGAAGCAGCAGAAAGAAATAGAGGACCACCCCCATCGACGGAGGCGCTTCGGCGCCGACGAGATCGGCCAAAACCTCCGAGACGGTCGGGGTGAGGGTATAGGTAAAGATCGTCGCCTCCAGCAGGGACCAAAAGATCAGCATGATAAATGCAATCCAGGGAACGCCCGGCTGGAAGTAACTCTGTGTCATCTTTCCGGTCATGGTAAAAGGAAGAAGGAGAATCTGTTTGCAGCTCTCGACCAACAATTTGACCGCCAGCCGGGCCACCGCAAAAACCCACCCCAGGATCACCCCCGCCACGCGGAAGAGCCCGATCCAATAGAGCCAGACCGCCCGGGCGGCATCCCACCAGGCCAGCAGCATCATGGAGATGAATTGGAGTCTTCCGGAGCGGAACGGAAGGGTGTAGAGCGACAGCTGCGTGCACCAGATCGCGGCGATCCAGAGCAGCAGGGGGAAGAGGAGCAGGACGACCTTGGCCACGAGGATTCCATTCGAGGAAGACTCGAAGAAGAAATCGGCCAGCCACTGCTGCATCTGCGGAATCCACTCCAGAGGGCTGAGTAACATGATGACAAAATCCTGCCACTCCATCGGAGTCATCTCAATCAATCGTTCAAACATAATGCCTCCTTACCTTTTTTGATTGCATGCGCCCTATCCTGAATCGGGCTACGCACAAGATAGCACCGGAAAGAACGCTGTCAAGAAAGATAAAATACCAATGTGGTCTGAATACAGAGAACCTGGAATTCATCGGGACAATTGAGACGGGACATAGCGGAAAAGGATCAGGGATCGCTCATTCTTCAAGGATCAGGGAAGTATCGGTCTTGGGAAAATCGACAAGAATGAGCGATTTTTTCAGGTTCGATTAAGGTGGGTTCCGGATGGTTTTTTTCCTGAGATCAGAAGGGATGACAGACGCTGGCCGAAGGAAGGACAATCCGCCGGGCCGTCTATCGCCGCTTCAGCTTCGATTGATGCGCCATACAGAAATCGGCGCTCTTCTGATCGAGGTCGGTCAGACCGTTGGCGGAGGACATGACGCACTTTGGATGGTCGCAGTGGTTGAGTTGATAGAGATGTCCCAACTCATGGACGGCCTCTTTGAGGAGCCGAAACCGGAAAAGGGGGTCCTCCTCGGGCATCCCCTCCGACGCCGGATGAAAACGGGCGAGGGAAACAACAGCGACCCGATCGACCCGGTCGGCTTCTCCGAGGACCACATCCGATTCGGGGTTGTAGAGATCGACATTGACGATGCCGAGCCGCCGCTCCGTCTCCTGCAAATCTACATCCTGCCGCTCATCCTCAAGATGACGTAGGAAGAGCGACGAGCGGTATTGATTCCGGTTCCGATCGAAAGCCCCTTCCGGGATCGGCTCGGCGGCGGAGAGCCGCACCTCCGTCCCGAAACGGAAGCCAAGTTCCTCCGCCAGAAAATCGAGCAGCGTTTTCGGAACATCGCCGAACGGCACGATCACGATCGAATGCACGGCCGCTCCTCCGAACTCAAAGGGTCACCCCCACCATAAAGAGCTCACTCTCCTGCGCCGCCTCCACCGTCAGCGCCGGCTCCTCCCGGACCTTTGCGGCATCGCCGGCGTTGAGCGCTTGTCCGTTCAGAGAAACGGCCCCGGAGATGACGTAGAAGTAAATCCCGTCGCCCGGCTCCAATCGGTGATCGATCCGATCCCGGCCGTCAGCGCGGCCGCGTAGGCCTCGGCATTCTGCTCGATCGGAAGCGCCCCGGGAGAGCGGTTGGAGACCACCGGTAAAAATCGATGGAGCCGCTCCTCTTTCCGAATATGCCGCTGCTCCACATGAGGGGTTAACCCACCCTTCCAGGGGAGAATCCAGACCTGGATGAAAGTCATCGGATTTTTGTCGGAATGATTGATCTCCGAATGCTCGACGCCGCTTCCCACCGTCGTATGCTGGACGTGTCCCGGGTAAAGGACACCGTCCTGGCCAAGGCTGTCGGCATGCTCGAACGCCCCCGCGACGCAATAGGTAATCACTTCGATATCTCGATGGGGATGCATCGGCCAGACGGCGCCGGGAATCAGCGTATCGACATTGAAGACCCGCAGCGTTCCGAACAATGTGTTTTCCGGGTCGACATAACCATCGAAGGAAAAGTGCCAATCGGCGGAGAACCACTCCTCCTCGACATGGAAGATCTCTTCTTTCCGTCGGAGTTGAATCATCGGCTCCTCCATAAGGCGCGAGGTTGTAGGGACGTGATTGATCACGCCCACTTTCCAATCAGGCCGCTTTCGGCTGATAGGTCACGACCCGGCCCCAGAGGCTCTTCGTCCCCCAGATCCCGGACCGGAGCGATTCGAGCTGGACGATCTGGCTGTGATCGACGAAGAGGTTCACGTCGGGACCATAGTTCTTGATGTACCAGGCGAAGACCTCTGGGTCGGCCGCTTCGAACATCGGCTTCTCCAGCCCCAATGCGCGGACGATCTTGGCGACGACATCGGTCCGCCAGGTGGGGACATTCTCTGTGATCCCTTCCGATTCGATCATGATTTGATACGCGCCGGCGTCGATGAACCGCTGCGCCTGCATAATGGCCCACTCGGGATCGCGGGTCCCCTCCGCCTGAAGCTCCGCCGAAGCGGTCGCCCCGCCGGCGCCGAACTGAATCCCGACCTCCGGCTTCGCTTTGAGCCCCGCCTTCTGGACCTTCTCGACCAGACGGAGAAGATCGTCCATCGGAACGACGATGAAACCGCTGGAGATCTCGACGATATCGAACCCGAGCGCCTTGCACTCTTCGATATACCGATCGACCGCCTGCGGCCCCTGTGTGAGAACATATTCGATGAAGCCGCCGGTGGAGACGACGACGTTGTGCGAATGGCACAGATCGAGAAGTTCTTTGACGGCCCGCCGGGGCATCAGACTGAAGGAGCCCCCCGCGAACTTGAGCGCGTCGACATAGGTCCCCATCGTCTCCAAGACATCTTCAAGGTAGCGCTTCCCCATCGGCGTATAGTAGGGACCGCGGATCTCGGTGATGCCGCGCGTGCGCGGCTTTCCTGCGCGTTCGTTCATCCGGATAAACGAGAACGCCCGCTCCTCTTTTTTCGGCTGTGATTGAGCCATAACCCTTCTCCTCCGCAATAATGAAAACCTCTTTTCATTCTGCCACAGAACGAGAGACCGCCACAATCGGTCACCCTAAATCATCAAGAGAACGGCATCATGAAAAAAAGGCGGCCATATATGGCCGCCTTGGCGAATCATCATTCGATTACTCAAAAACATAAGCCGCGCCGGTGGGAGAAGGGCCATCGGATTGATCCCCATTAATCCCGCTTGCATGACTATTCTCCCAAATCGCTCCGGCCGCCAAAATATCGCTTGAGAGTGCTACGCTATGACCAAATTGATCTCCAAATCCGGGATTGGATGCTTTAACATAAGCCTGCTGATGCCAACTTCCATTGCTGCGAATAAACAGATAAACGGCACCGGCGCCAGCAAGGCTGGGATCATTCTGATCTCCGTTAATCCCGGTCGCGGCGCTCCTCTCACCGATTGCCCCCACTGCCAGCATGTCTCTAAAGAGCGATACGCTATATCCGAACTGGCCGCCAAACACTGGGTTGGAAGCCTTCAAGTACGCCTGTTGGATCCAGGCATTATCACTGCGGATAAAAACATAAACCGCGCCGGCCATCGAAAGGCTATTATCGGTTTGATCCCCGTTCACCCCGGTAGAAGCGCTATTTTCTCCAATCGCTCCGACCGCCAGTGTATCGTCCGAGAGTGAAACGCTCTGTCCAAACCGGTCCCCAAACCCGGTATTGGAAGCTTTGATGTAAGCTTCCTGCGTCCAAACCCCCGCGTTGCGGACAAAGACATATACCGCACCCGCCTCAGCAAGAGTGCTATCGGCCTGATTCCCATTCACTCCGGTCGCAGCGCTTCTTTCCCCGATCGCCCCTATTGCGAGCGTGTCTTTAAATAAGGAAACGCTATACCCAAACTGGGCGTCAAACCCAGGATTAGAAGCCTTCAAATACGCCTCTTGACTCCAAGTCTCATTGCTACGAACAAAGATATAGACCGCACCCGCGGTGGAGAGACTATTATCGGTTTGATCCCCATTCACGCCCATAGCGGCACTATTTTCTCCAATTGCTCCAACGGCAAGGGTATCATCGGAAAGCGACACGCTGTGTCCGAATTGATCACTAGACTCAGTATCAGTATTGGAGCCCTTCAAATATGCTCGCTGGCTCCATATCTCTCCGCTCCGTGTAAAGAGATAGACCGCACCACTTCCAGGGGCGTTATTATCGGTTTGATCTCCGTCCACTCCTGTGGCGGCGCTGTCCTCTCCGGTTGCTCCTACCGCCAGTGTGTCCCCGAAGAGGGATACGCTCGATCCGAATCTATCTCCAGACTCGGAGTTGGAGTTCTGCAAAATAGCCTGCTGAGTCCAAATTCCATCGCTTCGGAGAAAGACATAAACTGCGCCGGCTCCGTCATGAAGGAGATCCCCTTCAGATGGAGCCGCCACCGCAAGAGTGTCGCCCGACAACGAAACACTATAACCAAATTGGCCATTGAAGTTGGGTTTGGAAGCCTTTATATAAGCCTCCTGCGCAAACGCAGCCACACCCTGACGCGTCAGCATCACCGTATAGTGCTTGGTACTTCCATCCTCCGCAGTCACATCGACAAGGATCGTGTTCGTCCCTTCCACGAGCGCAACCGGTGATGAGTCGGTTCCGGAGAAGGTTGCGGTCCCATTGACCGTGACCGTCGCAGCAGGATCGGCCACCGTTGGAGTCACCGTCACAGAAGGCAAGAGAAAACCGGCCTCCGCCAAATAATCGGTGATCTCCGGATCAAACCCAGGAGAAAGCACCCCATTGGAAAGCTGCAACGCCGCCAAATCTGCATTGGATGAAAGTCGTGTCCCTCCGCCACCGCCTCCGCCACCTCCGTTGCTACAGGAGGAGAAAGGAAGAAGCAATAAAAAGATCAAAAACAAATTAAAAGGAGACCTCATTCTTTGCTGCATGATTTCTCTCCATATTGAAGGTAGGGGGAAGAGGCTCTCTGTCCTGAGACAGAGAGTGGCGGAACAGCCTTTCAAGAATACTTAAGTAATTTGCCAGGGAGTTTACCATTTGAAAAATAAAAGTGTCAATCCGAGATATTCCAAATGGGTAAGATCGCCGAGAGAATATGACCGGTCATCCCTCTGAACAGATCCAGGGTTCCAGGTCTACCGGCCCATTCGAACCATCACGATTGATTTCTTCTTCCATGCAGAGCGGAAGGTCAAGCTGTTCTTTTATCCATCCTGGACCGGCCCTCTTTTTCCAATGGAGAAATTCAGATAAGATGAATACAATATCAACATGAAAAAACGTCTAGACATAACGGCTCCGGCTGAGCAGCGGCGGAAAGCGAAAGCAATCATCACCGTACTGAAGCGGCTCTATCCCGAAGCGAAGACGGTGCTCCGCCACACCAATCCTTGGGAGCTATACATCGCGGTGGTTCTCTCGGCGCAGACGACCGATAAAAAGGTAAACGAGGTCACCGAGCGGCTCTTCAAAAAATACAAAACGCTCGATGATTATGTGAACGCCGATCCGGAAGAATTCGAGCAAGAGATCAAGTCGGTCAACTTCTACCGGAACAAAGCGAAAAACATCTTGAAGGCGGCCAAAATCGTGAAGGCGCAGTTCGGCGGGGAGGTCCCGCGGACGATGGAAGCGCTCCGGACCCTTCCTGGAGCGGGGCGCAAGACGGCGAATGTGATTCAGGCACAGGCCTACGGCGTGGCCGAGGGGATCGCGGTCGACACACACGTCAAGCGCCTCGCGCGCCGCTGGGGGCTGACGAATGAGACCGATCCGGAGAAGATCGAGCGGGACCTGATGGCGATCCTCCCCCAGGAGGATTGGGTTCATTTCAACTTTCGCGTCGTCGATTACGGGCGAGACTATTGCTCTGCGCGGCCTCATCAACACGAAGCGTGCCCCCTGGGCCGGTTTGATTCGTAGTCGATCATGGGCCGCATGATAAAAAAAACTCAGCCGTCTGCGTTCAGCGCAAGATAAAATTATTTGCGGTTTCGCTGATTGCTGAAAGCTGAACGCTACTTTCTATATAAGGACCATCCAATGTCAAAGGGATCAAAAAAGCAAAGACAATCCGAGATCCGGAAAAAAACCAAGCAGAAGGAAAAATTAAAAAAGCTTGAGCGCCGCTACTTTGCCGCCCAGACGCGGAGAGAGGAGCGGGAAACCATCGAGAAGATCAAGCGGCTCGCCCCGAATTATCCGGTGCAGGAGATCCTCCGACCGGCTGCATGAGAAAACCGCCTCGGTCCGGAAATACCTCCGGGGAAAATCCCCGTCTTCAATCGTCCTTCCAAACCACCGCCCCTTTCTCCTACGACCGCAAATAAAAATGCAATCACTCCATAATAAAGTGGATGACAATTTTCATTTTGTATCTTATAATCTCAGACTTGTAAGCGATCATCGCAGATGCAATCATTCTTCAGATGCAGGAGAGCTTCCAGAGAATGGCAACGCAAAATAGGATCGTGCCTCACCCCCTGCAGCGCCGCGTGGCGGAAACGCTCCTCCTCGCGGTCCTACTGATCGGCCAGGCCTCCCTTACCTGGGGCCAAGAAGTCTCTCACTCCACCCATTCCGAAAACGCTCTCACGGAGCTCAGCCTGGAAGAGCTGATGAACGTGGAGATCGTCACCTACTCCAAAAGTCCCCTCAAATGGTTCGATACCCCGGCGGCGATTTTTGTGATCACGCAGGAAGACATCCGCCGCTCCGGCGTCACCTCCGTTCCGGAGGCGCTTCGAATGGCCCCCGGCGTTCAGGTGGCCCGGATCAATTCGAATCAGTGGGCGATCGGCATCCGCGGATTTACCAGCCGTCTGTCCCGATCGATCCTGGTAATGATTGACGGCAGGAGTGTTTATAACCCGCTGTTTGCCGGGGTCTACTGGGAAGTTCAAGACCTCTTGCTGGAAGACATTGAGCGGATCGAAGTGATCCGGGGACCGGGCGGGGTCATCTGGGGGGCGAATGCGGTCAACGGGGTGATCAACATCATCACCAAGCATTCGAAAGAGACCCAGGGGGGATTGGTCACGCTCGGAGCCGGGACGGAAGAGCGCGGCTTCGGCGGGGTTCGCTATGGAGGAAAGGCCGGCGAGAACCTCCATTACCGGGTCTATACAAAATACTTCGATCGGGATGCGGCCTTTCATCCGGACGGGGTCGATTTCGACGATTGGCGGATGGGCCAGGCGGGATTCCGGACCGATCTCGATTTGACGAACCGCGACGCCTTCACCCTCCAGGGGGATTTTTACACCGGGGAGGCGGGGCAGCGGACCACGTTCGGGACCTACACTCCTCCTTTCTCGCAAACGGTCTTAAGAGACGCCGATCTCTCCGGCGGAAATCTTTTGTTCCGTTGGGGCCACGTCCGCAGCGAGCGGTCCGACTGGACGTTGAAGGTCTATTATGACTATACGAACCGGGAAGAGGCGAATTTCGAGGAAGAGCGGCACACCCTCGATTTTGATTTTCAGCACCACCTTCGCTTGATCAAAAGTCAGGCGCTGATTTGGGGGGCCGGCTACCGGCTTAACTCGGATGATACAAGCGGCGTCGAGACGGTGGAATTTATCCCCGCGGACCGGACCGATGCGATCTATAGCGCCTTCGTCCAGTATCAGATCGGTTTTATCGATGACCGGGTGGTTCTGACCCTCGGCTCCAAGTTCGAGCACAACGACTACAGTGGGTTCGAGCTCCAGCCGAGTGGAAGAGCGCTTTGGAAGCCGACCGAAACACAGGTGGTCTGGGGCGCCGTGACCCGGGCCGTCCGGACCCCGACCCGGCTGGAGCATGATTTGGCGCTCTCCGGCGTGCTGAACCCGGCCACGAATACGTTCGGCCGCGTCCTTCCGAACGAGTCGTTTGAATCAGAAGAGATGATCGCCTATGAGCTCGGTTACCGGGTTCAGCCGCAGCCCCGGCTCTCTTTTACTTCGACCACATTCTATAACAAGTACGCGAACCTTTCGACCCTGGAGATGGGGGCCCCGTCATTTACCGAGGCGGCCCCTCCCGGCCCCGACAGGGTGATCGTCCCGTTTTTCTTCACCAATCAGATGGACGGTCATACCTACGGCGTGGAGTTGATGACCGACTGGCAGGCGAAGGAGTGGTGGCGGGTCAACTTCATCTACTCGTTCCTTCAAATCCACCTGAATGCGCAAGCCGGTTTTCCGACCCGGGAAAGCAGCGAAACGGGGACGGAAGGGTCAAGCCCGCATCATCAGGCGGGACTCCGCTCGATGATTGACCTGCCGGGGAACCTGGAGTTTGATTGGTTTCTCCGGTACGTCGACCGGCTTCCCGCCCAGGTAGTGAAGCGATATTATAACCTCGATCTTCGGCTCGGCTGGCATCCGACGGAAAAAGTGGAGCTTTCGGTCGTCGGCCAAAATCTGCTCGATAAACACCATGCGGAATTTGCCAGGGGAGTCGTTGAAGTGCAACGCGGCGTCTATGCAAAGGTGACGGTTCGATGGGAATGAAGCGCCTGTCTTTCCTTCAAAGAATTTCTGTCGCAATACTGTTGATCGGAATCGGCCTCGCCCTTCCGCTTGTAGAGGCACGGTCGCAGGCACCCGAATACCAGGTGAAGGCTGCTTTCCTCTATAACTTCGCCAAATTTGTGGAGTGGCCGGCGGAAGCGCTCTCGGAGGACCCCTCCTTTGTCATCGGCATCTTGGGGGAAGATCCCTTCGGCAGGCTGATCGATGAGGCGGTTGCGGGCAAAACCGTTCGAGACAAGCCGATTATTGTAAAACGTTTCTCGAAAATCGAAGATACAGGGAGTGCCCATATTCTCTTTATCAGCGATTCGGAGGTGGGAAACGTCTCCCGGATTGTAAAGCAGATGAGCCGTGCGCCGGTTTTAACCGTCAGCGATATCAACCGATTCGCCGAGCGGGGGGGAATGGTTCAGTTGGAGACGGAGCAGAGCCGGGTCCGTTTTGCGATCAATGTCGCCGCGGTCGAGCGGGCCGGCCTGAAGCCAAGCTCGCAGCTGTTGAAATTGGCCCGCATCGTCCCCGAGGGGGATGCCCATCGCGCGGTCCCCTTTGATGTTGGCGCTTTGGGTCTCACCCCTCCCTCGCTGCAGCTGAGCCGGTCGTTTCAGGAACTCTCCTCTTTTACCCGTTCAAGCCGATAAGGCAGATAAACGGTGAAGGTCGTTCCCTTCCCGTAGTCGCTCTCGACACCGATCTCCCCCTCTAATAGATCGATCAGTTTTTTAACAATCGCCAGCCCCAATCCGACCCCTCCGAACTCCCTTGTCGCGCTCGTATCGACCTGGTGAAATGCATCAAAAATTTTAGGAAGCTCTTCCGATTTGATGCCGATCCCGGTGTCCTGGATGGAAAACTCGATTCCCCCTTTTTCGGGAAGGTCCTTTGTCGAAATAATCATCCCTCCTTGCTTCGTAAACTTTACGGCGTTCGAAAGGAAGTTGATCGTAATCTGTTTGATTTTCTCGGCATCCGATTGAATGACCGGAAATATCTCGGGGGGATGAAACTCGACGAAAAGCGATTTTTTCTCGAAGAGCGGCTGCATTCCGGACAAGATCCCTTGAATGAGGGAAGGGATCTCGACCGGGCCGAGACGGACCGCCATTTTCCCCGATTCGATCCTGGAGAGATCGAGCACATCGTTCACCAGGTTTAAAAGATCATTGGCGTTTCGGACCACCCCTTCCAGCGGCGCTTTTTGATCCTGGCCGACGGCGCCGTAGGTTTCATCCAATAGAAGAGAGCTGTAACCGATGATGGCATTGATCGGGGTTCTCAGCTCATGAGAGACGTTCGACACGAAATCAGATTTAATGCGGCTCGCCTCCAGGGCTTGCAGCGTCTTGTTCTTTAACTCTTCTTCCGCTTCCCGCTGCTGCGTAATGTCTTCGGCGATTCCCGCCGTTCGGTAGACCCTGCCTGATGGATCTTTAATGGGGGAGCTGCGATCCCTGATCCAACGACTCGATCCGTCCGGACGAATCACACGGTAGACGATGTCGGTGCGCTCTCCTCGGGCTTGCTGCTCCAGCACCGTCCTGAGACGCTCCCGATCTTCCGGATGGATCGCCTCCACAAAAGATTTTGGGTCTTGATAAAGGCTTTCACAGCTGCGACCCCAGATTTTTTCATACGCGGGACTGATATAAAGCATGTAATGTTTATGCGGATCGGACATCCAGAAGACTTCATGGATATTTTCGGCAAGCTGTCGAAAGCGGCTTTCGGATTCCTTTAATTTTTCCTCGGCCTCTTTTCGCTCGGTGATGTCTGTATTTGTGCCGATGTAGCCCACGATCGCGCCGGCTTCATTGCGAAGCGGAATGGCGCTGCCATAAATCCAGGTCACCTTGCCTTCAGGGGTTTGAAAGCGGTACTCGGAGGCGAACTCGCGTTCGGCCTTGGTCGCATCGTACCATTCGTTAAAAATCCGCTCCCTGTCCTCGGAGTAGAGGGCCCTCGTCCATCCCATTCCCTTTGCTTCTTCCGGCACCATTCCGGCCATTTCGCACCAGCGCTCATTCACGAAGAGACAGTTCCCTTCAGAGTCGGTCTGGAAAATACCGACCGGCGCATGGCTGGTGAGGGTCCGAAACCGCAGCTCACTGGCTCCCAGCGCCGCGTCCCTGTTTTGAATTTCATCCAACATCTCATTGAATCCCTGCACCAGAACGCCCAGTTCGTCCCGGCCCCGCTTCTCCGCTCGGATCGTATAGTCTTTCCGGATGGAGATCGCTTTCGCCGTTTTGACCAAATGTGAAATCGGCTCGGAAACGACCCGTTGAAATCGGGAGGCCAGCAACAGGGCAACGAACGAGGCGGCGATAATCAGGCCGATCGTCACCAGGGTGTACTGTCTGAGCGCGGAATAGAGGTCTTCCAGGTCGGATTGAATGTAAACGGTGCCGATCCTTTCCCCCCCCAAGAAGATGGGGCGAAAGACAATCAGTGCGTTTCTTTCAAATTGAGCGCTGTACGCTTGGACCGGGGGAGGTTGAAGCCCCGCCTCGGCGTGACTGCCGACGTAGGTCGCGAAAACCTGACCTTCTTTCGTATAAATGGCGGCGGCGATGACACGGGGATAAGCCGCTAAGGCGGCCAAGGTCTCTTCCCCGGCCTTGGGGTCGTTAAAGGTCAACGCCGCGGTACTGTTGGTTCCAATGACGGCCGCCAGCGTGGACAGATTATAGGTCAAGCTCTGCCGTACCTTGAAGAGCTGATAGCTAATCGAGGCGATGCCCGCCAGCATCAAAACGATGCTGCTGGTCAACAGCGTCAGGTACATCAGCTTGGATTTAATCGATTGATCTTGAAACCGAACCATTCGGATCCGACATACAGGCTAAATCGCAGCTTTCGAGCCATCCTCGATAAGATCCGTCGGGAACCTTTCACGTACGATGAGAATGGTCCCGCGATCGGGGCAATCCATTTTGTCCCGATTATTGAAGATACCTGACTCTTTGAGGGTATTTCAAGACCCTTCTGGGCAGCGGCGGAGGGTGGCCGAAAAATAAAATGAAAAAGGATGACAATAAATATCCATTTATTGTATAATTCGTCCTCTCACCAACAGGGGGCACAACCGGCTTTATCTAAGCATTTATCGAGGGATGGCAATGCAAAACAGGATCGTTCTTCATTTTCAGAACGGGGAAATCGTCAAAGGAAGCACGGGCGACTTCTCCCCGGAAAAACCTTGGTTCCACCTTACGAAGAAGAGCTCGGGGGATACCATCAAGGTAGATCCCGCACGCTTAAAGGGAATCTTCTTTGTGAAGTGCTTTGAAGGAAACCCGACGTATAAAGAGCGGATCGACGTCGAACGGCCCGGCCTGGGCCGGCGGGTGATGGTTTGCTTCAAAGACGGCGAAAACATCTTCGGCTACACCACCGGCGTTTCTCCCGGAAGAAAAGGGTTCTTCCTCTTTTTCTCGGATCCCGAAAACAACAATGAGAAGGTCTTCGTCCTCACCGCCGCGACGGATGATGTCCTGTTAGGATAAAACGACTCTGAAAAAAGGAAGAAAGAATGGTAGCGGCGGAGGGCTTCGAACCCCCGACACGCGGATTATGATTCCGCTGCTCTACCAACTGAGCTACGCCGCCACTATTTCCAGAAAAGACAAGGTTCGGTTATATCATTTTTCGCATTGTGCGTCAATCTGAGAAGCATCTTAAATGTAGAGACGTCCCGGCGGGACGTCTCTACAGCTCCGCATTCCGAAACCGCGCTTCATCCTTGAAACGGGTAGTCGATCTTCATCGCCCGGCGAACCTGGCCCATCGTCTCCTGCGCGACCGCGCGGGCGCGGCGGGTTCCTTCCTTTAAGATTTCATCGATTGCCTTTTCGTCCCGGTCATACTCGGCGCGTCGTTCCCGGATCGGATCGAGAAAGGCATTCAGTGCGCGCGCCAGCTTCTTCTTCACCTCGACGTCGCCGACCTTCCCCTGAACATACCGCTCCTTGAGATCGGCCACCTCTTCTTTGTTCGGGTTGAAAGCATCGTGGTAGACGAAAACCGGGTTTCCCTCGATATGCCCCGGATCGGTCGCGCGCAGACGCGTCGGATCGGTATACATCCGCATCACCTTCTCTTCGACCGTTTTGGCATCATCGGCCAGATAAATCGCATTGCCGAGGCTCTTGCTCATCTTGGCCTGGCCGTCGATGCCGGGAAGACGGGCGAACTCCCCCACCTTCGCCTGCGGCTCGACCAAGACCTGCGCATAGAGGGTGTTGAACCGCCGGACGATTTCGACCGTCTGCTCGATCATCGGGAGCTGGTCTTTTCCGACCGGGACCAGATCGGCATTGAAGATCGTGATGTCGGCCGCCTGATGCACCGGGTAGACGAGGAATCCCGCCGGGAGATTCTGCTCAAAGCCCTTCTGCTGCATTTCATCTTTGACGGTCGGGTTGCGCTGGAGTCGCGCGACGGTGACGAGATTGAGATAGTAAATCGCCAATTCGGAAATCTCCGGAATCAACGATTGAATCAGAATCGTGCTTT
Source organism: Candidatus Manganitrophaceae bacterium (assembly GCA_963718695.1). Taxonomy (GTDB): domain Bacteria; phylum Nitrospirota; class Nitrospiria; order SBBL01; family Manganitrophaceae; genus Manganitrophus. Next base: position 2,984,771 of record OY970371.1, read on the forward strand.
GGGCCGGATCGATCCCGACCGCCAGATAATCCTTCGCCACCTCTCGAATATTTTGCTGCAAGATTTCCGGATGCTCGAAGTGATCGGTCAGCGCCTGAACGTCGGCGATCAAAATAAACGTCTCATACGCCTCTTGGAGCTTGACCCGATTGACCAGCGATCCGACATAGTGTCCCAGATGAAGCCGGCCGGTCGGCCGATCTCCCGTTAAAATCCGTTTCTTCTGATTCATCCTTCCTCCAACATTACCCATTCGACTTGGCCCTCAACCCGTTGGCCACCGGCCAAGCCCCGTGAATCCCCTCCCAAACCACCTCCGCGAGCAGCGGGTGGATGCCGAAGTATTCGGCCGTCCGGATCGAGAGGGTTGGATAGGTCTCCCGGAGCTTCTCGACTTTTGAGTGAATCCCCTGCAACACCCTTCCCGTAAAGAGAACGCAAGGGAAAATGACGATCGATGTGATTCCCATTGTAACGCAACGGGCCAACGCATCCTGAATCGACGGCAAGGCAATCTCGGAATAGCACGGGAGAAAATGCACCCCTGGGAACATCGGCCTCAACCGCGCTGCAAAGCGCTCGACCGCTTCGATTCCCCTCGACTCGCTGCTGCCGTGGGCCACGACCAGAACGGCGCTCCGACCCGTCTCCGTCGGAGGAGAACCGATCCGGATCTTCGCCAACTCCAGCAGTTTTGGATGCCGATGCATCGCCTCGCTGAAGTAGATTGCAACCTTCCGATGCCGGACCCCGGCCTCCGAGAGAAGCGGCGGAAGATCGGTCAGCAGATGCCGGCCGGGGAAAAGAAAGAGGGGATAGATCCAAATGCGCTCCGCCCCCTCCGCCGCCGCACGATCGATCGCCTCCGGGATCGAAGGCTCGGCCAGTTCGAGATAACCGGACGAGACCCGTAAAAAGCCGCTCCACTCTTTGAAAAAGGCCACAAAGCGTTCGAATTCCTCTTCCGCAGACGGATCGCGGCTTCCGTGGCCGAACAAGAGGATCGTGTCGGTCCGGGCATCGGGTTTGGCTCCCCCGCCCCAAATCATGCCGCCATACTCTCTTTCAGTTTGCGGAAGCCCGCGCCGTCGATGAGCGCCTGCTCCGCCCGCTTCCACCCTTCCGTAAGCGTCCGCACATCCCCCATGGCAAGAAAGCCGGTTGCGGCGGTCAAGAGGACCCACTCCCGCACCGGTCCGACCCTCTCGCCGGCAAGGATCTTTTCAACCAGACCGGCCTGGACTTCCGGCTCCCCTCCGGGGATCTCGCTCCGTTTGGCCCAGGTCAAGCCGAGCTCCGCCGCCGTGATCGAGAGCGGCACCGCCTCGCCATTCACCGCGAGAAATCCTTTTGTCTCCGAGGTCATGGAGGGCTCCGGCCCTCCCTCCACACCCCGGACGATCAGAACCCGCCGGCTTCCGAGAAGTTTTAATGCTTCCAAAGTTTTCTCGAAATAAGGGGGGTGCGAAATCCCGACGAGGTGCCGGCCCGAGTCGGCCGGATCGACCATCCGGCAGACGGCGTTGAAGAGGGTCCGGACGCCGAGTTCCGTCCGGAGCAGTTGAAAGCGATGCAGCGGCGGATTGAACTTGGCCGCGTCGAGGTAGAGAAATCCTTGCCGCTCCAGGAGCGTCGATCCCTCCTGTGGGGTGAAATCGACACAGATCCCGAGCGATCGCAACACGTCGGCGACCCCCAGCCGCCCCGGCGCCCCGGAAAACCCATGCAGCAGCACCGGCCGTCCGGACGCTGCGATCAAAAAGGCGGCCGGGATGATCGCATGGAAAAAAGTCTTCTTGCCGGCATAAACCGGGACATCGAGCGGAACCACCCCCCGGTTGAGCATCAACGGTTTGTTGTATTCCCGGCAGACCTCGGTGAAGGCGCGCATTTCTTCATTACTTTCCCCCTTCATCCGCATTGCGATCAAAAGCCCCCCCGCCTGGGCCGGCGTCGCGTCGCCTGAAAGAAGCAGCTGCGCCGCCTCGCGCGCTTCCTCATAGGTGAGGTCCTGGGCCGCCTTCTCGCCGGCCCCCACTTTATGAACCAAATATGGCATCCGTCCCAGCATAATGACCGTATTATGGAGAGAGATGAAAGGGGTGTCAAGAGAAGAAACCTCTCAAAATACGTGAGGCGTAAGGGGTGCGGCGTCAGGGGTATCGTCAAACATTTTGATCTTTTCGCCTCATGCCTGATGCCTGACGCTTTACGTTATTTCGTCCTCAATCTGCTTGCAAGCAACAGAGCAAAAAGGTATTCTGGTTCTTCAAAGCAAACGGAGGCCGCATGGAGAAAAAGCTCGAATTAAATCTGACCGATCAGCAGAAAACCTCGGTCGTTCTGGCCTCCCCGGAGGGATCGACCTCCCGGGCCGTCCTCCTCTGCCACGGCTTCATGTCGAGCAAGGAGAGCGAGACCAACCGGACCCTCACTCCCCGCCTTCTCTCAAAACGGATCGCGGCCTGCCGGTTCGACCTCTTCGGCCATGGGGAGAGCGACGGTCCCTTTTCCCGCCTGACACTGACCCAATGCCTGGAGCAGACGGAAGGGATGATCCGCTGGCTGGGCGAAAACGGATATACGCAAGTGGGTTTGGTTGGATCGAGCTTCGGGGGATTGGTCGCCATCCATACCGCCGCGAAACACCCCGAGCTCTTCGCCGTCGCCCTCAAGTGCCCCGTCTCCGATTACCCGCCGATCTGGCGGACGCAGCTCGGGGAGACCGGAATGAACCATTGGAAGGAGAGCGGCATCCTCGCGATCGCCACCCCGCATGGAAAAGCCCGGCTCGACTATGCCTTTTATGAAGATCAATTGAAATACGATACCTACCGTGCGGCGGCGCAGATCAAGAGCCCCACGCTGATCGTTCATGGCGAGACCGACGAATATGTCCCGTTCGACCAGAGCCTCCGCCTCTTCGACACCCTCCGGCTCCCGGATGACCAGCGGGAGATGGAAGCGATCCCCGGGGCCAATCACGAGTTTTCGAAGCCCGAAGACTTCGAACGAATGATCGCCCGAATCGAGCAGTGGACAACCCAGTAGCGGCGCGTTCGGCGCGCGCCTCCTATCCAAGTGTCGCTAATGACTTCTCCCCCCTTGTGGTGTTCGGCCGCCTGGTGTAGAATTCGCTTCGAAAAATCAACAACGGTCCTTCAAAAACGTCTCACTCAATCGGCGCGAAAGTCCCTAAACTTCCTGGCGCCCGCCCCAATGGCGCGATCAGCTTGACTCAATCCAATGAGGAGGAGAGATGCCGCACACAGTACTCGCGGTCGATGACAATATCGATACGATCCTCATTCTCTCAGCCGTGCTTCAAAAAGATGGCTATGTCGTGATCACGGCAAAAGATGGGCTAGAGGCGCTTGATAAGGCTGAGAGGGATATCCCCGCACTGATTCTGCTCGATCTGATGATGCCGAAGATGAACGGCTTCGAAGTCTGCCGGGCGATCCGGGGAAATCCAAAAACCAACCACATCCCGATTCTGATGCTTTCGGCGAAAACCGATCCTTTTTCGCGGGAGCAAGGACTCTCCCTCGGCGCGAATGCGTATCTCACCAAGCCGCTCAATCCGAAGGAAATCCTCATGAAAGTCAAAGAGCACCTCTCATCGGCCTAACGGATCCCTCTTTTGGAGGAATCCCCGCATCGATCCTCTTCCTGAATCTCTCACTGCCCATCGGCGAAATCAGCCGTTGACATCTCGTCTGCTTTTTGATTAACCTGTGGCATGGCACATACCACAACAGTCAAAAAGGATCATGCGCTTCGGCTGCTGACCCTCGGCCTGGTTCTTTATCTTCTCCTCTTCTCCGGCTTCGCCCTCTTTCATGCCTATTCCGAAGACGAATTGGTCGACCCGCACGGCTGCGCAATCGGCACCTGGGTTCAACATAGCCAGGCGTCGATTCCATTTCTAGCGGCGCTGGCCGTTTTTCTCATCCACCTTGCCGGGAATCCGCTTCCGAGGCTCTTCCTCCCGGTCGAGCAGATTTTCCTTCACAGGGCCACCCGCGCCCCACCGGTCCACGCTTCTTCCTGCTAATCCTCATTCATCTGAACAGAATCCTCGCCGGTGATCCCTCCTAAAACGGGATCTCGCGCGACGATTTCTATCCATCGACCGTGGAGGAAGCGTGATGCGATCTATCTTGTTTGCCTTTTCAGTTCTGGGGGCGATTCTGGGAATCGTCCCTTCGCTCTTCGCTCAGGAGGGGACCGCCCCTTTGACACGAAGCGCGCAGACACTGAATCCTGAAATTTCACTCGACGGCTTGTTCTCCGCCGCCACCTTTTCCGATCCGAATCCTCTTCAATTCGGCGCCCACGATCCGAACAAACGGGGGTTCACGCTGCAGAATCTTGAATTGACCCTCGCCGGCAATGTGGACCCTTATTTTCGCGGCGAAGCGCACCTGATCTTCGGCCTCGAAGACGGCGAATCGTTCATCGAAGTGGAAGAGGCCTTCCTGACGACCCTCTCCCTCCCCTACGGTCTTCAGATCATGGGGGGACAATTCTTCACCCGCTTCGGCCGGCAGAACCCGCTCCATCCACATGCCTGGGACTTTGCCGATCAGAACATCATCAATACACTGATGTTCGGCGGCGATGGATTACGAAGCCCCGGTCTACAGGTCTCTGCCCTTCTGCCCCTCCCCTTTTATTTGGAGTTGATCGGAAGCGCCCAGAATGCCGAGGGGGAGACCGCAATGAGCTTCCTCTTCGCCCCCGAGGAGACCTTCGCCGGCCGGCCGATTCTTGAGCGCGATGTCCACGATGAAGGGGACCTTCTTTATCTCGGCCGCATCAAGAGCGCGTTCGATCTCTCTGAGACCGTCTCCCTGATCGCAGGCACCTCTCATCTCTTCGGCCCGAACGGAACGGGAGAAAACAGCTCCACGCGGATTCACGGGGTCGATCTCTTCTTGAAGTGGAAGCCGCTGACCGCCGATCACGGCTGGCCGTTTGTCACGTTTCAGGCAGAAGCGATGCGCCGCCGCTATGAGGCGGGAGAGGCGGCTCTGGACGATGGGACCGTGCTGCCCGAGGAGACATTCGAGAACGACGGCTTCTACCTCCAGTCGCTCTACGGTTTTAAGCGGCGGTGGGTCGCCGGGGTCCGGTACGAACAGGCCGACGCGACCGATCCGGTGGACCCTGCTTCCGGAGCGCGATGGCGCGCCTCATCGAGCTTGACCTTCTATCCCTCGGAGTTCTCCAAGATCCGCCTTCAATACAACCATGACCACTCGGACGACCGGGACGGCCCGATCCACGCCGTGTTTATTCAGTATGAATTCCTCATCGGCGCCCACGGCGCCCATACGTTTTGAAGGAGGCGGAAGATGAAATCGACCCTTATTTTTGTCTCTTTCATTTTGACGCTCCAGGTCGCCCGGCCGGTCGAGGCCGCTCCGATCAAAGTCGTCACCACCACCGAAGACCTCGCCGCAATTGCCAGGGAGGTGGGGGGCGACCGGGTAGATGTGGCGTTCCTCGCCAAGGGGGTGCAGGACCCGCATTTTCTGGAGGCGAAACCCAGCCTGATGTTGAAACTCTCGCGGGCCGATCTCTTCGTCCAGGTCGGATTGGAATTGGAGCAGGGATGGGTTCCGCCGTTGCTGCTCGGCGCGCGAAATGGAAAGATCCAGAGCGGGGCGCCCGGCTTTGTCGATGCTTCGAGAGGAATTACGCCGCTGGAGGTTCCGGCCGGGCCGATCGATCGGTCCGCCGGAGATGTTCATCTCCAGGGCAATCCCCACCTCTGGCTCGATCCGATGAATGGAAAACAGATTGCGCGGAACATCGCCGAGGGATTGAAGCGGGTTGATCCGAAGGGAAAGGAACTGTACGACCGGAACCTCACTCAGTTTTCAGAGCGGATCGACACGGCGCTTCCCCGCTGGCAGGCGCGGATGAAACCGTTCGAAGGGGCCAAGGTCATCACCTATCATAACAGCTGGCCCTATTTCCTGAAACGGTTCGGGTTGGCGGCCGCCGGCTATATCGAGCCGAAGCCGGGAATTCCGTCCTCGACCTCGCACCTCAGGGAGCTGATCGAATTGATCCCGCAGGAGAAGGTGAAGGTCCTCCTCATGGAGCCGTATTTCAGCGATCAAGCGCCGAAATTTCTGGCGGAGAAGACCGGCGCGAAGGTGGTGGTGCTTCCCCCTTCGGTATCGGCGTCGACCGGGATCAACGACTATTTCGAGCTCTTCGATCATTTGACAAACCGCTTGGCGGAGGCATTGCGGTAAGGGCGTATCGCGACACGCCCCTGCGAGAACCGATACGACCAAAATATCGATACGAGGATCTGAATGCTGTCTTTTCTTTTCTGGCCCTTCATCGCCTGTCTGATCCTGACCGGGATTCACACCTATCTCGGCATCCATGTGATCCGGCGCGGGGTGATTTTCGTCGATCTGGCGCTGGCGCAGATGGCGGCGCTCGGCGCAACCACAGCCCTTCTCTTCGGTTACGATCTGCACGATCCGGCGGCCTACTGGGCCTCCCTCGGGATGACGCTGATCGGCGCCGCCTTCTTCTCTCTCTCCCGCTCGCGCGACGAGAAAATCCCACAGGAGGCGATGATCGGAATCGTCTATGTCGTCTCGGCCGCCGCGGCGGTGATCGTCCTCGATCGCGCCCCCGGCGGCGCGGAGCATATCCGCGGGCTCCTGGTCGGGAATATCCTCACCGTCACCCCCCCGCAGATCACCAAGACGGCGCTTCTTTATGGCGCGGTCGGCCTCTTCCACTGGTGCTTCCGGAAGGCCTTTCTACTCGTCTCCTTCAATCCCGAAGAAGCCCTGCGCCAGGGATATCGGCTGCGTCTCTGGGATTTTTTCTTCTACGCGGCCTTTGGCGTGGTGGTGACGAGCTCGGTTGCGCTCGCCGGCGTTCTCCTCGTCTTCGCTTTTCTTATCGTCCCGGCATTGGGCTCGCTTCTGCTGGCCGACGGAATCACCCCGCGCCTCTGGATCGGCTGGGGGATCGGAACGGCGGCGAGCCTTCTCGGCCTTTCGGCCTCGGTCCTCTTCGATCTGCCGACCGGCGCGTCGATTGCCTGCGCGTTTGGCCTCCTTTTTCTATTCCCCATGACCGGGAGATCCCTTTTTAAGGTTTTCCAACGCTAAGGGTCCTCTCCTCGATCCCCTCCCGTCTGTTGTGATCCAGCGATCGATATGATATAGTCCCTCCATCACCCAGGAACAGCAATGCAAAACAAAAAGGCACACTCCCTTCTTGCGGCACTCCTCCTGATCATCTTCTCAATCGGGACAGCCTATGATGCCTGCGCTGAAAAGGGACCGCAACAGGAAGCGGTCTCTCCGTCCGCTTCTGCCTTTTCAACCGATCCGGCCGCTTTCTCCGATTCAGACCTCGACGACTGCCACTGCCTTTGTCATTTTTCCTTCCAGCCGGAAACCGACTTCGGTCTTGAAAGATCGACCCGCTATGAACCCCTCGCTTTACCCATCACGGAATCCATCGTGGAGCCGCTCCTCACCGGCGTCTTTCGACCTCCATCTCACTTCTTTAACTCCTAAAAACATCCCTCGATCACAAAGATAAATTCATCTTTAAGTATTATTCAATACGAAGCGGCCTTTTATTTACATTCATGTAAATAGGCTGTGAAATTTGTGGAGACATTTCATGAACCGAAAGAGTGCGATCTCTTTAGGGGCCGTGCTGCTCTTTGGCCTGATCGGCTGCGCCGCCTCCGGCCGGGACCCGCTCACGCCAACGCCTCGTCCGCTCGGGAGGGATCTTCCGACATTCGATGCCGCCCGGCTCGATGAGGAGCGAAACCGGCCCACCCTGGAAGAGCCGACCGGCGCCGTGACCCTTCGGCAGGTCCTTGCCCTCGCCCTGCTCAAAAATCCGGAGCTGGCGGCCTTCGCCTGGGAGATCCGTGCCCAAGAAGCGGCGACCCTTCAGGCAGGGCTCCGCCACAACCCGACGATCGGCGCCGACATACAGGACGTTGGGATTTCAGCCTCCCCCGACAGCGTCCCGCAACCCCAGGGCACCCTGCAACTGAGCCAACTGGTCGAGCTGGGGGGGAAACGGGCGAAGCGGCGCGAAGCCGCCGCCCTTTCGCGCGAGCTGGCGGGATGGGATTACGAAGCCGAACGGATCGACCTCTTTACAGAGGTCTCCCGGTCCTTTACCGGTCTGCTGAGGGCACAGCAGCAAAGCGCCCTGGCGGAAGAAACGGTCCGGCTTGCCGAAGAGACCGCCCGTGTCGTCTCCGAACGGGTCCGGGCGGGGAAAGTCTCTCCGATCGAGGAGATCCGGGCAAACGTCGCGCTCGCCTCGGCGGGGATCGAGCGCGATCGGGCCGGAAGGGAATGGGAAGCCGCCCGAAAACGTTTGGCGGCCACCTGGGGAAGCACGACTCCCCGATTCGAGAAAGCGGAGGGGATCCTCGGCCCCGTCTCTCCGATTCCCTCCCTTGCGCAATTGTCCGAGCGGATTTCTCGGAATCCGGAACTCGCCCGATGGGCGACCGAAACCGCGCAACGCCGGGCGGCGATCGATCTGGAGCGATCGCAGGCCATTCCAGACCTGACCCTGACGGGGGGCTTCCGGCGGTACGAATCGACGGAAGACCATGTCTTCCTCATCGGACTCTCTCTTCCCCTTCCGATCTTCAACCGGAATCAGGGCGGGATTCAGGAGGCGCGCGACCGGCTGGCGAAAGGAGAGGAAGAGCGGCAGGCCGAAGCGGTGCGTGTGATGACCGCGCTCTCCGAGGCCTACCGGGTCCTCTCGACCGCGCACGCCGAGGCGACCGCGCTGGAGAAAAGCGTGCTTCCCGGCGCCGCCGAAGCCTTCGAAGCGGTGAACGAAGGATACCGCCTTGGTAAATTCGGCCTGCTGGATGTGCTCGACGCGCAGCGGACCTTCTTCGACGCCCGCGCCCGGCATCTGCGCGCGCTGGCCGACTATCACCAGGCGGCGGCCGAAGTCGAGCGGTTGATCGGGGCGCCGCGGGATGTTGCCGGCGGCCGCCCGTAGGGGCCGCTTCTCTAGGCCATCCGAAGCGGGCCGGCGCAACAGAAGATCGAGTCAAAGAGGGAGTCATTGAATGAAAGTTAAAAATATCTGGGCCGTCGGCGTCATTCTCCTGGTGGGCATTGTTTTCGCGTTGACGATTCTGCGGACCGAGAAATCCTCCAAAGGGAGCGAATCCCATGAGGAGAAAGAGGAACATGCCGATGAGGAAACGGGGAAAGGGCCCCACGGAGGCCGGCTTCTGTCGGATGCCGATTTCCAGATCGAGCTGGCCATCTATGAGAAAGGGGTGCCGCCGCAATTTCGGGCTTACTTCTACGAGAAAGGAAACCCGATCGATCCGGGCGAGACCCGGCTCACGGTGGCGCTCCACCGGCTTGGAGGGCGGGTGGAGGAGATCCGGTTTCAAAAAGAGGGGGACCATCTCCGGGGCGATCAAACGGTCGCGGAGCCGCACTCATTCGATGTCAAAGTCACCGCGGAGCGCAGCGGCCGGCGCCATCGATGGGAATACGCACAGATCGAAGGGCGCGTGGAGATGCCCCCGGACGTTGCAAAGGCCTCCGGAATCGAGATCGGGACCGCCGGTCCGGTTCGGATGAAGACGATCTTAGCACTTTCCGGCGAGATCGTTCTTAATCAAAATAAGGTCGCTCACGTCGTCCCACGCCTTTCCGGGGTCGTCACGGAGGTCCGTAAAAACCTGGGAGAGAATGTCAAAAAGGGGGAGGTCATCGCGACACTCGACAGCCGGGAGCTGGCGGAAGTAAAAACGGAGTACATCGAATCGGTTCACCGTCTTGAGTTTGCTCAGGCCTCTTTCGTCCGGGAGGAAAGCCTCTGGAAGAAAAAGATCACCCCCGAGCAGGATTATCTGGCCAGCCGTCACGCGCTGGAAGAGGCCGAAATCGCCAGGCAATCTTCGGAGCAGAAACTGTTGGCCCTGGGGCTTTCGCAGGCGGACCTCGCCTTATTGGCCATTGAACCGGAAGGGGCGGTGGTGGAACGGGAGGTCCGGGCCCCCTTTGTTTCGAAAGCGCTGACACGTTATGAATTGAAATCCCCGCTCGACGGGATGATTATCGAAAAACGGATTTCAACCGGTGAAGCGATTAAAGAGGATGCCGATATTTTCACGATCGCCGATCTCTCGACCGTTTGGGGAGAGATGACGATCCATCCGAAGGATCTGCGCGCCGTCCGGGCGGGCCAAAAGGTGACGGTGCGATCAAAGGAATTAGATCTGTCGGTCGATGGAAAGATCTCGTTTCTCGGCCCCCTGGTCGGAGGGGAGAGCCGAACGGCGAAGGCCCATGTCGATATTCCGAATTCGAGCGGACTCTGGCGGCCCGGACTTTTCGTGACGGTCGAGCTGGTTCAAGAAGAGATGCCGGTCCCGGTCGCCGTCTTGGCCGATGCGATTCAAACTTTCCGGGAGGGGCCGGTCGTTTTCGTTCAATATGGTCATCAGTTTGAAGTTCGGCCGCTGGAATTAGGCCGAAGCGACGGGAAATGGGTGGAAGTGGTCTCGGGCCTCTCTCCGGGAGAGCGCTACGCGGCCCGGAACAGCTTCGTGCTCAAGGCCGAGCTCGGTAAAACGGGAGCGTCGCACGATCATTAAGGAGCACGTTCAATGCTTGAACGAATCTTAAAATTTTCCATCGGCCGGCGCTGGGTCGTTCTGATGGCGACGCTGGCCGTCGCCGTGCTCGGCGTCTACAATTATCAGCGCCTCTCGATCGATGCCGTCCCCGACATCACCAACATCCAGGTCCAGGTCAACACCGAGGCCCCCGGCTTCTCCCCGCTGGAGGCCGAGCAGCGGATCACCTTTCCGGTCGAAACGGCGATGGCAGGGCTCCCCCACATGAAAGAGACCCGTTCGCTCTCCCGGTACGGACTCTCCCAGGTGACCGTTATTTTCGAAGACGGCACCGACATCTACTTCGCCCGCCAGCTGGTCAACGAAAAGATTCAGGAGGCGCGGGGCAAACTGCCGCCCGGAATCGAACCGGGGATGGGGCCGATCGCCACCGGCCTCGGCGAGATCTTCATGTGGACCGTGGAGGCAACAGAAGGAGCGGCAAAGCCGGACGGCTCCCCCTACACGCCGACCGATTTGAGGACGATCCAGGATTGGGTGGTCAAACCGCAGCTTCGGAACGTGACGGGGGTGACCGAGGTCAACACCATCGGCGGTTATGAAAAGCAGTTTCATGTCACCCCTTCTCCGGAAAAACTGATCGCCTATGGATTGACCTTCCAGGACATTCTGGAGGCGCTTGCCCGGAACAACAACAATGTCGGCGCAGGCTATATCGAGCACCGGGGAGAGCAATACCTGATCCGGGCCCCCGGACAGGTCGCCGGCCCGGAGGAGGTGCGCCAGATCACGGTGGGAAATCACAACGGCGTTTCGATCTACATCAAAGATGTGGCGGAGGTCCTCCTGGGAAAAGAGCTGCGGACCGGCGCGGCGACAGAGAACGGAGAAGAAGTCGTCCTCGGCACCGTCTTCATGCTGACGGGGGAGAACAGCCGGACGGTTTCTCAAAAGGTCGCCGAGAAGCTCGTCGAGATCAACCGGACCCTCCCGGAGGGGATCATCGCCAAAACGGTTTATGACCGGACCACCCTGGTCGATGCGACCATTGAAACGGTGAGAAACAATCTGATCGAAGGGGCGCTTCTGGTCATCGCGATCCTCTTTCTTTTTCTCGGAAATATCAGAGCGGCGCTGATCACCGCGCTGGTCATTCCCTTATCGATGCTCTTCACCATCACCGGGATGGTCCAGAATAAAGTCAGCGCAAACTTGATGAGCCTCGGCGCGCTCGATTTCGGGCTGATCGTCGACGGCGCCGTGATCATCGTCGAGAACTGCATCCGCCGGCTGGCCGGGGAGCAGCATCGCTTGGGACGGCTTCTCACCCGCGCCGAGCGCTTCGAAACGGTGTTCGATGCTTCCAAGGAAGTCCGGAAGGCGACGATGTTCGGGGAGCTGATCATCCTGATTGTGTATCTTCCCATTTTGACCCTCTCGGGGGTCGAGGGGAAGATGTTCATCCCGATGGCGTTCACCGTCATCGCCGCGCTGCTCGGCGCGATGATCCTCTCGGTGACGTTTGTTCCGGCGGCGGTGGCGCTGCTTCTCTCCGGACCGATCTCCGAGAAAGAAATTTTTCTGGTGCGATGGGCCAAGAAGGTCTATACCCCCTTGCTGAATCTGGCTCTGGCGAACCGGGCCCCGGTGGTCGCCGCGGCCACGGTTCTCATGATCTTGAGCGGGCTGCTCGTCACCCGGATGGGGAGCGAGTTCATTCCAAGCCTCGACGAGGGGGATATCGCCCTGCACGCCCTCCGTATTCCGGGGACCAGTCTGACGCAGGCGATTGAAATGCAGCACCTTCTGGAAACCAGGATCAAAGCGTTTCCGGAGGTGGAGACCGTCTTTGCCAAGCTCGGAACGGCGGAGATCGCCACCGACCCGATGCCCCCGAGCGTCGCCGATAATTTCGTGATGCTCAAGCCGAGATCGGAGTGGCCCGACCCCAAGCGTTCCAAAACCGACCTGGTTCATGCGATTGAAGCAGCGGTCCGGAAAATCCCCGGAAACAACTATGAGTTCACCCAGCCGATCCAGATGCGCTTCAACGAGCTGATCGCCGGGGTGAGAAGCGACGTGGCGGTCAAGGTCTTCGGCGACGACATGAACGTTCTTTTTGAAACCGGCGAAGAGATCGCCGAGGTGATGGAGAAAATCCCCGGCGCCTCGGACGTGAAGGTCGAGCAGGTGACCGGCCTTCCGGTGCTGACGATTCAGATCGACCGAAAAGGGATCGCGCGATACGGCCTCAACGTCTCCGATGTTCAGGAGGCGATCGAAATCGCCATCGGAGGGAAGAGCGCAGGCCAGATCTTCGAAGGGGACCGCCGGTTCGAGCTGATTGTCCGCCTGCCCGAAGCGATTCGCGGCAACCTTGACGCGATGAAGCGCATCCCGATTCCCCTCCCCCCGGCCGAACCGGACAGCCGGGCCGTCCGGGCCCAGTCCCGGCCCCACTTTCTTCCCCTCGGCGCCGTCGCCGATTTCAACATCGCCCCCGGCCCCAATCAGATCAGCCGGGAGAACGGCAAGCGCCGGGTGGTGGTGACGGCGAACGTCCGGGGCCGCGACATCGGATCTTTTGTCGAAGAGGCGGAGCGGCGCATCCAGGAGCGGGTCCAAATTCCGACCGGCTACTGGACCGCCTGGGGAGGGCAATTTGAACAATTGATTTCCGCCGCGAACCGCCTGAAGATGGTCGTTCCGGCCGCGCTGCTTCTGGTTTTTCTCCTTCTGTTCGTCACCTTTGGGAATTTAAAAGATTCCCTTTTGGTTTTCACCGGCGTTCCGTTGGCGCTGACCGGCGGGATTGGCGCCCTCTGGCTGAGAGGAATCCCCCTGTCGATTTCAGCCGGGGTCGGATTTATCGCTCTCTCCGGCGTCGCCGTGCTAAACGGCCTCGTGATGATCACCTTCATCAACACGCTTCGCATGGAAGGGCAATCGATTGATGACGCCATTTTTCATGGGGCCATCACGCGGCTCCGCCCCGTTTTGATGACCGCACTGGTCGCCTCATTGGGTTTTGTTCCGATGGCGCTGGCGACGGGAAGGGGGGCCGAGGTCCAGCAGCCGCTCGCCACGGTGGTCATCGGCGGGATTCTCTCGTCCACCGCGCTGACACTGTTGGTCCTGCCGGTGCTCTATCGAATTTTCCACCGAAGGGATAACACCATCGAGGTGGAGTAGACAGGACAGATCTTTTAACCGACGCTCCGGGTAAAGCATCATCCCTCCGTTCGGAAGATCCCGCTTTCGGATGGTCCAGCCCGGAGTGGAATCAACATCACTCGCGGCACCCCCCTAAGGGGGAAAAAGCTTGACAACAAGTTTGAATGGGGCTATGAATAGAGGCATGTTCCGCTTAAGCTACAAAAAGATTCTCTTCCTCTCCTTACCTGTAATCTATTTTGCAGCGCTCATTCTAGGAACCCTTTGCGCGTTCGATTCCCCCACGGAGCAGAGCCATCACCACGGCCGGACGGTCTCGCACAGCGCCTCTTGTCTCCTTGCCTGCGCAGCCACCGTCACCGACCGGACCCAAATGGTTCCCCTGACCCTCTCTCTGTTATTCATCGGAACGGTTCTGACCTTTCGGAAAACGCTCCCCCATCAATCCCTTCTACTGCGGCTTCACAGCCGGGCGCCTCCCCTCTGAACCTTATTTAACATTCCCTGAATGAGCCCGCTCCCGAATGGGGCCATTCTCTTGGTTCATCCGCGATCCGCCTGGAAAGGCGATGCATCGCACGCTCCTTTAACTTGTGAACACGATGTCCAGAGTGTGGATTAAACAGACCGCCCTTCTCTTTACACTGGTCTATCTTCTTTCGACCGGCCTGATTATGGTTCGCGCGGAGGGACATGCCCTCAGCCATGAGGAGCATGAAAATCATGCCAAACAACATGCCTCCTTTATCTGTACCTGGATGTGCGCCGCGTCGACCTTCGTCCATACATCGAGGCAGACCCTCGATGGGCAATCGACCCCTTCTTTTGAAATCCCGACCATTCAACCGGAAGAACCTCCACGGCCGCAACCCCTCTCCACCGGCACCATCCGGCCTCCTCCTTTTCTCCTTTCCTAAATTATTTCGTCTCTACTCTTACGCATTGACTTATTCCGGAACCTGGCGGGGAGACCGCGCCATGCAAAGGGCGTCGCTCCAATTTATCTCGCCCCGATCCGGACCATTAAATAAAGTTTTTTACGTGTCGGAGCCTACGAATCGGCACGAACACAGGGAGGAAGCATGAACCGCCGAGAAGTCCTCAAACTGTTGGGGCTCACCGTCGTGAACCTGAGTTTTGGCGGCCGCCACGCCTGGGCGGCCCTGACCGGCGAGGGAAAAACCGAGATTGTCCGGGGGACCCGGGTGATGATGGGAAATGTCCCGGTCACCATCAGCGCGGTGGCGTCGGACCGAGCCCAGGCCCGGGAGGCGATCGCGGCGGCCTTTGCCGAGATGGAGCGGATCGAGCGCCTTTTGAGCGTCTTTATTCCCGAGAGTGAATTCTCGCGGATCAATGCCGCCGCCGAGGAAGGTCCGGTCCGGGTCAGTTCCGAGACGATCGAGATTATTCGGCGGGGAAAAGAAATTGCGCGGCTCACCGGCGGCGCGTTCGACATGGCGATGGGACCGGCGATCGCGTCGTGGGACTTCCTCGGCAAGCGGCATGTGCCGACCCCGGAAGAGATCGCCGCGCTGAAGCCGCTCTGTCGTTCGGAGGAAATTTCGATCGACGAGGCGAAACAGGAGGTCGCCCTGCAAAAAAAGGGGATGGCGCTCGATCCGGGAGGGATCGGCAAAGGATACCTCGCCGAGCGGGGCAAACAGCTCCTCCTTAAAAACGGAATCACCTCCGGGATCATTGCCACGGCGGGGGATTTGGTTCTCTTCGGCGCCCGCCCCGACGGCGCGCCGTGGCGGGTGGCGATTCAGCACCCGCGCGACCGCGATGCCACCCTTGCGACCTTGAACCTGACCGATTGCGCTGTTTCGACATCGGGAGATTACGAACGGTTTTTCACGAAAGACGGCGTGACCTTCCATCACCTCCTCGATCCGAAGACGATGCTCCCGGCGCGGGAGTGCCAGAGCGTGACGGTGATCAGCGAAGAGGGGACCGCGGCCGACGCGGTCGCCACCGGGGCGTTCGTGATGGGGCCCACGCGGGGGATGGCGCTGCTCGACGGGTCAAAGAATGGAAACGGCATCGTGATTGACCGGAACGGCGGCGTTCAAATATCCGAGGCGCTCGTGGCGCGAGTAAAGCTTCACTGAGCGGCGCACAGTTAAGAGGTAGAAATGAAGATCGTTTCAGAAACTTCAAAAATGAGAACAGCAGGAGGGATCGCGATTCTGGGGCTGCTCTGCTTGCTCTCATCCCCGGCATGGCCGGCGTCGATCGGCGACGCGGCGCCCGGCTTTTCTCTGCCGGCCCCGCAGGAGGGGAAGGTCAGCCTGGAGGAATTTAAAGGTAAAGTGGTCCTTATTAATTTCTGGGCGAGCTGGTGTGTCCCCTGTCAGGAGGAGCTTCCCGAGCTGCAGAGGCTTTACCAAAAGTATCAGGAGCGCGGGTTCGAAGTGATCGGAATCAACATCGACAAAAAACAGGTGAACGCCGAGAAGTTCATCGGGCGGTTTAACCTCACTTTCCCGGTCGCGCTCGATCCCGCCTCTTCAACCATTCGTGAATATAAAGGCCGGTCGATGCCGATGTCGTATCTCATCGACCGGCAGGGGGTGGTCCGGCAGCTCTTTTTCGGGTTTAACCGGAAGAAGCTGCCCGTGATGGAGACCGCCATCGTGGAGGTGCTCGATGGAAAAGAGAACTGATTTCAGCAAGACCCGACAACGGCTCGCGTTTCGGCTGCTTCTCGTCGGCTTTGTGGCGCTGACAGGGTGCGCCAATGTGGCGCCGTACGAGCGGGAAGACCTGGCCGACCCGATCATGCAGCTAGACGAAGGACCGCAAGGGGCTTATGAACAACATCTGCACCGCGCCCTCGAAGGGGGGCTTTCCGGCCAACCGGCCGCCGGAGGAGGATGCGGGTGCGAGCAATAAGAAGGGGTCCGTTAGGAAGATCCTTGAAGTTTTAAACTAACCGAGAGAGGAGTATCCGATGAAACATGAATGGAGAAACATCACAGTAGGATTGCTTGCTGCCGTCGCGCTGTCCGCGTGCGGAGGTGGGGGTGGCGGGGGAGGAGGCGCTCCTGGGCCGACCGCCGAGGAGTGGCTTCTCTTTGCGGAGGATGGGAGCGCAGGCAGCAACAACCTTTCCGTATTCAAAGCGTCAGCTTCGTCCCCCATTCAGGTGCCGATCCCGCAGGAAGGCCAAACGCTCAGCTTCAGCAGCTTGCCTTTGGGAGAGATTCATTTTGCGAATGGAAAGGCGTTTGTGGTCATCACCTCCGGGCTAACCGGTCCAGCGCCCGATAATTTACCGTCCGGAGGGCTAGCTGTCATTGACCTAGACACCCCAAACAGCTTGGAGACGACCGTGGTTTTAACTGGTACTCAGACTGGGGGGGCCACTCGGATCGTGCATGCCTATGTCGATCCTGAAGGGAAATTCCTCTGGACCAACAACGATGGGCCTAGCGGCGATGTAAATGCCGATTCCGTTTTCCGCGTCAATGTCGATCCGACCGATACCGATGCATCTGATCCTGGCGGAAAATACTTGGATATCCTCGAAATCCCCGTCGGAAACGGCCATAAGAAGAGCGCATTCAGCCGTCCAAGCCAGAATAAGCCCACTGCGAGAAAACTCTTCATCACGAGCAGCCTGACCGAGCGAAGGATCGATATCATTGATGATGATCCGAATAACACCGCAACCTATGGAACCGTCATTAAGACAATTCGAAATGTCAGCGGACTTGCAGAGGTCAGTCCGGGAGTGGGACAAGGATCGGCCCCGCACGGCTTTGACTATGCACCCAATGCCGGTCGCGCATTCTCGGGACTCACCAGCGGAGGCGTTATCAGCATAGATACAACCTCCGACGATATCGTGAACATACCGGATTTTGACTGCGCAACACATAGCGACTGTAACGATGGGTCCGATCAGTCGGTGACGAAGCTCACAACAGGGCTTGCTCCCAATGATGCATTGTTTGCGGGGTATGTCCACGTCCATACCAACTCCGTTGGAGAGGACACGGTCTATACCACAGGACGCGATGGAACTGCGGCAAAGGGATTTCTGACTGCCATCAATGCGGCAGCCAACACAGTGACTGCGGTCATTGATCTGGGCGATATGAGCGCGAGCAACTTTACCGTGTCGCATTTAACAGAGAAGTTATATGTTCCAAGCTCTGGAGGCGGGACCATCAACGACCAAGTTAAAGTCGTAGACGTGAACCACAATTCGGCCACTCACAACCAGGTGATCAACACGATTACCGTCGGTACGGCGACCGGAGAAAATCGCAACATTCATGCCAGCCCCGATGGAAGAATCGTGATGGTGCCGAACACATCGACGAACACCGTCAGCGTGATCGATACGGAAACGGATGCGGTCATCGATACGCTGACCCTGACGACGGGAACGACGGCAGGAAATGTCAGGTTGTTCAAACTGCCGTTCGACGCGGAAGACAATCACTAAGCAACACCCGGTTGGATGCGGCGGGGCGAGAAAGCGCCCCGCCTCGTTCGGCTGGCTCATGGCTGAGAGCTGATCGCTGACAGCCTTTTTTAACGACAGGAAAAACATCGCGTGATTCGACATCGATCCATTTTATACGGCTTGTTCTTTCTTTCGGGGACGGCCGGTCTGGTTTATGAAATCCTCTGGATGCGGTATTTTCAGCTCCTCTTCGGAAATACCGCCAAGGCGGCGGCGACAGTCCTGACCGTCTTTTTCCTCGGGATGGCAATCGGAAGCGCCCTCGGCGGCCGTTGGGCGCAGCGGGCGAAAAACCCCCTCCGCGTCTACGGCTGGGTCGAGCTCGGCATCGCTCTGGCGGCGGCCCCCGTTCCCCTCCTGCCGTTCCTCTACGAGCGGCTCCTTCCGGCATCGTTCTTCTTCGACGCCTCGTTTTCGTTGGACCTCCTCCGTTTTCTCTTGGCATTGGCGATGACCCTCCCGGCCGGGATTCTCCTCGGGGCGACCTTCCCGATCATGGGGGCGGCGCTGATTAAAGATCGCGACCCCTTGGGCCGCTCCGCTTCACTGCTCTACAGCCTCAACACCCTCGGCGCGGTCTGCGGCGTGGCGCTGACCGGCTTCTTCCTCCCGCCGGCGATCGGCATCTCACTGACCTACGCCCTGGCCGTCGCCGTCAATCTTCTCCTGGGGGGATGGGTGGTCGGCGGATTGGTGAAGGACAATTCCATCCCTTCCTCTTCGAAACCGATCGAAAGCCGCACCGCCCGCGCCGAGAATACTTCGCAGGCCACCCCCTCCGACCGGGTTCTCCTCGCCCTCGCCTTTGGATCGGGGATGGTCCTGATCGGCCTTGAGGTGTTGTGGACCCGGATGTTCGCCCTGATCTTCCAGAATTCGGTCTACAGCTTCTCCGCGATCCTCTTGACCGTGTTGATCGGGCTCTCCTCGGGGGCGCTCTTCGTCGGCCGGGTCGCGCCGAACGCGGCCCACCCGATGACCTTTCTCGGCGCCACGTTGGGTCTTGCCGCCTTCAGCACCCTTCTGATCCCCTTCCTCTTTTTGAAGACGACGGGGATTACCTACTTTGCCTATGGCGCCGGGTGGCCGTCGTATCTTTATCAGGTGATCTTGTTGATCGCCGTCATCATCTTCCTCCCCTCGCTCCTCGCCGGGATGACCCTCCCCCTCCTCTGGCAACTTTTTCATCGTCAAGGTCGCGCGGTCGGCGTCAGCCTGGGGACGGTGAATTTCTGGAACCTGCTCGGGGGGATCGCCGGCGCCACCGGCGCCGGTTTTTTCCTGATGCCGGCCTTCGGCCTCTGGACCAGCGTGGTCATCATGGCGATGATGCTGCTCGGTCTCTCCCAAATCGCTCTTTGGTCGGCTTCATCGGACTGGCGTTGGCAGTCGGCCGCCGTCTTCTTATTCGTCGTGGCGGCGCTCTTTGTTTCAAACCCGTCGCGGTATCCGATCCAATACCTCAACAACGGAGAGAGGCTCCTTTACATCGACGAGGGAGAAGACGCGGTCGTCTCGGTCGTCGAAGACGCCGCCGGGGTCCGGTGGCTCAAGAGCAACAACACCTACCGGCTCGGCGCGACGACCGAAGTGCGGGGCGAGAAACGGCTGGGGCATCTTCCCCTCCTGCTTCATCCCGATCCGAAAAACGCCGCTTTCATCGGCGTCGGCACCGGGATTTCGATGAGCGCCGCCCTCGGCCATCCGCTCGAACGTCTCGTCGGCGTGGAGATCCTTCCCGGCGTCCTCGACGCCATCCCCTACTTCTCCGAAGAAAACGGGGACCTCCTGAGCGATCCACGGGTGAAGATCTCCCTCGGCGATGGGCGGGTCTATCTGAGGACCACCGATCAGCGCTTCAACGTCATCATCTCCGATCTCTTCGTCCCCTGGCATGCCGGGACCGGAAGCCTCTACACCCTCGAACACTTCCGGGCCGGGCGGGAGCGGTTGAATCGGGGCGGCCTCTTCGTCCAGTGGCTCCCCCTCTACCAGATGTCGGAGCGGGAGCTGGGATCGATCGCGGCGACCTTCGCGGCGGTCTTTCCCCATGTGTCGATCTGGCGCGGGGACTTCTCGACGACCGCACCGATCATCGGCCTGGCCGGTTCGATCGACCCGCTCACGCTCGACGAGGGGGCGCTCGCCGCGCGCCTCGCGACGTTGGCCGAGCAGGTCAAACCGCAAGACACGATTCTCCGGACCGTCTCCGACTTCACTTTGCTTTATGCCGGGGATCTCTCCTCGGTCCGCGCCTGGTTGGAGCCGTTTCCGCTCAACACCGATGATTCCCCGGTGGTCGAGTTTATGGCGCCGGTGAGCCAATCCCGCAAGGAGATGGTGAGCGGCCCCACGTTGATCTCGTTTTACCGGCGCATCCAGGAATCGCCGGCGGCAAACCCGGTGCGGGTCCGGCCGATCAACGGCTCGGAGGAGGCGGTCCTCTCGCCGCTGGCGGGGAATCTTCTCTTCGTCGCCATGGAGGCGAGGGGGGGAAAAGACGACAAAACCCGGCTCGCCCTGATCAACAGGGCGGCCGAGCTTCTTCCGGGGAGCAACGTGCTGAATCTGATGAATGTTGTCCTGAACGCGACGAGCGCCACCGCGACAAGAGGGGTTGCTTTGGATTCCTTGAAATGACACCGCTGAAACGTAAAACGGATGGATGGAATATGATCAATCGATACAAAGTAGGCCCGGGGGGGCTCATCACGGCTCTCCTTGTCTTCCTCGCGGGATGCTTTTGGACGCAGCCGGTTGCGGCGCTCGACCTCCTCGACCTCTCGATGAGCTACTACAAAGACGATGATCGATTAACGGTGCACACGCCGAGCCTCTGGATCAATAAAGATCTGAGCGAGGCCACGTCGCTCAGCATCAAGTACACTTACGAGACATTCGAGAAAGAAGCGCCGCAAAATGCGGCCGACGCGGTCACCGGAGCAACCACCGTTTCCGGCGGCACCGGAGGAGGATTTGAAGAAGTGCGGCATGAGATCGTGACCGGCGCCTCCCAGCGGTGGGGGTCGACGTTGTTCGGCTTCGGTTATTTTTATGGGGATGAGAACGATTTCCGCTCGAACGCCTACTCGGTCGCCGTCACCCAGGAGCTGTTCGATAAAAACCTGACCGTCACCGCGTTGTATGGAAAGACGTTCGACGAGATCTACAAACTTGATGAGCCGAATGAAGGCTTTCCAAAAGACAAGGATACCGACACGTTTACCATTGCAGCGACCCAAATCGTCACCCCTCAGCTTCTCATCTCCGGCGGATACAGCCTGTCATTGGTCAAAGGATATCAGAGCCTACCGCTCCGAAAAGTGAACGCCATTCAGGGCTTCATCCAGGGGATCCCGATCGGCACCATCTTCGAGGAAAACCACCCCGACGAACGGACCCGGCATACCGTTTTTCTCCGGGTGAGACAATACTTCCTCTCCGGAAGATCGAGCGACCTGAACTTTTCCTATTACAGGGACGATTGGGGGGTGCATGCCATCGCCGCGGAGCCCCGCGTGGAGCAGTACCTTTCGGAGAGCGTGATTCTTCGGCTTCGTTATCGCATCTACTCGCAGACCGCCGCCGATTTCTACCAAGAGACCTACTCCGCGGCGGAAGTCACCCCCGAGTCGATCAAAACCGCCAACGTCCGGATGAGAGCGTTCGATTCCCACCAGTTCGGGGTTGCGATCCGTCTGATCGGAGAGACGATCGAGGACTGGTCGGTCTTGATGGCGTACGATCGATACTTTCAGACGAACGACGGGATTAAGGCGAATATTTTTCAGGTGACCCTGACCATCCCGTATTAGGAGAAAAGAGGAATCAATGTCCACAGCCGAGGTTTCCATCATGATGGCGTTTCTCGCGGGGCTGCTCTCATTTCTCTCCCCCTGCGTGCTGCCGCTCGTCCCCTCTTTTATCGTCTACATCACCGGGATCTCGTTCGAGCAGTTGACGCAGGAGCGCCGCGACGGCCACCTTCAGCGGACCGCGCTGGCGCACGCCGGGACATTCGTCCTCGGATTTTCGGTCATCTTCATTCTCTTCGGCGCCTCGGCGACCGCGGCGGGGGAATGGCTGCTGGAGCACCAGTTCCATCTACAGCAGGTCGGGGGGATTCTGATCGTCTTATTCGGCCTCTTTATGATGGGGGCGATCCCCCTCCGTTTTCTCATGGCCGATAAGCGGTTTCATTTGAATCAACGCCCCGCCGGTTTCATCGGGACGTTTTTCATCGGCGCAGCGTTCGGCGCCGGGTGGACCCCCTGCGTCGGGCCGATCCTCGGCTCGATCCTCTTGATGGCGAGCATGTCGGAATCGGTCGCCGCCGGCATCGCGCTGTTGACCGCCTATTCCCTCGGATTGGGGATTCCCCTCCTGATCGCAGCGGTCAGCCTGGGAACTTTTTTGGGCCGGATGAAGCGGGTCAACCGTTATCTCAGGCCGATCTCCTTCATCAGCGGGGCGCTGCTCGTCATACTCGGCGTCCTCTTTTTTACGGGCTATTTCGCCATTTTCACCGGATGGTTAACTGAGGTAGGATTCGGATGGTACATCGCGCAATAAGTGACAGAAATCATTTCCACACCGGCGTCATACTGCTGGTCGCCGTCGCAATCATTCTCTTTACCTTCTCCCGGAACGCCGAAGCAATCCCGGCGTTCGCCCGGACCCACCAGGCGCCGTGCACCCTTTGTCACGATGGATTCCCCAGACTCAATCATTTCGGAGAGGAATTCGAGCGCCGCGGGTTTCGGATGCCGGGGCAGGAGGGAAAATTTCTCTGGGAGCAGCCGCTCCCCTTCGCGGGACGGATCAACGCGCTGGCGCAGGTGGAGATCAACAAATGGTCGCCGGAACAGACCGACCTGTTCAGCTCCACCAAAAGCGGCGTGGGGCTGTTCGACTGGCAGATCCTCACCGGCGGGACGATCACGCCGCGCGTCTCCTTTTTCGGGCAGCTCGTCGGAAAAATTCAAGGGCTGGGCCCCGACGACACCGATGCCGACGCCGATCATGCCGTTCATGGAATTTCGGAGATCCGGACCGAAGTTTTCTGGGCCCAGTTCAACGATCTGGCCGGCGAAGACGGCATGATGAATCTCCGGATCGGGCTCGATCACATCGACAACCACTTCTTGTCCACCCCGCTGCGGCTGACCCATGCCGACTATTTAATCCAATTCCAGCCGGGACATATCGGCGCCTCGCTCCACCCGCTGGCGGTCGGCGTCGGCTTCAACGGCGGGCTCCCGGAGTCCGGCCTGGAGTACGACATCGGCGTTCGAAACTACGGACCGTTTTACGACTCCAAGGAGGGGAATGAACACCGGCTCGGCGCTTTTTATGCCGTGGTGAACAAACATATCGCGGAGAACACCGTCAGCTTCCTCCTTGCAACCGATCGAACCGGGAACGCCAATCTCGGCCAGGACGGGATGACGCTCGGCTGGGGGGCGAGCCTCGACATTCACCTCGGAAAGCTCAACATCGTTCCGGGCTTCTTCTGGTATCGCGACGCGTCCGGAACCGGCGCCGGAAGCGCCGGCGGCGGGGACGGTCATAACCATGACGAAGAAACCGGAGAGACGACCCCTCCTCCCGCCGATGAACACGATCATGACGGAACTGACGGAACCACCGACGGCGCTACCGATCACGCTCATGGAACCACCTTCCCGAACGGCCTGAACGTCTTCAGCGGCACCCTCGGAGCGACGTATCGGTTCAAACCATCTCTATTGGGAACGATCCGGTATGACTTCAATAATTTCGACGTAAAAGATGAGGGGATCGAGCGGGAGGCGAAGCAATACGTCGTCAGCCTGGCGTGGTATGTCTATCCCAACGTTCGGTGGATCGCCGAATACAGCCGTTTGACCACCAAAAATCTCGAGTTTGTGGGAGAGCCGGGATTGGCCTCCTTGGAGCCGACCGCCGCCGAGTCGGATCTGGCGCAGGACAAGGTTGTTTTAAGGCTCGATATCGGGTTCTGATGTGGAAACCTTGAAAAGAAAAGAGAACGGCGGCTCTAAAAAAGAGCTGACCATCGAGGAAGACGATCTTCCCTTGACCATTATTTACAAAAATAAGCGCTACATTCTGATTCTCACAAGAAATGACAAACTGATTTTGAATAAATAACCGTGTAGCAGCCAGCCAGCCTTCTATCCGTTCGGAGCGGTCTCTTTTTGAGCGCGGAACGGATGGGAACGCCAGCCAGCCGATCAAGCGCAGGTGATCTGTCATCGGATATCGCCCCTTCCGTGACCGATCTCCTCTTTGATCGGCTTTTTTTGTTCAAAAAACGAATCACCCAACAACCCAAAAAGGAGAATGAAATGGAAGTGAAGTGGAGGAACATCATCGCAGGTTTGTTCACCGTCGCCGTGTTGACCGCATGCGGCGGCGGCAACGACGACAACAGTGGCGCGGGGGCTCCGGCGCCGACCCCGACGCCAACCGCCGAGGAGTGGCTTCTCTTCGCGGAGGACGGGAGCACGAACAGCAACAATCTTTCCGTCTTCAAGGCAACGGCGTCATCGCCGATTCAGGTGCCGATTCCGAAATTGGGCCAGACCATCACATTGAACACCCTCCCCTTGGGGGAGATTCACTTCGCAAATGGCAAGGCGTACATCGTCGTCACCTCCGGCCTCACCGGACCCGCTCCCGGAAACCTGCCGTCGGGAGGGCTCGTCGTGATCGACCTGGCCCACCCCGACACGGTGGAGACAATTCTGGTTCTCGCCAGCACCAGCACCGTCCGGGCCAGCCGGATCGTGCACCTCTACATCGAGCCGGACGGGAAAGTGGCGTGGGCCAACAATGACGGGGCCAGCGGAGATAACAATGCCGATTCAGTTTTCCGTATTAATGTGGACCCGACGGATACCGACGCGTCCGATCCGGACGGGAAGTACCTCGATTATCGCGACATCCAGGTTGGAAACGGTCATCACAAATTGGCGATCGGCCGTCCCAGTGCGACCCGGCCGACGGTCCGGAAAGCCATTTACATCAGCAGCCTCACGGAGAACGTGGTCCATGTGATCGATAACGATACGGCCAGCGGGACGTTCGGCAAAGTCATCAAGACGATCCGGAATGTCGGCAACAGTCCCCACGGGATGGATTACGCCCCCAACAGCGGACGCGCCTTTTCGGGCGTCACCAACGGCGGCCTTTTGAGCATCGACGGCACCCTGCTCGACGCCGCCAACATTGCCAACTTCCCCGACGTCGACTGCACCCCCGGCGGCACCCCCCCGGCAGCGCCCGGCGGCCAGCCCTACACCGGCGGGACACCGATCGTGGATGCTTTTTGTGTGGGAAGTCCTGGAACACCCGGCGCCGGGCAGGAAGATCCCTCCGTTTTTAAACTGACCACCGGCATCGATACCAACCCCGCGTTGTTCACGGGATACCTGAAGGTTCTTTCCAACGATCACGACGAAGACACGATCTATGCCACCGGCCGCAACGGCAGTATCTCAAAGGGATGGGTCACGGTGATTAACCCTGGAAGCGGCGCGACGCCGCCGAGCGCCGAGACTGCCATCGATCTCGGCGACGGGGGCGGCAACAGCATCGCCCATGGGGGAGAGCATCACGGAGGGAAGATTTACGTTCCGAGCAACTCGGGGACCCTCAATGATGAGGTGGTGGTCATCGATGCCGATCACCACAACGCAACCGTCAACACGATCGTCAAACGAATCGAGGTCGGCGGACCTCCGGGGAACCTCCGATACAGCGGGGATGGAAGACTGGTCATGGTCCCCGTCACAAACGGAAACACCGTCAAGGTCATCGACACCGAGACGGACGAGGTCATCGACACCTTGACGTTGACGTCGGGAACGACGGCCGGAAACGTCGGGCTGGTTCATCTGCCGTTTGACGCGGAGGACAACCGGTAACTTTCGGTCGGAAAAGGGCGGGGCATTTTTGCGCCCCGCCCACACCGATCCCCTCGGCGTTGTCATCGCCCGGGAACAAACGATGGCAGAAACAAAAATGAAAAACACGAACGCGCACCATGGAAAGCTGATCTTCCCCGTCCTCCTCGACCGGAGGGCGAACATCGCCGAGCGCTTCGGCGTCGTCAGCCTGCCGGTGACCTTCTTTATCGATCAAGACGGAATTATTCGAGAACGGGTCGTGGGGGGGACATTGACGGAAGATGGGATCGAGGAAATTTTCAAAAGGGTCCAAACAAAGCAGGGCCCCGGTTGAGCGCTTCGCCTTCCTACCGTTCACCTTGAGAGTACCGACAAGGAGTAGCCCGGCAGAGTGAATTGCTCCCTCTCTTGGAAGGGCCTAAAATGAGTCTTGAAACGGCATGACGAATAGGAGGGAGGAAAGCGATGAAAAAATGGATGGGATTTTTAGCAGCATTGGTGCTGGCCATGGCGACGGGACCGGTTTTCGCCGATCATATCGAGCCGGTGCCGGCGAGAGGGATTGCAGATAAAGAAGCGAAGGAGCACTTTGAGAAAGGGGTCAAAGCGTTCAAGCAGGACAAATTCGATCAAGCGGTGATCGAGTTCCAGGCAGCTGAGCAAGAAGACCCAACCGTTCCAGAGACCCATGTCAACCTGGCGATGGCCCTGGCGGCGGCGGGACAAACAGACCAGGCGGAGAAACATTTCGATCAAGCCTCTAATTTGATCGCACAGGCAGAGTCGCCTGAAATGATCCCCCAAGGGTAGCCGAGCGCTTAAAGGAGGACGACCGCCCAGATGAAAATTTGCCCCCACCTGACCTCTTCCACCAAGGGGGAGGAAACAGGCTGGGGGCTTTTCTTTTATTCAGGTTATAGAAGAGACCGAACGAACGATCTTCTCTGCCGCCTCCATCCCCTGATGAATGCAATCCGGAAGGCCGACCCCGCGGTAGGCGGCCCCGATAAGGTAGAGGCCGCGGTGCTTCGCCGCCTCTTTTTCGACCGACGCCACCCAGTCGAGGTGGCCGACATGGTACTGCGGGTTCGCCTTGATCCAACGGAAGTGCCGCGCCACCACCGGTTCGGCTTCGATCTTTAAAATCGACCGGAGCTCTTCCCGGACGATCGAAATAAGCGACGCATCGTCCAAACCGACAACCTCTTCCTGATGCGCTCCCCCCAGAAAAGACCGGATCAAAACATGCCCCTCGGGCGCCCGGCCGGGGAACTTGGTGGAGGTCCAGGTCGCCGCCATGATCTTTCTCTTCTCCCGCCGCGGGATGACAAACCCGAAGCCGTTCAGGGGATGGGGAACATCCGACTTCCGGAACCCCAACGAGACGGTCGCCGTCGAGACATATTCATTCTCCCGGAGCCGCTTCGCCAGCGGCGCATCCCATCCCTCGATCCAATCGGCCGCGGTGTAGGTCTTCGTCGTCATCACCACGGCATCGGCGAGAAGCCGCTCCCCATCGAGAGAGACTTCAAACTTTCCTTCGATCGGACGAACGCCAATGACCTTCCGTCCCGAGAGCAAAACCACGCGATCTAATTTCGATCGGACCGCCTCGATTAAACCGGCCAGTCCGTCCCGGAGGGAGACAAAGAGGCTCCACTCGCTCTTTCGGGGCGGCTTCTTGGCGGCATCCCACCGCCGCATCCACATTCCCCAGACCAAGCTGCCATGTTCCTGCTCGAGCTGAGCGAACTGCGGAAAGGTCGCCATCATGCTGAGCTTTTCGGCATCCCCGGCATAAATCCCGGCGAGGATCGGCTCGGCAAATTGCTCGACCGCGGCCTGTCCCAACCTCCGGCGGACGAAAGAGGCGATGCTCTCATCGTTTGTCGTCCCTTTTCGCGGGATGAGGAGATCGAGCCCCATCCGCGCCTTTCCGAACGGCGACACCAGCGGGGAGAAAAGAAACGGCATCACCCGCCCCGGCACCATCAAGTTGAACCCTTCCGGAATCGAGCAGAGCCGCCCCTTCGAGAGAATAAAAATCGACTTCTCTACCGGGTTGGTCTGAATCAGCCGGTCGGTCAGCCCCAGCCGTTTGCAGAGATCGAGCGCCCACGGCTTCTGCGTGATGAACGAATCGGGCCCCCCTTCGATCACAAACCCATCCACCCGCTCCGTCACCACCTTGCCGCCTAACCGCGGCTCCGCCTCGATCAACGTGCAGTCGACCGGAAGCCCCGCCTCCTTCATTTTCTCCTGGAGAAAATAAGCGGTCGAAAGGCCGGTGATGCCGCCGCCGATAATCACAACCTTTTTAGCCTGATTCATCTTACCTTCCGTTGAGTTGAAAATCTTTTCGATTCTAACCTAAGAAGACTCCGGTTTCAAATCCGGACCTTAACAAAAACCCAGGCAGGCTTATGAACAAACACGTGATCGTCATTTCCGCTTTCGCGGGAATGACCGACAAAGACGACGCGAGTCAACCTGCCGGAAGGAACACCGAAGCCTTTCTTACTCCGTCCCAAGATAAGCCTTCCGAACCTCATCATTATGCAACAGATCTTGGCAACGCCCCTGAAGCGAAACCCGGCCGTTCTGAAGAATATACGCATCCTCTCCCAAAGAGAGCGCCAGCTGCGTATTCTGCTCCACCAACAAAAGAGTGACTCCCTCCCGCCGGATCTTCCCGATCGCCTCAAACACCTCTTTGACCAGCAACGGCGCCAACCCCAGCGACGGCTCATCCAACATCAACAGCCGCGGCGACATCATCAGCCCCCTTCCGATGGCCAGCATCTGCTGCTCTCCGCCGCTCAAGGTTCCGGCAAGCTGCTCCTGCCGTTCTTTCAAGCGAGGAAAAAGAGTAAAAACCTCCTCCAGACGTTGAGAGCGGGTCGCGCGGGCGACGAACGCCCCCAACGTCAGATGCTCCAGAACAGTCATCCCCGGAAACACCCGGCGCCCCTCCGGAATATGCGCAATCCCCCGCGCCGCCGCCTGATGCGCCGCCAGCCGATTCAGCGACTCCCCCTCGAACGTGATCTCCCCCGCCTGAATCGGCACCAGCCGCGAGATCGCTTTAAGACAGGTGCTCTTTCCCGCCCCGTTCGCACCGAGCAACACGGTGAGGCTGCCCGCGCGGACCTCGAAGCTCACCCCTTGCAGCGCCTTGGCATCGCCATAAGAGACGACGAGATCCGACACCCTCAACATCAGCCCGCCCCCTCTCCGAGATAGGCCTTGATCACCTCCGGATGCAAGACGACCTCCGCGGTCGCCCCCTCCGCGATTTTCTCGCCGAAGTTGAGGACGACGATCCGGTCCGAGAGGGCCAAGATTGCCTTCATCACATGCTCCACCACGATGAGGGTCAGCCCTTCTTGTTTTAACCCTTTCAGGAGGGCGACCGCTCCTTCGATTTCATGAGAGTGGAGGCCGCCCATCACCTCGTCGAGGAGGAGGATCTCTGGCTGCGTCGCGATCGCCCGCGCGATCTCCAGCTTCTTTCGCTGTCCGATCGTCAAGGTTCCCGCGAGGTCCCCCGCCCGGTCGGCGAGCCCCACCCGCTCGAGCGCCGACATCGCCCTCGGCCTTGCCGCTTTGACCCGCCGCGTGCGGCAGAGGGCGCCGACCAAGACATTTTCCAAGACGCTCAGATGCGCCATCGGCCGGACGATCTGAAAAGTCCGCGTGATGCCGAACCGCTTGCAGATGGCCGACGGCCGCATCCCGACGAGGTTCGTTCCGTCATAGAGGACCTCTCCCCGATCGGGCCGGAGAAAACCGGTGATCAGATGAAACAGGGTCGTCTTTCCGGCCCCGTTCGGGCCGATGAGACCAAGCGTCTCCCCCGGCGCCACGGCAAAGCTGACCTCTTTCACCGCCGTCAGCCCGCCGAACGATTTCGTGACCCCCTTCACCTCAAACCGCTGCACCGCGTCTCCTCTTCCAAATCTTCCCGAGCGATCCGACGATCCCTTCCGGCATAAAGAGGATCACGACCACCACCAAGATGCCGTATAAAAGAAAATGCGCGGAGAGAAACCAGAGGCGCAGCCCCTCGCTCAGCAAGGTAATCGCCACCGCGCCGACGGCCGGTCCGTAGACGGTCCCGATCCCGCCGATGATCGCCAGGAGGACCATCTCCACCGACCGCTCGACCGTCAGGGTCGAGGCGGGATCGATGAAGCCGATGTAAAAGGCGTAGAAGCTCCCCCCCAGCGCCGTGAAAAAAGCGCTGGCCAGCAGCGCGGCCAGCTTGTAGCCGAGAAGGTTCACCCCGAGGCTCTCGGCCGCTTCCTGGTCTTCGCGGATCGCAAAAAGATAATATCCCCACTTCGAATGGCGGATCAACACCGCCGCCAGCAGCGTCACAAAAGCGATGAAAAGCGCCGCGTAATAGAAGTGCACCTTTTGCGTAAAGAGGGGGCGGAGGACCAACAGTCCTTCCGATCCCTGCGTCACCTCTTTCCAATTCTGGGCGACCAGCCGCAACACCTCCGCCAACGCAATGGTGGCCAGGGCGAAGTAAGGCCCTTTCAACCGGAAACAGATCCAGCCCAACAGGAGAGCGACCAGCAGGCTCAGCGCCCCTCCCAGCCAGACCCCCTGCCATCCCGGAAGCCCCCACTCCAAATGGGCCAGCACCGCGGTGTAGGCGCCGATCCCGAAAAAAGCGGCATGCCCCAATGAAAGCTGTCCGGCAAACCCGCCGATGAGATTCCAGGCCGTTCCGAGAATGACATTCAGCAGAAGAAGAATGAAGAAGTGGAGGAGAAATCCCTCTCCGGAGAGAAGGGGGACGGACGCCATGACCAGGAGCGCCCCCCACAGAAGGAGATGGTCCCTCATAGACGCGACCTCCCGAAGAGGCCCGACGGTTTGACCAGCAGCACCCCCAAGAAAAGAAGCAGGCCGATCGCGTCTTTATACCCGGTGGAGACATACACCGCGCCGAGCGACTCGGCGACCCCCAGGAGGAGCCCGCCGATCATCGCGCCGGTGATGCTCCCCATTCCTCCGAGGACGGTGACCACGAAGGCCTTGAGGGTAAACGGCCCCCCGACCGCCGGAAAAATATAATAGATCGGATCGAGCAGGCTGCCGGCCGCGCCGACGAGGGCCGCGCCGATCCCGAAGGCGACCAGGCCCATGCGGCGCGCATCGATCCCGATCAACATCGCCGCTTCCCGGTCCTCCGCCGTCGCCCGAATCGCCATCCCGGTCCATGTTTTCATTAAGAAAAGATAAAGAGAGACGGCCATGACGATGGTGACCAAAAAGGAGATCGACATCGGAACGCTGAGGCTGATCGGACCCAGGTAGAAGACCGATCCGGAGTAAGCGGTGGTGACGTTTCGATAATCGGCGCCGAAGAGAAGAAGAATGCCGTTGGAAATGATCAGGCCGAGACCAACCGTTAATAAGATCTGGTTCTCTTCCTTCGCCCGGAGGACCGGCTGGATGAAGATCCGTTCAATCGCGGCCCCGAAGAAGAAGAGGGCCGGGACGACGATGAGGAGGGAGAGGAAAGGATCGATGCCGCGCGTAAAAAGAGCATAGGTCAGATACATCCCGACCGTCATCAATTCGCCGTGGGCGAAATTGATCACCCGCATCACCCCGAAGATCAGGCTCAAGCCGATCCCGATCTGGGCATAAAGACCGCCGGTGAGAAGGCCGGAGAGAAGCGTCTGCAGAAAGATGAGAAAAGGGCTCATGCAGGCCCTTTCATTTTTTGGCCCGCTCTTTCCAAGAAGGGATCGGAGAGATGATTTTGGCGGCGGCGAACGACGCGGGCCAGACCGTCACCGGCCGGCCGTTGAGGACCTGGAGGACCGGCATCTCGTGCCGGTTCTGATTTGTGAAACCGTCGTAGCTTTCGAACTTGATCGGCCCGAAGGGGGTCTTCAAATCGGTCTGCGTGAGGGCATCGCGCAGCTTGGCCGGCTCGGTCGCGCCGGCCCGCTGCAGCGCGTCGGCCAGGACAAACACCGCCGCATAACTCTCCGCCGCATGATAAGTCGGCGGGCGTCCATACGCCTTCTGATAGTCGCCGGCAAACGCTTTCGATCCCGGAAAAGGCTGGTCCGCGGTCCACTGCGTATTGGTCAGAAGGTACTCGGCGTCGCGCCCGGCCCCTTCTAAAAACTCCGGAGTGGTGAAGCCCGCACCCGCCCCGGCGAACGCCTTGGGATTCAGATCGACCTCGTGCGCCTGCCGCATCAAAAGAATCGCATCCTGAACGTAGGAAACCATAAAGACCACATCGGGCTGGCTCCCCTTGACCTTCAAGAGCGTCGGCTTAAAATCGGCCGACCCCTTTTCATACTGCTCGACCAGGCGGACGTCGATCCCGTTTTTCTTGGCGTCTTCCTGAATCGATTTTGCGGTGCTGGAGCCGAAGAGGGTACTCTCGTGGATGATCGCCAGCGACTTCGGCTTCACCGTCTGGCGAAGCGCCTCCATCATGCTGCCGGCATAAACCGACGAAGGGGCATTGATCCGAAAGACCCACTCAAACCCCTGCCGCGTGATTTCATCCGAAGCGCCGGTGGGGCAGAGAAAAGGAATGCCGTTTCGATTGGCGACCCCCGCCGCGGCAAAGGTCGATTGGCTGGTGTAGGCCCCCGCGATCGCGACGACCTTGTGCCGGCCGATCAGGCTCTCCACCGCCGAAATCGCTCCTTGGGTTTTTCCGCCGTCGTCTTCATAGATCAATTGCAGCGGGCGGCCGAGCACCCCGCCTTTCGCGTTGATCGTCTTGAGGGCGAGATCGTACCCGTTCTTCTGCGCCGTCCCGAGCGGCGCCTCCGGGCCGGTCAATGTCGTGATCACGCCGATCTTAATCGGATCCGCGCCCCACAGGGAAGACGTAAGGAGTCCTGAAAGGAGAATCGCGGTCGAAAGGAGACATTTCGGAAGGAGATACTTCATCGGGCGCATTATGACCAATCGCTTCGGGCAAAGTCAAGATCCGGCGCGTTGCGGGAGATGTTGACGGGAGATGTTGAAAGGCCGGCGCGTTACCTTTCGGACAATGCCTGATCAGACGTGGCCGGGGGGGTCGCTTTTTCGGAATCAGGATGAGAAGAATCGGACAGCGGCTCAGGGAGGAAAATCGTAAAGGTCGATCCCCGGCCCAATTGGCTTTGGACCTCGATCGTTCCCTGAAGGACTTCCACCATCTTTTTGACAATCGTCAACCCTAAGCCGCTCCCGTCGACTTTTCGGGTCATCGTGCCGTCGATCTGCCGGAAGGGATCGAAGATGACCGAGAGATCATCCTCTTTTATTCCAATGCCGGTGTCGGCGATCGACAAAAGGACCCCCCTCTTGGCATTCACTGCGCAGATCGTGATCGCCCCTTGCTCAGTGAACTTGATTGCATTGGTCAGCAGATTCAAGAAAATCTGTTTGATCTTTAAGGCGTCGCTTCGAATGGGTTTTAAATCATCCGCAATGTTCCAGACGACCTCGATTTTCTTGCCGTTTATCAGCGGTTTGACATTCTCGAACGCGGCGGAAAGAAGTTGTCTTAAATCAATGGGATCGAGGATCAGCGGCATCCGGCCCGATTCCATCTTGGAGAGATCCAACAGATTATTGATCAGCTCCAGAAGTGCGACGGCATTCCGATGGACCCCTTCAAGCGGGACCATCTGCGCTTCGGTGATCTCGCCGTAAATGCCTTCTAAATGAAGCACGGTGTAACCGAGAATGGCATTGAGCGGTGTCCGCAGCTCGTGTGAGACGTTCGAGACGAATTCCGATTTGAGCCGGGTGGCCGCTTCCGCCTCCCTCTTTTTTTGTTCCAACTCCCGGATGGTCTGCTCCAGTCTTTCCTGCACCTGTTTTTGATCGTTCACATCGGTGGAGGTTCCGAGCCAAGCGAGAATCCGCCCCTGGGAATCCCGCTCCGGAAAAGCGCGAATCAGGTGCCAGCGATAGCTCCCATCGGCCCGCTTGAGCCGGCATTCCATCTGATACTCTTTCTCCCGTCGAAGGGCCTCCTCCCAGCATGCCAACGCCGGCGGAAGGTCCTCCGGATGGATCACCCGGTTCCAACCCCATCCCTCGCTCTGCTCAAAAGTGAGGCCGGTATAGTTAAACCACGGTTGGTTGAAGAAATCGACGGCTCCATCCGGCTGGGCAATCCAGACGATCTGCGGGATGGCATGGGTCAGATGCCGGTACCCCTGTCCGTCGGCGGCTTGCTTTTTTAAAGAAAGGATTCCCTCCTGCCGCAAGATCTCACCCCGTTTCTGCATTCCGGTCAGGACCGACACCTTCGTCTTGAGCGCTTCCGGATCAA
The DNA here is from genome assembly GCA_963718695.1 of Candidatus Manganitrophaceae bacterium. Lineage (GTDB taxonomy): Bacteria > Nitrospirota > Nitrospiria > SBBL01 > Manganitrophaceae > Manganitrophus. Next base: position 3,019,300 of record OY970371.1, read on the forward strand.
ACGGCTTGAGGATATAATCGACCGCCCCGACCGAATACCCCTTCTCCCTATCTTCGTCTGTTTTATTCACGGCGGTAATGAAGATGATCGGAATGTCGCGGGTTTTCGGGCGCTCGCGGATCAAAGCGGCGGTCTCGAAACCGTTGAGCCCCGGCATGCAAACGTCCAACAGAATGAGGGAGAACGGCTCCTTCAGAAGGAGTCTCAGCGCTTCCATCCCGGAGTGGGCCCGGACCAAGCGATAATCGGGAGCCTCCAGGGCGGCCTCCAGCGCAAGAAGGTTCTCCGGATGGTCATCCACCAGTAATATATTCACTTTCTGTGTTGCAGGCATTTTCTTCTTCCACAAAGCGGCGCCTGACCTAAAGACTGTCTCATTGTACAAAATTCACTTTACCGGAAACAAGGGGAGAATGGATCGTGTCGTCACGAGAATCCGGGGATGAGGAGATCAAGACCAAAGCGCCTGTAGCGCAGACGGCCGTCGCGCGAGGGGGTTTAGGCGAAACCCCACGCGATGAAAGTCTGGTGGAGGAAGTGAGGGGCTGCACTCCGAAAAGGGGTGAAAAGGGAGTAAAACAGAGCGGGATCAGGAAGATCGTTTCGTTTTCTTTCCTTCCGTTTCTTCCTGCTTTTTCTGATCATGGATGTCCATCGCACTTCCAAACCAGCCCATCAGCTTACCTTTCAGATTTCTCTCCGGAGCGGTCCGGATACGATGCCAGCGATAACTTCCATCTTTCTTTTTCAGGCGGCATTCGATATCGGAGCTCTTCCCGACACGGATGGCGCGGGCCAGTTTGTCGAGACAGAACTGAAGATCATCCGGATGCAGCGCCGCCACCCATCTCCACCCTTTGCTCTGATCGAAGGTCATTCCGGTGTAGTTGCGCCACTGCTTATTGATATGATCGATCGGACCGTCGGGAGAGGCGGTCCAGACGATGATCGGCATCGCCTCCGCCAAACTCCGGTATCGGTGCCTCCGTTCATTCAGGTGAAGAACATCGACCAGCTGTTTGGGTTGGTTCTCCTTGTTGAAGATTTCGACCAGCGCGGCCACTTTTGCACGGACGATCTCCGGATCAAAAGGGGTAAAGAGGTAATCGACCCCGCCGGCGGAGTAACCTCTCAGGACGTATTCATAGGCCTTATGGATGGCGCTCATGAAAATAATCGGGATGTGCTGCGCCGATTCCCGCTCTTTGATCAGCTTGGCGGTCTCGAACCCATTGAGGCCCGGCATCTGCACATCCAAGAGAATCAGTGAAATAGGCTGACTCAGGAGACATCTCAATGCCTCCTCGCCGGAGCGCGCCTTCACAATGTGATACCCGGGCGATTCCAGGATCGCTTCCAAAGCAAGCAGATTCTCTGAATGATCGTCTACAAGGAGGATATTTATTTTCGAGGGATTTTCCATGTCGGTTAACATTATATGAATTTCCGGAGACCAATAGCAAGGCCGGAAATACCTTAAGCGAGTCGTAAAATCTCCCTCGGTGGAGGTATCGGCGTTCTTAAAATAAGATTGTGGTCCCGGTTTTGACTGTGTATACTCCTCCGCTTGGAAGACTCCCCCGTCGGAACAGGCTCGGATGCAAAGAAGTCTTAAAGAAAAACTCCTTCTTCGGCCAGGCGACCTCAACGCCTTCTTCGGCCTTGTCGTCGACAACATGACCCAGTTGGTGATCATGGCGTCGATCCTGGTCGGCCTTTTCCAATTTCCGCGTGAGATCGTCTACGGCCGGATGATCCCCGGGTCGGCGATCGGCGTCTTGATCGGCGATCTGATCTACACGATCATGGCGATCCGGCTCGCCCGCCGGACCGGCCGATCCGATATTACCGCGATGCCGCTGGGGATCGACACCCCTTCCCTCTTCGCCTTTACCTTCGGCGTCATCGGCCCCGCTTATCTGGCCACAAACGATGCGGCGCTCGCCTGGAAGATCTCGACGGCGGTGATCATCCTGGTCGGGCTGGTCAAAACGGCGGGGGCGTTCCTGGGGCCGATGATCCAGCGGGCCGTCCCCCGCGCCGGCCTGCTCGGGCCGATCGCCGGGGTGGCGCTTCTTCTGATCGCTTTTCTTCCGTTGTTGAAGATCGTCCAAAACCCGCTGGTCGGATTTCTCTCGCTGATCGTGATCCTCGCCTGCATCGTCGGGAAGATCCCGTTTCCCTTTCGAATTCCTGCCGCCTTCGCAGCGGTCGTGCTGGGGATTCTCGTCTCCGCGCTGCTCGGCCTCTTCGGACAAGGCGCCGCGCCGGCCCCTTTGCATGAGGCAGCAACGATGGGGGCCCTCCCTTTGCCGACGCTTCAGTTCTTGGAAGGACTTCCCCATGTGCTGACCTACCTTCCGATCGCCCTGCCGTTCGCCATCATCGTCATCATCGGCGGGATCGACGTGACCGAGAGCGCCGCGGCGGCGGGGGATGAATACGACACCCGGTCGATTCTCCTGACCAGCGGGCTCTCGACAATCGCGAGCGGTCTTTGCGGCGGCGTGGTCCAGACGACCCCTTACATCGGCCACCCGGCGTACAAGGAGATGGGGGGCGGGGCCGGTTATACGTTGGCGACCTCCCTTTTTATCGGTCTGGCCGGGATCTTCGGCTTTCTCGGCACCGTGGTCGATCTGCTCCCGGAGGCGGCGGTGGCGCCGATTTTGGTCTTTATCGGATTGGAGATCACCGCACAGGCCTTTGCCGCCACCCCGAAGGAGCATTACAAAGCGGTCGCTTTCGCCTTCCTCCCGGTGATCGCCGCCGTCATCTTGATCCAGCTGAACGGCTTGCTCGGCCACCTCGGAAAACGCGCGGCCGACCTGCAAGGGGAGACCGCCATCACCTATCAGGCGCTCCTCTTTCTCTCCAACGGCTTCATCGTCTCCTCGCTTCTCTGGGGCGGGGCGCTGGCGGAGATCATCGACCGGCGGCTTCTCCGCGCGGCCGCCTTCTTCGGCCTCGCCGGCGCGCTGGCCCTCTTCGGCGTGATCCACTCTCCTTTCGAAGACGGACGGCTTTTCTTTCCGTGGGGAATGGAGACGACCCGGCCTTTCATGATGGCCGTCGCGTATGGATTGATGGCGGTGTTTCTTATCGGGATGGCCGTTGCCCGAAAAGATCATCCCGATCGATTGTAGGGGCGGACCGGTGTGTCCGCCCTGTCCCTTCTGGAAAATCACACAATAAAAAAGGGCGCACACATCGGTGCGCCCCTACAAACAATTACAATTTATGTCAAAGAGGATTTAAACCGGCAGGTGGGCGTGGACGACGGCGGCGAGCGCCTGGATGAAGAGCGGCGAGGCGTTGAGTGACTCGGTCCGGCGGAGTTCGATCCCTTTGGATTGCGCCGTCTGCTTGTAGAGGATGTCGATGTCGTAGAGGATCTCGACATGGTCGCAGACGAATCCGACCGGAACGATGAGGAGACTTTTCTCTCCCTGAGCGGCCAGCTCGTTGAGGACGTCATCCACCTCCGGTCCCAGCCATTTCCCCGGCGACATTCCGCGGCTCTGATAGGCAAAACGGGAATTCACATTCCCCAACCGCTTCACCACGCCGGCGACGGTCGCCTCCAACTCCTTCGGATAAGGATCTCCCTCCGCGAGGACCCGCTCCGGAAGGGAGTGGGCGGTAAAAAGGATCGGAATCGTCGATCGGATTTCTTCCGGATAATCTTTCAGCGCCTCCTTGACCTTCTTTGCGAAGGCATCCAGGAGGAGCGGCTGGTTGTGCCAGCTCTCGACCGTCGTGACGGCCAGATCGCTTCCGGCGTCGGTAAGCGCCGTCTGAACCGCTTGAATGTAGGCGCCGACGCTCAACTTGGAATATTGCGGGGCCAGGCTGAGGGCGATGAGCTGTTGCGACTGATCTTCGATGATCTGCTTGACCGCCTCTTTGATGAAGGGGGTCCAATGGCGCATTCCGATGTAGACCCGGAAGCGGGAGGACTTTTTGTTCAGCTCGGCTTCCAGGGCGGCCGCCTGCTGCTGTGTGATCTCCAGCAGAGGGGACTTCCCGCCGATCAACCGGTAGCGTTCCGTCACCTGCGCGACGATCTCGGGCGAGGGGACCCGCTCCTTCATGATGTGGCGAAGAAACGGCGCGACATCATCGAGCGAGTCGGGGCCGCCGTGGGCCATTAAAAGAACGGCGACCTGGTCGGGCGGGGCCTTTTTGATCGGATTTCCGTTCCGGGTGATCATCGCGCGCTTTTTCGATGGACCCGCTCGATCACCGCGTCAACGCTCTCGAGCGGCGTCTCCGAAAGGATGCCGTGATAAAGACTCTCACCTGCCCTATTGTTACCCATATTCATATTTCGCGTCATGGGAGTGACTAAGACTAGCTTAGCCTTAATTCTTGCAACAACTCTGTCAAGTTTGGTTAGTGAATGCTCCCACACCCGGATTGCTGACCATCCAGTTCGCCGGAGTTGAGCAGTTATCCTTTTGTCTCTTGCCATGTTGCGCCTCACTTTTTTATCCCAGTACTTTCGCGAAGAGTGGGGTCTACGATAACAACGCGGACAACCATGCCAAAAACATCCATCAACAAAGATAATAAGATGCTCATTATCGAAAACAAAGTCTGGAACGCCCGGCAAATCTGTCGCATGCATTCGCCAGCCGCGAACTTTTGCGCGCATAAGAGCAAAACGCAACCGCCTCTCGGTTGACAAGTTGCCTTTCGAACGGACAGAAGCCATCACCCGAGAGCGGGTTTTTCGATCCACCGAGTCCATACCTATGTGACTTCCTCAACTAATTGATTGAGGACGTTTCGAGCTATCCATGATATGGCTGGAACGCACACAGCATCTCCAAAACCAGTTAGGGCCTGATTTTCGTCAACATCAATTTGATAGCAATCTGGAACACCTTGAAGTCTCGCATATTCTCTTGAAGTCATGTTGCGCATTCTAATCTGGCCCATACCAGCCCTTAACACAAATTGTCGACTGCTTCCACCATTAGCTGTTCGTAAACAACCTGCAATATCATCTTTCCGGACTTCTACCCTCTGCTCATTATCTCTGCGCCTCCGGAAAAACGTTCTAAAAACATAACTCTCTTGTTGAGCGAGAACCTCAACTCTATGGCGGTGTGGGTTGGACATCATTGCCAAATGGCGATCTACCTCATGATCTGACCACCAACGACTGTCCTCTTCTGCCAATTCCTGAATCACTTGAGAGGCAAGACCTCCCTGCAATAACGGCAAAGGCTGAGGGATATGCAAAGACATCCATTGTAAATCCCGGTTCGCATTGATCGCATTCTTGATGCCCTTAGAGGAAAGGGAAGGAGAGCGGCTGAGAAGAACCTGAATGTCAAAATTGCCAGTCCAACACTTTGCTCCAACTACGAATATTCGGTTACGGCTTTGGGGAGTAAACCGAAGAGCGTTCAACAGAAAAACATCACATACATAGCCTAAATCATTGAGAGCTTTGATTGTCACTCTAAAATCAGCTCCGTTATTAGATGTCAGCCACCCAGGAACATTTTCCACAAGCACAAGCGGTGAAGCGCTTTCGCCTTGCTCTTGTAAAACTCTCACAAAACCCCAGAATGCGCTTGAATGTTCCCCGCTCATGCCATTCATATTCCCGGCAAGGGACAAGTCAATACAGGGGAATGAGCATGTCGCCAGTGTTGCCTCTGGAATAGAACGAACATCAAGATCAAAAACATTAGAGCATTGGTAATGGTTCACATTTCTGAAAAAACCCTCATACATTTGCAGCTTCTGTTCCGACCAATCATTGGCAAATAGCACCCGCCAACCTTCTCGTTCCAATCCCATTCGGACTAAACCGATTCCGGCAAAGTACTCGGCCACAGTAAGCGGAAGCCTTGCACACGGAGCGATTTCGAACCTGCGATTATCTTGGGCCAGATCGCTCGTAGTTTCGGAAAACATGTGATGGCTCATATCTTCACCGCATTGAAACGTATGCTAAAGGTTTCTCGGTAATTCAATCAGCATGGATTTATCAGGTTCTACTTTATTTACCCGTTCGTTGTATTTTTCAAGAAGAAGCCGAAATCCCCCCACAAGCTTCCCCTTCGAAAAGACAGACAATTCTTCAATGTTTTGCGCAACAAAAGATTCTATCGATTGGACAGCTATTCTGCCTGGAAGCATGTTCTCAGCGTTCTGCCTTGTGCCTACTAATATTCTATCCGGAACCAAGATGTAAGTCCTATACCCCATTTCGACATTTTGTTTACACTTTTCAAGATGCCCTAAATTAGGAGAGACTGTCACATGAAACACTGTGTCATTTACCGAAAAATCCCCAGGACTTCCCGATTGGATATCCGAGGTGCTATAGGAATCGTTCCTGATCTCAACTTCGGGAAACCTAAGCGACAGTTTAGCGCCGACCAAATACTGCGCTACCGGTCCTTCTTTCCCGCTCTCTTTTGCTTTCTCCAAAACATCATGGATTGTTTGCCATGTCGTGTTCTCTGAATTGTAAGCGAGTTTCACACGCTCCCGGCTGAAATATTCCCTAACTTTTCCCACCAAAAATATTTGAGCTTCTTCCAAAACCTGACTTCTCTCATCCTTTGGGAAATCCTCTAGGCGAGCTCGCCTCAGCGCCTCTAAAAGTTTCTCTATCCCTCCAGCCAACCCACGATTAGTGCGCCCGGCTTCTGAAGAGAATGTCCGAGTCTCACCATGACGAGCAAGAATCTTTCTAGTTCTTGCCCCACCGGCGCCTTTTATTTGCGACCTTCCTTTAGTTCTGTGGTGGTCTATATTGAGGGTATAGTTATTTTTAAGGTTCTCAAGAACTACTAACGCCCCTGAAACCGTTCCCTTTGCGGGGAGGTTATTATTCTGCTTCAATAAAGGAAGTTGCCTCCACCACTTTTTCATTAGCATTATTACTTCTTGCTTTTTAGTCATTAAGGCATTCTAACCCAATGATCAGAAAATTAAATCAGGAATGAATTTAGAAATGCTTTTATGATCGATCCGATTTCAGGTGGACCCGCTCGATCAGCGCGTCGACGCTTTCGAGCGGCGTCTCGGGAAGAATGCCGTGACCGAGATTAAAAATGTGGCCAGGGCGGTTGGCGGCGCGGCGAAGGATCTCATCCACCTGCCTTTCGATTTCCGGCCGCGGCGCGAAGAGGACGAGCGGATCGAGATTCCCCTGAACGGCGACATCATCCCCCAGCCGCTTCCATCCTTCATCCAGATTGACCCGCCAGTCGAGGCCGATCACATCCCCCCCCGCCTCTTTCTGCAGCTCCAGCAGCGTGGCGGTCCCCGTTCCGAAGTGGATCAACGGGACCCCTGCGTTTCGAAGGGCGGTGAAGAGCGCTTTCATGTGGGGAAAGACGAAGCGCCGGTAGTCGTCGGGGGAGAGGGCGCCGATCCAACTGTCAAAAACCTGAAGCGCCTGCGCCCCGGCTTTCACCTGTGCCAAGAGGTAATCGGAGAGGACCCGGACCAGCTTCGTCATCAGGAGATCCCAAACCTCCGGCGCGCCGTACATCATCCGCTTGGTGTCGAGGTAGTTCCGGGAATGGCCCCCTTCGATCATGTAGCTCGCCAGGGTAAACGGGGCGCCGGCAAATCCGATGAGCGGCACCTTCAGCTCGCGCCGAACCTGCCGGATCGCCTCCATCACGTAGCCGAGGCTCTCTTCCGGCTCGACCGGCCGGAGCGCTTCGACCCCCTTTTTATCTTTCACCGGATTGTGGATGGCGGGACCTTCCCCCTTGACGAATTCGAGCTGCAGCCCCATCGGCTCCAGCGGCAGGAGAATGTCGGCGAAGATGATCGACGCGTCGAGATCGAACCGCTTGATCGGCTGCAGGGTCACCTCGGCGGCCAGCTCCGGCGTTTTGCAGACGGTCAGGAGCGAATGTTTCGCCCGGATCTCGCGAAACTCCTTCATATAGCGCCCCGCCTGGCGCATCAGCCAAATCGGCGTGTAATCAACCGGCTCCCGCCGGCAGGCTTTTAAGAATCGATCGTTCGTGGGAGACTCCTCGCTAGGTGTCACTCTGAGGCAGTGCCGAAGAATCTCGAAACGAGACCTTTCGCTTCGCTCAGGATGACAGAATAGAAATTCGAAAAAACCGGGTCTTATTAAAGAAGTGGGGATTTTAACATCCTGGGGAGGAGGTGTCAAATTGCTGAAAGACGGGTAGCGGAGTTAAATTCTATTTGAGTCCATGCGGCAAGGAAAAGGGCACGGATGGATGGTTCCCCCTATTTCTTACGCTTCTTCTGACTCAAATTATTGTTATGACAATCAACAATTATAGACACACCGTCTCTGGTAATTTTGGCTATAAAAGGGCGTGTACTCCTTTCTATCAATTTATACATAGAGGATAATTTTGGAATTATTAGATCTGCTATCTGTTGGCCATTAAGACCTTTGCAGGTAACTATAAAAGCACCTACCCCGGAGTTTATAAGAGCCATTCTTTCGAGTGGGCGGTATCTGATTCGATCATCTTTTGTAATAACAAACCATCCTTTTTCGCCAACAAACTTAAGCCACTCAATATCTTTTTCATCAAGTTTAAAGTGATCATCATGAATTTCTACTTTTACATTAGCCTTACGAAGTGCATCTGTAATGGTTAATTTTCCGAGACTACGGTCAAGGAAAAAAACGGTAGGTTTAGGCGGCGTCTGGAAGTTCGCAGCGGATTGCTTCCTGGATTTGGAGCGGCTGGAGCCCATAATCGTTGCTTAACTCTTCAATCGATTCGCCGGCCTTATAGCGCTCTGCGATAATTTCAGTTGGAATACCCGTTCCAGCCAAAACAGGACGCCCAAAGGAGATATAAGGATCGATAACAACTGTTTTGGGCTCTTCAGAATAGTTTTTCCTGGTAAACGGATAAAGCCTGATGGGAATACCGGCATGATCTCTTTCGATACGGTGAAGATAGGCTTGCAAGATATCACGTATGGCTATTTGCCCATGCTTTGATGCGTTGATAAAACACCCATGCTCAATGAAAAGATCTATCCCATTTGTTTCAAATTCCTGATCTACTAGCGGGTGCTCTGACTTTAGATTTTCTCTGACGTACTCGAGGGCCCTTCTTATATTTTTTAAAGGAACATTATGATACTTACGAGTTGCATTTAAAACATGGGCCTCCACGAGATTTATAAAGGAGAGTAGATTTTGACTTTTATCAGGAATATGGATGATGGGTTTAAAGAACCGCATACCTGTGCCGCTTGGATAAGGGCGCCCCATGATCCATGATTTCAGGGTAGTTACAGGAATCCCAAGGTAACGCGCCGCTTCTCTAATAGGATATGCTGGTAGATTGCGTAAATCGTTCAGGTTTTTTGTTTGTTTTTTGTTCATGAACCGAGAACCTTCCCAAAACTTACTGTCGGATGATCTGTATCTGTATAAGAGGAGGGATTTAGATTCAAATATTCTTTAAGTGCATACCATAGTAGTAGGGAATAGTCAAGAACTTGCATAAGCCGGTACTGGTAAAAATTTAAACTTACCAGTACCCGCTGCTAGGGTCGATCGAGCGCGAAGGTCACCGGGATGCGGACCGAGGAGACCACCGGATTCTCCCCCCGCCGGGCCGGGAGAAACGTCCACTTCATCACCGCCTCGACGGCCGACCGGTCGAGATCGGTATGTCCGGAAGATTGCTCGATGAGCGCCTCGCCGACTTTCCCGGTCGAGAGGACCGTCACCTTGAGGAGGGCCGTCCCCTCCCTCCCCTCGGCCCGCGCGCGCTCGGGATAGCGCGGCTTCGGATTGGATCGTCCCGCGCTCGGAACGACAAAGCGGGGGCCGCTCTGCCCTCCTCCGGCACCCGCGGCTCCTCCGGGCAACGCATCACCGACGGTCGGCTGTGGCGCGCCGTCTCCCGGGGAACCATGGCCGGTGCCCTTACCCCCTGTTGATTCGGTCGATTCTTTTTTGGATCGATCGATCCCTGCCACCCGCCTAAATGCCGGCTCTGTTTCCGTCCGCTCCTCGGACAAGGGTTCCTCGATATCCTCCAAGGGAGGAAAGTCCGGATCGAAGGAAGGGTCCGGCTCCTCCGGAAAGGTCATCTCCTGTTCCTCCCGATCGGACGGAGGAAGCACCGGCGCTTCGTCCTCTTCAACAGAGGGCTCGGTCGGAGGAGGAGAATCCTCTTCAAACAAGTCGAAGTGCTCCTCAGATTCCATTGGGAAAGCAGGTTGCTGGAGGAGATCGGACCCGCCGGTTGAATCGCCGGTGAGAAGCGGTGTCGATTCCGTCTGACCCAACGAGACCAACTCGACCACCAAACCGGCCTCTTCCGCTCCGCGGCGATCGGCCCCCGAGAAGACCCCAAGGAGCAGGACCCCATGAAAGACGAGGGAAAGAATGACTGCGAGACGAATTTTCAATTTCATCTTTTCATCTCCCCGGCGGGGCGACCGAGAGGGGGGTCACCACCGGATAGTGGAGCGTCGGATGCATTGCGATCTCGGCTTCGATGCCGTAGACCCGCCGTAGGTTCTGCTCCGTCAGCACGGCGCGCGGCGTCCCCTCCGCGATCACCTCGCCTTGATGAAGTAAAATCAAGCGATGGCAATAACGCGCCGCCAGATGAAGATCGTGCAGCGCCATCACGACGGAGATCCCTTTCTCGACGAGTGAAGCGACCAGATCGATGACGCCAAGCTGGTGCTGCGGGTCGAGATTCGCCGTCGGCTCATCGAGCAGAAGCGTGCTCGCCTCCTGCGCCAGCGTCCGGGCGAGCAGCACCCGCTGCAACTCCCCCCCGGATAATTCCGTCACCGGCCGGTCGGCCAAAGCGCTCGTCTCCGTTCGCCGCATCGCCTCTTGAGCGATTTCAAAATCGCGGGAAGACTCCCGCTCGAACCGGCCGAGATGGGCATACCGCCCCATCAGCACCACCTCCCGGCAGGGAAAAGCGGAATCGAGCGACGGACTCTGCGGAAGATAGGCGACCCGCTGCGCAAGCGCCCGATGGCTCCACGCTTTCAAATCTTTTCCATCCAGGAAGATCGCGCCGTCGGTCGGCGTCAGGAGATTCATCAACAGCTTGAGCAGGCTCGACTTCCCGGCGCCGTTCGGTCCGATCAGGCCGATCAACTCTCGGCGTCCGACCTTCAGATCGATCTGATGCAAGGCCCGCCTCCCCTTCCGAACAAGGGAGACCTTCTCGATGGCGATCCCATCCGTCTCAGCGCGCGCCATTCCGAATTCCTTTATGAAGCAGGTAGAGAAAAAAAGGAACGCCGACCAGCGAGGTGATCGTCCCCAAGCGAAGTTCTTCCGGCGAGATCAACACGCGCGCCAAAAGATCGGCGCCGACCAGAAAGCTCCCTCCCGCCAGGAAGGAGGCCGGCAGCAACATCCGGTGATCGGGACCGATGATCAGCCGAACGACATGGGGGATGATCAGACCGACGAAGGCGATCGTCCCGGTAAAGGCGACCGCCGCGCCGGTGACCAGGGAGGAGAGCAGCAGCAGGATCCGCTGGACCGATTTCACCCGCATCCCGAGCGCCGCCGCCCCCTCCTCTCCCTCCAGCGCAAGGAGGTTCAGATCGCGCGCGAAGAAGAGAAGGCCTGCGCTCCCGAGCAGGATCGGCCCGAGTGCGACTTTCAGATGAATCCATCCCCGCGCGTCGAGCCCCCCCATCAGCCAGAAGAGGATCTCGCCGACCACGGCGACCGAGGTGAGCCGGGAAAGGATCAACGACATCATCGACACCATGAAGATCCCGACCGCCATCCCGGAGAGGAGAAAGGTGGTCACCGGCGTCTTCCCGTCCCGCGTGGCGATCCGGTAAACCAGCAGGACGGTGCCGAACGCCCCGGCAAATGCGAAGGCGGGCAGAATGAGATGATGACGAAAAGCAAGCCCCGACGCCAGCGCAATCACGGCCCCGAGCGCCGCCCCGCCGGAGAGGCCGATCACCCCCGGATCGGCCATCGGGTTGCGAAAGAGCCCCTGCATCGCCGCCCCCGAGACCGCGAGCCCGCCGCCGACCACCGCCGCCAGGAGCACCCGCGGAAGCCGGACGGTGAGGATGATGATCTCCTGCGAAGCGTCCCACCCCGTCAGATGGATCAGCGGGAGCTGATTTAAAATCAGCCGGGCCACCACCGGCAGCGGCACCGCCACCGTCCCGACCGCCGTCGCCACGACGATCATTCCGGCCAGGAGAAGAAGGAGCATGGAGAGCAAGCCGGCCTTCGGCCAGAAGGAGGGGAGCGTGCGCCGCAGGGGAAGGGTCAACGGAGACGGCCTCATCGGGATCGCGCCCCTTCTTTTCCCAGCGCCGCCGAATCGGACCACTCCGGATGGATGATCCGCGTCATCTGCTCGATCCCATCGACGATATGCTGAGAGACGGTCGAGAGATGCTTCTCCGGAATGGCATGGACCTGCCGATTCCGAATCGCAGAAAGGTGCCCCAGCTCCGGATGCGCCATCAGCCTTTGATAAAAATCGGCCTCCTGCGGATTCCAGTCGCTCACAATAACAATCTCCGGATCGAGCTGGATCAACCGCTCGACCGACAACTTCTGGTGGCCCACCAGTCCCGCCTCCGCCGCTTGATTCCGCGCGCCGATCAACGCGGCAATTTCGTCAAAGGTGGTCTCCTTTCCGGCCACCACGCCGGTCGGGCTGTAGAAGAGAACCCCCGGCCGCCGCGGGGCGACGGCCACCCGCTCCGACAGCAGTTTCAGCTTCCGATCCATCTCGGCGACGATCGCTTCCGCCCGCCGTTCCTCGCCGACCGCCCGACCGACGGTCAGAATGTTTCGCTTGATCCCCTCGATGGAGGAAAAGAGCTCCAGCTTGACGACCGGAAGCCGCGCCTCGGTCAACTGCTTCACCACATCCATCGACGTGTAGGTGGCGACGAAGACCAGATCGGGCTGCAACGCCACCACCTGTTCCAGGTTCGCCCGAATTTTGTTCGGCACACCCTTCGCCGCCTCGGCCACATGAGAAATTCCCGGATCGGCCGCCAGATAGGTCACCGCCGCGATCCGCTTCGGATCGACCAGGGAGAAGAGAATTTCATCGGTGCCGAGCGTCAACGAGACGATCCGCTGCGGTTTCCTGGGGGGAACGGTCTCCTCTGCCGCAACTCCCAATGAGTGATCGGCGAAAAGAAGAAAGAGCGCCAGAATCCAAAGGACGGGCCGGACGCTCCTCATCGGACCGCCTCCTCCGCCGCCGGCAAGAGATCGGCAAAAACAAACCCGTCCCGCGTGACCACCTCGCCGACCGTGACGGAGATCGGATGGCGGAACATCGGCCCCGCGACCGCAAAGCTATGAAATTCTCCTCGCTCCCCGCACGGATCGACCTCTTTCGGGAGGTCATCCAGGAAGGATGCGTTGAACGTTCGCCCGGCGAAGGTCGGCGCAAGATGCCGCGGATCGATGCAGGTAATGACGGCAGACAGACCGCCGGCGATCATCTCTTGGGCGAGGCGGTCGGTCGGGATCTGCCAGAGGGGGAAGAGCGGCGTGATCCCGGTGCCGGAAAGCTGCCGCTCCCGGTACGCTCGGATGTCTTCCAGAAATAGATCGCCGAAGGCCATCTGCGTCACCCCCTCCTGCTTCGCTTCTTCGATGAGCCGGCGCATCGCGGCCTCGTATGCCTCGTTGCTGCACGGAGATGGGATCGGCACGACGTGAAGGGGAAGCCCCGCCGCCTCCGCCTGCGCCTGAAGGAGGCACAACCGGACCGCATGCATCGCCACCCGCTGATGCCGCTCGTTCACCGTCGTGACCAGTCCGGTCACCTCGATATCGGGCTGCTGCCTGAGACGATAGAGCGACCAAGCGCTGTCCTTGCCGCTGCTCCAGGAAAGCCAGGTTTTTTTCTTCATTCTTTTTCCTCTGAACTCACGCTCTGCTATCCCATAAAAGATCCGATACCCCCCGCTTTTTGTTCTCGTATCGCGCCATGACGAAAAGCGCGTCGGAGAGGCGATTCAGATAGGGAACTGTAAAGGCGCCGACCGGCTCCACCCGCCGGAGGGCGATTACTTCCCGCTCCGCCCGGCGGCAGACCGTCCGGGCGACATGAAGCTGCGCCGCACCGGGCGTGCCGCCCGGAAGAACGAAATTCTCAAGCGGCGTAAGCGCTTCCGAAAGACGGTCCATCAACTCCTCGAGGGCGTCGATGTGGCGCTGCTCGATCTTCGGGACATTCATCTTTACCTTATCTTCCTCCGGAATGCAGAGGTCGGAGCCGAGGTGGAAAAGATCGTTTTGAATCGCAGCCAAGGCCTTCATCAGGACCGTGTCGAGCCCGGCCGCCATGGCGACGCCGATCTGGGAATTGAGCTCATCGACCGTGCCATACGATGAAATCCGCGCGGAGTCCTTCGGGACCCGCCGCTTGCTGCCGAGCCCGGTGCTCCCATCATCTCCGGTTCGCGTATAGACCTTTGTAATTCGCGGCATCAATGAACTCCTTTCATCATTCCTTGAAAAGCTCTCTGTCCGTCATTCCCGAAATGTTTAATCGGGAATCCAGTTTATTTAAATCAATGGCTTATGGATTCCCGCTTTCGCGGGAATGACGGCTTAATCTAAACTGCGCTGATGAAGAGGAGCACCCCCACCTCCACCATCTCTGAGAGCGCGCCGAGCGCGTCCCCCGTCCAGCCGCCGATCCTTGATTCGAGAAATCGATTAAAAACCAAGACCGATAAAAAGACGAGCGAAGCGGCGATTAATCCGATTCCCTTTGAAATCAGAAACGCGCCTGCGAGAGTGATCAGAGTCGCCCCGGCGCATGGGAGCCGGCCGATCCGCCCGATGAAGGGCTGCGCCGTCCCGCTCTCTCTGGCATACCTCCCGATAAAACTCGCCAGGACCATGGCCCACCGGCTGAGGAGCCCCATCAGGAGAAACGCGGTCAGCCACCCCCGACGAATCATCTCACCAAAGAGAGCATATTTCAAGATCAAGACCACCCCCAAACCGATCACGCCGAACGCGCCGATATGTGGGTCCTTCATCACGGAGAGAATTCGCTCCCGGCCCCCGCCCGCGGCCAGGCCGTCGCAGAGGTCGGCCAATCCATCGAGATGGAGTCCCCCGGTGATCAGAACCAAAGCGAGAAGGAGCAGGGCCGCCGAGAGGGCCGGCGTGAGAATCAGTCCCAGGAGTTGGGCGAGCCCCATCAAGAAAACGCCGATCGCCAATCCCACCACCGGGAAAAAGAGGACCGAGCGGCCGAGATCGCGCTCGGTGGCAATCATTGAATGATGGCATGGAACGATGGTGAGGGTGCCGATCGCGGTGAAGAAGCTTCTCATCGTTTCCGCTCCGGACCGGAGACACCGGCCTCATCGAAGGTCGCCATCTCGGTGAGGATGCGAACGGCGCTCTCGACCAATCCCATCCCCAACGCCGCGCCGGTCCCTTCGCCCAGCCGCATGTTGAGATCGAGCAGAGGATCAAGACCGAGTTTCGACAAGGCGATGCGATGGCCCGACTCCGCCGAGCGATGGGCGGCGACAAGATAATCTTTAACCTCCGGCGCCAAGGCCACGGCGATCAAGGCCGCGGCGGTGGAGATAAAGCCATCGACGACGACCGGAATCCGGTGCGCCGCCGCCCCAAGGAGCAGGCCGACGATTCCGGCAATTTCGTACCCGCCGACCTTGGCGAGAATATCGATCGGATCTTCCGGATTCGGCCGGTTGACCCGAAGCGCCTCCTCGATGACGGTCCGCTTCAAACGGAGCGTCGGCTCGTCGATCCCGGTGCCCCGTCCGGTCACCGTTTCCACCGGCGAGCCGGTCAGGAGCGCAGTAACGGCGCTGCTGGGAGTGGTGTTGCCGATCCCCATCTCGCCGGTCCCCAAGAGATTCGTGCCGCGGCGTGCCTCTTCTTCCGCCAGGTCGCATCCGACGGCGATCGCCGACAGCGCTTGCCTCCGGGACATGGCGCGCCCGAGTCTCATGTTCCGGGTTCCCCGATCGATCTTTCGATCGATCAATCCCGGCAATTTCCCAAAGGGATGGTCGACCCCGATGTCGATCACACGGACATCGGCCCCCGCCTGCCTCGCAAGGACGCAGATTGCCGCTCCCCCGTGAAGGAAGTTGTAAACCATCTGCGCCGTGACCGCTTTGGGATAGACGCTGACCTTCTCCTCCACCACCCCGTGATCGCCGGCGAAGACACAAATGACTTTCTTCAACGGCGGTGAAGGAATCTTTCCGGTCACCTGGATATACCAAGCCGCCAGCTCCTCCAAGCGGCCGAGGCTGCCGAGCGGCTTGGTCAGGCTGTTGAGCCGCTTCTTCGCAAGGAGGCGTCCCGATTCTTCCAGCGGCTTAATCCGGCCGATAACTAACTGCAGCTTTTTCATCGCGCTTCCTTTTAATCGGGACAGCGATTCCCGCCATCATCCAGTACACTTCATCGGCCTCTGCGGCCCACCGTTGGTGAAGAAGGCCGGAGAGATCCCGGAAGAGCCGGGAGAGGGAATGATCGGTGGGAACAATTCCCAATCCAACCTCGTTCGAAACGGCTATGACCGAAAGATCAACCGATCGAGCAATGCTGACCAACCGGTCGATCTCGCCGAGGATCTTCTCCTCATCTTCCTCGACGGCCGTCAGAAGGTTAGAAAGCCAAAGGGTCAGGCAGTCGATCACCGCGATCTCCGCCTTTCCCTCCATCGATCGAAGCCGATCGGCAAGATGCAGCGGCTCTTCCAGCGTCTTCCAACCCTCCGGCCGCTCGCGCCGATGCCGCTCGATCCGCCGCGCCATCTCCGCATCGGACGGTCGCGCCGTGGCGATGAAGATCTTCTCCCCGCCCAGCGTTTCTCCCCGCTCCAATGCAAACCGGCTTTTTCCGGAACGGGCGCCGCCGAGAATGAGGATCAGGCGATTCACCGAGAAGCTCCCGGCACCGGCCGCGCGAAGAATCGCTTCGAGCGCCCGAACACCTCAGCAAGGAGATGGACGCCGACGACAAACGCAATATAGAAAAAGGGACGGGCCACATACGGCGGATAATATTCAGCCACCTCTACGGCATACTGTCCGAATCCCATCTCCACAAAATACCCGGAGAAAAGATAGAAGCTGGCGTTGGAGATCACAAACGCCAGGCTGGCGCTGGCAAACAGCGCCAGGCCCAACGGGATCAGCGTCCGCCAGACGGGACGATACCAACTTACATACCAGCGACCCGCCCACCAGAGGGCCGCATACGTCGGAATCAGGAAGAGATAGGCCGGCGTGAAGCACCAATCGCTTTGGCCGTTCATGAACGCCGCATAATCGATCAGCGCCGCCTCCGCGAAAAGCAGAGGAAAGAAGATCGATCGGAGATAAAACCCGGAAAGAAAGAAGACCGCCAGCGACGCATTGTGGAGTCCCACCGCCGATCCGATCGAGGGAAAACGGGTCGCGGCCATGAGGATTGCAAGCGAGAGGAAAATAATCAGAGTGAGCTTTTTATTTTCGAACGTTTTCACGATTCCCTCCCCTCAAAAGGTGACCTTTACGCCGCCGTAGCCGGAGAACCCCGCCGTCGCATAGCCGATGACCTCCTCATACTCCCGATCAAAGAGGTTCTCGACCCGTGCAAAAAGTGAGACGTTCTGGTGAACGGCGTAGGTCCCTGAGAGGTCGACGACGGTATAGTCATCCATCTTTCCAGCAAAATCAGAACGATCTCCCACATATCGAACCTGGAGAATCAGGAGGAGGGGATGAATGGGCCGAACTGAGAGATTTCCTCCCGCTTGATAACGGGGTCGGCGTATCAGCTCGCCGCCATCTTCATCTTCGGTATTCAAGAGGGTGTAATTTGCTGACAGGCTGACGTTTTCTGTCGGCCTTGCCGAGATGTCAAACTCCCATCCGTTCATCTTTGCCCGCGCAAGGTTGATCGGAATGAATTGGACAAAGTCAAAAACAATCAGCTGTTCAATCCGATTCTGAAAATAAGTTGCTCCAACCCGGACCCGCTCGTTCTGAAAGGACTGCTCGACGCCAGCTTCGTAACTTCTACTTTTCTCTGGATTCAGATCTTCATTGCCACAGCAGGGGAAAAAGAGATCCACAAGGGTCGGGGCATGAAAGCCGGTGCCGTATGCCGCATGGATCTTGGTTGCTGTCGATTTCACGAGATAGGCTCCTTCGATCTTGTAAGTCGTCTCGTTTCCAAACCGGTCGTTGTCGTCGTACCGAACGCCGAAGTTCAAAATAACGGGCGAGAGGCGAAGCTGGTTGAAGGCATAGACGGCGTGATTGGTAAGCGATTCCTCTGCAATACCGTCACGACTCTCCCCTTCTTGAAATTCATATTCGTAGCCGAGCGTCAACAGCGCCGTGGGACTGAGATCGATATGATTCCTCCAATCCACCCGCCTTCCCCGCGCATCAAACTCATAGTTATTGAACGATCCGGGAGCCGGATCTTGCCCTTCCAGCTCTTCAAAGCTGAAAGAGGCCTTCAACTCCTGACGCCATCCCTCCATGAGGGTGGTCAAGAGGGTGAGAGAGGTCGCCCCGTTTTTTTCGGATTGGACAAAATTCCGAATATCATCCGGCGGACTATCCAGATCACTCTCTGAATCGGTATAACGGCCGGTCCACTCCAGGCGTGTTTGTGACGTCAGGTCGATCCCAAGGCGCGAGGAGAGCGTGGTGTTCTCATAGCCGTCATCCTCCCGGCCGCCGGCCGCTCTTGAAAATCCTTGGCTGTCGATCCGGCCAGCCGAAAGAGAATAATCGAACCGTTCCGTCGATCCGCTTACCCCCGCCGTCTCCCGAAAGGTGCGATACGCTCCCGCCTCGAATGAAAGAGAGCCGGTCGGAGGACCTTGACCCTTCTTTGTAAAAATCTGAATGACCCCGCCAACTGCGTCCGATCCGTAGAGGGTGCTCTGTGGACCCCGAATGACCTCGATCCTCTCGATATTCTCGACCGTCAGGTTGGCAAAGTCGAAGAAACCGGAGAAGGGGCTGTTGACCTGAACGCCGTCAATCAAGACGAGGGTGTGATCCGGGTTCGTCCCGCGGATGAAGACTGAGGTCGTTCCACCAAGCCCCCCACTTTGGACAACGGCAAGACCCGGCACTTCTCGGAGCACTTCCTCCACGGTGGTCAGGTGCTTTTCCTCAATCGTCTTCTCGTCGATGAGGGTAACGGAAGCGGCGGTCTCCTTCAACGGAACCTCCGTTTGGGTGGCCGTGACAACGACAGGCGGAAAGGTGGGAATCTCTTCAGAGGCTGTTTCTTCTGCGCCGGAAACTTTGGTGGTGACTGCAATCAGAACGAGAAATGAGCAAAACGCAATACGCCATTGGAACGGGGTCATCTATCCTCTCCCTTCGAAAGGTGAAATGTGATCCTGAAAGGGCCCGGTCTCCTGGCTGAGGGCAACCTACTCCCACGCCTTCCCGGAGAACATTTTTATTCTCCAGTGGCCGTTGTGGTTTCGTTCCCATTACAGTTGCGGGGCAGCAGCGGTTTTGCACCGCTTTCCCGATCAACCCTTCAGGTATTTAGTTAGCTATTTTGTAGGGGCGATCCACGTGATCGCCCTGTTTGTCCAAAAAAAATCCCCGCCTTTCGAATGGAAAGGAGGGGATGGAATGAGTCCGCCCCCCGTCTTGACCATCGAAGACAGGCAGTGCTTTCCGATCCAGGCAGGTCTTCTGGCTCTGGGACGATCTTACTCCCGACCCCTTCCCCCCCGGACATTTTATACGGAGAGTGGTTTGGTCGGTTTCGCGTCCCATGACAGCGGCGGGTCCGCTCCCGATTTACACGGGATTCCCTTTTCAATCCCGACATGACGTCGGGATCACCTGAACGGGTTCTTTGTCGAACGGGTAATCTATACCAGGGCGGCAGGGCGAAATCAACAAAAAAAATAATCCTCAAAGGAGGATCTGATTCCAGAGCTCAGTCTTGGACGGAGAGGACAAACTCCTGATTGATGTAAACGACGAATTCCGGTTGAATGAGGGTGAAAAATCGGACCGGCTGATTCAGATAGTCTTTTATGCGGCAGAATCCTTCGGGAAGATTGACGAAGACATCGCCCCGGATCTCTTTATTCCGGATCATCTTTAAAGAAATGGAATACTTTATCCCTAACGTCATCAGCTCATCTTTTTCCAGCTGCGCCGGGACCTTCGCCACGACGATATGAGACCGATTGACCAGGAGCGTTCCCCCGCTCGCCTTCACAGGGATGAACTTTTTTTCCTCGTGCAGGAGATCCCCCACTTTTTGAAGCCCCGCATGATGCGCCTCATAGAGGCGAAGAAACACCTCTCCCTCGACTTCGCTCCCGTCGGAGAGCTCGAACAAAACCGGACGGTTCTCTTTTTCGATCTTTCGCTCATCCACGCGGTGCCGCTCCTTGAGGGGCCGCTCCCTGCCCCGGCAAAGGGAAGAGGGCCTTGTTCAACGCGAATTTATGCGCCTCTTCCATCGATACCTTCTTCGAGGCCACCAACGCCTGGAGGGCCTGGTCCATGAGCTGCATCCCTTCGGCCTTTCCCGTCTGGATGACCGACGGAATCTGGAACGTCTTTGCTTCCCGGATCAGGTTGGAGGTGGCCGTGTTCACCAGCAAAATTTCCAGCGCCGCGCATCGCTTGCCGTCCACCGTCTTCACCAGATTCTGTGCGACAACCCCTTTGAGCGATTCCGCCAACATCGCTCGGATCTGCTCCTGCTGGTTGGTGGGAAAGACATTGATGATCCGGTCGACCGTCTTGGCGGCGCTGCTCGTATGAAGCGTTCCGAAGACGAGATGCCCGGTTTCGGCCGCCGTAATCGCCAGCTCGATCGTCTCGAGGTCGCGCATCTCCCCCACGAGGATAATGTCCGGGTCCTCCCGAAGGGCCGCTCTCAGCGCGGCGGCAAACGATTTCGTATCCCGCCCCACTTCTCTCTGGTTGATGAGACACCCCTGGCTGGTATGGACAAATTCAATCGGATCTTCGACGGTTAGAATATGCTCTTTCTTGGTCCGATTGATGTAGTCGATGATCGCCGCAAGGGTAGTCGACTTTCCGCTCCCCGTCGCGCCGGTCACCAAAACCAGCCCCTTTTTAAATTGGGCGAATTTTAAAACGGTGGCCGGAAGGCCCAGCTGCTCGACCGTTAAAATTTGGGTGGGAATCATCCGGAAAACGGCGCTCATCCCCAGCCGGCCGAGGAAAATATTGGCTCGGAAACGGGCCTGCAACTCCGGAACCTCGTAGGCGAAATCGATGTCGTGCGTCGCTTCAAACTTCTCTTTATGGACATCGCTCATGATCTCATAGAGAAGTTTCTGATTTCCTTCGTGGGTCAGTTTCTCGGTGGTGACCGGAACCAAGTCTCCCGCCGCCCGCATCATCGGGGGATTCTGCGGCGAGAGATGAAGATCGGATCCTTTTTTCTCTCTTAACGCTTTGAAGAGGACATCGATTTGAGGCATGTTGACTCCGAATCATTGAGAAGTACGGAAGGAATTTTACCATAGGATAAAAAATCTGTAAGTCGATGAGAACAATGGATGGATTTGGCCTAGGGAGATGATCCCTAAGAGGGATGAAAGATCTCACGTAAAAAGGGCGGAGCGAGCCCGCCCCGAATCGAAGGATTCGGAGGAGAAACAAGGGGGTCCTCTCCGGTAGGGCGCGTGGGGACCCGCGCCCTACTTTCCTTCGATGAGCATCAAATCGGGATCTTCTAAGTGTTGGATGACGGTGTTCATGAAGCGGGCGGCTTCGGCGCCATAGATGACGCGATGGTCGAAGGTGAGGGAGAGCGGCAGGATCTTCCGGATCACCATCTCACCCGACCGGGCGACCACTTTGTCCTCTATTTTGCCGAGGCCGAGGATGCCGACCTCGGGATAGTTGATGATCGGCGTGCCGTAAATGCCGCCGATCACCCCATAGTTGGTGAGAGTAAAGGTCCCTCCCTTCAGCTCGGAAAGATCGATCATTCGGGAGAAGGCCTTCTCTGTGAGGGACGAGATCTCTTTCGAAAGATCGAGCACGCTTTTTTCATCGGCTCGTTTGATGACGAAGACCATCAGCCCCTCCGGCGTGTCGACCGCAATGCCGATGTTGTAATATTTTTTTAGGACGATCTCCTCTTTCTCCTCATCCAGGGTCGCATTCAAATAGGGATATTCCTTGAGACCGGCGACCACCGCCTTGATGATAAACGGAAGATAGGTCAGTTTAAAGCCGCGCTCCTCGGCCAGATTTTTCTTCTTGGAGCGGACTTTTTCAAGGTCGGTCACATCGGCATCATCGGTGAAGGTAACCGCGGCCACTTTTTGAGACGATTCGCTGACCCGCCGCGCGGCGCTTCGCCGGACCCCCCGGAAGGCCACCCGCTCCACCGGACCGAGCGGTCCCGCTTCAGCGTGGGGTTGAACCGGGGCGGCCTCCTTCCGGGGCTGCGCGGCCTGCTCAACATCCTCTCGCGTAAGACGCCCGTTGGGGCCGGTTCCCCGCACTTTGGAAAGATCGACCCCCAGTTCCTTCGCCCGCGCACGGACCGAGGGGATCGCCCGGACCTTGAACTCCTCTTCCTCGTCCGTCAGCCGCCCGACGACCGAGCCGGCGTCTTTTTTGACCTCTCTTTTCGCTTCTTCTTTTACTTCCGGGGCCGGCTTTCTTTCGTCCGCCGTTTTCCCCGCGGGAGCTTCCTCCGTCTCCACGGCCACCAGGACCGATCCGACCTGGATCACCTCTCCTGGTTTGCCGTGCAGCTCGATGACCTTACCGGTATAAGGAGAAGGAAGGGTCACGACCGCTTTGTCGGTCTCCACCTCCACCAGCGGCTGATCCTCTTTCACCGAGTCGCCCTGCGAGACGAGCCATTTGACCAGTTCCCCCTCGGCAATTCCTTCGCCAACGTCGGGGAATTTAAATTCTTTTCTCATCGGTTCATCCCAGATTTGTTTTCGGTAATTGCGAGCAACGTCAGAATCCGACGACCTGTTCAGCCGCCTCAACGATCTGATCGACATCGGGAAGATAATACTTCTCATTCTTTGGAAGGGGAATCGGCGTGTCGAACCCGGTCACACGCGCCACGGGGGCTTCGAGTGAGAGAAGCGCCTCCTCGCAGAGACGGGCGGCAATCTCCGCGCCGAGCCCGCAGGTTTTTGGGGCTTCATGAATGATGACGGCGCGTCCGGTCTTCTCGACCGATCGAATGATCGTCGCCGAATCAAGCGGGGAAAGGGTCCTCAGATCGATCACCTCCGCCTCCACCCCCTTCTCCGCCATCCGGTCGGCCGCCTTCAACGTGGGGTGAAGCATCGCCCCCCACGTGATGAGAGTCAGATCTTTCCCCTCCGTCAACAGGCGCGCCTCGCCGAGTGGGATCGCATATTCTCCTTCAGGGACCTCTTCCTTGATAGCCCGGTAGATCTTAGCCGGCTCCAGGAAAATCACCGGATCGGGATCGCGGATCGCGGAGAGCATCAGCCCCTTCGCCTCCGCGGGGGTCGAGGGGACGACGACTTTTAGGCCGGGGGTATGGACGAAAAAGGCCTCCGTGCTCTCCGAGTGATGCTCCGGCGCATGAATGCCGCCGCCGTAGGGGGTCCGGACGACGATCGGGCAGGTGTAACGGCCGCGGGTCCGGGTCCGAAGGCGTGCGGCGTGAGAAATCAGTTGCTCCATCGCCGCATAAAGAAAGCCCATGAACTGGATCTCGACCACCGGAGTGAGACCATACGCGGCCATTCCGATGGCGATGCCAACGATTCCCGATTCGGAAAGCGGGGTGTCAACGACCCGTCGCTCGCCGAATTGATCGATCAACCCTTCGGTCACCCGGAAGACACCGCCGTCCTTCCCGATGTCCTCCCCCATCAATATGAGATCGGGATTCCGCTCCATCTCATGACGGAGAGCCTGATTGATCGCTTGAACCACATTCAGCTTGCTCACTCTTTCTCCTTCTTCTGCGCGAGGCGCTTGCGAAGAATCTCTTTCTGACGGATCAGGTCGGGGGTCGGGGTCGCATAGAGGAGATCGAACATCGTCTGCGGATCCTGTGGGGGAACTGCTTCGAATTCGTGAACCGCGGCGGCGACCCGCTCCTGCACCTGTTGGCGCAGCGCCTGCTCGTCGGCGTCGGACCAGCCATACTCCCGTTGAAGAAATGCGCGAAGCCGAACGACCGGGTCCTTTTTTCTCCAGGTGGCGACCTCTTCCACCTTTCGGTAGCGGGAGGCGTCATCGGCGGTGGTGTGGTCGCTCAACCGATAGGTATAACATTCGATCAGCGTCGGGCCCTCCCCGCGCCGCGCCTTCTCCAGGGCGTTCTTCGCGGCGGTGTAGACGGCGAAGACATCATTGCCGTCGACCTGAATTCCTTCGAACCCATAGGCGATCGCCTTCTGCGCCAAGGTCGCCGCAGCGGTCTGGCGGGAAAGCGGAACCGAAATGGCCCAGTGATTGTTCTGGCAGATGAAAACGATCGGAAGGCGAAAGACGCCGGCGAAGTTGAGCCCTTCGTGGAAATCTCCTTTTGAAGTCGCTCCGTCTCCAAAAAAGGCGGCGACCGCAACCGGATCTCCCTTGAATTGCGCCGCCCATGCGGCGCCGACCGCGTGCGGAATGTGCGTCCCCACCGGGATGGCGATCGGGAAATCGTGCTGATCTTCGGGGATGGCGCTTCCGCGCTCATCGCCCGACCAATATTGGTAGATCATCCGCATCGGGAGGCCGCGGAGGATGGAGACACCGGGCTCTCGAAAGGCGGGAAAGATCCAATCGGAGGGACGAAGCGCCGCGGCGCTCCCGACCTGCGCCGCCTCCTGTCCTTGGACGGAAGCATACGTTCCAAGGCGCCCCTCGCGCTGAAGGTTCAGCGCCTTCTCGTCGAAGGTGCGAATCAGCACCATCGATTCGTAAAACCCTTTGATCTCTTTTTCGTCCAGATCCGGCCAGAGGGCGCGATCGACCTGTCCGGCCTCGTCTAAAATCTGAAGAAATTCGATCTTAAATTGTTGAACGACTTTCTTCGGCATCGGTCTCCCTCAATTTCGTTTTTATTATAACATATCCATTCGAGCGATTGCTCCGGCTGGGGTCGCGCGGGCTGCTTGTGAGAAGGTGATGTGTTATAATGAATTTTAGAAAAAAAGAGGACCGATTTCATGGCTCAAAAAGTAATCATCACCAGCGCCGTTCGCACACCGATCGGCGCGTTTCAAGGAGCGCTTAGCCCCCTCTCGGCGACACAACTCGGAAGCCGCGCCATCGCCGAGGCGGTCTCGCGCGTAGGTCTTCGTCCCGATCAAATGGATGAGGTTCTGATGGGCAACGTCCTCTCCGCCGGATTAGGCCAGGCCCCTGCCCGGCAGGCGGCGCTCGGCGCCGGCCTTCCCGATTCGGTCCCCTGCACGACGATCAACAAAGTCTGCGGCTCCGGACTCAAAGCGGTGATGATCGGGGCGCAGGCGATCGCCCTCGGTGATGCGAACGTCGTGGTGGCCGGGGGGATGGAGAGCATGACAAATGCCCCCTATCTCTTGGAGCGGGCCCGCTCCGGCTACCGTCTCGGTCACGGCACCCTGATCGACAGTATTATCAAAGACGGCCTCTGGGACGTCTACAACAACTTTCACATGGGATCGGCCGCGGAGCAATGCGCGGAGGAGTATCATCTCAGCCGGGAGGAGTTGGATGACTTCGCCCTGGAGAGTTACCACCGGGCGCAAGAAGCGCAACAGCGGGGCGAGTTCAAAAGAGAGATCATTCCGCTCGAGATCGCGGGACGAAAGGGACCGGCGGTCCTTTCAGAAGACGAGGAGCCGAAGCGGGTCGACTTTGACAAATTCCGCAAGCTCAAGCCGGCCTTTGAGAAAGAGGGCCGGGTCACGGCGGGAAACGCCTCCTCCCTCAGCGATGGGGCCGCCGCCGTCGTGCTGATGTCGGCGGAACAGGCGCAACACCTCGGCGTCCGAGCCCGCTCCGAAATCATTGGGTACACCACCACCGCGACCGCCCCGGCCCGATTTACCGTCGCCCCCGCCGCCGCCATCACCGCGCTGCTGAAGAAAGTCCGGCTCACCCCGGCCGACATCGACCTCTTCGAGATCAATGAGGCGTTCGCCGCCTCTTCGATTGCGGTGATGCGGGATTTGGGAATCGATTCAAAAAAGATCAATCGACGCGGGGGGGCGATCGCGCTGGGACACCCGATCGGCGCCAGCGGCGCCCGCATTCTCACCACCCTGATCCATCTCTTGGAAGACCTCGACCTCTCCCGCGGCATCGCTTCCCTCTGCATCGGCGGAGGAGAAGCGGTCGCCTTGTTGATCGAGCGGCCGTCCAAGACCGAATCAAAAAAATCAAATCAGAAAGGACTGTGAGGTAGACCGATGGAAATCAGCATCATCGGCGTGGTCGGCGCGGGACAGATGGGAAGCGGCATCACCCAGGTTGTCTCCACCGGCGGATACCACGTGCTTCTTTACGACCTTGACGCGAAAGTGTTGGAGGCCTCCGTCGAACGAATTACGGAGGGACTCAACACGGCGGTCAAGCGGGGAAAATTGACGGAGTGGGTTCGGGAAAAAACGCTCAAGAACATCAAGCTGACAACCCGGCTGGAAGACTTCGCCCACTGCCACATGATCATCGAGGCGGCCCCGGAGCGGGAAGAGATCAAGATGGAAACTTTCGAGCTCCTCGATTCGATTTGTCCGAAGGAGGTCGTCTTCGCTACGAACACCTCCTCGATCTCGATCACTCGGCTCGCTTCCGTGACACAGCGGGCCGATAAATTCATCGGCATCCACTTCATGAACCCGGCTGCAATCATTGAATTGGTCGAGATCGTCCGGGGATGGCAGACCTCCGATGAGACTTTTCTCCAGGCGAAACATTTCGTCGAGAAATTGGGGAAGACGGTCGTCGTCTCGAAAGATTTTCCCGGTTTCATCATCAACCGAATTCTGATGCCGATGATCAACGAAGCGATCTTCGCCGTCATGGAAGGGGTCGGAACACCGCAGGAGATCGACACGGCGATGACGTTGGGGGTTCGCCATCCGATGGGCCCGCTGGCGCTCGCCGATCTGATCGGTCTCGACACCTGCCTCGACATCATGGAAGTCCTCTTCACCGAATTCGGCGACAGCAAATACCGCCCGGCCCCCCTCTTGCGCAAATATGTGGAGGCCGGCCTCCTTGGAAAGAAAACCGGACGCGGCTTCTACTACTACAAAACGCAGGGATCGACCCCGTGAATTTGCATTTCACCGAAGAGCAACAGATGGTCCTGGAGACCGTTCGGGGCTTCGCCGAAAAAGAGGTGAAGCCGGTCGCCTCCAAAATGGATGCCGCCTCGGAGTTTCCGCACGCGCTGGTCAAAGCGCTGGGTGAGATGGGATTGATGGGAGCCTTTATCCCGACGGAATACGGCGGCTCCGGGATGGATCTGCTGACCTATATCCTTGCGATGGAGGAAATCTCCAAGGCGTGGGCCTCCCTCGGCGTCATCATGACGGTCAACAACTCGCTCGCCTGCGATCCGATCAACCGTTTCGGAACCAAGGCGCAGAAAGAGAAGTACCTCGTCCCGCTCGCGCAGGGCCGTCTCCTCGGATGTTATGCGTTAACCGAGCCGGGGGCCGGCTCCGATGCGGGTGGCATCGCGACACAGGCGCGGAGGGACGGCAACCACTACGTTCTGAACGGAACAAAGCTCTTCATCACCAACGGAAAGAATGCCGATGTGGCGATCGTCTACGCGGTGACCGATCCGGCGCGGGGGAAAAAAGGGATTTCGGCCTTCATCGTTGAAAAGGCGTTTTCCGGTTTCGTGGCTGGGAAAATCGAGGACAAGATGGGGCTGCGCGGCTCCGACACCGCTGAATTGATCTTCCAGGAGTGCCGCGTGCCGTCTGAAAACCTCCTGGGGGTGGAGAACGAAGGATTCAAGATCGCGCTCGCGACGCTTGACGGCGGGCGCATCGGGATCGCCGCCCAGGCGCTCGGGATCGCACAGGGCTGTCTCGAAGAATCCCTCGCGTATGCCAAAGAGCGAAAGCAGTTCAACCGACCGATCGGCGACTTTCAGGCGATTCAAAACATGCTCGCCGACATGAAGACCGAGATCGACGCCGCCCGGCTGCTGACCCACCGGGCCGCCTGGAGCCGCCACCAAGGAAGACCGGTCACGGCGATCGCCGCCGAGGCGAAGCTTTATGCTTCGGAGATGGCGAACCGGGTCGCCTACAAGGCGGTCCAGATCTTCGGCGGCTACGGCTTTATCAAAGATTTTCCGGTCGAGCGATTTTACAGAGACGCCCGGATCACCACCCTGTATGAGGGAACCTCGGAGGTCCAGCGGATGGTGATTGCGCGGCATTTGTTACAATCCATGTAGGGGCGTATTGCAATAGGCCCCTACGACAGGCACCGGATGAAGAAAGATCTCTCCAAAAGAGAACGGAAATCCAAGTTCAAAAATCTCTCAGACATTGAGATCGATCGGCTCTATACCGATCGAGCCACCCGCTCCCTTGATCCCAACGCCGACCTCGGCCGGCCGGGAGCGTTCCCCTTCACCCGCGGCATCTACCCGACGATGTACCGCGGGCAGCTCTGGACGATGCGGCAGTTCTCCGGCTTCGCCTCCGCCGCCGAGACCAATGAACGCTACCACTATCTTCTGAATCACGGCCAGACCGGCCTGTCTGTTGCGTTCGATCTCCCGACGTTGATGGGATACGACTCCGATCATTCGAAGTCGCTCGGCGAAGTCGGGAAGTGCGGCGTCGCCATCGACACGGTTCATGATATGGAACGGCTCTTCGACGGCATCCCGCTCGACCGGGTCAGCACCTCCATGACGATCAACGCCCCGGCGATCGTCCTCTTCGCCATGTACCTTGCCGTCGCCGAGAAACAAGGGGTCTCCTTTAACCAGCTCCGGGGAACACTCCAGAACGATATCCTCAAAGAGTACATCGCCCAGAAGGAATGGATCACCTCGCCGGAGCCGTCGCTCAAGTTGATCAACGACACCGTCCGGTTCTGCGTCGAAGAAGCGCCGCTCTTTCACCCCATCAGCATCTCCGGCTATCATATCCGGGAAGCGGGCTCGACGGCGGTGCAGGAGCTCGCCTTCACCCTCTACGACGGCCTGACCTATGTGGAATCGGCGATTCAGGCAGGGATGAAGGTCGACGGCTTTGCCCCGCGGCTTTCCTTTTTCTTCAATGCCCACAACGATTTCTTCGAGGAGATCGCGAAATACCGCGCCGCCCGGCGGCTCTGGGCGCGAGAGATGAAGAAGCGCTTTCATCCAAGAGACCCCCGATCAATGGCACTTCGGTTTCACACGCAGACCGCCGGCTGCACGCTGACCGCGCAGCAGCCGTATAACAACATCGTTCGGGTGGCGCTGCAAGCGCTGGCCGCCGTGATGGGCGGCACCCAGTCGCTTCATACGAACTCGATGGATGAGACCTACGCCCTCCCGACGCAAGAGGCGGTGAAGATCGCCCTTCGGACGCAGCAGATCATCGCCCACGAGAGCGGCGTCACCGACACCGTCGACCCCCTCGCCGGATCGTACTACATCGAATCGCTGACGAACCGGATGGAGAAAGAGGCGCAGCGCTACTTCAAGAAGCTCGATGGGATGGGGGGGATGGTCCGTGCGATCGAGAAGGGCTTTCCGCAGCGGGAGATCCACCGCGCCGCCGTCGCCTACCAGCAGGAGATCGATCGGAAAGATCGGCTCATCGTCGGCATGAACGCCTTTATCGAAAAGGAAGAACGCCGGATCGAGATCCTCAAGGTCACGGGGGATGTGGAGCGGCGGCAGGTCGCACGATTAAAGAAGGTCAAGGCAGAGCGCGATCCGAAAAAACTCCGACAGACGTTACAGCGGCTTACCTCCGCCGCAGAGACCGGCGCTTATCTGATGCCGTTGATCCTCGACGCTGTGCGGGCCTCCGCCACGGTCGGAGAGATCTCCGACGTATTTAGAAAAGTTTATGGGGAGTACCGCGAGTCGGTCTCGTTTTGATATGAAACTCGGCACCTTTGAAATCCAACCCCTTACCGACGGCACCTTTCGATTGGACGGCGGCGCCATGTTCGGCGTCGTCCCGAAGGTCCTCTGGGAAAAGCACCATCCGGCCGACGACCGAAACCGAATTCATCTTGAGCTCGGCGTTCTGCTGATCCGGGCACACGGGATGAACATTCTCGTCGACACCGGAATCGGAAACAAAGGAGACGAGAAGTTTAACGAAATTTACGCCGTGAACCGGACACCGTCGATTGAGGCGTCGCTCGCGAAACACGGCCTCGCCCCCACCGACATCGCGCTGGTGATCAACACCCATTTCCACTTCGACCATGCCGGCGGGAACACCCGGCGGGACAACCACGGCCACATCCATCCGACCTTTCCGAGGGCGACCTACTTCATCCAGAAGGGAGAGTGGGAGTTCGCCAACACCCCGAACGAGCGGACCCGCGGAAGTTATCTTCTCGAAAACTACGAAGTCCTCCCGAAAGAAGGACGCCTCGATCTTTTGGAGGGAAATTCGGAAATTCTGAAGGGGGTCTCCGTCGTTCGGACTCCCGGCCACACCGAACACCACCAATCGATTCTGGTCGAATCAAACGGCGAGAAGGCCCTCTTCATCGGCGATCTCATCCCGACCGCTACGCATCTTCCGCTTCCCTACATCATGGGATACGATCTCTTTCCGTTGACGACGATGGAGACCAAGCGGGAACTGCTGGCGCAGGCGCACGAGGAGCACTGGCTTTTGATTTTCCAGCACGATCCGAAAATTCGAATGGGATACTTAAAGAAGAAGGAAGGCCGATACCAATTGGAGGAGGTCCGGGTTGCCTAGAGCAGTCAAGAACGCCCCCGTAAAATCATCCGATCGAAAGAAGCCGGTCGAACGGCGAAAGCGGGTGCTGCTCGCGAAGATCGGCCTCGACGGCCACGACCGCGGGATCAAAGTCGTCGCGCGCGCCCTGCGCGACGGCGGAAACGAGGTGATCTACCTCGGGCTGCACCACACCCCCGCCGAAATCGTCGCCTCCGCGATTCAGGAGGATGCCGACGCCATCGGCCTCTCGATCCACTCCGCCGCCCACATGACCCTCTTCGAAGAGGTCTTAAAACTTCTCAAAAAAGAAAAGGCCACCGACATCGCCGTCTTCGGCGGCGGCATCATCCCCGACGAAGATATCCGCGACCTCAAAAAACAAGGAATCCGCGAAATCTTCACCCCCGGCACGCCGCTGGACGAGATTGTTCAATTTGTGAAAAAGTTGAAGAGATAAGGAAGAGATAAGGATGTCCGGAAAGAAAGGACGAGGCAGCGCCTCGCCCCTACGCTCAGCACGATGAATAAACTACCTTTCCTTTCTTCAAAACCTTCTCCAGATGATTTACCCCAAAGAAATAAGGCAACTGTTCATAATGTTCTAAATCGAGAATCAGAATATCCGCCTGTTTCCCAACCTCCAAACTCCCGACGACCTCTCCCATCCCCACTGCATGCGCCGCATTAATGGTCGCCGCCGAAATCGCTTCCGCCGTACTCAATTTGAAATCGCGCACCGCCAGATGAATGATCTCCTGCATCGAAAGGGTGGGTGAAGAGCCGGGATTGAAATCGGTCGCCAGCGCAATCGGCACCCCCGCTTCGATCAAAGCGCGCGCCGGCGGAAGATGTTTCGACATGAGAAAGTGCGACACCCCCGGCAAAAGAACACCGACGGCGCCGCTTTGCGCCAAGAGCGGCATCTCTTCCGGCCGGATGTGATCGAGATGATCGACCGAGACCGCCCCGAACTCCGCCGCCAGCCGCACTCCGCCCTGATCGGAGAACTCCCCCGCATGAAGCTTGATCGCAAATCCTTCCCCCTTGGCCGCTTCGAGGATGCGCCGGGTTTGATCGGCATTGAAGGCCCCCTCCTCGCAGAACACATCGCAGAACCGGGCCCGCCCCCGGACGGCCGGGAGCATTTCGATGACCTGATCGACATACGCTTCGGGCCGATCCGAATACTCCTTCGGAATCGTATGCGCCCCCAGGAAGGTCGGGACCGGATCCATCGGGACCCGCTTCTTGAGCTGCTCGATCACCTTCAGGATTTTGACCTCGTTTTTAAGATCAAGGCCATACCCGCTTTTGATCTCCACCGTGGTCGTCCCGCACGCCAGCATCTGTCCCAGAAAATGCTCGGCGGTTTCCGTCAGCGACTTCAGAGACGCGGCGCGGGTCGCCTCCACCGTGCTGAGAATGCCCCCTCCCCGCTGGAGGATTTCAAGATAAGGCACCCCGCGCAGCTTCTCGGCCCACTCCCCCTCGCGGCTCCCGGCAAAGACGGCGTGGGTGTGCGGATCGACGAAGCCGGGCAGGACGACTTTTCCGCCGGCATCGATCTCCCGCCGGGCGCGCCCTTGTCGGCGATACTCCCTCTGCGTGCCAACCCAGGCGATCTTTCCCCGCGAGATCCCGACGGCGCCGTTTTGAATCAGACTCAATTCTGAAAGTTCCGATCGAACCTTCGGACGGGCGCTCTCTCCAGCCAATGTCAGCAACTCGCCGCAGTGGACGATCGCCAAGTCAAACAGAGACATCTTCGGTCCACCACCTTCGTATCAGTGAGGTTAAAACAAAATTGAAACAGTGAGCAACCGCTACAACGCCTCGGCAATCCGCCGCAACCAAACCTCTATTAACGGTCTAAGATTCCCTTGATCTGCGGCGCGCAAGGCCTCAACATATTCGGTTCGGATATCAGCTTCCGTCGGAGCAGTGATTACATGCGGCAGGGCGAGCTTATACAAGATGGCTGTGAGAAGGACCCGTCCGATTCGACCGTTAAAATCTTTAAACGGGTGAATCCATTGAAAGCGCCAGTCGACCCAAGCGAGCAGTTCGGCAAGAACGCCAACGTCGCTTCCATGCGGTCGGATGTGACGCAATCGTTCAACCAGATCTTCGCAAAACAGGCGCATGAGGATTGGAACTTCATAGAAGGGCGGCGGCAGGTGCGCTCCTACTTGAACGTTCACATCGCGGTATCGTCCGGCCCAATTCGGAAAGAGATCTGCCGCCAAATCTTTATGACGCAAGCAGATCCACTCGGAGGTAATGACGATTTGGTCAGGGGAGGATTGAAGTATCTCCTCGAGAATATGGGTCAAGGCGACGGCCAGTTGTTCTGAAAGCGCCGGATAGGGAAGCTTTCCCTGGGCCGTTTCAAAAAGGCGCGTCGATTCTATTTGGTCGGGATCTTCTTCAGAAGGGTCTTCAGGCGTGCGATACTCACCGGCTGGCTCTCGAACAACATCGACTGAACCACCCGCTCCAGCAGCACCTTCCTGTGTGCTGCGGCGACCTTCTCCGGGGTGTCGTGCTTCTTCTGCCAGGCTTGAAGTTTGGCGTTCAGCGCGGCGAGATCGATCGTCTTTTGTTTCTCCGGTTTCATCCTTTTCATTCTCCCACGTTGTGGCTTTAGAATCAATCGAGTTCCCCTCGATAATCGCGATTTCCTCTTCCGCTAAACTATATAATTTATAAACCAATTTGTCGATCTGATGATCGGTTATATCAATCTGACGTTGGAGTTTTGTTTTATCGGACGGTGTCTTTGCCGCCTCTAACCGTTTGTGCAGATCCAGCATACGCTCGACTGCGTTAACGAGTACCGGATTATTTGTTTCCGCAAGCGGAGAGGCACGAAGGTACACAGGTTTTATTTCATAATCGTAGTAATGGGTTGAATAGAACCAGTTAAACAATTGTGAATTCAAAATTCCCAATAAACCAGTCAAATTATAGCCAGGCCTAACTACAATGTTTGAAAGGCGGTTTAGGTTGTATGCTCTTGAACGATCAAGGGTGGCTACAATTCGACGAGGAAGTGACAGGTTCCGAGTCCTTACAACCAAAATTTTTTCAGAACTTAAGAGATGTTCTGCCGGCAGTGATCTTCCCAATTTTCCCCGCTTTTGAACGAACTCCTTATCATACATGATCCACTCGTCAGATTGGACCGGTCCATATCTGGAAATACCATCACCTGCAACCATAGGGTGATACCGTTCGTCGATTTTCGACTTTGCGACAAGCTCGTTTCGGATAAAACCTGTGTTGATACCAACACCAAACTCAAAACCAGTCTCAAGATTCGGGAAATTTTTAAAAAGTCGGGCAACTATCTTTGATCCTGTATCAGTAAGGCGATAATCAAAAATATAGCCGTCATTACTGACGAACCTTGATTGCTTTATTCCGTATTCAGGGGCAGAGGGCAAATCGGTTGGCTGTTGGGGTGCTTGAATGATTACCGTATGATTATCACCTGGTAATTTTCGCTGAATGATGATGATTGTTGTATCGACCGTTGCATTTACAAATGCTCTTGGACCAAGTGGTGAAAGTCGTTCGATGGTTGATTGTATCAATAGGAATCGAAGTTTTTCGAAGCTTGGTTGAATTAGGAATGTAGCGGATACAATAAGACCGATATAGCCATCTTTTCGGATAAGAGCCAGTCCACGTTCGATAAAAAATTTGTAAAGGTCAAAGTTCCCTTCTGCAGATTTGTACCTGCTAACATAGTAAGGGCGTACCATATCTTCGGTAGCATTCCGATAGGCGTATGGTGGGTTTCCGATCACTACATCGAAACCCCCGCCATTCATGATTTCTGGATATTCAGTTTCCCAATCAAAGGCGTTTACTAGACGGATCTCTTCATTGTCAAACATCGTTACTTGCCGCCCTTCATAGTAATCCGAGCCAATTAAGCTATTACCGCATTTAATATTGTTTCCCAGATCTGGAAGGGCACGCTCGCGCCACATCTTCAATTGGCGGCTCAGTGAGTCTTGGTTTTCTCCTTCCAACACTTTCAACAAGAGACTCAGCTTGGTCACTTCGACTGCCTGGCTGTCAATATCGACGCCATGGATATTGTTCAGAAGGACACGTCGCTTCTCCTGCGTCGTCAGATGCCATTGTCCCCCTGCGCCCTGATAGATTTCCTTCGTGTGTTTTTCAACTCCGTCCTTTAGATACCAATCACGATGATAGTTCAAGAGGTAAGTGTACGCGCCGATAAGGAACGAACCCGATCCGCAGGCCGGGTCGAGAATCCGGAGCTTGGCAATCTGCTTCGGCGTTTTGCCTTCGCAGCGTTTCCCCACCGTATTCCGGACAATGTAATCGACAATGTAAGCAGGAGTGTAGTAAACGCCTCCCGCCTTCTTGACCTCCGGCTTTTCTTCCACCACGGCGCGGTGTCCTGCGGTGAGGCGGATGACCTTACCGAGAAACTGCTCGTAAACATTGCCGAGAATATCGGCGCTAAGAACAGAGAATTCATAGGGACTTTCCGGATAGTAGAGATGGCGGATGATCTCCTTGAGAACTTTATCATCGATCTTGAGTCGAAGGGTTAATTCATCCGGCTCCTCTCGTCGGCCCTTCTCCGCTTTGAAATGGAAGAGACCCGAATTGTATCGGTCGTCCGCCAGGCGATAGATGTATTGCAGCCGGTCATAGATGTTTTCACCGTTCAGCAATCCCATCAGTTGGCCATAGATCTCAATGCCGCGGTCCTCGCACATCCTGAGAAAGATAATCCGGTCAATCGTCCGCTGAACGGCAAAGTTCAACTCTCGAACGGTCAGTCGAGGATTGCGCAGGGCGATGTTGCGGGCGAGGGCGTCGCGCCACCCTTCAATCTCCGTTAAAAATTCTGCGTCCACCTCCGATGTGCCGCGCCTTCCCTTGCCGGTCACGAACTTGTCGAATGAGCCCTGCAGAACCGCTTCTTTGGAAATGACAGAAGCGATCTCTTCCCATCGGGCGGCATATTCTTGATAGGTAAGATAAAGGATACGGCCGACGCTCGACTTATCTGCTGGGCGAGGGCGAATACGGCAATCGTAGATGGCAAACTCTTCGAAATCGGTCAGGATAGAGAGGGGAAGTTTTGCGCTCCATGCATAGCGGCGAAGTTGATAAGCGGGATTGGCATCATCTTTGACGCTGATGAACGGTTTTTTTGCTTCAAGGAAGAATTTTCGGACGCCGCCGATCCGAAAACAGTAATCGGGGGCCTTAGTGGCGCTTCCAATCTTGATGGCATCTTCGTGGATGACATCTTTATAAGCTTCTGCATAGCCGACCCTGTTGGTAATATCCCAACCGAGCGCCTCGAAGAAGGGATTGATGAATTCTTGCCTTACCTGGGTCTCGTTATAGGCTTGATGGCGGTAGGATTCAATATTCCGTTCGAATCGATCGATTAACTCAAGAATTTTTTGTGGGGCCTGGGGCATGCGAAGCGCACTCGTTAAGAAATTCACTGCCCAAAAGGTTACTAAAAAGAGAAACTATTGTCACGACAATTCCAAAGAAATCTAGGCGATATCCGGTGGAGTTCTTATACCCTTCCTCCGCGCGGTTTCCCGCGCCTTCTCATACCCCGCATCAACATGCCGGGCCACGCCAATTCCCGGGTCCACGGTGAGGACCCGCTCTAATCTCTGCGCCCGCCGCTTGGTCCCGTCGGCGACGATCACCATGCCGGCATGGAGGGAATTCCCCATCCCGACGCCGCCGCCATGGTGGAACGAGACCCACGACGCGCCGGAGATGGCATTCAAAGCGAAATTAAGAAGCGGCCAGTCGCCGACGGCGTCGGAGCCGTCGGCCATCCCCTCCGTCTCACGATAAGGCGAGGCGACCGACCCGCAGTCGAGGTGGTCCCGCCCGATCACGATCGGACCTTTGACCTCTCCCTTTCGGACCAGATCGTTGATGATCAGACCGAACTTCGCCCGATCGCCGTAACCGAGCCAGCAGATCCGCGCGGGCAAGCCGGTGAACGGAATTTTTCTTTGCGCCAGATCGACCCATCGTTTGAGCGCCCGGTCTTTCGGAAAGGTCCCCTTCAACGCTCGGTCGATCCGATGGATGTCTTTCGGATCACCGGAAAGGGCGGCCCATCGGAACGGCCCTTTCCCTTCGCAGAAGAGGGGACGAATGTAGGCTGGAACAAATCCCGGATACTTAAACGAGCCATCGGGATTTTTAACCGGCACACCGGCGTCGGCCGCTTGCGCGCGAAGATTGTTGCCGTAATCGACGGCAATCGACCCGGCAGACTGCATTGCCAAGATCGCCTCCACATGGCGAGCGATCGTGTCGAGCGACCTTTGGCGATAGGCCTTCGGATCGCGCTCCCGAAGCCGGTCGAGCTCGGCGACATCGCCGATCGGGACATACGAGAGAAGATCGTGCGCGGGCGTTTGATCGGTGACAATGTCGGGAATTTTTCCCCGCCGGATCAGCTCGGGATAAACTTCCCCGGCATTTCCAACGAGTCCGACCGAGAGCGGCTGGCCGATGCGACAGGCGGTGGCAACCCATTCGAGCGCCTCATCGAGCCGATCGGTCATCCGATCGCAATACCCCTCCTTCACCTTCCGCTCGATCCGCTCCGGCCGGACTTCAACGTCGAGAATCACCGCTTCGTTCATTGTCGCCGCCACCGGCTGCGCCCCGCTCATCCCCCCCATCCCGGCGGTCAAGATCCATTTTCCGCAGAGCGACTCGGTTTTAAAAGCCTGTTTGGCGATGGCGGCGAAGGTCTCATAGGTTCCTTGCAGAATCCCCTGCGTGCCGATGTAGATCCAGCTCCCCGCCGTCATCTGCCCATACATCATGAGACCCATCCGGTCGAGCCGATCGAACTCCTCAGGCGTCGCCCAGGCCGGAACGAGGTTGCTGTTGGCGAGAATGACCCGCGGTGCCTCCCGATCGGTTTTGGCGATGTAGACCGGCTTACCGGACTGGACGCAAAGGGTCTCGTCCGGCGCCAGCGACTTCAGCGCCGCAACGATCCGATGGTATTCTTTCCAGTTCCGCGCCGCCCGGCCGGTGCCGCCATAAACGATGAGGTTTTTCCAATCGACCGCCACCCCCTCGTCGAGGTTGTTCATCAACATCCGGAGCGCCGCTTCGGCATCCCAGGTCTTGCAGCTCCGCCGGGTTCCGGTCGGGGCATGGATGGGATCGGGGGGTCGGAGTTCTTCGAACATCGGCCGATTCATTATTCTCTCCGCATAAAACCGATCCCCTTCTTCTCCCTCTTCTCCCGCTTGGCCAGCCCCGCCAAGAAATGAAGGATCAGGGCGGCCGCCAGACGGGCGGTTCGACCCTCCTGATCGAAGATCGGGTTTAATTCCATGATGTCGAAGTAGGCCGTTTTCGGATGAAGACCGGCGAGGGCGGCCGCCAGAAAAACCTCCTCGGGGGTAAACCCGTCCGGGGAGGGAGCCGAGACGCCGGGGGCAAAAGCCTGCGCGACCGAATCGATATCGATTGAGCAAAAAATCTTTTCGGCGCCATGCCCGGCGATCTGAAGGGTCTTCTCGATCACCGCACCGATCCCCTTCCGACGGGTCTCGGAGAGAGAAAAAATCCGCGCCCTCTTGCCGATCAGATAATCGAAGTGCTCCTTGGCGTTGACCAAGCCGTTCCCGCCGATTTCGATGAAGTGATCGCCGGGAACATTTTGCAAGTTTTCGAGAATATTCCGGAAGGGGGTGCCGCTGGTCGGGATGCCGCTCACCGCCTCCCGAACATCGAAGTGCGCATCCAGGGTCCATCCGCCGATGGTTCCCTCGGTCCGCCGGGAGAGCGCCCGGACGCCGCCGAAGGTTAAATCATGGCCCCCTCCGAGGACGATCGGGATGGCGCCGAGGCCGATGATCGCCTCCACCGCGGCGGTGAGGCGAAGGTGGGTCTGCTCCACCGATTTCTCGTCCGGAACAAGATCACCGAAATCGGCCAAAGGAAGGGTTGAGAGATCGGCGTCCTGTTCGAAGTTGTAGGCGGTGCCATACCGTTTTAATTGAAGCCGGATCGCCGAAGGCCCCTCGGCGGCGCCGGCGCGACCCCCTCCCTGAACGACGCCGGCGTCCGACGGCGCTCCGAGAAGGCCGACGGCAACCGGTTGCCCCTCGTATGGCGGCAGAAGATGCCGAATTCGGATATCGGCACCACCGACGGGCTTTTCATAGATCTGAATTTTAGCGGGCTGGACGTGCGGAATCTTCATCGTCCATCATTATTGCAAATCGACGATCAGATGGCAAGAAGGAAGGGGCAAGCAAACATCCGGACGGGCATTGGACGAACGGAAAGAACTTTTTCTCTTCAGGCGGTCAGGTCAGAGGCGGGTAATCTCGGAGGACGAAGACTCCTCTTCAGGCTCCGCGCGCTCGTCTACGCTTAAGCGGAGGAATTCTTCGTAACGCTTCATGACTTTTTCAGAATACTTTCCCGGGATCTCCTCTCCGGAATT
Source organism: Candidatus Manganitrophaceae bacterium (assembly GCA_963718695.1). Taxonomy (GTDB): domain Bacteria; phylum Nitrospirota; class Nitrospiria; order SBBL01; family Manganitrophaceae; genus Manganitrophus. The sequence continues at coordinate 3,058,702 of OY970371.1, forward strand.
GATCCAGCGCGCCACGGCCGTGGGACCATAATTGTAGGCGGTCAATGCGATGGGAAGATCCCCGAATTTCAGGTAGAGATCCCAGAGATAATGAATGCCCAGTTTGATATTGATCAAGGGGTCCAAAAGGGGATCTTTCTCGTGCCAAACGATGTTGTTTGTTTCGGCCAATGCTTTTCCGGTCGTCGGAATAATCTGCATCAAACCGACCGCCCCCTTCGGCGACATCGACCAATTATAGAAGGAACTCTCCGTGGAGATGACGGCCATCACCAATTCCGGATCGAAGCCGTACCGATGGCTCTCTTCATTAATGAAGGTCGCCAGCTCCCGCTTTTTTTCCGGCCGCAGTCCCGTCTTGAAATTCGACAAGATCTGCAGGACCTTTTTCTCCCGCACCTTGAGGTCCATTTCCCGAGGAGCCGCCGATAATTCAACGGAAGAGGAATGAATCGGCAAAGAGGCGGTCTGGGAAAACTCGGTCGAGAAAGGATGGAGAAGAAAAAATCCCAACGAGAGGGTAAAAAAGCAAGGTCTCATATATTTTTTCGTTTTTTGTATCATGCGGCGCTACTTTACTAAAATTATCCCGCCGAGTCAACTCCCTCTTTCGAGGGGACTGGCAACCCCTAATAGGGATAATCTAGAAAGGGATAGAAAGGTCGGCCTTTAAAAAAAGAAGCGTAAGAGAATCCTCTTTAATTTCAGCAGGAAGCGATCATTCTTCCTTCAGGGTAATGATCGTGACGGCATCTCCCCCCTCCAGAAGGTCCCCGGGGCGAAATCGTGCGACGTAGGGCGAGGTTGGTAAATATTCCCGAACGGCCTTCTTTAGCTTTCCGCTTCCATGTCCATGGACGAGGCGGATCTCCCGTCCGTTGCCCAGGATCGCCCGATCCAGAAAACGCTCCAGAATCTCCAGCGCCTCCTCCACCCGCTTCCCGATGAGATCCACGGTGGACTCGGACGACCCCGCCGATTTAAATGCCGGGGCCGTCGGAATCTCTTCTACGTTCTCCTCCATGACCCCCTCAATGGCATCGGGTGAGACAGAAAGGGTCTGGCTTCCAATCTGAACACGGACCTTTTTTAATCCCTCCGGAGCATCGAGCAAAAAGCCCTGCTTGCCGAGCGGGACGATCTCAACCCGCTGGCCGGCCCGTAACGGCATTGGAGCGGATGAGGGCTCCCTCGGGGCCGCCGTGCCGCCGGCCTTTTTTTCTATTTCCATCAGGAGACTCTGACCTTTCTTGATCAGGGCCGGATCACGCTTCTCCTTTAGAGATGCCACCAGCGTTGCAATTTCGGATCGGGCCTCCGCAACCGCTTCTGCGACTTTTTGACGAATCTTTTTCTGAATCTCCCGCTCGCTGATCGCCCAGCGGGCGGCCCCTTCTTTCTGAAGGGCGGCCGCCGTTTCCGCTTCCGTTCGAAGGGCCTCCCACCGTTGTCGCTCTTCTTCCGCCTTACGACGTTCGCGCTCCAGTTCGGAAATAATCCGTTCCAGCGTCGTTTCGTCGGGGCGAAGGTGTTCTTTCGCTCGCGCAAGGATCGAGTCGGGCAGCCCCAAACGGGCCGCCATTTCCAAGGCGGCGCTTCGACCGGGAGTTCCTAACACCAGACGATACGTGGGGGCGAGTTGTTCCAGATCGAAGGCAAGACTTCCATTCAGAAATCGAGGATCGGCCTGGGCCAGCCCCTTGAGAGAGGGATAGTGCGTCGTCGTCACAATCCGCATTCCCCGATCGGCCAATTCCGTCAAAATCGCCGCGGCAAGGGCCGCCCCCTCGGCGGGGTCGGTTGCGGTGATCAGCTCATCCAGCAGGATCAACGAGCCGTGCGGGCCGGCCTCAAGGATCGTCAAAATCTTTTGCAGATGGGCCGAGAAGCTGGAGAGATCGCGCGAAAGGTCTTGATCATCACCGATGTCGGCAATCACGGTGGAAAAAAAGGGGATCTCTGAGCCGTCTCGGCAGGGGATGGGAAGAGCGGCCCGCACCATCAATGCCAGAAGGCCGATCGTCTTGAGAAGAACCGTTTTCCCGCCGGTGTTCGGACCGGAAAGGATCAAAGCGCGGTGTCCCTCTTCAAGAAGAATATCGTTCGGAACCACATTTCCCTTCCGAAGCAAGAGAAGCGGGTGTCGCGCCTCGACGAGTCGAACCGCGCCTCCTTCATTCACGCGGGGGCAGATTCCGCCGATCCGTTCGGCAAGGTTCGCCGAGGCGCGGAGAAGATCGATCTCGGCGAGAACTTCAAGATTATGCTGCAGCCGCCCCGCTTCTCTCCCGACTTCTTCGCTGAGCGACCGCAAGATCCGCTCCACTTCGCGGGAGACCGCCAACTGGGCGACCCTCAGGCGGTTGTTCGACCCGACCAGCTCTCTCGGTTCGACGAACGCGGTGGCGCCGCTGGCCGACAAATCATGCACCACCCCTCCCTCTTTGTTCTGATCGGCGACTTTAAAAGGGAGAACATACCGGCCCTCCCGCTCGGTATAATACGGCTCCTGCAAGAGTTTTTCATACCGGGCGGATCGAAGTATTTTTTCGAGCTGATCGGTGATGGTCTCCCGCGCCCGGGCGGCCTCGGCCGTTAAAGCGCGCAGGGCGGGCGTCGCCCCCTCCCGGATCCGTCCCTCCGGATCGACGGCCGAAGCGATCGTTTGTCTGATACCCTCCAGCGGCTCCAATTCAGTTGCAATCTGAAACAGCCGAGGGACCCCCTCTTTTCTACGAATAAAGAAAGAGCGGACCGTTTCGACCTGCTCGAGCAGATCGTGGATCCCCCGCAACTCCACCCCCTCCAGGACGGCCCCCTTCATCGCACGCGCCAAGAAAGGACGCGGATCGATAAAAGAGGAGAGGGGGATATGGCTTCTCTCCTTTAAAAGAAGAACCCCCTCCCAAACAATCGCAAGCCGCTCCCGAACAGCCTCGGGCCCCTCCAAAAAGGGAAGGGATCGACAGCGCTCCGCCGTGATCGGCAATGCGGCCTGGCCGGCGAGGAATTCAATGATCGCGGGCCAGCCGAGTGAGGTTAATGTCTGTTCATAAAGATGATCCGATTGCATGATCATTCGATCTTGCCCCTTTCCAAAACGATCCCGACTCGCACCGAGCGCTGCGGGTTGATTAAAAGAAAATGACCCGGTACAATCGAGACTTCTGCAATGGGATAAATTAACATAACGATTGGAAAAGGGTCAAACAATGTCTCTGAGTGCCGGACAGATCGGGCAGGTCCTTGCAGAAATCGCTGATGCGCTGGGGGGCGGGGCGCTTCAAAAGATCGATCAGCCCCAACCCTGGAGCCTGGTCTTCGAGATTCATCAGCGGCGGGAAAGACACCACCTCTATTTTTCCGCACAGCGGCGTTTCTCACGAATTCACCTGACCCACGAAAAACATCCCAATCCCTCCTCCCCTCCCCGGTTTTGCCAACTCTTGCGGGCGCACCTCCGTTGGAAACAGATCCTCTCCCTTGAACAGATCGGGAGAGACCGCATCGTTCGAATGACCTGCGGCTGGCCGGAAAGAGAGGGGGTCCGGAAAGAGAGCGAAAGGCCCGCGGAGAGGGTTCCCGATGCCCAAGACGCCACGCCCGGAACCGTCTCTCTGGTCGCAGAACTGATGGGACCGGCGTCCAATTTCTTCTTACTCGACCATCAAGACGTTCTTTTAGGCTCCCTCTTTCCACCTCCCGCCGGACGTGCGCTACAAGTCGGTCATCCCTATCTGCCTCCGGCCCTGCATCCGACCGGTCGATTCAAGGAAACGGAAATCCCCCTCGCGGAGCCGGGCCCGTTCCAATTTAACCGATCGGTCGAGGCCTATTACCTCCCTTTGCAGGAAAGGACCGCTGAGGAAGAGGAGAAAAAACGGCTACTGGTCCTCATCGACGAGGGGATTCGCCGCTGCCGAAAGAAATTACAGCAAATTTCAATCGGCCGGGCCGAGGCCGAAAAGGCCGACCGGTATCGCTATGAAGGAGAACTTCTAAAAGGCAATCTCCATCGCGTTCGGACCGGAATGACCGAGGTAAAAATCCTCGATCCGGCCCATCCCGAGCAGGGGGAGATCATCCTCTCTCTGGATCCTGCCCATTCCCCCTCGGAAAACCTGGAGCGGTTTTTTAAAAAGTATAAAAAAGCCCAAGGGGCGCAAACCGCCCTTCAGGCTCAGATGGTGAAGACGAAAAAAGAGCTGGACGAGCTGGAACGAAATCGGACGATCCTTCTGGAGGGAGGAACCATCGCCATCGAGGGGAAAGCGCCCGCTCCGACCCGCAGAGAGAAGGGAAAGCGAGCCGGCCCGCCTTCCTTCCTATCGGCGGACGGCTGGACCGCGATCGTTGGAAGAAATCATCGGGAAAATGAAGAGATCACTTTTCGAATCGCACGGGGAAACGACCTTTGGTTTCACGCCAGGGGGGTTCCGGGATCACACCTGATCGTGCGGATGGAGCGGGGAAAAGAGATTCCCTATCAGACCCTGCTTGATGCGGCAACCCTGGCGCTTCATTTCAGCGACGCGCGGAAAGAGGGGAAGGGAGATGTCGTTTATACCTATCGGAAATATATACAGAAGCCGAAAAGAGCCAAACCGGGCGCCGTCCTCGTCTCCCAAGAGAAGAACATCTACATTGAGATCGAATCAAAGCGGTTGGAACGGCTCTTGGCAAGCACACTTTGAAAAAAATGCGGGATCATCGGATCGACTCGGAGAGAAGAAAAAATCAACCTTCCGCATACAATGTCTTCAACTCGGGACAGTACTCTTTGACCTTCAGAAGAATTTCATCCGGATTGATCGGCTTCACAATATAATCTTTCGCCCCCAACTCCACACTACGTGCCTTGGACGCCCGATCGACCTTGGCGGAGATGATCAGCACCGGAATCTGACTCATTCTCGGATTGCTCCGCATCACCTCCAGCACTCCAAAACCGTCCAGCTTCGGCATCATAATATCCAAAAGAACAAGCGCCGGCGCCTCTTCCTGGATCTTTTGGAGCGCCTCGACGCCATCCCTTGCCGCATAGGTGGAATATCCCCCCTGGTTTAAGATCACGGTTAAGATGTGGATCGTGTCTTGATTATCGTCGACAATGAGAATTCTTTTTGACAATGGCCCCCTCCCCCACCTGCACTCGCTTCAATGCGTCATATATCCCTCGGAGAATCACCTGCCGTCGCTTGCGAGAGGAGTCCCGACCTCACCCGACTCGATGCGAATAAACGTTTTTATTCTAATCAATGAAGAAACCCAATTTCAATAAAATACGCATAAATCTGGATCACCCCGTTTTCACAAAGGAAAACCGGTCTTTTTCTCGCTAAAGCAGGCATTGCCGGGTTAAATCCCAAGGGGGACTTGAAAAATATTTCTGAAAGACTAAGATAGGGGCTGTCTCCTCAATTATTTCGAATGCTCCCGACAGAGACGCAATCGCTTACTGGCCCCGTTTTCTACGGCTCATCTTCAGAAAGGAGAATGGATTCAATGAATCTGAGATTTGAAAAGCTCCCAGGCCCCATCTATCCCGCTTACCTTCACGTCGGAGATTATTCCATCGCGCTCGAACCCGAGCTGGTCCAGAGCCTTAAAGAGAGTACGCAGTTCGATCAGGCTCGATTCCTTGAAAATCTGATCCAGAAAGTCGGAATGAACCGATACCTCCGGGAGATGATTCACGAGGCGGTTGCAAAGGCCGAAGATCCGGGATTATTGGCCAAGCAGTTACAGGCCGAACTGCAGTCGCTCTGACAGGATCATAAACGGGACTCGATCGGGGTGAAAGGAAGCGCTCTCGGACCGGTATAAAGGCAACGGGGGCGGATCAATCGATTGTGGTCATGCTGCTCGATGACATGGGCCGACCAGCCGGAAATCCGGCTGCAGACAAAAAGCGGGGTATCGAACTCGATCGGAAGGCCCATCAGGAAATAGGCGGAAGCGGAGTAGAAGTCGAGATTGGGATAAAGCCCTTTTTCCCGCCGCATCATCTCCTCGATCCGGCTTGAGAGCTCAAACCATTTTCGGTCGTTTTTCTTCTCCCCTAACTCTTTTGAGACCCTTTTGATAATATCCGATCGGATATCGCCCCCCTTCAACACCCGATGTCCAAACCCCATGATCCGCTCTTTCCGGACCAGGCGCTCACCGATGTAGCGCTCCGCGTTTTCGGTTCCGCCGATCTCCAGGAGCATCTTCATCACCGCTTCGTTCGCGCCGCCATGGAGCGGTCCTTTCAGCGATCCGATCGCCGAGGTGATCGCGGAGTGCATGTCGGAGAGGGAAGAGGCGGTCACCCGCGCCGCAAAAGTCGAGGCATTGAATTCATGTTCGGCATACAGAATGAGGGAAACCTCCATCGCCTTGGCCGAGAACGGATCGGGCCGCTTTCCGGTGATCAGATAGAGAAGGTTCGCCGCGTGCGACAGAGAGGGATCGGAGGAGGGGGGCTCTTCGGGGGCATGCCGGAAGGCCGCCAGGAGAGAGGGAATTTGCGCAGTCAGCCGGATCGCCTTGCGCAAATTCGACGGATGGTCGTTCGACCCCCGATCGGGATCGTTGAGGCCGAGAAAAGAGACCGCCGTCCGGAGCATATCCATCGGACCGGCGGAGGTGGGAACGGTCTTCAGAAAACGGCGGGCCGTCTCGGGAAGAGGGCGCGACCGGACCAACTCCCCCGAAAAGTCGGAAAGCTCTTTTCGGTTGGGGAGTTTTCCCTTCAGCAGAAGATAGGCGACCTCTTCGAACGAGGCCCGCTCGGCGAGATCTTCAATCCGGTAACCGCGATAGAAGAGTCCTCCGGTGCTCTCTTCCACATCGCAAACGGCCGACTCCCCCGCCAAAACCCCTTCGAGCCCAGGATAAACCCGACCGGCGCTTCCTTCTTTGCCGACTTCATTCATGCTTCCTCCGCTTGCTTTGCTTCCGGCCACGCTTCGGAGATGCGGCAAGGTCCTGATCGAGCCGTTCATAGTCGGCATATCGGATGACCTCGTACAGCTCCCGGCGGCTCTGCATCCGCCCCAGCAGTCCTCGAGATGTTCCTTCCTTCTTCAGCTCCGACAAGGTTTCCTCCATCGCTTTCGCCGCGGTGCGAAAAAGGGTCATCGGGAACAGAATCAACCGATAACCGAGCTCTGAGAGCGCCTCGGCTGAAAGAAGCGGGCTCTTGCCGAATTCGGTCATGTTCGCCAAGAGCGGCGCCTTTACCTTCTCGGCGAATTTCTGAAATTCCTCCGCCGACTCCAACGCCTCCGGAAAGATCACATCCGCGCCGGCATCGAGATAACGCTGCGCCCGGTCGACGGCATCGCGAAGATGGGTCACCCCGCGGGCGTCGGTCCGGGCAATGATGAGGAAATCAGGATCGCGCCGCGCCCGGGTCGCCGCTTGGATCTTTTGAACCATCTCTTTGGCGGAAATCACACTCTTTCCAGGAAGATGGCCGCATCGTTTCGGAAACGCTTGGTCCTCGATCTGAATTCCGGCCACGCCGGCGTCTTCGAACGCTTCGACCGCCCGGACCAGGTGCACCCCCTCCCCGAAGCCGGTGTCGGCATCGGCGATCGCCGGGATTTTCACCGCCCGCGCAATGTAGGCCGCCTGTGTCGCCACCTCCGCTAAAGAAAGGAGCCCGATGTCCGGGACCCCCGCCACCCCGTTCGCCAGACCGGCGCCGGAGATGTAGACCGCTTCGAAGCCGGCCCGCTCGATCAGCTCTGCGGAAAAAGCATTGAACGCCCCCGGCAGAAGAATGCTGCGCTTCTCGATCATCTTTCGGAGCCGCTTTCCCGGGGAGGCGACACTCCGAGAAGCGGACTTCTCCGGACTCCCATTCACGGTCATCCCTTCCCCCGAGCCTTCAACAGGCCGACGATCTCTCCCATCTTTTGTGCTTTTTCCAACGCCCAAATCCGGCTGAGGATCTTCTCGATCTGTCCTTTCGAGAGGAGCCGACCGGCGAGCCTGCGGAATTTCTCCTCCACCTCCTCATCGGTCATCGGATTCTTCGGATGGCCCCTTGGATGGTCGATCCGCTCGGCATCGCGCCTTCCACCCGCCTCGATTTCTACGATATTCGCAATCGCCCCCGGATAGGCGGCCGAGAGCTCCGGATCGGAGAGGACACGCACCTTTTGAATCAGAAGATGCAGCTTCGGATCGATCAAACGCCGCGGCCCGAACTGCCGGAGCCCCACCGCTCCATCCATCAAGGCGACCGCCACACAATAGGGAAGCGAGTGATCGGCCGTCTCACGGGTCTTCGGATGCCACTTCTCCGGGTCGCGCCCGATAATTTCATAGGAAACGTCCGGCGTTCGGATTGTGATCGAGTCGATCGAATCGATTCCCCCGTCCATCCGCTCACGCAGTCGGAGGGCCGCTTGGACGGCACTCTGAGCGTGGTATTCCACCGGAAAATATTTGATATACGTTTCCATGATCTTGAAGGGACCGGCCGGATGGAGCGGCGGGAAGTCAAACTCACCCGAGACAATTCGCATGAAGCCCTTCTCCCCTTCGAAAATCGGCGCCGGTCCGGTCATTCCCAGCCGGGCCAGCTCGACGGCGAAAAGGCCATTACGCGCGGCATTGGCGAAGGCCGCCGCTTTCCACATCGAGATCTCACCGACCCGGGTCTGCCGAAGGGCGTGGTTCGGTGTGCCGGCCAGTCCGATGGCGTGAATTATCTTCCCCTCGGTGAGTCTCCAGAGCTTGGCCGCCACCAATGCGCTGGAGAAAGCCCCGTAGGTCACATGGTCCCATCCCCTCGGACGAAGGGCGGCGGCATCACAGAGACGGCACTGAATCTCATAACCAAGCACGATCGCCTCGATGAGCGCTTTTCCTCCACGTCCCGCCGCTTCGGCTGCGGCGAGGGCGGCCGGGATGTTGTCGCTCGGATGCGCCGGCTCCTTCGAAAGGTAGGTATCGTTGTAATCGAGATAGCGAACGGCGGTGCCGTTGGCAAAGGCGGCGAGGTCTTCCGTGGTCCGGTTTGTCTCCCCCAGCAATGTCGCTCCGGAGCGGAAACGGACCGACCGCGCCATCTTGCGCGCAATCTTCGCGGGGGCATCCTGCCAGCCGCCGAAGGCGCAGCCGAGCGTGTCGATGAGGCGGCGCTTCACTTCGTGGATCACTTCCTGCGGCAAGTGGCGGTAGGATAATTCGCGGCTGAAGCGCGCGAGCCGCTCTGCCAGGGTGGAACCGACCTCGTGATGGGCGGTGGGCGCCATCGTTCCTCCTCTTTTTATTTTCAATGTTTTTAGTCTACAAACCTTTGCGGGAAGTGTCAATGCAACGACGGGTCGATCTGCTTTTGAAAGAGTCGATCGCTCTTTCGTTTGAATCAAGGGAGCAGGTCGAACCGTCCGCCCGCCCCTCTTCCGCACCGACAACGGCCCATGTTATAATCAAACTGCAAAAACTTTCTGCAGTTTTTATCTACGCAATTGCATTGCCACCCGGGAGTTCTCCATGCAAACGGAACCCTCTCCACGCAAGTTAATTGAAGACGATGCCATCCAGAGTGTCCTAGACGATCTCATCCTGGTCCGTGAACGGACACAGATTCCCTATGTCTTTGGCGGCGGTCTTGCCGCAAAATGCTACGGACGGGAACGGCGAACCAAGGATGTGGACATCTTCGTACGGCCGGAACATGCCGAACGGCTGCTCGAGGCTTTGGAAGAGGTTGGGTTCAAAACCGAAAAAACCGACCCGAAATGGCTTTATAAAGCCCAGCGGGATGATGTTCCAATCGATATCATCTTCAAATCGGCCGGCAATATCTATCTCGACGATGAAACTTTCCGACGGGCGACGCCGATTGAATTTATGGGAAAGACCATTCCGATTCTTCCGGTCGAGGATCTGATGGTGATGAAGAGCTTGGCGACGGAGGAGTTCGGCCCCCATCACTGGTTTGATGCCCTCGGTGTCATCAAGTCCGGAAAGGTCGATTGGGAATATCTGAAGCGGCGCGCCAAGCATGGACCCCGCCGGGTGTTGAGCATGCTCTTCTATGCACAATCGATCGATCTGCCGGTGCCCGACCGCGCCGTCTTGGATATTCTGCATACCTATCTTGAATGATTCGAGGGAGCAATGACAGAAGACTATTACCTTCGTGAAAAAATACGGCAAACCCTTGCGACCGACCCCCACGTCGGCATCCTGAACGTCCGCATCCAGATCGATGGAAAACGGCTCATCCTTTATGGGGAGGTCGCATCTCCTGAAAAGGGGGAGTATGCCCGTTCGGTCGTTCAGCGACAATTGCCGGAATACGAGGTGATCAGCGAGTTGAACCCGCCGATTCCGGCGGAGGAGGTCCCGCCCGAAGGTCCCTATGTCCGGATTGCCGCCGCGGGCGACCTTCACTATGATGAGCTCTCCCACGGCAAGCTTCGCGCTCACTTCAAGAAACTTGAGAAAGAGGCGGATCTTCTCCTTTTGGCCGGCGATCTCACCGACACCGGAACGCCCGAAGAGACCGCGGTGCTCGTCGGAGATTTGAAGGACCTTCAGATTCCGATCGTCGCCGTGCTGGGAAACCATGACTATCATTGTAATCAGGTAAAAGAGGTCCACCGGATGTTAGAAGAGGTCGGGGTCACGGTCCTGGAAGGAGAATCGACCGTCATTCAGTGCCGGGAACTGTCGGTCGGCATTGCCGGGACGAAAGGATTCGGCGGAGGATTCGAAGGGGCCTGCGGAACGATCTTCGGCGAGCCGGAAATGAAAGCGTTTATCACTCATACCGAGCGGCTATCCGACCAGCTAAAAGAAAATCTTCTCTCTTTAAAGACCGATCTAAAGCTCGCGCTTCTGCATTATGCGCCGATTCGAGAAACCCTCGCCGGCGAGCGCGCCGAGGTCTTCCCTTTTTTGGGGAGCTATCTGCTGGGAAAAGCGATCGATGAAGGAGGCGCCGATCTGGTTGTGCACGGCCATTCCCATCACGGCCGAGAACGAGGCATGACGCGGGGGGGAATCCCTGTGCGCAATGCGGCCATTCCGATGCTCAAGAAAGCCAACCTCTTCTATTCACTTTCTCCTCGTGTAAAAACAACACACTCCTCCGAGAAAAAATAGGAAATTTGACGCCATCCTTCCCATCTCTCCGGGATCATTCTCGTCCGGTCTACCTTATCCGACGAAGGCTCTTTCATATCGCTTTTTCCTCTAGAGGCACCCTTCTTGCAAAATTATGAATTGGGGTATTAGAAATCCATTTTTCCTTTCAATTGCAGCAATTTATTGTAGAGGAAGAGGAGGTTCATAATGGAAATGGAACGTGAGGGAATAAGGGAGCCTTATCGAGATCCGTATACAACCAGGGAATCATCCCTCTATCCGGTGAGTCGAATCGGGTGGGGCGCGGTGATTGCCGGATTTTTTATCGCGACGGTAACGCAGATTTTACTCAATGCACTCGGTGTCGCCATTGGATTGAGCGCGGTCGGTGCCGAGGGACAGACCTCCGGAACGGCGATCGGCATCGGGGCCGGGATCTGGACGGTTCTTTCGTCGATTATCTCCATTTTCGTCGGCGCCTGGATTGCGGGCCGTTACACCTCCATTCCTGAGCGGGGTGAGGGCTCTCTCCAGGGAGCGCTGGTCTGGTCGCTCTCGCTGATCTTCTTTATCTGGGTTGCGACCATGGGGGTCGGTTCAGCCTTGGGCGGAATCATGGGAATGGTCGGACAAGGCGTCCAAGCCGGAGCACAAGGGGCCGCCTCTCAGATGGGGCAAGCAGACCAGAATGTGGGACGCGGCGCAGGCGGAGAACAGCAGGGAATCGACCCTGGATCAGTGATGCAAGGCACCGACCCGGAGCAGCTGAAACAGCAAGCTCAACAAGCCGGTGAGACGACCGCCAAATTTGGCGCCGCAGCGGCATGGTGGTTCTTTATTACCGCGCTTCTTTCGCTCGGTGCAGCCCTCTGGGGAGGAAATATGGGATTCTCACGGCGAGGCTATGCGCGACCGGCGAGGACCTAGCCGCCGAGCTTCAGAAAGCTTTCTCTTTGAGAGAAATTTAGGCGCGTCGCTCACAGGACAATCTCATCGACCGGAGAAGGAACGAGAGGGTGAGCGACGCGCCTTGTGTTCTGCAGATACGTTTGGGCATGACCGGGCGAACGAGCCAACGAAAAACAAAGATACAATCAAACAGGATTTTTTTTTGAGGGGGCTGCGAGCTGTCGCACCTCCGTGGCCGTGAGCGCTCGAATCCCCCCGGACGGAAGCTCGCCGAGCGCCAGAGCGCCGATTCGGACCCGAACAAGATTTTCAACCTCATAACCGAGCGCCTCACACATCCGGCGCACCTGGCGGTTTCGCCCCTCTCGAAGCGTCAAAACAATCCACTCTCCCTTTTCGGTCGCCGGGCCATCGGTCTGTTTTAGACGGGTCGCCTCGGCCGGAGCGGTGCTTCCCTCTTCCAGAAGGACACCCGATCGAAGCTGCTCCAAATCTTCTTTCGGAATCGGCCGGTTCAGCTTCACGTGGTACACCTTCGATACTTTGGATTCCGGCGCCGCGATGCGATTTCCCCACTGCGTATCATTGGTGAGGAGAAGCAGTCCGGAGGTATCTTTGTCGAGAACGTTCCGACCGGAAAAAGCCACTCTCTTTCCGGTCCGAGGAGATCGTAGACGGTTTTCCGCTCGCGCTCATCCGAGCGGGTCGTCACCACCCCCTTCGGTTTATGCATCATCAAATAGATCGGCGCCGCGGGCCGGAGCTGTTGATCATCGACCCGGATCACCTCCCGGTCCGGATCGACGCGCACCTCCGGATTTCGAATACATCGCCCATTCACGGAGACCCGCCCCGATTCAATCAGCGGCCTTGCCTGGCTACGCGACGTAAATCCGAGCTTCGAGAGCGCACGCGCCAGACTCACTTTTCGTTCCAGCCGGCGTCCTGGAGGACGGGACCGATCCCCTTTGATTATTTTTTTCTCTTTTCCAGAAGGAGCGTGATCCATTCTCCCTTTCGTATTTTCCTTAGCAGGTTCAATTGCGTCCGGTAGGGTCCGAGGACATCGGCCCACTCTCTCGCCAGGATTCCCGAAAGAATCAGGTTCCCCCCCGGCGCAACCGATCGGACCAGCACCTCGGACAGCTCAATTAAAACCGGAGCGGTCATATTGGCGACCACCCATCGGTAGCGGAAGCGGGAAGGGATCGTTTTGCGGAAAACAATTTTGGAAACCACCCCATTGATCTTCGCATTCTTTCTCGCTACGGCCAAAGCAACCGGATCGACCTCGACCGCCGTCACCGCCTCCACTCCCAGCTTGGCTCCGGCGATCGCCAGAATACCGCTTCCAGTCCCGACATCGAGGAGCCCCCCCTGGGTTGGACGCCGAATCAGTCCTTCGAGAAGAACCAGACAGCTTTTTGTAGTCGCATGCGTCCCGGTCCCAAACGCCATTCCCGGCGTCAGTTGGATGGCCTCTCGTCGAGAGTGATTCGCGAGGGGGAAATGCCACGTCGCGCCAATCAACAACCGCTTCCCGATTCGCTGAATCGGGACCGAGTGCTTCTGCCAAGCGGTTTGCCACTCTTCCTCCGGTCGAAGCGAGGTGAGGAGGGCGAGCCTTCCTTTTGAGACCAGGCGGCGAAGCCCCTTCCGGATGGCGCCGACCCTTCCCTCCTCTTGAATAGGAAAAAAGACATGGAGATGAATATGGGAGCCGTTCGGTTCGACCCAGACCCCGCCGGCGCCTTGCTCAATGAGAAAGGCCGATGCGCTTTCTTCATGCTCCGCCGGCAGGGTCACCGTGATCTCTCGCCAATGGGCGCCTTGGATCGACATGAGGCCGATTGTAACATGGAACCAAGCGGGGCTCCACCCCGACTCGGAAAATCGTTGCACTCATTCTGCAAAGGGAATCCGGTCGCCGAAGCGGAAGGGGCCGCTCCTTGATTGTTTTACGAATGCTTCGGTCATCGCCCGATGGCATCGGCTTTGCTATTACTCTAGGAGTAATTCCGAACGGGTGTGAACATCATTCGATCGGATAGGCCCTTTATGTAAGAAAGAAGATGTGAACTCCAATTCTTCTCGTTGTCTGATCCCGTTTCGAGTCGGTCTTACCCCATTCCTTCGAATCTCCGCGCTGCTTCTCTTGTCACTCTCCCTCATCGCCTGCGGGAGCGGTTCTTCCACATCTACACCGAGTCCCAAGGGACCGAACCCCGAATCAAAGCAGTCGGTCGTCTCAGAGATCCGGATCGCCCCAAATTCAGCCACTCTCTTTGTGGAAGGAGCCCAGCAGTTTACGGCAACCGCCCTTGATGAGGAGGGCCAAGCGGTCCAGGAGATCGAGCTGGTATGGGCAACGGACGACCCGGAGATCGCTCAGGTCTCTTCCCGTGGAATGGTCGAAGGGCTTAACGAAGGAGAGGCGATCCTCACCGCTTCCTTCGGAGAGAAGGTCAGCAACCGCGCGACAATTAAGGTCGTTCAACGGACCTCCACCAGATCCCCTATTTTTTTAGTCGAGGTTGCCAGTGAATCCGAAGCGCTCATTGTCGGCGTCCCGGCCCAATTTGCCGCCATTGCAAAAGATGAGGAGGGCAATTCGATTCCCGGGGTGACCTTTACTTGGTCCTCCAGTAAGCCGGAGATTGTATCAATCGATCAGTCTGGACTCGCAACGCCCCTCGCACCGGGAAACAGTACCATTACGGCCACGGCCGATGACGGTAAAAGCCGGTCGATGGCGGTGACGGTGAGCACCCGCAATGCCCCGCCGACGGCGCAAATGACCACCAGCACAACAAGCGGAATCGTACCGTTAACGGTGACCTTCGACGCCACCAAATCGTCCGACCGGGATGGATCGATTCTTTCTTATTCTTGGAGCTTTGGCGACGGGTCCCCGCCTGTCAATGGAGCGATCACCAGCCATACGTATCAGACCGCAGGAGAGTACACGGCGAAGCTGGTTGTCACGGACAACCAAGAGGCGACCTCAATGGCCTCGGCGCCTATCACCGTTCATTCTCCCCCCGCTCCCCCAGCCCCGTCTGGAACCGGCTGGAAGCCAGAAGGGATCGATGGAGACCTCTTTGGGGTTCATTTCGTCTCTGCCTCCGAAGGGTGGACCGTCGGGCTGAACCAAGTCATTGCACATACGACCGATGGAGGGGTGAGTTGGACCGTTCAAAATAATTTCGTCTTTAATGGGACTTCTCCCCCATCACAGGCTCGGGTGGATTTTTATGATGTTTTCTTTGTTAATGCCCAGACGGGCTGGGCCGTCGGCTGGCCGCAGGCCATCTTTAAAACCACCGATGGCGGGGCGAGTTGGGTGGAGCAACATCTGGTCCGAAATTACTGGCAACTCGATCAGAGCGGTCAGCTGCAACGAACCACCTGGTGTGAATCGTGGAATGAGGAAGCTCAGAGCTGCTCAAAAAAACGAGGTGTCTATCTGCGTAAAGTGCAATTCGCAGACAGCGATCATGGATGGAGCGTCGGTCGATTTGGGTTTATATTTAAAACGGACAACGGAGGGGCAACCTGGCGAACGATCCCCCAAAACAGTACGGTCCGTCCGCTTCCGGCCCCCTGTGTTTACCCCTCTTGGCATTCCAAGGCCGGACAGCCCCGCCCGGAGGTGGTCTCCTATAACCCGCATCTCTTTACCCTGGATGTGATCAGCCCCAACGAGGTCTGGATTGGGGGAGGGTCTGAGGGGGATGAGCCATGTGCAACAGGGTGGCTCCGGATGCTCGGGCATACGACAGATGGTGGGCAAACGTGGCGGTCTTTCTATGAGGCTGAAACCGGTGGGCAGCTCGAAGGAAATGGCCGCATCTTTGACATGAAGTTCAGCCGGGATGCAAATGGTTCGGCAGGAGCGACCGGATGGGCGGTTGGGGGAAACGGGACCGTTCGCTCCAACGTCCTCCAGACCACCGACGGCGGTCAAACCTGGCATCAGGCAAGGGCGGCTTCAAATTACGGAAAGGCCTATTATGGTATTGCTTTTCTCCCCCCATCCAGAATTTGGTTGGCGGGATGGGGCGGGCTTATCCTCCATAGTCAGGATGGAGGAATAAGTTGGCAGAGGCAAACAATCGGCACCTCCGGCCAACTGCGCCGGCTTTACTTCTTTGATGATCGCAACGGGTGGATTGCCGGTCAGGGCCAGGTCTTCCGAACCGCCTCGGGCGGAAACTGACAAAGGCCCCCCTCTTTTGAGGGGATTGTCGAAAACCAAATTATCCCATACAGTGATATACAATAACGGGAGGAAACGACGGCCAGATCGTTTCCCTCCCTCTTTCTCAATAAGGAAAGCGCGTCCCATCGGAGGAATCTTCACTATGTTTACTCAATTAAGGATTCATTTTAAAATTTGGCTGCTCCAACGCGCCGTCCGCGCGCTGGAGGCCAAAGCCGCCAAGCCGGCGGTCGCCCAGAGCACCCCCGATCTCGGGAGATAATCTGACCTGACCGACCCCAGCCGGGTAGCGCAAAAACCACGCACCTTCATGCATATCGATTCAATGCAGTGTCCGTAACAATAATCATTACCTACCTTCCGCCCACATACCTCTGTAACGTCCCTTTCACTAAAGCGCTCTGATCCACCTCCCGGGTTCTCCCTTGTTGGTAATCTTTACAACCTTCCTGTCGCCTCTTCCCCTTTTTGTCCTTTGAGCGAAGAGAGCAAGAACAAGACTCGACGAAGAATCGTTGCCCGGTACAGATATTGCTTTTTCTAAATCTAAACGTCCGGAAGTATTTCACCGAAAGGGAGGGTGCGATGCGTAGGAAGATCAGCGATTCCGTTGTCGTCATTACCGGTGCATCAAGCGGCATCGGCCGCGCCGCGGCGCTGGCCTTCGCGAAGAAGGGCACTTCGGTCGTCGCCGCCGCCCGGCGGGAGGCACCGCTGCATGAGATTGTCGCACAATGTAAAAATTTGGGAGGACGCGCCCTCGCGGTGCCGACCGATGTGACGGATGAGTCGGCTGTTCGGAGCCTGGCGCGCCGCGCCGTCGAACATTTCGGCCGGCTCGATGTCTGGATCAATAATGCAGCGGTCACTCTTTTTGCCCGTTTTGAAGACGCCCCCAGTGAAGCCTATCGGCGTGTGATCGAGACAAAACTATTTGGCTATATCCACGGCGCCCGGGCCGCGCTCCCTTATTTCCGTGAGCAGGGAAGCGGTGTGCTGATTAATAACGCCTCCATTGCAGGTAAACTCTCTGAACCCTACCAAAGCGCCTATGTCGCCGCCAATCATGGCGTCCGAGGCCTGAGCATGAGTCTTAGGCAAGAGCTTTTTCTCGACGGTGCAAAGGAGATCCATGTCTGCACGGTGCTGCCGGCCAGCATCGATACCCCCCTTTACCAGCACGCCGGCAATTACACCGGACGCGCGGCCGAGCCGCTTCCCCCCGTCTACACGCCGGAGCAGGTCGCCGAGACGTTCATCCGTTTGGTTGAGAATCCTCGTCGCGAAGTTTACGTCGGCAATGCGGCCCGCACGCTGAATCTCCAATCTCTGCTGGCGCCTGAAAGAGCGGAGCGACAACTTGCCATCATGACCGACAAATTGCAACTCCTCCAAGACAGACCGGTCCCTCCGAGGGAAGGGAACCTCTTTGCGCCTTCACCCGAGTGGACCACGATTCGAGGAGGATGGAAGGTCAACGGTCATATCCCCCTTCGTCGTGCCGCCCTGGTGGGAGCGGCAGCCGTCACTCCGATCCTGCTCGCGGCCTGGTTTCGCCTTGGAATGAAAACCGCGCTTCCGAGGAGAAACACCCCCCTGTTGCTCAATTTTCTGGGCCCGATGACAGAAATTCTTGGACGTGCCATCGCCGGCCGGCTGCTTCGACTCTAACCATCTTCATTCAGGAAGGCGGCGGCCCGGCGAACGCATCCGCCGTCGGCCCGTCCTCTCGCCGGATGCTCCGATCCACACCTCTAATCGCTGAAAAAGCGTATTACGAAAGAGGGACTTCCGATACGGCGGGTTGAGTTGCTATCATGGTTGTAGGATCGGTCCACAGAGAACCGAGAAGTAAATCATCAGGAGGAAGGCGATGGCGAAGAAAGAAGAGCCCTGCGGGGAGTCCCCCTTGTGGCATGTCGGCATCGATGAGTTCCCCATGAACGATGAGAATCAGGCCGCTTATCGCGTCGCCACCTCGGCGTTTTCCGCCGACAAGGGAGATCGATTCGATTGGTGGTTTGCCGATCGGGCCGAGGCCGACCAAGCGAGGATGGTTCTGGAGCTGCACGGCTTCACCGTCTACGGGCCGGACCACACTCCTTGATCAGAGAATCAATCGATTCAGAACCAGGATGAGAGGGGAGAGGAATCATGAACAGTTCCTCTCCCCTTCAATATTCAGCGGAGACGGAGACGGGACCGAATCTTCCTCCAGACCACCCCGCAGAAGGGAGAGAAAAAGAGGAGGAGATAAGCGGCCCCTTCCAACGGGCGGGTCGGCCCTGTCCTCTGCATGACGCTGCAGCCTCCAAATTGCACACCGGAAGAAGCGCCGCTCTCGCCCGGAGAGGAGGGAATGGGCTCTTTTGAGATCGGGTCGGGATCCTTCGAAGAAAGCGGCGGATTCGGTCCGGGATCGGGATCCGGATCGGCACCCCCTCCCACGCCGGAATCGGGATCAGAGCCACTATCCGAACCGGGATCCGGGCCGGGGTCGGGCGGCGGGACCGGAGTGGGGGTCGGCACCGGGTCCTCTCCACCGTCCACAAGCGCCGCAATCCGTACCCCCATTTTTTCACGGGCATCGTAAAGGAGCAGGGGATCCTTGCTCCAGGTATAGATGTTCGTGACCACCCGGCCCATCTGCTGCGTGGCATAAGCCGTCTCACCAAGGGTCTTCAGCAGATGCATATATTCATAATCCTCCATCCCCTCTCGAAGGAGCTTCAACCGGATCGATTCGATCGGGATGTGGGTCGTCCCGCCGATTTTACTCGGCTTCCCGGGGTAGTAGAGTGTGCCGTCGCCATTGCCGGCGAAGTCGTACTGGCCGACCCAGGGATCTCTCTGACCGTAGGCATAGACCATATCGTAGTAGAGCTCTCCCTGAACGTTGTATTTGAAGGTCTGCCACTCCATGATCCGGCTAAACAGGGCGGGAAGATCGATCATGTAGGCGGGCCAATCGAGATGATACCCCTCCGAGTCGAACTCTCCCCCTCCGACGATGCCGCAGCCGTGGCTCCCGCACGCTTGATACCACCAGGTCTCTTGAGGGTATTTGCTCCGCTGATTGCCGACCGTCCCCGCGCCGCCCGGGACCTCGCCGCCCGGCTCCCGTCCATACGGTTTATTGTCCATGAATCGGATCGTTGGCACGTATAGATCGATCAGGCTGGCCACGTTGTTGGTGGTGGCATTCTGAATGCTGGTCGTCACCAGCGATCGAAACGCCGGGTCGGCTTGATGCAACGCGTTGGCACGGGTCCGAATCGTCGTCCAATGCTCCGGCTTGCTCGGCTCATCGATGGTATATTGGAAAATCCGGTCGAACCACCCCTTCGCCTTCGCGTGGGCCGCGATGTCCCTCAGAAAAGGGAGATCGGTCTCATGGTTGTGGACCGACATCCGATAGCTGGTCGCCTTCGCTCCCGGAAGCTTCCCCCGGGGAGCGGCTCTGTTCCATTGATGACCGGGGCGAAGGTGGTATCGAACGCCCCCCAGTTGGTGTTCCCGTTCGAAAGGGTCCCTCCCATCGCGTGCGGGGCGGGGAGATAGTCGGTCGTCAGCCGATGAAGGAGGTTCGCCTTCGCATAAAGCTTGACCAGCCTGAGATGGGCCGAATTCGGAGGAGAGACATACGCGCCGAGACCATGTCCGACCGGAACCAGATGATAATCGACGGAATGCGCCGATTTGAGGGAGGAGGTAGAGGGAAGGGTAAAATTCCAAACGGTGAGCTCGATGGGGACCACGACCGGATTCTGCCCGGTCGCCGTCACGGTCGCCGAACCGGAATAGACCCCGGCCGCCGCCGTGGCCGGGACATACACTTCGATCCAGACCGGCTGATTCCTACTTAGGGCGACCGCGAAGGGAAAGGCATTGCGGACCTCACCGGCGTATTCATCCTTCTTCGGAATCAAGGCATCGGGCCAAAGGCCGGTTTTCCCCTGAATCGTCGACACGGTCGTAATATTAATATAGGCTTCCTTATAAATCATGATCGACTGGCCCGAGATGCTGTTGCCGCGGCCGTCGCGGAGGTCGCTGACGGTCACATTGACCCCCGAGAGAGCGAACTGGTCGGCGCTGACAATGAGCTGAAAAGCTTCAAATTCATTCTTGGCCGCTTTCAGGACGGCGGTGGTCTGATTCCGCTTCGGTGCGGTCAGCGCAAGGGTCTGTCGGATCTTGGAAGTAGCGTGCTCCGTCCAGACCGTCATGGCATTCGCTGCTTGCGCGGACCAGAGCAACACAAATAAAAGGATTAAAGCGGCGCGGGATTTTATTGCAAAAACAGACTTTCTCTCTCTCATTCCACCTCCATTACAGGAACATTGATGAAGGAGAGACACATGCAACCTGCGAGCAACGGGATTGCAAATTACCTCTCCGGGGAAGATCGCGGAAAAGTCTCCTTACCGAGAGCAAGCTCTGCAGTAAGCCCACGCAAAAGATAACAGAGATTATTTTTGTGACTATTGGGAATTATCTTATTTTAGAGATGGGAAAGTACTTAGAAGGATCTTATAGACGATTTTTGTGATGAAGTCGAGCGAAAACAAGGCAAGAAATGTGACGAGGAATACGCCAGCGACGGCGAACATCCTCAGCAAGATAAGATGCAGCGGTTTATGAAGCCGCTTTAAGACCGGTGGTCGAGAACGGAACCCGGGCCAAGAGCCGCAGGAGGTCCCTCGCCTGGATCTCTTCGATCCGGAAGACGGCATCTTGAATCTCACGGCGCAGGGTGGAATCGGCATACCGCCTGCTGAGCTGCTCAAATTTCCGGGAGACCGTCTCCCATTGCATGGGGCGGGTGTGGAAACCTTCATAATCCCGCTTTTCTTTGACGAGGGTTCGTCCGTCTCGCAGAGAGACGGTGAGCTTGCAAGGCATTTCGTTGGGAAACCGATCGCTGAACTCCTTCCGGGGACGAACGGTAATCTTTCGAAGGAGCGCCTGGACATCTTGCCGCTCGATCCGCCCCGGCAGATATTGCTCAGGCAAAACCTGATCATCCAGGAGGGCGGCCGCCACCATGTACTGCAGGCTGTGATCGGCCTGCTCTTTGTTTTGAACGACCGTCTTGTCCCCTTCTTCGCCGCCGCCGATGATTTTGTGCGCGACATCGAAGATCTCGATGTCGATCCGTTCCACCTCGGCCGGGGAAAAGCGCTGCTCCTGTTTGAGTTCTAAGATGCCTTCAATCGCCGATTGGGAATGGATTTCGGCGTTGTACTTCTTGAGGATGGTGCGCGTCACCCGCTCCAGGTTTTCCTTCGACCAATCGATCTCAAAGGGGCCTGCGATGCTCTCCATGAATCCTTTGTTTCCCTCGAAAACCTCCAGCGGACCGGTGATCCCACGCATTGCCAGATAGGCCGCATGCGTCGCCCCGAAGGCGGTATTGGGATAGGCCAACCCCTTCCAGTGGGAGAGAAGTCCTGTTCGCGTCACACGGAGGGCGTTGAAGGCCGTTCCGCTGATGGCCATGGCATGAGCGGTCTGGGTTCGGTCCAAATCAAGCGCCCGGGCGACGCCCGCCGCCACGGCATAAGACCCCTGTGTCGTGTGGTCAAACCCCTTGTCCCGGACCGGCGCGACATCACTCAATCGGCATTGAACCTGATAAGCCACTGCCAACGCAGTGAGCAGCTCCTTTCCGGTTCGATCGGCATATTCGGCGGCGGCCAGCACCGATCCGAGGTTATCGCTCGGGTGGCAGGTCTCTCCTTTCGCAAGATAGCTGTCGTTGAAGTCGAGGTAGCGGACCAAGGCGCTATTGTAAAAGGCCGCCCGATCGGGCGCCGTCCGCCCGCCGCCGACGAGGGTACAGCGCTCGGCCCCGCCGAAATCTTCCAGATGCGCACGGATGAGCTCGATCGGCGCTCCATTGAGTGCCCCGATGGCGCAGCCGATGGAGTCGAGGATGCGGATCTTCAGCGCCTGGCGGGCCGCCTCGGAGAGTTGACCGTAGGAGGCATTGACGACGAAAGCGGCGAGCTGTTCAACAAGGGTCATGGTCGGATTCCTTATCATAAGTGAGAAAACGGATGCCCGGGTGCGGCTTACTTCTAGCCTAAGGAATGCGCGAAGGAGGTGTCAAGGGGAGGCGATTGACTCTCTCGCCGTTCGTCTGTACACTCCTACAACGAAATGAAGAAGACCGCCTCGACAAAAAAAACGAAATCGAAACTCTTCCTCTGGATCACGCTCCTCGGGGGGGTGGCGGCCGGCCTTTATCTGATCTATATCCCCCGTTCGGAAGCGCCAATCCAGGAAGAGACCGGTCGAAGAGCGAGCCCTTCCGCTCCCTCCCCCCAAGCAATCCCCGCCCATTTTCCAATCCGGGGGGAAGCGACCGCTCCTGTGACGATCGAAGAATTTTCCGACTTTCAATGTCCCTTCTGCGCCCGGAGCGTCTCGACGGTCAAACAGATCCTCGATGATTATCCCGGCCAGGTCCGGTGGGTCTTTCGCCACTTCCCTGTCTTTGAGTCACATCCAGACGCGCCGGCGATTCATCTGGTCGCCATCGCCGCCGGCGAGCAGGGCCGTTTCTGGGAAATGCACGATCTTCTTTTTGAGAACCGGGATCGCGTCACCCGAGACGATATATTGGGTTATGCCCGTCAATTGAATCTCGACATGAAACGCTTCGAAGCATCGCTCGGCGACCGCAATCTGATCGCCCGGATGGAAGCCGATTACAATGAAGCGATCGACCGGGGCGTTCGAGCGACACCGACCTTCTTCATCAATGGACGCAAGGTGGAAGGCGCCGTTCCCTATGCCCTGTTCAAACGAGAAGTCGAAACGGCCCTCGCCGCCACCCGGCAAGGCGAGAGACCGTAAACGGAACCACCGGTAGAGACGCCCCGGCGGGACGTCTCTACGCTTGAGGGGCCTTATGCCGCTTCCGGGAACGCTTCCATTTCTTGATAATCGGAGAAAAGTTCGATCATTCCTTGATTGAAGATCGGTATGTCATTCGGAAAGCGGCTGCTGATCCAGTTGTCGTCGTGCACCAGCGGCATGTCCCACCACCGACCGCCGGCGTTGCGGATGTCGTCCTGCAGGGTGTAGTAGCTGGTCAATGTTCGACCCGCGACCAGCCCCGCCGAGACAAGCAGCCACGGCGCGTGGCAGATGAAAGCGATCGGCTTATTGGCCGCTTCAATCTTCCTGACAAACGCTTGCGCTTTCAGTTCCATCCGCAACGAATCGGCATTGATCACCCCGCCCGGAAGAAGAATGGCGTCATAATCGTCCGGATTCGCCTCATCGAGCGTCTGATCGACATTGAAACGATCGGCCTTTTCATCGTGATTCATCCCTTGAACCTGGCCCGAATGGGGCGCAATGATGCTCGTGCTCGCCCCGGCCTCATCCAGGGCTTTCCTCGGTTCTGTTAACTCCACCTGCTCGAAATCGTCGGTGACCAAAATCGCAACCCGCATGCCTTCCAATCTTGCATTCTCCGCCATGGTAAACCTCCTTGATGTTTCCGTTAATGAATCGCTCTTTCTCGGGTCTCCACACTTTTTACATTGGTTTTCTCCATGGAGCCCGACAATTCTTCCATCAATCGAATGACCGCGGAATAGTCCTCCTCGGTCCCCTTTACGCTCTCGGCCGCGCAGAGCGCTTCCGCCACCGCCGTCGTCGGCAGCGGGACGGCACATTCTGCGGCCTGATTGAGGATGAGCCGGTAATCTTTGAGCATCAACCGCAGCGGGAAAGCCGCCGGGTACTCCTCCCGGCGGGCGTTCTCCAGCTTCATCCGATGACCGGGAGAAATCACCGCCGTCTCCCCGAGAACATGGAGGAGCGGCTCCTTCGCCAGTCCGCATTTCTCCCCCAGGGCCACCGCCTCGGCGACGGCTTGCATACCGACCCCCAAGAGGACATTGGCCACCAGCTTCATCGTCGCTCCATTCCCGCTTCCCCCCAGGTAGAAATGTTTCTTCCCCAAGAGGTCGAAGATCGGGTGGCAATATGCGTAGGTCTCGGCCAAGCCTCCGACAAAAATGGTCAGGCTCCCCTCCTCCGCCTGCAGGGTGCTTCCCGAGACGGGGGCATCGAGAAACGGGCTCTCCTTCGCCCGAGCCGCCTCGAAGAGCCGGCGTACGGTCTTGGGTGAAATCGTGCTCATCTCGATAAAGATCGTTCCGGGCCGCGCTGCGGCCAGCGCCCCTTCCGGTCCGAGCATCGTCTCTTCCACGGCCGCGTCATCCGCCAGCGAGGAGAGAACAATCTCAGAGGCGGCGGCCAACTCCCGAGGACTCTCCGCGACGGCGGCCCCCTTCTCCGCTAGCGGGATCGTCTTCTCCCGTGTGCGGTTATACACTGTAAGGGGATAGCCGGCTTGACGGAGCCGCGCCGCCATCCGCCTTCCCATTCTCCCCATGCCGATCAACCCGAGCCGCTCGTTCCCCTGCATAACAGACCCTCCTCTCGATCGAATGATCCTCACTCTCCAATGACGCACGCGGGTCAGAAACCGATTCGCCTGGCGCCAAGACGACCTATCTATAGAATCAACTTAGTCTTTTGCCCGACAACCTGTCTATTTGCCGCAAAGAGTTAACCCTTTCGAGCACCCTGCGTGCAGGAGCGACCTGCTCGATTTTTTGCGGGATTAGATCTGTGTCGCTCCCCCCTCACAAATATGGATGAAAATTCTCTTGACAGATACCGGCCAAGCGGATAGTATTCATTTGAATACTATCCGGAGATGGCATGCCTCAGTCGCTTACAGACCGTCAGGCCCACATACTGCAATTTATTACCGGCTATCTCGCTGATCACGGGTTTCCTCCGACACAACGGGAGATCATGCGGCAGTTCAAAATAAAAAGCACACGGGGCGTCGCCCGGCACCTGGAAGCCTTGGAGAAAAAGGGCCATCTCAGCCGACCCCATCGGGGAGCGCGGGCCTTGGAGGTGCATGGCTCTCCGCGCGGCTTTCCGCTGGTCGGCAAGGTCGCCGCGGGCCGGCCGATTTTAGCCGTCGAAAATATCGAAGGGCGGATCGACTTGAATCGAAGCCTCGCCCGCTGGAAGGACGCATTCCTTCTGAAAGTGAAAGGAGACAGCATGGTCCAGGCGGGGATTCTGGAAGGGGATTATCTCTTAGTAAATCCACAGCCGAACGCCGAAGCGGGAGAGGTCGTCGTCGCCCTCCTCAACGGGGAAGCCACGGTGAAGCGATTTGAAAAAAAAGGAGACCGCATCCTCCTCCACTCCGCCAACCCCGCTTATCGGCCGATCGAGGTCACCCGACAGAGCGGCGACTTCCGGATCATTGGCAAGGCCGTTGCGGTCATTCGCTCCCTGGCGGCGCCGATCGTCTGACGAAGCCTGTCGCTCTGTAGCTGTTCGTTGCGCTCAGTGTACTCCGCGAAGGATTCCCTCATGTGTCACCCTGAACGAAGTGAAAGATCTTTTATCTATTTCTACCCTTAAAAGAGAGATCCTTCGCTCCGCTCGGGATGACATACAAAGAATTTCATCATGTAAAATATTTCGTGCCAGGAGGGCCGGATGAAGATGCGGTTTCTGGAAAATTTCGGGATCGACGCCAACGTCCTCCGGATCTGGGAAAAGCGTTACGGGCCGGACCTCCTCCCCGTCCAGGAGAAGGCGATTCAAGATACTCCGCTCCTCCGGGGCGGCAGCCTGGTCGTCTTCGCACCCACCACCTCCGGAAAGACGTTCATCGCGGAGATGTTGGCGATCTCCTCGATCCGGAAAGGGAAACGGGTCTTCTATCTCGTTCCCACCAAGTCGTTGGCCGAAGAAAAGTTCGCTCAATTCCGAGAGGCGTATCGATCCCTTGGCATTGTCACGGCGATCTCCACGCGGGATCATCGAGAGTGGGACGCCGCAATTCTGTCTAAGAACTTCGATGTCGCCATCGTCGTTTATGAAAAACTCCAATCCCTCCTGGTGGCCCGTCGGAGCCTGCAGGAGGAGACCGGCGTCGTGATCCTCGATGAGCTCCAGATGATCTCGGATGAAGAGCGCGGCCCCACGATAGAACTCCTTCTGACCAAACTTCTCCGCGCGCCGGTCCGGCCGCAATTCTTGGGACTCTCCGCGGTCCTCGGCCAAGGAGCGGCGCTGGCCCGCTGGCTTCAGGCCGATCTTTTGATCGAGGAGAAGCGGCCGGTCGAATTGCGGAAGGGGATTTTCTGCCGCGGGATCTTCTCCTACCGGGAGCACAACAGCGGAAAAGAAGGAGAAGAAACCTGGAAAGAGATCCGCGGGGAAGAAGAAATCGACATCCTGGTCCCCCTCGCCGCTTTCCTCGGCGGAGAGAAGGAAGAATTGACCCTGCTTTTTCTAAAAGACAAAGCGACGGTCGAGAAGGCAGCCGGAAAAATCAGCGAGCAGGTCCCCATTGCCCCCGCCGAAGCGGCGATCGAAGAACTGCTGACGCTGGAAGAAACTACGGCACGCGACTATCTGATCAGGCTGCTTCGAAAAGGAATCGGGATGCATCATGCCGATCTTTCCCTGGAGCAGCGGCAGGTGATCGAGCGCCACTTTCGACAGGGGTCGATCCGCATCCTCTGTTCGACGAGTACCTTGGCGATGGGAATCAACTGCCCGGCCAAAAACGTCCTGATCGAATCCCGACAGTGGCATTATTACCGGCGTTATCATGGGACCGACACCCGTCCGCTCCCCCGCTCCCTGCACGAGAACATGGCCGGCCGGAGCGGGCGCTACGGCTACATCGATGATTTCGGCCGGGCAATCCTGGTCACCCATTCTCCTTTCAAGAAGAAGATCTGGATCGACCAATATATTCAGGGCGCGATCGAGCCGCTGGAGCCGGCCCTTCGAATGGAGGCGGCAGAGGAGATCGTCCTGAACCTGGTTGCCTCCGGTGAGGCGGCGACGTTGAAGGAGCTGGTCGCGTTTTTTAAATCCACCTACACCGCCCAGCGCCGTTGGAGCGAAACGGAGGGCCTCGAACGACTGGTTGAATCGGCCCTGGAGATCTGCCGTGCCAAGGGGGCTCTTCAAGCGCTTGGAGAGGGGCCGTTGGCCGCGACCGGACTGGGACAGGTGACCGCACTGAAGGGGATTCGGCTTGAGACCGCCGTTGGAATCTGCGAATGGATGAGAGCAGCCGATCCGAGCAGAATAAGCGATCTAGAGATTCTCTGCGCGCTGGCCCTCACCAAAGACGCGGGCCGGATCTACGTTCCCCTTCCCTATCGGGAGCGCCGGATGAGAAATTACCCGAGCCTTCTCCGGAAAGAGATTGCGCATCAGCAGGAAGGGGGGAAGGACATTTTTCAGCGGCGCTCCGGCGCCGCGCATCAGAATGAAGCGGACGAAGCGCGCGCGATCAAGAAAGCACTGATCCTCCTGGAGTGGATCACTCCCCGATCGACCCTTGAGATTGAGCAGGCGTACGATATCCATGCCGGCGCGATGGCCCGGATCGGCGAAGAATTCTCCTGGCTGGCCGAGGCCGCCTCGGCCCTCGCCCGGGAAATCGGCTGGCCGGCGGAAACGGTCCGGAGACTCTCCGAACTCTCCGAGCGGCTCACCCAAGGCATCACGGCCCAAGGCCTGGCGTTATCCCGGATGAGGGTCAAGGGGCTGGGCCGGATCTACATTGCCGGTCTGGTCAGAGAAGGTTATGACAGCCCGGAAGCCCTCTCTCCACTTCCGATCGAGCTTCTGAGAAAACATCTCCCGGAGCGGGTCGCCATGGCGCTCCATCTTTATTTAAAAACCGAGAGAATACCAGAGCAGGACCCCGGCCTTTCACAACAGAAAAACCATGTCAGCGAACCGCCGGAAGCATCCTCAAAGTGTTCCGAACCGGCGACCGTCTTGCTGATCGATTTAGATCAGCAGGTGATCACTTATAGAGGACTCCGGGTGGAGCTCTCCTCTTATCCATTCAAACTTCTTGCCGCCCTCGCCCGAACGCCGGGCCGCGTCGTCAACAAAGCCGCTCTTTATGACGTGCTTTATGGAAACGCCGACGCGGTGTCGGAAGACGACCGACCCTACGAGCGCCAGCTCGCCGATCACAAACGGAAGGTTTTAGCGCAGCTCCGAAAAGCGGTGGGAAACCAGAAACGTGGGGAGGTTCTTTCCGAGGAGATTGACCGTCTCATTTCGGTCCGACGCGGGGTGGGATATACCTTGAATCTAAACCAGGCGGAGGTGTCGATTCTCAAAGAGACAGCCGTCCTAAGATAGATCGACCGTGACGCGCGGTGACTCGAATTCGCCTCATCCCTCCTGATGGATGGGCAGCGACCAGGGTGCACTTAATTTTTTCTCAAACGCTTCGGCGTCAAGCGGCCGACTGAAGTAGTAGCCCTGCATTCCGTCACACCCGTTGGCCCGTAGGAATTCCAACTGCGCGACGCTCTCCACCCCTTCTGCGACGACCTTGAGCCCCAGGTTGCGGGCAAGCATGATGATCGACGAGACAATCGCCGCATCGGTCGGGTTTGTCTCGATCTCCCGAACAAAGGATTGGTCGATCTTTAGAATATGGACCGGAAAACATTTCAAATAACGAAGGGAGGAGTAGCCGGTGCCGAAATCGTCAATTGAAATCTGAATGCCGAGCTTGTTCATCTGGCTTAACACGGAAACCGTTCTCTCTTCATTCTCCATCAACATGCTCTCGGTCAGCTCTAAACCAAGACGCTCCGGGCCGAGGCCGGTCTCACGTAAAATCCGCTCGACGTTTTCGATGAGCTGGGGTTGCTTGAACTGTCTGATCGAGAGATTCACGACCATCCGAATCGGCGGCAGGTCTGCTTTCTGCCAAACGGCCGCTTGCGCGCAGGCGGTGCGCAGCACCCATTCTCCAATCGGCACGATCAGTCCTGTCTCCTCTGCAATGGGAATAAACTCCTGGGGGCCGACCAATCCCAACGAGGGGTGCTGCCAACGCAAGAGCGCCTCCACGCTGATGATCTGCCCGCTCTTCAAGTCCACCTGCGGCTGGTAGTGGATCAGAAACTCTTCCCGCTTGAGCGCATAACGGAGGCTGCTCTCCAAGGTCAGCTGCGCGATCGTCGCCGTGTTCATGTCCGCGGAATAAAATTGATAGTTATTTCGACCCATCTGTTTGGCGCGATACATGGCGGTGTCGGCGTTCTTCAGCAGCAGGTCGATATCGTCGCCGTCGAAAGGGTAAAGGGTGATTCCGATGCTCGGGGTGACAAAAAGCTCGGGTCCCTGCAACCCGAACGGGCGTGAGAAATCGTCGAGGATCTTCTGGGCCACCTTGGCGGCATCATGGACCGAAGTCACATTGGTCAGGAGAACCGTAAACTCATCCCCGCCGAGTCGGGCGACGGTATCGCTTTTTCGGACGCAACGGGTCAGCCGACCGGCGGCTTCTTTCAGCAACAGATCGCCGACCGTATGACCGAGTGAATCATTCACCAGCTTAAAGCGATCCAAGTCGAGAAAAAGAAGCGCCACCAGCTTTCCCGTGCGGCTCGCCTGAGGGAGCGCCTGGCGCAAGCGGTCTTGAAAAAGGGTCCGGTTCGGAAGGCCGGTCAGCTGATCGAAATGGGCCAGCTCGACCAGCCGCTCCTCCGCGCGCTTCCAGTCGGTCACATCACGAAAACTCCAAACCCTTCCGACCGGCCGTCCGTCGAGCAGGTGGGGCTGTGAGAGTTGTTCAAAAACCCGGCCGTCTTTAAATTCGAGGAGATCAAAACTCTCGGCCAGCGGATGGGCGTAGACCTCTTTGATCTTGGTGAGAAACTGTTCCGAGTCCTTCAACTGCGTCGTGACAAATGCGAGGGCCTGGGTGTTGTCTTTGGTATCGAGAATCGATTGCGGGATCCGCCACATCTTCGCAAACTTCCGATTAAAGCGGATCATCTTCCCCTCCTGATCGACCACCAAGAGGCCGTCCGCGGTCGCTTCGAGGGTCGATAGGATTAAAGAGGCAGATTGCTTAAGCTCTCCCTCCGAACGGGCAAGCGCCTTCTTCATCCGCTCCTCGGAGAGGACCCGCTCGACCGCTTCCGGAAGGTAATCGAGGTATGCGGTCGATTTCGTCACAAAATCCCGAACACCGGCCCTCAATGCCTTGATGATGGTCGCTTCATCGCTGAATGCCGTCACCATGATGACCGGAAGATCTTCTCCCTGTGCCTTTAGATTCATATAAAAATCAAGGCCGGTCATTCCCTTCGGGAGGGTATAGTCGAGCAGAACCAAATCGATCCGCCCTTGGGCCACCTTTCCCTCCGCCTCGAACGCGGTCGCAGCGGTCAGGATCTGATAACCGGCCCGTTCCAAACATCTTCGCTCGAGGACCACGGTGGTCTCGTCATCTTCGACGATGAGGATCGTTTCTGGAGGTTTGTCGGTCATGGGGCCAATCCGGATTGGGATAATGAAACGGAAATACAATTTCCCGGGATTTCAACCGATTCTGCTGAAAATAATGCGGAAGAAAAACGACGGCGCTCTACCCACATCTTTAAACAGGTTAACAGGTTTTAGGATGTTGTCAATTTTGGGCGCTGGCAAGAGGGATGAGCACCGCTCCATGCCTGGCCGCTTGAGATAAGAGGAACTTATCGTTGAGACGGGGCCGCAGGCGGCTCCGGGTTGGCGCCGGGGCGGATGATGCTCATCGCCATCGCAATCATGCTGCTCACATCGCTCAGCGTGGCGGGGACGACGAGCGTATTTCCTTCTTTGGCGAGGTTTCCGAATTGGTCGATGTATTGCTCGGCCACCCGAAGTTGAACCGCCTGATAGCCGCCGGGCGATTGGATCGCCTCGGCAATCTTGCGGATCCCTTGCGCGGTCGCCTCGGCCACGGTGAGGATGGCCGCGGCCTGCCCCTCCGCTTCGTTGATCTGCTGTTGTTTGTTCGCTTCCGAGGCTTTGATCACCTGCTGCTTTTCCCCTTCGGCCGCATTGATCGCCGAGTCGCGGACCCCCTCGGAATTGAGGATCACCGCCCGCTTCTCCCGCTCGGCCCGCATCTGTTTTTCCATGGCGGCGAGGACATCTTCAGGGGGGGTGATGTTCTTGATCTCATAACGCAGGACCTTGATCCCCCACGGTTCCGTGGCCTTATCCAGCTCGCTGACGACCGCCAGGTTGATCGTGCTCCGCTCCTCGAAGGTGCGGTCCAACTCGATCTTTCCCACTTCACTCCGAAGGGTCGTCTGCGCCAGCTGGATGATGGCAAAGGTATAATCGGTCACGCCGTAGGAGGCCCGCTCCGGGTTCATGACCTTCATATAGAGCACCCCATCGACCCCCACCTGAACGTTGTCCCGTGTGATGCAAAGCTGCTCCGGGATATCGAGCGCCTGCTCTTTAAGGGAGTGGCGGTATCGAATAACATCGAGAAAAGGAAGGAGGATGTGGAAGCCGGCGTCGAGGGTGCCGCTGAATTTTCCCAGGCGCTCGACGACGTAAGCACTCTGCTGCGGTACCACGACAGTTGTTTTGGCCAGGACGATGATCACCAGCACGGCCAGGACCAGGACCACAATCATCCCTTCACTCATCGTTTGTCTCCCTTTTGATGGTTAACTCCCTGCGGGGGTTGATCTCTCCTCACGCACTTCGCACCCAGAGGGTCAGCCCGTCTAGCTTCACGACTTTGCATCGCTGGCCTTTTGTCACCGGCGTTTCACCGACATTGCGCGCGCTCCAGGCGGCGCCCCGCAGCTCCGCCTTTCCGACGCCATCGGCCGCAATCTCGTCCAACGCGACGGCGATCTCCCCGATCATGCTGTCGATCTCTTTACCGGTGTTGGCCGGTTGAAATCGCTCAAGCAGCGGGCGCCGAAACAAGAGCAACGCACCGATGGAGAGAAGGGAAAAAAGCAGCCATTCCACCCACTCGGGCCCGGTCAGGTTGAGGCCTGCAAGCGTTCCGACGATGAGGGCGCCGATGCCGAAGAAGATGAGATAAAATCCGCCGGGAATCATCATTTCCGCCAGCAGGAAGAAGAGCCCTGCCAGCAACCATCCCCACCAAGGTATCATTCCACACTCCCGTCAGCACGCCTGAAAAACATCAACAAACCGGGGACAAACAAGCGATCGAAGTATATCAAAGGGGACTCCGCTGTCAAGAAAAAGGGACAAGAGGCCGCGGAGATCGCATTCTCCCGATCGTGTCCCGCTTAAACGGCGCTCACATCGGTCTCCATCGAGAAGCCATCTAAAAACCATCGAAAGACCATTTAAAGACCAAGATCCATCTTCTCCCCTCTGCTAACCTCCGAGATGAAAACAAGGGGTACACGTCACAACCGATCAACCACGGAGGACTTCCATGTCAAAAGATATCCTGTATTTTCTGCTTTTAATCGCTCCCATCATTCCGGCATTTGTGGTGCTCATCCACGACACGGACCTGCCGAAAGAAAATAGGAAAGGAGGGACCCACAAACAGGGTCAGGAATAGCGGAGCCATCCGGCCTAAAGGGAGAGGGGCGGGACCATGCGGTCCCGCCCCTTGTCACTCGGGCCTCCGATATTCGAAATAGGGTTCCGATCGTCAGAATCCCTTCGCCGTTACGCGATTCACTCAATGCAATTTGCTCAAATACAACGTTCGGAATCGGCCGGTCTCTCCAATTCCGCCGCTTCGAAGGGAGGTCCTTTCCTTGCAAATGCAAAGTGGATCGATACTCTCAATAAATTTTTGGAGGAGGATCTCCATGAACGTTCCGCTCTCACAGCTTTATGAATCGACCGATCGCACCCGCATTTACTTCGTGATCCTCGACGGGCAAATTTTCCTTTCATCGGATACATCCGGAGCATCCTGGAATTCCACCCAAATCGGAATATGGGCGAGCAAGGGACAACTGATTGCCGTGCAGAATCCAAAGCTCATCCCCGGAGCGAGCACCACCCGCGCGGAGATTGTTCCCTTCCACCAGGCTTACATCGTCAAGCCGGACCTGAGCGGCATGATCCTCTTTCAGCGCAAAAGCAAAAACGGCTTCCTCATCAATATCCTTGAGAGAACCGCCCTCCCAATGGTCGTAAAAAATGCAGGCGATGTGATCTATCTGCCGGAAAACGCGCTACTCGATCAGGCGGTCGAACAGTTAATGAATGGGAAGATGACAATAAAGCAGTTAATGGCTCTGGAGGCGGAAGGGGCGCATGTCGACCCTCGTAAGACGGCCACGCGGGAAGGGCGATTTATCGAACTGGTCATCGTGCCGCGCGGCGTGCTCTTTCGGTGCCTCAAAGAGTCGTCTTTGGCAGGAAGATAAGTTACCGACGTGGACCTGATTCAAAACGATCGCTTTATTGAGGATTCAGATAATATTTATCTATTCTTACCCCCCAAAGGTCTTCCGATCCAAACTCCGATACTGCACCGCCTCGGCGATGTCGGTTGCCGAGATCTGATCTCGTTGCTCCAGATCCGCAATCGATCGGGCCACCTTTAAAATGCGGTTATACGCGCGGGCGGAGAGGCCCAGCCGCTCCATCGCCATCTCCACCAATCTTCGCGAGGGCTCGTCGATCTGGCAGTACTTTTTGATCTGCCGGGGGCGCAGCTGCGCGTTGCAGCGGATTCCATCCTTCTCGTAGCGCGCCCGCTGGACTTCGCGCGCGGCGAGGACCCGCTTGCGGATGGTCTCGGAGCTTTCGTCTTGGGCCTCGGTCGTCAGATCGCGGAACGGCACGGCCGGGACCTCGATGTGCAGATCGATCCGGTCGAGCAAGGGACCGGAAACTTTGGCCCGATAACGTTGGATGGCGACGGGGGTGCAGGAGCAGCTTCGGGTGGGATCGGTCAGGTAGCCGCAAGGGCAGAGTTGCGTTGCCTTTTTGCAAAGTAGCTCTAAAAACCAAAAAACCGTTGCCTTCTTCATATCCGAAGTCATTGATAACTTTGGGGGATCACATCAAAAAGAAACGCCTCGATTTAGGATTGTGGCAAAAACAGGTCGCTGAGAAAATCGGAGTCGATGAGGCTACCCTCTATAATTGGGAAAAGCAACGCACGGCTCCCAAACTGCCATACATCCCAAAGATTATTGCATTCCTTGGCTATAATCCCTTTCCACCTGCCAGTTCACTGCCCGAAAAGATTAAAAACTGCCGGAAAGTTTTAGGTCTGACCCAGGAAAGGCTGGCTGAGATGATCGGAATCGACGAGTCCACACTGGCTAAATGTGAAGCCGGGAAGAGCCAACCAACTGAGAAAACGTTAAAGTTGATTGAGGCATTTTGGGGGTCTTCTGGACTGGAGAATAAGATGTTGAATGAGGCTGACCAAAACAAGAAAATCAGAAAGAAGGAATTCGGTGGGTATGTTTAGAACACACGAACTCGGTCGACGAATAAGTTTTGGAAAACTAAGGTCCGAATTCTTGGTGTTTACAAAAAATGAAATAATCCGTAAATGAAACTAAGAGATGGCGTTAGTGAAATGAACTCTGTAATACGAAAAGGACAAACTAGAGTTATCAATCTAGTGAAGGCTGCGGTGGTGGTATTTTTTTGATACCGTCAAGACTATCAACGCGGTGTTCCAGATTATGCGATAGCTCTTTAATTTTATTCTCAAGTTTTAGGGTTATAATTTCTTCTTTATCTCGCAATTGGGTCTCGAGAGATTTCATCTCTGCTTCAACCTTGGTAAGGTGATTCTCAAATTTTAGAGTTAAAATTTGATCTCTATCTTCTAACTGGCTCAAGATAGCTTTCATTTGGGCTTCAAGGCTCATGAGACGGTTATGGTGATTTTCTTGATTTCTTGTAAGCTCTCCAACCTTGTGTACTAGGTTATCAACGGTATGGAGCCTGTAGAAAAAGGCTTTTCATAGATCGATATTCTTCGGATTTGTTCATTTTTTAGGAGGACCCGTTCCTATTTTTAATTCTTTGCAATGATCTTTTTAACGATCCCTTTAAGGTACCCTCGTTTTATTCTTTTTATTTCCTCTTCCTGCCCTTTTGGGCCTTTCTCTCGATTCCCTTACCCGACTTGTAATCCATATCGATGGATCTTTCCAAGATTATGAGTGATACAATAAAGCAGCCATTGGGTGTTGACCTTGATCTTTCCGCGAAGACTGAATCGATTAAGGCCCAAAGTACTTCGTATGTTTGCAAAGACCGGCTCGACGATCCCCATCCTGCAACTGTAGATCGATCGCCCAATTTCCGAATCGATTTTCTTGATCATCTTCTGTGTAAAACTTTCTTTCGCCTCTTTTGTCTTACCGATAAAAAAGGTGACTTGCCGCGCAACGGTATTCGGCTTTCTTAAACATTGCGCTCTTAATGGGCATCCGCGACAGTCGGCCTCTCTTGCCATGTAGGAGATCCCTTTCAAGTCTCTGACCGCAAAGTTGCTGTTCTTCAGATACAAGGCGTTTCCTGCCGGACAGATGACTTTCCCTCTTGTTTCGTCATATTTAAAATCGGCCGGCGCAAAATATTTCTTTTTCGGTTTTTCTTTCTTAATGGGGCTTTTGTGACGCTCGGCTGTGGCAAACCGGGGATCTCTTTTGCGGAATCGGTTGTCGGCGACATAACCGTCGATCTTTTCTTCATCCAGCATCTTCATGTTCGCTTCGGTATGAAAGCCACTGTCCGCCGTCAGATAGGTCCCTTTGAAAGGATCTTCCTTTCCGCCAATCTCCCTGAAGTTCTTCCGGATCCCTTCGATCATTGGTTTGAGAAGGTCATGCTCCTGCGCTTCTCCGAAAGCTTCGGCATGGACGATGACCTGATGCTTGGCGTCGGAGGCCACCACGCCGTCATACCCCTGGATGACCCCGTGAGAAGTCGCCATCTTGGCGCTCTCATTGTCGGTGAGGTTGCTCTTCTTGGCTTTCCCGCTCTTGCCGATTTTGTCTTCGCTCTCATTAAGCCATCTTTTGATCTTTTCCGCCTTCGATCGAAGATTCGATAGGTGTTTCTCCTCTTGCTCCTTGTCTGAAATGGAGGCCTTCTCTTCTTTGTCTTCGCTTCGGTGTTTCTTGACAATGTATTCAATCGTTTTTTCGATCTTCTCTTTCTTCTTGATGAAGTCTTCTTTCGTCCCGCTCCACTCTTTGGAGGCGTTGGAGGAGAGCTTGCATCCGTCGACGGCGAACATCTCTTTCCCGATCAAGCCCATCTCATTGCAAATCAAGAGCACGTTGCGAAACAGCGCGGTCATCTCTTTGTCCATCGAGGAGATAAAGTCGGCTATGGTGGTGAAGTGCGGCTGTGTGTCGGCGGAGAGCGCCATGAAGATGATATTGTTCCGACAGCACGCCTCGATTTTGCGGCTGGAGGTGATCCCGCGCGAGTAGGCATACAAAATGATTTTCAGCAGAATCGCGGGATCATAGGCGGGGGCGCCGGTGTCGTCGTTCCTGTACCGGGGGATGAAGATGGATAGGTCGAGTTCGTGGTCGATGATGTGGTTGAGGGCGTGTTCAAACGTCCCCGGCAGGATCTGCTCTTTGAAATAGACGGGGATCAGCTTTCCTTGATCGTAGGAATATTCCTTGTATCGCGCCATCTCTTCTCCTCGTCGATGAAATTCCAATCGAGGATACTCTAACAAAAGAAAAAGAAAACTTACACCTCTTTTTATGGTTTTTCTACAGCTTCATGGATTAACCTAAGCCACGATGATACATTTTTAAGCCACGACATTGCTTAACCACCAATGAAGACCCCCCAGCTTGCTGGGGGGTTTCTAAGGTCTAATATTAAACAACTTATTTTATTCGTGGAGGTTTTGGGCTAGTTTTGGTTGAAGGTTTTCTCATTCTTGCTAGAGAACCATCAATTTCTTCAAGCACTTTATCCCACTGGTCTTCAGCTTGCTTTAGGCGTGGCACTATATAGTTTGAGAAAACATCATCCTCATTGAGTCCATTCTGTTCGACAGCGGATTTGAGCTCCTGCATCAGCTCTTTCTCATTTGCTTTGAATTCATGCCGTACGATAGCTTGCTGAATATGAAAGATGGCCTCCGCTACCTGGTCGCCCATTCTTACTCCCTTTCCTGATCGTGACATTTGTTTTCTCCTTTCAAAATGGTCAATCCATGTAACAGGGAAACCGTCTTGAAAGAATAGTAACAAATCGTCGTTACCTGTCAAACCATGTGACCCAATAATATCAACTAAAAACTACAGAAAGCAACCCTCATTAGGAAAGAGGATCTTGCAATGTTCTTTACTGTTTTTACAGAACCCATTTAGTTTTTAAACCGGGAGCTATCATTTATGACAGGTAAAGAGAGAAACTAATGTTCAATCTCTTTTATAATTTGGACCTTAGTGAAAGTGCCTTTAGAGAAGTTAAAGACGTAAGTGGGTGCTCTAAGAATTTTTTGAGTGATCAGAAATCTTTACCAGAAAAAGTCGTTTTTCTGCTGAAGAACAAAATTCTGCCAGTTTTAACAGCGTGGCTAAAAAACAGAAAATGCACTTCTTGTTTTTTATACTGATGCTAATAACAAGTCAAGAAAAAAATAACAGATACCTATTAAGCAACTAATCATAGGTATACATTAAACTCAAAACATATTCCGCATACAAAGACCTTCTATCATAATCCTATTTCTCCTCCTTCATCCGCTTCATCGCCTGCATGATCACCTGCGCCACGGCCTGCCGGCGGGTTTGCTTTTGCGTCTCCTCGACCGACTGGTAATTTACCTTTACTTTGTATCCTCTCACCGTTTCCTCTTTGCTTGCCGATTGAGCATCGAGTTCATCGAGATAGAGAATAACCTCCTCCGTGTGAAGGAAGAGGACCCGCTCAAGGCTCCCTTTTTCCAACCGCCCGGATATATATTCCTTTATCTTGTTGAGGTTCCTCTTCTCTGAAGACACAAGAATCACGGAGTCATACCCCGCCGCGAGGCACTTCTCGACATTCCCCAATTCCTGCTCTCCGTTTGTCGTAATCGAGATCTCACAGGCGATCTTTTTACCTTCCTTCTCTAAAGCAACATCAATACTTCCCGCTCCGTCGAGAACCTGCTTCTCGATCGTCGCTCGATATCCCTTGTGCTCCGCAATCTTCTTAATCAACTGTTGAAGATATTTGTGCTGCTGTCCACCGCGACCGAGCGGCGCGGGGTCGTCCAGCAGTGGTCGCTTACGGACCGGTTCCTCCGCCTGCTCAATGTAGGGTCGTGAGATCACAGGCTCTTTCTTTTCCTTTTTAACGCTCTCTTTTTCCACCGGCTCTTCCACCCGACAACCTTCTTCGGGAATGACAGGGGACTGCGCCACTTGCGCTCTGCCGGCCGCAAGCGCGGCCTCCACTTCCTCCCGCCGCAAAGCGTATTTCTCCCGTGATAAGGCGAGAATGCGCTCCCGTTTCTTTTCCGCCACATCCGGCTCAACAGCAACCAAAGAGAATGTTTTCAGGTTGAAATCATACTCCACCCGCTCAATGCGGCAGACCGCCTCACCGACGCCGAGGTTCTGGAGGTCTTTCGCATCAAAGAATGTAAATCCGTCTTCAAGTTTTTCGGCGTCAAATTCTCCCAAACGGAAGCAGATCCGGGTGCATGGATTCGCAATCACCGCACTGGCCACCTCCGCGTCCTTGCTCCACAGTTGCCGCAACTCCTGGTGAGCGAGAATCAAGCCAAGATGGTATTTCCGCGCCCCGGAGAGAATCGCCGCCATGGAGGGGGTAATGAAGTTCTGGAATTCATCGATGTAAAGGTAGAAGTTCCTGCGGGCCGACTCCTTTAACTCCTGGCGGCTCATCGCGATTTGATGAAGCTTGGAGACCAGAAGGGTACCCAAAAGATACGAGTTCTCCTCTCCAACCGCGCCCTGCGAAAGCTTCGCCAGAAAGATCTTCCCGCCATCCATGATCTTCCTGAAATCGACCTTGTTCTCCTTTTGCGAGACCATATGCCGGATCAGTTTCGGTCGGAGGAAGGTATCCAGCCGGGTAAGCAACGGCGCCTGGGGCTTGCCGGCAAGCAGGGGATACTCCTTCTCCCAGTAATAAGCAACTTCGGGGTCCGTTACTGAATGGAGGAAGTTTTTCCGGAAAGCAGGCTCAATGAGAAATCGTCTAAGATCCGAAAGCGTCCCTCCGTTCTTGCTCTCCAGAAAGGCAAGGATGGCATTCCCCAAAACCGAGGTCATCTGGTCTCCCCACGAGGTGGAGAGCCGCCGAAACACCGCGACCAAATCCGAGGAGAGAAGATTTTTCTCCAATTCCGAATGGGCCGAGAGGATGTTAAAGCCGACCGGATATTCCGCATCCGAGGGATCAAAGAGAATCACATCGGGGAGCCGCTCGTCGGGCACATATCCGAGAATCTGATCGATCAAGTCCCCGTGGGGATCCAAGACGGCGACCCCCTCGCTGTTCTTGATATCCTGAATGATCATATTGAGGAGCAGCGTGCTCTTCCCGGTGCCCGAAGCGCCGATGACATACGTATGGCGCGTGCGCTGATCCGGAGCGATGCCCACAACCTTTCGCTCGCCGCCATGGATGTTTTCTCCCAGGGTAAGCGCATGATGAGCCACCATCGGAGGAGCCGCTTTGCTCTTCTTGCTCCACCGGGTGAGTTTTTCGGACCTCACCGAAGCGGAGGGAAGATGGGCAAACGAGACCAGCTCCTCGGAATTCAAGAGCATCCCCGACCGATGGCTCTGCCGGAGGATGAGGTCCTCCAGATGGTCGTCGAAATCGTACCCTTCGTTCGAGAGGGGAATAAAGGAATTGCTACCGGGAAGAGAAAACTGCTCCAGTCCTGCTCCCAGGCGCTTCACGATGGCGAACGCTTGATCTCTATCCTTTGAGAATCCGGAGGCCCGAACAATCGCGGCAAAGAGGGGACTTGCCGTCTTCTCGGCCGCCCGCTTCGTCATCTCAGGGGCATCAAGGAAGAATGGCTTTCCCTCCCAATCGGTGACCGACCACCTAATACTTTCCGCCCAATCCTCTCGCACCGGCTGTATGAGCACTTGAAAGATTCCAACTTCCTGAGAACGCAGGCGAGAGAGGACGCCAAAGAACGCTGATAAAGGATCAGCGCGAAAATCCCGTACCATCCCAACCGGCTGCATGAATTCGTTATTGAGGCCAAAGTCGACGATGACACCCTTCCCCTCCGTATCCTCCTCTGGGAAGGCGGTCTTGAGAGCACGCCCGATCGCATCCTCTCCTTCAAGACAGTGGGCTTCGGGAAAGTACGCCTGAAGCTGCGCTAAAAGCTGCTCTTTATCCTCCTTGTGACACGCCAATTGGAAGAGGATCTCCTTTTCCGTTCCCACTATCTCAAAGGCCACGGGGGATTGATTGTACTTCATGGCAAGGAGAAGCCGCTCCGAGGTTTCTTTGCCGATATCCGTTTCCGGGGGAGCAACGATCTGAACGAAACAGAGGTCGTTCGTCTCCATCATGGAAGGGGCGGGGAAGTCAATCTCCTCTTCATCCGGCATTTCGGGAAGATCTACTTCGCCGCTTACAGCCTCTTTGTTCTTCTGTGAGAAATAAACGGCCGGCCAGACGAAAAGGCCGATCGCCAGAACGAAGAGGGTTGGATTAAATAGACTCAGAGATAATAAAAAAAAGAGAATCGCTGCGGCCGAACACACGTAGGCGGCTTGCTTCGGCGCGTCTGAGGGCCGGCGGCCATCATCGGTGGGTTCTTCTGCTCGGGAAGCATGGAAGAAGGGAACATACGGCGGCTCGATGTCGACCGGATACGGCCAGAGCTGCCAGCCCCGGCCCCTCTTCTCCCATGCATAGAAGCACTCTGTCTGCTCTTCGATGAGGCTCGGAAGGAGAGCGGGCTCCTCCCTTCGCTTTGTCGAGACGGCTTCTCTTCTCACTTAACGGATACTCCGCGCCAGAATTACATTAACGCCGCAAGGATCTGGGTTGGTAGAACTCCGACATGACTGGCTTTCGCTCTCCCTCCGAAAGGATCTTGAGTCCTTGTGTCTTCGTGATCCCATCAATCACATCTAAGACGGCATTGTGCACCGATTGCTGAAACATGCGTGTGGTGTCCTGCTGATAGAGGGTTATATCCCCGATGGCCGGAGCCAGTATCTTCCCCAGGATTGGAATCACGGAGAACGGCAAAAGGATGCTCTGCAGAAATGTCAAAGAAAACGACAGCCACGAGGAGACAAAGAACCCGGTTCCAAACGGAGCGCCGCAGATATCGAGGCAATACCGTTTTCGTTCCACCGTGAAATACAGACGTTTTGTTGAAAAGATACCTCCCTCCTTCATCTCGGAGGTGGCGAGATGGATCTCCGGGATCTCCCGTTTTCGGATCTCCATCTCGACCTGTTCATAAAACTTGGTTGGAGCTACATTAAAATTTTCGATAAGAGTCGACCAATGGGAAATAACAAAGTATTCCTTCGCCATGATGTTCCTCCCAGGTGTGATTGATTGTTTAAGCTAGTAACTGGTTGACGGGAATTCTTTTGCTAGGTTCCTATGAGGAAATCAATGAATATGAGGAAGAAACTCGAAAGGAAGTGCAACAAGGCGAGAATCATTGAGTACCGAATTCGGGTTTGCATACCCGTCCTCATTAGCTGTGAGGCATTGATGGGAGGTAATACTAAATTAAGTGGCTGGATATTAAGCGGTAAGCTACCCAAAGTCAATTAGAAGTATTTACTAGAAATTATTATGAGTATATTCCTAGGAATGAACCCCTTAACCCTACAGGCTTGATAGGGAAAACATTCAAGTCCTCATTTCTTCAGAGATATGATGGTCTTCGCACTAAACGGCTCGCTCGGTACCCCATCGATCATCAATTTGAGATAAACATGGTGATTGGGAAGTCGGATCAAATCGGAAGCAGAGAAGGTCGGATAAAACTCTTTGGCGAGAATTTCGGCATCGGACATCCCCACTCTAAAGGAAATAAGGGTCCCGACATTCCCGAGAACGGCGTCCCGGATCTGCTCATCAAGCTGAGAAAGATACTGGTGCGCTAAGACCATCCCCATCCGGTACTTCCTCAGTTCGGATAACATCTTCGCAAGACTCAATGTGGTAAAACTCTGAAACTCATCGAGGTAGAGATAGAAGTCTCTGCGATTAGGCTCCGGAATTTCAGCCCTGCTCAACGCCGCAAGACCGATGCTCGTAACAAGCAACGCGCCGAGGAGCGCCGCCGTATCCTCCCCGATCTTTCCTTTCGAGAGGTTGACCAGCAAGATCTTCCCTTCATCCATGACATTTCTCAGGTTAAATGAGCTTCTCGGTTGAACCAAGATGCGATGAAGCCTTGTATCAGAGAGAAACGCCCCGACCTTGTTCTGGATCGGCGCGATTGCTTCCACCCGAAACCGGGAAGGATACGCCTCATATTCCCGAAGCCAGAATCCTCTTACCTGCGCGTTATGAATCCGTAACGCGGCGTTCCTCC
This sequence comes from Candidatus Manganitrophaceae bacterium, assembly GCA_963718695.1. Taxonomy (GTDB): domain Bacteria; phylum Nitrospirota; class Nitrospiria; order SBBL01; family Manganitrophaceae; genus Manganitrophus. Next base: position 3,101,346 of record OY970371.1, read on the forward strand.
GGAAGGCGTCGTTCTCCAATAACTTCAAAACATCCGATAGCGTCGCCTCCGGCTGGTCATACAGCGCGAGGAGCGCGTTTCGGAGGATATGCTCCAGCCGCGGTCCCCAGGAATCAGACCAGAGTTTCTTAAACGCTTCAAGCAAACCCGCAGCGGCAAGGGACCGCTTCTGGGGATCGACCCGCTCCAGAGGATTAAAGGCGAACGTCCTTGTGTCATCAGGCACATTAAAGTAGATAAGGTCGTCCTTTCGCCTTTCAGGAATTTTCGCGGCGATTTTCTCGACCAGGTCTCCGTGTGGATCCAAAAGCGCTAACCCCTGTCCGGACTCGATATCCTGGAGGATCATCGTCTCCAGCAATGTTGACTTACCGGTTCCTGTCTTACCGATCACATACATATGCGCGCGCCGGTCGTATCGCTTGATGCCGAACTTCTTTTCTTCATTCCTAAAATCGGTCTTTGCGAAATAAACAATCGGGTTGTCCGGTTCTCTGGCCATCCCATCATCTTCAGAGCATTCAATCCATTTTCAAGACGGTCTTTCCGGCTCTTTTCTACAGATCTTCCTTCCTTTCACCATTCCGCCTCCTCTCTACACTGAGACTGGTTCTTTCATTAACAATCCAATCAGGAGGAAGACAATGACCACGGAACAGTTTGAGAAAAGAAAGGAGCGATCGGAGCGGGAGACCTTCATCATCTCCAAAACCGAGGGAGGATTCAGGGTCTACTCACCGGCTCATCCCGGAATGTCGTATCAGGTCAGCGGCGCATCCGAAACCTCTACCTGCACCTGCCCTGATTTTGAGTCCCACAAATCCGATCCGGCATGGCGCTGCAAACATATTCTCGCGGTCCAGACGCAGTGGGAGAAGAAGAATGGTACGCCTCCAAAGTCAAATGGAACGCAGACGAACGAACCACCCCTCTTGCCTAAACAGGCGAGCGTTCCTCCAACAAACCCTAGCTCTTCCCACATGCTCATCAAGCGGAGCGTGAGCCCGGATGGGCGTATTGATTCTCTCTCCGTAGAGTTTGCGTGCTCGGTAGAGAAGATGCCGAGCAAGGAGATTGTCGTCCGCGCCGAGAACGCTCTCCAGATTCAATCAGAGATCGTAGAGCGTTTTCTCAAAGGCAAGCCGAAACAGAAAAACCAGGAAACCGCAAAGGAAGAATCTGCTAAGACGAATGACGCCAGCGGTCCGGTTCTCGCCAAGATGCTCACGATTGGGGGAATGCCAAGTAAATGGGGCCGGCGGCTTTTCATTAGCATCGACATAAATGGAAAAACTGTGAAGCTCTTTGGCGGTCGCAAGCAGTTGGCCGAGCACCTTGTCACTGCTGGGTTTCCGTATCTTGCGCCCCATATCTCGGAAGGCATGAAGTTGGATCTCTCATGCCGGGTGGTCACCAAGCCGAGCAAGGACGGAAAGTATCTGGATATCGAGAAGGTAATGCCTGTTGAAAAGGCTTCCACATCAGGGAGGGCAAAATGACAGTCGATACGATCCTCAAAGAACGGGAAGAGCAAGTTATTCCGAAACAGAGAGCCTATCTCTCGTATTCCCGGATCAACAAGTATCTTCACTGCCCGGAACAGTACCGCCTCTATTACGTCGAAAACTTGAGGCCACGGATTCCTTCCGCAAGTCTGGTTTTCGGTCAGATTATTCACAAGTCGCTAGAGCATCTTCTCCGGAACCAAGGTGATCCGGTGAAGTGGTTCCTGGAGGCCTGGAATGCGTTCAAGGAAGGGGAACTGCGATACAGTCAGAAGGAATCATGGGAGAAGCTTCATGCGATCGGCTGGAGTCTTCTGGAGAAATTTCAGAAGGAGGAGCTTCCCCAGCTTGGGAAGGTGAGCGGAACGGAAAAGGTTTTCGAGCTAAACATCACGAGCCTTCCCTTACCTCTTGTCGGCGTGATCGACCTCATTACTCAAATGGATAGCAGGAGGACGGTCGTTGATTTCAAAACCGCCGCATCCGCCTACGAGGAGCACGAGGTGATTCTCTCGGATCAGCTGACCACTTACCAGCTTGCGGAACCAGAAGCAGAGCAAACCGCTCTCTGTGTGTTGATCAAAACCAAGGAGCCCCGTATCGACTGGCACATCGGCCAGCGGAAGCCGGAGATAGTCATCGAGTACCTCGACAAGGTTCATTATGTGGCGCAGGAGATCACGGCCGGCCGGTTCTACAAGCGGTCGGGCAAGTGGTGCGGATATTGCGATTATCTGCCTATTTGTACAGGTGATACAAAGAAAACTGAGGAAACTTTAATGCAGATCGAGTTTGCATCTTGATCTACAAGAGCCAGAAGAGATTCTGGCTCTTTTCCATGTCCTGAACTGGTGTTATTTAACACTTAGACCTGTGGGTGCCGTAGGAGGACACTCTGGGTTTGGTAGACTAGGTGGGGTTGTTGTCCAAAGCGCATTTTCGTAAGGATCAACCTTAGTACCATTTATTCTTACTTCAAAATGAAGATGGGGTCCAGTTGATGTTCCTGTATTATTCGACAGAGCTATTGCGTGTCCACGGCAAACCACGTCACCACTTTTCACTTTAGCAGTACCCTGTTTGAGATGGCCATATATTGTTACTAATCCGTTACCATGGTCGATCCATACTACATTGCCAAAGCTCTTTGAAAGGAATGTATTATCAGGGATGTCATCTCTTACCCGAATTATAGTTCCATCCATAGCTGCGGCAACCACCGATCCGGGTGGTAGCCCAAAATCAGTTCCAAAATGCCCGTCATAGGCAAATCCTTTTTCCCAGCGTTGAAGTCTTTTATCCCATGCTATTCTATGAATAAAATCAAAGACCCAGAATTCCCTCGAATCGAGATCATAATAAGCATTCACTGAATACTCTTTAGTGAAGGGCAGAGTTAGTGTTCCTAAAGCGTATGAGTTAATTGGAAAATATATCTCAGGAAATGCAATAAATAAGATAGAGAACCTTTTAATGAATCGGATGAGACCGGCTGCTAGTTGATTTCTTTTATATCTGTCTAAATCTTCGCCAAATTGCATTACGAACCTCAATTGGCTTATTTAATAATTTGCACCGTTCCTATAATAGTTCTTGTCTCGGTATTATCTTCACCGGTTATAGTAACTATTCCACCTACTGTCTGAAATACTATCCCGTATATTTTTCCATCACCCATATCGGAATCATAAATGATCTGTGTAGCATTTTTCCCATTTATAACAAGGTCTTTTTTCTCTAGGTTTTCTAAATTTTTTCCCATAATAGAAAGTAGCTCATCAAACATGAAATCCTGAACTGTAATAATTATACGAAACGAAGGACTTAGTGGCAACACATCTGGTAAAGATGCTTTATCCATAGCGATAAATTTAATTACTTTAGGATTTAGAGATCCGTAATCCTTAACAAACCATCCCGCAGGAACCTGGATCGAAAATCGTTGGTCACTTTCTGTATACACACTCCCTGAAAACTGTATCTTTGTAATGAGATTCTTCTGTGATGGTCCTTTATTTAAGAGAAACCTGTCAGCATACAGAATTCTCCAACTCGCATAGACAGCAATACTTGAAAAGATTAGTAATAATATAATTAAAAGAAAAGATAATGATTTTTTCATAAATTTTAAGTTTCGTTATCAATTAAGTGAATATACCACTTTTATTATCCTCTCAGCAATACCCATTTCATGAATACTCAGATTATAGACTAAATTAAACCAAGCTTTATTAACGCTTCTGACATTTAACCTTAGTCATGTCCCCCCTCCTTTTATTCGTCCTCCCTCCAAATATCCTGAGATCAGCCCTTTAACCTACATTACAAGGAGATCTCAGGATGTATAGCCCAAAAATTTCAGAGGATCTCATCCCTATTCTGTATCGACTTCGAAAAAAGAAGAAAAAGCCGATGACCAAAGTCGTGGATGAGATTTTGCGGAAAGAGTTAGAGCAAAATATAATCAACATGACCAAGAATGACGCACATCCTCAGCCAAGCAGTAAAAAGCCAATAAAATAAGGGCAATGAAAATTAACGGGAGCACCTTCGTGCTCCTTTTTTCAGAGGGCTCAACTTGCTTCATTGAGCAAGTATTCCATCCTGTTTGAATTTAGCTCGAATTTCACTTTGGTATAAATTTCCGTCCGCAAAAACTGCTCAGGTAAGCGATTTTTGTTTTCTGACTATATAATGATGGTATCTATACCATATTTAATCCTGGTAAATGCCTTTATTTCTTTTGGAGAATATGATAAATTCCCGATACTCCAATGAAACTAGAATACATAAATATAAGGAATTTCCGCTCTATTGAAGAAGTCAAAATTGAATTGACACCTTCATGTCGTATTCTAGTCGGGATCAACGAATCCGGAAAATCAAACATTCTCAAAGCCCTGTCCTCCCTGGGCGAATACATGCCATCAGATAAAGAGGATATCAGAGAACCCCTACAGGATGAAGATCCCATAGGGGATTCTTTTATCCGTTTTGTTTTTTCCTTGAATAAGGAAGAGATAGAGCGTTTATACGAATCGCTTTCCCAAAAAGTATTTTCAAAAAATCTAATCAAAACTCCAATCGTAAAGCGTGGTAACCAGACCCTTAACCTCAAATCTTTTATAGGCTTGGAAAGTGATGCTCTTTATAAAGTAGACGTTAAAAACCAAAAAAAATATGAATGTTATTGGGGTAATATTGGTCCATATGAATTGATTAATGAATGGAAAAAGCCCTCAAGTCAATGTCCAGAGGATTTCGAAATTGACAAAAATTCGACTGAGAAACTTGCTCTTAACATACTCGCCCTGGTTAAGGCTTCTGATTTTCCGGAAATCCCACCAGAATACCTAGCACCAGCAACATTTAAGGATTTATGGGAAGTTATTGGTTTACAGATCAATAACATAACTAGCGATTCTCTACCTAAAACATTGTTCTGGCAATATTCGGAAAAAAATTTGCTCCCTAGTTCGATATCAATTGATAGTTTTATTGCTGATCCTAATGTTTGTCTTCCTCTTAAAAGTATGTTCCTTTTGGCAGGGATAAACAATATTGCAGAAGCAGTAACAGAGGCAAGGAAGAAATCGAGAAATTCTCTTCATAATTTTTTTAAGAATGTGGCGGATAAAACCACAACGCATTTCCGCAATGTCTGGAAGGAACACAAAACAATAGAATTCGAGCTCATTCCAGATGGAGAAGATATAATCCCTGGCGTTAGGGAAAAGAATCGTTACGATTTTTCGAAGAGAAGTGATGGTTTTAAACGGTTTGTAAGCTTTCTGTTACTTATATCTGCAAAAGTTAAGAGTGGCGCTCTTACTGATACACTATTGCTTATAGACGAGCCGGATACAAGCTTACATCCCTCTGGAGCTCGCTTCCTTCGAGAAGAACTTATAAGGATTTCCCGAACCAATTACGTTGTTTTTAGCACCCACTCAATCTTCATGATCGATCGTGAAAATATTGGGCGCCATATAATTGTTACTAAGAAAAACGAGAAGACCACAATTTCTAAAGCTAACGACTCCAATATTGCAGATGAAGAGGTAATTTTTAATGCTCTTGGATATTCAATTTTTGAGAGTCTTCAAAGGAGAAATATTATTTTTGAAGGGTGGAAGGATAAACATCTTTTCCAGACGGCAACGAAGAAAATGCCGTCAACTTACTCAGAGCTTAAAGGCAAGTTTAAGGATGTTGGACTGTGTCATGCTAAGGGCGTAAAACATATTAAGAGCATCACTCCAATAATGGAGTTGGCACAAAGGGAATGTCTTATCATAAGCGATTCAGATAAACCGGCAAGGGATAAACAGTCGGAATATATTTCTCTTAATGGCTATGGGAAATGGCTTCGTTATGACGAAGTGCTCAATTCCGGTCCCCCTATTAAAACAGGGGAAGATTTTTTAAAACCCGAAGTATTTAGATCTCCGATTAAAGACGTTAAAAAGAAATACCCTTCACTTCCAGATTTCGATGAAACCAGAATGAACGACTCCCAGGGTAAGCTCTATGTTATTGATGAGTGGCTCCGCTTGGGAGGTTTAGATAATCAAACTAAGGAGCGAGAATTAAAGGTTATAAAGGATCAGGTATTTGAAAATCTAAGGGTTAGTAATATAGAGGACTCTTATTTCTTATTCCTAAAGAAATTAGCTGAATTTCTCTAGAAACCCACTATATTGACAAACTAATTTTGTTTGTATATACTTTTCTCAGAATCACGAGAAAGGGGCACGGCTTTAGGTTTCGTCCTACGGCGGTGCCCTTTTAATTTTTGTACCCAAGTTTACCCTCTAACTGATCCATAAAATCTATCTTTTCCTTCGCTGCTTTTAAGAGCAGCGCTGAACACCGTGCCCGGCTCGGGCTCAACACCCCTCTCAGTTTGTTCTTCTTCGCTAAATACTCTACTAAACAATAGAAATCGCCGTCACTTGTCACAATGAGCGCTTGCTCATAGTCATTGAGATCAATCATAGCTTGGAGTACCAGATCAGCATCGACATTTCCTTTTGCCTTACCGTCCTTATCTTTCATAACGGGCTTAAAGACAAGTACAAATCCCATCTCTTGGAGAGCAGTATACATTGCCCGATTCTCAGGCATGTACCCGATGAAAAGGTAGGCTTTTTTCACAAGATACTTTTCTCTTAAATAAACGCGGAATCGTTTCCAATCGAGTTTCCAGCCCAGTTTTTGAATACCAAGATTAATATTCTGGCTGTCGATGAAGGCATAATTCTTGAGGTCTTTTTCATCCATATAGTGAGTATAATACCAGATTAGATTTCTCTTTTAAATCACACAGGATAGATACTTTATTATTTGTTATAATTTCTCCCTTCTTCTTTTCTCAACCTCAATCCGATATAAAAGAATCAATCGTACGATACAACCTATCCCGAATTTACCACCTGCGGTTTCTCATCTTCTATGATAGGAATCTGTACACCCTGTTTATTTTCTTTAAAGAACTTCCATATTCTGGAAGCTAGCTTTATAATGGCTTTAGTCTTCTGTTTTCGTCGCAAGGTTCGAACATCGTCCTTGCCCCCCAGCCCAGAAGGATTTTCGGAAGCAAAAGCATCGTTTTTTCTCAGTGTGACGCCATTTTTTTCAGGTTCGAACCATGTTTTTCCTACCGTTAGGGAAGAGATAGATTCTTCCACTATCTGAAACGGTTTTGGGGCTTCAATACTCAGCTTTTTATCCATAAGCGTTAGGTTCGATCCAACCGAGGTTAGAATGGCCCGTTTCTGTTCATTGTTTCCCCGTACAAACCATTGTTGCGCGTAGCAGGCGAACCGAAAGATCCGCTCGGAGAATTCTAGTCGCTTATCCGCTACAAAATTCAAATTCTTACGTTGTTCTTCGAGGAATGTCTTTTCTTTCAGGAGTACCTGTCGCTGCTGTGCATACTCCATATCGGAAATCAGGCTACCGTCGATATTCTGAGGAGAGGTCTTTAACGCTACCAGATTTTCAAGCCGCTTCACACATTCCTCATGAACTTTTTGCTGAGACACGCGGATGATCTCTTCACGTAAGATTTCCTGTTCGTGGAGCCTCTGTAGCTCTCTTATAATTGGATTCATCCATCGTTCCGAAATTTGAATCCTCCCAAGATACGACTCGATCTGTTCATTAAGACTGCCCGCCTCAACTGCTCCTTGGGAACATGACGGATCTTTTTTCTTTGTACAGTGATAGTATGTGTAGTGGAGAAACGTCGGGTTCTCCATCTTATCGACCATAACGCCGCAGCGTGGACAGGAATCTTTGTTGAGGTACGCAAACTTGAATCGGCACTGAGGGCAAATCAATTGATGCTTCTCTTCTGCGGTAACCATCCCACCGCACTCACCGCAGTGGATAAGACCGGTGAATGGGAATGATTTTTTCTGGGATTTCGGCCGCCCTCTTCGTCCTAGAAGGATCTGCACCCGGTTATACTCCTCCTCTGTAATCATCGGCTCGTGTGCTCCCTTATACCAGAGGCTGCTTCCTCGGGGATATTCAAATAATCCATAATAAAATGGGTCAGAAAGGATTGTATATATCTTGCTTCGCATCAAGGGCTTTCCTCCGAGCTTTCCCATTGGCCTGGTCTTAAAATTCCATTCTTTGTTAGCGATCTTGACAATCTGCGGAGGAGTGTATCGGCCGGAGAGCATTATGTCCCACATTTTCCGGACGAGCGGGAACCGTTCGGGGTCTTTAATAATGGCCTTCCCGTTATCTTTAAAAGGGTTATTGAGATAACCAATCGGGGCGACACTTGGAAACCATCCCTTCTCCAGCTTGGCTCGTATTCCCCGCTTCACATTCCGGCTGAGATCATCAATATATTTCTGCGCCATGCCGAATTCGATGTACATCAGGATCGTATTGTCTTCCTCCTGGCTGAAGGTTTGGGTTGGGGTAATGATCCTAATTCCATGCTGTTTGATTGCCCAAATGATTGACCCCCCATCCACAGGATTACGGGCAAGACGATCAAGCTTCCAAACAAGGATGCCCTGAACCTCTCCGCGATAAATCCGCTGCATCATCGCATTAAATACCGGCCGGCCTGGTTCTTTTGCGGATTTCGATTCGGTCAGGACATCGCCTATCTTCACATTCATCCGATCCGCCATCCCCTTCAGTTCACTGATTTGTGAGTCAATAGAAAGCACTTGGCGGTCTTCCGCCTCCGATGATTTCCGGCTGTAGATGACGACGTTTTCCTGTGGGCTTTGTGATGGTGAAGAAGAAAATGTCATGCGATGATGGTCTTGCAGGTGTGCATAACCTTCAAGATCCGTTCTTATACAGAACGAGTTTTTCGTTTCTTACGCGGCGCGATACGAAGTACGAGTTCCGCGTCAGCAAGATAATTGAGGCTTTTTACGATTTCCTCATAGGTATCTCCTAACACTTCTGGTTGATAGATAAGAACTCCTTCTCCTTCCTTTTCCTTTGCCGTTTTGCACATCTGGATGAATGTTGAAAACTTCTCTTCGTAGGTCATACGACCATCGTATTGTTCCCGGAAAGCGTGTCAATAGTCTGTACTGGCCTCTCTTTTGGGTGGTAGATCTGGATCATCAGGAAGCGGCCGATAGATAATTTCAAAAAGAGAAATCAACCTCTGACTCATTTCGAGGGCCTCAGCATCAGATATGGTTTCTCCAAACTCCTCCTGATAGATTTTTTTGAATTCCTCAATGGTTTCTTGGCTGATTTGCATGGTAGGGTTTTCGATATTCTCAGCCTACGGGATGTCACAAGAGAAAGAAGGGGGCGAGAATTGTCCCGACAAGCAAGTCTGGCTTTCCCGGTACGCCAGCCATCTCTTGCATGTACCCCGTCACCTCTTTACAAATTTCCGTATCGCACTATCATAGAGATACTATGTCAAAGCGAATTACAATCGATGACCTTGCGCGGATGGTCCAAAAAGGGTTTGACGCGGTGGATAAGCGTTTTGACGCGGTGGATACCCGTCTCGATGGTTTAACGCTGGATGTTTCCTATCTCAAAACCAAGGTTGACGAAATTGAGCAGCGGCTGAACCGTCACGAAGAAATCCTCGAAGAACATACTGAGGAGCTGCGATGGCTTCGGAAACACCTTGAGGAGCTTGCTGAATCGAAGCAGGATAAGCAGGTCTACAAGGAAATAGAGGATCTCCGCGCGCGACTTGCTCGCGTTGAAAAGAAGATCGGAATCGCAAAATAAATTTCAGATAGATCTCTCATTCACCGTACGATTTTCCCCCTTCACAGGAACCTGACCTAACTTCCTCTTGCATTTTCTTATACCCCCGGTTTATGCTCCCATCCACGGAGATACCAATGAGTGAGATCGACTGGAACGCACTACAAGAGCAGATACGAAAACTTCACATGGGTGAGAAGGTATCGGGCGATATTGATACCCGCTATTCCGCTATGGTTGAGGAAATGCTGCGGGAGAAACCAGACGTTTGGTATGAGAAGCTACGCCCTTTTGTCGAGGATGTCATTAACCTTCATAAGGAAGATCCCAACGAGGGCGTCGAGACGCTGGTGAGTGTGATCATGCAGATCGTCCACCACCTGGCGCAGCATGAGGTACTCATCGAGTACAGTGTTGGCCTCCAGACTAAGACCGTAGAATCCTTGGGCATCGAGAGTCAAAAAACCACAAAGATCCTTGAGGCGCTGTTTAGGAAGGGACTTTTGTCGCCGGAAGATTTAAACGACTCAAATAAATAGCCCCGCTTTACAAAGCGGGGCTAAAGGGGAAAACACCTTATAAATCAAAGTAAAAAGTCGAATTGAAAAAATCCGGTTTTTCTCTCCTGAAGACGCTACTCTCAGAATGAATTATTATACGCCATCGATATATACGGATATTAACCGCAAGTCAAGCAAAAAATATTAGGTGGCATGGAGTACATAATTCTTTTCTGATATTACTCAGGCATCGCCGCTAGATATTATCAAAGGGATGGCGTGTGAATGGGCTTTCTCGGATAAAACATTACATCCATGAGATTTGACTCAGATTTTTTCATACCGGAAATCAATTCCAAATACCTCGCCAGGGCTGGAATAATCCAATACTTTAGCATCAGTAGAAAATACCATTAAACAGGAAGGAGGCTCTGCAGGTACCCGTGATCGCGGCCAGTTCAAAAATTGTGTAGATTTTGGCAATGTGAGCAAACTAAGTTCGCGTCGGATTCCAAGGATTTCCTTCAGAAGACCTTTTGAATATCCCGTATTCTTGCACTCAATTCCAAGCCAAATTTGGGAATGACGCGGCCGCCCACTAACATTTGCGTCAGTCATAACAATATCCAGTTCATGGTAATCCCCCCTCTGAACTGGCCGGAATGTGCCACACTGCTCATAGCTTAGAGATGTGAATTCAACATCGGTCCATAACTCAGCAACCATATTATTTCTTCGAAGTTCAAAATGTGGATACCTCCGGTTAATTGGACCCGCAGAACTCTTGAGATGAACGAACCGACTATTTATGAGCGTAATCTGAAAATTTTCCTGTGTAGCGAGTTGCTCAATTACAATTGAAAGAACGTGAGCCTCATAAAGTTTCCCAGGCATAAATGAAAGTGGAACGAGATTGTAGGCGGTCGGTGAAGAAGCCGATGCAAAACGTCGAATAATAGACTCGATGCGAGCCTTAGCAGTTTTCTTGTCCATTCTTCTTAATGTTCGTTTGATTTACTGCGATGATCCTCGTTTAATTCATTAATTAAGATCTGAAGCTCTTGAGCGATTTCGCCAAATTCTGGCGTGGGGGTAACTTCAATTTCCGCATCAATACCATAGCGCTCTTGATCTTCGCTCGACACTGTGATTCTTATCCCTTCAATTTCTTGTCCTGATTCTGTTTGGACGTAACGGCCAATACGTCGGAGCACGTTGGCTAGATGAATATCCGATCCCAAGGAGATCTCTTTCTTTAATTGTTTGAGATAAAAAATGAGATCCCCGAATGGGCTTTCTGAACCGCGAATATCCGACATAATACGTTCGTCAAGCCCACTGTAGCCCAACTCCCGTATTCTCCGTCTAATAAAACGAAGGGTATCTCTATAATCCCCCTCAGTCATATATACACTCCCGCTTTAGAAGGGATTCGGTTTACTCGATCCTATTTATCCATAATATGGTTTCACGCAATTTCCCCTTTCTTTTTAGCTTGGGCTAACTTCAATTCCATACCCACTTGGTAACCATATAATTTCTGGACCAGGAAAGTTTTGCTTTACGGTGATTTTCTCATAACGACCAGTTATGTATCTCTAAAAAATCAGGTTCATGGGATCCAGCCATTTATTATTACTTAAGTTTGAAGGCTCTAACTTTTCCCCGTCTTCCGAAATTTCCATTTTCCGTAACTCTGAGAATACTTCTCCATATCCTTTGTCTCTTCTGGTTTTTTTATTTTTATCGATCGAAACATCACCTATTATTTAAATTGTATGTTGGTAATAGTCTGTAAACGGATCCCAAATTCAGGCACGAAGATATAAAAGAATTGAGGCAAGCACTTCGGACTTAAGGGCACCGTCAAATCGGGTAACCGTTTTTTTTGTCAAAATATATCTGTGGAATTAAGGTATGGCTCGATCAAAACATCATAAACAGTCGGTATCAAAACACGAAGATCTTCAGTCTCACTTTGACGTTCAATACTCTTAAGACAGGCTCGCAGGCTCATTATCCATAATGTTGAATGCTTATTCTGCCTTCGTGAATTCTCCTGTGCTTTAGTGATTAGCTCATCAAAACTGTAATTGCTTATTTCTGATGAGCTAGCGTCTGGTCTGTCAGTATCGAAAATCGGTCCAAGCTGGGAAAATAGAGCTGAAGTAGGTGCCACGGATATTCCCTCGCTCAATGTCATAAGGATACAGGGATACTTATTCCCTATTGATTTATTCATTATCCGCTCGGAGAGAGTACCATAAACATATGAACCGTATGCTTCAAATGCCGATAAATTTGCACCCTCTAAAATGATCGTATCCCAGTCTTGGTTATCTCCCATCAGCCTTCGCAGAACGCCATTATCAACTAAACCTATAGGAATATAAATAATCGCAATTCGTCTACGACAGAAGTACCGCGCACACTCTATCGCAGCAATTCTGGCGAGAGAGCCTTTGAATGTTAAAGACTGCCCTAACTGTATGGCCACGCTCATTACAATAGACCAACTTCGTAATAGAGATTTACGTATACCAAGGTTACTTAGCAGGGTGTCTAAATTAACCTTATCATTATAATAATCGAGTTCTTCGTAATATAGTCCTGAACCAGCTTGCGTGCTGGTGCTAAGGAGAGCTTCATACAGCGCAAAATTTCCGAGGGTCTCTAACTCCTGCTGTTTCGCACGTTCAAAACTTGCGCGAACACTTCTGGAAATGCTAGCAGATAGTTCTCTTTTTTCAGACTTCTTTTTTTCAAGTTGAGAAGAGAGCACTTCCTTTTGTTTTATTAACGCCTCAATTTCTAATTTAAGTGTGTTTTGAGTTTTCTCGAATTCTTCTTTACTTGCTTGTATTTGATTTTGAATTCGTTCTTGAACGTTCGGTAAATTCATAAGCTCTTGAATTACTGAATCGACATTTTTCACATTAAAATTAAAATTTTGTATAAGAGGTTTAATTCGGGCAATTCTGAAAGCTATGTTCTCATCAAAATCTTCGTGAATCAGTTTTGAGAGCGCATTAATTTCCTGTTTTGCGATCTCAGATAGCTTTTGTTTATCCATTCCAAATTTTATGACCTTCTTGATGCTCGACGTAAGATCAGAACAATCGTATTTTCCGTCTGGTTTTGGAAGCGGATCGAAGGTAATTTGCCTGCCATTCCATTCTGTAGCTGAGAGTGATAACCATAAATTAAATGGTTCCTCAAATTGACTATGAGTATAATCTGATATTTCGTGAATTGGTCTGATAAGTTTTCCGTCGTTTAGTCGAAATAGAGGTTTAATTCTTCCAGGAGAGCGATAATTCTGCAGCCACTGTCTGACCTCCTCGGTATCGGTCGATTTATATGGGATATCTTGGAACTCATAAACATTGCATACATTTTTTACTACTCTGAATTTTATCGGTTTCTGAGTAGGAAAGTTTTCGACCTTCCATACTCCCAGTTCGCCTTTGGTTGGTAGCGTTAGGCCTGTATCTGGAAATACAATTATTTCGCCGTTATCATAAAATACTTTTCTTCTATTCTGATCAGAGAGCCATGCGATGGTTTCTCCTTCTAAAATGCCAATCACTCTGATAATAGCTCTAGATGGCAATACGCTCTCGCAGATACCAAAAACCTTCACTTCAGAAATGTCGATCTCATCAATTGAGGTCCTCTCAATGGGCCGTCGAAGGATTAATGATGTGGCATTGGATTGCCGTACATTGTGCCGGCTTATCTCTTCTAATGCAGAAGAGAGCAAGCTCTTATAAATCGAACGACTGGTGGCGGCATCAAGTGACGAGGCAACTGAATCAAGACTTTTTCGACTAATTTCCGCCATTCCGAAGAGAAATTGCCGGAGTTCATCATTATGTATGTTCAAAATATCTATTTTTTCAGGCTGTCCCAACGCGATATACTTAATTGCGGTAAGGATTCCATCGTTAAGGTCCTCAGGTTTTAGATATGCCTCTGGTGCAGTTCCAGAGGAATCAACTTCTGAAAGATGCTTATTTCCATACTGCTTTTTCCTCTCGTTCCTTTTTAGGAAGGCAAACAATAACTCGGGACAGGGCTCGCATAAAAGATGCGCAATTGCTGATCGATAAATATGAGTTATTACTGTAGATTCTTTTTTGTTTCCATTCTCAAGCGATTCTAGCGTTTCAACCACAATTTCTACCGGTATTATTTCGTCGCCAGATAATATTTCTTTCAGCCAATTTTCAAAAATGACCCTTGCCTTCAGCGGGAGATTGACAATGTGTTCGACTTGGGATTTAGAATCTCTTCGGTTCGGCAAATTCTGAGCTTTGGCACCAGCAGCGATCAGCCTTGTTTGATTCGTCCTAAAAAAGGAAACCCGTTCTATAGGCGATAAACCATATAGCAACAATAGTCGCAATTTATTTTTATCTAAGTCATTCCACTCCATCTAAAAGCCCTTCCTTTTTTAATCTCGCGATGAGTGAAACAATATTCGGGGTGAATCGTGCTGGCCACCTTCTCGACCGTAATTTCTTTAATATGCTCACATTTATATACTGCAGCGGCAGAGAAGTTGAGGGCTGTCCTGGTATTGGCAAAGGAAGTGTTGATAACCAATCGATTTGCATTCTTGATCTCGGTGTGAGACTCGCTACTTTCCCAACATAAGTTTTGTTTTCTCTAAGAAAGATTGAGCCATAATTCCCAGCCTCAAGATAAAAATTCCGGGACTTATCTCTAGCTCTGTCTATTAGCTGTTGAACGTTTTCATATTTCTGCCCATTTATTTTAATAATCAGTTTTAATTTCTCATCTGGAATAATAATCTCAAAATCAGAACTATCTAGCAGATCTTCTCGAAGTTGCTCAAATAAATACTGGCTAGCGAATAATTCGGTTTTCGATGCTGCAGATCTAACCAAAATTCCAGAGGGCTCGAAGGGATCCTGATCCTCAATCAGGAGACCTAAGGAAGGTTCACCGTCAAGATAAATTGTATGCAAGCCGCGAGATAATGGGCCTACCGTATGCTCCCCTTGACTACAGCTACCAAGACCAATGTACCCTCCCTCTTCAGACTCTATTTCCAAATGGGATGTTTTCGACAAAATTAGCTTATAACTATTATTCGGCCGTACGAGCAGATTTCCTTCTTCAGAAATTCCTATAGGATAGGGATACCTGAGTAATAAAGTAGGATAAGGGATATTAATTGTTTTACCGAGCCATTCACTAATAGCAACCTTTAGATTTTCTGATAATTCTTCATCACTCGGCAAAGTTATTTCGGTTATGAGCCAGTCATTGATCCAATTTATATTTTTGCATTCAAGGCCGTGTACTTCCCAGTCAGGTGGCTTTATTCCTGGCCTGACACATAATATGGAATAACTTTCATTCCAGTGTAACGGTTCATTAGGTCGAATCTGCCTACCCCCGAACGGCGATTGTACAAAGAAATTCAGCTGATTTCTTCTCAAGCCCTCAATACCGTCCGCAATTGCCGACCAGTAGATCGGATCAACTAGTCCTTCCTTCCAAAATGTATACGGTTCTGACTGAGGGCGGACCCGAATACGCATCGAGGAGGAAGCTAGTCCCTTATAGGTAAGACATCTTTCTCCATGGATTCCGGCAATCCATATCCTGCCTTCCCAAACGATCGACTCGTCGGCTTTCGGCAATAAGATTTCGAGTGAAGGACCGATGCTCTCGTCATTGCAGAATCGCAGCGTAAGGTTACGGCTCCCAATTAAAACACGCTCCTTATTTGTACGGTCGGCGCTCGCATATGAGTGACGGTATCGATAGTTTGAAGGATGATAATTCTCGCACTCTGGATTTGCGGTGCGCATCTGATGCGCGAAATATGGTTGTTTTCGTGAATATTCCGATTTTGCTCTCAAAATCACTGGTGCTCCGCAGTTTGGGCAGGAATATTGGTTGGTTGATATTGCCTCATTAGCGGATACAACCTCTACATTTCCCTTTTTATGAGCCCACAGCACAATTCATTTCCCATAAATATTTTTATGACATCTGGTATATGGAAGATAAAAACTCTTCCCTCTTCCAATTCATAAACTCTTTTCTTCGGAACGACCGTGGAATTATCCAACGATCTAGTGCTAATTCAGAGATCTGGTCTGTTGTCAGCAAATCCGAATAATCTGGTTCTTCTTCGTCTCCTTTCAGAAAATGAAGAGCATTTTCGGCAAGGAACGATGCGAAAACTTCACGAGTGAAACCATGTTGCATCAAGTTTTCGCTCATTCCTAATTTGCTGAGGACTTTTCTTATTGCCCTCAGCCTCCAATTCGGTCCCTGACCAAATTTGTAATTTCCCGCGTACTTATCCTGTAAGCAAGATAGATAGTCTCTCATTTTCAGGAATAGGTCATCAGGGACATGAAAGTGTCCCCATCCAGACGTAAATCCAATGGACTTCATATACATTTTTTCGCCAAGCTTTAATCGATTATAGATCGAAGATTTCCCAAGAGCAGATGACGTTGTAACCATCACGAGATTTGCCCGCTTACGCTTCCCAGAGATAATTCCAACAGAGTTATAATATTTTCTATGAAATGCGTTGATAACTTGTTGTGACCTTACTAAACATGCAATTAATTTTCCACATAGTAGAGTATTATATGGGGGAACTGCTCCCAGAACATAGGCATCCATTATGTTAATTAGTTTTTTTGATCGAGCGCGATGATCCCAGCCTATAAGTTCATCTCTTGCTTTTAGATTAAAGACAGCATCTCCCAAAGCCAGCAGACCGATTAGTTTATCGTTCTGTTCATCCCAGACGAGAAAACGCAGTCGTCGGCCGTAACCGTCAGAGACAGGAACCCTCCAATATAAAGCAGCAAATCGAAACAAATCCGACTGCCAAGTTCTGCCTTTTATTTCCTCCAATCTCGGACGGATCCGATCCGGATTTATTTGATACCCTTCGGCAAAAAAGGGCAATAGAGCCTGTGTTTTTTCCTCTAAGAACAGTTTGCTCTTGAAAAGCTTGTGCCTTCGTTGCATTTGATGAAAGTTACGAAACGTATCCTTCTCATGGTCTGGAGGTCTGATTGCTCCGTCATTAGATTTAGTGAAGCCCAATGACTGCAAGTGTTCTTCGAGTAATGTTCGAAGTCTTGCCTCTCTTTGCTTAAGTGATATTAATGTCGTCATGATCTTCGGATTACTTTTTGAAATGCGTCAGGTAGATTTTTCACTAAATCATAATCACTGAAAATAATGCCCTTACCCAGAAGCGGATGATTTGATTTTTTTAAATCCAGTAGAGCAGGATAACTTCCCAACCGAATAACATTTCCTTTAGTTTCTATCCTCAAAGCCGATTGGGTATCGCTGCTACACTGCCATCCCTCCATCTCCAACATTAACCTCAAGGAGTCCAATTCCTTTTTTTGGGATACCATATCTTTGATGGCCGGCACTTTCCCTTCTTCAACATATGCGATCAGGTTTAAGGCCAGTTTACGATCTAAGTTCGAGTGGATCATCCGATTTCCATAATGTCTCAGGCAATCATGACAAGAACTGTCACACCGACAATACTCAAGCAGCACTTTTGCCTTCTGAAATATTTCTTCAAAGCGCTTGCCTGCCAAATCTGCGTACCCAGCTCCTCCAGAAAGGGTGTCATAAATAAAGATATCGACATATTGTTGCTGTTTGATTTTAAGGAAGCGGTAACCTGAGTTAAGTTCTCTAACATCAATATCTAATTCGGTGGAAGTAGATAAAGTTAGCGCTTCGGCTAAGGAAACAGATGCATCTTCAAGCGGTCTTCTTTGGCGCGGATTTCCTAGCTCCAAAATCAAAGGATCATTCAGCGCAATCCGAAATAACAAAATATCAGATTTGAAGTCATACCCAAGAAACACATTGCGAAATCTCCCTACACACGTATAGCCGTTTTCTCCTTCAACAAAATATTGCCTTTCATGAGTTCCTTTGGGAGCACTTTCCGGAAATTCAGCATATCCGCACAACTCGCAAACGAAAAAGCCTTTCAGTGTGCCCGAGTTTTCGTCACCCTTGTTTACTACTACAAGAGATTGATTTGATGCATGAACAAAAAAGCCATACCTTTTAAATGCTTTCCAATCAAGCTCTTCATCTGCAGTAGGCACCGGCAACTGTGCAGATGTCATTTGTGTAAATGCCTGATCATTATCTGTCTCATCTAGCTCCTTTCTCCCTTCGGGAAACACTACTTCTGGTTGTATCATATCAATGGATTCTAATTGACTGCTGCACATCGGACAGCGGGCCTGATCTTGATTAGACGAGGACGTCCCCTGTACATAATAACAATCTGGGCAATGGACGAACTTCTTTGCATTTGCAAAAAGCAATTCGGCGCGGTTTAACACTGTCGATGTCAAATTTGCTCCGACTGCTCTAATTCGGTATGTTTTCTTATTCACAACAAGAATACGACCCGGGGAATATTCAGATAAAGCGATGTGCATTGACTGCTGTGGCCGCTCAATAATTTTAACTTTTCTCCTTCCGGATAACTCTCTATCTTCTATCTGTAAAGCGCATAAATCCCGAGGGAAAGCATAGGATGGCAATAAGCCCTTATTAAAGAAAAATTCAATTAGAAATTCCGTCTCGCCTTGAAGGTGGTCCTGAGAAAGTGGCCTTGCCTCTTCTATGCTTCTTACGAAACCTTCAGCGACATCATGAACAGTCAGATCAAGACCATCAGGCATCCACCCCTGAATCGATTGTAGGACCAATCTCGCATCGTTACTTCTTAACCATTCCTTAAATCCAGTAAAACAGAACGGCTCGTTCTCTGTATAAAACTCCCAGGTCGCTCCCAATACAAAGTAAATATTTGACGTTTTTGGAACAGTACTGATCTGTTGGTGGAAGAATGCTTGCAACAAGACAGCATTCACGTGGCGCTCAATAATCCGCGGATTACTTATATCGATAGTGGGAAGTGGCGGATCACCCGCTATAATTAGCTTTGGATTCGAAAAATAGTAGCTATCATGTGGGCCATTTTGGGCAAATGTAACGACTGTTGAGACCGATGCACCACGCCTTCCTGACCGGCCTGCACGTTGTTGGTAGTTCTGCCTTTGCGGTGGAATATTGCGTAAGCCCACCGCCACTAGGGAGCCAATATCCACTCCCACCTCCATGGTCGTGGTGGCACTCAGTACATCAACTGGAATGTCAACGTCTTCGATCAGAATATCTCGAAATAATATTTCATGCTTTTCGGTCGTTGCGTTTACCTCCTCATAGTCTCTGTAAGAAAGTTGTGCAGTATGTTCCTCAACAGTTAGATTGAAAGGAGACTCTTTTCCTTCTAACATCTTGACAATTGGATCACGCCAAAATTGTTTTCTCGCTCGCAAATAATCACTGTAGTCCGGTTTCAAAACCAGGACGGTTACATGGCCACAATTAATGCATCGCCCCCTTAACATATCTGGAGCAACTACCGTACATTGCTGACATTGGTACCAGGGCTCATGGACGGCAAGTTGGAAAACCATTTTATCCGGCATTAGAAACCAGCCGCGACGTTCAAGGTAAGTTCCTAATATCTTGCAATACGTCTCTTCTAATTTCTCGCAGTTTCCGTAATTCTCCTCGAGACTCCTACGCATTTCCTTATCAAATTTTCCCTTACTACCGTCAACACAAGGATATCCCGCTGCTTTGTTCCTTATTCCGGCAGGTAAATCCTTATTAAAAGCAAAATCATTTAGCAGTGTTTGGATCCAAAGAATTCCGATGGATCGAATTGTGCTGTCATCTAGATCGGGAAGTTCATTCTTGAGAACTCTCAGTGCATGTTTAGTAGGTTGTAGATAGGCTAATGTAAGTGCCGGAATTGAATAAAATCGATTTCCAAGATGCCGAAGTAACTTCTCTTGATATTGACCTGGAATATTGGGGGAAACCCAGTCGTCTAGGGCGAAGGAAAGGTTAGATTCATAATCTCGATTAAATCGTCGGATATCCTCTATCAACTGGGTCCTATCGGATCCGTCAAAAAGGTAAAGATTGAACTTCCTCAAAACCGATAGAAATGCCAGATAAAGGTGTTGATTCGGTCTTGCATCCCTTCCTAACTTTGTAAGCTCACTGATTGCAAGTACCAGTACCTGCCTGAAGGTGTCCTGCTCAACCTCACGTGGAATATCCCGAGCAAGGCGAGCTGCTTTCTGACGACCGTCAGAAAAGAGCAAACTTTTTCTGCCAGCATTCGGAAAGCGTTGGTCGCTCTTTCTAGTTGCTGGCTGTAATTTAACCTGATTGCGAATTAAATGGGCAAACGGAGCCTCGCCTTTTGTTCGCAAGTCCATAATTTTTGTTGTACCACTTTTCCATTTTCCTAAACAAACTGGACAATAACCATTAAAGGAAACGATTTTTTTGCCATCGACTGATGTGACCGAATCAGAACGGTAAACTGGCAAATAACTTGATTCGAGCGGGATGCTTTTTTTAATACGACCTGTTTGCAAATGAAGCCAAATCCTAGAAGCTCCCGCTTTCGGATGAATCCGATCCTCAACCAAGAGATGTGCTTCGACCAATGGAGACTGATTATCCTTTATACGGGTCGAAGATTCATGCCAGAGAAACTCTCCGTGCTCATCTCTTAAATATCCTCTGAGAAATGCGGCGCCACAGTCACGGTGGGTGAGAAGCTCATATACCCTACTCCCACAGATACATTCATTTCGAGGCCGATCAAACAGTCTGCCCAATAGGGATTTTTGTTGGCTTTGATCCCGGCGATAGGAACATTCCGGATTGATACACGCATAAATACCAACCAAACCTCGGTAAAAGAGGTGTAAACGGATTGGAGCAAACACCCTTCCGTCTTCCTTCCTTCGCGCGAATGTGACAAGAGCAAGAAAGCTTTCGGTTGCGGACTTCGAATTCTCACATCCTGGAAATAAGCCTTCTGTTAGCTCGTCAAAACTGATGGCTTGTTTTGATGTCAGCCTGATTAGTTGATATGCAAGTGGGAATTTCTCTAGACGCTTAAAAAGCTCATCTTGAATAGTCTCCACATCGCGTGCAGTTTTGATACTGTCCAGTCCTAGCCCTCTCAAAAGATCATTAATTGCACTTTTGGCTAGGTCAAGATCCTCGTGCATCTGATGAAAAGAAGATAGACTGAAGGATGCAAGGCAGTCCGCTTCCTCTTTATTACCTGGAAAAGGGTTTTCCAAAGCCTGGCGCTCTCCCGTGATTAATGCAAAGCTTCCTTTATTTGGATCTAAACCGGTTAAGTCGGATGCGAATTCGATTACTTTCCTTTTGGCATCCTCTGAGTCTCCAAGACTCGCACTCGTTAGAATATATCTGATACGATCTCGATCAACCCCAAGTCGGGATTGGAGGCGACGTAACAACAAAGCCACCTCTGCACCCGCAGCTCCTCTGTAAACATGAGCTTCGTCTAATACAACTGTGAGCTTGTTAGCTGAATCGCTTTCCAACCAGGCTTTCGTTTGGTCAAATAATGATCGTTCTATAGGGCGAAGCAGCATGTATTCAAGCATCGAATAGTTAGTTACAAGAATATCCGGACATTGTATTTGCATTTCCTGCCGCGTGAAGAGTTCACGATCATCCTCTGAGGTGTTGAATCCATTTGCTTCAAAGGCCTGCATATCTTTCGAAGGCCACTTCCCCGCAATCTGCAATTCCTTCTTGATTGTTTCAGCTGGAGCTCGGTAGAGGCTATCAAATAGAGGCTTAATGCGTTGCCTATCTTTGGATCTCTCTCGAAGCCCCGGATATGGGGTTCTACCCGTATACATGCCGAAGCGAACATATCTGTTTCGCCCGGGCGTCAGCTCAGCCGCGACCCTCTCATCTCCGAATAGCCTTCGTAATCTTGAGACCTGATCGTTAACCAAGGCATTCATTGGGTACAGTAGAAGTGCCCTACATCCAGGCTTAGTCGCACAATGAGGCCGTTGCTGAGCCTCGATCGCCAGAGATCCAAGAATTGGCATGAGAAAGCATTCGGTTTTACCTGAGCCAGTTCCTGTAGCAACTATAATGTCTCTTTCTTCTCCAAGAAAGGATTCGAGAGCTCTTGATTGATGTGCAAATGGATGAGGGAAAATGCCGACACTAGGGGAAAAATTTGAAATTTTATTAAGTAGCTCTTTTGCCACTTTTGGTATGTTTAATTTTGAATAAGGTTCTCCTTTTTGGTAAAAAGGCGTTGCTTCCAAGAACGGTCGCTGTGTCGTACATCCGTCCTCCTGAAGGAGCAATTTTCGCTCCCGAATTAGGCTTTCATTCCAAATGTGGTATTGCGCTTCTAGATACTGAAGTAAAGCATCTTTTAGACCTTTAACAACAGCCTGAACTGAGTAAACCTGGTTATTCATCCTTCCACCTCTATGGTATAACCAAGCTGTATAAGTAAGCTTCTGACGGCTTCCTCAAAACGCTCGTGAAATCGATATTTTTTGGGAAGATTATTGCCTGAAACGTCTGTAGCGGTGGCTAAAAGGAACTTTGCTTCCGAATTGGGTAACGGGTTCGGTAAAGATATCTCGACCTCATTTCCATTTCTCACCCATTCACACCTGTTAACAGCCTTGTGAATTATATCCAATCCGTATTTAAGTCTATTCAAGTCTGAATCACAGTATGCCTCTTGATAAACTCTTGAATTCCGAATCCTCGCGAACAAGTATGTATAAGGTCCAAAGCGATTTTTTACACGACATAAAAAGGGCCCCTCGATTGGGAGATCCCGCAGTTTTACTAATCTTTTCCATCTCAAAGATTGCCATGGTTCAGGTATATCGATAGCTCGCCAACAGACGTAGATTTCTATACTTTCATTTTGACTGACCGATGGCTGCATTTCCTGCATAGCTTTTTCCAACAGAATTTCGGTCCAGGCGGCCAAATCTTGCGGGATAGGACCTAGCCATTGATCAATGGGTTGAACTTGTATTTCTTTAGCAAGTTCTCCATTGACGATTCTTCCGTAACCTGCAGAAATCACAGTGGCGCCCAGCAATCGTTGCAATTCCATATTTGGAAGAGCCGATAAGATCAACCGATTATTTTCAATTGGAATAATCCTTGTTGGAACTGGAAACCAGAAGCCGTCTTGTAGGGATTGTAGCTCACCAAGTTTCTCTAAGATATCTAAAACAGGCCGGATCTCACCAGTAAACCCTAAACCATGTGCGAGGAATGCGATCTTATTAATATGAACGGGAACCGCAATATGACTGGACTTGCGACTGGTTGCACAAAGAGATGCTCTAACGGTTTCAACTGCTTCAAATGAAATGGCTAATTCCATATTCTATTTTGTGCTGGCAGATTTGATCATAAGTAACATCTAAAATAGTATCCAAGTTTGAAAATATGGCACGAAAAAAAACCCAGGAACTCTAAGAGTTCCTGGGTTTTCAGACTAAACAGAGTTGAAATTGATTGCCATGAACCATCATGGCCTGGGCTCCTGACCAAAGTATTTAATGCAGCATACCTGAGTATAAACTATTCGGCTGTGAGACTATCACGGCTCTAAAAAGGATGTCAACGAAAAAAAGCCTCATACTATTCTTATCCGAGTTTAGAATCACAGTATAGCTCAAAAGCCTATAAGGAGTAATATGGAACTGGTGGAATTTGATTTAATATAACCTTTAATGTTGTTCGCATTTTTTCCTCCACAAAGCCTCATAAAAACTGGATTTGTTACCGTTCTATAAATACCAAGGTACTATTAAAGCTTTCCGCAACTCCATATCGAACCAATCCTTCTTGGTAAAGTCTCTTGTGATCAAGAATCTTTGCAACCTGTCGCTGGGTCCAAGGCATGCCATTTCTTCGGCATATTCCACTTGTATTGAGGTCGTCCGCAATGGCTCTTCCAGTCTTCTTTACTAACGCTAGGGCATAGATCCTTCGAACTACGTCTGCCTCCTGGGTATTGATAGTAAGCATACCTCTACCGCGTGTATAACCGTAAGGCGTGGTTCCACCCGGATAGAGACCGCGTCTTACTCTCTCTTGTCTTCCTTTCCAAAGGCGCTCAATAATATCGTGCCGATTCTCCTCAGCGATGGCTTCCATAATCTGACGGATTAGAATGTCCTTCCGTTCCCCCCTGTATTGCGGCATGTCTACGATTAGAACTTTGATACTCAGCTTTTTGAATTTGTAGAAGAGGTTCTCAGCAATTCTGACTTCTCGGGAAAGGCGATCCAAGGAGGGAAGAATCACGATACCGATTCTTTCCATTCTGCAATCCTTGATGAGTTTCCGCAATTCCGTCCGATCTTCCCTCGTCCCGCTTTCTCCCTCATCTTTATAAAACTTTGCCACCGAAAGGCCGTGTCGTTCGGCATAAACATTTACATCCCGTTTCTGGATATCTATTCCGTACCCGTGTTTTTTCTGCTCCAAGGTGGATACCCGGCAGTAGGCCACCGTTTTGAGTTTTTTTTCTCTCATAATTCATGGCGAACCTCCTTTTACAAAGGGTTTAGCCCCGCTTTGTAAAGAGAGGCTCAGGCTATGGCTTCAGTCTAATTTCAGGAGAAATTGCGTCAAGAGGCAGGCGGTTTTGGTTAGATTGGGAACTATTTTGATGCAGGGATTATAGGCTTTTCAAGTGATACGCACCCTTTCCATACAAGGAGAAAATGTCATGAACGGAAAACAGCCCAAAATATTTTTCATCATCATCCTATTTTTAAATATCTCAATTGTTACTACCTCATGCGTCCAGCGCACCCGACAATTAATTCTACGAACTCAGGATAATATCCCCGAACTCACGGGCACCTCCATGCAAGCGGCAAGCGCATTGGGCTTCAATGTCGTAAACAAAAGTCCTGGGCTCATTGTCGCGGAGAGACCCTATGTAAGCGGTACCGGCAAAGACATTATGAACATCTTTATTGTAAAGACAGAGCTTGGAACGGAAGTAAGAGTAACCATCCGGCCTTCGCACGGGCAGGTGGGGGTTGTTGCAAGTTGGCTTGAGCAAGACTACCGGAAACTCAAAGAAATGCTCACCAGCAGTTTCCAGAATATGGAGGATGTATCTGTCACCTACACCGCGCTTCCCTGATCTTTGGAAGGGACTCTATTAGCAAAACTGACAGAAATAGCCGCGGATTGAGAGGAATATATGAATAGGAAGAGTCTGCATCGTATATGGGCTGTGTTTTTAGGATTTGTTCTCAGCGTATCACTTGTTAGTTGCGGCGGCGGGGGAGGGGGCGGCGGATCACCCGGTGCGGGCTCCTCTGGATCTCCAACTCCAACAGCTAAGGCAACTATTACGGATGCAAACGGTAATGCAACCATCAACAACGCAGAGGGAGGAAGTATTCAGGTTCAGGTAACCGATGAGGCCAATACACCGCTCTCCGGGATTTCTGTAATGTATGATTCGCACATTAGCTCTGTCCCCGGTGGATCACAAAAGATTCTTATTTTATTCGATGATCCTAATAATCACTTTGCGCCGGCAGTTTATTTTGACAATCCTGCTACACCAGGAGCAATTACCGTGGCGATGCCGACGCAGGAGAGCTATACTCCCTACAATTTTAACAACCAGATCCGCCGAGCCAAGAGCTATATGGCTGATACCTCGAAACAGAGCCAGCCCATTGAACTATCATGCTCAAATGCGGAAAGTATTGTCAGTGTCGATAACCCACTCGCAGTTCATCTGCCACGCCTCCTCATCCTATACGACTCATCTACCGGCAAGCCCTCTGCCGTTTTCATCGTAGATACCAATTCTGGATTTCAGGATGGGCTTATTGATTATCTCGCGGACCGGCTTGCTGAGGCATCCATCAGCCGGGACTGGGACCTTGGCGTGGATGTCGCAAGCCGATGGATTTCCGTTGAACATGCATTTCCTGCCGCAAGCATATTCGAAACACAGGTCGAGTTTATGCAGGCGACTCCGGGTCTCTGTGGTCTGGATCCGGGGCTCTATGGAATTTGGCGATACCAGTCGTACAACGGATTTGATCGATCACAAATCGGCATCACACTAACCTTTAGAACCTCTATGAGCAATTACGGATACCGACTAAATAATCCCCTCCGTCCTTGCGCAGAAGAAGGAGGTTATAGGATCGATGGAGAAGGCTCCCGGAAAAACGCCCAGGGTGCTTGGATAGGCGGGGGCGCGATCGCTTTCACGCCGGGGTTTAACCAGGATTGCTCGCTCGAAGGATTATTCGACTTCACCCCTCCGATAGGCTACACGGTTTCAGGTTCAACGCTTGAATTTCGTTTCCAGGTGAACGGCGCGCCGGTTACAGCGGTATTTAAACGTGAATCATAAGATTCGCAAAGGAGATGGGGATGGGAGTATCTGAACTTAACCGTTCCCTAAGACTATCAGCTTAAGCTCAGGCAGCTCGGGTGCCGGGATGACTCTTGTCGGCTCCATGAATTCGTCGACGCTGAGTATTCAGGTTTTCGAAGACGGAAAAATGCTTGAAATCCTGACAACGGTCCTTGGAAATTTTGGAACCGGAAATCAGGATGCCGCAAACAAGCTCCCCGAGGAGCTTAAAAGGAAACTGCTTGAGAGAGTTGCACAGAAATAAAATCAACAAGGTTATGAATTGCGGCGCCTCTAATCGGTGAGATATTCATTTTGGCCCCTGCCCGTCATAAGGGGCCCAATTCCTGACATTTTACTTAATCTCTTAAGAGAGGTCTATCGCATGAAAAAGCTGGAACATTCACAAAACGGGAGCGTTTCAATCCCGGTTCGCCCTCGGGAGCTTTCAAAACGGGAGAAGGAAGTCGTTCAACTCGTTGCAATGGGGTATAAAAACAGGGAAGTGGCCGAGAAATTAGGAATAGCGGCTAAAACCGTGGAGACGCACCGCGCCAACATCATGAACAAGCTTGCCCTTCGAAACGTCGCTCAAGTAATTCATTACGCGATTCGGAAGGGACTGATTAAAATTGATACTGATTTAGCTGGCTGATGTTTCATGGTTTTCAAAAAAGATAATCCATTCGTTCTTTAAAAGCGTCAACGATGACCTTCAGATGGCTGAGAACGGAAAAGGCTGAAGGTTTCAAGCATGACTGGCAAACTCTCTCCGGATATTAAAGAATGAAGCGCCGCTTCGGCCTATTGACAGGCTTCACCATTTATTATATTCCTACTTATACCAGCCTAGTATCGTACTTTCACATATTTATAGCATTCACAATAACTCCGCTGATTTTCACGCCTCGTTCTCTTCGTTTCACTGAAATCAAACAGATACAAACAACCTTTTACTGTTAAGACAGGCATGCCTGCCAATTGCATGAGTACCAGGCGTCGTCTGCCTTAAGGAGGATAGAAATGGAGTCCCTGATGAAGAACTCACGGAGCATTTTAGTACCGTTTCTTGTATTTTTCTCATTATTTCTTACTTCTTGCGGAAGCGGCAAGGAGAAGAGTAAACCCGAGGTAAGTAACCTCCCTTCCGCTACACTTCCAAAGGTCAACATCTCGGTGACACCGAGCGTCATTCGCCCAGGAGAGCCGGCAACCCTCAGATGGGAGGCGAAGGATGCCGACTCAGTGGCACTCGCCGAAAATGGCGGCGTGATGCTGGCAGTCCCCACCGAGCACTCTCAGGTGGTTTCGGTCAATGTCACGACAACGTATACGGTCGTCGCGCGGAAAGGGGAGAAAGAGGAGATCGCAGCGACAACACTCGTAGTGGCTGAGGAGCCGTCTCCTCATCATGACCCTCCTTCCGATCCTGACCCTATGCCACAGGATACATGCATGGAAGATCCGGGAGTAATGGTGGCGGGAAGAGATCACCTCTTACATGGTAGTGGTATGGGAAGCCTTCGCGTATTCGGTGAGAACAAAACATTTCTTGTTTACACTGAAATTAACCCAGAAGATAAATATTCCACCCTTAAGTTCTGCGAACGTGGAGTAGGTGAACCGGCGTTTTCCTGCACCACCCTTGCAGAATACGCACGTGGGACGTTAGGAGGCATTCCATATGTATATGAAGTGGGAAATGATGGGAGTATCTATATCGTTTGGTGGCGCATGGGCGCAACGATTCCGCCGCTTGAGACAAAAGCCTTCTTTGTTTCGCGTCTCATTGGATCAAATGCTTGGTCCGAACCGGTAGAACTGTCATATCCTTACTCCATTCCTCGCGGTACTCTGTCGAGTTTCAGAATTTCCGGAACCACGCTGTACTTATTCGACCAGCCCGATTTCAGTACAAAAGAAATTATCATGCTGAAATCGGAAGATCAAGGTAGGCATTGGAGTCAGCCACAAGTCGTATATCGGAGAGAAGATGCCGGAGTCTCTCTGGCACGCGTGTTTATCAATCACGAGGGTAAGCTCTTTCTCCTTTTTGGAGAAAACAGATACGATCCGGAACAGCGTCTTCTCTCTCTGATTACCTCGTCCGACAGAGGGGAAACCTGGTCGTCTCCGCCGCTGCAGATCGAGCTTCCGGTTAATACGGATGGCGTGTTCGATACGGTGATGACACCATCAGGGATCTTCTACCAGCTTACCGAATTCGGTGCGCCGCTCAAGCTTCGACGGTCGGCTGATTTCCTAACCTGGGAAGAGGTGGGTGCCATCCCTACCACCAATATGGTGCGGTACTCGACGCAAATCCGGCTCCATATTTCAGATGCTGGATTTACCCTCCTTGATTTCTCTCCGTTTTGTTCCACTTCTGACGGAAAGACCCTCCGCTCTATTATGATGACCCGTTCTTCTGATGGTACGACCGGAAGCTGGTCTGCTCCTGTACGACTCCAGACGCTCGGGATTACAAATACGAGTAAAGACATGATCGGACCGTCTTTTAGCTCTGCCGTGACTTCAAGCGGAAAGGTAAAGACCTTGTGGCCGATCTTCTATGGAGCTTCGGAGGTAGATGGCCCCTCCGATGAATTCTGGTTTATGCAGGAGCCGTAATTTTCCTCAATTCCTGTGCAATGCAGGGAGAAGCCCTCCGAGCTATTTTCGGAGGGCTCTTTATTTGACAGGAATAATATCCCATAATAGTATAATCAAGTACTATAAAACACCTAAAATAGGAGGCAAATAAGATGAAAACGTCAGCATCGGCCGCTGTCGATGAAGCATTAGCGTCAAAGCGGCTCATCCCGGAAAAACTCTGGGACCGGGTGGTTGGGCGATTGATGAAGGATGACCATTTCTCAAAAGAGAAAGCCGAGCTCATACTCGATGGTACGCTCTCGTTTCTCAAAATGTCGAGAGCGTATCCTGATCATCAGTTTGCCCCTTCGAAGTTAATCGATCAGGGGTGGCACACTTTCTTGCTCTACACTCGCGGCTACCAGGAGTTTTGTCTTCGGCTGGGTACGTCTTTTATCCATCATGAGCCGAATGACGGCGAGGCGATCGATCTTAAAAAAGGTGGCGTTCTGCGTGTGGTGCAGTTTATGCGGGAGAATAATATCTTCTTCCATGAGCAGTTGTGGATTACTACAAGAAGCTCATGCAAGTCGAATTGTTCAAATAACTGCACGCCCGACCCCAACTGCTCGGTTGATTGCAAAGATGATTGCAGGTGAGCAGATTAAAAAAGAGGGGCCTCCCATCCCATTGATGGGAGGCCCTTTTACTAAAAATGGAAAGCGAATATTGGAACAATGTTTTCGAAAAAAAGGATTTTTCTCCAATGAATACGGTTTTACTCGACCGGGTTTTATCATCGATAAATGGCCAAACGACACCGGGGGCTATATTGGATCTTGCCTGTGGAACAGGGGATTTGGCGGTCAAGCTTGCTCGTAAGGGATTCACCGTCACGGCCGTTGACTTTTCCGACACTGCTTTGAAGAAAGCGAAATTACGAGCCTCGGTCGCTAGCGTAGAAATAAAGTTTCTAAACATCGATTTTAATTATTCCGAATTAAAACATTCAGTGCAAGGACCCTTTAATCTTATCTTCTGCAAATTAGCTTATGCGTTTATTATACATAAAGAGCGTTTTTTAAATGATATTAAGACCCTAATTTCCCGAGATGGATCCTTTATATTGATCGCCCCGATGTTATATCAGGGAATCGATTATGATAAGCGATTGAAAAGTATTTCCTCAGATTATGAAGAGACCAAGTTTTTATTGGAAAAGCATTTTAAGTCAGTGACTCTTTTTGCTGAGAGCTTTTTTGAAGAGAATGGCGTGGAGGCGGTTTTTATAGCTCATAATCACGACTAATCCCCTCGATCTATTTTTACCACTTGTCCACAGCTATCCATTGACTCACTCTTTGTATTTCTTATACTTACTACAATCATTCCATCTTACAAAACATGTCTTACCTAAAAGATATTCTTAATGTTCTTAAATCTCTCCCTCGTTCTACCATTGTATGTCTCGTCCTTCTAATCCTCGTTATTATTTTTGCAATAGGGAGGCTCGTCCTTGGCTACACTGAACCCAACCAGAATCCCCCCGGAGGGAACGTTGTGGCACCGCTGAATATGGGAACAGCTCAGCAGGTAAAGCCGGGAGATTTGGGTACCGGATCTCAGCTTATCCTCCGAGATGGAATAAACATTCCTAACCCTGACTACAAACTCCTGAATGTAGGAGGATCAATGAGGTTTAACAATGGGGCCGATCCCGGCATTACCCGCCTTGTAATCGGTCAAGATGGCAATGTGGGGATTGGAACGATGGGGCCGGCTCAAAGGCTCCATGTTGCGGGATATGTGCGAGGAGATTCGGGGTTATGTATCGGGGGAGATTGTAGATCATCATGGCCTGTTAGTGGCGTGATCTCAGAAATAGATCCAACGGTACAAGGTTGGGCCAAGACTAACAACCCCAGTATTCCCGGTAGTCTCTCGGCTAATAATATTACAGCGGGCGCGCAAGTTTCAGGCGCTTATTTTAGATTACCAATTAATGGTCATATTTATCTTGATGGAGGCACGGGGCACAAGTATATCACTGGCCAATCATGGGGCGGCATCACGATTTCTGCAAATCAATTTGGCGTCGGCGCGATTCATCTTCGCGATACAGGACATGTTTCTATAGGTAGTAATTTCTCTCCACCCACAGGGGCATTGAGTATATCTCCGCGCGATAATTGTCATCTTAATCTCGGAAGCATAGATGGAATTCCGCATGGAATATGTATTTATGCTCGTACAGCATCAGTTGCTAATTGTATGGCTGGCTCGTCTCAAATTATCGTAACAGGTGGAATGAGACTCTGCGCTCGGGGGTATTAAAGAGATATCCCTCCGAGGGTTTGCGATGAAATTTCTTTAAATGGGTATTTTTATTGTGCTCGTGACTACTAAATCTCCCTTTCTTGGCACCACCGTGAATACGCTTGCCATTCGCAATGTCGCTCGGATGGTCTTCTGCTCTTTTTAAAAGGCTTAGTGCGATCGAAACCAATTAATTAACTCATTCAAACATGGCGTCTCTGCTCTGCGAGGATTCTTTTGACTTTCTCCTGCCGACTCAGTACAATTCCTGCCGTTTTATTCACACTCTCTCAGGAAGGGTCTATCGTATGAAAAAGCTGGAACATTCACAAAACGGGAGCGTTTCAATCCTGGTTCGCCCTCGGGAACTTTCAAAACGGGAGAAGGAAGTCGTTCAACTCGTTGCAATGGGGTATAAAAACAGGGAAGTGGCCGAGAAATTAGGAATAGCGGCTAAAACCGTGGAGACGCACCGCGCCAACATCATGAACAAGCTTGCCCTGCGAAACATCGCTCAGTTGATCCGCTACGCGATTCAAAAGGGACTTGTTACGATCGAGACCGATTAGGAGCATCTGTTCGTCTTTTTCCCCCTAAGTCTCTCATGTGCAAACCGATTTAACTTGAATTGACAGTGGATAAGAGAAAGTGTGATCACACCAAGGCATCCCAATTATGTTCTTAACGGACCCACCCGCTTCAAAAATCGTAACTACTATCTATCAGAGAATATATTTTGATAGCATACGGTAGAACAAAATTGATAATAGAACAAACAGAATCCAACCGAAATAGGTCAGAGGCGATAGCCAAAAAAACAGATCCTTGATAACTGGTAATTCAACATACTTCAAGCTGCGTATGAATCCTAGCCATACGGCAAAGCCAAGCACAATTGATAGGACTGTTCTAAATACCCTTGCAGTAGAAAAATTCATCCAATTCCCTTTTTTATTAATTTATTCATTCCCAAGAATACCAAACAGACCAGGATAGCGCCAAGTCTCTACGCCACAGAGAGAAAAACAGGCAATGTGGTAGCCGTTTATGACATCATCTTTTAGGCACTTCGGGCAGCTGTTCGTAAAGTAGTTGGGATTAGATCTAGCACGTTGATCTTCACGGATTAAACAACCCCGGATACAATCGATTTCCTCTCCTGGAACTCCCATTAAAGTTGGAAGGGACTGAGGGTATCTACACATCGCTTGCCCGATTCTACAATAGTAAGTGCATCTGCCTCCTGACTCTGCGCAGGTCTGATCATAATAAGAACATGCAGCAACGCTCGCGAGCCCGAAAGGATCGGCAAGATTGACCGGGTTATTCTCGACGTAAACAAAGGAATGTAGCTTTTGCGGCTGCCGGAGCGGAAAGTTCAATCTTGATGGACTACAGGTAGTAGCTTCAGTATGATTGATCCCACGAAGAATAGGGTCAAATGATAGAAACCTCCCCCCTTCAGCATCATAATATCTTGCCCTGTAGTAATACAGCCCGATCTCTCGATCCCACTCTCTTCCCGTGTAGGTATAGGACTGTTTGACCCTGTTTCCTTTGGATTTGAGCTCTCCAAAGGAAGAATATTCATACTCCTGGACGTTCTTCTGTCTTCCATCAGTCAAGGCGGTGACGCTTCCGAGCGCATCGGCATGATAGAAATAGATCTCTGCTTTTTGCTCCACGGCCAGAGGTTCATCGATCCCTGGCCCATGCAGATAGCGGGTGATCTCAGTCCTCGATGCCCGTCCCTCTGATTTGGTGAGATATTCAAGGATGATATCGTCATTGTCATAGACGTAGGTATACACCTTCGCTTCGGTCTTTCTGTTCTCAATTTCTTCAACCTTTTTCTCGATTCTCTTTCCGAATGGATCGTACTTGAACGTTACAACTTTAGTTTCATCATGTTCTTGTTTGACGACTTTGATAAGGCGATTCTGGAAATCATAGGTATAGGCCCACGCGGTTCCCGCTCGATCGTCGGAGTCATCTCCATCATTGTGGCCGTGGGATCCATTCGTTTCCTCTTCGTCATCTTCGGTTTTTACTTTCTGGATCAGATTTCCATTCCGATCATATTGGTACTGATATTTCCGATCTGCAATCAGCAGGTTGGCCGTATTGTATGTATAGCTCTCTTGTGTTGCCGGCCCGCTCAGCCGGTTGCCGACCGGGTCATAGGCGAAGGTTTCCGCTTTATGAAATTGCTCTCGATCCCTTCCATGCAGTTTGGTCGGCGTGGCCTGAATCAGTCGATCAAGTGGGTCATAACTGTACGCGATTTTCTCATCAGGGCGGGCTACACCTTGGCGATTTCCGATCGTGTCGTAAGTATATTCAAAACGATCCAGTATATTTCCACTGCTGGTCCGGTGGGTCAGAGAGAGAAGCCGGTTTGCAACGTCGTAGCCGTAGCGGGCGCTGGCTCCATTCGGGAAGAGGAGTGCCATCCGGCGACCCAGGGCGTCATAGCTGAAGGAGATATTCCTGCCGTTCCAATCGGTGAGGGTGGCAAGCCGGTTCGTTTCATCATAGTGATAGCTGATCGCCCTGCCGTCCGGATAGACCAGGCGGGTCCGGTTTCCGGCGGCGTCATATTCATACTTCACTATATAGCCGCGCGAGTCGCTGAGATGAGTGACCCGGCCTGCAACATCGTAGCTGAACTGATAGCTGATGGCCGGATTGCTCGCCGTCAGAACTCGGCCGTTTGAGTCGTATGAGAAAGCCTCCACGGTATCGTCCGGGAAGGCTTTCCCGATCAGCCGGTTGAGCGCATCGTAGGAGAAGGTCGTCGTTTGACCCTCGGCGTCGGTTTTCGAGATCAGATTCCCTCTCATGTCATACACATATTGGATAGTGTTCTCCAGCGGATCAATTTCCGAGATCAGTCGGTCGAGGAGATCATAAGTATAGTGGGTTGCCTGCTCCTTGGCATCGGTGATTGCCGTGAGATTTCCCTTGGCGTCGTATGTATACCGGGTTACCCCACCAAGCGGATCTATGACCTGAGCCAGTTTGTTCAGATAGTTGTAAGTATACCGCGTGATCCGGCCCAACGGATCCGTCTGGGAGATCTTATTCCCCCGGCCATCGTAGGAAAATTGAGTGGCATTGCCGAGCGGATCAGTTACTTTGATGAGTCGGTTGTCAGCGTCGTACTCGAAGTGAGTGGTCGCTCCTGCGGCATCCGCCCTTTGGATCAGGTTACCGATCGCATCATAAACCATAGCAGTGGCCGCCCCGGTCGTATCGGTGATGGTGGTCAGGTTCCCCGCCGCATCATACGCAAAAGAGGTGGTCTGGCCAAGGGGATTGGTCAGCTGAATTATCCTTCCTTCGGCATCGTACTCGTAATGTGTGATTGCCCCCGTCGGATCGGTCAGGGCAAGCAGACTACCGTTTGTATCGTACTCATAGGAAGTGACATTTCCCTCCGGATCGGTGATCGAGGCCACCTGATTGAAGGTCAGCTCATACGTGTATCGGGTGATCCTTCCGGCCGCGTCGGTGGCGGTGAGAACGTTCCCTGCAGCGTCATAGGTGTACCGCGTGACGCTCCCCGCCGGATCGGTGGTTGAGAGAAGGTTTTTCTCCGGATCATACGTATTCAAAGTGATGCCGCCGTCCGGGGCGATCGTTTGCACCGGGACATCGAGATCGGGATCATAAATGTATGTCGTTACCCCGCCCTCCCGGTCGGTCACCGTCGCCTGATGGATTTCGGGCTGATAGCTGACTGTCACCGGTAACCCGGAGGCGTCGACCACCTGGATCAGCCTGCCTTCGGCGTCATAAGTGTATTCGATCGGATTGCCGTCCGGATCGACCCGCCGGAACATGCGGCCGGATGCATCATAGCTGAAAGCCGTAGTCTGGCCGGCAGAGTCCAGTATCTCTGTTAAGAAGCCCGCTTCATACACCAGGGTCGTCATCCGGCCTGCCGGATCTTCCACCGAAGCGATCCGGCCCTGCGCACTGTAGCTCAAACGTGTGATTCTCCCGGAGGCATCGACCAACTCGGTCAGATTCTCCCCCTGGTAATGCAAGGTCAATGCGTTCCCGTTTCGATCCTGAATTTGGGTCAGATGACCTCCTGAGTTGAAGAGATAGCCGGTTCCCCCTTTTCGTCTGAGGCGATAGGTTCCATTGGATAGCTTCTCCAATTCCGTCCCCGGCCGACCGAAATGATCGATCGGCGCATAGAATCCGGAAGTAGTCTCCTCAAAGACCACCCGGTAGCCGTCCTCTTCCATGAGGGTGATGAACCCGTCGGAGTCGCGTGCAATCTTCATCGCATACGGATGGGTCCAGTGCGCTCCGAGCGGACCTGCGGTGGTATCGACACTGTTGTAAGCGAGCGTGAGGCCCACCTGGGGGCCGCTCCCGCTCATCGAGAGGATCGCCCGGGTGTAGAAGAGATTACCGCTGGCGAAATTGACCTGAGAGGCGATGGAAGCTCCGTTAAGTGTGCATCCTTCCGGCCCCACGGCCTTCGCGGTGAAGGTTTGAGGCGAGCCCTCGGTACATTCTGCACATCGCACTTCCACGATGTAATCTCCGATTTTATCCCCCAGTGTGAGCCTGGTACTGGTGGTGCCGTCACTCGCTGTCTGTTTAGTGATGCTGCCTTGGGGGGAGGCGGCCACAGCCCCATTCGGTTGGCTGACAATGTTGAAGGTGACTGCCTTCCCGGAAAGGCCCGCACCTTGCGCATCTTCAACCTTCACGACGAAGGGCTTGGACAGGGATGTACCGACCGGTCCATTCTGGCCATTTCCATCAATGATTGACAGAATCATCTTTCTTATTGCGCTAGCGGTAAAGGTGACCGACTCTCCGCCTGAGTTATTGCAGAGGCTGCAGCTGGCTCTGAATCGGTATTCCCCCTCGGCACTTCCCAGCCTGAAGCGGACGGACGCCTTTCCATTCGCGTCACCCGGCGCAGAGTAGGCTGAGAGGGATACATTCGACGGGGAGACAAAAGCCCATCCGCTGCCTCCGGAAGGCACACCAAGAATCGACCAACTGATACCGATATTCACCCCCTGTCCGGGTTGAATTGCTTGGCCCAGCCGAATGATTTCTAATTCAAAGGGAGTCGTCAAAAGGGTATTGG
The DNA here is from genome assembly GCA_963718695.1 of Candidatus Manganitrophaceae bacterium. Classification (GTDB taxonomy): domain Bacteria; phylum Nitrospirota; class Nitrospiria; order SBBL01; family Manganitrophaceae; genus Manganitrophus. The sequence goes on from OY970371.1 coordinate 3,137,979, forward strand.
GAGGACCCGATTGTTCCCCCGCGGAGAGAAGCCTCAGCGATATCGGCGGGGTATTTCTCTCGTGTACAAACCCTCCACTATGAGCTGCGACATAACCGAGCGCTGGCGTACCATAAACCGCATTAATGGAGACCGTGATCAGCATCGTCCTCGGGTATTTCCCCTGCCGAAAGAGTTGCGTGAAATCAAAGTCCTTACTCTGCCCGCAGGACACCGGATAGTTGAAAGGCGGTGCGGTAATACCGCAGCCATAATTGAGATCGCGTCCAGGTAAAAAGGCGTCACCCGCTCGGATACCTGCGTTAAAACCGACAAACGGAAGGTTAATCGGTCCGGTACCAGTCAGGTTCGTGTGGTACGTCGGAGGCGCCGAACCCCACTCAACATGTAAGACCCCTTCATTGAACTGAGCCTGAATGGAAATTGTCTCAGCCAGGACCTGCGGTGGATTGGTAAAGTGGATGAAACCTAAAATAGCGAGAAAAAGAACGGACTGGACTGCGATGAATCCCAAATTAGAATGGCAATTGAGCGATGCCGGCAGGTGCACACGCATGGATCCTCTCCTTCCTGATGATTGGGAAGGAGAGGGGAGTCTCCTTCCACTTCGGCAACCCCTGATGCCCTAGTCCTGTAAGGACCGTAGGCCGGTGGTTTTGCAGCGCCGCCTTTCGTTACAGCGCCACTCTTATCGGTGGAAATAACGCTATTAATGATCCCACTGTAACAGGTCGCCTTATACTGTCAAGGTATAAAGGTAAGGTTTTTGAAAATTGGAAAGGTGATTTTTAGTGGCTTCGAATTTGAAGGCTTTAGAGGCTAGATACCTTAATTAAAGGGACTCATCACGATCGAGAACGATTAAGCTGATTACCGGCTGTGATCTTTAATCAGCCTTATGCGTTGAGCAGCCGATTCTTTGGTTAGAATTCCGTGCCTGACATCCGCGTCCAGAGCGACCCAATATTCACGCTGTAGATTTTCTCTCTGATACAAGAGAATCCTCCTCAGCGCCGTTTCATGATCGTCATGTAATTCAGTGAGCGCCTTGCGGTAATAGTCGGTACCAGCCTGGGCGCCGATCCATTCACTTCGAAAATGAATCGCTACTACTCCCAACACAACGATAAGAACGGTTTGTATTACCACCATAGTAAGCACAGCCCGCTTTGTGAAAACCATATTCGCCTCGCTCCCGTTTGATTGCGGCTAATAGTAAAGGGCAGTTCGTTCTACAAATCTTGTATCGGTAGAATCAACCAAATAATTCACGGACCTGATAGATCAACACAGCATCACTTTTTACCTTGATACCGCTCCGCATGTTTCCTATGCATCTCCCAATTTGCTAAGTACCGGCTTGCCAGCACCTTGTCATTGATGAGGAGTACATTCTCGGCATTCCTTTCTTCGGCCGCTTTGGTAAAGTTGAACGATCCGGTGATAACGATCTCCCCGTCAATAATCATCACCTTGTTGTGGGCGATCGCGTGTTCATCGTCAATGAACGCCGGGATGCCCTGGTTGGCGAGAAAATCGGCCGTTGAATACTTATCCTTCCGATTGCTCTTATCGAGAATCACCTCTACCCGAACCCCGCGCTTCTTAGCCTGAAGAAGCGCCTTCGCAATCGGCGCGGAGGTAAAGGAGTATGCTTGGACGTGGATCGAGCGGCGGGCTTCACCGATTGCCTCGTTGATCCGATCCGTACAGTTCTCCGGTGGCGTGAAGCAGACGTTCCAGGAATCAACCGCCTCTGATACAGCCGCAGGAACATGGGAAATAAGAATGAACACCGACAGAAGCAGCAACGGGACAAACTGTTTCACAGGCACTCCTTTTATTAAACAAAACGAACCATAGCACAAGCTTTTGCAAGGAAACAATCATTGATCCGACGAGCGGAAATTTTTCCGTTTCGGAATTTTCTCCAGTCTTCATCCATCCCTTAAAAGACGATAGGGTCGGTTCAGCAAATGGACCCTATCAAAAATGAGGGCGATTCAAATCCCAAAGATCAAAAAAGTATCCCAACCATTTCACGCGTCTTCCGAAGTGGCATCCTTGTAGAGATGGTCTACCGGCCGAAGGAGCAGCAGACCGGCCTTATTCTATGGGACGGCCACTCGCATCGGTATATGCAAGCCCTCGACCTCGATCCGTCCCATCACCTGGTCCCATACTCGCCGCAGAACAACCTTGTAAAAAACGATGTCGTCCTTTTTCCTTCGGATGCCGAGGAATACGGCACCGAGGCCGAGCTTCTCGAAGAGATTCAAAGCTTCATCCACCGGTATATCGACGTCTCGCCTCTGTTTGAAAAGATCGCAAGCTACTATGTTCTCTTCTCCTGGATCTATGACAGCTTTAATGAGCTTCCCTATTTGCGTCTTCGGGGGGACTATGGGAGCGGAAAAACCCGCGCACTCCTTACCATCGGCTCGCTTTGCTACAAGCCGATCTTCGCCTCCGGCGCCTCGACCGTCTCACCGATTTTCCGCATCCTCGATGCTTTCAGGGGCACCTTGATCATCGATGAAGGGGATTTCCGCTTCTCCGATGAGAAAACAGAAATCGTAAAGATCCTCAATAACGGAAATGTGAAGGGATTTCCCGTTCTTCGGAGCGAAGTGTCTGGAACCAAAGAGTTCAACCCCAGGGCCTATCACGTCTTCGGCCCCAAGCTTGTGGCAACACGGGGCTTTTTTGACGATCGCGCTCTTGAGAGCCGCTTTATCACCGAGGAAATGGGCACGCGCCGGCTTCGGGAGGACATTCCCATCAATCTCCCCGACCATTTCAAGGAGGAGGCGCTTCATCTTCGCAACAAACTCCTCCTCTTCCGGTTTCGGAACTGGGGGAAGCACCGCACCGATGCGGGCCTCGTGGACAGGACTATCGAGCCGCGCCTAAACCAGATCTTCGTACCCCTCCTGAGCATTATCGAGGACAATAGAGCCAGGGAGGAGCTTCGGGAAATCGCCCGCCAATACAATCGGGAGATTATCACCGACCGGGGGATGGACACCGAGGCGCAAGTGCTGGAGGTGATCCGCGACCTCGCCGCCGCCTCGGATACCGCCAGGCTTGCCGTAAAGGAGATCGCCGCCTGGTTTACCGACCGCTATGGCGGGGAGTACGAACGGAAGATCACCAATAAATGGATCGGATCTATTATTCGAAGAAAGCTTCACCTGAAGACACAAAAGAGTGAGGGCGTTTTCGTGATCCCGCTTCTTGAAGAGCAACCGAAGCTCGACCGGCTCTATCAGAAATACGGCCTTGCTCCGAAGGAGGAGGCTATTCCGCAAGATGCCGGCGCTCTGGCCCCCTCTGACCTGCTCTTCCCATCTGCGGATGAAGTCCCCGAAGTCCCTGAAGTCCCCGGAGAAGCGGAAAAGCTTGATTTTAAGCCAATATTTGGAGAGGGACGTTGAAACCGCAATGTCCCCGAAGTCCCTCCCACGTCCCCGTGTAAAAACCGAAGAGCGGCGCGGCTTTCCCCGACGAGAGGGACTTCGGGGACTTCAGGGACTTTGGGGGGGCATACCAACACGGGGAGCCATGCCATCAGAGCCGGTCGATTTCCTTCCGTGAGAGCGTGTCCTTGATCTTCCCCTAGCGCCAGCTTCTGAATCGAATCTCTTCTGGTTTCTCCTGCTCTTTCTCCCGTTTAGCCTTTTCCCTCAAGAAACTCACGAGACGGCGGATGAATGCGATTTCTTCTTCGGACAGGCTATCAAGATCCATATCGACCATATTCCTTCTCTCTGCTATCATGGTGGAGAGGCGATCGCATCATATCTTTCTGCCCCGTTTCATCGGGGACCTTTTTCTATTCGCGCCTGTCTTGACAGATCCTCTCGTTCTTCCTATGCTAAACATAGTTCTTTGAGAAGGGTTCGCACCGCTCCTTCAAAAGATTTCGTGAAGTTACTATAACTAACGGAGGAATACCACCCATGAGTACCAAGACATTACCTATACCCGAGGAGTCCCTCGTAAATTTACTGAAAACGCTACCAGAAAAAAAATTGGCCGAAGTTTTCTGGAAAACGTTCGTTCAGTTTGATACGGCTCCCCTAACTGCAAAAGAAAAACGCGCAGTCAAAAAAGGAACGGAGGAGTACAAAAGGGGAGAAACCGTGAAATGGAAAAACTTGAAATAGAGTTTTCGAAGCTGGCGGTAAAGGAATACCGGCGCATCCCTAAAGATTATCAGGTGTTAATCAACCAAGCGCTGAAAAAACTATCTGAAGGACTTCCGATAGACAGCAAACCGATCAAGGGAGCAAAAGATATTTTTAGAATCAGGGTAGGACGCTATCGCATTGTGTTTCGTATTATAGATAACACAGCCGTAATTATGACGATGGGTCCCCGAGGAGACGTGTACAAATAACAAGGAATCATTTCCTTTGAAAAAGACAAGCCAACCGAAACAAGGTTGGCTTTTTTTATTCTGCATGAGCGCGATGATCGGCTCTTCTTGATCTCCACAGGGTTTTGTTCTTTGTTCCTGTGGCATAATAAAAGAGGCAACACTCGGCTGCCTCTTTTTCTTTTCAAAAAATTGTCGTTTCGAGCAAATCCTCTCTTCTTTTGATTTCACCCCATTCGACTATGCTATCTACATCTTTAAACTGAAATAGACATTTTCAAATGTCCTACGAATTACCAAATTATTTACGTACCTACCGTAAGCGCGCGGGATTGACGCAGAATGAAATGGCGCTTCTCTTGGGCTGCCGAAATGGCGCAAAAGTTTCCCGTTACGAACATTATTCCCGCTTGCCCAACCTGCAAACCGTTATTGCATACCAAATAATCTTCCGCACCTCGACACAGGAACTCTTCGAAGGAATCTATGAAGACGTAGAACGCGCAACACTAAAGCGCGTGCGAGCGGCCGTGACAAAGCTGAGCAAAAGAGCACTTGATCTAAGAACAATCCGAAAACTGGAGATCCTCCGGTCACTTCTCATCGAGGAATAATAACAACACCTACAGTTGATGAATCCCACGTTTCGAAAACCGATTCGTGTTTTGGGAATTGATCCTTATAGCAGGGGATTTGGCTTTGCTGTGCTGAAGGGACCGGATAGGCTTGTTGATTGGGGAATTAAGGAATGCCGCGGGGAGAAGAATTCGGAATGCCTGGAGGAGATTGAACGGTTAATTAATTACTATCGACCCGACGTAATCGTGGTCGAAGATTGTTCCCGTAAAGGCTCCCGACGTTGCCCTCGTGTGAGGGAATTGATTCAAAGCGTTTTTAAATTGGCTTTGGCAAGAAGGGTTAGTATTAAAACTGTGTCCCGAGTAAAAGTGAAAGACAGGTTTTCTGAAATGGGTGCTCGAACCAAACACGAGATTGCTATAGTCATTACTAAACGATTCCCGGAACTCAGGGCATATCTGCCACGCAAGAGGGAATGCTACATGAGCGAAGATCCAAGGATGAGTGTTTTTGATGCGATAGGTTGGGGATTGACGTTCTATTTATCTCAGCAGGGTAACAAACATGGACTCGAAGTACATCTTCAATCTTTTTAAACTCACTTTATTAGTAGGGTCGGTCGAAAAGAGAAAAATAGTGCTTTCAACCCTCTCTATCTTTATAGAGATCGAGCAATCTTCCCATATCCAAACAGTTTATTAAGTTACAATAATGTTTTGTAGGAACAAAATAATTTCTGTCTTTAAGATCTTTTTCCGCTATGTATAGTAAGTTCTTTAGGCATTCTTTCAAGGAGTCATTTGTTTGGTCATGAGGAAACGACTCGTGAAGTTTCCAGTTAGCATCTTTATAGATGGATATCCTTCGCCTCAATCTAGGATCTCTAAGAATACGTTTGCCTTTAGTAAAATATCGATATATCAGAAAAGATAATCCCCATCTGTGTATAGTCAGATAACCGATGATATCATTAAATTCCCAAGGAGGCCAGTGAACTGTCAATTTTTTCCAAATGGGTATTCTCCGTAAATTTGAATTTCCCTTTTCTCGCAGGAATCCTTTTCTTTGTAGTACTGATCATAGGATCTCAAATAAATAGGAATTGTAAAGATTTCTTTGCTATACATATCGACACTTAGAATTCCTTAAAGGTCCAAACTCCACTAACCGTTCGCTGGTTCCTGAGGTTCTAAGGGTGGATGACCAGTCCACCCAAATGTTACAAGTTCCCATAGGATATGCTGCGCCCATGCATCCATAACATTCCTTTCCTCCTTCAAATAAACTTGAGAATCAAATCGGATATGATCCATGAATTCAATTTTTTGGGTTAGATTATGTTTACCAGAAATGATTTGTTTTGCGGTATATTCATGTCCATTTATAACCTGACTAATTATTCTTGTTTCTACATATTTCATGCAAAACCTTTAATAGGTTTTAGGTTCCAACAAGCATTAATTTTAAGAGATAACCAAGTTAATCAAAAACGGCTTTCCAAGTACAGCCACAGAAGCCGGATTGCGCTTCCGAAAACATGCATGTGCAGTTTGGACACGGCAGAGGCATAAAGTGAAGCGCTTCATCAATCGAGAAAACCTTTTTGGCTTGCGTTTCACATGCAGAACAGGAGTTACCGCGCTCTGGACCTAGAATCTTTACTTTTGTTATGACACGGCTCTGCTTGTAATACAAAAGTTCACATCGGGTAGCCTCGACAAGAAAACCATGAAATGGCATTCCTTTTTCAGCGGCATAAAGAGCAAGCTGCTTATAAGCCATTTTCCGTTCCTGGATCTTCTTGCTTGATAAGGCCACCCGTTTGAGAATAGCCACGATCGCATCCGAATCAGTTGGCATACCTTGAGCTCTTTCATTTTCAAGGTCGGTCTCTCCGAGTCCGAACATTTGAAGTATAGAAATAGATCGTTGTCTCAGGTGGTAAGCGCTCCATTCTCTTTCAGCTTGATCGGCCTCGGTTTCAGTCATCAGGCGCTTTTCACGATCGGAAGGCGTTGACTTTACGTAAATCGATCGCATGCATGATGGGCACTTTTTCTTTCGTTGCGGTTTGACCTTGAGATCCTCTGCACAGTAAGGACAGAGTACCTGCAGATTAGCCATCTTCGAATCTCCCGGCAATCTCGCCCACCGAAAAATATGCTGATAATTTAAGAGATGTTTAATACCAGGCTTGAAGGATGATTAGAGTTACTCGCTCAGAGAAATAGAAAACTCGATACGGTCATTCTGACTCCCTGCGTAACATTTAACGGTGATTATGCCATTTTCATATACGGTTACAATTGGCGGCATGATGCGCCCCTCATATTTTTCCGCCACAGCAGCTAACTTCTCCATGATTTGACCGGACACAGCGTAAAAACAAGCCAGTTTGAATGCAATTTCTTCTTCAGACTCTTCAAAAAACACGATCGAGGGATCAGGAACACCCTCTGGAGCAGCTATTTTTACTCGAATATAGGTTTTATGAGGAGTTTTTAAGATCCCTTTTCTAAGTGCCCGCGCTACTTTCAATAGGGGTGAGAAAATAGCCTCTGCCAACATCTTTTTATTATCGTATATCTCTTCCGCCAAACGCTTGCAAAGAGTAGTAAAAAAGACAGTGGCTGAAGTGAGGAAGACGGTTTTCCAGGTGATGATCGTTCCTGCAACTTCAATAAAAGATGGCGGATCGGAACTAAATAACATTACTCTCGAAACTGTTTCACGGCAGTTCTGATTACCAAGATTATCCATTAACAAAACCAGATGTTCTTCTTTCACGTCACGAGTAGCTGTAATTGACAATTTCGGCATTTCGTCAGCTCTCATACTCAGGGCCAAGCCAAATTACCTGATAAGGTCGCACACGTCGTGCGGTGGGATTGATCCGGTTGCTATGTTTCCATCTTCATTATATCTTTGGAGCTTCCGATAGATAATGCAATCCACTTCTTATTTATTTGCTGAAAAGATATATTGGTGAAAGCCAGTCTATATTCCCTCTGGTGCTCATATTTTGCACTTTTCTGAAAGATGTTGTAATGCCATTTTTGCCTGTTGAGAGTTTCCTTTGAGACCTCATCACCACGGTTGTATGTGACTTGACCGAGATGAGTATGCCATTTAAAACCAAAATCATATAGGGCACAAACAATTCTATTAGTGAACTCTATTACGTTCGTAATACGGATTATTGTGTTATATGAGGAGTTAAGTCCTTTCAAGGTAGCCACTGAAGTATTCGGTAAAGCACCACACCATATAAAAACCTCATTAGTTGAACCCATCTGCATTTGATGGCCATTCAAATGCAGCATTCCTCGACCTTCATTTACATCACCCAGCTCATGACTTTCTAAGGTTTGATAATACTTGATCGAATATAGACGGATAGCACCCTCGTTGAGCAACTTTGCAGCCCACTTAGATTCCATCGCTTTAATCAAAGTTGTCGGCGGCGGATATTGATTATATTCGATTCCATCAACAAGTTTTGTTCCACTCTGTGTTTCCACAACCTCACCCATATATCGGAACCATTTCTATCATGAACGAATAAAGGACAACTCAGCCGGTTGACAGTCTGTTCTATGAAAGATTAAACCGCATCTGGTGCATGCCACTGTTCCAGAAGTTGGTTCGCCATTTTTTCTATATATTGTTCAGACACTCCATATTCTTTCATATGACGTTCGATAAATATACCAAGCTGCTTTAACAGAGTATTCGACTCTTTAGCCATTGCATCAAGCCGAAGAATTATTTTCTGCATGGCCGGGTCGCTATAGATCGCATTCCTACTATGAGAGCGCGACTTATGAACTAACCAGTTTCGCTCCGACAAAAGCCTTGTGAAGCAGCGCTCAAGCTCTGAATTCAACAGACCAGCTCTTTTTATTTGGTGAAGTGTGGCCCCAAAAGTCTTCCCTTGTGCCTTCTCAAGGAGCGCATTTACTTCAGCTAGCCCCATTCCTTTTTTGGCCTGCGTCACCAGAACAAAATACTGAGCAGCGACTCCTTCCAACTCTTGGAGCTGCCACAAAGCGAAACCGACTCGCTGAGTAATTGCGGTTAGACGATCCGCTCTCTGTAACCGCTGGGTAAAAGAATCCATACAACTCAGAAAATTAGACAAGTAGACAGGTTAGAAATAAAATTCTGAACAAATGTCGTATACCATACGGGAAGCACTAAAATCAATATCGTAAGGACAACACTCTTAGAACGGTTTCACTGAGACAGGATCCATGATCCCTTACCACCTCTAAGAATAGAATTAAGCCCTCTCCAGAAGTAATCAGGAAACCGCTCTCCATTGCCATTTCAGAAAGTTTTCCTTCCTTCTTACTTCTCCTTTCCATTGCTATTCTCCCTGCAGTTCCTTAACCGAAGGAGGAAATCATGAACTGGAAAACCATCGAAGAAAAGATCGTTTCTGATGACCAAAACAAGTGGGATCATAAGACGACCGGCAAACAACTGTGGGTGTCTCCAGAAGGCCGTCTCGAAGTCCTGAATGGAGACAGCAGGTTTTATTCACTTTCGGACTTGGCGACAACTCAGATGTGCCAGAAATTCGGAATACCGGTGGATTATTACCGCCGTTTGCCTGGCCACATGAAGGCGATCATAGCGAATTTCGATCTGGAGAGGATGAAGGAAGCCTCCTACCTCTTGCGTGGAAAAGGGGAGTGGGTTAGGGCCTTTCTCTCGGGCGAGTATGTGGCTTACAACAATGCCCAGATTGCCGAGACCGTGCAGGCGTTACTGGAACAGGCGGCAGTTTCTGTAAAGAGTTTTGTCCTCGAAGAAACGCATCTCTATTTGAAGCTCGTGAGCGAGGATATCTCAATCCCGGAATCGGGTCTTAAGGCCGGCATCATGATCGGCAATTCCGAAGTCGGCCAGGGGAGCGTCTCGGTGGAGCCTTTTGTATTCCGGAAAGCCTGTACCAATGATCTGGTGGTCTCGCAAGAGAAAAGCTTCCGCCATCCCCACATTCACTTCACCGTCTCTGAATTAAACCGCAGAATGGCGGAGGGGATCAGCAATGCCTTTGAGGTGGCGAGTTCCATCCTGGACACGTTTCTTAGGACTAGGAAAGAGCCGGTTCCCGACCCGGTTGCTACAATCCGTAAACTCGCCGCAGAGCGGAAGCTCTCCCAGAAATTCACCGATGAGGTAGTGAGCAGTTACCAAATCGAACCCGACCCCACCCGCTTCGGCGTTATCAACGCCTTCACCCACGCAGCCCAACACCTCGCCCCGCTCCAACGGATCGAGACGGAGCGATTCGCAGGGACGTTGCTGGCAGGTAAGTGGTAATTTCATCTCTAATTAAGGGGCAGGCTTAAGGCTTGCCCCTTTTCTTGTCTATAGCTAATGGCTTTCCGTAAATTTAAATCGATTAGATTATTGATGCCAACCGGTAGCGCGAAGCCAGTCTTCGTACTCTTTTCGCATCCGCTCCAACTTCGGCCGATCAATACTCAACGGCACATTTTCTCTTATCGCCTGTTCTCGTAATTCAGCCGTTCTCTCTTCCAGAGAATTGAGTCCGACCGCACGACGCCGGTCATTCACACCCTCCGGGTTCTCGATCCTGTAAGGAGCCATGTTCCCATTTTCGTCCGGCTGGAATTGCGACCCATAGATTTGAGGTTTCCCTTCATACATGCGTATTCGGTCTTCTAACATAGCGGCATGCCAAAGGGGTATCTCACCCCGAACGCCTGCTCGCTGAAGAAGAGATAAGCATTGCCTCATAAAAGGAGGATTCCCGATAGAATGCTGCACAATCAACCATGCTGCTTCCACCCCATCGTCCCCGACGAGATTTTTTCCCGGCCATCCATGTTGTTCAATGAGAGCCGCAAGACGCGAAGCATTGTTTTTGTGTACCGCTTCCATGCGTGGATGATATCCCTTCCCCAGGGATCCTTCAGCGATGAGGGCTTCTCTAACGGCGAGATCCTGTGCTGCCAGGGCCAGTATCTCTTGACGGAGCGGCTCATTTAATTCGGGCGTGGTCATATTCTTCCGAATACGTGTTGAACAGATCTCTAAGGCTATATAAGATGGCTTTAGTTTGTCAATTAGAAATGATTTACTTCATGTTTATGGTACTTAGGCAACACACCGCAGAAAAGTATTGACCGGAATAAAAGAAAGGAGTATGGAAAAGCTGATGATGAAGAAAAGGAGGCACCGCGATGGAACGCAAACATCCAGTGAATTCGACTCCGAAGAATGCCGGTCCCACGAAGCCGAGTGAGGAGTCTTCACAGGGAAAACACGTTGGCATTTGGATCCGAGTCTCAACAGAAGATCAGGCCAAAGGTGAAAGTCCGGAACATCACGAGAAGCGGGCACGCTTCTATGCCGAAGCCAAAGGATGGGAAATCAAAGAAGTCTACCACCTTGAGGCCGTAAGCGGGAAATCGGTGATCTCTCACCCCGAAGCTCAGCGGATGCTCAATGATATAAAAGTGGGTCACGTCACGGGCGTCATCTTTTCTAAAATTGCTCGTCTCGCACGCAATACCCGTGAACTTCTAGAACTCTCGGATATCTTTCGGGAGTATGGCGCGGACCTGATCTCCCTTCAAGAATCAGTAGATACCACCACCCCTGTCGGACGGCTCTTTTATACGATCATCGCCGCAATGGCCCAATGGGAGCGTGAAGAAATTGCGGATCGGGTTGCGGCATCCGTTCCCATCAGAGCAAAACTGGGGAAATCTATCGGCGGAGCGGCACCCTTCGGGTATCACTGGAAGGATCGGCAGCTTGTACCCAATCTCAAGGAAGCGCCGGTCTTGAAACTGATGTACGAGCTTTTCCTGGAACATCGACGGAAAAAAGTCGTGGCCAGGCTCCTTAACGAGGCGGGACACCGGACACGAAACGGCTCCAAATTTTCCGACACAACCGTGACGCGTCTCCTTGAAGATCCGACTGGAAAAGGTCTCCGGCGCTCGAACTATACCAAGAGTCTTGGCCAGAAGAAGCATTGGGTCTTAAAACCCCAAGAGCATTGGATTTATACCCAAGTGGAGCCGATCGTTTCAGAAGAATTATGGAATCAGTGCAATGGCATCCTTAAAGATCAAAGAAGTTCGCGGAAGCCTCCCTCCCGTCCTGCGATTCATCTTTTCTCCGGAATTGCCTTCTGTGACTGCGGAGCGAAGCTGCGCGTTCCCTCGAACACCCCAAAATATGTTTGTCCCAAGTGCCGCAACAAGATCAGCATCGTAGACATGGAAGGAGTGTTTCAAGAACAACTAAAAACCTTCTTTTTTTCTCCCCAGGAGATTACCGGTTACCTCGATACAGCGGACAAGACGATTAAAGGAAAAGAAGAGTTAATGCGGGTTCTCGAAGAGGAACAACGAAAGATCAAGCGTGACATTGATACCCTGTTCGAACTCCGCTTTAAAGGAGAGATTCCCACCGAAGGCTTTGGGAATAAATATCGGCCTCTCGAAGAACGTCTCAAGCAACTCGACGATCAGATTCCTACCCTTCAGGGAGAAATCGATTTCCTGAAGATCCAATGTCTTTCAAGCGACCAAATCCTCAATGAAGCCAAAGACCTCTATACTCGCTGGCCTGAGTTGGTTCAGGAAGAGAAGCGAAAGATCATAGAAAACATTACCGAAAAGATCATCATCGGAAAAGAGGACGTAACCATCAACCTCTGCTACCTCCCTTCTTCCTCTGAAATCATGGCATCTAGGCAACGCAATCACAAGGATTCATCGCGGCGACCAACATAAATTGCGAAGGGTAAGTCAACGACGCACTCGCGCGCGCGATCGTGACTCTTCCTTCTTCCAAAGGCTGCCTTAATACCTCCAAGACATTGCGCTTGAACTCCGGCAGCTCGTCCAGGAAAAGCACCCCGTTGTGGGCCAGGCTGACCTCGCCGGGCCGCGGGAGTTGTCCGCCGCCGATCAGGCCGGCGTCGGAAACGGTGTGGTGCGGGGAGCGGAAAGGGCGGGCGACGATCAACGGCTTCTCGCAGAGAAGTCCGAAGATGCTGTGGACCAGCGTCGTCTCAAGCGACTCCTCGAAGCTCATGTTCGGAAGGATCGTCGGGAAGCGCTTTGCGAGCATCGTCTTCCCGGAGCCGGGCGGGCCGACCATCAAGAGATTATGCCCGCCCGCCGCCGCGATCTCCAATGCCCGCTTCGCATGCGCCTGGCCCCGCACCTCGGAAAAATCCTCGGCATAGATCAACTGTTCGGCGAAAAGGGGAGAGAGCGGGGTCTCCACCGGGAAGAGGGCAAGCTGGCCGTTGAGGAATTCAACGACCTGCGGCAGCGTCTCGACGCCGACCACTTCGATCCCGGAGACGACCGCCGCTTCGGGACCGTTCTTGGCAGGAACGAGCAGGCCGCGCTTTCCAGACCGCTTCGCCAAGATCGCCATCGCCAGCGTTCCCTTGATCTCCTTGATCCGCCCGTCGAGCGACAGCTCTCCGACGATCAAATAATCCCCGAGCCGATCTTCTTTTAACACACCATCTGCGGCGAGGATACCGAGCGCCATCGGCAGATCGAAGGCGGAGCCTTCCTTCTTAATATCGGCCGGGGCGAGGTTGATCGTGATTTTTTTGATGGGAAAGTGAAAGCCGGTGTTCTTGATTGCAGCGCGGACGCGGTCTTTACTCTCTTTAACAGCGAGATCGGGAAGGCCGACGATATTCAGCAGCGGGAGGCCCTGAGAGAGATCGACTTCGACGTCGATCGGCTGGGCCTCGATTCCATACAGGACAGCGCTGAAGATCTTCGAGAGCATGATCGGACCCTTAATGGGGTCGAGCGGGCACGTCAGAATTGAAGCTTGGAGCTCATGTCTTGGGCGATCTGAGTCAGAAGCGGCTGATTCGTCTCTTTCACCCATCGGCCCAGTTCCATCGAGAAGGCTTCCACCTCCAGGGTAAGATGGAGACGGAAAGGAGATTTGCTGGCAACATGGCCGATCAGACGGTTTCGCCTCACCGGAATCCCAATCACCAGGCCGCTCTTTTCGATGTTCCAGGCGGTCTGAAAAAACCCGCCCTCCTTGTCCTCGATGGCGATCCGATCGTAATAGTTCAGGCTGGTATTGACGGCGACCTGCCAGGCGCGATCGTAGGGAACGGTCGATTGAGGAAGGGCAACCCGGGCCGCCATTGGAGCGCAGCCGACGAACAGGAGGAACAAGAGGAGAGAAAACCATTTTTGATACATGGTTCGAGTCCTATGAGGAAGTCTCTTACAATCCCTGATGACGGCGAGAGGGAAACCGTGCGAGACCGTCGAATGATGGTCGGGCAGTCCCGGGATTTGGAGGATCAGTTGTCTCTTAAAAAAGAGGTAATTCCTTTCTTTCGGCTCCCCATGACGGAGGCAAGGAGGTACGGCTGACGCGACTCGTCAAGATAGGTGCCGAATTGAAGCCCAAAGGAATTGCCGGTACTGCCGCGGTGGACCGCCACAATTCTCCCCGTCACCTTTTCATCGAACTCTTTTCCTCGGTGGGTTCCTTTGATCTGAATGACCATCTCTTTTCCGAGTTCGAAGTCCTTCTTGGATTGGAAGAGAAGACCGCCGAGGCTGATGTTGCTGATCGTCACCTCAACCGGTCGGGTGGCCGTGGTAATTTTTGCCTTTCCGGAAAAAGGAACGCGTGAATGCCGACGCTTCTCCATAAGTTTGTCCTTATACCATATCTAAATTGATTTCACAACCCGATCCATTAATCACGGCGACCTTTTCGGTTCTCCCAAATGAAAAAAGTCGGCGCTCGTTATCATTTCGTCCTCGCGCCTTTACGTTTTCATCCATTGTATGGCTTACTGTAATGGGTGCATAGACGCTGTTCCGCAAGCCCTCGCCAGGGCGCTTCAACCCACCTCAGAAATAGCGGCTTCGAAAGCGGATTGATCTCTCGGATGAACCCCTCCAAAACCATATATGGTATTCTTTTCCCCCGCTTTTCAACATATAGTGCCCTACTCGAAAGACCTCGATGCGGACTTTCACGTTAAAAAACGGATGCACCCCAAAAACATACTTAACCTATTGAAATATAAATAGAAGTATCTGCCTAATTCTTAAGCAATATCAATTCCGCTTGGGAAATCCGCACGAAATATGACGATCGCGACGATCTTATCCACAGTTTATACACATATTCTGTGGAAAACGTGGAAAAGGGCGCTCTACTGAAGAGAAATGAATGGTTATTTATGCCCATAGGATGACTTCCCATCGGTCTCCTTCTTCACCCGCTCATGGCTTGCCTGATGAAAAAGATCATCATCAAGGTAGGTGGTCGAATAACCGATTCCTTTCTCCAGGATATCTCTCTCCAGGATCAGTCGGGTCTTGCCATCATCCCAGAAGAATAAATCGGTCCCCGGTAGTGAATTGATCCGCGGAGGGCCATAACGCGCGGTGATCTGTGCTTTTAGATCTTCTACGGCGCTCGACTCCTTACCGACCGGTCGGTAATTGATCTCGATTCGAAAGAGCTGCCCTTTGAAAAAATCGGCGAGGACATCGGAAGCGTTCGCAGCAAGAAGAGCGGGATCGGCATGAAACCGCTTCTCCTCCTCAAACTGTCCGATTTCTTGCGCCGCCTCCTTGCTTTTGATCGCTTGGAGAAAATCGGGAAGCGCCATCCCCAACTTTAGCGGTCCATGCTCCCTCTGAATCCGCTCACTGCTGTTGATAACGAAATGAATCGCATGCAGATCGGAAGGATGAAGCATGAAGAGAAACATCCCGGAAGAGAAAATCGCTCCCCAGAGCGCGTAGAACTTCCATGATGGCCGATTCGCCCGAAACCGGTCAGACATATGACCTCTTTGGAGAAGAGAAGAAAATAATTCGCGAGAATCGGCAACCGGATGGAAGAGCGGGTGCGAGATGCTTTAAAACTTCCACTGTCTTAACATCGAAGCGAGGAAGATGATAATGAGTCCGATAATCAGCGTCAATCGGGTATTTACAAATTCGGGAAGGACCGGTTGACTCTCTCTCGGTCTCTCATCCGGCTCATCTTTATAACGAGAACGAAGAATACTGAAGAAATAAAGCGAGGCAATCGCGGCGAACAGAAAGACCTTCACCCCCAGCGCCGAGATATAACCGGGAGGGACAAATTCATATCCTTTGCTCCGGACCCCGAAATTGATTCCGCCGGTGACGACCAAAACGAAGAGAAGCGGACCGACGATGCGACGGAATCGATGGTTGACCCCTTTCAGGAAATCGTAAGAGGGGTCTCCCGTTTTGAGCAGCGGCGCGGCGACAAAAACCAGAAAAGCCGCTCCCCCCACCCAGATGACGACGGAGATCAGGTGAAGCCAGTGATTCAGGACAGCGAAGAAGTTCATGTATACCGAAGGAACGCAAGGCGCGAGGCGTGAGGCGTAAGGGGTAACCGCTTTAAAAACTTTCGGCTTGCCCCCCCGCGCCTCACGCCTCATGCCTCACGGCATCTACATCTCCTTTTTTGAGGGGTCTTTTAAATAGTCCTTCATCTTCTGAAGCATCTCTTCATCGATGAGGCCGACCTTTCCCCGTTTTCCCATGTAATCTTTAATGTCGTCCAGCCGCTTCGCCGCTTCGGTGTTGTCTTTCAGACGGCGGATCTTCTCTTTCGCATCTTCGAAGGCATCGAAGGTCATTTCATCGTATCCGAAGGCGCGAAGCCGCTTCATCGCTTTCATCATCGCTTCATTGCGGAACTTGGTCAACAGCTCTGAAGTCACGGTGGTGACCCCCATCTTGCGGGCGCGGCGCTCGGCCGCTTTCTTGATTCCGCTTCGGACAAAATCAGGCGAGGTCATCAGTCGCTTGTGGGCTTCTTCGGTCCAGCTCACGTCGGCGCGCGGGGCATCCCAAATCTGGGTCAGCGCCGCCATGTCGATCCGCGTGATCCCCAACTCCCGCGCCAGATCTTCCGCATCGTTCTTCAACATCGTCCGGACGAAATCGCGGGCCATCTCGGGAGATTCTGCGATCTTCTGATCAGAGACGGACCTTCGCCGCATCGGTCCAGGGGAGCTCCGGATGGGCTTCTTCCTGAGGCTCGTCTCCCAAGGCCTCCGCCTTCTCCAACAGGGCCAGGTCGACTTCGAGATGCCCCCGCTCGAGGGCGACTTCCTCCGCGATCTGCTTGATCATCGCCCGCATGAACTCCGGAACCGTCTCAAGGCGCTCCTGCGCTTCGCGCGTCCAGGCCAATGGCTTCGTCTCGACCCCCGCCGCTTTGTGCGCCGCGCCGGTCCCGGCGCCGGCCATCGGGTTCATCATCTTATCTTTGAATCCGGCGAGGACCTCTTCGGTGATGGTCGTGATTCCGAGCTCCCGCGCTTTTTTCTCGGAGAGCTTGCGGACCATCCCGCGTAGAAAGAAAGGCGCTTTTTTCAGGCGATCTTCCGCGTCCGGCGTCCAGGTGATTTCGTTTTCATTTGAATTTCCCATGATCATTACCTCAATTCTTAAAATTAACCGGGGAAGAGATCTTTTCCAATGGCCGGTGTCTTCTCCGGAACCGTTCGGGTGAATTCGGAAAACTTGAAGCTCCTCCCAAGACGGACTTCGGCCTCCTCCTTGACCTTCTGCATCACCTCCGGGGTGATCAGATCAATCTGGTGTTCGGTCGCATACCGCTCCACACTGCTCGCCA
Organism: Candidatus Manganitrophaceae bacterium; assembly: GCA_963718695.1. Taxonomy (GTDB): domain Bacteria; phylum Nitrospirota; class Nitrospiria; order SBBL01; family Manganitrophaceae; genus Manganitrophus. Next base: position 3,155,632 of record OY970371.1, read on the forward strand.
CCATTCCCCTTGCGAAAGAAGGAAGCCTGTTGAGACGCTCTTTCGCCGCGATCGACCAGTTCAAGGTAAACTTCGCCTCGAACCCAAACGTCTGCTCCGCCGGAAGCTCGATCCGTTTTCCCCCATACTGCCCCGGCTGATAATCGCAGGCGGGATCTTCCGCAAGGTAGCTGCCGTTTACGGCATACGCACGGCAGCGGCAGCCGCCGCAAATCTGAGAGAACTCGCACTCTCCGCATCGCCCGCCGAGTTGCGGCTCGCGCAGATCGTTTAAAATTGGAGAGGTATTCCATATTTCGTCAAAGGTCTGCCTCCGAAGATTTCCCGCCGAGACCGGCATGTACGGACAGGGGGTGATGTCCCCTTCCGGTGTGATCCGGCAATAATGCTTTCCGGCGGGGCAACTCCCCTGCGCATAATTTTTCAACAAGGGAGAATTCGGATCGAGCTCATAGATGATCTTGCGGAAATGCGGGGCGCATTTGGCCCGAAGGATCAGATCGCCCATCTGCCCGGCGGAAGCGGTCCAGGGGTCATCGAAATTCTGGAAGAGGCTCGGATTGTTCTCCTTCGCCCCCACTCCCTGCGCCCGCGCAAGATAGGTCAGGATCTCCCGATACTGACTGGGATGGATATCGATCAGGTTTTCGCCGCGGCCGGTCTGGACGAGAAAGAAAAAGTTGAGGACCTTCGCCCCGATGTTGCGCGCCAGCTCGATCATCGGCGGAATTTCGGAGACGTTCCACGACATCACACTCATGTGCAGAGAAAAATCGAGCCCTTCCGCTTTGAGATGCTCAATGCCGCGGAGCGCCGACTTCCACGATCCGGCCAGCTGACGGAAGTTGTCGTGCCGTTGGGGATCGACCGAATCGAGGCTGATCGAGGCCCCTTGCAGGCCGCTCTCGCGCATCCGTCTTGCTTCCCGCTCACCGAGCAAGACGCCGTTGGTGCCGAGAACACAGGTAAAGCCCTTGTCGGAAGCATACGAGGCGATGTCGAAGATGTCTTTTCGGACAAGCGGCTCCCCTCCGGTCAGGATCAGGAAGAGATTCGGGTTGACCTTCGCCATGTCGTCGATGACCTTGAAGCACTCTTCGGTTGTGAAGTCGTGCGAGATATCGGCGTGGGGAAAGGCACTCATGTAGCAGTGGGTGCAGAAGAGATTGCAGCGCTGGGTGAGGTTCCATGAAACGGAGTACGCTTGATGTGCCATTGAAAGAATCTCTAATGAAAATACAAAACAGTAAGCCTGTTCAGGAATGGCCAGATGCAAGGCCGCAGGGAGCGAGGCAACCGGAATGTACTGTGTGGTACATGAGGATTGCCGAGCGACCGAGAACGTAGCAGGTGGCCGTTCATGGACAGGCGACTAGAAACCTTGCGACCGCATCGCTTCCGCCCACCGCTCGGTGACTTGATCGAGGATCTCGACGGTGATCCGGTCGATTCCCTTCTCATTGGCGTACGATTCGATCTCCTTGATCACCGTTCCCCGGACGAAAGAGGGGATGCGGGCGATTCGGCCCTCCGCATCAGCATCCCAGGCGTGATGTCGCTCGACATTCCGGGAAAGCTGCGCCCATTCACTGTATTTTGCATCGATAATCGAGGGGTTAATCTCGCGGAGCCCCTTCTTGCGGGCATCAACCTCGATCCGCCAGCGGGTCATCTCTCGAATTAACCCTTCCGGGATCTCCAGGAGCTTCGTATTTGCCGCATCGGTCCAGCTGATGGGGGCAAGTACTTTGTCCAGTCCGCTCTCCTTACGCTCCAGTTTTTTATAATATTCCCCCGGTGCGCCGCAGAGAGAGCAATGGTCAGGAATCTGCTGCGAGGCAACCTGGCTGCAAAGCGTACAGACGAAATAATCAAGCTCTTTCTTCATAAAGATGAACCGCGATGCCTTGGCCTCGCAGACGGGACACTGCGATGGAACCTGCCGGACGACATGGCCGCACATTCCGCAGAAATGGAAGCTCTGTTCCGCAGCCGGTTCCCCCTTCGTCATGGTGGCAATTCGCTTTTTGATCTCTTCGAGGCTGGTCGCGCCGGAAAGAACCGCCTCCATCTCCTCGGTCGCCTTTTTAATTCCCGCCTCTGCGACCTCGAGCGTAATCTCGGTAATCGCGTGGCTGAAGGCATAATTCTCGATGTGCTGACGGGTCCCGTCCCGCATGAAGCCGACCGGCACCCGCGCCAGTCGCTCCTGCGCATCGGCCGTCCAGGTGAACTGGGGTGTCTTTACTTCAGGGGCCTTTACTTCAGCTTTTGGCGTGCTCTGCGGAAGAACCGCCTCGGCGATCGCCTTGGCACTCATCTCAATCGTCTGATCGTCGTCCTGGCCTCCTTCGATCATCCGAACGGCAAATTCTTTTGTGATCGTTTGGAAGCCCATCTTTCGGGCCATCTTCTCCGCTTTCGCTTTGGCGCGGCGGCGCTCGAAACCGGCCGGAACCTTGCGGATGATGTTTTTGGCATCTTCGGTCCAGTTCAGCGGGACCCCGTCGTAGCCGACCTCTTGAACCAATCCCCCCTCGGCCTTGGCCGCCGCTTCGAAGATCGACTTATCAAGAAATTGGAAGGCGCTCCCTTCGGCGCTGCAGATCGGGCATCGGACCGGCTTCTCCCCTTTGGCGGTATAGCCGCAGCCGCCGCAGATGTAGAAATCCATCTTCGCCTTCTCGTCGTAGCTCGCGGCGCGCTCGGCATCGCGGTCGCCGACGATCTGGGTCATCATCCCGGCAAGGCCGTTCCCCTCGAGGGTTTGAGAAACCCCTTCGGCGGCGGTCATCTTGTTCCGGTCGATCCCCTTCTCATCGAGCACCCGGCCCAAATTCTTCATCGCTTCGATCGCCGACTTCGGCAGGATATCCCCCATCGCCGCATCGACGACCGAGTTGCTGATGATGGTGAAACCCTTTTCGATCGCATACCGGTAGACGGCGGTTTTGGCGACCCCCCGCGCGAAGATGGGGACCTTCTCCATCCGCTTGGAGGCCTCTTCGGTCCAGGCGACGGTATACTCGGCGATGGCATCGATCGGCGGAATATATTTCTGGTTCGAGACCAGCACGTTGCACGGCGCCATCCGGATCAGGTTCTCAGAGTTGCTCCCGACATCCATCTCTTCATCGGAGTGGACGCCGATCCGGCCGACGACAAGGAGCCACGGTTTCTCCTTCTTCACATATTGAAGAACCTTCTCGAACGGCTTCCCGTCGAGGAGCGAGGTTTTGATCGTCACCCCTTCCGCCTCGGCGATCTTGAGACAGATTTCAAGGTGGGACTGATAAATCTTGGCGAGGCCGGAGTCGATCACCTCTTCGTGGAGTTTCTCCTGTTCCTTGAACCGGAAGACTTTTCCCGCCTCTTCGGAGAGAACCCCGGAGATCGAGTTGAAAACGGCATAGTGATAATAGGGATCGAAGGCCGAAACGACGTTGATCTGAAGCTGATACGCTTTGGCGAGATCAAGGGCCGTTTTGAAGCCGGCGAAGGAGAAGTGGCTTCCATCGACCGCCACGACGATCTTTCCCATTTTTCCCGGCTCGGGCGGCTTCGTCTCTTTGACGACGAAAACATCGGACTTACGCACCCGGCGGATCGTCCGCTCGGTGACGCTTCCGATCATGCTCTCCCGGACGGCGCCGACGCCGAGGGCGCCGAGGATCACCAGATCGTAGCCGTTCTTCACGATGTCATCGACCAGGACCTTGTAGTTCTTCCCTTCGAGCGAGACCCGCTCCATCGGGATGTTTCCCTCTTTGCACTTTTCGTCGACGATATCCAGGTAAGAGTCGGTGATGATTTCCAGTCCGCGGGTAATCAGGGAGTCGTGGATTTTTCGTTGCCGCTCCAGTTCGTTCTCGTCATGATACTCTTCGGGAAGGCCCGCCTCCATCTGCTTGAATCGCTTGTCGTGGAGCTTGGCGGCATAGGCGTGGCTTCCGATGACCTTCGCCCCAAATTGCTTTGCCAACATCACACCGATATCGATGGCCGTGTTGGAATAGTCTGAGTTATCGACAGGGATATAGATCGACCGATACATATGAAAAGCCTCCCCCTTGAATGCAAGCCCCGGTTATCTTGACGAAGATAGAAGCGGATCATGCCGAAAAATCAGGCATCCTATCAAAAGTGGCTGCATTATAGCACCCTCTTTTTTTAAAAACAACTTTTTTTCTATTGACAGTCGATGTGAAAGGAACAACCGTTATCTGATTTACATTGGCGAAAATTCGGAGGAATTCACTCAGACGAGAGATGGTTCTTTATTCCGAGATTACCCCAACCCCGCCTCCCTCTTTATCGACCACCGGCATCGACTTATTGCAATGGGGACATTTCACGTAGACGAGGTTATCGAAGAGGCCGATACTGTAATGATTGACGAGGAGGTCGAACTCTTTTTTACAGGCGGGACAAGCAGCAAGGTAGCGCTTTAAAAAGAGTTTTACTTCTGATTGAAGGGTTTGAAGCTGGTGTTGCAGTCGAAGGACTTCTGATTCGAGACGATCGATCCGTTTCTCAATCTCTTCCGCCATAGTGTTCGTATCATAGTAAAAAAGACTTGACCTGTCAACCGATAATCGACTATTGAATCTGAAACAATTTAAACAGCGGATCTCGTAACGTAAACTCCCGTCAACGAAACTATGAAATTATGCAGGGGACACAGAAATAATACGGAATGAAGACTTTCATGCTGATTCCATCTCGGCGACCGTCATCGTTTCCACCCGATTTCCCCCCGCCCGCTTCGCCCGGTAGAGGGCAAAGTCGGCGGCCAAGATCGCCTGGCGCGCATCGCGCAGCTCCGGATCGGGAAAACCGGCCACCCCGATGCTGACAGAGACCCGGTGTTTCTTTCCCAGGATCGGAAAAGCGGTGCAGCCGACCCGTTGCAAGATCCGCTGAGCGACCTGAGCCGCATCTTCCCGGAGCGATTCCGGCAACAAAACGGCCAGCTCATCTCCACCATACCGGGCCGCCAGATCGACCTTTCGAATCTCCATTTGAATGATCTTCCCCAGCTCCTCTAGAACCTTGTCCCCCGCTTCATGGCCGAATTTGTCGTTGACCTGCTTGAACTCATCAACATCGATCAACAAGCAAGAGAAGGGGGTACAGTACCGCTGCGCGCGGGAGAACTCCTGGTTGAGCACCTCCTGGACGTAGCGCCGGTTGAAGAGCCCGGTGACCGGATCGGTAATCGCCAAGGTCTGAACTTGCTTGAGCAGAACCTGATATTCTTGGTTCTTTCCGGCCAACTCCTTATTTTTTGCGATCAGCTCATCCTGGAGGCGCTTCATTCGAAGGGCGGCGGCGACCCGGGCCTGCAACTCCATCGGATCAAACGGCTTGGTCACATAGTCGGTGGCCCCCTCTGCCAACCCCAACACCTTATCTTCCGTCTTCCCTTTCACCGTGACGATGATGATCGGGATGCCCCGGAGATCCTCCTGCCCTCGCAGGTGACGGCAGGTTTCACGCCCATTCATGTCGGGAAGAACCATATCGAGCAAAATTAAATCGGGAAGGACCTCCCGAGCCAGCTTTAGTCCCTGAATTCCGGTACTGGCAATGAGAACTTGATGGCCGGCCATCTCCAAAGCCGCCTTGATCTGGTCGAGCTCAAAAGGGCTGTCTTCGATGACTAAAACGCGCGGGACCCGCTCCTCCATGCCTTGGCCTCCATACCTACGGTGAGAATAGCATAGAAAAAAGGGATGTCAATCAATCTTGCTTCACCTTTAGGAATGAGTTTTCATTTTTTTGCACATATTTGCATCCCTCCCAAGGGGATCAAACATTAAAACTTTAAAGGGATACATCCTATTGGACTATTCCGGGACTGGACTGGATTAATACGCGGGGAATGGCGCTTGCATGTCAATTGCATATCAACCTGTCACTGCTTGAATCTTCCGCGCGGCGAAATCCCGCCACCTCCGCCACTCAAAATGAAGGGAAACCCAATGCTGAGCCTGCTGACAACAAGCATACAAACTTCTCATCTAAACCAGTCCTCTCAAGAGTTTCCCTCTGTATTCATCTTCTTCTTTTTTCTCTTTCTGATTCGTTTCTATCTTTTTATCTCCCGACAGTCTATTCCTGCTGCCACGCTCTTATGTCGGTCTTCAGCCGAATCTGCAGAACGCGAAGAGTTTCGTGCATCCCAAAACACCTCCGACGCTGTCCGAGCAGTCTAAGACAGACTCCTTCAGCCGATTGAAACCCAAAAGAGGCAGGAGCTCCGACGGGATTGGTCAGGGGATGGGACTTTAATAAGCGAAAGCGTGAGAAGGATTGGTCGGAATCTCTTCAGCAGGTCTTTCTACTTTCGCTTGTGGAAGAAGCAGAATCGGAACGAAAAATATGGACCCGGTTGCGGCCGGCCCGCTTCGCCTCGTAGAGTGCTTTATCGGCACGATGAATAAACTCCTCCGGCGTAGGAAGGCGGTTTTCATCTCCCTTCATCGTACTGATGCCGAAGCTACAGGTTAGGGGGGTACCCTCCGGAAGAAATCGCTCGGAGGCAGTGGCCTCCCGCAGTCGCTCGGCGGCCACCAGCGCCTCCGCCTCATCCGTTTCAGACATCAAGATGAGAAACTCCTCTCCCCCATACCGGGCGACGGTGTCGTAGGGTCGGATGATAAGCCCGAATAACCTGGCCAGCCCGTTGATCACCTGATCGCCCACCAGATGCCCGAAGCGGTCATTCACCGACTTGAAATGATCGATATCCATCAACAGAATAGAGAGAGGCCGACGCAAACGGAATGCCCGATCCATTTCGGTGATAAGAATCTCATTCAGGTAACGACGATTGTAAAGGCCGGTGAGGGGATCCCGGATCGAGAGGCTTTTGATCTCCTCGAAAGCCTGCTGTTTTTGAATCGCGATGACGGCCAGCGTTGCCAGCAACCGGAGAGCCTCGAGCATGGAGGGGGTGAAGGTCCGGGGCTTAAAATCATCATTGTAGAGGATGCCGACCGGTCCCTTCTCGGAGAGGAGTGGAACGGCAATAAGGGAGCGGACCCCCTCTTTGACGAGGATCGGATTGTTGAAAGAGGGAAATTCGGAAATATTCGGGATCACGACCGGCTCATTGCGAGAAAGAATATGTTCGGTCAATCCCCCCGGTCGAACAGGGTAGATGGCTTGCTTAAAGAAGTCGGAGGAGAACCCCTTTGCCGATACTAAAAACAGCTGTTCTTTTTCTTTGTCAAAAATTGAGAGGGAACCGGCCGGCATCCCCGTCATCCGAATACCCCCCATCACAATCGCTTCGAAAATCTGCTGGGATGTTTCTGAGCGGGAGAGCATCTGATTGATTTCCAAAAGAACCCGATGTTCTGCCAGATGGGCTCTTAATTGGATCTCCTGTTCCTCCAGTTCATGGATGACACTCCAGAGAAGAAGGGAGACCTGCCCCGTCACCACATCAAAGGAGCGGGAGGGGATACTCAGCAGACGGGTGTGCATCTGTTGATTCCCGGTCAAATCGAAAACCAGGTCTACGCTGATACCTTGCATGTATTGAACGGGATCTCCGACGAAAACAGGGAGCGCCGCTTCTTGGGCAAGGAGAATGCCGGGCGCTTTTGGATCCAGATCAGAGACCCCTACGATTTGGACCCAGTTAAATCGCAACAGGCGACTTAAGACCTCCCGTCCCCCTTTCCCGGCCCCGATCAGGAAAATTCTTGTAAGACCCTCTTTACTGACGTCGCTCAAGTTTTTTTTACGCTGAGACATGCACTCCACCCGATGAAGGATTTCTTACACGACCGCGTCAACCTTTGGACAGCTCTGCTCCAGAAGTTTATCGCAAGCCGCTCCCTTGTCAACCTCCTCTCTTGGGATTTCTTTTCCTAAAAGTTGGGTCGATTCCCTATACCCGATTAAAAATAGTTTGCTAACCTTAATGGTTGACTGCGTCATCCTCACGGTTCTTAACGTAAGTAACACTCAAGTGAAAGGACCCGATCTGAAGATCCGCCGTCTTTTATCCAATCGTTATTGATCGTCTTTATTTAGCAATAATTGATGCATCTGTGAAGGAGAAATAAATGAGACGTGTTGAATATATGCTCGGTGGAGAAAATTTTAAGAAAATGACCGCCGGCCATTTTATGGAATCCGATGTCTATTACTACTCCGAGAACGCACTCGCAACGGAACTAATCAACGCGATGACGCGGGGCGGATTTGGAAGTTTACCGATCGTGGCGCCCGGGAAGGTGCTCGTCGGGATTGTCAGCGAGTATGATTTACTCAATGCGATCATGGCCGGCAAAGACCTCAAAACACTTACGGCCAAAGAAATCATGACAGTCGATCCGGTCACGGTGGGCGAAGAAACCACGGCGGCCGACATCATGGCGATCCTCCAAGCGAAGCACTTCATCCGGGTGCCGGTTGTCGATGAGGACGGGGTTCTGGTGGGTGTGGTCGCCCGGCGGGACATTCTTCTCGGATTTAAGAAGTCGACCGAAAAAGCCCCCCAGATGGCATTTAACCTTTTGTAAGCGATCCGCAATCATTCTTTAATCAGGCCCTGCCTTCTCTGAAGGCAGGGCCTTTTCATTGTCGGAGCAGAAAAATCTTTGAACGTCCGCATTACTCCCCCATCTTAATTGACACACCCTGGATCCAAGTTCTACGCTGGCATTGAGTGGGAGTTCAATTTAGATGGTTCCGAGCCGACATTGACGAACAGCCGGAGGGAGATCTAATGAATGAATCCGGAAATCGAAAAACAGGGCTGGCCGATACCGGCCGGGCGCTGGCCTTCAGCGATGCAGTGCTCGCAATCATCACCCTCCTCTTTTATCCCAGGTTGATGGGGGGAATGTAGCTTATTTAAGGGCAAAAATTTTTTCTTGAGGCAGGCCAGGCGAGTATGTTATATTCGGTTCCGCTCGGCAATCTGACCGCTGAGCGCCTCCAAAGGGCTTTCATGGGGTTCTATTCGTCGGGGAAACAACTCCGATGACGTTCAGAGCAATACGGCGGCGCTTAAGGGGGCGCCGTCGGAATGGTCGGATCACTCGTCAGCAACAAGGGAGAAGAAAATGGCTACAAACACAAACTCAAAAACAGTTGTCGCCCCAGGTTTTGACCTCTTTTTTGATATGATGCATAGATACGGGTTATTTCTCGTGTTATTTGGCACGCTGGCGTTCTTTGCCTACGTCCAGTTTAACGTGACCACCTTTATTCCAGGTTCCGCATGGAGCGTTCCCGCCGCCGCTCCGGCCGCCCCAGCGCCGAAGTAACCTGGAAGATACGGATGCCGCTTTTGTTCGGTCCCAGCGCCTGACGCATCTTTTGATATTCAATGGGTGGAAAGGGGTCTTCGACTCCTTTCCACCCCGGCGCCCGCCACGCAACAGACCACACAGTCGAAGTTCGCCCAGTACAATTCTTTTCCCCAAACCTTCCGGATTCCAAAGCATTTCAATCTTCTCCACCCTATCAGTCATCTTAAGTAAATGTCTTCTTGGATTTATAAGCAGCACCCCGGATTCGGCATCATCCGAAAATAACAACAACGCTAAAGCCAAGACACTCTTTTGCGGTTCAATATAGGAAAGAAAAGGGGTGGCCGAATAGCCACCCCTTCATCAAATCGTTTATTGCGGAATGCGACAAAGACACATCGCCCGGATCGAATCCAGGAAAACTAGTTCCCATCCTCGCGAGATTTGTATGACTTGTCGGCTCCGAGCATGATCTCGCCCCCCTCAATGGCTTCTTTAAAGCTGTTCAGATCGTCTTCAATTTTCTGGGACGGCTCTTTGCCGAAGAGTTCCGCGACCGCCGCGCCGATCTCTCCTCCCGGAAGAGAATATTCCATCGACACCCGGAGCTCCGTCTGCCCTTCTCCGGCTTTTTCAAAGTAGACCGAGCCTTGATTCGGCACATCCGCATCGTCCAGCGCGCGCCAAGAGATCATTTCATTCTTTTTATCCTCCGTAATTTCCGCATCCCACTCGATCGGCACGCCGGCCGGCCCTTTTGCGACCCAGTGAGATCGTTTGCCGCGGGTATGGGTGACCGATTCCAGGTGGCTCATGATGTTGGGGAGATTTTCAAAGTTGCGCCAGAACGCATAGAGCTCCGCAGGCGATTTGTTGATCACGACACTTTTTTCAATCTGGATCGGTTCGCTCTCCCCTCTGAACCGCTCGATTCTGCCCCTGAACTCCTCGGCCCACCCCTGAGCCCATCCCTTGGCTCGGTCGGTCAGGTTGTAGATTCCTTCGGTGAGACGTTCGGTCCCGATGGCGGTCTTAATATTGAGGGGTCGATTCGTGACCCCGCGGTAGATCAAAGTTCCCGCGGCGCCGACCAACAGGGCATCCGCCAAGGTCACTTTTCGAAGGTAAAAAAGAAGCAGTGCGCCCCCGCCGACCACGGCTGCAATCTGCTCGATATTATTGACATCGATCCCGGCGCCATAAGACTCGTCCCGGGAAACATCCGCCGATTTTTGTTTCGTCTGATTTTTATGTTTTGACGACATACGCTGGCCTCCATAAGTGATCATCCGTTCAAAACCCGATTTGCTGATTGTCTTTAAGACTTCGGCCCCGCTTCATTCCCGATTGACTCGAAAGAATGAACGCAAAGGAGCCCCTGGATTGAAAGGAAACATCGATGGTCTTTCCTTCCTTGGTATTAGGATACCGTTTCAGTCGAGGTGGAGTCCATGCAACTTTTGGATTAATACAAAGGGATGATAGGGCGCTGCGGAGTATCCCTGAGTCTCGGATCAATAAGGATTTGATACAAGCGTCCTTCCTCCTTACTTCCGGATTGCAACATTGTCGGCGACATTCTGCTTCGGCAAATACAAAAGTAGAATACGGACCCATTCCGCGGCTTCTTAGGGCGAAGGGTCCTGCAGGGCTTTCATCCACCGCGAATACCGGACCCTCTCCTGAGAGCTGTCCTTCTTTCTCATTTAAAATTTTGAGAAGATCCATTCCCATTTATCCCATTCATTTAAGCTTGGGATATACTTATAAAGCAAGCCGCTTGGATTGTCATCGGCTTTGCATGAATCACAATAAAGCCGGATAAAGGGGACATGCGATGAAAAACCTTAGGATCGGGTTGAGCCTTTTATTTATTCTGTGTGCGCCTGCATTGGCGCAGGCGGAAAAAAAACCGATTGTTCCGCAAACACTGGAAGGGACGACAGTCATTTCGGCTGAAGAATGTAAGAAGTTGATGAGAGAGGGGGCGAAGGCCTTCGATGTACGGAATGCGCTTGAATATGAAGAGGGCCACATCCCCGGCGCAATCAGCGTGGTTTATAAAGAGAAGAGCGAAAAGAGCGTCCACTTCGACGCCCGCCTTGACAGTTTTGATCTCAAGAAACTCCCGAGCGATAAGAGCGCTCCGATGATTATTTATTGCAACGGAGACACCTGCTGGAAATCATTCAAAGCATCCACCGCCGCGGTAAAGGCGGGCTATCAAAAAGTCTACTGGTTTAAAGGAGGACTCCCGGAGTGGAAGGAAAAAGGCTTTGTTGTAGAAAAATAGTCACAGAGAACGTTCGCGGCAGAGTCGTTGATGATCGGTACCAGGATGGTCTCAGCCAAGGCCGTCCTCCTCAGGCGCCCGGAGAAAAGCGGCATGGAGATTAAGCGAAGATTGGGTTTTAAATCGATTTTTATCGTCTCGATTCTGCTTCAATTTGTACTGCTGCTGCTCGTCACCGTCTGGGGATTTCATAATATTACCTCTCACCTTGCAGCGGAAGATCGTCAGAGAATTGCCGAGCTGATCAAAGAGGGCTTGAAAAAAAGGGAGTCCCGGGCGAGGGACTTGATCGAATCGGTGGCCAATAACAAATATATCCAGGAGTCCTTTCAAGACAAAGATCAATTGTACGACTATTCCTATCCGATCTTGAATCGGCTTAACAAAGAGGGGCTGAGCATCCTGAACTACTATACCCCGGACGGGGAACTCTACCTGGAAGTGGCCGACCCGAACGATAAAGAAGCGTCCCGGCGAACCATCCTCTCGGCTGCGGCGAAAGAGGACAAGGCCGTATCAGGGGTTGCGGAAGAGAAGGGCGCCGTCTTCAATTTCATCGCCTCTCCCTTTTATGTGAAGGGACAGAAGACCGGGATGATCGAGTTAGGGATCAGCATGAAACCCTTCTTGGAGGAGCTTAAACAGGTCTTGGGATCGGAAGTGGGGATTGTGTTGGATCAACAAATCGTAGAAGCCACCGGCGAGATCCTCTCGCTCGCGAAAGAGAACGATTCACTGAAAGCGGGCGGGAGAGAATACAACATCCATCGTTTAGGGTTGGATGACACGGGTCAGGTCTCCCTGGTCGTTTTGAAAGAGACCACCTTTTTAAATCAAACCATCTTCCGGACCCAACTCCTGATGATTGGGACATTGGGACTGATCTCTCTGCTGATTATTTCTCTGATGACGATGCGGGTCCTAAAGCCTCTTTCAAAAATCATCGGTCTGGCTGAAAAGATCGCACGGGGAGACTTGACCGTCGCCGTCGAACCCAAGCTTGCAAGCACCCAGGATGAAATCGGCATATTGGCCCGGGCCTTCTCCGAAATGTCGACCAGTTTGGAGAAGGGAATCCAGGAACTGGCTCACGGAATTCATGACAGTTCTCGGCAGATTGCGACCGCCTCTCAGGCGCTCACCACTTCCAGCCGGAAAATGAGCGCGAACTCCGAGGAGACGGAGCGACTGGCCAATAGCGTCTCCTCGGCGAGCGAACAGACCAATCGGAATGTGCAGGTCGTCGCCACGGTCGCGGAAGAGATGTCGGGCAGCTTTAGAGAGATCTCCTCCGACGTACTGAAAGCGACTCAGATCACTTCCGAAGCGGTCAAGATGGCGGAGTCGACCAATGAAACCATCTCAAAGTTGGGAGAATCGGGTGCGGAGATCGGAAAGGTCGTCAAAGTCATCACCGCCATTGCGGAGCAGACGAATCTGCTCGCCTTGAACGCGGCGATTGAAGCGGCCCGGGCCGGGGAAGCGGGAAAGGGATTTGCCGTGGTCGCCAACGAAGTCAAGGACCTGGCGAAAAAGACGGCCAAAGCGACCGAAGAAATCGGGCAGAAAATCGGTGTGATTCAGAACGATACAAAAGACGCGGTGGACGCGATCCACCAAATCGGGAAAATCATCTCCCAGATCAATACGCTCTCCACAACCATTGCGGGCGCGCTGGAGGAGCAGGCGGCCAGTACGGTTGAGATCAGCCGCAGCGTGACCGACGCCGCCAGAGGAACCGGTGAGGTCGCAGAAAATATCAGCGGCGTGGTGGCGGCCGCAAAGAGTACGGCGGAAGGCGCGGCAAGCATCCTGGAAGCCTCGCAAAGGCTGGCCGAAATGGGATCCGAATTGATGGCGCGGATCAGCACCTTTACGCTGGAGTCGAATCGATCCCACCAAAGTCCCGTCCCACAACAACGGTCTAATTGGTAAACGGCAATGCCTCGATCTTTTCTAAAGAACAACCGGCCCTATACGAAGGAAGACTTTACCCGGTCAGGCGGGCATTATGGTATGGTCTTCGATACCGTCGCAATGCGCTCCTTCAAAGAATGCAAGCCGGTCCTCACACTGAAAGGGATTTATATCACGACCCTGCCGAGCGTTGGGACGGTTCTTCGGATGTTGATCGGACCGGTCGTCGGAAGACCGCGGGCCCGCGTCTTCTCCGTTCAGATTCGGGGCGCGGACCTTGAAACGCTCGGGAAATGGATTGAGGCAGAAAAAGTACGGCGATGATCGATCGGGTCTTTTCGCTTTCAGAAACGACGGAAGCGCATCGTTCCGGGGAGAATGGACACTCGCGGGGGAAGAAAATAATCAGTGTTTTACCTTAAGTAATTAAAAATTCAACGGATCGGGACGCGGCCCCCGCACGCCGAGGGGCTGCGCGCCGGTCCCCTTCCCCCCTGGACAGAGAGGGTTCCACTCCCTTGTACATCCCCTAGAAGAGCCCCGTGGAGGGGCGTTGCCGCAGGTGACCTGATAAGTCGATGAGACGGCGATCGAAAGACGCGGGATGTCCAGGGCGGAGGCCTTCGCTCTAATTTCTCATTCCTAATTGATATCCCCCCTCTGGTCCTCTGACTTCCGGTTATGCTACGATTATTTAGATATCCACATTGACGCTATTGTCGTACAACATGGCCGGAATGAGCCCTGAAGAAAAAATAAATATCTTATTGGTGGATGACAAGCCCAATAATCTGATGTTACTGGAAGCGATCCTGGATTCCCCTGAGTATCGTTTGGTGAAGGCTTCTTCCGGAGGAGAGGCGTTAAAGCATCTCCTCAACGAGGATTTCGCTCTCATTCTCCTCGATGTCATGATGCCGGAGCTGGATGGATTCGAGACCGCGAAGCTCATTCGGCGACGCGATCAATCAAGGGACACTCCCATTATCTTCATCACCGCGATGGACCCGGATGATGAAGCGGTGTTTAAAGGCTACTCGGTGGGCGCGGTCGATTATCTCTTCAAACCTTTTGATTCCGATTTTCTAAAAGCCAAAGTATCTACATCGATCGATTTGTATAAAAAGAATCGGCAACTCTGGCATCGATAAGCGCGTTGCCGAAGAGAGAATGCCCGCCGGGCAGGACGCCCGGCGGGGAAGATCAACCTCGATGTGCATCCATAACCCGCCCTTCTTCATCCACCTCCAGGGCGACGCGGGTCCCCGGCTGTACACCGTTTAATTTCGTCAGCACCGGGACCTTCACCTCGAACGCTTTGTTTTCACCGCTGTCGAGCCGGAGGGACACTTCCTTCCCGAACGGATCAAAAGACTCAAGCGCTCCTCTCATGATTTGATGATGATGGCCGGCCGCCCTTCTCCCGGCCGATTCGATCGTTTTCGCAACCGCCTCCTGTTTGTGGATGTCGATAATCAGATTTCCTTCATCGATTTCCAACGTCAAAAGGTCCCCCTTCTGAATCCAGGGAATTCCCTCCTTTTTCGCCTCCTCGATCGGGAAGCTCCGGGTGGTCCCTTCCTGTGTCTTCACATAAACCAACCCTCGATTAATTTTCTGGACCTCACCGGTGAGGGTTCGATGAATCGCCTGGCTCTCAGGCTTTAAGTGAGGTCCGCCGTTGAAGAGATCTCCTCCCTGCGCTGCGGAGAGAGGCGCCAAAACCATGGCGAGCAAGAACAGACAGATTGAAATGGGTTTAAGCCACTTCATAGACAACACCTCCTTTTGATAGAACGTTGAACTTTTATCCGAAACACCCCACTGCCTTTCATGCTCAACCGGAACAATCCAAGCGGCAGAGGACCGCTGTCCGGTCTCGGTGTTTCTGAGCGGAGATATAATCGCCGCACAAATCGAGTCAAGGGGGGAACAGCGGTGCATGGCTCTCCCCCTTGACATCTTTTCGGGGCGATTTATATCGGAGGCATGAGGGGTGGGAGGATGCTCCCTACCAGAGGAAGATCTTAAATTTTTGGGTCGCTCTCCGGCTCCAATCCCTCCTGCGCATCATCTGCCGGGATTTCTCTAAACAGCACGGCAAAACAGGGGCGTCAGGCGCCCGGCGCGGATCGTCCGGAAGCTTCGTCTATCCTCTAACCTCTCTCCCCCTCATGGCTCAATAAAGTGAAAATCCTTACCGCCCGGTGTCGCAATCCGCCGCAGAAGCGCCGCACCGGCCTAAAATGAGGAGGTGATTTGCCATGACGTCTCTTAGCGTAAAATCACTTGTCGATTTAGCAGAATTAACCGATCCCCTCTTTCAAGAGGGACAGTCCGATTTGGTCTCTACCTGGAGCCCCGCGGTCGATGTCTATGAAGATGAAGATTATCTCAATATCGTCGCTGATTTGCCCGGCGTCGATCCCAAGTCGATCGCGATAAAGGTCAAAGGGGACCTGCTCTGGTTTGGGGGAGAGCGGAAACTGAGCTACGGCGGAAATACCAAATTCTTCTCCGCCGAACGTGCCGGCGGCCCCTTCTTGAGAACGGTCCTGCTGCCGGCCGATGTAAATACCGAGGAAGTGAAGGCCCATTGTGAGAACGGGGTCCTCTCGATCACCTTACCGAAGAAAGCGGAGGCGAAACCGAGAAAAATCGTGATCGAAGGATAAATAATTAACTGTGTCCATTTTAACAAGGAGGTGTGCGATGGCTTTCGGACAATTGTTGCCGCGACGGCGCTCCCGCGTGCCGGGAGCATTGAATTCCCGTCGTGAGATGGAAAATATCTTTGAGAATTTCTTCAGAGACTTTCGGGATTTAACCGGGTGGGATCGCTCCCCTTTCGGAGGCGTCGCGTTGCCTTCGATCGACATGTATGAGGAGAAGGACCGTTATGTGGTGAAGGCCGAAGTCCCCGGTTTTGACAAGGACAACATTCACATCTCGGTCGCCGATCATACGCTTCAGCTCCGGGGGGAAGTCAAGCAGGAAGAGGAGAAAGAGGAGCGGAATTATTACTATAACGAGCGCTGCTACGGAAGCTTCTCCCGAGAGATCCCCCTCCCCTCGGCGGTTAATCAGGAGCAGATCCGGGCCACCTTTAAAAATGGGATCCTCACGGTGGAGCTGCCGAAATCGAGCGAGGCGATGCCGAAGGAAATTAAAATCGAAACGAAATAATGTTTCTCCGGACCTGATGCGGCGCGGTGACTGCGCCTCTCTCAAACCGAAAGGAGGTGAGCGTGCAATGTGGCCGATGAAGACCTTCCCTGCTCCTGCAGGCAAGTCCTCCCCGGGCTTCGGGAGCATTCGCAATGTCGGCGGAAGAGGAAGTGAGAAGGTGGGTGGATGGAGACAGTGGATGGCCGATCAATGGTCCCGATCGATTGTCGCCCCCGGACTCGATCTGGTCTATGAGGGAATGCACCGGTATGGCGCTTCTCTGACCCTCTTTGGCTCACTGATCCTCTTTGCCTGGATGCTTTGGACCCTGGACTACAGCATGCCTGGAAGGTAAGCTTTCAGCCGGAGCGAATCGGCGTTTTCAGGCGCCGATTCGCTCTTGTTTAGACCTCGATCTTTTTTTCCGCCTTCTTCCCTCTAGTAAAAAACCGCTCCGATTTTTGATCTTGGTAAAACAGCGGTGAAAGATATCTTCCAACCATCGGCGGTCCCTTCCGATTAATTCCATATCGTCAACAGTGCGAGACTCACTCCTGAATGGTATACTAATCGGCATCAATCCGCGCCCTCGCCGCTTGAATCGAACGCGAGTGATCCGACCGGGTCTATTTCGACAGAATCCACGAAATCACGACGGCGCGATAGAAGATCAGATAACATCCACTCAGAGGTGACCATGGCCTTACCGATTCAGATCCATACCCTCATCGTCGAAGATTCCGAAGAAGACACCGAGCTGCTGTTGCGGGAGCTTCAAAAAGGGGGATATGACCCGATCTATGAACGGGTCGAAACGCGTGAGTCGCTGCAAGCGGCGCTGGACGACCGGCGATGGGACATCATCTTCTCCGATTACACGATGCCCCAGTTTAAAGGAACGGAGGCGCTGACGCTCTTGAGAGAGCGCGGGAACGACACCCCCTTTCTTTTCGTCTCGGGGACCATCGGCGAGGATCGGGCCGTGGCGGCCATGAAGGCGGGTGCGGATGACTACATCATCAAAGGCAATTTAAAACGGCTGATCCCCGCCGTGGAACGGGAGCTGCGTGAAGCCGAGGTGCGGCGGGAGCGGAAAAAAGCCGAGGAAGCGCTTCAGGAGAGCAATCAAACCCTGGAGGCGGTCGTCCAGTCGTCGCCGCTCGCCATCATTGTGATCGATCCCGCTGGGAACGTTCAGATGTGGAATCCCGCGGCCGAGCAGATCCTCGGCTGGAGCGCGCAGGAGGTCCTGGGACATCCGATCCCCATTCGCCCGGAAGAAAAGAAGAAGGCCGCTTCGGACGGGGAGATGGAGCGCGAGGTGAAGCGATTCGTGAACTTGGAGCGCCGGTACAAGAGGAAAGACGGTGTCTTGATCGATACCAGCATCTCGACCTCCCTTTTGTGCAACAACAAGGGGGAGATCAGCGGCGTCATGTGGATCATCGCCGATATCACCGAGCGCAAGCGCTCGGAGGCGACGATTAAACAGATGGCTTATCACGATACGCTGACCGGTCTTCCCAACCGCACCCTTTTACACGATCGGCTACAGCAAGCGATTCCGGCCGCCTCTTACGAAAATCAATCGACCGGCCTGCTTCTCCTTGATTTAGACCGCTTCAGAGAGATCAATGACACATTGGGCCACCATCGGGGCGACGCGTTATTAAAACAGATCGGGCCGCGCCTGCACGCGGTTCTAGAATCCTCGGATACGATCGCACGCCTGGGCGGCGACGAGTTTGCCGTGCTGCTCCCCCGGACCGATTCCGAACAGGCGGCCCTCGCCGCGGTCAAACTCCTGAAGGCATTGGAGAAGCCCTTTTTGATCGAAGGCATTCCGATGGTCATCGAGGCGAGCATCGGCATTGCCCTCTCGCCGGAACACGGTGAAACCCCGGAGAGCCTGATCCAGCACGCGGATATCGCCATGTATGTCGCCAAGGAGAAAAAAACAGGCCACGCCCTCTATTCGCCGGAGACGAACAAACACAGCCCGCGCCGCCTCGCACTCCTCGGAGAGCTGCGGAATGCGATTGAGAACAACCATCTCTTTCTGGTCTATCAGCCCAAGATCCACCTCCGGACCCGCCGTGTGATCGGCTTGGAGGCGCTGGTCCGCTGGCAACATCCTCAATATGGTGTGATTCCGCCCGATCAATTCATTACCATTGCGGAACATTCCGGCCTCATCAAGCCCTTAACCCTCTGGGTCGTGAAGACCGCGCTCGATCAATGCAAGCTTTGGCAGAAGGAAGGAAGGCCTCCCAATGTGGCGGTCAATTTATCCGCCCGGAACCTCGAAGATCCGGAACTTCCGGATCAAATTGCCGGTTTGTTGGCTGCCAGCGGCGTGGCGCCCGCTTCCCTGAATCTGGAGATCACCGAAAGCGCCCTGATGGTCAACCCCGCGCACGCGATGGAGATCTTGACCCGTCTGAACGGCATGGCGATTCAGCTCTCGATCGACGACTTCGGCACCGGCTACTCGTCGTTGGGGTATCTGAAACGGCTGCCGGTCCATCAAATTAAAATCGACAAATCGTTCGTAAAGGAGATGGCAACCGACGAAGAGGATGCCATCATCGTTCGCTCGACGATTGAGCTCACCCACAATCTCGGCCTCAAAGTGGTTGCAGAGGGGGTGGAAAGCGAAGAGGTCCTGGAAAAACTCGCGGCCCTCGACTGCGACGCAGCGCAAGGGTATCACATCAGCCGTCCCCTTCCCCCGTCCGACCTCAACACCTGGTTTAACGAAACGGCGCCGGCCAAGGGATGGAATCTGTGAAAACAAAATAGAATATAGAATGACGAATGATGAATCAGGAATGCAACTCCGCGCGCAGGCTCTTTTCTTTCAACTCATTAAACACATTCTTCGGCAACGAAAAATAAAAAATGGCCCCCTGATCGACCTCCCCTTCGGCCCAGGTCCGGCCGCCATGGCGGTGGACGATCCGGCGGACGTTGGCCAGCCCGATGCCGGTCCCCTCGAACTCGTCCGCGCGATGCAGCCGCTGGAATACGCCAAAGAGCTTCCCGGCGTATTTCGAATCGAAACCGGCGCCATTGTCCCGAACAAAGAAGATGTGCTCTTCCCCTTTCGAGGTCATGCCGATGTCAATTTCGGACAGCGCGCGGGTCCGGGTGTACTTGACCGCGTTGCCGATCAGATTGGCCCAGACCTGCCGCAGCAGGGCCGCGTCCCCTGCCACCTCGGGGAGAGGCTCGACGTTCCAGGCGATCTCGCGTCCTTCGAGATCCGGCTGCAGCTCTCGGATCACCTCCTCAACGAGAGAATGGAGACTCACCCTCCCGATGCGCATCTCGGTCTTCGCCGTCCGCGAGAAAAGAAGCAGGTCGTCGATTAAATTTCCCATTTTTTGGGCCGACTTCAGAATGGTGTCGATGTAGCGCCGACCCTTCTCATCGAGCTGCGGCCCTTGATGCTCTTTCAGCATTTCAACGAAGCCGCCGATATGGCGCAGCGGCGCCCGTAGGTCGTGTGAGACGGAGTAACTGAACGCTTCCATTTCCTTGTTCGCCGCCTCAAGCTGTCCGGTCCGCTCGACGACGCGCCGCTCCAGATCGAGATTTAACGCCCGCACCTCCTCCTCCGCCGCCTTGCGCTCCGCATTCGCGCGATCGATCGCCCCTCCGATGACCCGGGCGATCTGAGAGACAATCACACTCATCACGACAACGGAAACCAACGCAAGCAGCGCCGCCATCATGGCGGGATTCGTGAAGCGCCGGAGGCTGAGGGTATTGAGCCAGCCGCCGATCAGGATGACCCCCGCCGTAAAGGGGAGGAAGGCCCGCATCAAACGCGCCTGTGTCGATCCGCCGATCCAGGCATGAAGCGGCCAGACGTTCGGGCCCGCAGAGCGCGATGATCCCGATACCGAGGATCAGGAAAGCGATCGCCGTCGTCAGCGCCACCGGGATGACCGTGCCGCCATAAAGAAGGGGGGTTCGATA
Organism: Candidatus Manganitrophaceae bacterium; assembly: GCA_963718695.1. Taxonomy (GTDB): domain Bacteria; phylum Nitrospirota; class Nitrospiria; order SBBL01; family Manganitrophaceae; genus Manganitrophus. Next base: position 3,176,269 of record OY970371.1, read on the forward strand.
TAAATAGCCCAAGCAGACGACCGATCCGACCAACACCGCCCCGGTCGCGAAGACCGCCGCCCCGCTTCGCAGATGCGGCTTCCCTTCAGAGGCCGACAAGACGAGCAACAGCGCGAGGCCGGCGAGGAGAAAATTGGCCGCCGTGACGGGAGACATCCGGCCGATGAGCACCGCGCCGAATTTCTCGGAGCTGCTCGCCAGCCACTGATCGATGTTGAGCTGAAAGCCGAAGAGGTGCTGGCTGAGGGTGAGGGCGGCCAGGACCAAAACCAAAACGCTTCCCCCTTTCCCCAGCGTCTGTCCTGTCTTCCAGGCGGGACGATACACGTGGGTCAGCAGCGCGCTCCCCAGCACCATAAACGCGAGGGCGGTGTTCGGCGCCATCGGAATATATTCCAACCGGAGGCTGGCGAGGAGATGAAACCGGATCATCCAGCCGAGCAGGGCGACGCCGCCGATGGAGGCGGCGATCAAACCGCCGGCGCGGGTGACACGTCCGAAGAGATCGATCGGCTTTGTTTCTGATGGCATGGAGGTCCTCTTTCAGTGATTTAAGAGTTCATCCAAGTATATCGGGAGAGAACCGTCTGTCAATTACGGTCGGGCGGAACGTCGATGAAGGGATGCGGGAATGTCGGGGCGCGCAGGCGCTTTTTGCCCCAGTGACTGCAAAGATTTGGCGACGTTAGCCGGCAGCCTTCATGATGGGTTATCTGATTCGGGCGCTTCTTCGTCGGGCGGGGCGAGGATCGTTTTGCGGCAGGTGGGGACGCCGCAGCGGCAGGCGTAGCGTTGCTCGTCCTCCGCGTCTTCTTCCCCATCCCTTTCATAGGCGTAGTCGAAGAAGAGCTCTTCCCCGGCGGCGATGTCCCGGATGGCATCGATAAAGATCCGGCCGTCTTCATTCACCGATTCGCAGTTGGGATCGCAGGAGTGATTGATGTAGCGGGCGTCGCTCCCCTCATCGGTGGCATCGATCACGGTCTGCTCATCGACGCTGAAGAGAAAGGTATGGTGGCGCTCCATTTCCAGGTCGTTGTAGCGGGCGTCGGCTTCTTCCTGGGAGATCCGCTTGCCGGTATATTCGACGACCCGTGTTCCCTTCGGGATCGGACGGACGGCGAAGGCCCCGGATCCATGGATGGAGGAGGTGCGGACCTCGAACCACTTTCGGGTCCGCGGTCGCGCGGTTTTCTGTGTGATGATTTCGTTCGGTTCGACGTGCATGCGCGACAGACGACTTTCCAGAATTCGGTTGAGATGGCCCCGCGGCAACCACTTGCGAGTGAAATCACATCGGGTCGTTCAATGGCAACTCCCTATTTCTAACAGAACTCATCTTGTTCGTCAATCGGTGTAGAGACTGAAACGGAAGGGCCGTGCCCGATTTAAAACTCCAAAGTACGTCATGCCCGCAGAAGCAGGCATCCAGAGGTTTAAGTAAACTGGATGGCGGTCGCGAAGCGGACGGAGGCGCTGTGCGCATCAAGCCGGTTCCAGACGCTTTCCCCCCTACCCGGGAATGACAATCCAGAAATTGATTCCAGACTGGGTCATGACCGGAATAATGAAGCGCCCGCTGTTAGGGGATATGCCCCACCATCGGGGGATATCGCCCAGGCGCACCGTTCCGATGGACTGAGAAAAAAATTCCCGGATCGCGTCTAACGGCGCGGAACTTTGGAGAATTCGACGACGCATCTCTGAGGGAATACCAATTGCTATTACCTCTCATATCGAATTCGTTCTTACGTTTATAGGAAGGGAAGATCATGAAAAAAGGTTTACTCGTTCTGATTCTTATTTCAATGACCGCCCTGTTGGGCGGTTGGAATTTAACGGCCGGTGCGCCCGGACACCGGGAGATGGCGGCCACGGTCGAAAGTCTTTATTGCGCGGTCGCTTCATTTACGACGGAGGAAGGGAACAAGCAGAGTGTCGCGCTCGGCCAAATTAAACGGGAAGAGGTCCCTTATTTGGAGGAAGGAGATCGGGTGCTTCTCGAACTCAATGAGGGAAACCAGGTGGTTGAAATCCACGCGCCGGACCGCCACAGGGCGCTCCTGCATCGGGTGGGAACGGTCCTGCGCCGGATCAAATCGTAAACTTTCCGCCGACACGCCCCTTATTTTTTGATCGATTTCTCCAGGGAAGCGCTGGGGGTGGGGGCAACGCCCCATTCCCATTATTCAGGCGGCTTTACTTTGCCCCCCCGCGTGGGCTTGCACCCACTTCACGATCGCCGCCGCGTTCATCGCGCCGGGCTGGCGGGCCACCTCCCGTCCGCCCTGAAAGAGGGCCGTGGTCGGGAGGCCCATGATGTTATAGCGGGCCGCGAGGCTTTGCTCTTTTTCCGTATTCACCTTGACGAAGCGGACGTTGGGCTCCAGCCTCGCGGCTGCCTTTTCGAATTCGGGGGCCATCATCAGACAGGGCCCGCACCAGGCGGCCCAAAAGTCGACGACCACCGGGATGTCGTTGTTGGCAATGTGGCGTTCGAAGCTCGCTTCATTCAGCTCGACCGGACGGCCGGTAAACAGCGGCTGATGGCATTGGCCACATTTCGGCCCCTGGCCGAGACGCTCGGACGGGACGCGATTGGTGGCGTTGCAGTGGGGACAGACGACGCGAAGGGGGACACTCATGGGAGATTCCTCATTGAAAAATCGGTCTGGATCATATCCGGATGTCAGTCTCTCAGACGCGGGTCGTCCTCAGGATCGACATAGTTGATTACCCACGGACCGACGGAGGTGAGCTGGATGACCGTCTCCCCTTCGGCGATGGCGTAATGACGCGTCTTCGGCGGCAGGGAGGTATAGCTCCCGGCTTGGAGCTGTTCCGCCGCCGCTCGATTCAGCGTCTCCCCGGAGCCGAGGTGAAACATTCCGGAAATCACCGTCACCCGCTCCACGTTCGGATGCCAGTGCGGCGAGATGGAAAACCCGTCGGGCATCTTGATGCGCATCGTGAAAACCTCCGGCTTGCCGGGATTCCCCTCCAATACGGCGATCTGCGCCCCCGGTTCGAGAGACGGGGGCGCATTCTTCCATTCGATCTTTCCGGGCCGATAGGTCAGATGGCGCTCCGGTCCTTTATCGACGATTCCGGCCGCCGGTTTCTCCTCGGCTTTCGGCGCGCCTGTGACGAGTAAGACCGATAGGATCATTGCGATGAGCAGATACGGTTTCATCTTCCCTCCTCCCCTTGTTGCGGTTGAGCCGGCGCAAAAACCGAACAACGCACAATCGATTTCCTAAAAGTCGCTTTTTTATTTCCTGATTTCAGGTTAGATCCGACCGCGCCGACGAGTCAATAATAGGATCGAAGTAATCTCGTCGGATGGCCTCTTCCCATCGGGCGGTTCACGACGTCCCACGGCGACAGTCGGGAGGGGTCGGCGTAGATCAATACGGTGTCGCTGCAGCGGGGGTGGATGATGAAGGGGGTGAACGTGAAAAACAGGTTCGGAAAGTCTTGCGTCGAGACAGATCGCCATCGGATCGAATGGCCGATTCTTTTACGCTCTCTTAAATCAAACGAAATTGTAATTGCAATCGGGGTAGTCGCTTCGAAGGCGCTGGAGCCAGCGGTTGAAATAGAACTGGCGCAGCCCCATCCCTTCTCCCATCAGGTCGCTTCCGGCCACGTCGCGGCCGGCGGCATCGCGGCCGGTGTATTGATACTCGGCCTCCGAGCTTCGCGCGATCCCGGCGATCCCCCGCCCCGGATGCTCCAGGCCGATCGAATGCCCGAACTCGTGCACGGCCGGCGTTTGGCCGCCGGACGATCGGACGTCAGCCTCGTCGAGGAAGCCGAGCTCGTCGGACGTGGTCCCCGCGCTCGACCGATGGTAGGTGCCGATCGGGTTCGCGAACACGGTCGTATTCCAGTCGCCGGAGCGCGAATTGATCCCACCGCGCCGCGGCGTGAGGTCGACGCGCGGCGAAAACCCGGTGCCGTGACAGGGACAAGCGGAAGTCCACAACCCCATCAGGCTGCTGTAGCTGCTCGCGGAGGGGGTGATCCGGTAGGGATTCGCGTTGAACGCCGTTTCGATTGCGCTCTTGAGCTCCGTCATGAAGGTCTCTTCCCGGGGCGGCGTCCACCCGTGGCTCGATGAGGCCATGAAGGCAAGCGAGGCGGTGTAGTGGGCGGTCAGGGTGCAGCTCGACGCATCCTCCGTGTAGCTCAGCCGCTGGATCGCCGGGCGGCCGGTGCTCCCCTGCTGGACCACATGCGCCAGCTCATGCGCCAAAAGCCGTTGCCCCCGGTCGGTCTGCGGCGCATATTGGCCCGCCCCGAAGACCAGATCCCTTCCCACCGTATAAGCAAAGGCATTCACCGCGTGGGCCGACGCCGCCGCTTCCGCGCCGGTATGGACCCGGACGCCGCCGAAGTCGTACCCGAAGCGCGGCTCCATGAAAGCCCGTGTCGCCGGATCGAGCGGCCGCCCCGCGGAGCGAAGCGCCTCATGGACGATCGGCGGCGCGGTGGCAGGCCCGGCCGGATCGGCCCTCTCCCGTTTCATCGAAAGTTTTTCCTCCGCCGCCGCGCATTTCGGACAGGGCCCCGCCCCGCCGGCGCAGGGGGCGCATTTTTTCTGCAGCCGCTCCCCCTTCGAACCGGAGAGATCGCCGGCCGCTTCATCCGGCATCCGCATCACCGCTTCGGCGATCCGGTCGGCCTCCCGTTCATCGCTGTCGCCGGGAGCGCTGACGGCGAGCTTCGTTTGAAGCCGCAGGGCGGCCTGGTTTCCGATCCTCTGTTGCAGGAGAAGGAGAGAAGCGAGGTGATCTTCGGGGACGGCGGGGGTTCTGTCCGGTCCCGCCGGGTGGGAAGATGTTTTCTTCTGAAGTCCCGTTTGATTTTGTACGGTGGTTCGCACGCGCGCTCTCTTTGATTGTTTACAGCGGGGCCGCTTCAGCGGGTCGGATTTAATTTTAGAATATTAATCGATCGGATTTCAAATTGCAATTCGCGATCGGAACGGAAGGCGGCGTTGCAGTGGAACCCTTCAGCCGAGCCATTGCGGGAAGAGGGCGGTGCCGTCGAACATCGAAGAGGTCTTGAAGCGTTCATAGCGCCCCTCGGCGGCGGCCCCGGCGGTCCGCTGAAGGAGGGCGTTCACCTCGGTCGGCGTCATCGGACGGAAGGTACGGGCCGCTTCGAGCGCCTGATCGAGAATCGGCAGGCTGTCGATTCCGGTGATGACGACCGACGTCGGCAGGTTCATCGCATAGTGGAGGCACTCGATCGGCGTCGCCGCCTTACTTTCCAGAATAACTTTGCCCCCCATCGACTTCATCCCAAGGACGCCGATCTGATCTTTGACCAAAAGGGGGAGGACCCGGTTTTGAAAGCTGCGGAAGTGGGCGTCCATCACGTTCAGCGGCATCTGGACCGCATCGAATCGAAACTGATGATGTTCCGAGATCTCCAGCATTCTCAGATGGACCAGCGGGTCTTTGTGGCCGGTAAAGCCGATGTAGCGGATCTTCCCCGCCTGCCGCGCCTCGATCATCGCTTCGTGCGCTCCCCCTTCGGCGAAGATCCGGTCGGGATCTTCCAGGCGGATGATTTCGTGGTGTTGGAGGAGGTCGATCCGGTCGGTCTGCAGCCGCCGGAGCGATTCATCCAATTGTTTGGCTGCGGCCTCTTTGGTGCGTCCGTCGATCTTGGTCATCAAAAAGACCTTCTCCCGGTAACCGTCGCGCAGCGCTTTCCCCATCCGGATTTCGCTTCCGCCGTCATGGTAGTCCCAGCAGTTGTCCATGAAGGTGACGCCATGGTCGATCGCCTTGCGGATGATCCGGATCGCTTCCGCCTCATCGGGAGGATCGCCGATATGGTATCCGCCGAGGCCGATCAGGGAGACCTCCTCGCCGGTGCGGCCGAGGGTGCGATAGAGCATCTCTCCTTTGCGGGTGGAGGGTGGGGTTTGAAAGACCGGCGTCTGGGACACCATGGATGACTCACTCATTCATTTCCTCCACCTGAAAAAGAGCCAAAAGTAATATGAATGACTTTATCTTCTTTCTTGTGAGGAGGACTGTAATGTGGATTACAGTTTTGTATTGAAAAAAACTACGATTGGAATGGGGCGTTGCCCCAAGCCCCACCGTGGGGCTGTCTTGCCACAGCCCCTCCGGCTTCCCCGGGCAGCGGGGGGACAAAACCCCCCTGCTCCCCCCGTTTTACGGTCAGAACTCGCACCCCCACGGGAGTACACCGTGGATGGTGCTTCAGACAGCTGACCTAATTTGGTAGGTGGAACGTTTTGATTTGTAGTGGGCCCCTGCGTCCTCGCTCCACCCATCCCCCAGTGGGTCCCTTGCGCTGCGGGCGCAGAGGCCCACAGAACATAAGACAAATCAGAATCAAATAAAAAACAAAAGAGCAAAGAGCCTACGCGTCATGGGCGTACTGTGCCCCCCATTCTCCTGCGTTTCTTCTGTCAGACGTTTCATCGACCAATTCAGGTCAGCATGTTTGAAGCACAATCCACGGTGCTCTTCCGTGTGTTGTGCGAGTTCTGACCGTGGGGGGAGCAGGGGGGGGCTTGCCCCCTCCGCTGCCCTGGGAATCCGAAGGGGGGTGGGCACGCACCCCCCGCGGCGGGGGGGTGGGGCAAGCAGCCCCACGACTTTGATCCTCGCAGGCGGGGCTTGGGGCGAAGAGCCCCATTCCAAATTTATCGTCGATCATTCCAGATAGGGTTCTTTTGTGCGGGGGGCGTTGGGCGCCTGTTCATCGAGCGACTGGCGATAATTGATGCAGCCTTGCAGGAACTGCGGCCAATCGGGGACGACCGGTAAGGGGTCGCTCTTCTCCGGCAAAAGCCCCCAGAGGGCGGGGTGATGCCAGCAGAGTTCATGCTGCGTACTGTCGCGATGCCGGCGGATGCCGTTTCGCAGTTTCTTGGCCTCTTCGATCAGCTGCTCCCGCGATAGGGTTTCCAGATCGTCGTCCATCACTCTTTCTTCCCGTTCAGGCGGTAGGGAAGAAAAACGGTAAAGGTCGTCCCTTTTCCAAATTCGCTTTCAACCCCGATCTTCCCTTCCAGAAGCCCGATCAGATCTCGGACGATCGCGAGGCCGAGACCGGTTCCGGCCGATTTCCCCTTTCCTTCCGCTTGATAAAACGCCTCGAAGATTCTGGGGAGGTCTTCGGGCTGAATTCCGATTCCGGTGTCCTGAACGGCGACTTCGATCCCCCTCGTGTATGGCTGATCTTTCAACCGTATCGCGATCCCTCCGGCCTCGGTGAATTTCATCGCATTGGACAGAAGATTGGTCAAGATCTGATGGATCTTCGTTCTGTCCGATTCGATGGCCGGAACTCCCTCCTCGATCTCGCACCGCATCCAAAGCGATCTTTTTTCCAAAAGCGGCTTGATCTCCTCCAGGATGTCGCGGATCAGCGAAGCGAGGCCGACCGGCCCCAGATTTAAGAACGCTTTCCCCGATTCGATTTTGGCCAGATCGAGAACATCGTTGATCATTTTGACGAGATTCTCCGCATTTCTCCGGACCCCGTCGAGCGGCTCCTTCTGAGCCTCCCCGAGCGGCCCATACGTCTCGGCCAGAAGAAGATGGGTGTAGCCGAGGATGGCGCCGAGCGGCGTCCGCAAGTTGTGCGAGACGTTGGAGACGAACTGCGACTTGAGGCGGCTCGCCTCTTCGGCTTCGTCCGTCTTCCTCCGCAGCGCCCCCTCCATCTCCCTCCGATCGGAAATGTCGATGCAGGAGCCGATATACCCCGCGAATGCGCCATCTGAATGAAACCAAGGCTTCCCCAGATCGAACACCCAACGGTATTCCCCGTCGGCGCGTCTCAACCGGTATTCCATTTCAAACGCGTGGCGGGCGTCGAACGCCGTGACGTAGGTGTCGAGGCAGCGGGCGAGGTCGTCGGGGTGGACCCCTTCGGCCCAGCCGTCCCCCAGCTCCTGCTCCATCGTCTTTCCGGTAAACTCCAGCCACGATTTATTGAAATAGGTGCACCGTTTGTCTGTTCCCGACATCCAGATGAGGACCGGCAGCGTATCGGCCAGGGTCCGGAACCGCCACTCGCTTTCGCGAAGGGCCTTGTCCCGCTCCCGCCGGACGCGGGCCAGCTCCAGATGGGCCTCCACCCGGGCGATCAGCTCCCGGGCGAAGAACGGCTTGACCAGATAGTCATCGGCGCCGGCCGCCAGCCCTTCCAGACGCGATTCCCCCCCGATCCGGGCGGAGAGGAGGATCACCGGAATCTCCTTGGTCCGCGGATCGGCGCGGAGCGCGCGAAGGAGCTGAAAGCCGTCGAGTCCCGGCATCATCACATCGCTGATCATCAGATCGGGGGGCGCTCCCGGGCCGCGGCCAACGCGGCGGCGCCGTCTCCCACCGTCTCGACCTCCCAGCGCGGGCTGAGGAGGCGGCGGACATAGTCCCGCATGTCGGCGTTGTCGTCCGCCAGAAGGAGGCGGGCGCGCGGGGTTTGAAGCGGAAAGGCCGACTGATCCGCTCCAAGCGCCGGGAGGGGAGACGGAGCAAAGAGCGCCGGCCCCGGATCGGGAAGCTCCATCGGAAGCCACCGCATCGCTTCGTCCAGATAAGGCGCCGCGCCGAGGGGGGCCGAAGCGCCCGCTCGCGCCGGTCCGATCCGGTCGGGCGGCAGATGCGACGACCCGGTCGGAATCGAAAGGGTGAAGGTTGTCCCCTCATTGATCCGGCTCTCCGCTTCGATCCTCCCGCCGTGAAGCCGGACCAGCTCCTGCACCAGCGCCAGCCCGATGCCGGAGCCTTCATGCGTCCGGGCCCGCGCCCCTTTGATCCGATGAAACCGTTTGAAGAGGTGCGGGAGATCTGCCTCGGAAATACCGGTCCCGGTGTCGCGGACCTGAAGCACGACCCGATCCTCTTTCCAACGGAGTACCACGGCGATCTCCCCTTGAAAGGTGAATTTAAATGCATTGGAGAGGAGGTTGAAGACGATCTTCTCCCACATTTCCCGATCGACATAAACGGCCTCGGGGAGTGGAGGACAGTCTATGGTAAAGCGGATGCCCGCTTTCTCGATGGTCGAGCGAAAGACGCTCGCAAGGTCGGCGGTCCACTGCGCGAGGTCGGTCGGCTCATAAGCGGCCTCGGCCCGCCCCGCTTCGATCCGGGAAAAATCGAGAAGAGCGTTCACCAGCTTGAGCAGCCGCAGACTGTTGCGGCGCAGCGGCTCGATCCGCTCCCGCTGGGCGGGGGGAGCGGTGATTCGGCGTCGGCCAGCGCCTCCTCGATCGGCCCCAACATCAGGGTCAGCGGCGTTCGAAACTCGTGGCTGACGTTGCTGAAGAAGGCGGTCTTGGCCCGGTCGAGCTCCGCCAGCGCCTCCGCGCGGCGGCGCTCCTCCTGGCGGGCCCGCGCGTTGTTGATCGCGGTGGTGATATGCCCCGCCACCAATTCAAGGAAGCTTCGGTATTGATCGTCGAGGGCCAGCCGGGGGCTGATGCCGACGACGACGGCGCCACTCGCCTTCCCCGATCCCGGGCGGACGAGGGGAAGGACGAGTGCCCTCTGAGGCGATTCCGGCCAGGGGCCTCCCGGCAGTTTTCCGAATCGCGACGCCAGGTTTTCGACGAAGACCGGCTGGCCGGTGGTAATCGCTTCCTCAATCGGCCAGTGGGAGGGGTCGGCGCCATCGCCGGCGTCCGACATCCCGGCGCTCCCGGCGAGCTCGGCGCAGCCGGTCGGGTCGAGGAGGTAGATCAGCGCGAACGGCAGGTCCGGGCCGGCGGCGGAGAGGAGCCGCGCCGCGGTCTCGCACGCTTCCGCGGGATCGATCGCCTCGGACGCCTTCCCCCCCAGGTCGCTCAGCAGCTTGAGGCGGCGCTCCCCGATCACCTGCCGGGTGCTCTCCGAGCAGGCGACAAAGACCCCGGCGACATTGCCGACCTCGTCCCGGATGGGACTGTAGGCGTAGTTGAAGTAGCTCTCTTCCAGAAAGCCGTGGCGGTAGAGGCAGAGGAGCCCGTCCTGGACGTAGGTCGATCCCCCGGCGAAGACCGTCTCCAGCATCGGTCCGATGATCTCCCAGATCTCTTTCCAGCATTCGCGGCCGCGCTGCCCCATGGCGGCGGGATGTTTGGTGGTGCCGAGGATCGGCCGGTATCCGTCGTTATAAAACTGGACCAGCTCCGGTCCCCACCAAAGGAACATCGGATGCTGGGAGCTCAGCAGAATGCCGACCGCCGTGCGGAGGCTCTGGGGCCACTGCGACGGGGGGCCGACCGGCGTTTTCGACCAGTCGAGCGCGCGTATCAGCGCCCCCATCTCCCCGCCTCCGGCCAGGAAATCCTCCGGTTCAACCCCTTCAGTCTGTCTCGCCAGATTATCCATGTGGGACTCTCAGCATCTAAACAACACCGACCCTTTTTTCAGCCGCATTATCGATTCAGGTATTATATCGCAGCGGCATTCCCGGATACAAGTCATCGTCGATCGTCGCTCGCGATGAACCGAAGGCGGCTCACGTCTGCACTACTTCCAGGATGTCCGGGGGGAATGAATAGCGTGTCTTCAGAGTATAATGCGCCCAGCAGATGTGACGAATCCCCCGGCGCTTCGTCCCGGGCTCGCGAAGAGCGGATGCGCTTTCCAATCGACGTCGCCGGGGCGATGAATTACCCCGACAAGCAGTACGGGCTGATCTGTTTCTTCGACTGCCTGCACGACATGGGCGATCCGGTCGCCGCCGCCCGGCACGCGGCCGAGGTGTTGGCGCCCGGCGGCACGGTCCTGCTGATCGAGCCGTTTGCCAACGACCGGGTTGAAGAGAACATTTCGCCGGTGGCGCGGCTCTACTACGCCGCTTCGACGACGCTCTGCTGTGCACATGCGGTCTCGGAGGGGGGGCGTCTCGTCCTCGGCGCGCAGGCGGGAGAGGCGCGCCTGGCGGAGGTCTTCCGCAAGGCGGGGTTCACCCACTTTCGGCGCGCGGCCGAAACGCCTTTTAATCTGATTCTTGAAGTGCGGCGGTAATGAATTGAGGGAGGAGCCAGCCGGAGGAAGGGCTCCTCCCTCAAGGGTGAATTTTCAAGCAAAGGGAAAGGCAATAGTTATGTATGGTGTCCCCGGAATTCCTCCATTCATATTATTGAGCATCAATTTTTTCCAAAATTTCGTTGGCCAATTTGCGTACTGCTGGTTCCAGATCGCGGGCCGCTACCTCTTTGATTACAGAAGTTACCTCTTTGGATTTCGGATCAATTCTCCAGAGCGCGCCGAGAACAAATAGTTTTAGCGCCTGATCGTCTGGTCCTCGACCTGAAGTACTGAGGATTCGAATTAGTGAAGGAACCGACGCTTTGGCAGTGGGTCCCATTTTCCCAAGCAAGATAATAGCCTGGGCCGCCACCTCAGATTTTGATTCTAATGCAGACATCAGTATGGGGAAAACTCTTTTGGTCTCTCCTAATTTAAATAATGTTTCGAGTGCCTGTATCCGTATTGGGAATCCGGTTGAATGTACACCTAAGTTAACAGCAATATTATCTCCAAACTCACCCTGAGCGACTTTGACTAACATTTGAATTGCTTCCTGGTTCTCTGGTCTAATATTGGCTACAGCCAGCCATGCCTCAATCTGTAAGATATGAGATTCTTCTTCCCTTGCAAATTTGATCAGAGAGGGAAGCGCCTCCCGAGCCGAATCTCCTAAATTACCCAGAGCTACGGTTGCATTTACCCTGGTTAGTAAATCATCTTTTTTGTCTTCCATAACGTGTGTTAAAACACGGACAGTTTCCGCTGATCCTGGGTCGATTTTAATAAGCGCATTGGGAATACCGATTCTCATCAGGCTACCTTTACTTTTATCAAGAAGAGCACTACGCAATATTGGGAGTGCTTCCTTGGCTGGAGGACCGATATTCTCCGCGGAACGAACCGCCACGCGCCTCACCTCTTCGGATTCATCTTCTAATGCCTGTATCAACATGGAAATAATCTCTTCGGTCACAGGTCGAATCGTACCAAGCTTCAGAACAGCACCTTGCCTTATTAAATGATTTTCATCTCTTAGAGCCTTCATAATCTCTGAAGGATCTTCTATGTCATTTTGAGCTAAACTAAGAATAAAGGTCTGGTGAACTAAAATAAACAAAGTAATTATCGAGATAAAGGTTTTAATTCCCATTAAGTTAGCTTTCATTGTTACCTTCTACAATCAACGTTAATTTTTCACGGACCTATATCACTCGCTGGCCATTCACCGCAACCGCCAAATAGAAAAGTAGGATCGTTTGTATCAGGCCTAAAACCATGAATCCGCGTACTGTTAATGTAAACTTCATAAGCGGGGAAATTATCATTTCCGCCGGTAATCGTATAAGTAGTCACATTGCTCTTGCCCTGATTTAACGGACACACCGGAAGTGGACAAACAAAAGGGGGTCAGGTCTTGCAATCACATATTGCTCTATCAATCACATAATTTTCTATAGGGGGAAGGGAGGGCTTGATTGCAAGACCTGACCCCTACTCTACGGACTTAGTGACCCCGCTACTTACCCCCTGCCCCACTACTTAACTACTTGTGACATAAGTGGGGGGACATCTACGGATTAAATTGCAATATTTTACTTGATGATCTCTTCCTCTGATAGCTCCTTTAATTTCTTTTTTACACCAATCTGAGGGTTCCACCTCAACGCGCTTTCAAAGTGGGAGATGGCTTTCTTCTTGTCTCCACATTCCAGGTAAATCTCTCCGACTCTACGGTGTACGGTGGCCTTGCTGTGGATAGTGAGGCCGCGCTCGATTGAAAGTAGGTAAAGACGAATTGCTTCGGTATAATCAAAAAGGTTCTTGCTTTTAATATCCGGCAAGGCTTCTATTGCTTTTTCCATTAAGTGCCAACCGGTCATGTGGGCTTCTTTTTCGGCGGGGGATAACTCGGGCAGAGGACTATTTAGTTCATCATCCTCCTGAAGGATCTTAAGAGCGGTTTCCGGATCAGGGTCTTGAATTTCAATCCATCGATTCCAGGAAAGCCGATCCTTTCCAAGACTCCCCTCCTCCCTCCACCATAGCTCTACGAGTGGGTTGTATTCAAACTGTTCGTCTAATATTTTCCAAGCCTTGATTCGATCTTTCCTGAAGGTGCGCGGTTCTTGCTTCAGGCAACACCATGCAAAAATATAATCATCCTCTTGGGCATTATATATTTCAATCTTCCTTGAGCTTTCACCTCCACCGCCGTCTTGATATCTGATCCATACTCTTTTTCTGGCTTTGGCGGTCGAAAGCTCTTCGCGATAAGTTATTTCTCTGGTCTCGGTCCCTATGGGGTAGGGAGAAGATTCTAATTTTGAATCAGCCCTGGTCTTGCATTCCGGATGAGATTTTCTGAACCACCCAGCGTCCTTTCCACAATAAATACAGTCGGCCATAGAGCCCCCCAGCCTTTTAAGATGGTTAATCTATTTTAATTCTCCATTTACCAATTCCGAGGACACCATATTTAATTCTCCGATGTCATCCACTGGGATCCAGGTTTCTTGCGGCTAAGGGAGGCGCCTCCAAACAATCTTGCGAAGGTTATAGCGATCGATTAAAGCCCAGCGGCAAGGCCTTTGAAGTCGCTCAGTAACATATGTAGACAGCCCTTAATTTCGCACGGCCTAACATATAAATAAATAGAAATATTTCTGCCTTATTTTACGGAGTTTTTTTCTGTCTATCTCTTACCAACACTTCTAAGACCCTCAAACATAAAGCGGTCGAGAACACGTCCCGGAGTCAGGCAGAAAAAATTGATGATCTGAAATTCTGGACGGATTTGGTATATCACACGGAAAACATTAAAAGCAACGCCGCAGGAGCAAACCCAATCCACCGACTTTGAATTCTCCGGGAACACCATACTTAATTCAGTTTTTGCTTAGGTCTTGACGGGAAGCCGAATCCCTTTTCAAGCGAGGAAGAAGAGAGAGCTTAGGGCCAGATCTTGCCGTGACGCATTTGACTATCTTAAAAGCGCGTTGCCTAAATAGGAAGATCGATTTGACATCTCTCGGCCGATGACAAGAAAGCAGCTCCGGTGGGCCGGTTGATCGAACGGATAACTTTACAGCGCGCCTTCCAGCACGCGCCGCTGCGTAAAGAGATTCGTTTTTCTGAGGAAACCTGCTAAAATGTGGTTCAAAAAACCGAGATCGGAGAGGGCAATGAGCAAAATCGAACAGATTGAAAAAGAAATCCAAGCACTCACCCCGGAAGAGCTTGCGGCCTTCCGCAAGTGGTTCTTTGAATTCGATGCCGCAATTTGGGATCGGCAGATCGAAGAAGATGCTCGGACAGGGAAGCTCGACACCCTGGCGGAAAAAGCACTGAAAGACTTTAAATCCGGGAGAGGCTCGGAGCTGTGAAGCACTTTGCTTCCCCTGATTTTTGGGCCTGCTACAAGGCGCTCCCCCAACCGGTTCAAGACCTCGCGGACAAAAACTTTGCGCTGCTAAAGAAGGATTCTCATCACCCCTCTTTACATTTCAAGAAAGTCGGTCGTTTTCGGTCCGTTCGTGTCGGCCTGTATCATCGCGCGCTCGGCACCGAGGTTCCCGGCGGGGTTCTTTGGTTCTGGATCGGTAACCATCGAGATTATGACAAACTGCTGGGCTGACCCTCTGGGGTGATCGAATAAGGTCACTCTCCTTCCACCTCCTCTCCACTTCAAACATAAGCGACATTACCAACGAAACTCCACCTGATCGACGGCACCTACGAGCTGTTCCGGAACCACTTCGGCGCCCCGCCGAAGCAATCCCCCGATACAAAACCGCTGCAGACATCGACCCGGACCTCCCGCCAACCACCACGCCTCCCTCAAATCCGAATCATTTTCCTTTCCAAAGAAAGCGCATAATTGTTCTTGAAAAGGAACAAGTCATTTTATTAAAATTTTAGAGCTGTGGCGATGAGACCGGGCGATTGCACTCAGTTGAAGTTTTGGCGTATAAAACTTAAGATAAACATCAGCGAATATCTTGAAATCGACAAAGGAGAGCGGAATGAAGACGAAAACGGACGAAACGAGAGCGCAAATGAAGCCGATCCGATTGGCCGGAAGAGAGCTGGGTCCCATCCGTCATATTTGCGCTTTCTTTAACAGCAAAAAAGAAGAATACGAGGTCCTCCTCTCCTTCATCAAAGAAGGACTCGAATGCGGCGACAAGGCCTGCCACATCGTCGATGCCGGCCGGCACCAGGAACATCTGAGCCATTTAACGGAAGCCGGGATCGACTGCGCCTCGGCCCATCAGAAGGGCCAGCTCGAAGTCCGCGGCTGGGAAGAAGCCTATCTTCAAGAGGGGCATTTCGATCAGAATCGAATGATCCGCTTGATTCAGGAGCTGCTCAAAGAGGGCAAAACGAAGGGATTCCCGCTGACGCGACTGGTTGCCAACATGGAGTGGGCGCTCACCGACCGGCCCGGCGTCAACGACATCGTCGAATACGAGTCCCGCTTAAATGAAGTCTTGCCGAATTATGACGACCCCGTGATCTGCACGTACGACCTCTCCCGATTCAGCGCCGGCGTCGTGATCGATATTCTCCGGACGCATCCGCTCGTCATCATCGGCGGCATTCTGCAGGAAAATCCATTTTATGTTTCTCCCGATCGCTTTCTTCGCGAGCTCTCCGAGCGCAGGGGAGAGGCGGTCGCTTAACGTCATCCAAACGGGGAACATTGCAACGGCTGCCCGATAATGTTCACGAGTCGAACCGGTACATCCGGGACCTGGTGGCCCTCTCCGCATTGCCCGCCATCTGGGTCGGGGGGAGCGACCCGCATCGGGTCGCCGAAGGGCTTGCGGACGCGCTCTTCACGGCGCTTCGGCCCTCGGTGATGTATGTCGGCTTGAAAGACGGGCCGTCCGGACCGTTCGCATTCGAAGCGATCCGCACCCAACACCGCCTCCCCTCCCACGTCACACCGCAGGAATTCGGAAACGCCGTGAGACAGTCGCTCCGGTCGGATCAGCCGGCGGAGCCGATGCTGATGCCCAATCCGATCGGCGGCGGCCTGTTGCGGGTGCTCGTGATCCCCATCGGGTATGGCGGCAAGTTGGGCATCGTCGCGGCCGGCGCCCCTTCCCCCGGCTTTCCGAGCGAGTTGGACCGGCTGCTGCTCGGCATCGGCGCCAATCAGGCGGCGATCGCCGCGGAGAACGCCTGGCTTTATCGCAAGGCCCAGGAAGAAATCGCCCAGCGCAAACGGGCCGAGGAGGAACGCCGGATGGTGGTGTCCCAATTCGAGACCGTGTTGCGCCAGATGCCGGCCGGCGTCATCATCGCGGAGGCCCCCTCCGGCAGATTGATTCTCGGAAATGAACAATCGGCCAAGATCTGGCGGCATCCTTTCTTGGCGGCGGAGGAGATCGGCGCCGATCGCGAATACAAGGGCTTCCATCCGGACGGGCGTCCATACGGCCCCGAAGACTGGCCGCTGACCCGGTCGATCGTCACCGGAGAAGTCGTCACCGGGGAGGAGATCGACTTCCTGGGGGGCGACGGCACCCCCGGGACCCTGGTCGTCCACTCCGCGCCGATCCGCGACGCAGGGGGAAAGATCATCATGGCGGTGGCGACCTTTTATGACATCACCCACCGAAAAAAGGACGAAGCGGCGCTGAAGCAAAAGACGATCGAAGCCGAAGAGGCGAGCCGTCTGAAGTCGAGATTCGTCTCTCAGGTCTCTCATGACCTGCGGACGCCGCTGAATGCCATCATGGGTTACAATCATCTTTTGTCGGCGGAGATCTACGGTCCCCTGGCGGATGATCAAAAACGGACGCTGGAGCGGATGCAGAAAAACGCCGAACACCTGTTAAAGCTGATCAACGACGTTCTCGATATTTCCAAGATCGAATCGGGGAAGGCGTCGATCGATCTCGTCCCGGTCGATCTGGCCCAGTTGATCGGTGAAATATTGACGGAGATGAAGCCGCCGGCCGATAAAAAGTCGCTCTCGCTTCACTACCGCCCTGGAAAGACGCCGATTGTCATCGAGTCCGACGCCACCAAGGTAAACCAGATCATCACCAATCTCGTGTCGAATGCGATCAAATTTACCGAGCAAGGAAGTGTCTCGGTGGAGGCACGCGATCGGAGTGAGAAAAGGGGGGTGGAAGTCACGATCCAAGACACCGGCATCGGGATTCGAGAGGACGAGCTCTCCCGGATTTTTGAAAGTTTTTATCAAGGAGACAGGGCGAAGAAGTATTCTTCCGAGGGGAGCGGCCTCGGCCTGGCGATCGTGAAGGAGCTGGTCGATCTCCTTCAGGGGGAGATCGCCGTAGAGAGCGAACAAGGAAAAGGATCGACCTTTATTCTTTTCCTTCCTTACCGGTTGAATCGAAAGTGACCCGCGTCGGGTGATCCGATCGATCCCCCTATTCCATTCCGGCCTCTCTCTTCTACGATGAGACCGCTTCGCGTTTAAAAAACGACACCGAGGGGCGATGAAGATCCACCTGATCGACGGCACCTATGAGCTGTTCCGAAACCACTTCGGCGCCCCGCCGAAGCAATCCCCCGACGGCCAAGAGATCGGCGCGACCCTCGGCCTCTTAAGAAGCCTGCTCGCCCTGCTGGCCAGGCCGGAGGTGACCCACGTCGCCTGCGCCTTCGATCATGTCATCGAATCGTTCCGAAACGACCTCTATCCCGGATACAAAACCTCCGCAGGGATCGATCCCGACCTCCTCGCCCAATTCCCCCTGGCCGAAGAGGCGGTCGCCGCCGTCGAGCAGATCGTCGTCTGCTCGCCCGACAAAGACCTGACGCAGCTCGTCTCCGGCAATCGGATCGTCTGCTGGGACCGGCGGCGAGACATTGTGTTGGATGCGCCGGGAGTGGTCGAGAAGTTCGGCGTGGGTCCGCTGTCGATTCCCGACTGGCTGGCGCTGGTGGGAGATGCCGCCGACGGCTATCCCGGCATTCCCGGCTGGGGGGCCAAGTCCGCATCGACCGTGCTCGCGCGCTATGAACATCTGGAATCGATTCCGAACGACCCAAGTCAATTCGGGCTCGGCCTCGGCCGCGCCGCCCGCCTGGCGGAAAACCTGGCCGCCCACCGGGAGGAAGCGCTCCTCTACCGGAAGCTCGCGACGCTCCGCGAAGACGTTCCGCTTTCGGAGAAGTTGGATGATTTGGAATGGCAAGGCGCCCGGAGCCGGCTTAAAGAAATGTGTGAAGCGTGGGGGGTGGCAGACCTTCCAAAGCGGATCTCCCGCTGGAGTTAGCTAATTAGGAATCTGAAAATTAGGAAGGCTCTAGACTAGCGGAAACGTGCTAAAGTTTAGAGATGTTCAATAATAACAAGCCATTATCAGAATACAGGCGGAAAAAAATATTACAGTGCTTCTGCCTGGATCTCACGGCCACTCAGACAGCAAAGCTGCTGAAGATAAATCGCAATACCATTAATAAATATTACAGTCACTATCGAAGCCAAATTTATCAGCATCAAATGAAGCAGCTCAAACAATTTAAAGGTGAAGTGGAGGTGGATGAGAGCTACTTCGGCCCACGCCGAGTGCGAGGCATGGCTACCAGAAGAGGCAGAGGGACGCACCGTCAGCCGGTCTTCGGCATCTACGAGCGCAAGGGGCGAGTGTATACCGAAATTATCCCCAATTGTGAGCGAAAGACCTTGCATTCCATCATTTTCGGCAAGGTTGCACTCTCTTCTACTATTTACTCTGACTGCTGGAGCGGCTATCATGGGCTGGTGGATGTGGGGTATGATCGGCATATTCGGCTCAAGCATCATCGCAATGAATTCTCAAGAAAGCGAGGTGCCCACGTCAACGGCATTGAAGCCTTCTGGTCGTTCTGCAAGAGGCGGCTGACAAAGTTCAACGGCGTGAAGAGAAACTTCGTGCTGCATCTGAAAGAATGTGAATGGCGCTGGAAGAAAAGCACGCTTGAACTCGAAAAATCATTAATCATCATAAGCAAAGTGCTAGTCTAGAGCCTTAGGAATTAGGAATTTGAAATCCAAGAGCAAAGAGCCCGCGCGTCATGGGCGTCCTGTGCCCCCTATACCCCTGCGTTCCTTCTGTCAGACGTTTCACCTACCGCTTCAGGTCAGCATGTTTGAAGCACAATCCACGGCGCTCTTCCGTGTGTTGGGCGAGTTCTGACCGTGGGGGGAGCAGGGGGGGCTTGCCCCCTCCGCTGCCCTGGGAATCCGAAGGGGGGTGGGCACGCACCCCCCGCGGCGGGGGTGTGGGGCGAGCAGCCCCACGACTTTGGATTCAGGCAGGTGGGGCTTGGGGCAACGCCCCATTCTAATTCTTTGCTCCTGTCATCGGCGTAGAAGCCGAGTGGTTAGTGGTTATCTGTGCGCAACGAAATAAGGATTCTTTCCGCCGGCATGATCGGTCACATCCAAAACATCGACGATTTCAGGAACCGCCTTCTTGATGGCGACGATCACCCCCTGCTTAAGCGTCACCTCCGCACTCCCGCACCCGTGACACCCGCCCCCCAAGCGAAGATAGGCGATATGGTCTTTCACCCCCACCAGGGTGATTACGCCGCCGTGGCTGGCAACCGACGGATTGATCTCGGTATTCAGGAGGTGTTGGATCGCTTTCGCCTCCGGGTTGTCTAAATCGGCGGACGGCGCCGGCATCGCCCCCTTCGGATTATCCACTTTAAAACCGGTCTGGTCGAGCGTGGCGACAAAGTCGATTTTGACATCTTCCAGAAACGAGGCGTCCCGCGGCTCCATGAAAAAGGTGAGGCCGTCGGCCTCCGTCACGACATCGCCTTCCTTCCGCTTGCCCGCTTCGATGAAAGCGAGGCTATATTCGGTCTTCGTCGCCGCCCCCTTCATCGTCAGGCGGAGCCCCTCAATCTTTGTCTGCTTTTGCGCTTCCTGGTCTTTCATGAGCGCTTCGATCTTTTTTTTGGCCACTTCGGTCACTTGGATCATGGGATGGTCCTCCTTAATGTAGCCGGATCATAGCATACCTCTGTGCGGATATTCCTTAAAATTGTGAGGTTAGGTTAAGGCAAACGAGAACCACGTCGTGGGTGGAACCCCACGGCGTTGGATTCAAGCAGGGGGGCTTGAACCGGTTCACTCTCCATTTTTCTTCTCCTCCTCCCCCCACTCCCGCAACCGCGCCACATTCCGCTCCCAATAATGATCACCGAGCCATCCCACCCCCAACTGATCGCTGTAAGTGGTATGCAACCCCATGATCCAAAGATGCCGCACCTTCACCATCGCAGGCAACGCCGCGCGTTCCGCGTCCGAGAGAGGACGCACCGCTTCATACCCCTGTAAAACGTCGGCCTCGGTCACCCTCATCTCCGGCCGAAGCTTCGCCGACCAGAAAAAGACCGCCAGGTCGTAGACGCGCCAGCCGTACCCGCACATATCAAAATCGAAAAAGGTGAGCCGATGGTCCGATGAGAAGAAGTGGTTCCACCCGTGAAAGTCGCCCCCGACGATGCCATAGAACGGCGCCGATCGCGGCAGACCCTGCATGATCCCCTTCAAAGAGGGAGCGAGCCCGCGGAAGAACGCGACCGCCTCCGGCCGGCGGCCTTCGAGAAAGGTGTCGATGCGCGCCAGCGGCGCGTCGATGAGCCAGTCGGTGTCTTGATGAAAGCGGCGTTGCTTTGGCTGAAAACGGTCGGAGGCCAGATGAATCCGCGCGATCCCTTCGCCGAAAAGACGGCTTTGCCCGGCATTCATCGGATGCACAACGCAGCCGGGGGCAAAGCTGAAGAGCGCATAATAACGCTCCCCCTCCGGGGCGTCGAGGCGGCCGAGAAGATCCCCATTCCGCCGTGGGATCGGATAGGCCACCGGCAGGCCCTGTTCGTGCAGATAGGCCAGCCACTCCAGCTCGAAACGGTAGTCGGACTCCTTCGTCAGCCAGTACTTTCCGCGGCGGTAGATGCGCAGGACATACCTTGCCTCGCCAGCCGTGAGAAGGTAATGGCTATTGGCGGTGTCGCTCAGAAGCCGGCCGGTGAGAGGGTCGCCGAGATCATACTCCCGTCCAGCGATCTCTGCCGCCTCCGCCGCCGCGATAACGGAATGGGTGACGCGCATTCGTTTCTCCTGAAAGAGGAACAAAAATAAAAAACCCGGAGATTTTAAAAGCTCCGGGTTCCATGATCCGGATCCGCATTCCGCATTGCCTCTGTCGGTTCCTTATTTGTCATTCCTCCGCGCTTTCTGCGGAGAAAGCGGAATCTGGACGGAAAGGGTGGTTCCTTTGCCCGGCTCTCCTTGAATCGAGACGCTCCCCCCCCAGAGGAGCGCCCGCTCCCGGATGCCGAGCAGGCCGAGCGATTTTGAATTGGCGATCTGGCCTTCCGTAATCCCCCTTCCGTTGTCGCCGACCTCCAGAAGGAGGCGATCTTTCCTTTTCTCCAGGCGGACGTGAATCTCATCGGCGTCGGCGTGCCGAACGATGTTGGTGAGGGTTTCCTGAAAGATGCGGAAAACGGTCGTCGAGCGGCCCGGGTCGAGCGTGATCTCCTCCGGCCGGGCGGTGAACCGGCAGCGCATTCCGGTCCGGTTCTGAAAATCTTCGACCTGCCATTCCATGGCGGCCGTGAGCCCCAGATCATCGAGCACCACGGGCCGCATCTCCGTAGAGATCTTTCGAACGGCTTGGATCGTGGCGTCGACCAGCTTGGCCATCGACTGGGTCCGCTCCTTCAATGATTTCTGATCTCGGGACAATTGCTTCTTCAGCCAAGAGAGCTCCATCTTCAAGATCGTGAGCTGCTGCCCCAGCTCATCATGAATCTCGCGAGAGATCCGCGTCCGCTCCTCCTCCAGGATCGTCTGCAAGCGGGCGGAGAGATCCCGCAGCTGCTGCCGCGAGCGCTTCAGCTCTTCTTCCGCCTGCTTTCGCTCGGTGATCTCGACGAAGGTGACGATGGCGCCGGAGAGATTCCCCCGCTTCGGATCTCTCATCGGGATGGCGCTGTAAATGGCCCAGGAGGTGCTCCCGTCGGGACGGCGGACGCCGATGACGGCGCCCGTCTGCGTCGTCCCCGTCGCCAGGCATTTCGAAACGGGATAGTCCTTGATCCGGCACGGGGCGCCGTCTTCCCCGATCGTGGTCGATTCGAAATCGGCGACGTATAAATTCGTCAGCGCGTCGAACCGGAGCCCCAAAATCCGCTGGGCGTTTTCATTGGCCCTGCAAATCGCCCCATCGGCCCCCACCTGAACGATCCCGGCCGGAATGGCCTCGATCATTCGGCGGTTGAGCCCGTTGCTTTCCAAAAGGGCCCATTCCGTCCGCTTTTGCTCCGTGACATCGCTGGCAATGACCAAAGCCGATTCCACTTTGCCGCCGCACTGAATCGGGAAAATCCGGACGAGCCAATAGGTGGGGCCGACCGCAGCCAGCTCCAACTGCTGGGGCTCTCCGGAATTAAACATCTTTTCCAGCAGATGCCGAAACCGCGATGCGTCCTCCGGCGTATGATAGTCCGCGGCATTCGTCCCGATGACGCTTTCGACCGTATATTCAGGCAGCGTCCGGTTGATAAATAAGATCGTGCCGTGGCGGTCCACATTCGAGATGATATCGGGAGAATTCTGAACGAGGGTACGGTAGTGATGTTCCGAGGCATGAACGGCCGGGTTGTCTCGTTTTCGGCCGGCGTCTGCTGAAGAGGTGGACTTTTTATCTTTCTTTGGCATGAAAAAAAAGACCTTTGCGGTTTGATCTCGGCCCGCTGCGATCGAACGACCTCCGCCGGCGGGAGCGGTCTTTTGGAGTCACCGAAAGAGGCCGCTGGGACATCGCGATGCGCATTCAAGGTACGGATGATGCCCGCTAATCGCCCCTCGATTAATTTTCCGGCAGTGATACCTGGATCGCTCCGCCGAGGCCAAGTCGCTTAGGGAAGCGCTCCTGCGGACTTTATCATATCGTCTAAAAATAAGTCAATTCAGGAGGGGGAATGAAGAAAACAGGATTGGAACGTTGAAACCAATCTGCGTAGAGGGCAAACGTTCCCGACCCTTCATCGATCCGGAATCCGCTTCATTGCGCACCGACGCTTTTGATTCCTGATTCACCCCTTCAATTTCCGAGTGCCGTTTCTTGATCCGGCACTCTCATTTTCATCGATCGTTCTCCTTGGATCATCCGTCCATTCGTCTCTCGATCCATCAAGACAAGTTGCCAAATCTAGGATCTCGGCTATATTTACTTATGATTGCGTGGTCTATTGTTCTATAGGATATCCAATTAATCAGTTCACCCGTTCCAGCAAACCTTAGAAGGACGCCCACATTTTACGAAGCGGAAAGGACCCGTACCGCCGCGCGTCGATCCGTGGGAGAGGTGTGTGAGTCATCCGTCTGAATGAACATCTTTAAGAAAAGTCTCCTCGCAAAGCTGCTGACCTTGATCATCGCGATCGCCGTGACCGGCGGCGTCGTTCTGATCACCCACGCGATTAACAACGAAGAGCGCGGCCTCTTTGAAGAGAAGGTGCAGTCGAGCAAGTTGATGGCCGGGCCGGTCGTCCACAGTCTTTATAAAGACATGCTGGACGAAAGAGCCGACATGGCGCGCTACCTGATTGACGGAATGATCGCCCAGGGGAACACCGTGCGGACCCAGG
Organism: Candidatus Manganitrophaceae bacterium; assembly: GCA_963718695.1. GTDB lineage: Bacteria > Nitrospirota > Nitrospiria > SBBL01 > Manganitrophaceae > Manganitrophus. Next base: position 3,199,929 of record OY970371.1, read on the forward strand.
TCGTCCGGGAAAATGGGGTGGAGGAGGCCTTTCAAGACTTTAAGACGCTGCGGGAAGTCGAGGTGGAGTATGACGGCCTGCGGCCCGAGTGGACGGACAACCATCCCGACAAAGCGGAAAACATCGCCGCGGGGATCGACGACCCCCGCTTTAAAGAGGCGCTGGCGGCCTTTCGAGAAGGCCGGAAAGAAAGCGTTCATTATGTTGAGGAAGCGAAGGAAGGGCGGATCCTCACCTACCTCACGCCGCTGGTCAAACAGAAAAAATGCAATGCCTGCCATACCAAAGATGAGACGATCCGGGGGGTCTTGATGATCTCCACCTCCCTCCAGGAGATGGACGCGCGGCTGGCCGACAGCAGGGGAGACTGGATTTTATACGGCCTCTCGATCCTCGTCGCAACCTGCGTGACCCTCACCTTCTTTGTCCGATGGCTCATCTCTCCGCTGAAACAGATGACCGAGATCGCCGCGCAGATCAGCCGGGGAGATTTCAGCAGGGAGATCCGGGTCCGCACCGACGACGAAGTGGGAACCTTGGCCCGCGCCTTCTCGGAAATGGCCGCCAGCCTGAAACGGTCCATGCGGGAGCTCGCTTCCGGCATCCGTGAGAATTCCAGGCAGATCGTCGCCTCCTCCCAATCGCTCTCTGCTTCCAGCCAGCATATGAGCGCCAACTCCAACGAAACCGAAGCGCTGGCGAGCAATGTTTCCAGCGCGAGCGAACAGACCAACCGGAACGTCCAGTCGGTCGCCACCGCGGCGGAGCAGATGTCGATCTCATTCAAGGAGGTCTCGGGCGACGTTCATAAGGCCGCACAAATGACCTCGCACGCGGTACAGGTGGCGAAGCAGACGAACGGCACCATCTCGAAGCTGGGCGGGTCGAGCGCCGAAGTGGGAAAGGTGGTGAAGGTGATCACGTCGATCGCCGAGCAGACGAACCTGCTGGCGCTCAACGCCATGATCGAGGCGTCCCGGGCGGGAGAGGCCGGGAAGGGATTTGCCGTGGTGGCGAACGAGGTGAAAGATCTGGCGAAGAAGACGACGAAGGCGACCGAAGAGATCGGCCGGAAGATCTCGGCCATTCAGGCCGATACCGAAGAGGCGATCGGCGCGATCAACGAAATCCGGAAAATCATCGGCGAGATCAATGAAATCGCCGCGGCGATTTCAGGAACGCTGGAACAGCAGACCGCCACCACCCACGAAATCAGCCGCAACGTCGCCGAGGCCGCCCGCGGGACCAACGAGGTGGCCCAGAACATCAGCGGCGTGGCTTCGGCCTCCAAGAGCACGGCGGCGGCGGCGGTGAGCGTCCTGGCCTCCTCCGAAGACCTGGCCAAAAGAGCCTCCGACCTCATCGCCCTGATCGACCGGTTTACGGTGGAATCAAACGAGCTGAAACCGAATGCCGGCGGAAGCCGGCCCGGCCGCTGATCTCTCAAAGACGATGAGACGGCGTTTTCAATAGACCATCTTTAATAACAAACGAGGGAGACCTCCATGTCGGCATTGCGTTTATTTCTATTGTTCGCTGCGGTCGTTGCATCGGCGGGGCGGCCGTCTAGAACCGCTGCACAAGAAATCGGTTGGGACAAGGTTCCCCCTTACAAAGCAACCCTTTTCTATCCCGGCGTCGCCTCCTGGGAATTCCTGTTGAGCGACAGCCACCGCCTCGGCGGAAAAAACATCAAGAAGGGGGAACGGGCCTGCATCGAATGCCATCTCGACGAGGCGACCGGCAATCTCGACATCGGCGCCGAGCAGATCGCCGCCGGGAATCTGACGATGAAACGCTCGAGCCAACGCTTTGAGCCCGATCCGATTCCCGGAAAGAAGGGGTTCCTCAAGGTCAACGTCCAGGCGGCGTACGACGACGAATATTTATATCTCCGGTTTGATTGGGAGTCAAACGGATCGAGCTGGAAGGAGCCGCCGGCGGCGGGGGAAGAGCGTTTCGATTCGGTGGCGGTCCAGGTCAACAAAAGCCAGAACACCTTTAAACGCTACGGCTGTTTCGTCGCCTGCCATAAATTCCTCGCCTCCATGCCCGAAGCCCCCTCCAAGAAGGAGATGGAGGGCCACCCTTATTACGGCCCCCTCAAACGAGACGATCTGCGGCTCTATGCCTTCTACACCAGAGAAGAGGAGGGGTGGACCGCGATAAAGAAGGAGGCCGATCTGAAGCGCCTCTTGGGCGAGGGGGGGCTGATCGATCTTTGGCGGGTAAAATTTTCGGGCAAAAAGACCGAGGCCGAGGATTGGTCGATTTTTGCCGACCGGCTCAAGGATAAACAAGAAGATGTCGCGGGGAGCGGCGACTGGGAGAACGGACGCTATACGGCGGTCCTAAAAAGAAAGCTTCAGACCGGAGACGCCAACGACGTGCAGCTCGTGCCGGGGAACGAGTTGACCATCGGCATCGCGGTGCATGACAACAAGGTCCGGCAGAGAAAACATTATGTCTCTTTTCCGCTCAGCATCGGGTTGGGATCGGCAACAGGGATGATCAAGGCGGTCAAGATCAAATAGACAAGGAGGTCGTGATGAAAATGGGGCAGGGTCCCGATTTACTTTCCGGGCGGCGTCGGTTTCGAGAGATCCTAAGACGGTCGGTTCTGCTGATCGGGATGATCGTTTCCTTTGGAATCTGGGCAGGCGGCGCGGAAGCGGCGAGTCCGGTGAACTGGGCCGAGATCAATCCGACGATGTCCGATTCGGAATATGTCGGCGACCCGAAGGTCTGCGCGAAGTGCCACGAAGAGTACATCCACACCTTCGAGAAGACGACCCACAGCAAACGGTTCACGACACACCCCGAGAACAAACTCCAGGAGCGCTACTGCGAGGCCTGCCACGGCCCCCAAAGCAAACATGCTCAGCGGCCGAGGGTGCCGGAGTTTCGGCTCTCTTTAAAAGCGGACGGGCCCCTCACACAGAAGCAGAGAGACTCGGTCTGCCTGCAGTGCCATGAAAAGGGGGAGCGCATCCACTGGCAAGGGAGCCTCCACGAGATGAGCAACGTCGGCTGCAGCAACTGCCACTATCTTTCCGAATCGCGCTCGCCGAAAGCGCTCCTCGTCACGAAAGACCCCAAACAGGTCTGCACTCAGTGTCATAAAGATAAAAGAGCGCAGCTGATGAAATCGTCCCACATGCCGCTGCGGGAGGGGAAGATGACCTGCACCAGCTGCCACAACCCGCACGGCGGGCCGGGACCCGCGCTGCTGAAAGCCCAATCGGTAAACGACACCTGTTACCTGTGCCACGCCGAAAAGCGGGGGCCGATGGTCTGGGAGCATCCCCCGGTCCGGGAGCGCTGCTCGAATTGCCACGAACCGCACGGCTCCAATTTCCCGAACCTGCTGAAGATGCGGCCGCCCCAGCTCTGCCTGTCATGCCACTCCGAAATATTCCATGCTGGCGCGCTCTACGACGGGAGAAACCTGCCGGGTCCGAACGCGTCGCAGCGGCTCCTGGGGAAGGGATGCGTCAACTGCCACAGCCAAATACACGGCTCGAGCCACCCGTCCGGATCGAAATTTCAACGATGACGCGCAACGATCGAAACAAAAAGAGGAAAACGATGCTGAAGCAGTTGCTGTTTGCCGGATTTTTGGTGGTCTCTCCCCTTTTTATCCCGCTCCAATCCAACGCCCAAAAAGCGACGGCCGCGGAGGAGCCGGCGGCGCCGTCTGAAACGGCGGAAGAGCGCGCCCCGATGGAAGACGGGGCGGAACGATCGGAAACCGGCCGGTGGCACGGGCGGGCCACCCTGGGCGGCGCAGGCGTCCGGCTCGACGACGAATCGTTCAAATTCGCCGAATATGACCGGATCCCAGACGACGGATTCTATTTCGTCGGGGGCGCCGAACTCCACTTCAACCGAAATGACTATCACATGGATTTTCTGGCCGAAGATCTCGGCCTGGAGAACCGGTATCTTTCGTTGAAGAGCGGGCGGTACGGGCGGTATGAGATTCTTTTAGATTATGATCAAACGATCCGGAGAAGCTCGAACACGAGCCGAACCCCCTTCAAGGGGGCCGGGGGAGGAACCCTGACCCTCCCCGCCGGATTCGTCACCGGGACGAACAGCCAAGGCCTCCTCACCCTTCAGAGCAGCCTGAAAGAGGTCGACCTGGAAGTGAAGCGGAAGGCGGCGACCGCCGGCTATTCCTATGTCGTCGGCCTCATTCAATTCGACTTATCCTTCAAGAGGGAATACAAGGAGGGGATCGGATCGCTCGGCGGGGTGGTCGGAACGAACGGGGGGAATGGGAGGAGCATCATCCTGCCGGAGCCGATCGACTACGTCACCGACGACCTCAAGGCCTCGGTCTCATACGGCGGCGAGACAAGCCAGCTGGAGCTCCTTTATCACTTCTCGCAATTCAACAACCGGGAAGAGACCCTCCGTTGGAGCACGCCGTTCGATGTCCAAACCAATCCCCCCGCTGAACCGTATCGAAGCCCGATCCCTTCCACCGGCTTTCAGGCCCGACATCGGCTTTACCCGGACAACCTCGCCCACAATCTTTCTCTCTCGGGCGGGATCAATCTCCCCTACGCCACGCGGATTTCGGGCCGGCTGGGATACGGACAGATGAGACAGGATGAGACCCTCCTCCCCTTCTCCACCGGCACCGATGTAAGCCTCCTCCCCCGAAGGTCGGCCGACGCCGAGATCGACACCACGCTGATCTGGCTGAACGCCGCGTCGAGACCGCTGCGGCGTCTTTCCCTCGACGCCCAATATCGAAACTACCGGACGAAAAACAAAACGCCGAAGGACCTCTTCTTGTACATTAAAAACGACAATGTCCTCGGCGTCCAGGCGGAGACCGACAGCGTGGCCGCCGTCTACAACCTCCCTTACGACTGGGCGCAGGAGCAGGCAAAGCTCGATGCCGCCTATTTTCTCCTCACCGGCACCACCGTGAAGCTGGGGTACGAGATCGACACTGTGAGCCGGGATTACAGAGAGATCAAAAAAAGCCGGGAGCAGATCTACAAAGCCGGCCTCCGCTCCGCCTATTTTTCCATGGCGCACGCCGGCTTCAATGTTTCCTCGGGGAGAAGAAGGGGGGTGGACGGTTACGACCAGGCGAACATTTTTAACGAGATGCATACCGAGGAGCATCTCAATACGATCGCCGATCCGACCCTTCGTTTTATCAACAATCCGGCCATGAGAAAGTTCGACATCGCCGACAGGGACCGGGGCAAATACCAGGCGAACCTGACCGCCTTTCCCCACGAGATCATCACCGTCGGCTTTTTCTACCATTTTATTGAAGATGAATATGACGGCTCGGCGTTGGGCCTGCAGGGGCGGGACGACCGGAGCGTCACCGTCGACCTCGCCGTGGCCCCGTTTGAAACCTTCTCCGTCCACGCGTTCTTCACTCGGCAGGAGATTGTGTTCGGCCAGGTCGGGAGGGTGTTCGGCCTCCCGCTGGCGCCCCAGTTTACAGACCCCACGTTTAATTGGCGGATCGATCACGACGACGACACAAAAACGGCGGGGACCGGGTTCAACGTGAGCCTGATGGAAGACCGGCTGACGATCGGCTGCAGCTACGCCTTCTCGAAATCGAAGATTTCCACCGATGTCGCCGCCGGATCGTCCCTTCCCCCCGCGACCGACCTTCCCGATCTGACGACGGAGATCCACTCCGTCGACCTCTCGGCTGAATACCGGGTCACCGAGAGGCTGAGCGTGGGGGCGAGCTTTCTCTACGAGAGCTACCGATCAGACGATTTCGCAACGGACGGGATCGCGCCCGGCTCCGCCGCCATCCCCGCCGTCGTGACCCTCAGCGGATCGGTTCCCGACTACCGGGCGCAGGTGGCCGTGGCTTATCTGACGATGGAATTTTAAACGGCTCAGGCAGGATCAGAAAAAGAAGGGGTGAAGGCGGCGCTTAGGCCGCCTTTTTCCCCTTGAGCTGATCTTGAACTGACTCTCGACTGATGAACTTATTGAAGTTACTCCGCTCCCCCTCGACAGTTTCCTCCTGATAAAGGAAGGCCAGCCCTTTTTCTTCGAACTTCTGAAAAAATTCCGGCCACGAAATATCCTGCAATTTGGCCTCGTGATAGCCCGGAAAGTTAATTCGCAGGATATCGGTCCCTTCCACCACCGCCGGCTTTCCCCCGCGCGCCTCCGCCCATCGGCGGATCTCCTCGGGATCTGTCGTCACCCTCGCTTCCGCTTTCGCTGCCATAACACCCTCCTTCCGATTTTTATTTCATCTTATCGCTGCTCCCGACCCAGCTGCAATAGAACCATCGGAGTAGGTGAAAGACGCTTTCTATCGACCCCACTTCTTACACCGGCCGGCTCTTCCACCTTCCCCGGCGAAAGAGAAACCCTCCCGTCACCGCCAGCGTGGAGTAGGCGGCGGTGACCGCGATGAACACCCCCCGCGGACCCATCCCGGCCGTCACCGCCAGCAGATAGGCCACCGGGATCTTAAAGAGCCAAAAGCAGAAGAAGTTAAGGAGCATCGGCGTCGTGGTGTCGCCCGCGCCGTTGAACGCCTGGACGACCACAAAACCATAGGCGTAGAAGAGAAACCCGAGCGCCACGATGCGCAGGCAGTCGATGCCGAAAGCGACCACCGCCGGATCGGTGCTGAAGAAGCGGACGATTGGCCCCGGCAGGGCGACGAACGCGATGCTCACCAGCCCCAGGAAAACGAAGTTGTAAAAAGCGGCGATCCAGACCGAGCGCTCGGCGCGCTCCGGCTGACCGGCCCCCAGGTTCTGCCCCACCAGGGTGGCCGCCGCATTGGCAAAACCGAACGAAGGAAGCAGCGCAAAGATCGCCACGCGGATGGCGATGGTGTAACCGGCGAGCGCGGCGCTTCCGAAGCCGGAGAGAATCCGCACCAGACCGAGCCAGCTCGCACTTTCGATCAGCGCCTGCAAAACGCCGATCCCCGAGATCCGGAGAAACCGAAGGGTTACCGAAAGGTCGAAACGGAGGTGTCGTCTTCCGACGGCGACCTGCCCGCCGCTGCGCAACAGCGCCAGCAGCTGGTAGAGGACGCCGCTTCCGCGGCCGATGTTGGTGGCGACGGCGGCGCCGGTGACCCCCATCTCCGGAAACGGCCCCCAGCCGAAAATAAAGACCGGGTCAAGAACGATGTTGATCGCGTTCGCCAGCCAGAGCGACCGCATCGCGATCGCGGCGTCGCCGGCGCCGCGGAAGATTGCATTCACCAGGAAGAGGAGAACGACGGTCACACTCCCGCCGAGCATCACCGCTGTGTAGCCGGACCCTTGGCGGACCACCGCGGGGGAGGCCCCCATCAATGATAAAAGCTGCGGCGCAAACGCCCCCCCCATCGCTCCAATGATCGCCGCGACGATCCCGCCGGCGCCGATAATCTGGACGGCCGCCACAGCGGCCCCCTCCGGGTCCTTCTCCCCGATGCGCCGGGCGATCAGGGCGGTCGCTCCGGCGGACAAACCCATCGCCACCCCGTAAACAACGGCCAGCATCGATTCGGTCAGGCCGACGGTCGCCACGGCGTCCGGGCCGAGCTTCGAAACCCAGAAGATGTCGACAATCGCAAAGAGCGACTCCATCGACATCTCAAGCACCATCGGAATCGCCAGGAGGACCACCGCGCGCCGCATCGGCATCTTCGTAAAATCTTGGTGCGTCCCGCGGATTGCTTCACGGAAGGTCCCCCAGATTCCGGAGGAGGATGCCGCCGGCTTGGGCGCAGCCGCCGGAACCGGACGGGGGGAGAGCAGAAATATTTTGATTAAGAAACGCCAGGCACGATAGATCATCCGATGGTCCTTAGAAAGCCGCGGTCGAGCCGTCCCGACCAAAACGAAGAGTGTACAATCAACTTGGATTAGGCGCAATAAGGGGTTTTCGTCCGTCTACGTGAATCCGATGTTCGTCATTCCCGGCCATACGGGAATCCCGGAAGCAGCCCCCTTACGACGGGAGGGACTTCATCCGTTTGCGAACAAAGAGGGACTGGTTTGCAAGGAAGGTTCTGCTAAATCTTGCGGCTTAAAATCATTTCTTTGAGCAAGTGGCGATGGCAATGCGTCTCTTCCTCCGCGCAATGGCAAAGCAAAGTGACCGGCCGGGTTTGCGCCAGCTTCTTGATCAGCCGGAGCGTAAACTTCTGCCCATGATTTCGGATGACTTTGTTATGTTCATCGGCCCCGCCGCTCTGAAACATCTCCGCCCGATAGCGGCGCGTATAGGTTTTCCAATCAATCGTGCCGCCGAGAAAACCTCTCAGCAGCGGCTCGCTCGGTCCTAAGTTCGCCATCCAAACGTCATACCGTGTTTTCTTCACCCCTCGGCCCCGAAAGCGGGCCACCAGGATGCGCAAGCCGTCTTTTTTCCGATCGATGGGAGAGTGAATCGATTTGGTTTGAAGCATGGCCCTGACACTCCGGTCGTCTTATATCCAAAGGAATCTTCCCGCGCTTACTCCCTACGAAGGGGAACGCCTCCCTCTTTCGTCTAATTGACTCATGCCCGCCAGGTTCCTACGATAGAAGTTGAACGTCTTTCGGCTTTAAACCGATGGGGGATCTTCTCGAAGGCCGAGGACAGCGCCGAACGAGACGGTCACCGATCGTATCGTAGAACCTCATCCGCGGCCGCAATGCGCGGAGGGATTAAAACCATTATGACTCACGGAAGCCCTGTTTGAAAAGGAGATCTCTATGAAAAGGCTCTTTGCAATCCTCTTTGCGACCCTATTATCGGCTCTGCCGCATCCGGCCTATGCACAAGAGGCGGTGGTGACGCCGGGACCGGCCATCCTCTTCTCAGGCCCTCACTTTTTTGCCGCCCTTCTGGTCGGGATCGCGCTGGCCGTGGCGTTCCAGATGGCGCTGACCCACCTCTCGGTCGCGGCCGGCGTGAGCGCCGCGGGGCCGGTCGACAAGACCGACACCTCCCGAAAAAAGAAGGAGGACAAAGCAGACGCGGAGGAGAAAGGGGCGATGGCCACCGTCCGGAAGATCACGACCGGATATGGCCTCTGGGCCTTGATTACGACGAGCATCGCCCTCTTTTTCGCCAGCTGGCTGGCGGTGGAGGTCAGCCTGAGCGCAAGCGCCTTGATCGGCGCGATTTTGGGACTGACCATTTGGGGGCTGTTCTATCTGGCGATGACCTACCTGCAGCTCGGCGCGGCCACCTCCCTGATCGGCTCGTTGATCAATACCGCCACCACGGGACTCCGCTCCATGGGGCAGGCGGCCTCGTCGCTCTTCGGCCCCTCTCCCGAGAAACAAGCGGCCGACACCGCGGCGCAGGTAACCGCCGCGGTGCGCAATGAAATCTTCGGGGAGATGGCGCCGGAAGAGGTGCGGACGCAGATGCAAAACTTTATTCAAGAGCTGAAACCCAAGCCGATCGATCCCCGGCAAATCCGTGAAGAGCTGGAGCAGCTCTTCAGTGAAACCGAGATCCGGGCGATGACCGTTCACGACGACCGATTGGACCGAGACAAACTGATTGCTTCATTCGACACGAAATATGGCTCCCCCGAGCGGAGACGGGAGAAGTTGGAGCGGGCCAAAGGGGCCGCGGCGACGATTCAGCAGGAGGCAAAATCGAAGAAACCGGTCGCAGAGAAGGTCGTCGATGCCGGACTCCGTGTGGCGGCCGGCTACTCCAAAGAGGAGGCGGAGCGCACCCGCCGGGAGTGGGAGCAATACCTGCGCAACACCGGCAAAGAAGCGCTCAACCCCGACAGCATCAAACGCGAAATCGAAACGCTCGTTCACGATCCCAAAAAAGGGGCGGCCCTCCTTCAGAGCCGGGCCAATGAAGCGTTCAACAAATCGACGGTCGTCTCCCTTTTAGAGCAACGGCAGGATATGTCGCACGAGGAGGCGGAGCGGACCGCCGACCGGGCCGAGCAGATTATTCGCGAATTCCGCCAAAGAGGGGGAGGCATCCCGGAACGCCTCAGCGCAGTGCAGGAAAGCGCCGTGGCGCGCGTCCGGGAGTATCTCGATTCTCTGAATCGGCCCGATCAAAAATACGGGGGACTCCGCGAAGATCTGATGCGCCTCTTCCGCGATCCCAAGGGAGGGGCGGAGGCGTTGGTCGAGCGCTTTCGATCGATCGACCGGGAGACCATCAAATCGACGCTTTCCTCCCGGACAGATCTGTCCGAAGAAGATGCCGAGCACATTCTCAATCAAATCGAGTCGACGCGCGACAACGTGGTCGGGAAAGCGGAGCAGATGAAGGCCGAAGTGGAGCGCCGGATGAATCAGCTGAAAGAAGAGGCGCTAAAGCAAGCCGAAGAGACCCGAAAGGTCGTTGCCTCCGCCGCCTGGTGGACCTTTATCACCGCCGTGGTCTCCGCCCTGGCGGCGGTGGCCGGCGGCATCGTGGCGGTTGCGTAAAAAGAGACGCCGCGCATCGAATGGGGGAAGCGTTCCAACGCTTCCCCCATTTTTTTGAGGGGGGATGTCCCCGCTCACGGGTGAAATACCCGGCCGGCCGAAATGAAAAGCGCGCGAGGCAAGTTACCCGATCGAACTAGCCCTGAGGTTGGATAGACTCCCGCGGAGTAAAAACGTTATTCTAATACCAGAGAAGGAAATAAAGACCGATGAAGTCTCTCCCGACGGCGCGTATCCCCCTCGCGTATCCCCCTTCGGAAGATTTCATTGCGTACAGAGAACGGGATTCAGTCGCGTTTGCACTCGCCGGGAAAATATCTCCGTATGGAGTCTGCGGAGGCTCCCGATTGAGGATCGTCGTTCGTTTTATCCTTTGATTCAGAGCAAACTCTTCGAAAGAGGAGGGCGCAGAGCAACGGGGCTAAAGCCGAAACGCCATGCCCGCCGAGCCGCCGAAGGAACCTCCTTGGCGGTTTTTTTTGTGCGGAGGCGGTCCACATGCAAGAGACAATGCGGAAATTCGGCTTTTTTTTCTTCGTGGTTTTCTTCTTTTTTATGAACTTGGAGATACTTTTTGCCGCGGACGCCGTTCTTACCTGGGATCCGAATTCTGAAGGTGATCTCGCCGGCTACAAAGTATACGTCGGAACCGCTTCCCAAGGCTACAATCCGCCGATCGATGTCGGGAATGTGACCACCTGGACGGTGACCGGTCTCTCTGTAGGGACCACCTACTCCTTTGCCGTGACCGCTTACAATCTGTCCGGCTCCGAGAGCGATTTCTCGAATGAAGTCAGCAAAACGTTTTCAAGCGCCCCCGACACGGCCCCGCCGGCCATCTCCAGCGTGAATGCCGACGGCATCACGCCCCACGGCGCAACCGTGACCTGGGGGACCGACGAGCCGGCCGATACACAGGTCCAGTACGGCACCACCCCGGCGTACGGCGCTTCGACGGCGCTGAATGCCGCGATGGCGACGGCCCATTCCCAAACCCTCGCCGGCCTGCAGCCTGGAACGTTGTATCACTACCGGGTGCTCAGCCGGGACGCGGCGGGAAATCTGGCAACCTCGGCCGATCATACGTTTACAACGGCTCCGGATGCCGATACCACCTCCCCTTCCGTCCCGTCGGCGCTGACGGCGACGGCCTCCTCCCCCTCGCAGATCGATCTGACCTGGAATGCCTCGGCCGACAATGTCGGCGTCGCCGGCTACCGTATCTACCGGGGCGGGGTTCAAATCGGAACCAGCGTCGATCCGGTCTACGCGGACACCGGCCTTTCCCCCTCCACGACATACAGCTATACCGTCTCCGCCATCGATGCCGCCGGAAACGCCTCATCACCGTCGACCGCGGCGAGCGCCGCAACCTGGGCCTCCCCCACCGGGACCACCGTGAGATTGACTCCGGCCTCGGACACCTTTCTGAAAGTCGACGATTCCGCCAACAGCGCCGAGCCGACGCTGAACACCTATACCTGGCCCGCTCAGCGGATTGCCAATGCGATTCTGATGAAATTCGATCTCTCCGGAATTCCCTCCGGGGCGATTGTGCAGCATGCGACCCTCCACCTGGCTCTGGTCGAGAGCGACGCCTTGGCAGCCCCGACGTATACGATCACGGTGCATAAGGTGATCAACAAAAATACCGATCTCAGCCGGGCGACCGGAAACACCTATGACGGGGTCAATCCTTGGAGTGCGAATGCCTGCTGCTATCAGGACATCCCGCTGGCCCAAGGGGACATCTCGCCTGCCTACGACACACAGGCGGTCGATAAAACTCCCGGCTACAAAAACTGGAATGTGACAAACCTGGTTCAGGAGTGGCAAGCCGCTCCCGACGGCAATGATGGGTTGATGGTCAATTCCGATCCGACCCAGCCGGCCGACGCGTATCGATTCTTCGCCAGCATGGAGGCGCCGGATACATCCCTTCGTCCCTATTTAACGGTCACCTATACCCTATCGGGCGGCGCGCCGAGTTCAACGCAGACGGATACGGCGCCCCCCGCCGCCGCTGTCGATTCTCCGGCGGAAGGGGCCGCTGTCCGCGGGACGATTCCGGTGCAAGGAACCGTCTCCGACAATGTCGCGGTGGTGAAAGTGGAGTATGTCGTGGATGGAGCGGTACAAGCAACGCAGGAGGGGGCCGATATGGGAGGGGTCTCCTGGTCGTGGGATACCACCTCGATCGCCGACGGAGATCATCAGCTTCTCATTCGTGCGTATGACGCGGCCGGCCTCTCCGGCCCTCCACCGACGATTTCGGTCGGAGTGGATAATACCCCTCCCAGCACGCCGGGCGCTCCCACAAAGACCTCGGTCCAGCAAAACCAGGTCTCCTTCTCCTGGCCCGCGTCGACCGATGCGAACGCCTTGGCGGGCTATCAGGTGTTTCGGGATGGGACGGCGTTGGGAACCGCCACCGCCGCCGCTTACACCGATACGGGACTGGCCTCGAATACCCGCTATACCTATACCGTGTCGGCCATCGACCGGGTCGGCAATCTCTCTCCGGGCTCTTCCCCGCTCACGGTGACCACCCTCTCGCCGGAAACAACGGGGCCGGCGATCTCGAACATCACCGCCGGGAACATCTCAAGGGGCCGTGCGACCATCAGATGGAATACCGACCGGCCGGCCACCTCTCAGGTTGAGTATGGCCGAACCACCTCGTATGGCCGTTCAACAACGATCGACGCAACATTGAAAAACGGCCATTCCCGAACGCTCGCAGAATTGCGGCGCAACACCCTCTACCACTATCGGGTCAAAAGCAAAGATGCCGCAGGCAATCTGACGGTCTCGGAAGACAGGACGTTTCGGACGAATTAAGGGGGTACGAATCGCCCCTTTTCACTACGTCCGACGGGGATCACCTGACCAGGCAATTGCTCGCGCGGCGCCGCCTCGATACACTGTTTTTAGTATTATAAGTACGAGGAGGAAAAATGAGAACCGTCATACTTCCGTCTGGGGCGCCGGTCCCCGTCCTCGGCCAAGGGACCTGGGGAATGGGAGAGCGACGAGACCGGCGTCCGCAAGAGGTGGCCGCCCTCCGGTTCGGGCTGGAGCTCGGCATGACCCTCATTGACACGGCGGAGATGTATGGGGAGGGGGCGGCGGAAGAGATCGTCGCCGAGGCGATCGACGGCCGACCTCGCGATGAGATCTACCTGGTCAGCAAGGTCTATCCCCATCATGCCGACCATCGCGGCGCCCCCGCCGCCTGCGAGCGGAGCCTCCGGCGTTTGCGAACCGATCATCTTGACCTCTATCTGCTTCATTGGCGAGGCGCTTATCCTCTCTCCGAAACGGTGGAGGCCTTTGAAGCATTGGTGCAGGCCGGAAAAATCCGGGACTGGGGGGTGAGCAATTTCGATCTCTCCGATATGCTGGAACTGATCGTCCTGCCGGGAGGGGAGCATGTTGCAACGAACCAGATGCACTACAACCTTCTCCATCGGGAGATCGAGATGGACTTGATTCCCTGGTGTCGCAGTCGCCACATCCCGATCATGGCCTACACGCCGATCGAGCAAGGCCGCCTGCTCGGCGCGTCGGCCTTGAAGCAGGTCGCCGCGCGTCACGGAGCCACCCCGGCCCAGGTGGCGCTCGCCTGGCTGCTTCAAAAAGAAGAGACGATCGTCATCCCGAAGGCGAGCACGTTGGAGCATGTCCAGGAGAACCGCGCCGCGCTCGATGTCCATCTTGCCCCCGAGGACCTGGAAGTGCTCAACCGCGCTTTCCCGCCCCCTTTAGGACGCTCGCGACGGTGGGCCTCCTGATCTCGGCGCCAACCTTTCATGGCGTCTGAAAGCATCTGGACCGATCAATATCGTATCCGGTATACTGAACCTGGTTCGCCCGATCCACCCCTTTTAATATGGATAGAATGATCAACCTCACCCGACGTGACCTGCTGCGCCTCATCGGCATCGGCATGACCGCTTTCGCGGCAGCAAAATTGAGCGCGGCCGGGGGAGCGGAGCCACCGCGCGCAACCCCCCTTTTGACCCGCCGCATTCCCGCCTCCGGCGAGAGTCTTCCTGTCATCGGCCTCGGAACCTGGCAGACCTTCGACGTCGGCCCCTCTCCCGCCGAGCGGATGCCGCTCGAAGCGGTCCTCCGCACCTTCGTGGAGATGGGGGGGGAAATGATTGACTCGTCGCCCATGTATGGGAACGCCGAGGAGGTGGTCGGCAACCTCGCAGTCCCGCTCGGACTGCGGCCGCGGCTCTTCGTCGCCACCAAAGTCTGGACCTCGGGAAAAGAGGCGGGGATTTCGCAGATGGAAGAGTCGATGCGGCTGCTGCGCGCCGACCCGATCGACCTGATGCAGGTGCACAACCTGGTCGATGTGAACACCCACCTTGAAACACTGAAGGGGTGGAAGCGGGACGGGCGCGTCCGCTACATCGGCGTGACCCACTACACGGCCAGCCGCCATGACGACGTCGCGCGGGTGCTGTCCTCGCAGCCGATCGATTTCATCCAGATCAATTACTCCGTCGGCGAACGCGAGGCGGAGCGGCGGCTCCTGCCGATGGCGCTGGAACGCGGCGTGGCGGTGATCGCCAATCGGCCGTTCGCGGGAGGCGATCTCTTCCGCCGACTTCGAAACCGGCCGCTCCCGGCCTGGGCCGCCGAGATCGATTGCACCAGCTGGGCGCAGATCCTGCTGAAATTTGCAATCTCCCATCCGGCAATCACCTGCACCATCCCCGCCACTTCCAAGGTCACGCATCTTCGCGACAACATGAAGGCCGGCAGCGGCCCTCTCCCCGACGAAAAACTCCGAGGGCGGATCATCACGGAAGTCACTTAAGCCGCACGGCATCGATTCTTCAGAGAACGCGCGTCCCGTCTGTTGAGGTTGTGCGTGCAAATTATGCATATCCTCCGTTGGCATTTTGAGCAAATTGTATAATTCAATCAACAAGGGCGCAGGAAAGCGTTTAGATCCCGATTTTCATCCACTTAATTTTGGCATTCTTATTGCTCTGTAGAGTATCAGGCAATCAATCTTTTAAAGGAGGCAACGATGGTCTATTTGCTTGCATGGTTATTAGGCGTTCCAGGGATTGTGATTTTGCTCTGGATCCTTTTAACGTAATCACGACGAGCGCTGCTGTCATCGAGCGGGAACGGATGCTCCCGCTCGATGACAAGCGTCTGCTCCACCGTTCGGGCGTTCATCTTCCTCATCGTCGTGGTCGAGAACGCGGCATTTTATCCGTTGAACCACATCGTCTTGGATAGATCTCTGGATTGTAAAAGCCGTCTTCGTGATTGAGAAGAAGATCTCGCATAGACGGGATTTTTGAGATGTAGATGAGCGTTACGGCGTGGACGGAGAGGGAGGATGGTTATTAAAATATTTTCTGATTTTTGAAAGCAGATCGTGTCCTCTGATCGGCTTGCTTAAAAGTTCCTCTGCACCGACATTGAGGCTCTGCTCCTGAATGGCGGGATCGATACCGGCGCTGATGATCAAAATAGGGATGGCGCGAAAGGAAGGACTGCTTTTGATGGTCCGACAGACTTCGAATCCATTCATCCCGGGCAACATGACATCAAGCAAGACCAGGTCGGGCCGGGACTGCGCCATCTTCTGCAATCCATCCTTGCCATCTCTGGCGAGAGTGACCTCATAACCTTCTTTCGTCAGCAGGTGGGTGAAGATCTGGCAGGAATCTTCGTTGTCATCTACAATCAAGATCTGCTTGCGCATGTTTTCCCTCTATCTTCGGGCGAAGAATTCAAAATAGTACTACAGTGGCGCCGCGAAATACAAGGTTATATTAAGGTGTAAACTTTTAAGAAAAAGCGGAGACATCCGAAATTCAGGGAACAGTCAGAGGAAATCTATTGGTGACAGCGCCGTTGATTTTGCTGGAGCCGGCGGTCAGGATTGAACTGACGACCTGCTGATTACGAATCAGCTGCTCTACCACTGAGCTACGCCGGCGTCGCCCTTCTTAATACACGGAGGGCGCGAGAAAATCAAGTCCTTTATGGGCCTTTATCGCTGCGCGACAATCTCCCGCTTCACCACCCTTCCACTCGGACCGAGGGAACCAAGCTCCCGCCCGTCGAGAAAAAGACGCACCCCGCCGGCGTTGCCGACCGTCAGGACGAATTTCTCTTTGGCCTCCCATTGAATCTTGTCACTCGGCTGAAGAAGCGCTTCTTTGATTTCGGTTCCATCGATCGTGGCGTGAATCCACGATTGCTCCACTGCCTCAATGAGGAGAACCAGCGGATTCGTGGAAGGTGCCTGTGGGGAAGGCGCCGGGTTAGGAACCGAGGAAGGGGCGGGAGCGGCAGGTGAAGGAGATTCAGAGGGGGTTGTTTCGCCCCCTTCCGGGGGCGGAATCGGAGACGGCTCTGGAGGAATCGGCTCGTCGGAGAGGACCTCTTCAGGCGGCGGGGGTGCGGCCTCTTTATTCTTCGGCATTAAAAAAGCGATCACAAGGAAAAAGACGATCACGCCGGCCACCGCGAGGGCGGCCCAGAGGGGAAAAGGAAGCCGATCGGGCTGCTTCCTTTGGATGTAAGAAGGGACCTTCTCCTCCGCGCCGGTTGCGGGCGGCAGATCCGACGGCTGAACGACCTGCGAAAAGCGATTTAAAACGAACGTCTCTTCGAGACCGATGCAGCGGGCATAACTTCTCAAAAATCCTTTGGCCGAGACCGGATTGGGAAGCTGATCGAATTGATTCTCCTCGATCAGCTTGATGAACCGGACCCCGATTCGCGTCCGGGTGGCCAACTCTTCTATCGATATATTTTTATCTTCTCTCTGTTGCCGAAGGAACTCACCTAAATTATCCATTCACGACCTGATCCTCTTTGGGCTCGTTCACCCGCGCCATTCGGCCGGGCGCGATCGAGCGTGTGCTGAATTAGGACTTCACAGCAAGATCCGCCTTCAACATCCGTGACAGCCGGCCGGCGGACGAAGCGATTTATCGAAGCGCATCCAAAAACTTCTGCGCCTCTTTCGCTTGTGAACTTTGGGGAGAGAGCTCAACGACTTTTTTAAACGCACCCGCTGCAAGCCCCTTCGAGCCCTCTCTCAAGTATGCAGAAGCAAGATTGAGATGGGCGTCGACGAAATCAGGCGCAATACGGAGGGCCTCTTGATAGGAGGCGATCGACTCTTTGATTTTACCCATCTGAAAATAAGCTCTTCCGAGCCCATTTTGGGTGAGGGCGATAAACTCGGGGCGGGGACTGAACCTCAGGACACTTTGAAAGGAGCGGACCGCTTCATCATATTTCTCTTGCTTCAGGTAGACCAACCCGAGGTTCATCTGGGGCTTCTCAGGCGTATCATATTGTGGATTTTTGAGGGCCGCTTGGTACTCCAGGATCGCCTGGTCGAATTTACCCTGCGCCTCGTACACCTTTCCGAGATAATTATGGGCATCGGAGAATTTCGAATCGAACGAGAGCGACTTTCGCAGAGAGGCAATCGCCTCCGTGTGATTTTCCTGCATAAAATAAACATGCCCCAAGGCGTAGTGTGCGTCGCGATAACGCGGATCGATCTCAATCGCCTTCTGGAACTCGATAAACGCCTTCTGGAGGGAACGATCATTCAAATACGAGATGCCGAGCTTGTAGTGGGCCGATGCCTCCTTTTCCTTCCTGAGTTGCGCCTCGCCCATCCCGCAGGCGGTGCAGAGCGGGATAAGCATCCAGATCATCGCCCTTTTCCAACGCATCCAAAACTCCTCCGTCTTAAAATCTCCTAGGCATTCTCGAAGAAGGTCAACGACTGAAACTCTTTATACCGCGCGTTGATCTCTTCTCGGGTGAGGGTCCACATCCGATCGAGGCTGAACGCCTCGACATTAAAGGAGGCCATCACACTCCCGTATATGACCGCCTGCCGGAGCGCCGTTTCGTTCATCGTCCCATTTTGCGAGAGATAGCCCATAAATCCCCCTGCAAACGAGTCGCCGGCGCCGGTCGGATCAAAAACATTCTCCAAGGGCAACGCCGGAGCGGCAAAGGTGGTCTGCCCGTTGAACATCAATGCCCCATACTCGCCGCGCTTGATAATGAGGATCTTCGGACCAAACGAGAGAATTTTCTTCGCCACCTTGACCAGGTTGAACTCGCCGGCCAACTCGCGCGCCTCGCCGTCGTTGATGATCAAGATATCGACTTCGCCGAGGGTTTTGATGAGCGCATCGCGTTTTCCTGCGATCCAGAAATTCATTGTATCACACGCAACGAGTTTTGGCTGCTTCACCTGCTTCAAAACGTCGAGCTGCAATTCGGGATCGATGTTCGCTAGGAAGACGACGGAGGCGTCCCGATACGTCGCCGGGAGTTTCGGTCGAAACGATTCGAAGACGTTCAGCTGCGTATCAAGGGTTTTCGCTTCGTTGAGCTGGTAACCGTACTCCCCTCGCCAGCGGAAGGTCCGGCCCGAACGGCGTTCCAGTCCTTCAAAATCAACCCCCTTCTCTCGCAAGAACGCCAAATGAGATTCCGGAAAGTCCTCTCCGACCACCGCCACCAATTTGACCTCGGTAAAATAGCTCGCCGCCGTCGAAAAGTAGGTTGCCGATCCTCCGAGGACTTCCTTCGCTTCACCGAAAGGGGTCTTCACCGAATCGAATGCCACCGACCCCACCACCAATAAACTCATAACGCCTCCTGACAATTCAATTTATTTTATTTTATGGACATTCCTTCGCAGGGGCCGGCTTCCCCGAGATCGACTTTGCGAGGGAGCCGATCAGGTTTCTCCCCGCCGCCATGAAGATGTCTTCGACGCGCGTCCGCTCCTGACCCGCGATCTCGACCACTTCGGCCTCCCCTCTTCCCTCCCAGACCATCTGCCCGCATTGGCTGTCCCAGATTTCCCCGCGCAGCCGCACCTGTTTGCTCACCTCCTCCGGAACCATGCTGGGTCCCGAGGCAAAGACGGAGATCTTTCCGGCGACCAGATTCTCCCGTCCCCCCATCATTCTCGCCTCGGTATGTTTATCGACGATTCCGAGCTCCCCGATGAAGAGGTAGCGGACCCCCTCCAGCTCGCCCCACTTCTTGAGCTCGTCGAGGTTCATCGTTCTTTTTTCTTCGTAATTTTTTACGAAAGTATTGTAGGCCGGGAGCAGCTCGGCCGCGAAGATCTTTTTGACTGCATCCGATCGCGGGATAATGGAAACATCTCGGAACGAGGAGCGCAATCCCTGGAAGATTTCATAAGCGGCGTTCTGCTCCATTCCTTCCGGATCACCCGGCGAGAGGACCGCCAGAATGGCCAGCTTCCCCGTCTTCAGCCGCTCGTGTGTCAGATAGGGCGAGATAAACTCGGTCTCAGAAGAGTGCTGAATGGGGGGAGGGGTATCGGGCGGAGAGGTCAGCGCCGCACAGCCGGATAAAAAAAGAACAAACGACAAAAACAGGATGTGCTTCATAGCCGATCCCCCATGCAACCCCCTGAACCCGATGTCGGGCTCACCGGAGAGGACAAACCTTCCCTCCCCTTTGAAGCCCGTGATCGATTCTGATAGGGAGCCTCACACATACTTCCCGATGATTGGCTTTAAATCGGCCTTGGTCTTCTTGGGAATGGCAGAAGAGGGGGTCACAATGGCGTGTTTCAGCGCATCGGAACAAGGGCAGCGCCTCCCCTCTCCAATCCGAACCACCGCCGCTTGGATGATTTTTTTAGACAGGGCGACATTTTCCAACAAAGTCTTGATGACCATCTCAACCGTGACCGGCTCCTCGGAGACATGCCAGCAGTCATAATCGGTCGCCAGCGCAATCGTCGCGTAGCAAATCTCGGCCTCGCGCGCCAATTTGGCCTCCGTGACGTTGGTCATCCCGATCACATCGACCCCCCAGGTGCGATGGACTTGAGATTCGGCGCGGGTCGAAAATTGCGGCCCTTCCATACAGAGGTAAGTCCCCCCGCGGTGGATCGTCGCACCGACCGCCTGGCTCGCCTCCGCAACGATCCCGGACAATTCGGAGCAGATCGGATCGGCCAGGCTGACATGCGCCACGATCCCTTTTCCAAAAAAGGTGCTCTTTCTTCCCTTCGTCAGATCGTAAAACTGGCTCGGGATCGCGATATGCCCCGGCGCGATCGCTTCTTTCATGCTGCCGACGGCGCTGACCGAGAGAATCCGCTCCACCCCCAGCTTTTTCATGGCGAAGAGGTTGGCCCGATAGTTGATCTCCGAGGGAAGAAGAACATGGCCCTGACCATGCCGCGCCAGGAACGCAATGGGAATTCCCTCGAGCGTCCCGAGGATGAATTTTCCCGACGGCTTTCCGAAAGGGGTCGAAACCGCAACCTCCCGGATCTCTTTCAGCGATTCGATCTGGTATAGACCGCTTCCGCCGATCACCCCGATCCGGGCTTGCGGCAATTTGGACCGACTCGTCGCGCGCTTCTTCAAACCTCTTTTCTCCGCCATCGTCTCTTCCTTCACTGATCCGCTGAGGTACAAAAATTGAACGGATTATAGCATAATCTTGAAATACTTCAAGCGCAGAATCCGCTCTGCGGCCGCTTCCGACGTTCTCATCTGGCCGAAGATCGATCCACTCGATCTTCGGATCGGCGCGAAACCAGGTCATCTGCCGTTTTGCATAGTGACGGGTATCACCCTTTAGCGTTGCAATCGCCTCTTCCCGCGTCTGCTCGCCCTGAAGATATCGGGTCATCTGCTTGTATCCCAATCCCCGCATGGAAGGAAGTTCCGGAGAAAAGCCGGCCGAGAGAAGACGGGCCGTCTCTTCGATCAACCCGTTTTCAATTTGCGTTTCGACGCGCCGTTCGATCCGCTGATAAAGATCTTCGCGCTCGCGCCGCAATCCCACCAGGAAGTACGCCCCTTTCGGGGGCTCCGCGAACCGGTGCTCCGCATGGATCTCGGAGATCGGACGGCCGATCTGGTGATAGACCTCCAGGGCCCGAATGAGTTTCGGGAGATCGCGCGGATGGATCCGCTGCGCCGCCGCGGGATCGACCTCCTCGAGCCGCCGGTGGAGGGCCCCCGCTCCTTGCTCGCGCTCCTGTTGGAGCAGACGGTTGCGAAAATCCCAATCGGCCGGCGGCCCCTCCCACAAACCATATAAGAGGGTTTTGATATAAAGGCCGGTCCCCCCTTCGATGAAGATCGGCTTTCCCTTCCGGGAAAGCGCGGCGATCTTCTCCTCGGCGAGTTTCTTGTACTTCCCGGCCGAGAAAGGCGCATCGGGGGGAATCAGATCGATCAGGTGGCGCGGCACCCGCGCCTGCGACGCCGCGGAGGGCTTATCGGTTCCGATATCCATTCCCTGATAGACCTGACGGGAATCGGCGACCAGAATATCGGTCCCGAGCGACCGCGCCAGCCGTTCGGCAATCCCGCTCTTGCCGACCGCGGTCGGGCCGACAAGGATAAACCAGGGCTGCTCCGAAGGCGGATGCCGCCGGGTGGCCGCGCGATTCTCTGGATCGTTCGATTTCGGCGGGATTTCCTTCATCGGCGCCGAAATAACTTTTCCAGCTCCATCAGGGGGTATTTGAGGAGAACCGGCCGGCCATGGGGACAGGTCGGCGGGGTCTTCGATTCGAAATAGTCTTTCAGGAGTGCCTCGATCTCCGGGAAGGTCAGCGGCTGGTGCGCGCGGATTGCGCCGTGGCAGGCCATTGAAGCGATCACATTCAGAATCGGCTGCTCCGCCTTCGAGGAGACCTCCGTCTGCGCCAGATCGTCCGTCAGATCGTGCAGAAACGATTCGAGGTGGATCTTGGAGATCAATGCCGGCACCTCGCGGACCAGGAAGGTCGTCTCCCCAAAGTGCTCAATCCCCCATCCGAAGAACGCCAGATCTTTCAGATAATCCCTCAAAAGACCTGCCTTCGTGACAGGAAGATCGATCTGCTGCGGAACGAGCAGCGGCTGCACCGCGCTGAATGGACCGGCCTCGCCCCTCCCTTCCGTCGGCGGATGCTGCAGGGCGCGCCATCGTTCGAGAAAGCGCTCATAGAGAATCCGCTCATGGGCCGTATGCTGATCGATCAGGGTAAACTCCCCTTCGATCTCCGCCAGAAGAAAAGTCCCATAGATCTGCCCTAAGGGGCGAATCAGAGGGGATGCGGAATGAGCAGTGGGAAAACCGATCCGCTCTTGATTCCGTACCGGCTCTGTCTGGAGGATTCCCTTCTCGGGTGACCAATATGCGCTTTTCTGCTCCGCCGCCTGCTCGGGCCATCCGACCCAGCGTAATTGCGGCTGCTTTGTAACCGGACCGGGCTGGATCGGGATCAGCCGCTCCAGCGGCACCGCCACCGGCAACTCATCCATCCCGGCGAAGGAGAGGGTCGTCCGGATGACGCGGCGGACCGCCTCATGGACCGGATCGGCCTGTTGAAAGCGGACCTCCCGTTTCATCGGATGGACATTCACATCGACCGCCGCCGGATCGATCGAGAGAAAGAGAATAAAAAAGGGATGCTCCCCCTTCATCAGATAACTGCCATAGGCATCATAGATGGCGTGAGAGAGAAGGGGGCTTCGGACCGGACGTTGATTGACGAAAAGGTACTGGTCCTTCCGGTGGTTCCCTCGAAGCGGCGGGCGGGAGAAAAAGGTCTCGACAAAAAGACCTTTCTCCTCCACCTCTTCAAATGACTTTCCGGAAGAGAGATGCCCCTCGCCGTGGGCCTCCATCAGTCGCACGAACACCTCCTCCCCGAAGAGCTGGAGAATCCGGTCTTTGAGATCGGAGACGGCGGGCGCGTCCAGAAGGACCTTCTTGCCGTGGGTAAGGCGAAAATGAATCATCGGATGGGAGAGGGCCAAGTGAAAAATCACGTCGCTGGCGTGGCTCAGCTCCGTCTGTGCCGATTTCAAGAACTTCCTTCGTGCGGGGGTGTTGTAGAAAAGATCGCTCACCTCGAAGAGCGATCCCTTGGGCGCGCCGACCGCCTTGATCCCCAGGACCTGCCCCCCTTCCAGAAGGACTTCGGTCCCCTCCGGATCGGAGGCCGATTGCGTGGCCAGCCGGATCTTTGCAACTGATGCGATGCTCGGCAACGCCTCCCCCCGGAATCCAAGGGTTGCAATGGTGGAGAGATCGGCCTCTTCCGCCACCTTGCTCGTGGCGTGACGTTGAAAGGCAAGGAGCGCATCGTCCCGCGTCATCCCCTCCCCGTCGTCTTGAACCGCAATCCGGCGAATCCCCCCTTCCGTTAAAGAAACGAAGATACGGCGGCTTCCGGCGTCGATGGCATTCTCAACCAACTCCTTCACGACGGAAGCGGGCCGCTCAACGACCTCACCGGCTGCGATTTTGTTTGCAAGACTTTCGGAAAGGATATTAATCTTTGGCAAAAGAGGCTCCTTAATCGATTGCGGATTATCGGAGGCCGGCGAGCTTGTCCTTGGCGAGGTTCGATTCGTTGGAATTGGGAAAGTTCTCGATGACCTTTTTCAAAAAAAGCCGCCCTTTGATCCGGTCACCCATCTCCAGGTAAGCAAACCCTTCCTTCAAGAGGGCGTTCGGGGCCTTTTCGCTCTTCGGATATTGTTGGAGAACCTGCTCGAACTGCTCGATCGCCTTGTTATACGATCGTTTATTATAGTAGCTTTCTCCGGTCCAGTAAATCGCCTGCGGAATCAGCCCTGAGCCGGCATACTGTTGAACAAAGTTTTGGAACCCAATGATGGCGAGATCGTAATTCCCCTTGAGATAATCGTTGTAGGCGAGGTTATACGCCTCCGTGGGCGAGAGAGAGCCGCCCCGATTTTTCGGATCAATGGTCCTTCCCGGCAGAATCGTTTTCCCGTCGCCGGGTTCGGGGGCCTTGATGGGGGCCCCTTTCTCCAACGCCTGGACGCGCGCTTCGAGTGCATCGAGGCGGCTGAGCAACTCTTCCGTTCGGAACGACTGATCTTCCATCCGTTTTGCCAGGGCGGAGAGAAGGTGATTCCCTTCGTCCACCCGGCCGGTCAGCATCTGCAGGTCGGTCCCCAGACCGTCCATCCGGACGATCATATCGGCCGGCATTTTGGAACCGGAGGAGGAAGGGGCGCCGGGGGTCAGCGCCCCTTTTTCAAGCCGCTCAAGCCGGCTTTGAAGCTCTCGATTATGTCTTCGCATCGTATCAACGTCACTTTCCATCTCGACCATGCTCGACTGAAGAGCACACCCCGTCAGGGAGATCAATACGAGCATTCCCCCCCAAAGCCTGTTTCGAAGCAGATCCAAGCGTCTCCTCCGTTTCGTGATTATGGCGTCAACACAAAATGAGCCCGGCGATTCTCTTTGTAGCAGTTCTCGCTCGGCTCTTTGCAGAACGGCCGCTCTTCACCGAAGCTGATCGTGTTGATCCGATTTTTGTCGACGCCGAGGGCGGTCAAGAATCGCTTTACCGCCTGCGCCCGTCGCTCTCCCAGCGCCAAGTTGTACTCCTCGGTCCCCCGCTCGTCGGCATGTCCTTCAATCTTAATCCGGACCTTTTCCGTCATCAGACGTCGGGCATTCTTCTGAAGATTCGTCTTTGATTCTTCCTTTATGATCGCCTGGTCGAATTCAAAAAAGATATCGACCAGCTCGCCGGTCTCTTCGTCCGAACCGGCCAGTGGCAGCTCACCCGCTCCATCCTGCATTGCGACCGAATCACCCTCGACCCGCTCTTCCCGAATGCTTTCTTCCGTCACCCCGTCCGAGGGGAGACTGGAAGAAGCGCGCTCATCGCTCAGCGCCGCCGTGCCCGACACAGGGGCGATTTTCTTCGCGCATCCTGTTTGCACGAAAAGCAGACCGATTCCAACCAACATCCAAAACCCTGATTTCATTTTCATTGAAAGCACCCTCCTATGACCGATTGCAACGTGAAAATCTTTTTGTCTCTCTGATGTTACACCGACGGACCGATGAGCGATCTCCTCCCGATCGTTCCCGTCCGTCCAAGCGGCTGTTGATGAGAACAGATGAATCAGCCGAAAAACACCTCCCCCAAATCAAAATCGATTCTACTCATGCCAAGCGGCATTGACCGTTTCACCCGCTTCGCTCGGTGACGCCTCCTGGAGCGATGATTGCTTTCCCTTCGGCGCCAGCTTCGACTCCAGCGCCTGAAGCCGTTTGGTCGTTTTGCTCAATAATTTTTCCTGCTCATCCACTTTCGCCGTGATCTTCTCGCCCAGCAGGTTGAGCGCACTCGACAGATCGGCCAAGCTCTTTCCCATCTGCTCGACATCTCCGTCCCGGCTCACCAATTGGATTTGCTTCCCCAATTCATCCAGCTGTGCCGCTTGCGCGGTAAGCGAAGAGGGGACCTCCTGAGCGAGCTGCACGATCTGTCCGGTCATCTCTTTCAGCCGTTTGTCCTGATCTTCGGAATCCTTTTGAAGGGCGGCATTCACCTTTTTCAACTCCTCGATCTGCGCCTGAAAAACCTTTATATTTTTTTCCTGCTCGCTCAAACGGAAAGCGGCATTGTCGACCTGCTGGAAGACGTTGGTGCGCCGGCGCTCCTCCTTCTCAATTTTCCCCTGAATCATTCGAAGCTGTACTTCGTTTTCATCAAAGCGAACATCGACATCGGCCCGCCGCTTTTGCAAATCCGAGATCGCCTTGCGGTTCTCCTCCCGGACCTGTTTTAAATCGGACTGAAGCCGCGTCACCTGTGCTTGCGTCTCCTTCATCTGGCCGTCGAGCTGATGAACGAGCTCTTCCATCTCTCTCTTGTTTCGAACCTCGCGATTTTCCTCCGCCACATCGACCATCCGGAGAGAATATCCGCATCCCTGAAGCAAGAACATCCCCGCCAGCAAAAACACGGAATAACGCATCACCTTCCTCCTTGCATTCACAACCGGGCATCCTCCCGAAATCTATCGAGGGGCGACGACAAAATGGGCACGGCGGTTTTTCTCATAGCAAGTTTCCGCCTTGTCGCTGCAGAACGGCTTTTCCTCCCCGTAACTGATGGAAGAAAGCCGGGAGGAACTGATCCCCAGGTTGACCAGAAAATTCATGACCGATTTGGCCCGCCGCTCACCGAGCGCAAGATTGTACTCTTCGGTTCCCCGCTCATCGGCATGCCCTTCAATCTGGATCTTCGCTTGCGGATGGGCCGCAAGCCACTGCGCATCGGACTCCAAGAGTTTCCGCGACTCCGGATGGATCAGCCACTGATCAAATTCGAAGAAAACATCTTGAAGAGAGCTGACCGCCTCTCCCCCTTCCGCGCGGCTGGACAACGTCCCGTCGGGGCTCGAATCCCCTTTTGCGAGCGGGTCGAGTCTCTCTTCCTGAGGAGGGGGTGGAAGCGACCGGCCGTCGGACGGTCCCGACGCATCCCCTTGTCCTGTTGTCCCCGACTTCTCTCTGGAAAGCCCGGCAGACCCTTCGGTCGAAGGGACCTTTTTAGGACACCCCATCAACACAACCGATAAAAACAGAATGAACAGCGCTGCAGTGCTTGAGAGACTTCTTCTCATTTATTTTCCTCCGTGAACATTTTGAATACGAAATGCCCCGCTATCGCGGCGACCAGGACGGCGCGGTATTGCTGGCCCCATTCGAGGTCAGGCGAATCAATCCGGTTCCGTCCGCATGGATCGTATAGATCTGATTTCTCCCGGTCCGATTCGATGTAAAGACCAAATCCCTTCCATTAAGGGCCCAGGAGGGCGATTCGTCATCCCACGGGCCGCTTTCGGTCAGCCGGATCGATTGCTGCCCATCAACACTGTCGACACATATTTTCAGCCGCTTTTCTTCATTCCGACAGGCATAGGCGATCCAGTCTCCCTTCGGAGACCACGATGGGGATGTATTGTAATCTCCGTTGAACGTCAGGCGACGGACGTTCGATCCGTCTGCATCCATGATATAGATTTGAGGGTTCCCCCCCCGATCGGAGATAAAAGCGATCTGCCTTCCGGTCGAAGACCAGGCCGGAGAGAGGTCATCGGCCGTGTTAAAGGTGATCCGCTTTAATTCGCTGCCGTCCGGACGCATCGTGTAGATCTCCGCGTTGCCGTCCTTTGTCGTTGCGAAGGCGACCCGATCTCCCTTCGGAGACCAAGCGGCGGAGAGGTTCAACCCCGGAAAGGAGACCACCCGCTGCCGCCGTCCGGTCCCGAGATCAAGGAAGTAGATATCCGGGTTTCCCTCGCGGTACGAGGTATAACCGATCTGCCCGGCGTCGAATGACCACCGGGGGGAGATGACGATGCTCCGATCGGCGGTGATCCGCATTTCGTTGGCGCCGTCGTAATCCATTAAATAAACTTCTTTCCTGCCGGTGATGTCCGAAACATAAGCGATCTTGGTCTGAGCGATCCCCGGCTCCCCCGTAAAGTGCGAGACGAGCTTATCGGCGAAGCGATGGGCCATCATCCGGACCGATTTCCGATCACCGATCATCCGCACCGCGACCACCTGCTCCCCTTTGGCGGTCTCGTAAGCATAACTCTCCAGAACCCAGTCGTCTCCTTTGGGGATCAACTTGGCCCAGGCCAAGACCTGAACCCCCGCCTTCCCTGCATCTGCAATGAGGGTCGGGTCCGGTGTCCCGGTCTGCCGGGAAGCGGAAGCAACCTTACTTCGCTCGACAATGGTGAAAAACTGCGATCGCTCCAGATCGGACTGAAGCACCGTTTCGGCCAACAACATCTGCTCGGCGCTCGCGCTCTCCCCCTGAAACGGAACGATCATCAATGGGATCTTTTCATAACCGGAGCGGGTCGTCCCGATAAAGACATCCGCGGCATCGCTCACCGATCCGGCTCCAATCAGCCCCAAAAGAAGCAGACCTAAAATCCTTCCCCGCACGCTTAAGAACCTTTCTGGAGTGTAAAGCTAAAATGAACCTTCAACGGATCCTCCGAAAGACCCTCCGGAAGCGGCGGAAGCGGATTCGCGTTATAAACCGCCCGGAGGGCGGCCTGGTCAAACTGGCTGTTGCCGGAGCTTTTTTCAATCTCAACCGATTCGATCGACCCCCTCCGGGTAACACTGAATTGGACAATCGCGCCGACGATCTGCGCATCGAGGAGGACCGGCGGCGGGGACCACTGCCCGCTGATTTTATTTTCAAGACTCTTGAGGTAATAAGGAAATTTAAAGAGGGAGGTATTGAGCGACGCACTTCCGGTCGCAACGAGCGAAGAATTGCTCGCCTCCTGACTCGCCCCGGAGGTCGATGGCGCAGCGGGATGGGGTGGCGCAGAGGGTGCTGCTGCCGCCTCTTCTTTTTGAGGCGCCGTCGAGTTTGTTTCCACGGGAGTGGGGCTGGCCATGGGTTTTTTCACCGTTTGTGCCGGCGTAGGAGGAGCCGGATCTTTTTTCGGTTGCTGAACCGCCGGTATTTTAATCGATCCTGCCTTTTTTTTCCACCATTCTTGCAATCTCTCCGGATCTTCCTTTACGGGAGGAGCGACCTTGGAAGGGACCGGCTTGGGGGCCGCAACAGGCGGAGAAGGGGGCCGAGAAGAAGCGGCCACCGGCGCACTGGCGATCGGCGAAAGAGCGCCCGACGGCGTGGAGGGGACAGACCGCGGCGCCGACGAGGAGGGAACCAGCGTCACCTGATAGCTTTGAAATGCCGAAGCGGAGGGTCCCCAAAAAGTTCGCCCAAACAAGATAAAAGAAAAAAACATAAGATGAAGGACGAAGGAGAGGACCATCATTTTGGAAAGGCCTTCCGCACGGCGGAAAATCATCCCATCCCCAGAGCCCCAGTCCGAATTCCAACGGACGACTGACATCGATCCACCCATTGAATCACCCTGAAAAAACAACCCATGCGGTTGCAGCGTCCATCATTTGGGATCTTCGAACCATTCTCCCTCAGAATGGGGCGTCTGCTTGGGTGAACCGCCCCGAGGGCGGTCGATTATGCTGCTTCGACTGATCGTGAACGGCGAGTCGGGGATGAATCCCCCACTGCCGCTCGCCACCCGCCTTTATCAATATCGCAGGTGATCTCAGGATCTGGCGGAGAAGGCCTTTGTCCTTTTGCGTCGAGCGCCTTCCTCAACGAAATCGTGGCGCGCGGTGGGGCCTCACGTGAGTCTAACGGGAAGGAGAATCTTGCTGAAGCGGTTCCGTCACAATGCCGAGCTTGTCGATTCCTGCGCGCTTGATCAAATCCATCACTTGGACAACCGTACCATAGGGAACCTCCCGATCGGCACGAAGGTAGATCGACACCTCCGGAGAGCTCCCTTTCAACGCCTGGAGCCTTCCCTCCAAACGGGCCAATCCGACTTCTTCCTTATCTAAATAAATTGATTGGTTCTTTTCAATGGTGAGGACTTTTCGCTCTTCCGGCTTGATGGTATTCGTCGCCGCCTGGGGCAGCTTGATATCCATCCCGCGGTAAAGAAGCGGGGCGGCCACCATAAAGATAATGAGCAAGACGAGAACCACATCGACCAGGGGGATGATATTGATCTCGGCCAGCAATCTTCGCTGCCGGCCTGTCGACGAGGTCATCATGTCTATTTCCTCTTGCGCTTCTCTATATAGTAAAGGCGATCCGGCTCAAATCCGTTCACCATACTCCGTTTCCCGTCGAGAATCTCTTCGTCACGCTTTCGCAATGGATAGGAAAGGGAAACTACCCCACCTTCCGGCTGCTCTGCAAACGATACAGCTTCTCCTCCACCAGAGAGGTCAACTCCGCCGAGAAGACATCCAGCTGAACTTCCATTTTTTGGATTTTGTTGACAAAGATATTATAAGCCATCACCGCGGGAATCGCCACAAAAAGTCCGGCCGCCGTCGCGACAAGCGCCTCGGAGATACCGGGGGCAACGGAGGCAATGTTGGCATTCCCCTGCCGGCCGATCTCCTGAAAGGCATTAATGATCCCCCAGACGGTCCCAAAGAGTCCGACGAAAGGGGCGGAGTTCCCAACGGTTGCGAGAAAATGGAGGTAGCGCTCTTGATGGGCCATTTCGTCTTGCACACCGCTCCTCAGCGTGCGCTGAAGGCTGGTCAAGAGCATGGGGCGATTTCCATCAATCGCGGGAGGGGCATTCTCCCCCTCTTTTTCAAGGTAAGGACGCATCTTGTCGATCGCCGCCTGATAGATCATCACCATCGGGCCTTCATTCCGCTGTAGGGCCTTCTGTTGGATCTCCAAAAGATCGTCGATCTTAGAGAAGAGGACTAAAAATCGCCGGTTCTCGGCTTCGGCCTTGCGCAAGGTCATCCACTTATACAAGATAATTGCCCAGGTCACAATCGAAGCGAGAAGGAGGAGAAGGAGGACAATCTTTGCGACAATACCTGCGGAAAGAACCAGATCAAAAATAGAAACTTGTGAACCTGCACTCAGAGGCAAAACAGTTGGATCTCCCTTCGATAAGCGCGCCCACCTTCGGGATGGGCGGAAAGAATTCCAATGATGATGGGGGACGGCCTCGCCGCTTACGATAGCGGCAAGGTGGCGGGGCCGACGAGGATCGAACTCGCGACTTCCGGCGTGACAGGCCGGCGTTCTAACCAGCTGAACTACGGCCCCCCAGGACCTATTCCAAATTGTGATGATTCCGGTTGAACGTCTGAGCGCGGTCGCCTCATCGCGCCTCGGTCACATCCCGGCCGCCTCACCCGAAGTGGTAGGCGGAACAGGGATTGAACCTGTGACCTTCGGCTTGTAAGGCCGACGCTCTACCAACTGAGCTATCCGCCCGACGTTCACCCGACAGACAAGCGCAACCTGCTTGTTATTCGAGCAATGTTTTTGTAGAATACTACCAACTTTTTTGTTTGTCAACAAAAACGGAGCCGATTTCTCATTGAAACTAAGACTTTCTTCCATGATCCTTACCCTTCTTCTCACCGCCTGTTCCCAGCCTGCCCCCGTTGCGCCTCCCGTCGCGCCGGCCCCGCCCGCACTTCCTCCCCGCTTCATTAACTTTGAGACCGGCGCAAATGTGAAGAGCCTCGCATTCGAGGGAGATGATCTTTGGCTCGGTCTGGCAAGCGGGTTGATCCGCTACGATACCCGCACTTCGGATCATCACGAGACCTTCACGGTCCGATCAACGCAGGGCCTCCTCGCCAAAGGAATCTACAAGGTCGCGGTCGATCGGCAAGGAAGAAAATGGGTCGGCACCTACGGCGGCGGGCTCTCCCGATTTGACGGAAAAGAGTGGACCACCTACACCCCTTATGGCGGCGGACGAATCACTTACGATGAACGGTGGACCGTCTACCCCGCCGGAAGCGGGCTGGGCGATCTCTGGGTGTATGATATTTATTTCGATCCGGACGGCACCGCCTGGATCGCCACCTGGGACGGGGTGAGCCGCTTCGACGGAAAAAGTTTTAAGACCTATACCGAAGAGGATGGTCTCCTCGACAAGTGGGTCTATGCCATCGCCAAAGACCGCGACGGAAACTTCTGGTTCGGGACGGAAGGTGGGATCAATCGCTTCGACGGCAAGCGCTGGACCGGCTTCACCCATCGCGACGGGCTGGGGGCGAAGATGGACCTTCCCCCCGCCGATCGACCGAAAGAGGAATCGTACGAAGAGGGCCATCACGGCCAAGGGAGAAAAGAAAACCGAACCGCGAACCCCAACTTTGTCCTCGACATCGCCGTCGACCGGGAAAACCACATTTGGGTCGGCACCTGGGGCGCGGGGTTGTCTCGATTCGACGGAAGGCGTTGGACGACCTACACCGCCGGCAGCGGAACGATCGGCGGAAATTTCGTTCACGCGCTGGAGATCGACTCCAAAGGGATTCTCTGGGCCGGGACCGACCGCGGCGTGTCGCGATTCGACGGGAAGCATTGGAAGAGCTACACCACCGCCGACGGGCTTCAAGACAATAATGTCTTCTCGATCGCATTCGACGCACAAGGGAATCAATGGTTCGGCACCTGGACCGGCCTCAGCAAGATGACGGAATAAAGAAGAGATGATTGTAGCTCCCAGATTGCGGAATGCAGATTAAAAAGAAAAAGTTCCTTGAACTTTACTCCGAGATCGGCGATCCGCAATCGTCTTTTTACGCCTCATTGTATTTTTAATAGCCGGCTGCCAGAAGGAGGGTGGGTACGATCTTCTCGATCGCGATTGCCCCGAGGCAACTTACATCTCCTCCGAAAATAGAAATTCTACAAAACGACCGGCGACAGATCTTTACTGCGATGAAATGGCAGGAGATTATACCGATAAAACATCGCCTGCGATACCCAGTCCCTGTTTGACTATCAGGAGAGTTCAAGCGGCTGGGCCACATCCCGTCGGTTCGTCCGCGCGCGGGTATTTCCTATCAGGAAAAGGGATGTTATAATCGCCCCTATGCGTTTTTTAGTCGTGGAGGATGAGGAGAAGGTCGCCCGGTTTGTCCGCCGGGCGCTTGAGGAGGAAAGCTACGCCGTCGATGTCGTCGGCGACGGCGAATCGGCCATCGATCAGATTGAGGTCATTCCGTATGATCTCATCATTCTCGACCTGACCCTTCCGAAAAAGGGGGGACTGGAGGTCCTCCAATGGATGCGCCAGAAGGGGTTGAAGGTGCCGGTTCTCATCCTCACCGCCCGGACGGGAATCGGCGACCGGGTGAAGGGGCTCGACCTCGGCGCCGATGATTATCTGATCAAACCATTTGCAATCGAGGAGTTCCTCGCCCGCGTCCGCGCGCTGCTGCGCCGGGGAGGGGTGACCGCCCCGCTGCTTCAGGCGGACGACCTGACCCTCGATCCGGTCACACACGAGGTCCGACGTGCGGGACAAAAGATCGACTTGACGACCAAAGAATACGCCCTCCTCGAATACTTCATGCGCAATCCGAACCGGGTCGTGACCCGGTCAATGATCTCGGAGCATGTCTGGGACATCCATTTCGACACCTTCACCAACGTGATCGATGTCTATGTCAATTACCTCCGGAACAAGGTGGACCGCGGTTTCAAGCGCCCCTTGATCCAGACTGTCCGAGGAGTCGGCTATGTCCTCAAGGGCTGATCTCAATCGGTGGTCCTGGCTCGCCTCGATCCGAGGGCGTCTCGCCCTCTGGTATGGCACCATTCTGGGAGTGGTCTTCCTCTTCGTCGGCCTTCTTCTGTTCCTCTATCTCTCAAGGAACCTCCACTCCGATTTCGACCTCTCGCTTCGATCCACGGCGGAGGCGCTGGCACGGGCCTCTCTCGACCGCAGCCCGCCCCTCCCGGAGCTCGACATTGAGGCCCTTCTACAACAGTTCGACAACCCCGATCCTTCCAGCAACTTCTTTCAGCTCTTCGACCCCCGCGGCCGCTTCGGCGCCCGATCGCGCAATCTCTCCAAACGTCCTTATCCCTTGACGGAGTCGGCCCTCAACAACGCCCTTCAAGGAAAATATACTTATGAGACCTTCTTCGATCCCGATCGCGGAAAAATCCGATGGGTCACCTACCCTGTCATTCAAGACGGACGGATGGTGAACATTCTCCAGGTCGGCGGCTCGCTCCGAAATCTGGAAGGGGTTCTGCAGAAACTTCGACTGGTCCTCCTGCTGATCTTCCCAGCCACGCTTCTCCTGGCGGTGGCCGGCGGCTGGCTCTTAACCCATCGGGCGCTGCAGCCGGTCGATGCGATGGCGCAGGTGGCCCGCCAGATTACGGCCGGCGATCTCTCCCGGCGAATCCCCCTTCATACAGGCCAGGATGAGCTTTCCCGGCTCGCAGAAACTTTCAATGCCATGATTGCGCAACTGGAAGAGTCGATTCAGCGCCTCCGACAGTTCTCCGCCGACGCCTCCCATGAACTTCGAACCCCGTTGACGATCCTCAAAGGAGAGACCGAGCTGGCGCTGCGACAGGCGCGGACGATGGAAGAGTATCAGGAAACCCTGGCCAGCTCGCTGGAAGAGATCGACCGGATCTCCCGGATTGTGGAGGAGCTCTTTCTCCTCTCGAAGGCCGATCTCGGCGAAGCCCGCCTGGAGAGAAAGCCGGTGGCGCTCGCCCCGCTCTTCAAGGAGACCCTGACACAGATGGAGCTCCTTGCAAAGGAGAAAGCGATTTCGCTCCGCTTTGACCGGCAGGAAGAGGCCACCATCACCGGCGATCCCGATCGGCTGCGGGAGCTGCTCCTCAACCTGATCGAAAACGCCATCCGCTACACCCCGCCGGAAGGAAGAATCGTGGTGACCCTCTCCCGGGAGGGAAGCCATGCCCGTGTCGGCATCGCCGATACAGGCATCGGGGTTTCGAAAGAAGATCTTCCCAAAATCTTCGACCGTTTTTATCGCTCCGATTCCGCCCGCGAGATTCATCCGAAGGGGAGCGGACTGGGGCTCTCTATCTGCCGATGGATCACCCATGCCCACGGCGGCACGATCCAGGTCGACAGCACCCCCGGACTCGGAACCCTTTTTACCCTCCGTTTCCCGCTCCGAAACGATTAGAGCTTTTTAATCTTCAATTAATCCTCTCTTAACCTTACTGGGTTAGAATCACCTCCAAGATCATCAGTTATTTCACCATCTATTATATTAGGAGGTCTTTTTTATGACGCAAGTGAGGAAGATTTTCGTTCCAGCTTCGTTCCTCCTCTTCGGTCTGATCCTGGGGAGTCTTCTTGCATCCCATTTTAATTTCTTCTCCCTCGGTCAGGCGGTAGAGATCCATCGGGAGGGTGCGCCGCTCCAGATCGCCGTTCCGCCGGACGATCTTTTCATTGACATCGCAAAGCGGGTCACCCCGGCGGTGGTCAACATTTCAACCACGCGGGTCGTCAAAGGCCGGGAAGACAACGACCCCTTCAACGATCCTTTCTTTAGACGCTTCTTCGGCGACCGCCCCTTTGAGCGGCAGGCCCCGCAACGGCCGCGGCGCTCGCAAGGGCTCGGCTCCGGGGTGATCGTCGATTCAAGCGGCATCATCATTACCAATAACCATGTGGTCGAGAAGGCCGACGAAGTGGAGGTCCTGTTGGCCGACAAGCGGGAGTTCAAAGGAAAGGTGATCGGGAGCGATCCGAAGAGCGATCTCGCCATCGTCAAGATCGAGGCCGAGAACCTTCCGACGGTGCCGTGGGGCGACTCGAATCAGCTCCAGGTGGGAGAGTATGTCTTGGCGATCGGGAATCCGTTTGGTCTGAACCAGACGGTGACGATGGGGATTGTCTCCGCCATCGGCCGCGCCAACGTCGGCATCGCCGATTATGAGGATTTCATCCAGACCGACGCCGCCATCAACCCCGGCAACTCCGGCGGCGCGCTTGTGAACCGGCGAGGGGAGCTGGTCGGAATCAACACCGCCATCTTCAGCCGCACCGGCGGCTACATGGGGATCGGCTTTGCGGTGCCGAGCGAGATGGCAAAATCGATCAAGGAAAGCCTGGTCGCGAGCGGCAAAGTGGTCCGCGGCTGGCTGGGGGTCTCGATTCAGGAAGTCACGCCGCAGTTGGCCAAAGAGTTCGGCCTTAAAGAATCCAAGGGGGCCCTCATCAGCGACGTTCTCCCCGACAGCCCCGCCGAAGCGGCAGGGATCCAGCGGGGCGACATTCTCCTCGCGATTGATGGAAAGGAAGTTGAGAGCACGGCACAGCTCCGGAAATATGTCGCCGGTACCGCCGTCGGAAAGAAAATCAAGCTCACCCTTTATAGGGATAAAAAGGAGAAGGAAATCGAGCTCTCCCCCGGCGAGCAGCCGCAAGAGGTGGCGCAGGCCGGAGGAGAAGGAGAAGAAGCCGAAGCGAGCGCGTTGAAAGGCGCGCAGGTGCGGAATCTCACCCCGGAAACTGCGAAGGAGCTGAAATTGCCCAAAGGGCTCCAAGGGGTCGTCATCAGCCGGATCGAGGCCGGAAGTCTCGCGGAAGAGGCCGGGCTGAGAGAGGGCGATGTCGTCCTGGAGGTCAACCGAACCCCAATCCGGAACACCCGGGAGTATGAGAAGGCCCTCTCAGGACTTAAAAAGGAGCAAAGCGCCCTTGTCTTGGTCCACCGTCAGGGAAACACCCTCTTTCTGACCCTGGACGCCGCTTAATATTTTGATCGGGTTCCCGCCGACCGGCGAGGCGGCATGCGACGCACCCCCGTCGCTTTCCTCCCCGTTCCGCCTCGCCGGTCACACCCTCTTCGACTCACTGAAAGCCGCGGAGGCGCGGATCAGAGGGAGAGAATACAGGATGGACTTCCTGTTAGAAACATCGATCGAGGAGAAAGAGATGAAACAGCCGATATGGATCCGTGAAAGAACACCCCCCGCACCCCCCCCGACGACGCTTCAGCCGGTCCTGAAGAGGCGGGAGAGAGTTGCACCGCGCGATAGGGGCGTTCACCCTCCCACCGGCGCGCCGTTTCGCCTCCTCTCGCACGTTCGCCCCGAACGCGATCCTGCGATGATTGAAGTGGTCTTAATGCAGTATCGCTTATTGCTCCTTCTCTTTTCCGTCTCGATCTTCAAGCATTAACACTTTCGAAAAAAAGGTGGGGTCACTAAACGAAGAATAAAAAGGAGGGACAAACATGAAGGTCAAAGCTCAAGAGGTCGGTCAAATCCGGTTCGCAAAACCGCGCTTCGTCCGGGAGTACGAGTCGGCCTTTGATATCGCCGCCGAGCTCCTCGACAGCGGCCATGGCATGATCCCGGTGGTCAGCCGGGAGGGCCGCGTCGTCGGGATGGTCAGCGAGCAGGAGATTCTCCGCGTGCTTCCCGGTCCGCGCCGGCTGGAGGAGATTAAGGCAAAAGAGATCATGAGCCGAGTCCCGGTTCTTTTTGAAGAAGAGACCTCCCTCTTCGAAGCGAGCAGCGTGTTAGAGCGCCTCCACCTCCAGCGCCTGCCGGTCGTTCGGGATGGAATCTTGATCGGAACGCTCACCCAACATGATCTGCTCCGCGCCCAGCTCGGATGGGGAACGGGAGAGTGGGAGTAGTGCCAAGAGGGTTTCCACCGAGGGGGCGCCGGCGGTTCTCTTCGCCGCCGCCCCCTTCGACGCCTCTTCAGCCTTCTTTGGCTGGCTTCCTCAGGCCGCCTTTTCTTTAAAGAACCCTTGATCGAGCGTCTCTAAGAGCGTCACCAGGTCTTGCGCGTGCTCCTCTTCTTTCGCGAGGACCTCCTCCATCACCCGCCGGCTCGTCGGATCTTTCTCGCCAAAGTAGCGGACCATTTCGGTGTAGCTTTCAATGGCGATCCGCTCGGCGACGAGATCTTCTTTAATCATGTCGAGCAACGAGTCCCCTTCGATATATTCCGAGTGACTTTTGGTTGCGAGGCCCTGAGGAGAGAAATCGGGCTTGCCGTTGAGCTGCGTGATTCGCTCGGCGATCTGATGCGCATGCATCTGCTCTTCATTCGCATGCTCCAGAAATTCCTGTGCCACCGATTGGGCATGGATGCCGCTCGCCATGTAGTAATGATTTCGATAGCGGAGGGTGCAGACGATCTCGGTCGCCAACGCTTCGTTCAAAATACGGATGGCCGTTTGCACGTCCCCTTGATAGACCGGTGTGATCGCCCCGTTCTCAATGTGCTGGCGGGCGCGCTCCCGAAGGGTTTTAATGTCGGTCAAAAATGGCTTGTCCATGTGCCTCCTCCTCTTTGATTGATTGCTTCCATCGAATCCAGACAAAACAGACGGGGAAAGGCCGGCTCCCTGCATCATGATCCGCCTGTTGCATAGAACTATTCTAGGAAATTTTGACAGATCGGCACAAGGGAGCGCTTTGGGCGCCTTGCCTGCGGCGCCGATCGGCTAAGGGGGGCGATGAAATCCGCCGGGAAGGGTTTCATCATCCAATGGAAAAGGAAGCCCCTCGACGACCCGTAGTTTTGGTGTGAAGCCGTACGCCGGGCTGTTCTTCCGAAGATATTCTTTCGCAACTTCCGGCAGGATGAGTGCGAGCTGCCGGGCGCGCGCTTCGGCCTGCTCTACCGTGAGGGCTCTTTGGATGGCGTCCCAGACCAATGCCATGACGGCCGCACGCCGACCGTGGAGAGAGAAGACCACGGCCGGCCGCGCCTCCCGGGGAAAGAGGAGTTCCTCAAATGCCAAAAAAAGCTCATCGGTCCAGGCATCCGCCTCTACCTGAAACTCGGCGTAACGAAGCCCCGCCTTTTGGGCTTGACGTTTATCCGCCTCTCGGAACTCCTCCGGCTTACCGGCCTGAACGAGCATTCGATATCCCCGCCTCGCCAGGGTCGCCAATTGCTGAGCGGTCAGTCGACCGCTAAAGGCCAACTCCGGATTGACCTGTTTTATTTCCATTTCCATCCCTTTCTATGACGCCCGTCGATGAGGGATCGCTTCGCCTTCAGCTTCGGTGAGGAGCCGATCGATCATCCGCTCGACCGGTTTCTCCGCCTGATAACCGGTATGGCGGTATCGGAGAAGACGATCTCGGTCGTAAAGAAAATAGGTCGGAACGGCATCCACCTGGTAAGTCGCCGCAACATTCCCCTCTTGATCGAGCGCGAGCGGATGGTGAAGATCGAGTGTTTTCGCCATCCGCTCGACCATCACTTCATCCTGATCGTCCCGGACCAAAGGGGTATGGACGCCGATGACTCGGAGCCCCCTTGGACCAAATTGCTCGATCCATCGCCGAACGGTCGGCATCTGCTCCTTGCAGAGAGGACAACTCAACCCCCAAAAATGAATCAGCGTGGCCGGCGCATTCAGATGACCGACATCGACCGGTTTCCCATTTAGCCAACCGCGGACCGGCTCGATCGGCTGGATCGGCGTGCGTAGTCGCAATCCCATGTCTTTTACTCCTGATGTCTCTAGTCTAGCGATTTTAGACCGATCCGGGCAAGAGGCGCCCTTGGCGAAACGGAATCACCCTCCCTGAACGCTACATCATCCTTGCTTTTTGAAAGTAAGAGCGTTTAAGATGAACGGCAGGAGTGATTGGGCGATTTTAGAAGGAGGTGAACATGCCGAAATGGTCGGAAGAATTTCCATGGGAGTTTGCGTTTCTTCTCCTGTTGACCGGCCTGGTCATGGCTGCAGCCCATTTCGTCCGAAGATTTCTCCTCCGGCAGATCACCTCCTCGGGAGATCTGTCCCGCCGAATGGAGCGTCTCTCCTCTTACTGGCCCTGGGTTCTCGGCCTTTATGTCCTGCTGACCCACCTGCCCCAACAGCCCCGTGCGCTCAAACATGCCGACAAACTCCTGGACCTCTATCTTTTTGCAACCGGCACCCTCATGGCGATCGAGCTCTCGGTTTGGGTCATCCAGCGCTTCCTCAAGGAGAAGGGGATCGCCGCGCCGGTCAGTAAATCGGTTTACAACGGGGTGTATGCTCTCTTTATTCTTCTCGGCGCGCTGCTACTTTTTTTGAAAATTGATTTCCCGGTCTCCCCGATTCTGACCGTGATCGGCATCGGCGGGCTCGCCACCGTTCTCGCGTTTCAAGATACCCTCTCCGACACGGCCGCCGGGTACCACCTTCTCGCAGAAAGACGCCTTCGTGTCGGGGACCGGATTCGGCTTCACTCCGGCGAGGAAGGAACCGTTCTCGAGGTCTCCTGGCGGACCACCCGGATTCAGTCCCCCTCCGGCCAGGCGTATCTGATTCCAAATCGCCGGATCGCCCATGGCGTCATTACCACCACCTCTCGCGATGAGATCTGGGACAGCGCGAAGGTGCGTCAGGGGATCGAGACGAATTTCTCCCATCGAATGCTCGTCTTGGTTTCAAATCGGGAGCCGTATGTTCACCGTTGGATGGATGAAGAAATTCGCTGCGATCGCCCCGCCGGCGGTCTGACGTCGGCCCTCGATCCGGTGATGCAGGCGGCGCGGGGCCTCTGGGTCGCCTGGGGAAGCGGCGATGCCGATCGCGAGGCGGCCGATGCGGAAGGGAAGGTCGCCGTTCCGCCACACCAGCCGACGTATACGCTAAAGCGGATCTGGCTCAGTGAAGAAGAGATCGATCATTACTATCACGGCTTCTCAAACCGCTTCTTCTGGCCCCTCTTTCACAAAGCCATGGATAAAGTTCAGTTCATGGAAGAAGACTGGCGATATTATAAAGAGGTCAACCGGCGTTTTGCCGAGGCGGTCCTCGCCGAAACCCAAGGGCGCGACCCGATCGTCTGGATTCAAGACTATCACCTGGCGCATGCCCCGATGATATTGAGAGAACAGCGGCCGAACGCGACCCTCTCGCTTTTCTGGCACATTCCTTGGCCCTCGTATGATGTCTACCGGGTCGCCCCTTGCCGGAAAGAGCTGCTCGAATCACTCCTCTGCTGCGACCTGCTCGGGTTTCAGACGCCGTTCTACCGGGATCAATTCCTTGAATGCGTCCGTCAGATTCTGAACCTTCCAGTCGATGCCGGACGGGGATCGATCTCCTATCGCGGGCGCACCGTCTGGGTGAAAGCGTTTCCGATCAGCATCGATGCGGAGGGCTGGATTCGCCTCGCCACCGTCCCGCAGGCCGAAGAGGAGATGAAAACGCTCCGGAAAAGGCTGGCCCTGGGAGCGGACGGATCGATCGGGATCGGTGTCGACCGGCTCGAATACACGAAGGCGCTGGTCGAGCGCTTCAACGCGATCGACCTCTTCTTTACCCGCTATCCGCAGTTTAAGAAGAAGTTCACTTTCATTCAGATCGCCTCTCCCAGCCGAACGGAAATGACCGATTATCGCAGCTATGCGGAGACCCTCCTGAAGACCTCCCGCGAAATCAATGAGCGGCATGGCGTCGAGGAATGGAAGCCGATCGATTATCGTCCGATCTACATCCCCCCCGAAACCCTGGCGATCTACTACCGCGCCGCCGATCTGGCGATCATCAGCTCCTTTGCCGACGGCATGAACCTGGTGGCAAAGGAATTTATCGCTTCCCAAACCGATGAGCGGGGGGTGCTTCTGGTCAGCGAGCTGGCCGGTGTCTCTGAGGAGATGAAGGGGGCTTTCTTGATTAATCCCTACGACGTGGAGGGACTGGCGGAGGCGATCAAGACCTCGCTCGGAATGCCCCCTTCCATCAAGAAGGTCTTGATGGAAGAGATGCGGGAACAGATCCGGGTCAACAACGTCTACCGCTGGATGGGGAATATCTTCGAGGAGATCCGCCGCATCTCGGGCTAGAGACCGTCCGAAAAACGCTCGCGCCCTTCGCTAAAACGGGTCGGCTTGACGGCGGCTTAGGCCGCCGCCCGGTGTTGCATCCCCGCCATTCTTCGGCATGATTCGGCGCAGCGGCGGCAGGCATCGGCACACGCCTTCATCTGTGCATCGTCCCCGAACGCATCGCAATCCCGCGCACAGGCCTCGCAGACCTCCGCACAGACGGCGCAGGTTTGCGGATGCAGGTCGGATTGGCGGAGCATGAAGTTGGCGCTCGTCTGACAAATCTCAGCACAGTCGAGCAGCAATCGAATATGGCTCGGCTCCGCATGCCTTCCCCCCTTTTCCAGACAATACTGAACCGTCTCCAAACAGACGCTGTGACAATCAAGGCAATCTTTAATACATCGTTGCATCTCTTGATTCATCTGTTGAACCATCTGTGCCATCAGACGCCTCCTCTTCTTCAACGTGATCGACTCAGAACTGTTCCCGCCGGTCGAAAGGGACCCGTCGGCGGCTTCGCCCACAGCGGCACCGTTATCTCATCCACTTTAATCAACACCACGGTGAATACAAGGAGCAATATTTATACCTGCATCTGAAGATTCCGACCGATCAATGGGTGAAGTGGTCGGCTCCCCCCTTGAGTTGCTCGACCCGCTCCTTCCGCTCTTCCGGCGGCATCTTGATGAAAGCCACTTGCTCTTCAGTGGTCATCATCATCATCGCCATCGCTTCCTCCGGGTTCATCTGGAGCAATACCTGTTGTTGATCGATCGGGATCGGCGGCAGAGGATGGAGCGGCATCGTCTCCAGATCTTCCCTCGGCGACTGCATCAGATCGAGCTGGCGGTAGACCTCGTCCCGTTTGTCTTGAACCGACGGGTTCGTCAAAATATCCATATAAATGTCATGAAAGCTGTGGAGATTGTCGAAGGTGGCGGCCACCTCGGGAAAACGCTCGGCAAAGGTGGGGGAGACTTCGTGCGCCATCGGCATATGCTTTGGAAGGCGCGAGGGATCGGTGAACATTTTCTTAAATTCGCCAACGGCGGTGTCGATTTTGCGTCGGCGGAGCGCCGGGTCCGGCTCCAGCAACGCTTCATTTGCCACCAGCTGAAGCCAGTGATATGCCCAGATCGCTCCGTTGAACTTCGGATATCGTTCCTTCCAGTAACCGGAGAAAGACTGCCCCTCCATCAATTCCATCGATTTGATCACCA
The DNA here is from genome assembly GCA_963718695.1 of Candidatus Manganitrophaceae bacterium. GTDB lineage: Bacteria > Nitrospirota > Nitrospiria > SBBL01 > Manganitrophaceae > Manganitrophus. The sequence continues at coordinate 3,242,595 of OY970371.1, forward strand.
GCGGGAAGACCCGCTCCGGCTCGGTCAGATAATAATTCAGCGCCGCGCGGATCGCCCCGCTTTTATCGCCGACCCGATCGTCGGAGAGAATGTCATAAACCTGCCGGTGGAGGAAATGGGTCCAGTCAAACGCCTTGTTCACCCGCCAGGCCAGCTTCACCGCCTCCGGCGCCACCGTCTCCTCGGAGGGGGCAAAGCGGGGGCGGGCTTGTTTGCCGAGAAACATCCGGGCCACCCGGTTGAAAAGCTCTTTTTCAATCCGCTCGATCGCTTTGGCTTCGTCTTTCGTGGTAATTAAAATTTCTGCAAGCTCTCCATGGCCGATGTCGATGATGTTGAGCATGGCGTTGAACTCGGGATAGGCCCTCTGCGTGGCAAAATTGTATTTCCCAGGCAGAAAAAAGATCGACTCCCTTTTTTCGATCCGCGCCTCCGCCGGAAGAACGGCAGAAAAAAGAAGGAGGACCATCGAAAAGATTTTCAAAAATTTCATCCTTCCCCCCCTCAAAGTCCCCTTGGGAAAATCCAACGGGGAGAAAAAATATAGGACAGACCGGCCGTCATACCGAAATCGAGGTCTTCCGACCGGAGTGCATGAAAGAATCCGGCATCGAAGACCCATGTCGGTGTGATCTGAATCCGCGTTCCGAGATCATAGATAATTTCCCGCCGGCCGCCATCGATCGGGGCCGCCGCGTAGAGGTCGAACAGCAGCACGAAAAATTCGATGGGAGCGGTCCGCTCATAAGCAAGGCCGTACAAATACCGGTTCACGAGATCCCCCCCCTTCCCCGGGGCCTCTGTCGGACCGACCGTGTAGGAGCCGTTGAGGTGAACCCGGTTGAATCCGAACGTTTTGCTGACAATCATCTTGAGCGCGCCATGCGGATGATCCGCACCTTTATCCCCGGCGCCGAGGGTCAGCTCCGGACGAAAGGCGATTGCAGGCAGATCGAGACTCTCTTGATTGAGATTATAGAAAAGATGGATCTGGAAATGCCTGACGGCGTCGGTGGTTTCTCCGTCATCCACAATGGCCTCTTCTCCGCCGATGCCGATCTGCCAGTCTTTGGCAAACCCCCACTTGAGCTCCGGCTCAAAGGAGAGCTCCTCTCCCTCCTCCGGATGCAGGTTGTACCGCGAGCCGAATTGAAATTCAAACGCCCGAAACTCGATCGGCTGGGCATCTTCGATCGTGATCGGCCGTCCCGGATCGAGATTACGATAATCCGCCTGCCCGAAAGCCGGCCCGGACAGGCTCGCCAGGAAAATTAAAATCGATAAGAAATAGAACATCAGATCCCCTCCATCAGAAATTGGATTTCTTGGATCGGAGGAAGATCAAATTCGATAGACGGAATAGAGTTGATAGTAATCGGTGAGTAATCGGGGTAAGAAAGTGGATTCAAAAAAGTAACGAGCGCCATTCAATCGAGGGGAGCAGTCGCGGAGGACAGCCGTCGATGGAACCGGTCCCGCTTGGCTCAAGAACCAATCCGAACCGAGATCGCTCTTGGTGTACGAAATCGACCCGGTGCAGGAATGCTCCGTCCCCTTGGAGGCATGGTGGGTATCGGTTGTCTCCGAAGGACCGTGTGAGGCAGCGTGCGCTTCAGCCGCTTCTGCAGCGGGAGGGGCACCCTCCCAGGGACAGATGCCCCAGATAAAAAACCAGATGACCAAAAAAAGAGGATTAAGATAGATGAATGCAGCGCGTTGTGTTCTCAAATTCGTTTCCTTTTTCGTTCAACACTAGACCAGGGGGAACCGCCTTGTCAACCGACTCTTCCCAGGAAAATGCCGAGTCGAACGGCAAGCAGGCCGACGGCGACACTGAGCAAGACATTCAAAAACGCCAGCCCAAAGCTCCCCTCTTCCATCAGTTTATGTGTTTCGTATCCAAAGGTTGAAAACGTCGTGTAGGCTCCGACAAAGCCGACAGCAATCAACAGACGCCAGTGGGGCTGGGCGACCCACCGTTCGGTGAGGGTGGCGGCGAAGAGTCCGAGGATAAAACTCCCGCTCACGTTAATGACCAAGGTTCCATAAGGAAAGAGCCCCCCCATCCTCCGGCTGACCCAGCTATCCACCAGATAGCGCGCCATCGCCCCGAAGAACCCTCCCAGCCCCACCATCAAATAGTTAATCATCCGCCTCCTTGCAATCTAAGCGAGGATCTCTTCAGAGATAAAAAAACTCCTACCCAAGTTTTACACACTCAAGTAAGAGTCATCAGCCCATTTTCATCGGGCGGCTCCGAACCCCATCGCCCTTTTCGAATGAAGCAGATTATATTCGGACCCCGCGACCCTGTCAACCTCTTTACCACCCTGTCCGCATGGCAAACTTTTTTAATACAAACCTGCAAGGGGGATATGACCCTCCAGACCATGAGCCGTCGCTCCGGATGGACGGCCTTATCACTGAAATAAATTTTTCCCTTACAATGACAAAATTGTAACCCGTTTAGGAAACCTTCTACACAGTGCTTTATCCTTTGCACTTTATTTTGATCGTCCGTTTTAACTATACTATTGAAATAACGGCAGAAAACATTTAATACCACACTGGCATTTTAATTGCTTTCATTTGGAGCCTGTCATTAAAATCCTGGAGCGCATCCAAAAGGAAGGTCAATTCAAATGGAATTCATCCCCTTTTTCTTTAAAAAGAACCAATCGAATTTCTGGAATAAACATTACCAATCGTATAAAAATAAGATCATGAACGGTTTAATCGTTTTTATCATTCTGTTCGGCTCGACCCCGCTCCTCTTTGCGGATGACGCCATTCTCTCATGGGATCCGAGCCCGGATACCGACATCGTCGGGTACAAACTTTATTACGGGACGGACTCCGGTCAATACACCGAATCGATCGAACGTCGGGAATACGACCAGCTATACCCTCTCGGTAGTTACGCCGGGAATGTATTACTTCGCCGTCACCGCCTACGAGCTCGACCAACACGAAAGCAGCTTCTCCAACGAGGCCTCCAAAGAGATGAACGGTCCCCCATCCGCCTCGCCGAGCGGAGACGGGGGCGGCGGCGGGGGATGCGCCCTGCGGCTCCCAGGGCACGGAGAAGGCCATCCGCGGGATTCGGCCGAAATGCTGGCAATCGCCGCGATCATCTTCTTTCTGGCCGCAAAGAAATTCTTCCGTTCTTTTTCCAGATCTCGGCCTCAGACATAACTAAAGAATCGCCCGCCTCTCTCCTCCATCTGCAAGATGACCTCCCCATCGATCGGATTAATTCTCCTCTTCGACCTTGACAGTCCCTCAACCCATGGTGTATCTCTCAATACTATGAGAGAGAAAATCATGGCGTTGATTCGCGCAAAAGAGGCACCCGTTTCGGAGGAGCGTTTTAATGACGCGGCGCTGCGGCTCTTCCGTTATCAATTCGATCACAATCCCCGCTACCGCCAGTTTTGTCTCTCCCAAGACAAGGACCCCGAAGCCATCCAAACCTGGGAGGAGATCCCCCCTCTTCCGGTCATGGCCTTTAAACTCGCGGAAATTTCGTGTCGACCCGTGGGCGAGGCCATGCGGGTATTTCAATCGAGCGGGACCACCGGAAGGGAAAAAAGCCGGCATGCTCTGTTTGACCTCGGCCTCGCCAAAGAGGCGATCAGCTCCCACTTCAGACGACACCTGCTGCCGGAGGGAAAGCGCATACGAATGGCCATCCTGACCCCCTCGCCCATAGAGGCGCCGGACTCCTCCTTGTCCCACATGATGGAAGTCGTTCGCGACGCCGTTGGAACCGAGAAGAGCCGGTACTATATTGAAGAAGGCCGGCTTAATGCGAAAGGCCTGGCGGACGATCTCTCCGACCTGCAGGAACCGGTCGCCCTTCTGGGAACCTCGTTTTCTTTCGTTCATTTCCTCGATTTCTTAAAAGCGCAGGCCCATCCGCTCTCCCTTCCCCAGGGAAGCCGATTGATGGATACCGGCGGCTTTAAGGGGAAATCGAGAGAAGTGCCGCGCGAGCAGCTTTATGCGTCGTACGAAGCGTTTTTGGGGCTTCGCCCCGAGAATTGTATCAATGAATATGGGATGGCCGAAATGACCTCGCAATTCTACGACGGCACCGTCGGCCGGAAGCGCCCCCGCGTCTACACCGCTCCGCCTCAGCTCCGAACCCGCCTTCTTCATCCGGAGACGCTGCAACCGGTTCAGAGAGGAGAGGTCGGGCTGCTCGCCCATTATGACCTGGCCAACATCGATTCCGTGATGGCGATTCTCACGGAAGATCTCGGCCGAGCGGGGGAGGGAGGGTTTGTCCTCCTCGGCCGCGCTTCCGGCTCGGCCGCCAAAGGGTGTTCGATCACGTTGGATCAGCTGCTTCAAATGGAGGCCGGAAAGGAATGAAAGGATATTATCTTTCCGCACGCTCCGTCGCCGAAGAGCAGAACGAAGCGCACGGTATCCCATTGGCGATGCCGCTCCTTTCGGAATCGGATTTGATCGAAATCTCAAACCGCCTGATCGAAGCTCAAAAAAGGCTGGCGGCGGAGTCGATCTTCAAGATCGTCGACTGGATCGACGCGGCCGCATGCTGTTGGGCCGATCCGGCCGATTCAATCCGCCAAGAGGCCGAGTCCCTTCTTCCGATCATTACGGGTGATTCGCCCGAGATGGTCCGATTCACCCTCGACGATCTCTTCAAACACCTGACCCGTCCGGTCCTCCTCCAGCTGTTGGAGGCGGAAGTCGGCGATCCGACCCTGCTCGATCAGTTTCGCCCGAAAGCGAAAGGGGTCGGATTTACCCGGGCATTCGGTCCCCGGCTCACCGCTCATATCCTTCCGGGGAATCTGGCCGGCACCGCGGTTTTCAGCCTGGTTTGCAGCCTGTTGGCCAAGTCGGCCAGCCTGGCCAAGGTCAGCCGGGAAGAGTTCCTCCTGCCGGTCCTCTTCGCCCGGTCGCTGAGGAAAATACGTCCCGAGCTGGCGGAGAGCCTGGCGGTGCTGACCTGGGAGAACAGCGCGATCGATCTCACACGGACGGTCTTTCAAAAGGCCGACCTGGCGATTATTTACGGCGCCGATGAAACGATTGAAACCCTTCGGAAAGAAATCCCTCCGTCGACACGGACGATTTTTCACGGCCATCGGTTGAGCCTGGGGGTGATCGCGCGGGAATCGATCAATAAAGATTGCGCAGAGCAGGCAGCCACCGATATCGCCCTCTATGATCAACGGGGATGTCTCTCGCCCCATCTTTATTATGTGGAAGAAGGAGGCGCCGTCCCGCCGCTCGACTTCGCCCGATGGCTCGCCCAATCACTCTATGTCGCCTCGTATCAGCTCCCGAAAGGGGCCACGACCTCCGCCGAGGCCGCCCAGATCCAGCAGCTTCGCGGCGCAATCCCATTGAAGGGCGGGCAGGTTTTCCCAAGTCCATCCGGTCTTGACTGGACCGTTCTCTATGATCCCGATCCGCACTTTTCGATCTCTCCTCTCGCGCGAACGATTTGGATTAAGCCGGTCAAGGACCTCTCGGAGATTGCGGGCCATCTCGAGTCGATCCGTCCCTATCTTCAGGCGGTCGGCCTGGCCATCCCGCAGGAGCGTCAGACCGATGCGATCCTCTCTCTGGCAAGAATGGGGGTCAATCGCATCTGCGCCATCGGAAAAATGCAGAAGCCGCCGCTCACCTGGCACCACGACGGCCGCTTCCGCCTCCTCGATCTCCTCCGCTTCGTCGACTGGGAGAATACGTGACCTCCCTTCGCCGACGCTTCCGACGATACGTCTGTCAAACCTCCCCTGACCCGATCGGCCTCGAAATCGATCATGCCTCCGGCTCCTATCTTTATACGACCGACGGCAAGTCGTATCTCGACTTCATTTCCGGGATCGGCGTCGCCAACATCGGGCATACCAATCGGGCGGTGGTCCAGGCGATCAAAGCCCAAGCTGGAAAATACCTCCACGTCATGGTTTATGGAGAGTATATCCAATCGCCCCAGGTCGATCTGGCCACCCGATTGGCCCAGCTTCTCCCGAAAGGGCTCTCTCAAGTCTATTTCACCAACAGCGGAACCGAAGCCAACGAAGGAGCGCTCAAGCTTGCGAAGAAAGCGACCGGCCGAAAACGGCTGATCAGCTTCGAGGGAAGCTTCCATGGCGATACCCACGGCGCCTGCTCGGTGACCGGACGGGAAGTTTACCGGAAGCCGTTTGAGCCGCTCCTTCCGGGGGTAAGCTTTCTTCCGTTCAACAACCTTGATGCCCTGAAACAGATCGACGATTCTGTCGCCGCCGTCATCACCGAGCCGATTCAAGGAGAAGGGGGGATGCGAATCCCCGACGATCGCTTCCTTCCCGCGCTTCGGGCCCGCTGCACCGAGGCCGGCGCGTTGTTGATTTTCGACGAGGTTCAGACCGGTTTCGGCCGAACCGGGACACTCTTTGCGATGGAACATTGGAAGGTGGTTCCCGATATCCTCACCCTTGCGAAGTCGATGGGGGGCGGCATGCCGCTCGGCGCCTTCATTTCAAGCCCCAAGATCATGAAGAGCCTCTCGGTCGACCCGCCCCTTTCGCATGTGACCACTTTCGGCGGCCACCCGGTCTGTTGCGCCGCGGGGCTGGCGAGCTTGAATTTTATCATCGAAAACGATCTCCCCGGACGGGCCGACAGGATGGGAGAGAAGCTTCGGGCCGCCCTGCGGAAGCTCGGTCAAGAGATCGAAACCATCCGCGCCGTCCGCGGCAAGGGCCTGATGATCGGCCTGGAACTTTCCAATCAGAAGGAAACCGCCCGGTTCGTCCAACGTTGCCTGAAGGCCGGATTGATCCTCGGCTGGACCCTCCACACGAATACCGTCGTCCGAATCGCCCCTCCGCTGAGCCTCTCGGAGAAAGAAATGCGGGAAGGACTTCGAATCATCGAAAAGGCTCTCCGAAAATAGCCCCGATTGCAAACCAAGGGGTTGCGTCCGGCTCACCCCATTCCCGGAATCCGGGAACCGAATTACTCATTCCAAAACCCTCTATTTTAAAAAGAGTCTGCTACAATAAGGGAATCCCAATAAGAGATATACAGAATGCAATTAGATCTGCAGATGAATCTCCTGACCAGTATCGCCGTCAGTATCATTTTTGCCACCCTCGCGGCCCTGGTCGCGCGGGAGTTTCGGCAGCCGTTGATCCTCGGCTATATATTCGGCGGGATCCTCCTTGGCCGAGAAATGGGGTTCGGGATCATCTCCGACGAGGCCAGCATCGATCTTATTTCCGAGATCGGCCTCATCCTTCTTCTTTTCATGATCGGTTTGGAAATCAATCTCTCCAAACTGCTCGACGCGGGGAGACGGGTCGCACTGGCGGGCACCGTTCAATTCTTCGGGGCGGTCTTCCTCGGCTTTCTTTTTCTGAGGTTCTTTCCGCTCGTCTCCAATGAAAACCCGTTCGATCCGTTCTACCTGGCCCTGGGTCTCGCGTCGAGTTCGACGATGATCGTCGTGAAGCTCCTTCACGATAAATACGAGCTCGACAGCTTTGCCGGCCGGATCACCCTTGCGATCCTCATCCTACAAGATATCTGGTCGGTCGTTTTTCTTGCGATCCAGCCGAATCTGCTCCAACCCAGCTTTATTCCGGTCCTCTCCTCGTTTCTGACGGGAGCGGGCCTGCTCTCGTTGGCCTTTTTAATCAGCAAGTTTCTCCTTCCCAGGCTCTTTCACTCAATCGCCAAAGCGCCCGAGCTGATGCTGATTACCTCTATCTCCTGGTGCTTTTTGGTGTCGGGCACCGCCAATGCGATCGGCCTCTCCAAGGAGATGGGGGCGCTGGTTGCGGGCCTATCGATTGCCGCTTTCCCCTATAGCTTGGATGTGGTCGCTAAAATCACCGGCATCCGGGATTTTTTCATCACCCTCTTTTTTGTTTCGCTCGGCTTGAAGGCCCCGGCCGTCACCCTTCCGCTGCTGGGGATCGTCTTGACGGCGATCGGCTTTATGGTCATCAGCCGATTCATCACCGTATTGCCTCTCTTCCATTCCAATGTCGGTCTTCGAGCGAGCTTGATCACGGCGCTCAATCTCTCCCAGGTCAGCGAATTCTCCCTCGTGATCGTCTCGCTCGGTTTTGCATACGGCCATATCGGACAGGAGGTGGTCTCGATTGTCACCCTCTCCCTGATCGTCGGCTCCATCCTGTCGACCTATTTGATCCTCTACAGTGAACAAATCGTCTCGTGGATCATCCGCGGGACCCGAGGAGGGGAAGCACGAGTGGAAGCACCGGCGGACGCAACGCCACCGCTCGGCCAGAAGGAGATCGTTCTCCTCGGCTTTTTCAAAGAGGCGAGCTCGTTTCTTTTTAAGATCAATCATGAAATGCCCTCCTTGAAAGAGCGGATCTTCGTGATTGATTTTAATCCACAGACGTTGGAGATCTTAAAGAAGAACGGCGTCGCTTGTGTTTATGGAGATATCGCGCATCCGGAAACCCTGCGGCATGCCGGGATCGGCGGGGCAAAGATCGTCCTCTCCACCATCCCCGATACCTTCCTGAAGGGAACCACGAATTCCCGTTTGCTAAAACAGATCCGGACACTCTGTCCGCAAAGCGCCGTGATCGTCACTTCCGAGACCCTTCGCGAGGCGAGACGATTCTATGAAGAAGGCGCCGATTATGTCCTCCTTCCCCGGCTTCTCTATGCCAGACATCTCTTTGAGGTTGTTCAAACCCAACTCCTGCAGGGCCTCGAACGTCCTCCGTGAGCAGCAGATCGCCGATATTTCAGATCGGCCGGCCGACGATCTTCTCAAGAACCAACGCCAAAATCTTTGATCCAGCGCCTTTATCGCTTCCAAAACGGCTCCAGTTTTATAAATAGACCGATAAAGTCAGGCTTGAGATCGATGCCAATGATGGATATAATGCTACCTACGCGCCCTTTCCCGAGGTTCGGGAAAGGCAAATTCAAAAACATCGATAAGGAGTCCCAATGGCACGGATGGATGTGGTCGATTACCAAATTTTTGGTTCCGAGATGCAGTATGTCGAAATCGAGCTCGACCCGGCCGAGGCGGCGGTCGCCGAAGCGGGCGGGATGATGTTCATGGAGAACGGCATCGAGATGGAGACGGTCTTCGGGGACGGCTCCCAGCAGCAGAAGTCCGGGTTCATGGGGGCCCTCCTCGGCGCCGGAAAACGCCTTCTGACCGGTGAGTCGCTTTTCATGACGATCTTCATCAATCGGGGAAGCGGGAAGAAAAAGGTCGCCTTCGCCTCTCCTTATCCGGGGAAGATCATTGCCATGGACCTCAGAGAATTGGGCGGCCAGATCATCTGCCAGAAAGACTCCTTTCTCTGCGCTGCGAAGGGGGTCTCGGTCGGAATCGCCTTTCAGAAGAAGCTGGGGGTCGGTCTCTTCGGCGGGGAAGGCTTCATCATGCAGAAGCTCGAAGGGGACGGCCTGGCATTCGTGCACGCGGGGGGAACGCTGAGCGAGCGAAACCTGGCCCCCGGCGAGATACTCCGGGTCGACACCGGCTGCATCGTCGCCATGCAGCCTTCCGTGACCTACGACATCGAATATGTCGGAAAGATCAAATCGGCCCTCTTCTCAGGGGAGGGATTTTTCTACGCCACACTCCAAGGGCCGGGGAAGATTTGGTTGCAGTCCCTCCCGCTCAGCCGTCTGGCCAGCCGGCTCTATTCCGCGATGCCGGGCGCCGGGCGCGGACGCGAGGAGGGCTCTCTCCTCGGAGGATTGGGTGGTCTGCTGGACGGGGACAACTGAGCGATCGTGTCTTCTTCGTCCACCTCTCAAATGGAATTATTTTATCTTCTCTGTTTCGGACCGGGCGTCCAACCCCAGGGGGAACGGATCCCGATTCGGATCACATCGGAGGGGCTCCTCCTTCGACCCGGCGAGCCGTTCGAAGAGTTTATTCCCTTCGAGACCCTTCGGGTCACGGCGGGCGGATTCGATCACGACCAGATCACGCTGACCTGGACAAAGGGCGAGGGAACCTGGTCGCTGGTTCTGTCCGATCCGCGCGCGAAGGCGGCCTTTCTCACGGCCGCGCCCCCCTCCCTCGCGCCACAGCTGATGCGGTGGCGGAAGCAAACATCCCGGGTCCAGCAAGGGATGCGGCTCGGCTCGATCCTCCTCGGACTCCTGCTTCTCCTCCCTCTCCTTCTCGGGTTGGCGCTTTGGTGGAAATCGGACGCCCTCGCCGAATGGGCCGTTCATCGCATTTCCCACACGGCCGAGGTGAAATTCGGAGACCTGATTTATGAGCAGACCCGGGTAGGGCTCACCCTCCTTCCAGAAGGAGAGACCACCAAGATGGTTCAGGAGATCGGCGATCGGCTGACGAAGGGTGCACCCTATCCATTCAAATGGCATGTCGCCGAGGATCCGACGGTCAACGCCTTCGCCATCCCGGGCGGGCATGTCGTTGTCTTCACCGGGCTCCTTCAGGCGGCCGATTCGGCCGAAGAGGTCGCCGGCATCCTCGCCCACGAGGCCGAGCATGTCCTCCAGCGGCATAGCCTGAAGGGGATCGTCCATCAGCTTGGATGGCGGGTCGTCCTAACCCTCTTTATCGGCGATGTGGGGGGGCCCGTCGGAGAAGCGGCCGCCGAACTTCAAGTGTTAAGCTTTGGACGGGAACAGGAATCCGATGCCGACCGAAAGGGCCTGGCCCTGATGAAGGAGGCAAAGATCGACCCGAAGGGGATGATCACCTTCTTCGCGCGGCTCTCGAAAAAAGAGGGGGCATCGATTGCTCTGCTCTCCACCCATCCTGCCAGCACCGACCGCGCCGAAGCACTCCGGGCCGAGATCGACCGGATCGGCCCCTGGAAAAGCGAGCCGCTTCCCTATGACTGGGATGTGATCAAGAAGGGGGTGAAGAGGAGCCCCTAGAAACATCTCGCCGGGCAGGGGTCTGCTCCGCTTCCACGGCCGCCTGGCACTTCGAACAAAACCCATAGAACGTCACCGAGAGATTCGCCTTCTGAAAATCGTGAATCTCTTTCAATGCCTTCTCGACCTTCTCAAAGAGATTTCGATTTCCTTTCACCACCTTCCCGCACGCCTTGCAAATGATGAAATGGTGCACCTGCTGCTCGAAGACGAATTGATACCGCTTTCCATGCCCGGGAACGGTCAGCTCTTGAATGACGCTGAGCTGCTTTAACATCTCCAGGTTGCGATAGATGCTCGATCGATTAATGCCGGGGAGTTTGTCTTGAAGATGCGCCTGGATTTCCGGAAGGGAAAATCGCCTGGCGGGATCATCAATAAAATATTGAAGCAAAAAACGCCGGGCGGGGGTAATTCTCTGCTGATTGTGACGAAGGACCGCAATCAAGTCTTTATGTTTTTTCACCGCCTCTCCTCCAGCACGGATGCATCGCCGCTTGTTCTTGACGATGCCATTTTTAGATGCTACATGATGCGCCCTACAAATGCAACACCAATTTAATTGCGACATGTTGCATTATCTGGTATCTTAGACGGCAGGGAGGGGGATCCCCGCCGCCCGTCTTATTCTTTGTTGTCGGAAAGGAAATAGAATGAAGTCGCACGTATGGATCCGCCCGGCGCTGCCGGCCGATCGGTTCTGGACAGTGTTGAAATCGAATTACCTCGTCGATGTCTCCGGCGATTTCTGGGGAGGGGTGACCTCCGCCGTGGTCGCCCTCCCGTTGGCTCTGGCCTTTGCGCTCGCCTCCGGCGTCGATGCCAAATACGGCCTCTACACCGCCATCGTCGCCGCCGTGGTCGCCTCGGTCTTCGGGGGATCCAAAGTCCAGATCACCGGCCCGACCGGGGCGATGGCGGTGATCTTGGCCGGAATCGTGGCGCAATATGGGATTGAAAAACTTTGGGTGGCCGCCGTTCTGGCCGGGATCATCCAGATCGCCCTCGGCCTCTCACGGATGGGGCGATTCGCCCTTTATATCCCCCACCCTTTGATCACCGGATTTACCAACGGAATCGCCGTCATCATTTTTGCCGGCCAGTTGAACAATGCATTCGGCCTTCAGATTCCGGCCGCCGGCGAGGGGACCTTCTTTGAAAAACTTCATACGACGCTGACACACCTCCCCGGGATGAACCCTTCGGCCCTCCTCCTCACCGGGACCGTCGTCCTCATCATGTTCGCCATGCCCGTCTCCATCACCCGCCGCATCCCCGCTTCCCTCATCGGCTTAACCGCCGCCACGGCGGCCGCCGCCCTCCTGCAGCTAAACGTGCCGACGATCGGAACGATCCCACATGTCCTTCCGATGCCTCATCTTCCGGCCTGGTCTTGGGGCGATCTCCATCTTCTTCTCCGTCCCGCCCTGGCGTTGGCCGCCCTCGGCTCGATTGAATCGCTCCTCTCGGCGGTGGTCGCCGACAGTATGATGGCCTCCGAGCGGCACAACAGCAACAAGGAGCTGGTCGGACAGGGGATGGCGAACGTCGTCACCGCCTTCTTCCAAGGGATTCCGGCGACCGGCGCCATTGCGCAAACGGCGGTCAACGTAAGGAGCGGGGCCAAATCGCGCCTCTCCAGCATTTTCCATAGCCTGGCATTGCTCCTTATCATGTTCTTCTTTGCCGAGCTTGCGTCGCAGATCCCCCTTGCGGCGCTGGCGGGAATCTTGATGATGACCTCGGTCCGGATGGTGGAGTGGGAGAGCACCCGGGCGATTTTCCGCGCGCCGGAGGCCGACCGGATCGTCCTGCTGATCACCTTTGTCGTGACCGTCGCTTTCGATCTGATCCTCGCCGTCGAGATCGGACTCATCGCAGCGGGCCTCCTCTTCATCCGCCGGATGAGCGAGCTCGGCATCATGAACCAATCGGTCGATGAGATCGTCCAATCTCCGGAGAAAGCCACACCGATTCAGGTCTGCCCGTATGTCGTCGTCGTCCGGGTCGCCGGCCCCCTCTTTTTCGGCGCTGCGGAGAAGTTCGTCAACGAAATCAAAAAGCGGATCGACATGAAGGTCCTGATCCTTCGCCTCGGCCGGGTCAATATGATCGACGCCACCGGGGCGATGGCCTTTCGGGCCATCATTGATCATACGGAGCGGATCGGCGCAAAGCTCTACATCAGCAGCCTTCAGCCCCAGGTCCGGTTCGTTTTAACACAGATGGGATTGATGGCGCGGATCCCGGAAGGACGGATCTTCGATCATGCCGATCAGGCGATCCGGGCGGCTTCAGACCAAATGGCGAGAGAAGTCTGCAGCGGCTGTCATCATTATGTCAACAAGAAATGCGCTCTCTTTGAAACACCGCCGGAGGTTGTCGCCCGCGCATAGGCCGGTTTATCCTTGCCAACGACACTCCTCCTTGCATACAATCGTCTCATGCAGATCATCGTCGACGGATATAACTTCATCGGCCGCCAGAAGGGCCTTCGGGGAGATCTGGAAGGAAAACGCGCCCGCCTCATCGAACAGCTCACCGCCTATCGGCGAATCAAAAACCTTCCTGTCACCGTGGTCTTCGATGGAAGCGGAAAAGGAGGGGCGGAGCGAACGGGGGGTGTGGAGGTGATCTTCTCGGGTGCTGGAGAGTCGGCCGACAACGTCATTGTCCGGATGGCCGAAGGTCTCCGGGAGGGCTGCACGGTCGTCTCCTCCGACCGGGCGGTGCAGGATCAAATCCGCCGGAGCGGCGGCGTCGCCCTCTACTCCGGTGAATTCGAAACCCGCCTCCACGCCGCCCTTCAGCAAGGAGGGGAGCCTCCATCAAAAGAGCCGCTCGATGAGAAGGAACCACCCCCCCGGCCGGCGGGAAAGAAAGGAAATCCGCACAAACGCTCCAAAGCCGAACGACGCCGCCAAGGAAGGCTCAAGCGGCTCTGATCGCTTCACTTCCCCCCGACCGTTGAGAGGATCATGATGCCGACGAAGTCATGCAGAAAGTGCATCACCATCGGCGCCGCCAGGCTTTTTCTCCAAAGATAGATCAACCCGAAGATCAACCCCAGCGCGCCGACGGCGATGATCCCCGCCGCCCCTTGATAGCCATGCCCCGCGGCAAAAATAATGGACGAGAGCAGAAGGGCTCCCCTTGCACTCTGTGTGATCGCCCTAAAACGAAGTATCAGATATCCCCTAAAGATGGTCTCCTCCGCCACGGCCACAACGGTCACCAAAACCAAGGCAAGCAGCCGCTCCCCGGCGCTTTCTCCAGGCAGCAGCGACGCGGGCGGGGTCGCCGGGGCGGAGAGCCCCGCCTCCCGCAGGACCGCGCCGAGCAGACCGGCGCCGATAAAGACGGGAAGAAAGAGAAGCGCGCCCACCCCGGCCTCCCGCCCGATCTCCCCGAAACGCCAGCCGATTGCTTCCGGCCGTTCGCCGTTCCGCCAGAGAAAATAAAGAATCAGACTCGTCAGCCCAAGATTGCGAAGGATCGTCCCGAAGGCCATCGTCGCGAAATCAAGCAGACCTTCCCTGATCACGGGGAGGGAGAGAATCATCGAAGGAATAATCAAGAAGAGAAAGACGGCGACCTCTATCGCCTGCGCCTTCACCCCGAGCGGCAGGTTTTGTTTGCCGACGACTTCATCCTCTGGCGGAGCGCGCATCGTATCCTATTTCGTTAGTAGCGAAGCGGAGCGGCGCGGGTAGCGTCGATGAATGACGATAAAAGGGAATCTGATGATGAACTGCTCTGGATAAAACAAGTCGGCGCTTTTTCGACAAACAGCGGCCCGTAAGCCGGCCCGCCGGGAACAGAATTAAAAGTATTGCGCTTTATCTTTAAAGACCTTCATGATCGCCAGCGTCAACCAGATCGTCCCCCCGCCCCAGATCAGGGTCCAGAACAGAAGCGTCAGCCAATCCTTCATTGAACGCGACCGCCCTTCGCCTTCCCCTGCCTCTTCGGCCTCTTCGTCTTCCGCTTTTAGAAGTCTAAAGCGCCTCATCTTTCATCCTCTGTGTGTCATTCAGTTCTGATCTTCGCGATCTCAGGACAAGACAGTTCCTATATACCCTATCTTGAATCGCTTCGCAATTCATTTTGCTCTTTTTCATCATCTTATCGATCGGAAGGTTTTGATCAAAACTTGACGGGAAAAGACGATCTTCGGAGGTCCGGGGAAATCGATCTCAAGTGATTCACTTTGACTGGAACAGGCAGGTTACGTCAGTGTATATTGAGGCCCGCTTCCCCCCTCCGGCGGGGTCAATCGCCCCCCCTTGGCTCCGATGGCGCCGCACTGGACGCAGTTGGTCGGGTTCATCCGGACGACCTTTTTCCCCTCGGCATCGGTCCCCCATTCATAGACGTTGGCGGGGCACATATGAATCCAGGCCTCGCCGACCGCCTCAGGGACATGGACCTCCACGCGGAGGTGGTTCGGCTGATTGTCCCGGCTGCTGTTTCCGCTGGCGTGGACGCTGGTCAACTTGTCGAAAGTGTATTTCCCGTCGGGCTTGGGGTACTCCCGCTTCTCGATGAAGAGCGGCTCCTCGGCATCTCGCCGTGTCCGAAAACGCCATCCCGGAAAAGCCCCGCCGGTGATCGTCATCATTCCAGCAAGCAATACGCCCGGCACGAACCCGTGATCGAACGCCTGGCGCATGTTCCGGACCCGATGGAGGTCTTGGAGGATGAAACTCTTCCGGACGGCCGCATCGTATCCCGCCAGGGCATCGGCCTGTCCGAGTTCCTTCCCCGACTTCAATGCGTCGAAGATCGCCTCGGCGGCGAGCATCCCGGAGGCCATCGCGTAGTGAATCCCCTTCAGCGCCGGAACATTGAGAAACCCCGCCGAATCGCCGACGAGCAATCCCCCCGGAAGATGGAGGCGATCGGGAACCGAATAATATCCCCCCTCCGGAATCGTCTTGGCGCCCCAGCCATTCTCCAGGCGGCGCCCCCCTTCCAGAATCTTCCGGAAAAAAGGATGGGTTTTCATCTGTTGGAGGAGATCGTGGACCGATGTGCAGGCGTTGCGGTAGCCGAGACCGACGACGAGGCCGAGCGAAACCAGATTTCCCCCCATCGGATAGAGAAAGCTTCCTCCGAACTCATTGTACTTCTTCGCCCCCCGGAGCGGCCACCCCATCGTATGGATCACCGCTTCCGGCGGATGCGGAACTTCCCAGATTTCTTTCACCCCGAGCGAGTAGGTCTGGGGATTCGGGCGGGTGATCCCGAAGTGCCCGATCGCCGCTTGCGTCAGGTGTCCCTGCGCCCCCTCTCCGAGGACGGTCGCCTTGGCGAGGATCTCGGCCCCCTCCTGGAAATTCTCCATCGGCGCGCCGGTCCGATCGCGCCCCTTGTCGCCGCTCTTCACCCCGCGGATCGCGCCGTTTTCGACGAGGAGTTTCGCGCCGGCGGTCTCGCTGAAGATCGAGACGCCGAGCGCCTCCGCCTGCTCCGCGAGCCACTTCCCGAACCGGCTGATCGAGATGACATAATTCCCATGGTTGCGCATCGTCGGCGGGAGAGGGACCTTGTATTCCTTCTCCGGGGAGAGAAGATAAAGCGCTTCTTTTTGGACGGGGACTTCGAGCGGGAACTCCCCTTCTTTCAAATCCGGGAAAAGTCTTTTCAGCGAGACCGGATTGAGGATCGCTCCGGCCAGGAGATGCGCCCCCGAATATTTCCCCTTTTCGACAATCGCAATCGGAAACTCGCCGAGCGCCGCTTTCACCTCGGGCGCCTGCTCCAGCAACTGCGCCAAGCGGATCGCCCCGGCGAGGTTCGCCGGACCGGCGCCGACAAAGAGAATGCCGACCTCGATCCGGTTCTCCGGGCCCGACGTGACCGGCGAGATGAATTCCCCCGGCTGCACGGGGGGAGGAAATTCGGATGGCTTCATCGATGCTCCTTCATCGGAAAGACAATCTCTATGATACCTTCTGTCACCGGTCCGCGCAAGTCATTCATGGCTGGGGTTGAGTCTCTGCGGCGCGACCCTCCCCTATTCTTCCTGATCATAAGACCGAATCAAAGCCGGTCTGCAAAGCGGAACCGGCCCGGACCAATCTCTGCAATCCCTTTCATTTCACCTTTGGGATATCCCTTTTCTGCTTTTCTCTTTTGATCGCGAAAGAGTCATTGAACCAGTGGTACGAAACTTGCCCTTTACTTGCGGATTAGCCATCCGCGCCGCTTAAATTTAATGACCGTTTGCCATCGTATCATTCCCTTCGTTTTCATCCCGACGCTCGCACTTTTATTTTCCGCCTGCGGAAGCGGGGGAGGAGCCGACCCCTCCCCGCCGGGGGCACCCAAGGCGATCTCGATTCAGATCAGTCCCGACGCGCCGACGATCCACACCGGGGAGGCCATTCAGTTTACGGCGACGATCGACGGCAGCGACAATCTCGCCGTGACCTGGACCGTCGCGGAAGAAAATGCCGGATCGATCACCTCCGACTTCAAACCGGGACGACCGAGCGGGTCAGCGTCGGGGCGGGGGGCGCCCAGGTCGACAGCGCCAGCGGCTACGCCTACGTAAATCGGGACGGTCGCTATGTGGTCTTCTACTCCTTTGCGGACAACCTGGTCCCTGGAGATACCAATGCGGTCGGAGACATTTTCATTCGCGACCGGCAGACCGGCGAGACCACCCGGCTCAGCGTCGGCGACGCCGGGGTGCAGGGAAACGAGATCAGCTTCTGCCCTTCGATCAGCGATGACGGCCGTTACGTCTCCTTCATTTCCTATTCGACCAATCTGGTCCCGGGGGACACGAACGGCTCCCCCGATATCTTCGTCCATGACCGTCAGACGGGGAGCACCCGGCGCGTGAGCGTCGACTCCCGCGGCGTGGAAGGGGACCTTCCGAGCATCGACGCCAAGATCAGCGGGAAAGGCCGGATCGTCGCCTTCTACTCCGAGGCTTCCAACCTGATCGCGGGCGATACAAATCGGGTCGGAGACCTCTTTGCCCATGACCTTCAAACTGGGACGACCACGCGTGTGAGCATCCGTTCAAACGGCGCGCAGGGGAACCGGATCAGCTACGATGCCCGGATCAGCCGCGACGGTCGCTTCGTCGCCTTCGACTCCGATGCAACGAATCTGGTCGAGGGGGACACCAACGGACGGGGAGACATTTTCGTTCACGACCGGCAGACGGGAATCACCACTCGGCCCAGCACCGATCGGAGCGGCGTCGAAGGGAACAACGGCAGCCATGCCAGCCGGATCAGCGGCGACGGCCAATTCATCGCGTTCGATTCGGAGGCAAGCAACCTGGTCCCGGGCGATACGAACCGGGAGACGGACATCTTCATCGCCTCGCTTCCATGAACCGTCCCGATACACGTCCACGTTGAGCTCGACCCGAATTTTTGAGAGCGGATCGCCCAGTCGGGCGCTCCGTCCCATTTGCATTGATTTAGCAGAGATATGCATCCGCTTGCCTCCTTGTGCCCTTGTACCCTTGGCGGCAAGAGGACGCTCCCTTTGGAAGCGGAGGCGAAATCCATTCACAAAGGCGTAGTTTTCCTCATCTTTAAGACTGATTCTTACACGAACATACAAGAGGCACTCCCTTTGCAAACCTTACCAATTAGCAAAACGCGATCCTCTGACGGGAGCAAGACAAATACCGGGCAAGACAAATACCAGGATAGAAGAGAAAGATCTGGTTTAAGCATGAAACTCAACAAACCCCTTTTTTTAGATGGCAAGGTCGGCCGATCGATCCGCTTTGGAAAAGGGATCGGATACGGTCTGACGCTTCTCTTCTGTCTTGTGCTGTCCGCGTGCGGGTCGGGGGCGACGGATGACACCAACGAGCCGAGGGTGGTCGAAACCAACCCTGCTGCCGAAGCAACCGGGGTTCCCCTTTCGGGACCGATCGAGGCCACGCTTTCGAGCGGCGTCGACCCGGCCACGATCAACAATGATACGTTTATCATCACCGGCGCTCCGGGGTCTTCCGGTGTGCCGGGAGAGGTCACCTATCAGGGCCGGAAGGCCGTTTTCACTCCTGCCGCCCCCCTCACCGATGGCATCACCTATCATGCCGTTTTGACCACCGGGATCAGAGATCTCGACGGTGTGCCGCTTTCAGACAATTTTATCTGGTCCTTCACGACGGGGACGACAGGTGGTGGAGGGGGAGGCGGCGGCGGAGGGCCGGACCAGACCCCGCCCGAAATCGTTTCTACCTCTCCGAGGGAGCGGGCGACAGAGGTCGCAATCGATGCATCGGTCCGGGTGGTTTTCTCCGAAGCAATCCGCCCGGACACGCTTCGGGAAGAGACCTTCTTCATCCAGGGGGTTCCCGGCGAGATCAGCTACGATGACGCCACCCGCACCGCCACGCTGAAGCCGCTGACACCGCTTGCACCCCAAACCCGCTACCAGGTGATGCTGACCGTTCAGATCACCGATCCAGCAGGCAACCCCCTGGCCGCCGAATCGTGGTCGTTCACCACCAGTTCCGTCCGCGACCTATCGCCCCCTTCGGTGACGTCAACCACACCCAAGGACAACGAAACCGGTGTTCCGGTGAACACCCCGATCAGTGCGGTGTTCAGCGAAGAAATCGACCTGCAGAGCCTTCGGTCCAACTTTATTCTGCAAGGCCCCGGCGGAAGCGAGATCGCCGCCACCGTCGGCTATCATCCCGCCTCGCAGAGCGCCACGCTGACCCCGTCGGCGGCCCTTCAGCCGGAGACAAATTATCAAGTCACCCTTCGGATGGGAGTCCTCGACTTGATCGGCAACGCCCTCCTCTCCGACGTTCGATGGTCGTTTACGACCGGGAAAACGGACGATCAGCCCCCCCCGGCCGACGATCGAACCCGGCCGACGGTCATCGAGAGACAGCCGACCGGCGAGGAGATCCCCCTGAATAGCCTCATTGCGGTCCGGTTCAGCGAAGCGATTCGGCCGGAGACGCTGGCCAGACATTTCGTTGTCACCTCACGGGGAAGAACGATTTCCGCGGAGATCGGATACAATGCCGCCTCACAAACGGCGACGTTGATCCCCTCCCGGTTAAGACACGGCACCACCTATACGGTGGTTCTGACGCACAACGTCAGAGACCTGGCCGGGAATCGCCTGGAACACACCAGCTGGACCTTCCGGACCGCCAGTCGTCCGGAGGACGATGACGACTGATCATACCCATGTTTGATGCCATTTGAGAAGGACATCCCTCGCCATTAGAACATCAAAGATCAAAAAAACACCGAAACCCGCTCTCTCTTCTACGATTCGATCGAAATCACCCGTCTTCCCTCGCGTGATCTCGATCGCCCCCTTCTCGTTGACGCTGATGGCCGTTGTCGCGGTAGTCTTCACACTTCATTGGGCGCGGGAAGTCCTCATTCCGCTGACAATCGCCGTCTTTATCAGTTATGTCCTCGATCCGATCGTCGCCCGGATGGAAAAGCGGAAGATCCCCCGCGGGATCGGCGCCGCCGTCCTGCTGACGGCCATCGTCGCAAGCACCGGCGCCGCGATTTACGGGCTGGGGGATCAGGCCGAAGCGATTTTAGAACAGCTGCCGGCGGCGACCCAAAAGTTTAGGAAATCGCTTCGGGAGGGGCGCAGCGATCAAGCGGGGACGCTGAACAAAGTTCAGAAAGCGGCCAGCGAGATTGAAAAAGCGGCGGCCGAAGCGACCGACAATGCCGCTTCCATAGGGGCGAAGCAGGGCCCGACCCAGGTGCAGGTCACCCAGCCCGTTTTGAATATACGGGACTATCTTTGGGTCGGAACGATCGGGGTCTTCGGCGCCGCCATACAAGCGATCATGATTCTTTTTTTAGCCTATTTCATTTTGGTCGCAGGAGATACCTTCAGGCGAAAGCTGGTGAAAATCGCAGGGCCCTCTTTCGCAAGGAAACGAAACATGCTGGAAATCCTCGACGAAATCAACCTGCAAATGAAGCGGTTTATGTATGTGCAGTTGATGACGAGTGTTTATATGGGGGTCGCCGTCTGGCTGGCGTTTCGGTGGATCGGGCTGGAGAATGCCGGCATGTGGGGGATTGCTTCCGGAATTTTGAAATCGATCCCGTTTCTGGGCGGGACGGCGATCATCGGAGGAACGGCGCTGGTCGGTTATCTGCAGTTCGGAACGGTCTCGATGGCGCTGCTGATCGGCGGGGTCTCGATGGCGCTCAAAAGCCTGGAAGGACTCCTGGTCAGCCCCTTGATGACCAGCAAAGCGGGCCAGATCCATACGGTATGGGTCTTCGTCGGCATCTTTTTCTGGGGTTGGATCTGGGGCGTCTGGGGGTTGCTCCTCGGCATTCCGATCATCATGGTGGCCAAAGCGATTTGCGATCGGATCGAGCGGCTCAAGCCGGTCGGAGAAATCTTGGGGAACTGACACCCGAAGCAGGCGGCGGATTCGTCAGGGGATGACCATGACCACCCCCTGACGTTTTTCGCCGACCGGCAGACGGTTTAATGCTATGCCGCTTCCGCCAGTTTCTTCTTCTGCGCATCCATTCGCGTGCCGAGATCTTGCAGCTGCTCCTTGGAGAAGGCCTCTCGCGCGCTTTTGAACATCTCCCCTTCTTCTTCCTCGACGTGATGCTCCACGTTTTCCTGAAGCACGGAGAGCTTCGCCGTCCACTGCTCGCTGTCTCTGGGGAGTTCATCCATCTCGGCCAGAAGCTGTTTGATGACCTTGTGCTCTTCAAAACCTTCCAGGGTCACCTCGCGCGTCTCATTTGCCTTCTTCAGCGCCGGATAAAAAATCTGCTCCTCCACCTGCGCGTGGATCTCCAGTTCGTTCATCAGCTTGTCAAAAAGCTCTTCGCGCTTTTTGACCGCCTTTTCCGTGGCTGATTCCAGCTTTTCGAATAGATCAGCCACCTTCTCATGATCCTCTTTCAACAATTTAAATGGGTCCATTTTACCTCCTGATTCTTTTTAACTCGAACTCAGCGTTGACCGGACCCGAAGGCCCTGGCGCTTTTGACTAACGCAATTTCAGTGCCCCGCCTTACAGTCGGTTATTTCTTCTGTGAGCGCCATCACACATCGCAGATCGGAATGTGTTGTCGGTTTCATTGCAAAAACTTTTCTACGCCCTTTGGATAAGCTCTGATCAATTATGACGCGAGAGAGGGCTGGCTCAGCCACAGCCTTAATCGGCCCTGGTTTGCTTCGGGGGCGAATTCAGTCAATGTCAAGAAAGGAGGGTGATCAGAAAATTGTCTTCAACAATCCGATGACGGCGCCCCCGGCGATCAGCCAGGTTGAATTGACTCTATAGCGGACGAGCAACCCAAAAGAGATCAAGGCGATCAGAACCGTCCAGGGGTCGGGGAAGGAAGCACGGCCCAATTGCCAGGTCACCGCCGCCATGAGGCCGAACGACGCCACGTTCACCCCGTCCAAGAGACCGCTCGCCCAGGGGGAATTGCGTATCCGGGGGATGAAGGGATTCGAAACGGCGACGAAAATGAAAGAAGGCAAAAAAATACCGAGCGTCGCGAGAAGCGCCGCCGGCGCGCCGCCGAGCAGATAGCCGATAAACGTCGCCGTGGTGAAGACCGGCCCCGGCGTCAGCTGCCCGATGGCGACGGCATCGAGCAGTTGCGGATCGGTCAGCCAGCCGAAGCGGACGACGAAATCGGCGCGGAGGAAGGCGAGGAGCACATACCCGCTTCCATACAGCACCGCGCCGATTTTGAGAAACGTCACGAACA
The DNA here is from genome assembly GCA_963718695.1 of Candidatus Manganitrophaceae bacterium. Taxonomy (GTDB): domain Bacteria; phylum Nitrospirota; class Nitrospiria; order SBBL01; family Manganitrophaceae; genus Manganitrophus. The sequence goes on from OY970371.1 coordinate 3,265,226, forward strand.
ACCAGGGAAGGCTAAACGGGAGCGACGCCTGCGACAAAACACCCGCCGCCCCGACCGGAATCAAAAGGGCCCCCACCGACCGGCCGCGAAGACGCCGGTCATTCACCGCCCACATCACGACCAATCCGCCGGCCAGTAGCAGCGCAATTTCATGGACCCCCGCAAAATAGAGGAAGAGAACGCCGACCCCGACCGCGAGGGTCAGCGGGCCCTTGATCGCTTTTTGTCCCAAGCTCCAAAGGGCTTGGACGATAATTGAAACGACGATCGGCTTGATCCCATAAAGCAATCCGGCGGCCTGCGGGGTCGCGCCGAACCGGACATACCCCCACGCCAGCGCCAGGACGATCAGCATGGCGGGAACGATGAAGCAAACCCCTGCGACGATCAGCCCCGGCCATCCCGCTCGAAGAAAGCCGATGTGAATCGCCATCTCGGTGGAGTTGGGGCCGGGGATCAGATTCGTTGCGCCGACGAGATCCAAGAACGCCTGATCGCTCAGCCACTTTCGCCGCTTCACCGTTTCATCGTGCATCAGGGCGATATGGGCCGCCGGCCCGCCGAAAGCGGTCATGCCGAGCTTCAGAAACACCGCAGCCACCTCGTTTAATCTCTGCGACAACGATCGGTTCCTATCGTGATCGGTGATGAGGCAAAATGTATTCGAGAATAGGGCGGAATCGGCCTCGCCGACCCGCCTTCCTCAACGATCCATGCGCGACGGATCGGATCTCTTATTTCTTGCAAAAGAACTTTTCGTAGAGGCCGTGGACGGAGTCGGGCGCGATGGGAGCCCACTTTGGGTTTTGGGAAGAGACGGAGTCGAGCTGTTCCCCTTTGCTGGTATAGTCATCGCTCTGCAGGATGCGCTTTGAATGATTGGCGCAGTCGATCTCCATGACCGTGAGGCTAAAGCCATAGTTCTCATAGCCTTCCAGGTTCATCCCTATTTTTTTTCGCACGTCGAACAGGAAGTCCCGTCCCTCTTTTCCCTTCGGGTCGACTTTGATCGCAACGCGAACCAATCCCTGAGGAGAGTGAAAAATGCTCTGCTTGTCGTAGAAATGTTTGAACCGGTGATCTTGCACAAAGGGGGTCCACTCCGCCGCTTTCACATCGAGGCGAAACAGGCCGAGCAAGATAAAAAGGGTGAGAAACACTGTCCATTTCATTTTCATTGGATGAATACTCCTTCTGGTATTAAAACCGGCCCACTCAGACAGAATCGATCCGCAAAGCCTTTCCGGGGCACAATCTATGTACCACATTTCACCAAAAATAAAAATGCCGTAGATGGCTCCCCACCTACGGCATTTTGAATCCACTGTCATTCTGAGGCGAAGCCGAGATGCTTCGCTCCGCTCAGCATGACAGGCGAAGGACCCAGGATAACATTCAAAGTCAGTTAGAATTTAAACCGCAGGAGATAAAACAGACCGTGGCTCCCCGGCTCAACCGCCAGCTCCACGCGTCTATCCTTGTCCAAGCCGAGAAAAGCGTCGTGGATGAATCCGGTGATAAACGAACCGAGGGCCGCGCCGGCCAGCACGTCCTTCGGATAATGCATGTGGCTTTCGATCCTGGCCCACGCCGTTAATGCCGCCGTGGTCCTCAAGCCGACCCCCAAATAGAGCCTCTCCCGGCGGGAGAGTGGAAGCGACTCCAGATTACGCAGCGCCAGCTTTGAAAAAGCAAACGCATGGGCGCTGTGCATCGACGGGAAGCTCATATCGCTCATTCCGTTCGGCCGCTCTCGTCCTGTCCAACGCTTTAGGCTTTGGGTTGCCACGCCGGTTGTCCAAACGGCCCCCCCTTCCACAGCCAATCCTTTTAGCTTGGACACCGCCCACGGCCACGGATCATCCCCGCTGGGGGTCAATAAGGCCGATCCGAAGGCCCCCGCGGTCACCCCCAGGAGAAGGTAATCACTCGCCTTCTGTGCGTTCTCTTCGGAACCGAAGAGGGGTGTCTTCTCATACGCCCACTCCGACACCCGCTTGTCCCAGTCCCCGATGCTGAAAGCCGCCGCCCCGACCGCCGGCACCCAGGTGTCCGGGTCTTTCAGTGAATTTAAAGCGGCCTTCCCGATTCTTTCGCGGTCGGGAAAGAGGGTTGCATCCTCTCCCCAGCCCCGCCCATTCGACAACGTGCCGCACCCGGAAAAGCCCACCCAAACCAACAGGTGTATAAATATTAAAACCCAGTAACGCAGAATTTCTTTTACTCACCCATAAAAAAATTTTCGAACGAAGTGTAACAAAGATTACAAAAAAGGGAAGACAGCCGGGCTCGAGATTTTGATAGTTTGAGAAATGTTTGCTCGTTTCTGAGGAGAAGCCCTTGAGGGCGGGGGGATTTATTTTGTTGCAGAGTTCGAGCTTCCGACGAATCGATGGGAAAAGTTCTAATCAGCGGGCAGGGCCGCGATTTGGCGGCGCCGTTCTATTTTTGCCGGCCCTTGTATTAGGGTTTGGAGATGAACGGATTGCCTTTGATATAAAACCGTAAAAGCCGCCTCGACCAGTGTCCGGCGTAATCGACGCCGATGCGAGGGCGCTTCGCGATGACCGGAGGCTTCTCCTCCGGTGCCGCCGCGACATAAAAATCGTCGCTCACCAAGTCATGCCCGTTGAGACGCCGATCAATCTGCATCGCGCGGCAGAGCAGGCCGGGGCCCTGGGTTCGGCCCTCGACGTTTTTCACCGGCGCGACGGCGCGTAATAATACGGCGGCGGCGTGGCCTTCGCGCTCGGTGACGACATTCATACAATAGTAGATTCCGTAGATCATGTAGACGTAAGCGTGCCCGGACGGGCCGAACATCACCTTCGTCCGCTCCGTCCGTCCCTTGGAGGAATGCGACGCGAGATCGTGCGGGCCCAGGTAGGCCTCGACCTCTACGATCCGTCCGATCCGCTCCGTGCCGTCCGATAGATGAATGAGGTATTTCCCAAGCAGATCTCTTGCGACGGCGACGGTATCTCGATCATAAAAGGGGCGTGTCAATTTTTTCATGGTCGCGAGGAGTACCTAAAAGGAGTTCTCTTGATTGCTTATCGGATGACGTCCGGGATGGGGCTCGTGTTCAGCTTAGAACCGATATCGGGCAACCAGCATCGGGCCGTCCGGACCGACGTTCAGGCCGAAATTGAAGGCCTGTTGCGTCTTTTCCTTTTTATCGTCGCTAAAGAAAGAGGTCGCTCCGACGCCCAAAGCGAACAGATGCCAGCCGATCATGTTGTGAACAAAAATCTGTGAGCGCGACAGATCCCGCCCGTCGGGCACGACCAGATTATAGACGCAGAGACCCGCAAAGAGAGAGGCCCCGGCGATGCCCCCTTTGGAGTCCCCGCTTTGGGCCGCCGTAAGCGGAAGAAGGACCAGTCCGGCCGCGCCGTAACCTCTCGGCGAGAGGGCCGCCAGGCCTGAATTCAGCGCAAAGAGACCTTCATAAACGCCGATCAGCACAGCGGCGTTGAGCGTCGGTTTTTTCGGCGAATCATCCTCCCCTTGAGCCTCGGCGCCGTTTGGAAAAAAGGCGAGGAGAGAGAGAAGAAGAATCACGACCGCATAGCATTTCATCATCCTCGTTGCCCGTCCATTTGCCCGGAAGAGATCCCCCGCCCCATGGTCATGACGAGAGAAGGGTTCAACAGGTTGAACCCCGACAGAAACGGCCGGCCGGCGCGCCCGGTTAGGGGCGGGCGCCGGCGGCTTGAAGGAGTGCCTCGATTTTTTTGTAGCCGCGCTCTCTCGCGTGATAAAGCGGGGTGCGGCCTGCGCGGTCGGGGATGTTCACGTCCGCGCCATGCTGTATCAGCATTGCAACGATCTCCTGGTGCCGCGGACCGCCATCGGACAGAACGATCGCTTCCAACAGGGCGGTCCATCCCAAATTGTTGACGTGATTGATGTCGACATGGGTATGGGTCAGCAAATATTTCACCACCTCGACATGCCCCCGTTCCGCAGCGGGGATCAGCGCCGTCCCGCCGAAGCGGTTGGTCAGCTTGGGATCGGCGCCTGCTTCGACGGTAAGTTTTAGGATGTCGAGGAGGCCTTCGGCCCCCGCATAGAGGAAAGGATTGTTCTGCATGTTATCGCGAAGGTTGACGTCGGCGCCTGCATCGAGGAGGGCCGCCACCGTTTCAATGTGATTCCGATACGCGGCGGCCATGACCGGGGTTCGTCCTCGTGCGCCTCGGCTGTTTACGTCGGCGCCTTGGCGCAGAAGCGCAATGACCCGGGACGTGTGGCCGTTTGAGGCGGCGGCGATGAGCCGCTGATTCATCTCGTCCCCCCGGGCCGGATCCGCGGCATCTACGATAAAAACCGCGGCGAACACAAAAAGGACGATGAGACCTTTAACTAAAATAGACCCCCCTTGCAAACCGGGCAACTTTAAAAAACGAAATTATTTTATCATTTTATTTGAACAGGTCAATTGTCCCGGTAATCTGCACTCCCACCGGCACGAAATCGAAACTTCGCGGTTCCACCGCGCCGGAGGCGCCCTTAAACGCAGGGGGCGCCAAGAATCCGGTCCCCACCTGGACCCAGACGTGGCCCCGTTTCGTCTCGATCGGAATCGCCGGCCCGAACAATTTCAGATTGGAATTCTTACTCGCCTCGATCGATCTCAACGGGCTTAAAATACACTGGTTCTTCGTGACCGGTGTCTTCGCGGTTTTTTCTTTGATCGACTTTTCCATCTCTTTGCCGCCGGAGGCACGGAGCCCTTCCCACCACCTGTCGCCTTCATCCGGCGGGCGAAGATATCGCTTCACCTTCGCCATGATCACCTCGCGCACCTGTTTCACCCGCTCGTCTTTCGTCGTCAAACCGCGGAGAATGCTGATCTCCGCGCCGATGTCTTTGATGACCAGGGCCGCCAGCACCACCGCTTGCAGGTAATAAGGATTCGACTTGTAATCTTTCGCCATCCGCGCGTGGGCGTGCGGGGGCGATTTGGCGGTCTCTTTTCCGGCCTGCTGGCCATAAAAGGGAGCGGTCTCTTCGCTGCTGACCGATTCCAGGATTCTTAAAACGGAGGTATCCCCCGATCCCCCCCCGCCGGTCACCAGCTTTTTTCCGAACCGGAAGTCGCCGCTGATCAGCTCGACGAAGTTGGAGTGCGCGAAGAAATCTTCGATCGTATGGAACGCATTGCCGACATGCTCGAACGCGGCCGGGTCGGGCAATGCGTCGGCAAACCGGACCAGCTCTTCATCGATATAGCTGATCGGACTTTTTTTGCCGAAGGCGCTTGGATTTTTCTTCGATTGCCACTTTTGCAATTGTTCATTCCACTGATAGTTGTCAAAATGCTCTTCGGCTTTGTAGCCGCCGTAGGCATTCGCATCGCATAACAGAAGCAGATTGGCGACGGCCCCCGTCTGGCTGTAATCCCGTTTGACGTTGCCGGCATGGATCTGCTTGATGTCGCCCGGCGTCAGCTTGGTCAGCTCCAACGCCGCTTCCTCGAGGATATGATGGTCGGTGTCTGAGAACCGGGAGATCCGATCGACCGGTTGCCCCTCCCCCTGTTGGACGACGTGCGCCAGCTCATGGGCCAGCAACCGCTTGCCGCTTTCCGTCTGAGGCGAATATCGATCGGCGGCGAAAACGATATCGCGACCGGCCGTGTAGGCCAGCGCCCGGATCGACTGTGAAGAAGCCGCCGCCCTGTGATCGGTGTGGACTCGGACCTGGCTGAAGTCATGGCCGAAGCGCGGCTCCATGAAGGCGCGCGTCGCCGGATCGAGCGGTTGACCGGAAGCGTGCAACACGTCATGGATGATCGGCGGGACTGCGGTGTGTCCTGGGTCGTCTGACTCGACACGCTTCGTCTGCAAACATGGGGGCTGAGACTTGGAGCCGGTTGCGCCGCAGGCGCAAGCACGCTGGATCTGCGACACGGGTGTCCGCATCACTTGCTCCGCGACGCGGTCGGCTTCCTGCTCGTGGCGGTCTCCGGGGGCGCTGATCGGGAGCTTGGCCTGCAGCCGCTGCACCGCTTGATTTCCGATGCTCCGCTGCAGATGAAGCGATGGGTGTTTTGGGTGACTTGCGGAAGAACTGGACCGTGCGACGTTGGGGGATGCTCGCGAGGAAGGTTGATGCTGTTTTTGCATAGAGCGCATCATCATTCTGCTTCTGTCAAAACGTCGTATCCGACACCCACAAACCCGGACCAGGAACTCCCTTTAGAGGGGACCCGGCGGCGCGACTTCATTCTCAGCGCGAAAGCACTGATCACCCGCGCACCAGCCGAGAAAGAGCGGCATTCCTTCGAACGTCCCCGCCTCGATGATCTTACCGATTTGGGGCGCTGCGTTGAACAGACCCGCAAAGGCTTCGAAATCAGAGAACCCTTTGTTCGTGGGGCTAAAAGAGTGAACCAGCATCACGGCGGCCTTGGCGTCAAACTGCCGGGCGACGATCAGGGCCGATGCGGTCCTGTGCAAAAATTGGTATCGGATGGTTTGAGGAATGGAGGGGGGGAGTTCTAAATACTGAAGCAGAGAGACATGGCGCTCATTAAATCCGTCGGAGGGTTCGATCTTCTTTTCTCTGAGCGTGGGGCCGAATGTTTCATCGACCTTTCCCTCCACGACGATCGCGACCACCCCTTCCTTTCCGCGCGCCAGAGCGAGGACATCGGTCTGCGCCGATCGAAGGCCGCCGGGAAGCGGAACCTGAAATTCAGGAAGGGCCAGCAGCGGATCGAGCTCCGTCAGAAGCGGCGAACCGGAGGTTTCGAACGCGGCTTTGATCTCCGGCGGAAAGCCGGTCGCTGCGGCCGCCTCCCAGGATCGGGCCAGCGTCATCGCAGAATGGCCATCTTTCCAGTGAAGGTTCGGCTTCGCTAACAAACGTTGCCAGTCCTGGAAGGACTGTGTTGGAATGAAAATCTTCATATATCGAGGAACTCCCGTGAAAAAGGTCTGAGGTCTAATGATCTAGGCCGAGACATCATGTCAGGATGGCAAACTTAAAACCATCCTCACAGACCGATCAGCCGGAAAGAAATTCTACTTTGTTCTTTATTAGGCCCGTTTTGCGAAGCAAGGTCAAGAATTAAGTATGGTGTCCCTGGAATTCCTTATGCATGCTTCTCATGAGTGACTCGCTCTAATTTGAGAGCGGGTATCACTCACTTAATAATAGGCAGAAATATTTCCGCTTTATTTTACGTAATTTCTGTCTCTCTGTTAGAACTTATTCCAGAATCCTAAAATAGGAATGGCCGAGAACGTGCCCTGGAGATCGCCGGAAAATTTTGTGTTTTAAATTCTGGACAGATTCGGTATATCACACGGAGAACATTAAAAGCAACGCCGCAGGGGCAAACCCAGTCTACCGGCTCAATAGGAAGAAATAGAGTTTAAATTTTTGGAGGGTACCGCGCGAGATAATATTCTTGCTTAAGAGGTATTCAATAAATGTGTCAGAGCAGAGGGGCAGACAGGCGCCTGCCCCTCCACGGTCGCATTTTGCACTTAATTTGCAGAAAGTTTCTCTTATAGGATGCTTTTAAAATCTATTCTTAATTGGTCGCATCCTTCACTTCTTCCTTCGTCTCCTCGACGCCTTTATCGACCTTCTCCCCCGCGCGCTCCATCGGCCCTTCGGGTTCACAGGCGGCAAGCGACGCCACAACGGAGAGCATGATCGTGGCTAAAAGCATTTTTTTGAGAAATAACATAAGTCTTACCTCCCTGAGTATTTAGAATCGGCTTCAGGGAGAGACTTATGCAAAACTCGTACACGAATTACAAATAAGGTATCGCAGAGCACTTTTGGGATGACGAGAACCTTGCTGCCTCAGTCGAAATCAAATAGGTCGCCGAGGAACCCGCGCTTTTTCTTTTTCCAGCGGTGGTCGTCATCGTAATCCCGGCGCTCGCGGTAAGCTCCTGTGCCGGGATCGCGGGGCGGGGATGCCTCCCTTTCCGGCGTTCCCGTGGCCGCCGCCGCACGTTCGATCAATTTGTCGAGCTCGCCGCGATCCAGCCAGATGCCGCGGCATTGCGGGCAGTAGTCGACCTCGATCCCTTGTCGATCCGCCATAACGAGCGTTACCGTCTTACAAACCGGACAGTTCATCAGCCCTCCTCTCTAAAAATGGTCACTGATCCTTCACTTTCACAAAATAATCTCGTTTCATTGAAATATCACAAGATCAGATCAAAATCAACGTAGCAAAGGAAAATCGGGGGCGGGGGCTGGAAATTTGAAAATTTTCGCTGGAAACGCTTCGTTCAGAGAACGAGCAGATCGTTTTCGATCCGGATCGTCCCGGAGAATCGGGAAGCGCTCAATGAACAAGCGATGATGTACCGGCCCGGAAGAGCGTGTTCACCCGCTTATCCTGGCGGGGATCTTACCGCCAATCTCTGTCTCGATCATTTCGATCGGAGTCCCTGCCGTCTCGGTCAGAGTCTCGATCATCCCGATCGGAGCTTCGCTCGCGCACCGGCACGAATGCGTTCCTGAACACAAAATCGGCAATGCGCCGGCCCTGGACGATTCCTTCGGAGAGGTCGAACGCCCAGTGGATCCCGAGGTAAACTCGGCTCTGCGCATTCTCTCCCTCCGCCTCGGAGAGGGTCCAGAAGCGGCGCGGGATGAGCGGGCGCACGCTTCCGTCATTGTCCCGTGTCTCACCGTTATACTCGTCAGAGACGAAAGTAAATGCGATGTTGTCTGTCCGATAAAAGTTGCGCAGCATTTGAAAGAGCGCTCCTCCAAACCCCGCATGTCCGGAAGGATAAGCCGGAAAAGGGGGGGTAAAATCGGGCGCGGCGAGCGGGGTGAAGGCCGGATCGCCCGACGTGGCGGGGTTGCCGTCCCCCGCGCCGGTCGGACCGGTCCCTGCATCGGCCTCGCGGATGCCGGTGACCGGCCGCCAAAATTGATAAAAGTATTTCGATTCCCAAATTGCGATCCCGCCGTCGGCCATCGCCACGTTCACCAGGGCGAGAAGCCGCGCCAGCTCGATCGTATCGGAGCCTCTCTGCTCGGCGATTTCCACCGTGATCTGATTATACAGCCGCGGCGGGGCACAGAGGCTGGGGGTGCCGTCATAGGCCCAGTAGATCCCTGCAATCGTCTGATCCTGATTTCGGATGGTCGGCGTAACAACACCGTCCCCTCCCAGCTGTTTAACCTCATTGAATGCGGCCGCATACGCCGGGCTTTCCAAGGCGGGGGGCGGCGGCACCCGAAACTGCTCACTCGACCGGAGAACAAAGGGCCGGACCCCGCCCCAGAAAGCACCCAACGCGAGATCATTGCGGCTGATCGGATCCTGGCGCCACTTCCCCCGCGCATCACTCGGGAAGAATTCAATGCCGATGCGCGGCTCCTCATGCTGGGAGCCGTCGTTAGCCCGGAGGGCCAGGATCGCCTCGGCCGCCCTCCGGCCCAGCGCCACGCCGTTTGCCTTTGCATGTCCGTCCTGAATCCGGCTGAAGTCTTCTGCGAGCACCGTGTCGAGCCGCTCGGTCTGGGCGGGAAAAAGTGCCACCAGGGTGTCGTGCGCCGCCTGCGCGATGGCGGCATCAATCGACGTATTTGAGAAGACCCGGGAGAGGCCGGTGTAGCTCCGGTAGCCCCCGATGACCGCATTGACCGCATCGAACATGGCAATATGGACAATGGCCATCGCCCGGCTCGCCCTTCCCGGACCGAGTTGCTCCCCGAAGACCCGCCCTTCGCCGGGGACCCCCGGCGTGTGATCAATCCCGCTGGTATCGATGGCGACTTGGTTCCAGAAACGAAGCCGGCGGATGGTGTCATCGCCCGGCCGCGGCGCCTGGCGCCGCGGCGCTTCTTGCAGCGGCGCGACCCCTTCGAACTCCGGTCCAAACGTATCACGACCCTCGCGGAACCCCTCCGCCTTGGCCGGGACCGTCACGATAAGAAAAAAAAATGCCAGCATGAGAACAGCCATCCTCCGGTTTTGCTTTACAAGCATCTCTCTTTCTCCTTCTTTATTGTTACCTACGCGCGTTCCAGGATGAACGGATGCAATGCGCAGACCCGGCAACAACACTTACCTCGGAACAGGGAGAGTCTCTCCTAGAGAAAACATTGCGACCTCTTTACTCAGGTGCAAACATTCAAACCGGGCAGACGATTACTTTCTTTTCATCTTTTCTGCAATCGAAGAGAAAAATCTTAACTTGATGCAAGGGAGAATAATCGGTGCTGTGCGCATATGTAATATTTCAAATCAAGACAGAGGGTTACGGCGATTCGCCGAGTCGCCATGATACGGGGACGGCCGCTTCCCCTCCGGACGATTCTTCATCGGGTAAAGCGGCCGTCATCGGGATATCGTTTACTTTGCTCGCTTAGGCAGGTCCCTGAGCGTCGGCAGCGGCACAATTCTCTTCCGAATCGGAGCCAAGTGATCGGCGAGCATTTCGGAGATCCGCTCCGGCGACTCGCTCGGTCCCTCTCCGATCTGCTCGACCGACGTGCCCAAACCGACCCGACGCAGATAGCCGCTCGTCGCGCCGGCATCACGGAATTCATATAAAAGATGAATCGGCCTCTCGCTGCGGAGAATGTCATAATAATAAGAAAATTCCGCCAGCGGGAACCACCCCGCCACGGACATCCCTGCGAAACCGCCATCCGTGAGGTATCCGGCAACGGGGGAAGACCAGATCCCGTCGAAAGCGGCGGTAAAAGCAAACACCGCACGGTGCTGGATTCCGTGATGCAGGACAGGACCGGTCATCTCCAAAACCCGGCTGGGCCGCGTCTCTCCTGGGAATCGCTCAAGATAAGAGGACACTTTATAGGTTTCGATTTCAAACGTCGGCATATTCGTCTCCTTCACTTTCGACTGTTGAGCCAGTCGCTGTAAGCTTCCTCCGGGAGAGATCCATGGATCTCTCCTCGTTCGATTGTAGTGGAGATGGCGATCGGAAGGGAAGAGATCAGGAATTCTTGGAAAGATTTCGGCTTAATCCTGTTTAAATGAGATATCGCATCGGGGAAAGACAATCGATAAGTACATACGACGCGGAAAAAGATATTCCCAAAAGAGTTACTTCTTTTTCTTATTTTGCGCAATCAGCCAGAGAAGACTCTTGTCTCCCAGGACTTGGAGGGCATAGGAGGTGTGGGGAGGAAGGGTGATTCGGTCGCCGTCGCGGAGGGTGTCGGTGTCGGCGCCGACGGTGATCTTGGCTTCGCCGCGTAAGACCCAGAGGATCGTTTCGGCAGGGTACTTTCGGCTGGGATAGGTCGTGCCGGGTTTATCGACCCAGAATTCGGGCTGATAGCCCTGGGCTTTTAATTCCTTTTCGAGGGCGACTTTTTGCGCCGGCTCGCCCGGCTTCTCCCAGCGGCGGATAATGAAGGGCATTATTTCGGCGTTCGCTCCCCTTCTACCTCGGCAAGCACTTCTTCGAAGATCGCCAGCGCCCGCTCCACTTCCGGACGCTTGATCACCAATGGCGGCACAAAGCGCAGAACGTTCTGTCCGCAGCCCAAGATGAGGAGTCCTTTCTCGAAGCAGCGCTGGATGATCTTGTTCCGCTCCGGAATCGCCATCTCTTTGGTCTCGCGGTCCCGGACCAGTTCGACGCCGACCATCAGGCCGAAGCCCCGGACATCGCCGATCAGGCGATGGGTTTTCTGCATCGCCCGAAGCCGGGAGAGCAGATGGTTTCCCATCTTCTCCGCGTTCTGCATCAGCCCCCCGTTTTCGAGAAGATCGATCGTCGCCAGCCCCGCCTCGCAGGCGATCGGGTTTCCGCCGAAGGTATTGGCGTGCGCCCCCGGCGCCCAGCGCATCAACGCCTCGCGGGCGATCATCGCGCCGAGCGGCATTCCCGACGCCAATCCCTTCGCGAGCGTCATCACATCGGGAACGAGGTTGAAGTGCTCGGAGGCGAACATCTTCCCGGTCCGGCCCATTCCGGTCTGGATCTCATCGACGACGACCTGAATTCCGAATTCGCGCGCCAGATCGGAGAGCTCGCCCAAGAAGCGCTTCGGCGGGACGACATAGCCTCCCTCCCCCTGGATCGGCTCGACGAAGATCGCGGCGACCTCTTCGGGGGAGACGAGATGCCGGAAGGCGACCTCCCGAATCCAGTTCAGTGTATAGCGGTCGCACTCCTCGGCCGGAATACCGGCGGGCGGGCGGTATGGATTCGGATAAGGGGCATGAACCACCCCCGGAACCAGCGGCGCAAAACCGGCACGATGGACGACTTTGCTCGCCGTGAGCGAGAGCGCTCCCATGCTCCGGCCGTGAAAGGCCCCTAAGAAGGCGATGTAGTAGGGGCGGCGCGTCTGATGGCGGACGAGCTTCATCGCCGCCTCGGTCGACTCGGTGCCGGAGTTGGTGAAGAAGACCTTCTTCCGCTCCCGGCCCGGCGCCAGCGCGTTGAGTTTCTCGCCGAGAAGGACCTCGGAGGAATAGTAAAAGTCCGTCCCCGACATATGGATCAGCCGCTTCGCCTGATCGACGATCGCCTTGACCACCTTCGGATGGCAATGCCCGGTCGCCGTCACGGCGATGCCGGAGGTAAAATCGAGAAAACGGTTTCCATCGACGTCGGTAATGATGCTCCCCTTCGCCGATTGAACCACCAGCGGATAAGCGCGCGTGTAGGAGGGGGAGATCACCGCGTTGTCGCGCTCGACCCACTTCCGGGCGTTCGGTCCGGGGGGTGTCCCCTTGAGCGATGGAATTTTCTTATTATTATTTTTTTTCTTCATGGGAAACCTCTTCCGGCGGCGATCGCGTACCCCTCGACGCCTGCTAATCTAAATCACGGTGAGTCGCTTGCCCTGCGCTTTTCTGCGATGAACCAGGCCGAAGATCTCGGTGATGATCCGAAGCGCGGCGAAACTGGTGATATCGGAGACATCGAGCGGCGGCGCCACCTCCACCAGATCGGCCCCGACGATCGGAAGCGGATGGAGCCCCCGGATCAGCGTGATCACGTCGCGCGTGCTGAGCCCCCCCGCATCGGGAATACCGGTTCCCGGCGCGAAGGCCGGGTCGAGCGCATCAATATCAACCGACAGATAGACATTCTGCAGATCGGCAAACTGCTTGACGATCTCATCGGCGATCGCCTTCATTCCGCGCTCCGCCACTTCATAGGCGGGATACATCTTCATCTCGTTTTTCTGGATGAATTGCAGACCGGCCATCTCGAAGCAGCGGGTGCCGACCAAGATCGTCTTTTTTGGATCGAATTTTTCCGTCTCCATCGTCCGTCGAAGCGGACAGGCGTGCGAGTAGGAAGAGCCGTCGAAGCTGTCGGAGAGATCGGTATGGGCATCGACAAAAATCAGACCGATCTTTTCGGTCGCCCGTTTGCTGAAGGCCTGATGGACCGGGATGACGACCGAATGGTCTCCGCCCAGCGTCAGGACAAAAGAGCGGGCCGCCCGCGCATCGACCGCCTTCTCCAGCTTCGGGAACGCGGCGACGAAATTTTTCCCGAACGGAAGATTGCCGTCATCGCGGATCACCAGCTCCTTGAGGAGCTCTCCCGTCTCCAGGACCGGCGGGATTTCGCTCGAGACCCTTCGGATGGCATCGGGCCCCTCGGCCGCGCCTTTTCGATAACAGACCGCGCCGTCATAGGGAAGGCCGACGATCGTAATGTCGGGCGCTTCCGCCTTCGGCCGGTTGAGTCCCGCCCACCATTTTTCTTCTTTCGATTTCAACTTCCTTGCCATAGTTCTATTTTAACATTCCTTTCTTACTTCGGCTTTCACCCACTTTAAATTATTTCTTTTTCAAACCGGTCACTCGCTTTTTGCGAAGAGCCGCTTCCATCTCCAACGCCTTCACCTTGGACCCGATCGCACTGAGCCTTTATGCTCAACACCGGCGATCGATAAAAGCGCCGGTCGATCTTTTGGGTCTACTTCTTAAACACAAAACCGGGTGATTTTAAATGCGGAGAGCGGAGAAAGGGTCGGACCCTAAAAAATTCCGAATCCCCTCTTCCCAAATGAGTAGGCGTCAAAGGCAGCGAAAACGAAGAGGGCCACATTCAACATCATGGCGCGCGGCGAATAACCGGAAATCTTGAATAAGAAAGCGGCAACGAAGAAGAGGGAAACACCTCGCCCCCATCTCCGCAGATAAAAATGCCCCAGCCCTGCAAACACCAAAGAGAGCACCACCGCGACAACCGGCCGAACGGGATCCGGCTCAAAGCGATCCTCCGTCGATTTTCCCGACTCTGATTTCGCTTCAACCGGGGGGGGAGTCTCTTTCTTCTCCGGTGTCACCTGCATCCCAACCTCCTCTCGACCCTCACGCCCCATTCCATCATGGAGTCATTCCTAGACAATTCCAAACCCGCGCCGTCCGATTGAAAAAGCATCAAAGGCGGCAAAGATGAAAAGGATGATGTTCAGCGCCGTCGCCGGCGGCCAATATGCGGTGAGGCTATAGACCATCACCCCCGCTGCCAGCAGGAGCCCTCCTCGAAGGTATTCCTGGAGGATCAAGTGGCCCAGCCCCGCGAAGGCGATTGAAAGGACCGCCGCGGCGACCGCCTTCCAGAGCGGTTGCGGAGCGGCCGGCTCACCCCCGCTTCCCTCCCGCAAGCCGCGCTTCAGCGAGCCGGTCGGCCGCTTCGGACGGGAGGATCGACTCTTTCTTGGCAAGGGCAAACACCTCCTTCAATCGGTCGTAGATCGCTTCAATCTTTTTGTAGGCCCGCTCCTTCGAGTAGCCGTTGAGCTCCTCGGCAATGTTGATCAGCCCGCCGGCATTCAGAACATAGTCGGGAGTATAAAGGATATTGTGCTCCTTGAGAAGCACCGCCGCTTTGGCGTTCTCCAACTGATTGTTCGCGGCGCCGGCGACAATCGCGCAGGAAAGGCGCGGGACGGTCCGCTCGTTGATAAACCCGCCCAGCGCGCAGGGGGCAAAAATATCGCATTCGACCCGATAAATTTCATGTCCCAAAAAGGGATCGGCGCCGGTGACCTTGCAAATGGCGGCGACCCGCTCGGGGTCCATGTCGCAGACGGCGAGCTTCGCCCCTGCCTTGTGCAGGAGCACGGCAAGCGCATAACCGACCTTGCCGATGCCCTGGATCGCAATCTTTCTCCCCTGAAAAGAGCCTTCTCCAAAGCGCTCTTCGAGCGCGGCGCGCATCCCGCAGAAGACCCCATACGCGGTCGCCGGCGAAGGATCGCCGCTTCCTCCCTTTTCTTCCGGAAGACCGGCGGCATGCGGCATCACCTGATGCATTCGGTCGATATCGGCAAGGCCGATCCCGACATCCTCGGCCACGATGTACCGCCCACCGAGAGAGGCGACTTGCTTTGCGAAAGCGATCAACTTCGCCTCGCTCTTGTCTTTCTTCGCATCCCCCCAGATCACGCTTTTTCCCCCGCCGAGGGGAAGATCGGCCATCGCCGCTTTGTAGGTCATCGCCCTTGAAAGGCGAAGCGCGTCGGTGAGGGCCGCCTCGGCGTCGGGATAAAGCCACATCCGGCAGCCGCCGAGCGCCGGCCCCAGCCGGGTGTTGTGGATCGCGATGATCGCTTGAAGACCGGAAGCGCGATCGGAGCAGAACAGGACCTGCTCATGCCCTTCCGTTTTCATCTGTTCAAATAAATTGTTCATGTCTCTCCATCTGTGGAGGGGCGCACCGATGTGTGCGCCCTAAATGGGCAGACACCGAGGTCTGCCCCTACATTTCATTTTACGGATACAACCCGCGCACCAGGTGGGCGCTGGCGATCTTCTCGATGCCGGTCATCATGGCGGCCAATCTCATATCGACCTTCTCCGAAAGCGATCGCGCGAGGACCCGCTGAAACGCCTCGGTGATAATCTCGGCGAGACGACCCTGAATCTCCTTCTCATTCCAAAAATAGTTCTGAAGATCCTGGACCCATTCAAAGTACGAAACGATCACCCCCCCCGCGTTGGCCAAAATATCAGGGAGGATAAAGATCCCCCGGTCGTTGAGGAACACATCGGCATCCAGGTCGGTCGGACCGTTCGCCCCTTCCGCCAGGATGCGGCACCGAAGCCGCCCGGCATTCTTGATGTGGATCGCCCCCGCCAGTGCGGCCGGGATGAGAACCGTGCACGGCTGCTCCAGCAGCTCTTCGGGAGAGATCGGATCGGCCCCCGGAAAACCGACCACACTTTCCGTCTGCTCTTTATAAGGGAGAAGTCTCGCCAGATCGAGGCCTCTCGGATCGTAGATCGCCCCGGTGGAATCGGAGACACCGATCACCTGTATCCCGTGCGCCGAGAGCATCCGCGCCGCGTGCCGGCCGACATTCCCGAACCCTTGGATGATCGCCGTGCTCCCCGCGATGGGCAGATTGAGATAACGGAGCGCCTCCAGAATCGTCACAAAGAGACCGCGGCCGGTCGCCTCCTCACGTCCGAGCGAGCCGCCGATGCTGATCGGCTTTCCCGTCACCACCTCTGCGACCGAATACCCTTTGAACTGGCTGTAGGTATCCATAATCCAGGCCATCACCTGCTCGTTGGTCCCCACGTCGGGGGCGGGGATGTCTTGATCGGGCCCGATGATCGGAAAGATCTCTGCCGTATAGCGGCGGGTCAGCCGCTGCAGTTCGTTGCGCGAGAGCACTTTCGGATCGCATCGAACCCCGCCTTTGGCCCCTCCATAGGGAAGACCGGCCAAGGCGCACTTCCAGGTCATCCGCATCGCCAGCGCCGCCGTCTCGCCGAGCGTGACGGAGGGATGGTAGCGAATCCCCCCTTTGAAGGGCCCCAGCGCCGAATCGTGCTGAACACGATAGCCGCGGAAGACCTCGACATGGCCGTCGTCGCGCCGGATCGGGATGCTGACGGTCAACGTTCGTTGCGGACATTTGAACCGCTCACTCAGGTTCGGATCGAGATTCAGGCGGGCGGCCGCCCGCTCAAATTGAGCGAGGGCGAGTTTGTACTCCGGATGCTCAAGTTCACCCAGCCATTCGCGTACTTCGCTCTCGGACATATGTCGGTCTCCCTTCATTACAAACGCCGTCTTTATAAAGGACGGCCTTCTATTTCGACGGAGGGGCGGCCCCATTAATTTCGAGTTGAATCGCGGCGTGGCCGATCTTGAACTGTTGACAGAGGAGAAAGTTGATTTTCTTCAGCAGATGCGTCGTCTCTTTCAGAGGCATGTCTTCCACCGCTACGTGGGCCGACAGGGCATACATCCCGGAGGTCAGCGTCCAGACATGAACATCGTGGACATCGCGCACCTCTTCGAGGACTTTCACCGCCTCTACCACGAGAATCGGATCGATTCCCTTCGGCGTCGCCTCCAGTAAAATATCGACCGAGTCCATCATCAGACGGAACGCCCAATAAAGAATGAAGAGCGAGAGGAGGACCCCCACCAGCGGATCGAGAAACCACCATTGCGTGAAATAGATCGCTCCGGCCGCCGCCACCACCCCGATGGAAGAGAGGGTGTCTCCGATCATGTGCAGATAAGCCGACTTCACATTGAGGCTGTTTCGAATGGAGCGGCTCAGCAGGGCGGCGGTGATCAGGTTGGTGATCAAGCCGACCGAGGCGATGAGGATCATTTCCACCGTGGCCACCGGGACCGGGTCATAAAACCGTTGGTACGCTTCGTAGAAGATCCAAAGGGTCACCAACAAAAGAAGGAAGCTGTTCAGCAGGGCCGCCAGGATTTCAAGGCGGTAGAAGCCGAACGTCTTCTTGGAGGTGGGGGGCTTGGCCGAAAAAATCATCGCGACGAAACTAATTGAGAGGGCGAGCAGGTGGGTCAACATGTGGCCAGCGTCGGAGAGAAGGGCCAAGCTCTGCGTCATGAGCCCTCCGGCGACCTCGAGAATCATCACCCCGCCGGTAAGAAGAATCGCCGAGAAGAGCCGCTTGCGCTCCGCCGACCAGAAGGATGAAAATGCAATCGGTTGGATCGCGCTGTGGGGATGCCCTAAATCGAGGCCGCAACTCTGCTGGCAAGGATGATAGGTCTCCTGATCCTCGGATTCGTGACGATGTCCCGTGACGATCGACCGGAAATCTACTTCCACAGTTTTTTTAAACCTTTCCAAGAAAAATAGAAAATTCCGAGGAGCAAAAGATAGATAACGACGAGCGCGAGTTTCGGCTGGGTTGGATAGAGGCTAAAGACAACATAAATCAGGATACCCAATAACAACTGGGCAATCAGGATATCCCCAGACCATTTTCCCTTGTTGGAGTCGGACATGCTCCTCGCTCCTGAGTATAACACAAACCGAAAAGATCCCCTAGCCGCGCCCCTCGGACGACCGGGAGCGCATCGTTCCGACCCCCGCCTTTGAAAAAGGAATCTCAATACGCAAGCCGTCATAGGCGAGTGAAACCGATTCCGGCAGCGATGGGGAGAGCCCTTCATAGTCGAAATGATGCGACAGATGGGTTAAGAAGGCCCGCTTCGGGGAGAGCCGGGCAATGATCTCCAATGCTTGCGTGAGATTGAAGTGAGTCGCGTGAGGCCGATGGCCGACCGCGCTGAGGATCAAAAGATCGAGTCCCTTCAACATTGCGAAGGAAGACTCCGGAATACGGTTGCAATCGGTAAGATAGGCGGCCGCTCCGAGCCGGTAGCCGAACACGCTCATCGTTCCATGAAGAAGCGGGATCGGATCGACTTGAAAATCAAACAAGGTGAACGATTCTGAAACCGGAAAGGCGGTCATCTGCGGCTTGGCGCTCTCGGAAGGCCCCTCCGAGAAAATATATGAAAAGGCCCGCCGGACCCCGGCCAATGTCTCATCCGATCCATAACAAGGGATGGCGCTCTTTTGGATGAAGTTATAACTGCGGATCTCATCCAATCCGTAGATGTGATCGGCATGGGCATGAGTAAAGAGGACGGCATCGACCCGCGCGATCTGCTCGCGGAGCGCCTGCTGACGGAGATCGACGCTGGTATCGATGAGGATCGAGCGATTTTGATACTCGATCCAGAGAGAAGAACGGGTTCGTTTGTTTCGGGGATGAGAAGAAAGACAGACCGGGCAGCGGCAGCCAATCGCGGGGACGCCGGTCGACGTGCCGGTACCTAGGAGGGTCCACCTCATCATGTTACGGGGCTTCCTCAGGGGGCTTCTCAGGGGTCTCGCGTTTCTGGATCATCTCTTCAAAGGACTTCATCAGGTCATCATGTTTCTGGACCAATCCGTCGATCTCTGCCGTCATGTCGGTAATTCTCTTTCGCATCGTTTTTTTCTGAGCCGCGGAGGTCTTCCCCAAGAGGAGGTTTTCGGTCATCTCGGCCTGATCTTTCATGACCATCAACATTTGATGCAAAAGGCGGTGATGCTCTCGGAGGATTCGGTTTCTGCTAATGACATCTTTCCCGTCGGTGGCCCCGGCGGCGCCCACCGAAAAGAAGAGGACAATCAATAAAGCAACGACGGTTGCGCACTTCTGCAATTACTTTCTCCTTTTTTTCATTTCCTCGTTAAAGGTTTTCTGATAAAGGATGTCCCATTCCGGGCTTCCTTCGACGATTCTGCGGGAGTAAGAGGAGAGCTTCTGCCGGACCAACTCATCGATCTGGCCGTCGAGCTTTAATTCCGAGTGGAGGGTCCGCTTGATCTGGCGGAGGATGGCCTCCTTCTCCACTTTTCGCTCAACGGAGGGATCTTTCTCCAGCGCTTGGAGAATCATGTGAGAGAGATGGCTGATCTTTTCTTCGCTGAGGCTCATCTATATTATACGACCAGATTTCTGTCTTTGATCAACTGTTTTTTAATCATCTGGAACATCCTTTGATAATCGACGTTCCCCTGATCGATCTCTTTCTCATAACCTTTCAAAATTTCACGCACCTCGGCATTGAGACGATCTTCGACTTGCAGATCCTCCAGAATGACCGATTCGATTTTTCCGATCAGGAGTTCTTTTTTGGAAGGAGAGGCGATCAACCCTTCTTTCAGAAGGGTCTCAACCAATATCTTTGAAAGAGAGGCAACCCGCTCTTTGGCAAGTTTCATCTCGGTAGAATAACAAATGGGTAAGAGGGTGTCAACAAGAGTAGAACACGTGGTATTGAGAACGGCTCTCGTCGTTTCCCGAGTGCGCAGATCGCACCCTTGTTACTGAACTCTCTAATTGGCTATACTACAGATGAGGCACAATGCTTAAACAAAAAAAGGACTCAATCTATTTGTTGACTGATCTGGCAGATTACCCAGACGACTTGAGCATTGTGGGAGGGGGAGGATTCGAAACAAATAAATCCTCTCATGAAGGAGCACGATATGAATCGAAAGATATTTTATGCAACACTCTTCCTTCTGTCATTGACGTTAAGACCTGCCTATGCCGCTGATCTCCTCGATCAAGAACCAATCATCGACACCCCTGCCGATCGAGACATGCTCGACTCCTCTGCTGATAAAGATAAGGCCGACCCCCCTGCGCGTCAAAGCGATGAATCAACCGGAAATGTCACTGATGAATTCCACAGGAGAGTGACAGGGGAGGTCGACCGGCTTGAAGGCGGCATGGTCTTTTTGAAAACCGAGGAAGGAACTGTCCGTAAGTTCGGCGTTAAAGATGCTAAGAAAGAGGGCCTGAAAGGATTGAAGCCCGGGGACCAGGTCACGATAGAGCTAGATGAAGGGAATGAAATCGCCGACATCCATAAAGAGGCCCAAGTCGCTGAAGGGAGCCAAAACGGCGCCGATGATGGAAAGGGGGGCTTCTCTCCGGAGAAACACCGCTCGATTACCGGAACACTGGAATCTTTTAACGCGATGGAAAGAAAAGTGACCATCAAAACGCAAGACGGTCAATCCGAATCATTTGAGCTAAAGAACCCGGCGATCAGCAAACTCACAGGAGTCATGCCCGGAGCCGACATTGTCCTTGAAATCGATGAACAAAACCGTGTGATGGACGCCCACGAGCCTTCATAATGCAGCGTTCCCGGTTAAAGTAGACGAATGGGGGTCCACTCATATTAAGGAGCAAGCCATGAATCGAAAGATGTTATATGCAACCCTTTTTCTTCTGTCATTGACAGTGCGGACAACTTATGCGGGTGATCTCCTCGATGGAGGGCCTAAAATTGACACCCCCGCCAGTCAGAGCGATGAATTACACAGAAACGTGACGGGAGAAGTCGATCGAATTGAGAGCGATATGGTCTTTTTAAAAACCGAAGAGGGAACCGTCCGCAATTTCGGTGTCAAAGACGCCAAAAAGGAAGGTCTGAAAAGGCTGAAACCCGGAGATCGCATTACCGTAGAGTTGGATGAAGGAAATGAAATCGCCGACATCCACAAGGAAGAAAAAGTGGCGGGAGGGGATCAGGACGCCGGTTCCGAAGGGAAAGGCGGCCCTTCTCAGAATAAACACCAATCGATCACCGGAACAATCGAGTCTTTTGATGCAGCACAGAAAAAAGTGACCCTCAAAATGGAAGACGGACAATCTAAGTCGTTTGAACTGAAAAATCCGGCGATCAGCAAACTCACCGGGGTCGCGCCGGGGACCGAAGTGACTCTTGAAATTGATGAACAAAACCGCGTAATGGACGCCCACAAACCCTCATAACCGGAACATGACGCAACTTCCGTAAGCGAATGGGGGTCCAGCAACCATCTTGGGCCCCCATTTTAGTGCCCTCCACCTTCTCTTACCGGTGACGTATCTTTAGCCATTCGGAGAGAATTTCACTTGATGTTTCACCGAACTTTTAGTATGTTTTCTGATTAGTCTTTATCGTCTATTACGCATCACGTTTGATGCGTAAATCGTCTGATCGACAAGGGAACGGTGTCTTAAGAGCCTCGCCCGAGACCCGTTGAAAGCAGCGCATTTGAGTAAAACCGTTTTTGGACTGGGGCAAACAGCAGCCCCACGACGCGAGACATCGATGAAACAAACGCAGGGGCCTGAACAAAACAGGCCTCCCCAAAATCAGGCCGGGGGGAAAACCGGACTTTCCCGGCTCTTTCAACGGGGAATGGCCCTCTTTCTTCATCGGAAAAACCGGACGATCCGATTCCCGGCCGACCGCCCCCTCGGAATCCTCTTCCGAAGAGACCGAAACAGTCGATCCGAAGATGCTTGGGAGGAAATCGGTCCCGCCTCCGGAGAGATTATGATCCCCACGGATAAAGCGGTTCGTTTGAAGGTCACTTCGGGGGATGGCGCGCCGGTCGATCTCTCCGCGCTCACCCATTTGAAACCGGACGATCTACAAAGCGTTCGCTTGGAGTATACGAAAATCGCCGATGCGGACTTGGCACATCTTTGCGGACTGACCGAGCTTAAGGAATTGGAACTGAAAAATACGGCGGTGACCGGGGAAGGATTCGCTCATCTGCGTCATCTCAAAAGCCTGGTCGAGCTCGGCCTCTGGGAAACCCCGATCGATAACACTGGGCTGCGGTATCTCCAGGATTTCGCATCTCTTCAGGAGCTCGATCTTGGAATGACGCAAGTGACCTGCTCCGGACTGTCCCATCTTCAAGGGATGCGGAGCCTACGACGGCTGTCGTTGGGAGGAACACAGGTAGGTGATAAAGGGATGGCCTTCTTGCGGGAGCATACCGCGCTTCAAGGATTGTTTCTCGGCTGCACCAAAATCAGCGATACGGGACTGGCACAACTTCGCGCGCTTCCCGAACTGCAACAGATCGCCCTGGCCGCAACGTGGGTGACCGATGAGGGTCTCGGACACCTCAAGCACCTTCAAACCCTGGAATGGCTCTATCTGGGGGGGACCCGGATCAGTGATGCCGGCTTGGCGCATCTTCGAGACTTACATTATTTGAAGTGGCTTTATCTCCCCGGAACAAGGCTGACGGATGCAGGGCTTATCCATCTGAGCACCCTCTCGAGCCTGAAGGAACTCGATCTCAAAGACACTTCGATCAGTCAGATGGGACTGGCGAGATTGCGTCAAGCGCTGCCTGAATGCAAAGTCATCTTTTAAGAAAATCGCAGCAGACAATGGCTTCTGAAGCGACGGAATCGGCCATTACCGTCGGGACGCTTTCTCTCAAAACGACTCGCCTACAACTTTTCTTTGAGAATGACCTCAGCATCGATAAAATGCTCAAAAGGGCGGCCCGCCTGTCTTCCTTCCACATGATAGGTCCCTTGAACAAGGGCGTAATGACCTTGCTGAACCTGGGGAAGAGTCAGGCTGACGACCTTAATCGTTGGCCGGGCGCTGCTTGGATTTGCTGATTCCTCCTCCAGGACGAGCATGACATACTCGCTTCCACGTCGGCCCTGCTGGACCTCAATCGACTGAACCCGTCCGCTGACCACGATACGATGGCCATCGTATTGGCCGGGCTCCGTCTTCAGCTCATCCAGGGTGACCAGCATTGGAAGCTCCTTAACCGGCTGAGCCATTAGACTCGATGCCGGAGCGGAAAAGAGCAAAAGACTTAGCAAAAAGATCGGTACAAATCGGCTCTTTGCTATTAAATTAAAATAACATCGGCACGTTTGACGCATGGGAGATCCTTTTAAAAGGGAGGTGTTTTTGATATAATCCCGCCCCGTGCGGGACTACTAACAAGTATACAATATCTTCTGGGAGGATTTAATGCAAAAACAGAGCCTCTTTTTAAAACTTTTCTCGGGATGGCTCCTCTGCATCAGCATGAGCGGGTTCTACCTGATGAGCGGGGAAGTCGAGGCCGCGGGACAGGACCGTCTCATTCATGTGGATACGGGAGAGGGCCAAGAAACAAATAGAAAAATTTTAGTTGAACTTTTCTTAGCGAAGGATCGGAAAGACGATTTTAAAAAGATTAAGCAGGAGTTGGAGGCGCTCTCCATTACCCGAATCCGGCCCCAATATTTCCGCTTGGGAAACCCGCCGCTAAACATCGCCATCGGAAAGAATATCCCCGCCTCGGTCGCACGCGTGGCGATGCAATTGGCAATCACCTACAACGGGGGGATCAAGTACCTTCTTCCTGAGTTCCGTTATTTCCCCGATCACATCGTCATCGGCTCATCCGCCTTTGACGAAAGCTCGCAGATTCCGGTGGCCCCGGAAGATGTGGAGAAACTCTTGAATCCGGAACTCAGCACGGAGGAGTTTCACAATCTCTACCGTCATCTGACGGGAGAAGACGTTCAACTTCCGAAATACACCGACTGAGATCAGTATTGCTGAAGCTCGACCGCCGGCGGCAGAAGATGATGCGGCTGGATAGCCGTATCCAACCGGAACTGCGTCTGAAGATCGTGAAGGGGAATGTCGACTTCCGCAGCATCGAATGTGAAATTTAATTCCGATTTCCCGTTCGGGTCGACCTTAATATGGCCCGCCCGGATCTTCACATGAGGGTGCCAGGCGATGACATTATACTCTCCCGGTGGAAGGTCGGGAATCGTAAAACGTCCATCGGGCCCGGTCACCGCAAAATAAGGATTTCCCACCGCCAGCCCCCACGACTGCATAAAATCGTGCACGCCGCATTGCGTCCGGAAAATGTAGTGGCCGTTGCGAAGCTTTACCGTTTTGGATGCCATCGTCTCGGGGGTAAGCGGTTTGTTGAACATCGCGAAGGTGTATTCGTCCTTGAGGGTGTAGCCCTGAACGTCGTGCGCGATCGGGTCGTTGTTCACCATTCGGAACGGATGGTGGTTGCGGACCGGGGTCACCCAAGGGGCGATCCGGCAGTTCTCGATCGTAACTTCAGGAGTATAGTCGAAGGGCTTCCCCCGCTGGACCCCGACCACCGCGACCACCGCGTTTCTGAGGCCGCCGTCGGGGGCGACCTGGAATTCCTTGAGCAGCCGGTTTCCCTTCCCGTCGGAAATCCTCCCGCAAAAATCGATGTTCGGCGAGAAAATCAGGTGAAAGATCCGCGCGGGAGGCGGCGTTCCATTCAGGACGACTTTTCCCTCCAGAACGCCCCCGTCGGTGACCGGTCCTTCCTCATATCCCCATCCGGTCGACGAGCCGATCAAGACCCAGACAGCCAACAAACCGATGATCATTCCCATTCTCTTCACTCTTTGAAGAGACACCTTCAGTAACATGATGAGCCCTCACATATTGGTTAATCGATACCGTTAATCGATGATAATGCGATCGTCCTTCGGACCGAGCATATGATCGTGCGGCGTGGCCGGACTGATTCGACGCTGGTGCTGGGTTTCGTAAAGCGCCCGCTCGACCGTTGAGGCGTCGAACTCAAAATTAATTTCGACTTTTCCATTTGCGGGAACGGTAATTTCCTTCTCGATAATATCGAAGTGGGGATGCCATGCGGTAATTTGATACGTTCCGGGAGGAAGTTGATCGATGCTGAATAAACCGTCTTTTCGAGTCTTGGTATAGTAGGGATTATCGACGACGAAACCCCAGCTTTGCATGAACTCGTGCATCCCGCAGATCATCTGCGAGATCCGCTTTCCGGGGGCGAAATGAAGAACCCCGCCGCGCGGCTCGGTCGAAACCGGAAGGGGGGTGTTGAGAATAATATTACCCTTCTCGTTTTGAAAAACCTGGATGTTATGAATGATCGGGTCTTTATTAATCATTGAGATCGGTTTGTGGTTCACCAGAACGGTTACATTCGGATGCTCATGATGGAGTTGTCCCTCCTTCACCGAGTATTGCTCCTCATCGGGAACCTCGGCCGGATGAAACATGCAGTCGACCGCGACGAAATCGGTCTCGATCGTCTGAAAAGGTTTCCCCTTCTTTACCTCTTTCACCGCCACCACAGCGTCTCCCAGCGCGCCTCCATTGCCGACGATGAACTCCTTGAGCCGGACATTCCCCTCGCCGTCCGAGATTTTTTTACAAAAGGGTCCGAACGGATAAAGAACCAGGGGGAAAACACGCGGTTCCGGAACGGAACCTTTCAATACAATCTTCCCGGCGACGGTTCCCCCGTTCTTTACCTCGACTTCTTCATAACCCGATGCACTGGAGAGGTCGAAAAGGCCGACCACACCAATGAGGATCAAGGCAACGCGGAAAACAATAAGCATCTTCACGGTATTTCTCCTTTAAATAACATGCGGGGCAGGGAGAGTGAGACCCCCTGCCCCGCATTGTAAAGCACAGTGACTGACGTTATTTATGCAGCATCGACACCGGACCGGGTGCCTTGTCCTTCAACTCAGACACCGTTTCCGGCGCCTCTTCTGTCGGTCCCTCAGCGTCAGCGGTCTTCCCGCCCGGCCCAGAAGCGCCGTTCAGCGGGAGGATTTTCCGATCGCCTCTCGGAAGCGCTCTCAGATAACCCCATTGTCCGGCCGCAGCATATGGCATCCGGTGATTCTGCCAAACATAGTCTCCCGGAAGAGCGAACGGTCCGCCCGCTCCTTCCTTCAGAAAGACGTCGAGGTACTCGCCGCCGCCGAACTGAAGGCTGCTGAGCATGTCGGCGCCGACCATATTCGGCTTAAACGGCCACTCATGCCCTTCGATGCTGAAGATCTGGTTCTGTTCACTGAAGGCCCCGAAGACGTGGATCCGAACCGGATCACCGGCATGCGCCATAATGATCGGCGTCGCCAATCCGCCTGCATCGGCTGCAACGCAAGGGGTGAACATGTTCCCCGCCTCGCACCCTTGCTCTTCTCGGTACATCCACGGCTCGCTCCGGTAATTCACCCCGGTCAGTCCGCCGATTTGCTGAATGTAAGGCATGAAGGAAGTCCCGATGATGTTGTCCTCGTCTTGGAAGAAGAGGGCGACATCACGGTAATCCGAGCGACCCATGCTGTCCGGAGATGTGCGGTCGAGGATAACATCGGCGGCCCAGGCGTTCTTCATGGAAACATCGTCTCCGGTTAAGGGATCACGGAACTTCGCTCCCTTCGGGCCGACGACGATCGCTCCAAAGAGACCGTCCCGAACGTTGTTGATAAAATTCCCCCAGTCCCACACCAGAGAAGCAAACTCACCATACTGAGGATGCGCGTAGAAGGTGTAGGTCTTGCTCTTGCCGGGGGCGACGGTCTGATCGCCCGGGTTGTTGCCGACGTTGACCCCTTGAGAATCTTTCGGGTCGAACGAGAGCATGTCGGAGCTGAACGACGCCTTGCTCCCCTTCATTTCGTTTTTCAGAGTGACCTTGATACAGTCCCCTGAATTCACCCGCAGAACAAGCGGCATCGGCTGGAAATCACCGTCGGCCACTTTCCGCTTCTCTCCTTCGAGCATGAAGATCTTGCCCGAGGGATTCGCCACCTGCAGTTTGCGGTCAAAGTCGACCTCGATGAAATCGGTGGCCTTGGTGTTGAACTTCAAGGCCCGGTCGGCCGCAATGACGTTAAAGGTTTTCACCGGCGCATCTGATGGACAGAGTGCTTTCGCCGATTGCGGGATCTCCCCCGTTCCGGGAAGCTTCTGGAGATCTTTCACCTCTTTATCCAACACCCGGATGATCCCCCAGCTCCCTTCCGAGAGGTGAGAGGCCCGGCCGTTGTAGTGGAGGTAATCTCCCGCCATCTGCTGAGGACCGCCTGCCTTGAAGATCAGATCGTAACGCTCGGCGATTCCGACATGGTGCGCATTTCTAAAGTCGGAATGCTCTGCGAACCGCTCTGTCCGGAAGGCATGTCCCGCCACCTTCCAGGTATGCGTCTCGTTCATCAGCGTATGAAGGAGCCGGACCGCAATCGTGTCTCCCAGATACGCCCGCAGGAGCGGGGTGCTGGGATCTTGATGTGCCTTGCTCGAGAAGATCAAGGTGGGATCGGGGTTCATTTTCAACCGTCGAGACACCGATTCCGAGCGGAAGTTGAATCCCCCTCCGGTGGTATGAGTGCCGCCGTTGATCATCTTGACTGCGGCGAGATCCAGATCATACGGCATCTGGAACGAGAGGGTTTGTCCCGCATCGATCGCGACCTGAATGGTCTGACCCGGCGGATTCCCCTCGGTCACCACTTGCGCGGTGTAGGGAACGGTGTCATGCGGCATCACAACCAGCTCTCTAAAGCTGCCGTTGATGCCATAACCGATCGGCTCGGTGGAACGGATATCGGCTACTGGACCGCTTCGGATCGGCTTCCCGGTTACCGGATCGTGATAAGTTGAGCCGGGCGGTTCGACGATCATGGCGCCGACCCCGCCGTGCGGCCAGGTCGTTGCCCCGAAGGCATGGTCATGCCAGAAGACGGTCCCGCTGTCGGCATCGACCCAGTAGCGGTACCGGACCCATTCGACCGAAGCGATTTCATTCTTCTTATGAGCGAACTTTAACGGTTCGGTAAAGGTGACGGTATCTCCCTTGATCTCCTTGATCCAGCGAACTTCTCCGGTGGTCACCTCATCCATCCCGATCATAAGATCGGTCCCGGCATGAAAAGGCGTTGCCCCGTCGGCCATCTTGATTTTGATGGAGGTCGCCCCCGCCTTGACATCCTCGGTGAGGAGGGCGTTCATCGGGGTCGGCAAGCCCTTCTGTTTCTTCTTGCTCATTTGTGTAAACGGCCGGACCGACTGCTCGTAAGACATCCCGGTGATCACCCCGTCCGACGCCTGATTATCGAACTGGATGAAGTGGATGTGGATATTGATCTTCGACATCTGGAAGTTGGTGGTGTCGTTATCCTCCCATTCGCTCTTCAAGATCACATCGACGCAGTCGTAAACACTGGCCCGATAGACCAAGGGGATGGTCTTATCGCTGGCCGGATCGGCCCGGATGCCATCCTCTTCCTCATGGAGAACATACAGGAGACCTTTCGGGTCAATGACCGGTTTTTGCTTACCAAGCCCTTTGGTCAACTGAATCGGAGTTTCAATGAAATGGATCGTGTACTGCTTGCGGCCCGCATTCTCGGGGCAGAGGCTCCAACGGCCCTGCTCACCCGGTCTGGCCGGCTGTGTCGTCTCCATCCCGGCCACATTTTTCCCGCCGGGATCAGAGGGGAGTGAACCATTCTCTTTATCCATGTGAATCGGCTCCAGCCAGGGGGCCGGTCCATGGTGGCGGGCAAAGGGGACCCGCTTGCCGAAGTGCGGCTTGAAATGTGGGAAGGCAAGTTTTCCGGTCTCCGCATCGAAGAGAATCGGCGGCCGCTTGCCGGGCATCGGAGATTTATACTTGGGCCAATCGAACTTACCGGTCACTTCCGGCTCGCCCAACGCCTTGTTTCCTTCCCAGGCCCAATCCCAGACGGTGGCATCATAGGCCATAATCTGCCCCTTCTCGTCTGCGGTATGTCCCGGCTGACCGGCTGGGGGGAGCATCATCTTTACCCAGTCTTTCACTGAAATGTCGGGAATCGGCTTGCTCCAATCCGTTTTATTGGCCGTAACATTCCATTTCTTGTCATACCAATCCATCGTCTTGCCGACGAGTTTGTCGGAAGTCACCGCTGCCTTGATACGGCCTTTCCGGTCTGGAAGCTCTTGCAGCGGCGGCATGATATCGGTGCTTGCAAAGGGGTAGTTGCCCGATTGCAGCGTGTTGTAGACTCTCCAATATCCCCACATCCCGGCCACATAGTGGTGCGCCACATGGCAGTGGAAGAGGAAATCTCCCGCCAGCTGCTGACAGAGGCCGGAGCCGCACTCGGTCTGAAGATCGAGCACTTCCGAGGGACCGATCACCTGAACATCGACCCGGTCGGAGGTGGTACGGATCTCGGGAAATTTCACCGGACCGTTCTCAGCCGCCGTCAAAAGAAATTCACCCTTGCCGTCAGCTTTCGGCTGCCGTAGCCATCGGATCGTTCCGCCATGCGGATGATGCGAGTGGAACACTTCGCCGCCGCCGTGAACCAAGCGGAATTTGGCCGGATCCCCGAGATAGGACCGGGGAATGGTCGTCGGGGCATCGGCAAAGGTGTAGGAGCTGTACCCAAGCGACTCGTCTTCAAAGTGGAAATACTTCTCCTGAAGCGCCAGGTTGTTGACGCCGAACGGCTCGCTGCGGTAGTTCATCGCGCGGGCCGAGGGACGGTAAGCATCGGTGTTCGGATCGCGCTGCGGAATCATCTCGCCCTGCCGGTTCAAAGGACGGAATGATTCGTCTCCGATCTCATGATAGATGAGGATAAACTCTCGGAAGTCCTTCGAAGTCGGCCGCATCTTCTTATCGCTGACGATCATCATCTGCCAGCCGCTTTTGCTCTCTTTCCCGGTGATCGGGTCGAGATATTTCGATCCCATCGGCTCAACGACGAAGGTCCCGATCATTCCGAGACTCGCCTGTTCCCGGCCGACGTGGCTGTGGAAGGTATGCGCCCCTTCCTGTTCGTCGGGCCGGATATACCACTCGAAGGTCTGCTTTTCGCCCGGCTTCACCGTCGATTCGGCATTGGCGATGGTCGCCGCTCTTCCACTCGCCTTCACGATGGTGCTGGAGCCGTGGATGTGCATGCTGACATCTTCACCGTCCAATTTATTAGTCAACGTAAAGATGATGCAGTCGCCCTGGTTTCCACGGATATTCAACGGCTGGATCATGTCGGTCTGGAGACCGGTCGTCACGGCGCCCGGATCATAACCCTCTTTCGAACGGGCCTCCGTATTCTTCTTTTCTTCTGCCCGGACCTTTGCTTCATCCTCGGCGAGGACGTACATATATCCGGGGTGATAGTCGAGCCATTGATTAAGGGTGATTTCGACGTTGATCGCGGCGATATCGTACTCCTTCACCGGCGCGTTCTTCGGACAACGACCACCGCCGGTGACGCTTTCTGCCACCCCCGTCGGTCCGAGGAAGAAGCTCTGGTCCATCTGCTGCATCATCGCCATGCCGCTGAAGGGACCGCTCTCTCCGCCGTGATTGGAATGTCCCCCCGCTCCCTTAGAGATCTCTTCCATCAGCTTGTTCATTGCCGCGTCGACCCGATCTGCATGGCCGGCGCGCCCTTCGGCCTGATCTTCCCGAACGAGCTGGGCCTTAAATTTTTCTTCCCAATTGGTCGATGCCGCCTGAGAATCGGGAGCATGGGCATGGTCATGTTCCGCTCCGCCGGCAAAGACTCCCTCCCTTCCCGACAGAACCAATAAGAGAGCGAAGAATATTGTGAAGACGTTCCGCCTTGCAGTATTCATGGTGTCTCTCCTTCTACCTTTGTTATTTTTGTAAACCGGACCGGTCGTAAGAAATGGATTGTTCTGAAAAGATTTTGTCTTTCGATGTGTGGCAATCATCAATTTAGATTTGAATGTCGTGGATGGTAGTGACAATAATCGGCCAAAATGTGTCGTGAATCTAGCACCGCGGGCTATGACGTGTCAAGTATTTTTTACGTGTGTCTAGTTTTTTTACACTTTTATTTAACCGAAAATGATCTTCTTGGGAGATGTTATTAAAGGAATTAACTGATTCGGATTACCTGGACTGTCGTCGGAGGGCGCGGAAAGAGATTAGGTTGAGCGAATGGCTCTCTAAGCGGGACGATGCCTGATCGCCCCCTCGCGCTGCCCTCCTCAAAGAGAGGAGTCAGTTTCTATCAAAAGAGAAGATCGACCGCACCGACCGACGTTCGGATTGAAAAAGGAGAATGGTTTAAACGAATTAAAAACGGAATTTCCGAGGCACGCTCAAATGGAACTGCTGCGGCTCCACGCTCAGCTGGAACTGCGCCGTCTCCGGGGTGAGCGCATAGAGGTCCCCTTCGTGGGAACCGACATAGATCGTTCCATCTTTTGCGATGGTCGGGATCGAAGAGGCGGCATGTCCGGGCCGGAACTGCCAGATCCGTTTTCCCTCCGGGCTGAATCCATAGAGGAACCCATCGTTCGATCCGATAAAGATCTTTCCATCGGGCGCGATCCGGGGGGTCGAATTGATAATGCTTTTCACTGGATCTTGCCATTTCAGCTTTCCAGTCGACTCAAGGGCATAAAGGGGACCATCGGACGATCCAACGTAAATGACTCCGTCCGGACCGACCGTGGGGGCCGCCGTAATCGGCTGCGCCATCCGATATCGCCATAATTCCTTGCCCTCTTTGGAGATGTGATAAAAGGAACCGTCGGCGGATCCGACATAAATCGACCCATCGCGTCCCAGGATCGGTGAAGCAATCCGGCTCTCTGATTGGAAGCGCCATTTTAACCGTCCATCCGGCTGGAAGGCATAGAGGCCTCCCCGCTCCGAACCGACATAGATAACGCCATCGTCCCCCACGGCCGGATCGGTCTGAACGAAACCTCCGATCTCATATCGCCACTTTAATTGTCCGCGAGGATCGACCGCGTAAAAATGGCCGTCGTCCGATCCGAAGTAGACGGTTCCGTCCCCCCCAGCGTCGGGGAAGATTGGACTTCCCTTGCCGTTTTGTAACGCCACTTCAACTCGCCTTTGGAGGTCACCGCATAGAGGTGGTAATCGGTTGATCCGACATAAATGGTCCCATCCGCAGCGATGGCGGGGGTCGATCTAATAAAATGAACATGTTTCAGCGGACCGATCTTTCGCTTCCAAAGCAATTTTCCTCGAAAGTCGATTGCGTAGAGATAGGTGTCTGCCGAGCTGATGTAAATCGAATCGTCCGAGCCGATCGCCGGGCGGGAGTAGATCGTGTTTCCGGTGGTATAGGTCCATTTGACGGGACTGGCTTTGGCGGCATACCCGAAGCCGATACTGCCGGGAAGTGATAAAAAAAGAGCAGATAACCCCATTCCGAGAACCAGACCGACGAAGCGGAGTGTCGCAATCATTGACTTGCGTTTTCCCAGTCGGGAACGAAACCAACTGTTTTCTCCGCTTCTCTGAAAAAAACGCTCTCTGCTCACCATGAATCATCTCCCCAGAATACTGAATAAAAGATCACACCGGTTTTAAATCTTATCACTTTCTCAAAAGAAGGGAATCAAGAAAAGCATTCCGGGTGCAAAAACAAGTAGAGGGACTCGAAAGTCCCTCTACCTGTCTTGCATTTTATTTCAGAGAATGCTTACTCAGCCTTCCCCTCTACGGAGATCGGTCGAGCGCTTCCCTCCTGTCCCGCGAATCGGAAGCCGGGATCGGTCGGCGACAAGGCGAGAATCTTCTTGTCTCCTTTCGGAAGCACCTTGAGGAAGCCCCATTGTCCCGCATCGATATAGGCCGCCCGGTGATTCATATAGACGTAATCACCCGCCAACTGATGCGGTCCGCCGGCGCCCCCTCTGAGGTCGACACGGAGGTAGGAGCTTCCGCCGAATTCAAAGGAACTGTGCAAATGCGCCCCTCTGAACTGATCGGCGGGCCACTCGTGACCATCCAGCGCAAAGACCCCGACCTGCTCGCTGAATCCGCCAAAGACATGGATGAGAACCGGATCCCCGGCATGGGCCTGCAGAACCGGCGTGATCGGACCGGTCTTGCTGGCAGACACACACACGAAGATCATCCCGACCTCGCAGGCTCCATTGTCGATATACCAGTCTTTCGGCTCCGCCCGGTAGTTCACCCCGGTGAGGCCGGCGACCTTCTGAGCATACGGCATGAAGCTGGTTCCCATAAGCTGATCTTCATCCTGGAACATCAGCGAGAATTCCCGGTAGTTTTTCTTGTTCTCATTGCCCGGAACGCTCCGGTCAACGATCACGTCCGCCTGCCAGGCATTCTTCAGGGTGATATCCTCTCCGGTCGCAGGATCGCGATACTTCGACCCTCTCGGCCCGATGATAATGGCGCCGTAGAGACCGTTCCGAGGATTGTCGACGACGTTCCCCCAGTCCTGAATCATGGCTCCATTTTCACCATATTCCGGATGGGCATAATATGTGTACGTTCGGCTCTGGCCGGGGGCCACCGTTTGATCGCCGGGGTTGTTACCAACGTTCGCCCCGGTGGAATCTTTCGGATCAAAAGCGAGCATATCGATATGCATCCCCGCCCGCTCTTTGGCCATCCGGTTGGTGAGCTTGATCTTGATGCAATCCCCGACGTTGACCCGCAGTGTCAGCGGCATCGGCTTGAGGTTGCCACTTTTTACCTTGGTCACCTCATCATCGAGGACATAGGCCTTTCCTTGTTCGTTGGCCGTATTCACCCTCCGGCCCAGGTCGACCTCCATGATCTCCGGCATGCCGGGATTAAAACGCATGGCATAATCGATCGCTGAGACGCTGAAGTTCTTGACCGGTGCATCCGCAGGGCAGAGCTCCTTTGCCGGAGCGGGAATCTCTTCCCGAGAAGGCAAGGGTTGGAGGCTCTTATCCGGTTTATCCAACACCCGGATCAATCCCCACGATCCACCGGAGAAGTGAGAGGCCCGTCCGGAGTAGTAGAGGTAGTCCCCCGCCATCCGTTGCGGTCCGCCGGCGGCCGGAATCACCATATCGAGCCGCTCTGCGATGGCAATGTGGAAGGTATTGCGCGGCAGCGAACCGGAGTTGAAGCGCTCCATCGGAAAATAATGGCCGCTGACGTGCCACGTGTGGGCTTCATTCGCCGCTCCCTGAATGATGCGGAAGACGATCGGATCCCCGAGATAGGCTTTCATCATCGGGGTTGCTGGATCGCCATGCACTTTGCTGGAGAAGAGCTGAGAAGGATCGGGGTTGTTGGCCAGCCGCACCGAAAGCGGCTCCACCCGCAACCCAAACCCTCCGCCGGTGGTGGCCTCTCCTCCGTTGAGGAAGGTCATCGCCGACTTGTTCAGCCGTTCCGGATACTTCGCAGACGGCGTTCCATCCACGGAAGGACGTCCCGCCATCGGGTTATCGGCCGTGATCAACTCAGCCGCTCTCGGGTTGGAATCCATGATCTGCATGACCACTTCCCGGAAGCTGCCCGAGACCTGATGAGAAACAGGGTCGGTCGTACGGATGTCCGCCACAATCCCGCTCCGGATCTCTTTTCCGGTCACCGGATCATGATAGGTCGATCCGGCCGGCTCAACGATCGTCGAACCGAAGAGCCCATGGCCCCAGCCATCAAGACCGAAGACATGGTCGTGCCAGAAGACCAGGCCGAGGTCGACGTCCGGATACCACCGATAACGAACGAACTCAGGGCTGGCGATCGATCCCTTCTTATGATTCCCCTTAAGAGGCTCGGTCAGGACCACCGTGGTTCCCTTGATCTCTTTGATCTTGACCGCTTCGAACTCGCCGACGCCGTCGAGGGAGAGTCCGATGGTGATCCCCGGGTGGAACATCGGGGTATCGAACTTGATCTCATGCACGTCGACTTTGCGGACAGCGGAAGCGATCTCAATCGAAGTATCCCCTGCTTTCGCCTCTTTGGTCAACGTGGTGTTTTGAGGAACCGGTAGTCCGTAATGCGGCTTCGACTTGTCCTCCGGCTTCAAGATGGTGAAAGGCCGGACCGACTGCTCATAGTTAAAGCCGATGATCACCCCGTCCGACGCGGTGATGTCGAACTGGAAGAAATGAGGATGGATGTTCGTCTTGTTGGAATGAACGGTTCGGTCGTCATCCTGCATCTTGCTCTTATAAATGACGTCGACACAATCATACACATTGGCACGAATCGCCAACGGCACTTTTTTATCGTCGTTCTTACGAACTTCCGCTTCTTCCTCTTCCAAAACGAAGAGCAACCCATCCGGATCAACAATCGCCGGCGTTTTCTTCGTCGCCGCCTTCAGTGTGATCGGAAGAGTAATCCCGTTGATCGTGTAGAATTTCCGGGGTGCTCTTCCGGGACAGAGGCTCCACGGCCCCTGCTCTCCAGGAGTCGCCGGCTCTGTTTCTCTCGCCATCCGTCGGATCGGCTCAAAGAACGGCGCCGGGTTGTGCTCGGGCGAGAAAGGAACCCGTTTCCCCATGTGCGGCCTTAAATAAGGGATCGAGAGTTTCCCGGTGGCCGGATCGAACCGAAGTGCGAACCGCTTTCCCGGCGTGGGACTCTTATAGTTGACCCACACCTGCTTCGTCTCCGGTTCCGACATGGCGGTATTTCCATCCCAAACCCAATCGAGCACTGTCGCATCCATCGAAACGACCTGCTTGTGCTCGTCGTCGGTTCCGCCCGGTTTTCCCTGGGCCGGAAGCATCATGTCGACCCACTCTTTGATCGACACTTCAGGTGGATTCGCCTTCCAGTTGCTCTTGTCGGCAGTGATCTTGAACTTCTGTCCACCGAACCAATCGACCGACTTGCCGATGAGTTTGGAGGAATCGACCGCCGGTTTCATCTTTCCCTTCCGATCGGGAAGCTCGGCCAGCGGCGGCATGATGTCATCCTGAGAGCCGGCCACCTGAAGGGTATTGTAAACTCTCCAGAAACCCCACATCCCGGTGACATAGTGCTGCGGAATGTGGCAGTGGAAGGTGTAATCGCCCGCGCCGTAGGCGCAGCCGCCGGCGCCGCATTCGATCACCTGATCATACGATTCGGCGGCGCCGATCGCCTGAACGTCCAAACGCTCGGAGCTGGTTCGGACCGGCGGGAACTTCACCGGGCCGGTCCCGCCGGCGGTCGCCGCAAAATTAAACTCCGCCGCGGTGACGGCGCCGGGTGAGCGCGGCCAGCGGTCGCTGCCGCCGTGGAGATGGTGAGAGTGAATGACTTCCGATCCCCCCATCATCCGATATTTGGTCGGATCGCCCAGATAAGAACGAGGAACCGTGGTGGCAGGATCGCCAAAAGTGTAGGAGCCGTACCCCATTGATTCGTCGTGAACATGGTGCTCCTTGTCCTGCATGGCCAGCCGCGTTCCGTGCGGCTCGCTTCGAAGATTCAATCCCCGGCCGCCGGGCCGATAGGTGTCGGTGAAGGAATCGCGTTGCGCCAGCATCTCGCCGTTGCGGTCCAAGATCCGGAAGACCTCGTCGCCGATCTCATGATAGAAGATGGCGAACTCCCGGAAGTCGGGTCCGTTCGGATCTTCGATCATCGCCATCCAGCCGCTCTTCATCTCCTTGCCGGTCCAGGGATTCAGATAACGAGAACCCCGCGGTTCGACCACAAGGGAACCGAACATGCCGAGCGACCATTGATCACGGACGGCATGGCTGTGGAAATGATGCGCTGAGTCGGGCTGATCGCCGGGGATATACCATTCAAAATCTTGCGTCTTGCCCGGCGCGACCATCGAATCCTTGTTCGACATGGTGGCCGCCTGACCAGTTGTTTTCACGATCATGCTGGAGCCGTGGATGTGGAGGCTGACCGGCTCGTCGTTTTCGGTCTGGTTCCGGAGGGTAATCCGGACGCAGTCACCGGCGTTGGCGCGGATGACCAGCGGTTGAATCAGATCGCCCTGAAGCCCAACGGAAACGGCCGCAGCAGGAAACGGATCTTTGCTCTCGCGGGCCGCTTTGTTTTTGGCCTCTTCCGCGCGGACCTTTTCGAGATCTTCGGTCAGAACATAGAGGTAGCCAGGATAGTAATCCATAAAGCGGCTGATCGTGATCTCCGCATTGATGGCGGAGATATCGAAGCTCTTCACCGGAATATTGCTCGGGCAGCGCCCCCCCTGAGTGACCGCTTCTTCATTCGCGATCTGGAGAGGAATCCCCTGCGACATGGTGTGGGCCTGCGAGGCGTTCGTGAATCCGCCGAGATTTCCACCGGCGCGGGTGATTTCTTGATCGAGCTTCTCGGTCAATTTGTTCAACATCTGCGCGCCGGCATCCTGCCGAATGGCGCCGGCCGGAACGGGGCTTCCCTGGCCCCGCTCAGGCATTCTCATTTCCTGCATATCATGATCATGTTCATGTGTCCCCTCGGCGTTTAATACGCCGCTCTGGAACAAAAACAACGCCAAAAATGAAAAAACTCCCCCCCAGAAGCTAGCTCCTGACTTCTTCATTACGCTTCTCCTCATCATTCTCTTGTCTAATGTTCTTCCTGGAAATTATGGTGCGGATAACGCTAACAGCTTTATGACGGTGGTTCTTATTTCTTGGCGATTGAACGCTAAGCCATACTCCCTCGTCCGGAATACGGCCTGAATGCGTCTCAACCCTTGGCTCTAATTAAATTTACTGATGCTTCACTCCGTGAAAAAGTATTGACACTTTCACTTTTCACGGCAAGATACAATGGCGGTCGGCTACAGAGCAAGAGCAATGCCAAAAAATTGACGCAATAGAAAACCGAAAAAGACTGGGATTTTTAATAAAACCGGAAATGAGACCGCGATTGGATAAGCCCCGTTGTGTCTAAAATTTAGACAGTTGACTAGAAATTTATTCACACGCGGAGGATGAAACAAGACTGGAACAGCGATTGAAGAACCGGTCGCCGATCGGCAAACAATCCGATTTGAAACACGAGGATAGCAGTGATTCAACTTAGGTTGAACGCTTGGAGAAGAATGGAAGGTTAGAAGCGGGTTTCGATTCGATATTGCTTGAGCTTATTATAAAGACTGGCACGGGAAATACCGAGAAAGCGGGCGGAGAGCGACTTATTACCGTTATTTTTTTTAAGGGCATGGATAATTTGCTCCCGCTCGACCCTCGCGAGCGCCTCTTCCATGCTTGAAGAATGCGCGGCAAAAGGGGATGTTCCGGACAAATCGGCCCCCTCTCCGATCATGAATGCTTCGGGAAGGATTTCGGCGGAAGGGGAGACGAGGACGCTCCGCTCGATCACATTCTCCAGCTCTCGCACATTCCCATGCCAGGGGAATTCGGTCAATACGGAAACCGCTTCCCCCGACAGGCGCATCGGTCTTCTCCCATTCGGGTCGGAATACTTCTCAATGAAATGCCGGGCCAACAGCGGGATATCTTCGGGCCGCTCCCGCAAGGAGGGAATGACCATCGGCATGACCGCCAAGCGGTAGTAGAGGTCTTCTCGGAAACTCTTTTTGGCGATCGCTTCCTTCAGCGGCTTGTTCGTGGCGGCCACCACCCTCACATTGACCTTGATGCTCCGTGTTCCTCCGACCGGCCGCGCCTCTCCTTCTTGAAGAACCCGAAGCAGCTTCGCCTGAAAGACCAAGCTGGCATCGCCGATTTCATCGAGGAAGAGGGTGCCCCCTTCGGCCTCTTCGAAGAGCCCTTTTTTATTCTGGATGGCGCCGGTGAAGGCCCCTTTGACATGGCCGAAGAGCTCGCTCTCCAGCAGCGTTTCGGGAAGCGCACCGCAGTCGATGGCGATGAAGGGAGCGTGACGTCTGGGACTGTTCTGGTGAATGGCCTTGGCGACGAGCTCTTTGCCGGTTCCGCTCTCGCCGTAGATGAGGATGGTTGCATTGCTGGGAGCGACCCTCTGAATGGTGTCAAAAAGGGCCCGCATCTTCTTGCTCTGCCCAATCATCCCACAAAAAGAAGAAGGGATCTCCTCCTCTGCTGCCTTCGGGAAGGAACCTTCTTCCTCGGCAGGCGATGGCGGCCCGTCGATCTGGATGTCCCGTACAACCTCAATGACCCGGCCAACCTTTCCATCGCGATCAAAGATCGGATAGGCGCGAAGCCGGTCTGTGAGGCGGGTGTTTTCTTCCGTCGCTTCCGGTTTGGAGCGGCCTTTCCGGCTCCCGACCGCCCGCTGAGTGGCGTGGTGCTCTTCATTCATCGCACACGAATGAGCAGGCATCCGCGGGACGGCCGGATCGCTTTCAGAAATCGGAGACGACTCTGCTTGCAGAATCAATGGGGAATGTTCTTCTTGATGATTGGACTCGATCAGAAAACCTCCATCTTCTTCTTGATACGAAGAGATGCCGCCATGATATTGAAAATACCCTCTTCATGTCAAGTTTTTATTCCCGAAACGATCTAGACAAAATCCCCTTCAAGATCGAAATAACATTCAAAACAGCCAGAACCGCTTAAGTTATTACACGCAATGACAGTGGCAACTAAATCAAAACACTGAGAAGAACCTCATGCCTCTGAATCGCACGATAGGGAAGGGGGCCTCTCTCTGTATTCACATGCCTTTCGGCACGATCTGCAGATTCGCGGGTATGACTTCCGTGATTCTCTAAAGT
This sequence comes from Candidatus Manganitrophaceae bacterium, assembly GCA_963718695.1. Taxonomy (GTDB): domain Bacteria; phylum Nitrospirota; class Nitrospiria; order SBBL01; family Manganitrophaceae; genus Manganitrophus. Next base: position 3,305,049 of record OY970371.1, read on the forward strand.
GACCCACGACCGGGACCTCTCTTCTTGTCTTTTCCACCCTTCGATGCTAAAATGCAGCCTCTTTATCAAATGGAGTCTTTACAAGGTGAAATGGATGGTCCCGCTTCGCGCAATTTATGTGGCCGGTTTGTTCTTCATTTGCCTACCCGGCTTATTATTCGCATCCCCCTCCGTCGATCGCGCCAAGTCTTATTTTGAAAAGGGAATTGAATTCAATAAGCAGCGTCGCTACGATGAAGGCCTCGAGAAGTTTACCCAGGCGGTGACATTGAACCTGGATGAACATATTTACCATCAGGCGCTTTATCGGACCTATATCGCCCTGAGACGCGGTCCTCAAGGAATTCAGTTCTATAAAGATCTGGCCGCAAAACATCCGACCCATGCCGCTGTCCACTACTGGCTCGGCCGATTCTATCTGGAGGACCGGGCCTTGGAAGATGCGTCGAAGGAATTCAAAGAAGCAACCCGGCTTGCACCCCAGGATGAACACGCCTTTGTTTCACTGGGGCATGTCTATCTTCGGATGGGAAAAGAGAAGGAGGCGTTGGACGCCTACCTACAGGCGAACAAACTCTCGCCTAAAATCGCCGCGGTCCACGCCGGCATGGGGAACATCTATTATCGTCAGAAAAGTTTCGACAAAGCGCAAAAGGAATATGAGGCGGCGCTTGCAATCGATCCTTCCCTGACGGAGGCCCGATATAATTTAGGCCTTATTTATGAGAAGAAAGGTGAGATTTCCAAAGCCGTGAAGCAGTGGCAAGCGATGGTCGAGGCCGATCCCAATGAATCGAGGGCGCGCGAGAAACTCGCGCGCGTCTATTTCCTGGGGGGGGAGTATCTTGATGCCGCCCGAGAGTACGCCACCCTTTCTCAGGTCAAGCAAAGCTCACCCGATATCTTCCTCGCCCTCGGCGAGTCCCAGGTCCTGTTGGCGGCAAACCTCTCCAATCCGAAAGAGCGCCAGCAGTTGATCGACATGGCGATTCAGGCCTTTCAGCGAACCATCGAGCTCGATCCTAAAAACGCGCAAGCCCGCAAATATCTGGACCGTTTAAACTCCGAGAAACCGGCGCCAGCGCAAAAAAATGAAAGAGCACCTTCGGAAAAAACGGGAAAGGGGAAAAACGTTGAATAGAATATGTCACCGCTCTTTGATATTTTACGGGATCTCGATCGCCGCGATAGTTTGTTTCACGCCGATCACCTCCTTCGCCGTAGAGCGGACGTATGATTGCGCGGCCCCGGAAAATCAGGACAAACCGACCACCGTCGAGATTCTTCTCGGGAAGAAATGGAAAAATCGGGATGCGGAAGTCAAACAATCTTTCCTCACTTCGGACGAATCGCTGAAGGTTCGGATCAAATTTTTTCCGTTTTTGGATCCCCCGATGAACATCGGGATCGGCCGATGCGTCCCCGCCGAGAAAGCGCGCCTCGCCATCCGGGAGGCGATCCGGCACAACGGCGGGGTCGACCGGCTGATCATGCAGGACATCATGCCCCACCACTGGGTCAAGATCGGGACGACCGACACCTCCGAGCTGACCTGGATTCCAATTACCCCGGAGGAGCTGGCCCGATTGACCGAACCCTCCCTCACCACCGAGCAATTTCACGACCTCTACAAGAAACTTGCCCGACAGACCGAAAAAAAGCAGCCGTTCGGAATGGGGAGCATCAAACGCGAAGAGCCGGAATGAAAATCCCCTTCACCGCGGCATCGATCATTAAACGTGAATCGATCCGCTCGGCGCGGACTCTCTCTTCCCGCCTCCTCATTGCAGCGGTGCTCATCGCCGTCGTCGCCCCCGCCATAGCGGCCCCGCCCGATCGGTCGGACGTGGAAGTCCTGGAACATCGGTGGCGGCCCGACGCCGTTTGGGAAAAGATCGGAAAGACGAAATTCATCTGGAGCGCCACCCTCCGCAATCATTCCGACGCCAAAAAGAGGGTCTTCGTTTACTATGATCTCTTGAGCGCCGACAATGTCCCTCTGGCGAGCAACGTCGCCAATAAAACGATCGCACCGGGTCAAACTGTCGAGGTCGTTTCAGACTCCTACATCAACAGCAACTTTCTTCCCCAGGTCAAAAGCAGCCGCGTCACGGTGAAGCTTCGCTTTCCAAACTAAAACCAAATTTTATTAGTTGATTATTGGTCGTCTGAGCGGTTTGCTTTAGGACCGGCTGGAAGCGTTCGGGTTTTCTTTGTTTTTCTTCTTTTGACGGCTTGATTCCAGCGCCTGTGCGATCAGTTGGAGGAACTGATCGATGCGATGAATCGGCTTGACGTAATAATGAAAAGCGCCGTAACGGATCGCCTCTTTTGCGACCTCGTCGGAAGCATTGCCGGTCAGGAGGATCACCTCAGTGTGAGAAACCATCTCTTTGAGCTCCTTTAGAAAATCGATCCCGTTGACCCAGCCGGGCAGGTCGAAATCGATCGTGGCCAGATCGAATCGCTCCTCTTGGATCTTGCATAAGGCATCCTCCCCGGTCGCAACACAGACGACTTCATACCCCTTGCTGGTAAAGAGATCGACCAGCAGCTCCCGCAAGGCTTTATCGTCATCCAACACCAAAATCCGAGGCTGCCCCATCTCTCTCGATCCCGATTGCAATCAACCGCCGTTTAGACTGCTCTGAATTTTGCGATCCCTGAGGAATAGTATACAAGAGGATTGCCCCCTGTTCCGGACTCGCCCTAAAGCACTGTAATCCCGGCCAAAATAACAAGACACAACACCGGTCGGGTTGGCATCTGATTTAGCATTGTATTATGATGAAAAGAGATTTATCGGACTAACTTCCGCGAGAAGAAGGAGAAACAGACATGGCCCTGAACAAACAACATCCCGCCAAACCATCGGACCGACGGCTTCAGGACAAGCCGTCGAAGCGATTGAGCAGACAATCGATCCAACGAATTTTGGTCCCCACCGATTTCTCGCCCCACTCCGAGCGGGCGGCCGATTACGCCGCGATGCTGGCGGACGGCTTTCAGGCCCAGATCGATCTGCTCCATGTCATCGAGCCGTTCCCCTACAGCGTGACCGACACATTGACGGTCATCAACCACGGCGAAGCGCTCAAGACCATCGCCGCCTCGCTGCTCGAGAACGCCCGCGCAAAGCTGGAGCAGAACGGCGCCACGGTCAAAGCCCATCTGGCCCGCGGGGTTCCCTATGAGGAAATCCTCGACTGGGCCGGCAAAAAGAAGATCGACCTCATCGTGATGGGGACCCGCGGACGAACCGGCGTCGGACACTTTCTCCTCGGCAGCGTCGCAGACCGGGTCGTCCATCTCGCCCCCTGCCCGGTGCTGACGATGACGGCAAAAGGGCGGTCAACATCGGCAAGGCGGCAAAAAAGGTAACGGGAAGCATCAGGGTCCGTTCAAGGGATTTTAATCTTTTACCCCTCACGCCTGACGCCTCCCGCCTCACGTCCCTTCTTCCCTGGAAATACCCCCTTTGGGGGATTGTCCCCCCGGTCCTATTGCGGGAGAATTGCAACAGGTAGATCGATCATCGCCATCGCAACGGGGAATCACGATGTCCTTTCAACAAATCCTTCTCTCTATCGCCCCCCGTTCCGTGCTTTCCATTCCCTATCCGAATTGAGGAGAACAACGTGAACGAGAAACCATGGCACCAACTGACCGCGGCGCAGGCGCTGACCGTCTTGGAAAGCAAGCCCGACGGGCTGACGCAGGCCGAAGCGGCGCGGCGGCTTTCCAATTACGGCGAGAACGCCCTCAAGGAGATCGCTGGAAAAAGCCCCTGGTCGATTCTGCTCCGGCAGTTTACCGACCTGATGATCGTGATCCTTCTGATCGCCGCCGGAATCGCCTGGTCGATGGGGGATCTCACCGACACGGCCATGATCCTGGTGATTGTGATCCTCAACGCCGCGCTCGGCTTCAGCCAGGAATACCGGGCCGAGCGGGCCCTCTCCGCCTTAAAAAAACTGGAGCAGCCGCAGGTCGTCGTCCGGCGGGAGGGGGCCTATCTTCAGATTCCCTCCCGGGAGTTGGTTCCGGGAGACATCGTTGCCGTGGAGGCGGGACAAAAGGTCCCCGCCGATGGGCGGCTGATCGAGACGGTTCAGTTCAAGATCGATGAGTCCCAACTCACCGGCGAGTCGGTCCCGGCAGGAAAAGACACCCTCCCTTTAAGCAAAGCGGACGTTCCGCTGGGAGACCGGATCAACCGGATCTTCATGGGAACCGCCGTGATGACGGGGCACGGCTCGGCCGTGGTGACCGAAACCGGCATGCGGACGGAGCTCGGAAAGATCGCCTCCCTCCTCCAGACGGTCGAAGATCGGAAAACCCCGCTGCAGCGCCGCCTCGCCTCCATGGGAAAGAAGCTCGCCGTCGCGGGATTGGCCGTCACGACGGTGATCTTCGTCGCCGGACTGCTCCGGGGAGAGACCATCGAAACGATGCTTCTGACTGCAATCAGTCTCGCGGTCGCCGTCATTCCGGAAGGGCTTCCCGCGATGGTGACGATCGTCCTCGCCCTCGGCGCCCAACGGATGGTCCGGCGCAACGCCCTCATCCGCAAGCTCCCCGCCGTCGAAACGCTCGGAAGCGTCACGACGATCTGCACCGACAAGACCGGGACATTGACGCAGAACATCATGTCGGTCGAGGCCATCTATGTCGACGGCCGCCAGCTTCGCGTGACCGGTCACGGCTACCGTCCCGAGGGGGGCTTCTATCAAAACGGAGAGACACTCAATCCCCTCACCGATCCGCCGCTGCTTCAGCTTCTGCGCGCCGCGGCCCTCTGCACGAACGCCCGTCTCGAAGTTCAGGGAGAAGACTGGACCGTCTTGGGAGACCCGACCGAGGGAGCCCTCCTCGCCGCCGCCGCCAAGGCAGGCCTCCGGAAAGAGCCGCTCGAACAGCAATATCCCCGCACCGGCGAGATCCCCTTCGACTCCTCGCGCAAGATGATGACCACATTGCATCAAGATCAAGACAAGAAGAGGTGGGCCTTCACCAAAGGGGGACTGGAAGAAGTCCTGAAGCGATCGGCCTCGGTTGCCCAAGGGAATGCGGCGGTTCCGTTGACCGATCGCCATCGGGAAGAGATCGACCGGATGCACCGGGAGCTCGCCGGGGCCGGACTGCGCCTGCTGGCCTGCGGCATGCGGGAGCTGAAAAACCGGACCGACCCCGACCATCCCGATCTCCGGGGGGTCGAGGAGGCGTTGACCTTTCTCGGACTCTTCGGAATGATCGATTCCTTGCGGCCCGAAGCGGCGGAAGCGGTCCACCGCTGCCGGACCGCCGGAATCCGCCCGATCATGATCACCGGCGACCATCGAATCACCGCCGAGGCGATCGCCGCCCAGTTGGGAATCAAGGAAACCGGGGAGCAGGTCCTGACCGGAGAGGAGTTGGCCCGGCTCAGCCCCGAAGCGCTCGAACCGATGGTCGGAAAGATCTCGATCTACGCCCGAGTCGCCCCCGAAGACAAGGTCAAGATCGTCGAGGCGCTCAAACGCCGGGGAGAGATCGTCGCGATGACGGGCGACGGGGTCAACGACGCCCCCGCGCTGCGGGCCGCCGACATCGGCATCGCGATGGGCCGAAGCGGAACCGACGTGGCCCGCGAAGCCTCCGACATGATCCTGCTGGACGACAACTTCGCCACGATCGTCTCGGCGGTGGAAGAGGGACGGATCATCTACGACAATATCCGGAAGTTCACCCGGTATATCCTCTCCACCAACAGCGGGGAGATTTTGATCATGCTCTTCGCGATCCTCTTCGCCCTTCCCCTCCCGCTGATTCCGATCCAGATCCTCTGGACGAACCTCGTCACCGACGGCCTCCCCGCCCTCGCCCTCGGTCTGGAGCCTCCCGAACGGTCGGTGATGCAAAGACCGCCGCGGTCCCCCGCAGAGAGCCTCTTTGCCGGCGGGCTGGGCCTCCATATTGTCTGGGTCGGGCTCCTCATGGCGTTGGGAACGGTCGCGCTCTTCGCCTGGGCGGTGCAGACGCGGGATCTGGCGCACGGCCGGACCATCGCCTTCCTGACGTTAATGCTCTTTCAGATGTTTCATGTCCTGGCGATCCGCTCGGAGCGCGATCCTCTCTGGCGGATCGGCCTCTTCTCCAATCCACACCTGTTGGGAGCCGCCGTTCTGACCCTCTCTCTTCAACTGGCCATCACCTATCTGCCGCCGCTTCAAGCGCTCTTCAAGACGACGGCGCTGACGGGGGGCGAGCTACTGGCCTGCGTCGGGGTCGCCTCGACGGTTTATTTTGCCGTGGAGGGAGAGAAATGGCTGCGCGCGCAGACAAGAGGAGGAAACAAATGATCAAACTGGAACATCTTATGGTGGCGACCGATTTCTCGGCCTGCTCGAAGGAGGCGCTCGATCAGGCCATTCAGCTCGCCCAAAAGATGAACGGACGGCTGACCCTCCTCCACGTTTTCGAGTCCCCCTTCTTCTATCCGGCGGAGACCCCCCTCGGCAGCTATCCCGAGGCCTATCAATGGCTCCAGGATTTCAAACAGGAGGAGATAAAAAACCTGGATGCCCTCAGCGATGAAATTCGGAAGGAGGGTCTTCCGGTTGAGACGATTTTTAAAGAAGGGAGCCCGTCCATCGAGATCATCCAAACAGCAAAGGAGATCGGCGCCGACCTGATCGTGATGGGAACGCATGGCCGCAAAGGCCTCTCGCACGTCGTGATGGGGAGCGTCGCCGAGCGGGTGGCGCGCGAAGCGCCTTGCCCGGTTTTCATCGTCCGAGAAAAAAGAGTGGAGCAGGATGCAAAAAAATGAGGACACTGTAGAAGCAAATCTGTAAAGGAGGTCTATCATGAAAGCACTTGTGTATCACGGCCCCGGCAAACGGGCCTTGGAAGAAAAACCGAAGCCCACGATCCAGGCGCCGACCGATGCGATCGTGAAAATCACCAAGACAACAATCTGCGGAACCGATCTGCACATCCTCAAGGGGGACGTCCCGACCGTCACCGACGGTCGGACCCTCGGACATGAGGGGGTCGGCGTGATCGACCAGGCCGGCGATGCCGTCGGGAGCTTCCGGCCCGGCGACCGGGTTCTGATCTCCTGCATCACCTCGTGCGGCCGTTGCGCCAACTGTAAAAAAGGGATGTATTCGCATTGCGAGAACGGCGGCGGCTGGGTGTTGGGGAACACGATCGACGGGACCCAGGCGGAATATGTCCGGATCCCCTTCGCCGACACCAGCCTCTACAAAATCCCGGATGGGGTCGATGAGGAGGCGCTGACGATGCTGAGCGATATCCTTCCGACCGGCTTCGAGTGCGGGGTCCAGAATGGAGAGGTCAAGCCGGGAGATATCGTCGCCATCGTCGGGGCCGGGCCGATCGGCCTGGCGGCGTTGACCACGGCACAACTCTACTCCCCTGCCGAGGTCATCATGATCGACCTCGACGACAACCGCCTCAACGTCTCCAAAAAATTCGGCGCGACGAAGACGATCAACAGCAGCGACGGCCGGGCCGTCGAGAACGTCATGGGGCTGACCCAGGGGAAAGGGGTCGATGTCGCGATCGAGGCGGTCGGCATTCCGGCGACCTTCGAGCTTTGCCAGAAGATCGTCGCCGCCGGCGGCCACATCGCCAACATCGGCGTTCATGGAAAACCGGCCCCCCTCCATCTGGAGACCCTCTGGTCCCATAACATTACCCTCCGGACGCGGCTGGTCGATACCGAGACGACGCCGATGCTTCTGAAGATGGTCCAGTCGGGGAAGCTGCAGCCGAAGCAATTCATTACCCACCGCTTCAGTCTGAACGACATCATGAAGGCCTATGACACCTTCATGAATGCCGCCAAGGAGAAGACCCTGAAGGTCGTGTTGGCCGCGGCGTGACATTCCCCTCTCCGCGGGGGCGGACACCCTGTCCGCCCCCTTTGGCGGAAAACAAGCCCTCACATCGATCCACCGCTACAAAGCCGATTGGAGAATTTGGTATCCTTTAATTAGAAAAGAGGGGAGACCGCATCGATGAAACAGGATCCGAAACCGGCGCGTGAGCCGGCCCACGACATTTTCAGACAGAGTTACCATCCCCTCAACGTCTTCTTCTCTCCGAAAACCGTCGCGCTGATCGGCGCCACTGAAAGTGAAGGGAGTGTCGGCAGAACGATCCTCCACAATTTAATCAGCAGCCCGTTCGGTGGGGTCGTTTTTCCGATCAATCCGAAGCGGACGAGCGTGCTGGGCATCAAGGCTTATCCGAGCATCTCCCGTGTGCCGGAGAAGGTCGATCTCGCCGTGATCGCCACCCCGGCGCAGACGGTGCCGGGGGTCATCCGAGAATGCGTTAACGCCGGCGTGCGCGGAGCAATTATCATCTCGGCCGGCTTTAAAGAAGCCGGATCGGCCGGGGTCGCGTTGGAGCGGCAGATCCTCGCCGAGGCACGCCGTGGGCGGATGCGGATCATCGGACCGAACTGTCTGGGGGTGATGAGCCCGCTCACCGGACTCAACGCGACTTTTGCAGGGACCATGGCCCGGCCGGGAAACGTCGGCTTCATCAGCCAGAGCGGGGCCCTCTGCACGGCGATCCTCGATTGGAGCCTCCAGGAAATGGTCGGCTTCTCGGCCTTCGTCTCCATCGGATCGATGCTCGATGTCAACTGGGGCGATCTGATCGGGTATCTCGGCGAAGATCCCCGGACACAGAGCATCGTCCTCTACATGGAGTCGATCGGCAACGCCCGATCTTTTCTTTCGGCGGCCCGGGAAGTCGCGCTGACCAAACCGATCATCGTGATCAAGGCAGGGCGGACGAAGGCCGCGGCCAAGGCGGCCGCTTCCCACACGGGGGCCCTCACCGGAAGCGACGAAGTGCTCCACGCCGCCTTCCGCCGCTCCGGCGTCCTGCGGGTGAACAGCATCGCCGACCTCTTTTATATGGCGGAAGTGCTCGCCAAGCAGCCCCGTCCCAAAGGACCGCGGCTGACGATCGTGACGAACGCCGGCGGCCCGGCGGTGCTCGCCACCGACGCGCTGATTCTCACCGGGGGAGAACTCGCCGAATTGGCGCCGGAGACGATCGAGGCGCTCAACCGGTTTCTTCCTCCTCACTGGAGCCACGGCAACCCGATCGACATCTTGGGCGACGCGAGCGCCGAGCGGTATGCACAGGCGGTCGAGGTCGCCGCGAAAGATCCGAACAGCGACGGCCTGCTCGCCATTTTGGCCCCCCAGGCGATGACCGACCCGACACAGACCGCCGAGCGGCTCAAGGCGCTCGCCCGGCTCGACGGCAAACCGCTCCTTGCCAGTTGGATGGGGGGCGCCGACGTCGCCGCCGGGGTGACGATCTTAAACCGCGCCGGGGTTCCGACTTTCTCCTTTCCCGACACCGCCGTCCGCGCTTTCAACTACATGTGGCGCTACAGCTACAATCTGCGGAGCCTGTATGAAACACCGGTCCTCGCCGCCGAAGAGGGGACCGACCGCGCCGCGGCCGAGCGGCTGATTCAAGCGGCCCGCAAATCGGGTCGAACCCTTTTGACCGAGGTGGAATCAAAACAGCTCCTCGCCGCCTATGGTCTCCCGACCGTGGAGACGCGGCTTGCAAAGAGCGAAGCGGAGGCGGTCGAGATCGCCGGCGAGATCGGCTATCCGGTGGTTCTGAAGCTCCATTCGGAGACGATCACCCACAAAAGCGACGTGGGGGGCGTTCAGTTGAATCTGACCAACGCCGCGGCCGTCCGGCGGGCTTACCGGGCGATCGAGAAGGGGGTGCCGGCGCACGATTTCCTCGGGGTCAGCGTCCAACCGATGATCGCACGAGACGGGTATGAACTGATCCTGGGAAGCAGCCTCGATCCGGAGTTCGGGCCGGTGCTCCTCTTCGGCACCGGCGGAACACTGGTCGAGGTCTTCCAAGATCGGGCCTTGGGCCTCCCGCCGCTTACCACCACGCTGGCCCGGCGGATGATGGAGCAGACGAAAATCTTTACCGCGCTCAAGGGGGTGCGGGGAAAGGGACCGGTCGATCTCGCCGCGCTGGAACAGCGGTTGGTCCGGTTCAGCCGGCTGGTCGTCGAGCAGCGCTGGATCAAGGAGATCGACATCAATCCGCTCTTGGTCTCACCGGAGCGGCAGATCGCGCTCGACGCCCGGGTCGTCGTTCATGGAAAAGAGGTCCGCGAGGAAGATCTTCCCAAGCCCGCCATCCGCCCCTACCCGACCCAGCACGTCAGTCAATATACATTGAAGGACGGCACCCCGGTGACGATCCGCCCGATCCGGCCGGAAGACGAGCCGCTGATGGTCCGCTTTCATGAACGCCTTTCCGACCAAAGCGTCTATCTTCGTTTCTTTCAACCGTTGAAACTGAGCCAGCGGGTCGCCCACGAGCGGCTGACCCGGATCTGCTTCATCGATTATGATCGCGAGATGGCGCTGGTCGCGGAGCGGAAAGATCCGAAGACAGGAGAGCGGGAGATATTGGGGGCTGCCCGGCTGACCAAGATCGATGGAACCGAGGAGGCCGAATTCTCGATTTTGATCAGCGATCCCTCTCAACGGCGGGGGCTCGGGACCGAGCTTCTCCGCCGCCTCATTCGGATCGGCCGCGACGAGCATCTCAAAAAGATCCGCGCCGATATCCTCCGCGACAACACCGCCATGCAGCAGGTCTGCAAGAAGCTCGGCTTTCGCCTCCATCATCACGTCGGAGACGCGCTGGTCTCTGCCGGGTTGGATCTTTAGCCATGGCGGAAAAAAGAAGGTTGATGCGGCCTAAAATTTCCGTCGGACGCCATGCCGGCGCCACCTCGATCAATATCGACAGCTACCGGCTGCTCGTCGGGGACGATTTGATCGACGAGCTGTTGGCGCTGGCGCGCGAGTTAAACGGGGTGCGGATCTGTCACCTCAACTCCACCGCCTTCGGCGGCGGGGTCGCCGAGCTCCTCTCGCGGTATCTCCCCCTCCTGCAGACCCTCGGCCTTCAGGCCGACTGGCGGATCATTCACGGAACGCCGGAATTCTTCGTGGTGACAAAAACATTTCACAACGCCCTCCAAGGGGCGCGGACCGATCTGACGGAAGCGGACCGAAGAATTTATCTTCAGGTCAACGAGGAGGGCGCCAAGCTCATCGGCCAGGACTATGATGTCTACATCGTTCATGATCCTCAACCGGCGGCGATCCGTCACTTCATCAACGCAAGCAATGCAAAGTGGATCTGGCGCTGTCACATCGACAGTTCGGCCCCGGATCCGAGCGTGAGCCAATTTCTCAAGCCGTTTATCGAGGCGTACGATGCCCTGGTCTTCACGATGCCCGAATTTCTCCTCCCCGGCCTTCAGATCAAACGGGTCGCTTTTATCCCCCCCGCCATCGATCCGCTCGCCACCAAAAACATGGAGATCCCGATCGAGCTCTGCAAGCGGGCGATCGCCGACTCCGGGATCGATCTCACCCGGCCGCTGTTGGTCCAGGTCTCCCGGTTCGATCCCTGGAAAGACCCGCTGGGGGTCATTCAGGCTTATCGAATGGTGAAGGAGTCGACCCCAGGGGTCCAGCTGGCGTTGATCGGCGGGATGGCGGGGGATGATCCGGAGGGGTGGGACCTTCTGGAGCGGATCGAGGAGGAAGCGGCAGCCGATCGGGACCTCTATGTCTTTACCAATCTCGCGGGGGTCGGGAGCATGGAGGTGAACGTCTTCCAGCGCGGCTGCGACCTGATCATACAGAAGTCGATCCGGGAGGGGTTCGGGCTGGTCGTCTCGGAGGCGCTCTGGAAGGAGAAGCCGGTGATCGCAGGCCGCGCCGGCGGCATTCCGATGCAGTTTCCGGAGGGATATCATCGCTACTTGATCGACACCGTCGAAGAGTGCGCCGATCGCATTCTTCAGCTCTTGAAACGACCCGGCGAGCGGGGCGAGTTCGGACGGGCCGGTCGCGAGCATGTCCGAAAACAGTTTCTCTTCCCGCGGCTCCTGCGGGATGAGCTGCGGCTGATTAAAGAACTCCTCTGATCGAGATGATCGGGAACATTCTCCTCCCCTTGAGGATGTATGTTTCTCCCTTGATGAATATCATTGCCGGGCACGGAGAGGTTCAGTATACTTTAAGGCATACTCAATGTCAGATCGCTTACATTCGATCCAGGAGCATCTATGAAAAAACCTCTCCTCCTCCCCTTCCCGGGCAATGCCGGGCTCGCCGATACGCTCGCCGGCCGCGTGGATGCGGAGGTCGGCAAGCTGACCGTCCGCCGGTTCCCCGATGGCGAGTCATATGTGCGGATCGAGAGCCCGGTGGAGGGACGCACGGTCCTTCTCTGCTGCACCCTCGACCGCCCCGACGACAAGATCATGCCGCTTCTCTTCCTTGCGAAAGCGGCGAGAGAGCTCGGCGCGGAAAAAGTTGTATTGATCGCTCCCTATCTTGCCTACATGCGGCAGGATGATCGGTTCCAGCCGGGGGAGGGGATCTCCTCCGTCTATTTCGGACAACTTCTCTCCAACGCGATCGATGAATTGATCACCGTCGATCCGCACCTCCACCGTTACGCGTCACTGGATGAGGTCTATTCGGTCCCCAGCCGCGTGGTGCGCGCCGCCCCCGCGATTGCGAAGTGGGTTTGCGCCCATCTTCCCCCTCCGCTGCTGATCGGTCCCGACCGTGAGAGCGAACAGTGGGTCGCCGCCGTGGCCGCCGAAGCCGATGCGCCTCATTTGATCCTGGAGAAGATCCGCCATGGCGATCGGGAGGTGGAGATCTCGCTCCCGATGGCCGATCATTGGCGCGATCGAACACCAGTTTTGATCGACGACATCATCTCCTCCGCCGGCACGATGATCGAAGCGGTCGGCCAGGTGCGGCGGGCCGGCCTCCCCCCGCCGATCTGCATCGGCGTTCACGCCGTTTTTGCCGACCGGGCGTATGCCGATCTCCTCGCATCGGGCGCGGCTCAGGTGGTGACTTGCAACACCGTTCCCCATGAGTCGAACCGGATCGATGTCAGCGATCTTCTCGCAGAGGGAATCCTTTTCCACCGAACGCCGGAATGAACCTCTGTAGAGAAAAAGCAAATAAACGCGCTGATCATTGCCGTCGCTTCGCTGCCTCCGACCGTTTCGTCTCAATGAAAATCATACGGATATCGGCGCTAATCAATTTCCCTAAAAAATGCGTCCCTCCGGGTTATTTTTAATTAAAAAAACAACGAGGCCGTCTCATTACGACGAACCCCTCTTTACCCTGAGACCCTTTTTGTTATATTCTTGTCGATAATTTAATCATCGGCAAGAACCAGGCGAACGAGACGTTGATGATGAGACACCCCGTTTGTGGGGTTGCGTTACTTTCCCACATTAAGGCAAAATGACTTCATCGATCTAGATAAGGAGGAGTATCATGAAAAAAACAACCCCTAAAAAGAATGAAAACCCGACACAGGAAGAGACGAACGGGAGGATGGACGAGCGGCCGATGCAAGATCGAATCGCCGAGCGGGCCTATGCGCTTTATCAGAGGAGAGGACAATATCACGGAAACGATCTGGCCGATTGGCTGGAAGCCGAACAGAGCGTTCTCTCTGAGCACGACTCAAATACGGCGTCCACGGCGTCGCCCGCAGCCGCCGCCAAACCGGCCTCGCGCGCGAAATCGCCCCGGAAACGAAGCAGCGAACAAAAGGCTTCGTAATTCCTTCATTCAAGACCATTTACGTTCCTTAGAACAAATCCGGGCCGTGGTTTGCCCGAAGAGAGGAGATCTGTGTCGATGCCCAGGGGAAAAATGGCACGAGGCATCTGGATTGCGCTTCTTCCCCTTCTGATCTTCTCGCCGGTCTCCGCGGAAGAACCCGATCTCATTCAAGAGGCGAGCAAGTTTTTTAAACCGCTTCCCAATCGGCTCTCCTCGCCCGCGGAAAATCCGACCACCCCGGAAAAAGTCCGCCTGGGCCAGATGCTCTTCTTCGAGCCGCGCCTCTCCAAGAGCATGGCGATCAGCTGCAACAGCTGCCATAACCTCGCCACCGGCGGGGTCGATAATTTACCGACCTCTCCCGGACACATGGGACAACTGGGGGGAAGAAACTCTCCGACCGTGCTCAACGCCGCGGTTCAATTCGTTCAATTCTGGGACGGCCGCGCCGCCACACTGGAAGATCAAGCCAAAGGCCCGATCCTCAATCCGGTGGAGATGGCGATGCCCGACCCGGAGCTGGTCCTCTCGCGGCTGCGGACCATTCCGGAGTATGTCGATCTTTTCAAAAAAGCGTTCCCGACCGACAAAGAGCCGCTGACCTACGACAACATCGCCAAGGCGATCGCCGCCTTCGAGCGGACCCTCCTCACCCCGTCGCGGTTCGACGACTTCCTCAAGGGGAACGCTGCGGCGCTCAACCAGGCCGAAAAACAGGGGCTCAAACTGGTCATTCAAAAAGGTTGCGTCACCTGCCACAACGGGGTCGGCGCCGGCGGCGGGATTTATCAGAAGTTCGGCATCTTCGGTCGCTACGAGTTCAGCGACGATCCGGGACGGCAGCAGGTCACCAAAAAAGAGCAGGACCGTTATGTCTTCAAAGTCCCCCTTTGGAGAAACGTGACCCGAACCGCGCCTTACTTTCACGACGGGTCGATCTGGGATCTGCGGGAGGCGGTCCGGATCATGGGACGGCTGCAATTGAATCAGCAACTGAAAGAAGAGGAGGTGGAAGCGATCGTGGCGTTCCTCCACTCCTTGGAAGGAACCATTCCGGAAGAGGCCCTGATGCTGCCGATCCTGCCGACGGCGACGCTTGCGACACCGAAACCGGTCTTCAAATAAAGCGCCCGTGTCGAGAGATCCGCGGGAACGTCTCCAACGGGATTTCGGACTCTTTTACCTACCGCCCGACCGGTATGGTCTCTTCGCTCTTTTCCTCCAAATAAGACCTGACAAAACAATCATTAATTGATCCTTACCTTGACAGAGTCATTAAAACTGATACGGTAATTGTGCTCCTCCAGGTTCCTGCCGCGGCGGCGACTGTGTGCATATCGTCTTTAATGAAACCCGCACTGGAACACCAAAATGAACTGACCATTCAAGGGAACCATCCGCTTCTCCTTGATGAGCACGTAGACCCAAACACAAGATTTAAAGGAATCTTTCCTCAAACCCTTATCTCCAGGAGCGCCGTGTGAATCCGGAACGGGATCGCATAGAGCAACAGATACGAGAGGCGCTGGCTTATGCGGACGGGATCGTCGATACCATTCGCGAGCCGCTTCTGATTCTCGATGCGGGCATGCAGATCAAGCGGGCGAACCGTTCTTTCTACGAAACGTTCAGGGTCTCTCCGGAAGAGACCGAACATCACTCCTTGTATGCTCTCGGAAACGGCCAGTGGAACATTCCAACATTGCGCAGACAGATCGAGGAGGTTCTTCCCCGGAACAGTCAATTCGAGGACTTCGAGGTCGAGCATTCCTTTCCGACGATCGGGCGGCGGACCATGCTGCTGAATGCCCGGCAGATCCGCACGGAGAGCAACACCGCCGAAACCGGCACCATCCTCCTTGCCATCGAAGATGTCACCGAACGGAGGCGGGTCGAAAAAGAGTTATCGCACCGCGCCGCAGAACTGGCCCGCTCCAACGCCGAATTGGAGCAATTCGCCTATGTCGCCTCGCACGATCTGCAGGAGCCGCTCCGGATCGTCGCCAGCTATACACAGCTTCTATCGCGGCGCTATCAAGGCCGGCTCGATACCGACGCGGACGAATTTATCGCCTATATCGTCGATGGCGCGGTCCGGATGAAGCAGTTAATCAACGACCTGCTCGCCTATTCCAGGGTCAGCACGCAGGGAAAAGCGTTTGCGCCGGTCGATTGCGAAGAGATCTTCCGTCAAGCCCTGATCAACCTTGGCATGGCGGTGGAAGAATCGGGGGCCGTCGTGACGCACGATCCGTTGCCGACGATCCCCGGAGACCCCTCCCAGCTGGGCCAGCTTTTCCAGAACTTGATCGGCAATGCCATCAAGTTCCGCGGCGATCTTCTCCCCCGGATTCACCTCTCCGCGAAAGAGAAGCAAAATGAGTGGCTTTTCTCCGTTCAGGATAACGGAATCGGCATTGAGCCGGAATATAATCATCGCATCTTTATTATTTTTCAGCGCCTTCACGGAAAGGAAGCGTACCCGGGAACAGGGATCGGATTGGCGGTCTGCCGTAAAATCGTCGAACGCCACGGCGGGACCATCTGGGTGGAATCGGCGATTGGAAAAGGATCCACTTTTTATTTCACCGTCGGAAAAACAGGAGAAATCGGATGCGTGTGAAGGACCTTGGAGGACCGGTCGAAATCCTGCTTGTCGAGGACTCCCCCGGCGATGTACGGCTGACGAGAGAGGCCCTCAAAGAGGGAAAAATCCTGAACAATTTGAATGTCATGGGAGACGGCGTGGAAGCGCTCGCCTTTCTCCGAAAGCAGGGACCCTATGCAAACGCGACCCGCCCCGACCTCGTCTTGCTCGATCTGAATCTTCCGAAAAAAGACGGCCGGGAGGTGCTGGCGGAGATTAAAAACGACCCCGATCTCAAGCGGATCCCCGTGGTCATCTTAACCACCTCGAGCGCCGAAAAAGATGTCCTGAAAAGCTACGATCTTCACGCCAATTGTTATGTGACGAAGCCGGTTGATTTTGACCAATTCATCACGGTGGTCAAATCGGTTGAAGACTTCTGGTTGACCGTTGTGAAACTTCCCAAATAAGGAATGCGAATGAACGGAGAGGCCATTCGAGTCCTCCTGGTGGAAGACACGCCGGGGGATGTCCGGCTCGTTCAAGAAAATCTCATTCAGTCGATCGACGCCCGCTTCAAGATCACCCACGCCGACCGACTGGCCAAAGCACTCGCCTCCCTCAAAGAGGAGCGGTTCGACGTGATCCTGCTCGACCTCTCTCTTCCCGACGCTCAGGGGCTCGACTCGCTCGTGCGCGTTCGGACGGAAGCGCCCGGCACCCCGATCGTCATCCTGACCGGCTTGAACGATGAACAGGTCGCCACAAAAGCGATCCAGGAAGGGGCGCAGGACTATCTGGTGAAAGGAAGGATCAGCAGTGAGCTGCTCGCCCATGTCATCGCTTATGCCGTCGAGCGGAAACAGGCGGAGGCGTCGCTGCGGCAATCGGAAGAAAAATACCGCGATCTCTTTGAGACGATGGCCCAGGGGGTCGTCTACCATGATGCCGAAGGGAAAATCATCTCGGCCAATCCGGCCGCAGAACAGATCCTGGGATTAACACTCGATCAGATGCAGGGGAGGAGTCCGCTGGACCCCCGCTGGCGGGCGATCCATGAGGATGGCTCCGATTTTCCCGGAGAGACCCATCCGACGATCGTTGCGTTGAAGCGCGGAGAGGCGGTGAAAAATGTCGTCATGGGCGTTTTCCATCCCAAAGAAGAAGCCTATCGCTGGATCCATATCAATGCGGTCCCGCAGTTCAAGCCGGGGGACGAGAAGCCTTATCAGGTTTATGCGACCTTTGCAGACATGACCGAGCGCAGAGAGGCCGAAGAGGCGCTGCGGAATGCCAAGGAGTTTTCCGAGAACCTGATTCAGACCGCCAATGTCATGATCCTCAGTCTGGATCCTCTGGGAAAGGTCCATATCTTCAACCAGGCGGCCGAGAAGATCACCGGCTACAGCCTCTCGGAGTTGAAAGAGAAGAGCTGGTTCGAGACCCTGGTGCCCAAAGACCGGTACCCTCATGTCTGGAAAGAATTCAACAGGCTACTGTCCGGCGGAATGCCGCAGGCCTTTGAAAATCCAATCCTCACCAAGTCGGGTGAAGAGCGCTATATCATATGGCAGAACAATCAGGTCAGGGTCGATGGGAAAATCGTCTCGACCATTTCCTTCGGAAACGACATCACCGAGCGGAAGCGGGCGGAAGAGGCGCTGCAGAGCAGCGAAGAACGGTTTCGCAAGCTGGCGGAGGCGGCGCCGATGGGGATCTTTTTAACCCAGCCGACAGGGGAGTGCGTCTATACCAACCCGGTTTGGACCGAGATCTCGGGACGCAGCGCGGAAGAGAGCGCGGGCTACGGGTGGATGGAGGCGATTCACCCGGACGATCGGGCGAATGTGGCGCAGGCGTGGCACGCCGCGGCCGCGCGCGGCGAGAACTACTCGGTGGACTATCGGGTCGCCACCCCCGCCCGGGACGTTCTCTGGGTGCACGTTCTGGCGACGCCGCAGTTCGACGCATCGGGGACGGTGGTCTGTTATGTGGGGTCGGTGGAAAATATCACCGAACGCAAACGGGCCGAAGAACTGCTCCACTCCCGCGCCCTCCGGCAGGCGGTTCTGGCGGAGTTAGGACAGCGGGCCCTCTCCGGCCTCCCTCATCAAGAATTGATGAACGAGGCGGTTTCACGGAGCGCCGAAATATTAGGGGTCGAATTCTGCAAGCTTCTGGAGCCGCTTCCGGACGGAACCGCGCTTCTGTTGCGCGCGGGGGTCGGTTGGAAACCGGGCCTGGTCGGACAGACGACGGTCGGGATGTGGGAGAATTCCCAGGCCGCCTACACGCTGGCGACCAACGGGCCGGTGGTGGTGGAGGATCTGCAGGCCGAGACGCGCTTTCTTGCACCGACCCTGCTGCGCGAGCATGGGGTGGTCAGCGGCCTGAGCGTCCTGATCTCCGGACAAGACTATCCTTATGGTGTCTTGGGAGTTCATACCGCGCGGCGACGGCGCTTTACCGAGGAGGATGTCCATTTTCTTCAGGCCATTGCGAACATCCTGGCGACGGCGATCGATCGGAAAAAGGCGGAAGAGCGAATCGAGCACCAGGCCTATCATGACGCCCTCACCGGCCTTCCCAATCGGCTCCTCCTCGAAGATCGTCTTTCGGTCGCGGTGGCGCAAGCCCATCGGAACGGAGAGATCCTGGCGATCCTCTTGATCGATCTGGACCGCTTCAAAGTCATTAATGACACCCTGGGACATCCTGCCGGGGATGAGATGTTGCGGGCCGTCGGCGCTCGTTTCCTCCGGACCATCCGGGAGGGGGACACCGTCTCCCGGATGGGAGGGGACGAGTTCGCCGTTCTCCTTCCAAACTTAAACAGCGATGAAGCCGCCCTCGAGATCGCCGATCGGATCGCCGCTTCCCTCCGGGAACCGTTTCCACTGGAAGGGCGCGATCTCTTCGTCACCGCCAGCATGGGAGTGGCCGTCTATCCTCATGCCGGGGTGGATGGACGAACCTTGTTACAGCACGCCGACATCGCCCTTTATCGCGCGAAGGAGCAAGGGAGGAACACGCTACGCTTTTTCTCGCCGGCGATGAACAGCCGGGCCGTCGAGCGTCTCTCCCTGGAGAGCAGCCTTCGGCAAGCCTTGCAGCGCCGGGAGTTTCTCCTCCACTATCAGCCTCAGGTCGATCTCAAGAGTGGAGAGATCATTGGATTCGAGGCACTCATCCGATGGCACCGGCCCGAGATCGGGATGATTTCGCCGGCGGAATTTATCCCGCTTGCGGAAGAGACCGGACTGATCCTGCCGATCGGAGAGTGGGTGTTGCGCACCGCCTGCGCTCAGAATAAAGCGTGGCAGGAGGCCGGATTTCCACCGATGCGGATTGCGGTCAACCTCTCCGCCCGTCAATTTCACCGGGAGAACCTGGTCGACACGGTCACCCGAGCATTACAAGAGAGCGGCCTGGCCCCCGAGTATTTGGAATTGGAGTTAACGGAGAGTATTTTGATGGGCAAGGAGACGAGTATTCTCCACATGCTCCGGGAGCTGACCGAGATGGGGATTCAGCTGTCGATCGACGATTTCGGCACCGGCTACTCCTCGTTGGCGTATCTGAAGCGCTTTCCGATCGCCAAGCTGAAGGTCGACCAGATTTTCGTGCAAAATCTCACGACCGATCCAAACGACGCCGTCATTGTAAAGACCGTGGTCGGAATGGCCCACTCTCTTCGACTGAAGGCGATCGCGGAGGGGGTTGAAACAGAAGGACAGCTCGCCTACCTTCGGTCGATCGGATGTGAAGAGATGCAGGGCTACCTCTTCAGCCGCCCGCTTCCGGCCGAAGAGGCGACCAAACTGCTCGTCCAAAAGAAGCGGCTTTAATCTGTTGTTGGCGTCTGTTCTTAGCGAAGGACCTGCTCGGCGCGAACTTCGTTGATCGATTTCCGGCCCTGCTCGAACTCAGAGAGATTGCCGAGGGTGGTCGCGGCGATCCGCTCCATCGCCTCCTGGGTGAAGAACCCTTGATGACCGGTGATGAGAACGTTCGGAAAGGTGAGCAGCCGCGAGAAAACATCATCTTGAATCACCCGGCCGGATAAATCTTCGAAAAAGAGATCACCCTCTTCTTCATAGACATCGAGGCCGAGCGCGCCTATTTTTCCGGACTTCAGGCCGGCGATCACCGCCTGTGTATCGATCAGCGCCCCCCGTCCCGTATTGATCAGCATCACGCCGTTCTGCATCTGCTTCAATGCGTTGGCGTCAATCAGATGATGCGTCTCCGGGGTGAGCGGACAGTGCAGGGTGATGATGCGGGAGGCCGCGTAGAGATCGGAAAGCGCGACATACTCGACCCCCAGTTTCTTGCACGCCTCATTCGGAAAAGGATCGTGCGCAAGGAGGCGGCATCCGAAGCCGTTCATGATCCTCGCCATCACGGTTCCGATCTTTCCGGTGCCGACGATCCCCGCCGTCCGTCCGTTCAGATCGAAGCCGAGCAGACCCTCCAGAGAGAAGTTCCCCTCCCGGACCCGCGCGTAGGCGCGGTGAATCTTCCGATTCAAAGAAAGCATCAAGGCGGCGGTATGTTCCGCAACCGCGTAGGGAGAGTAAGCCGGCACCCGGACCACCGTGAGCCCCAGGTCCCGCGCGGCGATTAAATCGACATGATTGAATCCGGCGGAGCGTAATGCAATGAGGCGGGTCCCTTGTCGGGCCAGGACCTCCAGCACCGCCCGGTCGAGCCGGTCATTGACGAAGGGGCAGATCGCCGGAAAACCGGCCGCCAGCGACACCGTCTTTAGATCTAAATGCGGCTCGAAAAAGGCCAACGCATGCCGATCGGTTGCATTGGCAGCCTGAAAGAAGGTTTGATCGTACGGTTTGGCGCTGAAGAGGGCGACCCGCATCTCAACCCCCCGTTATTTTTCTCTCTCTTTGACCGAATCGACATCGAAGAGTTTGATTCCGCTCCGCTCGGTGGTCCGGTAGCGGTCGATCTCTTCCAGCTTTCGGATAATCCGAACCACCTCTCCCGTTCCGTCAATGATCGCTTGGGCCCACTTCACTTTCGGGTCGGAAGGCTCCGTCCGCTTGACGATCAGCTCCGCATAACTTTTGACCGGCGTGATGGCGTTGAGGATATTGTGGGCGTAGGTCATCGAGAGGGCCCGGATCGACTCCAGCCGCTCTTTTTCAGCCGTGGCCGCCCGGGCCTGCTCGACCGCCGCCTCCATCTCTTTCCGCATCGTCATGTCTTTCCCGGTCGAGACATAATTAATGATCTCCCCCTTCCGACTCTTAATCGGCGTGATCGTCTTCTCTTCATGGTAGAGGGTCCCGTCTTTTTTCTTGTTCACCAACTCGCCCCGGAAGACCTCGCCCCGAAGGATCGTCTCCCATAGGCTTTGATAGAACTCCGGCCCATGCTTCCCCGATTTGACGATCCGTGGGCTCTTTCCCACCGCCTCTTCCCGCGTGTAACCGGTCTTCCGCTCGAAGGCCGGGTTGACATACTCGATCACGCCGTGCCGGTCGGTGATGACCACGACATCGTCCGTCTGCTCGATGACGCTCGACAGCTTTCGCTGCTCCCGCTCCGCCGCCCGGCGCCGGCTGATGTCGCGGGTGATGCTCGAGGCGCCGACGATCCTCCCCTCGGCATCCCGGATCGGCGAGGTTGTGACGGAGACATCGATCCGTGTGCCGTCCTTTTTCAATCGAACCGTCTCATACGGATCGATCCGCTCGCCCCGGCCGATCCGCTCAAGGATTTCTTCGACCCAGTCGGAATGATCCGGCGGGATGAGGATGGAAACCGAGGCCCCCAGGATCTCGTCGGCGGAGTAGCCGTAGATTTGCGCCGCGCCGGGATTCCAGGTCACCACGGTGCCGTCTAAGTCCATTCCGATGATCGCGTCGTTGGAAGACTCGACGATGGAGGCGAGCCGTTGATGCGCCTCCTCCGCGCGCTTGCGATCGGTGATATCTTCATGCGCCACGACGACGCGGACCGACCCTTCCTCTTCCCCCTCAAAACGGGTCACGCGAACGATAAACCAACGCTGCGCGGTGCGACTGTGACAGGGATACTCCAGGGTAAATTCGTCTTGCTCTTTCGAGATCACCTGCCTGATCCCGGCGGCCAACGCGTGCGCCGCCTCCGCCCCCTCTCCGACTGCCACTTCGCAGAGACGAAGATAGTTCCAGCCGACACCTTCGGCCGCCATCATCAGATAATTCGCCGTCGCGAATCGACGCCAGGGCCCATTCACCGCAATCATCGCCCCCTGTTCGTCCAGAATGGCGATGTAGGCCGACAAAGCATCAAAGGCCGACTGGAAAAGCCGCTGGGATTCGCGCAGCGTCAATTCCAGGCGGCCTTCCAGGTTCTTAATCTCCGTGAGGAGTCTGGTCTTCTCCTTGCTTTCCATCGCGGATCTCCTCTTTAGTCGATTCACCCCATGTTATCACCCTCTTCAGTCGCACACAAGAACCTCATCGTTTCCACGGTCCAGTTTGTCTGCGGGGGAATCCTCGGGCCGTCCCCTCGGCGGAAATGAGAAGCGGAGAGAAGGTCCTTTCTTCTCACGCAACACGGAACGTTCAACCTTCTTTATTTCAGGATCAACGGTTGATTCTGGGGGGCTGATCGGTCATTTGATGATAAAGATCGTGGAATTGGGCATTCGTCAGGCTTGGATCGGAAAGCCGTTTCAGCTCTTCCGGACCGACCGGAACCTGAAATGCTTCATCGAAAATTGAAACGCCGATGCCGATGTAGTGCGGGGCCAATCTTTTTTCCGGAAGAAGGAATTGGATCCCCCGGTTATAGGTCATCGCCACCCGAATCGCCTCACGCGCCACCTCGACGGGGATCTCTCTTCCAAAACCGATGTTCTGAGGGGGATTCCCCTGCCGGAAGAATTGAGGGCGAACGTTGGTGATGGAAAACACTTCGAATTCTTTTTTGATGGCATCGATGTCTTTTTTCCGCTCCGGTGAGAGGGCGATCTCAACCCTGATCTTGCTGTTTTCAGTCCGGCCATCGGAAGGGGCGCTCAGCTGGCCGGACGGCGCCGGGGTTTGATTGATCGGCTCCCCCGCGTTGCCACGAAGGGGATTGATCAGAATGACGGCAAAAAGAAATCCCCCGGCGAGGGAGGAAAGACGGTTCCGGTTGTACATTGAGGCTCCTCTGTTTTAGATGGTTGCGTTGCGCTATTCTAGCAAAAGGCGGGGTTCTTGAAAAGAATCGGGAAAAAAAATCTTAAAACCGCGCGCCCGCGGTAGATGAAGCGGAGCCGCCGGAAAAATCGGCGGCTCCATCTCGGAACCATCCCTGCAGAAAGATCGACAAGCGACCTCTCCCCCGATCCCCACGGACGGGGGAATTAGGCCGCCGCCGCATCGTGCGGACGGATGCCGGTTTCGATCAGTGTTTTCATCCGGTTCAGGTCGGCATCCATTTCACTCTTCGGGTCGGCGCCGAACAGCGCGGCGACCACGTGGCCGATGGCGCCGGCCGGCGGATTATACGCCATTTTAATGTCGACCCGCGTGGTCCCGTCCGGGTTTGAATCAAACCGGACGACCCCGGCATGCTCCACCGTCGAACCGGGAACGGTCTTCCAGGCGATGAGCCTGTTCGGAATTCGTTCGGTAATCTCCGCATCCCACTCCACCGGAACCCCGGCCGGGCCGGCGACGACCCAATGAGATTGCCTCTCTCCCGTGACATGGATCTCACGGACATTCGCCATGAATTTGGGAAAGTTTTGAAAGTTGTTCCAGAACTCGAACACCTTCTCAACGGGGGCCGCGATATTGATCGTCTTCTGGATATCGACCACGCGGGGTCCCGCTCCCACGCCGACGATCCGCTTCACCGGCATATTGGCGATGCTTCGCGCGAGAATGCCGAGACCGAAGGCGCCGATGACGGTTCTGAAGAATCCCTCCCGCTTCAACCCGTAGACGGCCAACACCGTTCCCGTCATCCCCATCATCATCCTTGTGGCCGGAGACCAATTCTCCTGCATCCATTCGGATTGCTCCCGGCGGGGCGTCCCTCCCTGCAGATCCGGAACGTGATCGGCCGTTTCGTGGACTTCCAGCTGATTCTCCACCCCTTTGACCCCCCGGACGGAGGAAATCGCGGAGAGAACCGGATCCACCTCCTCGGCCAGGATCGGCCCGCTCAACGTCACCCGCCCGTTGTCGACCCGAACCTCGATCGCGCCCGGATGAGAACTGACCCGTCCGATTTTCGCCCGCACCCGCGCCTCCAGCAGCTCATCGCTCACTTCTTCGCCCACTTCCGCGACCCGGGAGCGAAGCTCGGAGACCGTCCCCACCACCCGGTGCTGGAGATCTTTCGTGCTTGCCTCAAGGGCCTCTTCTGTTTTGTTCAACGCCTTCACCGCTTTGTCACGGATCAGGGCGCGGCGCCGGTTTCCCATCTCGGGATCATATAAATAAGCCAACGCGGCACCCAGACCGACGCCGCCGATCATCGATAATCCTTTATTCATCTTCCACCTCCCTTAACAGTCGCTTTCGAAAGATCACATTCGGTTCAGCATTCTTTTGTGTGATTTAAACTTCAGGGTTTGATTTGTCATCCTAAACGGAGCGAAGGATCTCACGCCTGCATCTTCTCCTCAGAATGACATTCATAGGTAAAGGCAACGCTCCGTCCAGACGCAAAAACCGATGACGCACGGCACCCTTTACGCCGCCTTCGCCTGCCCGGCGGCGCCGAGATGTCGAACGAACCACTCGGCGGCCAATTGCGCCACCTGCTCCAAGGCGCCCGGCTCCTCGAAGAGATGCGTTGCCCCGGGAATGATTCTCAGCTCGGTGGGGGCCGTCATCCGCGCCATCGCTTCTTTATTGAGCTGAATCACCTGACGATCCGCTCCCCCCACGATCAGCAGCGTCGGCGCTCGGACCGCGGAGAGCGCCGGCCCGGCAAGGTCGGGACGCCCGCCGCGCGAAACGATCGCGCCGATCCGCTCGGGGCGCCGGGCGGCGGCGATCAACGCCGCTGCGGCCCCGGTGCTGGAACCGAAGTAGCCGATTTGCAAGGAACCGGTTTCGGGCTGCCGGGCGATCCAATCGGTCACGTCGACGAGCCGCTCCGCAAGCAGGCCGATGTTGAATCGAAGCGCCGCGGTCACCCGGTCGATCGATTCTTCCCGCGCCGTCAGCAGGTCGATCAACAAAGTCGCCAGACCCGCTTGGAAAAGAACATCGGCGACAAACCGGTTTCGAGGACTGAAGCGGCTGCTCCCGCTTCCATGCGCGAAGAGAACGATCCCCCGCGCTCCCGCCGGGATGCGGAGATCTCCTTCAAGCGGGATGCGTCCTCCGGCGGTGACGGTCACAGATCGCGCTTCGTCCGAATTTGGACCTCTCGGCGTCGTCTCTCTCGGCGCTGCTTCCGCCGTCCCCTCCCGGGCGCGCGACAATAGTTCCAAGACTTCTTCGTCGGAGGTCTGCTCGAAGTCCTGATACCAGAGGCCGACGGCGCCAAAATAAGGGGGGGCCTCCAGGCAGAGGAGTTCATCCACTTCATCGGCCAGCGCTCGGGCCGTGTCCGAGGCGCAGACCGGGACGGCAAAGATGATCCGCCGCGGTCCCTCCTTCCGGATCGCCCGGAGCGCCGCCTTCGCGGTGACCCCGGTCGCCAGACCGTCATCGACCAGAATAATGGTCCGCCCCCGGATCTCAGGCGCGGGCCGTTCCCCGCGAAAACGGCGCAGGCGGCGCTCCAGCTCCCGCTCTTCTTGGGCGGCGATCGCGTCAATCTCCGCCTCACGGATGCCGAGCATATGGATCGCCTCTTCATTGAGAACACGCACCCCGCCCGGCGCAATCGCGCCGATCCCCAGCTCCGGATGACCGGGCGCGCCGAGCTTGCGTGCAATCATGACATCGAGTGGCGCGCCGAGCGCGCGCGCCACTTCATATCCGACGGGGACCCCTCCCCGCGGCAGCGCTAAAACAATTGGATTTTCATCTCGGAATTCCTGAAGACGATCGGCAAGTCGGCGGCCGGCTTCCGCTCTGTCTTTGAACACCATCGCCCCACCCCCTGCCCCGAAAGTCCCGGCACGGCTGCGCCTGAGAAACGAAGGGATCACATCTGCTTTCAAGGATAGGACTTTAGGTTCAAGCAGATCAATCCTCCAAAATGCCTATCCCTTTTAGCCGAAAGTATTAGCTTTTCGTCTCATTCAATCAGGGGTCGGGAGTTGTCGGCGATGGCGCCGGGAATCACTTTCCCTGGCATAATTCCTTGTGTTACAATGGCTTTATTTTTCTTTTTGCAAGGAACCGTATGGCCCAGAAGATCTTGGTGGTGGATGATGAGGCCGATTTAAGCAAGCTGGTGGCGCATCATCTTCAGAAAGCAGGTTATGAGCCGCTGTGTGTTTCCAATGGCTCTGAGGCGCTGAAGGTTGCCGCGAAGCATCCGGTCTCCCTCGTCATTCTGGATGTCATGATGCCCGGCGAAGACGGATTGCAGGTCTGCCGAAAGCTGCGCGACAAAGAGGAGACCGCCTCTGTGCCGATTCTTTTTCTCACGGCCAAGGATGAGGAGAGCGACAAGATAGTGGGACTCGAGCTCGGCGCCGATGATTATGTGACCAAGCCCTTCTCACCGAAAGAGCTGATGGCACGGGTGAAAGCGCTGCTTCGGCGCTCGGAGCGGAAGGAGACGGCCGCAGGGTATGCTTACGGAGCGCTGGCGATGGATGTCGCCCGCCATGAGGTGAAGGTGTCCGAGAAAAAAGTGACCCTCACCGCCAAGGAGTTCTCCCTGCTGGAGCATTTATTAAAGAGCCGGGGGAAAGTGCTCACCCGCGATTATCTGTTGAACACGATCTGGGGGTATGACTACTTCGGGACCACCCGCACGGTCGATGTGCATATCCGAAGATTGCGGGAGAAGATCCCGCTGCTCACCGACGCCATCGAAACCGTCCCCTCTTTAGGGTATAAGCTCACCGATGAAGCGTAACACGCCGACCGAGAAAAATTCCCTCGCATTCCGATTGAATATTGCCCCGGGCCTGCTCCCGATCCAATGGAAATGGATCGCGGCCGTTCTCTTTCCCACCATCCTGGCGCTCCTTCTCATCGGCGGTCTGATTTTTCAGATGACGCAGATGCGGCATTTTCTCTTCATTGCCTTCGGGATTGCGCTCTTCGGGACGGTCTTCCTGAGCTATCTTCTCTCAAAACGCCTCGTGGCCCCTCTCTTACAAATGGCCGAAGCCGCCCAGAAGATCGCCCGAGGAGATTTTCGCCACCGCGTTCGAATCCGATCGGGCGACAAAATGGAAGCGCTCGCAGACGCGCTGAACCGGCTGGCGGAGGATCTTCAAAGGAAAATCCAGGATCTCTCCGACGATCGCGCCAAGACCCTTGCAATCCTCTCCGGGATGGTGGAAGGGGTCCTGGTCTTGGACGACAAAGGAAGGATCGTTTTGACCAATGCTTCCTTCGAGAAGATGTTCGGCCTCTCAGGCGATCCATGGATCGGCCGATATCATTATGAGCGCCTGCGTCATCATCCGCTCAATGCCTTGATCAAAGAAGTCATCCAGACCGGCAAACCCCTCTCGCAGGAGCTCCGGCTCGAAACGTCGTACCGGCCTCATCTTCAGGTTCAAGCTTCTGTGACCGAGCCCTCCCCCCGATCGGTCGTCTTGGTCTTTCACGATATCACCGAGATCAAGCGGCTGGAGCGGATGCGGAAAGATTTCGTCGCCAACGTCTCGCACGAGCTGCGCACACCGCTCGCAGCCATCAAAGGCTACTTGGAGACCCTGGCCGACGGCGGATTGGAGAACCGGGAGGAAGCGAGGGAATTCCTCGCCATCCTCCAGAAGCATACCGACCGGATGGCCAACATCGTCCGCGATCTGCTGCAGCTGTCGCGGATCGAATCGGGACTCGATCCGATCCGGCCGGCACGGATCGACCTTCGAGAGACGGTCGATAAAAATCTCCTGCTGCTCAAACCGCTGGCAGAGAAAAAAGGACAGGCGCTCACCGTCTCGATTCAACAGGGGCTCTCGCTCCAGGCCGATCCGGAAAAACTAAACCAGGTCTTTATCAACCTTTTGGACAATGCCATCAAGTACACGCCGGAGCAGGGGAGGATCACCATCACCGCTTCCCAGACCGACGAAGCCGTCGCGATCGAAATCGGAGACAGCGGCATCGGTATCCCGAAAGAAGATCTTAGCCGGATCTTCGAGCGCTTCTACCGGGTCGATCGGACCCGCTCGCGGGAGCTCGGGGGGACCGGCCTGGGGTTGTCGATCGTGAAACATATCGTCGAAGCGCATGGGGGTAGAATTACGGTCGAAAGCGAGATCGGAAAAGGATCGCGCTTTACGCTCCTTTTCCCCCGGCAGGAAGTCGCCGTCGGGTGAGCGGCATGGTATCATTGAGCCAGGAGAATGCATTGATCTCGGGCCGCCTGAATGTATGACGAATCCCGCAATCCGCCGCCGCGCAACCGGCTCGACCGGTTTATCCGGCGGTTTCGATACCCCGCCTACTTCATCTCGCTGATCGTCCTCTATGCCGTCGCTTCGACCGCGATCGGCTTTGCGCTCACCCCCGCCCTCTGGTTTCTCAGCCGCTGGGTTCCCTGGACCGCCGCTTTCCCCGGCTGGCTCCGCTGGCCGCTCCTCGGCACCGGTTTGGGGCTCTCTTTTTTCCTCTCCGGTTTTTCACTTTTGGCCGTCATCCCGATCTACAATTGGTTTCTGCCGACGCGGATCAAGCCGTTTAAGGGGACCTACTTCACCCTGGCGGCCCTCCCTTGGTTTGTCCACAACGGCCTCTTCTACCTGGTTCGGTACACCTTCCTCCAATATGTCACCCTGACCCCCCCCGGCCTCTGGTTCCTGAGGGCGATGGGGATGAAGATCGGCGAGCGCGCCTTTATCAACACCTACCTGATTTCCGATCCCTGTATGCTCACCATTGGGGACGATGCCGTCCTGGGGGGAAGCGTTCGGATCTTCGCCCACTACGGCGGCGGGGGAAAACTGGTCATCGCGCCGACCATCATTGGGGACAAAGCGACGATCGGCTTGAACGCCACGGTGATGGGGGACGTTTGGGTCGGCGCCGGCGCGACGATTCTACCCCATTCGGTGTTGTTGCCCGGCTCTCGCGTGGGAGGCGGGGAAACCTGGGGAGGGGTCCCGGCCCGGAGGATCTCCCGGGAGGAGATGGATCGGATCAAGCAAGAGATCCAGGGCATTTCGGCAGACGACATCACCCCCGAATCACAGCGTGTCC
Source organism: Candidatus Manganitrophaceae bacterium (assembly GCA_963718695.1). Taxonomy (GTDB): domain Bacteria; phylum Nitrospirota; class Nitrospiria; order SBBL01; family Manganitrophaceae; genus Manganitrophus. Next base: position 3,334,637 of record OY970371.1, read on the forward strand.
GCTAGCGCTTCCTTCTCCCTGCTGGAATAAAACCTTCTGCAACTTACATCCATTGAACACGCTCTTGATTCTCCCATCATCTAAAAAAGAGAAAATGACGCTGCTTCCCAATCTGAGAGGAAGCCTTCAGCGAAGCCTCCTTCTTCCCTCGACGCCTGGAATACCGGGGAGGCCCGGACCGGGGTTGCATTCGGAGAAGCGAGCTACTGATGAGCAAGAGGAATGGGGCCCCGCATGCTTTAAAAACCGGGTAGACCCTTACCAAGAATTCGTTAACAGATTTTTTACATCACTTTTATTCCCCTGCAACACCACTCTGTTTTAATTAATCGGGTAGACTAAAACAGTTGATATTTTCCAGTTGATGAGGAGAAAACACCATGACCGACCGATTTCAGCCATCCGATCTCTGCGGGATCGTTCTTGCCGCCGGCGAGGGAAAACGCCTCCAGCCGCTGGTCCGCCGATGGCGGGGAGACGACCTCCCCAAACAGTATGTTCGATTTATAGAGAACCGCTCCCTGTTGCAGCAGACGTACGACCGTGTACAGCGGCTCATTCCGTCCAACCGTCTCTTTACGATTGTCGACCGGAAGCATTTGGCTTATCCCGAAGTGTGGCGTCAAATCGAGAGCCGCCCCCGGGGAACGGTCGTCCTGCAGCCTGAGAATAAAGAGACCGGACCGGGGGTTCTCTTGCCGCTGATGCGGGTCTATAAGGACCACCCGAATTCAACCGTCGTCATCTTTCCGTCGGATCATTTCATCCGCGAGGAGAATCTCTTCATCGATCATGTCGACTTGGCCTGCCGTCTGGTCGCCGAAGATCCCTCTCGCCTGATCCCCCTCGGAATGCAGCCGACCGGTCCCGACCCCGAGTATGGCTACATCCTGCCGGGAGGAGAGATCGGACATTTAAGCCCATCGGGCGTGCTGGAGGCGATGCAGTTCATCGAGAAGCCCGAACCGCGTGCCGCATCGGAGCTGGTCCGCCAGGGGGGACTTTGGAACACGATGGTGATGGTAGTGAAGACAAAACGGCTTTTGGAGTTGGCGAGAGCGGTCGCCCCCGGACTTCTCGGCTGCTTCGATGCACTTTTAGACGTGATCGGGACACCCGATGAGACAGAAGCCGCCCAAGCGATTTACCGGAAAATTCCATCGATTAATTTTTCAAAAGATCTTCTGGAGCGGTTCCCGGTCCATGCCCCTTCCTGTCTCGCGGTCCTTCCGGTTCGGGGCGTCTACTGGAGCGATTGGGGGTCGGTCCACCGGGTGGTGAGCGACCTTCGGAAAATGGGCCAACTCAGCCCGCTGCAGACGATGGAAGCGGACGCATCGTTGCTGGTCGGTCAGAACCGGTAATCGCCCCGGTTCGGTCGAAGCCTCCCGTTGCAATCTCCATTTGACGAATCGGTCCGATTGCAAGTACAATCGGACCGGGAGGTTTTGTTCTCGGCATGATGGATCTGCTCAATGCGGTCATTCTCGGGATCGTCGAGGGAGTGACCGAATTTCTACCGGTCTCCTCGACCGGGCATCTGATCATCGCCGGACACCTCCTCGGCTTCGAAGGGGACAAGGCTTCGACATTTGAAGTCTTCATCCAGCTTGGCGCGATCCTCGCCGTCGTGGTTCTCTACAAAGAACGCTTCTTTCACCTCTTCGATTTTTCCCGGACCCGCGGTTTCGCAGGATTCAACGGCATGGTGCTTCTGGGGTGCACGACCCTGCCGGCGCTGATCTTCGGCTTCCTCGCCCACGGCTTTATCAAAGAACATCTCTTCAATACCACCACCGTGGCGATCGGCCTCGGGGTCGGCGGCGTCGGCATTCTCCTCGCGGAACGGTTTCTCCCCAAAGCCGAGAAGCACACCCTCGATGCGCTGCGGCCCAAAGACGCCCTGCTGATCGGCCTCTTCCAATGCCTCGCCCTCTGGCCCGGCGTCTCTCGCGCCGGCGCGACCATTTTAGGGGGGATGATCATCGGAACCGAACGGAAAACGGCGGCCGAATATTCTTTCCTCGCCGCCGTCCCGGTGATGTTCGCCGCCACTGCTTATGATCTTTATAAAAGCTTGCCGTTTCTGGAGGCAAGTGACACCACCTTCTTTGCCGTCGGCTTTATCGTCTCCTTCATCGCCGCCTGGCTCGCCGTGAAAACCTTCATTCAGCTTCTGGCCCGCTACACACTCAGCCCCTTCGGGTGGTACCGAATTGCGGCGGCGGTTTTGTTGTTGCTGATTTTAGGATAAGGATATAGAAGACGTCCCGGCGGGACGTTTCTGCGATGATCAAATCATCAAATCCCCTCCCCTTGATAGACCGTCCAGTGTCTCGGCTTGATGAAGACCACCTCACCCGACTTTAAGCCCAGCTCCCGATAGCGCTCTTTACTCAGTTCCGCCTCGATCATCTGGCCGGTGTCCTGTCGTTTTAATTGTAGACGGACCACCGGACCGACCGACTGAATATGTTCGATCTTCGCCGCGATGGCCGGCTGGCCGTTTTTGTGACGCTCAATCTCGATGTCATGCGGGCGGACATAAGCGACCGCCGGGGTCTCTTGGGCCGCGGCATGCCCCGGGGCGTCGATCTCCAGTGGACCGACCCCCACGCGGCTATGAAAGAGATTCACGTTGCCGAGAAAGTTGTAGACGAAGGGGTTCGCCGGATGATCGTAGACCTCCTCCGGGGTCCCCACCTGCTCGATCCGTCCCTCGTTCATCACGACGATCCGGTCGGCGACTTCCAGGGCTTCCTCCTGATCGTGGGTCACAAAGACACTGGTGATATGCAATTCATCGTGCAGCCGCCGCAGCCAGAGACGGAGCTCCTGCCGGATCTTGGCGTCGAGCGCGCCGAACGGCTCATCGAGGAGGAGCATCTTTGGCTCGACCGCCAGCGCGCGGGCGAGCGCCACCCGCTGCCGCTGTCCTCCGGAGAGCTGAGAAGGATAGTTCGATTCCATCCGATCGAGCTGGACCAGCTGCAACAGGGAATGAACCTTCGCGCGGATCTCTTCGTTCGAAGGCCGATTATTGCGGGGGCGGACCCGCAAGCCGAAGGCGACATTCTCGAAAACGGTCATGTGTTTGAAAAGCGCATAATGCTGGAAGACAAAACCGACATGACGGTCCCGGACACTTCGGTCGGTGGCATTCTCCCCGTAAAAAAGGATCTCCCCTTTGTCGGGACTCTCTAGTCCCGCCATGATCCGCAACAGCGTCGTCTTGCCGGAGCCGGAAGGGCCGAGAAGGGCGACCAGCTCTCCGGTGTTAATCGTCAGATCGATCTCCTTCAGCGCCGCGAAATCACCGAACTGTTTCGTCACCCGACGAATTTCGATGCTCATGAATCCGACTCCTTATTCCGCCCGGCGATCATCAGGCCCCGGCGGAGGGTTGATGAGATTTCCATTCCACAAATCGCTTCGCCGCCAGCGTCACCAGCGCCAAAAGGGCGAGGAGGGAGGCGACCGCAAAGGCCGCGACGAAGTTGTACTCGTTATAGAGGATCTCCACATGCAGCGGCATGGTGTTGGTCAGCCCGCGGATATGCCCGGAGACGACCGAAACCGCCCCGAACTCCCCCATCGCCCGGGCGTTGCAGAGGATCACGCCGTAGAGCAACCCCCACTTGATATTCGGAACCGTGATGCGAAAGAACGTCTGCCACCCACTCGCCCCCAGGACGATGGCGGCTTCTTCCTCTTCGGTCCCCTGCGCCTGCATCAGCGGGATCAGCTCGCGGGCGACGAAGGGGAAGGTGACGAAGACCGTCGCCAGAACGATCCCCGGCACCGCGAAGATGATCTTGATCTCATGCTCCTGGAGCCACGGCCCGAGCCATCCCTGCATCCCGAAAAGGAGAACAAAAATCATCCCCGAAATCACCGGAGAGACGGCAAAAGGAAGGTCGATCAGGGTCGTTAGCACATTCTTCCCGACGAAATTGAACTTGGCGATCGCCCACGCCGCCGCGACGCCGAAGACGAGATTCAGCGGAACGGCAATCGCCGCGGTGAGGAGGGTCAGCCGGATCGCCGCCCAGGCCTCCGGATCTTTGAACGATTCGAGATAGAGGCCGAAGCCTTTCTGAAGCGCCTCTGCAAAAATGACGACCAATGGCGTCAATAAAAAGAACGCAAGAAATAAGAGCGCCGTCCCGATCAGCAGCCAGCGGACCGCTCTTGGCTCGGTTCGCGCGCGATTCAGAGGAACGCTCTCTGCTGTCTTTAATCCGCTCGGTGCAAACATCCGAATCCCTCTCCGTTACAGCGCTGCGAGGCGCCGGCGGCTCCACCATTGCAAAAGATTAATCGCCAGCAGAAGGAGGAACGACACCGCCAGCATCACGACCGCCAACGCCGTTGCCCCCGCATAGTCGAACTGCTCCAGCTTCGTCATGATCAGCAACGGGGTGATCTCCGTCCGCATCGGCATGTTGCCGGAGATGAAGACGACCGAGCCATACTCCCCCAACGCCCGCGCGAACGCCATCGCAAAACCGGTCAGGAGCGCCGGCATTAAGGTCGGGAAGATCACCCGCAGGAAAATTTGCAGCCGGTCCGCCCCCAACGTGGTCGCCGCTTCTTCGAACTCCGGATGAAAATCCTCCAGAACCGGCTGGACCGTCCGGACCACGAAGGGCAATCCGATGAAGGTGAGGGCCACGATGATTCCCAGCGGCGCATACGCCACCTTGATCCCGAGCGGCTCAAGATATTGTCCGATCCACCCCTTGCCGGAGTAGATGGTGGTCAGCGCAATTCCCCCCACCGCCGTCGGGAGGGCAAAGGGAAGATCGACCAACCCATCGACGATCCGCTTGCCCGGAAAGGAATACCGGACCAACACCCACGCGACGAGCAGACCGAAGACTACATTAAGCAGCGCCGCAATCAGCGACGCCCCCAGACTCAATCGGTAAGAGGCGAGCGCCCGCGGGGCGGTGATGATCTCCCAAAACGCACCCCAGTTGAGCGTCGCCGTTTTAAGAAAAAGGGTAGAGAGGGGGATGAGGACGATGAAGCTGAGGTAAAAGAGGGTAAATCCCAACGCCAGACCAAAACCGGGAAGGATGCTTTTCTGTTTGAGAACCATATGATAAATTTCCTTCCCTCTCAATTCTTCTACCTTCCAGGCCGCTCAAAAAGCTCCAGATGCGAGGCCGCAGGGAGCGAGGAAACCGCAGCGTACTGTATCGTACGTGAGGATTTCCGAACGACCGAGAACGAAGCAGGTGGACTTTTTCAGCGGCCTGCTAACGGCCCGGCTGGTAGATCTGATCGAATATACCGCCGTCGGCAAAGTGGGTCTTCTGCGCCTTTTGCCAACCGCCGAAGAGTTCATCGATCGTGAACAGCGCCACCTTCGGAAATTGGGCGGCATGTTTGGAAGCGACCGACTCCAGCCGGGGGCGGTAGTAGTGTTTGGCGGCGATCTCCTGCCCCTCTTCCGAGTAGAGGTATTCGAGATAGGCCTGCGCGACCCCGCGGGTTTTGCGCCGATCGACCACTTTATCGATGAGGGCCACCGGCGGCTCGGCCAGGATGCTGACCGACGGGATGACGATCTCAAACTTCCCCTTCCCCAATTCATTGATCGCAAGGAGCGCCTCATTTTCCCAGGCCAGGAGCACGTCACCGATCCCCCGCTCCACGAACGTGGTTGTCGCTCCCCGCGCGCCGGAATCGAGCACCGGAACATTTTTATAGATTCGAGAAACGAGTTCCTTCGCCTTTCCCTCATCGCCGCCGTTTTTCTTCAGTGCATATCCCCATGCCGCCAGATAATTCCAGCGCGCCCCGCCGGAGGTCTTCGGGTTGGGGGTGATGACGGCGACACCCGGCCTGGCAAGATCTTCCCAATCTTTAATTGACTTCGGATTTCCCTTCCGCACCAAAAAGACGATCGTCGAGGTGTAGGGGGCGCTGTTGTTCGGAAGACGCGATTGCCAGTTCTTCGGCAGAAGATTTCCTCTCTCCGCAATGGCATCGATATCATAGGCGAGCGCCAATGTCACGACATCGGCCTCTAACCCGTCGATGACGGCGCGCGCCTGTTTCCCCGATCCGCCGTGGGATTGTTTGACGCTGACCTTCTGTCCGCTCTTCTCCTTCCATTTTTTCGCAAAAGCCGCATTGAAGTCTTGATAAAGCTCCCGCGTCGGATCATAGGAGGCATTGAGGAGGGTGAGATCCGCTCCATCGCTTTTCTGAGAAACACCAAATACGAAGAGGAGGAGGAAAAGGGGTACGACCCAGACTTTCTGAAACATGGTTGGTCTCCTTGGATGCCACTTTAGAAGGTCAGAATCCTCGAATATTCTATTTACTCTATCATGATAGTAGATTATATATTTAAAATTTTTTAAATGTGGTAAAGGAGGGTGTCGCGACGGCGGCTCGTCAGTCGTTCCGTATTTCTGAGCAGATCGGCCAAGGTCGTCCCATCCAGGATTTTGGCGGTCTGATCACGCACCTCCTTCATGACGACGCGAATCCCGCAGGTCATCTCGTCCGCGCACTCTTCACATTTCTGGTAGGCCGTTTGGCTGACGCAAGAGATGGGGGCGACCGGACCATCCAAGATACGGATGATTTCTCCCAGCGTGATCGTATCGGGCGGCTTACCGAGGTAATAACCCCCTCCCTTTCCTTTCTTGCTCTGGAGAAGCCCCTTATTCTTGAGCGTCAGAAGAATGAGCTCTAGAAACTTCTTCGGGATGCTTTCCCGTTCCGCCAGGTCGGAAATAAGAAGGGGCCCCCGCCCGTACTCCGTTGACATCACGAGCAGCGCCTTCAGAGCGTATTTTGTCTTTTTTGAAAGCATTTCCTTGATTACCCTATCAATCTTATAGGATAATCCATTTCCACTGTCAAGCTTTTTTTGGATCATGATTCTTCGTCCCGCTCGGCGATCATTTATTTAAATACCATTTTGATCTTGCAAAAACCGACCAAAATGTCTATCTTCTGCCTGCCACTTCTTGCGCCGGCCATTCCGGCGCAACATCAGGTGAATAAATCTCGTAACACTGTTTTCAAAACGTACGATCCCGTGACTTTGTAGACAGGGATCTCCTATTCATCCACATCAACAGCGGCCAGAAAACATGCGAAAGGAGACAAAAACAGATGCGACGATTCATCGTAATTGGGTTCATCGCGTTGGGGATTCTGAGTGCATCGAACAACCTGCTTTTCGCGGAAGAGCCCAAAACACTTGAGGAACTCTTGATTGAAAAAGGAACCATTACAAAAGAGGAGGCCGCCTCCGTTCAGGAGACCAAACTTGCAAAGTGGGTGGATCGATTCTCCTTTGCAGGCGATCTTCGCCTCCGGCACAACTCGACCCTCAGAGAAGCTCCCAACCGCGACCGGCATCGTCAACGACTTCGCCTGCGGCTGGGAAGTACGCTCAAGATCGATAATTTTCTCGTCGGCATTCAGCTCGCATCCGGAGACGGAAGTCAAACGTCAAACAATCAAAGCTTCGATAATCTCTTTAGCCAAAAACCGATCTGGATCCGACAGGCTTATCTGCAATGGAAAGCAGCCCCGTGGCTGGCGCTGACCGGCGGGAAGATGCCGAACCCCTTCTTCCGGGTGACGGAACTGGTTTGGGACGATGACTTGGCCCCGGAAGGATTTGCCCAGAACGTCACCTTTCAGGTCACAGACATGATCGTTCTCTTCATCAACGCGGGGCAGTTGGTCCTTGATGAGGATGGGACCGACAATAACGACCAGTGGCTCTTCGCCGAGCAGGTGGGAACCCGGATCGGCCTTGGCAAAGACACCTCGGTGACCCTGGCCGGCGCATTTTATAATTTCAAGAATGCGATCGGCAATCCTTCTAATAGCCTTGGCCAGGTCACCGTTCAAGATGGAAACACCCGTGTCCCGGTGGCTCCACCTGGAATCCCGACCGTCCTGGTCAATAACTACCGGGTCCTCAATCTCACGGCTGAGGTCGGCATCAAGATGGCCGACCTTCCCCTCATCTTCCATGGAGATTACATCAAAAACCTCGCGGATACGACTACCGATCAGGATACGGGGTATCAAGCCGGTCTCCAAATCGGAAAAGCCTCCAATCCTCAAACCTGGGAAGTGGCTTACCTCTATAGAGTGTCCGAAACAGATGCAACTGTCGCCGATATCGTCGATTCGGATTGGGGACCCAATGGCGGGACAAACCATAGAGGACATATCGCCTGGATCGCTTATAGCCCGACAAAGGCCCTCCAACTGAAAGCCAAGTACGTAGTGACCGAGGTCGAGGACGAAACTCTCCCACCGGGAGAGGATGATGCCAAACGGATATTTCTAGATGCGGTCATAAAGTTCTAAGCAATTTCCAAAGAAACACAAAGAGCGCCCCCTCCGTTGTCGAGTTTAAGCAATGAGAGGGGGCGCTTGCGTCTTGCGGGAAGTTTGTAACAAAAATTTAACATCATATTAACACCGGCGAAACTTGGTTCCTTCATTAATAGATGAGGAGAAATTTATATGAAGAAATGGATTTTCGTGGGCCTTCTGGGGATCGGAATTGCTTCTGCCCAGACAGCCTGGGCCAAATCGACCCTCATCAAGATCGACGGCTCCAGTACCGTTTTCCCGATCACCGAAGCGGTGGCCGAGGAATTTCAGGCAGCCAATCGGGGAGAAAGGGTCACCGTCGGCATCTCCGGAACCGGCGGCGGCTTTAAAAAATTCTGCAGCGGCGAGACCGACATCTCCAATGCCTCTCGGCCGATCAAAGAGACCGAAGTCAAACAGTGCGCCGCCAATAAAATCGACTATGTCGAGCTGCCGGTCGCGTACGACGGCATTGCCATCATGGTCAACCCCAAGAACACCTGGGTCGACCATCTTACTGTGAAAGAATTAAAAAAAATATGGGCACCGGAAGCGCAGGGCAAGATCAAGAAATGGAACCAGATCCGGCCGAACTGGCCCGATAAGGAGATCCATCTCTTCGGCGCGGGGGCCGACTCCGGAACGTACGACTACTTTACCGAGGCGATTGTCGGAAAAGAACATTCCAGCCGGGGCGACTTCACCGCCAGCGAAGATGATAACGTTCTCGTTCAGGGAATCTCCTCCGATCAATATGCGCTCGGCTTCTTCGGGGTGGCTTACTACCAGGAGAACAAAGAGCGCCTCAAACTGGTTCCAATCGACGATGAAAATGACGCCAACGGCAAGGGGCCGGTTCTCCCGGAGTATGACAATGTCGTCCAGGGAACCTATCAGCCGCTCGCCCGGCCGATTTTCATCTATGTCAGCATCAAGTCGGCGAACAGGCCGGAAGTCCAGCGCTTCGTCGATTTCTATTTAAAGAATGGAACCGCCCTGACCAAGGAGGTCGGCTACATCGCCCTTCCGGATCGGGCCTATGAGCTTGGCGCCGGCCGATTCCAGAAGCGGGTCGCCGGTTCCGTCTTCGGGGGAAAATCGCAGGTCGGCGTCAGCATCGAGGATCTTTTACAAAGAGAAGGAAAGTAATTGCTGAACACAAGGCGTCTTCAAAAAGCAAGTGAACGGGTCATTGAGGGGTCCCTCTTTCTGAGCGCCCTCTTGTCTGTTTTTATTACCCTCGGCATCATCGGTGTCCTCCTCTTCGAAACCCTCTCCTTCTTCGGCGAGGTCTCAATCATCGATTTTCTCACCGACACGCAGTGGACCCCGCTCTTCGCCGAAAAACACTTCGGCATTCTTCCCCTCTTTGCCGGGACTTTTTTGACGACCTTTATCGCAATGGCGGTCTCCCTCCCGATCGGTTTGATCAGTGCTATTTACTTAAGCGAGTATGCGTCCGACCGGCTCCGGACAACGGTCAAGCCTTTTTTGGAGATCCTGGCGGCAATCCCGACCGTCGTCTATGGTTATTTCGCCCTGCTTTTTGTCACCCCGTTGCTTCAAACATTTTTTCCCGAGCTCTCCGGATTTAACGCGTTGAGTCCGGGGATCGTCATGGGGATCATGATCATCCCGATTATCTCTTCGCTCAGCGAAGATGCGATGCACGCCGTCCCGGTCGGCCTCCGGGAGGGGGGATATGCCCTCGGCTCCACCCGGCTTCAGGTCGCCCTTCGTGTGGTGCTTCCCGCCGCTTTTTCGGGCGTGGCCGCTTCGTTTATTCTAGGCATCTCGCGCGCGGTGGGAGAGACGATGATCGTGGCGGTCGCCGCCGGCCTCCAGCCGAGGCTGACGCTGAATCCCTTTGTTCCGATCGAGACGGTCACCGCCTACATCGTCCAGGTCAGCATGGGGGATACCCCCGCCGGAACGATCGAATACAGGACGATCTTTGCGGCCGGAATGAGCCTCTTCGTTGTAACGTTTATATTGAATATGATCAGCTATTCGCTTCGAAAACGATTCAGGGAAGTCTACGAATGAACGTACCGGAAGCGGTGAGAATCGAAATCAGCGACCGGAAACAGATCGGCCGATTCGCCGATCGGGCCTTCTCGATCCTCGGTCTCTTCGCAACGACCATCGGCCTGCTCGTTCTGTTGATTTTGCTGATCGATGTATTAATCGACGGCCTCCCCCGGCTCGGTTGGGATTTCCTGACGAGCTACCCGTCGCGAAAACCGGAGAGGGCCGGCATCCTCTCCCCCTGGGTCGGGACCGCCTGGTTGATGGTGTTGACGGCGTTGATTGCCTTTCCGCTCGGGGTCGCCTCCGCCACCTATCTTGAAGAATACAGCCGAAAGAGCTGGCTCACCGGCTTCATCGAGATCAACATCGCAAACCTCGCCGGCGTCCCCTCCATTATTTACGGTCTGCTGGGTCTGGGACTCTTTGTGCGCTGGATGCGGCTGGACCGGAGTGTTCTGGCCGGCGCGATGACATTGGCGATTCTGGTTCTCCCGATCGTCATCCTCTCCGCGCGCGAGTCGATCCGGGCGATCCCCGCTTCCATTCGGGAAGCATCCTATGCCTTGGGGGCGAGCAAGTGGCAGACGATCCGTCACCAGGTTCTGCCGGCGGCGATGCCGGGAATTTTAACGGGAACGATCCTCGCCATGTCGCGGGCGATCGGAGAGACCGCCCCGCTGATCACGATCGGGGCGCTCACGTATGTCGCCTTCGTTCCGACCCCCCCGATCATGCTGGAGCCTCCCTTCATTACACCCCAGGGCCTTTTTGATCCTTTCACCGCGCTGCCGATCCAGATCTTCAACTGGGTCTCCCGCCCTCAAAAAGGCTTCTCGATCAATGCAGCCGCGGCTATTCTGGTGCTGCTGTTCATCACCTTTATTATGAATGGGATCGCCGTTTATTTAAGACACCGCTACCAAAGAAGGATCAGATGGTAATGATGGATGCCGCGATTCACGTTCAAAAACTAAATGTGTTTTACGGGAAAAAACAGGCGCTGCGGGAAGTGAGCATGGAGATTCCTTATAAGGGAATCACGGCGCTGATCGGCCCGTCGGGCTGCGGCAAAAGCACCTTTCTCCGCTGCCTGAATCGGATGAACGACCTGGTGCCGGGATTCCGGGCGGAGGGAAGCATCCTCTACCAGGGCAAGGACATCTACTCCGCCGGGGTCGACGTGATCGATGTCCGAAGAAAAATCGGGATGGTGTTTCAAAAACCGAATCCTTTCCCGAAGAGCATCTACGAAAATATCGCCTATGGGTTGCGCATCCAGGGGATCAACAATAAAGAAAAAATCGATGCCATCGTTGAGGAAAGCTTGAAAAAGGCGGCGATCTGGGAAGAGGTCAAGGACCGCCTTCCGCAATCGGCCCTCTCGCTTTCGGGCGGCCAGCAGCAGCGCCTCTGCATCGCGCGGGCCCTCGCCGTGGCCCCGGAGGTCCTCCTGCTCGATGAGCCGACCTCGGCGATCGACCCGATCGCGACCGGCCGGATCGAGGAGTTGTTGCGGGAACTGAAAGAAAGTTATACCATTGCAATTGTGACACACAACATGCAGCAAGCGGCCCGGATTTCGGACATGACCGGGTTCTTTCTGCTGGGAGAACTGGTGGAGTTCGATCCCACCTCCCGGATGTTCACCAATCCGAGAGATTCCCGGACGGAAGATTACATCACGGGAAGATTTGGATAATGTCCGCTACTCTCTTATAACAAAAGTAGAAGAAAAGAAAGGAAGAAACCATGATGAGACTCAGACATATCGGGAGGTATTTAAAACAAGCGGTGAAGATTTATCGGCTTGCGCTGAAGAACGCGCGAATCCCCCTTCGCGCCAAGTTGTTCCTGACCCTGGCGCTGGGCTACCTCTTGCTCCCCTTCGATCTCGTTCCCGATTTTCTGTTGGGGATCGGGCAGGTGGACGATCTCATTATCGTCCTCTCTCTACTCATGTCGGCCTTCCGGTTGATCCCCAAAGACATTTTCGATCAATATCGCAGACAGGCCACTGAGATTGACGTTACCCCCTGAAGGAGAACCATGCACCGCCATTTTGAAGAAGAGCTCACCCAGCTCAAGGAAAAAATCCTGAAAATGGGGGCGTTGGTCGAAACACAGATCGCCGCCTCCATCAAAGCGCTGGTAGAACGGGACGGTCCGCTGGCCAAACAGACGATCCAGAACGACCATCTCGTCAACGCAATGGATGTTGAGATCGATGAAGAGTGTATCCGCCTGCTCGCCCTCTATCAGCCGGCGGCCCGCGACCTTCGCTTCATCACGACCGCGATGAAAATCACGACCGACCTGGAGCGAATGAGCGATCTCGCCGAGGACATCTGCGAGCGGTCGATCGAGCTGGCGGAAGAGCCGCTCCTCAAACCGTACATCGACATCCCGCGCATGGCCGACGCGGCGCAGAAGATGGTCCGGGAAGCGCTCGACGCCTTCGTCAACAAAGACGCCAAGCTCGCCCGGAAGGTCTGCTCCGAAGATCAATTCATCGACGAGCTGACCCACCAGATCTTCCGAGAGCTCCTCTCCTTCATGGTCGAAGACCCCACGACCATCACCCGCGCCGTCCGGGTCAGCTTCATCGCCAAATACATCGAACGGATCGGCGACCATGCCACGAACATCGCCGAGATGGTGGTCTACCTGGTGGAAGGGAAAATCATCCGACACACGAAGGTGTAATTCGCGACGAACGTAGGGGCGAATCTTGTATTCGCCCCAGGCTTCGTATTTGCCCCCGCGAGGGCGATCACAAGGATCGCCCTCCGATAGGCCCGCCCCGGCGAATCTTGACAGCGCCCCCATCCTCCGCTACGATTGATCTCAGTTTGTTCTTTCACCCAAACCGAGAGGTCACGCCCTATGCGCCCCGTCTACATGATTACCGGCGGAATCACCAAATTCAAAAAAGCCAACCCCGAAAAAGACTTCCGCTACATGGTCAAAGAGGCGTTCGACTATGCTCTGGACGATCTTCCCAAGTTAAAATTGGAGATGATCGACGGCGCCGTCGGATCTTATTTCTCCGATCACTTCACCCGGCAATTAAAAGCGGCCAGCATGGTTCAAGACTATCTCGGTCTCTGTCCCAAACCGTCGAAGCGGATCGAGGGGGGCGGCGCCACCGGCGGCCTCTGCTTCCAGAGCGCCTGGGAGGCGGTCTCTTCGGGCCGGATGAACGTCTGCCTCGCCTTCGGCTTTGAGACGATGTCGCGGGTCAACACCTGGAAGGGAAACGAATTCATCGCACTCGCGTCCGATACCAACTTTGATTTTCCCGTCGGCGGCTTCTACACCGGGTACTATGCCATGATGGTCCAGCGGCATATGCACGAGTTCGGGACCACCCCGGAACAGCTGGCGATGGTATCGATCAAGAATCACGCCAACGCCCTCTACAATCCGTACGCGCAGCGTCCGGGAAAGCTGACCGTCGCCGACGTTCCGAAACTCCCAGATGGTCGCCACCCCATTGACGATGCTCGACATCTGCACCATGTCCGACGGCGCCGCCGTCTGCGTCCTCGCCTCGGAAGAGGTCGCAACGAAACTTTGTCGGAATCCGGTCAAAATCACCGGGGTCGGCTCGGGGAGCGATTCGATGCGGATGGCCGACCGGCCCCATGGAAAGGTGCTGCTCCTGCCGCACGAAAAAGCGAGCGATTATAAAAATCTCAAATATCCCGGCGTCCACTCCTTCCGCGGAGGACGCGCGGCGGCCAAACAGGCGTATGAGATGGCCGGGGTTCAGAATCCGATCGACGATTTCGACTTCATCGAGCTTCACGACGCTTATACTTCTTCGGAAGTTCAGACCTACGAAGATCTCGGCCTTTGCAAATACGGCGAAGGGGGTCGATTCACAGAGGAGGGAAACCCTTTCATGCCGGGGATCGACTATGGTCTCAATTTGCCGAAGCAGGGACGGATCCCCGTCAACCCCAGCGGCGGTCTGCTCGCCTGCGGCCATCCGGTCGGCGCCACCGGCCTGATGCAGGCGGTCTTCGCCTTCTGGCAATTGCAGGGAACGATCAAAAAACACCTTGGAAGCAGCCGGCTTCAGATCAAAAATCCGAAACGCGGATTGATCCACAGCCACGCCGGCACCGGCACCTACATCACCGTCAGCATCCTGGAGCGAACCTAAGGAGCGGTTTGCCCTTCAGACGATGAAAAAAGGATTGCCTTTCCCCTTTTTACTCTTTTATAATAGGCTCATCCAATACAACAACCCTTATCGATTAGCCTATGTTGCCTGAAGAACCCGATTTGAGCGGCATTCATCCCGGCGTCTTCATCGTTGCAATCGTCGGGATTATGATCATCCTCGTTGTCGTCATTTTGGCGCTTTAAGTAACGCCTCGAACACTCCCCCTCGGACGGGTCGCATTCGATCCTCTATTTCAGATATGATAGTAACATCTGAGGAGCGATCGCTCCTGGGATCTTCATGAGGGACGAGCCTATGAGAGGAGAGCAGCACGCCAAATCGGTCAAGGGATATTCGCCGCCGCCCCCCTCGCCGAAATTCAACGCCGCTGTTTTTGCAAAACAGACGCTCATTGCCGTCGGCATCACCACGACCGTCGTCCTCCTCCTGCTGCTGATCCGGGCCGCGCCCGATGTTCCTTTTCTTGTATTTGCCGGCATTCTCGTCGCAGTCCTGCTCCGAAGCTTAAGTCAATGGGTCAAATCGCACACACCTCTTTCGGAAGGATGGTCGCTGGCGGCGGTCCTTCTGCTGATGGTCGGCCTCTTCGGACTGATCGGTTGGTCCCTGGCCCCCGAAATCTCAAAGCAGATCGATCAGTTGATCGAAAATCTGCCTCGAATGTTCGGTCAGCTGAATCAGCGTCTGAGTCGATTTGAATGGGGACAACGGCTCCTGGCACAGACCCCCCAGGCGGCCGAGCAGGTGGCCCGGCCCTCCGGACTGATCGCCCGGATCGCGGGACTCTTCTCGACGACGTTGGGGCTTTTGGCAAGCATCGTCATTATTCTCTTTATCGGAATCCATATGACGCTCGATCCGGGCTCTTACCGAAACGGCGTGATCCGGCTTTTTCCACATCACCGGCGCGAACGGATCGGCGAGGTGCTCGATCGGATCGGGGAGACGCTGCAATGGTGGCTGATCGCCCGGCTGATCGCCATGATCGTCATCGGTGTCCTCACCACGCTGGGGCTTTTGTTCCTCGACGTTCAACCGGCCCTGGCCCTCGGCTTTCTGGCGGGAGTCCTGAATTTCATCCCTTACATCGGCCCGTTTCTTTCCGCGGTCCCGCCGCTGCTGATCGCACTCGGCCAAGGCCCGGCCACGCTACTCTATGTCGCCCTCCTCTACCTGGTGGTCCAATGGATCGACAACTATTTCGTCACCCCCACGGTGGAGAAGCGAGCGGTCCTCCTCCCCCCCGCGTTGACGGTGACCGTGCAGGTTCTTCTCGGTATTCTGGTCGGCGCCCCCGGCATCATGCTCGCCTCCCCCCTGACCGCCAGTCTCTTGGTCATCATTAAAATGCTTTATATCGAGGATGCGCTCGGGGATCCGGCCGAACAAGTGTGATCGCCGTCACCATTCTCGACCATTTTTCTTGTTCGACCGACTCCTTTTTGATATATTCCAGCTGTCTTTCCATGATAACCCTGGAGAGTCCTGTACGAAAGGAAGATCATGAAGGCGCTACGGGAAACGGTCGGAAACCTTGCCGGGATTCTCATCGGTCTTCTGGAGGTCATCGGCGCCGGACTGGCGTTGCTGGCCGTCATCCTCTTGGCCGCCGTGATCGTCCGGTCGATCGGGCGCGCCGTCTGGGGCCGGGCAACCTTGGTCCTCCCCTTCCGCGGGGCCGACAAAGCAGGCCTCTGTCTCAACGAAATTCTGGCCCAGCAACTCGGCGAGATCGAAGCGGCCTGGCAGACGCTGAGCCGGCAGGTCCGGGAAGCCCAGGCGTCGGTGAAGGCGGGAAACCTGGCGATGCTGGTCGATCTGGGACGGAGCGAGCCCGACGCCTTTCTCGACTCACAGCAGGAGCTCTTGATCCTCTCCGACCCGATGGAAGGACAGGCGATCGGCTCCATTGGATTCGGCTCGTTTAGCTTCTCACCCGACAGCCTCTTTTCCCTCTCTTATAAAACGCGAACGCTCCTGGCGCGCCGAACCATCCGGGGCGGGATCGATCAGGTCGGCCGCACCGTGCGGCTCTCCACCACGCTGACGACCGATCGGGACGGACCGACCACGACGGTCCTGGTCCGGTCGATCGAGCAGCCCGATGAACTCTTGGAGCTGGTCGACGACATGGCCTTCGAGATCGTCAAACGCCGCTGGGGACTGGTGAGCGAAGCGAAGACCTGGCGCGGCTATCGCGCCTTCATGGATGGGTATACCCATCACATCCGATATATCCGAACCGGAAACACCGTCGAGCGAGAGGCGGCGATCGAAAAGTACCGGCAGTCGGTGACGATTGAGCCGGGTTACGCCCTCGCCCATTACAATCTCGGAACGCTGCTTTATAACCGGTTCACCGCGACCGACAATGACCGGGCGATTGAGCATCTGCGCAAAGCGGTCGAGGTCAGCGAAGCGACACTGAAGGCACTCTCCCTGGGGGTCCTCTCGCGCGCCTACTGCCAGCAGGTGCACCGCTACGGACACCAGAAAATGCCCTGGATGGCCTGGGCCGAAGAGGCAAGCGCAATGGCGGTTCAGCTGGGACCCGATCTTGAAGAGACCTGGCTGGCGCACGGCTTTGCCCTTCAGTTCCTTGGAAAACCGCGGGAGGCGATCGAGGCGTATTGGCGCGTCATGGCCCTGCCCGGCGACTCGCCGGAGGAGCTTCGTCTCAAGTCATCGGCCGAGAACAACCGGGCCTATATTGCGATGACCGAGTTCAACGATCTGAAAGAGGCCGAGGTCCTCTTCAAACATGCGCTGGCCCTCGACCCCCATAACAAGTTCTCGTATGCCAACCTCGGCGAGATCTACAAGCGCCAGAACAACTATTCCGCCGCCCTCGTGGCGTTCGAGCAGGCGGTCCGTCTCGATCCGCGCTATATCAACGGGACCAACGAGTTGGGAATGCTCTACATCGCCATGGCGTCCGATGCCCGCGATTCCGGAAAACAGAAAGAGATGGAGGAGGCCCTCAAGACGGCGCGGCAATGGCACGAGCGCGCCCTCGCCATCGTCCCGGAGGAAGAAGAGCGCCATCGCGCCGAATTGCGGAAGCGCTTTGCAAAAGCGTATCGGGAGAGAGGATTTCAAAAAGAAGCGGGCGCGGTAGAACAGGAGTGAAGCGAGCGCTTGACCCGCCGAGGAACTTCAAATAAAACCGGCCAAAGAAAATCCCTCTTTGGCCGGCGATCGAACGGTCGAGACGATCAGAAAAGTCGTGCCGAATCTTAGAAATCGATACGGAGCAGATCGGCCGACCAGCGGGGTTGGAGCCTTTTGCCGGCCGGTTCCAGATCGAACCGGAGGGTCGGCATCTGGACGGTGAGCCTGCCGTCTTCAATCTCAGCGAAGGCGCGCGCCGCCCTCCCGATGCCGTAGAGCGTTCCGGCAATCACCCCGACCCCCGCCCCGATGGCAATGTCGTCAAGATGATCTCCCGGGTTCTCCTTAAAAGCCATAAAGGCCGCTCCCACGAGCGCCCCCGCCAGCCCGCCGTAGAAACCGTCGATGAGGACCTCCTCCATCGCGTTGTCCCGCCGCGCCTCCGCCACCCCCGGCACCAGGGAGACCAGCAGGATCAGCAGAAGAATCGTTCCAACCGCTTTTTTCATTGACCCTCCTCATTAATCGACGGGGACCGACCATCCCGCCACGGTCAAACGGCCCGATGTTACACCAGACCACCGCAGAATGCAACAAAATGGCTTTTACTGATGGGGTTGCTCGCCCTACTTGCGAGGATCAAGTCGTGGGGCTACTCGTCCCAACCCCCTTTGGATTCCCGCCTGCGCGGGAATGACGACGAAGTAAAGAGAACTTGAGAACCAAATTACCCGCTACCTGAAAGCAGCACCTCTTGACAACACTCCCCACCCCAGGCGACATTAGAAAAAAACCTCCTCCCCTCATAAGGATACTTCGTTTTCGTGAAACCAGTTGTCGTCCTCAGCAAATGCCTTGAGTTTGCCCCCTGCCGATATAACGGCGCGGTGATTCCCGACCGCTTCGTGAAACAACTCGATCCCTTCGTCACCTTCGTTCCGATCTGTCCTGAGGTCGAGATCGGATTGGGTGTCCCCCGCGATCCGGTCCGGATCGTCTCCGAAAAGGGGGACCTTCATCTCCTCCAGCCGGCCACCGGAAAAGATCTTTCGCAAAAAATGCGGCGCTTCTCAAACCAGTTTTTAAACTCTTTGAATGAGGTCGATGGATTCATTCTGAAAAACCGCTCCCCCTCCTGCGGCATCAAAGATGTGAAGCGCTTCTCTAAAATCGACGCCGAGGCTCCCATCGCGAAAGGGGCCGGGCTCTTTGCCGGCGAAATTCTCGACCGTTTTCCCGGGCTTGCGATCGAAGACGAAGGACGGCTCCATCATCCGAAGATCCGGGACCACTTTCTGACAAAGCTCTTTACCTTGGCCCGTTTTCGCGAAGCAAAGAAGACAAACCGGTTGGAAAGCCTGGTCCGTTTTCATGCCACCCACAAACTTCTCTTGATGGCCTACCACCAAAAAACCATGCGGCGGCTCGGCCGGATCGTCGGCAATTCGGAAAAACGGTCGGCCGCCGATCTCTTCAACGAATACGCGCCTCACCTCCGGGAAGCGCTGGCCCGCCCTCCCCGGTCCGTTTCGAACATCAACGTTCTGATGCACGCGCTCGGTTATTTCTCAGACAATCTTTCCAAAAAAGAGAAGGCCTTTTTTCTCCAAACGCCGGAGCGTTACCGTAAAGGGCGCCTCCCCCGGAGTGCAGCATTGGCCATCCTCAAGGCCTGGGTCGTCCGATTCCAAAATGAATATCTTGAAGATCAGACATTCTTTGAACCGTATCCGGAATCGCTGGTTGAAACAGAAGGGAAAGACCCGACAGAGAGGGATTAGACAGGCCCTCCTGCGGGAAAAATCCCCTTGACCCGATTTTCCGAAACGGTTATTCTCGCCGAGAAACCCTTTCCCTTCATCCGGAGGTCCGTATGCTCGGCACCCCCCTTTCGAAGAATGCCTTTCGGCTGATGCTCCTTGGCTCGGGCGAATTGGGCAAGGAGGTTGCCATCGAGGCCCAGCGGCTCGGGGTCGAGGTGATCGCCGTCGACCGCTACCCGAACGCCCCCGCCATGCAGGTCGCCCATCGAAATTATGTGATCGACATGCTCGATCCGCGGGCGCTCGACAACGTCATCCATCGGGAACAGCCCCATCTGATCGTTCCGGAAATCGAAGCGATCGCCACCGATTACTTGGTCGAAGTGGAAAAGCGCTTTACCGTCATCCCGACCGCCCGCGCCGCGCGGCTGACGATGAACCGGGAAGGGATCCGCCGGCTGGCGGCGGAGGAATTGAAACTTCCGACGAGTCAATTCCGGTTCATCGACCGGCCCGAACAGTTGAAAGAGGCCGGCGGCTCCCTCGGCTACCCCTGCGTGATGAAGCCGATTATGTCGTCCTCGGGGAAAGGACAGTCGGTCGTCCGCTCCGAAGCCGATCTTCTGAAAGCATGGGAGTATGCCATGAGCGCCGCTCGCGCGAAAGGGGGCCGGGTCATTCTCGAATCGTTCATCAATTTCGATTATGAGATCACCCTCCTGACCGTCCGCGCCGTCAACGGCACCTTCTTCTGTCCCCCCATCGGACACATCCAGATCGACGGCGACTACCGCCAGTCGTGGCAGCCGCACCCGATGTCGGAGATCGCCCTGAGGCGCTCCAAGGAGATCGCGGCGGCGGTGACGGAGAATCTCGGCGGGCGGGGCATCTTCGGCGTGGAGCTGTTTGTGAAGGGGGAGGAAGTTTATTTTTCCGAAGTCTCCCCTCGGCCGCACAACACCGGCTTGGTCACGCTGATCAGCCAGGATCTCTCCGAGTTCGCCCTTCACGTCCGCGCCATCCTCGGCTTCCCGGTCCATCCCCCCGTCATCCGCACCCCCGGCGCTTCCGCCGTCATCCTGGCCGAAAAAGAGGCCATCGCCCCCACCTATGAGATCGGCCCGGCCCTGCAGGAGCCGGAGATTCATCTCCGCCTCTTCGGAAAACCCGACTGCCGGAAGAACCGTCGAATGGGGGTCGTCCTCGCCGCTGCGAAAGAGCCGTTCGAAGCCCGCGACCGCGCCATCAAGGCCGCCTCGCAGGTGAGATTGAATTACGGAAATGAGCAGGTTTAGAAGCTGTCATTGCGGAGAGCAATCCAGCGATCTTTAATCCAAAACACTGGATTCCCGCTTACGCGGGAATGACGATCTCACTCAATCTGGATCACGCGATGACATCCTGATTCAGCTGGAGTCTCGATGAGCGGCCTTCTTGAAAATCAAGTCGCCCTGATCACCGGCGCAAGCCGGGGGATCGGCTATGCCGTGGCCGAAGCTTATCTCCGCGAAGGGGCCAAGGTCATCATCTGCGGGCGGGATGAAGCGCAGTTGAGGAAGGCGGAGACCGATCTGGCCCCTCTCGGCGAGGCGATGGCGGTGCATTGCGATGTTTCGGATCTCGATCAGGTCGATGCCATGGTCGAGCGGGTCATCGCCCGCTTCGGCCGGATCGACATCCTCATCAACAACGCCGGCATCAGCATGACCTTCGGCCGGGTCGGCGACATCGACCCGAAGCGATGGGCCTATGTCATCGCCGTCAACCTGGTCGGCACCTTCAACTGCTGCCACGCCGTGATCCCGCATATGCTCCGGCAGAAACGGGGGAAAATCTTCAACCTGAAGGGGTACGGCGCCGACTTCCCCTCCCCCCGCGTCACCGCCTACGGCGCGACAAAGGCGGCGCTCGTCGCCTTCACCCGCTCTCTGGCCCGCGAGTACAAAGGGACCGGCATCACCGCCAACATCTTCTCCCCCGGGATGGTCAAAACCGATCTGCTGATGAGCAGCGAGGCCACCGACGAAGGGAAGCCCTATCGGGAAAAGATCGGCTGGTTCATCGACATGTTGTCCAATCCGGCCGAGACGCCGGCGGCCCTGGCGGTGAAGATGGCCTCTCCCGAGAACGACGGCGTCACCGGAAAAGTTTTCCAGGTGATGACGAAGCCGAAATTTATCTTCCGGGCGATGACGTATGGACTGAAGCGGCTGATCGGCCGCTCGACGCAATCTCCCTGATCGATCCACCCAAGCGCTCTTCACCGAAAGCCGACGACCCATCACTTGAAGATCACATCCACCACTGAGAGGAGCATCCCATGTATGTCATTGTAGGAGCCACCGGAAATACCGGAAGAGTGATTACCGAAACGCTGTTGGATCAGGGGAAGGCGGTTCGGGCGATCGCCCGGAGCGCCGATCACCTGAAGCCGCTCGCCGCCAAGGGGGCCGAGCCGTTCGTCGGCTCCTTGGAAGATCCAGAGGCGATGGCCCGGGCCTTCTCCGGCGCCGAAGCGGCCTATACGATGATCCCGCCCAACCTCGCCGCGGACAACGTCCGTGCCTACCAGAACCGGATCGGTGAGACGCTGGCGATGGCGATTGCAACGGCGCGCGTTCCCGCCGTCGTGAATCTCAGCAGCATCGGCGCGCACCTCTCGGAGAAGGTCGGACCGGTGACGGGGCTCTACGATATGGAACAGCGCCTCAACCGGCTGGAAGGAACGAACGTCCTCCATCTTCGGCCCGCCTTCTTTATGGAAAATCTTATGATGAACGTTCAAATGATCAAGAACATGGGGATCAACGGCACCCCGATGAAGCCCAACGTCGCCATGCCAATGATCGCCACGAGGGACATTGCCGCCGAAGCGATCGAGCGGCTCCTTCGCCTTGACTTTAAAGGAAAGTGGGTGAAAGAGCTGCTCGGGCCGAAAGAGTTCACGATGACCGAGGCAACGGCGATCCTCGGCCGGGCGATCGGAAAACCGTCGCTCTCCTACATTCAATTTCCGTATGAGGATGCCGAGAAAGCGATGACCGGGATGGGGCTTTCTGCCGACGTGGCGCGCGGCTACATCGAGATGTACCGCGCCTTCAACGACGGCATCCTCCAGCCGACCGAGGCACGCTCCGCAAAAAATACAACCCCAACGTCGTTCGAAGCGTTTGCATCGGGATTCGCGGTGATCTACAGGAATTCATAATGCCTGTCCGGAGCAAACATCATTCATAAAGAGATCCTCCGCTCAGGATGACAAACGAGGACATTTTTACCAAAGTCCCGTTCTGACCGAATCGATGGGATCAAATGACCCAGAGCCATCAAGACGATCGCCGCTGGAATCCGTCCCGTTACGATGAGAAGCATGCCTATGTCTGGAGTCTCGCCGCCGATCTGATCGATCTGCTCTCGCCAAAGCCGGGAGAGCGGATTCTCGACCTCGGCTGCGGGACGGGGCATCTCACCGCCCGGATCGCGGAGTTGGGAGCGGAGGTGATCGGGATCGATGCCTCCGCAGAGATGATCGCCCAGGCTCGGAAGAATTATCCCGATCTCCGGTTTGAGATCCAAGATGCCAGAGACTTCCGATTCGATCTCCCCTTCGACGCCGTCTTCTCCAACGCCGCCCTCCACTGGATCAAAGAGCCGGAACGGGTCATCGCCTGCATTGAACGGGCATTAAAACCGGGCGGACGTTTTGTGGCGGAGTTCGGCGGGAAGGGAAATATCCAACGGATTGTCGGCGCGATCAAAGCGGCCTGCCAAGCGGTTGGTTCTTCTCTGAAAGAGGAAAGCATCCCCTGGTACTTCCCAAGCCTCGGCGAATATGCCGCCTTGCTGGAAAGAAACGGTCTTGCGGTCACCGAAGCCTCTCTCTTCGACCGGCCCACCGCGCTCGAAGGAGGCGAGGCCGGTCTGCGCGACTGGATCGAGACCTTTGCCGCAAGCCTCCTTCAACACCTTCCTCCCGATCGGCGGCCCGCCGTGATTCAGTCAATTGAAGAGGTCCTTCGTCCCACCCTGTTCCAAAATGGCATCTGGCAAGCCGATTATAAACGGCTTCGTCTGAAGGCGATCAAGGAGGGAGAGCCGGTATGATTTCATATCAAGTCGAACGGGAAATCGATCCTGCAGCGGTCGCCGATCTATTCCGACGGTCCGGCATCCACCGGCCGGTGGAGGACCTTGATCGAATCGGCCGAATGATCGAGCATGCCAACCTGATTCTCTGTGCCTGGGATGGAGAGAAAATAGTCGGGATTGCGCGCGCCCTCACCGATTTCAGCTACTGCTGTTATCTCTCCGATCTGGCGGTCGACCGCGATTATCAAAAGCAGGGAATCGGGAAAGGGCTGGTTGATCGGGTAAAAAAGATCGTCGGCGAGGAGGTGATGATCCTTCTTCTCTCGGCCCCGGAGGCGGAGAGCTATTATCCTCATGTCGGCTTCGAGAAGGCGGAGAACGCTTGGCGTATTCCGCGCAGGCGGTGATTCTTTCTCGGATGACCGAACCGTCTAATTGAGGGGTTCGAACCGAGGGAGAACTCTCCCTACGATGTTGCTTTTAATGTCCCTCCTGTGGTATACCGAATCCGTCCAAAATTTCAGATCCTAGAATTTTCTGTCTACTTCCGGGACGCGTTCTCGACTGCTTTATGTTTAAGATCTGATGAATAGCTCCCAAAAGTATAGACAGAAAAAATTCTGTCTATTTATATGTTCGGCGGCACTTTCAGCTGGGCCTATCTTAATGAAAGACGAAATTGAAAGAACGTTACGGGTTTTGGTGGGTTTGCCTTTTTGGGATATGGGGCGAGCTGCGACCCTACAATGGTTCTGTTTCGGCGAGGCCCGAACGGTCCGTAGCCCGCTAAATGGCACCGTCAAGACGGTCGGAGAG
The DNA here is from genome assembly GCA_963718695.1 of Candidatus Manganitrophaceae bacterium. Taxonomy (GTDB): domain Bacteria; phylum Nitrospirota; class Nitrospiria; order SBBL01; family Manganitrophaceae; genus Manganitrophus. Next base: position 3,359,006 of record OY970371.1, read on the forward strand.
TACGCGTTGCACCTGGAGTGTGCCTGGAGGCTCACTGGACCTGGAGAAATTATCGTGGCCTCCCGTGACCGGTATTACCCGTCCGGTGACCCCGACGTTGAACTCCCGGAATTCGAATGGGATGTCCCCGGGGCAAACCGGTGTGATCACCACTCACGGGCGTTTATTGAAAAACACCGTGCCAATCCTTTGGTGGTGAAAGCAATTTACGCAGACCGATACGGCAGCCTCACGGTTGAGTTGAGTGGGGACCACCAGATTGAGGCCTTTCCAGACAGTTCACTGGGCCGTGAATATTGGCGATTTTTCGAACCAGCGACCGAAAAGCGTCACTTTGTTGTCACGGGTTTTGGTGTCGAAGAATGAGTGCTGCCGAACAATGCGCTGGAGCGGACGCGCCAATAGCAGGCGCGCCCCTCAGCGCTGGGCGTTGGCCGGAGAGAGATAGATGGGCGCGGCCGGAGTGAATGCGTGGAAGCAAACAGGGCGCGTCTACCTCTGGCGCTACGTCGAGGAGGACAGGGACTATCCTGGGTGGCATCTGGCTGTGGATGCTATTGGGCTCGCATCTCTGTGCGACCTGCTGAAGAGGGCTGCGGCAGCGGCGGACGCATCCCTGTCCCGGACGGTACGTATCGAGCCGCCTCCAGCCCCCGTGCTCTCGGTGCCGAAGAAGCTTGCGCCTGTGAGGGTTCCGCCGCGCCTACGCATCGTTCTGGCACCAAGCGCCGAAGGCGTGGCCCTCGAAGAGCAGGCCAACGATGCTGTGATCACGGTGGGAACCGAAGGTGCGCGAGCGTTGCTCGCCTGGCTCTCGGCGCCCGAGCGTGCGTTCGACACCACGTTCGCGAGTTCGCCACCCGTGTGGTTCTGGGGAGTCCATCCGGACGGATCTGGAAGTGTGACCGGTCGGGGAGATAGGTAACAAAGAAGTCCTGGGACATAGGTTACAAATGTCGTTTCAGTCTACCATATGCGTCTTCGATTCTCATGTGTTTTTCCAGAAGTCGACCGAGCTTGAGCGGCCCGAAGTAGACGTTCCAAATACCGTCGTCGATTTCTTCAAGTCCGACGTATTCTCCGGCACAGACAATCGAGACGTTCACCCAATCGGCGTTCCAACGAATGCCCCCATTGGCGCTCACGTAGCGGACTTCGAAGCGGTCGGGGTATTCGAGCGGCGGGAGTTGGTTTGGCATCTCGCGCGATGAGGGTGTATAGATCGAGCCAGGGGTTTGTTGGTCAAGCGCTTCGTGCGGGCGCTCGTAGTTGAACTCCTCGCGAAAAAGGTTGAACTTACGCTGTTGTGCTGCAAGACTTCCTGCGGCTGGGCGAGTGGTCTCGGCCTTGAGGGTGCGGTGCATTCGTTCATGGCGGCCGTTCTGCTGCGGCTTACCGGGTTCGATAAGCTCAGGCAGGACGCCTAAACGAATCCACCATGCGGATAACTGTGAGAGTCTCGCGAACGTGTTGGTGGCAAACGGCACGCCGTTGTCTGTGCGGATCCTCTTGGGGAGCCCAAACTCTTTGAACAAGCGGGTGAACACAGGCTTGGCCTCCTTCACTGCGGTGGAATCCAATGCCTGACAGCTCAGGAGATAGCGACTATAGCCGTCGGTCACGGTGAGTGGATAACAGTAACGGCCATCCTGTGTCTTGAACTGCCCCTTGAAGTCGGCGCTCCAGACATCGTTGGGCGCGAGGATCGCGCCCGTCGGTTTGCCTGGGTGCCCGATGCGGCGACGTTGCCGTCGCCTGAGCACGAGCCCATGGCGGTTTAAAATGTCGCAGACCGTGGAGCGTCCAGGTAATAAGGCGGGTGCATGCCGTTTGGCGAGCAAGGCAAGGAGCTTCTTCGCACCCCAGGACGGATGCCGGCGGCGCGCCTCGATGATCGCGGCCACAATATTTTCCGGAGTTTGGTTGGGTGAGTTGCGTGGGGTGCGCGAATGCTCCTCAAGCCCCGCGGGACCACACCGCAGGTAACGGTCGATCCACTTATACCCGGTCTTGCGGGAGACCCCGTAGAGTACACAGAGTTCCGTGACCGAAAGTAACTCGCGTAGATAGTCGGCGATAAACTGGGTTTTCTGGTCCATCGGTGATGTTTGGCTCCATGGCATGGGGCACCTCCTTCGGTGCCCCTGAGTGTAATCCAATCTGTAACCCATGTGCCTGGACTAAACTGTTACCGATGTGTCTGGACCGTACCGCACGTCACCTAACAAGTCGCTCGATCGGACGCGCCCCACTCGCCGCGGCTCGCTTCGCTCGGTAAGGTTGGTGGGGCGCGCTGCTCAGTTCAGGGGTCGGTTTATTACCCCATTTTAGTGAGGCGAAAATGCGGATTAGCTATTTGAGCTTGATCCTTTCATTCTTAGGTCTCACATTTGCCGGATGTACGGTTGTATTCGTACCTTTACAGGGAACCGAGTTAAAAGACTCCCAACTCACTGCCGATGCCGACTCCTCGCTCGTAGTGCTTTATCGTAATGAATTCTTCGGCGGTGCAGTGCCCATGACCGTGGCATTGGACCGGTATTTAGCTGGCAGAACATGGCGGAAAACTTGTTTTGTTTGGCAACTCCCCCCTGGAGAGCATACGATAGAATCACATAGCACTGATGTGTCTACATTAACATTGAAAACAGAAGCGGGAAGAACATACTTCGTGTGGCAGGAGGTTAAATTCGGCTTTCTTGGACCTCGCTCTAAGCTCCAGGAAGTGGATGTGGCCAGAGGCAATGACGAAATAAGGGATATCGGAAGATGTTTGCGAATTACTGGTCCAGAAAAACCTTCTTGAGTTATCGAACGTGGCGCTGGAGCCGACCGCATAAAGTCGTCGTATTTTTACGGTTGCTCGGTGAGCGGTCAGCTCAGCTTTATCGTTAGGCATATTTCTTCTATGTGCGAGAAGTCAGAATAGGTGATCTCATGAGTGACGAGCCGTGGTATGGCGCAAAGTGCATCTTCCTCCACACCAAAATTGAGAGCTGCCCTGGACAGGTTTATGAGGAGCGGGTGATTCTGGTAAGAGCCGGGAGCTTCGACGAAGCAGTCTCGCGCGCCGAGGTTATGGCAGAACAGTATGCTAAAGATGTTGACGGATGCGCTTATGCCGGATTCGTAGATGTCTTTCACATCTACGCTGAGCATATCGGAGACGGAGCAGAGGTTTATTCGCTCATGCGAACGAGCGATTTGAACAAGGACGAGTACCTGAACAGGTTCTATGACACGGGGACGGAGCGTACGCGAAAGTAGAAAGGTTCAGCATAGGGATAAGGAATTCCGGGGACACCATCCTTAATTATTGACTCTCCTTGCTCGAAAAATCATTGGGCCGAATTCTTCATCGTCGACGACCAGGACCAAAGCAAAAGGCATCGAATTAAGTATGATGTCCCCGGAACTGCGGACGCGCAAAAAGGCGCGCTGGTTAGCTTTATTGTTAGCCATGAAGGGAGGGCCGATGATCCGCATCGGACAAGTCGTAGTCGCTGTCCTGTTTCTGTCCTCAGGCAATAACGCTATTGCAGGCGCCCTCGCCTACACCTGCGAAGTCGCCCATGTGTACTCCATAACAGATAAGGGTACGCTGGAAACTTCGGCGCTGGAAAAAGACATGAAGGGCGGTTCATTCTCTGTGTCTCGAGTGACTGGAGAAATTATCGGCGAAGTCATCCCGACCTTGATGGCAAAGTTTACACATGTCGTAAATAAAGGGTCAAAAGAGAATTCCTTCAAGGCCGTGGCAGATTTCGGAGAACAGTATCAAATTCTGGAAGTCCAAGAGTTTCGTGAGGGGGCTGTGAAGCCTTTTGTCTCGTCGTCCATGGGTGGCGCGGAAATTTTTACGGGCTCATGCAAGTAGCTGCTTAATGGCTAACCACTCGCTCCAGAGGGATGCTCCCTGCGCTCGCTCCCCTGAGCTTAGGCGTTAGGCCGCCGAGAATGGAAGAGACCTGGAAGGCAACTGAATTTGCATCCTTGGTGTCGAATCGCCATGGTGCGGACCATATGGAGAACTCCGGAGTGGCCCACGAATCGGTCGGCTGGAAAGCATTGATGGCCGACTATCACGCAGGCGAGGCAGCAAAACTGGAATTGGAACATTCGCCTAATTCGTCGCTTGCAGCTCACAACATATTTCTATCAGCTGCAAACCGTCCGGAAGCAGGCCCTTATCGTATTGCAAGGTTTGCGGCTGAGGCACACCTCATTGCCTGTGCGCAATCTCTACACTCACTTGGGGATATCATGGCCAACGTCGTGTTCACAGCAAGCGGGCTTCCCACCGACAGGCTGAACAAAAGGGATAGATCGCTCCATCGCATCGTAAAGGTTCTTGACGAGGAAGCCGGGATGGAGCAAATTGTGCAGCCTCTTCATAAATTGCACCAAAGCCCCGACTTCCGTTACGTGCGGGCTTTCGTCAATATTACGAAGCACCGGAGTTTAGTGGGTATCTACTCTCGCGTCAGCTTTAAACCCGAACCACGACAAGGCTTAATGATCGAAGCCTTCGATTACGACGGCGAGTTATTCGAAAAGAGATGGGCATCCGAACTCTATTTGGAGTCGCGCGTGGAGATAGTTAGGGCAGTGGTTGCAACCGGTATTGCCGTGAACCGCTGGCTCGCAAGCGATACGGCCTAACTACTGCTTGCAACGGATGTCGCTGCGCTCCACTGCTGAAGCCGCTATACATTAGGGCACAGGTAGCTTTCTTATATGATAATTGCTCTGCTGGTCATCCTCCTGATTGCGCTGCTTCTTGCTGGGCTCGTTTTGTTTATGAAACACCAGGCCCATGGCATCAATAAATTCTTTTGTAATGCTGTTCGCGTGAGGATGTTTACAGGAAACTTAGACGCGCGAGATGCTGCTATAGCAGCTGCGCAGGTCGCGGCTGGACAGCAACGTGAGTCCATGGTGACTTACTTGGATGGTATGTCCACAGACCTTTCAGAGCGAGCCAAGGAAGACCTGGAGATGAACCATTTCGCACAAGAGTTTCAAGCCAAGCTAGCAGATTTGATCAAGGAGATACGGCGAGAGGATTGGACCATTGAAGATATCCGGAAGGCAAAGGAGAATCTCCAGGCTTAAAATCCCGCCTTTCTTCATGCTCTTAACCGGTCTGATCCAACAATTTTTGAACGTGAGTTTCCGGACGTGTTCAAGTGATGCCCTAACACAACGTTAGGAAAATGAGGGACACATCCCAATTCATTATGTGGTATTATCTCGCTCGCCCAACCCGGCGAGCCCGACCGCTAAGAACCGGCATAGTTGGATGAGCATCATTTCAGTGGCGGCTCACCTCCATCGTTGAGGATGTAGGAACCTAAAAAAACGCTGTCGATCTGAAAAAAGTGAAGTCCACATCAATCATAGATTCCATGAGATTTTCGTCTTTGCCTCGAACCATGATTCATCCACAATTCATGAAGAGCGGAGCCGCAGAACAATTCCTTCCGGCCGACGCGCGAACGTGCGCGGCTGATGAGTGGCGTGATGCGCGCAACCGGTAGAGCCCTCCTCTTTTTCCTGGTGTTCGCCGTGGCCACCTATGCGGTGTTCGCCTATGCTATCTTCCCGCTGGGCTCGGCCGTGCACCCGGACATGAAGACGGACTTCGTTGCGCACCCCGCCGGCATTTACACACATGTCTTTGCAGCGGCAGTCGCCCTGGCGCTGGGGCCGTTTCAGTTTTCTACCCGTTTGAGAGAGAGACACATCCGGGTCCATCGCTGGTTGGGCCGGGTCTATTTGGGAATGGGGGTCCTGGTGGGAGGTCTATCCGGACTGTACATTTCCCAGTTCGCCTTTGGCGGGCTTGTCGCCAAGCTGGGTTTTGGCATGCTGGCGGTCTGCTGGCTCTTCTCCGGCGCGTGCGCACTCCTTGCCGTTCGCCGGGGCGCGGTCGAAGCGCACAGAAATTGGATGGTGCGCAATTTCGCCCTCGCGTTTGCGGCGGTCACGCTGCGTCTCTACATTCCGGCAGCCGTTGTCGCGGGAATCGACTTCGCCGTTGCCTATCCGTTCATCGCATGGTTATGCTGGGTGCCGAATATCATCCTGGCCGAGTGGCTCAACACCGGCAGAATGTAAAAAGATGAGGGCCACATCCCACTTTCTTGAGGAGTGAACAAATAAACCAAGAGTCTCCCAAGCAGAGGGGAAAGTCTGTTAAATTGACAACGTGTAGCCCACAGACTACACTCTTATCATGAGCGAAATTCGCAAGACCGATGTTTCGCCCAGTGGCTCGTAGGAGTATATGATGAAAAAAACCACGACCAGTCGCTACGATGTCGCCGAACACCTCCGAACCCCGGAGGAAATGGCCGCCTATCTTGAGGCTTGCATGGAAGAAGCCAACGGCGACGCGGCCTTCATTGCCAAGGCGCTGGGGGACATTGCGCGTGCGAAGGGGATGGCACAGGTAGCGCGCGATGCGGGCCTCTCCCGAGAAAGTCTTTACAAGGCGCTCTCCGGCGAGCGCAGCCCCGGCTTCGACACCATTCTCAAAGTAGTCGCGGCATTAGGGTTGAAGTTGCACGCTGCAGCCAATCATCGCTGATTGCTCGTCCAACCGATCGCTTGTAAAAGATGGGGGATCGGAATCCCTTTTTTCCTACAGGAAAGATTCATGAACGATACCTCTCCAGAAGTAGAGTCCTTCTTTAACGAATTAATGATGAAAAAAACCGGAGAGGAACGGATGCGGATGGGTTTTTCGATGTTCGAGATGGCCCGCAAACAGGTGCTCGCCTCGATCCTCAACCAAAATCCAAATGCCGACCCAAAAGAAATCCGGAAGCAACTCTTCCTTCGTTTTTATGGAAATGATTTTACCCCGGAAGAGTGTGAGAAGATTTTAGCGCAACTTTGACCGATTGCGTTTCTGCCTGTATTAGGTTCATCAGCCGATCGCCGACTGCCGTGAATATTTTTCTCCGAAATGTTATACTTCTACAATAATTGAAGAGATGACGGGTGAAGGCAACGAACTACTTTATAACCAGTGTCATGGCCCGTCGGCCTTATCTCAAGGAAGAATGGATTGAATATGTTCTTGCTAACCCTGTCCGGACACAAGTACAACCCAACGGGCGTGTTCGCCACTGGGCATTCATTCCGGAACTCGGCAAGCACCTTCGAGTCGTCACTGAACCCGACAGGGAAACAGTCCACAACGCTTTTGCAGACCGTGGATTCAGGCCGTAACATACAGGAGAAAGAATATGGTCTTTCAGTACTATCCTGATACAGATATGCTTTATATTGAGCTTACGGGCGGGTCAAGCGTAGAATCACAAGAAGTAGCGCCCGGTGTCGTGCTCGACTTTAACCAAAAAAATCAGGTCATCGGAATTGAGATCGAGAATGCCAGCGCATTCATCGATTTATCACGGCTGGAAGTATCTGCTCTACCCATTGTTGATCTGATTCTCAGTAAGAAGGTTTCTGTCGAAAAATGATTGAAGGAGTGAATCGCGACGCTTCATCTTCGCCCAAAGAACAGTCATATTTTTGGATTTTCACATAACCCGATCCTCACCTCCCGCCTTGCACAAAGATTGAATCCAAAGTAAACTATCTCCTATCGATCACTTCAACCGCCCCGCTTTTGGAGAGACCCATGGCTAAAAAGATCCGCCTTCCCGAAACGGACGAAGGCACCGTTCTCTACAAGACCGATCCGATCATCATGAAGTGGCACTACGAGATCGACTACATCCACTCGTATGCCCAGGACTCCCCTTTTTTCGACGGACTTTCCAAGGGAAAACTCCTCGGAAGCGCCTGCAAGAAATGCAAAACGAAATACGCCACCCCCCGCGCCCACTGCATGGAGTGCGGGGCCAAAACCGATTGGATTGCGCTGCCGCTGGAAGGAAAGGTGCATACCCACACCACCTGCTACTTCGGCGGCGAGGCCTTTTTGAAAGAAACGCCGTTTACATTGATCCTGGTGGAGTTTGAGGGGATCGACACCCTCTTCCTCTCCCGGCTGGTCGGCGTGGCACCCGATCAGGCGCAGATCGGGATGCCGGTACAGGCGCAGTTTCTTCGGAACAGCAAATTTAAGGCGACCGACGTCTACTTTGTCCCGAAGGAAGAAGAATAACATCGATGGATAAGATCGCCGAAATCCTGACCGATATCGTCCGCCGTCTGAAGAGATGGGATAAAAAAAAGCGGGCGCAAGAGCGAAAAGAGGTCGGCCGCTATCTTCTCAAACAGCTCTTTAATCAGATCCCCGGCGCCAGCGCCGTCGCGGCCCTCTTGGTCGGCGGCTGGATCGCCTCCACCTTCACCACCTCCCCGATCACGGCGACCCTCGCCTCCTGGGGATTGATGAAGGGGGGCACGCGGGTCGTCAGCGGCAACACCTATCGATTCTTATCGGTCTTCCTTCCCCTTTTCGCGGCCGGGACCACCGCCTATTCGGTTCAGAAGCTGTTGAAATATTTCCGCGAAAAAGAGATGGAGCAAAACAAAGTGCTCGTGGCGCAGCTGGGAAAGGAAATTCAAGCGACCCTGCAGGCGAAGCTCGATCTGCTTGAGAAAGCCAAAGAGGCCGGCCTTTTGTCGGAGAGTGAGTACTTTACCAAAAAGGCCAATCTCTACCAGACCTACTCCCGGATTGTTCCCGAAAAGATCCGGGAGCTTATCATCAACAAGCTGGCGGGATAACCGCGATGATCGACTTTGACCTGACCGAAGAGCAAAAACTCCTCCAGCAGACAATCCGGGAATTTGCCGCCGCCGAGATCGCGCCGGGCGCGGCCGAGCGGGACGAAACGATGCAGTTCCCGCATGCGCTGATTCCGAAAATGGCGGCGCTGAAACTCCTTGGGATTGCCATCCCGGAGGAATATGGCGGCGCAGGCCTTGGCGCGATGGAGGTGGCGATCATCCTCGAAGAGATCGCGCGATACGATGGGGCGACGGCGCTGATCGTCGCGTCGCACAACTCCCTCTGCACGATGCACCTCTATCGCTTCGGGAATGAGGCGCAGCGGCAGAAATATGTGGTTCCTTTGGCGAAGGGAGAGAAACTCGGCGCCTGGGCGTTGACCGAGCCGGGATCGGGCTCCGACGCGGCGGCGATGCAGACGACGGCGACACTGGAAGGGGACCATTGGGTCCTCAACGGAGGCAAGCTCTTTATTACGCAAGGGTCGGTCGCCGGCGTTTATGTGATTACGGCCGTCACCGATCCGGGAAAAGGGGCGGAGGGGATTTCCGCCTTCGTCGTCGAAAAAGGAACGCCCGGCCTGAACGTCGGCAAGGTTGAAAAGAAGCTTGGCGTCCGGGCTTCCGATACGGCGGCGCTTCATTTCGATCAGCTTAAAATTCCGAAAGAGAATCTCATCGGGACCCTTCACCACGGCTTTCAGGATGTGCTTCAAATCCTCGACGGCGGCCGGATCGGCATCGGCGGGATGTCGGTCGGCCTGGCGCGCGCCGCGTTGGAAGAGTCGATCAAATATGCCAAAGAGCGAAACCAATTCGGAAAACCGATCGGCGACTTCCAATCGATTCAATGGAAGCTCTCCGACATGGCGACCGAGATCGACGCGGCGCGGCTGCTCGTCTATCGGGCCTCGCTTCTGAAAGAGGCGGGGGAAGAATTCAAACAGGCCGCCTCGGAGGCAAAACTCTTCGCTTCGGAGGTCGCCATGCGGGCGACGACACAGGCGATTCAGATTCATGGCGGCTCCGGTTATCTGAAAGATTATCCGGTGGAGCGCTACTTCCGCGATGCCAAGCTCTGCGAGATCGGAGAAGGGACCTCTGAGATCCAGAGGAGAGTCATTGCAAAAACGCTCCTCCAATGACACTCTCCGATTTTGCAGGGACCCCGGAGTAACAGCGTGAAAAACCGCGAGACCTGGATCCGAAAGATCTTAGAAGGGGATGTCCGATCGGCATCGCGGCTTCTCACCCTGGTTGAAAATCAAGATCCATCCGCCCTCCCTCTCCTCAAGACCCTTTTTCGTCATACCGGACAAGCGACCCTCATCGGGGTGACCGGTCCGGCCGGCGCCGGAAAGAGCACCCTGATCAATCAATTGATCACCGCATTCCGCCAAGAGAAACGATCGGTCGGCGTCTTGGCGATTGACCCGACCAGTCCTCTCTCCGGCGGGGCAATTTTGGGCGACCGCCTCCGGATGCATCCCCATTTCCTCGACCGGGAGGTCTTTATTCGAAGTCTGGCGACACGGGGCGCCTGGGGCGGCATCAGCCCCGCCCTCTTCAACGCGATCCATATCCTCGATGCAATGGGGAAAGAGCGAATTCTCATTGAGACGGTCGGCGTCGGTCAAGACGAAGTGGAGATCGCGCATCTGGCCGACGTGGTGGTTTTGGTCCTCTCGCCCGGGATGGGGGATGAAGTGCAGTTGATGAAGGCGGGTCTTCTCGAAATTGGGGATGTGGTGGTCGTCAACAAAGGGGACTTGAAGGAGTCGCAGCCGCTGTTTTATCAACTGAAGGAGATGATCCCCGACCGTCCGATTTTAAAGATCGCCGCGGAAAAAGGAGAGGGCCTCCCGGCCCTCCTCTCTGAGGTCGGAAAACAGATCTCTAAAACAGAGACCCGGCAGGCACGGCGGAAGAGCTTCATCGTGGAGGAACTTCGGACCCTTTTGAGAGAAACGATCGGTCAGACGGTCCTGAAAACTTCTTTCGATGAGAGGGCGGTCGATGCCATTCTGCTTCGAAAGCGGGATCCGTATGGGTTGATTCGATCGTGGATGAAACGGGAGAGAGGTTAGGCTTTCTTTTTTAATTCCATGATGACGAGCTTGGCAAGCTCTTTGAGGGTGTCGAAAACACCCGTTCCGGTCGCGGCGACTCCTTCAAAGAAGGGAACGTTCCGGGGATTGAGAACACGATTGAGTTCCTCGACGGGAACCACGTTCGGAAGATCGCGTTTATTATATTGGATGATAAACGGCATCGCATCGAGATTCAGCCCCTGATCTTTTAAATTCTTTCTCAGATTCTCCAGGCTCTCGATGTTCGCTTCCATGCGCTCTACCTGGGAATCGGCAACGAAGATCACCCCGTCGACCCCCCTCAGAATCAGCTTGCGGCTTGCATCGTAGAAGACCTGTCCGGGGACGGTGTAGAGATGAAACCGGACCTTGAAGCCTTTGATATTTCCCAGCGCCAGCGGAAGAAAATCAAAAAAGAGGGTTCGCTCGGTTTCGGTGGCAAGCGAGATCATCTTCCCTTTGCTGTCGGGATTGGTTTTTTTGTAAATGTAAATAAGATTCGTGGTCTTTCCGCACAGACCGGGGCCATAGTAGACGATCTTGCAATTGATCTCACGGGCCGAGTAGTTAATAAATGACATGCTGAGTCCTTAAATAACGATCAGTCATGATCTTGCGGATTGCGCGCACCACAAAAATCACCCGAACAGCCGATCAATATCGTCTTCGGTAATTTCAGCAAAGGGAGATCGGCTGCTTTTGTTCTCTTTTTCTTTTTCTACTTTATTGATGATCTTTGAGAAGATCTGCGTGAAGACTTCAGAGCTCTTCTTCACCCTCAAGCGGACCAAGCCCAATGAAGAGCGTTGATCGAAGACAACCACCAAAATGACCCGGTCCCCGATCAGGGAGATGTGAACGTTATCCTTTTCCCCTTCGTGAAAGAGGATCGAGAATTCTTTTTCGCCCAGGAGATTCGCCATTCCCCCCGTCGCGGCGATATTTCCCGCCGTGAGAGAGGCAAGCGAGGTCGTATCGAGATTTTGGGTCTCTCCAACGCTTGCGATGAGTTGGCCGTTTTTATCAACAAGGAAGGTGATTTTAGCGTTCGCCAGTTGATGCAGCTTTGAGAGCTCCGCATCAATCTGCTTGAACTCTTCCTCGTACATGACCAAACCGGAATCTGGCATCGACCATCCTAGGCGGGGTGCGCTTCTCTAGACACATTATTTTATACCACGGAGTCCATTTTTGCGCAATGTTGAGGGGTCGATTTTTGTTGGAAAAGGGGAATGCGGCTTAAGTCCGTAAGGAAACTTATTGCTCGGTGATGATCGACTCTTCGTCCTCGGGATCCATCCCTTCCGTTTGGAGCAATCGTTCGATGAAATGATTGGCCCAAGAGAGGTAAATGCCGCTGGCATCTTTCATCGCCATGGCACCCTTGACGAGCTTCTGCAACTCTTCCTCGTCTTTCCCTTTTTGACGAAGCTCTTCTATCTGGTCTTCGAAATGCCGATTCAAAAGCTCCATCGCCCCGATGACATTCGTTAATGATTGCTTCACTTTGCTTGGCATAGTTCCTCCTGATTCATGAAAGAGATAAAAGGGGTGCCGATGATAACAAAAAACCCCATCGCTGAAAAACGATGGGGTTTTTGATTCGAAATAAAGTCTTACCGGTGAACAAGTCGGATGGCATTGTGTTTCGCTGCAGAACAGACGACCACGCAGAGCTCACACCCTTTGCACCGCTGTTCGATAACCACCGCGACCTTTTTTGTTTTATCAAAGAGAATCGTATCGGCCTCGGGGCAGTACATAATACACAGACGGCATCCCTTGTGGGCCACACACGCTTCATCAACTACTTCAGCAACAGCATACATCGAATCACTTCCTCCGTTGAACCTTAGACCAACATAGGGGTCTTAATCGTTTCAGCCCAGGCGACACCCAGATCAAAACCCTTTCGGATTGTTTCCATATTCTTAGCCAAAAGCTGCTCTTTCTTGGCGAATTTTTTCTTGATCGCCTCATCCAATGTGGCCGTTCCTCCGGATGCGACATATTTCTTACCGAATCGATCTTGCAATGCCGCTTCCATCGCTTCCATGGCGACAATCCGGGTGGCGCCCATCAATGCGCCGAGCATGCCCATATTCGTGGCCAGCTCCGTCCCCGCGATTTCGACCGCCAACGTCGTTGCCGGAACGGTGAAAATGGGGACATTCTGTTGTTCCAAGAAGGAGAGATCATCATCGGAAAGAGGAATCGGCTCATCCGAGTTGATCATCAAAATACCGCCCGCCTTGATCCCCGAGTAGAACGGCATCGTGTAGCACTTTCCGAGGGTGATCACCTGGGGATGGAAGACCATGATCACGTCGGGATAGACCAACTCGCCCCGGTCATAGATCCGCTCGCCGGCGATCCGGACGTAGCTTTCGGCCGGAGCCATTCTCTTTTCGGCTCCGAAGAAGGGATTTGAAATCGCATGTTTTCCCTCTTTGGAAGCCGCCGTCGCCAAGACATGGGCGGAGGTCACCACTCCCTGACCCCCCAAACCGGACATTCGAATATTAACGCGCTTTCTCATGGCTGACTCCTTATGCTTGGGTCGACGCGATCGCCGCGGGTTTCTTTTCCTTTTCCAAGCTTGCCAAGTAGGCTTTCGCTTCCTCGGAGATATATTCCTTGAAGGCAAACCGCTCATTCGGACCCTCGGAATCTCTCATCTCCTGGAGTCCTTCCATCGCCTGCTTTCCAATCTCGAGGATACAGGGCGTGTAGAGCTGAATATAGGTAGGGCCCACTTCGCGGGCGATCAAGACCGCTTGGCGGATCGCTTTCTCCACCCGATTTGGTTTGCTGACGGTGAGGGTCGCGACATAATGACAGCCCGACTCCTGAGCGATCTCCGGTAGTTTGACCTTGTCGAATTTCTTTCCGGCGGGTGCCATCTTGGAGACAAACCCCTTCTGCATCAATCCGCTCTCCTGACCGCCGGTATTGGCGTAGAGCTCGTTATCGAAGCAGATCGTCACGAATTTCTCCTGACGGAACCATGACTGAAGGGTCATATCAAGACCGATATCGACTGTAGCGCCGTCACCGGCCAGAACCACCACATCTTTTATCTTTCCGGGAAAGCGGTGAGCAAGGGCGCGCTTTAGACCCGAGGCGACGGCGTTTTGGTTTCCAAACAAGGAGTGAATATTGTGAACGGCCACATGGGGGAACACCAGGCTGGTGCAGCCGGTAGAGCCGACCATGACGGTATCTTCCGGGTTCGGGAGACAGGCCAAAACATACCGGAAGGCGATCGATTCGGGACATCCCGCACAGAGAGAATGCTCCTCGATCAGCTCTTTGGCAACCCCGACATCTTTCCAGCCGCGTCCCTCTTTGCCATACGTCGCACTGTCAACCAGTTCGCGATACTCGGGAGGCATGATGTCATAAAATTCTTCACAAATCTTAATCTTCTCTTTACCCACGGACCACCTCCTTTTTACCGGCCAGCACCTTTTTAATCTCTTCCACAATCACTTCAGGGGGCATCGTCATTCCGCCCGCCACATGGGGGCCATCGATGACGCGATGATTGTCGGGAATGACCGATTTAATTTCTCGTGCCATCCATCCGACCACATTGAACTCGGGCACGAAGATCAGCTTCGCATTTTTGGTCGCCTGACGGATCTCCTCGTGAGGGAACGGACGCAGTGTCTTCACCTTTACAATGCCGACGCGGATTCCTTCTTCCGCCAAAAGACGAATCGCTTCCCGTCCTTGCGCCACGGCGGTTCCCGACGAAACGATCAAAATCTCTGCATCGCTGTTTTCTTCCTCGATTAATCCCCCAATCAGACGGATCGTGTGTTTTCTGGATCGTTCAATGGCGGCGCGGATCTCCTGCTGCCAGCTTGCATGGGTCGCATAGCTGATGTAGTTGCTCTTCATGACAAAAGGATCCCGCATCATGCGGACCGGCGGAACTTCCATATCCATACACGGAACCGGGGAGCGGTAGGGGTTGTAGGGAGGAAGGGCCAAATCGGCGGAGGGAATCATGACCATATCTTTGGTGTGGCTGACGAAGAATCCGTCGATGACGATGGCAATCGGGAGATGGACATCAGGCTCTTCGGCGACAATATAGCCTTTGAGGAGATAGTCCAAAAGTTCTTGAGCGGTTTCTGCATGCCAGATGAGCATCCCGGTATCCAGGATCATTCCGAGTTCGAGGGTGTCGGGCTGAATATTCAGCGGGGAGTTGATCCCGCGGACCATCACGTTGATCAGGATCGGGAGACGGGAGCCGGCCCACATCGGAAAGTTCTCATAGGCGCGGAGGGTTCCAGGTCCTGAAGTGGTGGTGAAGACACGCGCCCCACCGAAAGAGGCGCCGGCACACTGTGACATCACGGCAAATTCGCTCTCTCCGCGGAAGTAATCCCCGACATAACCTTCCACATACAGATCACCGACCATCGCCGCCGCTTCGCTCTGAGGGGTGATCGGGTAGGCCACAGAAATATCGACGCTCGCCCGACGGATCGCCTCGCGAACAACCTCGCTCCCCGTCATGAAATGCTGCTGCCGAGGGGCTTCAAAAAAGAGGTACTCCGGCTCAACAATTTTTTGGCCCTTCTTATTCACCGTACCGATAATCGT
Organism: Candidatus Manganitrophaceae bacterium; assembly: GCA_963718695.1. Lineage (GTDB taxonomy): Bacteria > Nitrospirota > Nitrospiria > SBBL01 > Manganitrophaceae > Manganitrophus. Next base: position 3,374,431 of record OY970371.1, read on the forward strand.
ATTCGCTTCCATTGGATCCCCTCCTTATTAGGATTTAGGGTCTTACCGGTTTTAATTCTTAAGCCTTCGAAACGGCCACGCCGCTCTGGCTTGCATAACTTCCGGATGCCTTCGCCTTTTTAACCGCCTCAGCAAACTTCCAGATTTTTTCTGGCGTCGCATCCCGGAAAGAGAGCATCGCATCCTCATGTCCCGCTTGGGCGCACATCGCAACGGTATAACAATTGGTCCCTCCTCGAATAATCTTCAAGGAAAGATTCGCCTGATGGCAGTGGACGCCGACAAACATACAGACATCGATCTTATTATGCCAGATGGTCAAATTCGGATGGTTGGGATTAATTTCGACTTCAGGATTAATCTTCGGGTATTTCGGACGGTAGTCGGGCATCGGGATCAGCAATGCCCCGGGGTTGTGCGATTTGAGTTCATCATAGAGGGCTTTAATCGCCGTCGCTTTTTTGGCTGCCTTCTCATTCCAATTCCAAAGAACCAGCGGGCCGGGGAAGATCGTCGGCACTTTGGCCCTCAGAAATTGCTTTGCCGCCTCTTCCATTGCAATATCTTCATGGACAATTTCACCATGGATGTGGGCCTGACCCGGGTCAGGCAGGACAATGCCGACACAAGCGGCGGCGGGGGGCAAGAAGGCTTCGGGGCCTGGTAAGACACGATATTTTCCCATCCGTAGAACTCCCTTCGAGACTCTGATAAACCGGCGAATAAAAAGAACGACTACCCACTCGGGCCGAAGAGGCCTGCAGGTTTCTGCAGGCCTCTTCAAATCCCTAAAAACTTCTGAAAATACAGATAATAATACCAGAAGGTATTTTTAAAACATAGCACACCCCTCTTTAACTCGTCAAGGGAATTTTAAGAGATCTCGCGTCGGCCTTCGAGCGATTTGGCGAGGGTCACTTCGTCGGCATATTCCAGATCGACACCGACCGGAATGCCGCAGGCAATCCGGGTGACCTTAATATTCAGCGGCTTAATGAGGCGGGTCAGATAAATGGCGGTCGCTTCCCCTTCAATATTCGGATTGGTTGCGACAATGACCTCCGAAATTCCTCCCTTTTCAAGCCTTTCGATGAGATTTTTAATGGTCAGTTCCGTACCGTTCGTCTCCGATAAAGGAGAAAGGGCACCGAGTAGGACGTGGTAGAGTCCCTTATATTCTCCGGTTCTCTCGATGGCATAAAGGGTGCTCGGCTCTTCCACAACAACCACTCTTTGGGTGTCTCGATTGGGGCTGGAACAGATGGCGCAGATTTCGCCTTCTGAGATATTATTGCAGATCTTACAAAAGGAGAGCATGTCTTTGACGTCAATAATCGCCTGGCCGATTTTTTTCGCCCCCTCGGTCGGCATCTTCAAGATATAAAACGCCATCCGCTGCGCCGATTTCCGCCCGACGCCGGGAAGTTCCATGAGCTGCTCGATTAAATATGCGAATCTGCCTTTCTGGTCCATCATCTCTTTTTCTTTTATATGTGGCTCCGGCGCTGGAAGATCACTGCTGATTTCGAGATCTTCTCACCAAGCGCGCCATGCCCCACGCCCCTCTCTCTTATTCTAAAACAACCCTGGGATATTCAACCCCCCGGTCATTCCTTTCATTTCTTCCGCAATGAGCTCTTGGCTTTTTCGAAGTCCTTCGTTGACGGCCGCCATGATGAGGTCCTGAAGCATCTCCACATCCCCTGATTTGATGATCTCCGGGTCGATTGCCACCGACAGAAGCTGTTGTCTTCCGCTCACCTTTACGGTGACCATCCCTCCTCCGGAAGAGGCCTCGACCGTCTTCTTCGCCGCCTCTTCCTGAAGCTTTGCCATCCGCTCCTGGAGGGCTTGCGCCTGCTTCATGATATCGCCGAGCATTTTTTTATTTGACATGGTGACTCCTCATCAGAATATCTTTCCTTGCTGGGTCTCGATCACCTCTCCCCCCAACACCCGCAGCGCCTCCTGGATGAAGGGATGGGATGTCGGCAAATGCGGTGTCGATTCCTTCCTGAAAGCGGGGGAAGGAATCGCCGTCCCGTGCAGATCAACCAGTTCCAAGACGACTTCCCTTTGGAAGTGGGTTTTGAACAAAGCGCCGATTAATTTCTGGTTCTCTTCTTTTTGAATCAGTGGAATTAAGAACGACTCCGAATAACCTATCTTAACCCTTTGCTCAGTAATTTCCAAGAGGGTTCCCTGCTCTAAAAACGATCCAAGGCTCGGCCGCTTTTCCTTAATTTCCGAGATGATCTGCTGCCAAACCCTCTTTTTATCGGACGCGGCCGGGGAAGAGGAGGCTTTTGGAATCTCAAGAGCCTTTTGAATCGAAGGGACAGGGGCAGGCATGCCTTTCTCAGACGATGTCGACGGACGCACGTTCACCTGAGGAGAGGGAGAACCTCCCCCTCCCAACACGTCGAGCCGCTCCAGAATTTTCTCCACCGGCTGAAGATGAGCCAGTGAAATCGCCTTCATCAAGGCGACCTCGAACAGAAGATGCGGATGCGGCGCGGTGCGAATCTCTCCCTGGAGGCGGGCAAAGAGGGAAAAAAGGCGCTGTAATTCCTCGTCGGAGAAGAGGGCCGCCTCCGCGCGAATCTCATCGATCTCCTCTTTCGGAAGATCGATCCAGGCCTCGGCTCCGTCCACATGGCGCGCAACAATCAAATGCCGCAGATGCTCCAGCCAGTCGCCGAGAAACTGACGGAGGTCATATCCCTGATCGGCGATCTCTCTGGCCAACCCCAGTGCCGCCGTGGCATTCCGGTCATGGATGGCTCGAACCAAAGAATGAAATCTCGCCTCCCCCATTCGTCCAAGAAGAGTAAAGAGATCCTCTTCGCTGACCTCCTGACCGCCATAGGAAATCGCCTGATCGAGAAGGCTCAAGGCGTCCCGCATGCTCCCCTCGGCGGCCTTTGCAATCAGCACCAAGCCCCGCTCGGCGAAGCGGACCTTTCGCTCATCGGCCACGCGCTGCAGCTGCGTGATGATCTCCTGGCGCGAAATCCGGCGGAAGACAAAATGCTGACAGCGGGAGAGAATCGTGGCGGGTATTTTGTGAGATTCGGTTGTGGCGAAGATGAATACCAGATGGAGCGGCGGCTCTTCGAGCGTCTTCAGAAGCGCATTGAAGGCGGCGTTCGAAAGCATGTGCACTTCATCGATAATATAGATCTTGTATTTTCCGCGAAGCGGGAGGTATTTTACTTTCTCGCGCAGCTCACGGACATCGTCCACGCCGGTGTTCGACGCGCCGTCGATCTCAACCACATCGACCGAACGTCCCTCGGTAATCTCCTTGCACGAATCGCACTGATTGCAGGGGCTCGCCCCCTGGGGGGTGGCGCAGTTCAGCGCCTTGGCCAGCAGCCGGGCCATCGTCGTCTTCCCGACGCCACGGATTCCGGAGAAAAGATAGGCCTGCGCGACCTTCCCCCGCTGAACGGCGTTGATTAGGGTGGTCGCCACGTGACGCTGGCCAATTACCTCTTCAAAGGTCTGCGGTCTCCACTTTCTTGCCGATACCTGATAATTGCTTGCCATTCGGATCAATACCCCCGACGATCTCGGCATTGTAGGGGCGTATGCGATACGCCCTTACCTAATTTGATAAATTTGTACCGAAAGATGTGTTTGATGGAGAGACCAGGTGAACCTGCGGCACATAGAAGGGCCTATTTACCGTTGCTTCCTTCCGGACCTGGCGGGGTTCATAGGTTTCTATTGCACAGGGCCCGGTCCCTCCATCAAACACATCTTTAGAAGTAAGGCTGTCAGCAATCAGCCGTCAGCGCTCAGCTTAAAGATTTAAAGCCTAAGCTGAAAGCTGATCGCTGACCGCTTATTTAACTGGCGGAGAGAGGGGGATTTGAACCCCCGAGGCGACTTTTGGCCGCCTACACGATTTCCAGTCGTGCTCCTTCAGCCGCTCGGACATCTCTCCGGATCGAAATAAAGCGTTCAGCCATCAGCTTTTCAGTATTTTTTGTTCTTCTTCAAGCTGATCGCTGACAGCTGAATGCTGATAGCTTTTTATATGGCGGAGAGAGAGGGATTTGAACCCCCGGTGGAGTTACCCCCACATCTGATTTCGAGTCAGACGCCTTCAACCGAACTCGGCCATCTCTCCGAAAAATTTGTCCCACAATGTGATGAATGACGACTCACTCGACACAGACCGCGCAATTACGTGCGATCCGCTGTCTTCAAAGGTCCGGATCGCTCGCGCAGACGACCGAAAAAGCGCTGGAGCAACTGCTCCGACCCCTCGGAGAGAACCCCGCCGACCACCTCCATTCGATGATTGAACCGAGGCTCCCGCACAACGTCCACCACGGAGCCGCAAGCGCCAGCCTTGGGATCGGCCGCTCCGTAGACCAAGCGATCGACCCGGGCCTGAATCAACGCCCCGGCACACATCGCACATGGCTCCAGGGTGACATAAAGGGTCCCGCCCAGCCGCCACCGCCTCAACGTCTCCGCCCCCTTCCGGAGGACCAGCATTTCCGCATGCGCCGTCGGATCGTGCCGAATCTCTTTCAGATTATAGGCGGTAAACGTCGCGGCATCCTTACAGACCAGGATGGCACCGACCGGGACTTCCCCTTCGCTGAAGGCTGCTTCCGCCGCCCCCAGGGCCAGCCGCATGTACTGCTCATCCTGATCAGTGGAATGCATGCAAGTGAGGTTGAATTGTGGGGACCATCCGGTGGATTTTAGGGAATTCGACCCGAATTGTCAAGGTGAACTCCCGATCAATTTCACTCTGCCGCGGACTTTTGATCGGCACTCGGATAAAGCAGGGATCGCTCACCCAGGTCATCTTACGCGATGCGGATTAAATCGATCACGCGTCGGAAGTCCCTCATGGACTTGCCCGATTTCTACGATTCCTGTATAGTACGGGCCAATTATCTCTAATGAGAGGGAAACCCTTGGGCTGGCTTGATGCTTTATTCCAGCGTAGACCGACCGCCAATCCCGCCGTAAAATCACTTCGTCGAAACCAAGGAAAACTCGACCCCGAAATCGAGGAGATCATTACCCTCCTCCCCAAGATGGGGGAGACGATCCGCCAAGGAGCCGATTATCTCTTTATGAAAGTCCTTCAGGAACAGATCCGGAATTACGATACCCGCTTTGGAAGCAGGGTCGTGGATCAGCTCGACGATCCGAAGAAGTCGGCGATTCTGCGGAAACTGACCAGCCTCATGCTCGTCACTTTCTTTAATGAGCTCTCCGAGCAGTATCCCGATTCCCCCATTCCGTCGGCGCTCACCGATGCCGTTCATTACGAAATCTATCAAGCCCTCCCCGCCAAAGACAGCTTTATTGATTATCTGACCTACCGCAATCCCAACTTCGAGGACCCCCGATTGGCGCCGGCATTCAAGTTTGGCAATGACATTGCGGAGATCGTACAGACGCTCGACCTTTCTTTTTCTTTCACCGTCTCCCAACAAACGATGATCATCTCCGATATTTCACGAAAACTCATCCGGCTGGTCCTCTTCGATGAACCGATTGAGGCCGCCCCCCAATCGCCATGAGATACTACCTCGGCCCGATGCTTTGGATGGGGTTGATGTTCCTCTTCTCCACCGACGTCGGCTCGATGGACAATACCAACGCCTTCCTCGCTCCCCTGATTAAGGTTTTCGCTCCTGAAATTTCCCGGAAAAATCTGGTCATCACACTGATCGCAATCCGGAAGCTCGCCCATGTGGTGGAATATGCCATTCTCTCGATCTTGTGGCTCTACGCCCTCAAACAGGGAAGACCGGGTTGGTCGTGGCGGGACGCCTTGGGCACCGTCGGGATTTGCATGGTCTATGCCGGAATCGACGAATTTCACCAAGGATTCGTTCTCTCACGCACCGGCAGCCTCCATGATGTCGGCATCGACACCTTTGGGGCCGTCCTCGGAGTGACCCTCTGGAGCTTCTCCCGCGGCGACGTTTCGACCCTCAAGGCAAAATTCTTCGGCTGGTGGTTCGCGTGGGGGATCTTCTCGGCCATCATGGTGCTCATCGTCTTAAGGGGAGGGACCCTCTCTTTTTGGAAGATGTTATTGATCATTCTGAGCACCGGGGTCCTCTCCGGCGCCGCGGGGGTGATTTATTATGGCCGGCATCGCTGACCGTTGGCCCCGTCTTTTGAAAAAGCTCCTCGATTTGATCTATCCCCGCGCATGTGCCCATTGCGATGTTCCGATTTCGGGTGAAGGGCCAGACCTTCCTTATTGCTCCGCCTGTTGGGGAACAATCCGGCCGCTGACGGGACCCCAGTGTCCGGTCTGCGCAACCCCCTTCTCTTCCCCCTCCGCGCTCACGCACAGTCCTCATCATCATTGCGCGGAATGCCGCGAGGATCTCCCGGCGTTCTCACGCGCCCTGACCCCTTATGCGTACGAGGGAATCCTCGCCGAAGCGATACAGCGCTTCAAATATCAAAAACAGACCACACTGGCCGACCCATTGGCCGGCCTGCTCCGAGAGAAGCTGACGGACATTCAATTCGATCGGGTCGCCGCCATCCCGCTCCATCCAATCCGCCTCCGGACACGGGAGTTTAATCAATCGCTCCTGCTGGCGCAGAAAATCGCGCGCTTTACCCAGGTTCCCCTCCTCGTTGACGTGCTGCATCGCTCCCGAGACACCCTCCCCCAGGTCGGTCTTTCTCGAAAAGAGCGGGCGCAGAATGTCCGGCGGGCCTTTCATCTATCGAATCCAGCGTCGCTAGAAGGAAAACGCATCCTGCTGGTGGATGATGTTTATACTACCGGAGCCACCCTGCGGGAAGGGGCGAACATCCTCCTGAAGGGCGGGGCCAAAGAGGTAACAGTCGCCGCGGTAGCGCGGATGGTATGAAAAAGGATTAACAGAGAGGAATTGGAAAATGACGGGTAGGTGCGGACGGATTAAAACTCTGGTTTTTCCGTCCTCATTTAATCCCTCCTGCTTTTAGACAACCCCTTGTATTTTTCACACAACCTCGCTATGATATCTTCCCACATTCGCTTAAATAATAAAGGAAGGCTTTTATGCAACAACATGTGGAGCAACAGATTCAAGTCCCGACCCGAGAAGCGGTCGTTGAAAAAAAAGACCTTGGCGCCCTCTGGGCGGTGGGGGTCGTTCTCTCTTTGATTCTCGCCCTCGCCGGATACGCCTGGAACCCGCCCCGGTATGAAGCGCTGGTCAGCAACAGCGTCGACCCGACCGAAGCCCAGGTCGAAAACAGCCAGAACAAAATCGTCACCGATGCCCTCAATGAAGGAAGAATCGAATACCATTCCAGCATGGCCAAACTGGTCCGTCTCCGTCCCGCCCACGAGATCTTTTTCATCGACCTGATTCGGGTCCTTCTCTTCCCCTCCGCTCCCATCCTTATCATCGGGAGTCTGACTCGAAAAAGCATCCAACAAGCAAGAGAGAGGGAATAAGAACCGAATCTTCTATGCCCGCCGTTGATCTGATTCGATAAAGGCCCGCGCACCGTGCAGATTCAAAGCGACCCCTCTCTCCGCCGCATCCTCGGCTTTACCCGCCCCCATTGGGGGACGATGGCGCTGGCGACCTTCTTTCTTCTTTTATCCTCTCTGATCAGCTTGGGACTTCCCTGGGTCGTTCGCCAACAGGTCGATTCGATCCTGGTGGACCGCCAAATGGTCACCCTGACCCTCTTGCTCGGCTTGATCGTTCTTTTTCTGATCCAAGCTTTCTTTTCGTTCGGCCACAACTATCTCCTTGGAGCGGTCGGCCAGCGGGTTCTCGCGGAGCTTCGAATCACCCTCTTCTCGCACCTTCAAACCCTCTCCCTCTCCTTCTTCACCCAACGGAGGACGGGAGAACTCCTCTCTCGATTGACCAACGATCTGGCGGTGATTCAGACCCTCTCGACCGAGCTGCCGGTGAACCTCACCCGGCAAACATTGACCTTGATCGGCGGCGTCGCCATTCTCCTCTATATGAACTGGCGGCTTACTTTTCTCGTTCTCCTCCTGATCCCGATCGTGGTCGCGATCGCCCGATGGATGGGGAAGCGGCTGAAGAAATTTTCCTTGTCGGTGCAGGACCATCTGGCCGACACCACCACCCTGATGGAGGAGATGATCTCCGGAATCCGGACGATCAAGTCATTCAGCCGTGAGTCCCATGAGCAGATCCGCTTTTCACGGCAGATCGAAAAAACGCTCGAGGTCACCCTGGCGCGGCTCCGGATCTCGGCGGCTTTCGGCCCGGTCATGATCTTCTTGGGGTTCAGCGCGGCGACCGGAATCCTCTGGTACGGCGCCAGAGAGATCCTTCTCGGGAAGATCACGCCCGGAGAGATTATTGCCTTTATCATCTACGCCATGATCATCACTGGGCCGATCGGGAGTTTTGCCCGTCTCTTCTCGCAGTTACAGGAAGGATTGGGATCGAGCCAACGGGTCTTCGAAATTCTCGACACGAAACCACTCGTCACCGACGGCCCGAACGCCCGCCCGCTCCCGCCGATTCGAGGGGAGGTTCTCTTCAAAGAGGTCTCGTTTCACTACCTCGCCGACCAGCCGGTGCTTCAAGAGATCTCTTTCACGATCCAACCGGGAGAAAAAGTGGCCCTCATCGGCCCCAGCGGCGCCGGAAAGAGCACCCTGATCCACCTCCTTCACCGCTTTTACGATCCGATCTCCGGATCGATCCAGGTGGATGGCTACCCGCTCAAAGAAGTCTCGATCAAAAGTTATTACGACCAGATCGCCTATGTTCCCCAAGAGGTGATTCTCTTCGGCGGAACGCTGCGCGAGAATATTCTCTATGGAAAACCCGATGCGACGGAGGGGGAGCTGCTTGCCGCTTCCCGGGCCGCGCACGCGCATGGTTTCATCACCGCGTTTCCCCAAGGATACGAGACGCAGGTCGGGGAGAAAGGCTTGACCCTCTCGGGAGGCCAACGCCAACGAATTGCGATCGCCCGTGCCTTTCTAAAAAACCCACGGTTGCTCATCTTGGACGAGGCGACCGCTTATCTCGACAACGAATCGGAGCGCTTCGTTCAAGAGGCTTTAGAGCGATTGATGGCGGGAAAGACGACCTTCGTGATCGCCCATCGGCTGACGACCATCCAAAAGGCCGACCGGATCTTGGTTTTGAACAAAGGATCCCTGGTGGAACAGGGAACCCATCCGGAATTGATGAAGCAGCAGGGGCTTTACTACCATCTCTACACGCTTAAGATGGTTGGGGCGGAAACCGCCATTCCGGAACGAGAGACTTTCTAAGCTGGATTCCATTCCTCTTTTTAAATCCCCATTGCCTCAAGGGCATCTTGAATCGCCTGAAACGAATCCGCTAAAATAAAAGAGAGGTGATGAAATGAGCCCAACATTAAAAAATTATCTGGATCAGAATCAAATCGCCTATGAAGTGACCTCCCATCCGGAGGCGTACACCTCCCAAGAGGTCGCGGCGGCCCTTCACAAGACCGGAAAACGGTTGGCCAAGGTCGTCATGGTGAAGGCGGGAGAGCAGTTGGTGATGTGCGTCTTGCCGGCCCATGAGCTGATCGATATCGGCCGGTTGGAACAGATCCTTGGAAGCAAACAGGTCCGCTTGGCGACCGAGGAAGAGTTTAAGGCGCTCTGTTCCGATTGCGAGGTCGGCGCCATGCCCCCCTTCGGTAATCTCTACAACGTCCCTGTCTACCTCGATGAGCGGCTTGCCCAGTACGACAAATTCTATTTCGAGGCGGGAAGCCACACCGAGATCGTGACCATGTCGATGGACGATTACCGTCGGCTGGTCTCCCCCAAGATCGCCCTGTTCGGAAGGTTTTCGAGGCCGAAAGCGGCTTAAGTCGCTCGAAATGCTCCGGCGAGAGATCCCTTACTGGAACGCGGGATTGCGTTTTACTTCCGATCGGACCGATACCACCTTGCCAACCTTCGGGGAGAAACGCCCCCTAAATAAAGGGTCAGCAAAAAAAAATTGCGAAGGCTCGTATAATAAATCCCCTCCTGGAACCAGCGCCGAGGAGAGGTTGTGATCTCCTCCTTAACGAGAACGACTTTCCCCTCTTTCTTCAAACGCCGGATAAAATCGACATCCTCCATGAGAGGCAGGTCTGCATAGCCGCCCAAACGCTCAAAAACCTCCCTTCGGACAAAAATCCCCTGATCGCCGTATGGAAGCTTGAAAACCCGGGATCTGAGATTGGCCAGTTTCTCGATGGTTTTTAAAAAGAAAATGTCGGAATCGATCCGAAATCGAAAGGCCCCTCCGACGACCCCAGGCGACCCGATTACTTCCGAAATGGCATCGATCGCCCCTTCCGGAAGAAGAGAGTCGGCATGAAAAAAAAGGAAGATCTCTCCGGTGGCCTGTTTTGCCCCGGCGTTCATCTGCCGGGCCCGGCCCCGTTCGCAGTAAAGGACGAGCCGCGCTTGGGATGAAGGCCGATCCAACCAGGCCTGAAGAATGGCGACGGTCCCATCGGTACTCCCTCCATCGACAATAATGATCTCCGCCGAGGGAAATCGCTCCAGTTGATCGAGCGTTCGCCGGAGCATCTCTTTCTCATTCAGTATCGGGATAATGATGGAAATTTTCTTCATTTGGAAACTGCAGAGAGGAAAATACGGGAAGTGTTAGTGATCTCTTCGGACGACGTAGTCGGCGACGGTATAGAGGGCTTGACGATGGATGGAATCACTGAAAATGGATAGATCGCTCTTCGCGCGGTTGGCATAATCTTGCGCCTTTTGGTGAGCATAAGCGATGGAGCCGTATTGCTCCATCATTCCAATGACGTAGTTAAGATCTCTCTTGAGAAGGACGTCTTTCTTGACGATCTTCTTGATCTCCTTTTTCTCTTTTGAAGAGCAACTCTGAAGCAGGTGGAGAAGCGGCAGGGTCACCTTTCCTTCTCTGATATCCTTCCCGGGAGACTTTCCGAAACGCTTGCGATCCGCGACATAATCGAGCGTATCATCCGCCACTTGAAAGGCAATGCCTAAATTTCGACCATACCTCGAAAGGGCCTCCTTTCTCTCTTCAGATTCATTCGCGATAATTCCTCCCAGTCGGCATGATGTTGAGAGCAGGGCCGCCGTTTTGTATTCGATGATCTGAAGATAGGTTGCCTCAGTCAGATCAAAATCGCGGCTATGGACCAACTGGAGGGTTTCCCCCTCGGTCATCCTTCGGCAGGTGGTGGAGAGAAGATAATTAATCTCAAAATTCTCCATCTTAACCGCTTGGCAGACGGCCAGGGTATAGAGGTAATCTCCGACCAAAATACTCGCTTGGTTCCCCCAAAGGAGACGGGCGGCTGGAATACCGCGGCGCAATTCGGCATTGTCCAGGACATCGTCGTGCAAAAGCGTCGCAGTGTGGATAAACTCGACCATTCCCGCCAGATGAATATGGCGTTTATCAACGGATTGGCAAAGCTGAGCGCTGATGACTAAGAGGAGGGGGCGAATTCGTTTTCCGCCGCTGCTCAAGATATGATAGGCGACCTTGTTGATGAGCGTGACCTCGGAATCGAGGCCTTTCTTGATCTGCTCTTCGACCTCGTCGAGGGCCTCTTTATAGTTGGACCAGACTTGATCCATCTCCACCGCATCTGACCTAAATATAGGATAAAGTAAGCGTAAAAAAATAGTAGGCTAAGCCACAATCTAAGTCAAGCTAAAAACGATTCCGGATTGGAAGCGAACAATCTGCATTGTGAAGAAGGCCTATGGTATTTTCTGAGCGATGATCACGGCCGACTCCATCCATCCGATCATGGCGATCCTGAAAAAGGAGGTACGCCGGTTAAAAGTGCCGGTCGTCGGCCTGATCGCACAGCAGACGCAAGATCCCTTCCAGGTCTTAATTTCTTGTCTCCTGAGCCTTCGAACACGAGATGAGACGACCGAAGCCGCCTCGGTCCGTCTCTTTAAATTGGCCGATATACCGGACCGGATGCTCGGCTTGCGCGCCGATCAGATTGAGTCCGCGATCTACCCGGTCTCTTTTTACCGAAACAAAACCAAGCAGATTCTCGCCCTTTGTCGGGACTTGATCGAGAAATTCGACGGCAACGTCCCCGACGCTATTGAGGTCCTGCTCACCCTTCCCGGCGTGGGGAGAAAAACGGCCAATCTCGTCGTCACCGTGGCCTATCGGAAGCCGGGGATCTGCGTCGACACCCATGTTCATCGTATTTCAAACCGGATCGGATATATCCGGACGAAGAACCCCGAAGAAAGTGAAGTGGCGCTCCGAAAGAAACTTCCCAAACGCTACTGGATCACCTATAACGATCTCCTTGTTCCCTTTGGACAGTTTATCTGCAAACCGATCTCGCCGATCTGCAGCCGATGCGAGATTTCCCTCTATTGTCGGCAAGTCGGTGTTGAGAAGAAGCGGTGAGTCTTTACTTTCTCTCATTCTATGCTAGACTCGGAGAACGTATGGAACCCATCCCTTCACCTCAAAGTGGTCCCGTGGCACTACAGATTTCCATTCAGGGAAAGGTTTGTCACGTCCAGGAGGACAACCTCATCTGGATTTTCCAGGAGATGGGGTTGATCCGCTTCTCCAACAAGTTTTGCTGGAACGGGGAATGCAAAAATTGCGTGGTGACTTTCAAGATCGGTCCGGAAGGAGAGGAGCTAACCGAACGGGCCTGCAGAACGCCGGCGCAAGAAGGAATGATCATCACCGAAATGTCGCCGCAGTTTTATAAAAAACCGTAGGCGCTAGGAGCGACGCGCCATCTGAACCTGCTTTGCCTTCCCCGGAGCCCCTTTTCCGCCCCCACCGACATTCAGAAACTGCTCATAGTAAGAAAGCACTTTTCCGGAATAATCCGTCGGAATGGTTTTACCTGCCTTCAACCAACGAATCACCTTTCCAGGACCATAATTGTAAGCCGTCAGGGCGAGAGAAATGTCTCCAAACTTCAGATAGAGCATCCATAAATAATGAATACCGAGGCGAGTATTCAGGAACGGATCGAATAAAGGATCATTTCCGTGCCAAACGATATCGTTCATCTCCGCAACCTGCTTCCCGGTCGTTGGGATAATTTGCATCAATCCAACGGCTCCCTTGGGAGAGACCGCCCAATTATAAAATGAGCTCTCCGTCGAGATCACCGCGACGATTAATTCGGGGTCAAATCCGTAGCGGCGACTCTCCTGATGGATGAAACTCGCCAGCTTCCGCTCCTGATTCTTATTCAATCCGGTCTTAAATCCTGAGAGAATCTCGAAGATTTTCTTCTCTTTCGGGGAATGTCCCCCCGGGTGAGAGGAAGAAGGGTGCTTTGCAGTCACTTCATGGGAGGGGTCCGCCGGCAACTGATGCAACGGCATGCCGCGCGAGTCTGAAAGGGATAAATCAGTGGAAAAGGGATGAAAAATAAAAAGACCGAGTGTTCCGGTTAATATCCAATATCGCCTATACTTCTGTCTCACCGACATCGGATCTGCCCCAATCGTTCCAATGATGAAAGATGATGGAACGCCTTTTTTGCAAATCCGAGGCCATACTAAAAGAGTAATATAAATGACGCCTTTAGGCGGAAAGAAGAGAGTTTATTCTGGGATATTCCACGAAATGATGTAACCGGATTGCAAACGATTGCACAAAAGATTCCTTTTCTGAATCGTTGAATGGTCAATTCACTGCACGGGCCGGAGTCCCACCTTTTGGATGGGACGATTCAGTTGCATCAGGTTGATCCGGGGAAGATCCCATTGAGGGCGGAACCGCAATGCAAGCTCATATTCGAGACGGGCGAGTTCGACAAGACCTTTCTGCTGATAGAGATAGCCGAGGTTATTATGGGCCTCCGCCAATTCCGGCTGAAGCCGCATCGCTTCGAGAAAAGCCTTCATCGCGCGTTCAAGTTGGTTCTGCTTCTGATAATTAACCCCAAGATTGATGTAAGCCTCCACCATTTCGGGATTCAGCTCAATGGCCCTCTGGTAGACCCGGATCGCCTCATTCCACTTCTTTTTATGATCCAAAACCGTTCCCAACTGATAATACGTCGTCGCGCTGGGGGCAAGTTGGGCCGCTTTTTCAAACTCCCGCAGCGCCAGATCGAATAATTTCTGCTTCTTATAAAGGGAGCCCATCATGCGGTGGATGACAGGATCATCGGGGCGTATCCGGTCGGCTTCCTGATAGTGATGCAACGCCTCCTCGATCTGCTCTTCCTGAAGATAGAGCGCCGCAAGGTTTTTGTGGCTTTCAACCAGATCGTTCTCTTTTCGGATGGCTTCCAAATATTCATGAATGGCCTCCCGGCGCAGCCCTTTTCGATTCAGTGCATAAGCGAGATTGTGTCGGATCATCGCCTCGGACGGAAGAATTGCTAAGGCTTTTTGGTAGGCCTCGATCGCATCATCCCATCGCTCCTGGTCGGTAAAAACATTCGCCAAATTATAATAGGCCAATGCGTCCCGCCCGTTCATCCCAATCGCTTTGTTAAATTCAGAAATTGCCTGCGTCATTTTCCCCTTCTTATAATAAGCAACTCCCAAATTGGTATGGACCTTGGGGTCATTTTTATTGAGCCGCAGCGCCGTCTGAAAGGCCTGAATCGCCTCATCGAGAACGTCCCTGTTCGGCATAGGCCGTTCCTAATGCCTCATAAGGGCGAGCTTTCCGCGGAGATTTCGATGTGGTATCTTGCCAAAGGGTGACCTCCTCCCGCCAGACCTGATTGCGTTCGAATGTCCAGAATGCATGAACAGAGATCAGACCGATCAGGAAAACGGAAACAGCACGACCGGCCCATTCCGAAGAGGCGGCCGAGGCCCACCGCAGCAATCCGAGGGCGATGACGGCGAAAAAGGCGATCGAAGGGAGATAAAGGCGATGCTCGAAGACCAGATCGAGCTGTAGAACAGTTGATTCGAGCAGGAGATTTCCAAAATACCAAAAAAAGAAAAAGGCAAAAAGCGGCTTTCTCTTCCATGAAAACAACGCGAAGGAAAAAAGATCCGATCAGTGCGATCGCCGAAAGGAGGGTGGTCGGCGGATGGAGAATCGAGTAAGAGAGCGGAAAATCATAGTCTAAATTCAACCGGGACGGATGCGGGAAAAGAAGCAAGGAAAGATAATAAACCAGGACCCGCGCCCCGGTCATCAACCGAAGGTCCCAAGGAACATAATCGACACCGTACTGCTTCGAGATCCCTTTTTGAAGCGCGCCGAACACACCGGTCGCGCCCCAAAGATAGAGGAGTGCGATCACACCTGTTCCAATCAGCAGCATCAGATAAAACGGAACGGCTTTTTTAATCTTTTCCCGATCTTCTCCGGAGAAAAAAAGAAAATCATAGAGGACGATCATCATCGGAAGGGTAATGGCGGTCTCTTTGCTCCCCAAACTGAGCAGGGCGGCGGCTCCGGAGCCGAAATACCAATAACCGAATCTTGATGGGGAGACAAAGCGCCCTCCTTCCATCTTCTTTCTACCTTGTATATAGAGGATAAAGGCAAGAAGATAAAAAAAGGCGGAAAGGCTGGTCATCCGCTGTACAATATAAGTCACCGATTGGGTCTGAACGGGATGGACAGCCCAAAGAAGTGCGGCGACGGCGGCGGCCTCGCCTGGAAAGGGGATGGATCGGGACAGCCGCTGAAGTGAAAAGGTCTGGGAGAGAAAAAGATAAAGAAAGAAGGCCGTGCCGAGATGAATCAGCGTGTTGATCCAATGATATCCGAAAGCATGAAGGCCCCCGAAGTAATAGTTCAATGCAAACGACATGTTCGCAACAAATCGGTTCGGCAAAGGACTCTGAAATCCCGCACGGATCAGGCTTGAAAGATCGAGGGTCTTGATCTGGATGGCGCGATTCTCGACAATGTTGATATCATCGTCCAGATGAAAACTCGCATCCCATGTGTTTGAATAAATGAGGAGGATCAGGACGGGAATCAAGCCAAGGAGCGATCGCCGAGAAACGCCGGAGAACATCGAAGTGGAAAGAGATAGAAGACGAGCCATGTGCGTCTACCTAGATTAGATAATTTAGGGATACCTTAACTTGGGTTACTTGTCAAGGAGGAGAAGATAAGGAAAATCATGGAAGAGGAGAAAAAAATTGCGATTGTGGGGGCTTCCCGCAATCGCACAAAATTCGGGAACAAAGCGGTTCGGGCGTTCATGGAGAAAGGTTACCGTGTTTTCCCGGTCCATCCTTCCGAGACAGAGGTCGAAGGACAACCGGTCTACCGATCCGTCCTGGAGATTCCCGAGCGGGTTGCGCTCGCCAGTTTTTATATTCCCTCGTTGATCGGCCTGAAGGTGATCGAAGAGGTGGCGCAAAAAGAAGGAATGCGGATTGTTTATCTTAATCCCGGATCTGAAAGCGAGGAATTGATTCGGAAGGGACATGCTTTGGGGCTGGAGATTCGGGACACCTGCAGCATCGTCGCGATCGGAGCCAACCCGAGAAAATACTAACGCTTGAGCGAAGGCGCTATACGAAGGTCAGCCATTCCGGATGGACCTTCTCCTTACCGCGGACGATATCAAAGAAGGCCTTTTGAAGCTCAAGCGTCACCGGTCCCGGCTCCCCTTTGCCAATCATACGGCCGTCCACTTCGCGGATCGGCGTCACCTCGGCGGCCGTTCCCGTAAAAAACGCTTCGTCCGCCAAGTAGAGGTCATCGCGCGTAAACCGTTCCTGAACCACCTTGATCTTCCGCTCATGGGCCAATTGCATGATCGTATCGCGCGTGATTCCCTCGAGGATGGAGGTCAGCGGCGTCGTCTTTAACACCCCTTTTCGAACGATAAAGATATTCTCACCCGGTCCTTCTGCGACGAAGCCTTCCGTGTCGAGGAGAACCGCTTCGTCATAGCCGGCTTCCTTCGCTTCTCGTTTTGCCAACTGTGAATTAACGTAATAACCGGCGACCTTCGCGCGGGTCATGCTGATATTCACATGATGCCGTGCAAAAGAAGAGACGGCGACCCGAATGCCGCGACGGATCCCCTCCTCTCCGAGGTAAGTCCCCCAGGGCCACGCGGCGATCGAGAGGCGAATGGGGTTTTCCTTCACGTACAGCCCCATCTCCCCGTAGCCGATATAGGCCAACGGCCGGATATAGCCCTCTTCCAATCGATTGACACGAACGGTTTCAACAACCGCCTGCTCGAGCTCTTTCTGAGCGAACGGGATCTTCATTTTCACAATGTGGGCCGATCCAAAAAGACGCTCGACATGCTCCGCCAATCGAAACACGGCCGTGCCGGAGCTCCCCTTGTAACAACGGATTCCTTCGAAAACGGCCAGGCCGTAATGAAGGCTATGGGTGAGTACATGGACAGTGGCCTCTTTCCAAGGAACCAGTTTTCCATCCATCCAAATAAAGGGGGTCTCTTTCAGCACACGTTCTCCTTTCGCTAAATCAACATTTCTGATGGAGTATATAGAACAAATTCCAGGCCTGTCAATGTCTTTGTCATCGACAAACGGCTCACGATAGATTGAGTTTATACGCAGGTTTTGAGGAAAGAACCGTCTGACATCACAGAGGGGTGACCATCTCTACGGAAGGCATAGGAAGGGTCTTGCGACGGATTCCCACCGTCGGAGAGAAATTATTTCACGACGGGAGAAACCGAACAGCCATTAAACTCAAGGTCGATCTGCCTCAGACAAAAAACAAAGGCAGATCGACCGTAAGCAGGCTGACAGAGGTCGCGGAGTAGAGCTATTTTCTCTTGGCTTGCCGCAAATTCCGGGTTCCTCGGGCGGCTTGGGGAGGTGTTGCGCGCCCCGCACCTTTTTTCCCCGTAAGCAACCAATCGATACTCACTCTTCCCATCTCGGCAATACGGACCAAAAGATCCGGAGAGGGGATGCGTCCTCTTTCATATCGACTGATATAGTTTTGTTTCTTCACTCCGAGCGCTTTTGCAAACTCTGTTTGAGTTCGGTTGCCGCGCACCGCTCTGATCCGCTCGCCGACTTTTTGCGGAGATACTTTTTCCATCGTTGACCCCCTTCTTATGATCGATCATCTCTTTATGGTTTAATAATTACGTCCGGATGGTACTGTATCCAGAGGCGGGATACCACTTTTCTATTTTCTAAAAGTATACGTGAGTTAAAATTTAAAAGTCAAGCACCTTGCGATGAAAAACTTCCAAACGGAAATATATATGTTTGGTAGATGACACTTGAGCGGTCTCTCCCTCCCGTGTTGCGCGCTTTATTGGCGCTGCCACCACCAATCGACGCTGAAGAGGACCGGTTGTACCGATCTCTCCAGATAAATCACCGAATGATTTTTATTCTCCGCTTCGAAGATGAAATACTTTTGGTCGATTCGGAACCGGCGAACCATCATTCCCCCCTTTGCCGGCCAGAGGACGATCAGCTTCCCCTCCCATTTCTTCGACGGCGTCGGAATCGGGATCGCACCGACCAACGCACCCTGCTGGAGAAGCGGCGACATGGCATCGTCGCGAAGATAGAAACAAAACATCTCCTTCTGATAGATCGCCCCCCACACCGGAAGATAGGCTGCGATGTCACCCTCGGAAATAAGATGAGGAGAACCCGATACCGACCGATCATCGAGGAGCGGGATGGTGGGATAGGCCGTCTGTCGACTGGCGGAAGGATAGCCGGAAGAAGCTTCCGACGCGACAAAATCGGCGGGCCGCTCCCCGGCGGCCCCGACGAGGAGCCAAGACGGATCGATCTGATAGTGGGTCACAATCCCGATCAGCGTCTCGATCGACGGCTTGACCTTTCCTGCCTCAATTTCCGAGAGAAAACTGCGAGACACGCCAATCTGCGCTGCAAAGTCCTTTTGGGTCAGACCTTCCCGTTCTCGAACCTGCTTCACCCGCTTATTGATTTCTGTCGCCTTAGCGATTTTTTTCATTGACAATGTCGCCTTAACGAATTAAACTAAGGACAATTCTTTCATCTTCGATTGGGAGAGTCCTAATATTAATAAGTCCTCTTCTCAAAAAAAGAGAGAAAGCGGCCTAATGCTCTGTTTTGAGCTAAAAAGGCGCGGCTGGACACAGACACGCATCGCCCGCTCACTTGGGGTGACCCAGTCGGCCGTCCACCAGATTATTTTTAACCGGGCTCGTTCGAAACGGATTCGGAAGTTCATTGCGTCGATTCTTCAAAGAGAGGTCACCGATATTTGGCGCGATCGCGCGAAACATTTTTATCATTAGCATAGCTCTGTAGAAAAGACAATCCCTTTTATGGATGGAACTCGGATTAAACATCACGAGAGATCGTTGTTATTTTTCGAATCGTCTCCGAATCTCCTCCCGATCAAGGGGGAGCTTCGCAAGAGGGGATTTCTGATCTTTGAATGCCGGACGTCGGCAGAAGTGCAGTTTGCGATCGCTTGGTTTCCGATCGACCTGATTTTAATCGATCTGCTTATTCCAGGAGAGCCAAGCGGTTATGAGGTATGCAGGCAATTGCGGGAGGGCAGAAAAATCGAATCGATCCCTGTTTTTCTGTTCTGCGATCACCCGCTTCCGATGCAGGTGACCCAGAGTTACTCTTATGAATTAAAGGCCGAGCGCCTTCTCCTTCCGCCGCTCGATCCGGTTTACATCGCACAGCAAATCGATGTCAGCCTCCGGCGCCGCGAAGGCCTTTCCCGGTAGCGGGCGGCCCTTGGCTCTCTTTCTCTGCCTGAAGCGCCGAGAGGAGGGCCTGCATGTCGGCCGGCATCGATGCGGTGAAGATCATCCGCTCGCCGGTCGTCGGATGAACAAACCCAAGCCGCTCCGCATGGAGCATCTGCCGCTCCACGTTGATCTCGAACATCCGCGCCGCCCGGCCGCCGTAAATCTTATCTCCCACCACAGGATGTCCGAGATGGGCCATATGAACGCGAATCTGATGCGTTCGGCCGGTCTGAGGATACACCTCCAATAACGTGGCGATTCGGAAGCGCTCCCGAACAACGTAGTGCGTCTCCGCCTCGCGCGGGCGGGCGGTTCGGGCGGAGATCTTCTTCCGATCGATCCGGTCCCGGCCGATCGAAAGTTGGATTTTGCCCGAATTCTTCGCCACCTTTCCGGAAACAATCGCCAAGTAACGACGATCGATCGTATGATCCTTAAATTGCTTCGAGAGGCGTTGATGCGCCCGGTCGGTCTTTGCGACCACCAACACGCCGGAGGTCTCTTTATCGAGCCGGTGAACAATCCCGGGCCGCTCCCGTCCCCCGATTCCCGTCAGGCCGCGACAATGATGAAGAAGGGCATGAACCAGCGTTCCCCGATCGTGGCCGGGGGCCGGATGAACCACCATCCCCGCCGGTTTGTTGATGACGAGGAGCATGTCGTCTTCGTAAAGGACCTCGAGCGGCACTTCTTCCGGAATCAGCTCCAGCGGCGCGGGGGGAGGGATTTGCACATCAATTTGGTCTCCTTCGCGAACCCGATAGCTGGCCCGGGTCGGGCGTCCGTTGACGAGGATCTGGCCTTCTTCGATGAGTTTTTGAATCCGGGATCGGGAAAGAGAAAGACCCCTTCTAATCAGATAGAGATCGATGCGTTCGGGGGGAGTATGTAAAGAGACAACCAAAGGGGGAGGAGGGGAAAAGGACATGCAGTGCGACTCCAAACGGTTCCTCAAGAGGTGCTTTTCGGAATTACCGTTCTCCTTTTTTCTCCTGTTTCATTTTTTTCTCGTAAAGGCGGGCTTGCGATAAAAATTTGTGGATGAGCTTGTTGTTCGGATCATATTGGCGGACCCACTCCCACTCGGCAATCGCCTCCTTGAATTGCATCTGCCCCATAAAGACGGCGCCGAGATCGATCCGTGCCTGGATATTCTGCGGATTCACTTCGAGTGCTTTCCGAAGAAAGCTGACCGCTTCCTCTTCCTGGCCGATCATGTTAAAGGCCCAGCCGAGCTCGCGCATCGCTTCGTCCGTTTCGGGAGCCAAGTTGAGGACCGTCTTCCATTCGCCGATCGCGTCATCCCACTTGAGCTCTTTTGAATAAATAATGCCGAGCATATGGTGTGCGTTCAAATGTCCCGGCTCGATGTCGATGATCTTCTCGAACGCCTGCTTGGCGCCGGGGAGATCTTTTCGTTCAAAGAGGATCTTCCCCATCAGCTCATACGCTTCCGTATAGGCCGTATCTTCATCGAGCGCTTGTCGAAGATAACGAAGGGCCCGGGCCATTTGGTTTTTCGCATGGTACGCCAAGGCGATATTAAAGAAAAGATCGGTCACCTCCTGCTCTTCGCACCGGAGCTTCTCCAGCCGCCGATAGATGCCGAGCGCCTGATCCGGCTTGTTCTGCACGAGGAGAATGTTGGCAAGAATAAAACTGCTCTGATAGTCTTCCGGAAAGACCTGAACCGCTCTTTGAATCACTTCCAGCGCAGCGTCAAAATGACCGAGGTGGAGATAAATATCGGCCAGCTCATGATAGGCCGGGAGGTGGTTTGGATCGGCGGCGAGGACCTTCTTGAGGAATTGCACGGCCAACAGCCAGTTTCCCCGGTCCAACGCCATGACCGCCTTATTTACAAACTTCTCTGATTCTTTCCGCATACGGATCGAACTCCCTCGAAAACCTCCTGGCGCTTCTTAATTCGATCGGCCCCCTCGCTTCGAGGATTCTGGACGGCATATTTCTTTCGATCGATCTGACCTATCTATCTTCTCTGCCCTGCTTCCGACCGGTAACGCACCGGGCCCTGCTTCATTCACAGCCTCTGAGATTTGTGGTCGAAACCTCCTTCTTAAGCCAAAAGAGATTCAACATCAAAAGAGAGATGCCGATTGTAATCGCCGAGTCGGCGACATTAAACGCCGGCCAATGGAATTGGCCGACATAAAAATCGAGAAAGTCGACCACTTCTCCCAATCGTACGCGATCGATTAGGTTTCCGATCGCCCCGCCGAACAAAAGGGAGATTGCAACCAAACTGGACCTATCTTCTTGAGGGGTCTGAGCGAGAAAATAGAGAAGGATGGAAAGGGCAACAATGGAAACGACGAGGAAGAAGATCGACCGGAAGCCGGCGCTCTGATCCGCAAACAAACCGAACGCGGCGCCCGGATTTCGGATGTAGGTCAGGGAAAAAAAGTCTTGAATCACAACCACCGATTCATGAAGACGAAAGGCCTTTTGAATAAGCAGCTTCGTAATTTGATCCAGAATGATAGTCCCGCCCCCGATCAATGTCAAGAAAATTAGCTTAATTTGGCCCAGCACCACGGGTGACCGCTCCTTTCCCTCGGCCATCGGCACCCACCACACCGGCACATCGCCCGCAGAGGGTCGGATACGCGGCATCGGTCCCGACATCCTCTCGATAAATCCAGCAGCGTTCACACTTGGCCCCCCGAGCCGGTTGAACCTGAATCGCAAGGGATCCCTCCCTCAGCTTAACGGTCGAAGCGCCTTCCGGTTTTCTCTCCCACGGAAGCAGATCGACCTGCGACACGATGAAAAGGGTGGAGAGAAACGCTTTCTTCTCATGAAGAAGTGGATAAAGAGGCTCGTTCTCTTTTGCAAAGAGCGCGACGCTGGCCTCCAGCGAGCTTCCGATTTTCTTTTCTTTGCGTTGTTGTTCCAGGAAACGGGAGACTTCTTCTCTGACTTCGATAAGTTTACCCCATGTTTCTAAAAATGTCTCTGGCAGCCGCATCTTTTTTTCGGCCGTTTGACTTTCCTCTTTTTCAGAAATATTTTTCGAGGCCATCGGGAAAGTGGTCAGTAGAACGCTCTCCTTTTCTTTCAAGTCGGCCGGCATGTAGCCCCAGATCTCCTCCGCGGTAAACGACAGGATCGGCGCCATCAAACGGACGAGCGTCGTCAGCATCTCCAACAGCACCGATTGGGCCGCGCGCCGCTCGGAAGATTTCGGAGCGGAGGCATAGAGCCGGTCCTTCAAGATATCGAGATAAAAAGAGGAGAGATCGACGGCACAGAAATTATTCAAGGCATGGAAGATCGCGTGGAACTCCGCCTCGCGATAGGCCCGCTGCACTTTTTCATTGAGCATCTGGAGACGGTAAAGGGCCCACCGATCGATCTCCTGCAGATCGGCGTCGGGCACCGGACCATCGGAGGGATGAAAATCATAGAGGTTGCTGAGAAGGAACCGGCAGGTGTTCCGGATCTTTCGATACGCCTCGACCAGTTGAACGAGGATATCCTGCGAGATCCGGACATCTTCCCTGAAATCGGTCGCCGACACCCAGAGGCGCAAGATCTCCGCCCCATATTTATTGATGACCTCTTGCGGCGCGACGACATTGCCCGCCGACTTCGACATCTTCTTTCCGGCGCCGTCGACGACGAACCCATGCGTGAGCACCGCCTTATAAGGAGGGCGGCCGTCCGTTTCGAGCGCCGCGAGCAGGCTGCTGTGAAACCAGCCGCGGTGCTGGTCGGAGCCCTCCAGATAAAGATCGGCCGGCCACGTCAGCTCCGGCCATCGCCGCGCGTTTTTCAAAACGGCGGCGTGGCTCACCCCCGATTCGAACCAGACATCGAGGATATCGTTCTCCTGCTGCAAACGGCTCCCGCCGCACTTCTTGCAGGCCGTTCCGTTCGGAAGCAGTTCCGCGGCCGACCTTGAAAACCAGATGTCGCTCCCGCCGTCTTTCTCCATCAGGTCGGCGACAAAATCGGCGATCTCTTTCGACACCAAGATCTCGTTGCAGTCGGCGCAGGCAAAGGCGACGATCGGCACCCCCCAGACCCGCTGGCGCGAGATGCACCAGTCGGGCCGGCTCTGCATCATCCCCAAGATCCGGTCCCTTCCCCACTTCGGAATCCACTGGACCTCCTGCTCGATCGCCTTGATCGCCCGCTCACGCAGATGGTGCTTCTCCATCGAGATAAACCACTGCTCGGTGGCGCGGAAGATCACCGGATTCTTGCAGCGCCAGCAGTGCGGATACGAATGGCTGATCGACGCTTCCTTCAAGAGCATCCCACGCTGCATCAAAAGCGCGATGATCGCCCGGTTCGCGTCGAAGACCTTTTGTCCGGCAAACTCCCCCGCCTCTTTCGTAAATCGGCCTTGACTGTCGACCGGCGCATACACCGGCAGGCCGTATCGGAGCCCGACCTCGTAGTCTTCCTGCCCGTGACCGGGGGCGGTGTGAACGCAGCCGGTCCCTTGCTCGAGGGTGACATGCTCGCCCAGAATGATCGGCGCGTCGCGATCGAGCCACGGATGACGGCAGATGATCCCTTCGAGCTCGCTCCCGGTCCATCCACCGGGGGCCACTTCGTAGGAGCCGGGGGCGAAACCGAACGCCTTCATGCACGATTCGATCAGGTTCTGCGCGAGGAGTAGATCGCCCGCCAGCGTCTGGACGAGACGGTAGTGATAATCGGGATGGACCGCAATCGCCTGATTGGCGACAAGGGTCCAGGGGGTCGTCGTCCAGATCACTACAGAGGTCTGTCCGTCGGGGCGGACGGTTAGCTTCCCCTTCGCATCTTTGACCGGAAATTTGACATAGATCGACGGCGAGGTGTGATCGGCATATTCGACCTCCGCCTCGGCGAGCGCCGTCTCATCGTTCGGACACCAGAGGACCGGTTTCTTTCCTTTATAAACGTCGCCCGTCGCAACGACCTTCCCGAACTCCCGGACGATCGCCGCCTCGTAGTCGGGGGTCATCGTCAGATAAGGATGCTCCCAGTCGCCGAGAACGCCGAGCCGTTTGAACTCGTCGCGTTGAATCTGAACGAACTTGTCGGCGTAGTCCCGGCAGCGCTTTCGGATCTCCCCTTTGCTCATCCCCTGCTTCTTCGGCCCGAGGTCTTTTAACACCTGATGCTCGATCGGAAGACCATGACAGTCCCAGCCGGGAACATAGGGGGCGGCAGCGCCGCTCATCGATCTTGATTTAACGACGAAGTCTTTGAGGATTTTGTTGAGCGCATGCCCGATGTGGATGTGGCCGTTTGCATACGGGGGCCCGTCGTGAAGGATGTACTTCTCTCGGCCCGCACGCTCTTGCAGAACTTTCTGGTAGAGTCCGCTCTCTTCCCATCGCGCCAACTGCTCCACCTCACGTTGAGTGAGATTGGCTCGCATCGGAAAATCGGTCTTCGGCAGGTTCAGGGTTTGCTTATAATCGGCTTTATTTTCCATAAAAAGATGATCGATAGTAACATTCGACTTTTCGGATGTCAACGATTGTTCTCTCGAAGAGACGGGCCATTCCGTAGGAATTTCAGCGTCTCCGGCCTCATGTGGGTCCGGTTCGCTGCCGCTTCAAAAATATTTTCGCCGCCTCGCGGTCGGCCAATCGACCGGAGAGTTGTTCCTCTCGAATAAGAGAGAGCGCTCTTCCGACCTCCGGTCCCGGGGGGATCGCCAACACCTCCATCACCTCTTCTCCCGAGAGAAGCGGCGCCGGAATGCGAGAACGCGACACCGCCATCGCCTCCATCGCGGCGATCCGCTCCCGCAGCCGTCGATACGAAACCAGCTGCGGCGGCCCGGACGGAGGAACGGTGGCGCTACCGTCGCAGAAAATCAATTGTAGAAGTTTGTGGCCGGGCCGCTGTGGATTGAGAAAATGCTTTTCAAGGGTGGCGGCGCGCATCTGATCGACCTCGCCCTGGACCAGGATTAAATGTTTTTCGATCATCCAGGCCAGCGCCTCCTCATTCACATGATAGCGGCTCCCCTTTGTGAATGTCGAGAACTTCAGCCGCGCCGCGATCTCGCGGACCAGGCGGGCCCCGACCTGATCGTGACCGTTGAAGCGAATCCGATCGACGCCGTCCCGCTCCGGCGTCTGGAGCGTATACGGCTTTCCGATATCGTGGAAGAGGACCGCCAGCGCCGCCTCCGCATCGTACGGCTCCTGAAATTCCGCCTGGAAAGCGGGTGAGGCAAGGACGCTCAGAGCCAAACGGGTATGGGTCCAGACGTCTCCTTCGGTATGATAGATTTCCGGCTGCGGACATCCCTTCATCCGGAGCAGCTCGGGGATCAATTCCGCGAAGGCGCCGCTTTCGTCCCAGAGATCGAACGCCCGGACCGGGTCGGAGACGATCGCCTTGATGAATTCTTTCGCGATGATTTCGCGGGGGACGATCTCGGTCCCGTCTTCTCGCTTCGCATTGAGCGCGCCGAGGGCGGCGCGCAGCGCCAGCCATGTTTTCTCTTCAAAGCGAAATTGAAACTGGCAGGCAAAGCGCAGGGCGCGTAAGAGTCTCGATGAATCTTCGGCAAAGCGTTGCGCCGGATCGCCGACCGCCCGGAGCCGTCCGGCCCTCAGATCGTCGACGCCGCCGAATGGATCGACGAGCGCCCTCTTCTTGAGATCGGCGGCGATGGCATTGACGGTGAAATCGCGCCGGCGGAGGTCCTCCTCGACAGGAAGCGCCGCATCGCTTTGCACTTCAAAGTCGCGGCGCCCTCCCCCCTTCAAGAAAGAGCGCTCCGTTCTGGGAAGGGCGATGTCGATCTGCTCTTCCAGCGCCACCCCGTTCGGCGCGAACTTGTAGACCCCGAAATTCTTCCCCACCCAGTTGACCTTCCCATGCAGCTTCAAAAAATCTCTCAGGAGGTCGGCGGGAATCGCTCGGATCAAAAAATCATAATCTTTCGTCTCCCGTCCCAGGAGAAGGTCCCGAACCGCCCCCCCGACGAGGTAAACTTCCCCCTCCGGAAAGCGCGCTTCCAGCGCGGCCAGAAAGGGAAACGCCGCCCGGCTCTGATCGATTTTACGCCACAAATGATCGACAAAAAGTTCCATGCCTTTCACTATAGAGGCCTCTTCTTTTTTGCGCAAGATGATTTCGGCTTTTCGAATTTAACTATTTTATTTCACCGAATTTCTATGCTATAATCCGATCGGTTTTCATGGTGAGTGGTGGGTGTAGCTCAAGGGTAGAGCACTGGATTGTGGATCCAGGGGTTGGGGGTTCGAAACCCCTCATCCACCCCAACATCGACAAACTGCATTCATCCATCTATATCCCCTCTTTCATTCAGAATTCAGGCCCTAACACGAGCAGCAACTCTCCAAGACACGTTCGATTCAGAAAGGAGGATCCAAATCATGCAGACAGAAGCCATCCATCCCAAGGTGACGGCGCTTCTCGCCTTAGAAGCGATGATGATTGAAAATCAGCCCGATGTGTATCGGCTCGAGAATTATATCTATCAGACTTTCAACCAGATTGAAAAAATCCTCTCCGCGGAACAACCGGAGCGTCTTTTAAATCGAGAAGAGCTGAAGACCTTCCAGGATTTGGTCCTCGGCTATAACGGCGGGGAGCGGCGGCAGGAAGATCGCCGGCGCGAGCAGCTTCCGACCTCCACAGACCGGCGGAGGACCGATCGCCGCTGGGCGGCTTAATCATTTGTAATGGAAAGCAGTCATCATGTCGACCGAAACGCAGGCAGATCAGATGCTCGATTGCAAAGGGATGAAATGTCCCATGCCGATCTTAAAGACGAAATTGGCGATGGAAACGCTCCAGGTGGGACAGGTCCTGGAAGTGGTCGCGACCGATAAAGGATCCAAGCCCGATATGGCGGCCTTCGCCCAACAGACGGGGCATACGTTGATCTCGATGAAAGAGATCGACGGCATCTTCACCTATTACATCCGGAAAACGAAGTAAGAGAAGACCATCGATGGGACAGAAACTAAACGAAGGGATCGAACCGGCGCTGGAAGAGCGGCTCCGGGCACTGATCGATGAGCGGATCGATGCAAGGCTGGGGTCGCCTCTTGAGAAGCAACCGACGCGGAAGAAGCGATTGGCGATGGTCGTCTCGAAAGGAACGCTGGAGGCGGCTTATCCGCCGCTGATTCTGGCGACCACGGCGATCGCCCTCGACATGGAGGCGGCCCTCTTCTTTACCTTCTTCGGCTTGCACATTTTAAAGAAGGGGGCGGCCGAGTCGCTTCGGTTCGTTCCCTTGGGAAACCCGGCGACTCCAATACCGATGCCGAACATCATCTCGGCCCTCCCCGGCATGACGGCCCTTGCAACGTTGATGATGAAGCAGACGATCGCCAGCAAACAGATCGTTTCGGTTCCAGAGCTGCTGAGCTTGGCCCGGGAAAGCGGCGTGAAGCTCTGGCCCTGCCAGATGACGATGGACATGATGGGGATTCAGCGGAAAGCGCTGATCGAAGGGTTGGAAGATCCGGTCGGTGCCGCGACCTTTCTCAGCTACGCCGCGGATGCCGATATTACCCTCTTTATCTAAATAAAAGGGGCGACCCACCGGGGTCGCCCCTACTTTAAGCCCGTTGCCTGCTGAAACCCCTTGCTTCCCACCCCTTACATCTGGTAAATAGATGTCCTTCGCGCCCATAGCTCAGCTGGATAGAGCACTTGGCTTCGAACCAAGGGGTCGGGAGTTCGAATCTCTCTGGGCGCACCAGATCCGCTAGGCTTTCGGCAAGATCTCGATGGTGCCTCGCATCCTGGGATGGAGATGACAGAAGAAGTCATACATCCCCGGCTTTGCATCTTCCTCGACCGGAATCTGCTTTGACTCCCCCGGCCGGACCACGTTGATCTGTGATAAGGCCGGAATGATGAGGCCGTGGATATTTCCCCCTTTGTTCTGCAGGGAGATCTCGTTTCCGGCAACGACCTTGACCTGTAAAAATCGGGGAGAATAATAGTCGTCCCGCGCAACCAGCTTCGGCGCATCAGGACGTTGGTCGACCAGCTTCGGATATTTAGGAATATGTTTTTTATTGATGTTCGCCTCTACCAAGGCGGTGGTTCCGATCAAAGATATAAGAGCGAAAAGAAAAATAAAACGACGCACTTGGACCCTCCTTCTGTAAGCCAGCTTATGGTCACCTGGCTTACAAGTACAATATAAGTCCGATCCCAATATCTGGCAATAGCTCGGAAGAAGGAGATGATTGTTTTCGACACACTTTTATGATACGATCCTGAATTCCTTGCGCCTGTAGCTCAATTGGATAGAGCGTCGGCCTCCGGAGCCGTAGGTTAGGGGTTCAAATCCCTTCAGGCGCACCATCCAGTTGAAGTCATGTAGAAGCTTGGGATAAGATCAATCTCCCGAGCGGAATGAATCTATCGAATAAGGCGAGGATCAGGCTTTGCCTGTCCGAGCCGCGGGGCGTTGGGGGCATGGGAAGACCCTTTCTCCTTCCTTGCCGCACAGGCCCCCACCTATAAATACGGGCCGTTAGCTCAGTTGGTAGAGCAGCTGACTCTTAATCAGCGGGTCGAAGGTTCAAGTCCTTCACGGCTCACCAGATTTTCAATCGCTTATGCGCTACACAGCGTTTACATGAATAGAATTTGTAAACGCTGTGTAGACGTAAGAACGTCATTCTGCCGATCCGCTTCCTCACATCGGTGAATCCAACCGATTGTCTTTCCTCTAAAGTCCTTTCTAAGTAAGATCCTCCGCACCTGGAACCAGAATGAAGGCTGCGCCTCTCTTCATGGCTTGAACCAGGGATACCCTACGTTCTTTCATAAGATCATGAGCAATAATAAAGCAGAATTTGTTGAGAGAAGAAAAACGATCTAAAAAATATTGGCGTGATGGAAAGGATTTTAGGAGGGACTGCAGAAGGGAAGTGATCTTACGTGAGATCTTTCCTGACCTTCATAAAGCGAGCCCGTTAATTTAGGAGTTGTTGTTGCTCTGCTCCAATCGCCGAATCTGCTCATAGAGTTTGGGCTTCTCTGTATCCAGGTGCTCGAATCGAATGCCAACCGCATATTTGCCACCCTCTTGAAGCGGCTCCACCCAGGCGACTTCTCCCCGAATTGACCCTTTAATCTCCTCTTTTTTATCATTCAAAAGAGCAATGTCGATGAGCAAAATGTCACCCTTTTCATAAACCTCATTCGTATGGACGCCCATTCCATGGGTGCAAATATCTCGGACAAAGGCCTCCGCGGCCATTTGTGCTCCCTTCCGAGTGATGTGAACTGTCATGACCATCGGAATTCTAAGATGCTTTCTTCTATTTATCATGCTGCCCTTCAATGTAAGAGGATCGCCGATCCTAACCCAGCACTGATTTCAAGCATAGATACCGTTCCTGTACAAACGTAGCAGAGATCCTCTCAGGGTCAATAGTGAATGGTCTCTAAAGAGAAAAAGGGGGCTACTATCCTGTTCGGTTGAATCGGCTTCGAATGGATCGGTCCGCCCGGGTGCTCACGCAGATCCCTAGACAGTAAGTCCAAAAAGGATCCCGTTTTTACTTGAGCTTTTCCTACCCACACAATTCCGTCAAAAACAGTCGATTGATTCTTTTCTTCTCATTCTCATCTTTAAGCCGCCATCGATTCATTGAAACGCAAAAAAAGAATACGCGTTTTGCGGAATTTTTGGCGGCACTCCTTTTGCTGACTTACCGGTGGAACATATCTTGTTGCCATTGAAACAATGATTGACGTTAAGGAGTTTATATGGGAATGAATCCGTTTAAAGAAAAAGGGATCCCTTTAAATAAGCAGATCCGGAATTGGAAGCAGATCGCCGTGCTTCCTTATCGTAAACAACTCATCGATGCTTATACACGCTGCCGGATTATTTTGATGAATGGAATCGAGAATGAATCATTCATTTTCTCCCATTCGTTTGCGCGGAACAGCGATAACATGGAAATCAAAGCGCTGCTGGCGGAAGTACGCCGAATTGAACAGCAGCAGCAAACCACCATCAACTGGCTCAATCCCCCCGATCAGACGGTGCTGGAAACAACGATCGGATACGAACAGGTTGCGATTGAGCTCACGGCGTATCTCGCACGGACCGAGCCGGATCCTTATGTGAAGGAAGTGTTCGACTTCGGACTGCTCGAAGATTTCGATCATCTGTATCGTTTCGCACAAATGCTCGACTTAATCGAGGGAAAAGATCCGGAAGAAATCACCCAGGGAAGAACGACCCTCTTCCCGGGCCGCCCGACACAAGACCACCACAACGATCCAATGTTGCGGCTTCGGTTGCACTATGAAAAAAATGAGGCCGATCCAATCTCGAAGGTCAACATCCTCACCCTCCTCTCCGGAGAGCAGCAGACATATAATTTCTACAAAAACCACGGGCCGCATTACGGAAGCCCCGACGTTAGGGAACTCTATGCCGAAATCGGGGAGGTCGAAGAGGAGCATGTGACACAATATGAATCCCTGATGGATCCGAATGAGAGCTGGTTTGAGAAGTGGCTGCTGCATGAATTTATGGAATGCGCCAATTACTACACCTGCTACAGCACCGAGATTGACCCGAAGCTGAAACCGGTTTGGGAGATGTTCCTTGCATTTGAGCTGGAGCACCTGCGGCTTGCCGGAGCGCTCTTCAAGAAACATGAGAAGAGGGATCCGGAGGAAGTGGTCGGGGCCACCCTCCCCACCCCGGCGACATTCGAAGAGAACAAAGCGTACGTCGAGGAGGTTCTCGTGAACACCGCCGACAAGCGCCTGATGCCGGAGGGTCAATTTGCGACCATTGACGCGCTTCCCAAAAATTGGCCGAGCTACGCCTATCAGCGAATGGTCAATGCGGCCGGCGCCCCTTCCGAGGAGGTTGTCCGGTTAAGAATGGAGTCGGCCGGAGAGGATTTGATCCGGGCCGATGGAGCGTTAACCGATCGTAGCGCGGAGTTCCGCCTCCAGACACTCGACGCCGAGAAAGCCGCTAACACAGCCCCCGAAAGCGCAGAGGAAGTCAAACCTCAACACATTACGCGGGCGGCATAGCCGTCTTGAGTCAGTCATCGTAAAAAAAGAGCCTCTGTTCCTCCGCATCGGATCGGAGGCGACAGAGGCTCTGTTTTTTTCCATCAACGCTACGCTACTTTTTTATTTTTAACGGCCAATTCTTCTTTATAGTATTGTATTTCCGCACCCAATTCTTCCAATTGATCCTTCAATTTTTCTTCCGCCTCGGGAAACATCTCCCCTTCCTCTTCTTCAATGTGATGCCGCAAGGCCTCCTCAAGTTGAATCACTTTTGAGTCAAACCGATCTTCTTCTCCCGTCATCTCCATTAATTCCGCAAGAATTGAATCGACTTCATTATGCTCCTCCAATGACTCCGTGATGACCTTACTGTCGAATTTCTTCACCTCCGGATAGAAGATCTTCTCTTCACATTGGCTGTGTATTTTGATCTCTTGCTCAATAAGGCTCACCAACGCCATCTTATTTTCTTCAGCCGACTGTAATCGCGTGATTAATTGTTTGGCGATTATGCACTTGACAAAACCAATTAAATTATATATACTGCTTTTATGAAAACAAAATCGGATGACCTCACCCTGATTCAAATAATGAAGCGTTTCTCAACAGACGAAGCAGCACGCGAATATTTTGAATATCTGCGCTGGCCAGATGGTCCAATTTGTCCCCACTGTGGGAATGCTAACCGAGAACGAATATATAAGGTTACGCCAAATCCAGAAAAGAAGATACGCCCTGGGCTTTACAAGTGCGCCGAGTGCTTGAATCAATTCACTGTTACTGTCGGAACGGTCTGCGAGGATTCAAAGATTCCAATCCGAAAGTGGATTATCGCTTTCTATATGATGTGCGCAAGCAAGACGCAAATTTCCGCTCTACAAATCCAAAGACACCTTGAACTCGGGTCTTATCGCACGGCTTGGTTTATGTGTCATCGCATTAGATTTGCTCTTAAAGATGCTGAATCGGGCGACAAATTGAGCGGAACCGTAGAGGCTGATGAGACCTATATCGGCGGCAAGAAACGCGGCATGGGACGGCGATATGTCGGAAATAAGACGGCAGTTGTATCACTTGTTGAGCGGGGTGGCCGCGTGCGTTCTCAGGTCGTGAACAAAGTTACCGGAGAAGTCTTAGATCGCATTTTGAAAAAGCATGTTGCTCAATCAGCACACTTGAATACTGATGAGTTACCAGCCTATAGAAAGCTTGGCAAGAACTTCGCCTCACACGATACAATCAATCATAGTGTTGAAGAGTATTCTCGTCGCGATAAGTCTGGAAGATTGGCAACTACGAATACCGCAGAAGGGTTTTTCGGAAACTCCAAACGCTCTCTTGATGGCACGCATCATCATGTAAGCTGTAAGCACATACCCCTATATCTTGCTGAACTGGATTACAAGTATAATACGCGCAAAAAAACGGATGGGACACGAACCATAGAAGGCATTCAGAGAATCGAGGGAAAGAGGCTAATGCTTCGCAAGCCAAAAGGGGGATAGATGGTCAATGGTGCTATCAAATCCGCGTCGGAGCGTCGCGCTGAACATCTCCTAAATGACCTACTCATTTCCCAAGGATGGGATTTACGGCGACCGCCGCAAGGCGATCTCTTACTACAACACGAATACCGCAACTTTGGAAATCTTTCTAGGGCTCTTGCACGGGCTAGCAAAAAAGGTATTGGCGCTGGAATCCCAGAAGCTATTTTAATGGATCGGGTTACCTCTACGCCGCTCGCAGTAATAGAGGCGAAGAGTTCCATTGCAGAATCTGGAAAATCTATTTTAGAAGCTCAAGCGTACGCGAATGCTCTTTGGGATGCAGAATGGCACCCTCTTGCTATCGGTTTGGCCGGAACATCTGATGAGGAATTTAGTCTACGCGTATCCAAGCGCAGTAAAAGCGGAAAATGGGAACCAGTCACTTACGAAGGTAACCCAATCGGCTGGATACCTACGCGCTCAGATCTTGACCGAGTAGCAACGCCAGGCGGTCCACGAGATATAAGGCCAACAGTTCCACCCCTAGAGGTCCTTGCTGCTCGTGCAGATGAGATAAATAGACTTTTGCGCGAGTCTCGAATTCAAGATGGACGGAGACCCGCCGTGGTCGGTGCGATCATGCTCGCCCTGTGGCACTCAAAGGGGAAAATACGAAGAGATCCATCTGGGATTCTGCGCGATATTAATCTAGAGTGTCGCGACGCTTTCATTGCTGCGGGTAAAGCGGACCTAGCAAAGAGCTTAAGGGTCGATGAGGCAAACGACAAGCTCAGGGAAAAGGCACGGCGTATAGCAACAATACTAGAACGCCTTAATGTGACTGTGCTGACGGCTGAGCATGATTATCTCGGACAGCTCTATGAGACATTTTTTAGATATACCGGCGGGAATACAATCGGTCAGTACTTCACTCCTCGCCATATAACGCAAATGATGGCGGACGTTTGTGAGGTATCTAAGAATGATGTGGTGCTTGATCCAACTTGTGGCACAGGGGGCTTTCTTATCGCCTGCATGGATCGCATCATCCGCAATCAGGATTTGTCGCGTGCCCAAGTGGTGAAGATCGTTCCTAAGCATCTTATCGGTTTTGAAGATGAGCCGATTACGGCTGCGCTATGCGTCGCCAACATGATCTTGCGCGGGGACGGTAAAACCGGTGTTCATAAGGCTGACTGTTTCACGTCGCCAGATTATCCGATCGGTAAGGCCACTATATCGCTTATGAACCCGCCCTTCCCGCATGAAAATACAGATGATCCTCCCGACAAGTACGTGGATCGTGCCCTGGAGGGGCTTCAAGATCGAGGCAAACTGGCCGTGATCTTGCCAACAGGATTAATTGTGAAGCCGGGAACCCGTGCGTGGCGCAAGAAGATCCTTAGTCGCCATTCATTGCTTGCCGTCTGCCAACTTCCAGACGAACTATTCCAGCCTTTTGCTTCTACCACTACTTCGTTTGTTGTAATCGAGAAAGGCATACCACATAATCCTGAGCGAAAAACAGTTTTTGTCCGCCTTCACCATGATGGGCTCACGCTGGATAAGGGTGCTCGCATTGAGCACGGACCAAATCAAATACCGGAGGCCATAGAAGCGATCACCAATAGGACGGTTGCGGCGGGTTTCTCTGGTATGGCCCATATTAAAGAAGATATGGAATGGGCTGCTGGCGCATACATAGAATCAGCTCCGCCAGAAGAGAATGAGCTTAAAGAAGCAATCGATGTATTGCTTCGACGCCTAGCATCATTCTATACAAGATATGCCCCGGAAGTGCTCTTGCAGCGACGCGCGGTTACTTCCGGGGAAATCACTCAATCCGATTATCGGAAAATTGTAACCGAGAAAAAAATAAGGAATGCCGAAGAAATCCGTGGCACAGAAGATGAAGTTGGGGGGCGGTTTGATATTTACTATGGACTTGGTGAAATAGAGTCACGGGAAGGAATACCTCCTGGGAAAACACTCATCATCTCACCAACGGAAGAATATAATGGCTGCTATGGATGGCTTGAATTCCATACTGTACTTGAGCCGCCATTTATAACGGTTGCTCGCACCGGTAGTATTGGCGAAGCATTTGTTCACCGCGAACCATGTGCCCCTAATTCTGATTGCCTTGTGCTGATACCTCGCCGCAAGGAGTGGGGTACCATTCCAGAACTAGTTCTTGCCGCATCTGCGATCAGGCTTGAGAAATGGCGATATAATTATGGCCGGAAGATTACTCCTACCCGGCTTGCGGGCGTTAAATTACCCAAATCAAGAGATTTGAAAAAATATACGGCTTCCCTTTATAGCAGATTCCAGAATGTAATCGCCGCAAGCCTAGAGCCTTATCAGACAGAGGATGAGCACGATATTGAGATCGCGCATATCCGACTGGCCGAAGTACTAGAGAATAAAGTTCTCCGCGATGAAAAACTAGAGAAGGAATTTATAGACATGAAAATCAAGTAGTCACTATGTCACCCCTAATGGGATTGGTGATTACAAAATCGGCGCTCACAAATATTGCAAAGATTCCACATAAGATTCGAGCGCAGCTAATCAAAAAGACGAAGGCGCTGATATTAAATCCGAGGCCAAACGGATCAAAGCCGCTGGAAGGAATCACGACTGATGATGGCGAACTTATTTATCGTCACCGATCCGGGGATTATAGGATTCTATATGTAATTAGAAAGAACCCTGGCGAGGTTATCGTGCTAGACATCGACAATCGCAAGGATGTGTACAGGTGAAAGAGAAACAGAAAAAACCGGACCAAATGCGCATAAAGGAATCAGATTTTGACGAAGTGATGCGTCGTGCGCTAGGTTCACCTCCGCTCCCATCAAAACGAAAAGCCACCAAGAAGCCCAAAAAACAACGGAAGAAATAGGCCAATCCGCTTCTTTGGGCTTCCTCTTATTTCGATATAGTTTTGTCAAGTGCATAATCGCCAATTGTTTGACCTTCGCATGGTCTTTTTTCAGTAGCGCCGTCGCTTTCATGTTTTCTTGTCTGCTGGAGGAGAAAGCGCGCTCTTTCACGGTACGTAAAAGGGGACCGATCCATCCTGATTTGACTTCATTATTTTTCTTAGCCCCTGCGCCGCCTTGCTTTTTCTTTGTTGCGTTTTTTGCTTTCATATCGCGCTCCTATATAAAATAAAACGACCCTCCTGAATACCGAAAGGAATCGGTTTTCACATCATCCGAATTTCCGTTTACGGTAGGACCTTCTTGAGAGGAGGGTGATCCTCTTGCAACTGATCAGCTTCATTTCCAATATACAAAATATGGAACGAGCAGGACAATAACCGGAAGGGAGGATCGGATTCCGATTGAAGATGTACCCTTAGATCATCATTTAAAGTCCTGCGGGCCGCGACCCTCGAACGGGTATTGATGATGCGATCTTTCTTTCAAGCGATCCGGACAGACGGCATTTCGTTCGAGGCGTTCACAGGAAACGCGATTCGCAACCCATTTGCAATTCAATAGCCTTTCGCTTTAAAAGTGATATGATAGGTTGATCCATTCACCCGTTTTATCGATTCGAACTAAGATTGGAGAAGAAATATGATTCAGATGGTTCAGAGAACACTCTTCCTTTTCCTTTTATCCATTTTTTCCATTCCCCTTATTTCCGTTTCGGCCGAGCAGTCTGCCCCCCCGTCGACTCCTTCGGCGGAAGCGATCCTCAAATCGTCAAATGAGCGGATGTATCACCTCAAAGATCAGACCTCCAAGGTCACTTTCCGCGTCGTGCCTCCCAATGGAAACGAGAAGAAGACCGTCTTTCGGCTCTTTTGGAAAAATTACTCCGGCAAAGATAACTTGAACAGCAAATCACTCCTCGTCACGGAGTCGCCGGCCAATAACAAAGGGGAGAAGTTTCTCCTGTGGGAGCGGCCCGAAGAGAAACAAGCAGACATTTGGCTCTATCTTCCGGAGCTGCGTCAGGTCCGCCGGATTCAGGCAGGCGGACATCAGCACAACAAAGAAGACGACTCCGACCTGCTCTTCGAGGATATGCACCAACGCCCCATCGAGAAGGATGAACATCGATTAATGGAGGAGCAAGAAGTCCGGGGGGAGCCGTGTTATGTGATTGAGAGCCGGCTGAACGGACATCCTGCCTATAGTAAAAAAATCCTCTACATTTCCAAAAAAGAAGGGACCCTTCGAAGGATCGATTATTTCTCCGAGGGAACCCTTTTAAAGACCCAATGGATCGATTGGCAGCAGATCGGCGAGAGCTTTGTTTGGAAGGTGTCCCAAATCGTCAATGCACAGTCCTCCCGGAAGACCTTCATTGAGCTGAGCGACGTGAAAGTCAATGTCGGCCTGAAAGATGATCAGTTCTCCGAGCGGGCACTCCGCCAATAGCGGTCGCCGGCGGACTGTTTCGGGGGTTTATTGTTTGCAATCCGCCGGCGCCTCTTGCAGGTTTTTCTTGGCCACCGGATCGTCCGGCTTCAAGCGCACCGCTTCGGAGCGGTGAAATCAGGCGACCGTTTCAGCGCCGCATTCAATGGCGCCCCACTTCCTCTCCTCGTTTTCTCCCTTTCTTGCAAGCATGCCCGCCAGCGTGGCGCTCCCCCAAAAGGCATCGAGAAGCGCGCCGGAGCGGTTTTGTTTCTCGGACGCGCCCGCACCGGAGACCGAAGCAGCGTAAATCCCACTTGATCTTTTCCGGCCCATTGTCTATATTGACCCTTCTTTTTATCCCGGAAACGTTTAAACGGCCCTGTTTGGAGGTAAGGATGGTTCTTAGATGGTTCTTCGCCCTGTTCGCAGTGATTTTTTTTCCCTTAACGGCGCACCCTCAGGAAGACGCGTCGATCCAAAAGCGCCTCGAAGCGCGCAAGCTCCCCTTTTCCGAGGAAGCGTTCCTCGAAGAGATCCGGAAGGGAGACGCCGAAACGGTCTCCCTGTTTTTGGAAGGGGGGATGTCTCCGGATCTGCTCGATTCGAGCGGCCGGTCGGCGCTGGTCTGGGCGGCAGGCAACGGGCATACGGCGATCGTGACGCTGCTGCTTCAGAACAAGGCCGATCTTTGCGGCGGCGGCTCGCAGTCCGCGTTGCTCTGGGCGGCGGCCAACGGACGGCGGGAGGCCGCCGCGGCGTTGCTCGGCGCGGGGGCGCGGGCGTGCGAGCAAGATAAAACACGGATGACCTCGGTGGTGGCCGCCGCGCAGAACGGCTACGTCGATACCGTGGAGCTGTTTCTCGAAGAGACGGCCGATGTGAACGAGGAGGAGAAGACCTCCGCGTTGGAGCGGGCCGCCGCCAACGGCCATCTCGATGTCATTCGCCTGTTGCTCCATCACGGGGTCGCCGCCGATGCGGAAACGGCGCCCGAATTTAATCCGGTCGGAAGCGCCGCCTTCCGGGGCCACACGGAGACCGTGACCTTTTTTCTGGACCGCGGCGCCGATCCCAACGGCCCGGTCCCGGTCTACGGCACCCCGCTCGGCGCCGCCGCGGGCGGAGGCCACCTGCAAACCGCCCAGCGGCTGCTGGAGCGCGGGGCGACGCCGACGGCCACGGCCCTTCGGGTGGCGGCCCAAGGAGGACATCTGGAGATCGTCCGGTTGTTGCTCGACAAAGGGGTCGATGTGAACGTCGTCGACGCCGACAAGACGCCATTGATCGCCGCCGTCGCCGGGCGAAAGACCCATCTCCTGCCGCTGTTGATCAAACGGGGCGCCGACTTAAACGCCGGCATCGGCTTCGTGGAGCCGCCGCTCCTGCTGGCCACCCAATCGAGCGAGGCGGAGATGGTCCGGCTGCTTCTCAAGGGGGGAGCGAACCGCGACGTCCGGGGAAAAGACGGGCGCACCGCGCTGATGTGGGCGGCGATCAGCGGGCATCGGGAGATCGCGCAGGCCTTGCTGCAAGGAGGGGCCGATGTCCACGCGAAGGATCAGATGGGAAGAATCGCGCGGGTTTATGCGAAAGAGCGGGGGTTTGCGGAGGTGGTGCGGATGCTGATGGAGGCGGAGACGAAAGCGGCCGGCGCAAAGAAAAAATAAACGGTCCCCGTTTCTTAAAATTGGGATGGGCTCTTCGCCCCATCCCCCCCCACCGCGAGAAATCAAAGTCGTGGGGCTGCTCGCCCCACCCCCCCGCCGCGGGGGATGCGTGCCCACCCCCCTTCGGATTCCCAGGGCAGCGGGGGCTACCGCCCCCCAGCACCCCCCACGGTCAGAACTCGCACAACACACGGAAGAGCACCGTGGATGGTGCTTCAAACATGCTGACCTGATTCGGTCGATAATACGTCTGACAGAAGTAACGCAGGGGTATAGGGGGCACAGGACGCCCACGACGCGCAGACTCTTCGCTCTTTGGTTTTGATTTAATTCTACAGTCTTTAATGAATGATCTCTTGTGGGCCTCTGCGCCCGCAGCGCAAGGGACCCACTGGGGGATGGGTGGAGCAAGGACGCAGGGGCCCACTACAAATCAAGACGTTCCACCTACCAAATTAGGTCAGCTGTCTGAAGCACCATCCACAGTGCTCTTCTGTGGTTGTGCGAGTTCTGACCGTAAGCGGGGGGAGCAGGGGGGTTCTTTCCCCCCGCTGCCTGGGGAAGCCGGAGGGGCTGTGGCAAGACAGCCCCACGGTGGGGCTTGGGGCAACGCCCCATTCCAAGATTTTTCTCTTTAAAAGAGATAGATTAACGAGAACGAGCGTCGGCCGGAGATGAATCAAGCTCGCGTTGCCCCCGAAGCACGATCATCCCGGCGATGAACAAAACCGTCGAAGCGAAGGCCGAGAGCATACAGTACGGACAGATCGCCTTGATGACGAAAAGCTGGAGATAGACGAACCAAAGCGAGGCGAAAAAGCCGACCGTGGTGAAACCGGCGGTCATCCGGAGGATTCCGATCCGGCGCGTGTCGAGATAGGCGATGACCGAGAGAAAAACCGCGAGATAATAGACCGCCCCCAGCAGCGCGATCGGCACCCCGGCGATCGTGGCATATTCGCTGGTGGTGACCGTTTCGCAGCCGCCGAAGCGCCCGCACGGCGGCGGCGCGCCGAGGAAGTGTTTGGCGGTCAGGTAGGCGGCGTCGATAAAACCGATCAGGCTCGCCGCCAGCAGCAGGGCGACGATGATTTTTTTAGGAGGCACCGGGAATCGCCTTCTCGATCATGTTTTTGAATGGATTGTAGCCCCGCGGGTTTTGAATTTTCACCCCGTTGAGAAAAAAGGTCGGCGTCCCATCGACCCCCAGCCGGTCCCCGGAGCGGCGGTCGGCCTCGACCGCTTGCCGGACCTCTTTCGAATCGAGATCGGCTTCAAAGCGCGCCATGTCGAGCCCGATCTCCTGCGCATAGCCGATGAAAATGGACCGGGCGCTTCCGACCCGCTCGGACCAATCTTTCTGCTGATTAAAAATCAGATCATGCATTCTCCAGAACTGTCCCTGCTTCCCGGCCGCCTCCGCCGCCTGGGCGGCGATCTCCGCATGGGCATGGGAGTCCAACGGATAGTGGCGGTAGACGATCCGGAGCTGGTCTTTGAATTCGGCGTTCAGCTCTTTGAGCAGCGGATAGTAGGTCCCGCAGGTGGGGCACTGAAAGTCGCTGTATTCGACCAGGGTCACCGGGGCATTCGGATTCCCCTTGATCCACTCGTCCTGGGAAATCTCGGTGAGGCTCGCATCGGGGCGGCCCGCGACGTCGCCCGGCGGCGTGGCGATCCAGACCACACCGACCACCATCAACATCACACCGGCGATCACCGAGGTCCACAACGCCATCCGCGAGCGGGCCCGCCGCGCCTTGCGTTCTTCTCTGGAAACCCGTTCTTTATCTTTTTGCTTCTTCGTTGTCATTCCTTCCCCTTTATTTCAATTCCTGATTCTTAATTGAACGATTCCTGAATGCTTGACCCAGTATACCTCAGCTTTTTTCTTTCTTAAAGGTGGGGTAATCGGAACGGGTGAATTTCTGAAACTGCCAATGTCTCACAGATGAGACATATCCCATTTTTTGTCTCATACATGAGATAGCAGCCGAGTTCTCCGCGCAGCCGCGCTCTTCGTTATGCTTGATGGGCGGAAGCCGCCCCCCTATTCTATAGAATCCCTTCGGGAACGAGGAAATTGAAATCTTCAACGACCGGGATCGCAAGTTTGAACAACCACTGCCATATTGATTTACTGACTTTCACGTTGATCTTTTTCTCCGATTTGATATAGTAAACCATTCATTTCATCCCCCAGAGAAATACCAGGAGCGGCAAATTCCATTATGGCGAAACCTGAAGAACAGGCGCGTCAGCGGATCGACGCCACGTTGAGGGCCGCGGGATGGTTGGTGCAACACCGCGATCAGGTCAACTTGTATGCGGGCCGGGGCATTGCGGTCCAAGAATTCCCTTTGGCTTCGGGTTATGGATGTGCCGATTATCTTCTGTATGTCGATGGGAAAGCAGCCGGTGTGATCGAGGCGAAGAAAGAAGGGAGCACCCTCACCGGCGTTGAAATCCAGTCTGCCAAGTACAGCGGGGGACTTCCCGCAGGGTTACCCGCGCATCGGAAACCGCTCCCGTTTCTTTATCAAAGCACCGGCATCGAGACCCGCTTCACGAACGGCCTCGACCCGCAGCCACGTTCCCGTCCAATCTTCGCCTTTCATCGGCCCGAGACACTCGCCACGTGGCTGACCGAAAAGAAAAAAGATCCATTTCGAAAACGGGCTGACCAACACGGAAACAGCCTCGCCGCCGATCCCGCCGCAGCCGAACAGATCGAGACCTTTCTCTCGCGCGTTCAGGAGCTGCCGCCGCTCATTACCGATGGCCTCTGGCCCGCGCAGATCAAGGCGATTGAGAACCTGGAGTGCTCGCTTCAGGAAAATCGCCCCCGCGCCCTCATCCAGATGGCGACCGGCTCCGGAAAGACCTTCACCGCCATCACTTTCATTTACCGGCTCATCAAATTTGCGGGGGCGCGGCGCATCCTCTTCCTGGTCGATCGGGGTAACCTCGGCGACCAAACCCTCAAAGAGTTCCAGCAGTATGTCTCGCCCTACAACAACTTTAAATTTACGGAAGAGTTCATCGTCCAACGATTGACCGGCAACACCCTCGACACCACCGCCCGCGTCTGCATCAGCACCATCCAACGCCTCTACTCGATGCTGAAAGGAAAGGAACTCTCTGAAGAAGACGAAGAAACTTCCGTCGCCGGACTGGAGCGGATCTTCAAAAAACCGGAGCCGATCGAATATAACCCGGCGATCCCGATCGAGACGTTCGACATCATCGTCACCGACGAATGTCATCGGTCGATCTACAACCTCTGGGCGCAGGTCCTTGAATATTTTGATGCCTCCCTCATCGGCCTCACCGCCACGCCCAACAAACAAACCTTCGGCTTCTTCCACCAGAATCTCGTGATGGAGTATCCCCACGAGCAGGCGGTTGCCGACGGGGTCAACGTCAACTACGATGTCTACCGCATCCGCACCGCGATCTCCTCGGCGGGGTCGAAGGTGGAAGCGGGCTATTATGTCGAGAAGCGCGAGCGCGAAACCCGGAAGACCCGGTGGGAGCAGTTGGAGGATGACTTCGCCTATAATCCCGACCAACTCGACCGCGACGTGGTCACCCCCGATCAGATCCGGACAATCGTCAAAGCCTTCAAGGAAAAGCTCTTCACCGACATCTTCCCCGGCCGGACCGAAGTTCCGAAGACGCTGATCTTCGCCAAGGATGACAACCACGCCGAGGAGATCGTGAAGATCGTCCGCGAAGAGTTCGGCAAGGGAAACGAATTCGCCCAGAAGATCACCTACCGGACCACCGGCGAGACGGCGAAAAACCTCATCAAGGCCTTCCGAATCAGCTATCAGCCCCGGATCGCCGTGACGGTCGATATGATCGCCACCGGAACCGATATCAAGCCTGTCGAGATTGTCTTCTTCTTTCGCGCGGTGAAGTCCCGCTCCTTCTTCGAGCAGATGAAGGGGCGCGGGGTTCGGATCATTTCGCCCGACGAGCTGAAGCAGGTCACGCCGGATGCGACGCTCAAAGATCACTTCGTGATTATCGACGCCGTCGGGGTCTGCGAGCAGGACAAGACCGATTCTTGGCCGATGGAGAAGAAGCCGAGCGTCTCGTTCGAGAAGCTCCTCCAGGCGGTTGCCTTCGGCAATACCGAGGAGGATGTTCTTACCAGCATCGCCGCGCGACTGGCGCGGATGGAGCACCGTCTCAGCCCCGAAGATCAAAAGAAGATCGCCCAAGCGAGCGGCGGCCTCACGGTCCAAGCGCTCAGCCATCGGTTGGTCGAGGCGGTCGACCCCGACCGCCACATCGAACAGGCGCGGATCGATTGCGGTCTTTCCGCCGACCAACCGCCCGATGAAGAAGCGGTTCGCGCGGCGGCGGAGCGGCTTCTCAAAGAGGCGGTCCAACCTTTCTATGATCCGAAGCTCCGGGGGTTGCTGGTCGAGATCAAGAAGAAAAACGAGATCACCATCGATCACGTGAGCCAGGACAAGGTGATTGAAGCAGGGTTCTCTCTGGCGGCGCTCGATCGCGCCAAAGGGATCGTCCAGAGTTTTGAAAAGTTCATCCAAGAGCACAAAGACGAAATCACCGCCCTGCAAATTCTCTACAGTAAGCCGTACAAACAGCGCCTCACCTTCGAGGCGATCAAAGAACTCGCCGATGCCATCGAGAAGCCGCCTTATCTCTGGAATGAATCGCAACTCTGGCAGGCGTATGCCGCCCTAGAGAAATCGAAAGTGAAAGGGGCAAGCGGCAAGCGCATTCTTACCGATCTTGTCTCCCTCGTCCGATTTGCTATCCATGAAGATAGAGAACTCGTTCCATTCCCGGAGCGGGTCAATGCCAACTTCAATGCCTGGGTGGCCAGTCAGGATCGTGGCGGGGAGAAGTTTACGGCGGAGCAGCGGCGCTGGCTGGAGATGATTCGTGATCACATCGCCGCGAATCTGAGCATCGAGAAGGAGGATTTTGATTATGCGCCTTTTGCGCAGGAGGGCGGTTTGGGGAAGGTCTATCAGGTGTTCGGTGAGGATCTGAATACGATCATTGAAGAATTGAATGGGACCTTGGCGGCGTGAAGATTTTAGAGTTCGGTCTGCACTATCCTATTCCACTTGATGACCTACCTGAGTCTTGGGAAGTCGGATACGTCGGTGATTTTGCATCGGAGATACAGCCCGGCTTTGCTAGCGGGAAGCATAATCAGGAGGGAGCTGGCATCCCACATCTCCGCCCAATGAACATTGATCGCTTGGGAAAAATAGATTTGGGTGTGGTGAAGTATGTTTCGCCAGATGCGGATACGAAACGCCTGCACGAGGGCGATGTGCTATTCAACAACACAAACAGCCCCGAGCTCATTGGAAAAACCACAGTAATCACTCAGTCTGCGAATTGGGGTTTTTCCAATCATATGACACGAATTGCTTTTCAAGATGGCGTGGATTCGAAGTACGCAGCCTATCAATTGCATTATTTGTGGATGAGAGGTTACTTCCTTTATAACTGCGTCAAACATGTAAACCAAGCGAGCATATCATCAAAAGCGTTGGCAAGAGCTGTTCCGTTCGTCGTTGCTCCATTAGATCAACAAAAGCGCATCGTCGCGGAGATCGAAAAGCAATTCTCCCGCCTCGATGAAGCCATCGCCAACCTCAAGCGGGTCAAGGCCAATCTCAAGCGCTACAAAGCCG
Organism: Candidatus Manganitrophaceae bacterium; assembly: GCA_963718695.1. Lineage (GTDB taxonomy): Bacteria > Nitrospirota > Nitrospiria > SBBL01 > Manganitrophaceae > Manganitrophus. The sequence goes on from OY970371.1 coordinate 3,419,370, forward strand.
CCGTCCTCAAAGCCGCCGTCGAAGGCCGCCTAGTTCCCGATACCAATATCGTCAAAGATAGTAAGTGGGTGTTCGCCCCAATAGATGTGGCCATCGCTTCACTCGACCAAGGCTGGAGCCCGCAGTGTGAAACTTACCAATCGCAGAGTCCCATTACTTGGGGAATAATTAAGACTACCGCTGTTCAGTCTCTGTGTTACCTAGAATCAGAAAACAAGCAACTTCCTTCCAAGTTGCAACCGAAGCCTAATCTAGAGCTTGCCCCTGGCGATTTGCTGATAACACGAGCGGGCCCGAGATCACGAGTTGGTATTGCATGTCTAGTTAAGACAACAAGGCCTCACCTGATGCTCTGCGATAAGGTTTATAGACTTCGCACTAAACCAGATGTGGCAAGTCCCGCGTTCTTAGAGCTTGTTCTCAACGCACCCCATATCGTTGATACATTGAATGAATTAAAGACTGGCATCAGTGATAGCGGTGTGAACCTCACGCAGAAACGGTTTCGAGAACTAGCTGTCCCTATTCCTTGTCTTGCCGAACAACAGCAAATCGTGGCCGAAGTGGAGCGGCGATTGAGCGTGATGGACGAAGTGGAGATGGAGATAACTGTAAACCTCCAGCGTGCCGAACGTCTCCGTCAGTCTATCCTGGGCTTCGCCTTCTCCGGCAAGCTTGTTTGGCAGAATGCCGATGCCGAGTCGGGCGCGTGGCCGGATTTGCCTTTGGCGGCTGAGGCGCAGAGCATTTATAAAAACAAAAAGTGAGCGCTTCGATAAACATGGATCAAGGAATTCCCCGCGCATGACGACGAAATCGAAATCGCCGCTCTACCGGCGCATTCGCCAAATCTTGGAATCGGCGCAGGCCCGTGTGGCTCGGACAGTCAATACCACGCAGGTCGTGGCGAACTGGCTCATCGGACTGGAAATTGTGGAGGAGGAGCAAAAGGGGCGGCGGCGGGCCGGGTACGGCGAGCGGCTGCTGCGCGATTTGGCGGAGGCGATTCAAAAGGAATACGGTTCAGGCTATGGCCTGACGAACCTGAAGTTATTCAAGAAATTCTATCTCGAATATCCCGGGCTGACCGGCATTCAAAAAGGTCACGCAGTGCGTGACTTTTTTATCCTCGACCCGACTCCGGAAATTTCCGGAAAAGGTCACGCGGCGCGCGACCTTTTATCGATGCCGGCCGCGATTTCTTCCGCCCAAAGCAACAAATCTTGGCAACCCGGTGTTCTTCATGCAAATCTTTCCTGGACCCATTATCGGACGTTGCTCCGCGTGGAAAAACCGGAGGCCCGCGCGTTCTATGAGATTGAGTCCCTTAAGAACAACTGGTCGGCGCGAGAACTGGAGCGGCAGATCAACAGTTTGCTGTACGAGCGGCTGGCGCTGAGCAAGAACAAAAAGGGGCTATTGAAATTGGCGACGAAGGGCCATGACGTTCAACGGCCCGCAGATGTCTTCAAAGATCCGATCGTCATCGAGTTCCTGGGACTTCCGGAGTCATCCAAGCTCGTGGAAACGGACCTGGAAAGCGCCTTGATCGATAACCTCCAAACGTTTCTGCTCGAAATGGGAAAGGGGTTCGCGTTTGTCGCCCGCCAGGAAAGGCTGACATTGGACGGCGATCATTTCTACATCGACCTGGTTTTCTATCACACGGTTCTCAAGTGCTATGTGATGATTGACCTCAAGACAGGCAAGCTGACGCATCAGGACCTCGGCCAGCTGCAACTCTATGTGAATTATTACGACCGCGAACGCAGAACCCCAGGAGACAACCCGACCTTGGGGTTGATCCTCTGCGCGGACAAGAACGATGCCGTCGTCAAATACACGCTGGGGCCGGAGCAGGAGAAGACGATCTTCGCCAGCCGCTATAAATTGTATCTGCCGACGGAAGCGGAATTGAAGGCCGAGATTCGGCGAGAGCTTAAAATATTGCGCCGGGAAAGAGACCGATCATGACTTCGTCTGCCATTGTTCAAAAACTCTGGAACTACTGCAACGTCCTGCGTGACGACGGGATGAGCTACGGCGATTACGTCGAGCAGTTGACCTATCTGCTCTTCCTCAAAATGGCCGACGAGCGCACAAAGCCCCCCTACCATCAGCCGAGCTCGGTCCCGGAGAAGTTCAGTTGGCCGAGCCTGCTCAAGAAGGACGGAGATGCTCTATTTGATCATTACCGCCATCTGCTCGAAGTCCTTGGCAAAGAAAAAGGTCTACTGGGGCTGATCTTCGGAAAATCCCAAAACAAGTTCCAAACCCCCGCGCGATTAGAGCGGCTCATTAAAGATTTGATCGACCGGGAGAACTGGTCGGCCATGAGCGCCGACGTGAAAGGAGATGCTTACGAAGGGCTGCTGGAGAAGAACGCACAGGACATCAAGTCGGGCGCCGGTCAATACTTTACCCCGCGGCCATTAATCAAAGCGATGGTCGATGCCATTGCTCCCGAACCGGATGAAACAATCTGTGATCCGGCGTGCGGCACCGGAGGGTTTCTGCTGGCAGCACACGATTACCTGCTTCATCACAATCCCAACCTCACGAAGACAGAGAAGAAAAGACTTAAAGGAGAGATCTTCAAAGGTTGGGAAATCGTCCACGGCGCGGCGCGGGTCTGCGCGATGAACCTGCTGCTTCACGGCATTGGAAGCGATCAGAATATGCCGATTGTTGTCGGCGACGCCCTGGCGAAAGATCCGGGAGAGCGCTTCGATATCGTTCTCACCAATCCTCCTTTCGGAAAGAAAAGCAGCATCACCGTGGTCGGCGCGGAAGGGGAAGTCTCCAAGGAAAGAGAAACGTACGAGCGGGACGACTTTTGGGCGACGACCTCCAACAAGCAACTCAACTTCCTCCAGCATGTGAAGTCGCTTCTCAAGCAAAACGGACGCGCCGCAATCGTCGTTCCCGATAATGTATTATTTGAAGGAGGCGCCGGCGAGACCATTCGCCGCAAGCTGCTCCACGAATGCGAGGTCCACACGCTGCTGCGCCTCCCCACCGGTCTTTTCTATGCTCAAGGAGTGAAAGCAAACGTCCTCTTCTTCGACAAGAAGCCCGGAAGCGAAACGCCATGGACAAAAAAGCTCTGGATCTATGATCTGCGGACTAACATGCACTTCACCCTCAAGACCAATCCGCTGAAGCGTGAAGACCTAGACGAATTCATCACCTGCTATAGCTCAAAGAACCGCCTTCAGCGCAAGCCGACCTGGTCCGAGAAAAATCCAAGTGGCCGCTGGCGCGCCTACGGCTATGACGAGCTCGTCAGTCGCGACAAGGCAAGCCTCGACATCTTCTGGCTCAAAGATGAAAGCCTCGAAGCCTCCGAAAACCTCCCCGAACCGGGCGTGATTGCGCAAGAAATTGTTGAAGATCTTGAAGCGGCGCTGGAGCAGTTTCGACTGATTGCAAGCGATTTGAACGGCGAGGCTACAGAGGAGAGCCCGAAGTAAAAGGCACCTCTTGCTCCCGGTACGGCAGTAGTGCGGTGGTAGTGCAGTCGCTTCCCAAGCTCTCGATACGATTGTTGTCTCTCCCCTAACCTAAAGTGACCATGTTATACTTCAGCAGAAGTGATTTTTAGATGAAATAAGCTGATTCATCAGCACATCAACTCGGAGTCGAGAAGACACTTGGAGATCGAACAAATGGTCATCACAGATCGAATTGAGATGAATCCAAAAGTAATGTTGGGTAAGCCGGTGATTCGTGGAACACGTATTACAGTGGAGCTGATCCTCCGTAAATTGAGCGAAGGGGCGACGGAAACGGATCTGCTGGACGCTTATCCGAACCTGACACGTCAGGATATACAGGCTGCGGTCGGCTATGCAGCGGATATCTTGGCGCATGAAGAAACGATTCTGCTAGATAAACCAAAACGGACAGCCCGGAAATAGGGAATGCGCTTTCTGGCAGATGAAAGCTGTGATTTTGCCGTCGTTCGAGCGCTCCGTGCCTCGGGTCATGATGTGGTGGCCGTGTCTGAGATTTCTCCTGGGGGAAAAGTTAATCGGGTGTTTCGTTGTCGTTCAGCCGGGCCGCATCCGAATCAGTCGAGCGTAATTACAAAACAAGTGAAAGACACTGATAGTTCACTGGGGAATCTGGCACGAAGTAAAAACTTGTGAATGTTCAGTGCCCGATTCGCCGATCAAAATTTCATTGACAAAGAAAAACAAAAAAGACTACCCTGTCCTTAATTCCCAGTTTTAATGCTTCAACAAAGCTGGTGTTCCATCACCTCTCATTGGAGGAACAAGCGATGAAAAAAGTGGTTCTCATGTCACTCGGAGCGGGTGTGCTTGTCGCAGGCGGGATCGGGATGAGCTGTTTATTCAACTCCGCCGCGGACAACGCGATGCAGATGGCTTACTCGGGAAGCAATCCGGCGATGGCCCGGACGGCCGCCATCGAGAAGGTCTCCGTCCAGTTTATGAAAGAAGACGGCGACTGCCCCAAGGCCGCGTCGAAAAAAGTCCTTCAAGTGCTTCTTTCGGTCCCCGGCGTGGTCGAAGCGTCGGTCGATCCGGACCAGCTTCTCGCCGCCGTGACGGTAGAAAAAGGGGCGGTGCCGGTGGCCTCTCTAAAAAGCGCGATCGAACAGGCCGGGTTCGCCACCCTGTAACCGACGGCGTCTCCCAACCGATATTTTTCCCAAAGCCCCGTGTCAGGAGCCAAGCTCCTCACGGGGCTTTGATGTTTTGAAGAACCGGTACCCATTGAACGCAGCTTTTTGATTATGGCGTGGAAGACAAGAACGGCGCTTGCGCGTGTGGGGGTCTACGGAACCCCGAATCGAAAAGTTGCAGGATTTAACTTAAAATCGGGGCAGAGTACTTTCTACGCATAGAAGCGGGAATGGTACTCTGCCCCTTTTTTACTATGGATCATTCACGTCTCTAAAAAATTCCCTCAGCCCCCGCTGCCTGACCTCGACTGGCCGAAGCGGAACCGTCAAAAAGGTCGCAAAATACCGTTGGAGCGCGGCGTCGTACACGCCGTAGTCGTCGACACCCGCCGCCGGAAAGGCCATGTACGTCTCGATATCGTCGGTGCCCCCCATGAAGATTTCAAACGCCTCCACCTCGCGATTGAGCGTAAAAGAAAAAATGCCGACCGTTTCGCCCGGCTCCACCGTTTGATTCTGCCTGAAGGTGTCGGGAAGGTGCCATGCGACGGTCTGGTTCCGCGTGCCGTCTCCATCGGTGTCGTGAAAACCCCTCGCCACGGCCCCGTCGAACACCGTCGACCCGTTGCGGATCCGCGTAATGACCAGATCGTCGGCTAACAGGTCGATTCCGAAGTCGACGAGATATTGATCTTCGCTGAGCGACTTCCCCCCCGCGTCAAGGGTGGTCCCATTAAAGGCCTGCAGGGTGTGATCCGGCGGGGTGCTGGGATCGGTAAAGAGCGGCGGGCCATCATTGGTCAGCTTGAAATAATAGGTAAAGGTGCCGTCTCTGTTCTCGATATAGACCATCTCCATGTGTCCGACCGGACTCGCCCAGGCCACCGCGCCCAGACACGAAAAAAAGAGGAGCAAGAAAAAAACCGAAACAACCCTGTCATGTCTTCGCATGTTGATTCCCTCCATGGTTATTCCCTCCGATGAGATAAGCGTTGAAACGTCTTAGGTAGACTGGAGATCTTTCCAAGATTCCGATTCGATCTTTCGGCCTGGCTTCGGAGCGAACGCCCGAGCACTCATCCTGGATCGGCGTGATGTCTAAACAAAGTAAAATTCAGGCAACCGGCGTGAAGCGTCAAACGGGCCGACGAAGGCTCGAACTTCAGCGACGGTCTCTATTATCATAGAAGACCTCACGGGAAAAAGGCAACCGATCAGAATGAAGAAGGGGCATCGGAAGACGAAACCCACGCTGATAGGAATCAAAAAAAATTAGAATGGGGCGATGCCCCAAACCCCATTCAACTATTTAGATTCCAAAAGGTTTGCTCCCCACTCCTTTCGTTCCCCTCATCCAACCACAGTGGTCTTCGGCTGGATCTCTTCGGAGATACCTTTCCGAACCCCCTCCGGTCCCGCATCCCCCAGTTCCATCCGATCCAAATCCCCCTCGCTCGAAACACGCTCCCCCTCCGGGCGCCCGGGCGGCGGCGCCGCCGACACCACCCATGCCCAAACAAAATTCACAAACACCAGCGCGATCAGCGTCGGAAGCCCCACTTCCAAAAATCCCTGACTCATTTTTTCCTCCGTCCTTTCGGTTTCTGATGCTCTCGACAAACGAGAGGGCGAATCGAATCGATCCCCCACGATCAGCATCCCACTTCCACGAAACGTCCCCATTAAATTCCGATCAATTTTTGGTTAAACTCCGGGAAAGGAAGCGCAAGGAGAGAGGAAATAAATGCTTAGGAAAAAAGAGCAGGCGGTCGGGAAATTCGACGAGGGGTCTTTAGTCGGATCGCTTATTGACGGTCTGAAAATTTGTGGTATACAGGCATATGTCTTATGATGAAACGGTCTCTCATATTCCTGGCATTCATGATCCAGGCGATCTCGGCTCCGGCGGGAGCCGCCGCCGAAGAGGCGATTTCTTTTCCATCGGTCTCTTTCTCGACGGAGGCGTCCCTCTCGGACCCGTCCTTCTTCGAGAAATATTTCGCCCGCCCTTCGGACCAAATCAAGCTGGCAAAGTATCTTTCCATTCTGCCGCCGCTGCTGAAAGACCGATCGCAAACGTTGCAATTGGACCGGCGGGGATTTGAAGAAAACAACCCGCTGCTCGGCCGCCGTCCCTCCCAGGCCAGAATCAACAGCTACTTTCTCGCCTTTGCCGTCTCGCTGGTCGCCGCGGCCTATCTGCCGGAACCGTTCGCTTCGTCCGTCTTAGACTCGGTTCGTTTTCAGGAAGAGATCGTCGCCTACGAGAATGAGCGTCTCTTCGACAGAGAAGTCCGCGTCGACGCCGCCCCCATCGCCTTCATGTTCACGGTCATCTATTAACCTCTCGAAACCAATCCAACCTCAAAATAAAAACCCCTTCTAACCAGGCCAAACCTGATTCAACAAGGGGTTCTTTTACTCAGTCGATGATCTTTATAAAAGTGCGAAGAGCCTGCTCTTTGGGGTGGGAACCTCCCCCGTGGTGGGTGGTGGGGGCTGGGGGCGAACAGCCCCATTCCAATGAATCAGCCTCACATTACAAGCTTTGACGAATTCTAAGGTACCGGGCCATCCACCGTAATGGTCCCCGTCGTCGGCGAGCCGGCCCCCCCGCCGCTTCCGCCGCCACCCCCCCCGCCCATCGACGCCGCCGCCCCCAGTACAACCGCACCCGCCACCGTCCAAACCCACGGCTTCTGATACCAAGGCCGGTCCCCCCCTTGAAACCGCTCCCACAGAGAGGGGCTGTCAATCGCAACAAAGGTCGGCGCAAGATCGGGCGGCCGGAGCGTTTGGACCCGATTCCCCGCCCGGTCTTCCGCTTCCAGATAATATTCGACCCCGGGATCGGCCACCGCCTCGCCGGGAATCGTCGCCCGATAACGATCATTCGCGTCGGCAATCATTGCAACCGTGCGGTAGGTCCGGTCCCCTTTCGACCGGAAAAAGAGGCGGACCCCGGCCACGCCCGATTCGGGATCGGTGACGGTCGCGACGATTTCAATCTCCTGCCCGCCATGAAAGATCCCCATCGGCCGGGCATGGAGAATCTTCGGAGCGACCAGATCGAGGGCCGGCGCATCCTGCGCGAGCAAAAGAAAGGGTTGCAGCAAGAAAGCATAGAAGGCCGCCCCAAAAAGAAGAAGGGGGATGGCGCTCGGACAAGATCGGACACCGGCCGTTTTTATTCCCAAATGATTTTTCCCCATGGCTCGTTCTCGTTGTGAGGGAAAGGAAGACGGACCCGCGCCGTCGCCCAGGCCGCGCTGGGGGCGACGCGGTTTCCATCGGCGTCGACCAGCCCCGTGATCGTAAAGCGGGCCGCCGCGACGGGGCCGCTCTCAGGCCGCTCGGCGTCGTCGAGCGTCATTTCCACCGCGAGGCTCCGGTAGGTTTCGAACAACAGCCGGAAGAATTCCTCCCGCGGTTTCGGCATCTCGGAGAGCGCCTGCATTTCGGCGAGATTCTTCTCCTCCCAGGCGCGCTTCAACCACGCGAAGCGCCGCTGCGCGTCGGTCAACGTCGGCCGCGGAAGCACCGCCCGCATGAAAAGCGGACGGAGCGCCTCCCCCTTCACGGTCCGGTTCCCGGACCCATCCTCGGCGACGAGGTAATACTCCAGCCCCTCCGGAACGACCTCCCGCCGGGGAATCGAAAGGGCATAGACCCCCCGTTTTTCATCTCCCCTCTTTTTTTCAAAAGAGAGGCTCTTGTACTGTTCTTCCCCTTTTTTTCGATAGAAGAAGCGCACCGACCGGACCCCCTCGTCATCGGCGACGACCGCCGACATTTCGATCTCCTGGACCGCCATCATCGGAAACGGCGGGGTGTAATCGAGACGCGGGGCGACGACATCGATCAGCTGAGCGGAAACGGAAGCGGTCATTGAAAAGACAAAGAAGCCGAGAAGGAGCCCTCCCAAGATGAACGCGCCCTCTTTTCTCTTTATTTGATGTTTGTTTCTCACCGGTGGTTCTCCGACGTGATCAAGCCAAACAGACGGGGCCCCCGGCGGAGCGGACGCGTCCCGGCGTGATGGTGTCTCTGATTCCTGGGGGAGAGGGAGAAGCAGCGCAGCGGGCGGCTTCGATCCTTGCCGGAAATCTGCGATGGGATAGAGGAGGGTGGACCGACGGCCGACAATTTCCCCACCCCTCTTCCCCGCCCGATGAAGAGGGCGTTGCCCAAGGAAGACGGGTGAAATCAGGTCTCCACGAAAATAACCTTACGTCGGCCATCCTGTCAATAAAATTATCGATTTTCGATGACACCGGCCTTTTCGCTCTGATCCAATGTCCGGGGAAGCATCGCCGGGGCCGCGGCCATCCAGAGTCGATAATGGGGCCGATCGGATGCGCCCCAGAGATATTTATACGGCTCCTGTCCCCGGAGAAAATCGGCTTCTTGAAGACCGTCCCGGATCGCCGCTTCGATCACATACTCGAGCAAGAGCGCCCCGGGGCTGTACGGCGTCTTCTCCGGATCAAAACCGGTCAGGTAACAGGAAAGGCCCCCTCCCTTCTGGAAGGCATAGAGGGAGGCGATCGGAATCCCATTTAACTGCAAAACGTAGAGGCGCAACGCGTCGCGTTTCAAAAACCCGGCGGCGGCCTCTCGATGGAACGTCCGGAGGGTGGGGTCGGCCAAGACGCCGGCCCCCTGCCGTTTCCCCCAGCGGCGCTCATGAAGCCGAAAAAGCGCATCGAGGAATTCCGGAAGGGTCCCCTCGTCGGCCCGTTCGAAGGAAAATCGGCCGGCCGCTTCGAGCCGCCTGCGTGCGCGCCGCAGCTTTCGCCGGTGCTCGGGCGAGAGCATTCTTTGGAATGCGGCCTCGGTCCGGGGGAGAGGAAGGCACGGAGAAGCCCCCTGAGGGACAATCTCCTGAGAGAGCCTGGAAATCGACGCGGCGGTCAAAAGCGGCGACCCGGCGCGGAGCTCTTGAAAGTCACACAGATCCCACTCCTTTTGTTGAAGCAGCAGATGATCGAGGACCCGGGCGGCGCCGATCGGCTCGAACCCCGGATCGAGAAGCAGGTCGAGGGTGTCCGAAATCCCGGTGCCGATCAGCCAGACGCGACGCGGCCCCCCCTCCGACAGAGCGCCGATGAAGAACGGGGCCAACCCCGCCAGACCTCCTTCCCGGCGCAGGGCCAGCACCCAGAGTCGGCCCCTCCCGAAAGAGCGCCACCAGGGGAGCAGCCACTCCGGCGATTGAAACGGGGTGGCGCCGGGACACCGCTCGAAGAGCGCGGACCATTCGGGGCGGAGCGCCTCGAACCTGTCGACAGTGGTCACCTCCTCAACCTGGATCATGGCTGCACCAGCTTTTCATAAAGCGCCAGATAGCGCGCCGTCATCGTGGCGGCCGAAAATCGCTCCCGGGCGGTCTTGCGGCAGAAATGGGGATCGAGCGTGTCGACGTTCTTCACCGCCTCGGCCATCTCTTCGACATTGTCGACCAGAAAACCGGTCTTCCCCTCCTCGATGATGTCGGGAAGCGCCCCGGCCCGGAACGCGATCACCGGGGTCCCGCAGGCGAGCGCCTCCATCGCCACCAGCGAGCTCGTTTCGGGCGCCAGGCTCGGCACCAGCAGGCAGCGGGCCGCCGTGAGGAGACGCTGCTTTCTCTCCGGATGGATCGGACCGATGAGCCGCACCCCTCCGGCCGCCAGACGGGGGAGCAGCTCCTTTCGAAAATAATGCTCATGGTCGGGGTAGGGGAAGATCTGCCCGGCCAGCAGCAGCGGGACCCCGGCGCGCCGGGCCGCGTCGACCGCCAGGTGGAGTCCCTTCTCGGGACAAATCCGCCCCATCGCGAAAATAAAGCGGCGCTTGCCGATCTGCGGTGCGGCAGGATCGAGCCGGACCCCATTCTCGATCGGCGGCAAGAAGGCCGCCTCCGGCGGGGCGGAGCGCTGCTGAGAGGATGAAACGCAATGAAGATAAGTCCGGGGCCGGCGCGGGCGGAGGGACTGCGGAGGATACCAGGCGAGCGGCATGTGAAGGGTCACCAGCACCGGCGGACCGGGCGGCGGAAGATAACGGTCGAAGTCGATCCCGTGAAGGTGAATCAAGTCGATCTTCCGGCGATCGAGGAGCGCTTCGATAATCATCCGGTATTGTTCTTGCGCTCTGTTCTGGCTCTCGGAATCGAAGACCCGGCCCGGCCGCGGCGCTTCGATCAATTCTCCCTGCACCGAAGAGCCCTCGCAGGCGAGGACGATGGAGCGATGTCCCTCCGCCGCCAGGGCCGCATCGAGCGCGGCGACGATCTGCTCCGCCCCGCCCGCGGTGTCGGGCCGGACGGCGGCCAGCGGATAGGCGACATTGAGAATAGCGCGCTTCACAGAAGACCTTCCAGCTCAAGCGCCCGAAGCGCCGCGCGGGCGAGCCGGCGCCAGCGATCCCCGGTCATCCCCCAGTTGAGCGAATCATAATGGATCGGGCCCGGATGCGGCGGGCGGGTGAAATCATAGACCGGCGCCGGACGAAACCGCTCGGCGTCGATCGGAAAGGCGCGCAAGATCGGCTGTTGTGTGGCAAAGCAGGCGAACATCCGCCGTTTTACCTCCCGCTCCCCCCCGGAGAGGGTCACGAGGGTCTCCTCGCACCCCTCGGCGGGGAGAAAAACCCCGGCCTCCAACCTTCCTTCTTTCGCGTGATAGGAGCCGAACTCCACCACCTTCGGCGCGGGCCATCGCTCCCGCTCCAGCAGCCGCCGGGCGGCATGGACCGCAAAGGCGGCCGCATCGTGATCGGGATGCCCCCCTTCATACGGATGGGTCAGGACCACCTCGGGGCGCACCTCCGCCAGCCAATCGGCGAGCCGCCGGGCCAAACGGTCGAGATGAAGCGACGCCTCCTGATCGACCATTCCCATCTCGATGCACCGATCCGGGTGAATCCCCGCCAGTTGCGCCGCCGCGATCAATTCGCGGCGGCGTATCGCCCGGTACGCCTCTCTCGTTTTACATCCGGCCGCCGCCGCATCGCGCCGGTCGCGCGGCGCGCCGTCGGTGAGATGGACAAGGGTCACCTCCCCGAAACGGGGAAGGCATCCGCCGGCCCCGATCGTCTCATCGTCCGGGTGCGCGGCGACGATCGCAATCGCGCCGCTGCAGCGTCCGGCAAGGAGATTCTCTATCCATGGATTGTCGGCGGCGTCCCTCGACGGCAAATGAAGACCTCGGCCTCGGGGTGATCGATGATCTGAAAGCCGGCGCTCCGGAGCATCGCCTCCGCGCAGGCGCGGTTCGGAACCCACCAATTGGTCGGGTCCCCCGCGTATCTTTTCTCGATGAAATACATCCGCGGAAACGCGGGGTCTTCGAAGATCCCCTCCTCGCTGAAGGGATAATCCTCTTCCGGCGTTACATTGTCGGCGCGGCCGCGGCACATCGTCTGAAAAACCAAAAGATCGCCGACCACCTGCTCATGAAGCAGGTCGAGTGCCAAGAGCGGATGCCGCAGGTGATAGAGCACCCCCATGAAAAGGACGAGATCGAACCGCCTCCCGAGCTTCGCCACATCGTAGACGGAGAGCGGCCTGAAGTCGATGTCGGCCCCGCAGACTTCGGCCGCGAAGCGGGCCTGGGCCAGGTAGCCTTCGTCGCTGTCGATCCCGACGACGAGGTCGGCCCCCCGCCGCTTCATCTCGATGGAATAAAAACCGGCATTGCAGCCGATGTCGAGGACCGACCGGCCGGTGAGATCGGCGGGGATCGCATGGGCGAACTGGCGCCACTTGATCGTCGGATAATCCCCCAGAAAATGCTCCGGGGCGGTCTGGACCCCTTGCAAGTTCAAATTGTGGAACCACTTCCCCAGACCGCGAACCCGCTGCCGGATCTGATCGGCGCTGAGACTTTTACCAAGGGTCGAACGCGGATGATTCATGATGCCTCACTCCACAAATGATGTCCTTTCAAGCGACCCGACGCGAGTCGGTCTCGGTCGGGTCGATTTTTGTTTGCCGTTGCGGGGCGCCGAACCGCTCGATCCGCTCCGCGCCCCGCGCGCTCAAGAGCTTGATCGCCTCGCGGTAGCCGTGGATCGTTCCGACGTCGACATACGCCTCCCCCGCCGGCACCGCGCGGACCGTGCCGCCCTGCGCGATATAGGCGTTGACGAGGGTGCCGAGATACTCATCGCGGCGGTCCCGCGCGCGCCAGAGATCGAAGAGGTCGCGGAGGACCGCCCCGGGAAGCCGAAACGCCCCCCAGATCCAGTGGGTCGCCGGCTTCGGCTGCTTCACCTCGATCTTCAAAACATGCCCCGCCGCATCGGTCACCACCGCATCGAAAAACTCCGGCCGCGCCACCGGAAAGAGGAGAAACGAGAGGGTCTCCGCCGGCAATAGGGCGAGCCCCGTCTCCGGAAACCAGATGGTGTCGGGAAGTCCGACCAACACCGGCTCCTCCGGATGAAGCAGCGGCAGGGCCGAGAAGATCGCGTCGCAAAGACCGGCGGGACGGGGCTGAACGGTGTAGCAAAGATGGGCCGAGGAGACCCGGCCGCCGTAGTACTCCAAGATATCGGACTTGCCCGGAGAGATGACCAGGCAGATCTTGGTCGCCCCGGCCAAGATCATCCGCTCGATCAAATATTCGCTGACCGCGCGGGGCCGCTCGACGTCGCCGTCGAGGCGGCTGCCGACCGGAAGGAGCTCTTTGGAAAAGGCGAGCGGCTGAATGCGGCTGCCGACCCCCGCCGCCGGAATGATTCCCCACATATTCGACTCCAGTATCGTTAATAGTGAATCGTGATTCGTTAATCGTAATGATAAGGGAATAAAGGAAATAGCGGAGACTTCTTTTTGTGTTTTCAGGTTTAACGATTAACGAATCACGATTCACGGGCTTTATCCCCAACCGAAGGACGGCACGCGGCCTCCAACGCCTGCGCCAGTTCGTCGGCGCGGCGCTCCCCGGTATGCGCGGCCAGCGCCCGGTCGCGGGCCGATCGGGCGATCTTGGAGAGAACCGCGTCCGGACATTCGATCGCCGCCATCGCTTCCGCCGTGCTCCGGGCAATCAGGATCTCCGCCCCCGGCTCAAAAAACTGATCGAGCCCCTCCCAGGCATCGCTTAAGATCGGGACGCCGCAGGCGGCCGCCTCGAACAGACGCCCCGAAGGACAATAGCCGGTCTCCACCATCGGGCGGCGGGTCACATTCAGCGTCAACCGGGACGAGCAGTAAAACGCCGGATGATCGGGCGGGGGAACATGCCGGAGATAAAAGAGGTTCGCCGTCCAGGGGAAATCGATCGGATAGAGCGATCCTCCCAAAAGAAAGCGCCGGTAAAAAAGCCGCCGCGCCGGTGCGATAAACAGCTGCTCGAGCGCCTCCTGCCGGTCGGCGGCATAGGTGCCGAGGTAGGAAAGATCGGCGCGATAGGCCGCGGCCGGCGGGACCGGATGATGGGCCGAAAGATCGACACAGCCGTACAGCGGCGCCACCTGCCGCGCCCCCAGCCGCTCCTGAAGCTCCCGGAGGGCCCCCCCGCCGGCATAACTGAGGACCAGATCGAAATCGCCGAGCCCTTGCGGAGGGAGGTACGCCACCCGCTCGCCGGCCCGGATTCGCTCCAGCGTCACCGGGGTGTCGAGATCGTAAAAAACGCGAAGTCGCGCCGGCGAGGAGAGGACCCGATCCGACGCGGCGACGGCGTCGGGGCAGTAGGAGGTCACCATCGCCACATCGGCCTCGCGCAAGGCCGCTTCCGCCTGCCGCCGGATCTCTTCCCAATCGGCATAGAGCACCAGATCGATTCCGGGCGATCCGGTAAAATCGCGATGGGCGGCATAATAAGGAACATCCCGCTCGAAGAAAAGAATCCGGTCTCCCCGCGCGGCCAGGGCGCGGCCGAGGGCGCGCCAGAAGGTGGCATGTCCATTTCCCCACGAGGAGCTGATCGTCAGTCCAAAGATCACCAGCTTCATCGATCTTCATCTCCTCCGCTCCGACCCATTGATCCTTTATAGGAGTGTCGTGACAAACAGGCCGAGCGCCGTTGCGAAAAGAACCACTGTGGTCAACCAGCCGAATCCCTTCAGGGGCCGGGAGAGGATAAAGTCCCCCATCACTTTCGGGTTCGACGCCAGCAGGACCATCATCCCCATCACCGGCGCGGCCACCACCCCATAAATCAAGGCCGCCCAGAAAAGGGCCTGAATTGGGTTGATCCGTAAAAAATTAAAGGCGAGTCCCAGCAACATCGCCGTCGCAAGCGCTCCATAAAAACGCTTCGCCCGGTGCGGCTTCTGCTCGAGCCCCACCCGCCAGTGGAGGGTTTCTCCAAGGGCATAGGCCGCCGACCCGGCCAGCACCGGAACGGCGAGCAAACCGGTTCCGATCATTCCGAGCGAGAAGAGAACGGAAGCAAACCGGCCCGACACCGGGCGGAGCGCTTCGGCCGCCTGGGCGGTGCTCTGGATCTGATGAATCCCCTGCGCATGAAGCGTCACGGCGCAGGTGAGAATGATGAAGTAGGCGATGAGGCTGGCGAAGGCCATTCCGGTCGTGGTATCGACCTTCATCCGCTCGAATTGTTCCGGGGCCTGCTCCGGCGCCTCTTTCAACGGCGCCTCTCCATGCGTGTTCTTCTGCTCCTCGGCCTCCCCGGTCGCCTGCCAAAAAAAGATATAGGGGCTGAGCATGGCGCCGAGAAGCGCGACAAAAATCGTAAGATGCTGGCGATCGAACTGAAGAGAAGGGAGAAGCGTCGACCCGGCCACCTCCCGCCAGGGAATTTCCATCACGAACACGGTCGCCGCATAGGCAAGGAGCGCCAAGGTCAGTCCTTTGAGATAAGGGACATACCGGGTATAGGGAACAAAGACCTCCAGGGCAAGGGAGAGAAGGGCGAATGCCGCGGAGTAAACGAGGGAGGGGCCGCCGATCAGGAGTTTTAACACTTCTCCCATGGCGTTGAGGTCGGCCCCCAGGCCGATGGTATTGGCCATAAAAAGAAACCCGACCAGCGGGTAAACCACCCATTTCGGAAAATGATGTCTCATATTCCAGGCAAGCCCATGTCCGGTCACCCGCCCGATCCGTGCGCTGATCTGCTGCGCCGTCACCATCAATGGATAGGCGAAGAGAGCGACCCAGAGCATGCCGAAGCCGAGCTGCGCGCCGGTCTGCGAGTAGGTGGCGATTGCGGTGGGGTCGTCATCCGAGGCCCCCGCGATGAGACCCGGCCCTAATTTTCTGAATAGATCCCTGAACATCTTCTTTTCCGGTCCCCACCCAAGGTCAAGGAGATTGATTCGATCTGATCAGGACCGGCCGGTCCGCCTCATAGCGTTGCCGCACATATTCGATCAGGACTTCAAGTTGGTAGACGCTCGGATCGCTCCCCGGATGCCGCGCGACGACCCGCGCGACGGCAGGTGCGATGTGGAATCCCCGCGCCAGGATCAGATAGGCGATCGCGACGGTCGGCGCCCGGCCGATCCCCTGGCGGCAGTGAAGATAGACGCGGCGTCCTTCTTGATGCCAGGCTCGGATCTGCGCCACCGCCGCCGCCAATCCCTCGACGGTCGGCACCCCGTCCCAGCCGCCCTCCCCACCATCCTGAATGGGGACATTCGCCCAGACGAGGCGGCTCACCCCCTGAAGGCACCATGCCGCCGGCGCGCCTTCGATCAGATGTTCCTGAAGGCTGAGAACCGCGGTGATCCCCTCTCGCACCAACATGTTTATATCGCCCTCGGTCGGGCAACACCCCAACGCCAATGTCTTTTCATCGTCCACCCAAGAAATCCGAAATCCCATCCCTTCCGCCTTTCATTCTTAAATTCCAGGTCGTCATTCCCGCGAAAGCGGGAATCCAGAAGCAATCGATTTATGTAGACTGGATTCCCGATGAAACATTTCGGGAATGACAGACGAAGAATTCAAATCCCTTCATCTGCTCTTCACCCCGCATCCGCAATCCGAACTCTGCATTTGTTACGCCGCATCTTCATAATAATCGAGCCCCGAATGATGCAGCACCTCTTCACCGGCCAGGATGCGCAGCGTGTTGGTCAGCTTCAGATGCTGGATAAAGAGGTCATGCAGGGGGGCGAGATCGGGCCGCGCCATCGGGGCTTTGAAATAGAACGAGAGCCACTCCTGCGTTCCTTTGAGCTTCGCCCGCTTCGCCAGATCGATAAACAGGAGCAGATCGAGGACGATCGGCGCCGCTAAAATCGAATCCCGGCAGAGAAAGTTGATCTTGATCTGCATCGGCTGCCCCATCCAGCCGAAGATATCGATGTTGTCCCATCCCTCCTTGGCGTCGCCGCGCGGGGGATAATATTCGATTCGCACCTTGTGATAGAGCTCGTTGTAGAGCTCGGGATAGAGGCCGGCATCAAGGATGGAGCTCAAGACCGACGACTTCGTCACCTCTTTGGCATGGAACGCGCCGGGATCGTCGAGCACCTCGCCGTCGCGGTTGCCGAGGATGTTGGTCGAAAACCACCCGCGCACCCCGAGCATCCGCGCCCGCAGGCCCGGCGCGATGATCGTCTTCATCAACGTCTGGCCGGTCTTGAAATCTTTCCCCGCCACCGGGACCATCCGCTCCCGGGCCGTCTCGGCCAGCGCCGGAATCTCAACAGACGTATTCGGCGCGCCATTCACATAGGGAACGCCGAGCCGGATCGCGGCATAGGCATAGATCATCGAGGGGGAGATGTCGGGATCATTTTCCTTCAATCCCTTTTCGAAAGCTTCGAGGGTCTGATGGACCTCCTTCTGTTCCTGGTAGACCTCGGTCGACCCGCACCAGACCATAACGAGACGGGAGAGGTCGTTCGCCGTCTTAAACTCCTCCATCTCTTTCATCAGCGCCTCGGCCAGGTCGATTTTCCGCCGCGCCTGTTTGACATGCGGCCCGCGCAAATTCCGGAGGAACTTCGGATCGAAGACGGCGGTCAGCGGACGGACCGACCGCAGCTCCTTCCGCACTTCGTTCAACTGTTCCGCCGGAAGGACCCCCGCTTTGATCGCCGCCGCATGGCCGTCGTCGGGAAAGATATCCCACCCGCCGAAGACCAGATCGTTGAGACCGGCGAGCGGCACCAATTCTTTGATCCCCTTCCAGCGCGGCCGGGAGCGCTTTCCCAGCCGAATCCGCTCCATCTGCGTCAGCGAACCGTACGGCTTCGCCCGCCCCTTGTTGATCAGGTGGACCCCCGCGATCAGCGTCGTTGCGACCGCGCCGCCGACCCCGGGGATCAAGACGCCGAGTTTTCCCGAGGCAGGCGCAATGGCGCGTTGCCTCCCTTTTTCCTCTTGCTTCACACGCTTCATGATGCAACCCTACCCAAAAAGCCGACTTCCGATGGCTGCGGACGGCGGTTCAAAATCTCGCAGGCATACCCCTCCAGCTCCGCCGCCCGGTGAACGGCGGTATGCTCCGCCAACACCCGGTCGCAAGCGCGCAGACCGATGGCGCGCCGTTCCTCTTCGGAGATCTCGCGCAGATAGCGCAGGGTCTCCTCCGGAGCACGGGAGAGGAGGATCTCTTCCCCCGGCTTGAAGATCGTCTCCAGCCCCGCCCAGACATCGCTGATGATCGGCGTCGCGCAGGCGGCCGCCTCGAAGAGGCGCACGCTCGGCGAATATCCCGCCTGGATCATGTCGGCCCGGGTCACATTCAGTGTAAATCGCTGCGCATTGTAGAAGGCGCGGTGGCGCGACGGCGGCAGATGTTCGATCCGCTCCACATTCGGCGGCCAGGAGAGGCTCTCCGGATATTTCGAGCCGGCGACGACAAACGATCCCTCGCGCCATCGCCGGGCCGGCTCGATCATCAGACGATCGAGGGGACCTTCTCGGTCGAGACTGTAGGTCCCCATATAACCGAGCGACCAGGTCGGCTCCGCCTCCTGCGGATAGTAGAGATCGGGATCGACCGAGCAATACAACGGCCGGGCCATCGGCGAGCCATATTCCCGTTCCAGCCGTTTCAATACCGGCCCCCCGGTGAAAGAAAGATAGAGATGGTAGCGCGGGATCAACGCTTTGGAGAGATAGTCGATCTCCCCGCGTTCGAGCTTTGCGAGGGTCACCGGGGTGTCGATGTCGTAAAAAGCCGTCGCACCCCGCGCGGTGGCGGTGACCCACTCGCCGATTTCAATTCCCTGCGGTACATACGATCCGACGATCACCAGATCGGCCTCTCGGACCGTGTCGCTATAGCGATCCTTCAGCTCCTCCAGGCTTTCGTACAGCTCGAACCGTCCATGGCGCGGACGGGGGAGATCGCGGTTTTCGGCATACCAGGGAACATTGCGTTCGAAGAAGCAGAAATCGTGGCCGCGCGCGCGCAACCCCCGCACCAGACTTCGATAGGTGGTGGCATGTCCGTTCCCCCAGGAGGAGGTAATCGACAGGCCGAAGATGACGATCGACAATCGTGATCTATTCATGACATCCCCCCATTTGCACCGTTTCCCTCCCTTCGAGCAGTGCCTCCAATTGCGCCGCCCGGTGGGCATAGGTATGCTCCGATAAAATTCGTCTCCGGGCCGCCTCGCCGATGGCGCGGGCGTCCTCGGGCGTCAGCGCCCCCAGCTGCGCGGCCACTTCTGCGCCGTCTCGCGCGACGAGGACCTCTTCTCCCGGATTCAAAAAAAGTTCGATCCCTTCCCAAGCGTCGGTGATCAGGCAGGCCGCCGCCCCCGCGGCCTCGAAGACCCGTGTCGCCGGAGAAAAGCCGTTGCGCGCCATGCTCTCGCGGGTGATGTTCAGGACCGCCCGCGGCGTGCAGTTGAAGGCGTTGTGGTCGCGCGTGTAGAGATGCCCCAGGTCGCGGACATTCCCCGGCATCGCCTTGTCCCCCCAGCCGTTTCCCGCCAGAAGAAACCGGGCGGTCGGAAGGGCCTCGGCCGCTTTGAAGAAAAAGGCTTCGACGCGCGCTTCCCGATCGGGAAGACGATTCCCCAGGAAGCCGAGCGCTCCCTCGAACCTCGGGTCGGGGGGGACCGGATGGTGCGTCTCCGGATCGAGCGCATTGTAGATCGGAACACAGGCCCGCGCCCCAAGCGCTTGGTACGCCTGTACCACCGGATCGCCGCCGCCGTAGGTCAGGATCAGATCATAACGGGAGATGAGCGGCCGGAACGGATCGTTCGGGTGTTGCGCAACGCGGTCGAGCGTGGCGGCGGCATCGAACGTCCCAGAAGATCACCTCCGTGCCGGGTCCCCTCAGTTCCAAGACCGCCGACTCGAGGCGTTCGTCGAACACCCCGACCCCGCTCGCCTTGACGATCAGATCGGCGCCGCGCGCCTGCGCCAGCACTCGAGCCGCTGCCGCCTCCTGGTTGGGATAGACGACCACCTCGGCCCACGGCGGGTCGGGGATGTCCCGATGCGCCTGCCGGCCGTAAGCATCCGGCTCATAGAATGTGATCTGGTATCCTCGCTGGTGCAGGGCGCGGATGATTCCGCGATAGTAGGTCGCCGCGCCGTTCCAGTACGCGGAGACGAGGCTCGATCCGAAAAAGGCGATCCGGGGGCGCCGGTTCATACGGAGACCTCCTTTTTTGCCGGCAGCGTGAGGCGGGTATAAATCTGAAGGAGCTGATCGGCCCGATGGGCGCAGGTATGCCGTGCCAAAATCGTCACCCGCCCGTGGGCGGCCAATGATTCCGCGGCCGACCGATCGTTGAGGAGCAGGTTCAAATGCCGCTTCATTTCCTCGCCGCTGCGGGCGACGAGGAAATCGGCGCCGGGGGTAAAGAGTTCCTCTCGATCGTCCCAGGGGGTTGAGATCAGCGGGATGCCGCAGGCCAATGCCTCGAAGGGGCGGATCGTCGGGATGCCGGGGAGGGCGCGGACATAGGGCCGCCGCGGGATATGGACCGTGACCCGGAAGCGGGCGAACGCCTCCGGCACCTCATAGTTGGGGAGCCACCCGGCATATTCGATTCCGGCCTCGGCGAGGGCGCGGCGCCCCGCTTCGGGGTAGCGGACCCCGTGGACGCGCGCATGAAGACCGAGTGCTTTGACCGGCTCCAACAGGAAGGTGTGAAGCTCTTCCGTCCGCTCGTCATCTCCCCAGTTGCCGATCCAGACCAAATCTCCCTCCCGCGCCGCCTCCCTCGGCCGAAAGCGCCGTGTATCGGCCGCCTCATGCCAGGTCCAGGCGGCGGCCGCCCAGCCGCGGGAGAGATAGAGATCGCGGATCACCCGCCCATAAGCGAGGACGCCGTCATAATGCGTCAGGTCATACCGGGCCATCTCTTCCGGTGCGGTGACGCTCCGATGATGGGTATCGTGAAAGAGAAGACGGTATCGCCGGCGGCGCGCGCGATGGAGACCGATTCGCCGGACCAGATCGGGGGGGTTCCATTCGTGGACCACAACGAGATCGGCCCCATCGAGCGCTTCATCCAGATCGAGCGCGGCCGGATCGTAGAAGGTGCTTTCCAGCTCCGGGTAGGCCGCCCAGAACCGGTCGATCGCCGCCGATCCCTGCTCCGCAATGAGGCTGCGAAGACTCCACCCGTCGCACGGCTCGAAAATGCGGAGCGTATGGCCGCGCGACACCAGCTCGGTCGCCACCCCGCGGAGAAAATGGGCATTCCCATGATTCCAATCGGAGATCAATGAATGATAGAAGAGGACGATCCGCACGCGACTACCTCCTTTTTCTTTATTAACTTTTGATAGACCGCCAAATATCCCGCCGCCATCCGATCCGACGGATAACAGAGGGCCTGCGCACCGGCCCGGCGGGCCATCCCCTCCCGGAGCGGGGGATCCTCAATCAAGCGCTGGAGGGCGGCCCGGAGCGCTTCCGGATCATCGGGGGGGACAAACAACGCCGCTTCTCCCCAAACCTCCCGCAAACTGGAAAGATCGCCGAGGACCAGCGCACAACCCGAGAGGGCCGCTTCGAGGGGGGCCAGCCCGAACGGCTCATACCGGGCCGGGAGCGCATAAATCGCCGCCCGGGAGAGCCATCCGGCCAGCGCCGTCGCGGAGAGCCGGCCGAGGGGCCGAAGCGAGCTGAACGCGACTTCCCTCCCGTCAGGATGCCGCGGCTCTCCCGCCACGTAAACCGGCCAAGCGAGATCGTGCGCGATCCGATCGAGCAGCGCGACATTCTTCGCCTCATCCCAGAGACGCCCCGCGGTGAAAATCAACGGCTCTTTATCGTTTGTTGAAAAGAAAGAGGCGGTTCGCCCATTCGGAATCACTCGATCCGCATGCAGTGGACCGTAATATCTCCGAAGTTCGTTGAGCATCGCCTCGGTCGGCGCAACGACGCCATCGGCTTTCTGCACCCCTCGGGAGACCGCTTCACGATACCGGTCCCACGTGGCCGGCGCCTCTTCTCCCCTCACGCTCCGCCACCAGGAAAGCACGCAGGAGTGACCGACGACCAGGACCGGCGCTTTCCAGGGGAGCGCGCCATGGGCGTAGCCGTTGAGGTGGATCAGATCGGGCTGAAGTTGCCGCTCCAAATCGAGCAGCCATTCGCCGGCCTGAGCAACCTCTTCCCAGGGAGACTCCATCCACTCCAACTTGAACGCACTCGGATAAAGGGCCAGATGGGGAATCGCCTCGGCGTCGGCCCGTTGTTCCGGTCGAAGCGGCCCCCCCATCGTCGCAAGACAAACCTCCACCCGATGCGGGCCGAGCGCACGGGCCAGCTCCAGCGCATACGTCCAGACACCGCCGACGGTGTCGGCGGTCATGAGAATTCGGCGCGGCGGCCCTTTTTTTTCAGAATCGACTGACGTCATCAGGTCATACGTGAGGCGTGAGGCGTAAAACGTGAGGGGTAAAAGATTACGATCTGAATCTTTTGACTTGACCCCTTACGCCTCACGCCTCACGTTTCACGTCCTTTTATGTCTTCCAACATTTGTAACGGAATCGGCCGCTGTTCCTGGATATCGCTGAACGCCTCGAACACTTGAAGATAGTGCGCGTGCGCCCGCTCCCAGGCCTGTTCATCCGGCAGGCCCCACTTGCGGATGTAATCGGGCGAGCCGGGATAGGGAAAGAGCGGTACCGGCTTATTCGCCCAAACTCCCTCTTTAACCAAACTCCCCCGCCACGCCTCGATCGCCGCCGGATCATCCATGTGCGCTTCGAGCAGGTTCGCCTGGACAAAGGGGACATGTTTTTTCGCATACAGGAGACGTTCGACGATCTCGTCGGTGGAGAGCCGGCTCGGTTTATCGAGCCACTTTCTCCCCTCGACACTGATGCTCTCGACCCCGGCCTCGATCGACACGCAGCCGGCGCGGCCCAACTGCTCCAGCATCGGCGGGCTCCAGAGATCGATCCGTGTCTGGACACCGAATCGAATGCCGCGCTCGGCGATCGCTTCCAGAAGCGGCCTGTTCGGAAGAAAGATCTCGTCGATGAAGTAGAGGTAGGTGGCCCCGCTTTCGATGAGGCCGTCGAGCTCTTCCAAAATCACCGGCAAAGGACGTTTGCGATAGTCGTCCCGGAAATTGTCCTTCGCGCAAAAGGTGCAGTGATAAGGACAGCCGCGGGAGCTCTCCATCTCGGCGCCGGGGCCGTCGGGGGGGGCCTCGAACCGGTGGTGATGGTGCGGATGCCGTGCGATGGTCCCGCGCGGCCAGCGGAGCGGCGGCAAGCTCGCCATGTCGCAGGCATGCGGTCCCCCCTGGAGATAAATCTGCTCTCCCTCGCGATAACAGATCGACGGGATCTCGCGCCAATCACCGACTTCCTTTTGTGTCAAAAGCGGCAAGATCTCCTCTGCCTCGCCCAGAACGACCCCGTCGACCCCGAGCTTCTTCAAGGTAATGGCCGGCGTCGTCGAAGCGTGCGGGCCGATGGCGATCAAGGTCCCGCCGATCGGGCGCAGGTCGGAGACCGTTTCCAAGGGGACCCGAAGCTCCGGCGGCGCGCAGCGCCAGAAGAGGTAGCTCGGGGCGGTGGTGATGACGGTCAAATCGGGGGCGAAGGCCGCGACGCGGGACCGAATTTCTTCCCGCGAAAGCCCTTCCGACAAGCCGTCGATCATCACGACCTCTTCCCCGCGCCGCTCCAACAAGGCCTTGGCATAGCCGTATTCCAACGGGAGATGGACCTCGCGGCAGCCGAAGTAGATGCTTCCATCAAAGGTCCAATGCGGGTTGACCAGCGCGACCCTCATACGGCCTCCTTTCCGGCGGCGCGTCCGCTCCGCGACGGCGCGGCCCTGCGCGAAGGGGCGTCTCGGAGCGCTTTTTTTTCGGAACGGGCCTCCCGCAGCCACTCATAAAGGGCGCGGACCCCTTTTTCGACGCCGACCCGCGGCGACCACCCGGTGGCCGATTGGAACGCTCGGGTGTCCGAGACATAGTAGCGTTGATCGGCGAGCCGCCATGGCTCGAAGTGGGTCGTCACGCGATCCCCCTTCATCGTTTCGATCAACTGGATCAGCTCCAACAGGCTCGTCGTGTTCGAAGGCCCGCCGCCGATATTAAACGCCTTCCCCGAGAGCGACTCGATCCGCGCCTGCGCGAGGAGAAAGGCATCGATGAGATCTTCAACGAACAGCACGTCTCGAACCTGCCGGCCGTCTCCGAAGAGGGTGATCGGCTGGTTCTCCATCGCCCGGATCAGGAAGTGGGCGACCCATCCTTGGTCCTCCGTCCCGAACTGGTGCGGCCCAAAGATACAGCTCATCCGGAAGACCGCCGCCGGAAGGCCGTAGGTCCGTGCATAATCGAGGACGTATTGATCGGCCGCCCCTTTCGAGCAGCCGTAGGGGCTGTGAAAATCGAGGGGGCGGGTTTCGCCGATGCCGTAGGCCCGAATCTCCGGCGCTTCCGGCTCATATCGTTTCATCCCCTGGCGGAGTGGAACCTCCTCCAGCCCGCCGTAAACTTTGTTTGTCGAAGTAAAGAGAAGGGGAGGCGGCGTCTCCTGCCCGCGGATCGCTTCGAGCAGATTCAGCGTCCCGCGGGCGTTGACCTCGAAATCGTGGATCGGCTCGGTGAGGCTCGACGTCACCGCCACCTGCGCGGCAAAATGGAAAACGGCGGCCGCCTGCCGGACAGACCGCTGCAGGGCGAGTTGATTGCGCACATCGGCCACCGTCACCTGCAGGCGGCTTCCATGCCGCTCGCGCAGCCAGCGCAGGTTCTGCTCGACCCCGGCGCGCGAGAGATTGTCGAAAATCGATACCGGCCGCCCCGCCTGAAGGAGGCGGTGCGCAAGATTCGTCCCAATGAAGCCGGCCCCTCCCGTAATCAAGACGGGTCGTTCCTTTTTTCCGTTGATCATAGCGTCAATCCTCTGGCAGTCAGTTCCGCGCGGGCATCCGAGACACGGTCGATGGCCACCTGCCCCTTCAGCCATGACGCCAGCTCGACCAACCCCTCCTCCAACGTGACGCGGGGCTCATACCCGAGGATCTTCCGGGTGCGGGTGATATCGGCGAAGCAGTGTTGAATATCGCCGGCCCGGTATTGGCCCGTGATCTCCGGCGCCATCCCCTCTTTCCCGAGCGCCGCCGCCATCCGGTCCGCCACCTCCCGGATCGTATACGATCGACCGCTTCCGATGTTCAACGCTTCCCCGGCCGCCTCCGGCACTTCCAGGGCGAGCCGGCAGGCCCGCGCCACATCGTAGACGCTGACGAAATCGCGCCGCTGAAGTCCGTCTTCGAAGATCAGCGGCCGGTTGCCGTTCAGCAATCGGCTGGCGAAGATCGCCAGGACACCGGTGTAAGGATTCGAGAGCGCCTGGCGGGTGCCGAAGACATTAAAGAAACGCAGCGCGACGGCCGGGAAATGGTAGGCGCGCCCGACCATCAGACAGATCCGCTCTTGATCATATTTCGAGAGAGCATACACCGAAGAGAGCCAGGGGGGCTTCGTCTCCGGGGTGGGGATCGGATCGAGGATTTCTCCTTCGAAATCCCGGACCTCCCACTCGGCGCCCTTGAGCTGAGCGAGGCTTCGCTCCGCTTCAGAGACCAGGCGGCCGTCGGCCGCCCGGTAGAGCCCCTCGCCATACAAGCTCATGCTCGATGCGACGATGAGCCGCTCCACCGGCCGCTCGATGAGGGCTTCCAAAAGCACGGCGGTCCCGAGATTATTGACCTCGGTGTAGCGCGCGATCTCGTACATGCTCTGGCCGACGCCGACCGCCGCGGCGAAATGGTAGACAGCATCGACCCCCTCTAAAGCGCGCCGGACCGCCGCCCGGTCGCGAACGTCGCCGACGATCAATTCCACATCGGGATGTAGATAGTCCGGACGCCCCGCGTTGCGGCCGTGGACCTGCTCCGATAGATTGTCGAAGGCGCGGACGCGATAGCCGTGCGCGAGCAGCTCGTCGGCCAAATGCGAGCCGATGAAACCCGCGCCGCCGCTGATCAGAACCTGTTTCTTCATGTCGGACTCCTTACGTTTTCAAAAATACGTTGCAATCATTGTGTGAAGGTGGTCGAAAGTAACAGCAAGAGACATGCCCCGAACGTTCAACGTTTGTAGACAAAGAGTGGAGTAGAGAAACGTCGAAAGGTGATCAACACAAAGATTAACAGGCTGTCCACAAGAAGGATGTGAGGCGCCCTACAGATCGGATCGTTGTCGCATGAAATTGATCTCTTCGTAATGTAAGATGAAATTTCGAATGCCTCTTTCTCTACCGATGATGAGCGGGGTCCCGTCATTTATTTTTGTCGGTGAACAATTCATCCACTCGGTTCCTCTCTGCCGCATCGTTGCAATGTCGGTGACAGAGCAGAAAGTTTTTTTAAAAAAATTGCATAGAATTCCACAGAACATTCACTTCGGAAAATGTTTTCATCAAAAATGATCACGCTTCAAACGGAAGAAGAGCGGCGTTTTATTTGCATCTCGTTTTGTATCTGTCGACTGCACAGGGTCACACACCTGAACAAGGAGAAGCGATGATCGAGGCGATCAAGTTCTGGAACGAGCCGAATAATCTCTCCCATTGGGACTTTACGATCGACCCGGAATGGAAGGAATATGTGCGGATGACCCGGCCGGCGGCGGAGCGGGTGCGCGACCTCTGCCCGACCCTGCGCCGGGTATTGGGCGGAATCTCGCCGATCGATCCGGGATTCATTGCCCTTCTCGGGCGGCAGGGGTTGCTCGAATCGGTCGACGTGGTGGCGATCCACGGCTTCCCGCTTGACTGGAATCACTGGCAGCTCAAAGAGTGGCCGAAGAAGATCGAAGAGATCGAGAAGGTGGCCGATCTTCCGGTTTGGATCACGGAGGTGGGGGTCTCGACGTTCGGCGCCGATGAAGTTCAGCTCTTTGGATTGCAGCGGACGGCGGAGTTATTGTTGAAACGGGTCGAGCGGGTCTTCTGGTACAGCCTCCTCGATCTCCCCCCCGCCTGGGAGGCGACGACCCGCCACAAAGAAAGCGAAGGGAGCTCTTATTATCGGCATTTTTATATGGGATTGGTTCGGGACGACGGCACCCCGAAACCGGCGCTCGATTGCTTCAACCCCGAGATGGGAATCTGTCAGTGGTTTCACTTTCAGGATCACCGTCTTGAGTCGGCGGTCGCCTGGCTGCGTCGGATGGGGGTGAAGAAACTTCGGACCGGATTGAGCTGGGCCGATTGGCACCGGCCCGGCGCGATCGCGTGGTTCGATCATCAGATGGCGCGGCTCGCCGAATTCGAGCTGACGATCACCCTCTGCTTCACCCCCCCTTCGCGCGGACGCCTCCCCCATCACAGCAGCCCTCCCTTGGTGCCGGAGGAGTTTGCCGAATTTGCCGAGTGGGTGGTGCGGCGCTATGTTCTCGGCCAGAAGAAGGAGACCGAAACGCCAAGGCGCATCCTCGAGCCCGCGCGGCCGGAGGGGAAGGGGATGGAGCCGACTTCGGTTAGAGCGGATCGCTGAGGGAGGCGAGCGGGGAAGCAGGGGCACTCGCGAGAAGACCTCGCGTTTGTCGCCGGACCAAAGAGGCGTAGTAGCCGTCGGCCTTCATCAACGCATCGTGATCTCCGCTCTCAACGATTTCTCCCCCCTTGAGCACCAAGATTCGATCGGCTCCAACAACAGTAGATAGGCGGTGGGCGATGACGAAGGTCGTCCGCCCTTTGACCAGACGGGCCAGCGCCTCTTGAACCAGCGCCTCCGACTCCGCATCGAGCGCGGAGGTCGCTTCATCCAAAATGAGGATCGGCGGATTCTTCAGCAGCGCCCGGGCGATCGCGATCCGCTGCCGCTCCCCCGCCGAGAACCGGCTCCCCCGCTCCCCCACCAAGGTCTCATATCCTTCCGGAAGACGCGCGATGAAGCCATGAGCATGAGCCGCTTGGGCCGCTTCGACGATTTCGCGCTCTGAGGCGCCCGGTTTTCCATACGCGATATTGTTCCGGACCGAATCGTTGAAGAGCAACGCTTCCTGGAGAACCACCCCGATCTGCCTGCGCAGCGAGCGCTGCCGAAGGGTCCGCAAATCGGTCCCGTCGACGAGAATCGCGCCGGCGGTCGGATCATAAAGCCGTTGAAGCAGCGCCATGAGGGTCGTTTTGCCCGCGCCGCTCGGTCCGACCAGGGCGACCATCTCGCCCGGCCGGACATAAAGATCGATTTGGCGCAGGATCGGCTTCTTTTCGTTGTAGGCGAAGCCGACCCCGGCAAAGAGGACCTCCCCCCGGACCGATTCGACTTCGCGGGCGTTCGGCGCGTCGGCCAGCTGATCCTGCGCATCCAGAATCGAGTAGATCGTGTCAAGGGAGACCGAGGCGCGGCGCATCGTTTGATAAATCCCCGTGAGACCCTGGACCGGTCCGAAGAGACCACTCACATAGCCAAGGAAAGCAACCAGTGTTCCGAGGGTCATCTCGCCCCGGAGGATCAGGAGGCTGCCGAAGGCGATCGCCGCGATCCGGGCGAGCAGCACGACCAGATTTTTTGCCGCCCCGACCCCGGAATCAAAACCGACACCGCGAACCACCACCGCGTTCGCCTCATGGACCCCGTGCAGAAAACGGCGCTTCTCCTCATCTTCCATCGCAAAGCTCTTCACCGTCATGATGCCGGAGAGCACTTCATTAAAACGCGAATAGATTTGGGCCCAGCGATCGAGCAGCGTCCGCTCCCGCCGGGTCTGCTTCTCGGCCGCCCAGGCGCCGATCAACGCCGGAAGCGGGGTGAAGGCAAGCACCACCCATGAAAGCCGACTGTCGAGCCGGAGCATGAGGACAAAAGAGAGGGCCAGATAAACCAGCGCCGGCAAGACATTAAAAGCAATTTCACTGAGCGCTTGAAGGAACCCCTGAATTCCCCGATCGAGCTTCGTCATGATGCCGCCGACGCTTTCTTCTCGATGGAAAGCGAGGGGAAGCGAATGGAGGCGGTCGACCGTCGCCTCCAGCAGCCCGTAGTGGACCCCGAGGCGCACCCGCCAGGTCAGCCAGCTTGAAAGGGCGAGGATCGCCTCGTGCCCCAGCCCCAACGCCAGCAGCCCTCCGACCGCGAGCCCCACGCTCTGGAGCGTCCCCCCGCCGTCGAGTTCATCGAAGAGGTATTTCAGGACCAGCGGCTCCACCGCGCTCAGCGCCGCCCCGCCGAGGGTCAATCCCAGGATGAGGCCGACGACACCGCGAAAAGGCCGGACGAAGGCCAGGGCGCGGCGTCCTTGCGAAAACCAATGTGGCGCGTTTTTCTGATCCATCATATCGATCATGCTCTCCTATCATCCTCCGAGCCGATCATTAGACCGGCAAAAACGGTCCCCACGGACACTCGAATGAAACAGGCTATCAGATCGATTTTTTTTCGCTATTGGGAATGGACCTCAGTTCCACGGGAAAAAGGATGGAGAAACCCGGTTTTGAGGACGGAAGGAGACCCGGACAGAAGGCAGGCACGAGAAAGGTCACTTTCTTCCTAATGAGGCATGAGGGCTTCAGACGGAGGAATTAAAATCGGAACCCCTGCGGCCGGATCCGGGGCAGGGCCCCGAATCGATATCGTTCTCGCAAACGGGGTTTCACTCGAGAGTCGATCCACCCTTAGCCGGCCCGACGGACCGTGCCGTTCGGTACGCGGGAGGCCGATCGGGACGCCGCCGTCTTCGGCACCGGCAATGCATGGCCGTTGCCGTTTTGTTTCGCTCGGAGCGATCGGGCCGTCGAACGGACGGGAGCGGTCTTCTCTCCAAAGAGCTGTTGCTCGAAATAGGCGATTGTCTTTTTCAGTCCCTCGTCGAGCCGGACCTTCGGCTCCCAGGAAAGCGATTTCCTTGCCAGGGTAATATCGGGACGGCGCTGTGTCGGATCATCCTGAGGCAGCGGCTTATGAACCACCTTCGAACGGGCGCCGGTGAGCGCGATGATCTTCTCGGCCAGCTCCAAGACGGTGAACTCTTCCGGATTTCCGAGGTTCACCGGCCCGGTCAAACCGGGCGCCTCCATCATCCGGATGATTCCTTCGATGAGATCATCCACATAGCAGAAGGAGCGGGTCTGGCTTCCATCGCCGTAAATCGTGATCTCTTTTCCTTGAAGCGCCTGGAGAATAAAGTTGCTCACCACCCGTCCGTCGTTGAGGGCCATGGAGGGTCCATAGGTATTGAAGATCCGGACGATTTTGATATCGATTTTATATTGCCGGTGGTAGTCCATCATTAATGTCTCGGCGACGCGCTTTCCTTCGTCGTAGCAGCTCCGAAGACCGATCGGGTTGACGTTCCCCCAATACGATTCCGGCTGGGGATGGATCTCGGGATCGCCGTAGACTTCCGAGGTGGAAGCTTGCAGGATACGCGCCTTGGTTCGGCGCGCCAGCTCGAGCATGTGGGTGACGCCGAGGACATTCGCTTGAACGGTGCGGACCGGGTCGAATTGATAATGGACGGGAGACGCCGGGCAGGCGAGGTTGTAGATCTGATCGACCTCCAGATCGATCGGATGAACAATGTCGTGCCGGATCGCTTCAAAACGGGGATGATCCAAAAAGGAGCGGATATTCTCCTTTGAGCCGGTAAAGTAATTGTCGAGACAGAGAATCTGATGCCCCTGCGCAAGGAGCCGTCCGCAGAGATGCGAGCCGAGGAAGCCGGCCCCGCCCGTGACTAAAATTTTTTTTCGCTCTGGATCAAAGTTTGAATGCATGCGACTCTCCTCTCTACGCGTTCTCATCCGGTCCATTTACATAACAGTACAGAAAAAGTGCATCCCCTTTCGGTAAGGATCAATACGGTTGGAAACGCATCGGCTCCGTCGATACTCATGAAGCCCTGTTTTTTCGGGATTTACAAAGTAAGCGCCCTCTCATTCTGAATGACCTTCGTCCGAAAGAACAATCATGACGGTACAAAGAAGCAAAACGAATGCCGATGAGAAAATATGTAATCACCCTTGCATTGATGATGAGGAGACGCTTCCGAGTTGGTCGAGAAGAGCGGAACGGTAGTGTTGAGATAGAGATTTGAAGCGCGCTCCCTCCGGTGAGGGACCGAGCGTCTCTGCCGCCAGAGAGGTATACCCAAGCCGATAGGAAAGATAGGCCACTTTGTAAAAAGACAATCGGCTGCGGATACGTGAATCTTTCGTGAGGTCCTGATAGTCATCGAGGAACCGCTCCTCGTCGCGAATGCCAAGCTCAAACTCGACGCAGCCTCCGGCAAGGTCCCAGGCGATCTCCTGGCAGCCGGGGAAAAAGTGATCGTCATGATGATCCACCCCATCGGTCTTCACATATCCCCGGCCGGTCTGGAGCCATTCATGCGGGAGCATTCGTCCATCGATCGCCACCGGGCTTTCCGCTTCGAAGGAAGCGCGAAACGCCTCCAGCCAATCCAACCGGTTTCCCCGCCTTTCTCCGAGTCCCTCGGTGATGTTGATCCGGATCATTTCGACCACTTCATCGAAAGGCCGCCGGCGGGGCGCCGGGAAAGTCTTCCGGAGAAAAGCGAGATAGCGCGCCATCGTCTCGATCAATAACGAATCGACCTTCGCTCCGAATACCGGAGATCCGTCGACAAACTCCGTGACGAGAAAACCGTGTGCGAGACCGAAAACGCGCGGCCCCCATCCGGCCTCGGCCAATCGTTCCGCCCGCTCCCGTTTGGATCGGCCCTCCCGTCCGAGACCGACGAACTTCAGCAGCCGGGGTTCGTCTTTTGATTCAAACGACAGGTATTTCCGCCGCTCGTGCTGCGGGTGTACCGGCGGATAGTCCCCTTCGTTTCGATAAAAACGGCAGCGCCAGCGCCCGCCGGACAGATCGACAAGCGCGCCTGGGGGCAGGGAGGGAAAGTGTCTTTCTCGATCACGAAAGATCTCCTCGAAGGAGGTGGTGATCTTTCGATGCCGCGGCCACCGCGCCCGCGCCGTTGCGGAGCGGAAACCGCTTCCATCCGGATCCCAGCTGGGAAAGAAGAGAATTCGATCGTCGGCGACGCCGAGTTCGGAGAGCTTTTCCGCAACAGAGATCATCGAGGAGCCGCTTAATCCGGGGCCCTCATCGATGATGAGAAAGTAAGCTTCTTTCTTCTTGGAAAGAACTTTTTCCAAAGAAGGAGAGAGAAGAAGGAATCGATTGAAGGGATGGCCGCGGGGGCGGACGGTGTAAGAGCGGACCGGACACCCGCTTGCTTCCAGGGCGGCGGCCACCACCGCGGAGAGGCCGGTGCCGATGCTCCGGATGCCGATGCAGACCGCCGGCTGCGGGCCGGCCTCCCGAACGAGCCGGAGGGCCGACGCGAGATAGGTCTCGGGATAGAGGGCATAGTAGGCATATCCTTCAGGGATACGCAGGGCGATCTTTTTCGGAAGATGAGAAAACAGCGGATCGTGAAGAACGCGGCCGAGTTGATAGAGCCGGGAGGGGCTCTCGAACCGCTTCTGCTGCGCGCTGAGACAGAAAAGATGCCCGATCAGGAGACTCGCCTGCCGGAGTTGTTGTAAGAGCGGGCCGTCCGAATCGACGTCGAGAGAGAGCGCATCGGCGACGGCCGACTCGAACTTCCCCCACTCAATCAGAAGCTCCATGACCCGATCATGATCGCGGAAGCCCGCTCCCTCCAAGGAGAAGAAAAGGGCCCGGAGAAGATCGAGTCGCTCGGAGGGATCAACGATCTCTTCTTGTCCGCCGTAGACGATCATGTCTATTCCCGTCCAACAGGGCTCGCGATCGAGTCCTTGCGGTTCATTCTACAATGATCTCATCGGACGATGGAACGGTTGCGACCCAAGGCGGCTTGACAGCGCGGCCCCCCATCGTCTTATCGGCTTTGGACATCGACTTCAGCGGCAAGCCTTTTTAGGCTTTCGGAAACCGTCACCGGATAAGGAGGCGCTTCCTCCAGCCGCCGCAACGATTCCGGAAGACGGGCGAGTTCGGCCGCGGCGTACTGACGGGCTTCGGTGAGCGGGGGAGACGGCGCGAGACGCCGCCCCGCCCGCATCACCGGCTGGAGAAGCGGGCGGCCCGCTTCCCGATCGCCGATGAGGGTCAAGAGATCTTCCGCCATCCGTCCGTCGGAACCGGTCCGGCGATAGACCTGTTTCCGCCCGGGCCAGGTGGCCTTCCCCTCCGAACGCTTCCGACGCGCCCGGCCCGCATACTCCTGGAGCTTGTAGACACAGTCGAGGTAAGGAACATCGGCGGAAGTGTCGAGGCGGGAGCCGACGCCGAAGCCGTCGATCGGAGCGCCCGATGACAGCAGACCGCGCACGACGACCTCGTCCAGATTGCCGCTCGCCAGGATCTTCACCCCCGGCCATCCCCCCTCGTCCAAAATTCGCCGCACTTTTCTCGCATGGTCGGCGAGATCGCCGCTGTCGAGACGGACCCCTTTGATCTCGATTCCCGCCGACTTCAGCTGCGGCGCGATGGAGACGACCTTCTTCGCGGCGGCCTCCGTGTCATAGGTGTCGATCAAGAGAACGACATTGTCCGGCTGGGCGTGAGCGAAGCGGAGAAACGCCTCCGTCTCCTCATCATGGGCCTGGATAAAAGAGTGGGCCATCGTTCCATAGGAAGGTATCCCGTAAACAGATTCGGCGAGGACATTCGATGATCCGGCGAAGCCGGCCAGATAACAGGCGCGCGCCGCCATCAAGCCCGCTTCCGACCCGTGCGCCCGTCGGAGCCCGAAATCGATCAGCAGTTTTCCCGGCGCCGCCAGGACCGATCGGGCCGCCTTCGAGGCAATGAGGGTTTGAAAGTGGAGCAGGTTGATCAGGCGGGTCTCGATCAGCTGCGCCTCCGGCAGCGGGGCGGTCACCCGGACGATCGGCTCGTTCGGGAAGAAAACGGTCCCCTCCGGCATGGCGTCGACCTCTCCGGAAAACCGAAGCCGGGATAAATAGTCGACGAACTCCTTGCCGAACCGGCCGCTCCCGGCCAGCCACTCCAATTCTTCCGGCTTAAACCGAAGCTGCTCCAGATAGCCGATGAACGGCTCCAGGCCGGCGGCCATGAAGAAATTGCGCCCCGGCGGCTTTTTTCGAACGAAGAATTCGAAGACCGCCGTCTCCTCCATCCGCTCCTCGAAATACCCCTGGAGCATGGTGAGCTGATAGAGATCGGTCAACAGGACGCTCGACGACATCGGATGTCATTCCTCATTGAAAACGGTGACCGTAAGGGTTCAACGACAACAACGGTGAGAATGCCTCACACCTTGTATCCGACACGGCGGAGCAATTCTTTGCGGGACCGCAGATCGGCCTCGGTCTCGACCCCCTTCGGTCGAAATCCGTCGATCACCCCCATCACCCCCCTCCCCTGCTCGGTTTCGGCCACGACCACCTCCACCGGGTTCGCGCTGGCGCAGTAGATCGTGCAGACCTCTTGGACCGACTTGATCGCATTCAAGACATTGATCGGATAAACCCCGCGCAGCAGGACGAGAAAAACATGTCCTGCGGACAGAGTAAAGGCATTCTTCGTCGCCAGATCGATCAGGGACGGATCGGTCCCGCTCGTGCGAATCAGGCAAGGGCCGGAGGCTTCGCAGAACGCGAGGCCGAACCGGATCCCCGGCACCGCCGCCGCCAGGGCCTCGTGAAGGTCGTCCACCGTTTTGATGAAGTGCGCCTGTCCGAGAATCAGATTGACCTCTTCCGGCTTGTCGATCTTAATCAATTTCAATTCCATGCTTTCCTCCTTTTTGCAGGCTATCAACAACCGGCCGTCGCCCGCCGGTTCCGTGGCGGATTCACACCCCGTATGGTATATTTTGGATCGACTTCATGGCATTCATGATAAGCATCTTTTGCAAGTGTAGGGGTTCTTGATGGATTTAAAAAAAACGGCCGCTCTCCTTTTATTTAGCCTTTTCTTTACGTTCACTGCAACCTCCTATGCTTTTCCCCCCCAGTCGATTGAACTTCTGCCGGGGTACACGGCGCCCGATTCGGCGTCGGACGGAGGTCCCGCCGTCGATCTGCGCTACTTTCTTCACTTCCCCTCCCGCTATCTCGCCGCCGGAATCGGGGTCGGACAGATCAACGTCCCGGCGAATCATCGGAATCTGGCGATCGGAAGCGATCTAGAGATGACCCCGGTCGGCTTCACCCTCCGGCTCTCTCCGCCCCTCTTCGAATCGTTCGTGACCTTTGTCGAAATCGGAGCCGATCGGCTCTTTGAGCTTGCCTATGAACTAGATCCTTCTGTCAAGACCGGTGAAGACGACCGCTGTTTTGACGATCCCGCGACCGGCCCCGGCTTCTGCCAAAAAACAACGATCAAGAAGCGTTCGGTTGCTTTCCGGTTCGGTGCGGGGATCGAGAAAGTCTTCCGGTCGGGTTTCGGCGTCGGACTTCACTATACCTATCGCAGGGCGGAGCCCCTTGAACGGGTGGTCCGCGAGACGCCGGAACTCGGCGTGACAGCCACCCGGACGACACGGGAAGACCTCTTCAAAATCAGGCAGTCGATCTTTTCAATCCTGATTAGTTATCACTTCCGGTAAGAGACGGCCCCACCCGGGCGACACAAGCGTCGCCCCTTTCATTCGACATTTCATGACAGATCTGCTTGCCTGCGGGGAGGGAGTCGTGTTATGATCTGCCTCCCATCAGAGAGTAAGCGATGTCAAACCGCGTGCAACAATTCTTGGTCGGATCAGGTCTCATCCTTTTGGCGGTGGGGATTGGCCGGATCTATACCCTCTTCGCCGCCCGTTCCGAAGATCCTTTTTTCGCCCCCCACCTTTTGGTGACGCTCCTCTCCCTCTGGATCGCCACGTCGATCCTCCGTGTCGGCTTGCGCAAAACGGAGATCACCCCGCGGGGGGCCCTCGCGCTGATCCGCTCCGGGTCGATTCTGTTGATGATCTGGAGCTACCGGCTCTATCTGGTCCTCAAGACCGTCCGCTCTCCGCTCGATCTCAAGGCCCATTTCTACCTGGCTTTCCTCTATATGGTCGTCGGAGCGCTGGTCATGCTCTTCGGATTGAGGACCAGCCGCGCCCTTCGGAAGAAGCCGGCGCAGGTCGCCTCTCCCGCTCCGATCCCTCTGACCGGCGCCCTTTCAAAAGATCCCGCAGAAAAATAGCCTTTTTTCCGCCTCGCGATGATGTTAAAATCTCTTTAAAGAAAAGAGATCAAGAACGGGTGTTGCGATGGCGGTGAAATATCGAGATTATTATGAGGTCCTGGGCGTCCCCCGGACCGCGTCCGCGGACGAAATCAAAAAGGCCTATCGAAAGCTGGCGCGAAAATATCATCCCGACCTCCAGACCGGTCCCGGCAAGGAAGAGGCGGAACGGAAGTTCAAGGAGCTCAATGAGGCCAACGAGGTGCTCGGTGATCCCAAGAAGCGGGAGAAATACGATCGCCTCGGGCCGCAGTGGCAGGAAGGGATGGACTTTACCCCGCCGCCCGGCGCGGGGGCGGGGCCGCGAGAGGGAACATTCCGCTACGAAGGGTTCGAGGATTTCGAGGGGTTGGGCGGCTTTTCCGATTTCTTCGAGTCGCTCTTCGGCGACACCATGGGAGGCCGCCGGAGGGGGAGGGGGTTCGGTCGCGCCGGCGGGACACGCCCGAGGCGCGGAAGCGATGTCGAATCGGAAATGGAGCTCACCCTGGAAGAAGTGCTCCACGGCGCGAAGCGGCGGGTCCGGCTTCAAGGCCAAGCGCTCTGCCCCGTCTGCAACGGCCGCGGAGTGGTCGGACAACAGACCTGCCCCCGTTGCGGCGGGACGGGACGGGTGGTCGAAGAAAGGGAGCTGACGGTCAACATCCCTCCCGGCGCGCGGGACGGAGATCGGGTCCGCCTCGCCGGACAGGGAGAGCCGGGAGAAAGCGGAGGCCCTTCGGGCGACCTTTTTATTCGCATCCGGCTGCTGCCGCATCCTCGTTTTAAAATTCTGAATCAGAACGATCTTGAGACGGAAATTGAAGTCATGCCGTGGGAGGCGGTCTTGGGAACCGAGGTTCGGATTCAGACCCTCGATGGCGAAGGGGTTTTGAAGATCCCGGCGGGAAGTCGCAGAGGAAAGCGGTTTCGGCTCCGTGGAAAGGGGCTCCCCGTCCGAGGAAATGGGAGGGGGGATCTCTACGTTCAGCTCGAGATCAATATTCCCGCGCAGGTGACACCGGAAGAGCGGCGTCTTTATGAAGCGCTCGCGCGTCTGGCGGAGGAGAGATCGCGATGATTCGGAGGATGCGCTCGATCCAAAAGTGGATGACCTACCGGAAAGATGACTTGGGAGAAGAGGTCTGTTATGTAACGCTGGAGGGGCTGGCCCGGCTGACCCACCTTTCGGTGACGTCGGTCCGCCGGATGCAAGAAGAAGGTCTCATCGCGCCGATTCGGGGCGAAGAACGGCTGTTTCCCCAAGAAACCCTTCGCCGCGTTGCGAAAATCGAGCGGCTTCGAACCCAGCTTCAAGTCGATCTTGGCGGGATTGAGATCATTCTGAACCTGATGGAACGGATGGAGGCGATGGAGCGGGAGATCGCCGCGTTGCGGCGGGGGTCGCGGCGGTGAAAAAGCTCTGGCGGCGCTACCGGATGAAATATTACTTCGTTTTTTCCCTCGTTCTTTTTGTGGCGCTGATCCTCGTCAATTTCTTTTTTCTCCGCCGTTTTTTTGCAGGGGCGGGATAAGGGCCTATTGCAACCTCTCCCGACGCGGCGTGTTCACCCTTCAAAAACGAAGAGCCCGTCGCGGATCATCCGGCTCACCGTTTCGATCTCTTTTTGCAGGGAGCGGTCTTCCTCCAGCGGCGGAACCTTTGTCCGAAGCCGTTTAAGCGCTTCTGCCACCCCTTCCCCCGGCTTCAACGGCGCATGAAAGTCGATCCCCTGCGCCGCCGCAATCAATTCGATCGCGAGGATTGCCTCCACGTTCGAAACAATCTGGTCGAGCTTTAACGCCGATCCCATCGCCATGCTGACATAATCCTCCTGATTCGCCGAGGTCGGAATGGAATCGACCGAGGCGGGATGCGCCAGCAGCTTGCACTCCGAGGCCAGCGCCGCGGCGGCGACTTGCGGCATCATCAAGCCGGAGTGAAGGCCCGGACGCCGGGTGAGAAAACGGGGAAGGTCGATCAGGTCCGGATCGACCAGCTGCGCGATTCGCCGCTCCGAGATGACCCCCAGATGGGCCAGGGCGATGGCGAGCAGATCGAGGACCAAGGCGATCGGGTGCCCGTGAAAATTCCCCCCCGCCAAGATCGATTCCGACTCCGGAAAAACCAGCGGGTTATCGGTGATGCTGTTGGTCTCAATCGTCAAGATCCTTTGGACATGATCGATCGCATCCCGGACCGCCCCGTGGACCTGCGGCATGCAGCGCAGGGAGTAGGGATCTTGGACGCGGCTGCACGCAATATGGGAGGCGCGGATTTCGCTTCGGACAAGCAGCGCGCGGATCTTTCGGGCGACGGCCCGTTGACCGGCATAGGGGCGCAGGCGCTGAATCCGCTCGTCGAAGGCGGTCGGCGTTCCCATCAGCGCTTCGAGCGACATCGCCCCGGCGACATCGGCCGTCTCCGCCAGCCGCTCCGCCGTCTGCAAAGAAAGGAGTCCCAGAGACAAGGCCGCCTGGGTTCCATTGACCAGGGCCAGTCCCTCTTTCGCCTCCAGAATGATCGGCGCGATACCGGCTTGCCGCAGCGCGCGGCGGCCCGGAAGGCGTTTCCCGTTCACGAGGGCCTCTCCCTCCCCGATCAGCAGCTGGGCCAGGTGAGCGAGGGGAATCAGGTCACCGCTCGCCCCGACCGATCCCCGGCTCGGGATCACCGGATGAACCGCGCGGTTGAGCATCTCGATCAGCCGCTCGACCACCACAGGACGGACCCCCGAATGACCGGCGGCCAGGACGTTGGCCCGCAGAAGGATGATGCCGCGGGTCTGCGCCTCGGAAAGGGGGGGGCCGACGCCGCAGGCGTGGCTCCGGACGAGGTTGGCCTGAAGCTGGCGAATCTCCCCTTCCGAAATCTTCTGATCGGCGAGTTTCCCGAAGCCGGTGGTGATCCCATAGACGACGCGATGCTCCGAGAGCACCTTCTCGACCACGCCGCGGGAGCGGCGCATCTTCGCGACCGCCTCCCGGGCCAGGCGAACAGGCCTCCGCCCCAGAACAACGTCATAAAAGTCGAGGCGTTTTAAATCATGACCGGTCAGATCGAGGGGGCGCATTTCGAGCATTATATTGGAATCGCCCGATGAGTGCAACGCGGTCAAAGCAGGAGAAGGACGGGAGGGTCCCCAGGCATGATTTTCTGATCGATTTAACTTCTTTCCTTAAAAGAGACAAATCGGTTAAAATGGCCTATCCTTACGGGGAAGGGAACCGGTCGGGCCGGCATGGAAATGGGGACAGCCGGTCCCTGCAAATCTCTCCGGCCTCCTGTGTACCAACTAGGAATATGTATATTGCATTTTGTAAAGAATATGTTAGGCTGTAAGCAATTTCCCGCCCCGTGGATGAAGGTTAGAGGATCATGACGGTTCAAAAAGAATCCCGAGACACCCTGAACGAAGCCCTTCATCTCTGCATCAAAAAAAGCCAGTGGTCGGAAGCGGTTGACATCCTCAAGAAGCTGATCAAGCTGGAGCCGTCGAACACGATGTATCTTCTACGCGTCGGGGACTACTCCGCCAAAATCGGGGCGAAAAAAGAAGCGGTCACCGCTTACCTGAGCGCCGGGGATGCATTTTCAACGAACGGCTTTCTAGTGAAGGCGATTGCGGCTTATAAAATGATCCTCAATGTGGAGCCGAATCATCCCGAAGCGCGGAAGAGGCTTCAATCGGTCCATTCAGAGGCACGGGGACAAACCGATCCGAAGATGATCCTGGAGGCCGCCCCCGCTCCGCCGCCCGTATCGATGGTGTCCGAACCAAAAGAGACGCTGCCGTTCGAGATTGAGCGGACCTCTCTGTCGGAAGAGGCCGAACCGATTGGGCCCCCGCAATCCTCCTCGGAAAGCCTCGTCGCTGAAAAGCCGGTTCCGGGAGGGGACACGGGGCCTCCGGAGACAGCCCCGCCCGCCGCCGCGAAGAAATTTGCGGGCGATGTCATCCCGCTCTTCGCCAATCTGACCCCGGAGGAGTTCGCAAAAGTGGTCGAGGGGACCACGCCGCGAAGCCACCCCCCCGGCTCCTTCATTGTTCGAGAAGGGGAGAAGGGGAACTCGATCTATATTATCGTCAAGGGACAGGCCAAGGCGGTGACCAAGGTCGGCCCTCAGGAAGTCGTCCTCGGACTCCTCAATGAGAACGACTTTTTTGGAGAGGTGGCCTTCTTGACCGGCCGGCCGAGGACGGCCGACGTCATCACGGTGCTGGAGACCGACCTTTTGGAGCTTCCAGGGGAATCGGTCAGCGCGCTTCTGGCGCAGTACCCCCACATCCGCACCGTCCTCGAGAGCTTATACATCCAGCGGATGCAGGTTACGATCGATGCGATGAAAAGCGCCAGAGGGGCGTGATGAAAACCAGACGGCTTCCCCTGTTGAAAAAGGAGACATCCGATCGACGGCCGAGGAGGAGAGCGCGGTGAGAGTGAAGGTGCTCGGTTGCTACGGCGCTGATTTTTTTGAGAAGAAAAACGGAAAGGCGATTCGTTATAACCCTTCCGGTTTTCTCATCAATAAATCGGTCGCCCTCGATGCAGGAACCCTCTGCGGCGCGCTCACCTTACCGGAGCTGACGCAGATCAA
This sequence comes from Candidatus Manganitrophaceae bacterium, assembly GCA_963718695.1. GTDB lineage: Bacteria > Nitrospirota > Nitrospiria > SBBL01 > Manganitrophaceae > Manganitrophus. The sequence goes on from OY970371.1 coordinate 3,460,132, forward strand.
GTATGTCTTCATCTCGCATGCCCATCTCGATCATATTCAGAGCCTTCCGTTTTTGGCGGAAATTCTCTTTGGAAAGGTCCAACACCCGGTGGTGATCGTCAGCATTGCCGAGGTGATCGAAGTCCTCCAGAAACATTTCTTTAACGGCCATCTCTGGCCCGATTTCACCCGTCTGCCGACTCCGGAGAACCGGATCCTCGCCTATCAGGTCATCCCGGTCGGAAAGCCGGTCGAGGTGGAGGGGCTGAGGATTACCGCCATTCAGGTCAGCCATATCGTGCCGGCGGTCGGGTTCATCGTCGAAGAGAGTGAATCGGCGATCGTTTATAGCGGCGATACCTGGAAGACCGAGGAGCTCTGGAAACTCGCCGCTCAGGTCGATCATCTGAAGGCGATTTTTGTGGAATCGTCTTTTCCCGATCAACTCTCCGAGCTCGCAATGATCTCAGGCCACCTGACGCCGCAGCTGACCTTCCAAGAATTTAACAAGGTTCGCCGGCCCGACCTCCCCCTCTACATTTACCATATGAAGCCTCCTTACCTGGATGAGATCCGCCGGCAAGTCAAAAAACTCCGGAACAAAGGGGTCCATCTCTTGCGGGACGGCCAAGTTCTCCACTTCTAAGGGCGCATCCATAACACCACGCAGTGGAACTCTGCTTGTTTCACTCCCCTCTTTATGATAGAATCCCCTTCAAGAAATGAAGTATTCAATCTCCGCGACGGTTTCCCTTTTGATCACCCGAAGACCTCTTTTGACCCGGCCGAATGGACTCTGCTAAGATGGATGTAAGATCAGCAACTGAGGAAAATCGCTCGGAAGCGTCCGTCCTCTCCTCCGTAGACCCTTTCTTAAGGGTGATGACATACAACATCCACCATGGAAGAGGGCGGGACGGACGGGTTGATCTGAAGCGGATTTGTACCGTCATCCAAGAAGGGAAACCCGATCTGGTCGCGCTTCAAGAGGTCGATCGGGGAATGACGCGGAGCGAGCGGCTCGATCAGGGCCGGGAATTGGCCGACCTGCTTGAGATGCATCATGTGGCCGGGCACAATTGGTATATGGGAGAAGGCGCTTATGGGAATGTCTTCCTCTCCCGATGGCCGGTCACCATCGTCGGGAATCTCGATTTAAGCGTTCCGGGGCGGGAGCCGAGAGGTTGTCTTTTAACCGAAGTGCATCACGGCGCCTCCCTTCTGTTGGTCGCATCGGTGCACCTGGGCCTCGGAATGGCGGAGAGAAAACGGCAATCCTTGACGATCTTAGATCAATTGAGGATGCTTTACACGGATGAACCGATCTTGATCATGGGAGACTTCAATACTCTCTCCTTTTCGTCGATCGCGCGCCGGTTCCGATCTTCGTACATCGACGTTTTCGAAGAAGCCGGCGTCGGGCGGCGATCGACCTTCCGAAAAGTAGGCATTCCCCTCCGGCTCGATTATATCTATGCCTCCGATCACCTTCTCCCGGTGAAGGCGCACGTCCTCCGGACAAAGACCGCTTCGGCCGCTTCCGATCATTTTCCGCTGATCGCGCAATTTCTGTGGAAGGATCGAGATGAACGCCGAGAAAATCGTCAGAGCGGAGAGGAACTGTTATCGTATCGCCCAGGCCGATCAAGTTGATCTCCTGGTCGATGCCGCCGCCTACTATCGGGCCCTTTACCGCTGCATCACGCAGGCGCAAGAGCGGATTGTCTTCTTAGGCTGGCAATTCGACAGCCGCGTCTCCCTCCTCCGGGGAGAAGAGGCCGATCAGGCACGCTACCCGGTTCAATTCCTCCCTCTTCTGCAAAAAATCACCGAAGAGCGCCCCCACCTCCAGGTCTATATCTTGGCGTGGGACCATTCGATTGTCTTCGCTCCCGAAAGGGAATGGTTTCAGTCGTACCGGTTTCAACAGGCGACGGGCGACCAGATCCACTTTGTTTTTGATAATTTCCATCCGGCGGGGGGAAGCCACCACCAAAAGATCGTCCTGGTGGATGGAATCGCCGGATTCTGCGGCGGGCTCGATATCTGCGGGGATCGATGGGACACCCGGCAGCACCGCCGTCAAAATCCGCTCCGGAAAAATGAAGACGGCACCCCGTACAGCCTCTTTCATGATGTCCAGATCGCCGTTCAAGGAGAAGTCGTCCCGGTTTTGGAGGAGATTTTCCTCGATCGATGGGCCGCCGCCACCGGGGAACGCCTCCTGCCGGTGCGGACGGATCGAGCACGCCGGTTCGATTTTCCCCGCACCCTGCGCCTCTCCGCGGGGCCGGTCTCCGTCTCCCGCACCCTGCCGGTCGGGACCTGCGGGCGGACAACCCCGGTTCAGGAAATCGCTCGGTTCTATGATGACGCCATCGCCTCCGCCGAGCGGTTGATCCTCATTGAAAATCAATACTTCACCTCGCGCCGCGTCTTCGAAGCCCTCCACAAACGGATCTCCGATACAAGCCGCCCCGGGATCGAGGTGATTGTCATTCTTCCGCAAGCCGCACAGAACTGGAAAGAAGAGCTGGCGATCGGATTCGAGCAGCGGCGCATGCTCCAGCGTCTGGAAGCGGCCGCAAAGGCCAATCACTGCCCGCTCGGAATCTACACGCCGATCAAAACCGGAAAAGCCCCCCTTCCGCCGACGCCGATTTACGTCCACAGCAAAGTCTTGGTGATTGACGATCGGATCCTTTCAGTCGGCTCAGCGAACACCAGCAACCGAAGCTTAGGACTCGACACCGAGTGCAACATCAACATCGAAGCCGACGGAGATCCCCGGCGGCGGGAGATCGCCCGCGCCTGCCATACCCTTTTGGGAGAACATCTGGAACAGTCGGCCGACGCGGTGGAATCGCTGATTCAAAAAAAGGGATGGGTCGCCGCGTTGGATTCGGTGTCAGGACAGAGCGGGCGGCTCCACAAACTCAACGATGCCTTTCCTGAGACCTGGATCGATCAGGTCCTGCCCGAAGGGATCTGTTTTGATCCCGAATCACCGCTCAGCCCGGAAGATCTCTTCGAGAAGCTATTTTCCCCACCCATTGTCCCGTCGATTCAGGAAGAGGACGTTCTTGAAGAAAAAGAACAGGAAGCCCGCCAAAAATCGGAGCCTTCGGCCGGCGGCGCCACAACAAAGACGTTTCTGAAGGGAAGCCCCCTCTTTTTTCTTCCGCTGATCGGTGTTCTGCTCTACTTTTTTTTGCAAAGGAAAGGGATTGATCTCCGTGCTTGGATGACCACTCTCGACGAAGCGCGGGCATCGCATTGGACGGTTCCCCTCTTTATGGTCGGGACGGTGGTCGCAAGCATCATCTCTTTTCCTTTGATCTTTTTTTTGATCCTCGGGGGGATCTTGTTCGGAGCCTATTGGGGAACGCTGCTGAATTGGACGGCGGCCCTTGCCGGGGCGACCGCCTCCTACTTCCTTGGCCTCTACCTTGGAAAACCGCTCTTTCGTCGCTTCAGCCAGAAGAGAGCCCCCGCCCTTGCCGATTGGATCAAGCAGAAGGGATTCTGGGCCATCCTGATCCTCCGGGTGGTCGGCGTTTTCCCCTTCACGGTGGTCAACTTCTTGGCGGGCGCCAGCCGGATTCGCCTCTCTTATTATCTACTGGCCACGGCGTTGGGGATGCTTCCGGGAACCTTTCTCATCTCCTACTTCGCCGACTCGATCCTGCAAGGGACTATCGATTTCAAAACGAAAAGCTCTCAGCTCCTCTGGGGAGTCTCGTTCGTCCTCCTGTTCTGGCTCGGCTCCTCACTCACAAAGAGATGGTGGCTGCGCCGACAGGAAGGGACGGTCTCTTAAGCGACATCATTTCAGATAGGTTGGGAGAACCTCTTCAGGACCTTTGAATGAGAGGCCAAGCTCTTTGCCGGCGTTATTCTCACCGCAGACGTTGTCTTCCTGGAGCATGATCAGTTGATCGCGGGTAACGGGGGGACGAGACAGGATCCGCTCGGCGAGGCGGGCGGGGCCTTTCACCGCCCAGAGGGGAAGGTGAATTTTGGGGCGGGAGATTCCTTTGGTTCGAAGAATCAGGTCGATCAGATCATTAAAGCGATAAACACGCGGACCGCAAAGTTCGTAGGACTTTCCGTAAGCGAGGTTTTTTTGGAGCGATCGGACAAAAGCGTCGGCCACATCCTCTATCCAGACCGGCTGAAGCCGATTCTCTCCGGCCCCCAACACCGGGACGACCGGCGAGGTAGCGGCAATCTTCGCCAGAAGATTGATCGACCGGTCCTCTTGACCGAAGATTAACGAAGGTCTAAAAATGGTTGCATTAAGGAGGGAGGCCCGGACGAGCTCTTCCGCGATCCACTTGGTCTGGTGATAACGGCTCGCCGCGTTCGGGCGGGTTCCAAGGGCGCTCATGTGGAGGAGACGGCGCACACCGGCCTGCTTCATCGCCTCCACCACATTTCGCGTTCCCTCGACATGCAGCTTCTCAAAGGTCTGTCCGCCCGGCTCGACCAAAATGCCGACAAGGTGGATCACCGCATCGGCTCCGATCATTCCCCGGAGCAGACCCGCTTGCGAGCCGATCCCGCCGGGGACCCATTCGATTTTTTCATCCTGGATGAAGCGGCGTCTTTCATCTCGGTAGAGCACCCGCACCCGCTCTCCTGCAGAGAGAAGATGGCGGACGATGCTCCGACCGACGAAGCCGGTGCCGCCGGTGACAAAAATCATAAGGCCCCTTGCTGATGAGCCTGAATCAGCCTGTGCGATTGTAAGGAGCGTCTATTTATCTGGCAAAACGAAGGAGCCCTTTCTTAGGGTATGTCGAAACCCCAAGCAGATAATTCAGCGGACTGAATTTGAAGAAAGCGGTCAGAATTCCATCCAATCCGATGAACCACATCGCCGTTCGCGCCCAGCGGCTTTTACCCGAAAAGAGAGCCACGACAGGAAGGAGAAAACCAAGGGTATACCGAATGTTCCGATCCCAGCCACCGACATTATACGCTTTATACTTTCTCATGACGCATCCTCCATGGTAAGGGTTACAACAATCTGAATCTCTTCACACGATTCATTCCATCATACCGTCTCCCTTTCTATCGATACAATCCCCTTTTTGGATGACCTGGTATGCTCCTTTCGGAGAAGGCGCGAAGAGGCTCCGCGTCGGCGCTGAATTCGGGTATACTTTATCTTGAATCTTGACCCGGATCTTAGTTCACCCGTTATTGACTTCCCCCAGATGCTGGCCTATACTATCGTCCTTTGTACGGGAAAGTCGGGTCGCTCTTGGATCGCGGGACCGAATCGGTCAAAGCGGAATGTCGCGTTTTCCTTATGGATAAAGTAGACAGACCCAATCAAGAGAGCGGCCGCGGCCGTTTCTCCGGCGCTTAGAGAATACACGATGGCATCTGAAGTTCGAGCGCCGTCCGCCGCGCTGCCCGGGACCCCTGTTGAGCTTCGAAGGGATGTTTCCATCTGGGGCTCATTCACCTGGGGCTACGCCGACGTTGGCGCCGATGTTTATGTGGCGCTGGGCCTGGTGATGGGCGCCGCCCATGGGGCGACGCCGCTTGCCTTCGCCGCCGCCGGCTTCGTTTATATCTTAATCGGCTTTGCCTATACGGAACTCGCCTCCGCCTACCCTGTGGCGGGGGGAGGGCAATATTACACCACACGGGGGCTGGGCGACATCTGGGGGTTGATCGCCGGCGCCGCGCTGTTGCTCGACTATACCATCTGCATCTCGCTCTTCGCGACCGCCTCCGCCGGATATATCAACTTTTTCTTTCCATCCATCCGCGAATTCGCTGTCAACATCGGCCCTTTTCGAGAGATCAATCTGATCTGGGCCGCCGAATCGCTCGGCCTCATCATCTTATTGATGATTCTCAATATCCGCGGGATTCGGGAGTCCTCTCTCTTTAATGCCTTCATCGGCGGCATCGACATGGTCCTGGAGACGGTCATCATCGTCTTCGGTTTTCTCTTTGCCTGGAAACCGGAGATGGTCGTCTTCCAGTTTAAAAACGACTTTCCTTCAACAGAGCAATTCTTTTACGCCGTCTCCGTCGCCATTATCTCTTACGTCGGCCTGGAATCGGTTTCTCAGGCGGCGCAGGAAACCCGCCGGCCCGCCACGATCATTCCGAGGACATCCGTATCATTAATTCTCATTGTCCTCCTCTTTGCGATGGCTTTCCCTATCTTGGCGCTGGGGGTCCTTCCCTGGCAGGCCCTGGCCGAACGCGAGTCCGATCCGGTCGCGGTCTTGGCCAGCGCCATTCCCTATATCGGTTTCCTGGCTGGTCATGCCGCCGCGGTCCTCGGCGCCACGATTGTCTTGATTTCAGCCAACACGGGGGTCATGGGGGCTTCCCGGTTGAGCTACAGCATGAGCGAGAGCCACCTCCTCAGTCATTGGTTCAGCGCCGTCCATCCGAAATTCCGAACCCCCGTTCGAGCGGTGGTCTTCTTTTCGGGTGTGGCGGCGATTCAGGTGATCTTCAGCTTCCTCACTGGACCCCATGCCATGGATACGATGGTCAATATGTATGCCTTCGGCGCGACGCTCGCCTATTTCTTGAGCTTCATCGCCTTAATCGCGCTGCGGATCAAAGACCCTTATACCCCGCGGCCTTACCGGATGCCGTTTAATGTTAAATTTAAAGGGGTCCATATTCCGATCCTCGGCATCGTTGGGGCCCTGGCGACCCTGGCGATGATGGGAGTGGTCCTCTGGACGCATGCGCTCGGCCGGGTCGCCGGTCCGGGTTGGGTTCTTCTCTGGCTCGGGGTTTATCTTTGGTATCGCTGGAAGAACAAGCATCCTCTCTTTTCCAACATTCCGCGCGAATGGGAGAAGGAGCAGATCGCGATTCTGACCTCCGCCGAGGAATTCGATCTTCTGGAGCAATACAAGCATGCCCTGGCGGAACGAAATAAGAAAGAGGCCAAACATGCTCCAAAATAAAGCGCCGATGATGACGGCCCTTCGCTCATTGACGCTCCGGGATAAGGTTCTGATCGTTAATATGTTCCTCTACTTCGTCGTCGGCGGCGCGATCCTCTACCGCGCCTTCTTCCGTCACGCCTCTTGGCCGGCTTATTTGATCGGATCTCTTTTTCTGCTGATCGGAAGTTATCGTTTTTATCTTGTCTATCGCGCGTTGGCAAAAGGGGGAAACGGAGGGGAGGTTGCGGAAAGATGATCGACCTGATCGATCAGATCAATCCCTTGGGGGGGGTGATCGCCCTTTTCTTTGTTGCCTCGCTGATCTCGATTCTCTGGTGGATGCTGCATCCCCCCGATTACATCCCGGCGGCTGCCGCAAAAGCGCGCCACTCGGTTTTCGCCATCAAAAAGATCTTGGTCCCGACTGTCGGGCTTCCCTATGCGGAACGGGGGGTCGAATTGGCCTGCCGACTCGGCTCCGAACAGGGGGCGGAGATCCTCCTGACCTATGTGGTGGAAGTTCCGCGCACGATGCCGCTCGGGATTCCCCTCGCCGATGCGGAGCAGGAGGGAAACGAGGCGCTGGAGCGGGCCTGCTCCATCGTCAAGCTTCATGGTCTTCCTTCCCAGAAGATTCTTCAGCGGGCCCGTCTGGCAGGGGAGGAAATCGCCCGGATCGCGCGGGATCGGGATGTCGATATGATCATCCTGGGAATCCGCTCCGAACCGGGATTACGGGACGCGATCCTGGGGAGAACATCGGACATCATCCTCCGGCATTCTCCCTGCGAGGTGCTCATCGATAAGCTGCCGAAAGGGGCCTCGCAAGAGTAAAACGGACTGACGCATAAATCGCGTAAATCGAATAGAAGGGCCGGGGTGTGACGCGGGGACCGCTCCCCTTTGAACTTCCCGGCCTAAACGATTATACTGAAGACAATTGACGCTTGGGGAGACGATGCATATTGTGATTCTTGGCTCCGGAAGGCTCGGATCGCGCCTGGCCAATGCCTTGGTTCAGAAGGGGCATAAAATTACCATTGTCGATGCGGAAGAAACCAAATTCAAAAACCTCGAAGAGCATGAAAACATTCAGCGGGTCGGCGGGAATATCCTTAATGAAGAAACGGCCGACCTCGTTTTTTCCGAACCGGTCGATGTCTTCATTGCCGTGACCGGAAGTGATAATATCAACTTAATGGTCGCCCAGGCGATGCAGAAGAAGTACAAGATCCCGAAGGTCCTCATCCGGGTCTTCGATCCAACGCTCTCTTCCGTTTATCGCGATCTCGGCCTTGAGACGGTCTGCCCCACAAACTTCGCCCTGCAGGAAATGTTAAAGATGTTAGAGAAAGGGGTCTAACAGGTGTACATCATTATCGTCGGTGGGGGAAAAGTCGGATATAACTTAACGAAGCTGCTGCTGGCGGAAGAACACGAGGTTCTCCTGATCGAAAAAGACAAGACGAAAACCCCCGGGTTGGCGCGGGAGTTCGGGGAGTCGTTGATGGAGGGAAACGGCTCTCGCGTCAGCGTCCTTCGAGAGGCGGGGGCCAATCGCGCCGACGTCCTGGTGGCGGTCACTGGAACGGATGAGGATAACCTGGTGATCTGTCAGGTCGCCAAAGCCGTTTTTAAATGCCCGCGCACCATCGCCCGCGTGAATGACCCGGGAAACGAATCGCTTTTTTCCACGCTGGGGATCGATGCGACCGTCAGCTCGACCCGGCTGATCGATGCGTTGATTGAAGAACAGGTGAAGGCGGAGGATATGGTGATCCCGCTGGTGACCCTCCGCGCGGGGAACGTCGAGATCATCGAAGTCGACCTCTCCCGCTCCTCCGGAATGATCGGGAAGAAAGTCCGGGAGATCCAGCTCCCCGAGGGGGCGATCTTTATCTCGATCATCCGGGGCGACGAGGTCGTCATTCCGAAGGGAGATACGGAGCTGATTCCCGGCGACAAAGTGGTCGCACTCGTTAAAAAAGAGGCGGAGCAGGCGCTCCGAGAGATGCTCTAGCGTCCCTTCTTCCGTTCCGCTCCCCTTCCTCGTCTACCTTTGCTCCTCCGCTTTTTCATGGCCCGATTCCCCTTGACAGAAGGAGGAGGGATTCGCTACCATCCCAGAACTTGATATGGATTCATGATGAAGCTCGCAATCGCCTCAGATCATGCCGGTTTTGGACTTAAAAATCGGATCCTTCGGTACCTGTCCGAAAAGAAGGTGGACGCCGCCGATTTCGGCGCCGACGGTCGCGATTCGGTCGATTACCCCGACTATGCCATCCAGGTGGCCGAATCGGTTTCGAAGGGAAAGATCGATCGCGGCATTCTCATCTGCGGAACCGGCATCGGCATGTCGATCACGGCCAACAAGTTTCCCGGTGTGCGCGCCGCCCTCTGCCATAATGCCGTCACCGCCGAGGCGAGCCGGCGTCACAACGATGCAAACGTCCTTGTTCTGGGAGAGCGGGTGCTCGACGAGGAGACGGCGGTCCAAATCGTCCGGATCTGGCTCGAAACCGATTTCGAAGCGGGACGCCATCAACGACGACTTGATAAAATTCGCGCCATCGAAAAGGCCCATCCCGATTGATCGGCCCGAGAAGGAAACGGTTCATCCACAATAGAAAATAGCGTTGAGGATTTCAAGATGAGTGATCAAAAAGATTTCAGCTTAAAAACGATCGACCCGGAGGTGGAGCAGGCGATCCGCCAGGAGGAAAAACGGGAGGAGGAGAAGATTATCCTCATCGCCTCCGAAAATTACGTCAGCCGCGCGGTCCTGGAAGCGCAGGGATCGATCATGACCAACAAATATGCCGAGGGCTACCCCGGGCGGCGCTATTATGGCGGCTGCCAATATGTCGATGTGGTCGAATCACTTGCCATCGAGCGGGCCAAGCAGATCTTCGGGGCCGAGCATGTCAACGTCCAGCCCCACTCCGGCTCTCAAGCCAACATGGCGGTCTACTTCTCCGTCCTCAAACCGGGCGATACGATTCTCGGGATGAACCTGGCCCACGGCGGCCACCTCACCCATGGAAGCCCGGTCAATTTCTCCGGGATGCTCTATAAAGTGGTCTCGTATGGGGTTCGCAAAGAGACCGGCCGGATCGATTATGATGAAGTTGCGGCGACCGCCGAGCGGGAGCGTCCCAAGATGATCGTCGTCGGCGCGTCGGCCTATTCCCGCATCTTGGATTTTCCGAAATTCAAAGAGATCGCCGACCGAATCGGGGCCTTTCTGATGGTCGACATGGCCCACATCGCCGGGTTGGTGGCGGCGAAGGTCCACCCGACACCGGTTCCCTATGCCGATTTCGTGACGACCACCACCCATAAGACCCTGCGCGGTCCGCGCGGCGGGATGATCCTCTCCCTTCAGAAGCACGCCAAGATCATCGACAAGACGATTTTCCCCGGCATTCAGGGCGGGCCGCTGATGCATGTCATCGCGGCCAAGGCGGTTGCATTGAAAGAAGCCCTCCGCCCGGAGTTCGTCACGTATCAGAGGCAGATCGTCGCCAATGCGGCCGCCCTTGCAAACGGGCTGGTCTCGCGAGGTTATCAGATCGTCTCGGGCGGGACCGACAATCATCTGATGCTCGTCGATTTGACGAAGCAGGGAATCACCGGGAAAGAGGCCGAAGATGCGCTGGAAGCGGCGGGAATGACGGTGAACAAAAATGCCGTCCCCTTTGACGAGCGTCCCCCGGCCCAGACCAGCGGCATCCGACTGGGCACGCCGAACGTCACCAACCGCGGCATGAAGGAGAAAGAAATGGATGCAATCGCCTCCTTCATCGATACCGTCCTGCGCCATCGCAAAGACGAGCGAGTCCTCGAAGAGGTTCGGCAAAAAGTTCAAGCACTCTGCAAGCAATTCCCACACTAAGATATGGGATGAGAATGGGAGGCCGGGGGTTGGGTGAACGTTTAAGCAGCCCCTGTCTCACTTCCCGCCCTCATAGGTATTAATCGTGCAATGTCCGTTTTGCAGCCATCTGGAAGATAAGGTGGTCGACTCCCGCCTCAGTAAAGAGGGGGAGGTCATCCGCCGGCGCCGGGAATGCCTCCATTGCCAGCGACGCTTCACCACCTACGAGCGGGTGGAGGAGATCTTTCCGATGGTGATCAAGAAAGACGGCCGGCGCGAGCCGTTCGATCGTCATAAAATTTTTTCCGGGCTCAAAAAAGCCTGCGAGAAGCGGCCGGTCAGCGTCGATCTCCTTGAGTCGGTCGTCACCCGGATCGAGAAAAAGATCCAAGAGATGGGAGAGACCGAAATCGAAAGCCGGGTCGTCGGCGAAGAAGTGATGCGGCAGCTGCACGGCATCGACCAGGTCGCCTACGTCCGCTTTGCCTCCGTCTACCGGGAGTTCAAGGATGTCAACCAGTTCATGTCGGAGTTGAAGGCCCTCCTCGGAGAGCAGGGACAGGAGAAACAGGGGGTCGGGGGCCAGGGGTCGGGGATCGGGGAAATAAAAAACAAAAAATAGAAATGAAAAATCGAAATAAAAAAGGGATGGATTTTCTCCATCCCTTTTTTATTCTGTTTTTGCTTTACCGGCCCCTGGCCCCCAGCACCCGACCCCTGCCTTTTAGGCGAACAGCAACACGCCGATTAAAACGGCCACGAGGTTGATGACCTTGATCATCGGGTTGATCGCCGGGCCGGCCGTGTCTTTGTAGGGATCGCCGACCGTATCGCCGGTGACCGCTGCCTGATGGGCCGGACTTTTCTTCCCGCCGTGGTGGCCCTCTTCGATATATTTCTTTGCGTTGTCCCACGCCGCCCCGCCCGAGGTCATCGAGATGGCGACGAAAAGACCGGTCACAATGCTCCCGACCAAGACCCCGCCGAGCGCCTTCGGACCGAGGATCACACCGACGATCAAGGGGGCCAGCACCGGAATCAGCGACGGGACCATCATCTTTTGAAGCGCGGCGATCGTGACGATATCGACGCACCGGCCGTAATCGGGCTTGCCGGTTCCTTCCATAATCCCCTTGATCTCCTTGAACTGCCGGCGGACCTCTTCGACGATCGAACCGGCCGCCTCTCCGACCGCCTTCATCAAATAGGCGGCGAAGAGAAACGGGAGCATGCCTCCGATGAAGAGGCCGACCAGGACCAGCGGGTCGGAGAGATCAAAGACCATCGCCGTCCCCCCCTTGGAAACCGAGCGGGTATATTCGGAGAAAAGAACGATCGCGGCCAATCCGGCCGATCCGATGGCATACCCTTTCGTCACCGCCTTGGTGGTGTTGCCGACGGCGTCGAGCGGGTCGGTCACATCGCGAACCTCTTTCCCCATGTTTGCCATCTCGGCGATCCCCCCCGCGTTGTCGGTGATCGGGCCGAAGGAGTCGATCGCCACGACGATCCCCGCCATCGTCAACATCGCTTCCGCCGCGATCGCCACGCCGAAGAGGCCGGCCAGCGAATAGCTGGCGAGAATCGCTCCGGCAATCACGAGCACCGGAAGTGCGGTGGCCTGGAGAGAGACCGCCAGCCCGGCGATAATATTGGTGCCGTGGCCGGTCACCGACGCCCGCGCGATCTCCTGCACCGGGCTGAACTTCTTGGCGGTGTAATAATCGGTGATCACCACCAGGGCAAGGGTCACCCCCAATCCGATCAATGCCGTGAGGTAATAGTTGATCACCGGGATGCCGCCGACCCCGTCCATGAGCCAAGCGGTCACCGGGTAGAAGGCGATCGCAGAGAGGATGCCGGTCGCGGCGAATCCTTTGTAAAGGGCCGGCATAATGCCCCCCCCCGGGCCCAGTTTCACAAACCAGCTTCCGACGATCGTCATCAAAATCGCCACCCCGCCGAGGATCAGGGGGAAGAGAAGGGCATTCTTCGCTTCGGGGTAGAGAAGGTGGGCGAGCGCCATCGTCGCCACCGTCGTCACAGCATAGGTCTCGAAGAGATCGGCCGCCATGCCGGCGCAGTCGCCGACATTGTCGCCGACGTTATCGGCGATCACCGCCGGGTTGCGCGGATCATCTTCCGGAATCCCCGCCTCTACCTTTCCGACGAGATCGGCCCCGACATCGGCTGCTTTCGTATAGATTCCCCCGCCGACCCGGGCAAAGAGGGAGATCAAGCTCCCCCCCAGCCCCAACGAAAGAAGGGCCGGGATCGTTTTCTCCTCTCCGGCGATCGCGGAGGCAACGGCATAGAATCCGGTCACGGCGAGTAACCCCAAGCTGATCAGGAGCAACCCGGTGACCGCCCCGCCGCGGAAAGCGACCTGCAGCGCGGCATTCATCCCCTGATGGGCCGCCTGGGCCGTCCGTGCATTGGCCCGCACCGCCACCATCATCCCGACGTAACCGGAGATGCCGGAGGCGACCCCGCCGACCAGAAAACCGGTGGCGGTCAGCAGGCCGAAATGCTCCGACCAAAACCCGGAAACCCAGAGAAGAACAAAAAGGACCGCCGCCACAATGGAGATCGTTTTAAATTGGCGGATCATATATGCCTGGGCCCCCTCGTGGATCGCCGCCTGAATCTTTCTCATTTCGGGGGTTCCCGCATCCAGTCTCATCACCCAGAAAGAAAGGTAGAGGGCGTAAGCGATCCCCACGCCGGCGCAGATCAGCGAGAAGAGTATGACGAACGATGTGTTGTCCATTGGGGTCTGTTCTCCTATATTGATCGAAATGAAATCAAGTCACGCGTCGGCGACGAAATGATAAGAAAACCCAGGTTGCTTCGCCTGCTCCCGGGCGTCAAAACCCCACATTTTACGGAGAGATCTCATTGTTTGTCAAGGCATATTCTCCTTATACCTTGTCAGTCAAAACGAATTCGGATAGAATGAGGCCGTTCCGGGATCGGGATCGATCGTATTCAACAGGGGAGAGAAGCGTGACGAATGTGGCCATCATCGGCGGAGGGCGCGGCGGGACCTCTCTGATTGAAATTTTCTATAACGACCCGTTGGTCCGAATCGTCGGAGTGGCCGATATCGACAAAAGCGCCCCCGGGATTCGACTCGCCCGAACGCTGAAGATTCCGGTCACGCTCGATTACCGAACGCTCCTGAAGTCGAAAAAAGTCGACCTGGTCATCGATGTCACCGGAGATAAAACCGTCGAGGAGATCCTCCTCACTTCGCGCCGGCCGGGGGTGGCGGTGATCGGCGGGCCCTCGGCGATGTTCATGTGGCAGCTGATCGAGGAGCGGATCAAGAGCAAAGAAGAGATCGAACGACACCTGCTGGAGTACCAATCGCTTTATCGGCTCTATGTCAAAGAGGTGGAGCTTGCGATTGCCGAAGAGCGGACGCGGATCGCGTGCGATATCCACGACGGGCTCGTTCAGACCCTCGTCGGTCTGAATTATCGCCTCGATTATTGTGCCGACCAGCTCAACAAAAACCCCGCCCTCACCCTCCAATCGATCCAGGAGACCAAGGCGCTTCTCAAAGAGGCGATCTCCGAAGCAAGAGAGGTCATCTTCAATCTCCGTCCGATTTACCTCGACCGCGCCGGGCTTCTCCCCTCGGTGAAAAAATATCTGAAGACCTACGAACGGCAATACCAAATTGAGACCCATCTGGAAAACGCCGGGAATGAAGGGGCGGTCCCCTTGCAGGCGAAGATTTTCATCTTCCGGATCGTTCAAGAGGCCTTGGCCAACGTTCAACGGCACGCGAGGGCAAAGCAGGTCTGGATTAAGCTCGACATTCAGCCGAAACGGCTGACCGCCGCCATCATCGACGACGGGGTCGGATTTGATTTCAGGCCCAACGACCTCAATCGATCCACCTCCAACTCCTTCGGCCTCAAGTCGATTATGGAGCGGGCCCGTCTCTTGGGGGGAAAAGCGGAGATCGTCAGCCGCAAGGGGCAAGGGACCCAGGTCCGAATCGAGGTTCCCCTTTCGAAGGAGAAAAGGGAATGACCAAGATCCGGATTTTAATTGCCGATGATCACCGGGTGGTTCGGGAAGGGCTCGCCGCGATCCTCAAGAGTCGAAACGACATGGATGTGGTGGGAGAAGCGACCAACGGCTTCGAGGTGATCGAGAAGACCAAGGAGCTGAAACCCGATGTCATCTTGATGGATATCTCCATGCCGCAGATGAACGGCGTGGAGGCGACCCGGGCCATCCGAAAGATCTCTCCGGAGATCGGGATCGTGGTCCTCACGATGCATGATGACGATGCAACGATTTTCGAATTGGTTCGAACCGGGGTTCACGGCTATCTGCTGAAAGACGCCGACTCTTCGGAGATCATCAAGGCGATCCAATCGATCTACAAGGGGGAGTCGGTGATTCACCCGGCGATCGCCCGGAAGATCCTGAGTGAATTCTCAAACCTCGGATCCGAGCAGGACAAGAAGGCCCCGCGGCAAGTCTACAATCTCAGCACGAGAGAAGTCGACGTCTTGCGGCGGGTGGCCAAAGGGAAAACCAACAAAGAAATCGCCAGCGAGCTGCAGCTCAGTGAGAAGACGATTAAGAATCACGTCCGGAACATCTTTCATAAGATGGGGGTCTACGATCGAACCGAGGCGGCGATGAAAGGGGTTCAGGAGGGGATTATTGATCTGGAGCAGAGCGCTCCAAAAAAAAGGTAGGGACAGGCCAACCCTGCCCCTACCCCCGTCGGTCCGATCGGACCGAGGTTTTCCTTTTTAGCGCACCACGATCTCTTTCGCGAGGAGTCGATCCCCGTCCATTTTGAACGTCACCACCGCCTTGTCGTTGACCTTCACCCCTTCCAGCAGTTTGGCCGATGCAACAAATTGGATCGGTTTTCCCGTTTCGGCATCGACGATGGTGAAGGCCCCCTCT
Organism: Candidatus Manganitrophaceae bacterium; assembly: GCA_963718695.1. Taxonomy (GTDB): domain Bacteria; phylum Nitrospirota; class Nitrospiria; order SBBL01; family Manganitrophaceae; genus Manganitrophus. Next base: position 3,475,870 of record OY970371.1, read on the forward strand.
GAGGTCCCGATCGCCTTCACGAGGCCCATGTGTTTATCGGGTCCCATCGAAGAGCAGGCCCAACTCAATCCGGCCGTCCCAATTGAAATCGTAACGGTCAATGCCAGCGCTCCCAACATCCATCCTTTTTGACGCATCTCTCACCTCCTTTGTTTTTTTTCAAATCGTATCCTTTTCGAATCGTCGAGTCAACGGTTTTCCACGCCCGAAATATCCTTAAGAGGGAACGGCTGAGTAAGACCTTGCTCCTTTGATGAAAAAGATTTCACTTTCAAGAAAGAATATGCGCGCCTTTCGCAAAGGATTGATGCCTTTCGAGTATGTCTGCCAATAGGATGTCGCGTTGATAATGGTGCGCTCCTTGCATCTTCCACCAGTGCTTACGGAAATCTGTCTTACACACGCGGTCTCTTATGCTCGAATACACTTTATGTAAGGAGGAAAACAATTGTCACCCAAGCCGATGCCGGCCGTGGTGCTGGGTGAGATAGGCCTGGTACGCTGTCTAGGGGAATGGGGGGTTCCTTGCGTGGTGGTCGCCTGCAACAAAGATCACCTGGCCTTTGCATCTCGCTACTGCATGGAATCGGTGGTGGTGCCGAGTTTCGACCCGGACTGCCGCGAAACATTGGACCTCCTGTTGAGGGTCGGAAGAAGGCTGGGGAAGGCGGTTCTCTTTTGCAATGGAGAACCTGATTTTCTCTTTGTCTCAAAGCATCGCGACCAGCTCTCCCGCTATTTTCTCATCGACCTCCCCTCGGAGAAACAGGCCGATCTCTTGGTAGATAAAGGGCTCTTTTACAAGATGGGGGCCGAATACGGATTTCCCATCCCGAGGACCTGGCAGCCGAACGGCCCGGGCGACCTCGAAACAATTCTTTCCGAGATCCCCTTCCCCTGCATCCTCAAACCGATGCAGCAGGTCTTTTGGAAGAGCGCCGCGTTCCAGAAGCAGTACGGCGTCGGGATCAAGGCCATTCAGGCAAAGGAGGCGGAGGCGCTCCGCACCCTTTATCGTGATATCTGGTCGCATCATCCGGGGGTTTTGATCCAGGAATATATTCCCGGCGGAGACGACCAGCTCTATTTTTTCGACACTTACTTCAACGCACGCTCGGAGCCGCTCGGCTACTTTATCGCGCGCCGGATTCGGACCTATCCGATTCATTGCGGAATCAGCACCCTGGCTGTCACGGTGCATGATCCGGCCATTGCGAAAGCGGCGCTGCGGGTTCTGCAGGCGATTGAATACCGGGGCGCCGCGCACCTCGATTTCAAGGTCGACAGCCGCGATGGCGCCCCCCGGCTCCTCGAAATCAATCCCCGATTCGGTTTGGCCATCGACCTCGGCGCGCGCGCCGGAGTGAACCTTCCGATGCGGGCCTACCAGGCGCAAATCGGGCGACCGCTTCATTTCAAAGAGGAGTACCGTGCAGGAATCAATTGGATCGACAGCAAAAGCGATCTCAAAGCCCTTCAATGTTATCGCGAGACCGAGGAATGGACCGTTTCCCGCTGGCTTCAATCGTTCCGCGGTCCGAAGATGTTCCGGATCTGGAGCGCGCGCGATCCGGGTCCGGCCGTCACTTCCACCCAACGGTTTCTCAAGCGGCAGGTCCGAAGATGGATCGGCAGCGCGCCTTCAAAAACCTCCTGAGGTTGTCTCTTATCTAGGCATCAGAACGGATCGGTCTGTAAGGCGGGTCGATCATCCCGTTCATGAAAAACGAACCAGGAATCGGCCGACCGATTAAAGAAGCGAATAGCCCCGCTTTTGCAGACCGGCTGTAATCTCGCGGTTGTGATCGGGACCGCGCGTTTCGAGCGAGAGCTCCACACGGGTCTCCGACAGGGGAAGGTTCAATGAAAGACGGTCGTGGACGATATGGACGATATTGGCGCCGAAGTGGCCGACCGCATTGGTGAGACCGGCCAAGGCGCCTGGACGATCGGGGATCACAACGGAGAGCCGCAGCAGCCGGCCGCTCCGAACCAGGCCGCGCTCGATGATTCGCTCCAGAAGGGTCACATCGATGTTCCCGCCGCTGATGATCAGGCAGGCGGGGCCGCGGATGCCGCGGGCATGGTTCAAGAGGGCCGCGAGGGGAACCGCCCCGGCCCCCTCGGCGATGATCCGCTTGTGCTCCATCAATAATAAGACCGCCTCGGCGATTTCTTCTTCGCTGACCGAAATAATCTGATCGAGATAACGCTCCAGAAGCGGCCGGGTCCGTCGCCCCGGATGCTTCACCGCAATCCCGTCGGCCAGGGTTGGCCGGGCCGGCGCGGTCACCCCGATTACGCGGATCTTCGGATTGATCCCCTTCACCGCCGCCGCCACCCCGCCGGCCAGCCCCCCGCCGCCGATCGGAACGAGAAGGGTCGTGATCTCCGGATGCGCCTCTACAATCTCCAGCCCCAGGGTTCCCTGTCCCGCAATGATCGCATCATCATCAAAAGCATGGATCAGGACTTTCCCTTCCGTCTCCGCGATCCGCCGCGCTTGCCGCATCGCTTCATCGAAACTGTTTCCCTCGATCACTATTTTAGCGCCATAAGAACGGGTCGCCTCCTGTTTGGCGAGGGAGGCCCCCTGGGGCATGACAATCGTCGAGGCGATATTTAAGGTGCGCGCGGCAAGGGCGACCCCCTGGGCATGATTTCCGGCAGAGGCGGCGATCACCCCCCGGCGCCGCTCCGCAGACGTCAGGAGCGAGAGGCGATTGGTCGCCCCGCGAATCTTAAATGATCCGGTCTTCTGAAGATTTTCCAGCTTCAGGTACACGGGAAGCCCGGCCCGGAGACTGAGCGAGCTGGATGCAACCAGCGGCGTTCGATCAATGGAGGCGGAGATCGACTCCCGGGCGGTCCGGATCTCTTTTAATCCGACGGACATGTCCACTCCTTTGGCGCAGAAGCGAGGGTTAAAAAACTGACGCCCAATGTATCACAGATCTCCCATTCATAAAAGTCGACCGGATCGCTCCTCTATCATTGGAGGTCGTCATCGTTGCAGATTGATTTCTTCCATGATATAATCCGTTCCTCTTTTCTAATTCTAGAAAGGGACCTTCCTTCTATACAGCGTGTGCGAGAGTGGCGGAATGGCAGACGCGCCAGACTTAGGATCTGGTGGGTCACCCCGTGGGGGTTCAAGTCCCCCCTCTCGCACCAACTCTCTCGATCCACCGCGCACGATCGATAGATAAAACCCCGCTCCACGGCTCCTCCGTGCCGGGGCATGACGGCACATGAAGCGAGGGGGACGGAAGCCCCCCCCAGTAATACAAAATGAAGAGACCGGATGAGAATCAGCTGAGCACCTAAGTCGAAGCGGCGTCAGGGTAAACAATTGACAATCACACTGAGCAGAGATAAAATGGAAACGTTTTTCGGAAGGAGCATATGAAAGTCCAGGTTGAAGAGATCACACCTGTCAAGAAATCCCTCAAGATCGAAATTCCGCAAGAAGTCGTCACCAACGAATTCGAACTGGCTTACTCCGATTTGAAAAAAAAGGCGAAGCTCCCCGGCTTTCGTCCGGGAAAAGCCCCTATTTCTCTTCTTGAAAAGAAGTTCGGCCCTTCGGTCGAAGAAGACATCGTCCGGAAATTGGTCCCGGAGTATTACCAAAAGGCAATCAAAGAGGCCGGTCTCTCCCCCGTCGAGTTCCCCTCGATCGAGAAGATCGAGCTAAAAAAAGGGGAACCGCTTCTCTTCACGGCGACGGTCGAGATCAGACCGACGATTCAGCTGTCGAACTATTCGGGAATTCCAGTCCCGCGCAAAGAAATCAAGGTGACCGATGAAGAAGTCGAACAGACACTCAAGCGCCTTCAGGATGAGCAGGGACGGTTGGAGGCATCTCCGGAGGAGCATACGGTCAATACATCCGATTATGCTATAATCGATTTTGAAGGGTCGATCGACGGAAAATCGGTTGAACAAGGCAAGGCCGAGGGATACACCTTGCAGGTCGGTTCAAATACTTTTCCCTCCGAATTTGAATCTTCCCTCATCGGCAAGAAAAAGGGAGATCAGATGGAGGTTGACGTTCCTTATCCTGCAGACTATCCGAATAAAGAAATTGCAGGAAAGAGCGTCCATTTCAAAATCCATGTGAAAGAAATTAAAAACAAGGTCCTTCCTCCCCTGGATGATGAGCTCGCAAAGGACATCGGTCTCACCTCCCTAGAGGAATTAAAAGGCAAAATCAAGAATACCCTGCTGGAACAACGGACCGCCCAACAGGAGCACGATCAGAAGAACCTCATTATGAAGAAGCTGGTCGAAATGCATCCGTTCGAGGTTCCCGAGTCGATGGTCGATCGTGAGCTGCACTCCATGATTGATCGACTTCAAGAGCGCGTTCAGCAACCGCTCGATCACGAGTCGCTTCACAAAGAGTACGAATCAACCGCCAAGGAGCGGGTCAAGGGAACATTCCTCTTGAATGAAATCGCCGATGCGGAAAAAATTGAAGTGACCGAGCAAGAGATCGATGAGGAGATCAATCGCCTCGCGCAACGGGCCAAGGTGTCGCCGCAAGAAGCAAAGCGCGCCATGTCTCAGCAAGAAGGATCCTTGGAAGGATTAAAATCAAAAATCAGGGAGGAGAAGGCCCTCAACCGGGTTTACTCTCTCGCTCAATTCGAAGACAAAGGGCAGGCTGAATAGCAGGCCGTCAGGCCTGCCGACCTTACGTCGAAAACAAAGCACAAACCCAATAGAGATCGTCCGGCCACCAACTCTTGGCCAAAGACAAAGGAGAAATAGCTTAATGCTGGTACCCATGGTCATCGAACAGACGAACCGCGGCGAGCGTGCCTACGATATCTACTCCCGCCTTCTCAAAGACAGGATCATCTTCTTAGGGACGGGTGTGGACGACAACATCTCGAACCTGATCATCGCGCAGTTGCTCTTCCTTGAAGCGGAAGACCCGGAGAAGGATATCAACGTCTATGTCAACTCCCCGGGCGGCTTGGTTACGGCAGGCCTCGCAATTTATGATACAATACAATATATCAAGTCACCTGTTTCAACGATCTGCCTCGGACAAGCGGCAAGTATGGGCGCTCTCCTTCTCACTTCCGGAACAAAGGGGAAACGATATGCGCTTCCCAACGCGCGGATCATGATTCATCAGCCGATGGGCGGCTTTCAGGGACAGGCCACCGATATTGATATCCACGCCCGAGAGATCTTAAGGATGCGGGAACGCCTGAACGAAATCTTAGCAAAACACACCGGCCAGCCGATCGAAAAAATCCGCACCGACACGGAGCGGGATTATTTTATGTCGGGCGAAGAAGCAAAGACCTATGGCCTCATCGACGAGGTCATTGAACGAGCGCCGATACGCAAGTAACCGTCACCACGCATTATCTTTAATCTTAACTCCATTAAGATATGGGGAGGAAACGCATGGCAAAACAGGAGAAAACCGATTCGCTTCTTCGTTGCTCTTTCTGTGGAAAGAGTCGCGATGAGGTCAAGAAGCTGATCGCAGGACCAACCGTTTACATTTGTGACGAGTGTGTCGACCTCTGTAACGACATTATTGCCGAAGAGTGGGAAGAAGAGAAGGAAGAGACTTCTTCCACCCTCCCCAAACCTGTTGAGATCAAGAAAATTCTCGACCAATTCGTCATCGGCCAGGAGCGCGCCAAGAAGATTCTCTCCGTGGCGGTCCATAACCACTATAAGCGGGTCGCCACCAACGCGCAGAGCGACGAGATCGAGTTGCAGAAGGGAAACATCCTGATGATCGGCCCGACCGGCACAGGGAAGACCCTCCTGGCGCAGACGATGGCCCGCATCCTCGATGTCCCCTTTACCATCGCCGATGCGACGACGCTGACTGAGGCCGGCTACGTCGGCGAGGATGTCGAGAACATCATTCTCAAATTATTGCAGGCGGCCGATTATGATGTCGAGAAGGCGGAGAAGGGGATCGTCTACATCGACGAGATCGACAAGATCTCCCGGAAGAGCGAATCTCCCTCCATCACCCGCAACGTCTCGGGCGAGGGGGTCCAGCAGGCCCTTTTGAAATTGATCGAGGGAACCGTCGCGAACGTTCCGCCGCAAGGGGGAAGAAAACATCCACATCAGGAATTCATCCAGGTCGATACGACCAACATCCTCTTCATCTGCGGAGGCGCGTTCGTCGGCCTCGAACAACTCATCGAGCAGCGGATTCACAAGAAGTCGATGGGATTCGGCGCCGATGTAAAAGGAAAGACCGATCGCCGGCTCGGAGATCTCTTGAGGATGTCCCAGTCGGAAGACCTGATCAAATTCGGATTGATCCCCGAGTTCGTCGGACGGCTTCCGGTCACCGCCACGCTGGAAGATCTGGAAGAGACCGCGTTGATGCGCATCCTCACCGAGCCGAAGAGCGCGCTGATCAAGCAATATGAGAAGCTCTTCTCCCTGGAAAAGGTCAAATTGAAATTTACCGACAGCGCCCTCGCCGCCGTCGCGAAGAAATCGTTCGCGCAGAAAACCGGCGCCCGCGGGCTCCGGTCGATCTTGGAAGAGGTGATGCTTGAGTTAATGTACGAGCTCCCCTCGCTCAAGAATGTGAAGGAGTGCGTCATTACCGAAGAGGTGATCAACGGAACCGGCCAGCCGGTCCTCCTCTACGAGCGCGAGAAGGGAATCAAATCGGCGTAATTCATTCCGAAAACGGTTGATAAAAGAGGGGCACGGCAGACCGTGCCCCTCTTTGCATTTTATGACTCGATCTCTCTTCATCCTCTTCTTACTTTTTACCGGATGCGCCGCCTCCCCGCTCCCGGCCGATCCCCCTTTTGTCGTCGCCATCGAGGCGGCCCCGACGCAGCTTGATCCGCGCCTTGCGACCGATGCCTACTCCGAACGGATCGGCCAGCTCCTCTTCAGCCGCCTTCTTCGGTCCGACGCCGCCGGTCAAAAGGTTCCCGATCTGGCGGAGCGATGGGAATTGGCGGGAGAAACCATCTATACTTTTCATCTGAGGAAGAATGTCCGGTTTCACGACGGCCGTCCGCTCACCTCCGAAGATGTCCGCTATACCTTCGAGAGCATCCTCGATCCTGCGTTCGCATCGCCTCATCGAAAAAGTTTTGAGATGGTCTCCGGGATTGAGACCCCCGATGCCGCGACGGTCCGCTTCATTTTAAAGAAACCGCATGCCCCTTTTCTCAACGAGATGACCAAAGGAATCGTCCCGAAACATCTCGCGGAGAAGGGCGGCCCCGGCGCGCTCGGCTCCCACCCGGTCGGATCGGGCCCGTTTCGATTCGTCCGGTATGATCCCGATGAGGCCGTCGAGCTGGCCGCCTTCTCGGATTATTTTGACGGGGCGCCGGCGATCCCGCGGCTTCTTTTTCGAATCATCCCGGAAGATTCAGTCCGCCTGCTGGAAGTGGAGAAAGGGAACATCGATCTTCTTCAAAACGCCTTTCCTCCGGATGCCCTTCCCCGTCTCCATCAGAACCCGCGCCTGAAAATCATTCAGGCCCCGAGCACCACCTACACTTATCTCGGATTTAACCTCAAAGATCCGATCCTACAAAAAAAGCCGGTTCGAGAAGCAATCGCCCTGGCGATCGATCGCGAGGCGATCACCGAGCACCTCTTCAAGGGGCTCGCCCGCTCCGCTGCCGGCCTCCTCTCCCCCTCCCACTGGGCTTATGCCGATTCGGTCAAAACTTATCGTTATGATCCGGAGCAAGCAAAGAAAAGACTCGACGAGGCCGGCTTCCCCGACCCTCCCGGACCGGCGCCGCGCTTTCATCTGGTCCATAAGACCTCGCAAAACGATCTGGCCCGAAGGGTGGTCGAGGTGATCCAACACCAACTCTCGGAAATCGGCATCGCCGTGACGATTCGAAATTACGAGTGGGGAACGTTCTACGGCGATATCAAATCGGGGAACTTCCAGATCTTCACCCTCTCCTGGGTCGGGGTGGACGATCCCGACATTTACCACAATCTCTTTCACTCCGAGAGCGTCCCGCCGAACGGGGCGAACCGCGTCCAGTATCGCAACCCAAAAATCGACACGCTGCTCGAAGCGGGAAGGATCACCCTTGACCCAGAAAAACGAAAAGCGGTCTATACTGAAATCCAACAGATCATCGCCGAGGATCTCCCCTATGTCAGCCTCTGGCACACGATGAACGTGGCGGTGATGAAAAAAGAGGTGGAAGGATTTCATCTTTATCCGGACGGCGATTTTTATGGACTGAAGGAGGCGCGACGAAGATAGAATGAGACCAATCATCGGCATCACCAGCGATTACAATGACGGCGACCGCTCCGAATTTGGCGGGAAGATTCCGACCTGCTTCCTGCGCGACCGGTATGTGCGCGCCATCGAGGCCATCGGCGGCATCCCCCTGATCCTCCCGCCGCTCGCGTCTCCTTCCACATCGGCGCGGTCGATCTTGGAGCGAATCGACGGGCTTCTCCTGACCGGAAGCGGACCCGACATCGACCCGGAGCGCTACGGCGAGCGGCGGCGATTCCCATTCAAGACGGTCCACCCGAAGCGGTTCTTACTGGAGCGGGAGCTCGTTCGACAAGCGAAGAAAAAAGGGATGCCGATTTTGGGAATCTGCGGCGGGATGCAGCTGCTGAATGTGGCGGCGGGCGGGAGTCTTTACCAAGATATCAAAGGGCAAATTCCAAAAGCGATGCAGCACCAGCGCGGCGGGAAGCCGGCCCACCTGATCGGGGTGAAAAAGGGAACGCTCCTTTCCAAAATCCTGAAGGGAGACCGGCTCCGGGTCAACAGCGCCCATCACCAGGGGGTGAAGCAGGTCGCGCAGGGATATGTCGTCAACGCGGAAGCCGACGATGGCGTGATCGAAGGGATCGAGGCGGTCGGCTATCCGTTCGTCCTCGGCGTGCAGTGGCATCCGGAGTTTTTGAATTCAGAGGATCAGAGCGATGTTCTCTTCAAGGCGTTCTTAAAAATGGCAGCGCGATACAGAAAGGCCGACTCACAATTTGAATAGGAATGATCTCTCGAAAGGGTCCCTTTTTTCATAGAAGCGCGTTGCGTAACCTTTTTGAATGTCGGCCAACTCTCCCAAACGATGCCTATGTAGTTTTCTGGGCCCGTTTGCTCGCGTGCAAAACGGTAAAGCCGATAACCTCATCGCCTTCATAGCGGACGATCACGTCGTCGTCCGTCATTTCGCTGTCGGTGGCGTAACTCGGCTTCTTGTAATTCACATACAGCGTGTCCGCCTCGGCGTCGTACGTCAGCCAGACCGCGTGCTGCGGCGCCCGGTTAACGGCCGGAATCAGTTTCAAATATTCCTGAAAATCGGTTATGGCCATACCTGTCTCCTCTTTGCAAGCGATCGGACTCTACGGGTCAGGAACGCGGTGATGATAAAACCGTCATTCGCCTCTTCCCGATAGACAACCACGAGATGCTTGCCCTCTTCAAGTTCGCGGACGGCGATCAGCTCGCCGTCGCCGCCGAGCAGGATACGTTCCGGCTGCAACACGGTCGCCACCACCTCCGAGCGTAACCCGGCCAGCTCACAATGCTCTTCCGTGATATGAGCCCATCGTTCATCGGTGAGTCGAATGGCAACGCCGTTCTTGGAAGTCACCCGATCAATCATCGCGGGCTGCCGCCCTCTTTTCTTTAGCCAAAATCCAAGCCCTCTCCGATCGGCAGCGGCGCCTGGGGAGCTTCACCACCTTTAGACTGGGATCGTCTCTGCCCATTCGCAGCGGGATTCGATCGCGTCAGCCGCTTGATATCGCAAAGATAGAGATCCTCACGCCGCATAGATCACCTGCATCCGGGAGAGCACTTCGTCTCGAATGAGCGGTTTGAGCCCCTTTTTAGGCACCAGATCGACTTTACGATGCAGAAAATCGCTTAATGCATTTTGTAACGCAGCAAACTCCAGGAATCCAATTGACGCGCCCTTTTCAAACTCTACAAGGAAATCGACATCACTCTCCGGCCCAAAATCGTTACCCAGCGCCGAACCAAATAAGGCAAGCTCACGCACATGATGGCGTTTGGATAGCAATCCGATCTCCCGAAGAGGTAAGTTCAAATTTGGGTGAGCCATTTCAACCCCTTGAAATCGCCTTATGAGTACTTTAACCGTTTATCGCTCATTGGCAATAGAATACATCGTCGATAATATATTGGCAAGATGAAAGGCGATTGAACGGCGAAGCTCATGGATGAGGGTTACTCCAGCCGTTGTCTATGCGAAGGAAAGTCAATCGTTTGTGATTCACCGGGGCGGCGAACCCTTCGCGGCAGGAACCAATGACTCCAGCGATTCAGGAGGCATTCATTTAAAAGTAGCCCGTTCCTTTTTGGTTCTAGAAAAGTCAAGCAGGTCGCGCCGGTATATATGGTGGACGCGGAAGCCCAGACGAGGGGATCGAGGCGGTTGGTTATTCGTTTGTCCTCGGCGTGCAGTGGCATCCGGAGTTTTTGAATTCAGAGGATCAGAGTGAAATTCTTTTTTAGGCTTTCTTAAAATGGCAGTGCGATACAGGAAAACTAATACACGATTTTCTTGGCCGGATAGAATAACTCAAAAGGGTTGATTACGGCTGAATAACCCTGATAATTGCTCTTGTAAACATTGGCATCAAACGGTATACTACCGCCCATGCCCGCCTCGGTTTACCAAGATATTAGGAACACTCTCTGCGAGTTGTACTTGGAGGATACCCGCCCCTGGCTGGTTGGTTTCAGCGGCGGGAAGGACAGTACAATGCTGGCGTCTCTCGTGTTCGACGCGGTTTTGTCCGCTCCGGAAAACCAGCGGAAGAAGCCTGTTGTAATCCTCTGCACGGATACTCGCGTAGAAATCCCCGCAATCGTCGAAATGGTCGAAAGCACGCTGGCGCGGATGCAAAAATTTTCCCAGCAGAATGGGCTCAACATTGAAGTCAACCTGCTCAAGCCGCCGCCAGAGCAGTCGTTCTGGGTAAACATCATCGGTCGCGGCTATCCGCCTCCCAATCGCACTTTCCGCTGGTGTACGCAACGGATGAAGGTCGATCCCGTCAATGTGTTCGTCAATCAGCGGCTCGGCCACTGGGGCGAAGCGATTCTTCACCTGGGAGCGCGTCGGGCCGAAAGTTCGACCCGCGCCCAAACGATGGCCGGGCGCAAGACCCGCAAAGGCCTGGGCCGTCACCCTGATCTCCCGCGCGTATGGGTTTCTAACCCAATCGAATTCCTCACCACTGAAGAAGTATGGGCTTACTTGCTTCAAAACCGCAATCCATGGGGCGGCGACAACCGCGCGCTGTACAAGCTCTATTCCAACGCCTCCAACGGTGAGTGCCCCATCCAGATTGACACCAGCACCCCCAGTTGCGGCAATTCCCGTTTTGGCTGCTGGACCTGCACCGTCGTTGACCGCGACAAAGCCAGCGAGGGCTTGCTCGCTGCCGGTGACGAGCGCATGGAAGAACTGCTCGAGTTCCGCGAGACCCTCCTTGAGTTCAGAGACCCAGCCAACGGTCGTCGCGACGACCGCCGCATGAACGGCAACCAAGGCCCCGGTCCCCTCACGATCGAAAGCCGTCGCGAACTCCTCAAACGCCTGCTCAAGCTGCAAGAAGATACCGCCTCACGCTGATCACTCCAGAGGAGTTGTTACTGATCCAACAGATGTGGAAAGCTGCGCGCGACCCGGACGACGGTCGGGGCGTCGCCCGAATCGTCAATAAACAACGAGGTGTGATCATGAGCGCTGATCTGAGAGAGCTGAATCGCCTGCGTGAGATGGAAGACGAGATCGCCCGCGAGAAGAGCGTCAATACCGACATTCTCCGCCGGATGCTAGCCAAGGTTGAGGAGTACAGCGAAAGCCACCGCGCCCACGGCCTTCCCGACGACCTGTTGAACATTCTCAAAGATGATCTCTCAACCAAGCTAGCTCCGTGATCAGCCAAAACTAGCCGAGAAACTGACCGATGGCCGTGCCAGCCCAAAACGAACACTGGTTGAGAATCGTCGCAAATCTACGGGTTGATCGGAAGAACAGCAATATCGCACCGCACAAGCCATTACTCTTGTTAGTCCTCGCCGAACTTGCTGAACAAGGGAAGCTCAGTGAACCAATTTTACTGTTAACCGGCGAACTCGTCTTCCGGTTCCTGGCTTTCTGGACTGTTGTTGCTGAGCGCCGACCTCAACGACCCGAAATCACGTTACCTTTCTACCATCTGCACAGCGACGGCTTTTGGGAGCCGCTTGACGGAACTGGTAAACCCACACTCGATCGACGCCGTACCGTTGCCGCGAACCTAGACGAAGGCTTTCTCGCCTGCCTCAATGATGTGCACTTTCGCGAACAGATGCGGCGTGTGCTCATCGCCAGATACTTCGTGGACGCAGGGGAGCGATCTGCACTGTTTTCACTGGTCGGTCTGCCTGTGCCACCGGGTGATGTCGCTAGGGAGGACGCGCGATTGTACGAAGTAGGCCGCGAACGTGGTCGAGAAGCGCGTTTCAGACTCACCGTAGTACCAGCCTACAACTACACCTGCGCACTCACCGGCTATCGGCTAACCACTATGCGGTCGGGAAGCATTGTAGATGCGGCGCACATCCACCAGTTTTCTGACAGCCGGAACAACCATCCGCAGAACGGCATTGCGCTCTGTAAGAACGCGCATTGGCTCTTCGACCAAGGACTTTGGTCGTTGACCGACGATTACGAAGTCATCGTTGCGGCTGGTCGGTTCAACGAAGCTGGGCCGGACAGCCTCCTTCTCCAAAGGTTTTCCGGAAAGCGCATATTGTTTCCTGTTAATCGCAATTACTGGCCGGACAGAAACCATCTAGCCTGGCACCGCAAGCACAAATTTCAAGGAGACTAAGTTCTCCCTCCGGTCTTCCTTCGCTCTGTCCATTTGGATTATATCTATGCCTTCTCGGAGAGATGAGCACCACGTCTCAAATCGAGTGGATAGAGAAGCAGAGGAAACTACAAAAGATCCAAACTATGAACTGCCGGAACAAGTTGTTGCACCCAGTTGATGCCAGAAACCTCAAATGCGTAAGGTCGTTATCGCACGTTGAATGGCTGCGGTAGCCCCTTCAGTTTTAGCATTGGTCGTATCCTTCCCAAGCGAAAACCGAATCATCTGCCGCGACGTTATGGATTCGGGTTTCATGGCCTTTGAATGTTCTACCGCAGAGGTAATGATATGTCGCTTCTGCGGATTTCCCTGCAACGCTGCGTGAATGGCCGTATTGTTGCTCTCCGTACCGCAGGAAGTAAAAATGATCTCGCGCGACTGCGCCCCGATCAACTCCGCAACCTGTCCCCGCGCCATCTCGATCACCCCTTCAGCTTCGAGCCGAACCTGTATGCGCTCGACGGGTTTCCCCATTCGGACGTGAAGTAAGGCATTATCGCCTCCAACACCTCCGGCAGCACCGGTGTCGTCGCATTGTGGTCAAGATAGATCATGTTCGAGATAGTATCACTGTTCTCCGGATTATTGGAAACTCCTTTTATCTTCATCCGCGCTCCGTCATCATCCCCGGCTGGCAGTTTCTACAAAAATTGGTGGCCCGTTGCCACGTCCCAACAGTGGCGATCTTCTGCTCGCATTTCGGACAGGGCTTTCCCCCTTTGCCATGGACCAGGAGAAAATCGCGGATCTTCAGATCGGTCCGAGCGCCCATTCGCTCGGCGACGATCTGCTTGGCCCGGTTCAACACGGTCGGAATGGCGTCGTAGACTTTTTTCAGCTCTTCCTCCGAAAGATCGGTCTTCTTCCGAAACGGATAGATCCCCGCCTCAAATAAAATTTCATCGACGTAGGCATTCCCGATGCCCGAGATCACCTTGGCATTCGTCAGTAGCCCCTTCATCTCCCCCCGCCGCCCTTTTAACTGCTCCAGAAATCGCTCGAAGGTAAAATCGGTGGCGAGCGGGTCGGGGCCCTGCTCGAGAAATCCGGGAATCGATGAATAATCCCGCCCCGGCACCAGATAGAGCCGTCCCATCTGCTTCTCATCGGCATAACGGAGGACGTTGCCGGTCGAGAGAACAAACTCAAAAACCATCTCCCGCGGCGGTTTCTCCTCGGGGGCAACATGATAAAACCGGCCGACCAACATTGGGTGGATGACGAGGCTCGCTTCTTTCAGATTGAAGAGGACATGTTTTCCCCGGCGATCGATCGCCTCGATCTTCTCCCCCGGCAAGACCGACTCCGGCGTGATGGCGGGGGCGGAGCGGAGCATCCAGGGTCGCTGGATGGAGAACGAGGTGATCGTCGCCTCGATGATCTGCGTCCGAAGATAGGAAACGATGGCATCCAGGTCGGGGATTTCGGGCATCTCTCTTCCTCCTAAGCCTGCATCATAACGGATCGGCCTATTCTTAACAAGAATATCCTGAGCGACTTAAAGTTCGCAACGGGATTGAACGTACACTGCGAGGGCACCCCCTTCAAACGGAAGGGCCGCTCATGGTATTCTTTTCACAGGGGGAAAATATTCAGCGAAAGGATAGAACGATGCCTGAGAAAAAAACAGTTGCACGGGCCCGCAGAGCAAAAAGCCAAGGAAAGAAACCCAGCACACAGGCGGGCGAATTCGTTCGCGAAGAAATCAAGCATGTTCGAAAGGGAAAACACGGCGCGCGATCGACCAAGCAGGCGATCGCCATCGGTCTCTCAAAGGCCCGCCGCTCCGGGGTCGCGATCCCGAAGAAGGGAAAAACCGCGGCAACAAAAACAACTGCGAAGAAAGCAACGAGCAGTCAGAGCAGCCGGAAGCGAAAGCCCTCCGCAAAGCGCGCTCAAGCAGCAACACGGGCGCTGAAGCGGGAAGGACGGCAGGCCGCCTCCCATAAAGCGCTCTCCCGACAGGCGAAGCAGACAGCACAAAGGAAGAAGACGGCGTAACATGTGGCAGGGGCGGCCCCCTGTGGCCGCCCGCATCGACCGATTTCCAATGAAAACAGGGCAGGCACAGGGGCCTGCCCCTACAATAAGTTATTAAAAACGTCCTTACCGGGTCAGCGGTCGGTATTTGATCCGGTGGGGCTGATCGGCCTCGGCCCCCAGCCGCCTATGGCGGTCTTCCTCATACTCCTGATAGTTCCCCTCAAACCAGACCACCTTGCTGTCTCCCTCGAATGCGAGGATGTGCGTCGCGATTCGGTCGAGAAACCAGCGGTCGTGGCTGATCACCAGGACACAGCCGGCGAAATCGAGCAGCGCTTCTTCCACCGCGCGCAGCGTCTCCACGTCGAGATCGTTGCTCGGCTCGTCGAGCATCAAGACATTCCCGCCGCTCTTGATCAGCTTCGCAAGATGGACCCGGTTGCGCTCCCCGCCCGAAAGCTCCTTGATCAGCTTTTGTTGATCGGTGTTTTTGAAATTGAATCCGCCGACATACGCGCGGGAGGGAAGCTCCCTTTTCCCGACCTGAATGATATCGTTTCCGCCGGAGATCTCTTCCCACACGTTTTTGTTATCGTCCAGGGTGTCGCGCGACTGATTGACGTAGGCGAGCTTGACCGTTTCCCCGACCCGAAGCGTGCCGCCATCCGGTTTGTCCAACCCGGCAATCATGTTAAAAAGGGTCGTCTTTCCGGCGCCGTTCGGCCCGATGATCCCGACGATTCCCCCGCGCGGCAGATTAAAACTCAACCCGTCGATCAAAAGCCGATCGCCGAATCCCTTCTTTAGATCGACCGCCTCGACGACCAAATCCCCCAAGCGCGGGCCCGGGGGGATGACGATGTCTTTCGTCTCGTTCCGGGCCTGCGTCTCGATCGACGCCAATTCTTCATAGGCTTTGAGGCGCGCCTTGCTCTTGGCGTGACGCCCTTTCGGCGCGGTGCGGACCCATTCCAACTCATGCTTCAACGCCCGCTGGCGGGCGCTCTCCTGCTTCTCCTCCACCGCGAGCCGCTGCGATTTTTGATCGAGCCAGGAAGAATAATTCCCCTCCCAGGGAATCCCGCGGCCGCGATCGAGCTCCAGAATCCAGCCGGCGGCGTTGTCGAGAAAATACCGATCGTGCGTCACCGCCACCACGGTCCCTTGAAACTCCGTGAGGAACCGCTCCAGCCAGGCCACCGATTCGGCATCCAGATGGTTCGTCGGCTCATCGAGAAGGAGCATATCGGGCGCGGACAACAGCAGCCGGCAGAGGGCCACCCGCCGCTTCTCACCCCCGGAGAGCTTGGTGACATCGGCCTCCCACGGCGGAAGCCGCAGGGCATCGGCGGCGACTTCCAGTTGTCGATCCAGTTCCCAGGCATTCACGGCATCGATCCGCTCTTGAAGCTTTCCTTGTTTGTCGATCAGTGCCGCCATCGCATCGTCCGACATCGGCTCGGCAAACTTCGCGCTGACCGCGTTGAACTCATCGAGCAACGCCTTGGTCTCGGCGACCCCCTCTTCCACATTGCCGCGAACGTTCTTGGTCGGATCGAGCTTCGGCTCCTGCTGGAGGAATCCGATCTTCACCCCCTTCGCCGGTTTCGCCTCCCCCAAGAAATCGGAATCGACCCCCGACATGATCCGAAGCAGGCTCGATTTGCCGGAGCCGTTGAGCCCCAACACCCCGATTTTGGCTCCGGGATAAAACGACAGCGAAATATCCTCCAGAATCTTCCGCTTCGGCGGAACGATCTTCGTGACTTTATGCATCGTGTAGATGTATTGGTATGATGGCATTTACATTCCTTTCTTCTAAAAATTACTTGATTTATTCAATCGCCTCAAAATGGCTTCCCAAACTTCCTTTATCTCCATTTGCTCCAGCCAAGAAGTAATATACTCTCGGTCAATCTTCTCGCCACTGATCCTTAAGATTCCGGTGATATCCCGCAAATGTTTTTCGGAGCCACCCTCTTTGTAATACTCCATTTTTTTCAAAATTACATCTTCAGGAGAGGCAAAGTCCGCCTCGTACTCTTTGGAGGGACGCAACCTTCGCTTCCGGGAAAATCGACTTCGATTAAAGGGGGTCTCCTTGCGGATAATGAGATCGACCTTGAAACCGGAGGCCGGATGGATGATATTAAATTGCCCGGTCCTGTGAATAGCCTCTTGGATCATCTCCGCGTCAATATAATATTCCGGCACAGGAAAGGCTGTTAGAAGATCCTCGATATGGCTCGGAAGAACATCAGCGACAATATCGATATCATTGGTCAACCGTGGCTCACCGTATGCCATCGAGGCAACCGAGCCTGTAACGAGATAAGGAATCTGCAGCCGCTCTAATACTGCCACCACAGTGTGGAGGAGATCATACGGCCCCATGCGACATCCTTCTCGCCACTTCCCGTCGAACTTGCTCTTCACTCCACTCCGGATGAAGTCCGCTTAAAAGTGAAGCCAGCATGTTCCACGCGCTGATCCACATATCGAATCCGATGGCGATCCGCTCCCACGGTTCCTTCCGGCGCAGGACCTCCACCATGGCGTCATCCATGACTTCAATCTGTCCCGGATCGAGTCTCATCTTAATGCCCCCCCGCCTTCTCCGCCCCGATTCCAGTATTCGCTCTCACGATTAATTCCGCAAACTTCGCCTCCGCCTGCGGCTCCCGGCTCATCAGCGTCCCAAGCACTGCCCCCAGAAAACCGAGCGGGATGCTCAGAATGCCGGGATTATCCAGCGGGAAGAGCGGATCGGTTTTCATGACGCTGGGGGAGATCAGGATCAGGCCGATCGAGGCGATCAGGCCCGTCGCAAGCCCCATCACCGCGCCCATCGTGTTGAACCGCTTCCAGAAAAGCGACAGGACAATGACCGGCAGATTCGCCGAAGCGGCCACCGCAAAAGCCAGCCCGACCAGAAAAGCGACGTTGGCGGTCGGGCCGAGCAAGATGGCGATGGCAATCGAAACCGCCCCGACCACAAAGGTGGTGATCCGCGCGACACGGACCTCTTCGCCGGGCCGACGTTCCTTCCCGTGGTGCAGGACGTTGGTATAAAAATCGTGGGCGAACGAAGTCGACGCGCTGATCGTCAGACCGGCGACGACCGCCAGGATCGTCGCAAAGGCAATCGCCGAGATGAAGGCGAAGAAGATCTCGCCGCCGAGCACCTGCGCGAGGATCGGCGCGCTCATGTTGGTGCCGCCGTTCACCGCGATCCGATCCGGCCCGACGATCGTCGCCGCGCCAAAGCCGAGAAAGGTCGTCAGAATATAAAAAGCGCCGATGATCCCCATCGCCCAGACGACGCTGACGCGGGCCGTCTTGGCGTCGGGGACGGTATAAAAACGGACCAGGATGTGCGGCAGCCCGGCCGTGCCGAAAAGAAGCGCCATCCCGAGCGAGATCAGGTCGAGCGCCCCGTAGGGCGGCTTGAATTTCAGCCCCGGCTGAAGAAAGTCTTGCGTCACCGCCACCCCGTTTTTGTCATGATAGGTCACATGAGAGATGGCGTCGAAAAAGCGGCCGAAGCTGAAATCGAAATGGGCGAGGACGAAAAAGCTCAAGAGAAGCGTCCCCCCCATCAGCAGCACCGCCTTGATGATCTGCACCCAGGTCGTCGCGAGCATCCCGCCGAAAACGACATAGATAATCATCAACACCCCGACGCCGATGACGGCGGTCTGGTAGCTGAGCCCGGAGTCTTTCAACAAAAGGCTCACCAGCGCCCCGGCGCCGACCATCTGCGCGATCATATAAAAAGTGCTGACGGTCAGGGTGGAGAGCGACGCCATCGCCCGGACCGGGCGCGGGCTCAGGCGATAGGCGAGGACGTCGGCCATCGTATATTTCCCCGCGTTCCGGAGCGGCTCCGCCACAATCAACAGGACGGTGAGATAGGCAACCAGAAAACCGACCGAATACATGAAGCCGTCGTATCCTTGAAACGCAATCATCCCGGCGATTCCGAGGAAGGAAGCGGCGCTCATGTAATCGCCGGCGACGGCGAGCCCGTTCTGCCAGCCGGTGATCTGGCGATTCGCCGTAAAAAAAGCCGACGCCCCGCTCGACCGCTTGGCCGACCAATAGGTGATCGCCAGCGTAATTGCGATGAAGATCAAAAAGAGAAGAAGCGCTGTTGACATCGTCTACCTCCGCCGCTTCTTCAGCTTGGACAAGATTGTTTCGATCATCCCGTCGAACCGCCCCGCCGCCCGCATGTAAAGCGCCGCGACGATCCAGGCCATAAAGAACTGGGAGAGGGCGAAGAGATAGGCAATGTTCACCGAGCCGATCACTTTGGTCTTCATGAGCTCGGGCGCATAACCGACCAGGATCGGGAGGGCAAAGTAGTAGACGACGAAGAAAATCGTGGTGGGAAGAATAAACTTCCGCTTGGCGGCCAACAGCGCTTTGAACTCCGCCATCGCCGCGACCTTCTCCCAATCGACGACATCGAGCGCTTCGTCCGCCGTCCGCTCGTGCGGCGGCTTGATGTTGCCCCGTCCTATCGGCGCAACATCGGTCGCGGCGCTGACCGGGGGGGTCAGATCTTTTGAAGCTGATTTCTTCTTCTTTCCTGCCATGCGGATGCTCCCTTGGACCGTCCGAAAGATCGATTCCGTTCCAACTTCAAGCAGAATACCGGCCCTCCCCTTCAACGTCAAGGGATTTGTTTTTCAAGAGGAAATACCGTTCGATTGCTATCGTTCGTCCCCCGTCGTATCGCCGACCTCATCGAATTCCCGCTCGCCGAAGATGGCGGATTCGTGCCTGTACCATTTAAATTCGAGAAGATTGTGCGAAGGGTCCTCCAGAAAAACGGTCGCATGCTCGATCCGGGTTCCCTCAAACCGGCGGCGCGGCGATTGATAGAACCGAAGCCCTTTCGCCTTCGCCTGATTCACCAGCGCCTCCCAGGCGCTTTCCTCTTTGAAAATCAAGCCGAAGTGCCGCGGATAGATTCCCTTTTGCCCCTCGGGCGCCGGCACTAGATGGGCGACCAACTGATGCCCGGCCAACGCCAGCGTAATCGCCCTGGGCGACTCCCGCCCCAAGGCACAGCCGAGACCCTCGACATAAAACCGCTTCGCCTCCTCCAAATCGACCACCGGAAAAGCAAGATGAAAGATCACCCCCTCCATGAGTCCGCCCCCCTGTTACTTCCCTCGATTGCAGCAGGATAACGATTCGAAGGGACCGGCGTCAAGCGCCTTTGAGATACCGATTCTCCCCCTGGACAGCTCCCGAAAAAGCCAATAAATATAAGGTGATCCAAATCACATTTGCTTGCTCCTTTGAATCGACCTTGTTATCATCTAGCACCCATCCCCATCGGGAGTATAAATGAGGTATTTCATCACCGGCGCGACCGGCTTCGTCGGCGGCGCCATCGCGCGTCAACTGGTCACAGCGGGGCACCAGGTCGTCGCGCTTGTCCGGGACCCTGCCAAGGCGCACACGCTCTCCCGCCTCGGCATGACGCTCCATAAGGGAGACATTACCGACAAAGAGAGCATGCGCGCCCCGATGACCGGCGTCGACGGTCTCTTTCACGTGGCCGGTTGGTACAAAATCGGCTCCAAAACACCTTCTTTGGGAAAGCAGATCAATATCGACGGAACGCGGAATGTTTTGGAGTTAATGAGCGCGCTTCGGATTCCGAAAGGGGTCTACACCAGCACGCTGCTGGTCTTCTCCGATACCCGGGGAAAACTCGTCGACGAGGCGACCCATTATGAGGGTCCGTGGCTTTCCGAATATGAACGGACCAAGTGGGTCGCGCAGACCCGGATCGCCGAGCCGATGATGAAAGAAGGATTGCCGCTGGTGATCGTGATGCCCGGTCTGGTTTACGGTCCGGGCGACACCAGCTCCGTTCGGGATCTCTTCATCCAATATTTGAAAAAGCAGCTCCCGATTTCGCCTCAGAAAACGGCTTACGCCTGGGGGCACGTCGAGGATATTGCCGAGGGCCATCTGCTCGCCATGGAAAAAGGACGGCCCGGGGAGCGTTATATCCTCGCCGGTCCGACACACACCTTGCAACAAGCCTTGGCGATTGCCGAGCAGATCACCCGGATTCCCGCACCCCGGCTTCACCCTTCTCCGGCTTTGCTGCGCCGCCTCGCTCAAATCGTACGATGGATCGAGCGGATCATTCCTCTTCCCGAGTTTTATCGGTCCGAAAGCATCCGCGCCATCGCCGGCGTGACCTATACCGGAGAGAGCAAAAAGGCCCAACGGGAACTCGGTTTCACCGCACGCCCGTTACAGGAAGGCCTGTGTGAAACACTCCTTCATGAAATGAGGCTCTTAGGAATCCGGCCCCAGAAGACTTGAAGAACAAGGAGAGGACCTTAATTCGGTCTGGAATTGCACCTAGAGCGCAGGAATGTCTCATTCCTTACTTTGTCCGATGTGTACTTGCCGCTATAATGACCTGTTCCGGATTCTCGGAACTTTTTAACAGTGAGGGAAAGGTATGAAGCGTTTTACGGCACGGGCTCCTTGGTCGCGGCCTTATGGGGCGGCGGATATCTCGATCGATTTGGGAACGGCAAACACCCTCGTCTACATACGGGGACGCGGGATTGTCCTCAACGAGCCTTCGGTGGTGGCAGTCCGGGAAATCGCCGGCGGGAAGCAAGAGGTCGTTGCCGTCGGACTGGAGGCAAAAGCCCTCGTCGGAAAAACACCTCATTCGATCACCACCATCCGCCCGATCAAAGAGGGGGTCATCGCCGATTACGATCTCGCCAAGGAGATGTTGGAGCACTTCATCAACCGATCCCGGCGGCCGTGGCAATTCGGAAAGCCCTCCATCGTCGTCACCCTTCCGCACGGCGTGACCGAGATCGAGAAGCGGGCCGTTGAAGAGGCCGGCTACTCCATCGGCGCAAGAAAGGTTCTTTTGATCAAAGAGCCGATCGCCGCGGCGATCGGCGCCGGTCTTCCGGTCCTGGAACCGGTCGGCAGCATGCTCGTCGACATCGGGGGCGGGACCACCGAGGTGGCGATCCTCTCGCTCGCCGGCATCGTCTCCTGTCATTCAATCCGTGTCGGCGGTGACGCCATGGATGAGAAGATCATTGAGATGGTCAAGCGAAAACACCGCCTCTATATCGGAGAGCAGACGGCGGAGAAGATCAAGATCTCTCTCGGGGCGGCCTGGTCCGACGGCACCGTCTATCGGGGCCGGGTGAAGGGACGCGACTCGGTCTCCGGTCTTCCGAAAATCGTCGAAGTCACCTCGGAAGAAATTCTGGAGGCGATCGCAGCTCCCCTGCGCGCCATCGTCAACGCCATCAAAACGGCCCTCGCGAACACCCCCCCCGCGCTGGCGGGCGACATCGTCGAGAGAGGCATTATCATCACCGGCGGCGGGGCGCTCATCCGAAATATGGATACGCGTCTTCAACGCGAAACGGGACTCCCGATCCTCATCGACAAGAGCGCCCTGCTCAGCGTGGCCATCGGCGGCGGCAAGGCGATTGAGGACCCGGAGCTGCTCGAAGCGATCTCCAACAGCTAACTTATTTCAAGCTCCTCTCATAGACAACCGCCTGCCATGCCTCTTCCTCGCTGAGGAGGCCGGTATTGACGGCGGCGATCATCCCGGTGCCGGGAATCCCGTTTTTCACCGCCCAGAACATCTCCCCCGCCGATTTACATTGTTTGAACTGCGGATTGGTAAAGTTCCGGGGCGAGGGGTTCAGGGAGGCCGCCAACATTCCATCTCCTTTCCCCGCCGGCCCGTGGCAGCCGGCGCAGGCCCCCTTTCCGTTGTAGATCTCTTTTCCCTTTTGAATCGTTTCGGGCGTCTCAGGGACCGGCGGCTTCAGCCCCTTGAATTGCGCCAGCTCCCCCGCCGGCACCCGCGGCGCACACGGTTCTTTTTCAGCGGCGATGGCGGACCAGGCGGTTGCGGATAAAACGATCATGAAAATGAATGTCGCGGTTAGGTGTCGCATCGGTTCCTCCTTACAACAGGTTGGATGAGGTGCGGTGGCGCTTGGCGCTATCTCGACCCGCGAGGGGTCAAGGGAGGATCTCTGGGGTGTTTCGGTTTTCTTTGTGGGAAATTTAAATTAAAACGTGCTAGGAATATTCTACCGGATTGGGTTGGAGGGGATCAAGGGAAGGGATCAACCATAGGGGCGGGGCCTCGCCCTGCCTGCACTGGGCGACCTACCGGGTCGCCCGTACACCGTCACCCGCCGCGCAGCAATGCCACCAGATCGCTCACCGTTTTGGCGCGGATTTCCAGCTCCGGCAGCATCCGCTTCGCCTCTTTCACCGCCGCACCCCAGGTTTCCGGATGGCCGGCCTCTTGGCGAATCCGCGAAACTTCTTTCTCGATCTGTTCTATGTTTTGTTTCACAACGTGGTTCTTCGCGAGTGGAACCGCCAGATGGCCTTTAATCTGGTCCAGTTGCTGGTTGAGGAGCTCTTCCGGCAATTCGACCGGCCCCTCCGGGTTGATCACCATCCGGAGTGCCTGCGCGAGATAAGCGTAGTACATCCCGATCTGCATCGCCGCCTTCAACCCCACCTCCTGTCGCTCTTCCGTCATCACCGCTCCTTTTTTATTTTCCTTTTATTTTCCGGTTTGGAACGCCTCGTTCAACACCCGCGCCAGCCGCACACCGGCCTTGGCGAGCAATTCATCCATCACCGGGCGACTCTTTTCAAAATAGCTCTTGGAAAGTCTTCGATTTTTAGGAAGGCGATAGGCCACGTCGACCGCGGCGCGATGGGCCTCCAGCGCCCAGTCGACCACCGTCCCTTTTTGAAGGTCGACGATCGACCGCTTCTTCAGCCAGGCTTGCAGGCGCTCCGCATAGGCCGCCTCGCTCAAGCCGGTTTGATCGATCAACCCCCCGTCCCAGACCGCGTGGAGGTTCCACGGCTTCTCCGCGAAGGGATGGATCTTCTCTCCGAAAAAGGTGACCCGAACATCATTCCCGCCGCGGTCGCCTCGGTTGGTGGTGTGGAGCGGCTGATGAAGGTCCGCGACAAAGTGGACGAGAAGCTTTAGCGCCTCCGCCCGCGCGGCGACGGGGCGGCTTCGATCAGAAAGGATCCGCCGGAAGCGCTCGATGGCGCCGATGACGCACGCGCCCTCGGCGCAGTCCCGCTTTGGGTCGTAGTGCGATGCCTGAAAGGGGATATCGACGAAGTGCCAGGACGCCGTCTCGGGGCGGTCGCCCCGGATCCGATCGGCCCAATCGGAAACCGATGCGAGAGAGGCGTCCCCGAGCAATGCTTCGATCTCTTTCCGGGCGCGGTCGTCCAGGGAGCGTTCCGCCACGTCGGCGACGATTCGATGCCCCGTCTCGCCCCAGGCATAGAGCGCATGGGGGGAAAGGAGAAAAAGGATAGGAAGGAGAAAAAAAAGAAGGGCCGCCCGTAAGCCGGCTTGCGATTTACAGCTGCTCGACAACGTAGCCCTTCTTCCGCAGAAGATCGATGATGCTCCCTTTGCCGACCAGATGCCCGGCCCCGACCACGGCAAAATAGCGGTGCTCCGTTTTAAGAAATGCCTCGATGTTGGAAGCCATCTCGGCATTCCGCTCGTAGATCAGCTTTTCATAGACCGGCGCCAATTCCGGCTCGTCGGTCATACTCTGGAAGATCAGCGCCTCGATGGCGCTCCCATCTCCCGCCTGCCATCCTTTGACAATCGAATCCATCTGCGCGGCCAGCAGATCGATATCGGAGAGGGTATACCGGAGAAAGAGCTCCTGAAGACGATCGGGAAAGCTGTCGAAGAGGCTGACCTGATATTCGACCGTTTCGAAGGCCGTGATCTGCTTCTTCCCTTTGGCTTGCGTGAGGAAGTGATCGTCGATGCCATACCGCTTGTCGAACCCAAGACGCTGCAGCTCGACCGACTGGAGCATCACCGCCAGGACCCACGGCTTGAACCGGTTGAATGCCTCCATCGGCATGCCGGCCTCTTGAAACTTCTTCTCTACGAGTCGATAGGTTTCTTTGGAGACCTTTTGGTCGAGCGTTTCGGTCGGCGGATAGCTCCCGTATTGGACGAAGAGCGATTGAAGCCCGCGCATATCGAATTCGTCCGGATTGATTTCGACCACGAGCGTGTCGGATTGATCAAAGGCGGCTTCAATGGACGGATGGAGCGGATAGAGCTCCGGCTTGGCCACATGGATGGAGCCGAGGAGATACACCGTGGCGGTGTCCGACCGAACCGACCAGAGGAAATTTTTCCGGCTGGTGGCCGAACCGTTCCCGAGGCCATCGGAGCGGGTCTCTTTTGGAGCGGAAGCACAGGAAAATTGGAAAAGGAAAACCACCAGAAGGAGGGATCGAAAAATAGGCACTCTTTTTCTCCTTTTCATCAGAACACTCTCTTCAATTGAGATGAGAGCTGATTATAAGATTTCAAAAGGAGAAATAAAAGAAAAAAGACCGGATGCAATCAGAATCAGCGACCGATGTCGGCTACAGGGGGATCTTCCGCAACCGGAGGGCATTCCCGATCACGGAAACGGAGCTGAGGCTCATTGCGGCGGCGGCGATCATCGGGCTCAGCAGGATGCCGAAGAAAGGATAGAGCACCCCGGCGGCAATCGGAACCCCCAGGACATTATAGATGAAAGCGAAGAGCAGGTTCTGGCGGATATTTCGCATCGTCGCGCGGCTTAATCGGACGGCGCGGACCACTCCGCGAAGGTCCCCCTTTACCAAGGTCACATCGGCGCTCTCGATCGCCACATCGGTTCCCGTTCCCATCGCAATCCCGACGTCGGCCTGCGCCAGGGCGGGCGCATCGTTGATACCGTCGCCGGCCATCGCCACGCGGTGACCCTCCGCCTGAAGACGCTTGATGACCTCGCTTTTCTGCTCCGGGAGAACTTCCGCGATCACCTCGTCGATTCCGAGCTTCCGGGCGACCGCCTCGGCGGTGGTCCGGCTGTCGCCGGTGAGCATCACCGTCCGGAGCCCCTCTGACTTCAGCGCCGCAATCGCCTCCGGGGTCGATTCCTTGATCGGATCGGCCAGTCCCAGCAGCCCCGCCGGTTTGTCATCGACGGCGACGAAAACCACCGTCTGGCCGTCGCGGCGGAGCGCTTCGGCTTGTTCAATCAGGCGATCGACCGGCAGTTTCAACGCCTCGAAGAGGGCACGGTTGCCGAGCGCCACCTTTCGGCCGTCAAGGGTGGCCACCACCCCTTTTCCGGTGATCGACCGAAAATCTTTTGCTTCGGTCAAAGGGAGACCCCTTTCCTTCGCGCCCGCGACAATCGCGCTTGCGAGCGGGTGCTCACTCCCTCGCTCAAGACTCGCGGCCAGCCGGAGGAGATCCTCCTCTTTCCATCCCTCTTCCGGAACCACCGTGATGAGACGGGGCCGTCCCTCGGTCAAGGTCCCGGTCTTGTCGCAGACCAGCGTGTCGACCTTCTCCAAGACCTCGAGCGCTTCGGCGTTTTTGAAGAGAACGCCGGCGGTCGCGCCGCGGCCGGTGGCGACCATGATCGACATCGGCGTCGCCAGCCCCAACGCGCAGGGACAGGCGATGATCAGAACGGCAACGGCGTTGACGATGGCATAGGCCAATCGCGGCTCGGGCCCGATCGTCCACCAGACGACAAACGTGATGGCCGAAACGGCGACCACGATCGGAACGAAATAGGCCGAGACGACATCGGCGAGCCGTTGAATCGGGGCGCGGCTCCGCTGCGCTTCGCTAACCATCCGGACGATCTGGGCGAGCAGCGTGTCGGCGCCGACCCGCTCGGCGCGCATGATGAAGCTGCCGGTCGCGTTGACCGTCCCGCCGGTCACGCGGTCCCCCGGTTTCTTTTCCACCGGAATCGGCTCGCCGGTGATCATCGATTCATCGACCGAGCTGGTCCCCTCCACAATCACCCCGTCCACCGGGATGCGTTCCCCCGGCCGGACCCGGAGAAGATCGCCGGGGTGCACCTGCTCCAGCGGAACATCTTCCTCCGTCTGATCCCGGAGCCGCCGTGCCGTCTTCGGCGCGAGGCCGAGAAGCGCGCGGATGGCGCTGCTGGTCCGGCTGCGGGCCCGCAGCTCCAAAACTTGACCGAGCTGGACCAGAACGATAATCGCCGCGGAGACCTCGAAATAAACCGGAACCTGGCCCTGGTGACCCCGGACCGTTTCCGGAAAGAGCTCCGGGAAGAGAACCGCCACAACACTGTAGAGGTAGGCGATCCCGGTCCCGATGGCAATCAGGGTGAACATGTTCAGCGAACGGTTGACGATGGAGTTCCAGCCCCGCTGAAAAAAAGGCCCTCCCCCCCAAAGAACAACCGGGGTTGCAAGAAGAAACTGAATCCAAGCGAAGAGACGGGGCGACCCAATGTGCTCCAGCGGATTTCCCGGAATCATCTCCGACATCGACAGCAGCACCAGCGGAATCGTTAATGAGGCGCTGATTCGGAAGCGGCGGGTCATATCGACCAGCTCGGGATTGGCCTCTTCTTCGAGCGTCACCGTTCTCGGCTCCAGCGCCATCCCGCAGATCGGGCACGATCCGGGCGCGTCCTGGACGATCTCCGGATGCATCGGGCAGACATATTCGGTCTTCGTCGCCGGAGCGGTGATCATTTCCGGCTCCAACGCCATTCCGCACTTCGGACAGGCCCCCGGACCGAGCTGCCGGACTTCGGGGTCCATCGGACAGATATATTCGGTCCCCGGAGGGGGCGGAGGAGAAGGCTCGGCCGCCGGCGCCCCTTCTAGGAACTGAGCGGGCGATTCACGAAACCGGTCGAGACAAAATTGGGAGCAGAAATAGTAGGTCTTCCCTTGATAGTCGAATGTCCCGACCGACTCTTCCGGCGTGATCTCCATTAAGCAGATCGGATCGGTAAATGTTTTTTTTGTCTTTTCACCCTGCGTTTCGGGAGACATGTTGATTCCTTAACAAGGACGAATTGTATGCAGCCTTACAAAGATATTCTATTATAGGTCGGGCGTGAATTCCACCGTCATGGAAGAACGTTTGACGGGCCGGCCTCTCGGATATCTCCTTTGACCGAAGCGCCGGCGGAGAGGGCGAACGTGGCCCCTTCCTGCAGCGTCATCGCGGTCCGGACGATCCGCGCCCGGTCGACGATATGGATGGCCCCGAGATAGAGGTGATTGCTCGGAATAAACACGGAGGCAAGCTCGCGCCGCGTTCCATCCTCTTGCAGCAGGCTGAACTCGCTGGTCAGGAACCCGGCGTTAAAGCCGCCGCCGTCGGGCTGTCTGACGAAGACAAATTCTTTGAAACCGGAAGGATTGTTCGGGTTGAAGCTGTCGACGATCTGCTTGATGCCGCGGTAGAGCCCCTTGACGATCGGAAGGTGGTCTAAAAAGCGATCCATCCATCCTAGAAAGAGGGCGCCGCTCACGCTCGAGACGACCAGGCCGGCGACAAAAATAACCGCGATCGTCGCCAAAACGCCGAGCCCCCAGATCTCGAGCCCGAAAACACGGCGGAGCCACGGCTGGGCGACGCTGTCGATCAGGTGAAAGAGCCAAATCAACAGGGTCACCGTAAGATAAAGGGGCAACAGGGCGAGCAGCCCGGTCAGCAGGGTGTTCCGAAGTTGCTTCATCATTCTCTTTCTCCATGGACGGAACGAACGGAGTCGTTGTCTATTTTAACTCCGTAATCCGAATTCCGCACGCCGCACTTTTTAGACCCCCCATCCTCCGCTCAGATGGATATTCCCCCCGGTCACGTAGCGGGCCTCTTCCGAGAGGAGAAAGCGGGCGACCGACACCGCATCGGAAAGCTCCCCGACGTAGCCGGCCGGGATGTTTTTGATCATCCCCGCCATCTCCGACTCGGGCGCGCTCCCGGAGCGAATAAACCCGGGGGAAATCGCATTGACGGTAATCCCATGTGGCGCGAGGAGCTTTGCGAGAGAGCGGGTGAGAATCAAAACACCGACTTTGGAGATATAGTGCGCCGTGATCTGCGGCTGGCCGATCATCTGATCGGCGTTGGCCATGCTGAAGCTGACGATCCGCCCCCACCGCCGCGTCTTCATCCCGGGGGCGACAAGCCGGCTGAGGTAGAAGAGCGGATGAAGATTATGATCGAACATCGCATGCCACCCTTCGAGGGTCTCCTCCAGGAGATTCACCCGATGATACGGGCCCGCCGCGTGGATGAGCGCGTCAATCCGTCCCCATTCCCCTTCGACCTGTTTTACCAGTGCCTCCGCGATCTTCGGATCGGAAACATCGGCCCGAACCGAAAGGGCCCGCACCCCCTTCCTCCGGATCGCCTCCGCCGTCTCATCGGCTTCTTTCTGACTGGTCCGATAACAGAGCGCCAC
The DNA here is from genome assembly GCA_963718695.1 of Candidatus Manganitrophaceae bacterium. Lineage (GTDB taxonomy): Bacteria > Nitrospirota > Nitrospiria > SBBL01 > Manganitrophaceae > Manganitrophus. The sequence goes on from OY970371.1 coordinate 3,505,122, forward strand.
CGACCATCCGCGCTCCGCCAGATCGAGCCCGATCGCGCGCCCGATCCCCTTCGCGCCCCCTGTTATCAGCGCAACCCGCTCCGACATGATTTCCTCTCCTTTAGAGTCACAGTACACCTCCCCTTTGCCTGCACCCGGAGGGTGTAAGGGGAGGCGGGGTAGAAGGTTCTTCTACTCCCCTGGCTCCTCCTTATAAAGGAGGTCAATATTAAAGAACATAATGCTTTATAAAAAGGCCGACCACGCTCAGCGACAGCAAGGTCGAGACAATCCGGTAGATCCGTTCATCCCGGACCACCTTTCCTTTAAACGAAGCGGCGACGATCAAGATGAGAATGCCGCAGCTATAAAACATCGTCATAAAGGCCGAAGGCCGCCAGGCAACGGGGTGAGGGAACCGCCCGAATGTAAAACCGAAGACGATCCCGGAGAAGATCGATGCGGAATCGAGCGCCGCTTGGGCGGGATAATAACCAAGGAAGAGCCGTGTTTTGGCGATCGGCACGGTCGTCCTTCCGCCGAATGAGGCAAAGAGCGAAATCGCCGCGACCGAATAGCTTGCAAGGAAGTCAAAGGTCATCGCCGGGGCATGCTCGGAGATCACCCCGACGATCGCCTGCTGTCCCCGTTCGTTAATCAAGGGATAAAAAAGCCCCAGAACCAGTCCGACAAAAAAAAAGGGCAGCGCCCGCTTCATGATCCCCTGCAGCAGCTTGACCCAGTTCATCCCCTCGGTTCGCTTCAACATCTCCCCGTCGCTCCCGGTTCCTGTATATTCTAATTTCCGATCTCAGTCAACAGACGAACAATTCCACCGGATCGGGCAAAGGACCCATTTAGTTGACTTCCCCTCGAATTCATATTATAAAATTCACTATTTAGAAAAACATCCCGACCGACTTTATTAGGAGGTTCTCATCATTGGACTGGCTCGCTGACCCTCAGGCTTGGATTGCCTTGACGACCCTCACGGCGCTGGAGATCGTCTTGGGAATCGATAATATCATCTTCATCTCGATCCTCGCCGGAAAACTCCCCGAGAGCGAGCAACCCAGGGCGCGCACCATCGGCCTGATGCTCGCCATGATTACCCGGGTCGGGCTTCTTTTTTCCCTCTCCTGGATCATGCGCCTGACCGCCCCGATCGTGACACTCTTTTCCAATGAGATTTCGGGACGCGATGTCATTCTGCTCGCCGGCGGCCTCTTTCTGCTGGCCAAGAGCACTCACGAGATCCACGAGAAGTTGGAGGGAGCGGAGGGAGATTCTTCCGCCAAAGCGGCCGCCTCCTTTGCCAGCGTGATTATCCAGATTCTTTTGCTCGACATTGTCTTCTCGCTCGACTCGGTCATTACGGCGGTCGGGATGGTCGACCGGATCTCGATTATGATCGTCGCCGTCATGATCGCCGTCGTCTTTATGATTTTCTTCGCGGGGGCGATCAGCGATTTCGTTCACCGCCATCCGACGGTGAAGATGCTCGCCTTAAGCTTCCTCCTTTTAATCGGGGTGACGCTGGTTGCCGAAGGGCTCGATCAGCACTTTCCGAAGGGATACATCTACTTCGCCATGGCCTTCTCGGTCTTTGTCGAAATGCTGAACCTAAAGTTGCGGGGACGCGCGGCGGCGCCGGTAAAACTCCGGGAGCCCTATACCGAGGAATCGGGAAAAGGAGTTGCGGCGGGACCGGACTGAGGTTTGTCCTGCCGGACCGACGGCGAAACGACCGCCTTTGGGGTGAAAACCGAGATCCTTCGCTCCCCTCAGGATAAACAGGGACGGCGCTTAGACCGCCCGGGCGCGCCGCGCCCGGAGCACCTCGATCACCCCCGGCAAGATCGAGACGACGATAATCCCAAGGATCACCAGCGTGAAGTTCTCCTTCACCGCCGGAAGATTTCCGAAGAAGTACCCCGCATACAAAAATGAACTGATCCACACCAGCCCGCCGACAACATTGTAAACGGCAAACTGCCAGTAGCTCATCCGGGCGATCCCGGCCACAAAGGGGGCAAAGGTCCGGATGATCGGAACGAATCGGGCGAAAATAATCGTTTTGCCGCCATATTTCTCATAGAACCGGTGTGTTCGATCGATGTATTCCTTCTTTAGGAAACGGCTGTCTCCTCTCTGAAGAAGCTTGGACCCGATCTTGTAACCGATCCAGTAGTTCACCGCATCCCCCAGAATTGCGGCGATGCTCAGAAGGACGAAGAGCCAACCGACATTGAGCGAAGTCCCGGCGGCCAAGGCGCCGACCCCGAAGAGAAGAGAGTCGCCTGGGAGAAAAGGGGTCACGACCAAACCGGTCTCACAGAAGATAATAAGGAATAAGATGAGATAGGTCCAGAGACCGTAATTCTCGAAGACCCATGTGAGATGGTGGTCAAGATGAAGAAAGAGATCGATAAAGGTTTTAATCAGCTCCACAGCAATCCAGGGGGTATGGTCTAAGGAGTCGATCGAACCTGCCCCGATCCCGCGATATCGGAACGCAGCGGTTCTGAATGGAAACGGACGACCCTGCTAGAGGAAAAGGCGGCGCCGGGTGAAGAAGTTATCTCCTCGCCCCGCGAACAGCAATTGCTTCACTTTTCTTTTCGATCTCTTCAACAAGAGATCGGTGCGCTTCGCATCCAACGACCTGTTTGATCTTTTTCGGCTGCGGCGCCTGATAGGGAAGGAGGAACCGCTCTTTCAGGCTGAGGATTCGACTCAGCGACTGGTTGAGCCGCTCTTGTGTAATTGTCCCCTTCTCCAAGGCATGAACCAACGCCTCTAGGACCGCCTTCTGCTGATCGAGCGAATGACAGACCAAAATTAAATCCGATCCCGCCTGGACCGCCCGGACCGCCGCCTCAGGGATGGTAAATCCATCGGTGATCCCCTTCATCTCCAAATCATCGGTGACGACGAGCCCCTCGAACTGAATCGTCTTGCGGAGCAGTTGGGAGATGATTTTTTTGGAAAGGGAGGCAGGGTACTTTTCATCAATCTTCGGATAGAGGACATGGGCCGTCATGATGGCATGAAGACGGTTTTCAACGGCATGAATAAACGGCCTCAGTTCCAGATCAGCCAACCGGTGGAGAGAATGGTCGACACGCGGCAGGGTTTTGTGCGAGTCGGCCGCCGTATCCCCATGGCCGGGGAAGTGCTTGCCGCAGGCAATGACCCGCTGATCGTGCAGGGCGGCGATCGTCGCGAGCCCATGTTTCGAGACGAGGGTCGGGCTCGCCCCGAAGGAGCGGTCCCCGATGATCGGATTCTTCGGATTGGTGTCCACATCGAGGACCGGGGCGAAGTCCATGTTGATCCCGACCGCAGCCAACTCCTTCGCCATCGCCTCGACACAACTGTAAGTTAAATCGACCGAGTCGCAGTGACCGAGCATCTGTGCCGGAGGAAACTGGGTAAAGGGAGGGGCGAGGCGGGAAACCCGTCCTCCTTCCTGATCGACGGCGATGAAGAGGGGGGCGTCGGGCGCCGCCTTTTGAAGCGATTCGGTCAGCTTGGCGCATTGGATCGGATCTTTAATGTTCCGCGAGAAGAGGATGACGCCGCCGATGTGGTGTTTCCGAACCAACTCCTCGATTCCTTCGGAAGGGGTGGTTCCATCAAACCCCACCATCAGGAGTTGGCCGATCTTATGGGTCGTTTTCATGGTAGGCCTCCCGGGAGACGCACTCCCTGTTTCGGTTTTCAACTCCCTTCGGCGGAAGGCCGACGGCGAGCATGTCGATGACCGCTTCTATTTATTCTTCCTCTTCTGCTGCTTGGCGAGATTCGTCAGATATTGAACCAAGAGGCGAAGGCCGGTCCCGGTCGATCCCTTGGGGATGTAGGGACGCGGCCGCTCTCCGTTCCACGAGGTTCCGGCGATATCGAGATGAACCCATGGGGTCTCCCCGACAAATTGCTTCAAGAAGAGGGCGGCGGTGATGCTTCCTCCCGGCCGGCCGCCGGTATTTTTCAGATCGGCGACCTCGCTCTTGATTTGGTCGTAATATTCGTCCCAGAGCGGCATCTCCCAGACCCGCTCGCCGGTCTCGTCGCTCGCTTTCTGAATTTGTGCGGTCAGCTTCGGATCGGTCCCGAAGAGGGCCATCGCATGATGCCCGAGGGCGACGACGCAGGCGCCGGTGAGGGTGGCCAGATCGATCATCGCCGCCGGCGCATAGCGATTCGCATAGGCGAGCGCATCGGCCAGACAGAGACGGCCTTCGGCATCGGTATTGATTACCTCCACGGTCTTCCCGGAGAGGGTCGTGAGGACGTTGCCCGGATGCATGGCGGTCCCGCTCGGCATGTTGTCGGTGGCGGGAAGGACGCCGAGGATATTGAGCGGGAGCTTTAACTGCGCCGCGACCCGCATCGTTCCGAGAACCGTCGCGCCGCCGCTCATATCATATTTCATCTGCTCCATGTTCTCGGCCGGCTTCAACGAAATGCCGCCGGAGTCGAAGGTGACCGACTTGCCGATAAGGGCGATCGGCTGTCCCTTCTTCTTGGCTCCCTCATACTCCAGAACGATGAACTTCGGCGGCTCGACCGTTCCACGAGCGACACCGAGGAGGGCCCCCATCCCGAGCCGTTCCATGTCGGCGCGCTCGAGCACTTCAAGACGAAGGTGATAATCGGAAGCGATTTTCTTGGCCTCCTCCGCCAAGCGGCTCGGCGTCACCACATTGGAAGGGGTGTTGCAGAGATCACGGACGTAGTTGACCGCCTCGCCCGTCAGCTTCCCGCGGAGGACCCCCATCTGGATCTCGACGATTTTTTGATCATCCGGCTCGATCAGGGTACACTCCCGAACTTCCTTCGGCAGGGTCTGCCGGTCGGTCTTGTAGAGCTGGAACTGATAGAGACCCAGGACCACTCCCTCCACCATCGCTTGTGCCACATCCTGTATGGGGGTTCGGGGAAGCCCCTTGCCGTGAATCTGTGTTGCAAACTGGTGGAATCCCATCTCACGGACCTGCGTCGCCGCCCGCCCCATCGCTTGGCGAATTCGATCGAGCGTCGTCTCAGCCCGTTTTCCGAGCCCCAATAAAAGAAGCCGCGGCGGTGCGATCTTTCGATCGGTCCGGAGCATCATCGTCTGAAGAAATTTTCCGGTGAACTCTTCGGATGCGAGAACCTCTTGGATTTTTCCGCCGATGGCCTTGTCGATCGACATCGCTTCGGGCAGAAGCCCCTCTCCTTCATAATGACCGAGGACGAGGATCTCCGTCGTCTGCTTCGCGAGTGGTCCCCTTTGAGCCTTAAATTCCATTCGAACTCCCTAGTTAGACGCCCCGCATCTCCGGGTCCCAGATATATTTGTGCAGCTGCAATTGAAACCGAACCGGAAGCTTCTCTTCCAAAATCCACTCCGCCAGCTGCCTTGGATCGATCTGATTAAAAACGGGGGAGAAAAGGATCGGGTGCTCAAGCAAACCCGGATATTGCGATAGAATTTCCTTGGCCCAATCATAATCGGCCCGATCCGCAATGACGAATTTGACTTCATCCCCCTTTTTCAACCGGCCCAGATTTTCCCAATGGACCGCATGGCTCATCTTGCTGCCGGGACACTTGATATCCATAATGATGACGGCACGTGGATCGACCCGATCGATAGGGATACTTCCGCTGGTCTCGATTAAAACGGTGTACCCCTCATCCAGAAGCTGCGTCACGAAGGGATAAACCTCTTCCTGGAGAAGCGGCTCTCCTCCGGTGACTTCAACCAAGCGACACCCATGGCCGCGCACTTCTTGGAGAATGGATTCAACGGACCGATCCGTTCCTTCATAGAAAGCATAAGTCGTATCGCACCAGCCGCATCGCAGATTGCAAAAGGTGGTTCGTACGAACACACAGGGAAGCCCGGCATAGGTGGATTCTCCCTGAATGCTCTTAAAAACTTCATTAAGTTTCATAGATATTTCTGAGGGTATTGTCGTCGAGAATATAAAGGGTAGGAAGGTCTGCTCTCCGGCGCTCGACTTGGCGCCGATCCTTGATCCGCCGTTGATCATGACGGCGGTCCAAACCAGCAATGGGAAGATTCTGCATCCGACGATCGGGGCCGTAGCCGCGCGTCATCTGTCGCCGCTCTTGCTTGCGTCGCTCCACGCCTGCCTCCAAAACCGTTGAGATTTTAACAGGTCGTTTCACGGAGGTCAAGGTGGAAGATGGCGCGCGAGGGTTCTTTGATCATACGGCGGAAGCAAATCGGCCGTGGAGGGATCGGCCGACAGATGAATGAAACCGTCGCCCACTCTCTTTGAATACTACTTCGCTGAGAAAGCTGACGGGGCCGTTCCCGTTGAAGTTCACAGAAAGAGAGATTATGGATTCATTGTGGTGGTGGAGGAGGAGAGACGTTGCGCCTTCAGGCGTTTTTTCCTCGCCTCTTTCTGCTTTCTCTTTCTTTTGACGGAAGGTTTTTCGTAGAAGCTTCTGCGCTTGAGCTCTTTTAAAAGACCCTCTTTGGCCAATTGCCGTTTCAGGGCTTTTAACGCTTTCTCGATCTGGTTCTCGTAGACTTTGATCAAACAGTTCTCCTTTCCGACCGGATGGAATCCCCGACGGATCGATCCAAAACAATGTTAAATTAAAAACCCCCAGAACGTGAGGAGCTCTCTGGGGGCAGAGCCGATAGTGAAGAGTGAGCGTTATTATTACTCAGTTTTCGATTGTTGTCAAGAAAAATGATGCCGGAAATTCGATCAAATCGAGAGCCGAGGAGGAACAAACGGCCGTTCCCGGCGGTCCCATGGCAGGGGAAGCTCCGAGGGGCTGCATAAAGCCATTCTTCCCCTACGCTTCCGCCTTCTTGGGAAATCGGATGAAGAAGGCGGCCCCTTCACCCTTTCTCGATTCGATCCAGAGCTTCCCATGGGCCAGATCGACGATTTTCTTCACGATCGACAACCCGACCCCGGTCCCCTCCACCTCCACCTCCTTCAATCGTTGAAAGACTCCAAAAACCCTGTCATGGTATTCCGGATCGATACCGATGCCGTTATCCTTCACATAAAATTCGACCCATTCACCACTCTCCTTTCCGCCGATCTCGATACGCGGATGGGGCTGATCTCCCATAAACTTTGCCGCATTGGTGATCAGATTCTGAAATACTTCGGTCGTCTGCGTACGGTCGAACAAAAAATGAGGCAGCGTCGGATGGATGACGGTCTCAATCCCTCTCTTCGCAAAGTGCTCTCGATGGATATCGAGGATTCGCTCTACAACCAACCGGACCTCGGTGAACTCCGACTCCTTCGGCGCCCGTCCCACACGGGAGAGAGAAAGCAGATCGATAATCATCTGTTCCATATAATTGGCGTTGTCGATAACCCGCCCCAGGTAATGTTTTCCCTTTTCGTCGAATTGACCGGCATAATCTTCCATGAGGATCGAGGCCATCCCCTGCATGGAGACCACCGGCGACTTCAAGTCGTGAGAGATAGTATAGATCACCGATTCCAGCTCATGCGTCCGCAGCTTGACCTCTTCTTCCAAATGCGCATGCGCCTGATCGAGCTGCTCACTCATTTGATTGAAGCTATGCGCCAGGCCCCCTAGCTCATCGTTGGAGAAAACCTGTACCATCGCGCCGTATTCCCCCCGGCTGATCTTCTCCGTCCCCTCGATCAAAATACGAACCCGCCGGAGAATCTTTTTCATCGAAATGAACGCAATGACCAAGGCAATGCATCCGGTCACCGCCAGAATCCAAGTCATCTGCAGGGTAATTCGCTTTTCGGTCTCCAGCATCTCGGCCATCGGCAGACCCAGCCGCAATGTCCCAAGACGGATTGTCTCCTTTAACTCTTTGCCGCCGAACAATAAGAATTCCTCTTCCGTGGAAGCCTCTCGAATAGACCAGAACGGTAAGGAGACATCAACCACCTTCTGGCCGGCAACCTGCAGCTCGCGGTACCCAGGCTGGCTCGCCCGGAGGGCCTCCTGCGTGGCAGGATCTTGGTAAATCTTTCCTTTCTCCACGACATTGGTATGGGCCAAGACACGGCCCGTTGGATCGAGTGCAACGGCATAGATCGCGTCGGTCCGTTGCATCGTCATCTGCAAAAAAGATAAGAGCAGGTCTTCATCCTCCTCTCGGAATGCCGAGGCCACCTCCGCCGGCAGGCTGGTCTTCAAAATCCCCCGCTTGGCCACCTCTCCCAGGAGGATGGAATGGACCCCTCTATTCGAAAAAAAGATGCTGGCGCTTCCGGAAAGCAGGGCAATGGAGATGATAAAGATCAGGAACTTCGTTCGAAGCGTCATGGAAGCACTCTGTCGGCCTTTTGAAGGGCGTCTTTGGGAATCTCCAGCCCTGCTTTCTCAGCCGCCTTTACATTGATCGTCACCTCGGCCTTGGCCGGATAAACGATCTCCTGCACCCACTCCCCGGAGAGCACCTCTCGGGCCGCAAGGCCGGCCGCGCGACCGACTTCTCGAAAACTGCTCGTTACGGATGCGGTGGCTCCTTGCTGAACGAACCCCGCCGTGGGCGCATAAAAAGGAATTCGGTTGGACCAGGAATATTCTTTTAAGATGGAGAAGTTTTGCGCATTGACCAGGACGGGGTCTGGAAGAAGCCAGATCGCATCGGCCTCTCCAAAAAGCCTTCGAAGCCGATTGGGCAGATCGACAGCGTTATCCAACCGCTCTGAGAGAATGTCGATTTCCATCGACTCCGATGCCTTCCGAACCGCATGGAGATAGTCTTCAACCGATTTTGAAGACCAGAGCACGGCGAGCCGCTTCAGATTCGGCTGCATCTCCTTGAGCCTCGAAAGGACCGTCGCCGCGCGCGGGAGGATATTCACTTCGATGGAAAGTCCCTTCCGGTCTTTCAGCCCCAGCATCGTCCCGGGGGCCATCCCATAAATCAGAACAACCCGATCGGGATAGTTCCATTGCGCCGCCTTTCCGCCAAAGGCGATGACGATACGGGTCTCTCGAGAGATTCTGGGAGTGTCTTCGGTGATGGGAATGGAAGGAACAGAACGACCTAATGTCTCTTGAAATCCCTCGAACGCCTCGCGATACGGACCCAATTCGGCGCTAAGGACCGCCAGGACCTCCTGGGCAGACGCAGTTTCAGCGGCGAGGAAAAACCCCAGCAGGGAGGTGATTAGAATCCATTTTCCGAAGACTCGCCTCATTCATTGACTCATAACTCAATAGATGGCGGAGATGCCGCCATAATAGGTCTTCGGGATTTCAAGAAAATCGGGAAATTCGCGATGGTTGGGACTCGCAAGGTTTCTTCCCGCAATGAAGAGCTCGATGTCTTGGACCGGTTGATAAGCAAGCCGGGCATCGACCCGCCAATAAGGGGCCACCTCGATAATCTCGGATTGCCGTGAATTGGTGATCGCGTAGCGGCTTTTGTACCCGGCGTTGACGCTCGCCGAGAACCCGGCGACGATCCGGAAGGTTCCGCCGATGTTGACCTTGTGCCTCGGCGTCGCCTCCTCGATGAGGACCCGGTCGGTCTCGGTGAAGGTCGATCTGTCGTCATCGATCGTTTCAAAGGTGTAGTTGGCGTAGACCGATCGCGCCGGGGCGAAGCGGTAGACGAGTTTCAGCTCCGATCCTTTTGCCGTCGCCTCTCTGCTGTTATCAAATGAATAAGTGGTGGGGGTAGGAAAAGGGAAGAAAGAACCTTGCTGCTTTACGAAGCTTGCGGTGAGATCGTCGAGCTCCATGTAAAAGAGGCTCGCTTCAGCCTGGAGATGCCGGTCGAGATAGGCGCCATGATAGCCGATCTCATAGGAGTGAAGTTTGGACGGTTTTAAACCGCGATTCCCTTCCATGATTACGGTGAAATCCGACTGCCGATCGACCTCTGCTTCCCACAAAGAAGGAACCGTCGGAGCCACTGAATATGATACCCGAAACGCATGGTTACTCCCGGGGGCATAAAGGGCCGCGACCTGATAAGCCGGCTCCGTCCCACCGGTATCCGACCGCTCGAGGGAAGCGGCCACCACGACGGTCAGCTCTTCGACCACGGCGATCGACTGTTGAACGAAGCCGCGGACCAGGGCATTTTCCTGTTCCGGTGCCGACCGAAAGGCTTCGTCCGATTCCGCGACCGAGAGACGATAGCTCCCTCCCCAGGTGGTCTTTAGCCGGCCCGCTCCCCAATTCATATGATGAACCGCCTCGAAGTCGCTTTGCGTATAATCCACTTCAAAAGTCCCTTCGAAATCGGGCCTCGATGTCTGTATGAATTTGTTATAGGAAGCCATCAGTTCCAGCGTCGAATCGGCGCCGAGTTTCCGGGAACCCTTCAACATTCCAAAAGCGTTCCGGAATTTTCCCTCCCGCTCGAAGGCCATCCCCATTTCATCCCAGGAGCCTCCCGTGAAGAATTCGAGGCCGAAACGGTCGGTGGGGCTCCAAAATCCCCTCAGATTGGTTTTATGAGAGGTCAGGAAATCCTTCGCCGGAGGGATGGTAAAGAAAGGGTTCGGATCGGAAGGAGCATTGTGAAACCCATCCTCATTCCAGAAGCTGTAGCTCAAACGATAACCGAATCTGTCCGCGGCCGACTCATAAGCGGCTCCGGTTTGAAAGAGGTCGATATTGCCCCGCAATATATAAGCCGAAGCAGAGCGCTCTGACGATGGTTTTTGGGTGATAATATGAATCACTCCCAGCGCCGCATTCGAGCCGTAGAGGGCCGCATTCGGGCCCCGAACGATCTCAATCCGCTCGATATCCTGAAGCTGAACCGGAAGCTGCTCCCAGTAGACACCGCCCGAGTAGGCGTTGTAGACACTGCGCCCGTCGATCAAGACCTGGAGGCTGTCGACGAACTCCTCTGGAAAGCCTCTGACCGAGACGATCGCTCGGTTCCCGTCGACCGAGCGTCCATCGAGAACATCCATCCCGACGCGAAACCGAAGCAGATCCCAAAGGTTCGTCGCTCCGGATGCCCGGATCTCCTCCGCGGAGATCACCTCCACGGCGACCTGGGCTTCACGCACCGGCTGCAAGCGCCGCGAGGCGGTCACGGTCTTCGCCTCCTGCTCGAAGAATTCCAACTCGGAGAGCTCCCCTTCCGCCGCAGAGACCGACTCCGCTGCACAGAAAAGTAAAATTGTCCCGATGGTTTTTGCGAAGAGTCTCACCCCTGGTCTCTTCTTTTCAAAAAACAAATGAACCTCCTCTAGAGAACCCGCCTCGTCCGATGGATGAATTTCGATTCGGTCAGATACTATCGATCAAGAAACTAAAATACTAAACCGGTATAAGAAATGTAACACAGAACCCGATCTTGTCAATGGCGCGCTTCCTCTGGTTGAAAACGGTCCGCTTAGAAATAGAGCATTGGCACGCAGGAAAATACAGGAAGATCCGTTCTCCCCGATAGGATGGTTAAAACAGGCTGCTTTGGATTTGATTTGTAAACGGTCGGCCGTTTGTCAGAAAATTTAGGCGGGCTCTCTTTTATTCAAAATTTCGACAAAGGTTTGTACCACGGCGGGATCAAATTGCGATCCGGCATTCCTCCGGAGCTCTTGGACCGCTTCCGCGTGCGACATCTTCGGTCGGTAGGGGCGAACCGAGATCATGGCATGATACGCCTCGACCACGCCGAGCACACGGGCAAGGAAAGGGATGTCCTCCCCCTTTAATCCGTTCGGATAACCCTTGCCGTCATAACGTTCATGATGGTAGAGAATTGCTGGAAGAACCGCTTCAAGGTTATGCGACTCTTTGATCAACATCTGCGCCAAGCCGGGATGCCCCTGAATAATTTTCCGCTCCTCGGCGGAAAGAGGGCCCGGCTTGTTCAGAATGCTGTCGGGGATACTAACAATGCCGATATTGTGGAGCAAGCTCGCAAGCTGCAGGCTTTGCGTCTCCTGCTCATTCAGATTCAGCGCCTCCGCGAGGAGAACCGCATACTCGATCACCCCCTCTGAATGACCCCGCGTATAGGGGCTCTTCGCATCGATCACCGCCGCCAGATCGCGAATGGTCTTTATCTCCGGATTTTGCAGGAGCTCGGCCAATTTGTTCTGATCCTTCTCGATCACCGCTTTGAGGGTATCGCAGTAGCGACAGACACGGTTTCGTCCATCTCTCTTCGCGAAATAGAGCGCCTGATCGGCAGCAAGGATCAGCTCCTCTCGACGCCTCCCGTCTTCCGGAAAAGAGGCCACCCCGATGCTGATGGAGAGGTGGACGCGATGCCCTGTCGGCGTGATGAAGGGGGTAGTGTCGATCGCCTGGCGGATTCTCTCCGCGACCTTCGAGGCATGAATGCCGAGCGTCTCCGGGAGGATGATCGAGAATTCCTCTCCCCCATACCGGGCCGGAAAGTCGACGTTACGGATGCATTTTTGGATAACTTTGACGATCTCTTTCAGAATAGCATCCCCGATCGGATGTCCATGGGTGTCGTTAAAGATTTTGAAATGATCAATGTCGAGCATCATCAGCGACATCGTCTTTCCATATCGGCTCGCCCGCTCGACCTCCTCGCTCAATCGCTTCTGGAATTCCCGATGGTTGTAGAGGCCGGTGAGGCTGTCGGTCACCGCCCTTTTTTCCACCTCCTCCAGGAAGCGGGCGTTGTCCAGGGCAACGGCGGCATTGACGCAGAGGGTCGAGAGAAAATCTTGATCCTCGGAAGAGAAGCTCCCCTCCTTCTGGTTGATCAGGTTCAACACCCCTAAAACCCGCGCCTCGCGGATGAGCGGGATCGAGAAAATTTGGCGAAGCGGGGTTTGGAGCGCCGGGGTCAATCCTTTTAACGGATGTTTCTGCGGATCTTCGATCAGCACCGGCCGCTTTTCCAGGCCCGCCAAACCGAAGAGACCGGTGTTCGAGAGAGGCCCTTGTGGAATCCCTCCCTCAAACGACACACCGGCAAAGACCGTCTGGAGAATATGCCCTTGTTCTGCATCGATGAGGATGAGAATCGCCCCCTCGGCATCCATCAGCTCCTTCGCCCCCTCCACCAGAGTGTCGCTTAAAACCAGGGTCTTACGCTCGGTCGCCAGAGCGAGTGAAAGTTCATAAAGACGATGAACCCGCTGAGCACTCCTTTCCAAATGGCGCTTCAGCCGATACTGATCGATGACCTTCTGGACCACAGCAGGGAGGGTTTGGTGATAGTTCTGGCTCTTGATAATATAGTCGCATGCCCCCCGCTTCATTGCCTCCACTGCAATTTTCTCGTCCCCTTGTCCGGTGACCATGATCACCGGCGAGGTATAGCCCCTTTCCTGAATCTCGCTCAGCACGTCGATTCCGTTCATCATCGGAAGACTATAATCAAGAATGACCGCATCAAAGCGGTCTTTCCCCAGCGCTTCCAGACAGGCCGGACCGGTATCGACAGGGGTAATTCGCAGGTCGGGGTCCTTTTTCTGAAACGCGCGCAGGGTCAATTCCCTTTGATCGATATTATCTTCCACCAGTAAGATCTTCACAGGCTCATTCGCCATGCCGTTCTCCACCTAAAACACACCGATGTAAACCATCCGTTTCTCACGCGTCCGGCTTCGGCGGCCGATTGACCAGAAGCCAGTAGAGCTTCAACGATTTGACCTTCTCTGAAAATTCACTGAACTTCACCGGTTTGGTGATAAAGCTGTTGGCGCCGAAATTGTAACATTTAAGCGCTTCTTCATCTCGGTCGGACGTCGTGAGCATGATGACCGGAATGACCCGAAGCTCCTCCGTCTCTTTTATTTTTTTCAGCACCTCAAGACCGTTGACCTTGGGAAGGTTGATGTCAAGCAGGATCAGCCCGGGCCGGGGGGCGTTCTCATAGGGCGTTTTTCTAAAGAGATAGTCCAGCGCCTCTTGGCCGTCTTTGACCCAAGTCACTCGGTTCGCCACGCTTCCGCTCTCCAGTGAACGGCGGGTCAATTCGGCATGGTCGGGATTATCTTCCACCAACAGAATTTCGATCGGCTCCATTTCCCATTCTCCTAACATCGACCGACGGGCAGAGTGAAGTAAAAAACGGCCCCTTCTCCTTTGTTTGACTCGATCCATATATTGCCGCCTGCCAGATCCAGGATCTTCCGGACAAGCGCAAGCCCCATCCCCGTCCCATCCGTCTCAATCTCTTTAAGACGTTCGAAGACGCCGAAAATGATCTGATGATACTGTGGATCGATTCCGATGCCGTTGTCCCGGACGTAGAAGGTAATGCCTGCATCGGCCGCAACGGCGCCGATCTCGATCACCGGATCGGGCTGATCGCCCATAAATCGAACGGCGTTGCCGATCAGATTCGAGAAGAGCTGCTCCAACTGCGTCCGAGCGAAAAGAATCTCCGGCAACGGTGAGCGGATTTCCACACGGATCTTTCTTTGCGTGATCTCCTTCGAAAACTTCCCCAAGACATCCCGGACGACGGCATCGGCTTGAAGCCGCTCCGGGTTTGACTCTTTTCTTCCGACTCTGGAGTAGGCAAGCAGATCGGCCAGAAGGCGCTCGATCATCCCCGCGTTCGCCATCAGCCGGCTCAGGTAGTGCTTCCCCTGCTCGCCCAGTTTTTCGCCGTAATCTTCAGAAATGATCGATGCCATCCCGTAAAGGGAAACGACCGGAGCCTTCAAGTCGTGCGATACCCGATAAACGAAGGTGTCGAGCTCCGCCCTGTTTCGTTCGAGCTTTTGACGCAACACCTCACATTCCGTCTGCAGAGGAGCACATTTCGGACAGGCCTGGCCGTTCGGGATAGGGGTCATCCTCACCTTCTCGTTTGCAGGAAGATAAAATCGTGATTACACGAGGCAACGCGGGCCGTGATCAACGGAGGATTATATTTTTTTCTCGGGCACCTCTCCTCCGGGAATGCTCTACCTCATTGGGATATAGCAGGGAGACATCCAAGAGAAAATGTAACATAGATTGTCTTCTTGTCAACGAACGGCAAACGGATGCAAGATAGAAAGGAAGGTCGAAGCGTCTACAGTGGACTTTTAAAGGATTCGGTGCGGATTATTCCTTTGGGTGGAACCCGGGTGCGTGCAGTCGTAAAAGAGGAAAAGGATGGTGCGCCCAGAGAGATTTGAACAGGATGGGCTCAACGAAATAGATCGATCCGTCCTTGAGCTCCGATCAATTTTCATTCCCTCGATATACTCGACCAGCTTTAGGTTTCGAACAATGGGATTTTCCAATTCTCCGAACTCCCAGGAGATGCCTTTGAAAGCCTGAAAGAAAGTACAGAACGGGAAATGTTGATGAACCATTATTGCTTCATGCTAGCCAAAAATTGTATACTCACCGACGTGAAGCTCACTCTCTCAAAATTCAAAATATAACTGCATATTCATACCATGACTCATGGGCCTACAAAGATCCCTTCTAAGGGGATATGCATCTATTGCAGTGGGAAAGATCTAAAGCTGACCGACGAGCATATAGTTCCCCTATCGCTCGGAGGACAACACGTAATACGGGAAGCCAGTTGCCTCCAGTGCGCAGACATTACGAAGAAATTTGAACAGGACGTTGCTCGCGGCCTCTGGGGCGACGCACGCGCAAGCTACAACTCGCCGTCACGTCGTAAGAAGGAACGAAAGCCAAACATATTTCTTCGAGATCCAGCAGGGAAGGAGCCAGATCTGGAGGTCGCAATTAGCGAATATCCAGCGGCAATGGTTTTCTATCATATGCATCGGGCTGGAATTCTGGAAGGGAAGTCCGAAGATTTCAACAGCTCAGGACAGTGGAAGCTTATTGCCATTGTTGACGAACAACGGCTAAGGGAATTTGAACGCAAGAACCCGGGCAGGCTAACTGCACAGTTTAAGCACGTCTCATATAGTTTTGCGCGCTTGCTCGCGAAAATTGGATATGGTCAAGTGTTAACATCGTTGGATCCAGAAGACTTTAGGCCTTTTTGCTTGCCATATATTCTCGGCAAAAAAACCAACCTGTCATATATAGTTGGTAGCCGACTCAGCATCGAGGAACCCCAGGCTGGTATCGGGTATTCTTTGAGCAGTCACCGATTTGGAACTGCAGACAGACTGGTCATAGCAGCCGAAGTACGTCTTATTGCTAACAATCACACTCCAACATATCACGTTATAGTAGGGGACGTAATAGGCAGGGAAAAGGTTGAAATAGTAAAGAATAAACTGGAAGCGGCCTACGCGTTTGAATTACCTGAGCAATTTGATTCACCCAGAGATCCTTCTGAAGAATGGCACTGGATGCCTAGAATTTGGCCTCTGCCGTTCTGGAACACTACATAGAAAAAAGTGGTTGGTTCAACTTCTTTTTAAACGAGCTCATTCGCGACCGATCTCAATCGTTTCTTTTGAATGAATATTAAGGAGGACATTAAGACAGCGCTGATTTCTTTCATTCTTGAGGGGGAATTTGATCGAGGAGCCACATAAATTCCCGCTCTAATTCGGCGCGGCGGTCAGAGTTGTCTTTCATGCTCATTCCCTCGTTTCCTCTTCCTCCAAAACCGCTTTTACAAAATCCCTCTCTCGTACAATGAGAGGAAATCCGAAGCCGTTCCGCCTTCGACCGAGGGCCTTTTCGATCTTGTCTCCGAATCGGCTATATTTCCAGGTCTGATTGCCAAGATCTCCGACGATGAGATAATGCAAAGACCGGGTGACTGATTTCCCTACGATCCCTCCACGGTCTAAAACGGTGTTCTCCGCCTTTCTTCTTGACCCAAATTGAAGGATTCCGGTAAAGACGAATTCTTTCTCCATAAAGCTGATCGTCGGGCCTGGGTCGAAGATCCCCTCCGCCACCTTTGGTAAGTGGGGACCCGATGCAAAGCGGGATAGTGAATCGAAAAGGCGGTTTCGCTCTTCGGGAGTAACCTCGCCATCATCCAGGATTTGATTGAGAACGTCGCGGACCTCGCAAAGGGGCCATTGCTTCGTTTCCCGGCGATGAGCATCGACCCATTTCTTGAGGAGGTCAATCTCATTGTCGTCTATCTTTCCATCGTAAATGACCGCGGCCGCGATGCCTTGAAGCTCTTGAACTGTTTTTTTGAGAAGGAGGGTTTGATTATAACGCCTCAGAAGATCTTGGTCATTATCATAATCGATCTCGTCCATGTTCCACCTCAAAGAAGGGGGGAAGAGAGATAAAGAGCTTTTTTGAATGGATCAACAGAAAGTACCGGGGCGGGAGTATTTTAGGATTGAATTCGGGGACAAGTCAATCTTAAATTGATAATGCTGATTCCCGTATCTTGAGAACACGACCGAGCAAGGAGTATCGAATGAGAAGGGATAGCGGCCGATTGTGGGGCGACTCTAGAGGCCAATGGGTTCGCCCTGAACCCTTCCTCTAGAGCTGTGCATCTTTAACCAATGTTAAGTCGAGGTGTACCCACACACACTCATTTGAAAGGACTTTCGCTTGGGTTTTAGTCATTTTCGGACATACTAGTGCATGAGAGGGATTATTCTTTTCGGGAGCTCGAACGATAAAACAATTGAATGAACGAATTAATGCGGTCTGGAACTGGGCTATGCTGTAATATGGTCCGCCCGCTCCTTTTAATGTCTCTTGAATGTTGGTCAGAGAAGCTATATTGACCGACATCTCCTGATCGCCATCTCGAAAGACTCCAGAAATGGGACGATATCCCTCTTTATCTTCATCCCATTTGATTCTTCCTGGATCAACGAGGCGCCATAAAAACTCTTGATCTGGAATAGTCTTATCATCAGAATGGTCCGGTGGCGGCATTCCTGACCTAGAAGAAGTGGTAATTTGCAGGCTCTTATCCGAAGATAAGCCAATTGAAAGTCGGCCCTAATTTATTGCTTAGCTGTGAAAATGCTTCCTCCTTGATCGGATGACCATTAAAGACTCTTAAAGTCTCAATCGATCCATCTGGAAGGATCTCAAATTCAAGCTCACGGTTATTAACCTTCCATTCAAACTGAATCCCGCCGCCGGATGTAGGATAGATTTTAGGCGCTGGGAACAAATCCGAAAATTGTACTGAAATTAATAATTCAATTGCCACTCTAACTGCCTGCATTTGTAAGCGAGGGCTTTTATAACTATCCCAGTTGTCAGGTAAGGCAATTAACTCTCTGATATTTGAGATAGCCTTGAGCTGCCAGGGTTGAAGGGAACTTGTTGGAAAAGTTTTAACCGACTGCTCATCCTGCATTACTGAGCCTGCATTATCTCCCTTTATAACAAATCCTAATGAATCTGGAGTTGCTGCATATGAGCTCATTCTCTGATCCCCCACAATTTATGCATTTCTTTGGTTGTGAAATCTGTAAACCCCCGCACAAGCCATTCGTGGCCCAGATCAAAAAAAGATAAAATATCTTCCAACTTTGATGTATCAGGTTTACCCCTCACAGTAAGATTCAACTGGAGAACTTCCCGGACATCACGTCTTCGTATTGCCGGTTCCAAAACTATATAGAGTCTCCCTTTAGAGTCAGGCAATAAAAACCGAGTATGAATGTTGACGATTTCCGGCTCTGGCAAAAACCCAGCAACTTGAACGCTTGACCAGTGTGAGATAACTTTTTCTATCTCTCCTGTTTTCTTCCAAGCCGTCCCAGGTTCAATATGATTTACGTATGTCACTTCGCATTGATTGACTACTGGCATATCAATTTTCTCTTCTTCAAGAAAATGAGAAAATCTCAACCACTCTTTTTCAAAGGTAGACCTTACGCTACTGAAACGAGGGTATTCGTCGCTCGATTGTACTTTTCGCCAATTATGTATAAAACGGTCATTTTGTATTTGTAGTAATCTAGTCTTTTCTGAAGTTACAAACCAAAACCTTACACTTGGAATTTCTTCAAGCGAGAACTGAATTTTGGGAGGCTTTATTGCAGATCCAAACTCTTCTACAATAGGACCTAGAGCAGGTTTAATATCACAGGTAGGATATTGATCGCGGACCTTTCCCCAAAAATACCCGAGGAGTGGAATAGTTAACTTGTCAATCGGATCAAACTGAACTCCGATAAGAGTTTCGATTACAGGCGGATTAGCAAACTCGGGGAGTTTTTGTTCTCTATTAGCCACAAACCACCTTTACTACGATATCAACAATATCTTGGCACAATTATATCAGGAAATGCAACAGGTGGGGGCTCTATAAGCCGCTGATTATTGTAATCATTTTCTTATAGGCAGTCAATCTTTTTATTTCGTTTTTACTGACCTCCTTATTTTTTTGGAATCCCATGGAGGAATTGGATTCGGAGATCCTTCTATAAAGGTTCTGGCCGGGAGATCCCCTCCCCCACAATCTGGCCGCATTATCAGTCGAGAAGGCGGGTTCTCATTTCTTAGTTAAGGTAGTGAGAGAATAATTCCTGGATTGGCGAAAACTCCTATTCTAGATTCGGCAAAGTCGGTGGATTGTTATTCGTCTGGGAATCCGTAAAGGCCATCCGCACACCCATCCCGGAGCCATCAATAACATTTTTTAGTGGAGTAGTGAAATCGCTCAATGCTATTCCTCCGTCTACACATCGTCTACATGGACGTCTATCCGAAATATTAGAATCTTGGAGCAACCTTATAAATTATTGAATATAGAAGAAAGGATGGTGCGCCCAGAGAGATTTGAACTCCCGACCCCTTGATTCGTAGTCAAGTGCTCTATCCAGCTGAGCTATGGGCGCGATGGAACGATCTTAGGCTGAAACCACATCCTTGAGGGTGACGGCAAAGCGGGGATGTTGGAATGGATGCATCGTGGGAAAGAGAGAGAAGAGCCATCCTTTAAACAGCTCCTTGCCGTTTTCCGAAATGATGACGCGGACCGCGGGATTCTTGAGCTCGTTCGACACCGAGGTAAAAACCGTCCCTTGAATAATCAGGTCCGGCAGAAACTCGCCGACCTTCACCTTCACCGCCGAATCGGGAAGGGTATACTCCTCGCCCAAATTGATGGTGTGCTCGGTGATCTGTTGGGTCTGCTTGTCCTCGACCATCAATTTCACCGCCTTCCATTTCCCCTTGACCATCTCCGGAATGACAATCTGAGCATTGGTCAGATCGGGAACATCGGAAGGACGTTCCGTGGTGGGGTGATCCCCTCTTTGAACCGGTTGTACCTGCGGAGCCGGTGTCGGTGCCGCGGGGGCTTCCCCCATGTAATTTGTTTCCTTCTTGTTGCATGCCGTGAAAAGAAGGAAGACGATGAGAAAAAGGGCGGTTTCTTTCCGTTTCATAACACTCCTTACTTGATCGATATTTCATCCCCAAAAGCACGCCTGGGGAATTTGGCGGAGAGGCAGGGATTTGAACCCTGGATAGAGGTTTAAGCCCCTATGACGGTTTAGCAAACCGTTGCCTTCAGCCGCTCGGCCACCTCTCCATTTATATGTGGGGCCCGTGCGGCAAAGGAAGAGAGAAGGTCTTCCGATGCCCCACGCCCGCGCTCGCACCGGCAAAGCCGGCTGCTCGCTTTATTTCTATAACTGTCCTCGGGCTTTATTATCTCCCTGCTCGCGCGGGAAGAACCGTCGCTCAGTTGACCTGCGTATTCTAATCGCCCGCGAGGCGCATTTCAAGTTTTAAGATTGGCGGAGGGGGTAGGATTCGAACCCACGACCCTTTCGGGTAACGGTTTTCAAGACCGCCGCCTTAGGCCACTCGGCCACCCCTCCATTATATGTGGGGGGTCTATTTTTATGTGTGGGCCCGTCCAGTGCTCGCGTTGCTGCGCGCTTCCGATGCCCCCACGCCCCGCCCTCGCGCTGGCAGAGCCAGTCGCTCGCTTTGATCTAGATTTTGTCTCTTTGGCGAAGTCTGATCCTCGCCTTTTTTCCCTTAAACCGCCCGTCTGACGATCAGGCTGCTTTTCCCTTCTCGATCTTTGACACTCCGTCCATGTAGGGGCGCAGCGCTTCTGGAATCACGACCGATCCGTCTTCCTGCTGATAATTCTCGAGGAGCGCGACCAGCGTCCGCCCGACCGCCAGGCCCGAGCCGTTGAGGGTATGGACATACTGGACCTTGCCGCCCGCGGTTCGATAGCGGATTTCCGCGCGGCGGGCCTGGAACGCTTCGAAGTTGCTGCAAGACGAGATCTCCCGAAACATCTGCTGCGAGGGGAGCCAGACTTCAATATCATACGTCTTGGCCGCCGCGAATCCCATGTCGCCGGTGGAAAGCGCCATCACCCGATAGGGAAGCGCCAACCGCTGCAAGACCACCTCGGCATTGTTTAAAAGCCGCTCCAGATGATCGTACGACTCTTCGGGCTTGGCAAACTTGACCAGTTCCACCTTATTGAACTGATGCTGCCGGATCAAGCCGCGCGTGTCTTTGCCATATGAACCGGCCTCCCTCCGAAAACAGGGGGTGTACGCGACATGCGAAATCGGAAGCTGCGTCTCGGCCAAAATCTCACCGCGGTAGATATTGGTTACCGGAACTTCCGCGGTCGGAATGAGGAAGTAATCTTCATCCTTTAACCGGAAGAGATCTTCCTCAAACTTCGGGAGCTGCCCCGTCCCAGTCATGCTCTCTCGATTGACGATAAACGGGGGAAGGACCTCCTGATAACCATGTTCCCGGGTGTGAAGATCGAGCATAAAATTGATCAGCGCCCGCTCCAGCCTGGCCCCGGCCCCCCTATAGAGGGTAAAACGCGCCCCGGTGATTTTGGTCCCCCGCTCGAAATCAAGAATGCCGAGTTCTTCGCCGATCTCCCAATGCGGCTTCGGCTTGAATGAAAACGGCGGCGCCACACCCCAACGGCGGACCTCCTGATTATCCCGCTCATCCTTTCCAACGGGAACCGAAGGATGAGGGAGGTTCGGAAGTCGCAACAAAAAGGGGCCGATCTCTTCCTCGGTCTTCTTCAGTTCCCCTTCAAGTTGCTCGATCTCCTGAGCAACCTCTTTCATCTCCTGCAAGACCGGATCGATCGGCTGTTTTTCACGTTTAAGGCGCGCAATCTGCTCGCTCGCTTGGTTCTTTCTCGCTTTGAGCGCCTCGTTTTTTGCTTTCAGCGCCCGTTGCCGCTGATCCGATTCCGCCCAGGCATCAAAGGAAATCTCCAACTGGCGGTCGGCCAGCCTTCTTTTGACCTCTCCTAAATTTTCTCTGAGCAGCTTGACGTTGAGCATTAAATAGACTTTAACCCAAAACGATCCGCTCAATCTAACATGTTGATTTAAGAGAGTCAACCTGGAGCGTAAGACTTTTATCGGTACCGTCTCCAGAGGAGCCCCCTACCTTCCTTCTTGCAGAGAAAAGACGTAAAAAAAGATGGAGGTGAGCCCCTCTTTCTGTTAAAATCAAAAATCATTCTTTACGGAGGTATTACTTGGGAAGCGATCAGATAAAAGCCCTGCTGCGCGAGCGGATTTTAGTCATGGACGGGGCAATGGGGACGATGATCCAGGCCAGAAATTTGACCGCCGCCGATTTTGGCGGGCCGGAGCTGGAAGGATGCAACGAGAACCTGAATCTCACCCGCCCGGAACGTCATCCAATCGATCCATGAGGCCTATTATGCCGCGGGAGCCGATATCGTCGAGACCAACACTTTCGGCGGGACCGGCATCGTTTTGGCGGAGTATGGCCTTCAGGTCAAGGTCATCGAGATCAACCGCGCGGGGGCGCAGGTCGCGAAGGCTGCCGCAAAGAAATATTCCACCCCTGCCAAGCCCCGGTTCGTCGCCGCCTCGATGGGGCCGACGACCAAGGCGATCACCGTCACCGGCGGGGTCACTTTCGATCAATTGGTCGAGGCGTTCGCGCTGCAGACCCGGGGATTGATCGAGGGAGGGGTCGATCTTCTCTTGTTGGAAACGGCCCAGGACACCATCAATCTGAAAGCCGCCTCGATCGGCATCCTCCAGGCCCAGAAAGAGATGGGGATCGAGGTCCCGATCATGATCTCGGCCACCATTGAACGGACCGGAACGATGCTCGCGGGTCAGGGAGTGGAGGCGCTTTATGCCTCGCTGGAACATCTCCCCCTCCTTTCGATCGGTCTGAATTGCGCCACCGGTCCGGAGTTTATGACCGACCACATTCGCTCGCTCGCCGACATGGCGACCTGCCTTGTCTCGGTCTACCCCAACGCGGGCCTCCCGAATGAAGAAGGAAAGTACGAAGAAACCCCCGAATCGCTTGCCGCCAAGCTTTCCCGGTTCGTCGAGGAGGGGTGGATCAATCTGATCGGCGGCTGCTGCGGGACCACCCCGGCGCATATCACGGCGATCTCAAAAATGGTCGAAGGGAGAAAACCGCGCACCCCGAAGGGCGCGCTGAAACCGGCCGTCTCCGGCATCGACTTTCTTCTGATCGAGGAAGAGAACCGACCGGTGATCGTCGGCGAGCGGACCAACGTGATCGGAAGCCGGAAATTCAAAGAGCTGATCGTCGACGGGAAAATCGAAGAGGGGGCCGAGATCGGCCGGGCGCAGGTCCGAAACGGCGCGCAGGTGATCGACGTCTGCATGGCCAACCCGGACCGGAATGAATTGGCCGACGTGGAAGCCTTTCTCCAGATCCTGAATAAAAAGGTGAAAGCGCCGATCATGATCGACTCGACCGATCATCGGGTGATCGAGTCGGCGCTCAAGCTCTGTCAGGGAAAGTGCATCGTCAACTCGATCAATCTGGAAGACGGCGAGGAGCGCTTCGAGCTGGTCGTCCCGCTCTTGAAGAAATACGGCGGCGCCGTGGTGGTCGGTTGCATCGATGAAGACCCCGTCCAGGGGATGGGGGTCACCCGCCAGCGGAAGATCGAGATCGCAAAACGCTCCTACGACCTGCTCGTGAACAAATACGGCCTGGCCCCGCGGGATCTGATCTTCGACGCCCTGGTCTTTCCGGTCGGGACCGGCGACGCCAACTACATCGGCTCGGCCCCCGAGACGATTGAAGGGATCCGGCTGATCAAGGAGACCTTCCCGGAATCCAAAACGATCCTGGGGGTCAGCAACGTCTCCTTCGGTCTTCCGACCGCCGGTCGCGAAATCCTCAACTCCGTTTTTCTCTACCATACCGTCAAAGCGGGACTCGACTATGCCATCGTCAACGCCGAGAAGCTGGAGCGTTATCCCTCCATCCCGGAGGAGGAGCGCCGTCTCGCCGAAGACTTGATCTTCTGGCGGGGAGCGGACCCGGTCGCCGCCTTTGCGGCCCACTTCAAGGACAAGAAGGGAATCGCCAAGAAGGTCCGCGCCGACCTTCCCCTCGATGGGCGGCTCGCCCGCTACATCGTCGAAGGCTCCAAAGAAGGCCTTATCGACGATTTGGAGCAGAAGCGAAAGGAAGCAACGCCGCTCCAGATTATCAATGGCCCTTTAATGGCCGGGATGGATGAGGTCGGACGGCTCTTCAACAATAACGAGCTGATCGTGGCGGAGGTGCTGCAATCGGCCGAAGCGATGAAGGCGGCGGTGAGGCACCTGGAGCAGTTCATGGAGAAGAGCGACACCGCTGCGCGCGGGACGATCCTCCTGGCGACGGTGAAAGGGGATGTTCACGACATCGGGAAGAACCTGGTCGAAATTATCCTGAGCAACAACGGCTACAAGGTGGTGAATCTCGGGATCAAGGTCCCCCCGGAGACGCTGATCGAGGCGATCCGGAAGGAGCGGCCCGATATGGTCGGCCTCTCCGGGCTGCTGGTGAAATCGGCCCAACAGATGGTGATCACCGCACAGGACTTCAAGACCGCTGGCGTCACCGTGCCGATCCTGGTCGGGGGAGCCGCCCTCACCAAGCGCTTCACCGACACGAAAATCGCCGCAGAATATCCGGGACCGGTTTTCTACGCCAAAGACGCGATGAACGGGCTCGACCTGGCCAATCAATGGGTCGATGAAATACAACGCCCCGGGCTTCTGAAGAAGACCGAAACCGAACGGAGCGCGATGGTGAAGATCGCCGAGGGGATGGAGAAGAAGCCGCAGCCGGCGGCGCAGGTCCGCGCCCGCTCAAACGTACGGCGCGATGTCCCCCTGCCGAAAGCCCCCGATTTTGATTTTCACACGATCGACGAGGGACCGCTTCGGGAGATCTTCTCTTTCATCAATCCGTCGATGCTCTACGGAAAGCACTTGGGGCTGAAAGGAAATCTCGAACGGCTCCTCGCCGACCGCGACGAGCGGGCGGAGAAGCTTCATGCCTCCGTGGTGGCGATGCAGGAGGAGATTCTCGAAAAACGGATCCTCACCGCTCAGGGGGTTTATCGCTATTTTCCCTGCCAGGCGCGGGGAGAGGATCTGCTGCTCTACGATCCCGCCGATCCGGCGCGCCTGCTTGAAATATTCACCTTTCCCCGACAGCCCGAAAGCGAGCGGCTCTGCCTTTCCGACTACTGCCGCGATGTGGACTCGGGCGAGATCGACTCGGTCGCCCTCTTCGTCGTGACGATGGGAAAAGGGGTTCGCACCCTCTCCACACAGCTGAAGGAGGCGGGAGAGTATCTCCGCTCGCACCTGCTTCAGGCGATCGCCATCGAGGGAGCGGAGGGCTTCGCCGAGTGGGTGCACCAAAAAATTCGGAACGATTGGGGCATTCCCGATTCTCCGGAGATGACAATTCAAGATGTCTTGAAGAACCGATACCGCGGCATCCGGGTCAGCTTCGGCTACCCCGCCTGTCCGAATCTCGCCGATCAACGAAAGCTCTTTCAGCTGCTCGACGCCACCGCCAAAATCGGCGTGGAGCTGACCGAGGGCGACATGATGGACCCGGAGGCGTCGGTCTCCGCCCTCGTCTTCCACCACCCCGAGGCGAAATATTTCCGGACCGACACCTAATCGGCATATGGCGCCCTAAAAGAATCAGGGAAGACCCGGCCCCGGTCCCGGAAAAAATTTTAGCAAGAGGGGGCGTGGGGCATTGGCGCACCTGGTGTGAAGATCTAAAACCAACAGCGTTCCTGGGGCGCCGGCCCCACATAAAATAGAGGGATAAATGAACGAGTTTAAGAATGTCTCGGTAAAAAAAGCGGCGAACGTCTTCTTCGACGGAAAAGTCACCAGCCGGACGGTCCTTTTCCCGGACGGCAGCCGCAAGACCCTCGGCATCATGCAGCCGGGCGAGTTCGAGTTTAAAATCGGCGATCAAGAGATCATGGAGATCTTCTCCGGCGATCTGGAAGTGCTTCTGGAGGGAGAAACGGGTTGGAAGCGGATCAAAGGGGGGGAGCAGTTTACTGTCCCGGCCCGCACCACATTTAAGCTGAAGGTCCACAGCCTGACCGATTACTGCTGCAGCTTCGTCAAGGCGTAACCGCCGCCAGTGGTTTTTCTCATTGCAATCGACAGTTGATCTTCCTAGAATAACCGACAACGATGGGCCGGTGGAGATCTTTTTGGATTGGTCGACTTCCGGAACGGACCCTCATGGATGAAGAGTTCCTTAAAAAACTCGGCGACCGAAAAACCCGCCTGAGGCGTCGCCTTGCAGAGTTGAACGATACGATCGAGATCGATCTTGCTTTCGCGGCCGATCGATACGATGATACCCGGGGCCACTCCTTCTTCACGCTTGAAGAGCGGCTCCAAGACTTCCAGATGCTCTTCCAAAAAATCTTCGAACAAGTGGACGAGTCGACCACCCTGGCCGACCTCGACCGGACCGCAGGGCGCCTCGCCTATGTGGAAGATCGCCTGGATGAGCTGGAGAGCCAACTCTACAACCGAGCGAGAAGGAAGCGCCGACGGCCGTTTAATCTTGCCGATTTCTTTAGCCAGTACAGTCAACAGAACGGCTCGGAAGCCGCCTCTCAAGGCGAAATTTCTTCCCTAACGCAGGCCTACCAAATCTTGGGGGTCGAGGAGGGGACCGGGTTGACCGAAGTAACCGCCGCATTCCGCCGCTATGCAAAGGAGTATCATCCCGACGCCCGGGGAGGGGATCGAAGCACGGAAGCGGAGCTTCGAAAAGTGGTCGAGGCTTACCAGATGATCAAGCAGCACTTCGCCGATTAAGGAGCGCATCGACGAAACCGCGTCTTCGGAGGCGAATCCTCCCCTTCCCGTCTCTCCCCCCATCTCCCCGAACACTGACCAAAATGTACTTGATTTTACCGCTCAGGATGGTACCATAGAGCATTTCGCTCCCTTCCCACGAGGGGATTCCGAGACCATCCGATTGAAAATCTCTGACATAAGGAGTACAAACGCTCTTGAAGGAAACCCCTCTTCAGAAGAGGACACCAGGAGCATCCATTCACCCTCTGCAGAAGTTCACCCGGTCTCTTTTCCAAGCCCCTTCGGCTTTCGTTGTCCTCTCAGTGACCCTGGCCCTCACCGGATTCGCCTGGTATTTTACACAGCGGAGTATTGAAAATAACGCACACGCCCGTTTTGATCGACGGGTCGTAAGAGCATCCAGGACCATTGAGAAACGCATTCAGACGTATACAGATATCCTCCTGTCGGTACGCGGTCTCTTTGCGGTGAACCAAAACATCACCCGGGCCGACTGGAGAAGATATATCGAATCGCTCCAGTTACAAAAACGTTATCCCGGCATTTACGATCTGCTCTTTGTCCGATACGTACCTAAATCGGAACGGGCTGAATTCGAAAGACACGTAAGAAACGATACGAGCATCGGTCCAAAAGGTTATCCCGGTTTTTCAATCCACCCCGAAGGAGATCGCCCCGAGTACTTCCCCATTGAATTTACAGAGCCGTTCTCACCCATTCCGGTACAGTTCGGCTTCGATATCGGAAGCGAGCCGGTCCGACGGCAAGCCCTCGAACAAGCGCGCGATACCGGTCATCCCGTCTCGACCGGACGGATTATCCTGGTCGGGACCGAGGAGGTCGGATTTTCCATTCGGGTTCCGGTCTACCGCAAAGGGCTGCCTCAGACCACAGTGGAGGAGAAACGCCGCGCCCTGATCGGATTCGTCGCCTCCGCGTTCACCATGAAGGATCTCATGCAGGAGGTCCTCGGCGGCAATTCCAGGCTCGACTTTCAATTTGAGATTTTCGATGGTGGAATAGAGAAGACAACCAACCCCCTTCCCCTCCTAACAAAAGAGAGACTGCTTTACGACAGCAATGACATTATGGGCGCCAACACCGACAACAATCCCCCCCGATACACACAAATCGCCTCTTTGGATATCGCAGGTCGCCATTGGTACATCTACTTTTCCACCCATGCCTCCTTCCTATCGGAAATAGAAGAAACCCTTCCTTCCCTTATTCTTTTCGGCGGGGCGACGTTCTCCCTGTTGCTCTCGTACATCACCTGGTCCACGACAACCGCACGCCGGCGCGCCGTCGATCTTGCGGAAACGATGACCGCCGATCTTCGGGAAAGCGAGGAACGATTCCGTGCCATTTTCGACCGGGCTCCCTCCGGCATCGTGGTGGTTGATTTGGGGGGACATTTCATTCAAGTCAACGAAGGCTTCGCCGAGACCCTTGGCTATACGCGGGAAGAGCTGCAGTCGCGTAGCTTCCAAGAGATCACCCATCCGGATGATCTTCCCGAAAGCCTGGCACTCCGGGAAAACTTGCTGGCGGGCAAATTGGATAAACACCGCTACCAAAAACGCTACATCCGTAAAGACGGTCGGATCGTTTGGGGCGATGTCACCGTCTCCCAGATACATGATTCCACTGGAAAGCCGAAGTATTTTGTCGCGGTCGTAGATGATATCACCGAGCGGAAACAGGTGGAGGAAGCGCTGCGGGAAACGAATCACACCCTTCAAGCCCTCATTGAGGCCTCTCCCCTGGCCATTATTACCCTCGATCTGGATGGAACGGTCAAGAGCTGGAACCCCGCCGCCGAACAGATTTTCGGATGGAGCCCGGAAGAGGTCATCGGCCGCTTCAATCCCATCGTCCCCAAAGAGAAAGAGAATGAGTTTAAAGGATTGGTGAAGGCGCTTCTGCAAGGGAAAGTTTTTTCCAATCTCGAAGTCAGCCGCCGAAAGAAAGACGGCTCTCCCGTCGACGTGAGTTTATCGACCGCCCCGCTCCGCGATGCCCATGGCAATATCCGAGGCATCGTCGGCATCCTCGCCGACATGACCGCATATAAAAAAGCTGAGAATGCCCTTCGAAAAAGTGAAGCCCAATTCAGGCGTGTCGTCGATTCCAATATGATCGGGATTGTTTTCTCGGGTGTCAACGGGAACATCACAGAGGCGAATGACTCTTTTCTCCGGATGGTCGGATACACGCGCGAGGAGCTTCGCCTGGGCGTGATCAGTTGGAAAGAAATGACCCCCCCCGAATACACCCATCTCGACATGAAGGGCCTTGAAGAGATGGCCGCGACCGGCGTGAGTCCTCCTTTTGAAAAAGAATTTATTTGCAGAGATGGAAGCAGAATCCCGGTGATGATCGGCGCCGCCTTCCTCGAGGGCTCACGGGAAAATACCGTCGGTTTTGTCCTCGACCTTACACAACGGAAGCGAGCGGAAGAAGAATTGAAGAAGAGCGAGGCCCGCTTTCGTCGTCTGGCCGAATCGAATCTTCTTGGAATTGCTTTCTGGGAAGGTGATGGGACGATCACGGATGCCACCGACTACTTCCTTACAATGGTGGGCTACACGCAGGAAGAGCTTCGATCGGGCCGGCTTTGCTGGAAAGAGATGACGCCGGAAGAGTATCACCCTCTGGATCGGAAGGCGATGATTGAAATGTCGGAAAGGGGCGCTTTCACCCCCTTTGAGAAAGAGTACATCCGGAAGGATGGCTCGCGTGTTTCGATCCTGATCGGCGGCGCCTCGCTGGAGGGAGATCCCAACCGCGGGATCGGTTTTGTCCTCGATATTACCGATCGCAAACGGGCCGATGCGCTTCTGAGAGAAAGCGAGGAGCAGTACCGACGCCTGTTTGAGGGAAGTCCCCTTCCGATGTGGATTTATGACCTGAAGACCCTCTCTTTTCTCGCCGTCAACGAGGCCGCCATTCAACACTACGGGTATACGCGGGAGGAATTCCTTTCGATGACCATCCTGGACATCCGGCCCTCTCAGGAAGTAACCGTGTCAATGGACCAGATTTACAAAGTGGAAACCGGATTTAACTCGGTCGGAATCTGGAAGCATCGAAAAAAAGAGGGGACCCTCATCGATGTTCAAATTACTTACCAGTCTATTTCTTTTATGGGAATAGACGCCCAACTGATTCTCGCCAATGATATAACCGAACGCCTTCGCGCC
Source organism: Candidatus Manganitrophaceae bacterium (assembly GCA_963718695.1). GTDB lineage: Bacteria > Nitrospirota > Nitrospiria > SBBL01 > Manganitrophaceae > Manganitrophus. Next base: position 3,535,261 of record OY970371.1, read on the forward strand.
GAAGAGGTGCTCCGAGAAAGTGAGGAACAGTACCGGCTCCTCTTCGATCGAAACCCCCACCCGATGTGGGTGGCCGATCCCGTCACCCATACCTTCTTAGCAGTGAATGAGGCGGCGATTCGGCATTACGGTTATTCACGAGAAGAGTTCCTTCAATTGACGCTGTGCGACATCCGCCCACCGGAAGAGATGCCCCGTCTCCTGCAATACCTTAAAGAGGCCTCGGAAAAGGAGGTCACTTCAGACCCCACTGAGGCGGGGGTCTGGACGCACAAGACAAAAAAGGGAGCCCTCATTGAAGTCGAGATCACCTGGAACCTGATCCTCTTTCGGGGGAAAGAGGCCCGCCTCGTTCTGGGGGAAGATGTCACCGAATCGCGAAAAACCGAGCGGGAGCTGCAAGATTCAGAGCGCCGGTTTCGACAGCTGGCCGAGAACATCCATGAGATCTTCTGGATCGTGGAACGCCCTTCCTTCCGGATGCTGTATATTAGTCCCGCCTACGAGCAGATTTGGGGGCGCAGCTGTCAGACCCTTTATGGTCAGCCACAATCATTCCTCGATGCAGTCTATTCCGAAGATCAGGCCCATATTGTCAACGCCATGGCGCAGCAAGGCATGGGAGAGCCGACCGACATCGAATATCGCATCGTCCGCCCCGACGGCTCTGTTCGCTGGATTCGAGATCGGGGCTTTCCGATCAAGGATGAATCGGGGAAAGTCTATCGGGTGGCCGGGGTCGCCGAAGACATTACCGAGCGCCGCCACGCCGAGCAAGCCTTGCGCGAAACGAATGAGACGCTTCGCGCATTGATTCATGCCTCCCCGTTGGCCACCTTCGCGCTCGACTCCGAAGGGAAGGTGAAGATGTGGAATCCGGCGGCGGAACGGCTCTTCGGATGGAGCGAGTCGGAACGTCCTCGACCGGCGATTCCCCATTCTCCCTGTGGATCAAGAAGAAGAGCTGGATCTCCTACGAAAGCTGGTCTCCGAAGGGAAAGGATTTACCGGGATGGAAACAGGTCATTCCCGAAAAGATGGATCGTCGGTCGATATCAGTATCTCGGTCGCGCCCCTGCCCGGCACGGAACCGATGATGGGCGGTATCGTTGCCGTGGTGGCCGACATCTCCGATCGCAAAAAAGCAGAGGAAGCCCTCCGGAAGAGTGAAGAACGTTTTCATCTCGCCACGCGCGCCACCAACGATGCCGTCTGGGACTGGGACCTGGTGACAAACGCCCTCTGGTGGAATGAGAACCTTCAGACCCTCTTCGGCTACAGACCGGAAGAAATCGCTCAAATGGAGATATGGACCAGCCGACTTCATCCAGAGGATAAAGAGCCCATCCACATCGCCATTGAAACAGCGATCGCCGCCGGGGAGCAATTCTGGTCGGGTGAGTACCGCTTCCGCCGCGGCGATGGGACCTATGCGACGGTTCTCGATCGCGGCTACATCGTTCGGGGTGCGGGGGGAGCCCCGGTCCGGATGATCGGCGCGATGATGGACATCACCGAGCGAAAACAGGCGGAAGAAGCGCTTCGGATCAAAACCGAACAGCTGGCGGCGGTCACCGATGCAATGACCGCCTACCTCGACAGCCGGGATTGGCACGAGACGAGCTCCCGCCTTCTGCGCTCGGCCATCCACCAGACGCAGAGCGAGTACGGATTCATCGGTGTCGTTGTCGAGGGACCGGCTTTACGGATTTTAGCCGTCGAGGGAATCGATGACGGGCCGATCAGGGGCCGTCCGTTCTACACGGAGGCCCTCCGATTGGAGGGGGGGCAGAAGTATCTCGAATTGCACCGCTTCGACAATCTGTTCGGCAAGGTCATCGAAAGCGGAAAGGTCGTCCTCTCCAATGACGCCGCCAACGATCCACGATCGGGGGGAATCCCGTCCGGCCATCCTCCCTTGCGCACGTTTCTCGGTGTTCCGATCATCCGGGAGAACGCGGTGGTCGGGATGATCGGCATTGCGAATCGGCCCGGGGGATATAGCGGAACGGAACAGGCCGGGCTTGAAATTCTCTCCCATGCGACCGGGATTCTGTACGATAACTACCGGCGGCGGGAAAGAGAGATCGCCCTGGAAAATCAGCAGAGGAATGTCGAGAAGGAATTGAGACGATCCCAGGAACAGTTACGAAATCTCTCCAGTCGGCTTCACTCCATGGTGGAAGAAGAGCGGACCCGCATCTCGCGCGAAATTCATGATGAGTTGGGGCAGCTATTGACAATTTTGAAAATGGAACTATCATGGCTGAAAAAACGATTGCCGAAAAAAGAAGCGCTGCTGCGAGACCGGACGAAGTCGATGGCCAAGCTGGTCGACACGACCGTTCAGACCCTCCGGAAGATCTCGACGGAATTAAGACCCGGTGTTTTAGATGACCTCGGGCTGACCGCCGCCATTGAATGGCAGGTCCAGGAATTCCAGAGCCGAACAGGGATGCGCTCTCACTTCACGGTTCGTCCGGAAGAGATTCTGCTTGATCCGGATCGGTCTACCGCAGTTTTTAGAATCTTCCAGGAGACACTCACGAATATCGTCCGGCATGCAAATGCCAATGAGGTCACCATCCTCCTTGAAAAAACGGAGGAGGGCCTGATCCTCGAGGTCAAAGACAACGGAAGAGGGATCACGCAGAGCCAGATTACGAATTCGAAGTCACTCGGGCTTTTGGGAATACGCGAGCGAGCGCTCCTCTGGGGTGGAACGGTTCAGATCAACGGGGCCCCGGGAAAAGGGACCACCATCACCGTGCAGATTCCGCTTTATCAACCAACCGATATGGAAAGAAGGCATGATTAAAATTTTGATTGCAGACGATCATGCGATCGTCCGGAGAGGATTAAAGCAGATCCTCACTGAAACCTCCGACATGATTGTTGCGGGGGAAGCGCACAACGGCCAAGAATTACTCGAAAAGACCCGGAGCGACAAATGGGACGTGGTCGTCTTAGACATCTCGATGCCGGGCCGAGGCGGACTCGACATCTTGAAGCAGCTCAAAAGTGAGCAGCCGAAGCTCCCCGTCCTCATGCTCACGATTCACCCGGAGGATCAATACGCCGTTCGGGTGCTTCGGGCGGGGGCGTCCGGTTATTTAACAAAAGAGAGCGCCCCGGATCACCTGGTCGAGGCCATTCGAAAGGTCGCCCGAGGCGGGAAATATATCAGCCCTCATCTGGCGGAGCGGCTTGCCTTTAATCTGGAATCGATCTCCGAGCGGCCGCTCCACGAAGCCCTCTCCGACCGTGAATTTCAAGTGCTCCGGCTGATCGCCTCCGGAAAAGCGGTCAAGGAAATCGGCGAAGAGCTCTCACTCAGCGTCAAAACCATCAGCACCTACCGAACCCGCATTCTTGAAAAAATGAAGATGAAAAACAATGCGGAGCTGACCCACTATGCCATCCAACAAAGGCTGGTTGAATAGCCGCCGACGCTCCCCATTCGATCTGAACCTTTAATATTTGTAGGACTAACGCTTACGAACATACCAGTCAGCGTCCCACAAAATTAACGGACCGAATCCGATAGTCATTTACGAGCTTCCCTTCTATATTTCTGACTAGCTATATCAATGGGCGTATTGACCGAGAGTCGGTGACGCTTATTGTCAATCATTAATCAGGAGGGATTGAAAATGCCGGAAGCCAGGGCGCTGACCAAGCGAGAACAAGAAGTGATCCGTTTGGTCGCAGAAGGATTTAAAAACCGAGAGGTCGCGGAAAAGCTCGGGATTCGAGTCAAAACCGTAGAAACCCACCGGGCCAACATCATGAATAAACTCGCCCTCCGCAATGTGGCCCAGTTGATCCGGTACGCCATTCAAAAAGGATTGGTTAAAATCGATCAAGAAGCCTTTGAGGAATCGATCCGCTGATGAAGCAAATTCTCGTCGTCGATGACGAACAGCTCCTCCTTGACCTTGTATCACATCTTCTTTCCAAGATCGGTTATCAAGTCGATCAGGCGATCGATTGTCGAGAAGCCGCGGGGAAACTGAAAGAAAGAGGATATGATGCCATCTTCCTGGATATGAAGATGCCATTTATGGACGGGAAGGGATTCTACGAGAAAGTGCAGACGCACTTTCCCGAGATGGCAAAGCGAATCATTTTCTTAACAGGCGATATCGCGAACCAATCAACGTCGGAATTCATCCAGGAGACGGGCAATCTTCATCTCCATAAGCCTTTTACAATCAAAGAATTCAAAGCGGTGCTCGACCTGCTTTTCCAATCGGTTTAATCCCTAAGCGGGGTCCAGAACGGCCTGCCGATACCAAAGAAGCGCCAAGAGCGTCTTGCTGTCGATGATCTTTCCTGAAAGTCCCTGCTGATAAATCTCCTCAAAGGGAAGGAGCACCACCTCGATGAACTCCCCGGGGTCGGCATGCGCATGCGGATTCGGACGAAGATCACGGCCGAGAAAAACCTCAATCTTCCCGGTTGAAAAACCGACCGAATGATAATATCGGAAGAGGAAATCAAGACGCTCCGGCCTCATTCCCACCTCCTCCTCGCACTCACGCCGCGCCGTTTCGGCGGGGCTCTCTCCCGGCTCCAAAATACCGGCAGGGATTTCCAGCGTGATTTGAGCGATTGCCGGCCGGTATTGCCGGACCAAGTAGACCCTCCCTTCCGAGTCGATCGGAAGAATGCCGACGGCATCGGGCGGAGAGACAATCTCCCGAAGGCCCTCTGTCCCATCGGGAAGCCGGACGATCTGCTCCTCGGCCCGAATATACTTCCCCTGATACACCACTGTTTTTCGAATCAGCTTTTCTTCCAGGTCCAAGGACACCCCTCAGGGTCAATACGGAGGAGAATGAAGTAGAGACGTCCCGCCGGGACGTCTCTACCGGTTCCACATCCTGAAATCGAATTGCTACTCCTTCGATTGCCTCGCAGCCGGTGCATAGAGTTTATCGGCATACTCTTTGACCATCCGCCTGGCGCAGAAGAAGGGGGCCACGGTGCGGATCGCCTCTTTCACGGTTTGGATCCAGCCGCGCGGAACACCGTCGGCATCCCGCCGGTAGTAGAGGGGAATCACCTCGTTCTCCAGGATCGAATAGAGGTCCTCCGCATCGGACGTATCCTGCATTTCCGGAGAGAGATTCTGGAGGAAGGGACCCGGTTTCACCCCAAAGGTCCATCCATTCGAGCCATTGTATCCCTCCGGCCACCACCCATCGAAGATACTCAGCTGGGGAACGCCGTTGAGGGAGGCCTTCATCCCGCTTGTGCCGCTCGCCTCCAGCGGCGCCCGGGGGGTATTCATCCAGATGTCGACCCCTTGGATAAAGAAGTGGGCGACGTGCATGTCGTAATTCTCAACGAAGGCGATGTGACCGGCCAGCCCTGAATCTTTCGCAAGATTATAAATTTGCTGGATGTAGCGCTTGCCGACCTCATCGGCCGGATGGGCCTTGCCGGCAAAAATAATTTGAACGGGCCGCCATCGGTTCCCTAAAATCTTTTTGAGCCGCTCCAGATTCTGAAAGATCATCGTCGCCCGTTTGTAGGCGGTGAATCGTCTGGCAAAGCCGATCGTCAACGCCTCCGGATCGAGGAGGGTGCCGGCCGCCAGAAGCTGAATCGGATCGGCGCGATCTTCCGTCCAGGAGGTCCGCGCGCGCTCCCGGATGAACCCGAGCAATTTTCGCTTCAGCTGCTGGCGCGTCTCCCAGAGAAGGTCGTCCGGGACATCCATCACCCGTTGCCAGAGGGTCGGCTCGTCATGATGATGGACCCAATCGGGAGAGAGATATTTTTTGTAGAGATCGTTCATCTCGGGGGCGACCCAGGTCGGCGTATGGATTCCATTGGTGATCGAAATAATCGGGACCTTCTCAACGTCGGTATTCGGCCAAAGATGCTGCCACATCTTTCGCGAGACCTCTCCATGGAGCTGGCTGACGGCGTTGCGCCCCTGGGTGAGATGAAAGGCAAGAACCGTCATATTAAAAGCCTCCCCCCACGGTTCCGGATGGCGGCCCAGTTCCCAAAAACGGGCCTGATCGAGTCCCAACATCGGCCAATAATTTGAAAAATACTTTTCGATCAGCGCGGCGGGAAAGGCATCATGTCCGGCGGGGACCGGCGTATGGGTGGTAAAGATGCTGCTCTTTCGAACCGACTCGGCCGCCTCGTCAAAGCGCTTCCCGGCCGCCACCCCTTCGCGGATTCGCTCCAACATCTGGAACGAGGTATGTCCTTCGTTGCAATGCCAGACGGTGGGACGGATGCCGAGGGCGCGCAGGAGGCGAACCCCCCCGATTCCGAGGACGATTTCTTGACGAATCCGCAGCTCTTGATCCCCACCGTAAAGACGGGCGGAAAGCTCCCGATCCCAAGGAGCATTCTCCGGAACATCGGTATCCATCAAATAGAGCCGGACCCGGCCGACCCGAACCTCCCAGACCTTGATATAGATGCTCCTCGGTCCGACAGGAACCTCCACGAGCGCCTGACCGGAGGGGAACTGGGCCGGTCGAATCGCCACGGTGTTGAGGTCGAGCGGTCGGTAGATCGGCTCCTGCCATCCGTCCGCCTGGATCTTCTGATGGAAATAACCTTGCGGATAAAGAAAGCCGACGCCGATGAGAGGGATCCCGAGATCCCCCGCCTCTTTACAGTGGTCTCCGGCCAAGAGGCCTAACCCGCCGGAGTAGATCGGCAGCGAGTTATGCAGTCCAAACTCCGCCGAGAAATAGGCGATCGAAGCGGAAGAAAGATCCGGGAATCTCTCCCCAAACCAGGTCGGGCGAGAACCGAGATCGGTGTCGAGCGCCTTGAGCACCGCATCATAACGACGCAGGAAGGTCGGGTCTTCGGCCACTTCCTTGAATCGCTCCTGCGCCAGTCCTTGTAATACCTTCACCGGATTGTGATTGGTCTGCTTCCAGAGGGGGCGATCGAGGGCCTCAAAAAGGGAGCGCGCCTCCGGGTGCCAGCTCCACCAAAGATTGTAAGCAAGCTCTTCCAACCGATTGATCCGTTGAGGAATTTGTAGCTGCTGCGTCATCAAATTAAATCCTTTCTTCACATGTATGCAAGAGACCTCTCCAAGATTGAGGTGTCGTTTTCAAAAAGTATCTGCCTCAGGACACCTTTGTCCGGCCCAAAAATAAGATTGTATGTATTTTGTGCCAGCTTAACAAAATCGGCTCTAAAGATCAACGAAAGACATAAAATAACCATCAGACGCGATGGATGTGTCAGAAGCTAAAAACCTATTTTTTAATGTTCTTTCCGCCTCATTCTAATCTTTTATGCCCTTTCGGTTTTGGTGTTTGGTTTTTCCAAACAAATCGGTTATGATGTCGCCATGCCCGAACGTCCCGCCGAGGTTCGTCCCATCTTCGTCGTCTCCGACGCCACGGGAGAGACTGCGGAAAAAATCTGCCAGGCGGCGCTCTCCCAGTTCTCTCAAGATAAGACCATCCTGGCCCGGCGGCACTACATCCGCTCGGAAGCTCAAATTCAAGAGGTCCTCCAGGAAGCAAAGTCGCGCCAGGGACTGATTATTTTCACCTTCGTCTCTGAATCGCTTCGGCTCAAAATGCGCGAAGAGGCGCTTCAATCGGGGCTGCTCGCGGTCGATCTGCTGGGGCCGCTGTTGACGGCGATGAGCCATTTTCTCAATAGCCGGCCCCGCTCCGAGCCGGGACGCCTTCACCGAATCGACACCGACTACTTCAGCCGCGTCGAAGCGGTTCAGTTTACGGTGAAGCATGACGACGGCCAGAGCATTCAGGGGGTCGTTCAGGCCGATATCGTTCTGGTCGGTCCCTCCCGAACGGCGAAGACCCCCCTCTCCATTTACCTGGCGCAGTTCGGCTACAAAGTGGCAAATATCCCAATCATCTTGAATATTCCCCTCCCGAAAGAGCTGCAACGGGTCGATCCGGCCAAGGTCGTCGCCCTGATCATCGATCCACAGCGCCTCATGGAAATCCGCGAGGCGCGGCTGATGAAGCTGAACCGGCGGGTCGCCGGCTACGCCGACATGGAACCGATCATCCAGGAGCTCAACTACTGCCGCGAGCTCTATCGCCAGAATCCGCGATGGGGGATCATCGATGTCACCGGCCGCGCCGTCGAAGAGGTCGCCACCGACATCATGGGCTGGATTCGTCGCGCCGATCCCCTCCGATAGAAAGTCCCTTTCATGCCGCTCCTTCCCCCACACGCGTCATCCTGTGTTAAAATGAGTATCGAGAGGGAAAATACCGATGGATTCTATTTGGACGAAAGAAGCGACTGAGGCCGATTTTGAAGAGAAGGTGATCGCCGCTTCGAAAACAACCCCGGTGCTGGTCGACTTCTGGGCGGAGTGGTGCGGCCCCTGCCGGATGCTCGCCCCGATCCTGGAGCGGGTGGTGAACGACTACGGAGGGAAGGTTCAGCTGGTGAAGGTGAACACGGATGGAAATCCGAGCCTCGCGGGCCGGTATCGCATTCAGGGAATCCCGGCCGTGAAAGCCTTTGTGGACGGTCATATGATTGACGAATTCGTCGGCGTTCTCCCCGAGAGGCAGATTCGGGAGTTTGTCGATAACCTCGTCCCGTCCGAGGCCGACCTCATCGCGCAGAAAGCGCGCCCACTGGAAGAGAAACAATCTCTCGACGCCCTTGGCCTTTATGAAGAAGCACTCAAACATGAGCCGCAGCATGCCGCTTCTCTGCTTGGAAAGCTCCGGCTCCTCCTGGCGCTCGGACGGGTTGAGGAGGCCCGCCTCTTCTTCAATCATCTTCCCGCCGCGCTGCAGTTTCATGAGGAGACCCGCCGGCTTCAGATTCGACTCGACCTCGCCCTCTCCCAAAAAAGCGGCCCATCGCTGGCCGAGTTACAGGTCCGTGCGGCACGCGAGCCGGAGAATCTGCAACACGCTTTTGATCTCGCTCACCGTCTCGCCGCCGACGGAAAATATGAGGAGGCGCTGGAAACTTATCTTGGAATCGTCCGAAAAGACCGCCGTTTCAAAGATGACGGCGCCCGAAAAGCGATGCTTGAACTCTTTGAAATCATCGGCCCCCGCTCCCCCCTGGCAGAGAAATATCGAGAAAAGTTGGCGCAGATCCTCTTTTAGGTTTTCAGCGCCTCTTCCCGCCGGTTCACCATCCAGACGCTGACCAAAATCAAGCCCATCCCCGCCAATTGTTTAATCGAAATGGTTTCCGAAAGCAGAACCACCCCCAACAGCAGCGACGTGACCGGAATCAAATTGCTGAAGATCGACGCCCGGGTCGGGCCGACCGCCTGGAGACCGATGTTCCAGGCGAAGAAGGCAATCACGGAAGCAAAGAGGATGAGATAGGCCAGCGCCCCCCAGGCCGACGGCGGAACCGATTGCAGCGGCGCCGCCTCCCAGATCGCCAGGGGAACGACCAGCACCGTGCCGATCGAAAAGGTCGCCATCGTGAGGGCGAGCGAGGAGTGGTCCTTTAAAATGGATCGCGCAAAGAGGGTGTACAAAACCCAGGAGAAAACACCCAGACAGACGAGAAGATCGCCCTTCCAAGAGGCAACAACCGCGCCTTGAGGAACCCGCGCCACGACTAACATTACCCCGATGAAAGAAAGAAGGCATCCGACCATCCGCCGCCGGGTCAACGGCTCTCGAAAGAAGAGCGAGGAAAGAAGGACGGTCAAGACCGGCGTCGATCCCATGATGATTCCGGCCTCCGAAGCGGTGATCGTCCGAAGACCATAGTAGTTGGAAAGTTGGTTTCCGATCATCGATAAAAAGGCGAGAGAGAAAAGGAGCGGAAGCTCCCCCCGTTTGAAGGGCCGCCGCCGATCATTGGACCCCCACCAGAACGGCAGGAGGCAAAGGGTCGCCCCGGCTCCGCGCAGAAGGGCGAGACGAAGCGGCGGGAAGTGGGTCACCCCCCATTTTTGAGCGATCACCGAGCCGCCCCAGAGAAAGGCGGCGAGCATCAATAGAAGCGAAGCGGTGCGCTGCGAGACCGGTTTCATCTCGTCGGAATCCGCCCCTCATCCAGATCGATCATGTCGAGAACGCTGATCGAGGACAGATCGACCTTGCCCGCCAGCTCCGGATAAATCTTCTTACGATATTCCGCCATCTCCGGCGTGGGGCGGTAGGTCGCAATCTCGTCGGCCCAGGCCTCCTTTTCCGAAGGGTTGTGGGAAATGGCGTGTCGTTCGACCCAGGCGAGAACCGCGTCGTCATTCTTTGCCGTTAGAATCGCCTCTCTGAGTTTCTCCGCATCAAGTCCGGTGAACGAGAGGAATCGGCTGTCGAGGGTCGATCCCGCCGGCCGGAGGAGATTGCCGACATACTCCGGCGGGAGGGCCCCCTGCGCGTGCAGCCGAACCTTGTCGATCAGCCGGGGGAGGAGGAGATAGCCGCCGAGCCGCTCGCGGGGGGATCGGAGCGCAGACGTCACGGGTTCGTCTCCTTTCGAACAAAGATCATCGAGCTGTATCCTTCCTCTTCCGTCGTCACAAAGCCGAGCTTTTCATAGAAGGGGCGCTTGTCCCTGGTCAGCAGATAAAAGACCGGAACCTTCTTTAAAGAAGGATGGGTCAGCATTTTATAGATCAGCGCGCGGCCGACCCCTTGCCGCTGCACATCGGGGTGGACGATGACATCATAGATCGCCGCGCGAAAAATAAAATCGGTCAACACCCGCCCAAAGGCAACCAGGCGCGGCCCCTCCCAAAGAGAAAAGACGACGCTCGAGTTTAAGAGAACCTGTTGCGTCTCCTCCAACGTTCGATCCTTGGACCAATCGGCATAATGGTAGAGCGCCAGGACCGCTTTCGGATCGATCTCTTTACTGTCACTGAATCGGAGCGGGGTTTTCATTTCGGCGTGATCTCTTTCCATCGGCAAGATTAAGACGGCTTGCGCGCCACGACAATCCGGATCGCCATCGGCAGGGCGATTTCTTCTCCCCTTCGATAGGGCTCCACCGCTTCTTTGATCTGTCGCTCCGCCTCTCCCCGATCCTTTGCTGAGAGCTTGGCAAAGAGCGGCTGGAGCGGGGCCGCCATATCGATGAGGTTGGTCCAATAGGTCTCCGGCGAATCGTAAAACGATTCTGCTTGAATCTCTTCGTCAGTCAATTTACGAAGTCCCGCCTTCTCGGCCATCCCTGAGAGATCCCCCGGTTTCGCCAACCGGAAAATCCCCGGCTGATCGGGCGGAGGTTGCGGGATCTCGATAAACCGCTTGAGAACATCGACCGGAATTTTGACGAAGGGATTTTGGTCCGGCCCCGACCAGACCGCCGCCGCAAAATAACCTCCCGGCTTCATCACCCGCGCGATTTCGCCGACCGCCTTCGGAACGTCGGGAAGGAACATCAGGCAGAATCGACTGATGACTGCGTCGAAGGAATGGTCCTCTTCCAATAGGTGCGTCACATCGGCGGCGCGAAAGTCGAGTTGAAACAGGCCCAAGCCGTAGGCCTTGCGCTTAGCCCGGTCGAGCATCTCCTCGGAGAGATCGAGGCCGAGCACCTCTCCTTCGTTCCCGACCGCATCGGCGGCGACGATGGCCGGATAGCCGGTCCCGGAGCCGAGGTCCAAGACCCGCTGCCCCGGTCGAATCCGGGCATCGCCGACGAGCCGATAGTTCAGAAAAGAGAGGTTTCGATGGAGCAGCGCATCCCATTTCTCCCACGCCGGCGCGACCCGGCTCCAATCTTGCCGTTGCTGTTCGATGATCTCTTCAGGACCCATCTGCGCCATCGAAATTCCTTTCCTTTGAAAATTCATTCTCAGTAGAGACGTCCCGGCGGGAACGTCTCTACACGAAAAAATAAATCGTTGGGGCAATCTACCACAGCAACGGCGTTCAAATCAATGAACAGAGCGACCGATCCGGGTTTGCCATTGAATTGATCGGTCGTTTCCATTATCCTAACTTCCGGAGGTTCAATATGCAATTGAAAGACAAGGTCGTCCTGATCACCGGGGGAGGCCGCGGCATCGGACGGGCGGCGGCGGAGCGATTCGCCGCCGAAGGGTGCAAGATCGCGATCTGCGCTCGAAGCGAGGGGGAGCTCTTCGGAACGGCGAAGGTGATCGAAGAGGCCGGCGGCATGGTCCGGCCCTTCCGGCTCGATATTTCGGTTCGGAGGGATGTCCAGCGGATGGTGGCCCAGACCATTTCCGATTGGGGGGCGATCGATTTCCTGATCAACAACGCCTCGGTCCTCGGCCCCTCCGAGCCGATCGCCACCTATCCCCCCGAGGCCTGGGAAGAGGTAATCCGGGTCAATGTGAACGGCACCTTCTACGTCACGCAGGCGGTCGTCCGGACGATGATCCCCCGCCGGGCCGGAACGATCCTCTCGGTCACCTCCAGCGTCGGAAGAATCGGGCGGGCCACCTGGGGGGCTTATTCCGTTTCGAAGTTCGCGCTCGAAGGGATGATGCAGACGCTCGCCGAGGAGGTCGCCCCCTTCAACCTCCGTGTCGTGACGCTCAATCCCGGCGGGACCCGGACGAAGATGCGCGCCGCCGCCTACCCGAAAGAAGATCCGACCCGGCTCCAAGATCCGGCGCGGGTCGCGAAGGCGCTTCTCTTCCTTGCCATGACGGCCGACGCCGACCCGAATCTCCACGGGAAGTCGCTCGACATGGCCGATCTCCCCGACGAGGCAAAATGACCTCGCCCCCAGCGCCCCCCCGGATCGATCTTCCGCTGGCGCAGGAGATCTGCCGCCGGCACCGGATCGGCCGGCCGGTCTGGGTCTCGGAGCCGATGGGGGGCGCGGTCAATGAGAGTTATCTCTTTTTGATCGACAACGGCCGGCGATGGGTCTGCCGGATCAATGTCCACGATCGGGAGCTCGACAAGATCGGCCGGGAGGCGAAAAACTACCGATGGCTCCACCAGGTCGCCCCCGACCTCCCGCTCGCTCTCGATTATCTCCCCGACTGTTCCAAAGAATTGCTGCCGTTCGACTACGCGCTGATCCCTTTTCTGGAAGGGCGCGGCGTGGGTGCAGCGATTGAGTCGCTTCCGCCCAGGGAACGGAATGCCCTTTTGGAAGAGATCGGCCGGTTGCTGCGGCGATTCCATCGGGTCCGGATTCCCTTCTTCGGCAATCGGCTCGATGATCCGCGCGTCTTTCCGAAAGAGGCCTCCTGGCCTGACTACTTGCGGGAGCGATTCGATCGGGAACTCTCCCGCTGCGAGAAAGATCTCGGCGGTCCCCCCACCTGGAAAGAAGCGCTGACGCGCCACTTTACCGAGGGGCTGCAAGCGCTCCCTGAGCAGATCGAACCGGTCTTCCTCCACGGCGACTTCCATTATGATAATCTTCTCTTTAAGGAGAGCGGCTCCGGCGCGCCGCGGATCTCAGGGGTCTTTGATCTCGAATGGGCCTGGTGGGGGGATGCCGCGGCCGATCTGCTTCATCTGGAAGAAGCGTTTTTCTTCTACCCGCAAGATCGCGCTCCGTTTCTGTCGGGTTACGAGAAAGCGGACTGGCCGGCCGAGTCGTTGAAAGTCTATCGGACTCTACATTCGCTCCAGGTGCTCGCCGTCGGTTATGAAATGGCGCCGGAGCCGAATTGGGATCTCATCGCCCGACACGAGGAGCGCCTTCGCTTGTTGGCCGAGGGGAAGAACCCGATGGAATCGTTTTGATCAAAGGAGGAATACCGATGAAAGCCGTCCGTTTCCACCGGTTCGGAGATCTCGACACCCTGGTTTATGAAGAGGTCCCCACACCCAAGGCGGGACCGGGGGAAGTGGTCCTCCAGGTGAAGGCCTGCGCCTTGAATTATCTCGATCTCTGGATCCGCCAAGGGGTTCCGGCGTATAAGATCCAGCTTCCGCATATCCCAGGCTCCGATGTCGCCGGGATTGTGGCGGAGGTCGGACCCGGGGTGGAGGGAATTTCCGTCGGGCAGCGGGTGGTCATCGCGCCGGGCCTCTCCTGCTTTCGCTGCGCTTACTGCCTCTCGGGACGGGACAATCTTTGCGATCACTACCGGATTTTCGGGGCGGGAACCGACGGCGGCTACGCCGAGTTTGCGAAAGCGCCGGCGGCGAATCTCATCCCCATTCCCGATGGGATTTCTTTTGAAGAGGCGGCCGCCTTTCCGATCACCTTTGTCACCGCCTGGCACATGTTGATCACCCGCGCCGCCCTGAAGCCGGGACAAGATCTCTTGGTTCTCGCGGGGGGAAGCGGGGTCGGGAGCGCCGCCGTTCAGATCGGCAAGCTTGCCGGGGCGCGGGTGATTGCGACAGCCAGCACCCAGAAGAAGCTCGACCAGGCCCGCCAGCTGGGGGCCGATCTATTGATCAACTATGCGGAGCGCGACTTCTCGAGGGAAGTGTTCAAGATGACAAAGGGGCGCGGCGTCGATGTCGTCTTCGAGCATGTCGGCCCCGCCACCTTCGGCAAAAGCATCGTCTCCCTTGCAAAGAACGGGACCCTCGTCACCTGCGGCGCGACGACCGGACCGACGACCGAACTCGATCTCCGCCATGTCTTCTGGAAAGACCTCTCGATTTTAGGGGCGCGAACCGGAACCCGGGCCGAGATGGAGACGGTCGCCCGCCTCGTCGGCGAGCGGAAACTGAAACCGATTGTCGATTCGGTTTATCCTCTCTCCAAGGCGCGGGAAGCGCAGGAGAAGATGCAGTCGCGGGATCTTTTTGGGAAGGTGATCCTCACACCCTGAAAAACGAGGGCCTGGAATCGGTAGGGGCGAACCTTGTGTTCGCCCTTTTATTATCTCGCGAAATTCAGCAGCGGATTATAGAGGGCGAAAATGCCGTTCGGGTTGGGATACCAGACCCAGGCCGACATCATCCAAAGATCCGGGTGCCAGAAGACCAACGGCGATTGTGTCAGCGGGTGTTCCTGGGGACATTGCTCCGCCTTTTCCAAGTTTAGGTTGGTCCCATCCTGGTAGTGGCACATCATCGGGTGCTTCATGAATTCCGCCTCTTTGAAAGGGAGAACCTTCCCCGGGCTCCGATCGATGCCGTTGATGAACATCACGCCGGTCAACTCAAAACGCCCATTCCGTTCATCGTAGATGAGAATCGGAGGACGCTTCAGATCAAACCCGGAAAAAAGCTTCGGATTTGCAAATTGATAACCCATGTTTGGAACATAGCCGGTAAATCTGAAATAACCGTCGGCCTGCGCCTTCTCGATATCCCGGTACTTCTCCGTCGCCAGGCGGATGTCATACACTTGCCGAGCCGCCTCGGGACTGACCCCCGGCACGGAAGAACGCCCCCGAAACGAAGCGCACCCCCCAAGAAGGAAGACGAGCAGCAAGAGGAGGCCCCCTCCCCGAATCCCGATGGGGTTGAACCAAAAGCAATCAGACCAAATCCGCTTATTCATGCACGATCCTTTTCTAGCAGTTTTAGGGAAGGTCGATCAGAATTTGATCTTCCTCCCGCTTGACCGGAAAGGTTCTCAGCTTTAGCTTCGGGCTGAGCGGGGAAGTGCCATCTTTAATGTTGAAACGCCAGTGATGCCAGGGGCAGATCACCTGCTCCCCATCGATCCTCCCCTCCGCCAACGGTCCCCCTTGATGGACGCAGAGGTTCGAGGTGGCGTAAAACTCATCGCCCAGTCGAAAAAGGGCGATTTCGAGGTTGTTGATCTCTAACAGTATAGCCGATCCCGGCGGAATTTCACTGGCCTTTGCAACCGGTACGTAGGACATCTCTTCTCCTAATGATAAGTAACGTAAGGGGTAGGGGTGAGGGGTATTAAGATGAAGATCTTTTGACCCTACCCCTCCCGCCTCACGCTTCACGTTCTTTAAAACGTTCCTTATATAACAAAAAAAGGAAAGAGCGTCAAATGATCCCCGGACGGTTTTCGACGTCAACACGTCGCTCTGTAAGGCTTTTTTTTGACAAGCCCCGGGGCCTTCGATATAATGTCGCCGATGAGTATTCTGACCATTGCTCTAATCGTGATTGCTTTATTTTCGATCGCTTACCGACTGTACGGCCGCTTCCTCAGACAGGAATTTAAGCTCGATAATCGGCAGCCAACCCCCGCCAGTATCGTCAATGACGGGGTCGATTATGTCCCGACGCGCCTCCCCATCCTCCTCGCCCAACATTTCTCCTCCATCGCCGCCGCCGGCCCGATCGTCGGACCGATTCTGGCCGGCCTCTGGTTCGGCTGGCTGCCGGCGCTCCTCTGGATTATCTTCGGCAATATCTTCATCGGCGCGATGCACGACTTCGCCAACCTCACCGCTTCGCTGCGCCACAGGGCCCGCTCCATCGCAGAGGTTGTCAAGGAGAACATGAGCCAGCGGGCGTATCTCCTCTTTCTTCTCTTCATCTGGCTCTCTTTGGTTTATGTCATCGTCGCCTTCACCGATCTGACCGCCTCGACATTCGTCTCCGCGGAGTATGGCGCGGGGGTCGCCAGCTCGTCCTTCTTATATCTTCTTCTTTCAATCTTCTTGGGGCTGGCCCTCACCCGGTGGCAGTGGCCGCTGGGGCGGGCGACCGCGGTGGCGCTGCCGCTGCTTCTGTTGATCATCTGGGGAGGCCAGGCGATCCCCCTCTCTCTTCCGGCGTCGATTTTCTCGGACCCCGCAAAGGGGTGGAATGTCATTATCCTCGTCTACTGCTTCTTCGCTTCGATCCTTCCGCTCTGGGTGCTTCTCCAACCGCGAGGGTATCTCGGCGGCTATTTCCTTTATGCCGCCCTCGCGGTCGGTATGATCGGACTTTTCTTCGGGGGCTACACCGCGGAATATCCGGCTTTCATCGGCTTTCATAATGCCAAAGGAGCGCCGCTCTTCCCGATCCTTTTTATTACGGTCGCGTGCGGCGCTTGCTCCGGCTTTCACGGCCTGGTCTGCAGCGGAACGACATCAAAGCAGTTGGCGAAAGAAGAAGATGCCGGGCCGGTGGGGTATGGGGGGATGTTGTTGGAGGGACTGGTCGCCGTGATCGCCCTGGCCACCGTGATGATGTTTCCGGCGGGCGACCCGCAGCTTGCGAAAGGACCGACCGAGATTTACGCGGGCGGTCTGGCCCGATTCGCCGGTCTTCTCGGGATTCCGATCGAGGTCGCCATGAGCTTCGGTCTGCTCGCCTTCGCGACCTTTGTGTATGACACCTTGGATGTGGCGACGCGGCTGGGACGATATATCCTGCAAGAGTTGACCGGGTGGGAAGGTTCGGCCGGCCGGATCGGCGCGACGCTGGCGACCCTCGCGCTGCCCCTTTTCTTTTTGATGACGACGCAGGAAGCGGCGTATTTGAAATTCTGGCCGATCTTCGGGGCGAGCAACCAGCTCTTGGCGGCCCTCAGCCTCTTGGGGATTTCGGTCTGGCTGATCAAGACCGGGAAAAATCCGCTTTACGCCGTCCTCCCGATGTTTTTTGTTCTCACGATGACCCTCTGGTCTCTCGGGCTTTTCGTCGCCCCCTGGCTGCAGAGATGGACGGAGGGACGCTTTCAGTTCGATGCCATCCCCGCGGTCGCTTTAATTTTGATTGCGATCGCGCTTCTGCTCCTCGTCGAGGCTTATCAAACGGTCGCCCGGCACAAAGAGGCCGGGAAGCCGGTCCCCTCTTCGGCGCCTTAATGAGCGCCGCCCTCGCTAAAATCTGAACGAAAGCGCGCCGTGCTAGATTGAATTCAAATCAAGCTCGATTGTGAAGGTCGAGCCGACCCCCGGCCGGCTCAGGACATGAATCGTCCCTCCTAAAATATCGACGAGCTGCTTTACAATCGGAAGCCCCAGCCCGGTTCCCCCCTCGGGCTGCATTTCGGAGGAAAGCACGCGATAAAACGGCTCATAAATATGGGGCAGCTCGGACTCCGGAATTCCAACCCGGTGTCGCTGATTTCGACGGAGAGCTTACCTGCTTCCGGCCGGTGGCGGACTCGGGCGGTCACCGTCCCTTTCTCTGTAAACTTGATGGCATTTCCAAGCAAATTGGTAAAAATCTGCCGAAGCTTCACCGGGTCGGACCAGAAGAGCGGCACGGCCGGCGCATCCATCCATTCAAGGAGAAGCCCTTTCTTCTCGGCCATCGGCCTTAACATTTCGATCACCCCCTCCAGAATTTCAGAGAGAGAAACCTCTTTGCGATAGATTTCTATTTTCCCCGCTTCTATTTTGTGAAGATTCAGCAGTGTGTTAATCAGATCGAGAAGGGTCTGGGCATTCTCATGAATCCGGTCTTGCATCTCCCGCTGCTTCCCCTTCTGTTTGTCTCTGAGAAGACTCGAATAACCGAGAATCGCATTCAGGGGGGTTCTCATTTCATGGGAGGCGATCGATAGAAGTTTCGATTTAGAGCGGCTTGCTTCCTCCGCCTCCTCGGTTTTTTTCTTCAACTCCTCTACGACGCGCTTTAATGCCACTTCGGCCCGCTTCCGCTCGACGACCCGGCCGATTTGTGTTCCAATATGACGCATCACTTCCAGCAACGCATCCTCCGGCTCGGTCACCTCCGGAGAAAAAAACTCCAGCACGCCGACCACCTCGGCGCCGACCCAAATGGGAAAGGCAAAACCGGACTTTATCCCGATATCATCGGCTATTTTTGCACGAGGGAAATTGGCGTCCTTCAGAATGTTGGAGACCCATGCCGATTTCCCGCTGGTCGGAACGCGCCCCGGCAGACCGACTCCGAAAGGAAAGTGCATCTCCTCCGTGACCTTCCGAAAAACGTCGAACCGCTCAGGGTCCGCCAGATACCATAAATCGCTCGGGGCCAACAGGTCGGAGCGATCGGGGTCTAAAAGGTAAACATGCCCGATCAGGCAGTCGGTCGCCGTACAGACGTGGTTCAGGCAGGTCTGCAATGCCTTTTCAACAGAATCGGCCTCGTTCGATGCCATCGCCACCGCTTGGAGCAACTCAACGAAGGTCATTTTCTTCCTGACCGTCGCCTCGGCCTCCTCCCGCCGGGCGATCTCCTCTTGGAGGGTCCGATAGAGATGGGCATTTTCGATGGCCAGGGCGGCGCGGCGCGCGATTTCTTGGCCCAAGGCAAGATCGTCCGGTCCATACCGGCGATTCAATTCTGAAGTTGCAAAGAGGATGGAGCCCCATACTCTCTCGCGCGTGTTGAGCGGAATGGCCATCCATGACTGGGGGCCCAGGGCGCGCATGATCTGAAGGTGCTCCGCATCGACAGTCACGCTTTTGAGAATAGGATCGGTCACCTTAGTGAGGAGCTGCGGTTTTCCGGTATGACATACTTGGCTGGCTGGATTTTGGTGGGTGGTTACGTTTCGGTGATGGGTTTTCTTAAGCAGCTCCTCTTTTGATGGGTCCTTATGGGCGGTTGCAATCCGACGGATCTCGTTTCCCTCCACGAGATCGACGACGCAATAATCGGCCAACATCGGAATCGCAAGGCGCGCCACACGCTCTAAGGTCGCCTGATAATCCAGCGACGAACCGAGGAGGACACTCGCTTCCGCCAAAAACTCAAAACGTTGTGCTTCGGCCTCTGCTTTGCGGCGCGCTTCCTGCTCGCGCTGAAGGAGTTGCTCCCGATCCCCTCTTCGCTTGTGTCCGGACGTCTTTAACCGACCCCGTGAATCCATGACGTGGATGGCCTTTCATCTTGAATGCTGATGATTTTAGCCGCTTTTTTCGATATCTTACTCCTTTTAGCTGTGACGAACAACCCTTTACCCGATGCCGGACGTGGTCATCCCACCCTCTCGGGCTGCTCCTACGCTAAATCCCTTCGCGCACCATCCCATCGATGAGACCGTTTGGCCGGAGGAGGGATCCCTCGATCGCTCCGGAAGGCCTCGATCGCTCCCCAGAGTCGCCGGATTTGCGTGGTGAGATACCGGTTCGATGAGACCCGTTGCATCTCGGTGGTGGTCGGATGGTGCCCCATTTCCTGAACGATCCTATTATATCTTTCGATACAAATGGCCTTCTTTTCTTTGAACCAGATCGCCTCCAGTTCGGGTTCGGTAATCCCATGCACCTTCAGGAGCCGATGAAGGCGGCAGAGCGACATCTGGTTTACCTGTGCAACCCCCTTCAACGTCAATACCCGACGGTAATCTTCGAGGATCTTCTCCCGCGGGAGTCCCACCTCCCATGAAGGTTTATACTCGAAGAGCCCGCACTCCGATCCTTTGACGAGAAGCTGCCGCACCCGCTCGCGGCTGAGGCCGATTTCGTCCGCCACCCGCTGGAGGGTCCCATGTTCCTGGTAGAGATGGTAGACCTCCAAGAGTCGTTCGACCCTCGATCGCCTTGGACTCCCCGGCAACGCGCTTCCTCTCCCCTCCAGGACCTGTCCGATTTTCCTTTGAATGAATCGTGAAATCGGGGCGCCGGCAAGGATCTTTCGGAGGGTCGAGGGGGTCACCCCCAGTCTCGATGAGGCATCGAGAAGGTCGATATGATTGGTGATCATTTTTCTGAGTTGAAAGAAAAGCCGAAGGTTGGATTTGACCGGAGCTTGCGCCAAGGTGGATGACATCTTTTTTCTCTCCTATTTAGACCGGATCGGTGGATAATGGAAGCTTGGTCATCCAGACTTCATATTCGAAATCGACATAGAGCCATTCTGGATTCCTTTTTACATCCCGCAACTCCGAAACCATATTTCTAAATTCGGGAGCGTCTTCTTCATTGAACTCAAAATAGGTGAGAAAATCATAGGGAGCCGCCGGATCGATGTAACGCGTGTGGTAGAGTCTTCGAAAGATCCGATCGGCATATCTCCGCCCGATCCCATGATGCCCCTCATGCCGATCGGTTCGCTTAAAAAGGGTCTGCCGCTCATCCTGGCTCAGGGTCCACCAAGCGTCCGACTTCCCGATTGGGATCAAGACCGCCATGGTTTCTACGGATGCAGCCAGCTCGGGTCGGGAGATCGTTTTCAGCTCCACCTGCTCGCTTCGGCTGGTATAGTGCAGGTGCTGGACCACCCCGCGGAGGGGAAATCCATCCGAAGGCTCTCTATCGCCGCCGGAGAACTGGATCGGCGATTCACTTTCAACCCGGGCCATGCCGGCTCCGCGCCGCAGAATGACCGGGGCTTCCCCCCGAACCGAGTGCACCTCGCGAATCAGATATCGATCGAGCCGGTTTGTTTCGCCGGGCGTGAAGCCGATCGGGACCTCCGCCATCGGCATGAAGTGGACCCAGGTTGTAGAAACGGCCGTCATCTGCATTGCTTCTCCTCGCTTCAGAGTCAATGATTAAAGCCGTCTCTGATCACAGAAAAATCACAACGACGTAAATCCCTTGTTAAAACAGCTTCCGGCCTCAAAAGAGGACATTGACCATGGCAAAGGCAAAGGTCGGATCTTCTCCCTCCGCGATCCGGCCGAGCAGTTCCATCCCTTCATCCGTCAGGAACTTGGAAACGCCGACCAGGACGGAGGTGACCTTGTTCACCTGTGCGAAGAAGGTGAGATCGATCTCCGTTCCCAAGGCGTCCTCGCCTGCAAAATCCTCTTCCAAGGAGAATTGGTGAAGATCGATCGCGAGGCCTCCTTTGTCCAGAGGGCTCAGGTGGAGCCGGACAAAGGCGTCTTTTAATCCGCGGCCCTGTGTGTCGGCCGGAATGGCGAGGAAGTAATCCATGTAGCCGTAGTAGATATGATTAGTCGCATACAGCGTGTCAAAGACCCCATAATCGTCGTCGGTCAGACTGTCGTCTCCGGAGAGGACTTCATAACCGGCTATCACCATCGGCTTGAAGGGAAGATCGAATCGGTATCCGAGCCGGAGGGCATACAGAAAGGCGTCGATCTCCTGTGTCTCGGTCCGGTCCCCCCACTGCTTGTAATATTCCGCCCGCCAGATCGGTCCGGTGAGTGGGGAGACGAACGCCAGCGGCGGGAGATTTGGTGTCTGCTCAATTTTGATTCCGGCGGTGAATCGCTTCGAATCGGGGAGCGTGGCCAGCTTCCGATCGTTGACAAAGGTCAGCTCGGTCTGGCTCATCGGAATCAAGGCGGTGTTGAAGTGAAGCCCCAGCAGATCGGTGTCGAGGTCCCGATCTCCCGCCGGTAAAGGGCCGGCCTCCGTCTCGCCGGTCAACCGGAAGGTAAAAAGGGAGAGGGTCCCGGCGGTCGGGATCGCGTAGCTTAAAAGGCCTCCGTCAAATGAGCGGCCCCGCTGGCTCCAGTCGAAGTTCCCGATCAGCCGGTGCCCGCCGATGATATATTCGAAGCGGCCCAGTCGAAGGTTCAAGGGGGCCCCGCCGATCTGCTTAAAGTCGAGATAACCCTGATGGAGCGTCATGTTCCCGGTCGCGGTATTGGTCGTCGTGTTCACCGATGAAAGAGAAACATCGGTCCCGGCCCCCGTCTCCCCATTCCCGAAGACCCCCACCTTTTGCGGTTGAAGAAAAAAGGAGACCCCATCCGTCAGGGTAACATCGACATTGAGCCGGAAGCGGTAGTTGGTGAAAAAATCGAGCTCTTCCCTCGGCGGCGCGGGAAATGATTGGTACCGGATGCGTCCCTGACCGCCGATAGTGATCTGTTTGGCGGCGGTTTTGATTGGAGGCAATTCAACCACCTCTTGAGCATAAACCGGATTCGATAACAGCAAATACACAGATAAAAAGAGCGCAGCGCACCTCCGAGTTGATTTCATGTATCCCGTTCCCCCCTCTGTTTGTTCGTTTCTCGTTAACCTTCTCTGCTTTATTAAAACCGCGGACGACGATACTCCGCTTCATGACAGACCACTCCACTGGATCAATCAGACCCCTCGTCTGAATCCGATTGTGAGTGAAACGGTCCTCGGTGTGTTTCTTCCTTACCACATCTTGTAAGGAAGGAACTTCCCGTTCATCGTCAGCTTGACGCGATCTCCCTTCGGATCCGGCACCTTTTCGACGTGCATGGTAAAGTCGATGGCGCTCATGATCCCGTCGCCGAACTTTTCATGGATCAGCTCCTTCAGCGTCGGTCCGTAGACCTGAACGATTTCGTAAAGGCGGTAGATGAGCGGGTCGGTCGGCACCACCATCTCCGAGCCCTTGTAAGGAAACGCCTGCAGCGCGGCGGAAACCTCGGGGCCGAGATTCAGGAATTTGCAGAGCTTGTCGGCATATTCCTTCGGCATGCTGTTCTGGCCCAAACAGGCCGACGTGGTCCAAACGGCAGACATCCCGACCTCCGCGGCGATTTGCTCCCAGGTTAGTTTTTTGTCGCTTTTTGCTAAGACGACCGCCTCGGCGGCTTCGACTTTTGTCATCATTTTCTCCTTTTGTTATGTGGGGCCGGCGCTGGAAGATCACTGTTGATTTAGATCGTCTCACCCAGGTGCGCCATGCCCTGCGCCCTATACCCTCTTAATGCTGAAGCTCTTGATATACTCTTCCGGTTTGCCGGGATCGAAGACTTTGTTCATGATCGTGTGGTTCTGGTAGGTGACGCCGGGCGGAGGGTAACCGATCTCTTTCATCTTCTCGCCGCACTCCGAGGCGAGATAGACCCGCTCCGCCACCGCTTTGTAATCGATGTCCCCTTTGATGTACCCCCACCGCTTCATCTGGGTCAGAATCCAGACCCCCATCGAATGCCAAGGGAAGGGATTAAAGTCGATCCGGCCGGGAACATGATGCTCCTTGCCGAGGCCGTCCTCATACTTCCCGGTCAACACCTGCTCCACCACCGGCAGCGGCTGATTGAGATACGCCTTCGGCGCGATGGCGGCGGCGATCTCTTTGCGATTTTCATGCTTCGACGAAAAGTGGGTGGCATCGACGATCGCTTTCAGCAGCGCGCCGAAGGTGTTCGGGTTGGCGGTCACAAACTCCCGGCTCGCCGCAAAGGCGCAGCAAGGATGCCCATCCCAGATCTCTTTGGTCAGCAGATGAATAAATCCGACCTTGTCGAAAACAGCCCGCTGGTTGAACGGATCGGGAGAGAGGTAGCCGTCGAGATTTTCGATCCGCAGGTTGGCGACCATCTCCGGCGGCGGCAGCACCCGGATCTCCACATCTTTGTCGGGGTCGAGGCCATGCTCGGCAAGATAGTAACGGAGAAGGAAGTTGTGCATCGAGTAGTCGAACGGAACGGCGAACTTAAATCCTTTCCACTGCTTTGGGTCTCTTTTATCTTTATGTTTGATGTGGAGCGTAATCGCCTGGCCGTTGATGTTCTCCACCGCCGGCATGACGAACGGAACGGCGGGGGAGCCGGCCCCCAAAGTGATCGCCAGCGGCATCGGGGTCAACATATGCTCCGCCTCGTACTCCTTGGCGATCGCTTTGTCCCGCATGACGGCCCAGCCGGCGGTTTTGATCAGCTCGACATCAAGGCCATAACGTTTGTAGAAACCCATCGGCCCGGCCATGATAATCGGGGTGGCGCAGGTGATCGGCACAAAGCCGATTTTCAGCGCGGTCTTCTCCAAGGGACCGCTCTTATCTTTGGCGGCCGCCTTCACCGCTTCCAGCGGTAGAAACTGCGCGATCATCGCGGCGATCGTCCCCTGGCCGAGCATGCCGATGAACCGCCGGCGGCTAAGCGGCGTGTGGCTGAGGACCGCCCGGACGACGGCCCCCTCGACGGCGCGGTCGAGCGCCTCCTCAGGTCCGGCCGGAGCCAAGTCGTGACCCTGAGGGTTTTGCGGATGGAAACGCTCCTCCTTTTTCATTACATCCCCCCTTTCTTTTGATTGTTTTTCATATCGTTTATTTATCCGTCGTTGAAACGAGCGCAGCGCCTTCCACCGATGCATTAATCTGATGAGAATTGCCTCCGTCCGATCGTCGCTTGGCGTCCCCCTCGCCGTAGAGAAACTCAAGGATCTCTCCCTTCCAATGCTGATAGCCCGACTGGCGGACCAGCTCCATCCGCGACCGGGGACGGCGGAAAGGAATCGGCACGATCCGGCCGATCGTCGCGGCGGGACCCCGGGTCATCATGACGACCCGGTCGGAGAGCAACAGCGCCTCGTCGACGTCGTGCGTCACCATCAAGACGGTCGTTCCGAATTTTTCCCAGATCCGGAGCAGCTCGTCTTGAAGATGCCCGCGGGTCAGCGCGTCGAGCGCGCCGAACGGCTCGTCGAGGAGGAGCACTTTCGGCCGGATGGCAAGGGCCCGGGCGATCCCGACCCGTTGTCGCATTCCGCCCGAGAGCTCGGCCGGCCGCTTCTGCGCCGCCTCGGTCAGACCGACCATGTCAAGGAAATGGCCGACCCGGTCCTTCTGCTCTTTACGGCTCATTTGAGGAAAAACCGCTTCGACGGCGAGCGCAATGTTCTCGGCGCAAGTCAGCCACGGAAGCAAGGCATGGCTCTGAAAAACCACCCCCCGATCGGGTCCCGGTCCGTCGATCTCCTTCCCCTCCAGGACAATGACCCCTTCACTCGGTGTAATCAGGCCGGCCACCATCGACAAGAGGGTGCTCTTTCCGCAGCCGGAGTGGCCGATCAGGGTGACGAACTCCCCCTTGCGGATCTTGAGGTCAATCCCCTGGACCGCGGGATAAACGCCGTTGGCCCCCTCGAAGGTCTTGCCGATCCGGCTGATCTCGAGATAATTCGTCTCGATCCGCTTAATTAAATCCTGACCGGTTGCTTCATCGCACTTCATAATCAAACCTCCTTCCAAGCCAGCCCATGGCGTTATCCAAGATCAGGCCGACGATGCCGATGACAAAGATCGCCAGGATAATGTGTTCCAGGCTGAGGTTGTTCCATTCATCCCAGACGAAAAAGCCGATCCCGATTCCGCCGGTCAGCATTTCCGCCGCCACAATCACGAGCCAGGCGATCCCGACCGAGATCCTAAGGCCGGTAAAGGTATAGGGAAGGGTCGCCGGCAGGAGAATCTTCGTGAACCGCCGCCAGGGGGAGAGCTTCAGAATGCGCGCCACTGAAATATAATCGGCCGGGATCTTCTGAACCCCGAAGGCGGTGTTCAAGACGATCGGCCAGATGGCGGTGATGAAGATGACGAAAAAGGCGGCCGGGTTGGCCGCTTTGAAGGTGGCCAGTCCGATCGGAAGCCAGGCGAGGGGCGAAACCGGCCTTAGAATCTGGATCAGGGGGTTGACCGCCCGGTGAAACGCCGGCACCGCGCCGACGAGGAACCCGACCGGGATACCGACCGCGGCGGCCAGGCCGAATCCGACCGCCACCCGCCCTAAGCTGTAGAGCAACTGCCAGCCGAGTCCCATATCGTTGGGGCCGCGATCGAAGAAGGGGTCGCGGATCAGATCCCAGCTGTGCGTGAACGTTTTGATCGGCCCGGGAAGCATTGGCGCGACCGTTCGGCTGATCGCCTCCCAAATTCCGAACACAATTGCGAAAACAAGCAGCGGCAGGATTAGCCGATCGAGGCGCGGAAAACGGAACCGGCGCTTCGGCGCCGTGATCTCCGGACCCGGCGCCGGTTTCTCCTCCACCCCGCGGATCGCCTCTTCTGTCGCTTGGAATACCACCTCCATCTCCACCTTCTCCATCCTCAACTCCTCCGAATCTTAAACTTTTGGACATATCCCTCCGGGTCGGACGGGTCGAACTCGATCCCGTCGAAGAGGGTCTCCTTCTTGTACTCTTCCTTCGGAACCGGGATGCCGAGCGACTTGGCCGCGTCCCGGTAGAGATCGGTCCGGTTGACCTGATCGACCACTTTCTTATAGTCGATCGGCTTGTCGATGAAACCCCAGCGCCGATGCTGCGTCAGAAACCAGAGGCCGTGCGATTTACAGGGGAAAGTCACCTCGCCGTCGCGGTAGAATTTCATGTAATCGGCATCCTCAACAGTCTTTCCGTCGCCATAATCGATCTTTCCCTGCATGCGCCCCAAGAAGGTCTCCAGCGGAGCATTGACATATTCTTTCCGGGAGATGATCTCGGCCACCTTGGCCCGATTTTCCATCTTGTCGAGATGCTGCGAGGCTTCGATAATCGCCATCAGCAGCGCTTTGACCGTCTTCGGGTTTTTCTCGGCAAATTCTTTCGTCATCCCCAGCACCTTCTCCGGATGATTTTTCCAGAGCTGCTGGGTGGTCACCACGGTCCAGCCGATGCCGTCGGCGATCGCCCGGGCCCCCCACGGCTCCCCGACGCAAAAGCCGTCCATATTCTCGATCCGCATGTTGGCCACCATCTGGGGCGGGGGGATGGTAATCAGTTTGATATCGTTGTCCGGATCGATCCCCCCCGCAGCCAGCCAGTAACGGGTCCACATCGCGTGGGTCCCCGGTGGGAAGGTCATTGCGAAGGTATAGGTCCGCTTTCCCTTATCGGCATCGATCTGTTTCTTCAAATCGGCGAGGGTCTTCACCCCCTTTTTCTTTAAGTCGGCGCTCAAGGTAATCGCCTGGCCATTCTGGTTGAGGGCCATTGGAATGATCATCTCTTTCTTCTGCCCCTCGGCCCCGGTGATGCCGAGGGTGGAGGCATACGGCATCCCATAGAGGATGTGAGACGCCTGAAGCTCGCCGATCGTCAGCTTGTCCCGAACCCCCGCCCACGAAGCTTCCTTCGAGACGATCACCTCCAGGCCGTATTTTTTATAAAATCCCAGCTCGTACGCCATGACGACCGAGGCGCAATCGGTCAAGGGAATGAATCCGACCTTTAACTTGGCCGTCTCCGGGGTGTCGCCGGTTCCGGCGAAAAGTCCACCGGTCAGGGGCGGGAGACCCGAAAGAAGCACCCCGAGCGCCGAGAGTCCGGCGCCGCCGAGAAACCGCCGTCGGGTGATCTCGTTCTTCTTATTTGATGATTCTGGCATCTCTTCCCCTTTCATCGGTCAGCGTCAGCCCCAAAAACCTTCTTGTGTCAATCCTAAAGCCCCCATCCATCCTCGTAGGACATCGTGCCGGGTCACCGTTCCGACAAGATGATTCTCTTTATCGACCACCGGGATCCGAAAAAGGTGAAGCTGCATCATGTAATGGGCCACCTCTTCGAGGGGAGTCGCCTCATCGATCACAACGGGGCAGATCTTCATGACCTTGCCTGCCGTTGTTTCCTTGAGATCTTTCCCCTCCATCAGTGCTTTGATCAGATCGATCTCGCTTACCTTTCCGACCACTTGGTCTTTCGAATTGACGATCGGCATTCCGTGAAAGCCCGACTCCAAGAGAGCCAGGGCGATATCGAACGCCGACGTCTCCTCCCGGGCCGATAATGTATTCGTCTTTTTGATCTCTCCCACGGTTGCATAGTGCGGCTTCATCTTGATTCCTCCTCAAACAAAAAAAAACGCCCGCCTCCATGAGAGAAACTTCACATCATCATGGAAGAGAGCGCCTTCGCTGCTTTCGGAATACAACGCTGTATCCAGCCCGTCTAAAGAGCAAATCGAATGCCAACTCATGAGCCGGGCATGGCAACCACACAAAGAGCTGATTTCACATACGATTTCTAATTTTCTTCAGAAATCGGCCTGATCGACCGAAGGAGGTCTCCGCGACGGAATTGTCTGCTTTCAGACAAGGGTGGTGATCGAAGAAAAATAAGTTGTCTCTTAAACAAGACCCCCATCCGACCGCGCGCGAGTGCTTGTATCGGTCATCGGCTAAGAGAGCTGAATCAATCCGTGCAGGTCAGATGCGTCTCCTTGCACCCTCATCAAGGTGAGGCAAGCAGATCGCTAATTATATTAATTACTTGACTGCTCTCATTTATTTCTGTATATTGCCCGCGGGCAAGACATTTTTATTTCTTCATAAGATCCTTTCTATCCTGCCGCAATCCAGCTTTGTGTTTAAACTGTAAGGGAGTGGATAGTGATGACTCGCATCCCTTCCGATTTGACTAAACATGAACTGGTTACCGTTCTAGAGTTGATTCATGCCTCGCTGAGTGTCAACACCGAGGAAGAATTTAAATCTCTCCTCTCCCGTGTCGAAGCGATCATTCCCTCTACGCACACAATTATCTGCCTCGGAAAGATCGACGCCGAAACCCATTTTCAGAGCTTCATGAAAATGGTCAACATTAGCTACCCCCTTGACTGGATCAGTCTATACACGAAAGAGGAGTATGCGGAAGTAGATCCCATTCTTCAATCTCATTACGGTCGATTTAAGACCCAGATTTGGTCGGAAACCTATCGACAAGCCGCCTCCCCAGGCGAGTTAAAATTTATTAGGGATGCGGACACATTCGGCCTATCGGAAGGGATTACGCTCGGTGTCGCTTGCCATCGAAGCGGTGTCGGGAGCATCTTCTCCTTCGCGGGCCAATCGATGTCGGATCATACCCGTCACGCCACGATACTCGAATATCTCGTGCCCCACCTTCATGTCGCACTGATGCGAACCCTCTCCCCCTCCTCCACCCAAAATCCGGATCTCTCACATCGTGAGCGAGAGGTTCTGGATTGGATGAAGGAAGGGAAAACAAGCTGGGAAATCTCACACATCCTGCATATCAGCGAACGGACAGTGAATTTTCATGTCCAAAATATTCTTTCAAAACTTCAGGCTTCGACCCGTGGACACGCCATTGCCCTTGCGCTACAACAGGGGCTGATTGGACCGTAGTCATCCAGTCGAGAAATTCAGGTTGGCGATTCCGGTTGTGGAATCGAAATGCCTCCCAATCCAGAATAGCGGCCATTGAGTTTGCGCCCGCCGGAGGGAGACATTTCACCGGACCAATCGGCGTCGAAATAAACCCCATAAATTGAAGGATTCTCCAAAAACGCTTCTCGACTTCGAGATAGGAATACCGGACGTTGTTGACGAGGGTCCACTGATAGAGACCTTTGAGAAGGATGTTCAGATAGCGGGAAGAGAGTCCTTGTTCTTTTGCGGAGGGGGTTATCGCGAGCCTAGAAATTTCGGCGGTATCGATCTCTTTGCGGATCTGGTATCCGGGAGCAACCAAATCGGAAAAATCGGTCTCCAACATGAAGGGTTGGTTCGGAGGGAGAAGACGGATCATTCCAAGAAGCGTATTCTCTTCCGAGAACAGTCCCAGTAATGTTGCAAACGAATCGTACCGGTCAATCTCCAATCCGGTCGAATTGGCTGGAACCCAGCCGAGAGTCTCGCAAAAAATCTCATACCGCAGCCGGTAAGCCTGCAAATACTCTTCTTCCGATTCAATCGATCTGATCCAACATCCATCTTCATAAAACTGAATCGTCCGATAATCCATTTTTTCCTCCATTTGTGAAAGGGTGAAATGACGGGAATACAAGGCTAGGCTACCCGAAGATGACAAATCTGCCGACCTGTTAGAACTGACAGGTGACTTTTTAGACAGGCTCTATAGAATTCACGTTGAAATAAACTAAAGAAAATTCATTTAAATGGAAGTTTTGTCATCAAGAAGGGGCGGGAAGAATGCCCAAGTAGAACTATTAAGATTTGGATCCCTTTTTCTTTTTGTCTCTATTTGGGGAATGTGAGACTGGTTCGTAATTGGTGATATGCTGCCTTACTTGAAGGAAATGGTCGAGCGACGAACAACAACCGAGAGGACAAACGATGATCTCGTCAGACGACATTAAAAATGGAATTAAGAACCATCAGGAGAGTCTTGCCAAATTTGCACAGGGTCAAGATATAGATAAAAATAACAAAATCACAGGAACGCCTTATTTAATGTCTCACCTCACCGACAAAGAAAACGAAAAGAGAATGGAAAGCGGCGAAAAACCTAAGACAAGGGCAAAGAGGCAGATACCTCACAAGAGGCCTCTTACGAAGCGGGAAGCGGAGATCGTTCGTCTAATATCGGGCGGCTTGAGAAATAAAGATGTCGCCAAAACACTCGGAATCAGCGTTAAAACGGTCGAAACGCATCGCGTTAATATTATGAACAAGCTCGCCCTTCAGAATCTTGCGCAGTTGATCCGTTATGCCGTTCAGAATGGGCTTATTCATATTGAAGTAGAAAATAAGTAGTCTAATGATACGACCTTTCCCGGTCCTCCTGCGGCCGCCCCTTTAGATATCGTTCGGCTCAACGAACGAATCAGTCGAATTTCGTTGCTCAAACCCTAATCCTGACGATCCAATTACCGATTCTTCCTGATTTTCACTGAAGAACGACGGGCCCCTTATTCCGCTTCTACCTCCCTATAAACTGGGGTGGGGTCGGTTTGGAACTTTGGCTGTCATTCCCGCGCAAGCGGAAATCCAACGATTCAAGACCTCTCGATGCCCGCTTGATCCTGATCAGGGGGTCCTCAAAAAGTCAGCCGACTGTTTGGGGTAGACCAAGGGCATGACGTATTTTTAGGTCGGGTGATCTCTAAAACCTGAAACTGACCCACTCTAGGGCTGGAAACTTGTTGACAAAAAGGGCGAAATCGTGTTTAATAAATTTTTTTGAAGGACCAGAAAAGGGAGATGGAAATGCACGCAGTGATGGAAACAGGTGGAAAACAGTATCGGGTGACCACCGGCGATGTCGTTCAAGTGGAAAAATGTGTCGGTCAGGTCGGGGACAAGGTCGAGATTCGATCCCTTTTGCTCCTGCAGGATGATCAGGGAGTCACCGTCGATCCCGAACAGATCAAAACCGCCAAGGTGGTCGGTGAGATTCTTCAGCAAGGCCGGAATCGCAAGGTGGTCGTCTTCAAGAAAAAAAGACGGAAGAACTATCGAAGAACGCAGGGCCACCGACAGGCATTCACCCGTCTCAAAATCGTCGAAATTGTTTCATAAATAAGCGAGCGGCCGGGTTACCGGCGCGAGCGCGGGGCGTGGGGGCATCGGAGGATGGAGTGGCGCTCCATTCGCGCCTCTCCACCGCACGGGCCCTCACATCTAATAGACTAAGGAGTTAGAGCAATGGCACATAAAAAAGGGGTTGGCTCCTCCCGAAATGGCCGCGACAGCCACTCCCAACGTTTGGGAGTCAAGCGGTTCGGTGGCGAGCAGGTTTTGGCCGGTAATATCTTGGTCCGGCAGAGGGGAACCCGCATCCATCCCGGTTTGAATGTCGGCATCGGAAGCGACGATACGCTCTTCGCCAAGATCTCCGGCGTTGTTACGTTCGAGCGGGTTGGAAGAGATAAAAAGCGGGTCAGCATCTATCCCTCCTCGTAACGCTCCTCTCCACCCCTCCTCTCCTTCATTTTAGAAAGCGCCCTTTAGGGTGCTCACATTCCGATTGGAATCGCTGTGTTTATCGATCAGGTTAAAATCTACGTCAAGGCCGGCGACGGGGGGGACGGGTGCGTCAGCTTCCGGCGGGAAAAATATGTCCCGCGCGGCGGCCCGGACGGGGGAGACGGGGGTCAGGGGGGGGATGTTTTTCTCGAAGCTTCCTCTGAGCTCTCGACCCTCATCGATCTTCGCTACCAGCAGCACTATATGATCAAGCGGGCCGAAAACGGCAGCGGGCAAAACCGCAGCGGCAAAAACAGCCCCGACCTGATCATTCCCGTTCCGGTCGGAACGACCGTTCGCGATGCGCAAACCGATGAGCCGATTGCCGATCTGACCGAGGCGGGCCAGCGGGCGCTGATCGTCCGGGGAGGCCGCGGAGGACGGGGCAATTCCCATTTCAAATCTCCCACCCGACAAGCCCCCCGTATTGCGGAGCCGGGACAAAAAGGCGAAGAGCGCTGGCTGCAGCTGGAGCTGAAGCTTCTCGCCGATATCGGCTTGGTCGGCCTTCCGAACGCCGGAAAATCGACCCTCATCTCCGTGATTTCAGCCGCCCGTCCGAAGATTGCCGACTACCCGTTCACGACCTTGGAGCCAAACCTGGGGGTCGTGACCTGGGGCGGGACGCGCGACCAGGAATATCACTTCACCGTCGCCGACATTCCGGGACTGATCGAAGGAGCCCATGAAGGGAAAGGATTGGGGATTCAATTTTTAAAACACATCGAGCGGACCTTGCTTCTCCTCCATTTAGTCGACGTCTCGGAGATGGGATCGGAAGATCCGGTGCACGATTTTGAAGTGGTCCGTGCAGAATTGTCTTCGTATCATCAAACCTTGGCCGAAAAACCCTTCATGGTCGCGGCCACCAAAATCGATGTGGCCGGTGAAGGAGAGAAAAAAGAGCGCCTGCGCCGCTACTGCAAACAGAGAAAAATCCCCTTCTTTGAAATCTCCGCCGCCACCGGAAAAGGGATCAAACCGCTCATTCGCACGCTCGGAAACCAGGTCGAGCTCCTCCGAAAAACGAGAGCCACCCCGCCGGCGGCGGCCGACGGTGAATCCATTCCTTAATCCGGAGATGGGATGTCTTCACTGCGACCGCTTCTTCACAAAAACAAACGGATCGTCATCAAGATCGGCAGCAGCATCATCGCCTCGCACGAAATGGGTCTTCGCGAGGAACGGATGGCGGAAATCGCTGCGGAGGTCGCCGCCCTTCGGACCGAAGGACACGAGATCTTCTTGGTCTCCTCCGGCGCCATCCTCTGCGGAATGGAAAAGCTGGGTCTGACACGCCGGCCGAAGACGATCCCTCTCAAACAGGCCGCTGCAGCCGTCGGACAAAGCCGGCTGATGTGGGCCTATGAAAAACATTTCGAGCGATTTCAAATTAATGTCGCTCAGGTCCTCTTGACGCGCGAGGATATCGCCGATCGAAAACGCTTCATCAACGCTCGAAATACCCTGATGACCCTCCTCGAACATAGTGTCTTGCCGATCATCAATGAAAACGACACCGTCACGGTCGATGAAATCAAACTCGGCGATAATGATAATCTGGCCGCGCAGATCACCCATCTTGTCGATGCCTCTCTCTTGGCGATTCTCTCCGATGTCGACGGCCTCTTTACCGCCGATCCGAGAAAAAATCCGGAGGCCACCTTGATTCCTCTTATCGAGGAGATCACGCCGGAGATCGAGGGAATCGCCGGCGAGCCGGGGGCCATCAGCGGCACCGGCGGGATGGCGACCAAGGTCCAGGCGGCCAAAAATGTGGCCGCCTATGGAGTGACCACACTCATCGTGAACGGAACCGTCCCCGGGCTGATGAGGCGCGCCTTTGAGGGAGAATCGATCGGGACCCTCTTCCTCCCGAAACCGGTCCGCCTCACCTCCAAGAAGCATTGGATCGCCCACTCCCTGAAGGTGAAAGGAGCGGTTGTTCTCGATGCCGGCGCGGTGGAGGCGATCTTGAAAAAAGGGAAGTCGCTCCTCGCCTCCGGCATCCGCGAGATTACCGGAAAATTCGAGGTCGGCGATGCCATCCGGTGCCTCACTCCCGAGGGGAAAGAGATTGCAAAAGGCTTGACGAACTACAGTGCGTCTGAGATGATACTGATCAAAGGGATTCACTCTTCTCAGATCGAGAAAAAACTCGGCTACAAATCGACCGAGGAGGTGATCCATCGGGATAATTTGGTGATCCTCAATGGGGCTTAAAGAAACGCTCAGAGAGCAGGCGCAACGGACCAAAACGGCAGCACGGAGC
This sequence comes from Candidatus Manganitrophaceae bacterium, assembly GCA_963718695.1. Taxonomy (GTDB): domain Bacteria; phylum Nitrospirota; class Nitrospiria; order SBBL01; family Manganitrophaceae; genus Manganitrophus. Next base: position 3,569,594 of record OY970371.1, read on the forward strand.
CTGGCGAAGTGTTCCTCCGAAGTGAAAAACCGCGCCCTCGTCTCCATGGCCGGGCGCTTGGAGCGCGAAACGGCCTCTCTCTTGGCGGAAAACGCAAAAGACCTGGAAGCAGGGAAGAAGAAGGAACTCGCCGGACCCCTTCTAGAGCGATTGACTCTGACCCCGAAGCGCATCGGCGAGATGGCGGCCGGGCTTCGCGAGGTGGCGGCGCTTCCTGATCCCGTTGGCGAGGTCCTCAAAATGACACGCCGCCCCAACGGTATTCAGGTAGGTCAAATGCGGGTCCCCATTGGCGTAATCGGCATCATCTACGAGTCGCGTCCGAACGTCACCGCCGACGCGGCGGGTCTCTGCATTAAGTCGGGGAACGGGGTCCTCCTCCGGGGTGGATCGGAAGCAATCCACTCAAACCTGGCGATCGCGCGCCTTTTAGAAGAAACCGGACGTGAAGCGGGACTCCCACCGCATGCCATTACGCTGGTCGAGACAACCGATCGCCAAGCCATCTTCGATCTGCTGACTTTCGATGATTTGATTGACCTCATGATTCCCCGCGGCGGAGAAGGACTCATCCGGACGGTCGTCGAGCACTCCAAGATCCCGGTCATGAAACATGACAAAGGAATCTGCCACACCTTCGTCGATGAATCGGCCGACCTGCGGATGGCGGAAGAAATCTGCCTGAATGCGAAACTTCAGCGCCCCGCCACCTGTAATGCCATGGAGAGCCTCTTGGTCCATCGGAAGATCGCGCCGTCATTTCTTCCCGAAATGGCAAAGCGGATGCAAGAGGCCGGGGTAGAGATCAGAGCCTGTCCGGAGACAATGAAAGTCCTGGAGGGAGGCGGCGGATCCAAGGTCATCCCCGCCAGTGAAACCGACTGGAAAACCGAATACCTTGATTTGATTCTCTCCGTGAAAATCGTCGACTCCATCGAAGCGGCGATGGAGCACATCGCCACTTACGGATCTCAGCACTCTGAAGCGATCATCACGCACGATTATGCGCATGCCATGCGGTTTTTGAACGAAGTCGATGCTTCGGCCGTCTTCGTGAATGCTTCTATACGGTTAAACGATGGTTATCAGCTCGGCCTCGGCGCCGAAATGGGAATCTCGACCAGCCGCATCCATGCGCGCGGCCCGATGGGCCTCGAAGCGCTGACCTGCACGAAATTCATCATCTTCGGGGATGGACAGATTCGAAAGTAATCGTGATTCGCTATTCGTTAAATGTTAAAGGTAAGAACGGATCGCACGAATAACGACTCACGTTTAACGAATCACGTCCTCTTATGAACTATGCGTATCGGCCTTTTAGGCGGCACCTTCAACCCCATCCACAACGGCCATCTCTATGTGGCCGAGGCGGTCCGGAAAAACCTGGACCTCGACCGAATTCTGTTTATCCCTTCCGGTAATCCACCTCACAAAAAGGAGGAAGAGATCCCTCCGGCCCGACATCGGCTTGAAATGGTCCGGTCGGCCTTATCAGGCCATTCTGGTTTTGAGCTCTCCGATATCGAAGTGAAGCGACCGGGCAAGTCATATTCTGTCGAGACCCTCTCGGAGTTAAAGCGCCTCTACCCCGAAGACCGGCTTTTCTTCATTATCGGAACCGATGCCTTCTATGATCTTCCGGCCTGGAAAGAGCCCGAACGCCTCCTTTCGCTCAGCGACTTTGTCGTTGTCGCCCGTCCCGGCCACCCCTTCTCTCAACTACCCGACCTCGGCCCGCTTCGCGAAGTCAATTTGACTCCCATTCCGGAACTCGACCGCCGTAAGGAGGGAATCGTAACGATCCCATTGAGATCAGGGACCTTGATTCACTTTATCACGATTCCCCCCAGCCCGATCTCAGCCAGCGAGATCAGAAAGAGACTTCAGGTTGGAGGGGACACGAAAAATCTCTTGCCTGAACCGGTGGCCTCATATATAATTAAAAACAAACTCTATGGAGCTTCATCAGCAGGGATTAAAGACACCGTTTAGATTCTTTAAAAGAGGATAACGATTCCTAAGGATTCAAAGAAAGCCCGCGCGAAGAAACCGGTCTGGGATGCCAAGGCGAAGGCCCTTCTCATTGCGGCGGCCGCCCAATCGAAGCACGCTGAGGAAATTACCGTTTACCAAGTCGGCGACTTGACCTCTCTCGCCGACTTTTTTGTCATCTGTTCCGCGGAATCGGAGCCTCAGATTCGGGCCATTGTCGATGCGGTTCACGACTCTCTTGCAAAAAAGGGATCGAAGCCCCTCGGAGTCGAAGGCCGCGAGGCCAGCCTTTGGGTCCTTGTTGATTACAGCGATGTGATTCTTCATATTTTTAAAAAGGAAGCGAGGGAGTTTTATAATCTCGACCGACTCTGGGGAGATGCCCCCCAACTCCCTTTCCCCTCCTCCGAGCTGGAAGAACCTCCAAGTAAAAAGAAAGAGCGAGGGAGGGTCCGATAGCACATGCCTCTGATCATTCTTATTTTTTTCGCCTTTATCGGAATTGTCGGTTATCTCGCCCAGCTTAATCCGGAAAAGGTCATCTTTTTCATCACGCGCGAGACCTCCTTTGAAATGCCGGTCACCGCGCTGATTCTCTTCTCCACCGCCTTTGGCGGCCTCCTGGTCATTCTGTCGTCCGGCATCCGGGAGACCAAAAATCTTTTTCTCAATTGGAAATACGCCCGCCTTCAAAAGAAGGAGGCCCAGGTCGAGATTTATTATACCGAGGCGGTCAACGCCTTTCTTGGAAAGCGGTATCGGGATGCCACCCTCCTTTTCCAGAAAGTGATGGCGTTGAACCCGAATCATGTCAGCACCCTCCTGCGGCTCGGAAAGATTCAACGGATTGAGAAGAATTTCAACGAAGCGATTCGCCTTCATCGGAAGGCACGCAGTTTGGACGAACAAAACGTCGAGGTCCTCCTCGCCCTCTCGCGTGACCTCGAAGAAGCACAACGCTTCGAGGAAGCGATTCAACACCTGAAAGAGATCCTGCACCTCGATGAGACCAACGTCGCGGCGCTCACCCGGCTCCGAGACCTCTATATTCGGCTTCAACATTGGGAAGAAGCCCATCCGATCCAAGAGAAAATCCTGAAGCTGCCGCTCTCCCCCGAAGCAAGCCAGAAAGAGCGGATTATTTTCCTTGGAATCAAATATGAGATCGGGCGGCTCTTCCTGCAGCGGGACCAGAAAGAAATCGCCCGGCGCTACTTCAAAGGGGCCATCAAGCTTGAAAAGGGATTCTTACCGGCCTACATCGGCATCGGCGAGGTCCATCTGAAAGAAGGAAAAACGGAACTCGCCGCGGCCCTGCTCGAAAAAGCCTATGAGATGACGAACCATCTCATCTTGCTTCATCGCCTGGAAGATCTCTATCTCGAGATGGGAGAGCCGGAGAAGATTCTGCAGGTCTATCGGAAGGCGATCAATAAGGACCGCCACAACACCGTTCTTAAATTTTTTCTCGGAAAGCTCTACTACCGTCTTGAGATGATCGATGACGCCTTCGAGACCTTGGCCGAGATCGACGCCCATGTCGAATATTTCCCCGATCTGCATAAGATTCTCGGAAACATTTACATGCGGCGGGGGGAACCCGAGTCGGCCGTGGAAGCGTTCAAAAAAGGTCTCAAGCTGAAGAAACGGGTCTTGGTCCCCTACTATTGCGCCCAATGCGACTACCACACCATCGAATGGTCGGGGCGATGCGGCCGGTGCGGCCGGTGGAATACCTATCAGGCCAATCCGATCCTGGTCGACAAAGCCCATAAAAAAGCCCTCACCGAAACCCCCTATTCCACCCCACATCCCCGGGAGATCATCTAAATGACGCAGAGACCGAAACCTGTCGTCCTGATCATCCTGGACGGCTGGGGAATTAATCCCCGGACCGATGCCAACGCCATCGCGCTGGTCGATCCCCCTTTTTACCGGTCACTCCTGGAGCATTATCCGAACACCTATATCGAGGCCTCCGGCGAGGCGGTGGGGCTCCCCGATCAGCAGATGGGGAATTCGGAAGTGGGGCATCTGAACATCGGCGCAGGCCGGATCGTCTATCAAGATTTCACCCGGATCAATAAGGCGATCACCGAGGGAACCTTCTTCAACAACCCGGCCCTGAATGCGGGGCTCGATGCGGCCAAGAAGAGAAACAGCACCCTTCATTTAATGGGGCTGCTCTCCGATGGGGGCGTTCACAGCCACATCGACCATCTGATTGCCCTGCTGGAAATGGCCCGCAAGAAACAGCTCCGATCGGTCCGAATCCATCCCTTCTTGGATGGGCGGGATACCCCGCCGCAGAGCGCGCTTCGCTATCTCGACCAGCTCGAACAGGTCCTTCTGGAAAAACGTCCGGCGGGTGCCGATTGGAAGATCGCGACAGTAATCGGGCGCTATTATGCGATGGATCGAGATAAGCGCTGGGATCGAACCGAGAAGGCCTATCGAGCAATCGTCGAAGGAAAAGGAATCGAGGAGATTTCTGCAAGAGTGGCCGTAGAGAAGAGCTACGCGGCGCAGATCACCGACGAATTTGTAAAACCGGTTGTCCTCGTTGAGGAGGGAAAGCCGGTCGGAAAAGTCCTAGACGGGGACAGCGTCCTCTTCTTTAATTTCAGGGCCGACCGCGCCCGGCAGCTGACCCGCGCCATGACACAGAAAGAGTTCACCGGCTTTCCGCGAGAGGTTTTCCCGCAGCTCGCGTCATTCGTGACGATGACCCGTTATGACGAGACCCTCGATCTGCCCGCCGCCTTCGAGCCGGTTTCGCTCGACCAGATCCTGGCGGAAGTGATCAGCCGGCGGGGGCTCCATCAGCTTCGGATCGCCGAAACCGAAAAATATGCCCATGTCACCTACTTCTTCAACGGCGGCCGAGAAGTCCCGTTTGAAGGGGAAGAACGGGTCTTAATCCCCTCTCCCAAAGAGGTGGCGACGTATGATCAGAAACCGCAGATGAGCGCCTTTGAAGTGACCGATGAGGTGGTCCGCCAGATCGAGCGCGGCCGCTTCGATCTGGTTGTTTTAAATTTCGCCAATCCCGATATGGTGGGGCATTCCGGCATGCTGAAAGCGGCCATGCAGGCGGTCGAAGTGATCGACCGATGCCTCGAACGGATCGTCAATAAAACGCTCGAAGCGGGGGGGGTGGTTCTGATCACCGCCGATCACGGCAATTTAGAGCAGATGATCGATTACCAGACGGGGGAGCCGCATACCGCCCATACGACGCTGCCGGTCCCCTTTATTCTGGTCTCTCCGGAGAGAGTTCAGCTTCGGCCCGGCATCCACGCCAATATCGCGCCGACGATTCTCGATCTGATGCAGATCCCAAAACCGCCGCAGATGGATCACGACTCATTGATCGTAAGGAGCCAAGAAGAAGAGCGAATGCTCCTCAGGTGAAGTTAAAACCACCAGGGAGGCGGGCTTTCTTTCGATTTCAGATAGCCCTGTAAGATATCCCTTCTTGCAACCACCCCGACCAAGGTGCCACCCCTATCGACGACCGGCACCCGGATGAGGTGCTTCTCCTGGAGCAGCTGGATAATCTCCTCCGACAGGGTCTCCTCCGTAACACAGATCGGACTGACCGTCATGATCTCTTCCGCCGTCACCTTCTCCAACTCGCGCCCACTGGTAATCGCCTTCAACAGATCGAATTCGCTCACAATACCGACCAGCCGCTTTCCCTTGTCGACAATCGGCACACTGCCGAATCCCCCCATGGTGATCGCGGTCGCGAGCTTGTCTCCGGTCGCGTTCTTCGGATAGTAATAAACATCGGTCTGCATGAAGTGGGCGGCCGACATCTTCTTGAAGTCCTCTCCCCCCAGCATATAGTCGACGCGTCTCATAATGGTCCCTCCGTGTTCACGATGTTTATTCTATCAACTTATCGGTTTGAATTGAAGCCCCTAGGGCGCGAAGAATGGCTTATTGGGGATTTTGGCTGGACTCACGGACCGTGGCTGACTCCGCACCGTCCCTTCCCTTTTTTTTGGCTTTGTAGAGGGCATAATCGGCGCATTGCACAATCTGATCCATCTCCTTCAGGTCGGGATCGGGCAATGCGGCAATTCCGATGCTCAAGGTGATTTTCTCCCCCTTTTTCATCTCTTTGAAGCGAAGCTGCCTGACATGTTTGAGAATCCGCCCGGCCGCCTTCACCGCCTCCTCCCCTTTCTGCTGGGAGAGAAGCACCGCGAACTCGTCGCCTCCGTACCGGCAAACGGTATCGACCCCTCGGATCTGTCCCTGGATCGTCTTTGCCGTTTCCTTCAAGACCAGATCGCCGATATCGTGACCGTAGGTATCATTGATTCTCTTAAAATGATCGACATCGATCATGAGGCAGGTCACGGGGGTTCCGTAGCGGCGGTAGCGCTCAAACTCCTGGGCCAGCATCTCTTCGAACCGCCTTCGGTTGAAAAGTCCGGTCACCGGATCGGTAATCGCCATCCGCTCGAATTTCCGCATCAGCTCCTCATACTCCGTGTTCTTCTTTTCAAGCTGATCACGGAGCGTCTTTTCCCGGAGGACGGCGTCGATCCGCGCCTTCAGCTCCGAATCATCGCAGGGTTTGGTCACATAATCGTTCGCTCCGTCTTCCAATCCGGCCACCCGCTCCTTGACTTCGGTCCGGGCAGTCAAGATAATAATCGGGATCGATTGTGTATCCGTGTTCAACTTCGCCCACCGGCAGACTTCCCGACCGGAGATATCGGGAAGAACCAGATCGAGGAGGATCAGATCGGGGCGCTCAAGCTTGATCAACTTCATCCCCTGCGTCCCATTCTCGGCGACCAGGACGTTATGCCCCTCTCTTTCGAGCAGGATCTTGGAGTGCTTGGCCTCAAAGGGGCTATCATCGATCACCAGGATCTTGGCCATTCCTTGCTCCTCGCCATGGAAACTGAAGCTGAACACGTGTGCGTGCCTTCCCGCAGTTCCTTCGGGAAGGCACGCAATGCAAATGGATCTTTCACCTCGGTTCGAACGCTTCCTCGCAGTTCGGCGAAAGCGTCAATCTGAGCCAAAGATACCACATCCCCTTGACCTGTCAAGAAAATGGAGCCCCCCTGATGCTCGCTCGATGAGCGGGAAAGATCACCACCGATGGATCGTTTGACGAACAACCGGATCGCCCCATGGAAGTACTTCCAACTTCGACAAAGCTTCTGTATAATCATCCCAGGAGTGAATGACCATGCGCACCATTGAAAAAGAAGCGGTTCTTCGAGAATTGGAGAAAAAATCCGACCATCCCCTTCTGCTCAAGGAGATCATGCACGCACTTAAAGCTCCGAAGGAGGATCGGAAAGAGATTAAAAAACTTCTCCGTAAAATGATCCAGGAGGGGGAAATCATCAAAACCCGCGGCAACCGCTACGGCCTGCCGCAGAAGATGAATCTGGTGATCGGCCGGCTGAAGGGGCATCGCGACGGATACGGATTTGTCATCCCCGAAGCGGAAGGGGAACCCGACATCTTCATTGCCGCCAAGAAGATGGAAGAGGCAATGCATGGCGACCGCGTCGTCGCCCGGATCGAAGCGACCAAACCCGACGGGCGGCGGGAAGGAAGGGTCATTCGGGTCCTGGAGCGGGCCCGCAAGCAGATTGTCGGCCGGTATGAAAAAGGACGAACGGTCGGATTCGTCATCCCCGCCGACAAGCGAATCACCAGCGACCTTTACATCACCCCCGAAAACAGCCTTTCGGCCGAACCCGGAGAAATCGTCCTCGCTGAAATTCTCTCCTATCCGACCAAAACTCGGAACCCGGAAGGAAAGATCATCAAAGTACTGGGGAAGGCGGATGATCCCCGGATCGACACAACGATGGTCGTAGAGTCGTACGGCCTCCCGCGCAGTTTTTCGGAGGAGGCGATGCAGGAGGCCGGCAAGATTAAAGAGTCGGTCACCGCCCAGATGCGCCGGGGGAGACAAGACCTCCGGGGCCTTCCGACCGTGACGATTGATGGGGAAAAAGCGCGCGATTTCGACGACGCCATCTCGATCGAGAAGACCCGGAAAGGGTATCTCCTCTGGGTCCATATCGCCGATGTTTCCCATTATGTCCCGCAAGGGTCGGCGCTCGACCGGGAGGCGTACGAGCGGGGAACGTCGGTCTATTTTCCCGATGCCGTCATCCCGATGTTCCCGGAGAAGCTCTCCAACGGCATCTGCAGCCTCAATCCGAAAGAAGACCGCCTGGCGATGACGGCGGAGATGACCTTCGACGCCGACGGCCAGCGGGTCGGCTACAAGCTCTACGACAGTGTGATCCAAAGCGACGAGCGGATGACCTACACCGCCGTCCGGCAGATCCTGATCGACCGCGACGAGAAAGTGCGGGAGCGGTATGCCGCGCTGATTCCTCAATTCGAATTGATGGAGCGGCTCGCCATGCAGCTTCGAAAGAACCGACTGGGTCGGGGGAGCCTCGACTTCGATCTTCCGGAACCCGAGATCATTTTGGACCTGACCGGGGAGACGATCGACATCATCCGAAGCGAACGAAATGTCGCGCATCAGATCATCGAAGAGTTCATGCTCGCCGCCAATGAAACGGTCGCCGAACATATGACCGCTTTAGAAGTCCCTTTCCTCTATCGGATTCACGACCCGCCGACCCCAACCAAGATCTTCGAATTTAATGAGCTGCTCAAAAGCTTCGGCCTCGTCCTTCGCGACCTCGAAAAGCCCCGCCCCAAGTCGCTCTCCGATGTCTTGGACATGGTGAAGGGACGTCCGGAGGAGCGTCTCATCAATCAAATTCTCTTACGGTCTCTGAAGCAGGCGAAGTATTCCGCCGAGAACCACGGCCACTTCGGACTCGCCTCCGAGGAGTATACCCATTTCACCTCCCCGATCCGGCGTTATCCCGACTTGGTGGTCCATCGTCTTTTAAGAAAAGTACTCCATCAACGGATGTCGCAGGAGGAGCAGGAAGCGTGGGCCGATCGCCTCCCTGAAATCGGAAAACACACTTCGGAGCGGGAGCGGGCCTCCATGGAGGCCGAGCGGGAGGTCATTCAGCGGAAGAAGGTGAAGTTCATGTCGGATAAGGTCGGCGAAACTTACACTGGCTTCATCTCCGGCGTCGCGGCCTACGGCCTCTTCGTCGAGTTGGGGGCCTACTTTGTCGAAGGGTTGATTCACGTCAGCAATCTGCATGACGATTATTACATCTATGATGAGAAGCAGCACGCCCTCATCGGCGAGCATCATCGCCGCACCTTCCGGCTCGGCGACGCGATCCAGGTTCGGGTCGATCGGGTTGATTTGGAGAACTGGCAGGTTGATTTTGGCTTAATGGAAGAGGAGAAGCCGCGCAGCCGTAAACGCCGGTCGAGATGAACCCCGACTGAGGAACTTTTCGTACGACACTAAAAACGGCTCACAAAATTCAAGAGATTCGCCCGGGAGGGATCGCTTGTTCTCCTTGACCAAGGAGGTTGTGGATCAACTGAAGCTGGCGCCGGCAGTCGTCGGCCCCCTGAAATAAAATCGCCTCCATTCCGAGCCGGCGCGCGCTCTCCACATTGGGAGGATGGTCGTCGATGAAAACGCAAGCGGAGGAGGCCAACCCGTAGCGGGAGAAAAGGTATCGGAAAATCTCGGCGTCCGGTTTGATCATTCGAACGTGCGCCGAGATGACGAGGCCTTTAAACTTCCCCCAAAAATCATATCGGTTCTGAAGATAGGCGAAGACGGCGGTCTGCATATTCGAGACACAATAGAGATTCATCCCTTGCTTCGACAGCTCCTCTAAAAGCGCAAATGTCGGCGGAATCGGGATGAGTGTCTCTCTCACGGTATCCATTAGTTTCTTCATCTCCGCCAGGGACCGTCCCGTTCGCTGCTGGAACAATCGGACCGCCGCTTCTTCATCGAGCGTTCCCTTATCGAGTGCAAGCCAATCGGGATGCTGAAACACTTCCTTTTTGACAAGTGCCCGGAGGTCGCGGTCCTGATAGAGCCCTTCTAATATTTGATCGGGCTTCCACTCCAGGAGAACCCCGCCGAGATCGAAAACCACATTCTGAATAGACCGAGCCATCAACCCTCCCTCATTGAATTTATTTAATCCCTTCCGTTTCCAGTATATCCCGCTCGGATAAAAGAGGCGATTGCAATCTTTAGCATTTCTGTGCAAAAGCTGCAACCCCGACCGCGACCCGATGGGCTCTTCTCTAATCGAGACCCCTAGATATAGACTATTTTCTTTACTTTAACCAAAACCTGTGTTATGAAGAAATAAATTTCTTTGTTGTTTGGAGGTCTCTGCTTATCTTGATGGACCGATTCGACATTCAGGATCGATCCCCCACGACGCCGGGTATTTTCTTCCCCGCCCCGGTTTGCTTAACTCCTTTTCTCTCCAATTTACCCATCGAATATTTGAGGATGTAAAGATGCGTCTTAAAAAATTAGAGGTCTTCGGATTCAAATCGTTCTTCGACAAAACAGTGGTTACCTTCCAGCCCGGCATCAATGCCATCGTCGGGCCGAACGGCTGCGGGAAGAGCAATCTGGCCGATGCCATCCTCTGGGTGCTGGGAGAGCAGAGCGCCAAAAACCTCCGCGGCGAAAAAATGGAGGATGTCATCTTCAACGGAACGGAGCAGCGCAAAGCGCTCGGGATGGCGGAGGTGTCTCTGACCTTCGGCGACATCGACAACGAACTTCCCGGTCCTTACGCCCCCTATGCCGAGATCACCGTCAGCCGGCGGCTCTTCCGCTCGGGGGAGAGCGAATACCTGATCAACAAGACTGCCTGCCGCTTGAAAGATATCCGCGATCTGCTCATCGATACCGGCGCCGGATACCGCGCCCATACCATCATCGAACAGGGGAAGGTTGACGATCTGATCTCCGCCTCTCCAATGCAGCGGCGCGAGCTCGTCGAAGAGGCGGCCGGAATCGCCAAGTATCGTCTTCGGAAGGCGGAAGCGCTTCGCAAGCTGGAGGCGACGGAGCAGAACCTCACGCGCGTCCGCGATATTATCAGCGAGATCAAGCGGCAGATCAACTCCCTCGACCGCCAGGCCCGAAAGGCGGAAAAATATCAGAAACTACGAGAGGAGCTCCGCGCGCTGGAGCTGTGGGTCGCCCGGGCCGAGTGGGAACAGTGGAGCGGGACACGCGAGCTTCTGGAGCAGGAAGAGCGGGGGCTGCAGGAGACGGCGTCTGCGGAGGAGCATCGTCTCGCCGGACTCGATTTGAAGCAGTCCGAAATCAAGCTTGCCTTGACCGAGCAGGAGCAGGCGCTGGGGCAGATTAAGACGCAGGTCTTCGAGATTGAAGGGAAGATCCAGCGGCTGGAAGGGAGGATCGAGACGATTCGCGCCCAGCGGAAAGAGTGGAGCGAGACCGAAGCGCGCAATCAGCAGGAGATCGGAGAAATCCGCCAGGCCGAAGCGACGCTGAAAGCGGAAGAAGAACTCCTTGAGAAAGAGCGGGAGGAGATCGAACGGGAGCAACCCGAGCGAGAGCAACTCCTCATGGAACGGCAGGAGGAATCGAGCCGGCGCGAAGAAGAGCTCAACCGTGAGATCGCCCGCCTGGAACAGGAGAAGGTCGTTCTCTTTGAGCTCGCCTCGCGGCTCACCCAAGCGAACAATAACCTCCTCCACATTGAGCGGCGTAAAGAGGATCTCTTTAAACGCAAAGGGCGCGGCGCCCAGGAGCTCGAAGCGGTCCAAGGGAAAAAACGAACGATCGAAGAGGCCGCCGGCCAGCTGAAGGGGGCGCTGGAGCAAACGCGGCAGCGTCTTTCGGAAAAGAGCGCCGCGCAGACCGCGGCCGCCACCCGTTTGAAGGAGACGGAGGCCGACCTCAAAGCCCGGTCGGCCCGGCTCTCCGAGGCAAAAGAAGCGTGGGCCGCCCTGGCCGCACAGCTCGCCTCCCGCGAAGGATTTTACCGGGGGCTTCTCGGCTCGGGGACGGAGAGCCTGCTGGTTCAGCTCCAAGGAATCCACGGAATGGTCGCCGACTTCATCGATGTTCCGGCCCCCTATGAGAAAGCGATCGAAGCGGTGCTCGAGAGCCGCCTGCGCGGCATTATCGTGGAAGGACCTGCCGAGATCAAAGAGGGAATCGACCACCTCCGGCAGTCCCAGATGGGACGGGGAACGTTCTTCCCTCGCCGGCCGCGCGTTCGCAGAGAGGGCGCTCTCCCGCTCGAAGCGGGCCAAGACGGAGTCATCGGCCGCGCCCTCGATCTGGTGACCAGCCGCGAAGGGTATGACGCCCTGGCGAACGCCCTCCTCGAAGAGGTGGTCCTGGTTCGAGACCTCGACGTCGCCCTTCAGCTCTGGGAGAGCGCATCGGCCCCGGCCGTCTGGGTCACGCTGCGGGGCGAGGTCTTGGATCCCTCCGGGGGGGTGACGGGGGGAGAGCGGGGCGAGACCGGTCTTCTTGAACAAAAGCGGGAGATCAAGTCTTTGTCCGACCAGATGGATCACCTTCAAGAAGAGATCCGGCGTCTGGAAGGGGAGATCACTGAACATCAGGAAATCCTTCAGGCGACCCGGCAGGAGATCGAGACGCTGACGGCGGAGATCCGATCGCTCGAGATGCAGCAATTGCATGAACAGAAAGATCACAGCACCTCGCTTACGGAGATCGACCGACTCCAGAATGCGCTCCAGACCGTCCTCTTCGAGCAAGAAGAAGGAACGAAGGAAGAACGGGAACTCTTGCAGCAGGAAGAAGAAGAGCGGGGCCGGATTGGCGAAGCGCTGCGGCTGAAGGGAGAAAAAGAGGGGGAGATTGTCCGCCAGCAGGAGCAGGTCGAGGCGCTTCGGCAGAGCTTGGGAGGGATGAAAGAAGAGGTCGTTCGGTTAAAAATGGAGACGGCCTCTCTCAAAGAGCGGCATCGTCACCTTCTTGAGAAGCGCGACCGGGTCCGCCGCGCCCAAGAGGAGCTCGTGCAGCGTTTCCAGGAGAAAGAGCGCCTCCTGGCCTCGCTCAAGGAGAAGTGGCAGACGGCCGAGGCCGAAGAGGCAGAAACAACCACGGCGATTTCGCTGGCGATGTCCGAACGGGAAGAAAAAGTCGCCCTGATCCGGGAGAAGACCGAAGCCCATGCCGGCGTCCTGGCACAATTACAAGAGGTAGAACAGGAGATACACCAGCTTCGCGCCCAACTCGATCAAACCCAAAAATCGCTCCAAGAGCGCGCCCTTCGTAAAATCGAAGCGCAGATGACGCAGGAGAAGATCCGGGAGACGATCTTCATGAATTATCAGATCGAGATCGCCGAGACCGTTCCGCCTCCCCCTCCTTCTTCCGAAGAGGGAGAGTGGACCATGGATCAGGCGCGAGATCGGGCGGCCACGCTCCGGCGGGCGCTCGACGAGATCGGGCCGGTGAACATCGGCGCCATCGAAGAATACCGCGAATTAGAGACCCGCTACCAGTTCCTGACATCGCAGGAGACCGATTTAACCACCTCGATGGAGAGCCTTAGGCAGGCGATCGCGAAGATCAACAAAACCACGCAGAGCCTCTTCACCGATACGTTCCACCTCCTCAACGAGAAGTTTAAACAGGTCTTCGTCTCCTTCTTCGGCGGCGGCAAGGCGGAGTTGATCCTTCTGGACGAGGCCCACCCGCTCGAATCGGGCATCGAGATGGTGGCGCAGCCCCCCGGCAAGAAACCGCGCAGCATCACCCTTCTGTCCGGCGGGGAGAAGGCGTTGACGGCGATCTCCCTGTTATTCGCCACTTTCTTGATCCACCCGAGCCCCTTCTGTCTGCTCGATGAAATTGATGCCCCGCTCGATGAGGAGAACACCCGCCGGTTCATCAAGGCCGTCGACGACATGTCGCAGCAAACGCAATTTATCGTGATCACCCACAACAAGCGGACGATGGAGATTGCCGATGTCCTCTACGGCGTCACGATGGAAGAGACCGGCCTCTCCCGACTCATCTCGGTCGACCTGAACGAGAAGGAGAGAGCCAACGGGAATGGACATCCGGTCGGAACGCCGGTGACGTCCGATTCGATCTAGTCTGCTCATTTGATCGACCACAACGATGATGGAGGAGGAGAAGATGTCCGCGGAAGAGAATGCCAACATCGTTCGGGAACATTACAGCGCCTTCAACAAACGCGATTTCGGTTATGGGGCGACCCTGGTCGATCCAAAGGTGCGATGGACCAATATCCCCTTTGAGACCACCTACGAGGGGCCGGAAGGGTATAAAGCGTTTTTAAAGATGTGGACCACCGCCTTCTCGGATGCCCGAATCGAGATCACGAATTTAATCCCCTCGGGCGATTGGGTCACCGTCGAGTTCACCGGCAAAGGGACCCACCAATCGGGCCCGCTCGCCGGCCCCAAAGGCCCCATCCCGCCGACCGGAAAGTCCATCGACCTCTCCTTCTGCGAGGTCTTCAAGCTGAAAACCGGTAAAATCACCCTCGCCCGACTCTACTATGACGCCGCCACGATGATGCGGCAGTTGGGACTCCTCCCCTAACGCGCAAACGCGGAATGAGATTCACTCCCGCCGGCCCCCTCTCGCTGAAGAGGTCACCATGCCGCCACTGAATCCTTTGATCGCATCTCACGAAGCCGACCGTTTAAATCACGCTAAAGCCCCTAAGAACTAAGCCGGAGTGACCTTTTCCTTCTTGATTGAGGGAAGTTTATCTCGGTATACTTTTTTTGCGTTCACCCATCCCGGCAATGTCGGAAGGGGCCTCGCTCTTCGCAGAAGACACCTTGGGCCGATACCATCCCGCTCAAGATCAAACCCCTTTTCATGTTTCTTGAATAAGTATACAATTCGCCTCCAAAAGCTGATTCTCAGCCCTTTGTCAAGATGGGAACCGCAATCGATGATTGCTCGTCATATTTGGTGAACATATAATTAAAAGGAAGACCGACGCATGTTTACACAGGATGATTTCGAACAGTTGATCAAAAATTACAATGAAGATTTTGTCTACCTGTTGGTCAGGGCAAGCCAGAACAGCTATGAATGTCTCATCTCGTCGTTCATGATGCTCAAGGATCTTTACAACGCCATTGTGAAATTTCAAGCTTCAGGAAAATATTTATTTCGGATCCTTCCGTACCCGTTGTCTTTTCGGGCAAACGACGATCTTTTAAGAACCATGGGCTTTAACAGTGACGAAATCAGAAACATCTACGGCTTTCTTGAATTCGTAAAACAAACCCAAGGAAAAGAGTTCGAGGAGTGCTTGAAAGAGAGCGTGTACAATCTGTGCAAACGAAATCCGGGAGATCAGCCATGGCGAATGAGAAGCTCAGTGCCCTCGTAGAAAAAAACATCGAACAGATCACTCAAACGTGGATGCAAGCGGTACGGAACGACGCACGGATCGATTCGGACGCCGTCCTGACACATTCTGAATTACGCGACCATGTCCCTGCGATGATGGAGGAGATGTGCGAATTGCTTCGAGCGGATGAAACACCCAATCCAACCAATACATTGGAAGGTCGCGTTAAGGTCTACCTTCGCTTTCAACAAGGTTATCGCGGGCGGGAATTGGCGCGGGAAGTCTCGCTACTAAGAACGGTGATGCTCGATTTCTTAGTAGAACGATCCGCCAGTCCCCTGATGAATGCGACCCTCAAAGGTTACTACTCAACGGCGCGGATCATCAATCTTTACATGGATGAAGTGATGATTAATGCCATCTCCGCCTACAGTGAAGCCGTTTAATCATCACGGGGGTTCTAAGCGGTGCCTCATTTAATCTTGCCCCCATGACTGCCCTCCTCTGGATACTTGCAATCCTTTTGATCGTGCTCGGCTTGGCCGGACTCGTGTTGCCGGCCCTTCCCGGCGCACCGCTTCTCTTCGTCGGCTTGCTGCTGGCGGCCTGGGCCGAAGATTTCGCCTATGTCGGCGGATGGACGCTCGCGGCGCTGGGGGTGATGGCGGGGTTGACCTATCTGGTTGATTTCGCAGCAACCGCGTTCGGCGCCAAACGCTTTGGCGCCTCGAAGCGGGCGATGATCGGTGCCGCGCTGGGTGGGCTGGCCGGTCTGTTCTTGGGTTTACCGGGGGTTTTGCTTGGGCCTTTTGTCGGCGCGGTGATCGGCGAGCTCACCACCCGGCGCGACCTTGCCGCGGCCGGTCGTGCCGGTATGGGAGCCTCGTTGGGGCTGGCGCTGGGGGCCGCCGCCAAGCTCGCATTAGGCTTTGCGATGATCGGGATTTTCCTGGTGGCTCGATTCGTGTAACCGCTCCATCCTGAAGAGACCTACTTCTTTATGGTTTTCCCCTCAAACATCACCGTCTCTCCCGGCTTCATGACCCGGACGGGGATCTTCTCCCTTCCGAGTGCGTCCGTAAACGGCTTCGGATCTTGAGTCAGCACAGGAAAGGTTCCGAAATGGTGCGGAATCGCCAGTTTCGCCTTGACCGACGCCACCGCTTTGGCGGCCATCGCTGGTGACATTCCAAAGTGGCCGCCGATGTTAATTAGGGCGACATCGGGGGCATGCTGGCCGATCAACACCATATCGCCAAAGTAGGCGGTGTCTCCGGTATGATAAACCGTCGGTCCGTTTTTGATCCTCAGTATAAAACCCCCTGGATTACCGCCGTAGACGATGTCGGCCTCCTGCGGCCCCGCATTCGGATTGCCGAGGCCGCTGGAGTGGACTGCGGGCGTCATGACGACCCCCACCTCCCCTTTCGCGATCTCAATCTCCCCTCCGATGTTCATGAGCGTATCGAATCCCATCTGCTCCTTGGGAAAACCCAAAAGCTTTGCCATGTTGCTTCCGAGTTCAAAATTCGTGACGAGCCGGGCCCCCGTCTTCTTCGCCAGGGCAACGGCATCGCCGACATGATCGAAGTGCCCGTGGGTGATCAGGATGTAATCGACTTTTTCAAATGCGGCCAGTGGGTCTTTATTTTCCTGCGCATTCGGATTGACCGGATTTTTCAGCCAAGGGTCGATCAACAAAACCGCCCCGCCGGGGGTGACAACCTCAAAAGCCGCATGGCCGTGCCAGGTCAGCTTTGTCTCCGCTCCCCATACCAGACCCGCGGATAAAAAGAAGATCACCGGTAAAAGCAAAACCTGTCTCAATAGATTATCCTTTCTACCCATCGCACACCTCCTCATCTCAGTTCGAAAATAGCCTTACCTGCCGACGACACTATCATTGGAGTTTTTCTGTTCTAACCGAAATCTCCTTCTCTCGTCAACCCTCCCCCTTCTTGTGGCGCCGGATCGGATTCGATAAAATCAAACAATGGTCCATCGTGCAGAGCGGTTTTCTTTTCTACAAAGCCCCGGAGGGAAATCATCGAGGAGGTCGCTTCTCCGTTTCGGACGCATCCTGCTGTTCACCCTACTCGGTATCGGGCTGATCGGGTTTTTCCTCCTCTGGTTTGTGATGATCCGAATGCCGTCCACCTCTTTCCGTGGCCCGCTCCCGCCCCTCTCCCCCGAAGAAGAAACAAGCCGCGCGCGAGTTCAATCCCACATCCAAGCCCTCGCCGGAGAGATCGGCGAACGAAACCTTCTCAGCCCCGCGCGTCTTGACGCCGCGGCCGATTATATTGAATCGGCCTTCCGACAAATCGGTTATGAGGCGGTCCCGCAAAAGTATCTGCACAACGGTCAATGGTTCCGAAACATGGCCGTGACCGTCCCGGGCGGAAGCCGGGCGGAGGAGATCGTTCTTCTCGGCGCTCACTACGACACGGTGATGAACTCGTCCGGCGCCGACGACAACGCCACCGGGGTGGCGGCGGTGCTGGAGCTGGCGAGATTGCTCAAAGAGGAGCGGTTTGGCCGGACCATCCGGTTCCTCGCCTTTACCAATGAGGAGGGGCCGAGTTTCCTGACCGGTCAGATGGGGAGCCGGGTTTATGCGCGGGAGGCAAGACGACGGGGAGAGAAAATCGTCGCGATGATCTCCATTGAATCGATCGGCTATTATTCTTCCGAGGAGGGGAGCCAACGTTATCCTTTCCCGTTGAATCTCTTCTATCCCGGCCGCGGCGACTTCATCGCTTTCGTCGGAAATATTCGGTACCGTGAGTTGGTCAGACAAAGTATCGCCGCGTTCCGCAGGCGGACCCCGTTCCCCTCCGAGGGGGTGGCCGCCCCCTCCTCGATTCCCGGCGTCGCCTGGTCCGATCACGACTCGTTCTGGAGAGAGGGTTATGCGGCAATGATGGTCACCGACACCGTGCCCTTTCGGAATCCCCATTACCACCGCCCCACCGACCGGCCCGAGACGGTCGATTCCATCCGCGTGGCCCGGGTGGTTCACGGCCTGGCCGATGTTGTCAGAAGCTTGGCGCAGGGGGACTGAGCCGGATCGTTACGGGAGGGGAGATTTGCGGGGATGTTTCTTGGTCAGGAATCGGGCGATGTCGCCGATTTGGCTTGGATCGGGAGAGAGGAATTCGACGCCGACCCCTTCCGGGCCGGTCCATCGAATCTGACCGGCGAGGTGGATCGATTCGTCATTAAGAAAAAATTGGACCTCGATGATATCTCCGAGATTGAAGCGATGAGCCGTCCGGACAAAACAGCCTCCTTCACTCAGGTCCACCAACAGCGAAGGCTCTTTGTCCAAGAAGGCTTCTTGCTGAACCTTCAAACGGGTCGAGCGTCTCGCGATGGAAGCATCTTGGATTTTCTTGATGGCATCGACCAGCCGGAAGACCTGATCGTCATTGTCGGGCTCAAATCGGACACCGTATTGGTTGGCGCCGGCGACGAGAATCACACGGCCGAGCAGGCGAAACTCTTCGTCAAAAGCGGAGAATTCCACCTCGATGACGTCCGTATCGCGAAGCGGTTCGTTACATTCGACAAGACATCCGCCGAGACTCAGCTTTTTGATGGCCGCTCGAATGTTGCGATTAATTCGTGCGTCGTAGCTGACATCGACCCGAACGAATTTGCGTCTTTCGTAAGCCGAAACAGACACTGCTTCATTCTCCTTTTCGGAATATCTTGGCCTGGGATGGGAGATCCTAAAGCGTTTCTAATTGTATCAAGATTTTCACAATTTTCAATGGAATAAAGCCTTCCGTTGAAATACCCAAAGCTTAAAGGTAATTGTTTTTATCTATCTTTGATCATCCGCAGCGCGTGTCGTGTCAAGCGCCTCCCTCCCGCAAACCCCGCCTCTTCCGGGGCGGGGTTCCCGATTGCAATAGCGGCTCATGATGCTTTATGATTGAACCAATCCGGGTGCTTCTCTCCACGCCGCCCCTGCGGATTCGGCATGAACGAGGGCCCCCGATCTCAATGAAGGACGGCCAAGAAGGACAATCCTCACCTGACTCTATGATCAATAAACGGCCATTTACCGAAAGGAGAGACGCATGGCTCAAGCAAAACGCGGGAATGTGGTAAAAGTTCATTACGTCGGCACATTCGAAGATGGGACGGTATTCGACACTTCCAGAGAGCGGGAGCCGCTTCCCTTTACCATCGGCGAAGGAGAGGTCATTCCGGGCTTTGAGGAGGCGGTGGTGGGGATGAATCCGGGAGAGTCGAAGAAGGTTGTCATCTCGGCGGAAAACGCCTATGGTCTGCGCCACGAAGAGATGGTGCTGGTGGTCGATCGACAACACCTGCCGGAAGGGGTCGATCCTCAAGTGGGACAGCAGTACCAAATCCCCCAGTCCGACGGTCAATCGATTGTCGTGACCGTCACCGATACCTCCGACTCGAGCGTGACGTTGGACGGCAATCACCCTTTGGCGGGACGAGAATTGACGTTTGAGATTGAATTGCTCGAGGTGGCCTAATCACACACCCGGCCGTTCTGCGAAGAAAGAAAAGTCCGGCCGGCGGCTGAATCGGCCGGCCGGACCCTCTCAATTGTCCCTTCCGATCGCCGGAACCGTTTATAAGAATCTCGCTTCCACGATCAACACCCCCACCCCCACTCCAATCGTCAGCAGCGTCAGGATTGCGCCGACCTTGAAGTACTCCCAAAAGGAGATTTCCACCTCCGGGCGCGCCAGGGAGACGACAATCAGGTTGGCCACCGAGCCAACCAGTGTCAGGTTGCCGGCAAGGGTACTGCTCATCGCCAGGGTCAGCCACCCGAGATCGGGGTTGGGAAGCGCCTCCACGAACGGCTCCATGAGAACCACGGCCGGGACATTGCTGACCAGATTCGAGAGAATCAGGGTCACTCCGCTCAACACCGCCACGACCTGCGCCGGGCTTCCCTGAAGCAGCGGTGCGCTTCCCTCCAGAACCAACCGGACCCACCCCGATCGCTCCAGCCCCCGCATCACCACGAAGAGGGAGGCAAAGAAAACAAGCAGCGTCCAATCAACCCTTCGGAAGGCCAGCTCCGGTTTTCGATTGCCGATTAAAAAGAGAACCGCCGCCCCCCCGATGGCAACGAGCGGATAGGGCTGCTCGGCAAAAAAGAGAACCAGCATTCCCGCCACAACCCCGAGGCCCTTGATCAGGAGCACCCGGTCGGTCTCCTGCAGCCGAGCGTTTGGATCGATCTCAACCGGAGTCACAGGAGCCTGCAGTTCCTTCCGATAAATGAAGGCGATGACAGCGACATTCAGGACTAGTCCGATCAGGGTGATCGGTGAGAGCAGGAGGAAGAATCGGGCGAATGAAATTTCCGAATGATTCCCGATGAACATGTTTTGGGGATTTCCCATAATCGACATCTGGCCGCCGATGTTCGACGCCGTCGCCAGCGCAATCAGGTAAGGAATCGGGTTCAAGCGAAGCGACCGGAGGAGGACCAAAAGAATCGGGGTGAAGAGAAGGCAGATCGTATCGTTCACGAAGATGGCCGAGAGAAAGCCGCTCAACAAGACCACCCAGACCAGGAGCCGAAAGGGGGAGAGAGCAAAACGGGCCAAGAACGAAGCGACCCAGCTGAAAAGACCGCCCATTGCAAGGTAGGCGACGACGAGCATCATACCGAGGAGGAGAAGAAGGGTGTCCCAGTCGATGGCGATGTAGGCTTCTTGGAGGGAGAGGACGCCGGTCGCCACCATTAGAACGGCGCCGACGAGGGCGCCGGCCGGCATATCGAGCGGAACGCCCGGGATGTTCCGAACGGCGATGAAGGTGTATGTAAAGAGGAAGATCAGGAGAGAGGCGGTCACGACCCCCTCACCGGTGTGTTGCTGGCGAAATCATCGGAAGAAGCCCCTCTTCTTTTTCAATCTGGACGGGACGCTCTTTTTGTTCCGCGCGCTCTCCGACCAGATCGTAATCGTGCGCCGCGGTGATCCGAACGGAGATAAACTGGCCGGGGCTCACGACCTCCCCGCCGGTGTCGTTGATCAGGACGACGCCGTCCACGTCGGGAGCCTGTCCTTCTAATCGCCCTTCGAGAAGAAGATCGCTCTCCTTCGAAAGCCCGTCGACCAAAAGGGTCTGGACCGACCCGATCATCTTCCGTTGCTTGCGCCGCGAGATCTTCCGCTGCATCTCCAATAATGCCTTTTGGCGCTTGATCTTGATTCCTTCGGAGACCGGATCGCCGAGCGGATGGGCGGAGGTCCCCTCCTCCAGCGAGTAGGTGAAGACGCCGAGCCGGTCGAATTCGGTCTCGCGGATGAACTCCGAAAGGCCCCGGAATGCTTGCTCCGTCTCCCCCGGAAAACCGACGATGAAGGTGCTTCGCAGGGTGACCCCGGGGATGCGGTCTCGAAGTTTTTGGATCAGCCGCTCGATGTCGCGCCGCTTTCCCTTTCGATTCATCTTTCTTAAGATGGCATCATCGATATGCTGGAGTGGAAGATCGATGTAGCGGCAGATCTTCTCCTCCTCGGCGATCAGGTCGATGAGGGCATCGGTGAAATCGGTCGGATAGGTGTAGAAGAGGCGGATCCAGCGAAGACCGTCGATCCGGACCAATTCTTTCAAGAGGGTAACCAGCTCTCCCTTTTTCCGGCGATCCCAGCCGAAGCTGGTGAGGCTCTGGGCGATGAGGTTGATCTCGACGACCCCCTCTTCGGCCAGCGCTTGCGCTTCGCGGACCACCGAGTCGATCGTCCGGCTCTGCAGATCGCCCCGGAAGGAAGGAATGCTGCAGAACGAGCAGCGGTAGTTACACCCTTCCGACACTTTGACGTAGGCCCAATGTTTCGGTCCCAACCGCAGACGCGGCGTCTCCGGTTGATAAAGATAAGTCGGCGTCTCGGTGAGGCTCGGGCGGTCGTCGGTTCTTCTTGGATTCAGGAGGGCGTCGCAGAGAGAAGCGATCTTCGGGAAATCCCCGGTCCCGACGACGGCATCGATCTCCGGAAGCTGTTCGAGCAGATCGCCCGGATAACGTTGCGTCAGGCATCCGGTGGCGATGAGCGCTTGGCAGCGGCCGCTCTTCTTTAATTCCCCCATTTCGATGAGGGTATCGATCGATTCCTCTTTGGCCTGATCGATGAATCCGCAGGTGTTGACGATCACGATATCGGCTTCCTCCTGCTCTGCCGTCAATTCATACCCCGCCTGCAGGAGCGATCCGAGCATCACTTCGGAATCGACCTGATTCTTGGGGCAGCCGAGGCTGACCAGACCGACTTTCTTCTTTTCATTTGAACGCTTCAAACCGACCTTTCTGATAAAGAACGGCTATTGTATGCCAACTTCCCCCGAAAAACAAGCGTTTCGCGAACCGCATTCACCCCTTGCCGAGCGCTTGTTTTAGCGCCGAATACGCTATCCCCTGTCCGATTTTCTCTGAACAAGTCTAGCAGAGAAACGAAGCGCCGGCGCCCGGACAGATTGGATACAGTCGTGACGAAAATCAAGCGGAGGAGAGGGAAACCCTGATTCCACCTTCCAGAAGGTTTCCAGATTCCGGAAATGGAAACCCGGCCGCGCCATACCGAATTTGCTGCGGGCCCCTTTACAAATGCCCTTTTTCCCCATCCGCTTCTTCATTCCGCCGAGCGGCATACCTCTTGCTTTACCATGTAAATATGACACCAAACAATCAAACATCCAGGGGGAGAAAATGAACTGCAGAAAAATGTGGCGGGCTGATGGTGGCGGAGAAATTTCTATTCACATCGATTGAATCGCGTCCTTGGGACTATTTCGGGGCGCGGTGTCTCTGCTGCGGACGGATCGAGGACTCGGTGATCTTGGCCCATGAGGTAAGGGCACGGTCCCGCCGATCCAGAGCCGGGGGTTAAGAGCGACGCAGGAAAGATCATTCTCGTTAGGAACCATCCATTTTCGTTTTGATTGTGGAAACGCTCCGCTCCGATTCAGTATAATGGCCCCAGATCTGCCCATGAGCGGAGCACCCCGATATGGACTCCTTTTTCTCGACACCGCTGGAAACCAAACTCGCGCGGCATCTCACCGAATCGCCCGCGCAGGCGGCCTTTACCCTCTTTCATTCGGTGGCGGCCGAGGTCCCGGGCTACCGGGACTTTTTAAAACGAGAAGGGATCGATCCGGCCCGGATTCAAACGCCCGCCGACTTCCAAAAACTCCCTCTCCTCACGAAACAAAATTACATGACTGCCTACCCGCTCCCGCAACGATGCCGCGGAGGGAAACTGCACGCCTGCGAGATGATCGCTGTCTCCTCCGGATCAACCGGGAAACCGCTCTTCTGGCCCCGTTCGCTGAAACATGAGCTCAACGTCGCCTTTCGCTTCGAGCAGATTTTCCGAGACGCGTTCCAGGCGGACGGTCGGCCGACGCTGGCGGTGATCTGCTTCGCCCTCGGCACCTGGGTCGGCGGGATGTACACCGCCGCCTGCTGCCGCTATCTTGCGCAGAAGGGCTACCCGATCACCCTCGTCACGCCGGGCAATAATAAAAGCGAAATCTTCCGGGTGATGGAGACATTGGGATCTCACTTCGAGCAGGTCGTCTTGGCCGGGTATCCGCCGTTTATCAAAGAAGTAATCGACCATGGGATTGCGCAGGGGATCGACTGGAAAAGGGATCGAATCAAAATGATCTTCGCCGGCGAAGTCTTCAGCGAAGAATGGCGCACCCTCGTTTGTGAGCGGGCCGGATCGAACGATCCGATTCACAACACCGCCTCGCTTTACGGTACCGCCGATGCCGGGGTGCTGGGAAATGAGACACCGATTTCCATCACCCTCCGCCGGTTTTTCGCCACCCATCCCGAAGCGGCGCGGGAGTTGTTCGGCGAATCGCGCCTCCCGACGCTGGTTCAATACGATCCGCTGAGCCGCTTCTTCGAGGTCACCCCGGAGGGAACCCTGATCGTCACCGGCGACAACGGGGTGCCGCTCATCCGTTATCACATCGCCGACAAAGGGGGCGTTATCCCTTACGAAACGATGCTTCGCTTCGTGAAGAAACAGGGAGGCGATCCCTTGGGAGAGTTGCAAACAGATCAAGGAAGCCATCCCCTTCCATTCGTCTACCTCTTCGGCCGGGCCGATTTCACCGTCTCGTATTATGGCGCCAACATCTACCCGGAGAATGTCACCGTCGGCCTGGAGCAGAACCCGATTCAGAAGTGGGTCACCGGGAAATTTGTCCTTCAGGCTCAGGAGACGGAAACCAAAGAGAAGGTCCTGAGTGTGGTTGTCGAGCTCCTCCCAGAGATATCCGGGGATGAAGAAAAGCGGCAGACGATCTCCCGATCCATTCAGCGGGAGCTACTAAGACTGAACAGCGAGTTCGCCCACTACGTCCCTCCGGAGCGTCAACTGCCGGAGGTGACATTGAAACCGGCAGGCGACCCGGCGTATTTTCCGATCGGGGTGAAGCATCGATACACGAGAAAGTAGTTTGACGAACCTCCTCTCAGGTGGGCGATGCGGTATGATGTGATCGTGGTGGGGAGCGGTCCGGCCGGGAGCACCGTTGCGCGGGAGTGCGCGGTGCGGGGAATGTCGGTGCTGCTTCTCGATAAAGCGACCTTCCCACGCGATAAACCGTGCGGCGGCGGGATCACGCTTCGCGCTGCGCGTCTTTTGCCGTTTGATCTCGCTCCCGTCGTCGAGCGGCCGATCTGCGGGCTCGATCTGACCTTCTCCCGCCGCCGCGGCTTTACCCGCGATGCGGATCAGCCTCTTTTTTATCTCACCCAACGGAGCCGGTTTGATCACTTTCTGCTGGAGCAGGCGATCAAGGCCGGGGCCGCCTTGCGGGAGCGGACCCTGTTGCGCGAAATCGAGCGGGACCGCTCCCGCGTCATCATCCGTGCGGGGAACGAAACATTTGAGGGCCGGACTTTGGTGGCGGCCGACGGCGCCCAGGGAGAAACGGCCAAGCGCGCCGGACTTACGGTCCCGCGATGGCGCATCCTCGCCATGGAAGGAAACATCACCCCGAAGGGCCGTTTCCCGGAGCGGTGGCAAAACCGGGTCGGGATCGATCTCGGCGCCGAGCCCGGCGGATATCACTGGCTCTTTCCAAAAGGGGACCATCTCAACATCGGCATCGGCGGCTTGCCGTCGATCGGTTCGACCCTTCGCCACAAATTTGAGGAGGCGGTCCGCGCCTACGGCTTCGATCCGGGAGAGCTCTGGGGGATCCGCGCCGCGCCCCTGCCGGTCCGCCGTCCCGACACGCCGCTGATCGACGGAAACCTCCTGCTGGTCGGCGACGCCGCCGGCCTGATCGATCTACTGACCGGAGAGGGGATCTATGGCGCGATCTGGAGCGGCCGGGCGGCGGCAAAGCACCTTGCTTCGTATCTGGACGGAAAGGCCTCCGACCTGAAAGGGTATCGGCAGGCAGTGGAGCGCGAGCTGATTCCCGAATTGCAGATCGCATTCCAAATGTGGTCTTTCTTCCATCTCGCCCCCGCCACCCTAGCCGATCTATTATGGAACCGATCGGCGGGAAGACTCAGCCGGCTCATCGGATGGACCCGCTTTTGCCGGTTGACGCAAGGAGAGGATCAATATCGGGATCTGAAGAGGGCCTTCGGTCCGCTTTGGCTTCCCGTCGATTTTACCGTGCGTCCGTCGGTCTTTCCGCTCATCACGAAATTTTTAGGGCTCCTTCAGCGGTAGAACGCCTCCGCCGGCGGGGCCAGGCCGACCCGTGAATAGAGCTCATCTCGATAGCGGCGCCAGTGATCGCGAACATGATCGCTCCCCGGCCGCCCCTCCCACTTCCATGGAATCTCTTTGACGTTCAGACCGACGAAGTGCGCCCCGCAGCGGCCGAGGACCGGTTGATGGTGCGGGAAGGGAGAGCAGATCGTCACCTCCTCGACGCGAACCACGAATGGATCGCGATGGCGTGAGATCGCCGCGATCTGCAACCCCTGTTCGTCCTGCTCGTTGAGGATCGGGACGGGATGGGCGCGTAAGATCGCCTGGAATGCCCCCTCCAGGTCGAACCCCGGCGGGACGCCGCGAATCCCGGAATTCCGAGGCTCCGGGCCGCAAAAAGAGGCGAACTGCCCAAGGCACGTTCGAACATCCTCCGCAATAAGACAGGTCCCTTGATCATCCTCGATCCATTTTCGGATGCCGTCGGGCCTCTCCCAAAGGATGCAGTCATTATCAAGCGCCAGCTCATGACGGTCCGGGTAAAGCTGCAGCGGGGCGAACTTCCATCCGACCCCATCGGCCAACCGCTGGTCGAAATGTGCCTTGATCGGGGGAAAGATCTCCTCTTGGATCACACCCTGCCAACGCACCTCCTCCGGGACCGCGCCTGTTTGCCTGCGCGCCTCATCGAGCGGGACGGAGTTAACACAAACCGTGTAGACTCCCTCCGGGCCAAAGACTCTCCAGGCCCCCCAAATGGAGAGACGCAACGCCTCGAATCCATACAAACTGACATTACCGATCGTCCAACGGATACTCAGCTTTGCTGCCATCCCTTCTTTCCTAAAATGAAGCCATCGTCGATCTAACGGTTGACGTCCGGCTTGAAACCGATCCCCGACACCATTTGATATTCATTATTTCTTTTCCCAGACAGACGAAAATAGAGGCTGGCTTACCTTGATGATGAAGAAGGGGATGTGAGAGCAGAGAGAAGCGCGGTGTTAGCGGTGTTAAATGAAGGCGACGGCAACCTCATCCGCCAGTAGCAACCCTCGGGGAGTGAGCCGGGCCTGGTTGGACTCGACGGTGAGGAGACCTTCCGAGATCAACCGGTCGGCGGTTTTTCGGAGCGAAGGATCTTCTTCCAGAAAGGCGAGCGGAATTCCTTCCGTTTTCCTCAGCCCGAAGATAATCCGGTCTTTCAGGAGCGCCTCCGCGCCGACCTTCTCACACCGATCAGCCGGCAGGCGGCCTGACTCAAGCATCTCCAGATAAGCCTGGAGGGAGTCGGTGTTCGATCGGTGTTCTCCATCGAGGTAGGAATGGGCCGAGAGGCCGACGCCGAGAACATCGTCCCGGTCCCAGTAGAGAAGATTGTGACGGCATTCATCGCCGGGCCGGGCGAAGTTGGAGATCTCATAATGCCGGTAACCGGCGGCGGCCAGGCGGGCTTGCGCGGTTTGAAACTGCGCGATCGCCTCTTCCTCCGTCGGAAGGGAGAGAAGTCCGGCCCGCGCTTTTTTGTCGAAGAGGGTCCCTTCCTCGATCGAAAGGCCGTAAAGAGAGAGATGCTCCGGCGCAAGACCGATCGCCGCCTGGAGGGTCGCTTCCCAGCCTGAGAACGATTGATCGGGCAGCCCATAGATTAGATCGATGCCGATATTGGTAAACCCAGCTGCCCGGGCGGCAGAAAAGGCGGCACGCGCCCCCTCCGCCGTGTGGTGCCGGCCGAGCACTTCCAGGTGCGCATCCGAGAACGATTGCACCCCCATCGAGAGGCGATTGATCCCTCCCTCTCGGAGCGGCAAGAGATTCTCGGCATGGATCGTCGCCGGGTGAGCCTCCAATGTCACCTCAACATCGGATGCGACAGGAAGCCGCTTCCGGCAGAGAGCCACAAGACCGGTCAGGACTTCGGGAGCGTAGAGGCTCGGCGTCCCTCCCCCGAGATAGATGCTGATGATCATTCGGTCTCTCCAGAAGGGTGCGTCCGCTTGAAAAAGAATCTCCCTCTGAAGGGCCTCGGCATAACGCGATGCAAACCCCTCTCGGTACCCCTGAATATTAAAGGCGCAGAACGAACAACGCGCAAGACAAAATGGAAAATCGATATACAGCCCGATCGGCTTCATCCCTTACTTTCTCCGTCGCGGCCTTTCCAGGAAAGGGAGCGAAGGAACTGCGTGGTTTCTTTCGGCAGGGGCATTCCTTGCCGCGCGTGGAGGGCCAGTATTTCCTTGAGGAAGATTAAATCGGCCGGCCGGTCGATGTCATACCAGAAAGGAAGCAGTTCACAGTCGAGTTTTTCTGCATTGACCTTGTGGAGGGTCGCGCTGAAAACCTGATCGCCCCCCCATTGAATCCCGCTGAAGAGATCGGCCAACGGCGGCCGCGCGCCGATCAGATAGTAGCCGCCATCGAGGCTCGGCCCGACCACCACCGAAGCGCGTTCGAGGTGATCGAATGCCTGCTGGATAAAATCGGTTGGGAGTGTCGGTGCATCGCACCCGATGAGGACCACCCTCTCATATCCTTGTGAAAACCCCCAGCCAAAAGCATTTTTCATTCGCTCCCCGAGCGACTCCCCTTTCTGCTGGATCAGGTCAAGGGAACGCTCCCGGCTGCACTTCAAAAAAAAGGGATGATCTACATCGGGGGCACAGGCAAGGACCCGCCGGGAAGGAAGCGGGTCGCTGAGGTGAAGCGTATCCAGGATCATGGCCGCCTGCAGCCGGGCCCGCTCTTCCGTGTTGAGCGTCGGGTGAAGGCGGCTCTTCACCGATCCCGGATCGGGGGCTTTGGCAAAGACAATGATGATTGCATCTTTTTGCGTCTCGGTCATGGAGATTTCCTCGCTCGAGGATTACCATGATTCATGGCATGTGTCAATGAGAACCCTCCTTTTCCATTGAATTTACAAGGAAAAGATGGTATAAATGCTTCAATGAAGAAAAAGCGAAAAAGCCGGCCTCTCCGCATTTTCCTGGGACTCTCTCTCCTGATCCTTTCTTTCACTGCGGTCTACATCGCCTACCTCGATTACCAGGTGGTGAAAAAATTTGAAGGCCAACGGTGGAAGCTCCCCTCAAAAATTTATTCCGCCCCCCTGGTTCTCTCTCCCGGTCTCGACATCGAAAAGAGCGGCGTGGTCTCCCGCCTCAAGCGATTGAATTATCGTTCGGTGAAGCGGCCGGTCAAAAGGTCGGGAGAATATTATCTTTCCGAAAGCGGCTTGGAGATCTTCCTCCATGACTTTGCTTACGCCGACCGACTCCAACAGGGAATTCCGGTCAGTTTCTCCTTTTCTTCGGGAAAGCAGATCGATCGGATCGTCGATCTCTCCCTCGCGGAAGATCTGGCGCAGGTCCCGATCGAACCGGAAGTGATCGGCGGCTTCTACGAGGGAACCTGGGAAGAGCGAAGCCTGATCGGCCTCTCGGAGGTCCCGCCGATTCTGATCGATGCCATTCTCGCCATGGAAGATCGCCGGTTCTACGAGCATGGCGGGATCGACCCGCGCGGGATTTTGCGCGCCGCCTGGGCCAATCTTCGCGCCGGCGGAATCGTCCAGGGCGGAAGCACCCTCACGCAGCAGCTGGTCAAGAATTTTTATCTCGACAGCGAACGGACCTGGAACCGGAAGATCAATGAGGCGATCATGTCGCTTCTCTTGGAGCGGCACTACAACAAAGAGGAGATTCTCGAAACCTACCTCAATGAGATCTATCTTGGCCAAAACGGGATCATGGGAATCTACGGAATCGGCCAGGGCTCCTGGTTCTACTTCGGCAAACCGCCGGGCGAAATGACCCTCGGAGAATCGGCGCTGCTGGCCGGGATGGTCCGCTCCCCGAATACCCTCTCCCCTCAGAAGAATTTGAAGAAAGCGATTCAGCGCCGAAACCTGGTCCTGGAAACCCTCTTCGCGGAACAGAAGATTACCCTTCGTCAATATGTTCAGGCGCGCGCCGAAACCGTTTCCGGCCGCAAGGTGAAGGAGCGCTTAAACGCCGCCCCTTACTTCGTCGACGAAATCCGCCAGCGTCTGGCGGCGGCCTATCCCGGCGACCTATTGAACTCCGGCGGGCTTCGAATCTTCACCGCCCTCGATGTGGAGCTGCAACAGATCGCCGAAGAGAAACTCCGCAATGGGCTTCAGACGTTGGAGCGGCAATATTCTCATCTCAAACGGGCCGAGCCGGAGCGGCAGCTTCAAGGCGCCCTGGTGGCGATCGATCCGCGAACCGGGGAAGTTCGGGCGCTCGTCGGCGGCCGCAGCTACGGCACCAGCCAGTTCAATCGGGTGACGCAGGCGCGCCGCCAGCCGGGATCGCTCTTCAAACCGTTCGTCTACCTCGCCGCCTTCGAGGAGGCCGCGAACGGGAGAGGCCCCTATACCCCGATCAGCCAGGTGGAGGATGCTCCGATCACCCTGCAGGCGGGAGGCCGCGACTGGTCGCCGCAAAACTATGATCGAAATTATCTCGGCCCGGTGACGCTGCGCGCCGCGCTCGAGCACTCGCTTAATACCGCGACGGTTCGGCTCTCGCAAGAAATCGGCATCGAGAAGATCAGCGCCGCCGCCCGCGCGCTGGGAATCACCAGCCCCCTGAAGGATCTCCCTTCCCTGGCGCTCGGGACGTCCGAGGTTTCGCCTCTGGAGATGGGGGTCGCCTATGCGACATTGGCGAGTCAGGGAATCAAGCGCGACCCCCTCTTTGTGCAGGGGGTCATCGATCCGGCCAATCTCCGCCTTGATTCCCCCGATTCGGAGGAAATGCTCTTCCCGCAGGTGGTCTCGCCGCAGGCGGCGTTCCTCGTCACCCATTTAATGAAGGGGGTGATCGAGTCGGGCACGGGGCAAGGGGTCCGACGGCTCGGATTCGATCGACCCGCCGCCGGGAAAACCGGGACGACCAGCGATGAGCGGGACGCCTGGTTCGCCGGGTATACGCCGGAGCTGGTCACCGTGGTCTGGGTGGGATTCGATCAGAACGACCCGGTGGAGCTGACGGGCGCCGCCGCCGCATTGCCGATCTGGACGGCCTTTATGAAGGAAGCGGTCGCGGCGACATCGCCGACCGACTTCGCCCCGCCGGCCGGGATTGTCTTCGAGCGGGTGAATGAAAATGGAAAAACCTGCCTCGATGGAAAAGAAGAGGCCTTCATCGAGGGAACGGAGCCGACGCAATCGTGTGGAGGGGGAGTTTTTAAATGGTTCGAGCAACTTTTCTTTTAATCGCACTTCTCACAAGCGCCCTCGTCGGCTGCCAAAAGGGCGCCGAAGGACCGTCTGAGATCGTTGTCGGCGTCGCCGGCCCGATGACCGGCGATCAGAGCAAGCTCGGAGGGGATGTCGAGCGGGGCGCGCACCTTGCGGTCGAGGAGTGGAACGCGCGCGGCGGGATCAACGGAAAGAAGATTCGCCTGGAGGTCGGCGACGATCAGCACAACCCGAAGCAGGCGGTCTCGGTGGCGAACAAGCTGGTCAACTCCGGCATTGTCGGGATCGTCGGCCACTTCAACTCCAGTGCGTCGATTCCGGCTTCCGCCGTTTATCATTCCTCCGGTATTCCGATGATTACCCCCGGCTCCACGAATCCGAGATTAACCGATCAGGGGTTCTGGAATGTCTTCCGCGTCTGCGGCCGGGACGATCAACAAGGAAAGGTCGGCGCCGATTTCGTCGGCGGGCAGCTGAAGCTAAAGCGGGTCGCCATCCTCCACGACAAGACGACCTACGGCCAGGGCTTGGCCGAGGAGTTCCGTAAGAGTCTCGCCGCCTACCCGGAGGTAGAAGTGGTCTCTTTCGATGGGATCACCCAGGGGGATAAAGATTTCCGGGGCATTCTCACATCCATCAAAGGAAAGAATCCCGAGCTCTTTTTCTTCGGTGGAATCTTCCCGGAGGGGGGACAGCTTGCCAAACAGGCAAAGGAGGTCGGCCTCACCGCTCCGATGTTGAGCGGCGACGGCGTCATCGATCCAAAATTTATTGAGATCGCCGGGGCGGCGGCGGAGGGGACCTATCTTACCTTCACCCCCGACCCCGAAAACATGCCGGAGGCGAAAGGATTTCTGGAAAAATACAAAGCCAAGCATGGAAACGAGCTCGCCCCCTACGCCATCTACGCCTACGACGCCGCCAACATCCTCCTGACCTCTCTTGCAGAGGCTGAGAAGGAGGGAAAGCTGAAAGACGGAAAACGGGTCGCCGAGATCATTCGGGGAATCAAGTACGATGGACCGCTCGGCCATATCGAGTTCGACCAAAAGGGAGATGTTCAAAAGTCGCCCTACATTGTCTGGATCACCCAAAACGGCAAGTTCGAGGAATTTTGGAAGCCTGAGGGATAAATGTGGTAAATGATACGGGTTTCCGAAAATTAATTAATGAGATCGTCGGGAAAATTGTGAAGGAGTACCGACCTGAGAGGATCATCCTCTTCGGCTCCTATGCCTATGGCACTCCGAATCAGGACAGCGATATCGATCTTCTTATTATCAAAGAAACCAAAGAGCGACCGATCGATCGACGGGTTGCTGTTTCTAGGATCGTTTCCGATCCGAAGCTCCGCACCCCCATCGAATCTTTGGTTTTAACCCCGGAAGAAATTAAAACCCGTCAGGAAATCGGAGATCAATTCATCAAGGAAATTTTGTCCAAAGGCGAACTCCTCTATGCCGCGTAAAGAATCTCTCTACCCGAAGGATTGGTTCCGAATCGGAGAGAAAGAGATTCAGCGGGCAGAAAATCTGCTTCGTCTTGAAGATCTTGAGGGAGCAGGGTTCAACATTCAACAAACAATTGAAAAATTCCTCAAAGGTTATCTCCTTTCCAAAGGCTGGTCTTTAAGAAGAATTCACCGGCTCGATTCACTTCTCAATGACGCGGTTGTATACGAACCTTCCTTAGAAATGTTCCGAACGGCATGTCTGAAGATGAGTGAGTATTATGTAGAAGAACGTTATCCCTCAACAGTTCATTCTGAACTTCGGAAAGAGGAAATTGCTGAATCACTGGAAATCGCGAAAAGAATAATTGAAAAGATCAAATCCCTTACCCAGGCGGACTGAGAACAAATCAGCTGCTGCCTCTCTCCGGAAGTCTCATGGACGCACAGATTTGCCATATATGCAGAGAAGAAATAAGTAATCCTCGAACGACTTCCTCTGGTCGCTACCTCCCGCAAGATCCATTTTCCGGCATTATACAGGCCATGAGATTGGGACATCAGTTCGACGAACAATGTCAGGTAGGTCAAGAATTTAACGAAGTTTCTCTCCATCGCAAGTGTTTTGATACCTGGCTTCATAAAGACCGCCTCATCAATGAGTGGATCGGGACTAGGAAGCGAATCCTACAAAGAGCACCAAGACCATATCAGTTACAAAAAGAAAGCGAAGGATTACCCATTTACGCTTTATACGGAAGTCCAGCCACTGATGTTTACAAAAGGGTCTGTTTTGAAAACTATAAGCATCTAAAGTCCATTGAAGTTCCTAAAGAGCACTGGCAGATCCTCATTGAAACACTTAATGAAATTGAGCCTGACGAGATAAGGCGGAATTCATGGGAAAACCCATTACGGTCTGAAGGTGACTGTTTTAACTTATATTCTAAAGGATCGTATATTGTTATGCTCCATAACGACGGGGGCATAAGCATATCTTATGAGGGACTGACCCAAAGCATGATCTTCCCCCATGATGAGTGGCCGTCCGCCTATGAATTTATTTTGTCCACCAGCCATTCTTTTTGTGAAGATCTACTCGATGGCCCGTGGACTCCGCTTGAAATTGCAGCAGTAGGGACTAGAATGAGAGGATCACCAGAAGAAACCTCTCTTATTGGAACACTCCTTTACCACGAACCAGCATTAACAAAAACTGAACTAGCCAGAGATCTTTTTTTAGAAGTTATCAGAATGGCCGCTGTAAGCCTAACTGTCTCACGGGCGAACCGCTATGATGGCGTGAAAAGAATTAAACTCATGAGATTGCTCAGAGAGCAGATCGATCTAAGGCTGGAAGCAATGAAAGAGGTGGCTATAGCTGATGGTAAATCCCAAGAGGAGACCGATTCCTTCTGCAGCGATATACAAGGTATGTGGAATAATTATGCCATGCAGATTATAGAAGCTTCTTTTGTCTTTAATGTGAAAGGCAAGAAACTTGAAGTGGCCAAGACCTTGCTCAAGCTAGCCGCAGAAAATCCAAATAGATCCAAAGAACATCCCGAAGTGGTTCTGAGGGAGATTCAATCTTTGTGGGAAAGATATCTGTTGGCAGGCTCTGAGGTGCGAGAAAAGAATAGTGGATCTAGTCAGCTAAACAAGGGGATCCCACCCTGATGGATATCCTCCTAACCCCCACCGGCCTGCGTGGTCTGGCCGGCTTTGGTGGGCTTTTTCTGTTCATGGCGATCGAAAACCTCTTCCCCTTTCGGAAGCGGGTCGATCCGATTTTTCGCCACTATGGTCTGAATCTGCTGATCGCCGGGGGGAATACCGTCCTCCTCGGCATCGCTTTCGGCGGGGCGGTCGTCGCGTATGCCCGGTTTCTCGAATCACGCGGGATCGGGCTGCTCCATCTGTTCCCGATCGGGATCGGTTGGAACATCGCGCTCTCCCTCCTCTACCTTGACTTTGTCACCTATTTATGGCACATGGCGTACCATCGTTGGCCGCTGCTTTGGCGACTCCACCGTGTTCACCACACGGATCGCGATCTTGATGTCACCTCCGCCTCGCGATTTCACCTGTCGGAGATCGGGGTATCGATCCTTCTCCGGCTGGGAGCGATGACCCTTTGGGGGCCGGCCTGGATTTCGGTTATCCTCTTCGAGGGGGCGCTTCTCCTCGCGGCCCAGTTTCAGCACAGCAATTTCAAAATTCCGGAGCCGTTCGAGTCGGCCGTGCGGTGGATTTTCGTCACCCCCGACATGCACCGGGTCCACCATTCGGATGTTCCGGCGGAGACCAATTCGAACTACTCGACGATTTTCTCTTTTTGGGACCGGTCGATCGGAACCTATCGGACGGCGCCGCAGGAGCGGCTGGTGATCGGGCTGAAAGAATATCCGAACTCGGAAGACCGGACCTTTTTGAAGCTGATGGCCATGCCGTTCGGCCGCGCCTGCAGCAGTTCCGGCGCCGAAAATGGGCCGACGGTCTCGATGAAGATGAGGACCTAACGGATGTTCCTTCAACAATTGATCAACGGCCTTACCCTCGGCGCGGTGTATGCGCTGGTCGCGCTCGGCTACACGATGGTCTACGGCATCTTGGGGCTGATTAACTTCGCGCATGGCGAGATCT
This sequence comes from Candidatus Manganitrophaceae bacterium, assembly GCA_963718695.1. Taxonomy (GTDB): domain Bacteria; phylum Nitrospirota; class Nitrospiria; order SBBL01; family Manganitrophaceae; genus Manganitrophus. The sequence continues at coordinate 3,604,886 of OY970371.1, forward strand.
ACATGATCGGCGCCTACCTCGGGATTATTTTTCTCGGCCTCTTTACCGTGACCGGACTGACCGAAACACATCTTTTCCTTTCTCTGATTCTCACCTTTCTCCTCTCGGCGGTGACCTGCGCCGGATATGGGATGACCCTGGAGCGGATCGCCTACCGGCCGCTTCGGCAGGCCCATCGGCTCGCGCCGCTGATCTCGGCGATCGGGATGTCGATCTTTCTCCAAAACTATGTGATGCTAACCCAAGGATCGGCCGACAAAGTCTTCCCCCATATTCTTCCAACCGGTCCGATTGCCGAAGCGGGCATTCCGATCAGCGGAATTCAGATTTTCATCCTCGTTGCCTCGGTCGTTCTGATGGGGTCCCTGCAGTTCTTCGTTCGAAAGACCCGTCTCGGAAAGGCGATGCGGGCGACGGCGCAGGACAAAACGATGGCGTCGCTTTGCGGCATTCCGATCGACCGGGTCATTATGGTCACCTTTGCGATCGGATCGCTCCTCGCCGCGGTGGCCGGGGTGATGGTGGCGATGTATTACGGAGTGGTTCATTTTTTCATCGGCTATGTCGCCGGGATCAAAGCTTTCACCGCGGCGGTCCTCGGCGGGATCGGGAATATTCCGGGCGCCATGGTCGGCGGGCTGCTCCTCGGACTGGTGGAAAGCCTCGGCGCGGCCTACATCTCCAGCGAGTTCAAAGATGGCTTCGCCTTTTTGATTTTGATCTTTGTCCTTATCTTCCGTCCCTCGGGCCTGCTCGGCGAGAAGGTTCCGGAGCGGGCATAATCAAAGGAACAGATTGTCGGTCTCAGCGTTAAAAAACTCACTCTTGGTCGGCCTCTGGATGGGGCTGCTCGTCCTCCCCTTCATGGGGTGGCAGGATGCGGGGAAACTCGCTGCGGCGCTGGCGATCGGCGGGGTTCTCTGGCGGGGGATGATGATCGGGGGAGGGAGCGAACCGGTCCATACCGCGATGGCCGTCTTCCGGAGGCGGCTGAGGAAACTCGGCGGCTTTTTCTCTTGGTTGAATCGGACGGCGCTCATGGCCGGAGGGGCGGCGCTTTTCCTGATTCTTCCCCTTTTTCTGAATAACTACTATATCGATATCCTCAGTCTCGCGGGTCTTTATGCACTCCTGGCCGTGGGACTGAATATCACCGTCGGCTCGGCCGGGCTGCTTGACCTCGGTTATGCCGGCTTCTACGGAATCGGGGCGTATGTTTATGGCCTTCTCTCCACCGGCATCGGCCTTTCATTCTGGCTCGGTCTTCCGCTCGGCGGGCTCATCGCCGCCGCGTTCGGCGTGGTCCTCGGGATGATCACGCTGCGCCTCCGCGGCGATTATCTGGCCATCGTGACCCTCGGCTTTGTCCAGATTATTTATTTGGTTTTCAATAACTGGGACTCGGTGACCAACGGTCCAAACGGGATCTTGAATATCGGCCGACCGGAACTGCCGGGGTTCGTCCTCCGGCAGCCGATCCATTTTTATTACCTTGTTCTCGCGCTGCTCCTTTTGACGGTATTGGCGATCTATCGATTGAGCCACTCGCAAATCGGCCGGGCCTGGATCGCGATCCGGGAGGATGAGCTCGCCGCCTCGGCGATGGGGATCAATACCACTCAGATGAAGATCCTCGCCTTCGCGCTGGGAGCCGGGATCTCCGGGGTGGCGGGGGTCTTCTTCGCAGCAAAATATACTTTCGTCTCGCCGGAGAGCTTTACCTTTCTTGAGTCGGTCCGGGTCCTCTCGATGGTGGTGCTGGGCGGGATGGGAAGCCTTCCCGGGGCGATTCTCGGCGCCTTTCTTTTAACCGTCTTGCCGGAACTCCTTCGCGGATTGGCGAGTTATCGGATGCTTATTTTCGGCGCGGCCCTGGTGGTCATGATGATCTTCCGTCCCCAGGGTCTCCTCGGCAAGCGGCAATGATCTCCCCTTGGGGAGAAATTTAGCAACTTGCGAAAGACCCGGCGCTATGTTAAAAACGAGTAAAGCTGAAATTTAAGATAAAAATAAGGATAAAGAAGGGTGGATGATCGCTGGAGGAGGCGGGTCTCCGCGATGTCATTGTTTTCGCTGCTTCTTTTCTCCTCTCTAATAAAAGGATGGGAACTGATGAGAAAGAGCCTTTCATTCACGGCGGTGCTCCTGTTTGCCCTTCTCTTATTGGGAGGGGTCGGCGCCGATGCCGGCGGACGCAAGATCCCGCCGTTTGAGCTTCTTTCCCTCGACGGGAAAAAATACACCGAGAAAGACCTGCTCGACAAACCGACCCTGCTCATCTTTTGGGCCTCCTGGTGCGGAACCTGCCAACAGGAGCTGCCGAAAGTCCGCAATCTGAAAGAGAAGATGAAGGGGAAACCGTTTCAGGTCGTCGCCGTCGGATTTAAAGATTCGGAGGCGAATATCCGGGACTATGTGAAATCACACCCGGAGCTCTTCAACTTTCCCGTGCTCTACGATCCGAACGATCGCGTCGCAACCCGACTCGGTGCGCAGTTTACCCCCACCCTCTTTCTCTTGGATAAAAAGGGGGAATTGGTCCTGCATCATTTTAGCGGAGGATTCTTCGAGCGCCCTGATTTCCAGGAAGCGCTGCAGCGACTCTTAAAAGAGACCTAATTAGGCCGGACTGTTTAGGACAAAATGGAATTTCATTACGACTACATCACCACGTCGGAGGGCTTTCGTGAGGCGATCGATGCTTTACGCCGCGCCCCTATCATCGGAGTCGACACCGAAGGAGATTCTCTCTACAGCTATCAGGAAAGGGTCAGCCTGATCCAGATTTCCGGAGCGGAGCAGCACTTTATCTTCGATCCGCTTCTCCTTGAAACCATCGAACCGCTCGGCCCAATCCTCGAAGACAGATCGATCTTAAAGGTCTTCCACGGGGCCGATTACGATCTGGTGTCGTTGAAGCGCGACTTCGGCTTCAACATCGGACCGATCTTCGATACCGCCTTAGCCGCCCGCGCGCTCGGCGTTCGCGAGTTCTCCCTTCAAAACCTGATTGCGCGTTATTTTCAATTGACCCTTTCGAAGACCCATCAAAAGTCGAATTGGTCGATCCGCCCCCTGCCGAAGGACCAATTGGATTATGCCGCCCAGGATACCGCCTACCTGATTCCGCTCTATGAGCTCTTGAAAAAGGAGATCGACGCCATCGGGAGGATGGATCAAATTGAAGAGGAATGCCGGCTCCTGGAAGCGATCACCTGGAGCGGGAAATCATTCGAGCCGGATGATTACCTCCGGATCAAAGGGGCACGCGCCCTCCCCCATTCCGCTCAGAAGATCTTGCGAGAGCTCGCCGTGGTGCGCAACCAGTTGGCAAAAAAAAGAAACCGCCCGCCGTTTAAGATTATTTCCAACGATGATCTTCTCAAGATGGCCAAAGAACCTCCCCAGTCCGAGGAGGACCTCAAACGGCTCTTCCCCAGAGAAACGGCGCCGGTCTTTCGAAATCCTTCCCTTTGGTTAACTGCCGTGTCAAAGGGGATGACGACGACCGACCCGCTCCCCAAAGTCGAGCGCAACGGCGGGGCCCCGCTCACTCCCGACCAAGAGCGGTTGTTGACCCATTTGAAAGAGTGGCGAAACAAGCAGGCGGAGCAAGAGGGGCTGGAGCCGGCGATGGTGGTCACCAGCGGCGTGTTGCGCGACATCGCCAAGCGGACACCGAAATCGATCGAGGCGCTCCGGGAAGTCGTTTCCCTTCGGGAGTGGCAGATCCAGCGCTACGGGGACCTTCTCCTCAGGGAGATCTCCACCCCGCCGAAACCGGCACGAAAAGAGTAGCCTTCCTCCGAACGACCGAACTACTTCTTTCCGGCATGGTGAAGCTGGAAGTGCTTCTCCGTCCCCATGGCCCGCAAGGTAATCCCCCCCTCCAATCGGTAGTCGATCTCCTCCGGCTCTTTTCTTAAGAGCGGCGCCAGCTCACGCGCTTGTTTAAAGCTCATCTGCACCGGCAGGACAACGTCGATTGATCCGTGCCTCGGCAGCTCGAAGGGGGTTGTCATCTCTCCCTCCGCAATTTTGACCTCATGCAAATAAAATTGGTACGTCAGATGCTGTACGGTCACGCCGACGGGATTGGGATTGATAATACGGAGCGCCAAGCCGAGTGAAGCCCCCCCAAGGTCGATCCGATCGATCCGGATTCCTTGCAACCGCCATTCCGGCTTAGAGAGGAGTCGGGCCGGCGTGCAGGCAAGGAGCGCCTGCAGAAGAAAAATTACAAAGAGAGCGTAACCTAATCGCTTCTGCATTTACTGATGCTACGGCATTTGTAAAATGTTTGTCAAAGACCTCTTTTCCGCTTTCCCCTATTGACAAAATATCACTTTTTGGTATCTTTTACCACGAAACAAAGTTTGAATCCAAGATAAAGGCAAACCAGCCGAAAGGTTGGGGCGCAAAGCTTCAAGGCTTCGCCGGGCGAATGGAGTCGCCGGCATGCTAGTTGGGCTGCCATGGATAAATAAGAATTCTTCTATCCTTATTTATGATTTATGTGCGCAGCCCATTTCTAAAGTTTGGAAATGGGCTTTTTTATTTTGCAAGGATGCAAATGATCCGCTGCCCGTTTTTTTAGGTCGTCCGGAAAAATACAATCGGGAAAAAACAAACAGGAGACAACAAATGAAAAGGTTACTTGCAGTGGCTTCGGCTTCATTGATTGTGAGCCTCAGCCTGGCTGCCTGCGGAGGCGGGGGCGGAGGAGGTAGTTCATCGGGTGGCGGAGGAGGTTCTCAGTCGGCCGGCTTCGAGGTGCCGACCGAGATTTCAGCGGTGCCGACCAACCTCTCCGGCGCGGCCGGCGGAGGCGTGTCCAAGCCGGGTCTCAAATCGAAGCTTTCCGCATTAAAGCGGGCGGCGACCGATCCAAACACCGATTACAGCAAAGCGCAGACGGTGAAGTTCGTAAACGAGCACACGCTGGAGCAGTTCGATATCATCGAACAGGTTCTCTCGGCGCTGGCACAGACGAACTACGCCGACGAGGCGAACGTCAATCAAGGCCCCTATAAAGCGATGGTCGCCTTCCAGGATGAGCAGAACGGCATCGAGACGAAATCGCTCGAGCCGTGGGTGGTTGATTCAGCGATGATCGAGGAGAACGGCCAGGACGTCAATCGCGTCCGACTTTGGATCGAGGAGTCGCACGATGGGATGACCATGCTGATCAAAGGGGAATTCAAGATCTATCAATCGGCCACACGGCGAGAGGACGGCTCGTACAGTGACTACGGTGTCTGGACATTCAATGTCCGATTCGGCGACTCGGCTTCCGACTTCTTCGCAGCATCCGCCGACATCGACGCGGACGGCCGTGCGGTCATTAAGATCAATGAGAGCAGCCCGGGCGGCCCAGGTGGCAGCCATCAGATGAAGGCGGTCATGAACCGGTCGGAGACAGACGGCTTCGGGAAGGTGATGTTCCCCGACTTCGAGAGCTGCAATCAGCCCAACTGCACGCCGGACCCGGTGGAGGCGAAATATGCCTACAACACGGCCCATCTCGCCATTCAAAAAGGGGCGGGTACCGTCCAGTATAAAGACCGGACGTCCATCACCGAGATGGCTCACCGGTATGGGATGTTCGATAGCGAGACCGGACAGGATGTCATGAAGACCAAGTCGTTCGGTTTCCCGGTGGAGTTCACCGACACCGAGGGACACCGCCAGTTCGCCTACTACGGCGCGTGGCAAGGCCGGCATCAGCTCTGGGCCGGCAACGGAGCGGTTCCCGCCGGAACCACCGTTAAGCGTCAGGACCGGGGCAATCAGGATACCGCGGAGACCTACACTGTCGCAGAACAGTTTGACGGAACCTTCACCAAGCGAATGCTGGTGCCGGGCGCCCTCAGCGACATCCAAGGGATCGCCGTCGAGACGTGGATTAACAAACACTATAACCTTCTCCATAACGGATCGTCGTGGCAGTCGTGCGAAGGATGGATCGACCGCTTCGACCCCAATAACCCGGTCTGCACCAGCGGATCATTCACTACTTTTGGTGATTTCAGCGCGCTGGTGGTGAGTGAAAACGACCGTAAGTTCGTCAACATCGGTCGCTGGGACATGGAAGCCCAGATGCCGAAGAATTACGTCTATCTGAACGCCGACCCCGGTCTGAGCGGTTACAATGGCTCCGGCTTCTATGAGGCTCAGCCCCCTCAGCCCGGCCAGCCGGGAGGCTTCACACCCGCCAGTCCCGCCGTAAAGCTTGCTGAGACTGCCGGCGCCGAACTCTTTGTCGATATCGGCGGCTCCATCTACATCTCCTACACCGGAGAATTCAGCGGGCCGACCACCACGACCGGCTGGGTGCAAAAAGCATTGACCGGCTTCGATGAGAGCACCTGGACGCCGGAGTTCGGTTCTGGAGATGTCGCCTTTACGCCGGAACCGGGGCGGGAGTACTACATCAACAGCCATGGGGCCAATTTCATCGTGCGCCGTAAAAACGACAGCGCGATGGCCGCCAACGCCTATGATGTGATGATCGAGTTGCAGAGCGCCGCCAACCCGACCAACGCCGCATCGATGCTCCCTTCGGGAACCGCTTATCTGCGTTCCCCCTGGCGTCAGGAAGTGCGCTACACCTTTGCCACGAGTGCCGGCGCAAACTTCCTGACGTTGCTCTATGTTACGGATGATCCCAATACCCCGGATGTCGATGAGAGCGCCACGCCGACCCCCGTCACCAACGGCGAATGGGGTCTGCAGGCCTATGACACCAACGGCACGCCGAACGACTTTACCGACGACAGACCGCTTCAAGCGGATGGCACGCCGGTAACCGTCGATCAATGGGGTATTCCCACGGATCAGAACATTCGCCCGGTGCAGTTCAACTGGGAGTATGCTCAGGAAGGGACCGGTTGGGGTGCGCAGCAGTTCTTACTCGACGCGAGCAGCAACTACGTCCTGCTAAGCGATCCGATTCGTCTCGTTCCGGTGACACTGACCAGCAATGCGGGAGAGGCAAAATCTCTCGCTCTCCAATATGACGGCTGGATGCATGGGTTGCCGGATCTCTTCCATGAACTCTTCAAGAACGGACACGTGATGACGGATGAAATTTCCGACAAAATCATCAACATCCCGGCCGGCACCGAGGTCACCGATGCCGATGACGCGACCAAGAGCTACCTGATCAAACCGCTCGAAGTCAGTCAGTTCCTGGATGTCGTTTCCGATCCGGGCACCCTCGACATCGGCGTCGCCGATGCCATCGACCTGAACACGGTTCCCGTGTTTGTCGAGCACAATATGGGTGACATGCCGACGACCACCGGCGTGAAGTACTCGGAAGGTATTTTAGTAGAGGAATAGATTCAACGGAGTACCCCGCCCGCCAGGGCGGGGGCGCCACGGCGTCGGGCAACGCCGTGGGAGATAGACCCCTCCTGTGCCCGCGCGAAGAGGGGGCGCCGAAAGGCGCCCCCTCTTCTCTTTTATCGACGATGAAGAAAAGCCGATTTTTTCTCTACTCGCGGCGCTTCGAAAAGGATCCCTTCGATCCACCGGCAGACTTCATCCAAACCTTCCAGCTTTTTGAGGTTGGTGAAGATGTAGGGGCTATCGCCCCGCATTTTTTTTGTATCCCGGTCCATGACGCCCAGGTCGGCCCCGACATACGGGGCGAGATCGATTTTGTTGATGACGAGCAGATCGGATCGGGTGATCCCCGGTCCCCCCTTTCTCGGAATTTTATCCCCGGCCGAGACATCGATCACATAAATCGCCCGATCGACCAGCTCCGGGCTAAAGGTGGCGGCGAGGTTATCCCCCCCGCTTTCGACGAAGATCAACTCCAAATCGGGAAACCGATGGACCAGTTCATCGATGGCATGAAGGTTTCCGGAAGCATCCTCTCGAATCGCCGTGTGAGGACAGCCGCCGGTCTCGACGCCGATGATCCGCTCTTTTTCCAACGCCCCCGCCCGGATCAGAAACTCGGCATCCTCGCGGGTATAGATATCATTGGTCACGACCGCCAGCTGATACCGATCCCGCAGCCGCATGCAGAGCCGTTCAGTAAGGGCGGTTTTCCCGGAACCGACCGGACCGCCGATCCCGATTCGAACCGGCAGTCGGAGTTCCCGTAGAGTCTGATCAAACGGCTCATGATGATGAGATCCTCCCATGACGTCCCTTTCTAAAGTTGATCGGTTTTCGTAGGGGCGATTCTTGTGATCGCCCTTTGTTCCCATATCAATATTGGGCGAATACACGATGATACAGTGCAGGCAAGATTCGCCCCTACATCACGATTGAAACAGTCTCATCTCGGCCATTTCATGCCGCATGCTGCGAATCTCCAACGCCGGCTGAAAAGAGGTCGGCCTTGCATCGCTTTCTGAAAAGACCCTTTCCAGTGTCCCCTCGTCGCAAACCTCTCTCCAGAGCCGGGCGAGAATCCGTTGCCCCTCCCCCTGGCCGATCGGCAAAAGCCGCAGCCCCCCCGAGACCTGCCCCGAGGCCATTCCATAAACGTAACCGATCAGCGTCGGAACAAGCGTCCGTTCAGAGGCCGCCCCCGCCAGCGCAAAAGCCACCGCCGGATCGCCCCGCAGCCGTCCCTCTTTCAATGCCTTCAGACATTCCCTCGTCCACGAAGAGGGATAAAGATCGGCTGTCATCTGAATCCAGCGCCGCCCGATGGCCCGGCTTCCTTCTCGGAATTCCATTGGCAGCCGCATCGCCATTCCCTCTTCATCCAAATCGGAGAGCGTCTTCAAGTCCGCCTGTACGGCTGCCGAATACGCTTTCCTGATGAGGACACACTCCCCTGGAAAGACGGAATGAGCCATCTTCGCCCGAATCGACCGAAAAAGCCCTTCCCCATCCCGCACCGTCCCATCCCGGACCGCCTCCTCCAGACCGAAGGAGTGGGCATATCCCCCCGCCGGGAAGAGGGAGTCGCACCATTGAAGGAGGCCGAGGAGATTTTTTGGGGAAAGGTTCATTTCCAATCCATGCAGGTAGGGGCGTATTGCAATACGCCCCTATGCCGTTTAAAACAAAAAATACCGCTGGGCCATCGGGAGTTTCTCCGCCGGCTCGCAACGGAGGAGGACCCCGTCGGCCCGGACCTCATAGGTCTCCGGGTTCACCTCGATCCGCGGGAGCGCATCGTTCAGCCACATCTCCCGCTTTCCGATCCGCCGGCAGCCCTGCACCGCAACGGTCCTCTTTCTCAGCTCCAGGCTCGCCGCAAGGTCGCTCTCCGCCGCCGCCTTGGAGAGAAAGGTGATGCTATTTTCATAGGGCGCCCCGCCGAAGGCGCCGAACATCGGGCGATAGAGAACCGGCTGCGGGGTGGGGATCGAGGCGTTCGGATCGCCCATCGCCGCCCGGAGAATCATCCCCCCCTTCACCACCAGCTCCGGTTTGACGCCGAAAAACGCCGGCCGCCAGAGGACCAGATCGGCCAGCTTTCCCACTTCGAGCGATCCGACCTCTTCGGAGATCCCATGCGCGATTGCCGGGTTGATCGTGTATTTGGCGATGTACCGCCGTGCACGAAGATTGTCGCTCCCCTCCCCCTCCTGCGGAAGCGGACCGCGTTGGCCTTTCATTTTGCTCGCCGTCTGCCAGGTCCGGAGAATCACCTCCCCTACCCGGCCCATCGCCTGGGAGTCGGACGACATGATGGAGAAGGCGCCGAGATCGTGAAGAATATCCTCCGCCATGATCGTCTCGGGGCGAATCCGGGAGTCGGCAAAAGCGACATCTTCCGGGAGCGAAGGATCGAGGTGATGGCAGACCATCAACATGTCGAGATGTTCGTCGATCGTGTTGACCGTAAACGGCCGGGTCGGATTGGTCGATCCAGGCAGAATATTCGCCTCTCCGCAGAGGCGGATAATATCGGGGGCATGTCCGCCGCCGGCCCCTTCGGTGTGATAGGCATGGATCGTCCTCCCGGCGATCGCTTCGATCGTCGCCTCCACGAAGCCGGCTTCGTTCAACGTATCGGTATGAATCGCCACCTGGACATCGAACCGATCGGCGACCGTCAGCGCGGTGTCGATAGCGCGCGGGGTGCTTCCCCAATCTTCATGCAGCTTCAACCCGATCGCCCCGGCCAGGATCTGCTCCTCCAGGGGGGCTGTCGACGACGCGTTCCCTTTTCCGAGGAAACCGAGATTGATCGGAAAGCCGTCGGCCGCCTGGAGCATCCGGGCGAGATTCCACGGCCCGGGGGTGCAGGTGGTCGCGTTGGTCCCGGTGGCCGGGCCGGTTCCGCCGCCAATCATCGTCGTGATCCCGGAGGTAATCGCTTCATCGATCTGCTGCGGGCAGATGAAGTGGATATGGGAGTCGATCCCGCCGGCAGTGACAATCATCCCCTCGCCGGCGATTACCTCGGTGGCGGCGGCGACCACCATCCCCGCCGTCACGCCGTCCATGATCTCCGGGTTCCCCCCTTTTCCGATCCCGACGATCCGGCCCCCTTTGATCCCGATATCGGCCTTCACGATCCCCCAGTAATCGAGGATCAACGCATTCGTGATGATCAGATCGAGCGCCCCCTGGTCCGAACGTCGCTCCCGATGACTGGCCCATCCCGTCGCGGAGGACTTTCCCCCCGCCGAACTTGCACTCATCCCCATAAACGGTCAGGTCCCGTTCGACGCGGATAATTAAATCGGTGTCGGCCAGGCGGACCCGGTCTCCGGCCGTCGGCCCGAACATCTCGGCATAGACCCGCCGCGGGATCTTGAGGCTCATGACTTTCCCTCCTGAAATCCTTTTTCCCGAAGCCGCTTCAACGCGCCGCTTTTTTGTGCCGATCCGGCCGGGCCTTCGGTGAGGCCGTTTAACCCCCGGACGGTCCGGGTTCCGCCGAGCTCTACCAGGACAATTCGCTTCTTCTCCCCCGGCTCGAACCGGACCGCGCCGCCGGAGGGGATATTCAACCGCATCCCGAATGCGGCCTCCCGATCAAAAGAGAGCGATCGGTTCGCTTCAAAGAAGTGAAAGTGGGAGCCGACCTGAACCGGCCGGTCGCCGGTATTCGTGACGGTCATCTCAATGGTCCGCCGGCCGGCGTTCGCCTCAATCTCGCCGTCGGCGATGAAATATTCTCCTGGGATCATGTTTGCTCCTTCAAAAATCGGGCTCTGGAGAGCCCTCCCACAAAATAGAGGGAAACAAGAGATACAATAAAAGGATCTTTGTGGGAGGGACCTCCTGGTCCCGATTCCTCCTCAACAGCTTTCATTGAATCGGATCGTGAATCGTCACCAATTTGGTTCCGTCGGGGAAGGTCCCCTCTACCTGGATCTCCTTGATCATCTCCGGCACCCCTTCCATGACGTCCTCGCGCGAGAGGATCTTCCGCCCCATCTCCATCAGCTCCGAAACGCGCTTTCCATCGCGAATCCCCTCCATCACCGCCGAGGTGATCAACGCCACCGCCTCCGGGTAATTGAGCTTGAGGCCGCGTCCCTTCCGCTCTTTCGCCAATTGGGCCGCCAAATAGATCAGGAGCTTCTCCTGCTCCCGGGGTGTCAGATGCATTTAATCTCCTCTGTAGGGGCGCACCGATGTGTGCGCCCGCCTTTCAAAAACGAGGGCGAACACGCAGGTTCGCCCCTACCCATCCGAAACATTACACCGTCAAATGCCGGCGGACCACCTCGTCGGTCAATTTCTCCACCGGCCCTTCCGCCGCAATCGCCCCCTTCTCCATCACGTAGAACGAATCGGCTACATCGCGAACCAGCGAGAGGTATTGCTCGACCAAGAGAATCGCCATCTTTCCTTCCCCCTTGATTCGTCGGATCACCGCCACAATCTCTTTAATGATCGACGGCTGAATTCCCTCGGTCGGCTCGTCGAGCAAAAGCAGACGCGGGCCGGAGACGAGCGCGCGGCCAATGGCGAGTTGCTGCTGCTGCCCGCCGCTGAGATCGCCGCCGCGGCGGCCGAGCATCGTTTTTAACACAGGGAATAAATCGAAGATCTCCGCCGGGATCGACTTGCCCCCTGACGCCTCCAGGCCGATCAGGAGATTTTCTTCAACCGTGAGGCTTGCAAGAATCTCCCGTCCCTGAGGAACATAACCGATTCCCCGACGGGCCCGCAGATAAGGAGGGGCCTTCGTGATCTCCTCGCCGCCAAGGGTGATCCTTCCTCCCCTTGGCGCGAGAAGACCGGTGATGGTTTTCATCAGAGTCGTCTTCCCCACCCCATTCCGCCCCATCAAGCAGACCACCTTCCCGTCCGGAACGATCATGCCGACCTCCCGGAGCACCTGGCTGTCTCCATAAGAGACGTTGAGCCCCTGCACCTCAAGCATGGGCCTCCTGCTCCCGTCCGAGATAAACCTCGACCACCCGCGGATCGTTCTGAACCTGCAACATCGGCCCCTCGCAAAGAACCGTTCCTTCATGGAGGACGGTCACCTTTTTCGCGAAATGGCGGACGAACTCCATGTCATGCTCGATCACCAACACCGAATGCTCCCGGGCAATTCCCTCTAAAAGCAGGCCGGTCTCCTCCCGCTCTTTTCCGGTCATCCCCGCCACCGGCTCGTCGATCAAAAGAAGCTCCGGCTCCTGCGCCATCACCATCCCGATCTCCAGCCACTGCCGCTGGCCGTGGGCGAGGGTTCCGGCGAACCGCTCCGCATGCTCCGCCAGCCCGATCCATTGGAGGATCGCCTCGATCCGCTCGCGCTCCTCCCGTCCGCGCCGTCCGAAGAGAGACGGGATCACCCCCTTCTTCCCCCGCAGCGCGAGGGCGAGATTATCGAAGACGGTATGGTGCGGGAACGCGGTCGGGGTTTGAAATTTTCGTCCGATCCCCCGGTTGGCGATCTGGTGCTCTCTCAACGGGAGAAGATCGGTCCCCTCTTCGAAGATGACCCGGCCCTTCGCCGGCTTGACCCTCCCGGAGATCACGTCCAACAGGGTCGTCTTCCCGGCCCCGTTCGGACCGATGACGAACCGGAGCTCTCCCCGCTCCATCATAAAATTCAGATCGCGCAGCGCCAAGAACCCCTCGAAACTGACCGTCACCGCCTCCAGATAGATGATCGTCTCCCTCGGAGAAGCCGTTGCTTTTTCTTCAATGACGGCGACATCGACCGGAACATCTTTCCTGCTTCGATCAATTTCTTTTGGCTGGCCGTTCGAGGAAAGCCCCTCCCCCATCCCGCTTGCAGATTTCACTCTTCCGAACCTTCGTTTTACCCACTGTTGGATCTGAGCCGGCAATCCGACCAGTCCGTTCGGGAAAAAGAGGACCCCTGCGACAAAAAGCCCGCCGAGGAGAAAGGGCCAGAGCTGCGGGACTTTGGTCGTCAGATAGGTCCGGAGGCCGTTGACGACGACGGCGCCGAAGGCCGCGCCGATCAACGTCCCGCGCCCTCCGAGCGCCACCCAGACAACCACCTCCAGCGACGGGAGAACCCCCATCTGGCTGGGGGTGATGATCCCGACTTGCGGCACATACAAGGCGCCGGCCACCCCCGCCAAAACGGCCGAAACGGAAAAGACGAAAACCTTGAATCCGGTCGTGGAGAAGCCGCAAAAATGAAGGCGGCGCTCGTTGTCCCGGATCGCACGAAGAACCTTCCCCAGCTTGGAGTCGACGATCGACCGGCAGAGAAGATAGGAACCGATGAGGAAAACGACCGTTGCGATGTAGAGTCCCCGCTGCGTCGCCGGATCGTGGAGGGAAAACCCGAGGAGGGTCTTGAAATCGGTGAGGCCGTTCGTCCCGCCGAGGTTCATTTCGTTTCGATTGAAGAGGAGCCAGGCGGCGAAAGCAAGCGCCTGCGTCAGGATGGAGACATAGACCCCTTTGATCCGGCTGCGGAAGGTAAGATAGCCGAAGATCCCCCCGAAGAGGGCCGGGATCAAGATCACGCCGATCATCGCGAATCCGAAATGCTCGAACGGCTTCCAGAACCAAGGGAGCTCCGCCACCTGGTTCCAGACCATGAAATCGGGAATCGCCTCGCCGTATTTACTCTGCTCCGACCCGATCTCCAGCATCAGATACATCCCGATGGCATATCCGCCGAGGCCAAAAAAGACCGCCTGGCAGAGACTTAAGATCCCGGCATAACCCCAGAGCAGGTCCATGCCGATCGCCAAGATCGCCAGCGAGAGATATTTCCCAAGAAGGGTTAGATAAAAGTCGGGAAGATGGAGCGGGGAGCCGGCCGGAAACAGATTGAGGATCGGAAGGACCACCCCCAGGACGAGGGCCGTTGCAACCAGCCCGATCTTTCCTTTCTTCAGATCGATCGACATTATGCCGACTCCGCCGCGCGGCCTTTGGCCGGGAAGAGACCGGAGGGCTTTCGTTGAAGAAAGAGGATGATGGCCGCAAGGAGAAAGATCTTGGCATAAATCGCCCCGCCGGTTCCGCCGATCATCGGCTCCAGAATCTTATTCAACATCCCGAGTCCCATGGCCGAAACCACCGTCCCGGCGAGCTTGCCGACCCCGCCGACCACGACCACCATGAACGAATCGACGATATAGGTCTTTCCCATCTCCGGATCGACATTCCCCACCAGGCTCAAGGCGCACCCCGCCAGCCCCGCCAGCCCCGCTCCCAAAGCAAAGGTCCATCCATCGACGCGGCGGGTCGAGATCCCCAGGCACGCGCTCATATCGCGGTTTTGCGTGACCGCCCGGATCTTCAGCCCCCAGCGGGTCCGCGAGAGAAGAAGAGAAATACCGACCAGCCCTGCGATGCTCAAGAGGATGATAAAGATCCGATTGTAAGGTAAAACCAGACCGACCGTCGCCTGAACGCCGCCGCGAATCCAGGTCGGCGCGTTCACACTCGTCAGATCGCCGAAATACCACCGCGCCGCCTGCTGCAGAATCATGCTGATCCCCCAGGTCGCCAGCAACGTCTCGAGCGGCTTTCCGTAGAGAAACCGAATCACCCCCTTCTCCAAAAGCCACCCGACCACGGCGGCCACAAGAAAAGAGAGCGGGAGCGCCGCGATAAAATAGAGATCGTGATACCCCGCCGGAAAGCGTGTTCTGAAAATCTCCTGCAGGACGAAGGTCGTATAGGCTCCCACCATCATCATCTCGCCGTGGGCCATGTTGATCACCCCCATCAGCCCGAAGGTGATCGCCAGGCCGAGCCCCATCAACAACAGGATCGATCCGAGGCTGATCCCGCTGAAGAGCGTTCCCAGAAATTGCTCACGGGCCTGATACCGCTCGATCTGTGTGACCGCCGCTTGCATCGCCCCCCGCACGGCGGGGTCGGCTTCGGCCGGCGCTTCCGAAAGAAGCGCTTTCAATTTCGGGAGCCCCTGCTGGCTGTGGATCTCCCCCAGCCTCATTGCCGCCTCGCTTCGGACTTTCGGATCGGGATCGGAGAGCTGAAGCTGTCCGATCGCCTCCTCTATCGCATGTTTTGCCCATCGATCGCTCTCCCCGGCCAAGACACGGGTCAGCGTGTCGATCGCGGAGAGATCCGACCCGTTTCCGATTTTGGTCGCCGCCGACCGCCGTATTTCCGGGGAGGGATCGGAGAGCTTGATCCGGTCGAGCGCCGCCGAAAGCCAACGCCGCCCCTCGGGCGATCCAACCGAGATCATCTCAAATCCCTCGTCGGTTCCGTCTCCCTCGCCGACCCGCTGCCCGGTGAGCGGATCGACCAAAACCCCTTTCCGCTCCCCCTCCGGCGATTCGATCATCTCGACAAGGACCACCCGGACCCCTTCTGCGGTCGTCCATCGATAGAAGCTCCCCTCGTGCAGCGCCGTGAGGAGGGGAAGAATCGCCGGATCCCCCCCTCGGCCAATTCCTTCAGCACCGCCGCCTGAACCTCCGGATCATCCCCGGCGATCTGCTGAAGGAGCAGCGCCTTATCTCCAGCGGCGGGAGGGGACGCCTCCGACCAAGCGGACTGAAGCGGCCCAAAAAGAAAAATGAAGACCAGAACGACTATTTGCAATCTCATCTTTTCGCCATACCACACGGGGGCCGGGAGACGTTTCCGCCCCCCCGGCCCCCAACACCTGCTTTAAACTACATCGGCTCGATCGGCATCGCCGCAGGATCGAGGAAGACCTTCTGGCCCCCCTTCATGTCGAACGACCCCTTGCCCCCCTTGCTCCAATCACATTGGCGATCGGGATAGGTATACTCGCTCCACGGCTCCGGCGTCACGAGCCCTTTCGACTGCCAGATGATCTCGAATTGGCCGTTGGCCAAGATCCGGCCGATATAAACCGGCTTCGCGGTGTGATGGTTCCGCGTATCGGCCACGATTTTTCCCGCCGCCGTTTGGATCTCCAGTCCGGGATAGGCCTTCAGCACCGCATCGACATCGGTGCTCCCCGCCTTTTCGACCGCCGCCTTCCAAAGATAGAGGCCGTTATACCCCCAGAACATCGGATCATCCACCACACGGCTCGCCCCGCCGGGGAGGTTGTTCTTTTTGGCGAAGTCTTTGAACTTCTTGACCAGCTCCTTATTCTGCGGCGTGTTGACCGTTTGGAAATAGTTCCACGCCGCCAGGTGGCCGACCAACGGCTTGGTGTCGAGGCCGCGCAGCTCATCTTCCGCCACGCTGAACGACATCACCGGACACTCCTCCGCTTTCACCCCGGTGTTCGCCAGCTCTTTGAAGAGGGGAACGTTGGAGTCGCCGTTGACGGTGTTGATCACCGCCGCTTTCCCGCCGGCGCAGAACCGTTTGATCTTGGCGACGATCGTTTGATAGTCCTGGTGATGGAACGGGGTGTACTCTTCCATGATGTCCTTCTCGGCGATCCCTTTCTTCAGGAGCATCGCCCGGAGGATCTTGTTCGTGGTCCGCGGATAAACGTAGTCGGTGCCGAGCAGGTAGAATTTTTTCTTCTCCCCCCCTTCTTTGCTCAGGAAATATTCCACGGCGGGAACGGCCTGCTGGTTGACCGACGCGCCGGTGTAGATGATGTTCCGGGAGCACTCTTCCCCTTCATACTGCACCGGATAGAAGAGAAGGCCGTTGTTCTTCTCGACCACCGGCAACACCGACTTCCGGCTGACCGAGGTCCAGCAGCCGAAGATCACCGGAACTTTGTCCTGAACCAGAAGTTTTTTGGCCTTCTCCGCGAAGAGATCCCAGTTGGAGGCGGGATCTTCCACGATCGGCTCGATCTTCCGGCCGAGCACCCCGCCTTTGGCGTTGATCTCCTCGATCCCCATCATCATGATGTCTTTGATCGACTGCTCGCTGATCGCCATCGTCCCGCTGAGCGAATGGAGGATGCCGATCTTGATGGGTGGTTTCTCCTCGCCCGCCGCGTTTGCCACCTGCCTTGCAGCGAAGGTCCCGACGACCCCCACCGCCAAGAGAACCAGAAGACCGAATAATGTCGGCTTCAGATAACGCCGTTTTGTTTTGACCCCTTCCGTTGATTTTTTTTCTCCCACCATCTCTCCTCTCCTTCTGATAGTGATCTTCCTTGACTTACTTCAGGGCGACAAACGATGCCCCCATCAATCACATGTGTCGATCGATTCGCTTAAGAATGGTCAATATTTTCGAACGGGGGGAGGGATCTCCCCAACACCTCCTTTCGAAAAAGGTCCCAGAGGTTAAAAAAAAACCGTGAAGGGCCGGGGTGTCGTGGGCCAGCGCCCGGACCGCCAGACCCCGGCGGGAAAGGAGCGTCGCCCCCCAGAAGAGATCAACCCGTTCGACCGATCGGAAAGCCGTAAGAAGCCTCGTCCGGGCCGACTCCGGACAGAAGAGATAAAGGGTGCCGAGATGACTGAAGCCTTCCATCACCCCGATCTCCTCCAACGGGCGTTCGGAGGGGGCCAGCCGAAATCGCTCTTGAACCAGAACCCCTTCCGGATCGACGATCCTTAGTTGATTCTCATAGAGCCGGTAGGCAAACGATTCCCCCCGTCCGAGCCTTCCCGGACCGAGGAGGTCGGCGTAAAAAAGGGTGGCCTGCTCCTCCAGAAAAATATCGGTCTCTTGATGGAAAGCCGATCCGGCATAGGGGAGAACCGGCTCGGCCAGATATTCCAGGGTGGCGCCGGGACCGACGGAGAGGGTGGTCCGCTGGCGGGCCTCCCCCGACGGCGTCGGATGGACCCGCGTCGCCGCCGGCGTCGTCACGACGGCGTGGGTCCCTTTCTCCAGACGGAGGGAGATCTCGAGTTGGTCCCCCTCCAGAATTCCCGCCGTGGCGTTGAGAAGATAGAGATGGGCCGGCCCCTCCCCCTCGGGGTAGAACGGCCGGATCACCCGGAGCGGCGCCTGCTGGCGGATCTCCCGCGCCAACGTCTTCTCTCCGTAACGCTCAAAAGTAATGTCAAGAATCCCATTCATTTCCGCTCACCTGAAACCGTTGATGCCTTAATGTCCTTATGTTAGATCTGGAATTGAAGGCCCAGTTTGAAGCCGTCGATTTCGGGAGCGGTCCCTCCGATATCATCCTTAAAATAGGTTGCCGTGATCCTGGCATTGTGTCCACTGATGATATAGCTCAATCCGACATCGATACGGCTGTGGTCGACGGCACCTGTCCCGTCCGGCTCAAACTTCTGATAACGGACCATCGGCTGAAGTCCCCCCTCGATCCCGGCCCCACCAAACGTTCCGGGAAGAAGGTAACTCGCCAACGCAAAGTAGCTCTTTCCCTCTGCGGCCAGTCCGTCGTTGTCGTAATCGTAATAGGCTCCCTCCAGTGTCGCGACCCCTGCGGCCCCCAAATTTCTCTCCGCCAATAGATCAACGCTCCAACCGGTGAAGTCGCCGGCATCGCCCACAATCCCCACCGCGTCTTTTTGAGTCATCGCCACGAGGCCGATTGCCAAGACGTTCATCGAACCGTAGTAGGTGCTGCTGTTGTAGTACCCGGCCTCCGGGTCCCAGAGGTTGAGGGTCAACCGGCCTGCATAAAGGAGGTTATCCTCCTGATTCGGTCCGGTGGGTCCGCCTCCCATTCCATCAAAGGCACCGAGCTGATATTTGAATTTTCCCTTTCCAATCATCCCCCAGATCGCAGCGCCGTCGTCGCGGCCCGCAAAGACCGCCGGATACATTTGAACAAAGGGAAAGTCCCAGGCATTGAGGTAATAAGGACCGCTTAAGTTAGAGCGATCGCTCGGCGGCAGGAATCGACCGATCCAAATGTTGACGTAGTCGCTGAAACCGAACTTCAGAACCCCGTCGAGGACGCGAATATCTTCGGTTCCGGCGGGGGTGGTGTCGTAGTCGGTATTGAACTCAAAGCTAACGATCTGATGAAGCTGTCCGGCCATGTAAAACCGGAAGCTGTCGAGGTTAAAATCCTTGGATCGATCCTCTCCGCTCGGGGCGGCATCTTCGATCATGTTGAAGCTGCTCCGCAGCCCCATCCCGACGCTGACGGAGCGCGTGTCGTCGATTTTGATCGTTCCCCCCGCGTGGGCCGCCGAAGGAGCGAGCGCGAACGGGGGAAGAAGCACTCCGAGAAGGCCTGATAAAACGAGGATACGTGCTAAACGGCGTCGTATCATGTGATCTTTTTCCTCCATATGTTCGGTGATGTGATCGTTTAGTCGACGGATCGTCTCTTTTTGGGCAAAAAAAAAGTGCATCACCCACACGCACCACGCCGGGATGAGGCACCTTGCCTGCACGGAGATTACATCCTCGTAATCGACCGCTTGTCGTACATAATTCTCTTGGTGCAATTGCTATACCGATCAAATCTGTAAGCGCGCTTACTTTCCCCAAAAGGCTCGAACTCCCTACAACCGCGTGTCATTTATTTGACAGCGGGATAGAAATAGGCCATCAAAAATGGAATCCCGAAAAGTAACCAGGCCGAACGATTTTGTCGCGAAATGAACAAATCTGTTTTTTTTGTCTCCACTGTGTCGCCCGAATTCGACTCGGAAAATGTTCTTCTTCTTGACCCTTCATCGGCCGCTGTGATAAGGTGCTCGCGTTTTGACTTCCTCCCTCAAATGTGTTATCCAAAAGAGCGGGAATCATGTCTCAACAGGCTTTTTTGGAAATAGAGGGGCTGACCAAGACCTTCGACGGCTTGAAGGCGCTCGAAGCGATTGGACTCTCGATTGAAGCCGGGAAGGTCACCAGTCTCATCGGGCCGAACGGCGCGGGGAAAACGACCTTTTTCAATTGCATCACCGGTCTGATCCCGCCGACCTCCGGCCAGATCCGGTTTCGGGGAGAGCCGATCGCGTCGCTCCCGCCGCATGAGATCACCCGCCGCGGGGTGGCGCGCACTTTTCAGAACATCCGGCTCTTCTCGGAGATGACGGTTCTCGAGAATGTGATGGTCGGTCGGTATCCGCGAAGCGCGCCCCCGCTGGTCGGCACTTTTTTCGGCGCGCTTTTACAGAACCGGCCCTTTCGGGAAAAGGAACGGCAGCTCCGGGAGGAAGGGCTTCGATCGTTGGCGTTTGTCGGTCTGGCCGACCGGCACAACCTCACGGCGCGCCATCTCTGTTACGGCGATCAGCGGCGCCTGGAGATCGCCCGGGCGTTGGCCTCGGAGCCGGGCCTCATCCTTCTGGACGAGCCGGCAGCCGGAATGAACCCCCGGGAGACCGAGGCGCTCATGGTCCTGATCGGCCGGATTCGCGATCAGGGAATTACCCCGTTTTTAATTGAACACAATATGAAGATGGTGATGAAGATCTCCGACCGGATCTTTGTCCTCGACCATGGGGTGAAAATTGCCGAAGGAACGGCGCAGGAAATCCAAGGCAATACCAAGGTCATCGAAGCCTACCTGGGGAAGGCGGGAACGGGAGGGGAGGGACATTCTAAACTTACCTGACCCCGCGCACCTTTTTTAGATGCTCACGATACAGGATCTGCGCGCTTCCTACGGCGCGGTGACGGTTTTGAACGGGATCTCCCTGGAGGTCGCCTCGGGGGAGGTCGTGGCGCTCATCGGCGCGAACGGCGCCGGCAAGACGACCACCCTGATGACGATTTCGGGCATCCTCCCAAACCGCTCCGGAAGCATTTTTTTTTGCGGGGAGGAGATTTTGGGTCTTCCGCCGCACCAGATTGTGGAAAAGGGAATCTGCCATGTCCCGGAAGGACGGCGGATTTTTCCGAGGCTCTCGGTCCTAGAGAACCTGGAGATGGGGGGCTATCTACAAACCGACCCGAAACAGGCCGGTGAAGATATCGAGCAGGTCTTCGCCTTCTTTCCGATTTTAAAAGAGCGTCGATTTCAACGCGGAGGGACCCTCAGCGGGGGGGAGCAGCAGATGCTGGCGATCGGCCGCGCGCTGATGTCGCGGCCCAAACTCCTCCTTCTGGATGAGCCCTCTCTTGGCCTCTCCCCCTTGATGGCCGAGAAGATTTTTGAGATGATTAGGGAGATTCGCCGGCAAGGGAAGACGATCCTTCTGGTAGAGCAAAACGCACATGCCGCGCTCACCTTGGCCGACCGTGGCTATGTGATGGAGACCGGCCAGATCGTCTTATCCGATCCGGCGTCGCAGCTCTTGCTGAACCCGCGGGTTCAGTCCGCCTACTTGGGATCTTCCCTCTAAGAGCCAAACACAACCGAACCGTTCGAGGTGGATGATGAAGAGAACTCCTCTCTATGAGACACATGTAAAGTTAGGCGCAAAGATCGTCCCCTTCGCCGGATGGCAGATGCCTCTTTCGTATTCCGGCGTGACCGATGAGCATCAGTCGGTCCGGACGGCGGCAGGGCTCTTCGATATCAGCCATATGGGCCGCTTCGAGCTCTCCGGGAAGGGCGCCGAGGCCTATCTGGAACGGCTGACCCCCGGTCCGGTCCACAAGATGCAACGGGGAAGCGCCCAGTATTCGATGCTCTTGAACGAAAGCGGCGGCATCCTCGATGATATCTACCTCTACAAGCGGGGGGTCGATAAGTTTTTTGTGATCGTCAATGCGGCCAATCTGGACAAAGATTTTAAATGGATGAGCCGCCAGCTTCCTGACGGCGTCGATCTCAAGGATGTCAGCGGGGCGACGGCGCTGCTGGCATTACAGGGTCCTAAATCGTGGGAAGTGCTGGTTCAGATCATCCCCTTCGGGAAAACCGAGATCGCCCTTCGAAACTTCATCGAAACCGAGCTGGTCCCGGCGCGCGGGGCCAAAGGAATCATCGCCCGGACCGGCTACACCGGGGAGAAGGGATATGAGCTGGTCGTCCCGGCGGAAGCGGCCGAAACGGTCTGGAATGCGCTGTTGGAGGCCGGGAAAGCGGAGCGGATTAAACCGGTCGGGCTGGGAGCCCGGGACACCCTTCGGCTTGAGATGGGCTATCCCCTTTATGGGCACGATATGGATGAGAAGACAAGCCCCATTGAGGCCGATCTCGAGCGCTTCATTGATTTTGAGAAAGATTTTATCGGAAAAGAGGCTTTGGTCCTCCAACGCGAGAAGGGGGCTCAACGAAAGCTCATCGGCTTTGAACTTCTCACCGGCGGCGTTCCCCGGGAGGGCCACACGATCTATTCCGATCAGAAAATTATCGGCAAAGTCGCCTCCGGGAACTTCTCCCCCTCGCTGCGAAAGGGAATCGGCATGGGTTATGTCGATCCCCGCTACAGCGAGGTCGGGAGCGAGGTTCTCATCGACATCCGCGGAAACGCAACCCCGGCGATCATTGTCAAACGGCCTTTTTATAAAAAGAAGAAATAAAAGAGAGACGGAGGTTTCATGGAATATATTCCGAAAACGGCGGCAGAAGAAACGGCGATGCTGGAGGCGATCGGCGTCTCCTCCTTTGATCAGCTCTTGGAGATTCCTGCCAGCCTGCGACTAAATCGGCCCCTGAATCTTCCCCCTCCTCTCTCACAGATGGAGCTGCGGCGGGAGCTCTGGGAGATCAGCCGAAAAAATCTCGACACCAACACCGCCCTCTCCTTTCTCGGCGGGGGGAGTTATGACCACTTCGTTCCGAGTACGGTCGGTCATGTCCTCTCCAAATCGGAGTTCTACACTTCTTATACCCCCTATCAGGCGGAAATGAGCCAGGGACTCCTCCAGACGATCTACGAATACCAAACGATGATCTGCCAGCTGACCGGGATGGAAGTCTCGAACGCCTCGGTGTATGACGGCGCCTCGGCGCTGGCCGAGGGGGCGCTCATGGCGATGCGGGTCACCAAGAGGGGCAAGGTGATCGTGGCCCGGACGGTTCACCCTCACTATCGGCAGGTCGTGAAGACCTACCTCTCCGGCCTCCCGGCGGCCCAGATAAAAGAAGCCCCCTTTAGCGCAGGAGCAACATCGCTCGACCGGCTCGGCGAGCTGATCGACGATCAAACCGCCGCCGTTCTGATTCAATACCCGAATTTCTTCGGACAACTGGAAGAGGTCGAAGAAATCGAGCGGCTGGCCCATGCACGCGGCGCCCTTCTGGTGATGGCGGTCGATCCGATCTCCCTCGGCATTCTGAAGTCTCCCGGTGAATTCAATGCCGATATCGCCGTCGGCGAAGGACAATCGATGGGAAATGCCATCAGCTACGGCGGCCCCTATGTCGGCTTCTTCGCCACCCGGCGCGATTTCATCCGGCAAATGCCGGGACGGGTGGTCGGCGCCACCACCGATGGACAGGGGCGGCCCGGATTCTGCCTCACCCTCCAGACCCGCGAGCAGCATATCCGCCGGGAGCGGGCCACGTCGAATATCTGCACCAATCAGGCCCTCAACGCGCTGGCAACAGCGGTTTATCTCGCCACCGTCGGGAAGGAAGGTCTTCGGGAGGTGGCGATGCTCTGTTCTCGCCAAATCGCACGCGGCCCAAGAGAAGATCGCCGCGGTTCCGGGGTTCAGCGCTCCCTTCACCGCCCCTTTCTTCAAGGAATTTGTGGTCAAACTTCCGGTCCCGGCCTCGCGGCTTCTCAAGAAAGCGCGCCGCGCCGGCATTCTGGCCGGCATCGACCTCGGCGCCTATTATCGCGAGCTGAAGAATCATCTCTTGATCTGCGCCACGGAAAAGCACCACCCGGAAGATATCGAGCGTTTGGTCGAGCAGTTTAAATCTTTTAAAGTGTGATTGCGATGTTGGAGCGTACCCCTGTCTCTTCAGACCGGAAGGCCTTTATTGCCTCTCTGATTACCCAGATCACCGAGGAGCGGCTCCTCGGCCACCTCGAATCGTTGGTCGGCATCCGTCACCCGGTGACCGCCCCGGAAGGACTGCGGGCCGGCGGCGCCTATATTTTAGGACAGATGAAATCGTTCGGCCTCGACCTTCTCGAAGAAGCGATCGAGGGGGAGCATAACGAGCGGTTCGTCAATTTGATCGGACGCGAGAGCGGAGGCCGGTCCGGGAAGAAGATCTTAGTGATCGGCGCCCACTACGATACGGTTACGGAATCCCCCGGCGCCGATGACAACGCAAGCGGCCTGGCCGTATTGTTGGAGGTGGCCCGGATTCTGTCGCCGCTGCGCGGGAAGCTGACGCCGCAATTCGTCGCCTTCTCCTTGGAGGAGGAAGGCTTCTTGGGAAGCGATCACTACGCGCGGCAGGTTCGCCGAAATAAGGTCCCCCTCTGGGGGGCGATCATTCTCGAATGCGTCGGTTATACCGATGCGCGGCCGGGATCGCAGACGGCGCCGGCCGGCCTGCCGATCAAGCTGCCGAGCCAGGGCGATTTCATCGGACTCGTCGGGAATACCGCCGCGGAGCCGATTCAGAAGGCCTACGACGTGGCCGTTGCGACCTACTGCCCCGAGCTCCCTTGCGTCAGTCTTTTGGTTCCGGGCAAGGGCGAGGCCGTTCCCGACACGCGGCGCTCGGACCATGTGCCGTTCTGGGATCGCGGCTACCGCGCGGTAATGTTGACCGATACCGCCGAATTCCGAAATCCGCATTACCACAAGAAGACCGACCAGTTGAAGACGCTCGATTTGACCTTTATGACCCGGGTGGCGCAATCGCTGGCGGCCGCCATCATCGACCTTGCCGAGCTCCATCAGCCCAATCAGGTAGAGGAGAACTCATGAGACGGAAAACCGGGACCGGCCCCAGGACGATCCGAGCATGACGCGCGAAATCTATCGGGGAAAAATTGTTCATCTCTTCGTCGAATCGGCCACCCTGCCGAACGGCAAGACCTTCGAGCTGGAGGTCGTCCGGCATCCGGGCGCCTCGGCGGTCGTTCCGTTAAAAGAAGACGGCAAGGTCGTTTTGATCTACCAATACCGCCATGCCGCCGGAGGCTATATCTACGAGGTCCCGGCCGGAAAACTCTCGCCGGGAGAGGCCCCCGAGTCGTGCGCCGCACGGGAGGTCGAAGAGGAAGTCGGCTATCAAGTCGGCAAGCTGGAGAAGCTGACCACCATCTTCACCGCCCCCGGCTTCTGCGACGAGAAGATCCATCTTTTCCTTGGAACCGACCTTGTTTTCAGCGGCCAGCAGCTGGGGGAGGATGAGGTGCTGCAGGTCATCGAGATGCCGTTTGAAGAGGCGATGAATCGGATTGAAGACCAAACCATCCATGATGCAAAAAGCATCGTAGCGCTGGAATTGGCCTACCGCCGGGCAAAAAAGCGGGGCTGGATCTAAAGAGATCGGGCTCCCACTCACATTTTTTGTGGGAGGGACCTCTGGTCTCGATCTTTCATCAACAGAGAATAAAAGAGAATAAAGAGGAGAAATTTCAGTGCCAGAAAAGCTTATTTTTGAAAAGAGTGTCCCGGGTCGTCGCGGAGCCACCTTCCCGACCGAGGCGCTTCAGGGGTTTTCGATCGACCAGGTGCTTCCGAAGAAACATCAACGCCAGATCCCGCTGCCGCTGCCGGAAGTGAGTGAGAACGAGCTGATGCGCCACTACACTCGTCTGTCGCATGAAAACTACGGCGTGGACACCGGCTTCTATCCGCTCGGCTCCTGCACGATGAAGTACAACCCGAAGATCAACGAAGATGTCGCCCGCTTCCCCGGCTTTGCGCAGATTCATCCCCTTCAGCCGATCGAAACCGTTCAAGGCGCGCTGCAGCTGCTGTATCATCTTGAAAAAATCCTCGCGGAGATCGCCGGGATGTCGCGGGTGTCGCTCCAGCCGGTGGCGGGGGCGCAGGGAGAGCTGGTCGGCATGTTGATCACCCGCGCCTACCATCAACAACAGGGACGGCAGCGGAAGAAGGTGATCATTCCCGATTCGGCGCACGGGACCAATCCGGCCAGCGCCGCCCTCGCCGGCTACACCATTCAGACGGTCCACTCCAATGCCGACGGGCTGATCGACGTCGATGATCTCGCCAAGATGGTCGACGAAGAGACCGCCGCCTTCATGCTGACGAATCCGAACACGCTCGGCCTCTTCGAGCGGGAGATCGAGAAGATCGTCCGGATCGTTCATGACGCGGGGGCCTTGATGTATCTCGACGGCGCCAACCTCAACGCCCTTTTGGGACTGACCCGTCCCGGCGACATGGGGTTCGACATCGTCCACTTCAACCTCCACAAGACCTTCTCCACCCCGCATGGGGGGGGCGGGCCGGGGGCTGGTCCGGTCGGTGTCGCGGAGCGGTTGGTTCCTTATCTTCCCTCACCGACGATTGAAAGGAAGGGGGAAGAATATATTCTGGATGAACGTCGCCCGCAATCGATCGGGCGGATCCATGGTTTTCACGGCAACTTCGGGATCTTGGTCCGCGCTTACACCTACATCAGCCGGCTCGGGGCTCCGGGTCTCTCCGCGATCAGCCGGAACGCCATTATCAACGCCAACTACCTGCGAAAGCAGCTGGAGGGATCGTATCCGGTTCCGTTCAACCGTCCTTGCATGCATGAATTCGTTCTCTCGGCGAAGAAGTTCCGGGAGAAGGGGGTCCATGCTTGGGACATCGCCAAGCGGCTGATCGATTACGGTTTCTACCCGCCGACCGTGAACTTCCCGCTCGTCATCGAAGAGGCCTTGATGATCGAGACCCCGGAGAGCGAGCCGCGCGAGGTCTTGGATACTTTCGCCGAGGCGATGAAGTCGATCCGAAAAGAGATCGACGACGATCCTTCCCGATTGACCGGCGCGCCGCACACCCGTCCGGTCGGCAGAATGGATGAGGTCCAGGCGGCGAAACGGCTCGATGTGAATTACCAAAAGAAGTAAACTGTATGGCAGAGAGGCAATCGTCTTTAGGAGAAAGCAATGCCATTGGAGCATGATGTTCTCATCGTCGGCGCCGGCCTCGCGGGGATGCGGGCAGCGATCGCCGTTCCCGCGCATCTGAATGTCGGGGTCATCTCGAAGGTCCATCCGGTCCGGAGCCACTCGGTGGCGGCGGAGGGGGGGATCAACGCGGCGATCCGTCCGGAAGACTCCTGGGAATCGCACATGTACGACACGGTGAAGGGGAGCGACTGGCTCGGCGACCAGGACGCCATCGAGATCCTCTGCCGCGAAGCGCCGGGCGACATCATGGAATTGGACCGGATGGGAGCCCTCTTCTCGCGCGACCCCGAAGGGCGAATCGCCCAGCGAAATTTCGGCGGCTTGGGCTTTCCCCGCACCTGCTACGTCGCCGACCGGACCGGACATGCCCTGGTCCACCTTCTATATGAACAGCTCGTCAAACGGGCCGCGCACGTTTATGAAGAGTGGTACGTCACCTCGCTGATCGTGGAGGAGGGGGTCTGCCGCGGCGTCATCGCGCTGAATATCTTCGACGGAGAATTGACCGAGATCCGCGCCAAGGCGGTGGTTCTGGCGACCGGAGGGTATGGAAGGGTCTATCTGATCTCCACCAACGGCCTGATCAACACCGGCGACGGTATGGCCCTCGCCTATCGCGCCGGGGCACCGCTGCAGGATATGGAATTCGTCCAGTTTCATCCGACGACGCTGAAAGAAACCGGCATTCTGATTACGGAGGGGGCGCGCGGCGAGGGGGGTTATCTCTTCAATGCCCGCGGCGAGCGGTTCATGGAAAAGTATGCGCCGAAGATGATGGAGCTGGCGAGCCGCGATGTCGTCTCCCGCGCCGAATACCAGGAAATCCTGGAAGGCCGCGGCATCGACGGCTGCGTGTTGCTCGATCTGCGGCATCTCGGCAAGGCGAAGATCATGGAGAAGCTCCCCCAGATCTGGGAGCTTTCGATCACCTATGTCGGGGTCGATCCGGTCGAAGCCCCCATTCCGGTGACCCCCGGGGTTCACTACTCGATGGGAGGGATCTTGACCGACATCCACGGCGCGACCCCCATTCGGGGTCTCTTTGCCGCCGGGGAGTGCGCCTCCGTCTCCATCCATGGCGCCAACCGGCTCGGCGGAAATGCGCTGATGGAGACGATCGTCTACGGCCGGCGGGCCGGCACCCGGGCCGCGGAGCACGCCGAGCAGACCCCGTTGGCGCCCGCTTCAGACCGGGCGCTTCAGAAAGAACGGGATCGGATCGGCGCGCTTCTTTCCCGGAAAGAAGGGGAACGTGCGGGGCTCCTTCGGGAAGAGATCGGGAAGGTGATGGCGGACCATTTCGGCATTTTAAGAACGCGCGAGCGGATGGAAGAGGGAAAGCAGAAGCTGGCGGAGATCCGGCCGAGGCTGGAAAAGATCGCCCTTCACGATCGAGGCAAGACCTTTAACCTTGAATTAATTGATGCGCTGCAGATTTTCTCAATTATGGATCTGGCGGAGTGTATCGCCGAAGGAGCGGCCGTTCGGGAAGAATCGCGCGGCGCGCATTCCCGCCCCGACTTCCCCAAACGGGACGATGTGAATTGGCTGAAACATACGCTGGCTTATCGATCAGAGGCCGGCCCCCGGCTCGATTACCGCCCGGTGACGATCACACGGGTGCCCTTGGGCGAGCGCAAATACTAAAACTTAGTTCTCCCCGCCGGACACGGTGTGAAGAAGAACCCCAGTATTTCCGACCGCCCACCCTTCCAATCCCCCCGGTGTGAAGTAAACCCCATTCAGGCTTTGATTCGTTCCGACCTGTGATTGCCGTGTCCAGGTGGACCCGCCATTCTGTGTATACAAAACCATCCCCGCCGCCCCGACCACCCATCCATTATTGGCATCCGAGAAACGGACGGCAAAAAGAGCCGATGTTGTTGTCGATGTCTGTGGTGACCAGGTAACCCCTCCATCGGTGGTCCGATAAATCCTCCCAGAGTTCCCAACGGCCCAGCCGGTCGATGCGCTAATAAAGTGAACCGCATTCCAGGTGGTGGTCGTCGGAGTGGCCTGGGTGCAGGCCCAGCTTGCTCCCCCATCGGTGGTGCGGGCGGTCCACCCACTGGTTCCGACCATCCAGCCCCTGCTGGCATCGAGGAAATAAACGCCGTTCATCGTCGCCGCCGTGGGGATACAGGCACTCGCTTGCGCCGACCAGCTTGTCCCGTTGTAATAATAAACCTGCCTCGTCGTGACCCCATTGACGACCCGGCCGACCGCCCAGCCATTCGTCGCATTGGCGAAGTGAACCCCTTTCAGGCTTCCGGAATTGGTCAGGGTGGTATTGAGCCCCCAAGCGCCGCTGCTGTAATGATAAATCTGCCGGTTACTGGTGACGGCCCAGGCGTCGGTCGCGGAAACCACGGAGAGGCTGTTAAAGTCGCTGGCGCCCGCAGACTGTTTTATCCAGCTGGATCCCCCAGTCGATGTCGTCAAAACGGTCCCGGCGTCACCCACCGCCCAACCGTTGACCCCGTCCAGAGCGAAACCAACAGACTTTAAATGATTCATGGAGGGTCCGGAGACATTATCCCACTCTGTCCCGTTGAAACTGGTAAAGACCATCCCGGAGAGACCGGCGGCAACCCCGTTTCCATTATTGGAAGCAACCCCCCTAAAATATTTGGCGGAAGGAAGCGACGTATCACCGGCGTTAAAGGTGACAGGGAGCCAGGCCGCTCCATTCCATTGGAGAATGGTTCCCGCCCCCGTGTTATCATCCCCCCCGATGGCCCAACCGAGACTCGGAGTAGACATGAAAACATCCAGAAGCGTCGAGGTCGTGCCGCTGGCGACCATCTCCGTCGTCCAGGGTTCTGAGCCGGTATCAGAATAGATGTGAAGAATCGATCCATCCCCGCTCACATCATCGCCCTCCCCGACCGCCCAGCCCTCCAAGCGATCCGGGAAAGGCGAGTTCGGATCTTTGGGAAGAAAGAAAACGGAGTAGAGTTCCCCCGCGGTCTTTGGATCCTGTGCGATGATGCCGGTCCAGTTATCGTCCGTCCATAGGAGCGGCGCATTCGTATCATTGACAGTGATCCAACCGTGACCCGCATCGTTCATGACAACATGGGTAAATTGATTGGGAGAAAGTTTGGTTCCCGATGCCGCCGTCGCGCCCCAGACCCCGCTACTATTCCGATAGAGAATGGTTCCTGCGTCTCCCACCGCCCATCCATGAGACGCGTCGAGAAAATAAACCGACTGAAGCGGTTGGGTGGTCGAACTGCTCTCCGCCTCCCAAGTCGCCCCGCCGTCGCTGCTGTGAAGGATGGTACCGCCGTCGCCGACGATCCATCCTTCCAACGGATTGACGAATCGAATCGCGCGAAGATCTTCCCCCGTGCCGCTGACCACCGGAATCCAATTGTTCCCATAATCGGGGGAGTCGGGAGGGGAACGGAGAATCGTCCCGCTATCGGCGACCGCCCAAGCCACCCCTTCTTCAGAGAAGGTCACATCGTTGATCGGATAGCTGGTTGATTTTGGATTCTGGTGCCGCCACGCGATCGGATTGCTGAAACCGATCTGGATTGTTTTCGGTTCGATTGAAGTGACGTTGTTTCCGCCGGAGGTGCCGGTCAGGGTAAGGGTGGCGGCATATCCCTGCCCGCAGGTAAGGCCGGAGGGATCGACCGTCACGGCGATCGCCCCTGAAGTCGCACCGGCGGCCACGCTCCCGCTGGTAACGTCGACGGATGCCCAGCCGGTCCCATCGGTATAGGTCAGCGCTGCGCTCCAACCGAGGGGAGTCTGACCCACATTCTGGATCGTAAACTCCAGAGGATCGGGATTCGCTTTACAGGCGACCGCGAAGAATCCAAGCCCCGTCGTGCTCGGGGTGATGCTCGCCGCGGAGGGAACCACGACTTGGACCGTCACACTCACCGGAGAATTTTCCACTTCTTCGGATGAAATTTGAATGGTCCCTGTTGAGGTTTGACCGCATGGTAAATTCGAGGTGTCGATGTCCTCAACCGTTACCAAGGTTCCGGCGCTTCCGCTTAAGGGGGCAAACTGAATCCAGGATTGATCGTCCGTTGCGCCCCAATTGAACGTCCCCGTACCGGTATTGGCAACATCGAAAGAAGGGGCGGCGCTGGTCGCCACGCCGCCGCAGGTTGAGGCGGTGAAGGTCAAGGTATTTGCAGTAACACCGATCGCCGGGGAAGGGGGAGGCGTCGAGGCGGGAATGGTGAGCGTGACGGTGAATGAAACCGGCGTGTTGCTCGCGCCATCGGCCACAATCTCGAGGGTTTGCGAATAGGTCTGCCCACAGGCCAGATCGGCGGCGTTGACCTGCGCCGTGACGGTTGAGGGAGCCGTCCCGCTGTCAGGGGTCAGGACAAGCCAGGAGGGAAGATTCGAAACCGACCAAAGGAGGGTTCTCTTTCCCGCATTAGTAATCTCGAAGGTTTGGCTCTCCGGATTCGATCCGCAGCCGGCGCTCGTATAGGAGAGGGCGGTTGCATCCAGACTGATGGTTGGAGCGCCCTTACGGCCGCCGTTCGAGCCACAGCCGGCCAAATAAATTAAGCAGATCAAAAGGGTAAGCTTCTTCATATCCTTTCAAAGTATAGCCCAGCATCCCTATCTTGTCTGCGCGCGGAGGAGAGGAAGGCGGGTCAAAGATAGAAACCCCGTACAATCGCCAATCTTGTCAAATCGTCAGAGAAAGAAGAAACGGGAAGTCTCTTATGGAACCACGAGGGGGAAATAAGCGGTTGGTGAACTTGGGACGGATGGTCTTTGTATCTGGTTACGCCTGATAATACTGCCCTTCGATGTTTCCTCCGCCGACGAATTTGAAGACGGTGGTTCCGATCCGGATGAGATCGCCGTCCTTCAACGCGGAGCCGATGACTTTGATATCGTTGACATAGATTCCGTTTTTGCTGTGGAGGTCCTTGACCATCGTTTGATTATTCTTCCGGTAAAACTCGGCGTGATTTCGCGAGACGGTCTTCTCATCGATCGAGATCTGGACCTGGTCCCCCCGGCCGACCAGGATCTGCTTCTGGTCGAGCATATATTTTTTCCCAAGCGGTTTTCCTGAAATGACCACCAGGCAGGGAAGGCATTTCCGAGGATCGGTCACCGGAGACGAATCGGGATGAATCGTATCCTCATTATCCATGCTGAACCCCTTTTTATAGTCTTCTATTGATATCGGAGGAGCCATCCCACAGAAGGATACGCCCTTGACCTAACCAAGTTTATAATAAAATAGCCAATTGTCAAATGCGTTGTCTTCTTCATAAGAAATGACACAATCCGTAAGTTAAAAACGGGAGAAAGACCTTTTTACGTTTTTCCACTCTTGGTCCAGAAGAGAAGCGCGCCAGCGGATCTTTTCAAGCCGGCGCTCTCGATCGGTCTTCAATCGCCACCCCGCCGTATCCGCTTCGATTGTCACCGCCCCGTCTTGATCGGTTCGATAAGTCGCCGCGGAGAGTGCCCGGTAGGCGGCGAGGACCTTCGGGTGAGGATGTCGATACGGATTGTTTCGGCCCACCGAAAAGAGCGCCACTTTAGGCGAGACGGCGGCGAGAAAAGAAGGATCCGAGGAGCTGATGCTTCCGTGATGAGGGACCTTGAGAACGGTGCTGACCAGATCGGTTCCGCTCTTCACCAGACGTTGCTCCACCCCTTGCTCGATATCCCCCGTGAGGAGGAGAGAAAACCCGCCCCCGAGTTCAGGACAAACGAGCCGGAGGACGATGGAATGGTTATTGAGCGCTTCTTCTTCGAAGAAATTTTCTACGGGAGGGTTGAGGAAGAAAAGCCGGCAACCGTCGATCTCCATCGGCGGCTCCTCGGAGGAGATAATCTTTTGTCGAAGTCCCTTCTCTTCGAGCGCTTCGGAGAAGACTTGATAAAACGGGAGGTCCCGCGTCTGGCCATTCGTCCAGACCTCTTTAATATTAAACTTTTGAACGATGTAGGAGAGACCGCCGATGTGATCCATCTGCGGGTGTGTCCCGACCAGATAGTCGATCGTTCGAATCCCCCGCTCCCAGAGGTACGGGGCGACGGCGATCCTTCCGACATGAAAGGAACCCCCTGTCCCGCCGTCGATCAACATGGTCTTGCCGTTTGGGAATTCAATCAACGTGGCATCCCCTTGGGCCACATCGATGAAGCTGACGCGCAGCCGTTCGGGAGCGAATCGAACCTTCCCCACCCCGAGAAAAACAATGAAGAACGCGGCGACGGCCGGCACCAGCCATTTCCAGGAGACCCCTCGGGTGAACATCCAGATCATGGCCCCGTAAAAAATGACGATCATCCAAAGGGGCGGGGCGGCGGCATGCAAATCCGCTCCCGGGAAATGGGCAAAAAAAGCGGTGAGGCGGTAGTAGAGCGATCCGAGGAGTTGATGCCCTCCGGCGAAGGGAAAGTGCTCTCCGAACAAAAAGGAGAGGAGGGCGGAGAGGAGCCCCAACGGAACAATGACCCAACCGGCGAGGGGGATCAACAGGAGATTCGCCAGCAATCCGACCCAGCTGAATTGATGAAAATAGAAAAGGGTCAGCGGCGCGGTCCCCAAGGTCGCGCCGAGTGTCGACAGGAGCATCAGCCGCCCCGGCTCGATCAAATAAGTGTAATAACGTGACCGCTCCTTTTCCAGCGGATCGGCCGGGAAGGCCCCCTTCCACCAGGAAAAGGTCAAGCTGATCATGAGCACGGAGAAAAAAGAGAGCTGGAAAGAAAGATCGAAAACGGCCTGAGGGTGAAACGCCACGATCAGAAGCGCCGCGAGGGAAAGGGTTGTTTTGATCTCGCCGCTCCGGCCGATCCAGATGGAAAAAAGGTAGACCCAAATCATCACCAGCGAGCGGACCGTCGCGACCTCCCCTCCCGCCAAAAGGGCATAAAGGGTCACCGGTCCGGCCGTGGCCAAAGCAGCCCATTGAGAGGGGATCTTCCAAAGAGAGAGCCGCAACAACAGGGGCGCCGGCAGGCGGAGGAGCATCCACCGGGTGGCTCCGAAAATCAGGACCGCCACCAGCGCCAGATGCGACCCCGAAATCGAGAGAATGTGGGTGGTTCCCGAAGCGGAAAAGGCCTCCCGGATCGGCTCGGTTAAATAGCCGGTCTCACCGATGATCAACGCCAGCAGGAGCGCCGCCGGCGCTTCGTACAGAGAGGTCCGGATCTTCTGCCGGATCTGCTCACGCCCCCGGTAGAGCGACCGGAGCGCCGGGTTTCCCCCCTCCCCGATTTTTTGGATTCGATCGAGCCGGGAAAGGGTCGCCACCCCGCTCCATCCCTCCCGCTCCCGGTAATCGGCATAGGGGAACGCCCCCGGTGTGCCGAACTGTTGGGGACGGCGAAGCCGGACCCGCATCCGGAGCCGATCGCCGTATTCGAAGGGGACTTCGGGATGATAAATCGTAAGCCGAAAAGAGCCGGACACCGACTGAATGGCGCCGCCGGCATGCATTTCGATCGCCTTCAGCTGAAGGAGCACCTGTTGCGGAAAATGCTGCGGCGGCCGATCGACCTGTGCCACGAGATCGATTTCGCCCTGGCCGACAAAGTGCCTCAGGTCTCCTCCGGTAAAGGGGGTCGAGACCAGCTGGTGGACCAGCAAGCCGGCGCCGCCGCAGAAGAGAAGAAACGGCGGAAGAAGCGCGCCCCGCTTGAATTGACGATCCAACAAGAGAAAAAGAGAAAAAAGAAGGGTGAGGGTGAGCGGAAAATAAGAGAAGACTTCCCCGAGCGCCAGGCCGGTGATGAACGAAACGGTGATCGCAATGAAGGGTCTTTTCCCCAACGATCACGCTCCTGATCGCCCGACGAAGTCGACGCCTCGTCGAGATCCCGGACGGGACTAGGGTTGGGTTTGGAGCAAGCCGGCGACGATCATCGCCACGACCATGCCGACCAGCAGAAGGACCACGCAGCCGCAGCCCCATCGGTTGGTCTGCTGAACGTCCTTCGCCAGCGCCGCCTTTGTGTTTTTTCGTTTAATCAAGGATGAACCGGTTCGTCGGCCTTCACGCGCGTGGCTGCCGTCCTCTCTCCGCGGCCGGCATGCAGTCGCTTGCCTCTTCGAGTCGGCGGGCCTCCTCGGAAACGACTTCGAGCCGCGTCCGAAGCGACGCGATGCGGGCCAGCAGATCGGGCGGGGGATTGAGCCGTTCGACCGCTCCGAACGTCAACAGAAGATCGGGGAGAAGCTCGCGCAGCTCCGTCACCAAACGGATCATTCCTTTTTGCCGGCCCTTTTCCGGGTGGATGCTCATTTCAAGCCGCCTCTCTCGGCGGAGCGCCGACCGAGATCTGAACCTTTTTCTCTTGCTGATTCCGGTAGAGGATCATCTCGATCGATGTGCCGGGGGAGATTTCGGAAACCTCCCGGCGAAGATCTTCCGGGCTTGCGATCTTTTTCCCGTCGAGAGAGAGGATGACATCGCCGGATCGAACGCCTCCTTTATCGGCAGGACTCCCGGACTGAACCGCCGCCACAAAAACCCCCTCCTGAACCCGGATGCCGAGCCGCATCGCGATCTGAGGAGTCAGCTCTTGGACAGTCAACCCCAGCCACCCGGCGGGCGGGGCTTGAACGGCGAGCCATCCTATCAGAAAAATAAAGAAAAGTCTTCGCATTTTTAGAATGGACCTACGTGATCGACCTGTGATGATTATTTCAAACGTGAAAATGGATGTCAAGCCGGAACGGCAGAGAATGGCCCTGCCATTACGTAATGGACCAGACAGGGGTTGATTTCGACGAAACCGGGCGGTACGATGAAGTAAAGATGGAGAGTGAAGCATGACCTTTCAGAAAGAATTTTTATCCGACCTGTTTCTACATCTCCCCGCCAACGTTGCGTGGATCGACCCAAAGAAGATCCACCGTTTTGTGAGCCCTTCGTATGCCCAGCTGTTTAGAAAAGCGCCGAAGGATCTGGTCGACCAATCCCTTTACGATCTGTTCCCAGAGAGGAAGGATCAGCTTGAGCGCTTGTTTCACCGGTCGGCCGCCGACGGAGAGGCCGTTGAATTAAAAGACCTTCAGCCTTCTCTCCCCGGTGAGCGGGAAAATCATGACCCGTTCTGGACGGCCAGAATCTGGCCGATGCGGAATTCAAAAGAGACGATCGGTTGGATGATCTCGATTATCGATTTAGCACAAGAGGCGGCGATACAAACACGGCTGGAAGAGACCCTCGCGGAGTTGGAAGAGGAGCGGGAGCGGCTTCAGATGGACGTTCGGGAACGGGAACGAATCATGTCTCTTTTGGACCAATCCCATCTCGATCTGGCCGCGCAGCATCTCGAGCTTGAGCAAGCGAACCAGTACAAAAATCACCTCCTGACCGACCTCTCCCACGAAATTCGGACCCCGCTCAATATTATTCTTGGCTATGGGCAGCTCCTCCAGGACGAGAAGTTCGGGAAGATCACCCCGGCCCAGCGCGATGTCTCCCAGCGTATTGTGGCGTATGGCCGGTCGCTCTCAAAGTTAGTCGACCGGCTGCTCGATCTCTCAAAAACACAAAGCCGTCCGATGCCCCTTCTGACCACCGAGGTCTCTCTTCCTCAGCTTTTAGAGGGCCTGTTTGCCTCGATTCGCCCCCTCCTTCGTCAGAGACAGATCCGCCTAAAGTGGAAGGACGGGACGGCGCCCCCCACGATTGTGAGCGATCCGATCCGGCTGCGAAGGATCTTTTTTAATCTCATCAGCAATTTCATCAAATTTATTCATCACGCAACCTTGACGATCCACCTGAAAGATCTCCCGGAAAAAAGGAGTGTCCTGGTGACGCTGACCGGGAGCGGGAAACGATTGGAAGCGCTCTCCGAGGTTTTTGAAGACTTTTTCCGTGTCACGGTCAAGCGCCAGGGAGAGAATACCGGTCTCGGGATCGCGGTGGTGAAGGAGATGCTCGATCAAATCGGCGGAAAGATTGAAATGAATCGAAGAGCGAGAGGACACCCCGCCTTTACCGTCACGATCCCTTACCACCCTCCGGAAGGAAGCGAAGCCTTGCTGGGTCAAAAGGAAGCCGCCTAAAGAAGGAAGAGGGGCGCGGGAGCCGCGTCCCCCAGTCCGACAATTGATGAAAAAAACGAAAAAAGCAGCCGGGCGTGTCGTTGCCGTTTGCCGCCGCGCCATCGCCGGGATCCCGAAAACACCGGAGGAGGAGATCCGCGTCGGCCGATACGGGGTGGAAGGAGACTACCACGCCGGCCCAAAACGGCTGAGCCGCCGGACCGGCCTGATCAAGCGGAACGACCGCCAGATCAGCATCGTGGCGAAAGAGGTGCTCGATGACCTCCAGCACCGGCTCGGGATCGCCATTCCGCAGGGCGGCTTTGGGGAAAATATCCTTGTGGAAGGGATCGGCGACCTATCGAACCTCTCCGAAGGAGACCAGTTCGCTTTTGAGAGCGGGGTGCTCGTCGAAGTCACCGAGCAGAACGAACCGTGCGCCAATCTGAATATTTGGCACAAGCGTGTTTTATACGAGGTGATGGGAAGGCGCGGTATTGTGGGGGTTGTCAAAAAAGGGGGGACGGTCCGCCCGGGCGATCCGGTGGCATTAAAAAAAGGCCGCCCAAGGCGGCGATCCCCTTGAGCGGCCGCAAACAGGACTGCGACGTTATTTGATGTCGAGCAGCTCCACGTCAAAGACAAGGGTGGCATTCGGGGGGATGACCCCGCCGGCGCCCCGCTTGCCGTAGGCCAGATCGGACGGGATGGTGAGTTTCCGCTTCCCGCCGACCTTCATCGTGGAGACCCCTTCGTCCCATCCGGGGATCACCTGGCCGACGCCGATTTGGAAGGCGAACGGCTCGTTTCGATCGACGGAGCTGTCGAATTTTTTTCCATCCGTCAGCCAGCCGGTATAATGAACCACCACCATCTCTCCCTTTTTGGGGCTGGCCCCTTTCCCCTCTACTAAATCCACATATTCCAGGCCTGAGGCTGTCTTCACCGCATTCTCCTTTTGAGCGGGCGCCTTCTGCCCCTCTTTTGCATCGCCGGCGGCTTTGAGCGGAGAGGCCACGGCCAAACTGAAAATAAAAAGAAAGACGAGAAGTCGCATCGATTCTCCCGTGTTATTTCGGTCCCCGATGGACCGGATCAATTCGGGTTTGAGTTTAATCTGAAATACGAAGGGAATCAAGGGGTATTCGAGAACAGACGATCAGTTTGGGGGGAGCCCAGGAGGATCTTTCGTTAAGTGAATTCGATTGGAAGGGGGCGTTGCCCCCCCACCCGCGGGGGTGGGGCGAGCAGCCCCACTCAAATGCTTCATCCTTTTTAAGAGCTTCTCTCGCGCTCTATTTTTTTGTCGGCGCCAGCATATACGCGTCGACCGCGCTCCAAACCGCCATGGCCACGAGGATCATCTGCAACGCGAACGAGCCGTCCCCTTCGATCGCCTCTCGCCGGACCACTCCGCTAATCACCATCGCCATCGCCAGGAACAGGACCCCCTTCACCCATCGGTGCTGAAGCAGCTGCCCTACGCCGGGCAAAATCGTTGAAAGAATCGCCGTCAGTATCCGTTCGATCATTTTCTTCCTCCCTCTGTTCGGTTCGTTCAAAGTATACCCGAAAATCAGAAGGAGGAAGGGGGACGTTCTACCGTTTTCTCAAGGCGGAGCTCAAAGGTTTTATACAGAAAGGAGCCGTTTTTTCTTAAGGAGTCCTTGCTTTGTTTGGTAGCTTTGAAGCACCGCCGCGGCCGCCAACCCGTAGGCGAGATGAGAGAGAATCGGCATCATCGCCTGCATCGGCGCTTTTTTCCAGGGGGGACGCTCCGCCCCGATGCCAGGGACCCATCCCGAGAGTCCGACGGCCCAGAGCGCTAACCCGAAGAGCGGCCCCGAGACCCAGGGAGACATATTCAGCTTGGGCGCCGACCAGCCATAGAGCGCCCCCATCAGCGAGCCGTAGGCGAAATTCGATCCCTGAATGGCGGCCGTCTCCGCCTTTCCGCTGAGCCGGCCTTCCATCCCCAAAAAGCTTTCGGCCTTTTTCACCACTTTGTGCGGAAAGAGGGCGTTGTGTTTTTGTCCCCAGGGGAGCGCCCGCTTCTCCAACTGCACGATCGCGGTTAATGCCGCCGTCCCCGCCACGCCCGCCAGAAGTCCCATTCCAATCTGCTTCATCATCGCACCTTCTCCTTTATCAATGGAATGCTCAGTATGTGCCGTATACCTCCATCGTACGATAAAGAAAATCGGCGGATCAATTACCCGATTGGATTAGGCCGCTCCCCGGACGCTCATACGAGATCGTAACCTGCCCCTCCCGAGGTTCAGGGTGCTGTCAAAAAAGACGAACTCATCGACATTTCGTAGCGTTCTTTTTCGTTCATGGGGTGTGCCGGAGGGGGGAAGGGACAGGACGATGATTGACCCGTGTTCGCCCATTCCGTTATATTAGAAGTGAACCATACTGAGGAGGCATGATGGATCCCCAAAAGCAGAAAGAGGTCGATCAGCTCAAGGCCGCCGCACCGGAGGTCGATGCGAAAATTTCACTTGCGGCCGATGAAGCGGTGGTCTCCGAGGATGTCGAGCAGATCAAAGGGTTGGTGGCCGGTTTTATTTCGAAGTACGAACATGTGATGAAAGATTTAAGCCCGAAGGATCAGAAGGAGTTGGTGCGGATCATCGGGTCGAAGGTGGAGGAGATCGAAGATAAGCTGACGGAGCTCCGGCAAGCGCCCGAGTAACGCCGGTGGCCCGAACCCTTTCCGCGTTGCATTCCTGCCGCGCGTCGGCGATGGCTTCTTGTTCGAGGTCATCGCCGACGCGGCTTTTTTCTTCTGACGCATTGATTGCAAGACCCGACCCTCCCGAACGCAGACTCCTCGATCGCGCAGCACCTGCGCCGGAAGAGGATCGACATTCTCATCCAGATAGCGCTTGATCGACATTATTTCTTCTTATTGAGAAAGCGGCCGGCGCACTGCCTCTTCCGTGTTCTCAGCAGTGTCCCTCTCTATTTCTTCGCGGTTATCGTCGTAATCGGCCCGCGCGCCGTGGATTTGCGCCAGCGTCAGATGAGGGAAATCGGCGACCCGCTCTTCCGGCATGAGTCCGTGTTGAAGAATATCGATCACCACGCAGCGGACCGGGAAGCGGGCCCCGGCAGGGTCGCGTGTGATATGAGGATGGGTGATTCTGACATGACATTATTCCTAAAGTATGTAAAAGAATTCCATCGTTCAGGCGCCCTTGAAAAGGTTTCATCGAGGGTCTTGTTTTAGAAGAGGCGCGTATTGGATATGCTGCAGAGCAGGGTGTTACCGGAATTCCGATACCCGTTATTTGTAAATTTTAAGGGGGGTACATTTGGCAATCTGATCGAAATCTCGGTCATTGTGTAGGAGGGTAAGATCATTTTCAATTGCGATTGCGGAGATGATGCAATCGACAGTCTTTCGGATTGTCTTCCCTCGACGACGGCATGTCCGAAAAATCTCGGCGGCATGTAGATAGGTCTCAATTCCATCCGTAAGAAAGATCGGAAACGAGAGCAAATGTTGCTGAATTTGCCGATGCGCTCGATCTTCTTTAATGCCTTGTAATATCTCGGTGAGATGGATGCCCGTGAGACAGAGGGATTCTTCACTTTCAATAAGACGATGAAGAATCCGACCGGAATCGGTCCCGCGGAAAAAGTCAATCCAAACAGAAGTATCGACCAGGATCATGCCCTGGGTTTCCGTAGCTTGGACAGATCTCCTTCCCAAACCACTTTCCCTTCAAGCTCCAGGAGTTCTTTTCTGCTTTTTTTAGCAACCAGTTCCTTTAATGCCAAGTTGATCAAGTCTTTTTTTGTTTTGCACTTTGTTATTTTAAGGCCGGCCTCTACAAGGCGATCGTCCAACTCAATATTGGTTCTGGCCATTTGTTTCCCCTCCTATTTTTATACACCAAACATACCACTACTTGGTGTATTATGCAATTGCGATCTTTGTTCAGTGGAAGGCACGCCCGACTATATTGGGCTGATCTGGAACGATGAACCGAATTGCTCTTTGCAATTTAATTCGTTATGATCGGAACGAATCATCCCTTGTTAGATCTTTCATTAATCTCTACCCACTCACGCTTTTAAAACTTAATCAGAGGAGGATGCCGATGAACCTCACCGATGAATGGATCGCATCGACGCGGAAATTCGCGGCCCGGCTTGCCGAACAGGCAGGGCGGATCAAGGCCGTTCCCCCAAAAGATCTTGCGGCGCTGCGGGGCGAAGGGCAGACGCTTCTTCGGACGCTGATCGACGGACTTCCCCTGCTCCCCGACTGCGAGGCGATGAGTGCCGTGCGCTCGTTCGGCGCCGCCGCGGGGAAGATCGATCCTGCGGTGGGAGAGCGGCTCGGCCCGGTCCTCGATGTCTCGAATCGATTGATGACATTGACCGGCAGCGGCGGCCCCGGCCCGACGGTCTGGGCGCAGGAGCGATCCGGTTTGCCCGACGTGCTCAAGGGGATTCCGCTCCCGGAGAGAGAGCGGCGGGTTGTCGATAATATGTTGTGGACGCGCGAGATGTTCGAGTCGTCGACGAAGGCGCTGGAGGGGGTGGGCGAGGAGATCGAACGGCAGGACGGCTCGGGGGAGCATAAGGCGAAAGAGGCGGCGCGTGAGATCGAAAAGAAGGCGCAAAACCCGCCGGTGAAGCCGGGGTTCCTTCAGCGCGTGGCGACGGCGATTGCGAATTTGTTTGGGGCGATTTTTGGGTGAGCGTCCTTCATCCGTCGACATACTCGCTACTTTCTTTTTCGTTCATGGGTGTGCCGGATGAAGGAAAGGGACAGGACGATGATTAACCCATGTTCGCCCATTCCGTTAAAGTAGAAGTGAACCATACTGAGGAGGCATGATGGATCCCCAAAAGCAGAAAGAGGTCGATCAGCTCAAGGCCGCCGCACCGGAGGTCGATGCGAAAATTTCACTTGCGGCCGATGAAGCGGTGGTCTCCGAGGATGTCGAGCAGATCAAAGGATTGGTGGCCGGTTTTATTTCGAAGTACGAACATGTGATGAAAGATTTAAGCCCGAAGGATCAGAAGGAGTTGGTGCGGATCATCGGGTCGAAGGTGGAGGAGATCGAAGATAAGCTGACGGAGCTCCGGCAAGCGCCCGAGTAACGCCGGTGGCCCGAACCCTTTCTGCGTTTGCATTCCTACCGTGCGTCGGCGATGGCTTCTCTTATTCGAGGCGATTGCCGACGCGGCTTTTTTCCTTCCAGCATCGGCGATGGCCGCCATCCATCTTGATTGCAAGGTGGACTCTCCCGAGCACACACTGAAACCACTGCGACACGGAATTGCTCTTTTCAATTTATTCCGTTACGATCCTGAATCGAACATCCCTTGTTCGACCTTTCTTTGATCCCCACCTGCTTTTGCTTCTAACCGTTTAAACCGAGGAGGATGGCCGTCTCTCCTTAGTTCCATGTACTCCCTTCCATTTCTTCACATAATGCATGTAATCCCAAAGAGATAATGTCCTAAACTGCCAAAGTAGAAATGTCCTCTTTAACTGATAGACTGCCTGCTCGAATGAGGAGAGGCGGGATGGTCGGAGAGGACAAGGTGGTGATGAGTATCAAAGAGCTGAGGCGGCTGAGCGTGGTGAGGCAAGCGATGCAGAAGAAGATGACACAGCGGGCCGCTGGGGAGGCGTTGGGATTGTCAGAGAGGCAGCTGCGTCGGCTCATCCGGCGGATACGGGCGGAAGGAGAGGCGGGGATTGCGCATCGAGGGCGCGGCAAGGGATCGAACCGGGGATTGGCAGCGAAGCGCAAGGCAGAGATCCTGCGACTGTACAAGCGGCAGTATGCTGACTTTGGACCGACGCTGGCTGCGGAGAAGCTATTAGAGCGAGATCAGATTGCGGTCAGTGATGAGACGCTACGCCAATGGCTGCTGGCCGAAGGGATCGATCATTTTAGGCGGCGAGCGCGTCCGCATCGGGCGTGGCGGCAGAGAAGATCGTATATGGGAGAGCTGATCCAGATGGACGGGTCACATCACCGCTGGTTTGAAGGGCGGGGGCCGAAATGCGTCTTGATGGCCTACATCGACGATGCGAGCAGTCGCGTGCAGGCGCAATTCTACGAATATGAAGGAACGATCCCGGCGATGGACAGCTTTAAGGGGTATGTGAAGCGCTATGGCATTCCGCTGGCCGTCTATGCAGACAAGCACACGACCTACAAATCTCCGGCTAAAGCGACCCTCAGCGAGCAGTTGGAAGGTCGGACGCCAGAGAGCCAGTTTGAGCGTGCGCTCGGTGAGCTTGGGGTGCAGATGATCCACGCGCATTCCCCGCAGGCCAAAGGGAGGGTTGAGCGGCTGTTTAAGACGTTTCAAGATCGGTTGGTGAAAGAGATGCGCCTGGCCGGGATCTCAAGCATCGAGGCGGCGAACCGGTTTCTTTTGGGGTATC
The DNA here is from genome assembly GCA_963718695.1 of Candidatus Manganitrophaceae bacterium. Taxonomy (GTDB): domain Bacteria; phylum Nitrospirota; class Nitrospiria; order SBBL01; family Manganitrophaceae; genus Manganitrophus. Next base: position 3,648,471 of record OY970371.1, read on the forward strand.
TGCCGATCTACAACCGACGGTTCTCAGTCAGAACAGTCGAAGGGGCCAACCTGCACCGGTCCAGTCCGGGTCTGCGCGCACTGGATCGCATCTTATGCATCAAGACAGAGCGTGCATTGCGCCGTGACTTTACCGTGGCCCATGACCGAAAGCTCTACCAGATCGAAGACAATCTGCGGGCGCACCAGGTGACGGTCGAGGAGCAACTCGACGGCACCATGCGGATCACTCATCAGGGACAGCCGCTTGGGTATCGGCAGATTACCACCCGGCCGCTGAGGGCCCACGAAACACCAAAGTCACCCTCGCAGAGGCCCAGAACCAAACCATCACCGCAGCACCCTTGGAAAAAACATCCTTGGTTGCGAAAGAAAAAAGAGCCCTGCGCTTCGTTATCCTAAAACCGGACATTTCTATCTTGGTAGGATTAGGACATTTCTACTTTGGCTTGACATTCTTCACATAATGCATTGACTTTAGCTAGAAAAAGGACTATACAAAAAAAGCATAAGAAAAGAAGCATCAAACATTCCTAAACCGCTTCTCTTAATCGGAATAATCATGGGCCATGAGAGAGTAGGTGCTCTTCCGCGTACTAAGCGTTGGCAGGCGATTGTCGACGCAATTTCTGACCTTCCTGGCGATCCAGCAAACGTGGCATATTTAGCTGAACAGACACTCAAAAATGTTAGTAGCAGATTTCATCAAATTCACACCGACGAGGGCGTTCAGGCGGCCTTTGCATATCTGATCTCTCTGGCCACCTCTCATCTTCCACGTAGTTCTGGTCTTGCCTCCCCTACTACAACCCTTGAAGGAGATCCTTCTCCAGCAAGAATAGCGAAAAATCTTAATGATTGGGTAAACCAACACGCAACGTCACGTGAGTACGCTGAATTAGCATGCCGTGCAGCTGCAGATACTATCGCAGAATGGACCCGAAGCCACACTAGACAGCAACTACTTTTTGATGACAGCACATCGCCCAGAAGTGTATGGGCGCAGACCTCAAATAGCGGGGCCTTCTGTGAAGTAGCGAGGACGTTCTTCTCCCACTTCACTGAACGATACGTTCGCTATTTTCTGGAACGCGAGGCTTCTGCTCAGCTACGATCCATAGAGACCAGACAAAAGTTCAATGAAAACTTGCATAAACATATTGATGATCTATCCAGACATGCATTCGAGACATCCAAGATAACTCAATCATTCGCTGCAGGGTGGTTTAACAATCATGCTCGAACGTCACGCCCCACGGATCGCGAGATTGAAGGCTTCCTTGCTATAGCCTTTGGCAAGATCCACGAGGAGCTCGAACGGGAGAGCAGACGATGACTGACCCACCGTCAAAACATATCGTCCTTGCTAACGGTGCTAAAGGTCCAAAGGGTACTCATTCACCTTTACAGCTTCATTACATTGACGGTTACGGTAACCAGATCGTCCGAATAGGCCTCCCTAAGTTTGTCAAAAATGTTTTCCATTTATCACCACGAATCCTTGACCTTCTGGAAATTGCAGGTTACGTCTTCGCCGCAGATCGCCTTATCTCACGAGGGCCAAAAGATGCGTTAGAGTACCACGCATGGTCACGTTCAATTCAATTTCATATACGTGTCAGAGATTATGATTTCTGGTCACAACCATACGTTAGGGCAGCTCTATCACAAACCCTTGAGTTCATGACAGGTGATTCGGCTTACAGTTTTACCTTCGAGTCAGGACACTCTACTCCACCAACAAGCCTTTTTGACCAACCTGGTTTCTTATTCGATACTACAAATACAGGTATTAACGTCACTTTGTTTTCTGGTGGACTTGATTCACTCTGCGGCGCACTGGAACTTCTGGAGGCAACTCCTGGAAAAATCATACTCATCAGCCATCAATCGCAATCTGGTACAATCCACACGCAAAATGCACTGGTCGCAGCACTTCAGATAAAATACCCTCGACGAGTCTTTCATTATCAATTCGAATGTACCTTAAGAGGCATCCGGGCAAGAGAGGAAACCCAGAGGACACGTGCATTTCTCTATACAAGCATAGCCTTTGCAATAGCATCTGCATACGGAGAATATTCCTTCAATGTTTATGAAAATGGAATTACGAGTGTAAATTTGCGTAGGCGAGAAGATCTTGCTAACGCTCGTGCGAGCCGGACAACACATCCGCAAACAATAGGTAAAATGGCCAAATTATTTTCTATGATTACTGATAGAGCTACTACTATCCAGTTACCATTTCTCTATAAAACTAAATCAGACATTATTAAGAGGCTCCGAGAACTGGAACCTAATTTTTTGTCTAGCGCTGTTTCCTGTACTCGGACTTTTCAAACTGTGGGACAAGCCACTCATTGCGGTCAATGTTTCCAATGTATTGATCGAAGAATTGCTGCTCATGCTGCAGATGCAGAAAGTCTCGATCATAGAGGTTTATATACTCATGATGTAATTTCAAATAAAGTTGAAGACAGAGAAACAAGGACTACATTGGTCGACTATATACGCCAGGGCCTCTCTTTTTCAGATAATTCAGCTGCCAGTTTTGAAGATGAATATCTTACGGAACTAGCCGAACTACTGGATTACATAAATGCTGGACAAACAGATGTAGAGAAAGTCGATAAGTTATGGGACCTTTTCAGGCGTCACGGAAGTCAGGTAAAGACAGCCCTTACTAAGATTAGGCAATTGTATGATGATCTATCTAAGCCAGTTCAGGAACACTCCATACTCGACATCATTTCATCACGAGAATATCTTAAACCGCAACAACAGAGGTTGGCTAATACTATTGCCGCTGTAATTTCTTCTGCGTTGCGAGACATGTTTGCTCACTATAAACCTAAAGATGAACCAGATCTTAACTCGAAACTCAGTGCGGTACTGCGTAGCCATAACTCACTTATACAGAGTGAACATCCGACTGTGTCATTTGCATGTTCTCGAGTAGTCCCAGATCACCTGTGGCCTAATGGCTGCGTTTTGGTGGAAGCCAAGTACATTAGAAGAGGGACGTCTCCCTCAAAAGCAACTGAAGGAATCGCGGCAGATTTAACAAAATTTCCTGAAGATGCATTTATTTTATTTGTTGTTTATGATCCCCAAAGCCGGGTGCCTAGTGGACTGCACCCCTGAAACTGGACGAAATATGTTAGAGTACCCGGCAGGATCATCGGCCCCGAAGAAGGGGCGGAAAGGATCTTGTCATGAGGAATCAGAGAACCTTCAGTCCCGAGTTCAAGCGCCAAGTGATCGAGGAGCTGTTGAGCGGGGTCAGCACCGCCGCACAACTTTGCCGTCGTCATCGTCTCTCCTCCAGCCTCCTGTATCACTGGAAGAAGCAGTATGCCCAAGGCGGATATGACAACGAGCCGACGAAAGAGGCCGCCTTAGAAGAGAGGGTCCGCCAGCTGGAGCAGATGCTGGGGAAAGTGATCCTGGAAAACGAGTTCTTAAAAAAAGCCGTGAGGAAGCGCCTTGCGGAGGCCGAGCAAGAAGGGCGTTCATTGAAGCGAACCGGCATCTCCTCCAAAGCCTCGAAAGGGGGTGCGAACTCATGAGCCTCCCGAAGAGCAGTTATTACTATAAGCCGGTTGAAAAGAAAGGGGACCTCTGGCTTCTCCAGAGGATCGACGCCCTGGTGGAAGAATTCAGCGGCTACGGCTACCGACGGATCACGGCCCAACTCCACCGAGAAGGGATTCTGATCAACCACAAGAAAGTGCTTCGTCTCATGAGGGAGCGGGACCTGCTCTGTCGGCCCCGTCGTCGGTGGGTGACGACCACAAACAGTCGGCATCCATATCCTCGCTATCCGAATCTGATCGGGGATCTCCTTATTACCGCGCCCAACCAAGTCTGGGTGGCCGATATCACCTACATCCGGATTCTGACGGCCTTCGTTTACCTGGCCGTCATCCTGGATCGGTTCTCTCGCAAAACCATCGGGTATGCCCTCTCCCGACGGATCGACACGGCCTTGAGCTTACAGGCGCTTCAAATGGCGATTGAAACCAGAAGGCCACCGGAGGGTGCCATCCATCACTCGGATCAGGGAGTCCAGTATGCCGCATACGACTATGTCGAAACCTTAAGCGCCCATGGGTTCCAAATCAGCATGGCTCGAAGAGGCAACCCCTATGACAATGCCGTCGCAGAAAGTTTCATGAAAACTTTAAAGACCGAAGAAGTTTATCTGGAGGAGTACCGGACTCTGGAAGATGTACGGAGTCGGCTCCCATATTTTATCGAACAGGTGTACAATCGCAAACGGCTGCACTCAGCCCTGGGCTACCGCCCACCCGAGGAATTTGAAGCGCTCTGGACGGCCGCCCAGAAGCATCCACCACTCTGTCGGGGCACTCTAACCTAAACCGTCCAAACTTAAGGGTGCAGTCCATAGCGATGAGCTCTTTCGGACGGAGATTGAGGCAAAGGGTCGCAATCGCGTATTAATACTGCGTTGATAACACCAAACGCTTCTAAAAAAATCCGACTCGACCTCGTATTTTCTGGACTTGGAATCTTTTAAAAGATATAAACATGAGTTATAAAAAACAGATCATCTGCCTTGCTAACTCAAGGAAGAAGTCTGGAAGCTGTATCGCAGGCCTTGAGATTCGCGGCAAACAAATTGGTGCTTGGATAAGGCCAGTAAGCCAGCGCCAATATGAGGAAATATCTACCGCCGACATGAAACTAACAGATAATTCTGAACCTAAACTCCTAGACATTCTTGAAATTAAATTACTTGAGCCTCGACCCAAATCCTGCCAAACGGAGAATCATTTAACCGATGAAAAATCCCCGTGGGTTAAGATTGGAAGATTCGATCTGACGCAACTACCTAGACTTTGTACGTTTCCTAATCCCCTCTGGATTAATGGGTCCCATAGCTATAAAGGGGTTAACAACCGCATCCCAGAAGATCAGACTCATACATTAGATTCATCTTTGGTACTAGTCGAACCCCAATCTTTAGTAATTGAGGTCGGATCGGGACTTAGGAAAAAACAAGTGAGAGCAGAGTTCAAACTGGCAGGAGGCTTTTACAAGCTGACTGTTACTGACCCGGTAGTCGAACAGAAATTTCTCTCCAAGGAAGAAGGCCGATATAATTATAAAAAGCGAGCGGTTCTGTGCGTATCGATTGGCGAGGTCTTTAACGGCTACCGTTACAAACTTGTGGCATCAATTATTGATCTGTAGCGTTCTTTAGGGTTTCCGTGCTAAGATCTGAATCCAAGATGGGACAGGAACTTTATACGATTGGCCATTCAACACATTCCTTAGGGCAGTTTCTTAGTTTGCTAGGACGGCATGGTATTTCTGCAATTTGCGATGTCCGGTCTAATCCCTATAGTCGTTACAACCCTCAGTTTAACCGTGAGCTTCTTCAACAAGAACTCTCACGGCAGGGAATCGCCTATGTTTTTCTAGGACAAGAACTTGGCGCTCGGACTAACGACCCATTCTGTTATGAAGGAGAAAAGGTACAGTATGAGCGACTTGCTACAACTGATTCCTTCCTTCAAGGAATCGATCGTCTGAAAAAGGGAGTCCAACACTATCGTGTGGCTTTAATGTGTGCTGAGAAAGATCCCATTACTTGTCATCGAACAATTTTGATTTGCCACAAGCTCAAAGTGTCTGATTTTTCAATTCGACACATTCTCGACGATGGCCGAATAGAACCCCATGAAGTTAGTGAACATAGATTGATACGGCTTGTTGGTATAGAACAAGGTAACCTATTTCAAAATTTTCATGATGCTTTAGAGGAAGCTTACCGCCTTCAAGCACAGCGCATTTCCTATACTAGACCTCTAACAGGTATCAGCCAAGAATTACTAAATAACGAAAATGAATGATATGAAACTTTTTACTATTGGCTTTACCCAAAAAAGCGCAGAGACGTTCTTCACGAAACTCAAAGAAGTTGGGGTGCGAAGGCTAATCGATACGAGGTTAAATAATCAATCTCAGCTTGCTGCTTTCGCTAAAAAAGACGATCTCCAATATTTCTTGCGGGAGATTGGCAATATTGACTATGTTCACTTTCCTGAACTCGCACCAACTCAAGATATGCTAGACGCGTACAAGAAACAAAAGGGATCATGGCAAACATATGAACATACTTTTCTTGAATTGATGGCCTCTAGAAAAATCGAAGAAAAATTTAAATCTGAATTGTTTGATAAGTCATGTCTCCTGTGCAGTGAGCATGAACCCCACCGCTGCCATCGGCGTCTTGTTGCCGAATACCTCCGTAATAAATGGGGCGGTCTTGAAATTGAGCACCTTGTCTAAGATTTGCAGTTTGACCAATACTTGTATCGAATAGGTTCGCCTCAGTTAGCTCTCTTATCATCAATAGTATCATCAATAGGGTCAGGTTGGACTTCCCAGGATATAGTGGACACGCTGTAACCTAGTGGAGGATAATCAATGTCCAAACAACTGAGTAGGGGAAAGGTTCGCCGGCTTTACGGATTCATCAAGACCCATCGGCATCAGTTCCGTGTTCGGACGATGTGCCGACTGCTTGAGGTCTCCCCCAGCGGTTACTATGCGTGGCTGCAGGAGCCAATCTCGAATCGAGCGAGAGAGGATACACGGCTTCTTCGCCTGATCCGCGCGTCGTTTGCAGCGAGCCACGGCATTTATGGCGCGCCGCGGGTCTTTCTCGACCTTCGTGAGGCTGGAGAGACCTGCAGCAAGCATCGCGTGGCGCGACTGATGCGGATCAACAAAATTCGGGCTGTGCGTGGCTATGGAACGCGGCGCTCTTCGGGGAACACGCCTTCCGCCTCGATACCGAATGTCTTGCAGCGGAATTTCACCGCTGCCAAGCCGAATACGGCCTGGGTCACGGATATCACCTACATTCGGACCTGGCAAGGATGGCTTTATCTCGCGGTGGTCATGGACCTGTTCTCCCGCAAGATTGTTGGGTGGTCGACGAAGCCGACGATGGCCCGCGAGCTTGTCCTCGATGCCGTGATGATGGCCGTACGGCGGCGGCGCCCCCAACACACGCTCATTCATTCCGACCAAGACTCGCAGTATGGAAGCGACGACTGGATACGCTTTTGTCGAACGAACCATCTGGAGCCCGCATGAGTCGGCGGGGAAATTGCTGGGACAATGCGGTGGCAGAATCTTTCTTCAGCAGTCTGAAGAAAGAGCGCATCAAAAAACGAATCTATAAGAACAGAGCGATCGCCACCGCCGATATTGCTGAGTACATCGATTTGTTCTACAATCAAACGCGTCGCCATAGTCATTTGAGGGGCGTCAGTCCCGAGGAATTTGAGGGCGCTGCACTACGTCGCCGAACTGTCCACTAAATCCTGGGAAGTCCAGGTCTTTATTTTACCATCTAGAATTCCTTGGATCTTTTTTCTGAATTGCTTATCGTTTTCTATCCGCTTTGCAACCTCGCTGACGCGGCGGCTGACTCCGGTATACCCCATCCCAAACAGCTTGGCAATCGCTCTGAGTTCCAAACCCCGCCACACGCCGAGCACAGTAGATCGCCACTTGACGACGCGCTTTGCTCGGCCGCTAATGACAACTTTCTAATGACTTGTAACCCTAATGACCTTGGAGAGTAAATGAGCAGGAATTGAACTGATAATTAATTGGTGCCGAAGGGGGGACTCGAAACCAAAAAGGCATGATACAAGTCATCGTTTTTGTTATAAATTAAATATAAAATTTTTGGCCAGGGCCAGTATGGGGCCACAACGAATAGTAGTTGAATCTATTGGAGAAGGCCTTTATCTGTAAAACAGAGGACTCGATCTTTCAGACGCCGTCCCGAATTAATTACACCTACTACTCCTCAACGAATAAAAACTTAAGAGATAAAGATTGCGATTTGAAAGAGTGAGGACCCTTCAGATGAGCTGTGCGGGTAAAGTGCCTTGTTGGATCGGTGGAAATAGGACCGAGCCGACCAGCTTGTCTCATCGGTACTCTCAGCCTGAACGCCTAGTTGGCCCTTGCTTTCACATGCCCGCGTACTCGCCCCGAGAGGTGCGGACCGAATAAACGGCAGAACAGTAAGACATATTTAGATATATCGAGCACTCTTACTCTTCCATGTGTACGCCAGCAGACCTTCTAGGCGCCGTTATTCACACTGCGTGCGCTCAATAACCTTTGGGAGTTCTTTATAGTTTGAATTCGAGAGGCGCTGCCCTGTGTCGCCGCCCAGAGACCAAAGGAGAATATCGGCGGAGTTCAATTTTCCGCCAGCCAACAACGGTCCCATCACCTCCGTCTGAAGGGCGGCTGCCTCGGCCGCGCCAGGAGGATAGAACTTCCCGACATAAATGGCGGCCAAGCTGTGCTCCACCTGTGGCGAGTTGTCGCGTAGTCCGGTCTTGAACCCCTTATCGCCTCGGGCGCCGGGCGTCCCTCCAATGTAATGGGGCCCTTGACCACGATGCCTTAAATCTGTACCAATCAGCACAAACTTCAGGTCCTCTAGCATCTGCATGGGGCTATCAGCCTTTTCCGCCGCAAAGGCGACGAGGTCTCGATAGGCCCGACAGTGGTTCAACGTGTTCTTAAAGAGAACACGGCCCTTCGCAGCGATAATCGAACGTCGCGCGTCGTCGGACTGGGCATGGGCCACTACGCCTAGCGATACCATTGCAAAAAGAGTAGTCACTAGTATAGTGCGTGTCATTTATTGAGAATCCCCTATGATGTGCCGCTTCAATAGTTTCGCAAGAAATCAACATTACCAAGCTCAATCTTCTTGGACAGTTGAGCTTTGAAGGTCTGCCTGGTTCTCACAAACGAATTGTAACAACTCCCTATTATTCCTTTATTATTAATGCGGGTCTGAGAGCTTTGTAAAAAGATAATTGCCCTCATCGCTGTAGGGGCCCTCCTTAGAAAGGTCCATTCCGCCTGCAGGTTCTTCCCATCGACGGTTTCTAAAAGAGTAGCTGTATTCTTCCACTGATGGAGAACTATCTTTACATGTGTGATGTTCCCAGTTTTGATATTCTAGGTCGAACCGGGTCTCTCGGCCAAATAGGTCTCGAACAATTAGGCGAAATGTTCCATCTGCTTTTTTAATTTCGGTTTCCCAAACTTTCTCACGGTAAGAATCCGTGTTGACATCGCGCCAAAAGGGGTTTCCGCGTGTTGTATCTATGACAATAATAGCAGCGTTGTCCATGAGTTTGCCCGCAGCTTTCCGTTCCGAAGATTGGAGATCAATTGGCTCGTTGGATATCAAAGTACTCTCAAAATAGAGCAACGCCTCTTTTAGCGCAAATCCGTCAATCTGAACCACGATGCTCGCCTCCTCGCGACCTGCCGAAACTATACCTGTTACCGGTACTGCACGGCCACTACTTAAAGTAATATTTGGTAATCTGCAGCCTATTCTAAGGCCTTGAGGGGGCGCTGGATTATTTGGCGTAGATGGGTATCGAGACTTCATAAATGCAATTGACTCTCTTCTTGACCAGACGCCTTTGGATGTCGTCATAATCCTGAAGCTTGCGGTAGCCAATGGGGGCAATAAAAAAATAGACTCCTCGATTTTTTGAATATTTAAGGAGGCAACTGCGGTATTACAATTGAGGGGCTGATTATAGCAGATCTCAGACGACGCAAGTAATACAGATACATTCGAATCGACCTTGGCATTCTCAACTTCGATGGGACCTCGTTTTTCTATCGCCAGGGGCAAAGTCAGTAGTCGGTTGCTGAGGACCAAATATCTAAATTGTTCCTCAAAGATGTCGTGTAAGCGAGTACGTGCCTCTGCATTTACCTTGTCCAAAAAAGGATAATTTCTTGGAAATTTGCCGACTATTTCATAAGGCTGGGTTCTGTATTCTAGATCTGCTGGCCCAGGAGATGAACCCGGGGCGATCTGGGATGGAAACCCCGTCACCTTGTCTGCAGCATAGTCAAGAGCCGATTTAATCGTACCTGCGCAGGCCTCGAAACTGCCGAGCGTACATTCTATAAACCCCTCTCGCGCTTTTTCCGAGTTTCCAAATAACCCAGTTAGTTTACTTACATCACCTCCGACTTGATAAGCGGAGACGATAACCTTAGAATCTCGTGAAAACTCCTTGGAGGCCTTCTTTAAGTCCGAATTTACCGCATACAGCGGACCAGCAAGTCGAAACTTCGCCGCAAATTCTTCCTTTCGTTCTTTAGAAACAAACTCCACCCGAATTGAAAAAAATAATTTTGCTCCTTGATCAACTTCTGCTACATAACGATCACCACACGTTTGGGACCAGCGTTCATCGTGATCCTTAACTGCATCTCCGACCGGCGACAACTTCTTGAATTGGAACTGTTTTGTAGGTGTGTGATAGTCAGAAATCCAAACAGCCGATAACGAATATTGATTAGAGGTTGTGTTTCGTACAAACCTTGCCTCAGCGGACGTTTTTACTGCTCCAAAACGCGCTCTTCCTCCCATTCCCAATCCCAGTTCATTACTGGCCTCTTTTTCAGAAAGGGAGTTTTCAAAGGTGAATGAGCCGCTTGGTTTTCCACCGAATGTTTCTGATCCCTCTAGACAATTACCCACAAAGGATTCCTGCTCCGAGCGGTACCCGCTACCCGGTTTTGCAGTCTTCACAGGATTATCATTGTGTGCAGTTGCTCCTGCTGGATTAAACGGAGAGATTGCCCATCCATCTCCGCAAGAAAACAAGGCTGTAACTAGTACTATCATTATCAGGGTTGCTGCTCGATGCAATGCAATTCTTCCTTTAACTTCACTTATTCTGTTGAATAGGTCTGGACGATCCTTGAATCGTCTTGCAATTAAGTACCCTTCTTTTCCAATCCCAGTAGATGCCGACTCACCGCTATACCGAAGATTTTGTTCCTTTTTCAAAATTCTATTCTATAGTGGTGCGATCTACACTTTTTCGGTCAAGAAAATATACCACCGCTGCGACATATGAAGGTCATATTTCAGCCGCAAAAAGTCATTATTTTCGCCGGGATTGTACTGAGTCAGCCTAGAAAAGTCAATCCAATTGTTTTTAATTAATACGCTTTCACTCACCAAAATCCTTTCAGATAGCTTGCGAATGTCGGGAGATCCTAACACTTTGCCGATTTCAATGAGAGTTCCCTGAGAATTCGCCTCCACTCAAGCCTTCAAAAAAAATAATCTGGCAATAAGGATTACCAATTGAATCCAGCAGGCATGGATCATATTTTTGGGATAAGGACTTCAGGAAATACGGTTGGCTTTACAATGTCTGAAAAGTAGGGTTATGACTTTTACACTTTATCTTACCGGAATGGCATTGGCTAAGAGAGACAATGCAGAAAATTCGAGTAGGAGAATTACGAAAACATTTCGTCAATTGTCTGCATGTGTAAAAAGAGACGGTAGGGGTGATTGGGAAAAAGAATGAACCCATAATGCTGATAAAATGCTCTCGCTGTGTCGTCGATTGCATCAACGATAACAGCTACAGATGCAATCTCATGGGCAGCCTTTAAACTGCGGGATAGTGCGTTCATTAGGAGGAATTCTCCGAGACCCTGCCCATGGCGGCTCTTATCTAACGCAAAACGTCCTAGGAGTGTCACTGGGATTAGTTGGTAGCGAGGTAATCTCTTTTTTAACTCCGCTGGCCACTCATCCAGAGCAACACTTCCGGCTGCAAGCGTATAATAACCTATAACCTTTTTTTCGGGCGGTTCGACGAGTACAAAGGGGGTAGTAACAAGCCTTTTCTTATCTTGGCTAACCTGCTTTTGAAGGTATTGATCAAGCGTACCGTTCCCGCAGGAAAAGGTCTTGCGCTCATGCTCTTTTCCAAGAGGCTCTACTTGGAGAGGCAACGATTAATCCGTAGCTTTTTTATAGCGCAATGCAGCTTCACGCATTTTCTTGGTAGGTTTAGGAGGATTCAGTAAGGCCTTAACGAATATGTCCCGGTCTGGACCTGTGAGCTTTATTACCTCATAATCTTGGATTGTCCTAATTGCAGCTTCGCGGGCACTTGTTATAAGAAAGGTTGAAAGTGAGCAGCCCTGCAAAGCCGCCGCCCGCTCGAACAGTTCTTTTTGTTCACTATCTACACGCGCCTCTAACCGCTCCGAACGTGTGGTTTTTATGGCTTCATTTTTTTGACGTGGCATGTATTTCTCCCTCAAATATTATTGACATTGTACGGCATATTGACGTACATGTCAATATAACAAGAATGCACTAATATGTGTCATACATAAGTGCTAAAAATGCAAGGTACTAATTATTTAAAAAACCATGGTGTGACATTCAACAAAAAATTGATTACTAAAACACAAAATATTACAATAACTTATAAAATAAAATTTTTTCGAGTTTAGCCTTATTGTTATTTATTTATAAATTGGGCGGTGTGACAGGGCAAGCATGACTACAGTAGCAGGTATCTTGAAAGAAAACGGCCCTAGCAGATCGTCCATAATAGTAGAGCAACTGGTTGCAACTGACAAATTAAGCAAAGAAGCAGCGAGACAGAGGGTCAGTCGCGCTCCAGTCCCAGTTCAAAGAATAAATATAAACCTGCCTAACAAGGAAAAATTCTTATATTTATCGGAACAATTTGGGGGAAATGCTTTTCTTGATTCTCTATCTGAAACACTCAAGGATACAAAAACCGCAGCGGGAAGAGCTCTATTTGGACTAGAAGCTCATGGAGGGGTAATCCCAGAATATCTATTTCCTGTCTTTTCCGGTGCTCCAATTAAAAACACAAAAAAACAATTAATTCATTCCAAAGTTTTAGAACAATTAGAAAAGAATAAACTTATTGAGATTATTCCCGACCCTTTTTACGAAAAATTAATTGGACTTTACGGTAATAATGGGATTTCTCAACATAAAAAGGCCACTCTACTGGTTGAAGATATTATCCTTTCCTCAGTTAAAGAGTGGATTAAAAAAACTAACATGGCCTCATATAACCAGATATCTATAAGAAATCTAAACGGTCAAAAACCTTCATTTGGACAATTTCAATGGGATTTGGTTGGTCCAAGTTTTTTAAGCGGATTAACTACTTTCATAGATAATAAAATATTAAACGGATTTATCGTCGGTGACATCCTATTGTCAAAAACAGTGACCACCAACGATCTAGAACCATTTTTCAATAAATTTAATGTCATTTCATTTCAAAGAAAGAAACGGCCTTTCATAGCCTTGTTCATCGCAGATCATTTTGATCATGCCGCGTTCGAAAAACTCAAATCAAAAGGCATTCTGATTGCTAAACCAGAAGCACTGTTTGGTGAAGATACCGCTAATTCTCTTACAAAACTTATAGGGACAATAGAACATGCCGCTGCCGCGATTACTACGGATCCCGAAAATGTGTTTCGCCTGATTGGAAGTTTATCTAAAATAGAAGGTGCTTCCCTAAACCTTCGCTCTGTTGTTTTGGAATTCATCATTGCTCACCTATATAGAATTACGGGATACAACATTGATATGCGTAAGCAAGTTAAGGATGAAGTTGGCAAACCTGCAGAAATTGATATTAAAGCAATTCGAAATGATGAGGTTGTTTGTGTCGAATGTAAGGCAGTATTTTCAGAAAATACAGTTAAGAAAAAAGACATTAGCGATTGGATGGATGGTCCATTTAAAACAATTAAAGAGTGGCATAAAAATACTTCTTCACAACCTCCTAAGATTAGGTTTGAATTCTGGACATCCGGAAATTACGATTCCGATGCGGAAAACTTAATAAAAAAAATTAAAACGAATCATAAAAAAGTTCCTATTGATTTTCTAAATGGTGAAGATCTGATTAATCGGCTCAGGGAATTTAATCTAACTTCGATTGTAGATATCTTTAAAGAACATTTTCCAAAGAGGCTCTGAAAATCTCTTAATAACGTCTAGAGCAGCCGATAATCTTGACCGTCCTACCGCTGCAGCGCTCTGCGAAGGCGGCGAGCCTCGTCGTCCGCCCCTGCTTTCTGTAAGGCATAAATCGCATCCCAGACCAGCCGCTCAAGGCGCTGGATTTGAAGGTCCCGCTGGGCAATCGCTATATCATGTCCAATCCACTGTCTGATAATTGCCCAGCAGGCGCGGTACTCGTTGAGTAGGTCTATGATGTACTCCCCGCCGGGATGGGAAGCCTTTTGCGTCCACTCACGCTCTGTCGCCTCAATTTTTAGCAGCACTGCGCTGGGCTCCGCCACGCAAAATGCCTTGGCAAGTTCTAGCGCTTCAGGATATGGGATATGGACGATTCCGTGGCGGTCTACATAGGTATACAGTGAAACCTTGTCGTCGCCTACTTTCGCACGCTCCTTTACCCTCTTAAGAGCCTCTGGCGATCCCGAAAGGACTCCCCTATTAAAACCGAATCCCTCCTCACCGACCGCTTCGAAAACCTCAGTGAGTACATTATCCAGTGGCGAGTCCTCCTTATATCCCTTCCGTTCATTCTCCTTTAGAAGCTGTCGCTCGCGCTCCTCGTCACGTAGTAAGGCCTTGTGATCTTTCCATCGAATAAGAAGATGTTGCGATTCGACATAGTCTACAAGCCCAGGGTTCGGTTCAATCCACTCCACCTTTCATTTTTTCCCGCGTACATGCTGGATTATTCTGACACGCTGGAGCGGCGCGGCTTTCGCCCTTAGATTTTCGCGAAGAGCATATACTTCACCGACTTTGATCTCAGACTTTTGCATTGGTCAGATGGATTCAAGCTTTTAGAATTCTCAACTCGGCAGAACTCATACTTGGAATCAGGTTCATTTTATAGAAGGGTTATTCCCTCTCGGGGTTTGGAGCATTCTCTTGGTTTCGACCATCACCTTTGCAGCCACAATTGTAGCCTCAAGGATCTCACCGGGACTAGGTTTTTCTTCCTTAAGATTGGAAATCATCACATCAACTGCTGTTCCAACATAGGAACTTGGTAACCCAATAATGGGACCTGCGACAGGCAAAAAAAACGGCACTAATGCACTTAACAGGTCTGCACTATTGAGCTGCTCATGAACCATTGCATTGAGAGTATCCGCTTTATCAGGATTTACCTTTTCTGCTCCTGATGGATCATAGGGAATAGAGAGATGCCTCCCGGCAATGAACACTCCCTCGCTAATTATTGCAGCCCATGAATCTCTACATCCAGTTCAACTATAATTAGCTCGCCGTTTAAACCACGTTTGATGTTTTTCAACCATAGTGAATAATCTTCTCCGAGATCTTTAACCTTAGCCCAATTCGACTCATTGATTAATTGCACAACGGCTAATTTGATTAGGTGTAGCTGGATCTTCTCATGAAGTTTCGTCTTAACATCGAACTTAATTTCGGCCGTTGCCGTCACCGGCGTGATTAATAAAAGAGAAAGGAAGACAATTGTCGCAATCATCTTTTCTCTCATGACCGGATTTCTAGCATATGAGAACAGCATTACATGAATGATATTTAATTTGCTTTCGGAGAAAATCTTGGAGCGATCTGAACCACCTTTTCTGGTATCTGAAAAACCACCTTTTGACTTTCAAGATTGGAGTGGGCATACTTCAAAGTGGTACGAATATCGGTGTGGCCCAAAACATCTTTAATGGCATTGAGAGAGGCCCCGTTGCATACAGCAATCGATGCTAAGGAGTGCCGCGTCCCTTCGTAAAGGGTGATGTCGATATTCAATTGTTTCCTAACTTTATCCCAGATTCTAAATAACGCCTCGTCGGAATAAAATGTTCTTGTTCTTGGATTAATAAAGACAAAATTCTCGGGGAATTTGTCTTTGCAGAGATCGGTCAACATCGAAAGAAGCGCGGGGTTGATCAGTCTCGGCCGGCTGACCTTGCTCTTCACCCTTTCTCTGAGCTTTCCATAGGAGAACGTTCTACTGATCAGAACATAGCGCTCTTTGAAGTTCAGATCTTTCACCTTCAAGGCACACGCTTCACCCGGACGAACCCCTTGAAACATCAGAAAAGCAAAAATCGGCCGATCCTCAAACGGAATCGACTCCAGCGCCTTCAGCTGCGTTTCGTAATCGATCCATTTCGGTGTGACTTGATTGACTTGGATGACGGGGAAAATCGGCTTTTGTGCGATGTACTCGAAGCGATGCAGGGTATTTAAGAAGTGTTTTAAACCGCACAAGATGTTTTTGAGATACTTTAAACTCTTCGTGGAGGGGAGCTGCTCATAAAATTGCTGAATGTGAAAGGTTCGAATATCTCGGACATCCATGCCCTTAAAGAAGGAGAGATAATATTTGTCGATATATAATCTCAGCTTGCTTGTGTAGCTCTCCGCGAGATTCCCTTTTTCGACCTCCTTGAATTTACTCTGGTACCACCCTTCGACTCTGACTTCAAACCGAAAATCTTTGATATTCGCGGCGATGTATCTAGCAGGGTCAAAAATATGCTGATCGATCTCATATCGAATCGACTCTAAAACCCGATTCGCCCGCTCATGACTATCAAGGGCGAGGCCGGTTTTATCCGAGTAGATTTTAATCCGGCCGAAGCGCGCCTGATACAAATCGATATAATATCGATTGGGCTTGGTCAGACATTTCGGACAAGCCAGCGGATGGCCGGCAAACTTTTCCTCACACTTTGGACATCGCTCTTTTGTCCGGATTGTCCCTTTCATGCAGAGACTTGTAGCTACTTTCGTCTCATTAGTCAACATAAATCTGTTACGTCAAAATATCGCGCCTCCAAATTTCACTTCCGAAATTAAAGTCTACCGTTCCAACCCTCTCCCCAAAGAGATTCCCTTGTCCGATTCTTTTCCAGAGGAATGATCGAATCGGTTTTCCTTTTCATAATCCATCGCAGACTCTTTGCTCTGCCACGATCGGACCGCGTCCGGCAGCTGCGCTTTGCTATCGGTATAGATCGTCGCCTCGTGACTCGCGCGGCTCACCCCGACATAAAACGCATTGGCCGAATTACTCGTTCTCTGATTGGTATCAATATGGATCATCACCTGCTTTGAGGTCCTTCCTTGCGATTTATGGAGCGTCGATCCATAGGGGTGATCAAGATGGTTATAGTGATTTAAGTCCACCTCTTTCATCCCGGTCCGGGTCTCGATCTTCAAAGCATGCTCACCTGCCTCCACAACCCGCCCGACCGTTCCGTTGACCACACCCAGGCCCTTATCGTTTCTCAAAAACATCACCTGGTCTCCTGGAGCAAACTGTCTTACCTCCGGGGAGTACGCCTCCAACCGTTGGTACTTCTGTAGATCGACCGAAACAGTCCTGCCTGATTGCATCTGGATCTTTAAAACGTCTCCTTGGATCTCTTGAATGATCCCCCGCTCGCCCCGGCTGACTTCCATCGCTTGATTGGTTCTCAGAAATCGGACCCAATCTCCCTCACTGAAACTCTCCCCTCTCCCTCGATCTTCCTCCGGAATCGCCTTTGGAATCGCAACATGATAATTCTTCTCCGACGCCTCATGAAGCTGACCCCGCTCCTTCAAACCGTCTCGGATGTGTCGGTTGATTTCCACCCGATCGGTGTTTCTCGCGGTCACAATGAGCGTGCCTTTCATTTCTTTCGGTGATAAAGCAAGATAGTCTTGTGCGATGCTCCTCAACCGCTCCGACCGATTTTCAATCTCTTTGACCGCTCCCATCTTCTCCAAAAGGTGAATCGCCCGATCGGTGTTCTTCTCTTTGGCTACCGCTTCGACCGCTCCCCGCAACCCTTCCGTCTTCTGACGTAAAAGATCATCCATCCGGGCCGTCGCCACCATTCCTTTTTCTTGAAGCATCTGAAACGGCTTCCCTGCATCGATCGCCTGGAGCTGCAGCCGGTCCCCAATGAGAATCACCTTGGCCTGTTCCTGCTCTGCGGCTTTTAGAAGATCGAGCATCTGGCGGTTCCCCACCATACTCGCCTCGTCCACGACCCAAACCTGCCGGCCGCCCTGAAGGCGATCGGACTGTTCTCTCTCACCTAAGAAGGAATGAATTGTTTGACTCTTGATTCCCGATTCGGATTGGAGGGTCTCGGCCGCTTTCCCGGTGAAGCTGAGCCCCTGGACCGAAAACCCTTGCCTCTCCCAAACACGATTAGCGACCGACAGCATCGAGGTCTTCCCGACTCCCGCATAACCCTGGACCGCTACCACCGCATCTCGACTTCCCGTAATATGCCGGACGGCCGCTTGCTGGCCTGCATTCAAATGAGCGCCGTGCTCTTTGATCACGGTATTGATCCGCTTTACATCTTCCCGGAACAAAACCGGCTCCCGGTTTTGAACGAGCTCCACAATCTTCTGTTCGGTCTTGATTGCTTCACGAGAAGAGTATTTATTGATGTCCAGTTGAACCAAACCACCTCTGTCCAACTCCCGGCCGATCTGTTTTTCAACCTGACCCAGGGTCAATCCGTCCGATATGCCGCTCTTGAGAGCCGACTTCATCATTTCCTCTTTAGACCAAACAACCGTCTGCACCTCCAGGGAGCGAATCGCATCACTCAAATGATCTTTCGAAATTCGCTGCTTCATTTCCTTTCCAGCTTGATGCGCCTGCTCCTGAATTCGCTCCCGGGTGTAGCCTAATTCCGCGGCCCGGGTTAGCCACGCTTGCTTCAAAGTGCTGCGATCGACTTCATACGTCTTCGCCTCCCGGCTTATCAAAGTGACCTTCTCGGCGAGCTTTCCTCCCGATTCTCTTCCGTCCAGTGCTTTTAGAATCTGCTCCCGTCGCGAGCTAAACTCACGGATCAAACCGGCATCAATCCCTTTCACCTCAAAGAGACCGTTTTTGCCTGATTGGATTCCGTATCCGAGCGCTTTCAGCTGATGCGCGAGTTCATTTCGGTAGATCTGCCCCAAAAGCAGCTTCTGCTCATAGAGTTTCTCATTCGAAAGCGCCCGCCATTGCCCATCCGGTCTTTGCGTCATGTTCATCACCACCGCATGCGTATGAAGCTGAGGATCCAGAGTTCGAGAGGTCTCATGATCAAATTTGGCGATCACCAGATTCCCCGTATCGACTCTTTGCGTGATCCCTCCTTCCGTGCTCCTTGCCTGGCTAAAATGCTTCTCAATGAACTCCAGCGTCCGAGAGACCGCCTGCTGATGCGCCTCTCGCACCCGGTGATCTCCCACCACTTCGGAGAGAATCGACACACTCTTCGGAGCCGAGAAGGTCAGATCGACGCCGGCGCGATGCGCTCGACCGTTCTGAGAGGTCACGAGCGTATTCCCTTCCCGATCGAGCCCTTGGATCAGTCGCTTGAAATCTTCTTTCTCAACGTGACCGGCAAGGCCTAAAGCCTCGGCCCCTTTTCCCTGCCACTGGCCCTGCTCCTTGGTGTAGTAATCATCTTTTGTGAAGTAGTTTCCGGCTTGAGCGGCACTCACTGGACTTAAGGACAACATGGCGTCTTCCCCTTAAAACGTCAGCGGGTTCTCCGGTTCAATTTCTTGTTGTTGTTTGAGCGTGAGATCTTGTCTCGGAATGAACGATTCGTTTCTTGCCGGGAAATCTTTGAGGGTGAGCTGAATCTTGGCGGGATTATGGTTCCCTACCTTGATAAAGCAGTTCAGCTTCGGAAGAGAGGCGATTTCACCGGCCATGATGATCTTCTCGGCTCTCTTCTTCCGTCCAAAGCTGATCCCATCCCGATAATCCGACGGACCCATGCTAAAGCTCGGCTCCACTTCCGAGATCTCCCGCTCCCCGATCGCCCGCTCGATATAGCTGACCGTATCGGGGGCATCCAGGCGAAAGACCAGTTTCGTTCCGGTGTTGTTGAAAATCGTCTCGACCGTCGCCTCCCCATAGGTCTCCCAGACCCGCCCTAAATCCTGGGCACCCAGCCAGCAGCTTCCCCCTTTGGAGCGGCCGAGGGTTAAAAGATCGATGAGGGTATTGATCTTCTGAAGCGCTCCGAATTCATCAATGAGAAGGTAAATCCTCCGATCCAGATTCTCAGAGAGATCCAAGATGTTGTACCCGACGAGATCGACCATCAGGGTTAAGATCGGCCGGATCGTCTCCTGCGCTTTCTTCGGATTGCCCAAATAGATAAACCCTTCTCCTTCCTTGACCCATTCGGAGATGGAGAAACGGCCGTCAATGCCGGCGAGATACTCAAAGCAGCGTGTGAACTGCATCAAGGAACTCAAGCAGCCGGCGGTCTGCTGATAGACCTGCCCGTCTCCTCCTTCGAGATGCCGGGCCCCCGGTCTTCCTTCCGGAGTCGCCAAGAGCCACTTTCGGATGTCGGCGACCGGGGCGGAGACCGCTTCCCACACCGCGCGGTTGGTCCTCTTGTTCGTCCGCCAGAGATGATGAAGCAGACCGATGAAAATATCTCTGGAGGCCATTCTCCAGTAGGCGTCTTTCTCTTTATTCGTCTCCGGGAAGAGACTGCTTCCGATCTTCTCGATGTCGAGGCTGCTCTTAATTTCATTGAAGACGTTCCAGCCGACACATCGGGTATCGACGGGATTAAACAGGATGTCTCGGCTGCGATCATACTTCCGGGCGATAAAGTCTCCCTTGCTGTCGAAGATCAACCCTCGGGAGCCTCTCTCTTGTAGTGTTTCGTGGATCTGCAGAAAGGCGGTCGTCTTTCCACTCCCGGTTGATCCCAGTACCAGTCCATGCAATGTTTCAAAGGAAAAGGGAATCGAGACGTTTCCGATCGGAAGGGTGCGTCTTTCTTTCAAGGCAAGCAGCTCCCGATTTAACTCTTTGGCGGTAATCACGCGGTGTCCTCTTAGATGGGTGACCTCCGACTCTTTCTCAGAGACACGCTTAAAAAATCGAAAAGTAATCGGAGCCAGGAAGTAAACCGGAGAGCTGATCAGCGCGAAGAGTCCGATCTTTGAAACCGACGGCTTCATATAATTGATCAGTGCCTCTTTGAGTTCCTGAACAGGGTACTGCTGGAATCCGTCTCCCATGCCCAAATCGATGGAGATCGTGCGCGCGGAGAACGCATCCCAGATCATCACCAACGTGAAATTAAACCATTGGAGGAAGGGGGAGAAGTCGACCCACTGCCACGACATCAATCCCACGATCAGAAGATGCAAAACGAACAGAGAAAGAAAGGTCCAGAGATACATCTTCATCGCCATTGAAAACCGGGTGCTCACACTCTCAAAACCTTTATACGGACGTGGTCTTAATAAACTCATCTTTTCCTCCTCTCTCTGTCACCGATTCGCTACGCGTCGAAAAGTAGCGACACCCTGTAACGGAATCGCGACATCCCCTGTCGCATAATGGCTACACCTGTAGCGTTACAACTACGATTTTTCTGCCTCGGTTCTTGCTGTCAGAATCATTTTCTCAGCCTCTTCCGGATTGCTCTTTGAAGACTTTCGAACCAACATGGTCAAGAGGCTGGCCACGTATCGGTTCAGTTGATAACTCGCCTGAAACTTCCTTTGGAGTTCCCGGATCTCTTCCGCCATATGAGAAAACTGGTTATTTTCCGTGGAGATCGCTTGCTGAACCAACTGCCGGATCATTTCACTCTTATTTAGTCTTAACCCTTTTCGGATTGCGTTGATCGGTTCCATCTCCTCTTTTGAGAACCGCATTCCGACAAAAATCTCTTTTTTATTTTTCATCAGATCGGCCCAAAAATTAAAAGTGGCACTTTTTTTGCCCTAATACTGAAGTGGTGTAGAAGGACATAAATTTCAGAGAAGAAAATTTTCCGCTCTAGTCAAAATCAATTTGAAATTTAATTGGGATTTTAGAATGGCCGGCGGAAGCTGGAAGAAAAACTTCTTGCCTATCAAGAGAATTTTTTATAGGAGGGGAAAATGATTTTTCCTGTGGACCTGATACGGATCCTCAAACACAACGGTTTCATCAAATGGAAAGAGGCAGGAAAGTTTCATAAATATATCGTGAGGAGCAAAGAGGAAACGTTAGATGCCGCTGATGCACTCCCAACCACGCCCGAGGACATTAGGCTGGAGAAGACCCTTGTGAGCCGGGTGCGTAATCTGAGCGTCTTCCTGGAGATCTTATCAGATGTAGAAAAGCTCCTCAAAGTGAGACTCACTGCGAAAGTATTTGATCGTGCAGTGGCGAACTGCCCTAAAACACTCGCTTACATTATCTATCGCCTTCCCGATGACCCGGTTGAAAAAGAAGAAAAAACACAATGGGTGAGAGAGATTTTGCCAGAAGAGGTTTTAGAGAGAACCATTTTTGACATGAAGAATATTGATGAAGATAAAGAATGCATTTTCATCCCAGCAGACTTTTTCCATCCGAGCCCGACCAGAGACATGAACACAGATAACATGATCCTTGATGAATTTGGGACACCTTATGAGATCATTTTAAGAAAAGAGGGTTTACTAAAGGGAAAACGCTCTATCATGGAATATCGCTACCATGTGAGACAAATGCTCCATTTCAGAATTTTTCCGGCGCTGGATGAGGGATCAAAAGAAGGGATCTTAAGGCCATCCGAATTCACATATATCAAAAAATTTGTTTCTAAAATTCTTCATCTGATGGTCTTATATCAAGGGGTAAAAAAAGGAGACATCGACATGAAAAGCGATAAGCCTTTGGTCCCATCAATGACCAATCTGTTTTCAAATAAAATGATTGAGAACCATATTGAGAATCTGATCAAAGGCGGATTCGATCCACTCAAGGCTGAAGCCATCAAAGCGGCCGCTTTTAAAAGCCAGGAAAGATTAAGATGCATTAACCCTCAATGCGGAAGAATTTTTATCCCGATCAACAAGAACCACAAACGATGCGAGCACTGCTCAAGACCCGAGAATTATTTAAAGGACTGGAGAGCTTCGAAGGCGAATAATCGAAATGAACAACAGAAACAGCCGGCACCTCAAAAAGACATTTCTATACCGATGATCTCCTCTGAACTATTAAAGAAGTGGTCTGAAGAAAAGAACTAAGCATGATCGAGAAGCAAAGGCTCGCCTCTCTCTCCGGGACTCTCACCGTCATATCGGGCCGCCAGCAGGTTAATTCAGAAACGCAGTAATATTCGACTGCCCATCCACCAGATCTTCTTCTCTACACACAATTCAGATATTTATCGGACTGAGTTAGCTAGGCTCTGTTTAACAAATCTGTAAAACCCCGAACTCCTCGGGGAAGAAGGCCTTCAACCCGCTTTTCACGATCCCGGTAAAACATCTTGTTTAACAAAACAGGCAAACTCATTGCGTTGGGTGTGAAAGGAATCCGAAGGTTCTCGGAAAGAAGTGAAAAAAACAACTTCACCCTAGCACCGATCTGGTTTGGGAGGAGGCGCGTATTGGACATGCTGCAGAGTGCCCTTGGCTCTGCTGGATGTTCGTGCGGGGGGAGCCCCTGGGGGCGGATGGGGCTCTTCGCGGTCGCAGAAGGCCTGCCGGATGCGACGGCGGTTTTGGGGGGCGGGGGATAATATTACTTGCTGAGGATTCGGGGAGAGTGATAACTATCTACACATTCTCCCAACATCGTCGTTCTTCTTTTTTTGAAACTGATAAATACACTTCAGTTTAAAATCTACTCCAGATGATAAATCACGGAATTAAGTATGATAGAATCATCATTTATGGAAGAAGACCTGCCCATATCATTGGACCCCGTCCAGCTACGCAAGATAGAAAGCGTCCATCAAGGCTTTCTATATCAACACTTATATGCGGTTGGATGTTTACTCTTAGCTGGATCGAACTCCTCCAATCAAATTCGAGTCGAACTCGATGAAGATGTAGAGGTACATTTCCCGGATTCTACGGTGTACATCCAAATCAAAACTCGAGCGAGTAAGCTATACGATAGTGACATTAATACAGCTTTGGATCGTTTTAAAGAAATTAGATCTATTCATAAAAAGGAGGAACGTAAAGGGAACGCTTTATACCTAATCATCTCCAACGTCCCTATCTCGGCCACACTCGCTGCTAACTATGCTAAAGCCGATTGGCCTTCAGACGTGCTCATCCTCTTCCCAGGCGGCTCAACAAAACCTCCTTTTACCCTTCCTCCGCCATGGGAAACCCTCAATACTGCCATATCTTGGTGTGTCGAAAAAGCCGAAACATTGCCTTTCCGTCTTATTAACTCTCAATCGCTCGTCTGGAAGCTCGCTGCCGTCGTGCAGTATTCTAGTACGGGGCAGGGCTCCAAACCGCATACTTTTAATACAGACCTCCTACACGAGCTCTTTGAACAAGTAGTGATCCAAATCCAATCTTTTCCCCCAGAGCCATCAACCTATAGAGAACATGTAGATGAACCAGCATATATTACAAATTCAGTAGCGCGGTTGATAATAGGACACTCTGGTTCTGGTAAGTCTGTCTGGGCTTCGAGATTGGCCGCCCACTCTCCGGATACCACGGTTTATTTTGATGCAGCCTTAGTTGAGGGATCTGCAGTAATATCCTCATTGGCTAGAGAATTAATTGCCAAGCTGAGCATACTGATGGGCAGGACACCTCGAGGCTTGTTATTCCCCGGCGCAAGTGGCCTTGAAACTCTTTCCGTACTCAATTCATATGCCGCTAAAAATAATTTCTCACCGGTTGTTGTCTTTGACAATGCCCACATAATCTCTCCGGAGTTGCTGGTTCGCACCAAAGAAGTAACATCTGCTTTTAAATGGATTTTCATATGCCAGCCTTCTACCAACCAAGTTGAACTTGAAACATTGTTAAACCTGCCTTCTGAACACATTCAACCGTGGAGTCTTACGTCGGTTGCTGAAGAATTCAAAGATTCTGGTTGTCATTTAACCCCGCAGGAAGCTCAGAATGTTATCGATTTAACCGGTGGCGTGCCTCTTTTCGTGAAGAACGTTGCCACAATTTGCAATAAAGATTATTCTGGCGACATTAAAAAAACACTAAGGGATATTGAAGGTGACTTAACTCTTTCTAAAACAGCGCAGGAAATAATAGCAAATAGAGTATATGCCTCACTTTCATCTAGAGCGAAAGAAGTGGCATCGATCATGTCACTCTCCCCATTGCCTCATTCAAAAGAGGATTTGACAGCGCTCCTAAAAGGGCTTGCTGGCAATGAAGGAAAGGAATTAGAGCCGATTCGGGTTCTAATATCAGCCGGGATTGTTCAGGCTAAAGCTGGAGGAGGAATAGGCATCCATGACTCTTTTCGGATTCTTTGCGCTCGTCATCTAGAGGCTATAGAGCCTACCAAAGTTGAAACGGCCCTAACGCGGTTTCGAGATATTTACGGTCCACCATGGGCGCAACCCACTTTCGATAGAATCGGTCCTTACTTTAAGATACTAGCCAGACTAAACGAATACAAAACGATTATTAATCTTGGAACCTCGTTTGGGGAACTTTTCTTTGAGGTAGGCCTCGTTCCAATGATGAGAGAACTCCTTCACCAGGCACTCGGCCAGACCTCGGAAGCGGAGGATTTATTTTACATTCTTGACACTTTATGCTTTTGGAGTATACAGGACGGCAATTTTCCAGAGGCACGTAGACTCATCTCAGAAATGGCCAAAATACTTGAATCAGATAATCTGGGCCCAAAGGAAGCGGCGACATTTTTCTTAAAAAGAATGTCACTGGAGGGTAGAGAGAATCTAAAGGAGGCCAAAAAATATTACCAAGCTGCCCTTGATTTGCGTAGTGATTCACTTATGACTTTAATTCTAAGATACAACTATGCGTCACTGCTTTGGAGACACCAACAGTACCAAGAAGCGGCGAAAGAGTGCACCGAAATTGCCTTAGAATACTTTGATCGAGTAGGTCTGGATCCTCTTGATATAGTCGGCAAAAATCCTCCGGACATTTTCGCCATGCTCGACGGAAGAGAGTATGACATCTCCGATCTAAAACGCCTCGCAGATTCATTAGATCTGTTCGGTATGTGTTGTTTTGCGCAGCGAAAACCCTCTGGCCTGGCACGAATGCATGCGTTTAAGCTCTACACAATGACCTATGCGATTCGATCTGCCATAAAAGTCGGCATGGATGTGGTAGACGAATTCATAGGATTGCTAAGAGATGCAGAAGGGGCAAAAAAATTCATAGAAACGGTGCTACTACCTACCCTGAACGATTACCAAATACTGGATTACCTGCTACCTGTCAGGGCACAGTATGCTGTAGTAATGGCTTATTGTGGTGACTTTGTTGCCGCTCGTGGCGAGCTAAAAAAGCTCGCTCCCTTTCTTGAAAGCGCTGGTCCAGATATAGTGAATGAGGTTAATAATCAAGCCGCATTAATTAATGCAATCGAAGCTGGAGAGGTAAGTCTAGGTGTGGCTCCCCAGCAAGAAAAGGTAATAACACGACGGCTGGCAAGGGAAGAACGGCGGATAGGAAGAAATGCCCCCTGCACGTGTGGATCTGGGAAAAAGTACAAGAAATGCTGCGGTAGATAATTGTAAAACTACGATGTCGGAGCGAGCCGCGATTATCCTCCGATATTCGCCACTTGTCGGAGCTTTGCCTCGTGACGTTCATAATCTCCGAGGTGTGCCCGCATCAGGCTCTTCCAAAGTTTCCCGTGGTTAGGAACAAAAAAGTGGAGCAGCTCATGAACGATGACATAGTCGGCGACTTCACGATGAAGCGAGAGCAGCTCGACGTTAAAGCTGAGATTGCCCGCCGTGGAACATGATGCCCATTTGTTCCGCATCGGCCGAAGGGCGAGTGAACGCGCTTTGACATCCAACTTATCGGCCCATTCGAGCACGCGGGCCTTGAACTCATCTTTGTTACGCCAGCCACTCATTTACGAAAACTCTTTTGCAAAAGGGTAAAGAGCGCCTCGACGGTGGCGGTGACCTTATCCATATTGTCTTCTTCAGCAAAGAGAGCGAACGTTACCTGCTTGCGCACCTCTCGCAATTCGGCTTCACTTCGTTGCCAATTTGGGAACTTCCCAAATGCCGTGGCGATTTTCCGGCTTGCGACTTCGGGATTCGGGATGCCATCCTCGGTCAGCTTGCAAAGCACGAAATAGGTCAGCGCGTCCAGGCCCTTTGCGGCCTGCTCTTTCTTCCGTTGTTCGTTCTTCTCGATCTCTTTCAAAAGATCGGCGAGCGCGTCGGCGGTTTTGATCTGCCGGTCTTCAAAGCCTTCTTGGACCGCCTTTGCCCGATCGGCGAGGGCGACCAGGAAAGGGTCGCCGCTGTTCTCCTCGGCGCTCTTCTCGATCGACTTGATCAAATTGATCACCTTCGTGGCCTTCCCCTTGTCCCCCTTTTTGATCGTCTCGATCGTTGCACTGTCGATCTGTACATATTCGGCGGGCGGCTCCGCGACCATCTCCGCGCCAATGTATTGCTGGACCAGCGCATTGGTCTTCTTTTGGAAACCTCTGTCGACATAGACTCTCTTGGCGTAAGCATTACGCACCACGGCATAGATTGAAGAGAGAGTCGCATATTTTTCCATGAACGGCCGTAGAAACGCGTCGGGTGAAATAATTTCATAGAGCATTTCGATCTCTTTATACTCCTTGAAGAACTCCTTGCGCCGATCTTTATCCCGAAAGTGCTCGATCAGGTTATCCACGTCCTTGTCATTGAAATCCTTTGTGATCAGACCCAAATATGCCGGGGCTTTGGTTTCCATCTTGGCTTTAAACAATTGCTTGAGCAGGCCGATGTCCTTGACGATCGCGTTGATCTCGTCGCTGTCGAAGGCGAGGGCTTTCTCCAGTTTATCGAAGATGCCGACGAAGTCGAGGACAAAGCCGTGCGGCTTGACCATTTCCTCCGCTTCGTTTTCATAGGGCCGGTTTACCCGGGCGATAGCCTGAAGCAGCGTGTGATCACGCATCGGTTTGTCTAAATACATTGCATAGAGAATCGGGGCGTCAAAACCGGTGAGGAGCTTCTCAGTGACGATCAGGATTTTGGGCCAGTCGCCCAATTTCGCGAACTGTTTTCGGATCTGTTTTTCCTTTGTCTCAGTGAGATGCCATTTCTTCATGTGGGGCGGGTCATTATTGTTGCCCGTGTAGACGATCTCCGAGTATCCCGGAGGTAGAATGGCATCCAGCGCCTCTTTATAGAACGAGCAGGCCTCGCGGTCGACGGCGACAAGGAACGCCTTGTAACCGAGCGGTTCTACATTTTCCCGGTAATGGTCGGCCACATGACGCGCCACCTTTTGGACGCGATCGTTACCTTTGAGGAAATTCTTCAGGTTCACCGCCCGATCCAGAATCTTATTCAGTTCCTCGATATCGGCAATCCCTTCCGTCTCGGCCAGAGCCAGAAACTCCCGCTCCATCAATTCATGCGGCACCAGCATCTCGTTCGGAGCGAGGTTGTAGTAAAGCGGCAGGGTCGTGCCGTCGTCGATGCTCTCGGCGATGGAATATTTGTGCAGGTAACCCTGATCATCCTCGCATCCAAAGGTTTTAAATGTTCCTTTCCCGTAAGCGGTCTTGTCGACCGGCGTACCGGTAAAGCCGATAAAGCTGGCATTCGGCAAACCGGCCATCAGGAAGTTGCCCAGATCGCCGCCGGTGGTTCGGTGCGCCTCGTCTATCAGGACGAAGATGTTTTTGCGCTTGTTCAGATTGGCCGGCATGTCGCGGAATTTGTGGATCATCGTCACCACGATCCCCCGATAATCCTGTCCCGCCTCATCCAGCAGTTTGTTGAGGGTGGTGATTCGATCGGCGTGTTTCACGTTTCCGAGTCCCACCGCCGCCAGGTTCTTGAGCATCTGGTCTTCCAGCTCGTTGCGGTCGATCATTAGGAGGATGGTCGGCTTCTGCGCTTCGTTCGCCTTGAAGAGCAACTCGGCCGCTTTGATCATCGTGTAGGTCTTGCCGCTTCCCTGCGTGTGCCAGACCAGGCCGCGCGAGCGTTTCGGATCGAGGGCGCGCGCCATGACCTTGTCCACCGCCGCCGTCTGGTGCTGGTGGAGGATGATCTTCTGAAGCTCCTCGTCTTTTTCGGCGAAGAGGATGAAGTCTTTGAGGAACCGGAGCAGATTCGGCGCGGCGCAGAAGGTTTTCACCTTTGCTTCGAGATTGCCGACTTCCTCATTCTTCCAGCGGAAGATGTTCCGCCGCACCGTGTTCCAGGTGACCCCGTAAGAAAAGCCTATCGCCTCCGTGGCGGTAAAGAGCATCTCCGGGACCATGACCTCCGGGGTTTCTTCATGGTAGCGGCGAATCTGATCTACCCCCAGCGCAATCGCCTCATCTTTGTCGGCGTTTTTACATTCGATGACCATCACCGGGATGCCGTTGATCAGGAAGACCACATCCTCCCGCGTGCCGTGGCGGCCATTATGGACATAGAACTCTTCGGTCACTTCATAGACGTTCCGCCATTGCCCGCGAGGACGGGCGAGGTCGCCGTAATCAATCACCGTCAGGTCGAGCTCGCGGTTTTCTTCGGCGCAGAAGAATTTCCCCTGGTTGCGGAGGTAGGTGAGAAAATCGCGGTTGCCGGCAATGTCGGTGTTCAGCCGCTGGAACTCGCCGACCAGCGCGCCTTCGGCCTCTTTGTATTTCGGATTGAATGCTTGGACTTTTGCATGAAGCAGGTCGCCGAAGTAGAGCGACGCCGGGCGGGCGCGCTCTTCCGGCGTGGCGCCCTCGGCGTCAAAGCCGCGCCGCGTCTCGGCTTCGGCGCGCGGCACGTAGCGCCAGCCGATCTCCTGCGCGTAGGAGAGGATGCGGGCTTGGACGGTTTTGTGTTCGTTGGGAATAGGCATGGCGTAATGATTATTCTTTTGCTTGGCTTGTAAACATACCGTCAGAACCAGTGGTATAGCAAGTCGGAAATGGGCTTTTCCAAGATACTGAACAATCCAAATGTAATACGGGTTATTAGCAAAGCAGAGAACGCCACAATTGCACGAAGAAGAAATTTGTGGCTCATACTGAAGTAAGACACCTTTTTATTGACGGTTTCCTGGTTGCGCCTTATTGCGATAAGCATCTCAGAAGCCAGTTTCGCCTGCCTGCGCTTACCTGCGCGCCAAATCTTAATTAAATCGATAGGGTATATGCGGTGGTAATTGGCCACGCGCACCGTCTGAAATGCCCACCAGCTAGCATTACATAAATACGCAATTGCTACAGCCAGGATAGGCAAGGTAACCCATTTAGGTGCCGTTTCATACTTGGCTTCCGATATCGCGGTCTCTAGGTATGTCAATAACGGTATGAATGCAGTGGCAATCACGAGAAGATTGGAGGCCTTCGACTCGGCTGTGTTTCTGCGCTCATCTTCTTGAGTAGCTAGCCGGTGCGCTTCCTCCAGCGCTAAGTTAGATTCGGCTGCCCAGCCAGTCTCTTGGATACTCTTGATATCTTCGCGTTCGGAACGGCTGCTTTCCTTAAGGTCGGACACGGTCGGCCCCTCAAGCACTGGCCAGAAGAAGTCTCTTACCTTGGAGATCATGGCGCAATTCTCTCCAACTCATCCACGATGGCTTGGGTTAGAGGCAACCCGGTGCGGTTCTCAATCCACGCCCACTGACCGTTAGGGTTTACCTCTAAAAACCAATAGCCTTTGTTCCGATCCAAAATAAGATCTACTGCACCGAACCGCAGTCCCAGCGCCCTAACAAGACGGATGCATCTCTTGCGAAGGTTATCAGGTAACGCGTGGGGCCTATGTGGTAAGTCTGTTCGAGGGCCACGCCGCCAGTCCGTCTTGGTTTCGTCATGTTCCTGCGAAAGGATCTCGGCTGCATACGCAGCATCCCCAATCACGGTTACCCGGATATCTGAGTGTTTCTGTATTTCTAACTGAAATATTATAGGCGCCGCCGCGACGCTTGCTTCATCTGCCCCAACCAGTTGGTCCAGGCGACTGGTAAAGATGACACGTTCTTTCCCATCTTCTTCGAGCAGGGCTTCGCGAAGTGGTTTAACTACACTTGTCCCTTTGGATATGAAACGTTGCGCCTGTTGAAGGTCGTTTGTAACAAGAGTATCGGGAACCGCGAAACCAAAGCTGCACGCCATTGCAAGCTGAAGAGGCTTGTTCTCGGCGGCCAAAATTGCCAGTGGTGAATTCAGCCAGCGTCCACCGAGCGAGTTCAAAGCAGATGTAAGCGCGGCTCCCCATTCAACTTCACAATAGCGTCTTGCCGCACCCTGTTTCACAGCTGCAGGCGCAGGGGGAACCCCGGGTCGCCGAAAGTACGCTGCTTTTACCGCTGCAAAATTGATTGTGGTGCCGTCGAGTTCTACGATCCAAGCATCCTCACCGCGTCTAGGATCGAACAACACCTTTGCATCGGAGAACCGCTCAGAATTCAGCCGGTGAAACGGCAAACCTCTGCGCCGCAGTTCAAGGACTATGTAGTCGGATGTCAGATCCCGCTCATTCGTCACAATCAAAATCATTAGTCGTCGCGTTCTTGTCGAACTTTGGTCTTCGTTATAAGCTGGAGCAGCGCTATGAGCGTCGGCTCTACAACATCATCTCTTTCTGGCTTTGCCTCGGTCTTCGTCGAGGCATCAAGAACTACCGTGGATCCAACGTCATCCCGCTCAGGTTGGGCAAACGTCTTGGTAGCTAACTCAGCAAGGTCCTTTGCAGTCTTGACAAATGGCCTCACGCCATCACAGCCATCAACAACCCATACTTGTTGTTCGGCGTCATAACGCCCCGGCAAAGTATCCTCTCCAGTACGTAAAACCGAGAACCCAACTAGCAGAGGCAGGTGCCCCTGATCAGGATTATCCTTGTTCATATTATCCTCCTCCTGCATAGACAAGAACTTCAGCATTTTTTCGTCGGCATTCACATGCGATCCTACACGTAGAGGAGAACACGAGAAAGGGATTGGACAATTTTCTGCTCGGTCGGCCGACTCATTCGAGTTGCAGTTACTCCTTTTCCTAATCTGGCTCACCCAACCTTCTTCTTAACCGCGGCGTCAAACATCTCTTGATTGATCGGTGACTCAAGTCGGTCGTTGTTTAGCAGTTTCAGCACCAACTCTACAGAGTCCTCATCGACTAAGATGACACCATTCTCTACTTTCAAGCCCCAACCTTTTTGGTGGTTAAGGTCAATTAAGTTTTCGAGAAAGCTTTTATCCTTGTAATAGCCGCTCTTTTGGATTGTGCAGATCTTGCGTAAGAGATGCAGATTCGACCCGACACCCTTTCGAAGCGGCTCGACATCGACGAATACCTTTAGGTCAGTAAGCTCCCCAAGTAGAACATCACGATTTTTCTCCATCCCTTGTCGGAAGTTCAGCGCGCTTTCAAATTCCTTCTTGTTTGTGATAAATGTTGTTCCGTCATACGCGAAGAAATCAATGTGTAAATCGAGTGGAAACACACTTTCATCCTGTAAATCAGTCAGCTGTTTATCACGGAACAGCAAGTAGGAAACTGAAGTCACCTTTGTAGCCCGTGTGAATTTATTGATCTTCCGGACACCATAAATCACGCTCCCATCGTGTTCCAGTTTGGCGACGTAAGCCCATGAATCTAACAGATCTTCGTATTTCTCGACCTTCTTATTCTGCAGGCCCTTATCAACCTCAGTTTGAATTTTGGCAAAATCGGTTTCCGCCGAATCAATGGTAAAAACGCGACCGTCCTGATCCGCAGTCAGGAAGTCATACTCTTCAAGCTTGTAATCCCAACCTTGGATTCGCTCTGTTATGGTCTTCTTGAGTTTGTTCTGAAGCTTCTTATCCGCGTCAACGCGCAATACAGAGTAATGAGCGGTCTGCTCGATCAATCGTCTCTTGACCAGCCATAGCGTGGTTGCCCAATGCTTGAAGTCGGTCTTCCGCAGATGAGCGATCATCTTCCCAGTCTTAGTCGTCATTCTTTCTCTCCCTCTTTTGCCTGGACCTCGGTTACGAAGTACAAAAAGTTAGACAAACGTTCGACAATGCACGTATCTCCAAGTTGGAATTCGGATTTGGAAATAAAAAGACCATGAGTCTCACGGATCCCGTCCTTAAACTGGCAGTCATATAAATCATAGCCAGCAAAGGCAAGCACTGGATTGATGAAAACGTTTTGGGTTCGGTGCGAGAGCGCAAACATTAGGGACATGAAAATTCCAAGAGAGGTGAGCGTCTTCCAGTCTCCAAGGTTAAAATTGAAAAACGAGATCATATACGGGATTGTGTAAGTGAACATGTCCGCAGATTTATTTGACACCCTACCAATCTTAACTGGCACGCCGCTCTTTATCTTCCGAGCAATCAGAAGCACAACTCCACAG
The DNA here is from genome assembly GCA_963718695.1 of Candidatus Manganitrophaceae bacterium. GTDB lineage: Bacteria > Nitrospirota > Nitrospiria > SBBL01 > Manganitrophaceae > Manganitrophus. The sequence goes on from OY970371.1 coordinate 3,681,671, forward strand.
GCTATCAGCATTATTCCGCCAACTGTAGCTGCCAAAACAGGATGCCTTGGAAAGGAGGTAAGATCGTCCAAGTCCTTAATGATAAAAATCAGCGCTAACGGAAAATAAGAGCTGATAAACATCAGGAGTGAAGGGATAAATAGTACCTTCATGGTTGCTATTCATAGCCTCCTAAACTATATTGTTTAAGGGCGTCCTGCAAATCGTCATCCGGTTCCTGACAACTCAGTTAGGTCAAGATCATTGATCCGAATCTGCGCCGTCATCAACTGGTATAGCAGGGTGCGGAAGAGTTCAGAGAGGGCCATGCGATATCTCTCAAGGAGATCAATCTTCCTGTCCACCTGCTGAAGCACGTCGCAAATCTCGTCTTGCTCGGAACGTCCTGGAATTGGGATTGGTAAAACCTTCAACTGGATTTCGGGTAGATGGGCAATTGTAGAACTGGCACCGGCAACGCCGTAAAGATTCTGTAGTTTTAAGGAGAACATCAACCAGTAGGCAAGAAACCGATTTGTCGCACGTTCATCCTTCGGACGCAACCGATGAAGCGCCTTCTGGTAATAGCATTCGTTCATCTCCCCGTTCCAGATTGCGGCACGGCCGGGTTCTCCTCCTTCGCACACTAGCAGATCACCAGATCTGAGCAGAAACTTCTCTTTCTCGCGCTCGTTGAAATCCATCTTCAATATGTCTAAGAGACCGATGCGCCCCCACTGCACGTTTGCGTTGCGTAGATAGGGCTTTGGATCGATCCCAGTTCGAGCCTTCTGAGAAAGCATCTTCCCGAGTTGCGTTTCAAACGCGTCTCCGAGAAGAACAACATCCCAACTCTCCGGCACAGGACCGATCTCGGTTTGTTTTTGGGGTTCACCGCGGAGGCCTTGGGTGAAGAGTTGATGGAGGAGCGCTTTTTTCAGTTCGGCGGTGAGCTGAAGCAGCCGCTCCTGCTGCTCGATTGCCCGCTGCACCACCCCCAACACCGCTGCAATCTTCCGCTGTTCGTCAAGTGGTGGTATGGTGATTTTGAATTCCCGCAGGGAAGCCCATGAGGTACGTGGGTGTTGCACGCCAGAGGTTGTCGCTTTTGCATGACCGACAAATTCATCGGTATGCGTCAGCAGACATAGAAATTCAGGAAGGCACCTCTCCGTTGCTCGAAACACCAGGATATCCGTTGAGCAGATGCCATCCTCGTTAACTAAGACAGACTTGCGCAGGTAAGGACGGAGCTTCCCGAAGAGTACATCCCCACTTCGAAATGTTGTCTTGCTGCTATGAACGTCCGACTCGGTTCCGCGCCCCACAAGAGATGGAAACCCAGAAGCAAGATGTTCAAGCCCGAGATAGAGCCGCGAGCCATCGGCTAAAGGCGAAGCTGGATCTTGAACTCGGCTGCAAATGTCTCCGAAGCTGGCAGGTGTCCAGCTACGAGGAGGCCTTTCCAACAGCAGCGAGTGGCCCATCATTGTTCGTTCAGCCATACAGCACCCCTTGCTCCTTCACAATCATCGCCTTCTCTCGCTCGATATCGTCGATCAATTCCTGCTCGGTCGGCAGATCGAGTTGGGCCTTGCAGCAAAAAGCTGCTTGTTTTCTAGATCAGGGAATACGTGATGACGGCCTCGGTTTTTATGTCACAACAAATAAAACTCTCTCAATCCCTTATAAATTAAGAACTTAATTTTTATTTGCTTCTCTTCAAAGCAAATAAAGTTTCTCATCTGCGGCAGGGAGTCTATAACGCACATTCTTCTTAGAACCCGTTATCGGCACAATCTTGGTCAGCACCCCCTGCCCATAGAGAAGGCCACTCGTGAAGTACTGCCTCTTCACACGCCGATCTTTTTCAGAATAATCTTGAGCGCGGCATCAGTGGCCTTTGCCTCTTCCTCTAGAGCGTTTAACTCCTCCACAATTTCGGCAATCGGCCGGTACTCCTCCCCCTCGCCGGTGTGGATATATCGGCTGGGTGAGATGTTGAAGTCGTTCTTGGCGATCTCCTCGCGGGTCACGATGCGCGAATACTTCTCGACTTCCTTCCAGGCGGTGAAGGTCTCGGCGATGCGGGCGATCGCCTCTTCCGGGAGGTAGTTCTTCGGGTCTCCCTTCACGAATTCTCGGCTTGCATTCAGCAGAAACAACTTGTCCTTGCGGTCCTTCGGCTTCGCTTTGTTCAACACAATGACGATGCCCGGCGCGGTGGTATTGTAAAAGAGGTTTTCCGGAAGGTAGATTACCCCCTCGATCAGGTCTCGCTCCACGAACCAGCGGCGGACCTCTTTTTCCTTGTTGGTGTTGGCGTTGCCGGAGCCGCGCGAGGCGGCGCCGGTGTCGAGCACCACGGCGGCGCGGCCGTTATCTTTCAGGCTGGCGAGGATATGCTGCATCCATCCCCAATCGGCCTTGTTGCCGGGATAACCCGCGTCTTTTGGAAAGCGGTCGAGCTCGTCGGCGTCATAGTCTTTCTCTTTGAACTCGGTTTGATTCCACATCGGATTGGCCACCACCCGGTCGAAGGTCTGGAGGCGGTTCTTCTCGCGGAACTTCGGCTTGCGGAAGGTGTCGCCGATCTGGATCTCCCCTTCCATGTCGTGGATGATCATGTTCATGTTCGCCATCGCCCAGGTACCCGGCTCGGACTCCTGGCCGTAGAGCTTGGCAGGGGCAAACTTTTTGCGGGAGCGAAGATTCATCTTCTCTTGCAGCACCAGCTCGCACTTGATGAGCAAGCCCGCGGAGCCGCAGCAGGGGTCGTAAACGGTCATCCCCGGCTCGACATCCATAATTCGCGCCATCACCAGGCCGACCTCGGCAGGGGTATAGAACTCGCCCGCGCTTTGACCGCTCCCCTCGGCGAACTTCCGGATAAGGTATTCGTAACTCCTCCCGATGATATCCGGCTCGACATCTTTCAAACCGAGGCGCTTGGCGCTGATCGCCTCGATGAGGTTGGAGAGGCGGTCGTCATCCAAATCGCGCTGCCCGTGGGTGGTGGCATTGAAATCGACGCGGTCGATGATTCCTTTGAGTAATGGGTTGGCGTCGGCGATGGCGCGCAGGTGGGTGGTGAGCTGTTCGCCGATTTTATCAGAGAGGGTGCGGATGATCGACCAGACGGCGTCGTCGGGGTTCTTCGGCTCCAGCGGGAGATAGAAGCGAACCAGTTTCTTATCGCGCTTTACCAGCTTGAACGCCTTGGCGCGTGAGTCGACCTCTTGAGCAATGCGGTTTAGTTCGTCCTCGAAGACATCGCAGAGACGCTTGGTAAAAATAAGAGGCAGGATGAACTCTTTGTATTTCGCAGCGTCCTTTGCGCCGCGGATAGAGCAAGCGGCGTCCCAGATCCACGATTCGAGGGATTTGTCGGTTCGGTTCACGAGATTGTGCCCCCCAATCAATAATACGATGCAGGCGTGGGCCGGGAAGAGAACCTTTGCCGAGAATAAAGACAGGCGCAGTATACTTTTTTTCCGCTAAGGAATCAAATTCCGAAGGGAGGCTGGGATTTCTGCCAAAGGAAACTTATAAAGAACACATCTATAAAGAAGCAAAAGGGGAGATCGGTATAAATTGGCAGCGCTAGGACTATGGACTAATTTGAACCTGGCTGATTTTCACTCTGGGGCCAGTCTGGGGCCACAAAAAACGGCGAATTTTTTTATTCAAAATATTGATTTAATTTAGTAATACTTGGTGCCGAAGGGGGGACTCGAACCCCCACGGGGTCACCCCCACTAGACCCTGAACCTAGCGTGTCTACCAATTCCACCACTTCGGCTTTTTAGACGGGAGGGATCGGAGGAGGTCTCCGATCCCCGCATTCTTATAACAAATTCGGGGGAGAGAGTCAATCAATTGCGGAATTTGGAATGGGGCTCTTCGCCCCAAACCCCACCGCGGGGGGTGCGTGCCCACCCCCCTTCGGATTCCCAGGGCAGCCGGGGGGAAAGTACCCCCCCAGCTCCCCCCGTCTACGGTCAGAACTCGCACCCCCACGGAAGGGCATCGTGGATGGTGCTTCAGACAGCTGACCTAATTGGGTAGGTGGAACGATTTGATTGGTAGTGGGTCTCTGCGTCCTCGCTCCACCCATCCCCCAGTGGGGCCCTTGCGCTCCGGGCACAGTGACCCACAGAACACAAGGCTGATTAAAATCAACAAAACAAAATAGAAAGGAGACTGCGCGTCATGGGCGTCCTGTGCCCCCTATACCCCTGCGTTACTTCTGTCAGACGTTCCACCTACCGCTTCAGGTCAGCATGTTTGAAGCTCAATCCATCGGCTCTCTTCCGTGGTTGAGCGAGTTCTGACCGTGGGGGGAGCAGGGGGGGCTGGCCCCCTCCGCTGCCCTGGGAATCCGAAGGGGGGTGGGCACGCACCCCCCGCGGCGGGGGTGTGGGGCAAGCAGCCCCACGACATTGCTCTTACTCCCGCGTCGCCGGATCAACCAAAACATTCTCCTTCCGAAACTGAAAATAAAGAAGCAGATCATACACCCCCTTCAACCCGGCCGCCAGGAAGAACGGCGCCGCCGCCGATACCGATTGGATCAGCACGCCGGTGACCGAGGGAGCGACCGCCTGTGTGAGGCTTCGCGAAAGGAGCGTGATCGAGGCCGCCGCCGTCCGCTCCGAAGGGGCCACCAGGGCAAGCGTGTAGGCTTGCCGCGTCGGGACATCCATCTGGGAGAGGGCCATCCGCGCCAGATAAAACCCGACCGCGATTTCGAAATTGGGGGACAGCGGCACCAAAATGAGGAGCAGATGGGAGAGAAGATGGGTCGATACCATCGTCTCCAGCAGTCCGATCCGGTCGGCCAGACGCGCCGCAACGAGGAAGGAGAGCGACGTTAAAATTCCGGCCACAAAGAAAAGGGTCGAGAGGGTCTGCAAAGAGACATCGAACCGGGTATAAAACCAATAGGCGACCAGGCTCTGAAGGACGAAGCCGCCGGCGAAGGCATCGAGAGAAAAGAGAAGCGACAACCGCGTGACCCGCTTGCGGGAGGTGGGGCTGAGGCGCTGCGACGAAAGGGGCGCCGTCTCCCCCTCCACCTGCCCGGTCAGCCTCCACGCCATCCAGGCCGAGACCAATCCGAGGAACGTATAGAGAAGAAAGAGCGGTTGAAAACTCGCGACCGGAGAGAAACCAAACCTCTCCAGCCATCCGGGGAGCCCCCCGACCAGCGTGCCGGTGGCCGTGGCGAGCAGCCCCGCCATGTTGTAAAAAGCGAAGAGCTGATTCCGCTTTCCCTCCGGCCCGACCTGCGCCAGGACCGCCTGCTCGATCGAAAGAAACGGCCCGATCTCATAACCGGTGGCATTGATCACGCCGATAAAGGCGGCGATGAGGAAAAAGAGCGGCCGGTCCGAAAAAGCAAAGAGGAGCCCGGAGGCCGCCATCAGCAGGCTGAAGAGAATCAAGATCCGCCGGCGCCCGAGCCGGTCGGCATAGAAGGCGGTCAGGACCGTAAAAACGGTCCCCCCCAGAATGCTAAGGGTCATCACCGCGCCGATCGCGATCTCGGAAAGGCCGCGCTGCTTTAGATAAATCGCCAGGACAAAGCTGACGAAGCCGTACGCGAAGGCGCGGAGCATCCGCGCGGCGATCAGCAGCGTTCCATCCCGGCCCAACCAATCAAGGAACATGTCTTATCTCTTCATCCGTCATTCCCGAAATGTTTTATCGGGAAAGCGCCTGGTACCTACTAGATGCGTAGCGCCTCCGATCGCTTCGCGAAGCAATCCAGCCTGTTCTAAAGCAAATGCTTCTGGATTCCCGCTTGGATCCCAGTGAAGGGATCGATCTGAGAGGAAGGGCTCTTCTGTGATTCACGTGCCTCTCGGCACGCCGTACAGATTCGCGGGAATGACGGCCTAATTACAAGACTATTTTTAAACAGACGATGAATGCCGCGCCAGGGCGCAGCCGATTTTTCGCTCGGGCCGATACGATTCCTTTGTTTGGCGAAGAGAGGGAATCCCCGAATCATCCATCGCATTGGTCCATTGAAATGCCGTCAGGCTCCGGCAGAAGGAGCGGAAGAGAAAGGCGGCGGCCCCCTTTTTTTCCAGATCAGCCACCTCCAGGAGTATGCAGAAGGTCTGGCGGTCTTGCGGGAAGCCGAAGGTATACCCGGCCAGTTCCCCCGCCGCTTCGATCACCCACCCCGTGAGTCCGAGTTCGCCCGCTTCCACGAGGGCGCGACGGTGAACCGATTCCGAATCGGAAATCATATACCGATAGATCGGATCGGAATGCCGTTCGACCCGGTCCTTCACCCATTTTTGCAAAAGCCGCCGCGCCGCCGCTTCATCGGAGGAACGATAGGGACGGGCGATCGGGGAATGATGCTTTTCAAAAAAATTACACGCCGCCCTTTGCGCCTTGTAACGGTCCCCTTTTAACTCGGCCAGCGCGCTGCGCCGGTAGAAATATTCGGGCGCCTTCCACTCCGTCGTGAGGCCGCACTCTTGATAAAAACCGATGTCGGTTTCAGGGATGTTTTCGATCCGTGAAATCACCCGGTCGGGATTCACCCGATCCATCCGGGCGAAGCAATCGAGGAGCACCGTTCGATCGGGGGGGCCGAGCGGCGGCAGCGGCATGTAGAGACAACGGTCGTATTCGGCGAACAGGAGAAAGTGGTCCCGGTGAACAGTCCAGTGAAAAGAAAAGTGATCCCGCCAGAGGAAGTGCGTGAGAAAAGAATAGGCCGAAAGGGGGGCGCCGGTCTGTTCCAGATAGTTTTCAAAAAGGGGCCGGGTGTCGGGTTGAAAAGGCTTAAGGTCGATCATGGTCGGATTGAACGGCCCGGCCGACCGCTTCGGTGATCCGCCCGAGGGGCCGGACGACAATCACATCGTCCTGATAAGGACCGATCAGCGCCGGATGGGTCGCGAGGATCGGCAGGATCGATTCCGACTCCAGGAAGGCCGCCACCGCCTCGGCATCGCCCCCCATTTCGGGATCGGCCGCATGCATCTGGATGAAGGGGCATTTGGTGTCGATCCCCAGGACCACCGCCCCTTCCGGATCGCGCATAATGGCAAAAGGATAGATCCGGCAATCGAGCGGCCGCTCGCCGTAAATTTTGCAATATTGAGTCTGAGGATCGAAGTAAGGACAGATGCACCCCTCGCCGTGGTGCTGAAGCTTGATCTTCGACCCGGTCGCGGGGGAGTGAAAGAAGCGCGCCTGCTCGGGCCCCAGCCGCGCGATTTCATCCCGTGTGAAGAAGGGGGCGAGAAAGCTCGTCTCCTCCGGAAAGCGGCAGCAGACATCGCAGGTGAGACAGAGGGAAGAGGGAACGATCTGCTTGAGGGGACGATATTTTTCGATGAGGGAATCTTGTTTCATTGAATACCTACCAAGGTGTTGGAAATGCTTGATCCGTCATTCCCGAATGTTTAATCGGGAATCCAGTTCTTTTGAAATTAATAAATTCTGGATTCCCGCTTTCGCGGGAATGACGGCTTAACAAAATACAAATACTTTCCAACAACCTGCTAATCCAATAAAGAAAGGGGGAGGCTTTCACCTCCCCCTGTTCAAGTCGAAGTTGCTCGTAAGCCGAGTTCTGTTCCCCAACAATGTTGGGGTGATGATCATTTCTCTGGACCGTCTGTTGCCAGCCGGTTCTAGCGACCTTACCCGAGAGCTCGGGCGGGCCGCCCTTAACACCGGTAGTGGCGTATGCAATACGCCCCTACAAATGTGTGCTCTCCTATTTGGTCTTGCTCCGGGTGGGGTTTACCATGCCTTCGATGTCGCCACCGAAGCGGTGAGCTCTTACCTCGCCGTTTCACCCTTACCGGCCACCCAAGGATGGCAGGCGGTTTATTTTCTGTGGCACTTTCCTTAGGGTCACCCCCAGTCGCCGTTAGCGACCACCCTGCCCTTTGGAGCTCGGACTTTCCTCCCCCCATAGGATGGTGAGATCCTGCGGAGAGCGACCATCTGAGCCACTTCGCCAACCGATATTACACTCTTTTCGTTTTCTTGTCGATAGCCTGGTTCGCCAAGGCGTCGGCTTCGCTGTTCTCCCGCCGCGGGATGTAATGAAACCGGACCGCCCCGTCGGGCCACTGCCGGCGCAGCTGCTGCGCTTTCTGGACGAGCGGGATGATCCCCGGATGTTTGACCTTATACTCCCCCGTCATCTGGCGGACGACCAATTGGGAGTCGAGATAAAAGTCGATCTCCTGAGACCCGTGTTTTTTGGCTTCTTCCAACGCACGGATCAGCGCCGTATACTCCGCCACATTGTTCGTGGCGATGCCGAGGTATTCCGAGAGGGTTTCAATCGTCTCGTTTTTCTCATTTTTAATGACCACGCCGATGCTGGCCTCGCCCGGATTGTTCCGGGAGGCGCCATCGGTAAAGATCGATAATCGTCTCATCAAATTAGGCGGGTGAATGATAAAGGATTCGGTGGCAGTAGGTGCAGGCGAGGAGCTTCTCTCCCTTTCTCACCTCGGCGACCAATTGGGGCGGGAGGCTGAAATGACAACCGCTGCAAATATTTCCTTTTAATGCGACGACGGCGAGGCCTTTTTTTGTTCCCGCCAGCCGCTTGTATTCTTCCATCAACCGCTGGGGAACCTTCTCACCGACGACGGATCGCTCCTTCTCAAGGCCCTTTGCCGACTCCGACCGGTTTTTGAGTGAATTCTCCAATGCCTCTTTCTCGGCGCGGAATTTCCGCTCCTCATCGACCACCACTTTTTCTTGAGCGGCGACCTCCTTTTTTACGGTATCGGTCCGGTCCATCGCCATTAGAAGCTCTTCTTCAAGCTTGCCCTTCTCTGCCGTGGCCGATTCAATCTCGTGCAGATGCGTTTGGTACTCCTTGTTGGTCTTCAGCTCCGTCAGCCTTCCCTTTAGCTTGGTGATCTTCTCCTCGGCCGACTGAAGGGCCTGCTCCTTTTCTTTCCGCTCCTTGGCCACTTGATCGAGGGCGCCCTTTAATGTGGCCAACGCTTCTTTGGCCTGATCCAAAGGTTGCTGAGCCGCCTGGAGTCGCTCCGGGAGCAGTTTCTCCTCCTCCCGGTATTGATCCAATTGGCGGTCTAACTCCTGAAGTCCGATCAGTAATGCAAGCTGCTCTTTCACGATCTCTCCCTAACGACCTTTCTACGAGAAAGGAAACTCCGGATATGGTGGGCCCACCAGGATTCGAACCTGGGACCAACCGGTTATGAGCCGGCAGCTCTAACCGCTGAGCTATGGGCCCGTTCAGGTTACCCCAGCGGGCAATGGCCCGAGAGGAAAAGGCCTTTTCAGGTCTTACAAGCTCTCGACAAAACTCTTCAGCCGTTTGCTTCGGCTGGGGTGACGAAGCTTGCGCAGCGCCTTGGCTTCGATCTGCCGGATGCGCTCCCGCGTCACCTCGAAATCTTGGCCGACCTCTTCCAACGTGTGATCGGTCGACTCCCCGATTCCGAACCGCTTTCTCAACACCTTTTCTTCCCGAGGGGTCAGCGTTTGAAGCACGCTATTGATCTGCCGCTGCAGATCGTATCGGATCGCCGCATCGAGCGGAGAGATGACTTTTTTATCCTCGATGAAGTCGCCCAGATGCGAATCTTCTTCCTCGCCGATCGGCGTCTCCAAAGAGATCGGCTCCTTGGCGATTTTGAGGATCTTTCGGACCTTTTCGAGGGGGAGGTCCATCTTCTCGGCGATCTCCTCCGGGGAGGGCTCTCTTCCCAATTCCTGAACCAGCTGCCGGGAGGTTCGAATCAATTTATTGATCGTCTCGATCATATGGACCGGAATGCGGATCGTTCGCGCCTGGTCTGCAATCGCGCGGGTAATCGCCTGCCGAATCCACCAGGTGGCATAGGTCGAGAATTTATAGCCCCGTTTGTACTCGAATTTATCGACCGCTTTCATCAAGCCGATGTTTCCTTCCTGAATCAGATCGAGGAACTGAAGGCCGCGGTTGGTATATTTTTTCGCGATGCTGACGACCAGGCGGAGATTGGCTTCCACGAGCTCGCTCTTCGCCAGCTTCATTTTCTGCTCGGCATGAGAGAGCTGCCGGATGGAATCCTTCAGCTCCTCCGCGGTGACCATCGCCACCTCTTCGACCTCGCGGATTCTCTTTCGGGCGTTCCGGTAGATCTTCTCGATCTCCAGGATCTGCTCCTCCGAGAGGTTCACCTTCTTCTCGACGGCGCGCATTTCTCTTCGCCCCTGCTTTGCTTTTTTGAAGAGGAGGTTGAGCTCTTCATTCGCAGCCCCCATCTTCCGCTTGCAGAGCGAAATCTCCCGGTCCGCATGGATGACCTTGTCGGCCAAGGAGCGAAGCTCTTCGATCAGTCCCTCGATGACACGCGGGTGCAGGTTCATCGCTTCGATCTTCTCGATCACCTTCCCCCGTCCCTCTTTGAGGGTCTCCTGGGCCAGCTTCTTCGCTTTTTCGCTCCGGGCGGAGCGTTTGACCCGGTCGACCAATTTCAAATAATCACGGTGGCGGTTCTTGAGTTGGTTCATCAACTCGAGGATTTTGGTTTTGAGCTCTTTTTCATCCTGCTCGACCACCTCGAATTCTTCTTCCGGCATGGAAACGATATCACTGAGCGGAATCTGGTCGCCCTTCAGCTCTTCTCCAAGGGTCAAGACCTTATGGACCGCAATCGGAAGCCCAAAGACGATATTGGAGATCTCTTTCTTTCCCTCCTCGATCCGCTTTGCAATCTCGATCTCCCCTTCTCGGGAGAGAAGCGGCACCGAGCCGATCTCCCGAAGATAAAGGCGCACCGGATCGTCGGTCCGGCTGACGGCCCCCGGGGTCAGATCGATCTCTTTTTCTCTCTCCTCGCCGACGATCTCTTCGTCGACTTCCTCGATCTCTTCGACCTCTTCGACCTCTTCATCCGATTCCACCGCCATCCGCTGGAATCGGCCCGCTTCTTCCGGATCGATCACTTCAATATCCATCTCGCCGAACATCACCATGATATGGTCGAGCTGATCGGAGGAGAGGACATCGGCCGGAAGGGCGTTGTTCAATTCCTCATACGTCAAAAATCCCTTCTCTTTTCCTAACGAGATCAGTTGTTTGACTTCTTCCATTTTTTCTTCTTTGGACATGGAACCTCCAATGCCTAATAAAAATTAAAGTTGAACGTCGGTGTTAGTGAGAGGAGGTTAAATGGCTGCGCTCTCTCTTTAAACTTAAATATCGCTGATTCAGGGATTCCATCGATGAAACGTCTCCGCCCTGCTCAGCGATCTTAATTTTTTTATGGATCTCACGGCTCTCCCGATCCAGCCGCCTTTTTCGTAATGAAAGGATATAATCCTTTATCGTTTTCTGTGTGTCCTCAAAGCTGTTTTCACGAACGGACAACCGGGTCATCAACCGAAGAAGGGGCTCTTCGAGTTGGTCCAGGTTGTGAGGTGAAAACCATCGACGCTCTTCCGCATTCCAAAAATGGGAAAGAATCCTCCGAATTTGGAGGTCTGTAAAATCTTCCAGATCAATCTGGTTCGCAAGCGCCGAAGGATCGATTTGATTCTGAAGGAATAAAGAAGCAACCATCTCCTCTTCGTGAGGAAGCTTCAACTCCGCGGCCGGCGCCGGCCGGCCCGGAGAAATCTCTTTTTTATTCTTACTTTTCCGGGAGGAAAATTCAGCCCTGAGGTCTCGCTCCTCAATCTGAAGCACATCAGACAGCCGCTTGAGGTAGTGGCTCTGTTCGACCTTATTTTTTAATCTCTCAATGAGAGGGAAGATTTCTTCGGTTACTCTTATTTTATCATCAACGGGCTTGAGAGCGGAAGCCTCCGCCATCTTAAAAATGGCAAAATCAATCGGCGTTTTTCCCTCTTCCAGCTTCTTCAGAAAACCGGCCTTCCCCTCCTTTCGAATAAATAAATCGGGATCTTCTCCGGGAGGAAGAGAGACGACCTTCGCCGAGATCCCTTCTTCGATCAAAAGGGGGGCGGTTCGAAGCGCCGCCCGGGCGCCCGCCTCATCCGGATCGAAAATCAGAAGGACCTTTTCCGAAATCCTCCGAATGAGCCGGAGATGATCGGGTGTGAGCGCGGTGCCCATCGTCCCGACCACATTGGGAACGCCGGCTTGGTGGGCGGCGATGACATCAAAATAACCCTCGACGATAATCAGAGAGTGAATGCCGGCCCCTTTAGCCCGGTCCAAGGAAAATAAGTGTTTTCCTTTGGTAAAAACAGAGGTCTCAGGAGAATTGAGGTATTTTGGCTGCGCGTCGTCGAGGACCCGTCCGCCAAACCCGACCACCCTCCCTTGCAGATTCCGAATGGGGAAGAGGACCCGATTTCGAAATCGATCGAAGAGCGCCTCTTCGCCCGGTGCCCCTTCTCTTCTTGAAGTCAGTCCGGCCTTTTCGATCAGGGAGCGGGAGAACTGTTTGCCGAACTGCTTCAGAAGATCATCCCGCCGCGGCAGCGCAAACCCGATCGAGAAGGCTTTGATCGTTTCGACCGTGATTCCCCTCGACTTTAGATACTCCCTGCAAAGGGCCCCTTCCGGCCGCTCTAAGAGATTCCGATGGAAATAACCGGCCACGGCTTCGTTCAATTCATAAATCTGAGCCGCTTCCCGCCGGGCCGGACTCTCTCTTTCTTCCGTCCCCGCCTCCGGAAGCGCCACCCCCGCTTTGAGGGCCAGCCGCCGAAGGGCTTCGGGAAAAGCGATTCCTTCGATCTTCATCACAAATTGAAAAACATCTCCTCCAACGCCGCAGCCGAAACAGTGGAAGAACTGTTTCGATGGATTCACACTGAAGGAGGGCGTTTTTTCGGCGTGGAAAGGACAGATCCCGGTAAAATTCTGCCCCGCCTTTTTAAGGGTGAGGTATTCGGAGACAAGGGAAACAAGATCACTTCTGTCCCGAATGGTTTCGACGAGTTGATCGGAAACCCTTCTTCCATTCAAAGAGAAAGACCTTCCCTATCAATTAAGATAAGATCAACTGCTGAAAACGCGGCTATCCTCAGGATGATTTCTGCCCAAGGCATTCTCGGACCATCTGGCTGACTTTACTTCCTTCCGCCCGTCCCACAAGCTGCGGGACGAGGAGCTTCATCACTTTCCCCATGTCCTTTACGTCGACGGCTTCGGATTGGGCAATCGCCTCTTTGATCTTGAGCCGAAGCTCCTCGTCGGACATCTGCTGAGGAAGAAAGGATTGGAGGATCGTGAGCTCTTTTGTTTCTTTATCGACGAGGTCCTGACGTCCCCCTTTTTCGAACTGCTCGATCGACTCCTTGCGCTGCTTCACGGCGGAGCTGATCACCTGGAAGATCTCCTCGTCGGTCAACTGCTGCCCTTTGCCTTTATCGATCTCTTTATTTTTGATCGCCGAGCGCAATAGGCGGATCACGGAAAGGCGGTCGGCGTCGCCGGTCCGCATCGCTTCTTTCATTTCATCAACGAGTCTTTGCTGCAGCGCCATGATGGGGGGAGGAACCTCATTTTCAGTGGATGAGCTTGCCAGATTGATCGACATAGTAAATTTTAAATATAGCAAACCCGGTTGTTGCTTGTCAACTAATTGTTTTTATTTCCTTTTTTCCACCCGCATTATCCGGGAGGCCACTGTAGGGGGCGTCCTCCAAGTAAATGAATATGGAGGTGAAAAACGGTTTGACCGGCATCCCGCCCTGAATTGACCACGGTGCGAAAACCCCGCTCGGCGATTCCTTTTTCTTGCGCCAGCTTCGGCAGGGTGAGAAAAAGATGGCTGATCGCTTCCCGATCATCCGGCGTCAGATCAAGCAGCCCGCTGAGATGTTTTCTCGGAATCAGTAAGAGATGGACCGGGGCCTGAGGATTGATATCTTCGAAGGCGACCATCTTTTCATCTTCATAGACCAGTTTACTTGGGATCTTTTTCTCTGCAATCTTGCAGAAGAGGCAATCGCCCCCCGCAGAAACCGGTTGCTTCGACATCACGACTCCTCGCTATGGTTTTTTCCTTACTTGAGTCCTTGATTTTTTTTCGGCCAACCCCGATTGAGACGATCGCCGGCGAAGTTCCGCTTCGATGGCTTTGAGCGGGATCTGATGATGGTTCAGCGCAACCAGGAGGTGATAAAAGAGGTCCGCCGTCTCATGGACCACCGCCTTTTTGTCCCGATTCTTTGCGCTGATGATAAACTCGCCCGCCTCCTCGCCTACCTTTTTCAGGATGCGGTCGATCCCCCCCTCGAAAAGGGTGGTGGTATATGAGTTCGGCGAAGGATGCCGCTTCCGCTCCGAGATGGTCTGGTAGAGCGCCTCAAATGCGGGAAGGGTCGGTTTCGATCCGGATGCGGTCTGCTTCGTGCCGTTGGAACTGAGCTTTTCGAAAAAGCAGGAACGGCTTCCCGTATGGCAGGCCACCCCCACCTGCTCGACCTCGATCAACAGGGTATCCTGATCGCAGTCGGCATAAATCGCCTTCACCTTCTGGACATGCCCCGAGGTTTCCCCCTTTTTCCACAACGTCTTCCGGGAGCGGCTCCAGAAGTGGGTCTCCCCGGTCTTGAGCGTCTTTTGCAGCGAGGCCGGGCTCATGTAGGCGACCATCAGGACATCTTTCTTCCGATGGTCGACAATGACGGCCGGGATGAGGCCGCGCACGAATTTAAGCGGATCGCGTTTCTTTTTCATACCAGCCGGACCGGGACCCCCTTCTTTGAGAGATAGGCCTTCGCCTGCGGAATGGAATAGGTCTGATAGTGAAAGATCGACGCCGCCAGCACGGCATCGGCCTTTCCGACAGCGACCCCTTCATAGAGATGATCGAGGGTTCCGACCCCCCCGGAGGCGATGATCGGGACATGGACCGCTTCGGCCACCGCCCGGGTCAACGCCAGATCATATCCCTGCGTCGTTCCGTCCCGATCCATGCTGGTGAGCAGAATCTCTCCGCAGCCGGAAATCTCCATTTTCTTCGCCCATTCGACGGCATCGATCCCGGTCGCTTTCCGGCCCCCGTGCGTATAGACTTCCCATCCGTCCGGCTCTTTGCGCTTCGCGTCGATCGCGACGACAATCGTCGAGCTGCCGAACTGAAGGGCCGCCTCCCGAACGAACGCCGGATTCTGCACGGCGGCGGTGTTGATCGAGACTTTGTCGGCCCCTGCGGTGAGAAGTCTTCGGACATCCTCCAGGGTGCGAACCCCGCCCCCGACCGTGAGCGGCATCGAGACCTCTTCGGCGGTTCGCCGGACGATATCCAGGAGAATTTCGCGCTCATCGGAAGAGGCGGTGATGTCGAGGAAGCAGAGCTCATCGGCCCCCTGCGCCTCGTAGAGCTTGGCGATCTCCACCGGATCGCCGGCATCTTTTAAATTCACGAAGCCGACCCCTTTGACGACCCGTCCCCCCTTCACGTCGAGGCAGGGAATGATCCGCTTCGCCAGCATCAGGCTTCTCCCCGGAGCGCCGCCAACGCCTTAGGCAGAGAAAGGGCCCCGGTGTAGAGGGCCTTCCCGACGATCGCCCCCTCGACCCCCGGAATCTCGGCGAGCTGCTGAATCTGCGCCAGCGTCGTCACCCCGCCCGAGGCGATGATCGGGATCTCCACCTGCATCCCGATTTCCCGGAAGAGCCCGATGTTGGGGCCGGCGAGCATCCCGTCTTTTTCAATATCGGTGAGGATCAACGCCGCAACGCCTGCTTCTTCCATCCGGGCCGCCAGGGTTTCGACCTCCTCGGGGTGAACCTCCGTCCACCCGCGGACGGCGACCTGGCCTTTTTTGGAATCGATTCCGGCGATGATCCGCCGCGGGAATTTCCGCGTCGCTTCTTTCACCAGCGGTTCGTTCTGCAGCGCCGCCGTCCCCAGAATTACGGCCGCCGCCCCGGCCGAGAGATAATGCTCGATCCGATTGAGGCTGCGAATCCCGCCGCCGACCTGAACCGGAATCTTCACCGCTTTGATGATCCGCTCGATCAAGTCATAATGGACCGTTGCGCCGCTCACCGCGCCGTCGAGATCGACCAGGTGAAGCCGCTCGGCCCCCTGGGACTCCCACTGCTGCGCCATGGCGACCGGATCGTCGGAGAAGACCGTCTCGGAATCCATCGCTCCTTGAACGAGACGGACGCAACGTCCGCCTTTGATGTCGATTGCAGGGATTAAAATCATCTTTATATATTCCCGAATTGTTGTTTTTGTAGGGGCGAATCTCGCCTGCACTGTTCCATCGTGTATTCGCCCAATCAGAGGGCGATCACAAGGATCGCCCCTACAGTTTTTATTTCATCTTTGCGAAATTGGCAAGCATCTGAAGCCCCATCCGTTGGCTCTTCTCCGGATGGAACTGGCAGGCGAATACGTTCTCGTGCGCGATCGCCGAGGGAAAACGGACGCCGTAGTCGGTGGTCGTCGCCACCCAATTATCTTTTTTCGGAGCCCCGTAGTAGGAGTGGACGAAATAAAAATAAGCGCCGTCCGGGATCCCATCCAAAAGGGGGCTCTTCTTTTCAATCCGGATCTGATTCCATCCCATGTGCGGGACCTTCAGTTCCCCCTCCGGAAACCGGACCACTTGGCCTGGAACCAAATCCAGCCCCGGATGCGACCCGAACTCCATCCCCTCCGTAAAGAGAATCTGGAGCCCCAGGCAGATCCCGAGGTACGGTTTTCCGGACCGGATCGAATCGGTGATCGGCTTGAGGAGACGAAGCGCATCGAGGTTCTTCATACACTCCGGAAACGCCCCCACCCCCGGCACCACCAGATGGCTCGCATCCGAGACCCCCTTCGGATCAGAAGTGATCACGGCAGCATAGCCCGCCCGCTCAAACCCCTTCTGAACGCTCCGAAGATTCCCCGACCCATAATCGACAATGACGATTTTCATACGTGAGAATATTAGAGCTTTCCCTTCGTGGAAGCGACCCCTTTCAACCTCGGATCGATCTGTGTCGCCGTATCCAGTGCCCGGCCGAAGCCTTTGAAGATTGCCTCTAGGATGTGGTGCGGATCTTTGCCGTAGTGAAGGTTGATGTGGAGATTGATTTTACACTGGTCGACGACGGCGCGGAAGAAGTGCTCCACCAAATCGGTATCGAACTCCTTGATCTTCTTCTTCGGCATCTGCACCTGATAGACGAGATAAGGGCGGCCCGAAAGATCGACCGTCACCTCGGCCAGCGCCTCATCGAGCGGGATCGATGCATGGCCGAACCGCCGAATTCCCCGCTTCTCCCCCCAGGCCTTGGCGAGCGTCTCGCCAAGAACGATCCCGATGTCTTCGACCGTGTGATGATCGTCGATCTCGACATCTCCCTTCGCCTTCACCGTCAAATCGAAGTAGCCATGCTTCGCAAAAGCGGAGAGCATGTGATTCAGAAACGGGAAGGGGGTCTCGACCTGATATTTCCCCGACCCGTCCAGGTCGATCTGGATGGTGATTTGCGTCTCTTTTGTCTCCCGTCTGACGGCGCCGTTACGCATTTTTGCTCACCCGAATTCGGACCATGTTGGCGTGCGCCTCCAATCCTTCCACCTCCGCGATCCGGACGAGGTGTTGGCCGCTTTTCTCCAGCGCTTCCCGGCTGTACGAAATCACGCTGCTGCGCTTCACGAAGTCATCGACGCAGAGCGGGGAGAAGAACCGCGCCGTCCCGCCGGTAGGGAGGACATGGTTCGGCCCCGCGATATAATCCCCCAGCGCCTGCGGCGTCTGCTCGCCGAGGAAGACCGAGCCGGCATGGATGATGCCGTCGAGGTAAGCGAACGGCTCGGCCACGAAGAGGGAGAGATGCTCCGGCGCGATCTCGTTCGACATCGCGATCGCCTGCTTTAAATCGGGAACGATGATGGTAACGCCGTGATGCCGCAGCAACGTCGCAGCGATCTTCTTCCGGGGAAGCCGGGCGAGCTGCGTTTTCATCTCCCGCTCCACCTTCTCGACGAGCGTTTTGGAGGTCGCCAGGAAGATCACCACCGCCTCTTCATCATGCTCCGCTTGCGAGAGAAGATCCGAGGCGACATAGGTGGGATTGGCCCGGTCGTCGGCGATGATCAACAGCTCGCTGGGGCCGGCGATCATATCGATATCGACCAAGCCATAAACCAACCGCTTTGCGGCGGCGACATATTGATTCCCCGGTCCGACGATTTTATCGACCCTGGGAACGGTCTCGGTCCCATAGGCCAAGGCGCCGACCGCTTGCACCCCGCCGATCCGGTAAATCTCCGTCACCCCGGCAATATCGGCGGCAATGAGCATATAAGGGTTGAGGACCCCATCCGGAGAGGGGGAAACGATCACCGTCCGGGGAACCCCCGCAACCCGGGCCGGGATGGCGTTCATCAACACGGAGGAGGGATAAGCCGCCTTCCCGCCGGGCACATACAGCCCCACCCGCTCGATCGGGTGGACCCGCTGGGCAAGATAGATTCCGTCGTTCTGAACGGTAAACCCTTCTTTCTTCTGTTTTTCATGGAAAGCGGTAATCCGATCGGCGGCATATTGGAGGCTCTCGACGACCGCAGGATCGGCCTTCTCATAGGCCCGCCGAGTCTGATCTGCATCGACCCGTATCTGGGTGGGGGTGAGCTTCAGCCGATCGAATTTCTCGGTATACCGAAGAACCGCCTTATCTCCTTTTTCCCGAACGTCATCGAGGATCTTTCGAACGGTTTTTTCGATTGTCCGGTCCCCGACATCCAATCGATGGAGCACCTTCTGATAAACCGCTTTAAACCGCCGATCTTCGACATGAACTGTCTTCATCATTGCGAAACTCCTAATGACGTGAGGGGTGAAGCGGGAGGCGGATGGGGTCAAGGTAAAAAGATTTTCTTCTCATCTTTTACCCCTCGCCCCTCCCGCCTTACGCTTCACGTTACCTAGCTCTTTTTTGACCTCCTCGATCAACTTCTGCACGGCCGGATATTTGATCTTCAGGCTGGCGCGATTGACAATTAATCGTGCGGTGCAGGGGGCGATCTCATCGACCACGCTGAGGTGATGCGTCCGGAGGGTCTCCCCGCTGGAGGTCAGATCGACGATCTGATCGGCCAATCCGACCAGCGGCGCCAGCTCGATCGAGCCGTAGAGCTTGATGATCTCGATCGGGATTCCCTTCTCCAGGAAATAGCGCTCCGTGATGTTCGGATACTTCGTCGCCACACGAAGCTTGGAATGTCCGTTCGGCCGCACCCCGGTTCCATTGCCGCTCGGGCCCGCCAGAACGATCCGGCAGAAGCCGTAGCCTAAATCGACCGGCTCATAAACGTCCCGCATCTGCTCCAGCAAAAGATCTTTTCCGACGATCCCAACGTCGGCGGCCCCGTATTCGACATAGGTCGGAACATCGGTCGCCCGGACCAGGATGATTTTGATTTTTTTCTCCGGAACGTCGAAAGTGAGGCGGCGGCTCTCTTCGGTCAGCTCCGCCGGCACAATCCCAAGCTGACCGAGAAAGGGGATCGTCAGCCCAAGGAGTCTTCCCTTTGAAAGCGCGATCGTGAGGGTCGGTTTTTCCATCTAGGCCGCTCCTTTCACCCGGCGGATCGTGGCGCCCACCTTCGAGAGCTTCTCCTCGATCCGCTCGTATCCCCGATCGAGATGATAAATCCGGAGCACCTCGGTCTCTCCTTGTGCGACCAATCCGGCCAGGATCAGCGAGGCGCTCGCCCGAAGATCCGACGCCATCACCGGCGCCCCCGAGAGCTTCGGCACCCCTTTGATCACGGCGTGATTTCCCTCCAGCCGAATCTGCGCCCCCATCCGGCGAAGCTCGGCGGCATGGTTGAAACGGTTCTCGAAGATCGTTTCGGTAACGACGGAGAGGCCATCCGAAATCGACATCAGCGCCATCATCTGCGCCTGCATGTCGGTCGGAAATCCAGGATAGGGAAGGGTCTTCACATCGACCGCATGGATCGCTTCCCCTTTGACCCGAAGAAGATCTTTCTCTTCATGGACGATCGCCCCCGCCTCTCGGAGCTTCTCGATGACACTGGCCAAATGTTCCGGGCGGCCGTGGCGGATCACCAGATCTCCCTTTGTGATCGCCGCGGCAATCATGAACGTCCCCGCTTCGATCCGATCGGGCATCACCCGGTAAGAGGCATGCTTCAGCGCGGCAACCCCTTGGATCGTCATTCGATCGGTTCCCGCCCCCTCGATCCGCCCGCCGCAGGCGTTCAGAAATTGCGCGAGATCGGTGATCTCCGGCTCGCAGGCGGCGTTCTCTAAAATCGTCGTTCCTTCGGCCAGGGTCGCGGCCATCATCAAATTTTCGGTGCCGGTGACCGTCGGAAGCTCAAAATAGATCTTGGCCCCTTTTAGCTTGCCCGCCTTGGCATGGATCATCCCATGCTCGATCTTGATCTCGGCCCCCATCTTTTCCAGCGCGGTGAGATGGAGCTGAATCGGGCGCGCGCCGATGGCGCAGCCGCCGGGGAGGGAGATATGGGCCTCGCCACAACGGGCCACCAGCGGCCCCAAGACCAGGATCGAGGCCCGCATCGTCTTGACGAGATCATATGGGGCTTCGCAGCTTTTGATCGTCTTGACCTGAATCGAATGGACCCCTTCCCGTTCGGTGATCTCCGCCCCCATCCGCTGCAGAAGTTTTTTGGTCGTGACCACATCCATCAACTTCGGAATGCCGAGCAGGGTCTGCGGTTCGGAGGAGAGAAGGGTCGCCGCTAAGATCGGAAGGGCGGCGTTCTTCGCCCCACTGACCTCAATCTCACCATGGAGAGGCGCCCCCCCCTGGATGACAATTTTATCCACGCAAACCTCGTCTCTGGCAAATGGCGATCCGGTCGATCCCGGCCACATCCTGGAGGAAGGTCACGTTAAAGACCGTCTCCTCTGCGGAAAACGCCAGGAGCCAGGCCGACTGACCCGCCCCCAGCTCAAGGAGGAGAGATCCTTCTTCCGTGAGAAAAGAAGGCGCTTCCTTCAAAATACGGCGATAAAAGGCCGTTCCGTTCTCCGGCGCGAAGAGCGCCCGTGGCGGTTCATGATCGCGCACCTCGGGTGGGAGGCTGGAATGGTCTTGCTCGGGAATATAAGGGGGATTGCAGACAATCAAATCAAAGGGTCGGTCTCCGGCTTGAAGCGGCGCGAAGAGATCTCCCTGGACAAAACGGATCTGCGGAAGCAGCCGGTGTTCTCGCGCATTCTGACGGGCGACTGCGAGCGCCGTTTCATCAATGTCGGTTGCAACGATTTGAGATTGAGAAAATTGCTTCGCCAGTCCGATCGCCAATGCCCCGCTTCCGGTACAGAGATCGAGAATACGACGAGGGGGAGGGTTGATCGTGCGCGCCCGCTCGACGATCAGCTCGGTCTCGGGCCGGGGGATAAAGACCCCCGGGCGGACCGAAAGGGAAAGGCCGCAGAAATCGACCTGCCCGATAATGTATTGGATCGGCTCGCGGCGCGCGCGCCGGGTTAAATACGTCTGGAAAAGGCCTTCTTGATCGGTCTCGATCGATCGCGCAGGCTCGATATAAAGATCGATTCGACGGCAGGAGAGAAGGGCGCAGAGGAGCAGTTCGGCCTCACGCCGGGGCAAGGCGATCCCGTGCGCTTCGAGGAAAGAGGTCCCTTGGCGGAGGAGTTCCGAGACCGTTTTTTCTGTTGTCATTGTGATCGGCATCTTCATTAAAGAGAGGAGGCCGTCGCTCGCCCGCTCTCTTCCAAATCCCGTTCGGGAAGATTACGATTCGGCCAATCGCTTTGCCTCATCATCGGCGATCAGAGGCTGAACAAGGGAGTCGAGCTCTCCCTGAAGAACCTGATCGAGCTGATAAAGGGAGAGGTTGATCCGATGATCGGTCACCCTGTTTTCCTTGAAATTGTAGGTGCGAATCTTCTCGCTTCGCTCCCCGGTCCCGACCTGGGATTTCCGGTTCTTGGCAATTTCCGCCTCTTGCTTCTCCCGTTCGACCTCGAGCAGGCGAGAGCGGAGGATCCGCATCGCCTTGGTTCGGTTCTTTAATTGGGATCGCTCATCCTGACAGGAGACAACCAGGTTCGACGGGAGATGGGTGATCCGAACCGCAGAATAGGTCGTGTTGACGCTCTGGCCGCCCGGTCCGGAAGAGCAGAAGGTATCGATCCGCAGGTCTTTCTGATCGATATGGATATCGACCTCTTCCGCTTCGGGGATCACCGCAACAGTGACAGTAGACGTATGGATTCGCCCGCTCGCTTCCGTCTCCGGAACCCGCTGGACGCGATGGACGCCGCTTTCGTATTGGAAATGACGATAGGCTCCCTTTCCGGCCACCGAGAGAACGACCTCCTTGAGCCCGCCGATTCCGGTTTCACTGGAGTCCATCATCTCTACCTTCCAACTCTTCTTCTCGGCATATTTCATGTACATCCGGAGAAGGTCCGACGCAAAGAGGGCCGCTTCGTTGCCTCCCGTTCCGGCGCGGATCTCGAGAAAGAGATTCCGGTCGTCGAGGGGATTTTTTGGAATTAGCAGTCTTCTGAGAATCGCTTCCTGCGCCTCTTTCTTCTGCTGAAGCACATTCCACTCCGATTCCGCCATTTCGCGCATATCGGGCTCCGACGCCGGGTCCTGCCGGACCTCATCGGCCTCTGCGATCTCCTTAAGGAGCGACTTGTAGGTCTCGTACTGCTGGACCGTCTCCACATACTCGGACCGCTCTTTCGCGAGACGGATCTGCTCCTTCGGATTCGCCAGCACCTTCGGATCGGATAGCTGGGCGCCCAGCACTTCGTATTTTTTAAAGATTCCTTCCAGCTTGTCTGTCAAGAAATCTTCTTTAGAAATAACCATTTCTGTTCACTATCGGTTAAAGGGTCGATACAGGCTTAATCCCTGGGCCGAATAAGAAAGGAAAAATAAAAAACCTGCCCGGCGGGCAGGCTTTGGAAGAGGAAGTGGAGGACTATTTCTTCGCGTATTTCTTCTTGAACCGTTCGACGCGGCCCTCGGTATCGATAATCTTCTGCGTCCCGGTGAAGAAAGGATGGCAAGAAGCGCAAATATCAAGGCGGATTTCGCCTCGGGTCGACTTTGATTTGAGCACTGCCCCGCATGCGCAGGTAATCTCCACCTCTTTATATTCAGGGTGAATGGCTGGTTTCATTGAAAATCTCCTTTCTTTCAGTATATAGGCGTAGATCGAGCGTGAGATTATAGCTTAAATCACGTCTACTTTCAAGCCCTCTTTACTTGTTCATCGACTCTAGGAATTCTTTGCTCGATTTGGTTCCTTTGATCTTATCGAGTAGGAATTCCATCGATTCAACCGTTGAAAGCGGGCTCAAGACCTTCCGGAGAATCCACATCTTGTTGAGATCTTCTTTATCGACCAGCAACTCTTCTTTACGGGTTCCGGAGAGGGTCATATCAATCGACGGGAAGATGCGGCGATCGGCCAATTTCCGGTCGAGGTGGAGCTCCATGTTGCCCGTTCCCTTGAATTCCTCAAAAATCACGTCGTCCATCCGGCTTCCGGTATCGATCAGGGCGGTGGCGATGATGGTCAGGCTGCCGCCGTTTTCGATATTTCGAGCCGATCCGAAGAACCGCTTCGGCCGCTGCAAGGCATTTGCATCCAGACCGCCGGAGAGGACCTTCCCGCTCGGCGGAACGACCGCATTGAAGGCCCGGGCCAACCGGGTGATCGAGTCGAGCAGAATGACGACGTCCCGCTTGTGCTCGACCAGACGTTTCGCTTTTTCCAAGACCATCTCGGCGACCTGAACGTGGCGCTGCGCCGGCTCATCGAAGGTGGAGCTGACGACCTCCCCCTTCACCTGGCGCTGCATGTCGGTGACCTCTTCAGGGCGCTCATCAATCAGAAGGACAATCAGGATGATCTCCGGATGATTCTTCATGATCGCTTTTGCAATCGCTTGCAGCAACATGGTTTTACCCGTCCTGGGTGAGGCCACGATCAATCCGCGCTGTCCCTTTCCGATCGGGGTAATCAGATCCATAATCCGGGTCGAGTAATCTTCCTGGCTGTACTCGAGCTTAATTCGCTGCAACGGATAGAGCGGGGTGAGGTTGTCGAAGAGGATCTTGTCCCGCGCGACATCCGGATCTTCATAGTTGATCTTTTCGACCTTAAGAAGTGCGAAGTAGCGCTCGCTCTCCTTGGGAGGCCGAATCTGGCCGGAAACGATATCGCCCGTTCGGAGGTTAAAACGTCGGATCTGTGACGGAGAGACATAAATATCATCTGGCCCGGGAAGGTAATTGTAGTCGGGGGATCGGAGAAACCCGAAGCCGTCCGGAAGGGTTTCCAGAACCCCTTCTCCATAGATCGTTCCGTTTTTCTCGGACTGAGCTTGCAGGATCGCAAAGATGAGCTCTTGTTTCCTCAGGTTGCTGGCCCCCTCGATCTTCAGCTCCCTGGCCACCTCAGTCAGGTCCGCAATGCTTTTTTCTTTTAATTCGGCAAGATTCATCTTTTTCTCCTTGATATTAAATCTTACAGTCGGCTTCTATTTCAGTATCGTTAATTGGTTTAAAAGTATAAAAAGGGGCGAGCATGTCAGATAGGATTTATCCGAATAAGACTTTTCATCGCTGTATTATAGATCGCATCATCATTTAATTAAGAATTGAACGAGGAAGGGATCGTAAGACGAGTAGGCAATTAGCTTATGGCCATCATTCCTTTATGGTTTTGTAATGAAATGCTCTAGAGTAGATATTGGAAGAAATTTTTTGAACCAAATGAGACGGATCTTTCTTTATTGGACCGGCCAGCTAATAAATTTAGGAGGAGATGTTGTGAAGAGCCGAGTCGGAAAGAAGTCCCAACGACATTTTCTATAGGCTAATTCGTATTATAGTCAAGTCATCTGTTTTTGTCAAACGCTATTTTCCGTCAAGGCTTTGTTCCATCGCTCTCTCCTCTTTCTTCCTAATGATTTGACATTTCATGGGAGGATGGTATATTGAATCCGTTTTCCAATACAGGGGAGGAATCGATGAGGCAACGGCGGTACTTTGTCGAGGGAATTGTTGCAGGCGTTGTGATCTTGTTACTGACGAGCTGCGCCGGTCACAAGGCCAAAAACGAGGAGCCGGACTGGGTTCAAAAAGGAAATGGCGCTTTTCTCGATACCGATCAAAAGGCTTTCTACGGGGTGGGGGCCGTCACGGGGGTGAAGAATAAGCCGCTGGCCAAAACGGCCGCCGACAACCGGGCCAGAGCGGAAGTTGCAAAAGTATTCGAAACCTATTCCGCCTCTCTGATGCGCGATTATGCCGCCTCCACCACGGCCGGCGACTTCAAAAAGACCAGCGAGGAGCAGAATATCGAGCAGACGATCAAGACCTTTTCGGCCACGACGCTCTCCGGCGTAATTATTATCGACCACTGGACCGATCCCTCCGATGGAACGCTCTACTCCCTTGCGCGGCTGGACCTCGATAAATTTAAGGACAACATCCAGCAGGCCCGGGAGCTGAATGCCGCGGTCCGCGATTACGTCCGAGAAAATGCGGAGAAGGCCTTCGAGGTCCTCGATAAGGAAGAAGCCAAACATCGGTAATCTCTATCAGGCCGATGCATTTTCCGACCTGGATCGCATCGTACCTGCAATTCCCATTTAGAAAGGAACGAACCATGATCAAGAAGACGCTCTTTTTAATCCTCACGGCAACGGCACTCACCGGGATGGTCTCTTGCGGCGGAAGGAGCGTTTCCCGCGTCGAGACCAACACGGTCACCGATCTTTCGGGCCGCTGGAATGACACCGACTCCCGCCTTGTCGCCGAAGAGATGGTGAAGGATTCTCTGAACCGTCCGTGGGTCGACAATTTCATGAAAAAGAGCGGTGCGGAGCCGACCGTCATCGTCGGGACGGTCGTCAATCGCAGCCATGAGCATATCAACGTCCAGACCTTCGTCAAAGACCTGCAGCGCGAGTTGACCAACTCCGGACGGGTTTCTTTCGTCGCCGGTAAGGGAGAGCGCGAGGAGCTCCGAGAGGAACGACTCGACCAGGCCAAAAACTCCGCCGATGAAACGGTCAAAGGTCCCGGAAAAGAGATCGGCGCCGATTACATGATGATCGGGACGATCAATACCATTCTTGATGAGGCCGATGGGACCAAAGCGGTCTTTTATCAGGTCGATCTCGAGATGGTCGATATGGCCAACAACAAAAAAGTGTGGCTCGGCCAGAAGAAAATCAAAAAGATCATCGAAAAGAGCCGGATCAAGTTCTAGGAATCGGTCTCTCATGCATCCGTCCCTCATCCCTCGATCAAACGACCGATTGCTTACCGTTCTCTATAATCAAAAGGGTCTTGCTGTCCGATTCTTAAAACTCGGAGCGGCCCTTTCATTCCTTTTTCTGACCGCATGCGGTCCCTCCCTCCGCCACCAACACGTGGTGGAGCAGCATCTTAGCTCTCATCGGTATGCCGATGCCGACGCCCTGGTTGAGAAAAATAAAAACGACTACGGCGATCGCAATCTCCTCCTTTACTATCTCGATCGGGCTTTTCTTCTCCATCTGGCCGGACGCTACGAGGAAAGTAACCGCTTCTTCGAAAGAGCCGCTTCGGAAATCGATCGACTCTATACCCAGAGCATCTCCACCCACGCCGGCGCGATGTTGACCAACGATAACCTTCTTCCCTATGAGGGAGAAGATTTTGAAACGGTCCTCATCCATCTCTTCTCGGCGCTGAACTATGCCGCCCTCGGCCGATGGGACGACGCGCTGGTCGAGGCAAGACAGGTCGATGCCAGACTGAATCTGCTAAACGATCGCTACACTCAGAAGAACGTCTATAAAGAGGATGCTTTCGCACGCTACCTGGCCGGCATTCTTTATCAAGCGCGGGGGGAATCGAATGATGCCTTCATCTCTTACCGAAAAGCCTATGAAGCGTTTCAAAGTTATAAAAAGAATTACCAGACTCCCATTCCTTCCCGGCTGGGTCTCGATCTGATCCGGATCACTAACAGACTCCATCTTTCGGAAGAAGCGGAAGAGTACAAGCAGCTCTTCCCCGAGATGGTTGCGGTCGCTTCCGAGAAACCATCCGCTCAGGACGGCGAGGTCGTGGTGGTCACCTATGAGGGGCGGTCGCCCGTGAAAGAAGATTATTTCATCGATGCGCCGGTCCCGGATGGGGGGGGCGGTCTCTACCTGGTTCGTGTGGCGCTTCCTCGATTTGTCCCCCGTCCCTCTAAAATCGGCTCCGTGGAAGTAACTTTTCGGCAAGGAGAAACCCTCCTGAAGCAGAGAGCCGATTTAATGGAAGATATCACTGCCATCGCAAAGAAAAATCTGGAAGACCGGATCGGCCGGATCTCTTCCAAAGCGATCGCGCGCGCGACGACCAAATATATCGCGGCCCGGACCGCGAAACATCAGGCGAAGAAAAAAGGGGGCGAGGGGGCCGAGATCCTCACCGATTTTTTGACCAATGTCTACTCCCTCGCCACCGAGCAATCGGACAAGCGGAGCTGGCAGACCCTCCCCGCAAAAATTCGCTTGGCACGCATTTCCCTCCCTCCGGGAGAATGGGAGGTCCGGATCGCCTACTATTCAGACCAAGGACGTCTCATTGAGGAGCGTCCGATTCCGCCTTTAAAGATTGAAAAAGGGAAACAGCAGTTTTTGATCGACCATCTCCTTCAGTAACGCCGATCGTGGAGGACGCATGAAACGCTTCATCCGCTTTATCCTGCTCTTGGGCAGTGTGACACTTCCCTTATTCGACACAACGGCAATCGTGCTCGCTGTAGAAAAACCCGATTGGGTCGACGGGTCCAGCGAAAAGTATCCCGAGGAATCCTACCTTACCGGCGTCGGCTCCGGCGACACCCGGCAGCGCGCGGAAGACAGCGCCTATGCCGCGCTGGCCCGCATCTTCCGGGCCGAGATCCGCTCGGCCACACAAGAGCGTGAGGATTTCCGGCAGGCCGAAAAGGGAAAGCAGATCGAGACCGGTCGAACGGTTGATTTGCGAAACCAGACCGAGGTTTCCACTCAAAAGGTCCTCGAACAGGTCCGGATCGCCGAACGCTGGACCGATTCCGTCTCTAAAGTCCATTATGCCTTGGCGGTCTTGGACCGGGCCAAGAGCGCTTCAGCGCTTCGCCAGAAATCGCTCGATGCCGAAATGGAAGCCCGAGAATGGGAAGCGCGGGCCAAGAAGTCGACCGACCCGCTCGAGCAGGCGCGGGCGCTCCACAAAGCGCTGCGGGCCGCCCGGCAGATCGAGATCTACGAGTCCGATCTTCGCGTCATTCAGCCGACCGGGCAAGGAGACGGCCTGAAGAGCAGCGCCGCCGCCCTCGATGACCAACTGAAGACGCTTTTAAGCCGTTCCTTCAAAGTCGATGTCGAAATCGAGGGCCCGCAAGCGACGGCCGTTCGCGATGCCATCCTCGCCGGACTTCACGACAAAGGATTCACAAGCGGCGGCGAAGCGGACCTGCTCATCAAAGGAAGGGTCGGACTGGAAGAGGCCGACCTGAAAGATCCCAAATGGCACTATATAAGATGGACCGCCGATCTGACCCTTACCCAGAGGGAGGGACAAGCGGAATTCGGCCGCATTCAACGATCGGGAAAAGAAGGCCACCTCACCCCGAAAGAGGCGGAGCGAAAGGCGCTGTCGGCGCTCCAAAAGGAACTCTCCGAGACGGTCGGCGAGAACATCTTCAGGCTGATCTACGGAGAGTAAACGACTCCCCGAAGCTTCCACTTCCGATAGATTCATTGAATCTGAATCAAAGATCATGATAAAGTGATAATCGGTTCCCATCTCTCTTCGCTCCACATTCGCCCCACTTTAATTGTGAGGAAAAAACGCGTGAAAGTCACCGGTATTCTCATCGGGATGGCGATCCTCTTCCTCACACTGCTCCTGGTTTCCATCTCCCGTCTTAATACGATCCGTTCCGAAGCCAAAGCCGCCCGTGCACGCCAGGCCCCGCGGGTCATCGTTCCCGCCCCGGACCCTATCCGGTTCAACCATTTGAGAATGGCCAAGCTCGGAAGAGACGGTACCTCCATGGTCTTCATCCCGGGAGGCGTTTTCTGGAGGGGCGTCAGAGAAGAGCAGGGAGAGTTCGATGAAAAACCGGCGCGGGAGGTGACGATCGGTTCTTATTTCATCGATCTTTATGAAATCACCAACGCCCAATATCAGCAATTTGTCGAGAAGACCAACCGGCACCGGCAGGAGGTGATGGTCTTTTTCGATGATGTTTCCGTCTTATTTCAGCCGGACCTCCCCGCCGTCGGCGTCTCCTGGTTCGATGCCGATGCCTACTGCGCTTGGAGCGGGAAACGACTCCCCACCGAGGCGGAGTGGGAACATGCCGCCCGCGGCAAAGAAAACTTCGCATGGCCTTGGGGGGAAGATTATGCCGACGGTTACGCCAATGCGCGGGGCGAAGACGACGGCTTTGCCTATACCGCCCCGGTCGGGACTTTTGAGGCCGGTCGAAGTCCCTTCGGCCTTTACGATATGTCGGGAAACGTCCTCGAGTGGGTCTTGGATTGGTATGATGAATTTTATTATAAAGACGGACAGGTCACCCATCCGAAAGGACCCGATGCCGGCATGGCCAAGGCCGTGCGGGGCGGCTCTTGGGACAACGTCGGAAGCGATGTCCGGACCACCAAACGCTACGCCGTCGCCCCGTATCGAAAAGAAGCGACCATCGGCTTTCGCTGCGCGATGGATGCCCCCGATGACCCGGCCCCGTCTCCCGTCGCAACCTCTTCCAAACAGAGCGCTCCCCGGAAAAATTGATCCGCCCTTCTCTACCAAGAGCACGCCGTGGTATTGGATGCGTCCTCATCGGTCGAAAATTCCCGTGCCGGAATAGAGATGCTAAATATACTTACTAATTTGTAAGGCCGGATTCTGCTTGACTCCTGGATTACGGATTGGTTAGTGTACAGGGTGGCGATGAATACCACACCCGTCTAACCCCGACGGGACTTGAGCTGAGGATGCCCGAATGGCATGGACGCTTGATTCAGATGAACGGCAAGCTCCTCCTCCGAACACCCAAAACATCTGTATCCAGTAAAAGCCAAACCTCTTCTTTTCTAAAACCGACCCTTCGATCATAGGCGGGCCCTTTGGACCGGAAATGACCAAAACCATTTTACAGATCGATCTCAGACGTGGCGGCTGCACGCAGCCTGATTATTGCTCCGATTTGGAGACAACCATCACAGATCACCTCCCTGTTCACCTGATTCGCACAGCAACCCTCCCTTCATCGGAGGCATTGTCGAGTCAGGCGCCGCACCTGATCTTACTCCAATCCTCTTCGGAAAAGATCGCTGCAGAAGCGGTTTCCTCCTTCCGGCGCTTTGGCCACTTTGTACCGGTCCTTTGGCTCTCCTGTCAGCCTCCCGCACACCATCTCACCCTGTTGAGTCAGATTCTTTTGATCGCGGATGATTTTCTCTTCTGCCCTTTTCAGCCAAACGATCTGATCGCGCGGATTCAAAAGTGGCTTCAGCTCGAAGCGCGGGACACCGCCGCCGAGCGGCTGAAGATCGATCTGGGGATGAGCGCGCTGATCGGCGAGAGCGCGCCCTTTATGAAAGTTCTCCGCCAGATCTCCCTGCTGGCCCGGTGTGACGCAACGGTCCTTCTCTCCGGAGAGACCGGCACCGGCAAAGAGCTCGCCGCCCGCGCGATCCATTACCTGAGCGCCCGGGCGGGAGGTCCGTTTATCCCGGTCAACTGCTCCGCGCTTCCCGAGACACTCCTCGAAAACGAACTCTTCGGACATACCAAGGGGGCCTATACCGACGCCTCCCTCCCGCAGCGGGGACTGATCGCAGAGGCCGAATCCGGAACCCTCTTCCTCGACGAAATCGACGGGCTCAGCCTGACCGCCCAGGCCAAAATCCTCCGCTTCCTCCAGGAGGGAGAGTATCGGCCGCTGGGCGGACGGCAGCCGCTTCAGTCCGATGTCCGCATCGTGGCGGCAACCAATGCAAATCTAGTAGAGAAAGCCAAAGCGGGGACCTTTCGGGAAGATCTCTACTTCCGCCTGCATATCCTCTCGCTCCCGCTTCCCCCGCTTCGGGAGCGGACGGAAGACATTCCGCTGCTGGCCAAATATTTTCTCAAGAAATACTGCCGGCGCTTCCGGAGCGATTACAAAATCCTCTCGCCGGCGGCGCTCCTGAAGCTCTCTTCGTATGGATGGCCCGGCAACGTTCGAGAGCTCGAAGCGGTGATTCAGCGCGCCATCGTCCATTCCCCCGTCTCTCTGATCCAGGCCGAAGAGATCGACCTGCCAACCGCCGTTCAGATGCCCCCCAAGCGGGACCACCCTTTCCAAGCGCTCAAACGCCGAACGATCGACACCTTCGAGAAGTCCTACCTCTGCCAGCTCCTGATGACCCACCGCGGAAACATCTCCCGCGCCGCAAAAGAGGCCGGGAAAGACCGAAGGGCCTTCCGGCGCCTGATGGAAAAACATGGCTTGGTCCGGCAGCATTTCATGAATTCGGAACAAAGCGACGCCCAAGTGATCTAATCCAAATGTAATAAATTGTAGGGGCAGGCCCCTGTGCCTTCCCTGTTTTTGTAATGGTACCTGGGGGGCCGCCCTACAAAACCGACTCAACCATTGTTTGTACGTTTGGATTGATTCGTAAGGGATGCTACGTCAAAGGCGCCGGCGGCAAGGGAGGCCCCGGCGGGGTGACCGGCGTGTTGATGACCATCACCGTTTTGGTCCAGCTGTCGAGGAGGGTCGCCATCGCGTCGGCCTGCTGGGCCGCCGTCTTCTTATCGGCGGCCCCTGATGTAAAGAGCGCGATCAGAGAAGCCAAGAGAATGCCGGGAGACGCCAGGGTAACGACCCCGGCCATTGTCGGCGGGGTGGCGGCAAAAGCGATTGGCGGGGTCATCCAGAAGGCGACAAAGGCCAGGTCCATACTGGCGGCCACCGCCGCGATCGCCGCCGGAGGCGGGGCCGCTTTCGCCGCCGTGAATCCGGCCGCCAAGGCGCCGGCCAGTGTGTTCTCGGCCGCTATCAGGGAGGGGGCGAGCGGCTTGGTTGCCCCTGCCTGCGCTCCCTCCGCATATTTTTTATAGACGGCCGCCCACTTCTTCCCGGCTTCCGTCGGGTTCGAAGGAAAAACCATCTCTCCCGGAGCCGCGGGGTCTTTCCCTTCAAAAAGATCTTGAAATCCGTTGGTGAGGGACGATTTACTAAGCGGCATCGGTTATTCCGCCTTGAGAACCCGCGTGATTGATTTTGGATTGGTGGTGGAAAGAACCAGCGGCGGCCCGGTCGGCCCCACGCCGCTCGGATGGGTATGCGTATCAAAAACCGTCTGGACGAAGGTCTTTGTCGCCAACTCCTCCGGCATCTCCGCCGATCCCTGAATGATCACCGACTCCGCCTGGATCGTGATCTTCTGACCGCTTCGATCGATGATAATCTCCGTCCCCTCTTTCGTCCGGACGGTAATCGACTCGCTCCCTGAGCTGTCGTTGATGATGATCACATTCCCTGACAACGTCTTGAGGACCTGCTGCTGGGGATAAGACTGAAGCGCCTCTTGGGGAAGCTCGCTCTGGCCTCCCGGTTTCCCCCAGCCGCATCCGGTCCAGACCGGGTGATCCTTATCCCCTTCGATAAACTCCACCCAAACGAGATCGCCGGCCTGAGGAATAAAGAAAAAGCCGATCCCCGCTCCGGCATAAGAGACGGCAGGCCAGGCCCAACCGGTCACGGCATCGGCCAAGAGGCTTGGCACCGTCACCTTGAGCCGTCCGAGTTGCTCGGGATCATTGTTGTCCTGGACAAACCCGCGATATTTTCCCCAACACTTTCCTTCGGCCCGCTCGACATACCGGGCCATTCTTTCGTCCATAACGAACTCCTAACGTGTTCTATGGAATCGGCAGTCCGATCCGCAAACGCTCCATTCTCAGATCGGCTTTCCGGACATAGACGATCTCGACTTGCAGCGTGTTCTCTTCGTTTTTGACGGCGACTTGGTCGACCTGCAATTCGTCCCCCAGGTAGCGCTGGAGGGCTCGGTTCACCATAAATTCGGTCGTCGCCGCCAGGATATCGTTGTTTGGATCGAAGACCAAATCGCGCAGACGCGTCCCATACTCCGGGAGGTTCACCCGCTCGCCCGGCGACGTGAGAAGTAGCTGGAGGATCTTCCCTCTCAGCAATGGATCACCCCCCTGCGCATAAACCCCGCCGCTCCCGTCGATCTGAAAGGGAAATCCCAACCCGCTCGGCACCGACGGCGGTCCGCCCCCTCCGGGAGAGGTGAAGATCGGCGCCTGGACCGGCTGAACCAATAAAGAGATTGTTTTCGAGGGAAGACTATACGCGCCCCCTCGTCTCGCAATGACCGTAAAATAGTAATGTCCCCCCTCCGCAAAGCCGGGGAGCAATGCCGAGGTCACCTTCAGGTTTCCGGCGCGAAGCGTCCGGAACGGATCGAGCGGATCGGGGCTGGAGAAGACGTCAAACGCGATCTTCTGCGCCACAATGTCGTCGGCATAGGTCCATTCGAGCGAAACGATCCCGGCCCCCTGGTCTTGGCCGGCGAGATCGGCGGGCGAGGTAATCGGCGCCCCCAACGGGGAGAGGCCCAAATCGGCAAACGTTCCGATGCAGAAGAAACAAGGCTCGAATCCCTCGGCGATCGCCTGCTCCACCGTATCGGGGTTGAAGAACTTCTGCGTCAAGATCTCCAGAATCTGGCACTGGGCCTTCTCATTCGCGAGATCGTGAAACTCGTTGCTCTTCAGGTTGCCGAGATACGGGGCCATCTACTTTTTCTCGCCGCGCTTGGGTCCAATGAGGTTTTGAACGGCATAGGCCCGAAAGGCCTGCAGCCATTCGGCGTCGGGTGTCTCCGCATTCTTCAACACCCGCTCCAGCGCCGCCGGGCCCTCGGCGGCCATCATCTTCATTACGATGGGACCGGTCGGCTGCTTCAGCTCCTCCAGGGTCTTCCGGTTCGAGAGAAGCCGCTCGATCTTCGTCCGGTCGGCCCGGGAAGGCTCCCCTTCAAACGTGATCGAAACCCGCCCCTGCCGCACGGCCAGCCCCTTCACCTCGGGAACTTTCTCTTGGACCGCCTTCAAGACCTCACTCAACGGCACCCCCTCGGGGGTCTCGCGGCTCTGCACCTCGACCGGCAGTTCGGTCTCCGCCATCTCCACATGGCGCGCCGCTCCGGCCACCTTCTTGATCGGCACGACCCCTTGGATCAATTGTTGGCCGATCGGATTATCCAGAAAAGGCCGCAGCGGCTTGAGATCCTTTTTCGTGAAGATGTATCTTCCTGCCATTTAAACCTCCTAAACACTGTTTCTTATTTAAAAGCTTTTCTTCAATTCCAGCACCGTCAGCCGCATGTTCACCAGCTCCACGCTGAAACCGTCCTGGTCCACCTCTGCAAAGAGCTGGACCAACGTCGGGACCATGCTGCTGGGGACAAAGAGAAATCCGGTATCGCTGTTGACGAAGAGCATCTGGATCGGAATCTCTACCCCCGTCTGTTTTCGCTGCAGCGGAATCTTCATTGCTTTGTCCTGGATTTTCCCCTTGTCGGGCTCGGTCGCCGGATCGGTCATTTCATCGTTGTAGAAAGCGGCCCGGACCTCCAGGTGTGCGTTGTTCGGCACCGCGCCGGTCAGGAAAAGCTCCCCCGACCAGAAAACCAAAAACTTGCTCCCCTTGGAAGCCGGAGGAAGGGTGATACCCCCCAAGAAATGATCGGTATTCTGCCCGGTGAAGGCGGAGAGATCGGTCAGCGGCTTGTCGACGGTGGAGGCATTCCCGGCGCGCTGCCGTTTGTCAATTACATCAAGGATCTTGTCCGGCTCGGGCGCATCGCCGTCGCGTTTCAGAATTCCCAGCGGCGCATAATAGTGCCGGATGCCATGCGGCAAGACGAAGCTCAGCGGCTCGATCCGTGTCTCCGGGTTGATCCCCGACGGCTCATCCCCGGCGAGAAACCGGGTCTTGAAGATCCAGTAATCACCATAACGCATCTGGTTGCCGCCGAATCGGATCGCCACGCCGTCGTTCAAGGGAATTGCCGCGGAAATCGTTGGGTCGACCGAGTCGGCGGGGATCGGAACTTTAAACGCATTCCAGCGCGCGATCTTCGGCCGGTCTTCCATCGAGAAGCTGGTGAAGTTGAGTACCTTCGATGCCGCAGGCAACATCGAGAGCTGCCCGCCGACCGGATCATTGACCGTAATCACGTTCCCGAAGACCGACTGAATCTGGTGCATCTCGCTCCCGAATTCTTTCGAGATCAGGATCAGCTCGCCCGGATGAAACGCCGACGCATCTTCAACGACGACCCTTCTCGATCCCGCCGGGATCGGCTCGATCACCCGCTGAATGGTGGAAGCATTCTCCTCCGACCATCGGAAGGTGGCGGTTCCGATATTGCCGACCGTATCGATCTCGATTCGATAGAGCCGGTTTGCCTCGCCGGTATACACCCCTTCGGTTGCAAGCGTCCCCTTCCCAATCCCCTGCCCCTCCGGAAGCCCGCCCCCCTGATTCACCCGGACCCGGTATTTCACCTGAAGGCGCGTCGTCGTGTCGGGACCGCCGAGGGCGATTTCGCGGATCTCGGGATCTTCGACATACGTCACCGGCTCCTGCCAAACGTCGAGGTAGACCATATCTTTCCGAACCTGTCCGGCGACCGGCGGCGCCAGCGCCGGATCGTTCGGATCGGCCTGTTCGGAGTAAAGGGTGTCTCTGATCAAGATACAAGGAAAGCCGGCCACATACATCCGGCCGGCGTTTTCAATGCTCGGATGGGTAAACTCGAATTGGGTGTTCATCAGCTCCAGGAAATTCGCCAGGCCATCTTCCTCCTCGCCGCCGCCCCCCTCGCCCTCTTCATCCAACTCTCCGAACATCCCGAAGAGGGAGAAGATCCCCAAGAATTCGGAGAACTCGGAGCCCCGGATGATGAAGTTGTTGGTCCCGACCGTCTCCTGAAGATCTTCGCTGGCGATCCGAAGATCATCGAAGTCCCACACCAGCGGATTCGCGCCGTCTTGGTAGACCTCAAACCCATATTTCCGGATCTGTGTTAGATCGGCGGGGGTCCCGGTGGGAAGCTCGAATTTCACCAGCGCGGCGATCAGGTCGGCCGGATTGAACGGGGGGAGCGGGGACTCTGCCGGAGCAGGATCGAGCACTTGCAGCGTAAAGACCTTCGTGGCCGCCACACCATTGTTGTCGACCGCTCTCACGGTGAAGGTCGAGGTTCCGGCCGTCGTCGGGGTGCCGCTGATCTTCGCGCTCTTCGAATCGTCTCCCGTTCCCGAGGGGGCCAAGGTCAAGCCGGCCGGCAAGGTTCCGGATGAGATCGACCAGGTGATCGGGGTCGCCCCGCCGAAGCTGAAGATCGTCCCCCCGTTGTAGCTCTGATTCCGCCCGGCGTCGGGAAGGTCGTCGGTGGTGATATGGAAACGCACGTCGAGCGGCGCCGCAAACCCGGCCACCCAGACCTCTTTGGCCGCCCCGCTGTTCTTGGTCAGCCAGACGGTCCGGTTGCCGTCGTCATCTTCCAGAAAAAACTTGATCGTCCCGGCCGACTGCTGGCTCAATCGATAACGAAAGGTCAGAACCTCTTCCGTCGAGAGATCTCTTAAGTTGGTGAAGGTCTTGGTGATCGTCACGGTGCCGGCATGGCCGGAGAGCCTCAAGAAACCTTTTCCCTCATAAGGACCGTCCTTTCCGATCCGCAGGGTCCCCTGCGGAGAGGAGAGGGTGAAGCCTTCAAGCGATTCCATATCATCGAACTTCTTCCCCGGAAAATTAAGAAAGAAGAGAAGCGGACCGAAGACCATCCCGAAAATGAGCCGGATCGCTTCGACCATGATCGCGCTGCAGACCTCGCCGGCGCACTGCTCCAGATTGGGGCTGCCGCCCCCCGGCGGGGTCGCCTTCTCGACGAGCGCTTCCACCGGAAGGGGAAAAATCGGATCGATGGCAAACCCCCGGTTGGGAACTCCCATCCCCGATCGCCTCGCGGCTCATCCGCCGAAGGAACGAGACGAAGATATCTTGGTTCTCGTTCCAGTCGGCGTCGAGAATCACCCGCCCCTGCTGGAGGTAGACCCCCAGATAGTTTTTGAGTTCGTTGAAGCTATCGCGCGAAATTGATTGGGTCATGGATACTCCAAATTGTAACTGTAGGGGCGAATCTTGCATCCGCCCCGCATTTGCGTTTCACCCCGACGAGAGAGGGCGATCACAAGGATCGCCCCTACGGAACCAACACCGCCGGATCGACCTTCGGAACCCGTGTATCGATCGGGACCGGGATCACCCCCGCCGGAAACAGCCGGGGCGAGCGCTGCAGGAAACTGGTCAGTAACTGCGCTTCCGCCGCGGTGTCCTCATCGCTGTAATCGACGGCGATTAAATCGGTCGGCGAGAAAAACCCCGCCGGAAATTTAAACCGCCCTCGATCGACATCGACCGCCAGCCGCCCCGGCGTGACCGGCGTCGCCGGATCGCCGAGCTCTTTTTCCTCGGCCGAAAGGGTTCCGCTCACATCGGTTCCATTTCGGTAAACCGTCCAGCCGCGCCGCTTCCCGTGAAAGTCGGCCAGTGCGGCGCCGAGGCGCCGTTTCACCGAGATCGGCATTCCATCCTCCCCGTCGCGCAGGACGATCATTTTCCCCTGCGGGTCGAATCCGAAGATCTCATGAACCGTCTCCGAAAGGGCGGCCGGCGCCGTCCCTCGGTGGCTTTGAACCGGACCGAGAAGATAATCAACCCGGATCTGCTCGGCGGTGATTCCCAGTCCGGTGAGATCCAGCTTGAATCGTCCGAGTTGCGGATCGACGGCGACATCCGTCGATCCCAACGTCATGACAGCACCGGACGGAGTCCTCGGATCGGTGAAGTCGGAAAGATCGGCGGCGCGCAGCGTCACCCCCGGCTGAAAGTCGGCGCTGCAAATATCGATGCCGCCGACCCGGATCGTGAAGCCGCGGGTCGTCCCGCAATATTCGCCCGCCTCCGCCTCCATCTTCCGCCGCGTCAGCGGCGAGCCGTCGATCCCGTCTTGCAATTGCAGCGGAACGCCGGCGATGTCGCCGACCGCAAGCAGCCGCCCGTCGAAGGTGAAGTTGCCGCTCTGCGATCCGGTCGGCAAGACATTCGGCCGCTGATTCTGCGCCCGCCGGCCGAAGGTAAAGAAGAAACCCAAGTTGTCGAAGTGATACCGGCCGATCCGGTCGGTCGCTTTTCTCGGCCGCCGGATGTCGAGGGTGTGCGGCGCCGAATCGTCGCTCCGATTCAGCCGCGCGATCTGCTTCGGATCGCGAAGGTCGAACGTCTGGACCGCGACCGAGGCGGGAATCAGCACCTGAAAATCGACCCTCAGATTTCCCGCCAGGGGAATCGGCGAGACGATCTTGAATCGTCCCAGCTCCGGATCGATCGCAATCTGATTCGGCAGGATCGTAAGCGCGATGCCGCTCGGAATTTTGGGATTGGCAAAGTCGGTCAGGTCGGCGGCCACCGCGGTGAAGAGGGGCGCGGGATCGGGAAGAAAGAGATCGGCCCCCCGGTCTCGAATGGCAAAACGCCCCTCAATCCCGGCATACTCCGCCTCATGCGCAAAGAGCGCCTGCCGCGTGATCGGACGCCCGGTGATTCGATCGAAGAGCGGCTGGCGACCCTGATCGGCCCGGAAGAAAAAATTCCCGCTCCCCGGCGGCGCTTCCCCCACCGGCTGGTCTCGGTGAGGAATCACCGGACTGAGCGCGGGGACAAACGGGACCTGGGCTACCTTCTGAGAATAGTCGATAACAGCGGTCCGCCACGCCGTCACCCGTTCGGCAAAGAGGGCGATCGGATCGTGTAATCCCTTGGACCTGTAGAAGGCGAAAGCCTCCTCGACCTCGGTCCGCTCCGCCCGCTCGGGCAGGGTCGGATCGACCTCCACCCCGATCATCGCCCCGATCAATGAGATGAACGGCTCTCGGCAATTGCCGATGAAGAGATCTTCATAAAGCTGGGCCATGCTCACTTCCAGCTCGTCGAGCGGGAGGGAGGCGATCTCTAAAAAGCGCCGCAGCTCTCCCTTGGCATCTTTGTCGCGGTAGATTCCCGGAAGGAGTTTGTACAGAAGCTTCGGGAAATCGACGCTGGGAGAGAGCACCGGGTCGCTCATCGAATTCCTCCGAAGAGGTTCACGGTGAGAAGCCCTTCATAGGCCAACTCGTTCTCGCCGATCGGGACATCGGCAAAGTCGCACCCCTCATGGTGGGTCACCGGCGGCAGGCCGCTTCGCGCCAGCCGCTTCAGGAGAACATAGGCAACCCCCTCTACCGGATGCAACGCCGCGAAAACCTCCCCCACGCGAATCGGCTGGCCAAACTCCAGCCGGGCGAAGCTCAGCAGGTCGTGGAGAATCCTCAAGACCTCCTTCCGGACCGCTTCCTGACCGGCATCGGCCTTTAGATAAACATCGACCGAGACATCGACCGGAACATAAATCGGATCGAGGACATCGACCCCCGCCATCCGGTTGACCGGCTGGCGCGCTTCCAGATGTCCCTTGAGTGCTTCCTTCAACGCCCCGCTCGCGAACGGCGGCGGGATCACGGTCGGGTTCTCCGGCGCGATGTAGACCTGGACCACCTTGTAGCCGCCGCGCAGCCCCACCCGGGCTTTCGCCTTTCCGACGCCGGGAAAGGCTTTGGCGAGGAGTTCATAATCGTGAAGGGTGACCGCCCGCTCCTGCGTGATGATCGATCCCGGCCCCGAGATTTTCGCCTCTTCGGTCGTCTCCCGGTCGGTCCCTCCCTCGGCGTTGAAAGGATTGGTGATCTTCGTGATCTGGGGAATGGCGGAGAGCGCCACCGTCAGCGTATCGGAGCCGACGTTCCCCTGGCTCCCCAGCCCGATCCGGTAGACCGCCTTCACCTGCGCGCCTGCGGGAACCACACTCCCCCGCTGGCCGGTTCCGAAGGTGATCGTCATCGTATCGTTCTCGTCGATGAAGGTGATGTAATGAAGGTCGGACGGCTTGCTCTCAAAAAAATTCTCCACTTCATCCCAGAGGACGCCGTCCACGCGGACCTCCAGCTCGGGCCGCGATCGCCTCCGGGTGAACGGCCCCATCTTGACCAGATGGGTCACCGGCTTGCGCGAAAGGGTCATGCGTTGTCCGGGAGTGCCGTCGCCGATAAAGAGCGGCTCGTCGAAAACCGACTCGCCATGCGTGGCGATGATGTTGTTCCCTTTCAGTGTCGTCTTCGCCGGATCGAACGGCTCCGGAAGGGGCGGAAGCCAGGTGATCCGATCGACATCGACCGCCGCCGGCTCGATCTGAATGACCTGTAGGATCGGCGAGCGGCGGATCTTAAACGCGCCGTCGGGCTGTTGGCGTTTTTCTTCGAAGTAGATCGCCATCCCCTCGGAGAGACCATGATCGGTCCGCCTCAGGTCGATCGCTTGCGTCTCGGCCGGCAATGCCGTGAGGCCGACCGCAGCGGTCGTCAGATCGATACTGCTGTTCACCGCTTTTACCGTGAATTCCTGCGTGATCTCGAAGTTCCGGTCGGGCTCCCCCGGCACCCCGGCGGTTTTGAGCCGATAAGGGAGTGCCGTCCCGCTCACCGTCACGTCGGATGAAGCCTCGAAATGAATCCAGACCGACGCCGCCAACCCCGGATCGATTCGATAGTCGATCAGGCGAAGCAGCTCCACCACCGAGCGCCGCTGTGTGGCCGTCGGAAGAAACGCCTCGTTCGCCACCCGGTCTTGATAATAGCTGAGGATGTCGGCGACGTAGGCATAAAGCTCGATGAGGGCGACGCCGAAGTCACTCTCGCTCCGGTCGGTCCAATTCGGCAGCAGCAGCGGGATCTGATTGAGCATCCCCTGCCGGAACCCTTCATAATCCTTCGTTACGTAATCGATAACGGGACGGCGGCGAAGGGTGGTGATTTTGGGGGGCTGGGGTCCGGACATGTTCTCTCCAATCGTAGGGGCGAGGCGGTGCCTCGCCCTCCATGCGGGCGACCCACCGGGTCGCCCCTACCCAATCAAATTCCTGGGATCGTCGATCCTTCTTGTTGCGCCGGAAGGACGCGGTTGCCCGATTCGACCGAGGCGCCGCCGACGCCGGGGAGCGAGATTGCGATCGGGAGGGCTGCGGCGGCTAAGTGCTCATCGCCGGTCAATCCGACGCCATTCCGCGCCCCTTCGAAGCTCTGTGTGTAACCGTCGAGGTCAAAGTGGTGACGGACGCGGGTCACATAATAAAGGCCGCTGAATTGCCCGCCGGCCCCCTTGATCGTCACCAGCTTTTTAGATCGCAACACCGCACCATAGACGCGCGCGTCGATTTCCCCTTCGACATGGACAAACCGATCCCCTCCGCGGTATCCTTCGCGCAGCCGCCCCCGCATCTCCTGAGACGACGCGGCGATCTGATTTTTTAGCAAAAGACGCCCCTCCCGCGCCCCCGACTGGAGATCAGCCAAGCCGGTCTCGCCGAGCTTGCGCCGGGGGCTCTCCGTCCTCTCTTCCGTCACCTCTTCCTTCTCGAAGGGGTCGATCCGTCGGATCTCAAGATGGCTCGGGGCGGTGCCGTCGACGCGGAACCGGAGGTTCACGAGGTTCGTCTCCTCCCCGAACTGAATCGCCAGGATTTTCTGCGGCGGCAGTTCCAGGGTGGGACTCCTGAAGTACCCCTTGCTCCCCTGAATCACACACTCGAATCCGTTTCGCGCGGCCAGGCGCCTTAAAAACCGAATGTCGCTCTCGCTCTGAAGCGTGGCGGAGAGGGTCTCCTGCTGCCGGACCACCGTATCCTCCACCTCATAGCTCAATCCATAGTCGCCGAAAATCTGCTGCGCGATCTCGCTGTCTTTTTTGTTCGACCAGGTCAGCTGCTTCTCCTCCAGGTCCATCAAGGCGCTTGCATCCATCCCGGAGATCTCCAGCGTCGACTCCTCGGCATCCCCGGAGAGGTTCACGTTGATATGAGTGATGTAGCCGTCGATCAGCGTTTCCACGCCGCTTTCGGGATAACCGGCCTCGATCGAAACCCGGTTCCACACTTTGAAGAGCTCCTTCTCGTCGAGATAACGCCAGCTTCCATCGCGCTCAACGGTGAGGGCCAGCTCGACGCGGAAGACGCTGGCGGCATCGACATCTTCTTCCACCTCGATCCGGATCAGATCGGGAATCAGATCGTCCTGTCGCTCTCCGTTAATCGAAAGACTGACGACTTCTTTTATCTCAGGCATGGTTGCAAACCAACATCGTTGTGTTATCGGTGTATCGTCGTATTTCGGTGTTGTAGAGACGTCCCCGCCGGGACGTCTCTACAGATGCGTCTTAGGAACGGTCCGCCCTCGATCTCACACGATCCGATTCTGCGGGACGCGGATTCGCCGGCCTGGCTTCAGGAGATGAAACGGATTCAATTCATCCGTATTTGAATCAAGGATCAGCCAATACTTCTTCGCATCGGTATAGAAGCGATGCGCCAGATGATCCAACCGCTCCCCCTCGCTGACGATATGCTCGAACACGCCGGGGGTTTTCGGAATCTCCCGAATCTCCAAGACCCGGGGCGTCTTCCCCTCGGCATTCTCGGGGGCGATGACTTCGGTCCGGGTGTAGCGCGAGCCTTTGTAGATCATTTCATTCCCCTCGTAGGGCGGACCGGCGTGTCCGCCCTGCCTTTAATTCGATTACAAAACCGGGCGCACACATCGGTGCGCCCCTACAACCGATCAAATATTGATGATCGACTTCGCTAAATCGGGCGCGTTCGCCAAATTCAGCGCCGCCAGCAGCTCGCGCTGCGCCTGCGTGAAGACGTTGAACGGATTCCGTCCGCCGAGCACCTGGATGCTGACCCCCACCGTCACCCGGATCGGGTTGAGGTTCGGATTGTACTCGGTCTCCTGGATATTCAGATCGGTGATACGGACGGCATTGATCCGCTGCCGCCCCCAGATGAAGATGACGACCGGCGGGCTCTGGCGGTCTCCAAAACCGAAATCGGCCGAGAGCCCCAACAATCCCGCAAAGACCGACTCCGACCGGGGGGTCACCATCATCTCCAATGCGGAGAGGGCCGGGAGCACCCCGAACTCCCCCGCGATCGGGTCGCCGCTCTCCAGCGCATCGGTCGCGTCGAGACGGATGTCCAACGAAAGGGTCTCGGGATTGGTATGGACGGTCTGGGCTTCCCCGAGACTTTCCGTCTCCGGCGTCTCCTCCTCGCGTCCCCGTCGGGAAGGAGGGGTCGTCACACTCACCCCCTTGCGCCGGGTGATCGTCTCCGGATTGAACTGGAAGGGAACGATGAGCGGCGGAAAAGCGAGCAGATTGGAGTCGACAAAGGCCCCCTTCAAAACTTTCGGCTGATTGGAAAATCCGTTTGCCATCGTGCTCTCCTATTTTCTTTTGAGACGGTCTGCGACCGCGTGATGGATCGCCCCCGCGGTACGCCGGACGATCTCCGGTTGGCCGATCCGATCGGATGAAATCCGGATCGCCGGCGGGGAGAGCCGCTCGATTTTCCCCGACGGGGCCCCTTGAAGCTGCCGCTGCACCTGGGAGAGCACCTGTTTCGAAAGCATCGCCGCCTGACGCGGGTCGAGGGGAAGACGATCGTAGGTGATTTTGATTCGTTTGATCCGGATCATCTGGAACTCCTCTTCGGGGGAACCCGCTCGGTTGCAAGCGCCGCCGGAAGGGCGAATTCCGACTCGGCGTAGAGTTTTCCCATCTTTTCATACTCTCTTCGGGTCGCTTGAAGGAGGTGCGTCATTTGGATCGGCCCCCCCGCCTCCGCCGCCAGGAACGCGGCGTTCAAGACGATGTTCCGAATGTTCCCGCCGGAGATCTTGAACTGGCTCGCCAGGAATCCGAGATCGACCCCTTCCGCCAGCGGCGCCTCCTTCGGGAGATGCTTCTTCCAAATTTCCAGACGCGACGCCTCGTTCGGGAAGGGAAACTCGATGCTCATCTGGATCCGCCGGGAGAAAGCGTCGTCGATGTTTTGGGCGAAGTTGGTCGCCAGGATGACCATTCCCTCGAATTCTTCCAACCGTTGGAGAAGATAGTTGACCTCGATGTTCGCGTAGCGGTCGTGGGCGTCTTTCACTTCGGAGCGCTT
Source organism: Candidatus Manganitrophaceae bacterium (assembly GCA_963718695.1). Lineage (GTDB taxonomy): Bacteria > Nitrospirota > Nitrospiria > SBBL01 > Manganitrophaceae > Manganitrophus. The sequence continues at coordinate 3,725,813 of OY970371.1, forward strand.
CCCGAAGAGGGCATCGGCCTCGTCGAACAGGAGAATCGCATCCGACCGCTCGGCCCCCGAGAAGATCCGCTGGAGATTCTTCTCCGTCTCGCCGATGTATTTGCTGACGACCGCCGAGAGATCGACCTTCAAGAGATCCCGCCCTAACATCTGCGCCAAGACCTCCGCCGCCAAAGTCTTCCCGGTTCCGCTCGGTCCCATGAAGAGGACATAAATCCCCTTTCCGAGCAATAGCTTCTTCTCAAACCCCCACGCGTGTAAGACCTGCGGCCGATGCCGGACCTGGGAGACAATCTCCCGGAGCTGTTGGAGAAGCGCGTCGGGCAAGACGAGATCTTCCCAGGAAGCGCGGGGGGTCATCGACCGCGCCAGGCCGCCGAAATGCACCTGCGATCGCTCGCGGCAGGCCCAGAGAAGATCGTCGCACGTTACCTCCGGCTCTGTGGGAGCGCGCAACGTCGCCCGGTCCCGGGCCAGGCACATCGCCTCTTCCATCTCCCGAAGGCTCAGCCGGTACCGAACGGAGAGCGATTCGATCTCTTCCTTCGCCATCGCCGACGGCGTCCGCGCGATCAATCCCTTCCACCCTTCGATCCGTCGGCCGGCGTCGGGCAGGGAGAGGACGAAGGGGAGAAAAAGGCTCTCCTCGGAGATCGCCCCCGGCACCCGCGGCTGCGTCCCTTCAATGAAGGTCAGCCAGGAGGCTTCCCGCAAAAGCGACTCCATCACCGAGGGATCTCCCTTTCCTTCTTCCCGCCATTTTTCATAGCCGGAGAGATAAAGCGCCGCCGGCTGCAGCAATGCTTCCCGGACGATCCGCCGAAGCCCTTCGCCAAAGGGAAGGGTTCCCGCCAGGCCGGCCTGGTGCAGCGCGCTCAGATCGACCTCGATCAGATGGATCTTCAGCGACTCGCAGAGCTGCTCGGCGATCCCCCGTCCATCAGAGGCCCCGGGTCCGTAGAAGTAGGCCAAGACCTTTCGTCTCGGCGCGGCGGGCTGCTGGAACTGCAACGCAATCAACGCTTGCAATTGAGAGACGACCTCCACGGCGGGCGACGGCAGGGTGAACTCCTTCCGGCGGATTGGCTGGACATAGGGGAGGACCTTTCCGTCGAACTGGGCGATCTCCAGAAGAAAGGCGACGATTCGTTCGTCCAGCATGAGCCCCTGATTCATCCGAGGGATCGGGAGTCCCGTCTCCCCGGCCGGATAGAGGAGATACCAGCGGAGCAGCGGCGCCTGAGCGGTGAAGAAGAATCGCCCTTGCGGGCCGACCTCCCCCTGCAACCGGGCGAGGGTCAGGATTAGGTCGACGCTCGGAAACTTCCGTGTCAGATCGTCCTGCAAATAGGCATAGAGCTTGGCATATTTCGGATCGAGCTCCGGCGCAAGGCAGGCGATCAGCGCCGTTTCTTCGACCGGCGAAAGATGAAAAAGATGCGCAAGATGCGGAAGGGAGAGATAAACCCCCTGTTCCAGGCTCGCCTTTCTTCTGGAAACAATCTCCCTTCGGGATCGATCGAGCGATGCGCGGAGGGTATCAGCCTCGGGATCACCCGCCGGCGCGTTTTGGGAGAGGAGCCGCTCGGCCTCTTTCTGCGAGAGAAAAAGCCCTTGGCCCTCCGTCTTCCCCTCGCGTCGATGAAAAAGATGGAGCAGGAGCGATAACGCGCGATCGAGCCAGCCGAGCTCGGCGGCCAGATACTCCCGGCTGTCGCGGAACGGCGCGACCTTGGTCGCTCTCATGGGACCACCTCAAAGACCTTCCGCAACCGGGAGAGATTCGCCACGTTCACGTCGACTTCATAAACTCCCGGCGTCAGCCCCGCCGGGACCGGGGCGGTAAAGGATTGATCTTCAAAGAGCATCTGATCTTTGACCGCCACCCGATCGCCGACGCGGACGGTCGCCTTCCATCCCCTCAAGAAAGCGCCGGTGAAGTGGAGGGGGGTGCCGACCGGGCCGGAGAGCGGCGACATCCCCTGGAGGACCGGCTGCTTAAAGGGCGCGCGGACATCGAGCTCAACTTGTGTGACCCGCTTCGGCAACGGGCGCTCTTGCTCCGCCGGGACCTCGACATAGGAGACCTCATAAGCGACCGACAGACGGAAATCTTTGTTGAGCGCCGTCCAAATCTTGCTGAGTTGTTCCAAATCAAGCGGAAGGAGCGTCACCTTCACCTCTCCCTCCTGCAGGCCGTTTTCAAGATAGGTCTGCGGGAGGATGGCATTTTCATAAAAGACCCGCATCGCCTCCCCCAGCAGCCCGTGCGCATCGGCCAGACCGGTCTGCGGATCGAGGGGCGAAAAGGGGGTCATCAAATAGAAAAGGTTGAGGGCGAGCGGCGGATAGACAAGCTGGTTGGTCGTTCCCCGCTTCGGCTGCCAATCGCGGTTGTTCAGGTGCGGGTTCTCGATCACTCGATAAAGAAAAAGGTTGATTCGTTTGTTCTGCCCGCTCGTATCGCCGGGAGAGATCAGCGACACGTTCGTGGCCGGGGCCATCTCGCCCACCAGAAGATTCTTCAATGACTCGGTCACTTTTCCGATGGTGGTGCTCATCGCCGGCTCACACCTTTCCGAGATAATACCGGGCCGCCGTCTCCCAGGCGCCCGAGCGCTTCGGGGTATTCCGCCGCGCCTTCGGAGGCTCCGGCTTCCGTTCCGGCTCGGCCACCACCCGAACTTCCAGCTGCTCGATGATCAAGTCGCCCTTCTCCTCTTTCGGTTTTGCGGCGGGTCGGGGAAGGGGGCGCCTCTCGTTGGAATCGGGGCTTTCGGAGAAAGATCGAATGCCCTTTCTCCCTTCTCGGTCCGTTGGGGGGAACGATCAGCCGACGGAGCGGGTTGCACCGGGTCAGAAGAGCGTGTTTGGGATTGTTGCGTTTCTGAAGGGAGCTCCTGAGGAACCCGTTCTTTTGGAGAGGAAGTCCTGCGGTCCGTTGGAATCACCTCCCAGACGATTTCTCTCCTGGACGGTTGATCAGGAGCTGTCTCCGATTTCGATCGAGCCGAAGCCTCATCCGCTGTTAACTTTTCTCCGGACGATTGAAACCGTCGCATGGATGGATGGACGGAGGGGTTCAATTCAACCGCCTCGAAAGAGAAACTCTCCGCGCCGGTTTTCGACCTCTCTCCTGCGATCGGAGGCACATCGGACGCGGCCGGCCGAAAAGAAAACTTCTCCTTCAGGAAAGACCTCGTCTCCGGCACACTCGGTCGCTCACTTCGGGCCGTCCTGGCAAGCTCGCCGAGTTGTGTGAGGGAAGGCCCTTCATGACTCAACCCAACTTCGGGAGAATCCCTTTCCGCCGCATCATCCCCGGAACGCAAGCGACTCGGTTCAACCGGTTGCTCTTCCACGATCTCTTCGATCACCGGTTCCCCTTTCGAGGGGACCCCGGAGGCAGGCTCCGCCTTTCGAGGATACGCAAGCCCCGATCCGACCCGGCGCAACCCCGGCGCCAAAACCCGGTTCAAAAAGGAGTTCATCCGACCTCCACGGCGGAGCGGCCCGTCCGATCGAGCTCGTCGGTGAGAAGCCGAAGATACCGATGCCGTTTCTGCCGGGTCATCCCCAGGATCTCCCTCAACGGCCAGTGATAGTAGAATCCCAAAAGGTGAACCTCCCGCTCCAGCTGCGTGCGACCTCGAAGAAGCTCATTCATGAAAAAAGGGACCCCTTCAAAACGGTGCGTGAACAGATGACCGCACTCCGGGCAACACGCCTCCATTTCGGCATCGATCAGAGGGGAATTCCGTTCCATCGCCACGGCGATCTCCTCGACTGCTTTCTCCGAGAGCCGCGACACTCGATCCGGGGTGATCGCATCGACCTCGCCGATTTTCAGAAGGCAGCGGGCAAGGAGCCGGTTGACGCGCCCCCGCGCGTCGAGTTCCGACCATCCGCGCGCCGCTTCTTGATCCGCGCCGTTCGGAATCCGGAAGACGATTTCCTGTTCCGGATGCCCTGCATCCTCAGAGAGGGTCAAGGCATGGTGCGGTGCGATCGGCTTCGGCTCGATCGGAATTTGGTCCAGCGCCAGATCGATGTCCATCTTCTTGGCGCATTCGGATCGGGGGCAGATCAGCGTGAGCGCCACCCGCTTGCCGAAGGTGATCTGCCGAAGCCGCAGCATCAGGTAGTCTCGATCGCCGACCACAAGCGACCGAACCATCTCCTCGGTCGGCCGATCCGGACCGATCCGCTCGATGCAGCGTCGCAGCAGCGCCGTCACCAGCGCGGCCTCGGTCCACTCCCGCGCCGGATCGGCGATCCACTCCTCCTCTCGACCGGTCAGAGGGCGAAGCTGGACCTCGCGGTGGAGAATACCATCGCGATCCCAATATCCCCCAGGGAGGAGAAAGAGGCCTTCTTCAGGACGTTCGATCTGTTCTGTCATTTGATGTCGTAGGGGCGATCCTTGTGATCGCCCTTATCTGGGAAATATAAATTCAGGGCGAATACACGATAATACAGTGCAGGCAAGATTCGCCCCTACAAACGATCTAATGTGATTTCCCTGGTCTCTGTTACTTCTCGGTCGGCTCGGTGACCGATTTATCCCGCTCCCACCCTTCGTTCTCGAGCTTGATCGTCTGGATGGCCACGGCGTTGGCGCCGGCATCCAGGTCGGGAAGGGCCTGATACTCAGACACCCAGCAGCGGAAGACATTATACGAGAAGACCTTTTGGCCCGCCTCGTTGTAGACGTCGATCGCGATGTCCTTCCGGAAATTCTTCAGCGACCCCGCCGCATCTCCCTGAAAGTTGTGGACCAGGTTGGCCCAATCCTCGAAGGTCGTATCGTGGGTGACGCCGGCCTCCAACGTGATCGCTTCGTACTTCGTCTTCCCCGGAAGCTGGCGGGTGGTGCTCGGATCGCCCCCTTCCCGCCAGGGGGTCACTTCCGTCGTTCGCTTGAGCGAGCTGCACTTGCTTAAGCCGGCGACATATTGATTGTCCACTTTGACCTTGAATTTAAAATTACGGTACGGATCGAAGCGATGTGTATTGACCGTGAACTTGGCCATCTTTTAGCTCCTATTTGTATATGGGGGCCCGTCCAGCGCTCGCGTTGCTGTGCGCTTCCGATGCCCCCACGCCCCGCGCTCGCACTGGCGGAGCCTGTTGCTCGCTTGTTTACATCTATCCGGGTCTACGCAGCCGAATCGCCGGCCTTTTGACTGATCTTAATCACCACGAACTCCGCCGGCTTGAGCGGCGCGAAGCCGACCATGACGTTGACCACCCCGGCGTCGATGTCGGCTTGGGTCGTCGTCTGGCTGTCGGCCTTCACGAAGAAGGCCTGCGACGGGGTGGTCCCCTGGAACGCCCCGGCCCGGAAGAGGGTCATCATGAAGGCGCCGATGTTCAGGCGCAGGCTCGCCCAGAGGTCCTCATCGTTCGGCTCGAAGACCGCCCACTGGATGCCGTTGTAGATGCTCTGCTCGATGAAGATCGCGGTCCGCCGGACCGGGACATACCGATATTCCGGATCGGCCTGCGTCGCGACGGTCCGCGCTCCCCAGATGACGATGCCGGAAGCGGGGAAGACCCGGATGACATTCACCCCGATGGGGTTCAACGTGTCTTGCTCGGCATCGGTGATTTCTTTTGTCAGCCCGACGGCGCCGCCGATGTTCGCCTCGGTTCCCGCCGGTGCCTTCCAAACGCCGCGTCGGGCGTCGATCCGCGCATACATCCCCGCCACGTAGCCGGAGGGGGGCAGGAGGATCGGCTCGGGCGAGACGCCGGTCGGGTCGATCGCCTTCAGCCAAGGGAAGTAGACGGCGGCATACGAGCTCTTCACGGTCAGGCCAGTCAGGAAGGCCTGGGCCTCTTCTTTGGTGTCGTCGGCCACGCCGGTGTCGCCGATAAAGAAGCAGTCTTGGCGGTTGCGGCAGTAATTGCCGCCGAAGTCGACCATCGTCTTGGAGCCGATCCCCGGCACGGCGACGATGTTCACATCCCGCCGGACATCGAGGAGCGCGAAGCCGTTCTGATAGTCGATCTCTTGAGGGGTGGTTCCGTCGCTTCCCAGGGTGGCGCTGATCACGGCCCCCGCCACGGCGGCATCGCCGACATGATAGTTGGTTCCGACCGCCGGGCGGAGCACGGCGGCGCCGCTCTGTTCGATTCCGCCGTTGTTCTTTCCGAGCTTAAGCAGGGTCGCCGCATTTCCGGAAGGCGAATTCGTCACCTGAACGGAAGAGCGCTTCCCGCCGGCCCCGGAGGTAAGGGTGTAAATCCCGGTTGTGAAAGCCGCGGTGAAGGCGGTAAAAGCGGCGGTCGGGGTCGATCCCCGCAGCGGGATCAGCGCCCGGACCGCATTCTGGATGGCGGTGGCAATCTCGGCCCCGGTGCCGGCCGGATCGGCCAGGGTGATCGTTTGGGGACCGTCGCCGTTGATATTGACCACCATCTTCCGGTTGACCGCCGGAAGGGTCGTCGCCGGAGCGGCGCCGCTCACGCTGGTTCCCCGGTCGGTCGCGTCGTTGGCGGGATCGACGACCGCTTTGATGAGCTTGGAGTTCGCCGTGATTACATTCTCGACGAAGTTCGTCGCATCGGGATTCATGCTGAGATTGTCGTGAATTTCGACGGGAGTTCCATTGAGTTTGACGGTAATCTTGAACTCGTTCCCGGAGTCCTGAGAGCCGTTGGCGACATCGATATCGAGCTGGTTCCCCCACGCGCCGGGGCTGTTGGCGAAGATCGTGATCGTCTTCACGGGGGCCGCCTTTCGATCGGCAAGCGCGACATCGGCGGCGACGGCCCCGTTTGCAACACGGACGATGTAAAGCCGCTTCCCGCCGTTATTGAAGAATTGGAGCGCGGAATGGGCCAGATAGCTGTCATTTAAGAACGTGCCGTAGGTCGCCTGAAATTCGATGAAGCTCGTCACCATGAGGGCCCGGTCGAGCGGTCCCTTCTCGGCCTTCCCGATGAACGCCGCCGTGGAGGTGCTGACCCCCTCGATCGGACGAACCCCGCTCGGGACCTCCTCAATGTAAACACCCGGATGCAGTCTTTCCATCTATCCCTCCCTGTGAGAAATCCCGACCCGCGGGAATTCTCGACTCAAATTGAATGTGCCGAACGAACCTGCTCTCGACGCGTTCCCCCCCACCGGCATTACGACCTGCCGATCGGCCCTATCTTCCTCTTCCCCGCTTCACTTTGGGGGCTTCGTCCGACTCGGCGACCGAGACCCATCCCCGCTGCGCCATCTTCTCAAGGGTTGCATTGTTTTTGACTTCGATCGGATCGATCCCCGCCGCCTCTTCCCCCGGGGCCAAGTGGAGGGTGGCGCCGCTGTTGAGCGGGATGACCAGTAATTGCTTGGATCGGTTGGTAATATTCATCGGCATCTCTAAACCTCCCTTCGAAGGGGGAAAAGACGCTCCACGAGCGTCTTGACCTCGTCCTTCTTCTCCGGATTCAAACGATAGAGAGGGAGCGATGCCCCGCGGCGCTCCTCCAGGATCAGTCCCTGCTTGACCAGCGATGAGAGCCCTTGCGAGATCTCCACCAACCGCTCATGAATCTCCTCCTCCAACAGCCACCACCGCGTCATTCCTTCAAGGGTATCCCTTGCCTCTGGATGTCTTAGAAGGTAGCTGAGGAGTCGTCGAGCGGTTTCTTCCTCTTTATGCGTCAAGTCGCGGTCCAGCATCGTCCCCTCTCAAAAGGAGGGGTCTAGCAAAAGGCAGGCCGCTCCCGATGAGAGATCGACTGCACATCCATCCTGGCCTGGAATAATCAGAGGATGAGTTCGTGAAGGACGCCCCGGCAGGGGATCCTTCTCGATTAAGAACAGATTAAAAGTGGCGCTCCCTTGTCCCACCCACTGGGACAGGAAAACCCCACTTCGCCCACGGCGGGGGCGTCGATCTGTCCGCGGTTTGGAGCGGTTTACATCGGTTTGCATCGGCACCAAAGTTGCTATTCCGATTTAAATACAATTCCGCCGCGGGAGATCGATTCCCCGACGAACAGAGATCATTGAGTAAATGGAGAAGCAGAGCGCGACGCATCGGATTGAACCCAGTGCCGCCCGATCGAAAGGCCCGGACCGATCCCGCGGAAGAACAACGCGGCTCCACCCGCTCCTTCGCTTTCAACAAACGGTCGGTAATCGGGTCACCGCCCAGCAATTCTCCGCCGGAACGGTCCAAGCCAAACGGGCCGTCAGCGAACCGGGTGATCCTGCCGAGCAGGAAGCCGACCGGATGGCCGATTATGTGATGGGAGAGCGCCGGGGACCGATCGATCTTTCCACCTCCGCCGCCGGCAGAATCGAGCGGCAGCCGGCCGGCGGGGCCGCAGCCCCCCCGGCCATTCCCGCCTGCGATATCAGCCGCTGTCCCCCGACGCATGCAACGACCGTCCCGGCCGATATTGACCGCGCCCTCAGCTATGTCGATCAGGCGATCACCGCCGTCTCGGCCTCCTCCTTGAGCAGCGACACGCAACGGAAGGTCGAGTGGTTCTTTCGGAACCACGACGCAGCGACGGTGAATACCATCGGGACACGGCTCGGTTGCATCCGGGATGCATTGACCGACACCAAAACGACGCCGCGTTATGCCTGCCACCCGACCTACGATGCACTCGCCTATGTCAGTGGAATCGACGTCCCGATCTGCACCGACGCACGGGTCCCGGTCTGCCTCACCAATCGATATTTTCCAAAAGGGCCTCGCAAACGGGCCGAAACGATGATCCATGAGTGCGCCCACCGGGTCGGCATGTCGCTCCGCGCGCGCGACCTCCCCGACATTTATGAGTGGACCGCCCGGTTCCGCTTCATGGACACCGGAGAAGCGCTCCGCAACGCCGATACCTTCGCCCTTTTTGCTTCCTCAATCGTCCATGGCGTGCCGGTTTCGTTTCTCCTCAGCGCCGGGGCGGGCGGAGGGGCCGCCTGGGCCGGGAGGGAGCGGACCTGGACGGCGACGCTCCACCTTGATGCCGAGTTGCAGCATCCGATCGTGAGTGTCTTTAATCCATTCCTCGGCCTCCACTTCTCGGCGTTGGGGATGCCGGAGGGAACCGAGGCACCCGGAACGAGCCCATCGCCGAGCCTGATCTACTCACTCGTCGGCGGGGTCCGGATCGGCGAGGCGCGCCCCGGCGCCGCCGGGGCGCCGTATCTCTCCCTGTTCGGCGGACCGGCGCTGGCGATCGGATCGGGCGGGGTAGACCTCGGCGCGGAAGCCGGCGTGGGGCTCGGTTATCGTTGGCGCTGGCTCGATGTCTCCGCCGGCGCCACGGTGCTGCACGACCCCACCCGCGAGCCCGATTTTAGAACCTGGACGAATGTCGGCGGGGTAGTCCGGATCGCACTGCCGTGATGCGGATTCGGGGTAAAGTAAGAACGGACGGCGGTCAAAGAGATTGCACCATTCGGTTCCGAATTGCGAAGATCGACAAATGGAATATCGACGTGCGATTCGATCAGGCCAACCGGTCTCCCTCCAACGGGACCGGCAAGCTTCTATCCGCCCTTCAGCGAAGAATGCCTTCGATCGTCTTCAGCAGACGATCGGCAACCAGGGGGTGCTGCGCCGCGAGAGGTCCAATCTGCGGGTCATCAGCGGCCCCGAGGAGAAACCGAAGGAAGAGAAGAAAGAGCCGGAGGTGACGCTGGAGTTTGAGGGGGGCCGAAAAGAAAAGGCCGACCTCACCAAGATCAAGGGGGTGCTCTGGTGGTTCAACGGCGAGGTCCCGCGCCTCACGGCGGTCGGGAAATATCTGACGCAGATCGCCCTGGCAACCGGGCTCCCCGAAGGCCAATTCAAGTGGAGTGTCACGAAGGGGGCCGATAAGGTGAAGTGGGTCGTGAAAGGGGGACTGAAGGAGAGCGCCACTTTGGTGGACGACAGCGCGACGATCCAATCGACCGCCCCCAGCAGCAAAGCGGGAGATGTGAATCTCCACCTGGAACATACGCCGAAGGGGGCGAAGAAGGCCGAAAACTACGACATCGAGATGGATGTCCGTGCCCCCAAGAAGCTGATCCCGGCCGGCGTCACCGATGCCGCCAAGGAGGGGGGCTACGAGACCAAGTTCGACTATACGTTGAAGGACAACTTCGACGATCCGATTCCCTATATCGATTACAATGAAGATTTCGGCCCGGAAGTCTGGGACAGCGAGAGCGCCAAGAAGACCGCGACGTTTCCGCCGCGGACCAAGGGGAGCGCGATCACCGACGGCGCCGCGATCCTTCACGACTACTTTCGGATGTACGGCCCCGCCAGCGAGACCGCCAAAGTGGTCCCCCCGATCACGAATCCACAAAAACCGCTCTCGACGATGAAGATCCTCCACTTTTGGCAGAAGTGGTATGTCGGGGGAACCAACCCCGGGAAGGGGGTTCTGGTTCAGACGAACACCGGCCAGATGTATACCGACCACGGCCGCCACGAGGATATTGTGAGCCCGCCCGCCGCGGCGGCCCCGAAGAAGGGGAAGAAATGAGGGCGAGAATGAACGCATCGCGCGTTCCGAGCGAAACGCGGAAGCTTTCCACCCGGCCTGCGATGCCGAATCAATCTCAGATTTCACTCCAGCAGACGATCGGGAACCGGGCGCTCGCAGCGCAATTCCACGCCGGACGGTTGCAGGCGAAGCTTGCTGTGAGCCATCCGGACGATCGCGATGAGCGGGACGCCGATCGGATCGCAGATCAGATTATGCGGATGCCGGCGCCGGGCGTCCAGAGAGCCTGCGCTCCCTGCGCCGCCGGCGGCCCCCCTTGCCCGAAATGCCGGGACGAGGAGACGCCGACGGTCCAGCGGGCCGCCGTCGCCGAGACGGTCCCCTCCGCGCCGGACGGTCTCATCGATCCCCTCGGCCCGGGACATCCCCTCGATGCCGGAACCCGCGCCTTCATGGAATCCCGATTCGGGGCCGATTTCAGCGGGGTCCGCCTTCACGCCGGCGCGGCGGCATCGACCTCGGCGAAATCGATCCAAGCGCGCGCCTACACAGTCGGCCGCAACATCGTCTTCGCCTCGGGCGAATACCGCCCCGGAACGGCGGAGGGACAGCGGCTTCTCGCGCACGAGCTGACCCATGTGATTCAACAGAGGGGGGGCGCCCGCGCGGTCCAGCGAAAACTCGTTGTCGAAGATCCCAAAAGCAACATCCCCAACCCCGGCGGGAAGGGAGCCGTTCAGACGAACGCGAAGACGATTGAGAATTACTTGAAGACACTCTGCCCGGAAGGGGGGGCGAGTGTCAAGGTCGATCCGGGAAGCGGCGCGGTCGGCATCGACAAAACCTTTTGCTCGCCGGTCGCACTGCCGAAGGGGGTCGCCGGTCCCTCCTCGCCGGCGCCCGCAACAACGTCCAAATTCAAAACCGGCTGCAGCTGCATTTGCGATTTCACCGCCTCGGTCCATGATTGGAAGATTGAGGTCGACGACGCCGACTGGCCGCATACCGATTTCGATGACGATCCCGGATCGGAGAAGCCCGGCGTCGGCACCGGGGGGAAAGTCACCGCCCCTTCCCCGAACTCCCCGAAGCTCTGGGGAGCCGCCACAGCGGGAGGGGCCACCCTCGATATCGATCCCTGGCTGGTCTTGGGGCATGAGCTCTGCGGCCACGCCTGGCTGGGCGATCGCGGCGAGCATGGGCCCGATATGACGCCGCTGCGCGGGGAGGGCGGCCACCAGAAGACGGTCGAGCGGGAGAATCTCCTGCGGGCCGAACAGGGGATCGACCTGCGCGGCACCTTCAAAGATCCTTACTGCGGCGAATCGTATTGGCGCGACAAAGCCGCTCCCGGCAAGGTCCACTGGTCGAGCTTCTTGAGCGTTTGCGAGGCGTGGCGGAAAGACTACAACAAAAAGAACGGAACGAAATACAAGATCAGCGACAAGATCCCATAGAGGGAGCCGATGAAGGAGCCGGTGACTGTCGAGATCACCGATGTGTCGGACCAGGGGGACTCGACGACGATCCCCTACGTCGTGACGAACCGGTCGAACGGGCCGATCTGGCTCGTCAACGACGATTGGTTCGTCTGGAAGCAAAAAAATTCCGACGTGGAGCTCTCCTTCGCCCGCGGGCCGATGCGGAAAGGGGTGCAGCCCTTCGGCTATTTTCCCCCGCAGACGGTCGAGATCCCCCCCGGCGGACGGCTGGAAAAGCAGTTCACCCTTCGCTGGCCACAGCGGCTGAGCCGAATCTGGAACACCGCCGAGAGCGCCGAGCGGCCGCCGGGGCGCTTTCGCCTCTCGGTCCGGGTCGGCTACGGCCTCACCCCGGAGCCGGCGCCGCCGGAGTTGGGCGAAGGGGTCGAGGAGCCGGTCCTCCGCTGGCAAAAAGAAGCGGTCAGCTCCCCGGTGGAAATCGGATGAACGATCCATACCGGCAGGGAAGAGTTGCATCGGCATTGCGATTCGGTCTATGATGCCGACGATTCGTTTTTAGGATACGCAAGCGCGTCATGGCGTTTGGGAACACGCAAATGAGTTCTATTCCACATCGATCAGAACCGTTCTCACTCACGTAGACAGGGGGCTCGCATGGCAAAGAGAACTTCCAAGAAAAAGGGACTCACCGTCAAGGAGATTTTTTCCACCTCGGACCAACCGAACCTCAGCATCATTTACATTCATGGCATCGCAAACAAGCCGGCCCCGGCGGTCTTGAAGCGCCAGTGGGATATGGCCCTCTTCGGGGTCGATATGGGATCGCGCACCCGGATGGCCTACTGGGCCGATATCCGTTATGCTCAGCCGCTCCCCTCCGCCATGACGGAAGCGAAAGCGATGATGCTCTCGGAGAGTTACCGCCCTTGCTCGGATGAAGAGCTGATCGATCAGAGCAAGAAGCTCGCCCCTTATGGAAAAGATGCGGAAGCGTTTGCGCAAAGACTGGCGAAGCGGATTCTCGATCAGTCGAAAAAAGATCAAGTCAAAGCGAAAGACGTTCAGGCCAAGATTCTTCCTCCCTGGATCCGGCGTTCCGCCACCGAGTGGATCACCAAGCAATTCATCGAAGATGTCGCCGCCTATTTTTACAATCAAGAGCAGCGCAAAGCGATCCAGGAGCGGTTTCGGTCTCTCCTGAATCCGGAGGGGGGACCGTACTTCGTGATCGCCCACAGTCTCGGGACGGTGATCTCCTACGATATCATGCGGGAGCTCACCGTCGGCAGCGGCGCCCAGACGCCGTACTACATCACCCTCGGCTCGCCGCTCGGCATCGACGAGGTTCAGGACAATCTCCCCAAGCCGCTCCGGATTCCGGCGCCGGTGAAGAGCTGGGACAACTTCGCCGACCTGCTCGATCCGGTCGCCTTTGACAAGTCGCTCTCGGACGAGTTCTCTCCGACCGGAAAAATCGACGACGATATCGTCATCAACCGCGACTCGCTTCGGCTGAGCGGCTTCAATCCCCACTCGGCGACCGGCTACCTCGCCACGAAGAATGTGCAGACGCGGGTGAGGAAAATTTTGGGATCGACCTTCGCCGAGCCGCTCTCGCCGTTCATCGTGGCGCGGGATCTCGCCGCGGAGATGGCCGATCCGACCGAGCGGTTCCCGGTCCTGATCGAATTGAAAGAGGAAATGATCGGGAAAACGCTTGAAGAGAAACGTAAGAACCTGATCGAGGAGCTCACCCAGCTGACGAGCCGCCAGCGCGATGCGAAGATCGACCCGCTGCGGCGCTTTGTCGCGGCGGAACTGACCTCGATCGAGATCGATAGCCTCGCCGTGCGCCATCCTCAGCTGGAGATCGCCAGGATCTGGAAGAACAGCGAGAAGCGGGCGCTGCTCGACAAATCGACCCATGTCGTCCAGGCCTACACCGCCCAGCTCGGCTACGGCGCCACCGGGCGGGGGATCCACTGGGCCGTTCTCGATACGGGCATCGTGGCAAGCCATCCGCATTTTAAGACCTACAACAACATCGCCGCCCAGTGGGACTGCACCGGGGTCGGCGCCCCGAAGGAAGGGGCGGTCACGGATGAAAGCGGTCACGGCACCCACGTCGCCGGGATCATCGCCGGCGCGGGGATCGGGGAGCACGCCGCCTATCGGGGGATGGCGCCTGAGGCGAAGCTTCACATCTACAAGGTGCTCGACGACGACGGCCGGGGGAGCGATTCGTGGGTGATCAAAGCGCTCGATCACATCGCCAGCGTCAACGAGGCCTCGCCGAGCCTCGTCATCCACGGCGTCAACTTAAGCCTCGGCGGCCCGTTCGATCCGACCGTCTACGGCACCGGCTTCTCTCCCCTTTGCCGGGAGCTGCGGCGGCTCTGGCGGATGGGGGTGGTCGTCTGCATCGCGGCGGGGAACGAGGGGCGGCTGATCATCGAAACCTTCGAGGGGCAGCAGGAGCTGAACCTCGATCTCTCGATCGGCGATCCGGCCAATCTCGATGAAGCGCTCGCCGTCGGCTCGGTCCACAAGGAGCAGCCGCACCTCTACGGGATCTCTTATTTCTCGTCGCGCGGCCCGACCGCCGACGGCCGGGCGAAGCCCGATCTGGTCGCGCCGGGCGAGCGGATCGTCTCCTGCAACGCCCGGTTCGTCGCGAAGAAGCCGGCGACCCACTATGTGCCGATGAGCGGGACGAGCATGGCCTGCCCGCATGTCTCCGGGATCATCGCCTCCTATCTCTCCGCCCGGCGGGAGTTCATCGGCCGTCCCGACCAGGTGAAAGAGATCGTCCTGTCGCACTGCACAGATCTGAAAAGAGACCGCTACCACCAGGGGGCCGGCATGCCGAATCTGGTGCGGATGCTGGCAGGAACATAAAAAGAGAAATAACGGGAGGGTCGTCGGGAGGAGGAAAAACGAAAGAAAAATCTTTTTCCCCTTCCGCCTCCCCTACCCTGTTTTAGGGGGGCATTATGGCTTTCTATCGGCGCGGTTCCAAAGGCCCTGAAGTCGAGCGGATTCAGGCGCGGCTGAAAGAGCTCGGACATTATCGCGGCCCCGTCGACGGAGATTTCGGCGGCGGGACGGAGAGCGCGATTAAATCATTCCAGAAAGCGAAGCGGCTTGAGGTCGACGGCGTCGTCGGAGAGCAGACCTGGACGCTCCTCTTCGCCGAGGAAATCCCGACCCCTTCCATTCTTCAGAAGTCGCTCGCCTATCGCTGCCTGGCGCTGACTGGCGCGTTTGAGACGAACACGCCGGTCCCCGATTGTTTCGCCGGTCTGTCGGGCGACTTCGACGGCCAAGGAATCAGCTTCGGCGTCCTTCAATGGAATCTCGGGCAGGGAACGCTCCAGCCGCTGCTCACAGAGATGAACCGGAAGCATGCAAAGCTTCTTCGAGCGCTTCTTCACAATAACTACACGCTCTTCGTCACCTTTCTCAAAGCGGACCGGGCCGACCAGATGGCGTGGGCGCGGTCGATTCAAGACCCGATCCGGCATACGATTTTCGAACCGTGGCGCGGGCTGCTCAAAGGGTTGGGACGGATGCCCGAATTTCAGGAGATCGAGGCGGCCCACGCCGAGACCATTTTTCAATCGGCCCAAAAACTCTGCCGGTCCTATCAACTTTGGTCGGAGCGGGCGGTGGCGCTGATGTTCGATATTATCGTTCAGAACGGGAGCATCTCCAACATCGTTCGCGCCCAGATCCTTCACGACTATGAGAAGATCGACCCCGATCTCGACGAAGAGAGCGCCGAGGTGGCGCGGATGACGATGATCGCCAATCGCCGCGCCGAGGCGGCCAATCCCCGCTGGGTCGAAGATGTCCGCACCCGCAAGCTCTGCTGCGCCCGCGGACAGGGACGCGTCCACGGGACCGAAATCGATCTCGAAAACCAATATGGGATCGGCCTAAAGGAGGTTTCGATGAAAGAGCGCGGCGGGATTCGGTAAGAAACCTCTTTCCTCTCTTGCTTTTGGTCTTTTCAAAAGAGTAGACTTTTTTTACCAGTGACCCGCCGGCGGGAGCCGATTCCGCCGTTTTTCCCAACCCTCCGTAATTCTCGTATTCGGAGCGGCCGCATTAAACCTAAATAGAAGGAGGGACTGCGATGACCCCCCGGTGCAACCCGCTTTACTGTATCATTCCACCTCACATCCTCCGGAACGTGGCGGAGCGAGGCAACTCAAATCAGAAGGCGTCGGCCTGGCGCGCATTGTCGATCTCCGAGCAGATCCGCGGTCATCGCCAAGCGCTCGCGCCATTTGCCCCGCTCGTGATCACCCCCATCGGCGCCAAGGCGCGGTCGGTTTACGATGCGCAAGGGGAAGATGAGCTCCCCGGAAAGCTGGTCCGAAACGAAGGGGATCTCCCCACCGGTGATCGCGCCGTCGACGAAGCGTACGACGGTGCGGGGGCGACCTATGATTTATTCATTGAGATCTTCGAACGAAACTCGATCGACGATCGCGGGATGCGGTTGATCTCGACCGTCCACTTCCTCAAAGGCTATGACAACGCCTTCTGGAACGGCCAGCAGATGGTCTATGGCGACGGCGATGAAGACATGCCGGAGCAAGACCGCCTCTGGAACCGGTTCACCAAATCGATCGATGTGATCGGACATGAATTGACCCACGGCGTCACACAATTCGAGGCAAACCTCGCCTACCGGTTTCAGTCGGGAGCGCTCAATGAATCGATGTCCGACGTTTTCGGCTCGCTGGTCAAGCAGCGGACCCAAAATCAGACCGCCGATCAGGCCGATTGGTTGATCGGGGAGGGGCTCTTCACGTCGAACGTGAACGCGAAGGCCATTCGATCAATGAAAGCGCCGGGGACCGCATACGATGACCCCGTTCTTGGAAAAGACCCACAGCCGGCCCACATGAAAGATTATAAGAAGCTCTCCTTCTGGGAAGACAACGGCGGCGTCCACATCAACTCGGGGATTCCGAACCACGCTTTCTATCGGGTGGCGACGGAGCTCGGCGGAAACGCCTGGGAGAGAGCCGGGATGATCTGGTATGTCGCCCTGCGGGATCGAATCCGCTGGAACTCGGGATTTCAGAGTGCGGCAAACCATCTCTTCCAGGTGGCCGGGGAGCTCTTCGGTCCCGGGAGCAAAGAGCAGCAAGCGGTGAAAAACGGCTGGTCTCAGGTGGGGATCAACATCGAGGTGAAGATGAAGAAAGCCGCCGCCTAAGGCAGCGCGCCTTCTCATGATCCAGCGGGGAGAGGCGATCCTCCTCGCATGTCGGAGAAAAAAATGGGAGCGAATCTTTCGAAACATTCGGTCCGACCGGGTCTGTCTTTCCTCTTGCTCTTCCTTTTGATCGCCCTTCAGGGCTGCGGCTTCTTCCACCGCAGCCCTGAAGGTGAAGGATTCTTTCGGGAGGAATACGATACACAGGTCCGTTTCGAGCGCTCCGGCGGTGTGGCCGGCATGCGGACCACCTCCACGATCGACTCCGAATCGCTCCCGGAAGCGGAAAAAAAGCGGCTCCGGAGCTTGATCGACCGGGCGGGCTTCTTCGGTCTTCCCGAAGAGATCATCGGTCCTCCGCGCCCCGACCAATTCCTCTATACCATTACCGTCGCCGTCGACGGCAAAGAACACACCGTCCGCACCACCGACACCGCCGCCCCCGAGCAATTAAAGCCGTTGATTGAGTGGCTCAACCAGGCCGCGAGAAGAAACCCGGGGGCCACCGGTTGAGGACCCCGCAGCGGCTGTGATATCGTTGTCAGAGGATCTCGTTGAGCAGAGGGCGAGAGGGCTCATGAGGGACCCTTCCGGTGCGAGCAGGCTCATTGATATATTTGCCCTCTATTTTCGGAAGGAAAAATGGAACGAATGAAAAGAAGATTGATTTATCTGTCGGTCTGTGTCGCGGTCCTTTCCAGCTTCATCGGTTCTGCGGCAGCCGCCTTTGTTGTTCAAGAGTATCCGGTGCCGCGCGGGTCGCGGCCGCACGATGTGGCCCCGGCGCCGGATGGCAGCGTCTGGTACACGGCGCAGGGCTCCGGCGAGTTAGGCCGTCTCGACCCGGCCACGGGGAAGACGGTCCACATCCCGCTGGGGGAGGGGTCGCGCCCCCACGGCGTCATCGTGGGACCCGACGGCGCGCCCTGGATCACCGACAGCGGACTGAATGCGATCGTCCGTGTCGATCCGGCCACCAATGCAGTGAAGACTTTTCCATTGCCGGCGGGGAGCAACGCCAACCTCAACACCGCGACCTTCGACCGTCAAGGAATCCTCTGGTTCACCGGTCAGAACGGCATTTACGGGCAGCTCGAACCGACATCGGGCCGGATGGAAGTTTTTGAAGCCCCCAAGGGACGGGGACCGTATGGCATCGCAACCGCACCCGACGGGAGTGTCTACTACGTCTCGTTGGCAGGGAATTATCTGGCACGGATCGATCCCAAAACCGGGAAGGCGACGGTGATCGAGCCGCCGACGCCGCAGCAAGGGGCGCGGCGGGTCTGGTCCGACTCCCTCGGGCGGCTCTGGATCAGCGAATGGAACGTCGGGAAGGTGGGGATGTACGATCCGGCGAAAAATGCTTGGAAGGAGTGGCGCGCCCCCGGGGAGGGTCCGAAAATCTATTCCATCTTCGTCGATGAGAAAGATCAGGTTTGGGTGAGCGATTTCGGCGGAAACGCGTTCATGCGCTTCGATCCGGCGAAGGAAACCTTCGAAGTGATCCCGATTCCGAGCCCCGGCGCCGCGGTCCGGCAGATGCTCGGGCGGCCCGGAGAAGTTTGGGGAGCGGAGTCGGGAACGGATAAACTGGTCGTCGTCCGAACGAAGTAGCCCCCTGAAAGGGCGCTACGCGAGAAGAAAGTCCATCCGGCCAGACTGAATCAAATACTCAAGCGGGGATCAACGGCTCCGGACGGCCGAACAGAAAACCCTGACCGAGATCAACCCCGATCTCCCGAACGACCGCCAATTCCTGCTCGGTTTCGATCCCTTCCGCAACGATCCCTCGCGTGGTGTAATTTTGCAATGCGAAGACCAAGTCCTTCAAGAATTTTCTAAATTTCGGGGAAGAGACCGCCTGAAGCAGGGTCGAGCGATCGATCTTGATATACTCCGGAACCAGCTGGGCGATGAAGGGGAAGGAGACGAATCCCGCGCCGAAGTCGTCGATGGCGAGTTGGAACCCCTTTGCGCGCCATTTTTCGGCCAGCGCGAGGTAGCTTTCAACATGCTGACTGTGCAACGCCTCCATCTCCGAGATTTCCAAAATCACATCGATCCCCTCCGGCTTTTGGATCAATTCGATCTGATGCAAAAGATGAAAATCGACGTTCAAGAAGAGCCGCTCTCCCTGAAGACCGAGCCGCTCTGCCTCATTGAGCTGGGAGGAGAAACAAAGCCGCTTTAACTCATTGAGCTGACCGATCGCCTGATATCGATTAAAGAGCTCCGGTACCGTCAGCTTGCCATGAGGGTCTCGTGCCAGCGCCTCGTATCCGATCGGCCGGCCGGAGCGAAGATCGACCACCGGCTGGAAGACCACCTTGATACTCCGCTCATCAAGAAGATACTCCTCCGCCCCAATGTGAATTTTGTCTCCCCCTTGCTTGGCAATATAGAGCGCTCGGTCGGCCAAACTGATCAATCCATCGATCGTGGCCCCGTGCTCGGGGTAAAAAGCGACCCCGATGCTGATGTCGAGGGGAAGTTGGGCCTCTTCACCCATTTTCCTCACGGCTTTCCGAATCCGCTCCGCGGTGATGAGGACCCCTTCTCGGGAGGTGTCGATGAGGAGCACGGCAATCTCATCGCCTCCCCAGCGAAACACCAGATCGATCTCTCGAATACATTCCTGAATCGCCTGCGCCACCGACTTCAAGACCCGATCCCCGGCTTGGTGTCCGAGTGTGTCGTTGATCGATTTAAAATGATCCAAATCGCAAAGGAGAATGGCAAGGCAACTCCCCTTCCGGTCGGCGCGCGCGACTTCTTCTTCTGCCCGCAGATCAAAATAGCGGCGGTTGTAAAGACCGGTCAGCGCGTCGAGATTCGCCTGTCGCGCCAAGGCCTGCTCGGCCCGCTTCCGCTCGATGACTTCGTTTTGAAGTACCTGGTTGGCGGTTTTCAGCTCAACGGTCCGCTGAAGAATCCGGCTCTCCAACAACTCATTTATTTTTTTCGTCTCTTCTTCGGCTCTCTTTCGAGGGGTAATATCGGTCACCGCCGTCCGACAGCGCCGCTCGCCCCCCTCCTCTTCGACGAGAAGACTTTCAAGCTGCACATCGAATGAGGCGTTATTCCCGTTTATTTTCATTTCGCAGTGCCGGCGACCGCCGCCGTGGAAAACGGCCGCGAGGTGGGTGCGGAAATGGATTTGATCTTCTGGGGCAACAAAGAGGGTGAAGGGTTTTTCAATGATCTGTGGTCGCTCCATCCCCATTTGGTCTGCACCGGTCAAATTGGCGTCGAGGATAAGGCCATCTCGGTCGAATGTAAAGTATCCGAGGGGAGCGAAATCGTAGAGATCCGAATATCGATTCCGGGACTCCTCCAGCATGGCGTGGGTTTCTCGAAGCTCTTCGTTCTGCATCTCCAATTCAATATGGTGCGCTTGCAGCTCCTGGAGCAGCCGTGCCATTTTGTCTTGCGGCGATGGCTTGGCTCTTTTGTTTTTACTTTGAGGTTTTTCTTGGGACCGCTTACCCGGTGATTTGGTTGGACGATTCTTCATCGCGGCCTCCATTAAAGAAAAGGGAAGGAAAAAGCGCCCGATCGCGAGGGTGAAGCAGGGGAGAATTCGCAGGGTCAGAACCGATAGTCTAAAATAAGTTTGATCAAATGGCTATCAAGAAAAATAGGAGTTTTTCCAGAAAGAGCGGACAGGCAAACGGGCCGATGCGGGCGATCGGTAAACCGGCCTCCTTCTATTTACCGACCCTTAAGGTATTAATCCGGTTTGGTGAATTGCACCCCTGTATGCCGGCGCCTATAATCAGATCACATCGTACCCATAGCGTGAAGGGAGAAAAAACATGGCAGGAGAGAAAATCCTCGTCGTTGACGACAATTCCGATGCGGTCACCATCCTCACGGCGATCTTAAAAAAAGGGGGATACACTGTTTCAATTGCGAGAGACGGGGAAGAGGCGCTTCGTAAAGCCACCGAGAAGCGCCCCGCCTTGATTCTCTTGGATCTGATGATGCCGAAACTGGACGGCTTCGAGGTCTGCCGACGTATTCGGGACGATCCGGCGTTGCGGGATACGATTATTTTTTTCCTCAGCGCGAAGGGCGATCGCTCCTCCAAAACAGAGGCCATTATACTGGGGGTGAGCGAATACATCATCAAACCTTTCACCCCGCGGGAAATTCTGGAGAAGGTTCAATACCACCTTTCGACGCCAAAACCCCCCGGCATTTTCTTGCTGACTTTTCTGCTGGGACTTTACAGCCGTCTGGTGGAGCTCGGGCTGTGGATCCGTTTATGTCCGCTGAAAAAGAGGCCGGCGGTAAACCGCTTTCCTTTTTAACTTTTTAATGTGAGGAAACGAAAAAGAGACCCGCCGGGGATCGGAAAACCGTATCTGACCGGATCCGACATTTTCAAGGGAGAGGGTCATTGTCCCAAAAACGAAACCCCGACCGTGAGGGATTCCTCATCAGTGCGGGGTCATTTGGTAAGTCAATGCCCGTTCGGCATCTCTTAAGAGCGAACGAAGGGCGATCCCACGTATGTTTCTGTTTCAAATTTTGACACTTCGGGAAGAAATCGCAGAGGAGAAACCATCTCTTCACCGGGGAGACGTTTCTCAAACCGGGGCGAATCCGCCGGAACAGGAATCCCGCGCCGAACGAAATTAATCCAATCTAACGTTATTTCTTTGAATTCATTAACCCAAGACAGATTCAGGGCGGTATAGACCGCAAGCAACAAAACATTGATAAGAGTGAAACCGGCAAGTCCTTCGAGTCCATAAACAAAGTATTGTTCAAACATGGCGACCTCCTTTTCAGATCGATAACTGCCTTCTTATATAGCAAAGGTGGTGCCATTAGTTAAAATGTATATATTTCAATTGTTTATGTTATAGATAAAATTTTGAAAGCCCTCTTTTGTTCATAAGTGAAACATATCAACGGTTCACTTTTGTAACTTAAATGGGAACGGCCGGAGCGCTCCTCCCATACTTCGGATGCGAGTGGAGCAATACGATTAGAGGGGGCTCGGGTATCTAGAGATGGAGATGCATTTCATTTGTTCTGGTGAGGAGTCCCAACGGTCGTTTTTATAATATCCAAAAAAGGAAGGGCCAGAGGAATGCGCCTGAGCCTGCCATTAATTTCTCCTTCGGGGTTAAACGGCGGGTGGCGTACAAGAAGGGGAGGCTCACGGGTGAGGTCAGAAAGCAGGCGGTCAGATAGACCCATTTAGGGGTGCGCTGTGCCCGGACCGGCTCCGGAAAGAAACTACAGAAAGGGCACTCAATCTCCCCACGCAAAATTTGGCCGCAGCGCGCGCAACGTGTGCGGCCTAAGAGTTCATCGAGATGGGCTTCTTCGTCCGCCGACATGATTGATCTTGCCTCGAAGAAATCATACCAAGGTCGGCACGGATAAATCAAAGCATTCTATGGTTCACCTATCTCAATCTAGGCCGCTCTCCCTCTCTCCGGCCCTGCCTCTAAATAGCGGCGGAGCGCCTCCTCATACCCGCGCGCATCTTCCTCATTCAAGAAGAAGGCGAGGTTACGCGATTTGTAGCCGGTCCACTGTCCTGTCGGTTCAAAGCCAATCGTGTCGGCCGTTTCCAGGTAGTCCACCTCAAATCCATCGGCGTAAAGCTCGCCGCCCTGCTCGAGAAGGAAACGTAAGAACTCGCGATTCTCCGGAATGCGGTCGGTGAAACGGGCATTTCCATCCGGCTCGGCATCATCATCCCGGAGCGCCGGCTCAAACGCAACGGCGTCCTCCCTCATCTTCTCCGGAATTTCCAGAGCATATCCCGGCAAAAAGGTAGGAAAGGGCGGAGGATCCCCGGACAGAGGCGCCTGATCCGAATAGACATTCGGATCAGCACCAATCTCTTCAATCCCTCCTTCTTCATCATAGACTTGTGTCAAATCGAGCAGCACGCGTGTCCTCATGTTTCCTCCTATCTCTACTTCCTATCTCTACTTCTTGTATCGATGGTAAACTCTTCGCTTTGCGGCTTTCAATGCTTCAAAAGGATTATTTCTTCACCATCAGCCGGCACAATCTCGGCCGTTCCAACCGACCCCCGAAACGGTCTATAATAGATCAGGATCGAAGCGCCATCAGGCCGGAGGTGATCTCTTCGCACCCTCCGCCGTTTTAAACGAGGAAAGCCGATGAAACTCTCATTAAAACCCCAACACCTCAAGCGTTACAAAGATATTGCCCTTCTCTTTTTCAGGTATGGAAACAGTCACCTTTTTAAAAACACAGAATTTGATGATCTCCTCGCCGAGGAGGAAAAAATGCCGGAACGTCGGGAACGAGCCGGAGCGGCTCACCGATGATCTTGAGCGGATGGGACCGACCTTCGTGAAGCTGGGACAGCTCCTCGCCAGCCGGGCCGATCTTCTGCCACTGCCTTATCTCCAGGCTCTCTCCCGCCTGCACGAAGATGTCAAACCGTTCCCCTATGAAGAGGTCGAAAAGATCGTCCAGGAAGAGCTGGGGGTGAGGCTCTCAAAGGGATTTTCTTACTTCAATCCGGAGCCGCTCGCGGCCGCCTCGCTGGGCCAGGTTCACCTCGCCGCGCTACGGGAAGGACGACCCGTCGTCGTGAAAATTCAACGGCCCGGCATCCGCGCCCAAATTCTGGAAGACATGGAGGTGCTGGAGGAGATCGCCGCCTTCCTTGAGGCCCATACCGAAGTCGGAAAGCGTTATCAATTTCTAAAACTCTTCGACGAGATGCGGAAAAGCCTTTTGCGTGAGCTCGACTATCGCAAGGAATCGGCGCAGCTTGCAGCGCTGGCGAACAATCTGCGCGAGTTCGAGCAGATTCAGGTTCCTCTTCCGATCGACGATTACACGACCTCGCGGGTTTTGACGATGGAGTATGTCTCCGGAAAAAAGATCACGGCGCTCGGACCGTTGGTCGGTCTGGAGGTGGACGGAGCGAAACTCGCCGACGACCTCTTCCATGCCTACCTGAAGCAGATTTTAGTCGACGGCCTCTTCCACGCCGATCCGCACCCGGGGAACATTTATCTCACCGAGGACCGGCGGATTGCGCTGCTCGATCTCGGAATGGTGGGGCGCGTGGCCCCTTCGACACAGGAGCATCTTCTGAAGCTGCTCCTCGCGATCAGCGAAGGAGAGACGGAGGGGGCGGCCGATATCCTCATCCGGATCAGTGGTAAAAAAGATGCTTTCCAAGAGATGGAATTTCGGCGGAAGATCTCCGACTTGATCATCGAACAAAAAGATGCCCCCCTCCGGGAGATCGATGTTGGAAAGGCAATCTTGGGGTTGGTCCGCCAGGCGGTGGAGCATGGGCTGCAAGTCCCGCCCGATTTGACCCTGCTTGGAAAAACATTGCTTCAGCTCGATCAGGTCGGAAGGACACTGCATCCTTCCTTCAATCCGACCGACGCAGTCCGCCGCCACGTCAACGGCATCATGGAACAGCGGGGCTGGAAGAGCCTCTCCCCCGGGCAGATGTGGAGTTCCCTCCTGGAGATGAAAGACTTCGTCGGAAACCTGCCGGGGAGACTGAACCGCATCCTGGATGCCCTGGTGCATTCCGAGCTGGAGGTGAAGATTCGGCCGATGGAGACCGAGCTCTATCTCGCCGGCTTTCAGAAAGTGGCCAACCGGATTACAGCGGGCTTGATCCTGGCCGCCTTGATCGTCGGCGCGGCCCTGCTGATGCGGGTGGAGACCTCGTTTCGCATCCTCGGTTACCCCGGACTGGCGATGCTCTGCTTTTTAGCGGCCGCCGGAGGGGGGTCCTGGCTGCTGATCAATATCTTCGTCCAGGACCATCGGGACAAGGCGCGGCGGCAGTGATGTAAATTCGCTCTTTCTGTAGAGAGGCCGCCTTTCGGAGTCGATGCGCGCACGACGCATCACGCCCTACGCCGCCCATGGATAGGTCTCCGGCGGCTCGCGCTCCTCCCGCGGTTCGATGGAATAGGGATGGAGCGCCTCCGTTTCATCCAGATAGAGGAATGCATCGTAACGGCGCGGCATCACTGAGGGGACATAATTTCCGAACCGCTCCCGATTCGGATGATAAACCACACCGATCGCGCGATGCTCCCAGGGCTGATAAAATCGACCCTTGTCGGGAAGCCGATCCAGCTCCTCGAAAATAAAAAGCCGGTCCTTCGGCGAGTTTCGATGAACCCCCTCCTCCCAGCTCCCCTGACGCGCCGGCGGCACCGGCATGACTTCCATCGGCGCCTCCCACTCCACCGCGGCGACGACACTCCCCCGATACGATCCAAAACCGACCAGGACGGCATTCTCTTCTCCATGCCGCTCGCGCACAAGCTGGCCGACATTGACCATCCCCGCCTCGGCCATATCGGTCGCGCGGGCATCGCCGATATGGGTATTGTGTTCCCAGACGATCGCCTTGGCCTGCGGCCCGTGGAACTGCATCAGCCGATCGAGGGTGTCGGCCATGTGACCATCGCGAATATTCCACGAATCCGGCCCGCCGTGCACCATCGTCCGATAGTAGCGCTCCGCATTTTGGGCGATCAAGGCATTCTGCTCCGCGTTAAACACTGCCTCCCGGTCGTTCGGGTACTCCCGGATCTTCCGCCGAAGCATCGAGAGAATCTGAACCACCTCGCCTTCACACGAAGCGGGGACAAAGGCGGTCGCCCGGGCATACTTTTGCACATCCTCCCCGTACGGCTCAAAACAGCGATAGGCCCGTTTGGCCACCTGTGCCGCCTCCGGATCGATCCGGTTCAGGTATCGGACCACGGCGTGCATCGAATCCCAAAGGCTGTAGACATCCAGACCGTAGAAACCGATCCGCGCTTCCTCCGGGAGATCCGCATTGAATCGGCGGAGCCATTCGGCCAACGCTTCGACCTCCTCATTGGCCCACATCCAGGTCGGCCAGCGATCAAATTTTCTTAACACCTCTTGCGCACTCTCTCCCGCGTCCGGCGCTCCCTTTACATATCGATTGACCGCGTAGCAATCGGGCCAGTCTCCCTCCACCGCGATAAAGGAGAATCCTTTTTCCCGGATCAGCCGTTCGCTGATCTGTTGCCGCCAGGTGTAATACTCGGAGGTGCCGTGCGAGGCCTCCCCGAGCAGGACATACCGGGCTGTCCCGATTCGATCCAAAAGCGGATCGAGGCTCTCCGGTCCACCGAGCGGGTGTGCGATCTCCTGCAGCGGTGTTCTCTGACGCGACGGTTCTTTCGGGTCCTTTTCCATCGGTGCGCTCCCTCTCTTCGTTTAATTTCAGGTTAGCCGCTCGGACGGGAAGAGGCAATTCCTCAAAAAGGATTAAGACCGCCGTTCCGCTCGTCGGGGCCCCCGTTGTATAATGGCCGGATGAAACTCCACGATCTGGTCCAGTTGACCGGCCGCATCCGGGCGACACCACGCAAGAATGAGAAAATTACCCTGATTGCCGATTTCTTAAAACAAACAGCAGGGTCGGAGACGGCCCTTTGCGCCCTCTATCTCACCGGGACCCTTCCGCAAGGAAGAATCGGGGTCGGCGGCCGATCGATTGGAATCGCCCTCTCGGTCGCGAGCGCGCCCGATTCTTCCCTGACGCTTCAGGAGGTGGACGCCTGCTTCCAACGGATGGCCGATGACAAAGGCGCCGGTTCGGCGGGACGGAAGATGGCTGCGCTCCAGGGACTCCTTCAACGGGCCGATCCCGACGAGCGCCGCTTCCTGGCGGACCTATTGATGGGAGAACTTCGCCAGGGCGCACTGGAGGGGCTTGTCCTGGAGGCGACCGCCAAAGCGGCCGATCTTCCCCCGTCCGAGGTCCGCCAAGCGATGATGTTCTCCGGGAAGATCGGCGAGGTGGCGCGGGTTGCCCTGGAAGACGGGAAGGGTGGGCTGCAACGGTTTTCGCTCCGCCTCTTCTCGCCGATCGCCCCGATGCTCGCGCAGACCGCCGACACCATTGTCGAGGCGCTCGAGCGGCTCGGGCCAGCGGCGTTCGAATTCAAACTGGATGGTGCACGGATTCAAATCCACAAAGGAGGAGCGCGGGTCCAGATCTTCACCCGCCAGCTTCAAGAGGTGACCGATCGGCTTCCGGAAATCGTGGAATGGACCCGGGCCTTGCCAGTGGCAGAGATCGTTCTGGAGGGAGAGGTGATTGCACTTCGGCCGAATGGGACGCCGCAGCCGTTTCAGCTCACCATGCGGCGGTTCGGCCGGATCAAAAATGTCGAGGCGATGCGGCGGGAGATCCCCATCACCCCTTTCATTTTCGATTGTCTCTACCGGGAAGGCGCCTCGCTTTTACCGCTTCCGTATCGAAAGCGATTTGAACGCCTCTCGGAAGTGATTCCCCTGAACGCACGAATCCCGCGAATCGTCACCGGAGATCGAGCGGCGGCCGAGCGGTTTCATCGGGAAGCGCTGGAGGCGGGTCATGAGGGATTGATGGCGAAGGGGCTTGAGGCCCACTACACGGCGGGCCAGCGCGGATCGCATTGGCTGAAGCTGAAGACGGCGAAGACGCTCGACTTGGTGGTCCTGGCAGCGGAGTGGGGAAACGGCCGCCGGTCGGGATGGCTCTCGAATCTTCATTTGGGGGCGCGCGATCCGGAAAGCGGACAATTCATCATGCTCGGAAAGACCTTCAAAGGACTGACCGATGAGGTGCTCGCCTGGCAGACGGAAAGGTTTCTCTCGATAGAGACGGGGCGGGATGAGTGGACCATCACGGTCCGGCCTGAGCTGGTGGTGGAAATTGCCTTCTCCGATATACAGGCGTCGCCCCGCTATCCGGCCGGAATGGCGCTTCGTTTTGCGCGGGTCAAGCGTTATCGGCCGGACAAGCCGGCCGCCGAGGCCGATACAATCGAGACGGTCAGGGAGATCTTCCGGCGAGAAACGGGGTCAGAGAGTAAATGACGAGAGAAGGAAATCCGCAAGGGCGTGTTTGAAACTTTCGCTACTGGACCTTCCGCTTCGAAAGGAGAATCTTTTGCCCTTCTTTGAAGGTCACCTGGATCTTATCCCACGAAAGCCGCTCAGTCACGACCCCCAGACCGAACTGGGCATGATCGATTAAATCGTTCTGCTTGAAAGGGCCGGCAAAGGTATACGGCTGCTTCTTTTTCGAAGAGGAAGACTGGATCAAGGCCTCCCAGGCGTGCTCAAGCTTGGTCTGCTTTGCGGCTTTTCGGGCGGGGGATTCTGTCGCCGCCGGATTGACGTACCGGTGGAGTCCGCCGCATGTCTTACATTGCACCTTGGCAACCCGCTCCCCCACCATCGCGGCAATCGTATGATCGAGGGCCAGTTTACACTTCGTGCAAACCGAGGTAATCTCTTCTCCGACCTGATATTTTTTAGTTGTACTCATTGGATCCTTTCTCAAAAGTTTTATTCATTTTACTCCTTTTGGCCGGAAAATGCCACCTTAAACATGACGGATCACCGGTGAGAAGTCTAAGGTGTAATTACTTGGGTAGTAACATTATTTATTACCCGCAGTGGAACGCGTCGTCTCCTCCGCTGGGATCGGGGTGGTTTTAAAAACACCGCGCCGGCGGCCGCCCGAATAAGGGGGCGTACCGCCGGCGACCTGAATTTAGAAGAGCGCCTCACCTGTGGAGGACATGTCACTCGCAGACGGATGAACCGATACGGCCTTACCGGCCCGGTTCATGGGTGTTGGGTACAAAGAGCTCGTTCTTCGGGTCCATAAATTCGTTGTCGTCCAGACCCGGCTCGTCGATAAGATTGCGTCCTCCGCCCATTCCTTCAAGTTCTTCTTCGCCTCCGGTGACGGCTTGTGCAATGACCACCGGTTCACCTTCGCTAATTTCCCGTGTCACCTCTCGGTCGAGCTCGAACTCAAGGTCCTGCTCAATCTCGTCGCGGTTAAATCGTTGTACCGTCCCGGTGACCTCGACGGTCTTCCCTTCCAGCCGTTCTGTGACGGTCAGCGGATGATTGGTGATCACGAACAGGTTTTCTCCATCGGTCTGCCCCTCGTCAAGAATAAACGCCCTGTTTCCATAGGTCTCCTCGACCTCCCCGCGGACCTTGACCTGCGCTCCAGTGAAATCCGACGGCTTCTCTGCGATTTCTTCAACCCGGACGCTCTCCGTTCCCATTGCGCACGCCGTCAAAAGAAAGAGGGAGAAGAGCCACCCGCTTATCGAGATGACTCCCCGAAGCCCAAAGGCTCGTCCCAACATCAGGGGGTGACGATAACGACTTTGTTTTTGAATCATGATCTCCTCCATTTGTGTGTGGTAAGTCTTTCCATGAGATGGACGCTCATCTGAGTGGATTCTACCCAGGCGACGGTTCGGTGGAGGCGAAAGATCGTCCGCACCCTGTCTGACCGCCGGTAAAAGACCGCCTATCTATCACCTAGCTTAGACATTTCAGGAGAAAGGTGGCAATTTCTTCAAAAGGATTAGTGGAATCGCCCGAAAAGAGGTCATGCCTGAGGAAGAGGGACCAGCTCCTTCTCATCCTCAGAAGAAGGGATGAACGTTCGGAGACAAATGGAGGGTGCTCACGGCACCGCGAATGAACCGAAGGGTCCCTGGAGAGGTTCGGTCTTTAAAAGTGGAGCGATTAAAACTGCCGGATCAACGGTTTGGCCGGGCCTCCCCGCTCCTGAATCCAGCGCGAGAGCGGAATCAACTGGCGCTCTTTAAAGCGGATGCCGATCTGCATGAACTCCAGCGCCTGAGCCAGCGCCCGCTCGGCGGCGGCCACCTTGTTGGCGGGATCGTTAAAGAAGGCTTTCACTTCTTGATACCAGGCCTCCCGCCACAAGGAACGGGTCCCTTGGATGATCCGGGTGGCGCCGGGGCTTCCCCCTTTCTCGCGCAGCGGATGCCAGTGGGCTTTGATAAAATTCCAGCTCTCCTCCTGCGCCGTCGGGTTGGCGAGCAGATACCGAACCGGCTTCCAGAACGTCCTGTGAGCGGACCGCTTCCGAGAGAGAAAATTCCAGAAGCTTCCGCGACAGATCGGGCTTGGCAAAGTCGGCCAGCGCCAACAGGTAACGGTCGCGGTCTTCCGGCGTGGCGGCCGTTTTGAACTTCTGAATAAAGCGATCAAACCCGGAGCCGCCGTCGGTGCGGGCGGTCAGCCGAACAAGCGGCGTCGTGAGGGTCGGATCGATCGAGGTCGGCTTCGCCTGATACCGTGTCCATCGCCGGGGGAGCTCCGAGAGGATCTCTTCATCCTGCGCAATCGCCCCCATCGCCCAGAGCGCGGCGGCGCGGGCCAGCCTTCGCTCATCATCCTCGTTGGGGGCCGGTTCCCAGCCGATCTCTTTCCAAATCGGCTCAAAGAACTCCTTCACGAGCGCCTGGAACTTCGGCCGATCCTTCGGCATCACCAGCTGATTGAAGAGTGTTTCAAAATAGCCGGCCGCCGCCTCGACGACCACACGGGTGGAATCCCCCTTAAACTGAACGAGCATCTCCATGAAGGTCACGATTGAGATGTCGCCGCTGACACTAAGCGCCCAGAGGTGATTCAAAAACCCGATCCGCTCGGCGGCCGAGAGGGTGGTGGTCGCCGTCGGCTGGAGAGCGTCCCGAAGCGGCCGGTTGTACTCCGTTCGAAGAAAGCCTCTCTCCTCGGCATTCCCGTAAACCCAGCGGACCGCGCCGCTGCCGGGAAGGGCGACGGAGGTCACCCGGTTCTGGAGGAGAACGCGATGGGTCTGAAGCCCGCTCTCATCTTCATACTTCAAAGTAAAGGGAACCGACCAGCGCTGCTGAGACGCCTCGCCCACCCCGCGGCCGGCGGCGAAAAACCGGCGCTGCTCCACCGTAAGATTCCGAAACTGGTTCTCGGAGGCCTCGAGTGTGATCAGGGGGAACCCCGGTTGAGTAAACCAATCTTTGGCGATCGTCGAAACCGGCTGGCCGGAAGCGGCTTCCAGCGCGGTCCAGAGATCGGACGCAGCGGTGTTCTTGTACTGATGCGCCTTCATGTAGTCGCGGATCCCTTTTCTGAAGGCCTCCTCTCCCAGAAACTGCTCGATCATCCGGAGACAGGCGGCTCCTTTTTCGTAGGTGAGGGCGTCGAACATCTCTTCGATTTGCGCCGCGCTGGTCACCTTGGCCTGAATCGGCCGGGTGCTCTGCAGGGCATCGACCCCGAGCGGAACCTGTTTTTCCTGTTGAAACTCCACCCAGGAGTTCCACTCCGGCCGCCACTGATCGACGATCTTCACCGCCAGCCAGGTGGCGAACGCTTCATTCAGCCAAAGATCGTCCCACCACTCCATCGTCACCAGATTGCCGAACCACTGATGGACGATTTCATGGGTAATGACATTGGCGACCCCCCGTTGGGTCCCGGTGGAGGCGAGTGTTTCATCGAGCAGGAGGCGCGAGTCGCGGAAGAAGATCGCACCCCAGTTCTCCATCGCTCCCATCGCGAAATCGGGAACGCTGACGAGATCGAGCTTGGGGTACGGGTAGGGGAGATCGAAATAGTCATTCAGAAGGGGAAGGACCGCCGAGGTCACTTTTAAGGCGAAATCACCGAGATGGAGCTGGCCCGGCACCGTCCAGAGGGCGACGCGGGTTCCGGCCACTTCGATCTCCTTCGATACCAGCCGTGCGACCCCCAGGGCCAGAAGATAGGTCGACATCACCGGCGTTTCATCAAAGGTGACCGTTTTCATCTCCCCTTCGGTCTTCTGATCGATCACCGGCATATTCGAGAGGGCGGTCAGATCCGCAGGAATGGTCACGGTCAGCCGGAACCGCGCTTTGAGCCCCGGCTCATCGAAAGAGGGGAACATCCGGCGCGCGTCGGTCGCCTCGAACTGGGTAAAGGCGTAAATCTCGCCGCCGGCATGGGCCTCATAGAGACCGCGCAGCTGACGATTCAGTTTGCCTGAAAAACGAAGCTGTACCATGGCCGGTCCGGCCGGGATCGGCTCGGAGAAATGAAGAGTGATCGTCTCCGAGGCGGGATCGGCGGAGACACGGGCCGGAGCAGCGGCGCCCTTCCTCCCCCCCGTCGCCTGAGAAATCTCCAGCTCCAATGCATGGAGGGTCACGGCGTCGGTCGGCTGTGTGAGCTGAACATCGATCGTCACCTCCCCCTCGAAACGGCGCTCCTCGGGAACAACCGTCAAACGGAGATGATACAGCTCGGGCCGGACCCGCCCCGGCAGGCGTCCTTCAATCAGCGTGCTCATGAGGTCTCCTGTGGAAGATAAATGACGTAAGGCGTGACAGGTGAAGCGTCAGGGGTCGCGTCAAAGATAAATCTTTGACTGCTCACGCCTGACGCCTCACGTGTTTCGTCATTATAAGACAGACGAATGCCGGGGGCAAGCCGGGAAGCGATTATTTAGGTTGGAATTGGGTGCGATAGTCGGAGGGGGATTTCCCCATCTTGCTCAGGAAGACCTTGCTGAAGTAGCCCTGTTCTGAGAAGCCGACTTCGCAGCTGATCTCCTTGATCGTTCGATGCGGATCTTTGAGAAGCTGAATCGCGCGATCGATCCGAATGGCGGTGAGATAGTCGTGAAAGCCGACGCCGCATTCTTTTTTGAACGAAGCGGAAAGATATTTCGGATGGAGCGAGACCGCTTGTCCGATCTCTTCCAGCGAAAGCTCCGGCGAGCTGTAGTGCCGATCGATGTACTGCACGGCGCGACGCATTTTCAGCGAGAGGTGGTTGAAATCGATCTTCAGGTGCCGGTGCACCCGCTCGAAAGGATCGGAGCTGAGCAGGCGGGTAATTTTTTGCTCCAGTTGATCGAGGTTCCACGGCTTGTCGATAAAGCCGTTGGCGCGGACGTCCAATAACTGCGTCAGCAGCTCTTTCGTCCCGTAGCCGCTTGTAAAGAGGATCGGGACCACACGGTCGATCTGGCGGATCCTCCGGTAGAGGGTCACGCCGTCGGTATCGCCTAAGCGATAATCGAGGATGATCAGATCGAGATCCCGTCTCTCCTGGATGACGCGGAGGGCATCCTCCGCTTTCTCCTTCTTGATCAGCTGATATTTGTCCTGGAGGATGATCTCCAACGACTGCAGGACCGATGCATCGTCATCCACCGCCAAGATCGTTTTCTTGAGCGGATCGGGTCCGAGTGCGGTTGTCTCTTTTGTTTCTAAGTCTGACAGGGCCATAGGTTTTATTCCTATACAGGATGATTTCAAGCTTTATTATACCCGATGAATCCAAACGTGGGGGGGCCAAATTCCCCTTCTCGATTTAAAAAGTCGTTCTGCAGAATAACGAAAAGCGTCGCCTTGTCTGAAAAAAAGTAGGTGGGAACCAGGAGAAAGGGGAGAGAGGTCCTAAGGACGCGCGAGGGAAATTCCCTTTCATTCCCATGATTAAGACCATTCAGGAAGCCCCGTAATGATCTCCCACTCGCCGGGAGCGACCGGCGTAATCGAAAGCCGGTTTCCTTTCCGAAGGACCATCATCGATTTCAACGCCGGGATCTCCTTCAATCGGTTCAGGGTGATGACCTCACGGCAAGTCTTCTTAAAGCGTAGATCGACCATGAACCAAACCGGCCGGCTTGAGAGACTTTGGGGATCGTAATATTTATTTTTCGGATCCCAAGCGGTATGGTCGGGGTAGCCCGGTTTGATGACTTCCGCCATCCCGGCAATCCCGACCGGTTCGACATTGCTATGATAGAAGAAAACCCCGTCGCCGACCCGCATCTGATCCCGCATGAAGTTGCGGGCCTGATAATTCCGAACCCCCGACCAGTAGGTCGTCCGATCCCGCTTCAAATCATTGATCGAGTAAACGGTCGGCTCCGACTTCATCAGCCAGTATTGTCTTTCAGCGGTCATTCGTACTCCGGTTTTCTATTTGTAGGGGCGACCCCTGCGGTAGAGACGTCCCGGCGGGACGTCTCTACAAAATCTGTGGATATGTTCCAAACAGAATCATTGTTCAGAACGTCCGGCCGCGGAAGAGAGCGCCGCCGGGCGCGCCTTTTCTTTTTCAGGAAAAGGGGGAAGCAGCCGGCGCGCAGTCCGATACCGCGGCTTCCAATAGGGATGATCGAGGCGTTCCACCCTCACCTCCCCGCCGCTGCTGGGGGCATGAATGAACTTGTTCCCGCCCAGATAGATCCCGACATGAAGCGGCTGCCATCTGCTGATTCTGAAGAAGACCAGGTCGGCCGGCAAGAGCTGGCGGCTGGGAACCGGCCGGCCCTTCTTGATTTGCGCGCCGGTATAATGTGGAAGGGTCAATCCCACCGACCGGGAGAAAACATAGGCCACATAACCGCTGCAATCAAACCCCTCCGCCGGGGTCGCGCCGCCGAATCGATATGGCGTTCCTAGAAAATGATGGGCCGTCTTCACCACCCGCTGGCGGGGGGGGACTTTTTTGCTGATGACCAGATCGGGCCGATCGCTTCCCTGCATCCCGGCGCAGCCGGTCAGCACAAGAAAAAACAGAATTCCGAAGAGTCCCCATCGCATGCCGATCAAAATAACTCGGATCGAAAACAGATGTCAAGCGAATCGCTTTTGCTTTGTAGGGTCGTTATGGTATATTACTTTCTCCTCATCCCGTCCAGGAGCCGAAGATCATGTTGACTTTTTATCATTATGCGAAATGCAGTACCTGTATCAAAGCGAAGAAACATTTAACGGCACAGGGGCATGCCTTAAAGGAGATCGACCTGACCATCGCGCCTCCATCGGCGAAAGAGCTGGCCGATCTCATCTCAAAGAGCGGGCGTCCCTATACCGATTTTCTCAATCGGAGCGGCATTCAGTACCGTGAAGAGAATATGAAGGAGAAGGTCAAACAGCTTTCCGAGGGGGAGATCGTCCGGATGCTGGCATCGAACGGCCGATTGATCAAGCGGCCGATCGTGACCGACGGAAAGCGGGTCACCGTCGGTTTTGACGCCAAGGCGTTCGATACGGTCTGGTCGGCGTAAGCGGTCTCGTTCAATAAAAAACGGCCGGACCCCGCCGGGGCCCGGCCGTTTATGTAAATATCTCCATTGCTTAGGCGGCCTCTCTTCCCTCTTCGGAGAGATCTCTTTTTAACTCGCTCATTTTCGCTCCGATTTCCGTAAGCCGATCCCCCAACAGTTCTTCGGCCCTGGGAAACATCTCCCCCTCCTCCGTCTCGATATGCCGATTAAGCATCTGTTCGAGTTCCTGCACCCTCGGATCGAACTCTTCATCCTCCGCGGTCACATCTTCCAACTCATTGAGGATCTCCTCGATGTCATGGTGTTCTTGTTGGAAGGTGATGACCTGATCGGCATTCACTACTTTGACGGCGGGATAGAAAATCTTCTCTTCCAGATCGGAGTGAATCCGAATCTCCTCCGTAATCGTCCAAAGGAGATCTTCTTTCTGGTCGCTGCCGGCTGATTTTAATTGTTGGAATAGATTTTTGACGCGGTCGTGGTCTTGTTTAAGCAGTTCCGTCGCTTTCATCGGTTCCTCCCCTGATGGAGATGATGTTGGCACTTCATCTCCGTGCTTAAGCCCCCCTCCCGAGGGTCGCGCATATTTTCTTCTCCAGATCGATCTTCTCCATCCCGATCCATCCCGAGCGGTCGCGCCGGCCTTTGAGGCGATTCTCCCCTTCGCTAAAGCGGATTCCCTCTTCGCTCCGGACAGGGTCATTAGAAGGCCTGCTCCGCCTCGGCGACCGGCTTCCCAGGGAGGCTCGAAAAGGAGAACGGCACGTAGCCGTGCCGTTCTTAAACCATCCATGCCGGATCCCGATTAGGCCGCCATTCTTCCGCCTGCGCCGAGATCCTTCTTTAGATTTTCGATCTGCTCGCCGAGTTGATTCAGCTGATCTCCGAGATGCTCCTCCGCCTCGGGAAAAAGCGTTCCTTCTTCCTCTTCGATGTGATCGTTGAGGGCCTGTTCCAGCTCGGAAATTTTATTCTTGAAATTTTTGTCGCTGCCGGTCATGCCGACCAGATCGGTTAAGATCTGATCGACCTGCTGGTGCTCCTCGATGGAATGCTCTACCAATTCGTTATCGTACTCCCGCATGGCCGGGTAGAAGATCTGCTCCTCCGCCTGGCTGTGCAGTTGGATTTCATTCTCGATTCGGGCGAGAAGATCCCCTTTGTCTTTAGAATATTTAGACGATTTCAATTGGCCGATTAACTCTTTGACGGTTTGGTGATCTTTTATCAGCAGTTCCGTTGCTTTCATGCGTCTCTCCTTTCTTGGTGTGTATCCCATCCTCATCGTACGCAAAGGAGGGTGGGGAAGACAATCACCCGATCGGAGAGCGGGGTTCATTCGAAAGTGTTAGATGTCCAGACAAAGAGAGGCATTCTGTCCGCGTTTAGGCCGCTTCCCTCCACTCTTCTTCGAGATCACTCCTCATTTCGCCGAGATGGGTGCCAAGCTCACCCACCTGCTCCTCCAACTGCTCCTCCACCTGGGGAAAGATCCTTGTCTCCTCGTCGTCGATAGGTATTGAGGTGCTCTTCCAGCTCCGTCAGCTTCTGCTCAAACTCATCCTCCTCCTCAACCGCATCGATTAAATCTTCCAGGAGCTCATCGATCTGCTGATGCGCATCCATGGCGGCATCCACCCAGGCGTTGTCGACCTCCCGGACGGCCGGATAGAAAATCTCTTCCTCCAGCTGCGAATGAATTCGGATCTCTTTTTCCACCTTCGGGAGAACCTCCTCCTTGTCCCGGGCCGATCGAAGCCGCTCCAGTAAGCTCCTCATCCTGTCGTGGTCCTCGCGAAGTAAATCCATTGCATTCATGGCGACTCCCCGTTTATTAGGTACAACTGCTCTCTCTATCGTAAGCAAAGCAGGAAGGAGGGACAATTACTTCGAAAGGAGATCGTTGATCGCCCGATGGGAGGAGTCAGACCAGAAGCAGCCCGGCGTCGCGGAGGGTCTGCCAGGCGCGGCTTTGCAGGAATTTGGGGAAAGATGGAATGACCGATGCGGGATACCGCTCCCCCGCTTCCGAGAGCCGAAGAAACGGCGCTCCCTTTCTTCCGCGGGGCCGGGATTGATCGAGCAGATCGCGGCACCATCCGGCGACCGGCGGTTCGAGTTGAATTTCCCCGTCTTCCTCCCATCCGGGGAAGAGGAGGGAAACCTTTCCCGCCCCCTTCTTCATTCGGAGCGGCCGGATCAGCGGTGTCCCGCCGAGCCAAACCAGCCGTCGCTCCAGATCTTCCCGGGTGGACGGAGGGGAGGCGAGCGCCTGCGCGATCAGATCGGAGGGGACCTTCGGCTTCGGCGCGGGAAAATCAAACCAGCGCCGGACCTCGGTCTCCAATCCGACGCCGTGCATGTAATTGTAGATCGCCTTCGCGAGTCCCGGCCCGAAGGGGGCGGGGTCGCACCCGGCCGGATCGAGGTGGAGGAGGTCATTGTTGGCAAAGGGTCCGGCCGCCGGTCCGGAAATCGCGATGCCGTACGCACCGGGGTTCAATCCCACCGGACTGTGGCGGGTGGCGGTAAAGCGATGCCAAAAGGCCGATTGAATCACCCCCGCCGCGAAGAGCTGCCGCACCCGCTCGAGGCTTTCGACCGTCTCTTGGGCGGTCTCGGTCGGAAAGCCATACATCAGATAGGCATGGACGAGGATCCCGGCCTCCGTGAAAGCGTGGGCCACGCGCGCCACCTGGGCGACGGTGATTCCCTTTTCCATCAGCGCCAGCAGGCGGTCGGAGGCAACCTCCATCCCGCCGGTCACGGCGATGCAGCCGGAGGCGGCGAGCAGCCGGCAGAGATCGGGGGTGAAGGCCTCTTCGAACCGGATGTTTCCCCACCAGGAGATCGACCGGCCCCGGTCGAGCAGCGTCAGCGCCAGATCGGCGAGGCGCGAAGGCGGGGCCGCTTCATCGACAAAATGAAAGCCGCTTTCGCCGGTCTCTTTCAGCAGGGCGTCGATCCGGTCGGCGAGCAGCGCCGCCGGGGCCGGCTCGTAGCGGCGGATGTAGTCGAGCCCGATATCGCAGAAGGAGCATTTCCGCCAGTAGCAGCCGTGCGCCACCGTTAATTTATTCCAGCGTCCATCCGACCAGAGGCGATGCATCGGGTTGAGCATCTCGACCAGCGAGATATACCGGCGAAGCGGCAGGCCGTCATAGGTCGGCGTCCCGATCGCCTCAAAGGGAAGATCCCCCTCCGGGGCGCCGTTGAAGAAATGAACCTTCCCGTCGATCCGAAGAAACGTCCGGCAGAGCCGCTCCGGCGTCCGGCGGCGATCTAAAAGCTCCAGGAGAGAGAGGAGCGGACGCTCGCCGGCATCGAGCGCGACATAATCGACCGTGTCGAATAGGCGCGGCTCGGCCAGATCGCGCAGCTCGGTGTTCACGTAGCCGCCGCCGAGGGCGATCTTCACCCGCGGATTCCATTTCCGGATGGCGGCCGCCGCCCGAAGCGCGCCGTAGAGATTTCCGGGAAAGGGGATCGTGATTCCGACCAGCGCGGGCCGATGCGTTTCCAGATGGGGTCGTAGGACCTCTTCCAGCATCTGATCGATCAGTCCCGGCGGCGCGTTGAGCGCTTGGTGGATCGGGTCGTACGAGACGGCCGAGGTAGCGATCCGCTCGGCATACCGGCTGAGGCCGAAGTGGGGCGCCACCGTTCCCTGGATCAGATCGGCCAAATCGTCGAGGTAGAGGCTTGCGAGGTGCTTCGCCCGGTCGGTAATTCCGAGGCTTCCGAAGGCCCATTGATCTTCCTCCAGCGCAGCAAACCGGGGCCCCTCCGGAAGAAACCGCCGCTTGCAAATCTGCGTCGCCAGCGAGGGCTGATTTCCCTGAAGGAATTGAATAACCGGCTCGATCGTATCGAGATAACGCTCTTTCAAAAGAAGGCTCCGGACAACCGCGGGGTGAGGCTCTTCCACCGCTCGGATCTCCTCGAAGAGGCGGGTCAGCCCCGGCCGGGAAAAGAGGGCGGTGATCGTCTCGATGCCGAGATCGGCCTGAAAGACGGGATATCCCTGCGATCGGAGAAAGCCGGTTAAATAAGCGGTTGCCGGGTAAGGGGTGTTCAGCTGGGTAAAGGGGGGGGTGAGCAGAAGGACCCGGCGGGTTCGGTTGGAGAGGACATTTTTAGATGGAATCATTTCGGCTATTCTGTCACCGCGGCGGAACGATGTCAAATCGGGAGATTCCTCCCAAAGGAGTAGCTGCATCCTCTTTTCGGGTCATTGAACCTTTGCTGCCGCAAATGCTACGTTATAAGAAGTAACCCTTTGTTCAGGAGGTGCTTATGCAGCCGGCTCGCGCAAAAATAATGGGCCATCCGATCCACCCGATGCTGGTCGTCTTTCCAATCGGGCTTTATATCACCTCGTTCGTTTTCGACCTGGTCTATTTGTCGACCGGCAACCCCTTTTGGTTCCGCATGGCGTTCTGGACGATGGTGGGCGGATTGGTCGGGAACCTCGCCGCTGCCATCCCCGGCTTTCTCGACTACCTCACCCTGCCGCCCCGAACCGAGACGCGTCAGATCGCCACCTATCATATGGGCATCGGAGTGACCCTGGCGATCCTTTATTTCGCCAACATCCTCCTCCGCGACTGGGGGATCATTGCCGAAAATATGAAACCGTGGAGCGTGGTGATCTTGAATCTGGTCGGCGTTCTCTTGATCGGCCTGCAGGGCTGGTTGGGAGGAGAGCTGGTCTACAAACATGGCGTCGGCGTGGAAGAAAAGGGGCGCACCGGCGAAGAACGATTCCGAAGGGTGGCGTGATCTCAAACCGACCGGGAGAAGGACCCGCCCTTCTCCGGCCATTGCCTTCGGATGCGCTTTGTATTCCTCTGTAAGATTCCCTGCATCCTTCCTTTTAGATCCTCTCCGGCCTGAAAAGCAAGTTGCTTTCAGACCGCCTTGTCTGTATGATGGAAAATAATGAATGATCGTGAACGCGCCGCCTTACGGCAGCAACTCCTTAAAAAACTTCGGGATTCGTTCGTCTACAGCAGCGAGCCGACCTTCGTCCTCTCCTCCGGAAGAAAGAGTCACTTTTATATCGATTGCAAGAAGGTGACGCTCGACGCCGAAGGGGCCACCTGGGTCGGATTGTTGGTTCTCGACCGGGTTGCCGACCTGGAGATCGACGCCATCGGCGGGATGACTCTCGGCGCCGATCCGATCGCGACCGCCGTCGCCGTCCTCAGCTATGAGAGCGGCGCCCCCATCTCGGCCTTCATCATCCGGAAAGAGTCGAAGGGGTACGGCAACCAGAGCTTCATCGAGGGAAGGGTCGGCCGGGAGACGAAAGTCGTCGTGGTCGATGATGTCCTCACCGGCGGACAGGCGACCGAGCGGACGATCCGGATCCTCCAGGAGGCCGGCTGCGATGTGGTGAAGGTGATCGCGCTGGTCGACCGGAAAGAGGGGGGACGCGAGCATCTGGAGCGTCTCGGTTTTGAGGTGGAAGCGCTCTACACCGTGGAAGATCTCTTAAAGGGCTAACCGTTGGCCACGCCGAGCCTGGAAGAAAAGCGCGCCTGGGCGGAACAATTCTTCGAAAAGACCGGCGCAAGTTACGATCAGGTGGTCGATCATACGACCTTCCGGATCGACCGGCTCTGGAAGAAAAAAATCATCTCCAAAATCCCTCCCTCCTCCCGAAAGATCCTCGATCTCGCCTGCGGCACCGGTATTCTCAGCTTCGCCATCGCCCAAAAACTTCCAAACGCGCAGATCGTCGGGGTTGATCTGACGAAGGGTTATCTCGACATCGCCCGGAAGAAAGCCGAAGCGAACCGCACCGATGTCACCTTCGTCCACAGCCCCGCCGAAGCGTTCGTCTCCGACGACCAATTCGACGCTTGCGTGACGTTGTATCTTCCCAAATACGCCGACCTCGATCTTCTGATTTCGAATCTCTCCCGAATGATCGCCCCCGGCGGCGTCCTCGTTTTTCATGACTTCACCTACCCGACGAATCGACTCCTCCAATGGACCTTCGAAGCCTACTTCAAACTCCTCCCCCCAATCGGCGGCTGGCGCTGGCCGGAGTGGAAAGAGACCTTGTATGAACTGCCGGTCGTCATCCGAAAGACGCGATGGATCGCGGAACTGACCGAGGCGATGCAGCGGGAAGGGTTCTCGGAAATTCAGGTTGAGTCGCTGACGATGCAAGGGTCTGCGCTCGTCACGGCAAAGAAGAAACGATAAACCCCTTCACTCATCCGAACATCTCTTTCTAGTTGACCCTCCTTAATGTATTCCGATACCATCTAACGGTTGGCCCGCTGCATCAACATTTGCGGCTCGACGTTTTCAACATCGGCGATCTGCTCCAGCGCCGGGATCTGTGTGAGCGAGTCGGCGATCTCTCCCGAATGCGCCCGCAGCCAGGCCGCGTGCGGCGCATAGTCGAGGCGCTGCGCGATCTCATAACCGGCCTGTTCAATTTCCCGAAGGTGCGTTTCAGCCGGAACCCCTTCTTTGAACCGGATGAAGACGCGCCCCGTCGGGACGGCGGGCGCGCCGCCCGGTGGCAGGGTATAGACCGGCCCGACCTGGCCGGGGGCATTTTTCTGCTGCTCCGCTTCACCCCGGAATATCTCGACGCGGTCTTCTCCTTCGCCCATCGCGAGGACCGCATTTTCGGTAGGCGGCCGGTTCACCCGAGAGCCATGTATGGCGTAATGGTCGGGCAGGCGGGTGTATACCTTGGCGGAGGGCTGTGTGCTGCTTCGCACTTCGCGGGGGAATTTGGAAAGGGGATTTTTCTCGGACGCCATCTCGACACCTGCAATGGAGAGGAATACGACAGTACGTCATCCCCGCGAAAGCGGGGATCCAGAGATTTAGGTCACTGGATTCCCGCCTCCGCGGGAATGACACCTAAAAGGAATCAAATTGAGTCACGACCAACGCCTACTTTTTGAATTTGGAGGCCCGATCGGTTTAGTATAGAGGATACGCGCCGCGCAATCAAAAGACAACTCAGACGACAAGGAGGTCAATCTATGTTCTCGTTCCGATATGGTGGCAAGACCGGAAAGCGCTACTCCCTCACAACCAGCAACGAGCATCTCGTGGTCCGCACGACCAACCGCGCCCCGGTGCTCGCCGCCCGGCCCTTCGAGGTGGCGCCGGTTTCACCGGAGGCCCGCGCCCTTCTCGGCAACTTCGACCTGGCGGCCCGCTTTCGCGAGGCAGGGGTCGACGTCCTGCGGGCGAAACCGACGCGACGCGCCAAGAGTCTGCGCGACCGCGCCCGCCAAGTCCTGAAGCGCGAGCCCCAGGTCGAATTCGCCGGGCGGGTCCTCGTCGATCCGAAGAGCGGCCGGCCGGTCATTTATACCGAAAACTTCTTCGTCAAGTTCGATGGCGACGAGAGCGCCGC
The DNA here is from genome assembly GCA_963718695.1 of Candidatus Manganitrophaceae bacterium. Taxonomy (GTDB): domain Bacteria; phylum Nitrospirota; class Nitrospiria; order SBBL01; family Manganitrophaceae; genus Manganitrophus. Next base: position 3,768,244 of record OY970371.1, read on the forward strand.
CGCCTGCCGGAAGATCATTAAAAAACACCGCCTGGAGATCAAGCGGGTCCTCGAATATGCCCGCAACGCCTATTTCGTCGCCGCCCCCGAAGGGACCGGACTGAAGATCTTCGACATCGCCGAGGCGCTTCTACAAGAATCGGCCGTTGAATTCTGCCATCCCGAATTGATCCGCGAGGCGCGCCAGCGCGCCGCCTTTGCGCCGCAGTGGCATTTGAAGAAGACGAGCGTCGGCGGCCAGACGATCGACCAGCACGCCAACATCGAAGCGGCCTGGCCGTTGAGCGATGGGACCGGAACGATCATCGCGGTGATCGATGACGGCGTCGATCTCGATCATCAGGAGTTCCGCTCCTCGGCCAAGATCGTCGCCCCCCGCGACGTGACCCGCAAGACGAACGATCCCCGGCCCGGCAACGGCGACAATCATGGGACCGCCTGCGCCGGGGTGGCCTGCGCCGATGGAAACTTCGGCGCCTCGGGGGTCGCGCCGCGGGCGCGGCTGATGCCGATCCGCTTCGCCTCCAATCTCGGCTCACAGGCGGAGGCCGACGCCTTCGTCTGGGCGGCGCAGAACGGCGCCGATGTGATCTCGTGCAGCTGGGGGCCGCCCGACGGCGATTTCACCAATCCGAACGATCCGGACCACCATCAGGTCGTGCCGCTCCCCGACAGCACCCGCCTGGCGATGGATTTCGCAATCAAGAACGGCCGAAACGGAAAGGGGTGCGTGATCTGCTTCGCCGCCGGCAACGGCAACGAGAGCGTCAACAACGACGGCTACGCCAGCTACGAAAAAGTGATCGCCGTCGCGGCCTCGAACGACAAGGGAAAGAAAGCCCCTTACAGCGATTTCGGTCCCGCCGTCTGGTGCGCCTTTCCGAGCAGCAATGTCTTCCCGTCGCTCACCCCCGGCATCTGGACGACCGACCGCTCCGGCCCCCTCGGCTACAATCATGGCAGCGCGAGCCTCGGCGACGCCGCGGGCCACTATACCGACGACTTCGGCGGGACCTCCAGCTCTTGTCCGGGGGTGGCCGGCGTGGCCGCGCTGATCCTGGCGCGCAACCCGAGTCTCCGCTGGGATGAGGTAAAGGATGTGATCAAGCGCTCGTGCGACCGGATCGACACTTCCGGCGGGAAGTACGATGCGAACGGCCACAGCCATCTCTACGGCTACGGGCGGGTCAACGCCAAAAAGGCGGTGGAGCTGGCGATGCCAGCGCAGCCCGACACGGTCGCCATCCGGACGGTGGTGCGCGACGTCCCGATCCGGGATCTGCAGACCGCCCGGCTCGACCTGCCGGTCGCCGACACCGGCTCTTTGAAAAAGATCAAGGTCACGATCGACATCGAGCACACCTACATCGGCGATCTAATCGTCAGCATCAAACCGCCGACGGCGACCGGCGTCTCCGCCATCCGCCTTCACAACCGGGAGGGGGGCGCGACCGACAATCTCAAAAAGACCTATGATGAGATCAACGCGCCCGGCCTCGTTGCGCTGAAAGGAAAAAGCCCGAAGGGCACCTGGACCCTCATTGTGGAAGACAAGGCCCGCGTCGACACCGGGAAGATTCGGAGCTTTACGCTTGAAATGACGCTTTGATTCGAACGAGGGCCGTCCCTCGGCAATGGCGTGTCGGAAGAAGATTAATCGTCTTGCCGGGGGACTGCCGAATATCAAAAGGGCGCTACGATGAAATCAAAACCGCGTGGGGAAAACACTTTCCGGGTTGAGGTCACGAACATTTCCGGCCACGGGGTGTGGTTGTTTGCCGGCGACCGTAAGCTGTTTATGTCGTACGAAGATTTTCCTTGGTTCAAGGATGCTCCCGTTTCCAAGATCCTGAACTTGGAGGAGCCGACATCGGGACACTTCTACTGGCCGGACCTCGATGTTGATCTGACAGCCGATCGAATATCCAGGACGGTTTCCCTTAAAAGCGGGTGGTAAATAGCCCGGTAGTATTAAAATGATCCTGAATTAAGTATGGTGTCCCCGGAATTCCTGCCATTAATCACATTCTTAAGACATATCATATTATCTCTTCCTTTTTAATTGACTCCCATTACGGCATTCTTATAACATACGTGCGACTTTATATAGTCAGGTATTCCCAATCGAGGGGGCACATGGCAAATACAGAAAGTGAGCTTAAATACCTCCGACAAAAGCTTGCTCGGCTCGAATTAGTAGTGCTGGCTCTGTTCGCCTCGGAAGACTTGGATTCCAATCCAAGGTTATCTCAAGATCTTTTATATCTGTTTAGTCGTTCCGTCGAACGGGATAACCTCACCAAACGGGATAGGCTCTATGATCGAGAGTTCATGTTTTTACTTGAACAGATATTGCATAGGTCACCCGAAAGACACCGTTTTAGCCAAAGACTCACCGACGTTGAAAGAAAAACTGATGAAACCTTATCCTTGATTGAGGAGTTGCGTACCAAGGTAAACGAACAGAGTTCAACTTTGCAGGCCAAAGTTAATACCGCGGCAGAAAATATTGAATTCCAACTTGCATCATTTCGGGTAGAACATTCAGGGTTAAAACAGGATGTTCATGGCTTTCTTGCAATTCAGTCTTTAGGGCTCGATCTATCTGATATCCCCTTACCTCGCTTTGTCCCGATTCGAGTGTATCTGTCCGATGCCGATCCAAGGCGTATTCGAAATGTCTCCAATGCTGTTCGTCACTTAACTGAGACCTTTGGGTTCACGATCAGCGATGAATTTCCTGATGAATCAGGGTCTTGGTGGAAGAAGTGGTTTGTTAGAAGCAAAGAAGCAGTTACTCAACCCGAAGTCGTTGAACGACTAAAGAAAATTGAGCGAGCCGTCGAATTACAGGGACTCTATAAACCTCAATCCGAAATAAATAAGAATGAGGCAGAAGCAGTAGCTACTATCCTTAAAGCAATCGAAAGTGTACCCACAGCTGCGATTCAGGCAGGTGCAATCCTGCTGGTAAAAACTAGCAATTCTCTTAATGGACCATGTATTCAGGTTAAGACGCTGACACAGCGTGAGTTGATCCACTTGGAAAAAAATCAAAAACTACTAACTTCCCCACAAGATATTTTTTCCAAACTCTCAGAACTCAACTCTCAAGATCAAGAGAACATACCGGCATTGCCTCAAACAACTGATTTATTGCCAAAGTTTACCCGGCTCTTACCTGAAAGCACTGAAACGGATACTTCACATTAACTCGCTCAATAACACAGGGGATGGTCCCTGAAACTGAAAAGGGGACAGGTTACTTTTATGTTGTAAGTTCAGTCGTCTTGCTGCTCGGGGGGAAGCTGCCCTTCGGGTTTGAACCCCTACCAACAGTTGCTGCAATGAAATGCCAAGAGTATAATATGGGCAAAGATTTTCGTTCGGGGCATGGGAACCTAACCGATTGAAAGGATGCCCAATGACAAAACTTCTTGAAAAGGCGTTTGCCGAAATTTCTAAGCTTCCAAAGCAGGAGCAGGACGCGCTTGCGGCTTGGATACTAGAGGAGCTCGCCTCTGAACAGCGTTGGGATAAAGCGTTCGGAGAGTCTCGCGACCAGCTGGCTAAATTGGCCGGCGAGGCGCTTGCCGAATACCGCGAAGGGAAAACGCAACCACTCGATCCAGACAAACTATGACCTCTCGCACGGCGGAGCGCTTTAGAAAAGCATTCAAAGATCTGCCGAAGCCTGTCCAGCAACAAGCAAGAAAGGCATACAAGCTCTTTTCACAGAACCCTTATCATCCCAGCCTGCGTTTCAAGCAAATCCATCCTCAACAACCGATTTACTCCGTGCGAATTGACCGTGACCATCGTGCGGTTGGAGTCCGGAATGGAGACGAAATCATTTGGTTCTGGATCGGCCCGCATAAAGAGTATGATAAATTGATCTCTCATCTATAACGCTGCCGCATCATCCACCGGAACCTTTTTAATTGACCTTTACTGAGGCGCTTCGCTAATATCGTGCTTCAACTATAAATTAAGGCGCCGCTTCGCTTCGGACGCCCTCCATATTGAAACCATCCTGCCGAGGTCTTGAGTTTACCGATGAAATCTCGCTGGCTCTTACTTGTCTCAACCGCCCTCGCCTTCATGACGGCCGTCCTCCTGCTCGAACGCCCCGGCGTGGTCGCGCAGGTCGGCCTGGGCCTGGCGACGGCGACCTTCCTTTGGTTGTTCGTCCGATGGGCCGAGCTCGATCCGCGCCAGATCCTCACCACCATCGCCATCGCCACGACCGGCGAGGTGGTCCTCTCGATCGGGTGGGGCCTCTACGATTACAAACACACCCTCATCCCGCTCTACGTCCCGCCCGGCCATGCCGTCTTCTACGCGTTGGCGGTGGTGACCGCTCGCGAGCAAAGTCTCCAAAAACACGCCGCCGCCATCACCCGCGCGGTCCTCATTTTGGGAACGGTTTACGCCGCCGCCAGCTTTCTCTTCTTCAACGACACGTGGGGGCTGCTCTGGTGGGGGGTGGCGTTCGTCCTCTTCCTGAAATCGGACAACCCGCTGCTTCTCTCAGCCTGCGCCGTCTACACGATCCTGTTGGAGTGGGTCGGCACCGCCATCGGCAACTGGTATTGGCTGCCGGAGGTGCCGTATCTTTCTCTCTCCTCGGCAAATCCGCCGGCCGGAGTCACGGTTCTCTACATCGTGCTCGATCTGTTGGTGGTGACCGTCTGCGGATGGCTTTGGCGGGACCGTGCCTCTGTGAGCGGCGGTGTGACCGAAGGGGCAGGCGCACCGGTTCCAAGTCTCAACGTTGCGGAAGAAGAAGCGGAACCCGGTCTTCCGATTTAACTTTTACAATGAAGGTAAGCATCTTCGAAAGGAAGAGATGCGCTCAGAGATCGTTCTGATCGGTCCGATGGCCGCCGGGAAGAGTACGCTTGGGAAGCTCCTGTCGAAAAAACTTGGCGTTCGAGGGGCCTCCCTAGATGCAGTCGGTGAGAAATACTACGCCGAAGCGGGCTTTGATCTGCAGAAAGCCCGTACGCTTAGGGAATCGAAGGGAGAACTGATCGGCCACCGATATTTTGAACGATTCCTCTTACCTGCGTTGGAAAAACATTTACAGGAAAGCAAAGGGTGTGTCATCGATCTGGGTGCTGGCCACTCGGTGTATTGGGATGAAACTGATTTCGGCCGGGTTCAGAACCTTCTCGCCCCCTACCGCAACGTCTTGTTGATTCTGCCCTCTCCTGATCTGGAGGAGTCAGCGGCGATTCTGAGGGAGCGGACAAAAGAGATCGCGTGGCTGAACCGGATTCGGGAACAGAACGGCTTCGATATGAACGAACGTTATCTGCGGCACCACTCGAATTTCGATCTGGCGAAATACACCGTCTACACAAAGAATAAATCGCCCGAAGAAACGCGGGACGAGATTTTAGATCTATTAAATCTTCCTACCCCGCCAACCGCCACGTCACCATCCCGGCGGCGAGCAGCATCACCCCCAAACTGACACACTTCAGGATCGCCTCATAACGATCTTGGTGATTGGCGGGGTCAATCCGGCCCGACCGTTTGAGCTCTTTGTAGAGGCGGGAGGCGTTGATCTCGACCAAGCTGAAAAGGCCCATCGCACCAGCTACAATCAGGTGGAAGCAACTGAGTGGTCTAAAATGCGAAAAATATATCTATCTTTTTCGCTCGGTTAGACCCGTTGACACTATGTCATTAATGACATATACTCCACTTATGAGCCCGACCGATAAGCCACTCGTCTGGTTACACGGCGAAGTAAAATCCCCACCGTTTTCAGATGAAGCAAGAGTGGAAGCAGGTTTTCTTCTCCGGCAGCTACAAGGAGGAATAACTCTAAGTCTGCCACAGTCGCGACCAATGCCAAGAATCGGTGCGAGATGCCATGAATTGAGGATAAACGATAAAAACGTAACCTGGAGGATTATCTACCGGCTTGATACAGACGCAATAATATTGCTCGATGTATTTAGCAAGAAAACAAATGACACTCCGAAGAATGTCATTGATTTATGCAAGCAGAGAATTAAAAATTATGATACTGCTATAAAATAAGAGGATATACAATGGATTCTAGAAAGAAAAAGAAGTTAGAAGAAGCCGGTTGGAGAATTGGTAGCACAAAAGACTTTCTGGACCTTAGCCCAAAAGAGAACGAATATATAGAATTGAAACTTGCGTTGGCTAGGAACCTATCAAAAGTTCGTCGCGCTAAGCATTTAACACAAACACAGCTAGCAGAAAGGATAAAGTCCAGTCAATCGCGCGTTGCCAAAATGGAAGCAGGAGATCCAACTGTGTCAGTTGACCTGCTGATTAAATCCTTATTAGAGCTTGATGTGTCGAAAAACCAACTGGCAAAGTTTATTACATCCAAACCAAAACAAGAAATATATTAGTGCTATTCGTTTGATCGACGGGGTTTGCACCAACACACTCCGCGCGGCGCAGCACTCTAAGTATCCTCACCCCGCCAGCCGCCACGTCACCATCCCGGCGGCGAGCAGCATCACCCCCAAACTGACACACTTCAGGATCGCTTCATAACGATCTTGATGATTGGCGGGATCGAGCCGGCCCGATCGTTTGAGCTCCTTGTAGGGGCGGGAGGCGTTGATCTCCACCAGGCTGAAGAGGCCCATCGCGCCGGCCATGATCAGCGCGGGCGGGGAGAGTTGATTGGTCTGGATGATGTAGCCGGCGAGGACCGGCAACACCCCCCAGGAGAAAGCGAACCACCCGTCGGTGTGAAAGCGGCCCTCGAAGAGCTCCAGATTGTAGGCGAAGAGGAAGAACCCTTCGAGGAGGGCGATCACCGCCAGCTGCGGTGTTTTGAAAATGATGTAGTAAAAACCGATGGCGTAGGCGGGGACAAGGGAGCCGACGGCGAGAGCCCAGAGCTGGCGTTTGGAGAAATGCGCCCCCCACGGCTTGGGCCCTTTGCCGCCGATGGCATCGAGCGCATGCGCCGCAATGCCGAGGCCGAGAAAATAAATCAGGACGATCGCCCCCACCCGGTCCCAGAAGACCGTCTTGGCGAGCATTCCCCCGATCACCGTGAAGGCGAGGACCATCCCGGTATAGGGGAGAAAGAGAAGCCCGATCCAGAGCCGGAGCTTTAAGGGGCCGGCTTTCGGAACGAACCATTCGGATCGGCGGTCGGAGACCGGGGCCATTCAACGCCTTTGTTAGTGGGATCTCTCTTGTGGGAGGAGCGCAGCGGCGCGGTCGTTTGTTTTGGCCGGCGCTTGCCGCGCCGGCGGTGTCGGCGCGCTCTCCGGACCGAATTGGAGAATCAATCCCCCCTTGCCGACGGCCCACCCCCGGGAAGCGGAGGGGAAAGTGACGCTGTTGAGTCGCTGCGTCACCCCGCTGTCATATTCCGACCAGGTTTTCCCGCCGTCCTTCGTGTAGAGGATCGTTCCGAGATCACCGACCATCCAGCCCTCCCGACCGTGCATCGCAATATCCCATAGCGCCACCGTCGTTCCGGTCTTGATCGGCGTCCAGCTTTTTCCGCCGTCTTCGGTCGACAGAAGCATTCCATCCTCCCCGACCACCCATCCCTGGTTCGGCGGGCGAAAGACGATTCGGGTCAGAGAAACGCTCACCGGAAACCGAAGCGGCTCCCATAACAGGCCGCCGTCGGTGGTCTGCAGCAGCGTCCCCCGAGAACCGACGATCCAACCCCTTTTCTCGTTGAGGAAAAAAATGTCGCTCAGGTTGGCGGTCGTATCGCCGGCCTGAACGCGCCAGCGCTTTCCTCCGTCGTCCGTACGGAAAATAAATCCGGTCTCGCCGACGATCCACCCGATTTTGGGAGTCAGAAAAAAGACCCCCTCCAGACCGGCCTCGGTCAGCTTTTTCTGCCGCTCCCAGCGCTTCCCTCCATCGGTCGTATGGAGGATCAGCCCCTTCGAGCCGACGGCCCACCCCTCGCGCGCGGAGGTGAAGTGGACCGACAAGACCCAGTCCTCGGTCCCGGTCTCCTGAGGCATCCAGCTCCGGCCGCCGTCGCGGGTGTGAAGAATGGTTCCGGTCTCCCCCGCGATCCAGCCGTGTTTTTCGTCCACAAACTGGATCCGGAAGAGCCGATCGGTAAAGCCGCTGTTCTGCGCCTCCCAGCGCTTTCCGCCGTCACTGGTGTGGACGATCACCCCGCCCCAGCCGACCGCCCAGCCATGGCGATCGTCGGCAAACGAGAGCCCTTCGAACGTTTTGTTCACGGCGGCATCGAGTTTCTCCCAACGCTCCCCGCCGTTTTCCGTCTTGAGCATCGTCCCTGACCCGCCGGCGATCCAGCCGACCTGGGGGGAAATGAATTGAACATTCAAGAGGAGATGCTCGGAGTCGCTCCGCTGCGGCTCCCAACGCTTGCCCCCGTCGGTCGTCCGGAGAATCGTCCCCCCGCGGCCGACCGTCCAGCCCCGGAGCGGGTCGATGAAGAAGATCCCCTCCAACGCCGCAGTTGTGCCGCTTTTCTGAGCGGTCCATTTTTTCCCGCCGTCCTGCGTCTGAAGGATCATCCCATCCCATCCGGCAGCCCAGCCCCGCTGTGCATCGAGGAAAAAGACCTCCAAAATCGGTCCCGACGCGTTGCTCTTTTGCTCCTCCCAGCGCTTCCCCCCATCCGCGGTTCGGAGAATAATTCCCCGGTCGCCGACGATCCAACCGTTCATTGCATCGACAAAATGGATGTCCCACAGCCAGGCCGGCGACGGATTCGTCTGCGCCTCCCACCGGCGGCCCCCGTCGGCGGTATGGAGGATCTTGCCGGTCCAGCTGATCGCCCAGCCGTGAAGCCGATCCGAAAAATGAAGGGAGAAGAACCGCTCCCCCTTCTCCTTATATTGGGCCCGCCAATGGGCGCCGCCGTCGGCGGTGTGGAGGATCGTCCCATCGCCGCCGCCGGCCCATCCTTCGCTCGGCGAGATGAAATGGACCGACCAGAGCCCGTTCGAGTTGACCTCCCCCTGCTGGACGGACCATCCTCCTCCTCGGCTTGAAGCGCCCCGGCCGCAAGGAGAACGAGAAGACCCGCCAACACCATCCTAAGAAATTCTTGTACCGACCGCAGAATATTGACCCCTCCCTTTTTTCGTGTTATTTATTTACAACATTCGTGAGAGAAATGCAAAGCCGCCTGTTGATCACACTTTTATTTTCCTCCCTTTTGATTTATCCTCCCGTGCTTGTGGCCGAGGAAGATCTCCGCTCGATCCGTCAACTCTCCAATGAAATCTATCGGCTCTCCCAAGAGATGATCACCCACGGAAGCGAGGGGCATGCGCATGAGATCGTCAGCTACGGCCAGGAGATGATCCGCCGGACGGAGACATTGATCCATGAGGTGGCGTCCAGCGCCTCGTCCACGCTGAAAGAAAATAAAGAGGCGATCCTCGCTTCCCTCAAGGAGACCCTCGATCAGGCGAAAGAGGCGGTCCGGCTGGGAGAAGCGAAAAAGACCGGTCCCGCCCTCAACGCCGCCCGCAAAGCCTCATTTCGAGCCAAACAGTCCCGCCAGCAGCTCCAATCAGTGAAGTAGACCGACTCCCCCCTTCTCGTCGGAAGCGATACAAAAATGTCGGCCGATCGATCGCGGCGCCTCTCCGTCCGATCCCTGAACCGATCGAAATCGCGCAGGAAATCAACCGATCTGACCATTCCCTCCCTCCGGCATGGTTGTTGCTTTTATACTCGGGCAACGACGACGTATAAAGGCAAGGGCGCCTGGATGAATTCTTTCTCCAGGCGCCTTTCCGTTTTGAAGGGGTCAACATGCGGGAAGGGATCGTTCCACCCAAATTTGCAGACAAGTTTTTCCGGATCGATTTTGAGGCGGCGCCGCTCCCGATCCTCTGCCTCTATCCGATTCCTCCGTCCCTTTCGCTGGAAGAGGTGACGCTCGACCTCGCCGGGCTCGAACAACACCCCCGTCTGGTTTCCTGGCCGATGCTTCAGGAAATTCCCCGCGTGAAGCTGAAGGTGCCGATGATCTGCCAGATCTTCAACTGGGTCGAAGAGGTCGAGTGGGAAGGAATCCGCCTGGTCGACCTGCTCGATTATTTCAAAATCGACACCCACCCCGACGGCTACTTCGCCTTCTACTCCCGCGACCGGGTCTTCTTCGAAGGGCTCTCGCGCGACGAGGCCCGCGACCCGCGGGTCCTGCTCGCTTACGGATTAAACGGCGCGCCCCTCCCCGAAGTCCACGGCGGCCCGCTCCGATTGGTCGTCCCCTTTCTTCAGGGATATAAGAGCGTCAAATGGGTCCATACGATCCATGCCTTCCGGCACGATCCGGTCGGGATCAAGCGGCTCCTCGCCCAGAGCCCGGCCGGCCAGTTGAACGAGAAATGGCGGGGACAATTTCAGATTGTCCCCCCGGCGGGAAAATCCGGAGATCCCCCTCCGGTACGGAGCGAGGTCGCGCCACTCTCCACCCCCCCGGCTGCGATCTCGGCTCCGGAACCCCCGGTGGTCGGCAAGATTGATTCGGTCCCCAAAAAGAAAGCGCCGCTCCGGCAGGCGACATTAAAAGAAGTCATCGCCCTGGTTCGCCCCGGCAGGCAGCTGGCGACCCGCCAGGCGCTGGAGGCCGCCGGCATTTATTCTTACACGACCGCCACGGTGCTGGGCCGTAGCCGGCAGCGGGGCCTTCGGTTTAAATCGGGGGAAGGGGAGCCGGTCGCAATCAAGTTTCTGCCGAAGCAGTATTTCTCCATCATGATCGAAGCGAGCCGACTCCCCGCGGCGATCGCCGCCCTGATGAAAGCGAACCGGACCGGAAAGGGGGCCTACGGCGACGGCAAGATCTTCGTCGTCGACATCGACGACGCCCTCCGGATCAGCACCGACGAGCGCGGGGGAGAAGCAATTTGATGCGGAGTGAAAGAAAATGAAGCTGATTCGCGCCATCATCCGTCCTGAGCGGGAAGAGGCGGTCCTCGGCCGCCTGGAGGCGGCGGGACTGTATGCCCTCACGAAGATGCCGGTGCTTGGGCGCGGGAAACAACGCGGGATCCAGGTCGGGCCGGTCCGTTATGATCTCCTCTCCAAGTCGATGCTCCTGCTCATTGTCAGCGAGGAGGAATATCCCCGGGCGATCGCCGCCATCGAGCAGGGGGCCGAAACAGGGCATCCGGGCGACGGGAAGATCTTCGTCCAGGAGGTCTCGGAGAGCTACACCATCCGGACCGGAGAGAAGGCGACCGAGGTCGTCGCGGAGTAAGGAGAGGTCATTGACGAATCAATCCAAAATGCGGGTGGTGGTGATCGGAAACGGCATGGCCGGAATCGCCGCGCTGGAAGCCCTATTGAAAACCGGCGCCCCCCTTTCGATCACCCTCTTCGGCGATGAGCCGCAGACCCACTACAATCGGATTCTTCTCTCCGATCTTCTGGCCGGAAAGACCGAGGCCGAGCGGATCTTTACCCGGCCGCGGACCTGGTATGCCGAGCGGGGAATCGATGCAAAGCTCGGTCTGGCGATCACCGGCATCGATCCGGTTTCCAAGTATGTGACGAATGCCGACGGCGGCGCCGCCCCTTACGACGCGCTCATCCTCGCCGTCGGCGGCGTCCCCTTCATCCCCCCGATTCCGGGGCGGGAGAAGAAGGGGGTCTTTCTCTTTCGAACCCTGGAGGAGACGGGACAGATTGTCGCGGCGGCCCGATCGAGCAAGCGGGCGGTGGTGATCGGCGGCGGCCTGCTCGGCCTGGAAGCGGCCCGCGGGTTGATCAACTATGGGGTGTCGGTCACCGTCGCTCACCTGGGCGACCGGCTGATGGAGCAGCAGCTCGATCCCGCCGGGGCCTCCCTCTTGAAGCGGGAGCTCGAACGGATGGGAATCCGCACCCTGCTCAAAACCACGGCGGAGGCGATCCTGGGAGAAGACCGGGTCACCGGCGTCCGACTCACCAGCGGCGAGGATCTCCCCGCCGGAATCGCCCTGATCTGCACCGGGATTCGGCCGAATTTAACCCTTGCGCGACAGACGCGGCTCGCGACCAATCGCGGCATCCTGGTCGACGACCGGATGGCGACCAGCCTCCCCGGGATCTTCGCCGTCGGCGATGCCATCGAGCATCGCGGCAAAACGTATGGGCTCATTGCACCGTTGAAGGAGCAGGCGGAGGTCCTCGCCGATGTCTTGACCGGAAAAGATCAGCGGCGCTATTCCGGGACGATCTGTGCCACGACGCTGAAGGTCGCCGGCATCCATCTCACCTCGGCCGGCGATTTTCTGGGAGGACGAGGGACGGAGGAGCTGGTCTTCATCGATACCGAAAAAGCGATCTACAAAAAATGTGTGATCCGCCAGAATCGGCTGGCGGGGATGATCCTCCTCGGCGACAACAAAGACGGCCCTCGGCTCTTTAACCTGATCCAGAAGGGGGAAGATATCGGCGAGATCAAATCGTCGCTCCTCGGAAATGTCTCGGTCGAAGGGGGAGCGGGGGCCGCAAGCGGCACGGCCGCGCTGCGGGAGACCGACCTGGTCTGCAACTGCAACAGCGTCACCAAGGGGACGATCCTCGCAGCGATCCGGGAGAAGGGGCTGAAGACACGTGACGAAGTGGCCGCCTGCACACAGGCGACGACCGGCTGCGGAAGTTGCAGTCAATTGGTGGAAGATCTTCTCGGCGAAGCGACAAAGACGCCGGCCAAGGCGCCTGCAACGGCGATCGTTGCGGAGAAGTCCCCCACAAAAACAGGACCGGGGGCGCTCAAGACGCTCGACCTGGAGAAGATCAAACAGGAAGGGTTGGGGATCGATTTTGACCGGCTGCGAGAGGAGGGGACCCGTGCGCTCTCGCCCGAGGATTACTATCGTCTCAAGACCTACGGCATCTGCAGTCAGAAACATCCCGGCTACTTCATGCTCCGGATCCGCATCCCGGGAGGGGGGGTCACGCATACGCAGCTGAGGGGGCTGGCCGACCTCGCCGAGGTCCACGGCCGGGGATGGGGGCACCTCACCGTCCGCCAGAGCATGGAGCTGCATTGGATCCGCGTGGAAGATACGCTGGAGATCTTCGAGAAGCTGGAGGCGATCGGTCTTTCGACCCGCTCCGCCTGCGGCCACACCTTGCGGAACGTCATGGCCTGCCCGCACGGGGGGGTGGCATCCGACGGCCTCTTCGATGTTCAGCCCTGGGCCCAGCGGATCACCGATTATTTCGTGAAGCGGTCGGACCTGATCAATCCGACGATGCCGAACCGCTTGAACGTCTACTTTGCCGGATGCCGGGAGTGCGCCCCCGATGCGATCATCAACGACATCGGATTCGTTGCCGTCGAACGCAAGACAGAGGACGGGCGACGGCTTCTCGGTTTCGAGCTCTGGGTCGGCGGGAGTTTGGGGGCCCATCCGATGCTCGGATTCCAGCTGAAGGAGTTTCTCTCCCCGCCCGAGGCGCTGGCGGCCTGTCAGGCGATTTTTGCCATCCACACCAAATTCGGCAACCGGAACAAGGCGAAGTCGCGGCTGAAATACCTGATCGAGCAGTGGGGCCGAGAGAAATTTATCGAGACGTTCGAGAAGGTCTTCCTGGAAAAACGGAATCTCCCCGAGAACCGGGAGGTCCCCCTCCCTTCTGTGAACGATCAGAAACGGCGGCCGCCGCTCTGGAAGCGAGTCGGAAACCGCCTCAATCCGGTTTCGGTCCCGGCCACGCCCGGCATTCTTCCGCAGCGGCAGCCGGGCTACGCCCGTCTGACCGTCGCCGTTCCGCTCGGCGAGCTTCGCGTGGAACAGCTCCGGGCCGTCGCCCGGATCGCGCGGCGGCATGGAAACGGGATCGTCCACTTCACGAAAGATCAGAATCTCGCCCTGCACTGGATTCCGGTCCGGAAAATCGGCCGGGCCGTTCAGGCCTTGAAAGCCGCCGGCCTGTCGCTCAAAGGGAAAGAGGGCGGCCCCGCGCTGCTGGCCTGTCCCGGCACCGAGTTCTGCACCCTTGCCGTGACGAACGCACAGGGGGCGGCGCGCGATCTGCTCCGCTTCCGTCCCGAGGCGCCGGGGAAGGCGGCCCTTTTTCAATCGATCTCGATTCACCTCTCCGGCTGCCCGAACAGCTGCGCCAAACATCAGATCGCCGACATCGGCCTCGCCGGAACGATGACGCCGGTCGGCGAGCTGCGGCGGTTTTCTTATCAGCTCTTCCTCGGCGGCCAGGTCGAAGGGGGAGTTCGCTTGGGGGCGATGGTCCGAAAAGGGATTACCGAAGAGATGGTCGTCCCCACGGTCGATGCACTCCTTGAAATCGTCGCAACCCATCGTGTTGCGGGCGAATCGTTTCAGGAGACCGTCCTGCGGCTCGGCGCCGATCAGGTCGCATCCCTTCTCGAAAAAGAGATCGGCCCGCTGGCGCCCGAATGGTTCGATGCAATTACGATGATCCCCGATTTAATTGAGGTCCGATGAAAGAGGGAGGATGGTTTCGATGAAGATGGTCCAAGCGATGGTCCGTCCGGAGAAAGAGGGGGAGGTGATCGCCGGGCTGGAGAAGGCCGGCTTCATCTCCCTGACGCGGCAGGCGGTCTTCGGCCGGGGACGCCAACGCGGGATTCAGGTCGGTCCGGTCCGTTATGAAGAGCTTCCCAAGGTCTGGCTGATGCTGGTGGTGGAAGCGGAGGAGGTCGATCGGGTCGTCGATACGATTAAAATTTCGGCCCGGACCGGAAATCCCGGCGACGGGAAGATTTTCGTCTCGACCCTTGCTGAGGCACGATCGATCCATCCGACCGCTTAAGCCGCCTGCCCGGAAACAATTTTGAAGATCTCCCCATCATAGGCGGTGATGTAGAGCTCCCGCTGCTCGTCTTCCCCAAAGGAGCTGATGTTCTTCCCGGTTTCCAGCAGCAGCCGCTGGTCGGAGATCGCGCTTCCATCGTATCGGAGCATCCAGAGCCGGCCGCTTCCGAAATCGCCGTAGAGGTAGGCTCCCGGCAGGTTGGGGATCGCGCTTCCCCGATAGACAGAGCCGCCGACGACCGTCGTCCCTTCCGAACGGGGATAATCGATGATCGGAAGATCGTAGCGGCTTTTGTCGCAGTCGGGATTCACCCCCGGCGTGCAGATCGTCCCCTCCATCGGGTTCCAGCCGTTGTTTCCCCCCTTTCGAATCACATGAATTTCTTCCCGCGCGCTCTGGCCGACATCGCCGGCATAAAGAAGGCCGGTTTGAGGATCGAAGGAGAAGCGCCAGGGATTCCGAAGACCATACGCCCAGTTCTCCGGCGCGGCGCCGGCCGTTCCGAGGAAAGGATTGTCGGGGGGAATCGCATACTCCTTTCCACCGGCCTTTTGATCGACATCGATCCGGAGCATCTTTCCGAGGAGGGTGCCGAGATTCTGGCCGTTCCCCTGCGGATCGTTCCCTGCTCCGCCGTCCCCCATCCCGATATAAAGAAACCCGTCGGGCCCGAAGACGATGTTCCCCCCATTATGGTTGGCAAAGGGCTGGGGAATGGTCAGAAGAATCCGCTCGCTCGCCGGATCGCCCGCGCCGGCGGCGCCGACCTTGAATTCCGAGATCACCGAATGGAGCCCCCCGGTGGGCGAGGTGTAATTGACGAAGAAGCGGCCGTTCTCTTCAAACCTCGGATGAAAGGCCAATCCGAGCAGTCCCTTTTCTCCCCCGGCGTCGACCCGGTCCCGGATATCGAGGAAGGGCGTTGCGCCGACGGCGCCGTTTTGCAAGATCCGAATCGTGCCTCCCTGCTCAATCACGAAGAGCCGCCCGCTCCCGTCCCCCGCGTTGAAAAGGCCGATCGGCTCGCTCAGTCCGGTGGCAACCGATTCGAGGCGAATCGCCGGCGCGCCGGGAGTTCCTCCGCCGACGGTCGATGTGCTTTTAGAGGAAGACGAATTGCAGGAAGCGGGGAAGAAGGCCAGCCAGAGACCGAATAACAAGAAGGAGAACCTTTTTTCGATAGACATCGTAACCCTCCTGAAGATGATATCCAGCCTAGGGGAGACGAGTGGGCGTTGTCAATAGAGCGCGCTGCGCCCGACTACGAATTGGAATCAAGCGCATGGGGTTTCAATTCCGAAATGATTTATACCCCTTCAAACAGCCGGACAAAATCAGCCTGGACACGGCTCATGTGATGTTGAATCTCCTGGTGAAACTCTTTTCTCCCCCGCTCCCAGTCCCGCTGCCCATACCCCATCCTTCGGGCCAGAAAGGTAAACTCCTCGGTCCGCACGTCCGGCAGGATCAGGTCCTTCGCGTGACCCCGGACGATCCGGAGGGCGTCGATGAGGCTCCTCAGAAAAAGATAGCCGCTGTGAAAGTCGATCCAGATCTCTTTCGGGAGGATTTTCAGCCGGCGGAGCTGCTCGAGCGCCGAGAGGGTGTGCGGCGTCCGCAATACCGGATGTGGATGGCCATGAATGATCTGGAGATATTGAACCGCATATTCGATATCGAGAAGACCCCCGGCGCTGTATTTCACGTTGATCTTTCCCTTCGGTACCAGCTCGTTCCGTTGACGCTCCCTTAACTCCAGCGCGGTCTTTAAATCCCACGGCGTCTCCCCATAGACGAACCGGTCGCGATGGGCCTCGATCCGCCGCCCCAATGCCTCATCGCCGGCGATCCATCTGAGTTTAATCAGCGCCTGGCGCTCGAAAGGGGCGGCTTCGCCGGTCGGCGCATAGTAGGCGGTCAGTTGTGAAAGCGGGGTTGCCAAGACCCCGGCGTTTCCGTGCGGCCGCAACCGGGTATCGACATGAAAAATTCCCTCCTGCTTCGCCGTAATGAAATGGGTGATCTGCTGGGCCAGCTTCTCAAAGAAAACCCGATTGTCGACCGGCTCCGCGCCGTCGGTCTGGCCCGGTCCTTCATAAACGAAGAGGAGCTCGATATCGGAGGCATACCCCAGCTCCGCCCCGCCGAGTTTTCCCAATCCACAGATCGCAAAGGAGGAGGGGCGCCCTTCTTCCAGACGCGGCGTGCCGTAGCGGTTGAGCCGATCGGCCCGGCAGAGGGCATATGTCTCCTCGATCACCACTTCGGCGAGATCGGTCAGCGCATGGGAAAAGTCGGTCAGCGTCAGGGAGGGCTCGAGGAGATGTTTGATGTCGATCCGAAAGAGCTCCCGATCTTTGTATTCATTCAAGATCCGTTTTCGCTCTTCCAGGCCGGTCCCTTTTCGGAGCTCCCGGCGCAGGCCCCGGCGAAGCGCCTCTTTCCCGATCCGAAGCTTCTTCCCTTTATATTGATCGAGGAGGGGGAGGAGGTTTTCAAATTGGATCCGGAGAAAATCTTCCCATAAAAAATCGGAGGTGCCGAAAAGGCGCGCCAGGAGATGGAGCGTTTCCCGCTTCTTCAAAAAGGAGATCATCGAGCTCGATTTCTCTTCTTCGATAATCTTGTCGAGCAGTTGATCGAAGTGGGCGATGGCTTTGGTCGGATCGGGGGAGCGGACCAGAAAATGGGTGAACTGCTTGATCAGCGCCGCGGAGATCCGGAGGGCTTTCTTCTCCCGCTCGCCGGCGATTTTCCGTCCCCGCCGGTCGGAGATATAGAAACGATCTTGGATTTCGGCGCCGACATTTTTGATCTGGACCTTCTGAATATAGATGCCGCGAAGCGAAAGGGCATTCGAGAAGGCATAGAGAAAGCCGGGGGTATCCTTCCCGTGAATATCAAGAAGGGTCCACCGCCCCGAGCTTCGATTGTCGAACCGGACCTTCAGCGGCTGCAGGAGCCCCCCCTCCGAAACCTTTGCCTTGGAGAGGTAGGCGATCAGGTGCCGATTGACCTGATCCCTCGCCTCATTAAACCGCTCCTGCTCCAGAAGACGGACGAGCGCAACGAGCGCTTCTTCGAGCCGCTCCATCCGTTCGGCATCGAACGGCTCTCCCGGAACCAGGGCGGTTTGAAAAACATCGACGATCTTTCGGGCGCCCCGCCGCGTCGCGCCGGTCAAACCGCTTCGCGCCGCCGGAGCTTCTTCGTCTGAAAAGGTGTGGACGTTTCCCGCCTGAATATCGAGACCGAACGGAGCGAGCAGGCCGCAGAGGATCGAGAACTCCGAGAAATAGTCGAAAGCGACCACCGTGATCTCAAACGCGCGCTTCCCCTTGGAGACGATTTTCAAGGCGGCGGGGCGATCGCGCGTCAGATGGGAGGCCATCCGAATATGATCGGCGATCTCCGCGGGGGAGTAAAGGGAGAAGTAGTCCCGATCCATCCGTAAGAGGAATGCTTGAACCTCCTCGTTCGGGGCAGAAAGCGCCAGCAATTTTTTTTCTAATTCTTTTAAGTTCAATCGATCCTCGCGCTCAGCCTCAACCGGGTTCATTATACAGAATCGGGGAGGCTCCATCAAATCGGTCCTGCAAAACAAATTGCAGAGAGGAGAAAGGGGGGGTATAATTCGGCTCGGTGAGATTTTATATTTCCATCACGCCCCTCGGTCTAACACCAGGGAGAGCACCGAGAAAAAGAGACGTTTCATGCCGCGTCTGGTTTTGTATTTTGATCTTTATTCACATCAAGATTCAAGACCCTTTGATCGCAAGATCTTCATCGGTGTATATTGAATCATTGTGAGATTTTATGAAGTTTGAAAAATTTCAGATTTCGGAAGCGATCAAAAAAAACCTGGACCAGCTCGGTTTTATTCGAACGACCGACATTCAATATAAGGCGATTCCGTCGATTCTAAGCGGGGAAGACGTGCTCGCCATCGCGCAGACCGGGACAGGCAAAACCGCCGCTTTTGCCATTCCCATCGTGCACAAAATCGACAGCGAAAAAAGGAGTAAGCGTTCCACCGGGATTCGATGCATTGTTCTCGTGCCGACGCATGAACTGGCTTTACAGATTTGCGGGGTGTTCACGAGTCTGGCCAAGCAGACCAAGGTCAAAGCGTACGCGGTGTACGGCGGTGTCGCGCAAGACCCGCAGATTCAAAAACTTCAGGACGGCATCGACATCTTAATCGCAACGCCCGGCCGAATGTTTGACCTCATCAGCCAGGGTTATATCCAGCTCCATGCGGTCGAGATCCTCGTGCTCGATGAGGCCGATTTGATGCTCGATTTGGGTTTTATCGCCGATATTCAATCCATTAAAAAGAAACTCACCCGAAGACACCAAACCCTTTTTTTCTCCGCCACCATCAACAAGGTAATCAAAAAGCTGGCCTATTCCCAGGTGAAAAACAGCGCGATCCGTATTCAAATTTCTCCGGAAAACCTCGTTTCTAAAAATGTGGCGCACTACGTCCTGTTTGTCGAGATGGACGACAAACGTTTTTTTCTGGAGCGCTTTATCGCGGATCATCCCGAAAGCAGAATCATCGTTTTTGTCCGGACACGGGTGCGGGCCGAACGGGTGGCGAAGGCCATGGCACGCGTGGGAATCGAGACCTTTACCATTCACGGCGAAAAAGACCAGCAGGCGCGTTCGGATGTCATGAACCGGTTCAAAGCAGGGGAATGCCGCATTCTCATCGCCACCGACATCACCGCGCGCGGTATTGATATCCCCGATGTGCATTACGTAGTGAATTATGATTTGCCGGAACTGGCGGAGAACTATGTGCATCGGGTGGGCCGAACCGGGCGCGGCTTTAAAAAAGGGGAGGCGCTTTCCTTTTGCAGCCGGGAGGAGAAACCCCGCCTTGAGGAAATTCAACAATTTTTAGAAAAAGAAATCGAAGTCATCCAAGTCGGGAAAACAGAGTATGCCCATACCCTCAAATACCCTACAGAACAGACGCTGGAAGAGTTGGTCGAAGAAATAAGAGACTGGGAAGCGGGCAGGAAAAAGAAAAAGCACATCCCTCAAAAGGCTAAAAAAAAGAAGTGAAAGAGCCGCTCAGTGGCTGTTTATTTTCCATCGAGAGGCGGCGCGGGCCGGCGTCCCGGTGGACGGCCGAGAATACATCACGGCGTAGCGAAGGAAAAGGGGACAAAGGAAAATAAAAGCAGCCTCTCCCCTTTTCCAAAGGTAATGACATCCAGAAGGATTTTAGCTAATATCAACAATAGAATTGCTATTAATAAAAATCTTAACAGAGAGATGATCGTGCAAAAATCAATTCTCAATCAGAAATTCGGCAACCGACACAATCACCGGTTCACGTTTTTTCCTTTGTAATGAGATAACGTGTCGCCTCTCGATCCAGAAAATAAGTCAAAAAGTCCGCTTCGGAAGGAACCGCCCCCCAAGAAACCTCCGCTGCAGCTGAAAGATCTCCTTCTCGCTCCCGATTTGAGCGGCGAGGAGGTGGCCTCTCTGTTACGGCCCTACGGTTTCGAAGAGATCAAGCGGGCCGATACGAACCTCCAGCTGATTGCCGAAGAGCCGCGGGTCCGGCAGTTCTTTGCCGAGATTCTGGAGGATTTCTTAACCCCCTTGGGTCAAACACCCGAGCCCGACCGGGGACTCAACGACTTCGAGCGGTTTACCCGGGCCGCCATCAGCAAAACCCAGCTCTTTTCTTACTTGCGCGACGATCCCGCGACTGTATCGAGAGCCGCCACGATCTTCGGAGGCAGTCCGTTCTTGTCCGAGATCCTCATTCGGAATCCGGAGTACTTCTACTGGGTCTTCGACCCGGCGGTGCTGAAGCGGCGGCGGACAAAACGGGAGATCACCCGCGATTTCTCACAGGCGTTGCGGCGCCTTAAGACAAAAGAGGACCGGCTCGAGCTTCTTCGCGCGTTCAAACGAAAGGAGATCCTCCGGATCGGCGTTCGGGACCTGCTGCGGGAAGCCTCGGTGGAAGAGATTCTCGCAGAGCTCTCCGAGTTGGCCGATGTTCTGATTCAGAAGGCCTACGAAATTTGCGACCGGGCCTTGCGCGAGCGCTATGGAATTCCCTCTTACCGGGACCGATCGGGAAGCCGGGTCCGAACCGGATTTACGATCATCGCCATGGGAAAACTGGGGGGGGGCGAGCTGAATTTCAGCTCCAACGTCGACCTTCTTTACCTTTACGCAACGCGCGCCGGAAAGACCGCCGGCATTCGAGGCGATTCGGACAGCCGGATCGCAAATGCCGACTATTTCCGGCGGCTGGCTCAGCAGGTGACCGCCGCGTTGAATACGGCGACCGGCCAAGGCTACGTCTATCGCGTCGATTTAAGGCTTCGCCCCGAAGGGGAAAAAGGGCTGATCGTCCAGCCGCTCCAGGGCTACCGGCGCTACTATGCCACCCGCGGGGAGACCTGGGAGCGGCTCTCCCTCCTGAAGGCATGGCCGGTGGGGGGCGATCGTTCCCTGGGACAGCGCTTCCTCAAGAGGGCGATCCCTTTTCTTTACGGCAAACCGTTCGGCCTCCCCGGGTTGCGGGAGGTCGGCGCATTAAAAGAGCGGATTGATGAGAAGATCGGCCTCTCGCAGCAGACCGAAAGCCACGTCAAGCTCGGCCGGGGAGGCATTCGCGAGATCGAATTTATCATTCAGGCGCTGCAGGTTTACTTTGGGGCAAAGCACCCCGCCGTCCGCGAGCGAAATACCCTAAAGGCGATCGAAAAGCTGACCCGGGCCCGTTTCCTGTCCAAAGAGGACGCCCGCTGTTTGAAGGAAGCGTATCTCTTCTTGAGGGATGCGGAAAACAAGCTTCAGGTCGTGAACGATTCCCAAACCCACCTTCTTCCAAACGATCCAAAAGGAATTCGGGCCTGCGCCCTCCGCCTCGGCTACCGGGATGTCGCGGCCACCTCGGCCCGAGACCAATTCGTCCGCGATTACCGCGCCCACACCGACCGGGTCCACACCCTTTTTCAGCGCCTCTTCGCAAGCCCCTCCGATTGGCCCGCCTTTCGGAAAAGGCCTCCCCGGCGCCGTCAGTCGATTTGAATAGGATCTTTGTATTTTGTAACGGGTTCCTGTCATCCTGAGCCCTTCGCTCGTCCTTCCGAGCCGCAGAATCTCTCCGTGCTCAGGATAAACTCCGCGAAGCGTCTCGTCTTTCGGCCTTTTCAATTGACCTTGCAAAACCGCTATGATAGCCTTTTAACACTTTTAGCCGTGAGGAGATCTCTTGTTTTATCAAATGAAAGGACTTCCGGAATGACGGAGGCCGATTCCCCCGATACCAGGGAGAGAGGCTTTCTCGCTTCGAAACGCCGGTTCGCAATCGCTCCACTCTCCCCGCCGATCTCCCTTCTGATTCTCCTTCTTTCTCTATTTTTATGGCCGACCCTCTCGGAGGGAGCAGGAACCTTTACCGTATTTGAAAAAACATTTTCTCGTGAAGAGGGCGCGCCGGTCCCGGTAGAGAGTGATTTTACCGTGATCGATCCGGGGGCGTCCTACCTCCTTAAGATTTCGAACAATGGAATGAAAGATGCCTCGAACGAAAAGGTCAGCGCCTCCGAGGTTTTGCTGAACGGGGTTCCGATCGTCGGCTCCTCGGAATGGAACCAAAAGACCACCTCCTTTAAAAAGCCGATCACGCTCAAAGAAAGGAATACCCTCCAGGTGAAGCTGAAGGGAAAGGCGGGGGGCGGGATGACGCTCCGGATCGAAGGAACCGATCGGGTCACGCCGCAGCTGTCGGTCATCACGCCGAAGCCGCGGCTTCTGATCAACGATCCCCGGCCCATGTTTGTTCTAAATTATGAAGACGCCACCGCCGGGGTCGATCGAAAGAGCCTTCGGGCGACGCTGAACGACAAAGACATTGCCTCCCTCTTTCAGTTGGGAGAAACGGAGGCGACGTATACTCCCGATTTTCTCCCGGACGATGTGTATACCTTCGTGGCGTCGATTGCCGATCATGCGGAAAACCGCGCCGAGGCGAGAGTGATCTTCCAGTTGGATGCAACCCCTCCGGAGACCCGGCTTCTTCCCGCCGACGCGCCCGGCGGATCGGGGTGGTCTCGCGCTTCCGGCCTGGAAGCATCCGACCCGGGCAACGGCTCGGGGTTGACCGAACTTCACTACCAGATCGACTCCAATCCGGAGATCGTGATTCGACCCGACCCCGACCTTCTTTTCTCCGAGCGACGGACCCTCTCGGCGCCCCTTCCGCAGGAAGGAACGTTTCATCTTCTTTATTATGCGGTCGACCGGGCCGGGAATCAGGAGCCGGTGCAACAGCGGAGCCTCCAAATCGATCGGACCCCGCCGCAGATCAAAGCGCATCTGACGCCGCCGCCGAACGAATTCGGTTGGCATCGGTCCGACGCGACCGTCCGTTTTGAGGGGAACGATTCGCTTTCCGGACTCGCTTCGATCACCCCCGCGGTGAAGATCAGCACCGAGGGGCAGAATCAAATCGCCCAAGGGGTCGCCGTCGACCGCGCGGGGAACGAGGCGAAGAAAGAGGCCTCGATCTGGATCGACAAAACCCCGCCGACCCTCTCCCTGGAGTCGGTGCCGGAGGGGGCCGTGCTCGCCACGAAAGCCGTTCCCCTCACTTTTTCATTTAGTGATTCCCTTTCCCAGGTTCGGCCCGATCGGCTGACGGTTGTCATGAACCGGGTCGATCTCTCGGCGGTCTTCCGACCGCAACAAGGAGAGGCGACAAAGACCTTTGCAATGGCCGATCGGAAATATACCCTCATCGCATCGATCGAAGACCGCGCCGGAAATAAGACGGAGCTGACACGCAGTTTTATCATCGATACCGTCCCGCCGGAGCTGACCGTCACCGCCGCCGAGGGGGACCGGCCGATCAAAGCGACTGCGGCCCACTTGGCCGGCAAAGCGGTCGACGCAACAACGTCGATCCGCTCCCTCCGGGTGAATGGGATCGAGATCCCCCTTCCGGCCGGGGACCGGTTTTCGATTCCCTTTCCCCTTCTCACCGAAGGGATGAATTTTTTAAAGATCGAAGCGTTGGATGCGGCGGGAAATGTCGCGGCCAAAGAGATCCGTCTGATTCGGGATACCGTCGGTCCCGAATTCAGCGAGATGACCCCCGCGGCGGGATCGTTCAGCCGGCAGTCGACGGTCACCCTTTCCGGCAGAGTGCGCGATCTTGCAACCCCGGTGGTCTCGCTTCGTGTCAACGGGGCGACGATTCCTTTGACGCCCGAAAAGGGAGATCGCTTTTCCGTAGAAATCCCCCTCGCCAAAGAAGGGGAGAACCTCATTGAGGTCACGGCCGTCGACGAAGCGGGCCATCAAACCGCCTATCCCCGTTTTTCCGTGGTGCGGGATACGGCGGCGCCGATCATCGAAATCGCACAGCCGCTTCCCGGATCGAGCGTTGCGGCCGCGCCGGCCATCGCCTCCGGCCACATCTCGGATGCCGGGCCGATCACGACCTTCACTCTGAATGGCCGCGCCGTTGCCCTTCAGGAAAACAATTTCTCAGCCGAGATACCGCTGGAGACCGGCGAGAATACCCTTCGCTTCTCGGCGACCGATGCGGCGGGGAATCAGACCGAAGTCGTTCGAACGATCTTACTCGATCCGACGGCGCCTGAATTGAAGATTCGCTCCCCCAAACCGGGCCAGCTGATTGCCTCCAAAACGGTCGACCTGGTCGGCCGGGTGGTCGATCCGACCTCCTCGATCTCTTGGGTCATGATCAATGGAACCCGAATTGTGCCGACCGCGACAGGGGACTTCGCCGCCGTCTTTCCCTTAAACATCGAAGGGGAGAATCGGTTTGATTTCATCGCCACCGATCGGGCGGGCAATCACGTTTCAGCGAGCCTCACGGTGCTCCGGGATACGCAGCGTCCCGATCTTCACCTCGAGCAGCCGGCCGAAAGCCTCTACACCGATGAGCCGACCCTCCCCTTGACCGGTACCGCCTCGGACCGGGGGACCGCGGTTGTTTCGATTATGGCCAACGGGGTCTCCGTTCCGCTCAAAGAGGGCCGGTTTAAAACGATTGTTGTCCTGAAAGAAGGGGAGAATGCCGTCGACCTCGCCGCGACCGATGGGGCCGGCAATGTCAAAACGCTTTCACGAAGAGTGATCCTCGATACCCGCCCGCCGAAAATCACGATCGATTCCCCCCCGGCCGGTGCGACGAGTTCCACTCCGGCCGTCATCCTCTCGGGAACCGCAACCGATGAGAGCAGCCCCCTTCGCTCCGTGACCCTGAATGGAAATCCCGTGCCGGTGACCCGCGGCGCGTTCAAATATCCGGTGATCCTCTCCCCCGGAATGAACATCCTTCTTCTCACTGCAACCGATGCCGCTGGCAACATCGGAATTGCCCGCCGGGAGGTTCTCGGTCCCGAATCTTCATCCCGCCAACAGATTCTACCGCTGGAATAATCAATAAAACTCAAAAAGCGGCGGGCTTGCCGGTGATCCGATTCGGCCGGATCGGGATGTCGAATTCCGACACCCGCCCATTTCTCTCATCGCCCTAGACAAATCCGGATCATCGGCTATACTTTCCGAAGTACGGTTCATCATCAAGCGCAGGAGGGGATATGGGATCTGTGTTCGGAAATGGAAAGGAAGAAAGCGGCAAGCGGGCCGCCGAAGACATCATTATTTATATGGGGAAGAACGTCGAGATTAAGGGCAACGTCAATTTCGAAGGATCGGGACGGATTGACGGAAGAATTGAAGGAAAAATTACGGTGAAAGGGAGCATCATTTTTGGGGAAGGGGCTGTGATCACCTCCAACGTCGAGGGAGATACCGTGGTGGTGGGGGGAAAGGTGACCGGGAAAATTGTCGCGCACCAGAAGATCCAGCTGCTCCGGACCTCTGTCTTCACCGGAGATCTGATCACCCCGTCGCTTTTGATCGAAGACGGCGCTCAATTTAATGGAAGCTGCAAAATGACCAGCAGCAGCGACAGCTCCCACGAAAGATATGAAGCGGAGCTGTTGAAATCGGAGGCGATGGCGGTTCGCTAATAGTGACTGATTGCACTGCGGCCCTGCTCATCAGAATGTGAGCAGGGCCGCAGTGGTTTGACTCCATTTTTATATTTCAGATCGCAGAGGCTTACTCCGATCCCGACGCGGCCTCCGTGATCATCCCGCCGCCGATCACTTCTTCTCCTTGATAGAAGACGACCGACTGCCCCGGGGTGACCCCTCGCTGCGGTTCATCGAAAAGGATCCGGACCCGGTCCTCTGAAAACGGAACCAGCGTCGCCTCCCCGGCCGGAGAGCGATAGCGGATCTTCGCCTGAACCCGAAGGGAGGCTTCCGGACAACCCTCTCCTCCCCAGACAAGACGATCGGCAAACACCTCTTTCTTCAAAAGCGACTCTTCCGACCCGACCACCACTTCACGCCGCTCCGGATTGAGCTGCGTGACATAGATCCGCTCTCCTGTTGCGACGCCGAGACCCCGGCGCTGTCCAATCGTGTAGAAGGCGACGCCGGCATGTTCTCCGACCACCTCACCCGACTCGGTGACGATCTTTCCGGGGGCCTGCGATTCGGGACGATATTCAGAGAGAAACGCCCGATAGTCTTTCTGCGTCACGAAGCAGACCTCTTGGCTCTCCAGGACCTCTTCATACGGAAGCCCCAGCGCCGCCGCCTTCCGGCAAACGTCCTCTTTGTGCATCTCCCCGAGGGGAAAGAGGGTCGCTGTAAGTTGTTCTTGATTCAGACGATAGAGAAAGTAGCTCTGATCTTTCTGGAGATCGATCCCCTTCAGCAGAGAATAGCGGCCCCGATCCGGCCGGTGGCGGATTCGGGCGTAATGGCCGGTGGCAAGAAGGTCGGCTCCCAGCTCGCGCGCCACAGTGAGGAGACGGCCGAACTTCATTCGCTCATTGCAGCGGACACACGGGTTCGGCGTCTGACCGACGAGATAAGCGTCGCAGAAATCGTCGATGATTTCGGAGCGGAATTCTTCCTGGATATCGAGAACGTGATGCGGGATCGAGAGAAGCTTCGCCACATGACGGGCCAGCCCGACCTTGCAACACGAGCGGTCCTGCCAGCGCTTTTCGTCCTCCCCCGCATCATCCTTCCAGAGGGTCAAGGTGACGCCGATGACGTCATACCCGGCCTCTTTCAGCAGGGCCGCGGTGACGGCGGAATCGATTCCGCCGCTCATCCCGACCACGACCCGTCTTCCCATTGGTGTGTCGCTCACCCTAACTCCCGTTCGATTGGTGGCCGACCGCCTGCAGCGGCCGGACCTCCGCCAGAGCGGCCTCTTCCTGCCCCATCTGGCACTTGCCGTTGAAGCTGACCCCCTCTTCGATGATCAGATTGGGGGTGTTGACGGAGCCGGTCATCACCGCCTTGGAGAGGAGATGGATCCGATCCGAGGCGCGGATATTTCCGGAGATTTTTCCCCCGCAGATCACGGTGCCGGCGGAGATCTCCGCATTGATCACCGCCGTCTCGCCGACGATCAGCTTTCCCTGCGTGATGATCTCCCCCTCGACCTTGCCGTCGATCCGGACCGTACCGCTATAGGTGATGACCCCTTTAAACTCGGTCCCCTTTCCCAAGAACGCGATAATCTCATCGGACTGGGCTCCCTTATCTTTCTCATCCCTTCGCAACATAATCCCCCCTTACAAGGCCTGGAGGAGATTCCGTTCCCGGGATCCCCTCACGGTTAATTCCTCTTAATTCGTGCCGGTCAGCTTCTCGAGGATCCGATCGAGGTCTTCGAAGGAGTAATACTCCACCCGGATCTCTCCCCCTTTTCCCTGCTGCACCAGACGAACCTTTGTCCCCAGCGCGAGGCGGAGACGGTTCTCCAGCTCGGCCGCTTCCGGTCTGGCGGGCTGCGGCGCCTTCGACGGCTCCGAACGCGCCTCTCGCTTCATCTTTTGAACCAGCGCTTCGACCTGACGGACCGACCACCCTTTCGCCTTGATCTCCTCGGCGATGCGGAGTTGATCTTCTTTCCGCTCCAACGAGAGAAGGGCCTTGGCATGTCCCATCGTCAAGGTCCCGTCGGCGATCAACCCCCACAAAGGCTCGGGGAGAAGGAGCAGACGGAGGAAGTTCGCGACACTTGATCTGTCGATCCCCATCCGGGCGGCAATCGCTTCTTGCGTCAGGGAGAACTCGGCGATCAAGCGCTGGTAGGCCTGTGCCTTTTCGAGCGGATTGAGATCTTCCCGCTGAACATTCTCGAGGAGCGCCCATTCCATCAGCTCCTGGTCCTGGACCGGCTTCACGATCGCCGGGATGGCGGGAAAGCCGGCGAGTTGCGCCGCGCGCCACCGGCGCTCCCCCGCGATCAGCTCAAACCGCCCGTTCTCTTCCTTCCGGACGGTGATCGGCTGAATCAGGCCGTGGCTCTTGAGGGAGGCGGCGAGTGCGGACAGCGCTTCCGGATCGAAATACTGCCGCGGCTGATATCGGTTCGGGATAATCTTCCCGATGTCGATCTCCCGAACCTCCCCCTTCGGCGGCTCCGCCGGCGGGACCAGGGCCGTCAACCCAAGACCTTTTCCTAATGCTTTACGCTGTTGCATGCTCCAAGACCTCCTTGGCGAGGGCGAGGTAGGCTTGCGCCCCCTTCGAAACCGCATCGTAAAAAACCGCCGGCTTGCCGTGGCTCGGCGCCTCGGCGAGCGTAATGTTGCGCGGGATGGTGCTCTGGAACACCCGGTCACCGAAATGCGATCGGATCTCCGCCTGAACCTGGTTGTTGAGATTGTTCCGGCCGTCGAACATCGTCAGCAAGACCCCTTCGACCTGCAGCGAAGGATTCAGCGAGCGCCGGACGAGCTCGAAGGTATTCATCAGCTGTGCCAATCCCTCCATGGCGTAGTATTCACATTGCATCGGGATGAGGAGAGAGTCGGCGGCGGTTAAGGCGTTCAAGGTCAGCAGTCCGAGCGAGGGGGGACAGTCGATCACGATATAGTCGTAGAGCGCGACGGCGCCCTTCAACCGATCTTTCAGGACCTGCTCCCGGCCGTCCATGCCGACCAGTTCGATCTCGGCGCCGACCAGATCGATATCGGCCGGAACGACGCTCAACCAAGGGACTTCAAGCGGAACGACCAATTCCGTGAGCCCCTTGCGGCCGATCAGAAGATCGTAAACGCTTCCGGATAGCCCTTGCCGGGAGATCCCGATGCCGCTGGTGGCGTTTCCCTGGGGATCGAGGTCGATCAATAACACCTTCTTCTCGGCGACCGCCAACGACGCGGCAAGATTGATCGACGTGGTCGTCTTTCCGACCCCCCCCTTCTGATTGGCAACTGCGATGACTTTTCCCATTAAATCATGACCTAGCGCTTGCTGAAATGCGTTATCCTAGCATATTCCGTTTTGGAAAAAAAGCATTAGTCGATAAACCATCAGGCCACGTTGAGGAGAACAAGCGACCGTGGCTCTTCGATGGAGGGGAGCGCGACCGGATGGATCGTCTCCAAAACCAGCCGCGGATTTCCCTTCAACGCTTTCTCCCACCGCGAAGCATCGGGCGGTCCCTGGAAGAAAAGAATTCTTCCGCCCCGCCGGACCAGGTGAATCCCATTTTGGAGGATAACGGCCGGAGACACGGCGCGCGTCAAGAGAAGGTCGCAACGCTCCTTCCACATCGGCCCGCGCAGATGCTCCAGACGATCCTGAATAACGGAAACGCCTTCTAATCGGAGAAGACCGATCATATGATGAAGGAATGCGGCCTTCTTTCCGGTCGCCTCCAGAAGGATCACCTCCAGATCGGGGTGCGCTATTTTCAAGACAAGACCCGGAAAACCGGCGCCGGTTCCGACATCGATCCAGCGCTCTCTTTCGGTCGGACGCAGTAGGGTCAGCGGGGTCAGCGAATCCAAAAAGTGTTTGACGATGATCTCCCGGTCGCTTCGGAGGCCGGTGAGGTTGACCGATTGATTCCAACGGACCAGCTCGGCATGATAAAGCAAGAGGCCGTCGATCTGTTCCGAGGAAAGCACGATTCCAAGCGCTGCAGCGCCCTGGACGAGAAGGGTTCTCTTCTCCTCACTCAGGGTCGGCTCTCCATCGCTTTCGGGGTGATCGGCCCCTCTCCCCTCGGTGGACCGGACCCTTCTTTTCTTCTTCGGCGTTCGAGTGCGAGCATCAAAATCGAGATTGCCGCCGGTGTAATACCGGAGATTCGGGAGGCCTGGCCGAGAGAGCGCGGCTGGATCTTCTTCAGCTTCTCAAGAACCTCTCTCGAGAGCCCGATGACTGCATCATAACTAAATGCCTCTGGAATCCGCTTTCCCTCCATCTGCTTGAACCGGGCGACGTGGGCGAGCTCTCGCTGGATATAACCGTCGTATTTGATCTGGATCTCGATCTCGTCCGCAATCGAAGGATCGATTTGGTCCTCCAGATTGAACCAGGAGACAAGGCTGCTGTAGTCGATCTCCGGCCGCTTCATGAGCTGTGCGAGGTTCATCGAAGGAAGCGTTCCCTGAATGCCGGCGTTCGCCAAGGTCTCGGTGGAACGGGGAATCGTCCTCAGAGACGTCGATTCAAGCCAGGCCCTTTCCCTTTCGATTCGTTCCCGCTTGGAAAGATAGGCCTGATATTGACGCTCGGGGAGAAGGCCGACGTGATAACCTTTTTCCATTAGGCGTAAGTCTGCATTGTCATGCCGAAGCAAGAGGCGGTATTCCGCACGAGAGGTAAACATCCGGTAGGGTTCTTCGGTCCCCAGAGTGACCAAATCATCAATTAAAACGCCAATATACGCGTCAGAGCGATCGAGGATCAATGGCGGCTGATTCCGAAGTTTTAAAACGGCATTGATCCCAGCCATGATGCCCTGCGCGGCCGCTTCTTCGTAACCGGAGGTCCCATTGATCTGCCCGGCGTGGTAGAGCCCTGCGACCGGCTTTGTCTCCAATGTCGGGTGGAGTT
The DNA here is from genome assembly GCA_963718695.1 of Candidatus Manganitrophaceae bacterium. Classification (GTDB taxonomy): domain Bacteria; phylum Nitrospirota; class Nitrospiria; order SBBL01; family Manganitrophaceae; genus Manganitrophus. The sequence continues at coordinate 3,798,969 of OY970371.1, forward strand.
GAATCGGGGGAACATAATCATACTCAATCGCATAGCCGGGACGGAGCATTTTTACCTGCTCAAGCCCGGGGATGCTTTGAATAAATTCAATCTGAACCTCTTCGGGTAGGCTGGTCGAAATTCCGTTTGGGTAAATGACGTTTGTCTTTCTCCCCTCCGGCTCTAAGAAAACCTGGTGGCGCGGATGATCCGAGAACTTCACGATCTTGTCCTCGATGGAGGGGCAGTAACGCGGCCCAATCCCGGTAATGACACCGGAGTAGAGGGGCGACTCATTCAGATGGGCACGGATGACATCGTGCGTTTTTTCGCGGGTATAGGTGAGATGACACGGAAGTTGGTCGACCTCTAACCGCGCCGTTGCGTATGAGAAAGGAAGGGGCGGCTCGTCGCCATATTGCGGCTGAAGTTGTGCATAATCAATGGTGTTACCATCGAGTCGCGGCGGGGTGCCTGTCTTCAGTCTCCCCAAGGTAAAACCGAGGTTGATGAGGCTCTGAGAAGCCTTTTCAGCGGGAGCCTCACCGATCCGACCGGCAGAAAAGCGCCGCATGCCGATATGAATTAAGCCGCGAAGAAAAGTCCCTGTCGTTAATATGACTGCGCCTGCATGAAACCGGCTTCCATCCTGAAGTGCGACCCCCACCGCACGGCCATTTTCAACCAAGACCTCCTCAACCATCCCTTCGATGACCGTTAAATTCGACTGTTTGAGCAGCACATCGGTCATCACAGATCGGTAAACATCCCGGTCCGCTTGAGCTCGGAGCGCGCGTACAGCGGGCCCTTTCCTGGTATTTAACATTCTAAATTGGATGCCGGCCTGATCAATGACCCGTCCCATCTCTCCCCCCAGAGCGTCGATCTCTCGGACAAGATGACCCTTTGCAATCCCCCCAATCGCAGGATTACACGACATCTGTCCAATATTGTCGAGCTTCAGGGTAAACAGAAGGGTATGGGCTCCCATCCGAGCGGCGGCAAGAGCGGCTTCACATCCGGCATGGCCCGCACCGACAACGATGACCTCATACATCACCTCATTCATCTCTGCTCCTGCTGATGTTCCACGTGGAACACTCTTCTACTTGCCGATACAAAACCCATTGAAGATCTGATCGAGAATCTCGTCTGTCGTCGTCTCACCGACAATCTCTCCCAAAGAATCGGTCGCCTCCCTTAAGTCTGCGGCCAGAAATTCCCATGAAGCCCGCTCTTCGACCGCCTGTTTTGCTCGAAAGAGACTTTTAGCCGCTGCATCAAGAGCATTGCGATGCCGAAGAAGCGCCACCCGCGGCGGCTCTTTCTCCGGCTTCCTGCTAAGATGCTGCTTGATCTCCTTCTTTAAAGCGCTCATTCCGACACCGGTTACGGTCGAAATGGAGAGGATGACCTCCGCCGGATGCTCCATTTGCATTTGAGGATTCAGTCTGACAGGGAGATCGGTTTTGTTTAGGAGAATAATCTTCTGCTTCCCTTGTAAGCGTTTTCCAAGAACCTCATCCTCTTCCTGGAGCGGTTCGCTCGAATCGAGTACCCAGAGAATCAGATCGGCTTTATCCAGGGCTTCTTCTCCCCGGCGGACCCCCTCTGCTTCGATTGGATCATTTGTCGCGCGATAGCCGGCCGTATCGGTGATCCGAAGCGGAAGGCCGTCAATGTGGATGGTCTCCTGAAGGAGATCTCGTGTCGTGCCGGGGAAGGAAGTTACAATGGCCCGATCTTCTTCCAGCAGGAGGTTCATCAGGCTTGATTTACCAACATTGGGGCGCCCAACAATAACAACCGTGAACCCATCTCGGATTTTACGCCCTTCTGCATACTCTGCCAGTAAGCGCTCAATCTCTTCAGAAACCGACCCGATCTCCTTACTCATCTCTGAATGGGTCCAAAAAGTGATTCCTTCTTCGGAAAAGTCAATCGAGGCCTCGATGTGGGTGAGGACGTGTAACAAGCGTTCCCGTAAACCAACAATCTGCCTGGATAATGACCCTTTTAATTGGCTGAGCGCCCATTGGTGATGATCCCAGTTTTCCGCAGTAATCATTTCCATCACTGCTTCCGCCTGAGCAAGGTCAATTCTACCTGATAAAAAAGACCTACGTGTAAACTCTCCAGGGGCGGCCAGCCTCGCTCCTTGCATCACAAGTAAAGAGAGTATTTTTTCCAGGATAAGCGGACTGCCGTGGGTTTGGATCTCGACAACATCTTCGCCGGTGTAGGTCCGCGGCGCTTTCATGATTAAGAAGAGGGCCTCATCGACGATTCCCTGATTCTCGGGATCGATGACGTGACCATAATGGGCGGTGTGGCTTTGGACCTTCTCTAGCTCGGCAGATCCTTTGAAAAGGGGATGGACGACTTGCAACGCCCTGGCACCGCTCACCCGTACCACGCCGATCCCCGCCAATCCGATCGCAGTAGAAATGGCGCAGATGGTATCGTCCTGGCCCGCTTGCCGTCGCATTCCGTCGTCCTGTTACGTCGTCCCCGCTTTGGGAATCGCCAGCCCTTCGCGGTTCATTAAATATTGCTGGCCGATGCTCAGGATATTATTAATAAGCCAGTAGAGGACCAAGCCGGATGGGAAGTTGAGGAAGAAGAAGGTGTAGATCACAGGGAGAAAGAGCATGATCTTCGCTTGGGTTGGATCCATTGTTGTCGGCTGCGTCCACTGTTGGAAGAACATACTGATCCCCATAATAACGGGTAACACATAGAAGGGATCTTTATCGGAAAGATCTTGGATCCAAAACATGAACGGGGCCTGCCGCAGGTCGATCGTCGTGTAGAGCACATTAAATAATGCAATAAAAACAGGTATTTGAGCAACCATCGGCAGACAGCCGCCGAAAGGGTTGATCTGATGTTCTTTGTAGAGGTTCATCAGTTCCCGATTCATCTTTTCACGATCGCCCGCATATTTTTTTCGAAGCGCTGCCACTTTCGGCTGGATCGCAGCCATGTCTTTCATCGAGGCAAGGCTCTTTCGAGTAATGGGAAAGAAGAGAACCTTCACGAGGACAGTGACAAGGATGATCGCCACGCCGTAATTATGGGTAAATTGATAGAAGAAACGAAGGATGAAGTAGATCGGCTTTGCCACCAACCGGACCGGAAGCCAGCTCCCCATGATAAACCAGCCAAAATCGATGCTTTGTTCCAGACCCACCCCGATCTGTGCCAGTCGATCATATTCTTTTGGACCGGCATAGAGCGCCAGCGTCTTTTGGCCCGCCTGGTCTGCCGGAACCTTCAGATCGACCCGAATCTGTTGTGCACCTTCCTTTTCCACCGAAACGGGCCCGATCTGACCTGCTTCCTTCGGAATCAAAGCGCTGATAAAATATTTGTCCTGCAGCGCCGTCCACAAAACCGTCCCTTCGTGCGTCGCTGTCCCCTCGATTTTCGACTCTTCGTTTTTGAGCAATTCTCCATTCACGAATGTCGCCGCACCGATGCTCCCGCCGAATTCTACCGCCCAATTCTCAATGCCGAAATTCGTTCCGAGCGAAACTTCATAACCCTCGGGGTAGCCCTCTGTGACGATCCGGGTTTCGATCAGGTAATGATCGTTGTGGAAGGTCAGCTCTTTGCTCAATTTCCGTCCATCGGGACCGGTCAACGTCAGCGTCACCACTTCCGTAGGCCTCTCCGGGCTGAGCTGGATCGGCCTCTCATCGAGGTTGTATATCTGCTTCGATCCGTTCGGCTCATCCGAGGTAAAAATGGTCAGAGGAAGCGTTTTCACATCCTTCTGTATGAGTTCGATCGGAACCTTTTCGCCCGTCTCTGTTTTCTTCGTGTATTTTTTAAGCTGCCATTCTTTGATGGTCCCGCCGACGTTCGACAAAACGATGCGGTAGAGATCACTTTCTATCACCTTCTCTTTTGCATTCTTCTCTTCTACCACTAATTCCGAAGGTGCAGCGTTTGTCTGTGGCGGAATGGACGATTCGCCCCCTTGTTTCATTTCGATCGGAGCTTGAGCGACTTCAGGGGCCTGCGGAGTAGGTCCGATCATCCGTTCCATAAAGAACGGGTAAGCAAAAATAATGAATAAAGATAAGATCAAAAATACAATAAGACGTTTTTCCATCACTTGTCTGGATTCCTCTTAAAATAAAGAAAATTTAATTTACCGGGTCGTAGCCACCTGAGCAGAATGGATGACATCGAATAAGGCGTTTAATGGTCATAATGATCCCACGGAAAAACCCATGACGCTTTACCGCCTCAATAGAATAGGACGAGCAGGTCGGGTAAAACCGACACGCAGGTGGAAGCAAAGGGGATATGACGCCTCGGTAGAAGCGAACGATAAAAATATAGATTAAGGCCATTTATACTGGGGGCTTCGGGAAAAAAGCTTTGATTTGATCGGCCACTTGCTCTAACGTAAGGAGACTGGATCCGATCCTTGGAATCACAACCAATTTGTGACCGCGTAGTAAAACCTTTTGGCGGCGGAGGGCCTCACGATAGATTCGCTTGATGCGATTACGCTCTACCGCCGATCCAAGTTTCTTTCGAGTATGGATGGCATAGAGTAGATCCGGAAACTCGTCCTCCAAAGAAAAAATAACAAAGGAAGGAGAGATAAACTTTCTCCCCTTTGAAAAAACCCTTTGAACTTCTTCCCTCTGAGTCAGCCGCTTTAGCTTGATTCTAGGCGTTTGTAAGGCGCTTCCGTCCTTTGGCGCGCCGATTCTTAATAACCCTTCTACCATTGGCGGTCGACATCCTCTTTAAAAAACCGTGTGTGCGACTTCTTCTTAGTTTGCTCGGTTGGCGATAGGTGACTGACATAGTTTCTCCTTACGTGTGTGAATACGAAAATGTATATCTTCCTAAATTTCGGCGTTATTGTCAAGACTAAACTCGTTTTTTGATTTTGAAATAAAAAAATGAAGACAGAAGTAATAGTAAGGGACAGAAATATCTGGATAAGGTTGCAAGGTCCTTATTTTTACAGGGCGAAAGACCGGGGATAGCGGTGTGGATATCCCAACCGACCGATTAATCACTTGATTCATTTTAGACGATTTGATATATTGGATCAGCATTTTCGTCGAATTTTGTTCCTCAGCAGTTGGGTTCTTCACAGGGTAATTTCTAAGATTCTGATATACCTCAGAAATAAACTATTAACAACTGTTGATAACATTGTGTGTAACTCCAGGAAAGCCGGATGCAGTTGGACCAGATCTGGAAGCAACTCCTTGTTCAGCTGGAGCCTCACATTAACCGTCAGAGCTTCGAGACGTGGCTGAAGCCGACCTCCTTGGTTTCAATTTCCGGAAAGGATGTCCATGTCTCTGTGCCGAATCGGTTCTTCGGGGAGTGGATTAAGGAACACTACTGTCTGCAAATCCAGGAGGCCCTGGAAAGAGAATTAACGGAGGAGGGGCTGCGTATTCATTTTGTAGTCGACGAGAAGGGAGAGGCCCCCGCCGGATCGCCCGAGCGCGAGAGACGAAAAGGAAACCTTAACCCGCGCTATATCTTCGACTCTTTCGTCGTGGGATCGAGCAATCAGTTTGCCCATGCCGCTTCCCGAAAGGTCGCAGAGCGGCCGGGGACCTCGTACAATCCTCTTTTTCTCTACGGCGGTGTCGGTCTTGGCAAGACACACCTTCTCAGTGCCATCGGTAATTTCATCTCCACGCGGGACCCTCATCTTCGTATCGCCTATCTTTCCTCCGAACAGTTTACCAATGACGTGATTAACTCGATTCGATACGACAAGATGATTGAGTTTCGAAACAAGTACCGAAATGTCGACGCCCTTTTGATCGACGACATCCAGTTTATCGCCGGAAAGGAGCGGACACAGGAAGAGTTCTTCCACACTTTCAACACGCTCTACGAAGCGAATAAGCAGGTGGTCATTTCAAGCGACCGCTCTGCCAAGGAGATGTCCGACATCGAAGAGCGCCTCCGTTCTCGATTTGAAATGGGGCTGATCGCCGATATCCAGCCGCCCGATCTGGAGACGAAGATCGTCATCCTCCGGAGGAAAGCTGAAGTCGAGGGAATCCCTCTCCCGAACGATGTGGCGCTTCTTCTTGCGACCCACATCAAGACGAATGTTCGAGAGTTGGAAGGGGCCCTGATTCGACTCGGCGCGTTTAGTTCGTTGACGGGGCAGGAGATCACCGTCGAGATGGCCAAGCGCGTCTTGCGCGATACGATCCAGGAAAAGAAAAGGGTCGTTACGATCGAAGATATTCAGCGGGCCGTGTCGGAGCGGTTTCAGATTAAACTGGTCGAGCTCAAATCAAAGAAGCGGACGAAGAATCTGGTGACGCCCCGGCAGATCTGCATGTTCCTCTGCCGAGAGCTGACCAGCCTTTCTTTTCCGGAGATCGGCAAACACTTTGGGGGGAAGGATCACTCCACCGTGATTCATGCCTGTAAGCAGATTGAAAAAGGGATGGAAGAAGACTTCAATTTGAAAACCACACTCGACAGCTTGACACAAAATTTGAAGGAGGAGTGAGAATGAAGATCAAGATCGAGCGGAAGGAGCTGCTCACTGGGATCCAACGCGTGCAAGGGGTGGTCGAAAAACGCAACACCATGCCGATCCTTTCTCATATCCTCATGGAAGCGCAGCGTGAGAAGATTGCCCTCTTCGCAACCGATTTGGAGATCGGAATTCAGGGAGCTTACCCTGCAGAAATTCTGGAGCCGGGACGCCTCACCTTCTCCGCACGCAAGCTTTATGAAATTATCCGCGAATTCCCGGAAGGGAAAGTAGAGATTACCAGCGAGGCGAACAACTGGGTCGTCATTCAATCGGGAAAGAGCCATTTCAAAATCGTGGGACTCCCCCCGGAGGAGTTTCCGACCCCACCCTCCTCGGACGCGGAGGGCAAGCTCCCGATCGATGCGGTCGCCTTATCCGATCTGATTCGACGGACCTTGTATGCCTCCGGGGAGAACGACGCCCGGTATATCCTCAACGGTGTCTTGGTTCAGCTACAAGAGGCGGACGGGAAGAAAAAGCTGATCCGCTTTGTCGCCACCGATGGACATCGCCTCTCTCTGGCCGAGGTTCCGATCACCGCTGATGCCGGTTCTCTCGCGGAGCAGAACATTATTGTCCCGAAAAAAGCCATCTTGGAGATCAAGAAGGCGCTTGATGAAGGGGGAGACGAAGGGGCGCCGGAGCTGGCGATCGGGAAAAATCAGCTGGTCTTTCGGCGCGGATCGTTCATCCTGACCTCCCGCCTCATGGAAGGGAACTACCCGAATTATCGGCAGGTCATCCCGAACGGAAATGATAAAAGGGTCTCGGTCAATCGGGAGGAGCTCGAAGGGGGGCTCCGCCGCGTCTCCCTTCTCGCCCGGGAGAAGACCAATGCGGTGAAGTTTACGCTCGAGAGTGGCCGAATTCTGCTTAACTCCAACAATCCGGAGATGGGAGAGGCGAACGAAGAAGTCACCGCCTCTTTCGCGGGGGAGGGCTTCAGCACCGGGTTCAATGCGCGCTACCTCCTGGATGCGCTGTCGGTGTTGGAGGGGGAGGAGGCGACGCTGGAGTTTAAAGATTCTCTCTCTCCCTGCCTGATCAAAGAGGAAGGGAAAGGGTTTCTGGCGGTCGTCATGCCGATGCGTGTCTGATCCTGACCCAAAAGGACCTTTAGATAGAACGAATTTGTTAGGAATAGAAAGAGACTATGACAGAAGAAACAAAACAGTCACAATATGATGCGGGGAAGATCAAAATTCTCGAAGGTCTTGAGGCGGTTCGGAAGCGGCCGGCCATGTACATCGGAAGCACCGGGCCCGACGGCCTGCACCATTTGGTTTACGAGGTCGTCGACAACTCGGTCGATGAAGCGATGGCCGGGTTCTGCACCGAGATCGAAGTGATTATCCACATCGACAATTCGGTCACCGTGATCGACAACGGCCGCGGGATTCCGACCAATCTACACCCGGATAAAAAAGTCTCCGCCGCCGAGGTGGCGCTGACGGTCCTGCATGCCGGGAGCAAATTTGACAACGAGACCTATAAGGTCTCCGGCGGATTGCATGGCGTCGGCGTCTCGGTCGTGAATGCACTTTCGGAATGGCTGGAGCTGGAGATCAAGCAGAACGGCTCGGTCTTCCAGCAGCGCTACGAGCGGGGAAAGCCCCAAGCCGCTTTGAAGACCATCGGCAAGACCAAAAAACGCGGGACGCAAATCACCTTCAAGCCCGACGGGCAGATCTTCGAGCAGACCGAGTACTCTTATGATGTCTTGACGACGCGCCTTCGGGAGCTCGCCTTTCTCAACAAGGGGCTGCTGATCTCGCTGGAAGACGAGCGGACCGAGAAGAAGCAGGAGTTCTGCTACAAAGGGGGAATCCTCTCGTTCGTCGAGATGCTCAATGAGAGCAAGACCCCGCTGCATAAACCGATCTTCGTCGAGAAGGAAAAGAACGGGATCATGCTCGAATTGGCGGTCCAGTACAACGACAGCTATTCGGAAAATCTCTTCTCCTTCGCCAATAACATCAATACGAAAGAAGGGGGAACCCATCTGGTCGGTTTCAAATCGGCCTTGACCCGAACGGTGAACAGCTACGGCTCGGCCAACAACCAGTTGAAGAACGGAGAGACCGTCAGCGGCGATGATGTCCGGGAGGGATTGACCGCCGTCATCTCGGTGAAGCTGCCGAACCCGCAGTTCGAGGGACAGACGAAGACGAAGCTTGGGAACTCCGAGGTGAAGGGGATCGTCGAAGGGGCGGTCAACGAGGCGCTCGGCGAGTATTTCGAAGAGAACCCGCCCGTCGCAAAAAAGATCATCGACAAAGCGCTGAACGCCGCGCGGGCCCGCGAGGCGGCACGGAAGGCGAAGGAGTTGATCCGGAGAAAAAACGCGCTCGACGGCGGCTCCCTTCCGGGAAAACTCGCCGACTGCTCCCAGAAAGATCCGGCCCTCAGCGAGATCTACCTGGTGGAGGGAGACTCGGCGGGCGGCTCGGCCAAACAGGGGCGCGATCGCCGTTTCCAGGCGATCCTTCCGTTGAAGGGAAAGATCCTCAACGTCGAGCGGGCGCGGTTCGATAAGATGATCTCCTCTGAGGAGATCCGTCTTCTCATTACCGCCTTGGGAACCGGCATCGGAATCGATGATTTCGATATCGCCAAGGCCCGCTACCATCGGGTGATCATCATGACCGACGCCGATGTCGACGGGGCGCACATACGGACCCTCCTCCTGACCTTCTTCTATCGCCAGATGGTCCAGATGATCGAGAAGGGGTATATCTACATCGCTCAGCCGCCGCTTTTCAAGGTGAAGCGGGGAAAGACCGAGCGCTACCTCAAGGACGAAGCGGCGCTCCGCGAGTATTTGATCGGAATGGCGGGCGATGAGGTCCAGATCTATCAAGAAGGATCGAAGGAGTGGGCCTCCGGGGCGAAGGTGAAGGGGCTGCTCAAAAAGCTTGCCTCTTATGAAGCGATTATCGATCACTTCGCGCGCAAGCAGATCGATGCCGAGGTCGTCCGCGCTTTGACGCAGCATGAGGAGCTCCAACCGGAACTTCTTCGGGACCGCAAACGCCTCGACGCGCTGCTGGAAACCGCCAAGGGTTACTGGACCAAGTATTATCCGACCTATGTCATTCACTCCTCGATCGGCCAGGATGAAGAGCATGTGTCGCACCGGGTCGAGATCCAGATCCAGAAGAACGGCGCCCCCAATTTGATCAAAATCGACGAGGCGCTCATCGGATCGCCCGAGTTCCGGGAGTTGAAGAATCTCTCGCCGTTGCGGTTGGGACTTGGAAAGCCTCCCTATCGGGTGACCGATTCCGACGGGGAGAAGGAGTATCCGACCGCCGCCGGGATCATCCAGCATGTCCTGGAGCGGGGGAAGAAAGGGCTCTCCATCCAGCGCTACAAGGGGCTGGGGGAGATGAACCCCGACCAGCTCTGGGAGACGACGATGAACCCCGAAAGCCGCATCCTCCTGCAGGTTCAGCTCGAAGACACGGTCGAAGCGGAGCGGGTTTTCTCGGTCCTGATGGGCGATGAAGTCGAACCGCGCCGGAACTTCATCCAGCAGCACGCGTCCGAAGTAAAGAACCTCGATATTTAAAGAGTAAAGTTCAAAGCTCAAAGTTCAAGTTTTGACATTTGGACTTGTAACGTTGAGCTGATGTTTTATATGGAGATGCAATGCCAGTAGACGAACAGAGAAACACCGTCAATCTCGAGACCGAGATGAAGTCGGCCTACATCAATTACGCCATGAGCGTGATCGTCGGCCGCGCCCTTCCCGATGTCCGGGACGGTCTCAAGCCGGTCCACCGGCGGATCCTCTATGCGATGTTCCGCGAGGGGCTTCTCTCCAACCGCCGTTATTCCAAATCGGCCGGCGTCGTCGGCGAGGTGATCAAGAAATACCATCCTCACGGCGATGCGGCGGTCTACGACGCGATGGTCCGGATGGCGCAAGAGTTCAATATGCGCTATCTCATGGTCGACGGCCAGGGAAACTTCGGCTCCATCGACGGCGACCCCCCGGCGGCCTACCGCTACACCGAGGCGCGCCTCACCAAGCTCGCCGAAGAGATGCTCGCCGACATCGACATGGAAACGGTCGATTTCGTCCCGAACTTCGATGAATCGGTCGTGGAGCCGACCGTCCTCCCGACCCGGATCCCGCAGCTTCTGATGAACGGCTCCTCGGGCATCGCCGTCGGAATGGCCACCAACATTCCGCCGCACAATCTCGGCGAGTTGATCGACGGGCTAACCCAGCTCCTCAACGACCCGGCCCTCTCGATCGAAACGCTGATGCAGACGATCAAGGGACCCGACTTCCCGACCGCCGGCTTTATCTATGGCACCAAGGGGATTCAAGACGCCTATCTGACCGGCCGCGGCTCCATTCAGCTTCGCGCCCGTGCCGTCATCGAGGTGAGCGAGAAAACCGAGAGAGAGACGATCGTCGTCACCGAGCTCCCCTATCAGGTCAACAAAGCGCGGCTGATCGAAAAAATCGCCGAGTTGATCCGGGATCGAAAAATCGAAGGGATCTCCGACTTGCGCGACGAGTCGGACCGCGACGGGATGCGGATCGTCATCGAGTTGAAACGAGGTGAGATCGCCTCGATCATCCTCAATCAGCTCTATAAGCATACGCAGATGCAGTCGAGCTTCGGGGTGATCATGTTGTCGCTGGTGAACAACCAGCCGCAGGTCTTGAACCTCAAGCAAATGCTCCAGTACTTCCTCGACTTCCGGCGGGAAGTGATTATTCGCCGGACCCGTTTCGAATTGCGGGAGGCGGAGGCGCGCGCCCACATTTTGGAAGGGCTCAAGATCGCCCTCGACCACCTGGATGAAGTCATCGCCCTGATCCGCAACTCCCCTTCTCCGGACGAAGCGAAGAGCGGCCTGATGCGGCGGTTCGGCCTCTCCGAGCTCCAGGCGCAAGCGATCCTCGACATGCGGCTGCAGCGGCTGACCGGGCTGGAGCGAGACAAACTCATCGCAGAATATCGGGAGGTCCTCCAGAAGATCGAGCAGCTCAAAGCGCTCTTGGCGAGCGACGCCCTCATTCGAAAAGCGATTCAGGATGAGCTGACCGAGATTCGAGAGAAGTATGCCGACGACCGGCGGACCGAGATCCTCCCCGAGGCGGGCGAAATTCACATCGAAGATCTGATCGCGCCGGAGGAGATGGTCATCACCGTCACCCACACCGGCTACATCAAGCGGACCCCCTCCTCGGTCTACCGAAGCCAGCGGCGCGGCGGGAAGGGGAAAATCGGCGCCGGCCTCAAAGAAGAGGACTTCGTCGAACATCTCTTCGCCGCCTCGACGCATGACTACCTCCTCTTCTTCACCGACGCCGGCCGGGTTTACTGGTTGAAGGTCCACCAGATCCCCGAAGCGGGCCGCGCGACGAAGGGAAAGGCGATCGTCAATCTGTTGCAGATCGCGCAGACGGAGCAGATCACCGCGATCCTCTCGGTCGATCAATTCCAGGAGGGAAAGTTCGTCGTCATGTCGACGCGGAAGGGATTGATCAAGAAGACGGCCCTCTCCGCCTACAGCAACCCGCGCGCCGGAGGAATCCGGGCGATCAATCTGGAGGAAGGGGATCGGCTCATGGCCGCCCGGCTGACCTCCGGGAATCACGAGATCCTGCTCGGGACCAAACACGGACTCTCGATCCGCTTTCACGAGGAAGAGGCGCGCGCTGTCGGCCGGGTGGCCACCGGCGTCTGGGGGATTCGTCTCGAGGAAGGAGACGAGGTGATCAGCGCCGAGGTCCTCGCTCCGAATGCCCAGGCGAGCATCATGACCATTACGGAAAAGGGCTATGGGAAGCGGACGGAGCTCTCGGAGTATCGGACGCAAGGGCGCGGCGGCCATGGCATCATCACCATCCAGACCAGTCCCCGCAACGGCTGCGTCATCGCCGCCCTGCAGGTCAAAGATGAAGAGGAGGTGATGCTCGTCACGACGATTGGAAAGATCCTGCGTCTCAGAGCGGGAGACATCCGGGTCATCGGCCGAAACACACAGGGAGTTCGCCTCATCGACCTCGAAGGAGAAGAGCGGGTCTGCGGCGTGGCGCGCCTGGCAGAGAAGGGGGAACGCGAAGAATCGGCGGATGCCGAGGATGACGCGTGAGATGGAAATTCAAAGCCCTTTCGTGGGGGGGACTTGTTCTCATCGCCCTTTTCCTGACCGTCTGGAGCGTTTGGTCGAGCGCCGAGCGGGTTCCCAAGCGATATCTCGAATCGGCCGAGCAGAAGTGGCGGGCCGATGATTATCTCGGCGCGGTCCGGGAATATGAGAAGATTTCGGAGGAATACCCCCGAAGCAAATTCATCCCGGAGTCGGTCTTCTGGAGCGGCGTCCTCTACTACCTCTATCTAGACGATTCGCAAAAAGCGTTGGATGCGTTTCAAAAAACCATTCGCCTGACCGCATCCACCCCGAAAAACACGCATGCCCTCTCGGCCCGCCGCTACCTCGCCGAAGTCTATGAAAAGAAATATGGCAAACTTCGGGAAGCGATCTCCGAATATGAGAAGGTGATGGAGCTCAGCGACGACTCCGATCAAATCTTGGAGAGCCAGTACAAAATCGGTGAGCTCTATTTCGCCCAAGGCAATGTCGAACAGGCCCGGACCGAATGGGATCTATTGATCAAGCGCGATCCGAACAGCCGCTGGGCGCCGGCGGCCCTCTATCGCCAGGGAAGCAGCTACTTTATCGAAGGGAAATGTAAAGAGGCGGTCGGGTTTTATCAACGTCTCACCACCGATTATTCCGACAGCGACATGAGCCCGTTTGCGAAATTCCGGACGGCGAACTGTTTGGAAGAAGGAAATCAGGGTGAGGCGGCCCTTCAGCTCTATCGACAGTTGGAAGGCCACTATCCGAACAAGGAGCTGCTCGAAGCGAAGATCGGGCAGCTTGAGAAGGGGCTGCCGAAAAACACGGAGACGCCCCCGGAGGAGCCGGTCAGCGCTCTGCCCGATCCGGCGAGCGCGCTTGCGCCGACTCCTTAATTTCCTCTCGCCGATGGAGAAGATGCCGCCGGAGTGCCCGTCGGACCGCTTCCTTCAACCCCGTATCCGGAATCGATGAGACCTGCTGCTCGATGAAGGCCGTTTCTTCGGCGGTGCACTCCCTTTCCACGGGGGGAGCTTCCGCGAACGATTCAAGAGGGGGCGGAAGAGAGCCGGTCCGAAGCTGGATTTTCTGAATCGACGCTTTCCCCAGAAGCCGGTTGCACTTCTCGATGATCTCTTTCTTTAAAAAAGAGAGCTGGTGCATCCAGACGGCGCTGTCGACCGTGAGATGAAGGGTGTCGAAGCGGATCTCCGCGGGATAGGTATGGGAGGCGATCTGGGGGCCGACGATTTCTCTCCAGCGGATCTGCAATAAAGCGCCGGCGATCCCTTTTTCCAGGCCGTAATCTTTGATGATTCCTTTGAGGATCGGCGAGATCGATGTTGGAGAGAATCCCTTCGACATGGGATCGATGTTATAATAGCGACCAGGCGAAGTCAACGTGAAAGGATCGGCCCGCGGGCCCGTTCGAGCGGAATAGATCATGGCGGTCGAAAAAGAAAATGATTCATTGGTGGTCAGCAACCGAAAGGCCTTTCACGATTATTTTATCGAGGAGACGCTGGAGGCGGGAATCGTCCTCGCCGGGACCGAGGTCAAATCGCTTCGCGAGGGGCGGATCAACCTCAAAGACAGCTTCGCCCGGGTTGAAAAGGGAGAGGTCTTGCTTTATAATTGCCACATCAGCCCCTACAGCCATGGGAACCTCTCCAACCACGATCCGACGCGAACACGGAAGCTCCTTCTTCAAAGGCGCGAGATCGAACGACTCCTCGGGAAGGCCCAGCAGAAGGGATACACGCTGGTGCCGCTGAAGATTTATTTTAAACGTGGTTGGGCCAAGGTAGAGATCGGGTTGGCGGTCGGAAAGAAGCTGTACGATAAGCGCGAAACCGAATCAAAGAAGTCGGCCCAGCGCGAGATCGAAAAGGCCGTTCGGGGAAAGAGACAAGACAAGTTCTGATGATTTTGTGTAAGAGATCATCTGGAATGAAATAAAGGCGAGGATCAGGCTTTGCCTGTCCGAGCCGCGGGTGTGGGGCATCGGAGGACCCTCTTTTTAGGGTTCGCCGGACGGGCCCCACATAACAATAAACAGGGGGCGATCGGATTCGACGGGGATAAAGAGGTTAAGGAACGCATGCCGAGGTCCCATTGGGCTCGTTAAACAAATGGGAAAAACATAATTGCTAATGAACAATTAGCTCTCGCTGCCTAAACGCAGTGACATCGACTTTCCGTCGCCTGTGCGGGGGGAAGATGCCAGATAGCAGGCTGGCCTGACTCTTCGCCTGAGGGGGTTGGGTGAGATTCTTTGAGGCTAGCGGAAGAGGGAGCCTGTCTCTGGGCGACCTTGGACGCGAATTCCAAATTAGAGACTAAGCATGTAGTGTTCTTTTTCTGAATATCTTCGGACGCGGGTTCAATTCCCGCCGCCTCCACCAGTTTTCAAGGGGAGAAGATCTGTCTGGATCTTCTCCCCTTTTTCTTTTCCGAGGCTGTTCGGCAGGAGCCAACCCATATCAAGGCCCGACTCGAAATTCAGCAGCCCCCGTTTTCGATCAAGCCCGCCGGCGTATCCGGTGAGCGCGCCGCTGCGCCCGACGACCCGATGGCAAGGAACGATCAACGAGATCGGATTGCGTCCCGTTGCCGCCCCCACGGCGCGCATACTCGATGGCGCGCCGATTCCCTCCGCCAGCGCCGAGTAGCTTTGGGTCGCTCCGAACGGAATCGCCGCAATCGCCTGCCAGACCCGGCATTGAAAAGGAGTCCCTTCGAACCGGAGAGGCACATCAAACGTTTGCCGTCTTCCTGAAGTGTATCCGGCGATTTGGGACTCGACCTCTTGGAACAGTCGGAGTCCAGGATCCCGTCTCCAAGGGTCTGTCACCGGGGCGTATTTCTGGCCGATGAAATAGAAGCCGGTCAATGCAGCGCCGTCCGAGACCAGCAAGATCGGTCCCATCAGCGACTCGATTTCGGTAAAGAGGTTCATCTTCAATCTCCCGCTTCGATGCAGGTGACCCCGTCCGGTCCGACCGTCGCTCCATGTCGGGTGCCGGGGGGAAGGGTCAGGCGGTCGCCGGGGCGGAGCGCGACCTCCTGGTTCAGGTCGGGAAGGGAAAAGATGATGCTCCCCTTCACACAGAAGAGGGTCTTCTGATAGTGATGCGTGTGGACGGAATAGACCTCGTCCGGTCGGTTCGACCATCGGGTGGGAGCAAGACCGCGGCTTTCGAAGAAGGCGACGACCTCCGATTCCGGCAGCGGATGCTTGTGCGGCCAGCGAAGAACCTCGATTCCTTTCGGAAGCGCTTCATGGTAAGAAGGGTGATCAGACACGATGGACCCCTGGGTTGGCGATAGGATACTATAATGATTTTGTAGATTCGTGTCAAAAAGGGTTTCACCCCTTTCCGCAAGGGGCCATTTCTCCGTTTGACACTTCCCTCCCCTTGTCTGTAGAATGATTCCATGCGAACCTTCCGACATTTTTATCTTTTCTCATTAACGGCGGTCTTCTTATTTCTTGCGCTCGGCTGTGCCGGGCCGACCCGTTCCCAGGAACGACCGAAGGCCGCTTCAAATCCGCATTCGACACGGCCCGCTGCATCTCCCGTCGCCGCCGAAACAACTCCCCTCCCGGATGATTCTCTGGCCGCGGAATCCCCTTATATCGAGCTTGACCAGATCGAAGAAGGAAAGATCGTTCATGTTCCGACCGGCGTGGCCGTTTCAAAAGAGCGATTGATCGAGCTTTTGACGCCGGCCCGGATCGTTTATGTCGGCGAAGTCCACGACAACCTCGAAGATCATCGGGTGCAGCTGGAAATTCTGAAGGCGCTGAACGAAAAGTTTCCGGGAAAGGTGGCGGCCGGGATGGAGATGTTCCGCCGTCCCTCTCAGCCCCAGCTCAACCAGTGGTTGGAGGGAGCCCTCAGCGACAAAGACTTTCGGAAGCTCTGGATCGAGAATTGGGGAATGGAGATGGGATATTATCAGGAGCTGCTCAACTTCATCAAAGAGAACAAGATCCCGCTGATCGCCCTGAACGCTTCCCAGGAGTGGGAGGCCAAAGTCGGCATGAAGGGGATCAATGGCCTCTCTTTCGAAGAGCAAAAGGAGCTTCCCGAGATCGATCGGAGCGATCGGTATCACCGCCAGGCGCTGCAGGCGATCTTCAAAGGGCACGGCCCGATGGGCCAACAAGGGGGGGAGGGGTTCACCTCTTTCTACGATACGATGCTTCTCTGGGATGAGACGATGGCGGAGAGTATCGCCCGCTACCTCTCTTCTCCCGAAGGATCCGACAAGAAGATGGTCGTCTTTGCGGGAGGGTTCCACGTCGGCTACGGCTTCGGCATCCCGCGCCGGGCCTTCCGGCGTCTTCCGGAGCCGTATCAGATCGTCATTCCGAACACGCAAGATGTCCCAGAGGCAAAACGCTTTCAGGTCGAGCTCAAGCTCCCCGATTTTCCATTACATCTGGCCAATTTCATCTGGGGGGTCGGCTACCGAGAGTTCGAATCGAAGAAGGTTCGACTGGGGGTGCAGATCGAGCCGTTCCAAGCCGGCGTTCGTATCACGGAGGTTTCTCCCAACTCCACTGCAGAGGCGGCCGGCATACAGAAGGGGGATATCGTCGTCTCCTTCGATGGTGAAGAGATGCATGAGCCGTTCGACCTGACCTATGCCGTCGGTCAGAAGTCGCCCGGGGATCGGGTCAAGATGAAACTGATCCGGGACGGGAAGACGATTGAGACCGAAGCGATCATGAAATCATCCCGGCACCCCTAACGACTGCTCTTTCCAACAAACTTCGATTGATTAAGATGGAAAAGCATCAATCCCAAACGCTATCCGCGCTGTTGACCGATCATCTCGCCCGCTTTCAAAAGGGAAAGGCGCTGGAGGTGGCGTGCGGCTTTGGCCGAAACGCCCTCTACCTCGCCTCCCAAGGTTTCGAGGTCATGGGGCTCGATCGCGATCCCGAGGCGGTTGCCTTCTGCAACACCGAGGCGAACCGGCGCGGCCTGTCGTTCACCGCGCGGGCCGTCGATCTCGAGCAGCCGCATTCGATCCTCGGCGCGGAATACACCTTGGTCACCTGTTTTTATTATCTCGACCGGCGCCTTGTCCCGGACATGAAACAGGCTCTCTGCCCCGGGGGTCACCTCGTCTATGAGACCTTCTTGATCGATCAGCACGAGCGGTTTGGGAAGCCGGGACGGAAAGAATTTTGCTGGGGACACAATGAGCTGCTTCGCCTTTTTTTAGATTTTCGGATTCTCTACTACTTTGAGGGATTCAAAGGGGATCGCTGGATCGTCCAACTGATCGCCGAACGGCCGGGTTAACGGCGTCGGCTTCCAGTGACAAAGAGCGGAGCATCTCTTTGGAAGAATTTCAGGTATTGGAGGAGATCGCCACTGGTGAGATGTCGCTGGTGGCGCGGGGCGACTCGCTCGAAGGGCTCTTTCGGGCGACGGCGAAGGGACTCTTCGAGACGATGGTCGATACCGAGGCGGTCCGCCCGGAGATTGGGAAAGAGCTGCTCCTCTCGGCCGACAGCATCGACCGTCTCCTTTTTCAATGGCTCTCGGAGCTGATTTACCTCAGAGATCGGGAAAATTTCTACTTCGGCCTCTTTGAAGTCCGGATCGAGCGCGGAGCGCAGCATCGGCTGCAGGGGTGGCCATGGGGGAGCTCATCGATCCGACCCGCCATCCATTTCGCAGCGAGGTCGCTGCGGTCAGATCAAATCCGCTTCAGATCGTCCGCGAGGGGGAAGCCTGGCAGGTGAATATTCTTTTTGATCGCTGAAGTCGGCCCCTTGTTCGATTGCGATTGACCCCATCTGCTCTCCGACCCGCCGAGACCCCATCCATCCCTTTCAATTCACTTCCTCAATTGATTAAAATAAAGAGAAACGTTTTCGATATCCCTATGCCATTCAAACCGGAGTCGGGCGATGGTTTTTGGAGATAAAGTCAAACAGGTCAGTGAGACGGTCTGGGAGATCGATCCTTCCTACAAAGAAGGGATGCGGGTGCCGGCCCGGATGATTGGAACGGAGAAGCTGATCCGGGAGATGGATGACGCGGTGATCGAGCAGATCACCAACGTGGCGACCCTCCCCGGCCTGGTTCGCGCCGCCTACTGCATGCCCGACGGTCACTCCGGCTACGGCTTTCCGATCGGGGGGGTTGCCGCGATGGATGCCGACAAGGGGGTGATCAGCCCGGGGGGGATCGGCTTCGACATCAACTGCGGGATGCGTCTGGTCCGAACCGACTTGACCGAGGCGGAGGTGGCGCCGAAGTTGATGGAGTTGGTCGATCTTCTCTACGACCGCGTTCCGGCGGGAGTCGGAAGCAAGGGGTTCGTAAAGTTGACGCCGAATGAATTTAAAGAGGTGATTGCCGAGGGGTCTCAGTGGTGTCTGAAGAACGGGTATGCGTGGCCGGAGGATCTCGCGCTCACCGAGGAAAGTGGATGCATCGCGGGGGCGAATCCGGAGAAGGTCAGCCAGAAGGCGATCGACCGTGGACTGAGCCAGATCGGAACACTCGGCTCCGGGAATCACTATCTGGAGGTTCAAGTGGTCCGGGAAGAAAACATCTTCGATCGGAAGATCGCCGAGGCGTTCGGTCTCTTTCCGAACCAGATCGTGGTGATGTTTCACTGCGGCTCGCGCGGCTTCGGCCACCAGGTGGCGACCGATTATCTTCAGGTTTTCCTGGAGGTGATGGAGTCGAAGTATGGAATCAAGATCCTCGACCGGGAGCTCGCCTGCGCGCCGTTCCGTTCTCCGGAGGGCCGGGATTATTTCTCGGCGATGAAGTGCGGCCTCAACATGTCGTTTGCCAACCGGCAGACGATTCTCCATCGGATTCGGGAGTGTTTCGCGCGGATCTTCGGGAAAAGCGCCGAAGCGCTCGGGATGCGGATGATCTACGATGTGGCCCACAATACCGCCAAGCTGGAGCGCCACCGGATCGACGGGAAATCGCGCGAGCTGCTGGTCCACCGGAAAGGGGCGACCCGCGCCTTCGGCCCGGGCCACGAGGCGCTGCCGGAGCGGTATCGCTCCTACGGCCAGCCGGTGATCATCGGCGGGAGCATGGAGACCGGCAGTTATCTGTTGGTCGGAACCGAGGGGGCGATGAAGGAAACGTTCGGAAGCACCGCCCACGGCTCCGGCCGGACGATGAGCCGAACGCAGGCGCGCAAACAGTTCCGCGGCGACCGGCTGCAGAAAGAGCTTCGCGCCCGGGGGATCTATGTTCGCTCCGCTTCGTTCGCCGGCCTGGCCGAAGAAGCCGGGCCGACTTACAAGGACATCGACGAAGTGGTCGATGCCTGCGAGCGGGCCGGGATCTCCAAACGGGCGGTGAAATTCGCTCCGATCGGAAATGTCAAAGGATAGTGGTGGCGTCGAGAACATCCATTGTGATACTCACCGGTTATCTCGGAAGCGGCAAAACCACGCTGCTGCAAGGGTTGGTCGCGCTTTCGGACCAACGCCTTGCGATTGTGATGAACGAGTTCGGCGCGCTGGCGGTCGATGCCCGCGTGGTGGCCGGGAAGAATATCAAAATCGCCGAGCTGGAGGGGGGGTGTGTCTGTTGCTCCCTGCTGGGCGATTTCGAGGCCGCGGTGAAGGAGATTGTTGAAACGGTCGGGCCGGATGCGATCGTCGTCGAGACGACCGGGCTTGCGGAGCCCGATGCGCTGATCAGTGATATCCAAGAAAATCTTCCCGATTTCCCGATCGATGCCGTCGTCACGGTGGTTGATGCCGATGCGACGGTCCGATTCCCTTCCATCGGCCACACCGGCCGGATTCAGATCGAAATGGCCGATCTTCTCCTTCTCAACAAGATTGATCTGGTCACCGACGAACAGCGCCGCAAGGCCCGCGGGATGATCCGGGCGATCAACCCCGCCGCTCTCATTTTGGAGACGACACGCTGTCAGATCGATCCGGCCCTCATCTTTGGAAAGCCGCTCCGGAGAGACAACCGGAAAGAAGTGCACGAGAGAAATAAGGAGGGGCATCATCCGTCAATGGAGTCCTTTCAACTCCGCACGGATCAAACCTTTGAGCGGGATTGCTTCGAGAAGATGATGGGTCAATTTCCGCCGCAGATTTATCGCGCGAAAGGATTTGTCCGATTTCCCGAGGGGGTGTTTCTCTTTAACTTCGTGGCAGGTCGCTCGGAGCTGATCTCTTTTCCGGATGAATATACACTCGGAGTCGTCTTCATTGGGGAAAAGATCCTCGCGTTCCAACCGGTCATCGAAGAACAGATCGCGGGTTGCGCGATTCCCGCCGATCCTCCATCGAACTAATCCAGAGGAAGCCATGTCCTATCGTTTCATCGAGGGGTTGACGGTTGCCGACATTGCCTTTGAGGCGCGCGGCAAGACGTTGGAGGAACTTTTTTCTTCGGCGGGTCAGGCGGTGACCGCCACACAGCTGGACGATCTTCGGACGATCCGAAAGAAGGCGTCGCGATCGTTTGATCTGACGAACAAGGCGATCGACATGCTCCTCTTCAATTTTCTTCAGGAATTGATCTACTGGAAGGATGTCGATCTGATTCTCTTCAAATCATTCGACCTCTCGATCCATCATGAATCGGATGGGAGGTCTCACTTGACCGGAACCGGTGATGGCGAGCCGATTGATGTGTCGCGGCACAAACTTCGGGTCGATGTAAAGGCGGTCACGATGCACAAGTTCGAAGTGGCCTCCGATGCGAACGGGTGGAAGGCGACGGTCGTTCTCGATATCTGATGATGATAAAAGTGAGGGTTAGGACGATTGTCCGAGGAAAGCGCCGTACGAAGGGAAACGATCTTGCCGGAGCTTGTCCCAGACGTAGGCTTCTTCGTATGCGAAGAGGGGGTAGTCGAAGCCGCGGACGGTGTGGGTCCCGATGACCCGGCCTGCGACCGTGATGACCTTTCCCTTTTTGAGAAGGATCTCATCAACCCGGTATGGGAAGATCACGAAAAAATGCTCTCCCGGATCGAAGCCGAGGGCCGGCTTGCCGGTCCGATAGAGGGGGATCTCTGCAAACTCCACCTCCGTTTTCTGCCCTTTATATTGAAGGCGAAGAATCTCCCCGCCGAGAATGATGATTTTCCCGAGGTGCCGGTTCGGATCTTCAAAAACCTCTTCGAAGAGGGTCTCCTCGTCGGCTGTCGACCGAACCTGCTCGGTGAGGACGGCGGTGCAGGCCGAGGCGGAGATTAAGAGGAGGAGGGCCAAAACAATCTGCCACTTCTGTTTCATGGGATAGTCCTAAAAGGTATCGGAGATTTTACCAAGGTTGATATAAAAGTCAAGAAATTATTGAAATCAGTCTTCACAAATTTCTATCGTATTTTCCGTGCGGTAAAAAAGCCGGTCCCCTTATTCTTCTTCCTGCCGTAGTTTGGCGATGACGGTGTAATCTTCTAAGGTTGTCGTATCGCCGACCGTTTCGCGCCCTGCCGCAATATCCCTAAGAAGTCTTCGCATGATTTTGCCGCTCCGGGTCTTGGGAAGATTCTCGGTAAACCGGATGTCGTCCGGCCGGGCGATCGCCCCGATCTCTTTGACCACGTGCGCGCGCAGCGCATCTTTGAGTTTGTCGCTCGGCGTGTTTCCGATCTCCAAGGTGACGAAGGTGGAAATGGCCGTTCCCTTGAGTTCATCGGGGCGGCCCACCACTGCGGCTTCCGCGACCGCGGGATGAGAGACCAGCGCCGATTCGATCTCCATCGTCCCTAATCGATGTCCCGCGACGTTGATCACATCATCGACCCGTCCCATCACCCAGAAGTAGCCGTCTTTGTCGCGCCGGGCGCCGTCGCCGGTGAAGTACATCCCCGGGATATCGGACCAGTACTGCTTTTTGTAGCGCTCCGGATCTTTCCAAACCGTTCGCAGCATCGACGGCCAGGGACGCTTGACCACCAGGTAGCCCCCGACATTCGCCGGAACCGATTTCCCCTCGCGATTGACCACATCGGCGGCAATGCCCGGGGAGGGAAGGGTTGCGGAGCCGGGTTTCGTCGGAATGGCGCCGGGAAGCGGGGTGATCATGATGGCGCCGGTCTCGGTTTGCCACCAAGTGTCGACAATGGGACAACGTCCTTTGCCGATGACCTGGTGGTACCACATCCAGGCCTCCGGATTGATCGGCTCCCCGACCGTTCCGAGCAGCCGCAGGCTGGAGAGGTCGTGCCGCTTCGGCCACTCCTCCCCCATTTTGATCAGGGCGCGGATGGCGGTCGGCGCGGTGTAGAGGATATTCACTTTGTATTTGTCGACGATTTCCCAGATCCGGTCGGGCTTCGGATAGGTCGGCGTCCCCTCATACATCACAGTCGTGACGCCGTTGGAAAGAATGCCATAAATCACATATGAATGGCCGGTGACCCAGCCGATGTCGGCGGTGCACCAGTAAGTGTCGGTCTCTTTGAGATCGAAAATCCATCGGGCGGTGACGGTGGTTCCCAGAAGATAGCCGGCCGTCGTGTGGACGATCCCCTTCGGCTTGCCGGTGGTGCCGCTGGTGTAGAGGATGAAAAGGGGGTGCTCCGAGTCGAGCGCCTCGGCGCTGCATTGGTCGGAGGCGCTCTTCATCAAATCATGCCACCAAAAATCGCGGTCGGCCTGCATCTGAACCGGGGTGTTCGTTCGCCGGACAACGACGACTTTTTGAACGCCCGGGGCTTCTTTCAGCGCCTCGTCGACCTTCTCTTTGAGGGTGACGACCTCCCCTTTCCGGTAGCCGCCGTCGGCCGTCACGACCAGCTTGGCTTCGGCATCGTTGATCCGGTCCCGCAGGGCGGTGGCCGAAAAACCGCCGAAGATAATCGAATGGGTGGCGCCGATCCGGGCGCAGGCGAGCATGGCGATCGCGAGCTCCGGGATCATCGGCATGTAGATCGCCACCCGGTCTCCTTTGACGACCCCCTGCCCCTTTAGAACGTTGGCGAACTTGCAGACCTCACGGTGAAGATCTTGATAGGTCAGGACGCGCGAATCGCCCGGCTCTCCTTCCCAGATGATTGCCGCTTTGTTTTTCCGCCATCCGTCCAGGTGACGATCGAGGCAATTGTAGGAAATATTGATCTTCCCGCCGAGAAACCACTTGGCGAAGGGGGGCTTCCACTCCAAGACCTTTTTCCAGGGCTTGAACCAGGAGAGCTCCTTAGCCAGACCCGCCCAGAAAGCTTCCGGATCTTTCTCGGCCTTCCGGTAGAGGCGCTTGTAAGCCTCCAAGCTCGGAACATAGGCTTCTTTGCTGAATTCCTTCTTCGGCTTAAAAAGGCGACGCTCGTTTAAAACGGAGGTGATATCTTTCTCTCGGGCCATCCCTTCCTCCCCGCCTAAAATCATTGATTAATATTTACGAAAGCCAAGCGTGCTGGATACCGAATTGTAATGAAAGAATAAAGAAAATGTCAACGAACAAATGCGGGGAAGAAAGTCGAGCAGAGAGGGGTTTTCCCTAAGCCGCTTCTTGTTCTGTCATTCGCGCGAGTCTCCGTTCAAGGGCTTCAATGTTGGCCTGCCTTCTCTCCAATGCCTCGATCCGCTCTAAATAGCCGCGGGTCAGATCACGGACTTCCGATTCGAGTTCCGCCAGCCGGGAAGGGACGGTGTCCAATCGGCCGAACCGCTCCTCCCATTGATCCATCTTGTGCATCACCTGTTCAAACGCTTTTTTATATTCGTTATATACTTCGCCGAAAGCAGAGAGATGGTCGTCCACCTCTTTCAAGAGGTGGATAATCTCCTCGGGCTGGCCCTGGCTCTTCTTTCGTGTCCGGCCCGCGAGCGTCTTTTTTTTAGCCGTTGTCTTTTTGGTTTTTGTTTTCTGTGCCATGAAACCTCCTTACAGGATGAGAAAATTCATCCTTAATTTCATCATCGGAAAAAGGAGATTTGCCTGTCAAGGGGTCTTACTAGGAAGCGCGGAGGAGAAGACCATTCCAATCGAATCATCGGGCTGGAGAGAGGGTGATGCGATTCAAGGTAGAGACTGGATGGAGCGTGTCCTTAGCGATATCTCGGAATGCTGGGGTCCGCCATCACCGAGTAGGCATCAATCCCGCCGGTCAGGTTCTTCACATTTGTAAATCCATTTTTAACCAAAATGCCGAGTGCGGTCAGGCTGCGGACGCCATGATGGCAGACGGTGACGATCTCTTGATCGGGGTTGAGCTCGCCCAGCCTAGACGGAAGCTGAGCCAGGGGGATCAGCGTCGAATCCGGGATCCGCGCAAATTGAAACTCTACCTGCTCGCGAACGTCGAGAAGGAGAAACGGCTCTCCCTGTTCCTTCTTTTGTTTGAGCTCCAGAGGAGAAATCTGATAGGTCACGGCTGACTCCTTTGCTTTCAGAATGACAAGGTTCTCTTTGAATCTCAATCATAATCTCACGCTGATTTGATCGTCAACCGCAATTTGACCTCTCACGGAAAGTAGGATATAAATATGCGATGGCGTCGGGTTTGGACCGGCTACAGACGGCTCCCGTTGATCTGGTTATTATCGGCGGAGGAATCCAGGGGGCGGGGATGGCCCGGGAGGCGGCCTTGCGTGGATTGTCGGTCGCCCTCTTTGAAAAAGGTGACTTCGCAGGGGGGACCTCCAGCCGAACCTCTCACCTGATCCATGGCGGCATCCGGTATCTGGAACAGGGAGCGCTTCGTCTCGTTCAGGAGGCGGTGCATGAGCGCTACGTTCTCTCCCGGCTTGCCCCGCACCTCGTCCGGCCCCTCCCCTTTCTTTTTCCGGTTTATCGCGGCGACGCGAGGGGAAAGTGGAAGATCCGGGCCGGGATGATCCTGTATGACCTCCTCGCCGGATCAAAGAGAATCGGACCGCACCGGATGTTCAGTCCAACCGAAGCGCTGGCGGAAGAGCCCGGCCTGCAATCGGAGGGACTGCTCGGTGCGGCCCGTTTTTACGACTGCCGGATGGACGATGCCCGGCTTTGCCTTGCCGCCCTCCTCTCGGCGGAGGAATGGGGAGCGTCGGTTTTCAATTACGTCGCCGTCACCGGTCTGATTCGTGAGGAAGGACGCACCTGCGGCGTTCGGGTGCAGGAGGTCCTGACCGGCGCGAATTACGATATTTATGCCCGTGTCGTCGTCAACGCGGCCGGTCCTTGGGTCGACGCGGTCTGCGGGATGGAAGGAGAGGCGCCCCGCCGAATTCGACAGACCAAGGGGATCCACTTGCTTTCCCCGAGCCTCACGCGAAGCCATGCCGTTGTGGTATCGAGTGAAAACGACCGCCGGATCTTCTTCGTCATCCCTTGGAAGGGAAAGAGTCTGATCGGCACCACCGATACCGATTTCGCGGGGAACCTCGATCAGGTTCGGGCCGAAGAGGAAGAGATCGCCTGGCTCCTTCGGGAAACCGCGCGGCTCTTTCCGAAGGGACGGTTGGGGCCGGAGGAGATCATCGGAAAATACGCGGGGGTCCGACCTCTGATCTATGATCCGGGTGGGACCGCCTCCGATGTTTCTCGTGAGGGAAAGATCGAATGGACACCGGGGGGGATGCTGGTTCTGGCCGGCGGGAAGTTTACCCTCTTCCGATTGACTGCTGAAAGGGCGATCGATGCCGTCGTGAAAAAGGTGCCGGAGCTGAAGGCCCATCCCCGGCCTCCGAGCGACCCTTCACTTTATGGCGGGGAGATGCCTTCCCTGGTCGAGTATCTGAAGGAGGAGGCGCCGGCAGCGCGGGAGCGCTACCGCCTCAGCGAAGAGGGAATCCGCTATCTGATCGGCGCCTATGGGACGAAGTTCCATGCGGTTCTTGCTTTGGGAAAACAAGAAAAGGGCTTGCTCAAACCGCTCACCCCGCTAGGATATCCCATTCTGGCGGAGGTGGTCTATGCGGTTCGGGTGGAGCGGGCAAAGCGCCTTTCCGACTTCATGCGGCGGCGAACGGCGCTGGCGCTCGGCCCCTACAAACGGGATTCAAATGTAATCATTCACGTCGCGGAACAGATGGGACAAGAGCTTGGTTGGAATCGGGAGCAACTACAGCGGGAGATTGACGACTACCAGCAGGAGGTGGAGTAAGTGGAGAGCGACATCGAGGCGGTCCGAAAAGCGAATGAGACCTTCTACCAGGCCTTTGAAAAACTCGATATCCAGGAGATGGACGCCCTCTGGATCAAAGAAGATTACGTCAAATGTATTCATCCGGGGTGGGAGGTGCGCAGCGGTTGGGCGGAAGTCCGCGACAGCTGGGTGCTGATCTTTAACCATACGTATCAGATCAAATTCTCCGTCAACCTGATCGACATTACCATCAAAGCGGATTGGGCCTGGGTTGTCTGTCTTGAGATGATCTCAACCCAGGACCAGGGAAGATGGGTGGAAGGAAGGGTTCTCTCCACGAATCTTTTCGAGCGGCGCGACGGACGCTGGCTTTTGATTCATCATCATGGCTCCCCCCTTCTCTCCCTGGAGGAAGACCGGGAAGAAGAGGAGGGGGACGGGGAGGAAGAGCTGCCGATGATCGACGAAGAGAATCCGCCCGAAGAGACATCTTAACTCGCTGATGGTCTGGAAAATAGAGCGGCCGCCAGGCAAACCGCCTTCGCATTTTTAATTGGAACCATGGGAAGAATTCAGGAAATCGCATTTTTAGTCTTCGGACAGTTGGCGGTGGGGGGCGCCTTTCTTCTCTCGCTTCCTTCCCTTGAAACGGTCGGGCTTGGGTTCTTCAGGACGAACGGGCTGGTCTTTCTTCTCACCCTTCTTCTGGGACTCTTTCTTTTCCCGATTCCATTTTCCGCAGGGTTGGGATGGGGCGGCGTGATCCTATTATGCTACTCTCTTTTCGCCCTTCTTTTATTTATCTATAACCTCCGTCTCTGGTTTCGCCATCCGCACCATAGCCGCCCGCTTCTGTGGGCGGCGACCGGCTTCGGAGTGGTCGCCATCCTCGCAAGCGTCGTCTACTATCTTCCTCCGCTGGCGGGACCGATCCGCGCCGCCTCCCTTTCTCTCTACTTTCTGATTTCCAGTCTTCTCCTGGGAGCGGGGGTTCTGGCGATGCTGCTGGGGCACAGCTATTTGACGCGTCCGTCGCTTTCAATCGTTCCCCTTCGAAACCTGGCGAAGCTTTTCATGTGGCTTGTCTTTGTGGAGGGGGGGCTGGCCCTGTTGAATCTCTTGCTGACCTCCGAGTCGGAGCGCCTTCGGAACGCGCTCCTCTTAAATAGTTTCGAGGGACTCTATCTCTGGATTCGTTTGCTGATCGGGATCGGCGGACCGATGATTATTGCTCCGATGATCTTGCAAACCGTCAAAGAGCGCGCTACGATGTCGGCCACCGGTCTTCTCTACATTGCGATGATGATGGTGATTATCGGCGAGATCTTCTCCCGGTTTTTTCTTCTGGTCGATGTCGGATTTCTCTAAAGTTGATGCCAGGATTTGAAAAGATGATAAGGACAAATTAGACAGCGCGGAGGGAGTGAATGCAAGTAACGACGATTGAAAAGATGAAGAGCTTCTCCCCGGAGAAGATGAAGAAGATCAACCTCTTCGACACGAAGAACCTCTTCTGCGATCTCTATTGTTTTGAGCCGGGGCAGGCGCAGAAACCGCATGCCCACGAAGGAGAGGACAAGGTTTATTATGTTCTGGAGGGGGAGGGGTCTTTTCGCGTCGGCGCGGAGGAGCAGACCGTAAAAGCCCATTCGGCCGTCCTCGCGCCGGCCGGCGTCGATCATGGTGTCACCAACCGCTCTTCTCAGCGGCTGGTGGTTTTGGTCATGATGGCCCCCAAGCCGCATCATCACTGAAAGGGCCAGATAAGAAGCAAAAGCTGATTTCAAACCAAATGGGGAGCACATCATGGTGCAAGATCCGCAGACGGTTGAAGAGGCGGGCTTAAAAATAATCGATCAGGAGGCCGGGACGCATTCCTTCAATCCCGGACAATGGTCGGTGGTCCGGCAGGTCATCCATGCAACGGCCGATTTTGATTTTGCCCGTGAGATGGTTTTCCATCCCGCGGCGGTTGAAGCAGGGGTGGCGGCGATCCGGTTCGGCGCCGATATTGTCGCCGATACGCAGACGGTCAATGTCGGGATCGCCAAAGATCGCTTAAGAAAATACGGCGGGACCGTTTGGTGTTTTATCTCCGACGAGGATGTGATTTTAAAGTCAAAAGAGGAAAACCTCCCCCGCACCGCGATCGCAGTACGAAAGGCGGTTGAAACAAGCGACGGATCGATCTACGTGATTGGAAACGCCCCCGCGGCGCTTCTGGAACTTATCCGTCTGGTTCGAGAGGGCAGGGCAAAGCCGTCGCTCATTATCGGCGTTCCGGTCGGCTTCATCGGGGCCGCCGAAGCGAAAGAGGAACTTCTCTCTCTCTCTACCCCATTCATTACCTGTCGGGGGCGAAAGGGGGGAAGCCCGGTGGCAGAGGCCATTATCAATGCACTTTCCCTTCTCGCCACGCAGTCGTAGCATCATTGCTTTTCTCTCGCCCCATCCTATCTTTGCAGATTATCACAGGTAACTCATAAAAACGCCTGAGGGCGAACCATCCGGTTCGCCCTCAGGGTTATTCTCGGTCCTGCCGTTGTCGTGGGAATGGAATATTTATTCGGCGGCGACTTTGATCGACCGTTCGTGCAGCGGTTGAACGGGTCTGGCCGTCATCGGGAAGATCGAGGTGAATTTTTCCACCTGGGCCTTCGAGACTTCAATCGAGTCTTTCATGACCATCCAGTTGACCCCTTCGGAGCAGGGCGGGGTGGTCAGCGAGCCGGGATAATTTGAGAAAGTCTTCTTGGCAGGAAGAAAATCCATCGGATTGATGGTCGCTTGAGCAACCGCCTTTTCTTTGCCGACTTCTGTTGGAAGGTTATCCCAGAGGGTCTTTACCAATGCGTTCTCTTTTCCGGCGTTCATGAAAACCCCGATCACTGCCAACTCTCCCGCATCGCTCTTATGAACGAGATGGACCTCCATATCCCCCGCCTTCCCGCTCATCTTATGCTCACTCGGGCTATGGAAGTGGTATTGAAGCAGCTCATATTTCTTGCCGCCGACGGTGATGGAGTTTCCTTTCGGAACATTCACCTGAATCGTGTGGCCGTTGTTGATGATGGCGATGGGGGACGCTTTATAGTCAAACTTAATCGGGCCGAGCTTCTCCGGCTTGCCGGAGGTGATATCGATGGGGGATTGGTTCTTTCCTGACTTGCACGTCTCAAATTTCGAGTCGATCTCTCCCCAGTGCTCGGGGCCCTCTTCCCCATCATAATCCCAGTGAGCGCCGTGGCCTCCTGCAGCGATCGCGTGGGTGATCGGCGCGAAGAAGGATAGAGCAAAGGTCCATGTGGCGATGACACGCGTGGTCCTGTTCATTCTGACCTCCCTATTCTGATAACGATTTTGGATGTTCGATTTTTCCGCTCAACGCGGAAAGCCAAACCCTTTCTCAGGCTGGACATTCGCTTACGGATCAATACGCCCCTGTCTTTAGAAATGACGATGGGGGCGACTTCAACACTCCGGGTCAGCATGCTCTCTTTATAGAATCGGTCTGTCGCGTTCCAAGAGAAGTGCGCCTGCTTCCCTGAGCAGATGTATCAGTTTTGGTATCAGAATTTCCCTCTCCGTGTCAAGCGGAAACCGCTTCCGTCAATAAAAATGTTGCAAGAAAGAGGGCCAACGTCGGTGAAAGCGATTCTCGGTGACAAAGGGAGAGGATCTCGTCTTCCGCCGGTTCACAAACCGGTTGCCTTTCCCGTTTCGTTTGGCTATAATTCGGTGAACTCGTTGGGGGAATTGAATCATGTCCGATCAGAAAATGATGGAGCAGAGGATCCTTCTTCAACACGATGAACCGCTCAAAACGCTCGACGATTATCTCGCCCGCGGCGGCTTCCAGGCCCTTAAAAAGGCGCTGGGGATGACGCAGATGCAGGTGATCGACGAGATCAAGCGGTCGAGCCTTCGGGGCCGCGGCGGCGCCGGCTTCCCGACCGGCATCAAATGGGAAGGGGTTTACAAGAAACAAGCGGATATCCTCGGCATGATCCCCACGAAATACCTCGTCTGCAACGGCTCCGAAGGAGAGCCGGGCACCTACAAAGATCGCTACCTTATTCAAAAGAATCCTTACTCGCTGATTGAAGGAATGATGATCGCGTCGTATGCCATCGGCACCTACAAGGCGATTATCTGTATCAAAGAAATTTTCAAAAAAGAGATCGCCATTCTCCAGCGGGCGCTGAAGGAATGCGCCGACGCCGGCTACATCAACGACAACGTCATGGGGACGGGGCGGAACCTCCCGCTCGAGCTCGGCTTCGGTCCCGACTCGTATCTTCTGGGGGAAGACCGCGCGCAGCTGGAGGTTCTGGAAGGAAAACCGGCTTGGCCCCGCGCCAAGGGGATGATCCCGGTCGAATATGGTCTCTTCGGCCAGCCGACCGCCGTCAACAATGTCGAAACCCTCTCGACCGTTCCCTACATCATTCTGCGGGGAGCCGACTGGTTTAAATCGATCGGAACGGCCGACACCGCCGGGACGATGATCTTCACCCTCACCGGGGACGTCAATCGCCCTGGAATGTATGAGCTGCCGATGGGAACCTCGCTCCGGACTTTAATCGAGGTCTACGGCGGCGGCGCGAAGCTCGATCGCCATATCCGGGCGGTCTTCTCCGGCCCGACGAACGCCGTGATCCCCGCCGACAAACTGGACACCCCGCTCGATTTCGCATCGATGCGGAAGATCCCTTCCGGCATCGGCTCCGGCGGATTCATCGTCTATGACGACACCGCCTGCATCCTGAAAGCCGGCCTGAACTTCGCCCGCTTCCTGGCGATTGAGTCGTGCGGGCAGTGCGCCTCCTGCAAGACCGGAACGGGCCGGATCGCCTACCGGCTCGGGTTGATTGAAGAGGGGAAAGGAACGGAGCAGGACGTCTTCGCGATTTTGGAAGACTGCCTCCACACTAAAGGCTCCGGCCGCTGTTATCTGGTGACCGAAACGGGGATCGACATCAGCAGCATCTTCTACAATTTCCCTGACAACGTCGTCGAGCACCTGGAGTACGGCTGCCTGAAGGATCGACATCTCCCCCTGCCGAAGATCAAAGATTTCGACGAGGCGACCCACACCTTTACTTACGATGAGCACTATTTTGATCGAAGCTTTGCGGAGGGGCGGTACATCATCGAGCCGGCCATCTAGAGCGACAGGGCGGTGACCCGGTTGGTCGGTGTTCGTCCGTCGGGTCCCCGTCCCCCGATCAGATAGATTCTTCCATCCAAAAAGACCGTTGCCATCGCCACCCGCGCGTCGGGCATCGGCGGCAGCTCGATCCAGTTCTTGTCTTTAGGATCAAGAAACGCCGCCCGATTCTGGACCCGATCCCCGCTGTGTCCCCCGAAGAGATAAATCTTTCCGTCAACGACACAGCTTCCGACTCCCGCCGCGCGCCACGGCAGGTGAAATTGCGGATCGGACGACCAGTGATTTTCGGCCGGATCGTACTGCTCGATCAGATCGTAATTGTGAAAGACCCCCTCCAGGAACCCCGCCCCGCCCATCGCCAGAACCTTTCCTGAAAATGGCACTGCCCCCAGCGAGAAGCGGGGCGTCGGCATCGGAGCGATCTCCCGCCACGGCCCCTCTTTCCGATCGAGCCGCTCGGAGAATGCAAACGCCGGATCGGTCATCGGCCCGCCGGTGGCCTCCGGATGGTGCCCTCCGAAGAGATAGATCGTCTCCTTCAGAACGGTCGCCGCCGGCGCATCGTGCCGCTGAAGCAGGTCGGGGCCTTTGGACCAGGCGCCGGTTTTCGGGTCGAAGATCTCGACGACGGTGAGGAAATTGAAGGTCCCATCCGGACGCCGAAACCCGCCCCCCATGACATAGGCCTGGTCACTCAAATTGACGGCGACCAC
This sequence comes from Candidatus Manganitrophaceae bacterium, assembly GCA_963718695.1. Taxonomy (GTDB): domain Bacteria; phylum Nitrospirota; class Nitrospiria; order SBBL01; family Manganitrophaceae; genus Manganitrophus. The sequence continues at coordinate 3,831,547 of OY970371.1, forward strand.
ACCCGAACGCAGCGTCGGCATCTCCGGCCCGAAGGTCCACCGCTCCGCTTTCGGATCGTAGACCTCCACTGTCTGGAGGCTTTTAAACTCCGGCCCACCGCCGCCAAAGACATAAAGCTTCCCGCCGATCGCCGCAGTCCCGCAGTGGGAGCGGATCGTATTCATCGGGGCGAGGTTGAGCCAGGAAGAAGTCGGCATGATCAAAGTCTCATCGGGTGATTGTTGATCTTTTCAAATTGCGACAATGGTCCTCATCAGTCGAAAAGTTTTCCTCCCTTCCTCGACGACGCCTCCCTTTTCAAACACGGGGCTTTCGAAAGGGATGAACCGATGGATCTTCAAAAAAGGCCGGGTCGCCAGCGCCGCCTCAACCGCAGCTCGGTTGTCTTTTCGGATCTCCAGCAGCAGTTCGGGCCGCCTCTCCCATTCCCAGACGGTGGGGGCCATCAAAATAGAGAGGTCCTGATCGGCAAGGCGGTCGTAGGACTTCAAAAGGCGCTGCTTGTAGCGGTCAAGATGGGGTCCCTCCAGGATAAGGGCGAACACAAAATGATGACCCCACCAGAAAAGGGAGCGGAAGGTGAATTTTTCATCCTGAGAAAAGTATTTCGGTAGATCGAGGTATTGATATGGAAAATCGCGGAGGTGTTCTCCCTTTACGAATTGGCCGATGGTCGTATCAACTCCCTCCGGCGCGAGAAAAGAAGAGGTCGACAATTCTTCTTTCAGGACGGCATGAAGCTGTTCCAAGATCTGCTTGACCTTTCGGGAGATGATGACCTTGGTCTGAAAGAAATGGGTCTCTCGAATGAGGCTCCGTTCGGCCGGGGTAAATTGGATGGTTCGGTCCATCAACGCGGGTTGCTCCAGGGATCGGTCCATTGGTCATTGAGGATAAAGGGGTGGAGGAATGCTGTCAAGGAATTAAAAGAGGGGCGCTGTTCGCCCCTCTTATTCGGACCAACGATAATATCTGTCCTTCACGCCACCTTCGGCTCAAGGGCTTCCTCGGCCGGAGGGGTTTCCGTCCCTTCCATAAAGGCTTTGAAACGGTTGAGATCGTCCTCAACCTGCTGAGAAGGTTCCTCACCGAAGAGCTTGGCAAAGGCCGCGCCGATTTTGCCGCCGGGCGGGTTGTACTGAATCATCACACGGACCTGTGTTCCCTCCGGCACCCGGTCGAAATGGACCGATCCGGTGTTGTCGACATCGGCCCCTTCGAGCGATTTCCAGGAGATCAGCTCGTTTTGCAAATCTTTGATGATTTCGGCATCCCACTCCACCGTCGTTCCGGCCGGCGCCTTGGCGACCCAGTGAGAGCGATTCCCATCGAGAACCTTTACCGATTTGAGATGATTCATAATTTCCGGCAGGTTCCCGAAATTTCTCCAAAAATGATAAAGAACCTCGGGGGGTTTTCGGATGACCACACTCTTTTCCACCTTGATACCTTCGATTTTCCTTCTCATGGGACCTCCTTACATTTGGTTCCTGAATGAACTGTTCCGGTTCACCTGGAAATGACTCCCCAAACCAAGTTATCGCCTTCGAGGGGGGGGTGTCTACCCTCCCATCCGGGTTAATCCGTTTGGATCATATCGCAATGAATCGGAGTTGCTTCGGCCCCGCGCTGCTCCACTAGAATCGGAATAAAAGCTTGACACTTAGCCCCCGACGTCGGTATGATCCCCTCATTCGTAAAAGCAAAGGCTTGCCATGAAAAGGAATTTCCCCGCAACTCCCGTTTTTCTTTCCTATTTTCTTCTGACGCTTTTCCTCTTCCAACCGGCCTTTGCGGAAGAGCCGATCCCCTCTGAGACACTCTCGGGAGAGGTCTCAAAGGATATCTACTATAAAGTGGATGGGCCTGTGTCGGGTCCCCCCGCGCCCAAGATGTCCTATCCCGAGAGCTACGGGCGGAGCGGCGGGATCGACGGCCGATCGATCCTCTGGTTTTTCATTCAGCAGCACTTCTTTATGGGAAGCTTCATTCTCGGCGTTCCGATGATCGCCTGGATGATCGAGCTCTTCGGCCATCTGCGCCGCAGGCATGATCGGGAGCAATCTGAGAAGCAGGATCAACTTGCCCGAGAGATCATGGAAATCGGAATGCCCTTCTATCCGATCACGATCTTCTTCGGCGTTGCCCTCCTCGGCGCTTTTCTCTTTCTCTACAACTCCTTTTTTTTATATATGGCCGGGCTCTTCCGTCCGGTCGTTTATCTCTATGCCCTCTGCTTTATTTTGGAGAGTGTGCTTCTCTACGGCTACACGCTCACCTGGGAGCGGTGGCGGCGCGGTGATCGGAAGTGGCTTCACCTGAGCGTGGGGGCCCTCACCGTCACCAACGGTGTGGTCATCGTCTGTCTCGCCAATGCCTGGATGGCGTTTATGATGTCCCCGGCCGGAATCGACGCCGAAGGACGTTATCTTGGCGATGTCTGGCGAATCATGCACACTGCCCTCTGGAATCCGTTGAACGTCCATCGAATCCTGGCGAGCATCATGTTCAGCGGGGCGGTGATTGCGGCGTATGCCGCCTACAAAATGCTCACCACGCGCGACCCTGCGCGACGGGCCCATTTCGACTGGATGGGGCATGTAAACATCATGATCGCGATCGTCAATCTCTTCCTCCTCCCTTTTGCCGGTTACTGGTTTGCCAAGATGATCTTCATCTACCGGCAGCGGATGGGGGTGACGTTGATGGGAGGCCAGATGAGCTGGCCGTTCGTGATCCAGGCAATGCTGATCGGCCTCATCTTTATGACCGTCACGTACTATCTCTGGCAGGGGACCTCCCGGATGAACGGCTCGGAGCGGTATAATCATCTTGTCAATTATCTTCTCGTCATCCTGACCGTTTCCTTTATCATCTGGACCACCCCCCACACCCTTCCGGCGAGCCAGAGCGAGGTAAAGCAGATGGGGGGGGCGCAGCACCCGATCGTCGGCTATTATGGGACGATGGCGGCGAAGAACACCGCCATCAACACGATGATCCTCGCCTTCGGCCTTTGTATGATCATCTTCAAAAGATGCAACAAAGAGATCACGGTGGCTTGGAGGAAATGGGGAAATCTCGCCCTGATCGTCCTCTTCGCGGGGGCGGAGCTAACGGTGATTTACCTCGGCGTCTACGGTTTCTACGTTCCGGCCAACGTCCGGGTCCGGTTTGCCTTTCCGCAGTTTATGGCGGCGATGGTTGCGCTGGGAGGAGGCTATTTTCTGAATTGGTTGATGCTCCGGCGATCCCGGTCGCTCGGTCCGATCCAATGGGGAAAACTTCCGGTCGGGGGCGCCGTCGCGCTCTTCTCCCTGGCCGTCTTCATCACCATGACGATGGCGTTGATGGGATACATCCGATCGTCGGTCCGCCTCGATTGGCACATCACCGAGATCATGCACGATGCCACCCCCTGGGCCCCGACCCCCAGCCTGACCTACGCGGTCGGGATGGTCGTGCTGAATGTGGCGATCTTCTGGCTTCTGGCCGCGTTTATCTTCTGGGCCGGCAGCGGCCGCAGGATTGCGCTTCCCTCCAAGGCGATCGAAGGCTCGGGCGAGCTCCCCGAGACGAATGAGTCGCTCCCGTCGTAAGCATCTTAATTCAGCCTAAATCAACCCGATCCTTTATCGACTCTGATTGACAGCTCTTCTCGGTATGACCCAAAAGGATTTCAGTTATCGGATTCGCGATGTCGTATGCGGGAAAGCTCGCTTGCCGGAAAGAAACGAAGGGAGGCTGTTTGGGATATCTTTTTATACTTGATAATGTCAGAAAATCAAGTTGCTGCTAAAGAAAAGATTATTTTTAGGGTAAAGTCTTTTCATTAGATTAGCTGGGATTTCCCAAAGCACCAAAATCGTCCGAGGCTAATCTCGGATTGAGAGAATCCACCAGGCAGAGATCACGGCCCGCTGCGTGTCGAATTTGGTTCTACTTTTAAGAATGATGGAGACGGAACCCGATCGGTTTTTGGAGTCTCCTCAACCGATCAGGTTCCTGTTCAGGAACATAATTCTGATCACGATAGCGATCGCGCCATTCTTTTACCAATGATAGCCCGCAATGAACCCGAAGTGGCCTCCGCCCGCATCCGCTTCGATCCCTTCAAAGTCTACATCAGCCGATGAAATCTTTGCCTCTAAACCGAGATTAAAATGGTCTCCAATTGTCCAATAAACACCGCCGCCGAACCAGAATCCGACACCGCTATCTGATTCGGAAGTCTCTGTGCCGAGTGCATCAACAGAGAGTTCAGCGTTTATCAGCGAGAGTCCTCCGCCAATGAATGGTCGAACACTGGACGAGGTCTCCCAAATTTTTCGAATGCCGAGGTTTAATTCTGAAGTTTCCGCCTCTGCTTCAACATTGACACATCCAAAGGAGGGGTCACACAGCATTGCTTCTTCTTCGCCTGAAGCGGAGTGTAGATATTCAACAACAATATTGATCGGCCATTCCCTCTGCCGGAAGTCAATGCTGACTCCAATCTCTCCGTGTTCCTCTACCGGTTCCCAATCATCATCATCGAGTGCTTTTGCACCAAGAAAAAAATTGACATTTCCTGTCCAGCCCTCTTCTTCAGCCAGCGCTGAAGAGACCCCACCAATCAAAAATACCAGTGCAAGGACGAACGCTTTTCTCATTTTATCCCCCTTTTTCTGTTTGAGAAATATGACGAGGTGAGTTCCAGTGTGCTTCTATAAGGCAGTGATTTAGCTAAGGTATATACATTAGCAGAATGAAGATACGGATCTCGTTTGGATTTGTCAATGGGAAATTGAGGTCAACAAGCGCGGATTTGTCCTAAAAATAAAAATGAACCGTGACGAGCGTCTCATTCTGGAAGTCGGGTCGATCGAATTCCTGCCGGCGGTTGAGCTCCACCCGTAGTGCCAGGTCTTTTTGCAGCGTCACCCGCTGCTGGAGCGACATCTTTATTTCGTGGGAGCGATCGCCGAGAGGATAGGATAGATACGTTGCAAAGAGGTGTGCCTTCCACCGAGACGCAAGATCGGCCAATACTCCGATCGTCCCGCCGATGCCGGCCCGGTAATTCGGGTCGAAGAATCCTCCATAATTCCCATCCACTTCGATAAAGAAATAAATCAGCTCTCGCTGAAGGAGATGCGTTTCCAGGGCGCTCCCGGTGCCGGCGTTTAAATCAAAATAGCGGCAGTTGCGGCAAGGCCCCCCCGTCAAAGTCTCCAGGCCCACGCTCACCTTCCAGGAAGGTTTCTTAAAGAGGGGATCGAGCGGAAAGAGCGAGATGATGTTGGCGAAAGAGAGGGAGTGGAGCACGGTCTTGTCCTGATGATTGTAATGTCGAAGCCGGGCGTTCATTAACTCGATCTGCGCCCCGGTGGTGTAGCCGGTCTCGTCGTCGATCAGGTCCTGATATGCGGGGCGGATCGCGATTTCCTCGAAGGGCTCCCCCGCCCGCCAACCGAGGCCGAGCCCGACGCGCGCCGTCTCATGCCCTTGCTCGGGGGGGACCGTCGTCGGCTCGAAGGTGACCGCCGGACTTTGCACCCTCAGGCCGCTTCGGCGCGCGAGCAACGCGCGCTGCTTTTTTTTGATCGCCTCGGGACCGGTTTCTTCCTTTGCCGTTTGATAGCGGGTGTAGTCGTAAGCGATATCGAGAAGAAATGCCTGGCGGTCGATCGGGAGGGTATTAAACGGTTCGGACTGGATCGCCGCAGCGGTGTCGTGATCGATTTCTGATAAAAGCCGGCGTTCCTGAGGGGATAGGAGATCTCTCTTTTGCCGAATCTGGGTCCCGCGCGCAGGCCGATAGGTGATCTCGCCGACGAGCCCCGGCACCGATGCAATCAGGCGGACGGTATCGGCCGGAATCGTCCAGAACCAGAAGGCGTCGGTCAGGTGAAGATCGGGATCGGCGACCTCCAGCAGGGGAAGAAGTTGATAGGAACAGTTCTGCTTGAAGAAGTAGTAGGTAAAGGTGGTATTGCCGAGCTCCCAGGCATGCATCAGCATTCGGCGGATCTGCTCCTCGGTGAGGTTCAACCGATATTCCCAAATGTCCCGGTTTTCCATATCGCTATATTTTTGAAGCTGAGCGTAGTATGGCAGAGTTGAGAAATTTCCTTCAAAGCCTCCTAATATTCCGAGGACCGCAAAGAGAATACCATTTTCGGTCGTCACTGTAGCCGCATAGTTAACGGTGTAATCTAAGATGCGGGTTCGGTCATTTTGATCTTTTCCGTCAATCCGAAAAAAAGTATGCCCAAACATGGACGCCGGGTTTCCCATATAAGCAGAGGGGAAAATTAATGTGACTGATTTAGGGTTAAGAGCAGAAAACCAGGCAATAAAACGATCACAGTTCTGCTCAGGGAGGCGATCTGCATTAAAATTGAGTTTAGATTTTAGCCAATAGTAACGAGCAATAAAAGCGCATTGGGCTGGCTGCTTTGAGGTTCCGACAAGCTCTTCATTAAAAAAGGCCTTAATTGTCGCTTCGAGCTCGGCTTGCGGATTAGTCTTCCCTCCGGGCGCAAGAAAAAAGCCAGGTACATCGGCTTCGCTAATCACACTTCCAAATAAAGTTGGACGATAATGAAGAAGGAGATGCCAATAACGCTGCTGAGAGAGTCCCTCCTGACGCGAAGCTTCGATCAACTCTTGTAAATAGGTCTGGTTTTCCGCTGCCAAAGTCGGAGTGGCGCGGAAGAAGATTAAAAGAAGAAAGAGGATCTTACTCAATTTGTGCATAAATTGAGATTGCCGGTTATGATTTAATCAGATTGGAATGAAGTAGAATGCGGGGAAGCGATATCGACCTACTCGGCCCCCGCCTAAAAAAGTCGGGGACCGAGTAGAAAGATTAGTAGCTTGAAGCAAAATTGGAAAGACTTGGATGCCCCGACATCGCGTAATTAAGCGCGACCAACATCTCGTTGGAAGTCGTCTGCTCGGTCGAAAAGATCGATGCATATTTCGTCTGGGTTAACACAAAGAATTCTGGTTGTAGCTCTGCAGGGACGCCGAGAAGCGAGGCCAATGAGGCAAGGTGCTCTCCTTGGCCCTGCGCCATCTCCTGAGAAAGATTTTCGAAATTTACACTGGCAAACACGGTCGTTTTCTGGTCATTTTTAACAACTCCGTCCTGGGTACAGCCGAAGGTTCCTGTTGAAATAGCAAATGTCTGACTGGCAATCCCGTTTGTTGTTGCTGCAAGAACTTGCGGTATAACCCCCTGTTGACCTTTAAAAACCTGAGCTCCTAAGCCGCAGCCAGGTCCCTCGCTGGCAGCAAAACTCTGAGATACAGGAATCAAAGCGAACACAACTGCCGCATAGATCAATCTCTTCATTATCGGTTCTCCTTTTTGAGTTGGTGAAACGGTGCGATCAGTGTTCACTAGATACGGAAAATACGGACTGGGGATAGACAGTCCGCGCATGATACGGGTTGCACTTAAAAAGTTAACATTTGCGGATTAGTGCTGTCAAGAGAGAGGCGTCCTGAGCTTTTGGAAGACGCTGTTATTATTGAAGAATGACATGGCTCAATTTAATATAGGTGTATACCACCGACATTTATTTCTTTCACTGAATTGGTTTTTTTCACTAATCTAGTCTAGAAATGAACTTTAAGACTGATATTGGGGCCGCTGAACGTTTCTTTGTTAAGATGTAACCATCGGTATCCGCACCTGATCTGAAGAGAGCTACCGCCTATTGAAAAACCAATATCCGTTAAATTGTTAAGTTTGTTTTTAATTAATGAACGTTCCAGCACGGAGTCGAATTCCACTTGTGGTGTCGGTCGAATCAGCACTAATAGGTATGTTGATGGGCCGGATCCGTCCGGGTTTCCGCTATGCCACATCCATCCTCCACCATAAGCTAATGAGATTTTCCTCAAAGGAATGTATATAGCGCCATGAAGGCTGTTCAAAGCTCTAAAAGCTTCCTGACCCTGCACCTTATAGAAGAACCGTGTAGTATCAAAATCAATAAGAAAAACCGTGCGGATAAATATTTTGCTTCTAAAACGGTTACCAGTAATCCTGCCCCCATAACTTTCTTTCCCGATTTGAAGGGAACCGGTTAACAAGGGGGAGTCTCGTATGGTTTGAACAAGGTCAAAGCGGTCTGTTGATTCAGTCGCGTTAGTATCAAGTGCAATAACAGAATTTGTAATTGCGAAAACAATGAAAGAAGAAAGAACTCCAATGACTGCTCTTTTTTTAAGCTGTGACTTTTTATTATTTGTATACAGCATATCTCAGATTAAGAAATATAAATTCTCATAAAAACAAACAGCCACCCGTCAAGGGTGGCTGTTTGTTTAAATCGATTTCAATTCGATATTTTTAAAGTTATTCCCCAACTCTACGATGCTTAATTTCCTCGTGCAATTGTGCAAACCTCTCCATAAATGAAACCCAGGACAGATTTCACTGACTGGGTGACAAATACAAGTTTCGTAATTCCTCCATTCTTCATTGCTTTTTCAACCGACGTGTCGCCGGTACCAACGAAGATGATGTATGTGCCACATGCCTTTCCTTCTTTGGTGGCGGTTGCGCCATTATCTAAAACCTGAGAACCCGAGACCGAATCGGTGTAGAGGAACCCTGCCGGAAACAATCCCGCAGGTTGGGTGTAACCCGCGATACCTGCACATGCACTTAACGAGACAATAGAAATTAGTAGCCCCACTAAAGTCAAACATCTTCGCATCTCAACCTCCTTAATTGTAAGGGAAGGAACCCATTCATCTACCGCTTGAAGAGTATACTGGAAAGATGGGAGTATTTTTCATCTTTTTTACTCCCCAGCGGCGTAGCGTATATCACTTTTTGTGTGATGTCAATAAAATGAGACTGGATCGAGACCGGAATTCCCTGGCAGGCGGAGCTAGCTTTGATAGTTTATTATTTAAAAATAACGAGGTCTTGAGAGAGCGGAAAAAGGGCCAGGCTTCCATGTATTTATTCTCACTTCCGAGGCCTGGCCCTTTTCAGGTTTCAATATATTTGAAATGCGCGTGAGAATTTAACCTCCAGAGACGGAAGCAGATTGAGATCGGTAACTATGAAGCATCAAATCCTTGTCTTCGGTTTCATCCATTGAAACGGAGTCTTTGGTGTTTATGGGGGTTCCTTCGACTCTGTAACAAATTTGGCCAAAAAGAAAGGACTGATTAATGTGGTACACGACCCCATCAACAAGGGCATCGTAATTTTCACCGGCGCTTTCAATGGCTTCATCAATGGCTTCTTTCATGTTTGGTATTCCCAATGGGAAAAGAATAACAGGGACGCAATCTTCACCAGTGACCCGTTTACCCTTTGCTTTGGTTGGAAGTTTTACATTCTTCGTGCTAATGGCTGTAAAGTCAACAATCCTTATAGTACAACCTGTAAAAAAAACAAAAGCCAACATGACTGCAATCATTATCCGAGCGGTTCCCATCTGAGCCTCCATTTAGGATTGATTACGACACTTCGCTCCAGCGACATACAGATACCGCTATTCTTTAGAATTGTCAACACGATAATACCAATTGAGAATTTTTCACACCAGAGATTCATGGAATTCGGTTTGCAGTCATGAATTTTTGGATACTATTAATATCCATTGAGGGAGGGGATACTGATTTGGAGGGTGGTCAAGATGAAAGTTTTTCCGCTTTATTTCTTTAGTTGCGAAAGACGCGACATGCCACTCTCGGGATGATTACCATCTAATGCTCGGTCAAAGTAGCACAACCTGAATTTGAAATAAGCTTGTTTTGGAGAATCGCCGTGAGGAGGCCTCTGCTTCCAAGCAGTCTTTTTAATGAGATGTTTATGGAATTGAATCCTCTCCTGATGGAGAGGTAGGTTCAATTAGGTAGCCTCTATGCACGGAGTCGTTGTGTAATTCTCAAGTTCCTCAAAATCACTAAGACCTCTTCACCGTGGAATAAGCCGCCGGATAAGCCCCATTGCCGCTTCCGTTGCCGTTTCCATTGAGCCCCTTTCGGTTCGTGCACTGAACCACCTTCCAGTAGTTGAGCGGCTTGACGCTTCTCTTCTTTTCCACGACCAGCGGTTTCCCTGAAAGAAGGGTGCTCAGGTCAAGGTCGGCCTGGAAGCCGATCTTCTTGGTAAAGGGGGAGATCGCTTTTTCGCAACTCGAAATAAAGGGATTCATATTTTTGAAGTGATTGAGAAGGACGATCTTTCCCCCCACTTTGCAGACTCGGATCATCTCCGAGATAACCTGATGGGGATCGGGAACCGCCGAGATCACATAGGCGGCGAAGACGGAATCGAAGGAGTTGTCGGGAAAATTCATCTTCATCGCATCCATCTTCAACAGCTGGATGTGTGAGAGCTGGTACTGGCCAACCCGCTGTCGCCCCTTTTCCAGCATCGGCTCGCAGAAGTCGATCCCGATGACTTTGCAGTTTCTTGGGTAATAAGGAAGGGAGAGGCCGGTGCCGACCCCCACTTCGAGAATGGTTTCGCCCCCCCGAATATTTAAGAGCTGGATTGCATCCGCGCGGGATTGGTGGAAGAGCTTTCCAAAAACCAGATCATAAAACCCCGAGAAGACAGTATAGGCCCGCTCGATACTTTTCGCATCCATAACCGGATTCTCCTATTGACGTGTCGCATAACGCGTGATACCAGATGGAGATTTCATTCGGGACGTCTGATGGATTCTAAAAAAAAAGACCAAAAGAATCAAGCTAATTGTAACAAAGAACACCTTCCGAACGGAAGCCAATTCATACGCTAAAGGCGAGCCCGCGATTCCACACCGGAGACGCCCTTTAAAACGGGGCGGTAAAAAAGGGATTATGCTGGTGCTCCTCCTCGACCGTGGTGGCCGGACCATGGCCGGGAAACAGATGGGTCTCTTTCGGAAGGGAGAGGATCGCTTCCCGGACCGACCGAAGCAATACAGGATAGGTATCGGCCGATTGAGCTCGGCCGAGCGATCCGGCAAAGAGCGCATCCCCGACAAAGGCGATCGGCTTTTCTAGACCATTCGTCGGCTCAATGAAGAAGGTTGTTCCGCCGGGGGTATGGCCGGGACTCCGCCGGTGGCGAACGCGAAATCGCCCGACCGGAATATCCATTTTCTCCTGAAGAAGCGTGGTCCCCTCGGGCGGTCGACCTCCCCCTGAGAATTCATCCGAATGAAGATAGATCGGAGCGCCCGTCGCCGTGTGGATGCGATCGGCGCCGCCGACATGATCGGTATGGGTATGGGTGATGCAGAGAGCGACCAGGCGGATCTTCTCCTTTTTGATCTCTGCCAAGACCTGGTCGGGACTGTAGCCGGTGTCGAAGAGGGCCCCCTCCCCTGTGACAGGGTCAACGAAGAGATAGCCGTTCACCGGGTAGGTTCCAATTTTCCCGTCGATCCAACGGATCATCGGAATCGGCTCGCGTGAACGCGGTTCCCATTCCGAGCGGGCAATGGCAGCCAGCTTACGTGCATCAAGCGAGAGGGCCGCAGAGAGTCGCCCGATCTCTTCATCACTGGGGTCGGCTCCCCCTTCCAAGGCTTCGATCCGCTCTTTGGTGAGCTGCGTTTTGCCTGCCAGTGCGTCCGAAGACCAGCTCTTTCCGAAGCGGGCCTTGCCGATAATATCTGAAAAGGTATCTTCGAGCATCTGTTTTCCTCTTTGATCGAAGATACAGGAGAGCGTACCCGTGTGTCAATGACGATCCGGGAAGAAAACCGGATGATTTCCAGTTGAAATTTGGTTTTTTTTCGAATACACTCCCTGAATAAATCCTTCTGAGGTGACCATGCAGGTTGTCGATAAGACATTATCGATTATACTCGCCGGCGGCGTCGGCTCTCGGCTTCACCCCTTGACCGCCGATCGGGCCAAGCCGGCCGTCCCCTTTGGAGGGATCTACCGGATCATCGATTTTACCCTCTCGAATTGCCTCCACGCGGGCCTTCGGCGCATCCTGGTTCTCACCCAATACAAATCGCACTCTCTCCATAAGCATCTTCGAGACGGCTGGTCGATCTTCATCCCGGAGATCGGCGAGTTCATTACCGCCGTTCCTGCGCAGATGCGGGTGGGAGAGGGGTGGTACGCCGGGACCGCCGATGCGATCAATCAAAATCGGTATCTTCTGGAGCGAAGCGGCGCGGAGTATGTCCTCATTCTCGCCGGGGATCACATCTACCGGATGGATTACGCCCGAATGCTGGAGGAACATGCGCGCCGTAAATTCGACGTGACGGTCGCCTGTATGCCGGTGCCGATCGCCGATGCCCGCTCCTTCGGCGTCATCGACATCGACCCGGAGCTCCGGGTCCGGAGTTTCATCGAAAAATCTCCCCATCCCCCGTCCATGCCGGATGACCCCCAACAGGCGCTTGCCTCGATGGGGATCTACGTCTTCAATCTCCCCTTTCTTCTTGAAGTCCTTGCTCAGGACCATGAGGACGACACCTCCGGCCACGACTTCGGAAAGAATATCCTCCCGAGCATCATCAATACCCATGCCGTCGGGGCGTATCGCTTCGGCGGCAAGGAAGGCCGGGTCACCCGAGACGGCTACTGGCGGGATGTCGGAACCCTCGATGCGTATTACCAGGCGAACATGGACCTCATCGAACCGGTGCCGCCGATCGATCTTTACCAGAGTGACTGGGGGATTCGAACCTACCATGGCCAGTATCCCGCCGCCCGGATGGCCCCATCTGCGTCCGGAGAGGCCGGATCGGTCGTCAACACCTTGCTCGCCGGCGGAGATGTCATCATCGGCGCACGGGTTCTCCATTCGATCCTCTCTCCGAATGTCTGGGTTGAATCGGGGGCGGTCATCGAAGATGCCATTCTCTTTGAGGGGGTTCAGGTCGGCGCCAAGGCGCGCCTGCGTCGTTGCATTCTGGATAAAGGAGTTCGTATCCCGGCGGGGGAAACGGTCGGCTGGGACCACGAACAAGATCGCTGCCGGGGATTTACCCTTTCGGAAGGAGGGGTCGTGGTGGTTCCGAAAGGATACAACTTCTAAAACAGGGGAGACGTCGGGCGTGAGGCGAAAGAGCACTCTCTCTTTTGACTTTGCCCCTTACACCTCACGCGCCACGTTACTTCGATCTGATAATCTGGACTTTCTTAATCACCACTTCCGTCTTGGGGCGGTCCCGCTCGTCGCGCGGAATGGCGACGATTTTCTTGACCACATCCTGCCCCTCAATCACCTGGCCGAAAATGGTGTGCCGGTTGTTCAACCAATCGGTCGCCCCTTCCGTAATAAAGAACTGGCTTCCGTTGGTATTCCGGCCGGAATTCGCCATCGCCAAGCGGCCGGGACGATCGAATTTCAGGTTCGCCGAGAACTCATCCTCAAACTGAAAGCCGGGTCCTCCGGTGCCGTTTCCGAGCGGATCTCCCCCTTGGATCATAAAACCGGGAATGACACGATGGAAGACCACCCCTTCGTAAAGCGGCCGCTTCACCTTTTGCCTTGTTTTCGGATCGGTCCACTCTTTGGTTCCCTCGGCCAATCCGACGAAGTTCGCCACCGTTTTCGGGGCGTCTTTCTCAAAGAGCTCCAGGGTGATGTTGCCCTGCAACGTCTCCATCACCGCATAAAGGCCGGGAGGAAGTTTCTTCTCCTCGGCGGCTCCCTCGGGGATCAGGGCCAGCCCGATCACAATAAAACTCAAGATCCAGAGCGTCAATTGCATTCAAACCTCCATCGAAAAAGGTGACAGACGGGCCGATCTTAATATAAGTGGGGCCTTGTTGGCAAGCGGCGGACGCTGCGGCGGTCGATGGAGGCGGCGAGGCAAGAAATCGGCGGATGGAGAAAAAACCATCCCCTCCTGATAGGATGCGGCACATCGGGGGGCTGGTATTTGGGGTTTGACTTCAAGTACAATAGAAAAAACATAGATAGGATCTATTCGAGCGAAACGATTAATCCTGAACCACCTTGAAAGGGAGAAACATGGAGAAAAAGTGGGCCGTCCAGGGAGATGTAAAGGTCGAATTCCCCATGAGCGCCGTCATTGATATGTATTCTTTTTTCGAAGAGATCAAAGAGAAATGGGCGGATGATCCGGAGCTCCACGATTCGCTCAATCACTTCGAGCTGGAGATTAAAAAGGACGATTTTCACTACCGGATGGGAGAAATTTCCATCAAAGATCTCTTAAGAGATTACAAAATGGATGATCTCTACCAGCAAGCGAAGGCCGAGCTCCCCTTGAAAGAAGCGCTCCGTCTTTTTGTCTCCTTCCTCCAGCTGGAACAGCGGCTCCCGCAAAAGGTCCTTAAAAACGTCGACTACCAAAATAAGCGGGCCTGCTTCGTGATGGCCCTGGAAGAAAACAAGCTGAGAACCCCCGATTGGAAAGAGATGCGTCCCTTCCCGGTGGTCCGTCTCAGTTTCGATGTCGAAGAGGAAAATCAGGCGGAGGTGATTCCGATCCGTCCTGAAAACCAGAACCATTCCTCCCGGGCAAAAAGAAAGTAGAGGCGCACCGATGTGTGCGCCCGTTTTTCTTCCTGTCTTTTGATCGTAAAGATCGGGGCGGACACGCAGATCCGCCCCGACGTTTTTTGAGATTAATCCCTACAAAGCCCTTCCAACTCTTTCGGCTCAATCTCCGTCAGGCTCGTGACAATCCGATTCGCTTTTCCTTCCAATTTTTCCCGCGGGTAGGAGTTGGTCACGGCAAGGCAGTTCATCCCCGCCAGGCGGGCCGCCTCCACGCCATGGAGGGAGTCTTCAATGACCACACATTCCTTCGGCTCGATCGGCAGGTTCGTCGACGGCGGCCGCTCGTTTAGCTTCGCAAGCGCCGTCAGGAAGGCTTCCGGATGGGGTTTCCCGTTCTTCACGTCCTGCGCGCTTACGATCACCGGAAATGCCGACCGCATCCCCCCTTTATCGAGGGCAAACTTGATCTCCCCCCGAAAAGCGCCGGAGGCGATCGCCAGCCGGTAGTGCCCCTCCGCCTTTTTCACGAAGTCCACCACCCCTGGATAGAGATAGAGCTCCTGTTGAGAGAGGGTCCGATAGACGGCCATCTTCCGAATAATCAAATCCTTGAGGATCTTGTTGTTGATCGGTCGCTGATGGTCGGCGAGCGCCGTCTCGAAGCATCCCTTGTCGTCCATCGCAAGGTACTTCGAATAATATTCCTCTTTGCTGAGGGTGATCCCCTCCTCCTGCAACACCTGCTGCAGCGCCTTCATATGGTGCGGCTCGCTGTCGACGATCACCCCGTCGCAATCGAAAATAATCGCTTTTAACATGGCTCTCCTCAAAAAAGTTGTCTTAGCATAAAGAAAGAGGCCGGAGAGATCAAGCCCTTTTGAAGGTCAGGAGGTTTGGGATTGCGGCGTCGATCTTCTTGGAGGAGGGTGTTCCCGCTCCGCCTGGCGGATTGCTTGGATTCGCTGCAGGATCGGAGGATGAGAATCATTGAGGAGCACATGGAGCGGATGCGGCGTGAGGTTGGAGAGATGATCGACCGCCAGCTTCTTTAACGCGCCGATCATCGCCTCCGGCTGTTCAAACGTATCGGCCGCGAAGCGGTCGGCCTCGTATTCGTTCCTTCGGGACAAAGCCTGTAAGAAAATAGAGAGGATCGACTCGACCGGGGTGAAGAGAAGGCTGAAGAAAACCAGCCCCGCATAGATCGACGGCTGCTCCATGTAGAAGGCCTCATAAAGTCCGGGCCGGTAGAGAAAAATGGAGAGGAGGAAGAACATCAGCCCCGCGTGGGCGATGGAAAGAGCCATTCCCAGGAGAATGTGCTTTTTCTTATAATGCCCGATTTCATGCGCTAAGATCGCGACCAGCTCTGGGACGCTCTGCTTCGCAATCAACGTATCGAAGAGAGCGATCCGCTTGTGCCGGCCGAAGCCGGAAAAGAAGGCGTTTGCCTTGGTGGAGCGGCGCGAGCCGTCGATCACGTAGATCTGCTCCACCGGAAAATCGACCGAGCGGGCATAGGAGAGAATCCGCTCCTTCAGCTCCCCCTCTCCGAGCGGGGTGAACTTGTTGAAGATCGGCATGATCCAGGTGGGGGCGATAAATTGGACGAAGAAGACGAAGAGGGTAAAGGCGGCCCAGGCATAAAGCCAGGCGAGCTCCCCGGCGAAGTGGAAGAAAAAGAGAATGCCGGCGAGAAGCGGCCCCCCGAGCAGCAGGCCGAGCACGGTCCCCTTGATCAAATCGGCAACGAAGGTCGCCGGCGTCATCTTGTTAAAGCCGAACCGCTGCTCGATAATGAAGGTGTCATAAATCTGGAAAGGAAGCGACAGAAGGCCTCTCAGGAAAACCAGAATGCCGATATAGGCGAGGCCGGTTACGATCGGACCGAACCCCCAACTCCGGACCCATAAGTCGATGAGATTGAATCCGCCGGAGAACCAGAAGGCGAGAAGGGCGATCAAGCCGACCGTCGCGGTGAAAATCCCGAATCGCGTCTTCACACGGAGATACTCCTGCGATTTGCGGTAGGCCTCCGGGTCGTAGACCCCTTGAAATTCCTCCGGCAGCTCCCGCCGCATTGCCTTGAGGTTGAGGAGATCGGCGGCGAGATTCAGGATGTAGTCGAGAAGAAGCGCGGCAAGAATGATGATTCCATAAAGATTCATCAGATCACCTCGGATCAACAAGCAGATCGTTCGGTAAGATGACCTCCGGCTTGGTGCTGACGTTCAAATCGGAGATGATCCAATCTTCTTTTACCTTGGCCACTTCTTTAAAGGCGACAAACCGGGCGAAGGCCGGTCCTCGATCGTAATTGAGGGTAACATAGACCAGATGGGCGCGCGGGGTCAGCGGATGGGTTTCGATCAGATGGCCGCTTGAAAATTGGCCGTAGAGGGATTCGATCTCCTTCAAGAGGGCCAACTGTGCGGCCGCCTCCTTGCTCCCCTCAAGGATTCCCCCCTTGGTCCATGCCTTCATCGCCCCATCCGCTCCTTTGAAGGAGTAGTCGTTCAGCCCGGCAAGGACAATGCTCGGAATGCCGAGTTTCTCCTCTCTTCCGGCGGCGAACGGTATCGAAGAGAGCGCCAAGAGGACGGCCACCAAGATGAAAGCAACCCCGCTAATCGATCGGACTGATTGTGACATCGATCCTCCTCTCCAGAATCAGTTTTTCTTTTTCTTTCCGAGAGAGCGCCTTGAGCGCCCCCTCCCTGATGGATGCTTCGGAACGGCTGACGCAGCCTTCTTGATAGATCGCTTCAACCGGCCGCCGGGAGCGTGTGTAGCGGGAGGCGCGCCCCGCGTTGTGTTGATCGAGCCGGCGAGACAGGTTGTTGGTGATGCCGGTATAAAAGCTCCCGTCGCTGCATTCGACGATGTAGACGGTCCAGGTCGGCTCCTGTCGATCGGGATGGATCTCTTTTCCGGTCCGGGATTGCGCCTTTTTTTTCTTCAAAGGGTCTCCTAAACGAAGAGGTCGGGAATCAGCGGCGTTCCGGGCGAGACGGCGTAGCGGTCGAAGTCGGCGATCCCGGCCGATCGGAGGAGCGCTTCATCGATAAAGAAGTTCCCGGTGCACTCCCAGCTCGATTTCGTCAAGATCAGGTAAGCCGCATCGGCCATGATCTCCGGCCTCCTGCAGCGCTGAAGCGCCACCTCTCCTCCCAGGCTGACCACCGCGGCGGTCGCGATGGCGGTTTGCGGCCAGAGGGAATTGACGGCCACCCCCTTTTCCTTGAACGCTTCCGCCATCCCGAGGGTGCAGAGGCTCATTCCGTATTTCGAGAGGGTGTAAGCCAGATGCGGCGCGAACCACCTCGCGTCGAGGTTCAGCGGCGGGGCGATGTTGAGGATGTGGGGGTTGTCGGCCTCCGCCAAATAAGGAAAACAGGTCTGAGCGCAGAGAAAGGTGCCGCGGACGTTGACCTGCTGCATCAGGTCGAACCGCTTCATTGGCGTTTGAAGGATGCCGGTCAGGCCGAGGGCGCTGGCGTTGTTAATAAGGATATCGATCCCGCCGAAGGTCTCGACCGTCTTCTTCACCGCCGCCTGGACCTGATCTTCGAATCGAATATCGGCCGGGCAGGCGAGTGCCTGGCCTCCGGCGGCGATGATCTCCTCGGCGGCGGTGTAGATCGTGCCGGGGAGATTTTTTTGAGGGGTGACCGTCTTGGCGACCAGAACGACGTTGGCGCCATCCTGCGCGGCCCGCAGGGCGATCGCTTTCCCGATCCCCCGGCTTGCGCCGGTGATGAAGAGGGTCTTTCCTTGCAGTGTGGTCATGCTTCTCCGTATAGCGGCGCTTTTCCCGACGGCCGGCTCAAGGGCTTTCCTTTTTCAATAATTCCTCGAAGACTTTGTAGCGGGTCTCCGTCATCCCGAGCGCATGATAGGTCTGCTGGGCCCGCTGATTGTCTCTTTCGACGTAGAGCCGGAAGCCGCAGACATTGCCTTGTTCCGTCGCCCGTCGCTTCACCTCCGCATAGAGCCGCTTGTAGATCCCTTTTCCGCGATGTTCCGGTACGACATAGACGCTCTGAAGCCACCAAAAGAGGCGGTCTCTCCAGTCGCTCCACTCATAGGTGACCATCAACCCGCCGACCACCATCCCGTTGATTTCGGCGACGAGATAGAAGCCGTATTGCGGCTCCTTGAGGAGCGCGGCGACCCCGGCTGAGACGGTTTCGATCGGAAGGTCGAGCCCCTCGGTTTCCCGCGCCATCGCCTGGTTGAACGCAACCAGGGGCTCCGCGTCTCGGTCGACGGCCGGTCGAATGAACACCACATCCGTCATGAAACACCCGGTAGGAAGGAATGGATGAGGATCATCCGTTCTTTTCTTTTTCTTGTTTCTCTTTTTCCAGCTTCAGCGCGGCGGAGTTGATGCAGTAGCGCATCCCTGTCGGCCGGGGACCGTCCGGGAAGAGGTGGCCGAGATGCGACTCGCAGGTGGCGCACATCACCTCGACCCGGCGCATCCCGTGGCTCTGATCCTCCTCGGTCTTGATCCCTTCCGCCGAGATCGGCTCCCAAAAGCTCGGCCAGCCGCTCCCCGATTCATATTTGGTTTTGGAGCTGAAGAGCTCATTCCCGCAGGCGACGCAGCGGTAGATCCCCGGCTCTTTGCTGTTATAATACTCGCCGGTAAAGGCCCGCTCGGTCCCCTTTTTCCGGGCCACCTCATACTGTTCGGGGGTGAGCTCTTTCTTCCACTCTTCTTCGGATTTGGTGATTTTCTTTTTCATAAAAATAGCTCCTCGTTCGAGACTCTTTATCAGGGGTCATTCTGAGGCGAAGCCGAGACGCTCAATCGGGACCCTATGGAAAAGGCGAGATCCTTCGCTTCGCTCAGTGATGACAAATCGCTGTCTCATCGCTTCATGATAATCCGAATCGAGCAACGGGTCAATTCTCCTCTTCAACTGGGATCGTCGGTCCAAAGACATTCCTTTCCGGTTGAGCCTGTGCCGAGCTTTTTCCCTGTGATATAAGCGGGCGCTTCGCCGATTCGGAGGGGTTGTATGCCATCCTGTTTTCGCCATAAAATAAAAATGAGGAGTAAATACGGCCCACCTCTGTCAACGAGGCGGCCTGTATTCTCAGGAAAGGGAGGGTCATATGTCGAGTGTATCGAGGAGCGTCAAAGCGCTCGGAATCATTTTAGTCATTATTGGGATCTGGGGGTTCTTCCAGAACCCCATTTTGGGACTGTTCCTGGTGGATCCCATGCACAATGTATTTCACTTACTCACCGGGATTCTGGCGATCGTTTTTGCAGCGAGAGGGGAAGCGCCGGCGAAGCAATATTCAAAGGTCATCGGCGTGGTCTACGCCCTGATTACGATCGCCGGTTTCTTTATGAGCGGCGTTTATGAATTAGGATTCATGCGGATGAACGATACCGACGATTGGCTCCATCTGTTCTTGACGGCGGCGTTTCTCTATCTCGGTTACAGCCGCGTCTACGGCGCCCGTCGGGCCCGGATGCGCGAGGCGCCGGCCCGAAGTTAAGCAAACAAGGCTCATGGGGAGTGTGAACTGGGCCACCCGCTTATTAAGCGGGTGGCCCAGACAACGCGCAAGCTTACAACAGCACCTTCATTTTCCGGCCTCCGGTCACTTCAAAACACTGACGTTCGTAGAATTGAACCGTTCCGGTGAACTGGGGAAGCGGCGGGGTGCAGACTTCGAGCCGCTTCCATCGTTGCGTCTTTCCATGTTCCACGGCGGCCTCGACCAGTCTTTTCCCAATTCCCCGCGAGCGATAAGCCGGATTGACATAGAGCTCCTGGATGATCCCAAAGGCTCCCTCTGCATAAAGCGAATGACTTTCACACAGGGCGATGAAGCCGAGCGACTCTTCCGGCTCGAAGTCGATGGCCGTGTATACGGTGTAACTTCCCTCTTTTAGGAATCGCCCGCATCGCGCGCGCGTCTCCGGCAGATCGATATTGAATTGTTTCTCGCCGATCGCCTCTATAATCTCATCGGTTAACCGTTTCACCATCCATGCGATCTGTTCGGCATCCTCCGGCGTGGCTTTTTTAATTTGGATCGTCATTTTCCCTCCCGGCCCCAGACCGAACGGTTGCATAATACATCATTCAGAAAGTCGGATCGTCTGAAGCGGACAAGGTCCTCTTTGTCGGGACCCGGTCTCGATCAGCCGCTCCGCCGGATGCGCCGCCGAGATTTTCATATCTTCCCCATGCGTGATCCGCCGGGATGATTGACGTGTATAAGCCAATTCTTTTTCCAAGTCAATCGAATTGCATGAGGGGAGAAAAGGTCATGGGAGGCGGGCACTGCTACTGCGGTCCAATCTCGAAAATCCGAACCTCGCCGGGAGTGAGCTGGACGTTGCGGAGGGTCCGGCCGTCAAACTCCGGGTAGGTGGAGGAGGCGCCGTCCAGGGCATATTCGGTCGCCGCAGCGCCGCGTTGCCTGACCTTCAGGTTGACCGTCGGGCGGCCGCTTTTATCCCAGACAAAAAGAACCTGCTCTCCACCCGGACGGATAAAGAGATGATGATAAAGCGCCCCGGGCTTTCCCTTCGTGACGGTGACCGTCAGGTCGCCGTCGGCGACCGTGAGCGGTGTTACATCGAGGAGATCGGTTAGAAGGTCGACGGTGTGGAAAGCCAGCTTCTTTTTACGGTCCGAAGTGGTCAGGCCGAGGAAATAGTTCGGCGCCTCCCCGATAATCGGGCGGTCCGGTTCGAGGTCTTTGATTTCATAGATGCCGATATGCTCGATTTCCGGGACGGCTAAAAAAGTGGCAATCGCACGGGCCCACCAGTTGGCCTGGTCGCGTTCGGTCTTCCCGGCGGTCGTGGCATACCCCGCTTCGTTGATCCAGATCGGCTCGCCCTGGCAGTCGGTCTCCACGGTGTCGGTAAAAGTGCGATACTGCGCATCGAGATAGTTTTCCACCGTGACCGTCTCCGGCGTCCAGGTCTCGGGGTAGGCGTGAAGCGGGACGATATCGAAACTGCCGGCATTTTCAAACGTCGCGCAGATCCCCTCAATAAATTCCACGTCGGGAAAGACCAATCCGCCGAGGAGGACCTCGACGCCGGGATTGGCCTCTCGAATGGCGGCGGCCCCCCGCAGGAGGACTTGGTTATACTCCGCGACGGTCCCATCCCACCAGAGCGGGACGTTTTCCTCATTAAAAATTTCGAACGAGCGAATGTTCCGGTGCCGCCGCACGGCGTTCGCAAGATGGTAGACGAAGTTGTACCAATCCTCGATCCGCTTCGGCGGGTCGTTCCATGCCGCTTCATCGGTTCCCCCTTTTGCGGCCCAAGCCGGGGTGTAGCCGATGTAAGGGCGCAGCTCGATTCCAACGCGCCCGGCCAATTCGGCAAAGTCATGCAGCCAGGCGAAGTCATATTTTCCGCGGGCCGGCTCATAATCATCCCAACCGAAGCTTCCGCGCCAGGTGGTTACGTCGAGCTCCTGCATCAGCGCAAAGTCCTCCGCGACTTCATCTAAATCTTCCCCTTTGTCGTAATCTTCCAGAATACTGAAGGAGACCTGCTTCGTGATGTGGCCGGGGGTGGTTTGAGGGGCCGCGCCTCTGCCGGCGTCGGCAGAAATGGAGCGAATCGCCGGACAACCGACCAAAGAGACGGCAAGGAGAATCAGTCCGATCAAAGAGGAAAGGGTCCGCTGGAGCATGGTCGATCTCCAAAAGCAGATGGAGCGCGGAGAAATTTCTTAGGAGCGTCTGTTAGAGGCTTTCTTCTATGATACGGGAAGAGGGGTCCATTCAGTCAAGCAGACACGCGGAAGAGCGTTTTCTCTCGATTGTAGAAAAGGCAGGAAGTCAATTGCCGGCCAACATCGATCGGTTGACCCCCTCCGATGGGTTATACAATAATAGATTAGGTTGATTGATCTTCATTCTCCTTCTCCTTGCACCTTGTCGGTCGGCTTCAGAAAACCTCGTTGGAGCTCCCCTTCCAGCCGTCATTATGGTCAATGTACGATTCTGTTTAATAGGGTTTTTCTATGACCTCTGAAGCACGCCTCCCCTTTTATGTGAAATCGACCTTCCTCCTGCTGGGTCTTGTTCTCGTTACAGGAATTCTTTATTACGGCGCCGAGGTTTTTGTCCCGCTCGCCTATGCGGCGCTCCTCTCTGTTTTGCTCTATCCGATGAGCTATCGCTTAGAGCGGATTGGAATACCGAGAGTTTTAGCGATCACCCTCACCCTGACGGTGGCGCTCATTCTGGTGGCGACCGTCATCGGATTCATCGTCTGGCAGGCCGGCCAGTTTTCACAAGACCTTCCGGTCCTCAAAGAGCGGGTCTTTGAGTATGCCCGCGAATTAAAGGTCTTTCTGAAAGAGAATTTCGGCATCACTTACCAGAAGCAGCTGCAATGGCTGCGGCTGACCACCTCCAGAGTCTTTGAGAATGGAGGGGTCCTCGTCTCGCAGACACTTTTGGCCTTCACAAAAATCAGCTATATCATGGTGCTGGTGCCGATTTATACTTTTTTATTTCTCCTCTACCGGCCGCTCCTCGTGGAATTTTTCTTTCAGCTCTCGTCTCGGGGCCATATTCAACAAGTGAAGGCCGTTTTAGATGAGATCAAGCGGGTGGTCAAAAATTATCTTTTGGGATTGATGATCGAGACGGTCATTGTCGCCGTTCTCAATGTGGGGGTCCTCCTTTATTTGGGAATCGATTATGCCGTCCTCCTGGGGGTAACAGCGGCCATTCTGAATCTCATTCCCTATGTCGGAATTTTTATCGGCAGCATCTTTCCTACGGTCATCGCGTTTATGATGGAGGAATCGCTCTGGGCTCCGGTGAGTGTGGTGATTGCATTTGGCATCATCCAATTTTTGGATAATAACATCATCGTTCCCAAAGTCGTCGGCTCGTATGTGAGGATCAACTCCATCGCGACAATCATTGCCGTCATTGTGGGAGGACTGCTTTGGGGAATCTCGGGAATGTTTCTCTTCATCCCCCTGGTGGCGATTCTCAAGGTCATTTTTGATCGGGTGGAATCGCTGAAACCGTGGGGAATGCTCTTAGGGGATGGGGTTCCGAAAGAGGCCCGGATTAAAAAGCCAAGGGCCGCCGCTTCCAAAGCCGCTTAGAAGAAGATGGCCGAAAGAAAACAAGTTCCTACCGGGCGACCATTGTTCTGCTTTACGGGTTCCCCTTCATCCAGGTCCACGGCTGCATTATTGGTCGACATATCCCTCCGTCCGAATTCTTCTTCAAGAATGCATGAATCGCCTCGACCTGCGTGAGATCGGTTACATCAAGCGGATGTAAATTGATCTCAAGTCGTTCTTTGCGGCACGTCTCTGCCGGTCCCCCCTTCCCGGCCCGGCTGCCGGCAGACCTCGAACCCAATCCCGCGATTTCCACTGATCACCAGAGCGGTCAGGCATCGACTCATCGCGTCCTTTTTAGGAGCTGAAGAGATGGATACGGAATGATACGACTTCATTAAAAGAAAGATACAGGTTGGTTTGCCGCCATTCGACGCGATGCGCGATGCCGCTCAGGAGATCATCATTTTTACGGGGTTTCGCCCCAATCGGACGTTGATTCTTCTCAAGCTGCTTTGGCACAGGATATGAACATCAACTTGGAAATGTTCACCTATCTCATTTTTCCAGGTAATACCGATTACCCGAATAGGGAAGCGTCTCTCTCGCAAATCTAATAGGCCAAACATCAAAATCAGTGAAAGGGGAGGACCATGTTGATAGAACGATCTTACAACGGATCTCAGGAAAAGAAGGCGCGCCGCGCCATTCTCAAGGACACGCCAACCTGGGTGGGCTGCCCCCGTGTCCGGTGGATCTATTTCGTCTTGATCATTCTCTTATCGGGAGCCGCTGTCGCCCCCGCGTCTGCTTTAACCCTTGTCCGGGAATTCATCGGAGGGGAGCCTCAACCGATCGCGGTCGGGGAAGGAAATTTGGTCGATATCTTCAATGAAGCGGCCGATCATTGGGAGAGAGCGATCCTCGATCCGCATGTGGTGACCCTTCGCTTCGGCTGGGCGCCTGTCGGCGGTGGAAGCCATGAATTGCTGGCTCAGGGGGGAATCCCGAACCGGGAGACAGCGGGGCTGATCCTTTTTAATAACGATTCCGATTTGCAGCACTTTCGGTGGTTTCTCGACCCGACCCCCCACCTCAATGAAGAGTATTTGAGCTACCGGGAGTCCTCTCTTGGGTTGGGAGGGGAGAACATTAATTCAGGACGGATCTTTTCGGAGCCCGTCGGAGCGGCAGATTCCGATTTGACCCACATTGATTTGCTCTCGTCGGCGCTGCATGAAATCGGACATGCATTGGGGATGAGCAACGCCAATACCGCCTTTATCTTGGAAAGCGCTGATGGGGATATTGATATTGCCTCGCCGCGATCCTTTCCCGGTTCGACGATCCCCCTCGCTTTTAACAATTTTGGCGTGGACAGTCATCCCGATCCCAATGCCATCCCCTTCGGTCCGGTGATGGGAAGCCAAGCACCGGATCAGAGGCAGCTCCTCACGGAACTCGATATTGTCATGATCGCACAGTTGGGAAGCTTCGAAGAGATTCGACTGAATCCGTACGTTGCCGCGGTTCCCGAACCGGCCTCACTCCCATTGCTCGGTTCGGGGCTCCTCGGCTGGTCCTGGTGGCGGCTTCGACGCAAGCGAAAATGCTGAGCGTCCTCCCTCCCGCTGTCGATTTCGCGTTTCGCTGGTTGAAATCGCCTGCCGCCTTCTGATAGATTCAGAAGGTATAGCCTATTTTTAAAGGAAGAGCAGGTCGATTGGCCAGTGATCCGATACCGGAAGAGGTAAAGAAATTTATTGCCGAGCGCATCGACTCCGTTGAACTGTTGGAGGTCCTTCTGCTGCTTCGCGCCAAGCCCGAGCAGGAATGGAGCGCCGACGAGGTCAGCAGGGAGCTTCGGAGCAGCTCGGTCGCGATCGGAAAACGCCTGGCCGATCTCCACGCGCGGGAACTTCTTTTTCTAAACGAAGCATCCACCCTGCGCTACCGATACAACCCCCGCACGAAAAACTTAATCGTGGTCGTTGACGCACTGGCTCGGGCTTATGAGCTGTCTCGGGCGAGGGTCATCGATTTGATCTTCTCCAAACCGACCGACAAATTGCGTCATTTCTCCGACGCCTTTAAATTGAGAAAGGAAGGACAGGATGATTGAAGGAGCCGTTTATTTTCTCTGTGCCCTCACGAGCGTCGCCTGCGCATTCTTTCTTCTGCGGGGCTACCAGAGAAACCGGACGGCGATTCTCCTTTGGAGCGGACTTTGTTTTGTGGGCCTCGCCTTGAACAATATCTTACTTTTCGTCGACCTGCTGACCCCGCAGGTCCCGCTTGAGGTCTGGCGGCTTCTGCCCGCGCTCGTCGGGCTGATGCTGCTGATCTATGGAATGATTTGGGATCTTGTCTGAGGAGATGTAGATGATCCGGTTTTTATCCGGCGCAATTATGATGGCCAGTTGGGTCGCCGGACTTTTCTTCCTGCGCTTCTGGAAAAAGACAGGAGACCGCCTCTTTGGAATTTTCGCGCTGGCGTTTTGGCTGCTTGCCGCGGAGCGGGTGATTCTCGCCCTCATCAATCAGGAGGACGAAGTTCGAACGCTCGTTTATGTGATCCGCCTTTTTGCGTTTGTTCTTATCTTATGGGCGATTTTTGATAAAAATCGCGCCCGGGCGCCGGACTGATCTCCCATATTCTTTCATTCATCCGGTAGGGAAGAGAGGATAAAAGTCGATCCCTTTCCGAGCGCGCTCTCTACACGGATCTCCCCTTTATATAGATCGACCAGCCGTCTCACAATCGTGAGACCCAGACCACTCAATTTATTGCACTGATAATGTGGCGTGTAAAGCACCGTGTATGAATAAATTGGCCGTTTTCCCAGAGCATGTCCGAGTCAATCAGGACATGCTTCATCGAGCCATCTTTGCATCGGAGGCGCTTCATAATTATGGAGGGTTTTCCCATCGGCAGAGTCGTTGGAGAATGTCGTCGATCACCTCTCGGTCTGCATGGAACTTGGTGATAGAAGGCGTTTGAAGAGAAGGAGGAACGCCAATGAAGCACCCGGACGGCAGGATGGAATTAGCGGATGAAGGTTCCTTCGCGAAGCTCGCGGAGGGTCTGCTCGATCTCCTCGCGGGTGTTCATGACGAATGGGCCGTAGCGGGCGATCGGCTCGTTGAGCGGCTGGCCGGAGACGAGGAGAAATCGGGCGCCGTTTTCTCCCGCGCGGACGGCGAGAGAGTCGCCGTCTTCTAGGACCAATAACTTCGCTGTCGACGCCGCGACGCCGTCAGATTCCTCCGTCATCCCGAACGTTCCCGCCCCTTCGAAGAGATAAGCGAAGGCGGCATGGCCCCGCGGAACCGACCGACGAAAGGTGACGTTCGCCGGGAGGGTGATATCGAGGTAGGTCGGATCGGCGGCGATATCGGTGACCGCCCCTCGCATATCGCCGACCTTTCCCGCGATCACCCGAATGGTCACGCCGTTTTCTCCCGTCCAGACCGGGATCTTCGCGGCGGAAATGTCCTGGTAGCGGGGTGTCGTCATCTTCAGCCGGGCAGGCAGATTCACCCAAAGCTGGAAGCCGTCCAATCTCGCGCTCGGCTGCGGCATCTCTTCATGAAGGATGCCCCGTCCTGAGGTCATCCATTGAATGTCCCCCGGCCCGATCGTGCCGGCATTTCCAAGGGTATCCCGGTGCCGGACGGTCCCGGCGAGCATATAGGTCACCGTTTCGATCCCGCGGTGGGGATGCATCGGGAATCCGGCGAGGTAATCGTCCGGATTGTCCGATCCGAAGTGATCGAACAACAAGAACGGATCGATCTCGCTCAATGTGCCGGTGGCGATGCTCCGCTTCAACTTCACCCCGGCCCCTTCCATCACCGGCTGGGGGGTAATGATTGTTTTGACCTTTCGCGCTTGATCCATTTTCCCTCTATTTATATGTGGGGCCGGCGCTGGGAGAAGCCTATTGATTCCGGATCTTCACACCAGGTGCGCCATGCCCCACGCCCCATCTTCCTTGATTTGTATCCTGAGCCGGCGCCCGGTACTTCCCGGTTGATTTTAGGTTTCCAATACGAAGCCGGTGCTCAGCCCCGCCTTATCTGCTTTCTACCGTGACCTGTGTGGTGACCGAGTTGGCGATGAAGCAGCCGCGGTGGGCCTGATCGTGAAGCCCCTTTAATTCTTCAGGGGTCGGAGTCTTCTCACCGGAGAAGGTGATCTTCGGCCGCAACGTGACCCGGGTGATTGCGAGCTTTCCCTCCGCATTCTTCTCCAGGACACCGGTGGCATCGTCATGATAGGCATCGATCACAAATTGCTTCCGGGCGGCGACGGCGAGGAAGGTCAACATGTGGCAGCTCGACAGGGCCCCGACCAGCGCCTCTTCCGGATTCACATAGCTCGGATTTCCCTGATAATCGGGGGCGGCCGATGCCGAGACCTTGATCCCGCCGGGAAAGGTCCAGAGGTGATCGCGGCTGTACGATTGATATGTAAACGCATCGGTTTCCCGTTCCCAATCGATGGCAACTTGATATTCAGACATCATTCTTCCTATTATGACGAGGGTTCGGTTGTGGTCGGTTGTGTCGCAGGGTCGGCTCCCGTCTGTTCGGCCGTCTTTTCCAAAAACGCTTTTGCCTCGGCCAACTCCGTTTGGCGGCCGTTCGCTTGTCCGGCCAGCGCCACCAATTTTTCATAGTAGCCCCGCGCGGCTTGGATGTTCTCCGCGCGCTCGGCCGAGCGGGCGGCGCCGTAGAGACCGTTGAACCGATGGGGCGAGCTCTTCAGCGATTTCTCGAATTCGGCCAGCGCCTCTTCCGGCTCCCCCACCTCCAGGAGCAGATCGGCCAGCATCTCCCGCGCCGGCACGATCGGGCCGGGAGTCACCGGATGTTTTTCAAGAGAGTCTTCCAAATCGGCCGCGGTCCGCATGTGCATCACGGCCCGCTCATGTTTCCCGTCGGTGTATTCGGTCCAGGCCGCCGCGGCTTGAAGGAGCACTTCGACCTGATCGGCCCAATACTGGTTTTTCGATTCCACCAAACGGGTCCGGACCGACTTCAAGACCTCCAGCTCTCCGCGCGCTTCGATCAGGCGGTGGCTTCGGGCCGCGCCGACGGCGCGGCTGAAATAGGTGATCGCCTCGGTATAAGGGTAGCGGCTCGGATGGGCGGTGAGGGCCAGCGCTTCCGACCAACGGCGCCGCTCGATCGCATGGCGGGCCGGGATCGCCGCGATCGCATAAGCGGCGGTGAGGGTCTCCTGCTTCGCCTTCGGGAGGAAGGAGAGGTCGTTCACGATCCCCTTTGCCTGGAGGTCCTGGCCGCTCTGGAGATAGGCGTAGACCATGTAATCCATCGCGTGAAGCCGCGGGTCCGGATTTCCCTTCATCTTCGATTTTGCCGCGGCGTCGGAAGCGCGGTTGGAATCGATCGCCTCCTGCCAAAGGCCGAGACGGATGAAGATGTGAGAGGGCATGTGAAGGGCGTGCGGAACCGACGGGGCGATCTTCGCATAGGCCCGCGCGGCATTCAGCCCTTCCGAAGCGAGCGCCGGCGAGTCGGTGGCGTGGATCAGATAATGGATCACGCCGGGGTGCTCGGGGGCTTCGGCCAAAATCGGATTGAGGATCTCCGCGGCTTTCTTCTGGTTCGCGTAGGTTTTGTCGGTCGGGGAGGCGGTTCCCAAAAGAGAGAGGGCGTAGAAGATCGCCCCTTCCCGGTCGTCCGGATGTTTTTGGTGAAGCTGCTCCATCGCCTTTTCATACGCGAGGGCGCGGGTCGCATGGTCGGCCTTATCGGAATCATGGTAAAAAGTTTCGAGGGCGGCCAGATAATCCCTCTCTCGTTCGTTCTTGCTCCCGAGCTTCTTCGCCCGGGCGGCGAAGGTCCAGCCCCGTTTCAGATCGGCGGCGTTGGGCGCCTCCCAGAGGGGGTGATAGACGCTCATCGCGATCCCCCAATATCCCATGGCGCAGTTGGGATCGGTCTGAATGACCGAAGTAAACGCTTTCTCCGCCTCCTGGTACCAGAAGGAGTGGAGCAGGGCGATCCCCCGGTCGAATGCTTTCTGGACCGTCTTTTTACAGGAGATCGGAAAGGCGGCCTGGCCGATCTGCTCCGGCGGCGCCGCCGGTTTTTTACTTTTCTTTTGCGCGTCGGCGATCAACGTCGAAAGCAGGGCGATGAGAATTACAAAAATAAAAAGAGAAGAACGCTTCATCATCTGTCCTTTACATACAAAGAAGTGGATCGAACCATTTTCGAGAGACGGTGGTAAAGCCCGGTTAACGCTTGACGCCTATCTCTTCGCTTCATGGGAGAGGGTCAATTGGGGCGAATTCCGCAAGGTCTGATAAATCACGCAGTAGCGCTCGGTCAGTTTCAGCAGGGTCGCAATCTGATCCGGGGCGGCGTCGGTGTCGAGCTGGAAGCGAAGACGAATCTCAGTAAACCCCACCGGAGTTTCTTTGTCAACCCCGAGGGTCCCCCGAAAATCGAGATCCCCCTCGGCCATCACCTGGCCCGATCGAATCGGAATCG
This sequence comes from Candidatus Manganitrophaceae bacterium, assembly GCA_963718695.1. Lineage (GTDB taxonomy): Bacteria > Nitrospirota > Nitrospiria > SBBL01 > Manganitrophaceae > Manganitrophus. The sequence continues at coordinate 3,861,611 of OY970371.1, forward strand.
CCAGCGCCGTGGCGACCGCTTTGAGGGTGACCCCGGCGCAGGCGACCAGCGCTTCGAGCAGCATGTCGCCCGAGCAGGCGGCCAGGCCGCTCCCGCCGCTGGCCGGATGAAGGCCGGCTTCCACGAGCGCCCGTCCCGTCGAGACCTTACAGGTGATCGATTCCTCGCCAAGTGCCCCTTCTGCGGAGAGGGTCACTTTTGCGGCAGCCGGTTCCTCCCGATATCGCGCCTTCAACGGCGTCTGGAGGGCACGGAGCTCGTCTGCATTCATTCTTTATTCCTGCTCGGTCGGTTTATTCTCCGAAAGCGGACCCTCTTCAGTCCGGATCGGTTCCGCCGGCTCTTTTTTAGGAAGCCGCTTTATCCGACGGGCCGTCGTGAGGAACCCGGAGTGCGCGACCATCCGGTGATCGGGGCGGACGCTGCGGCCGTCGATGTTCCAGGTGCGCAGCAGCGTCTCGAAGGTCTCGATGTCGGAGAAGGCCGATTCTCTTCGCAGCGCCGCGACGACCAGCTCCACCTGCGGCACGGTCGGCAGAAACGCCAGGAAGATCCCGCCGGAGCGGAGCTTGGCCACCGCGTGCGGCACAACTTTGTGCGGCTCCGGAAGATCGAGGACGATCCGGTCGACTTCTTCTTCCTCGATTCCTTCATAGATGTCTTGTTGGCGGACCAGGAGCCGGTCGGTCGTGATCGCGCTCCCCAGATAGGCCTCGATGTTCGCCACCGCCCGCCGGGCGAAGTCTTCGCGGATCTCGTAGCTGATGACGCGGCCCTTTTCCCCGACCGCATTCAACATCGTCATCGTCAATGCGCCCGACCCGATCCCCGCCTCCACCACCGTGGCGCCGGGGTGAATGTCGGCCCACATGCAGATCAGCGCCAGGTCTTTCGGATAGAGGATCTGCGCGCCCCGCGGCATGTGAAGGGTGTACTCCGCGAGGGTCGGCTTCAGCAAAAAGAAGCGGCTTCCGCGCGACAGGGTGATCTCGGTCCCGTCCTCCAGGCCGATGATGGCGTCGTGCGGGATCGTCTCCCCGCTGAATTGAAAGAGCGCTCCCGCCTTCAATGTCAGCGGGTAGTGGTCTCCTTTGGCGTTGACGAGGTGAACCCGTTCTCCGGAAGAAAAAAGCCTCATGGGGTCACCCGCTGCATCAACCGGCAGAATCCGCAGACCTCTCCCGGCGTCGGCTGGCCGCATGATTGACAGGGATGAAGATCGACCGTTTTCGTCGTCGCCGGCGTGGCCCGCGGCCTCTTTAGAAAACCGAGATAAAATTTGTGCTTCGTGCCGGGGGAGGCCTCTTCCAGCCGGTTGAGGACGTCTTTGTAGAGGAGCATCTTCGCCCCCTTCGACATCGGGCACTCCTCGACGATATAGTCGATCCGGTTTAAAATGGCATAGGCCGCGACCTCCCGCTCGGCGAGGCGAAAGAGGGGCTTGACCTTTCTGGCCCAGGCGCCCCCCTCGTCGGAGAGGACCGGCGACTGTTTCTCCAAATACTCTTCTTGCCACTGCAATACGTTTCCCAAAAGACGCGAGGCCTCATCATCCAAATTGTGTCCGGTGGCGACGACGGGGAACCCCCGCTCCATCGCGATCCGGTTAAAGTGATACCGCTTCATCGTCCCGCAGGCGGAGCAGGCCGGCCGGGCGGTCTCCTCGGCGATTTCGATGACGCCGAGGCCATAGGCCTCTTTGTAGGCATGAACAATCAGCGGGACGCCGCGCGACGCCGCAAACGCTTCCACCTTCTTTTGGGAGATCTCCGAATAGTCGTTGATTCCCAGATTTAAATGAAGCCCGGCGGTTCGGTAATTGAGCTTGATCAGGACATCCCAGAGGGCGAGCGAATCTTTCCCGCCGGAGATTGCCACGAGGATCTGCTCCGCAGGGTCGAACATCTTCCCTTCGGTAATCGCCCGGTCGACCTGGTCGTGGACGTAGAGGTTGAAGCAGCCGCCGCAGAGGGAGGTGTTGTGCCGCTCCATTTTAATGACGGCCGACTTTTGGCATTGGCGGCATTTCATCGAATTATGGCCCCCCTCCCGAGATGACAGGACGGATCTCAACCACCTGATCGTCGGGGATCACCAAATCTTCGGTGACGAGCTCATCGCCGCAGATGACCAGATGGGCCTCTTTGGGGAGGTTCAGCTCCCGCAGAAGCACCGCGACCTGTTTGGGGCCTTTCAGGATGATTTCGCGCGTGGGGTGATAGAGCTTCACTTTCATAGGGGGTATCATAGACAAAACAGACAGGAAATGCAATTTGGGAAGTAGGGACAACTCGAGAGTTGCCCGCTACCCTTTAAGAGATTAAAAATAGTACCGGATGAAGAGGGTCGAGCTTGGGCTTGAATCGATGAAATATCCTTTCGACTCCTGTCTAAACCGGCCAAGAAATGAACTGTCTACCGATTCAGATTTACGGTAACCCATCTCCAAACCGGTTACAAAAGCGCCGAATGTTAAATCGGGAAGCTCCTGAAACGAGTATTCGATCCCGACGCCCCCCGTGAAGGCAAGGATCCAAGCATTTAACTCAAAATTAAAGTTCTCCCGTGAAAGTTCGTCCCGAGTGCGTGCATAATCGAGCCCGGTTAAGGCGACGAAACTTAAAGACCCCTTTCGCTTCAGCAGAAATATTAAAGCGGCGCCGGCCCCATAGCCAGTGTTATCGTTAGATCCTTCCCCGCCATCGCCGGTGATGTCGGAATCACTAATGCGGAAATAGAAAGGCTCTAGACTAGCACTTTGCTTATGATGATTAATGATTTTTCGAGTTCAAGCGTGCTTTTCTTCCAGCGCCATTCACATTCTTTCAGATGCAGCACGAAGTTTCTCTTCACGCCGTTGAACTTTGTCAGCCGCCTCTTGCAGAACGACCAGAAGGCTTCAATGCCGTTGACGTGGGCACCTCGCTTTCTTGAGAATTCATTGCGATGATGCTTGAGCCGAATATGCCGATCATACCCCACATCCACCAGCCCATGATAGCCGCTCCAGCAGTCAGAGTAAATAGTAGAAGAGAGTGCAACCTTGCCGAAAATGATGGAATGCAAGGTCTTTCGCTCACAATTGGGGATAATTTCGGTATACACTCGCCCCTTGCGCTCGTAGATGCCGAAGACCGGCTGACGGTGCGTCCCTCTGCCTCTTCTGGTAGCCATGCCTCGCACTCGGCGTGGGCCGAAGTAGCTCTCATCCACCTCCACTTCACCTTTAAATTGTTTGAGCTGCTTCATTTGATGCTGATAAATTTGGCTTCGATAGTGACTGTAATATTTATTAATGGTATTGCGATTTATCTTCAGCAGCTTTGCTGTCTGAGTGGCCGTGAGATCCAGGCAGAAGCACTGTAATATTTTTTTCCGCCTGTATTCTGATAATGGCTTGTTATTATTGAACATCTCTAAACTTTAGCACGTTTCCGCTAGTCTAGAGCCATAGAAATTCGCATCAACGGCCATTCCATCGGTCACCCAGTAGCGGAGTCCGACGCCGTCGAAGGTCGTTCCGATTCCGAATCTTCCTTCCATGGCCGGTTCGGCGGGAGGCTCTTCGGCCCATACATTTCCCAGCAGCGCTGTCCAGAGCACCAAAGCGAGGCAGAGTCGTTTCATCATTCGAGATCTCCTTGTTCAATGAGGATGATCGAGTGGAAGACGCATCCAGTATTGGAAATTGGCGTACGTATCTTAGGTATTTTATCTTGGCAGGTCAATCGGAATATTTTTCTATCATATGGTCCCGATTCTTGCCTCCTGAAAAGAACGGTTCGACGCCGCGGCTCCTTGCACAACTCGAATAAATGCATTAGTCTGTCCAGAAAATAAAGATTCGAATCCGCGTCCGAACGCGTCAAGGGGGTCCCATTCATGTCGTCTGCCGCAGAGTCGTCCGGTACCGTCGAGATCCAAGCCAAGTACTACTTGATCTTCACCGTTACTCTGGCGGTTCTCATCGGAATCATCAGCCGATGGGTGCCGGTCAGCCCCAATCTGTTGGGGATCGAGGTCTTCGCCACCGTCGTTGCCCTCTTTATCTTCGGGTCGATACGCTATCGAATCGACAAAAACGTCCTGACCTACGGGGCGCTTCCGGTGATCCTGGTGACCTTCTTTTCCCTCTGGTGGCCGGAATCGGGGCTGCGTCAAGAAATGGCGGAGAGAGGGAGCGCCGCTCTCTGGGAGGCGGTCCGTCACAACCTGCTTACCCTGCACGGTCTTGAGAAACTGGTTCATGCCGATACCATGCTCTTTATCCTCGGCCTCACCTTTTTTGTCGCCGTCATCTCCCAGACGAGAATACTCGAAGCGATCAGCATGAAGATCCTCCGGATCTTCGAAGGGCGGGTCCTCTCCACCGTTCTGATCATCGGGGGATTGGTCTCCATCGCCTCCGGCATTCTGGACGGGGTGTCGATGATCGGCCTGACGATCCGGGTGTTTGTCATCATCCTGGTGATGGCCAAGATCGATGATCGCGGCATCGAATTCATCATCATGTCGTCGGTCGTTCTGACAACCGTCTGCGGGATGTGGCTTGCCTATGGCGAGCCCCCCAACCTGATCATGAAGTCGAACCTCGCCCTCTCCGACTCCTTCTTTCTGAAATATGCGATGCCGATGGCGGTGGTCGCCTTTATCATCGTCGCCATTTTTATCTACCGATGGCTGCGGGGGCGCGTCGTTCCGCTGGATGAACTGGATGTGTTGGAGACGAATATCGCCGATGTCCGTTTTCTTCAGGCCGCCCGCAAGGGGGAGACGAAAGAGTTCGAAGAGATGTTGAAGGAGTATGCCGGCCGGTTCGGCGACAAGGCGGCACGGGTGGAGGCGCTCTATCACGAAGGGCACCATCCGATTTCGGCGATGATCCGGGCGGAGGTCGATCCGGAAACGGTGCAGGCGTTTGTCTCGGATTTCCTGGGGGAGGCGTTTGTGGGGCCGGTGATCTCTTATTACCGGCATCGCCAAAAACAGGGGACGCCGGAAGAGCGGGAGCAGGAATTCATCGAAGCGGAGGTCATCGAGCATCTGTTGGAGACGACCCGGCTGCAGCGGCATGCCGCCGAGACCTGGGGCAAGCTCGCCTTTATTCCCTTTGTCGCCCTTCTTTTCTGGCACGCGCGGAATCACGACGTGCCGCTTTTCGTCTCGGCGTTTGCCGGATTCGCCGTCGCCGTCATCGGGATCGTGTCTCATCACAAAATGCGACGGCTTGCCTTTCACGAGGCGGTCCATGAATATCGGGAATACCTTTTCCTTTTTCCTCTTTTCCTTTCGATCACCATGCTGACGGCCGTGGGGTTCTTTGATCAGCTCCGGGCCGCCATCGACCAGGGGGTCGTACTTCTCGGCCGGGGGCATGTCGCCGTGATTCAATTCCTCGGCACCGGAATTCTTTCGGCGATTCTGGACAACAACGTCGTCGCCGATTTCGCCTCCCGGGCCATCCATGGCATGGCCGACATGTTTCTCTTCGCCGCCGCACAGATCGCCGGGTATGCCGCCGGCGGATCGCTTACCCATATCGGGTCGGCCCAATCGGTCGTCGCCTTTGCCTATATCCTCCGCTACGTCGATCCCGGTTTCACCCCCCTCGGATGGATCCAGGCGATGTGGAAGATGGTCGCGGTCATCGCGGTCGCGCTGACCGCCGTGCTTTATCTGATGGCGCTGCTCGTTCCATGAAGTCCATTTACAGATCGGACGAGATCAGCTAGAATCCCTTTCCAGTCGGGATTTTCATAAAGGAGCCGGAAAATGAAAAGAATACTTTTCTCCGCAGTGCTGATCTTATCGTTGGTTGTGTGGTCATCGCCGGCCGAGGCGGCGGAGCTTTCCGGAAGGGTCTTCAGCAAAGGCTCCCCCGTGGCGAACCTGACGGTGGCGGTGAAAGGGACCGAGACGAAAACGAAGACCGGTCCCAAGGGGGAGTATAAACTCGATCTGCCGCCGGGAAATCACACCTTGATCATCCGGGGCCAGGAGTTTCCTGTGAGTGTCGGGTCCGATAAAACCACCCAGGATATTCAGTTATAAAAGGATGATTCCCGATGCCTGACAACGAAAACAAGCGGACCGATGGCTGGGCGAAGGTGGAGTCCTTTGCAAAAATCCTGGCCGGCTTCAGCGCCGCGGTCAGCGCCATTCTGATTCCGGTCTTCATCAATTCCTACACGGAGCAGAACCGCCGGGCCGAGATGTTCGTCCGGACGATGACCGAGCGGGAGAAGGCCGATACCGATATCCGGCAATCGATGTTCAAGACGCTTCTGGACGGCTATCTCGGCTCGCTCAAAGAAGATTTTGTAAAGGCCGATGAAGACGCTTTCCGGCGGCGGATCATGTTCCTGGAGCTCCTCACCATCAACTTCCAGGAATTTTTTAACGCAAAGCCCCTTTTCGAGGAGGTCTATACGGGGCTGGAGCGGAAGCGGGCGGCGGCGCAAACCGAGGCCGAGCGGAAAAAATGGGAAGACTTGGAGCGGCAGATTATCCGCGTGTCGATGAACATCGTCTCCCGGCAGGCCAAAATGCTGAACAACATCGGGACGAGCGCGGTCTTCAACATCGAAAAAAACGAGCCGATTTGCGTCCGGCTCTACAGCCGGGAAGAGTTTGCCACCCTCCGGAAGCAGGATGGGAGCCCTTTTCAGAATTTTATGCCGGGGCGATGTATGGAGCCGGGGAGCGTTGCGAGCAATGGGACCAACGACCTGGCCGATACGCTCATCGATTTGGTCGATCTGACCGGCGACACCCGGCGCCAGTCGCTGGAGATTCTGCCGGTCTCCGTGAATAAGGCCTATGCCACGGTTCAGGTCGGCATCTATGATGATCTCTTTAAAGGAGAGATCATCAAAGGGAGCCTGCTGAAGGGGAGCCTCCAATTCGATATTTCTTATTTCGACCTGCCGTATATGGACAACACCAAGCTCAGCGACGGGAGCCGCTTCGCGCTGGTGCTCCGGGACGTCGCCGGCGATTCGGTCGAGATTGAAGCGATTCGGTTTAGAAACGACTTTATGAGCCTTCGGGATCGGCCCTTCTTTGAGGAGATGCTGCAGAAGCTGGAGAAGGAGGGGAGCTGATCGTTGCTCCGGACGGGGAAGGGAAAGCTTCCCCGCCCGATCAATTCCATCTTCAGCAACGACTAACCGCCGTGCACATCCATCACGCGGTTTTGCTCATCGACTTCCAGGGTGACGCGGGTTCCTTCCCGGATCGAGCCCAGTTTTGAAGCCGCCGAGTCCTTGACCAAAAAGCTCTCCGTCCCGCCGTCATTGGATTCGATAATGATCTTCTTATCGGTCCGGCTGAACATTTTGAGCGTTCCGGCGATCGAGCGATGCCTGTGATCCCCTTCGGTGATGATCGCGCCTTCGCGGTGAATATCGACGATTTGGTTTCCCTCATCCATCTCCAGGACCACCTTGTCTCCCGGTTTAAACGATCGGATCTCTTCTCGTTTTCCTTCGTTGACTGTGAAACTCCGTGTGGTCCCTTCGGTTGTTTTTACGGAAATTAAATCGCTTTCTACCTTTTCAATCGTCCCGGAGACCTCTCTGTGTCCCGACGAAGGGTCATCATCGGCCATCGCCTGGCCGGCGTAAAACACCTGTGCAATCATGGCCAAAACCAGTAACGCTTTTTTCATCTTTTATTCCTCCTTAGTTGCTGAGCCGGAAAGTCCACTCGGCCCAGTGCGGCCTTTCGCTCCTCCACTCCTATCTCTACCATTCTCGCATAATGATGAGGCACGAATCCAGATGCCCAATCTCATCGGTATCCTTTAAGTGAAAGAGGGGTCCGGTTTCCGAGAAGGTGACGCGGGAAGCGAGGAGGGTCGAGAAGGTCGGAGAGGATTTGAATGGTGGGCGCGCAGATAAGCAGGATCGGTTTTGATCGGGAGGAGGATCGCTCGATGGGAACGCGGCCGCGGTGGTCGGGATCTCGGATCGTCCTGGGAATGGAAGTCCGTTAAGCCTTCAAGACCAGGAATCGGCGATAGACGAACATGGCGATCACCAGAGTGAGGATCAGAAGTCCGTTCAGGCCGGTGTCCATCAGGTAGCGGTAAAATTCGCCGACCTCATCGGGTCGGGGTGCTTTGGAGATGTCGAAATAGGTCTCCTTCGCGCCGGTGGTCAGGATCTTCCGGATGGCGGCGACAATGCCGACGTAAAAGAACGACTCCAGACTGACCGTGTGGGTTTTCAAAAAGTTGAGCACGGTTCTGAAAAGCTCAAGGAGAATCAAAACCAGGAGAAGATCGTTCATCAGCAGCATGGCCGCGAGCAGGACACTTTCTTGCAGCGTCCGATAAAAGGCCACCCAGCCGTATCCGAAGACCACCATCCCCAGGATAAGAAAGCTCAAACCTGCGGTGACATATCCCCACTGCTCCAGCTTCTCCATCCACCCCACGTAAATACCCGTGTGCCGCGCTTCTTTCATCGCCCATCCCATGTATGATTACTCCGCTATTGTATCACTTCCAGGAGGAGCATGACCAAAAAAAGAGAGGGATCAGAGGAATGCTCCATCGGTTGGAATGCGTCTAAATCGCCGCGGTGGGTTCCGTGGCCTATCCGGCGCCTTCCTTGGCGTCCGGTCGGCGGTTCAGCAGCTTCATCAACAGGTACACCACATAATTAACGACCCAGGTCACCCACGCCAACCACAAAACCAGCGCGATCCCAAAATCGACGGAAAGCCGGATGGAGAGAATATTGATCGTCGTGACGGTGATGGCGGCGCTCAGGCCGGCGGCGAAGGCGCTCCCTTGATATTTTAATTTTTCACAAAGCTTCAGAAAAGCAAAGGTGGCGATCCCGATTGCCCACGCGTAAATGAGCTGAGAGACGAATGTAACGGTCCATGCGCCGCCCGCACCCAAATCCCGCACGAGGCCGTCCCAGCCTGGGAGAAGCCGAACCACCATCACGCCGACGGGGAGGGTGGCGACGATGCTTGCAACAGAGCCCCGAAAGACGATGTTTTTGTCCATATGGCGTTTCCTCACAACCCGGATCAGAGGCGGGGCTTCTCGTAGAGGGTCCTACCGTTGCGCGCTGTCCATGAACTTTTCCAAAACGATATTGCAGCGGGCGTAGATCGGATGGGGACCTTCTCGAACCATATTGAATCCGAGTGATTGATAAAGGCAGAGGGCAGGAAGGAGCCGGGTGTTCGACAACACGATGAGTTTCCTTGCGCCAAGCGCCAGCGCCTTCTGGATTGCGGCGCGCGCGAGTGCCCGCCCAAATCCCCGACTCTGGTAAGCCGGGGTGACCGCCATACGGGCCAGTTCGTACTCGTCCGGCGCATGCCGAAAGAGCGCAGCGGTTCCGACAACGGCGCCCTCGATCACCCCGGTGAAGAGATATCCGCCGGCTCTCACGATCCCGTCCTGCTGCCGGGCAAGCTGCGCGTCGGCCTCTTCAAGTTGGAAGTACTCCGAGATCCAGGCCTCGTTCAGGCGGATGAAATCTTCAAAGTGGTTTAAGTTGTTCTCGTGGATCTCCATGCTGTTGTCTTCCTAAGATACAATAATCTTTGCCGAGGAAAGAATCAGGTAGAGAATTCTCCAACACGCGACCCGACTTCTCGCTCCCAATGAGAACATCGATGCGCCTCTCTTTGGACTGGGGTGGAAATGACCCCGGTCGAATCCGCTGGTTCGGGTGATGCCGCCGCCTCAGGGCGGGGGGAGCGCCGCCGGCGGGGTCTCCGCCGGAACCACCGGACCGATATGAGCATAGCTCGCCTGCCAGGGATCGATGAGGGTGGGGGGCCAGTCGTGCCCTTCCCACTTCTGCCAGACCCGTTCGATCCCGGCCGGATTGGCCCCGGCATGCTTCGCCAGGGTCTGGCGCTGCTGGCAGAACGCCCGGATCTCTTTTTTCTTGGCCCGAACCTCCCGGAGATAACCCGTGTCCGCCGTCCGCTGCAGCCCCACTGCCGCGAAGGAAACTTTTTCATCCTCCATCAGAAAACCTTCGGAGCGGTGCTCCAGCGGCCCCCAGACTTCGAGGCGTGCCTTTGCGATATCGAGCGACAGTTTCCGAAATTGCGCGCGAAGCGCGTCGTCCGGCTGCATCTCGTCGAACGCCCGCATGTAGCCGTAATCCATGTTGATCCGAATCATTCCCTGATCGACCGTGAGCATGCTGTGGACTTCGATCTGCGGCGCGATCAGCTTGACCGGGACGTTGTAGCCGCGGAATGGGGCCAGGTCATTCTGCAGCGTCTCGTCGAAGAGGGTCTCGAACCCCCGGGCTCCGATGGCGGGGAGCGCCGACCCGGTGAAGTTGACCCGATCCATGGCGGCCGGGGAAGGGAGGATGGCGATGATGGAACTCGCCCCCGCTTCGTCGGCCGCGCGAAGCGGCGCGTTGTCGCGCACCCCGCCGTCGATATAATTTCCCTTCGGCATCGCCGCAGGACCGGCGACCGGATCGGTGAACCCCTCGTCCAGCACCGTCGGCGGATAGGCGATCGGAATCGAGGCCGACGCCTGGATCGCATCCCGCAACGGGACAGGAAAATCATCATCGACGAACCGGCCCCGCTGATCGACATACCGGGTCTGTCCGCTGTCGAGGCTCACCATCGCGATCCGGAGATGAATTCCGGATTTCTGCACTTTGGCCGGATCGATGGCGGCGTCGATCTTCGCGCGGACCGGGCTGAAGTGAAAGAGCGACTGCGAGCGGAGCAGCCCCTGGACGCCGTCGACCACTTTGCCGAGATGGAGCCCCGCTTTGATGGCGCCGAGGATGAGGTCCGAGGCGGTAAAAGCCCAGCCCCCGCCCGACACGTTGCCGAGGACGTTCTTGCCGACGCCGACGGCGATCTCCTGATCGGGGCTCAACCAATTGTAGCTCCCCCCTTTCACCCCGAGCAGCGTCGCGAAGTTGACCGTGCCGACCCCTTTGATCCCGAGCGCCGCCAGATTTTTCACGATGCTGACCACCCACGCCGTCGGAACATAGAGGTCATCGGTGCTCGCCATCGCCAGCCAGAGGGTTTCAAGCTCCGCCAGCGCCGCGGGGCCTTCGGCCAGCTTGGCGGCGTTGAGCGCGCCGACCGAGGTCCCGCAAATGATGTCGGGCTTGTAGGCGAACATGTCGGTCAGGCAGCGGACCGCGCCGACCTCGAACGCCCCTTTCGACCCGCCGCCGGCCAGCGCCAGCGCGAGCCGCTCCTTCATTTCGACGGAGATCTTCGCCGACACAGCGCCGCAGGCATTCGTCGCGGTGAGGGTGTAGCTCCCTGTCCAGTGTGATGTGCCGTTCACGGAAGGGAACCGCTCTTCGCCGGTCACCGGCAGCGGCGTGCCGATGACCGGCAGTTCCCGCGGGCCCGATGTTTTGATCTCCACCGAATCGGCGTTGTCGGTGATCCAGCCGAGGACCAGCGGCCCGCGCGGCCGGAGCATCACCTGCGTGGCGTTGTTCCCGGTGAAGCTGAGAATCTTCGGAGGGCCGCCGCTGAAACGGTTGCGGCCGGTGGAGCTGACCATCGGCGCGCCGAGCTTGGTGGCGATCTGGCGCAGACCGAAGGCGATCCGCGACGCCCCCATTCCCAAACAGCTCTCCATCGCGCCGGCGAGCTGCTCCGTGGCGGAGGTGATCGTGTCGCCGGCATACGCTGGATTCCCCCGCCGAATGAACGCCACCGGCCCGTTGCCGACCCCCTTGGGGACGGTGGCCCGGATGAGGGTGTCGCTCCAGTCGGCCGGCGGCACGGCAACCGTCAGAAGGCCGCCCGCATAGGCGGTGAAGCAAAGATCGAGGTCGGCCGGCTGTGTGGCGCCGAATCCATGTCCGATGATCTCCACCACCGCGCCGGGGCAGCCGCGGTTGGGCCGGATCATCGTGATGACGGCGGTCGTCGATTCGCGCGGCAGGGCCATCGAAGCGCTCGCAACATTGTTCAAGGCGTCTTTGATGCCGAGCAGGCAGGTGCGGTTGAAGATGTCTTCGAAGGTGTTGAGCCGGGTCGGAAACTTGATCCCGATTTTCAATGGATCGCGCAGCCGGCCGAACGTTCCGAACAGACGATCGCGCAGCAGGCCATTATATGGGTCGAGCCCAAACCCGATGCGGACCGCCAGGTTCCCGATCTGCTCCGGCATCCCGACGTCGGCCAGGACGATCATCGCCGCCGTCATCACCCCGGTGTAAGCAAACGGCGCCTGCGCCCCGCCCCACTCGATATTTTCTTCTCCGAAGAGTTTCCCAAATGTCCGCGAAGGATCTGTGGCCGACAGCGAGGGGTGCGCGCGGAGCACCTCGGCCAGGAGCGGCCCCGACCGGTGCAGGTCGAGAATCGCCCCCGCAATGCCGCCGGTTTCACCGAGGCTTCCGCCGAAGAGCGCGCGGGCCGGCTGCTCGAGCGGCGCAAAGGAGCGGTTCTCTCTGGTGTCGGGCCATTGCGACATCAATTTATCGAGCGTCCGGGCGAAGCTGGGGAGGGTCGGCATCGGGATCTCCTTTTCGGCTGGAGCAATGTGAAGGGAAAAATGAAGCGTCCGCCGGTTGTCGGCGCGCCTCATGGGTGAAGGGTATTATTACGCCATCTGCTTGGAAAAGGGAAGAGGTCTGGTTGGTACGACTGAGCCGGAGAGGAGGTCTGATTGGTTACGAAACGGAAGGGGAGAGGGCGATGAAGAGGGTTAAAATAAAGAGCCAAAAAGGGATGACATCCGTTTTCGGATCACTATGGTCTGTGGAAAACGGGATCACTTTTCTGAGGCGCTTCCCCATTTGGAATGAATGCCATTAACGCAAGCCGACCTTCTTGGGTAGGTCGGCCGGCACAATAAACCCAAAAGCCCTGCCGGCCTTGGTCTTTTTCAAATATCCTTTTTTCGCAAGTGTCAGAAGGTCTGTTCGCGCCGTTTGATAAGTGACGTTATGAGAGTTCTTATGCGACTCAATCGTGTAGATAAAATCCGGGTGTTTTATGGCGTGCTGGATCAGCGCCTGCTGACGGTAGTTCATCCAAGAGGCCTTTTTTAAGAGCGTGAGGGCTTCACGGTATTCTTTCTCTTTTCGCTTGAGGTAATCTTGTAATTCCCGGATCGCGAGTCTGATCGCTCGCAGATGATAGACGATGAAATAGGTAAGATCGCCGTCATCACGCTCGGAGTGCAAGAAAGACCTCAAATATTGACCTCGCGATTTTAAAAAGATCCGCGAGATAGAGAGATATTCAAACAGCCCATATTTGCGTTTAAGCATGTACCAGTAGAAGAGGGTTCGGGCCGTGCGTCCATTCCCGTCCACATAGGGGTGGAGATATGCCAACCAGAAATGGAGAATAATGGCCCGGACGACCGGGTGGATAAAAACGGCATCGTGTTGTGAATTCGCAAAGTCACATAGCCCTTGTACGAGTTCCGGGAGCCGGTCGGCCGAAGGGGGTGTGTGCAAGACCTGCCCGTCTTGGTCAATGACCTGAATCGGCTCGTCTTCTTTTCGAAAACGCCCCGAGGTAGATGGATCGTCGAGCGTATTCTCGGTAATCATCTGGTGGAACCGATTTAAAAGCTGAACGCTCATCGGTTCATTAAGCGTTTCCTTGATCGCCATGATCATTTTGTAATTGTTGACAATCATCCGCTGTGATCTGTCTTGCGGTTTGAGGTTTTTTCGCAAGATCTCCTTTGCGACACGACGAGTCGTTGCAGCCCCTTCGATTTGACTGGAAGCGATCGCCTCTTCCATCAATGAGCTCACGATGTGCCGCTCTTTGGCGTCTGGAAGAAGATCCGTTCTTTCCAAAAGGAACCCTTCCCCAACACATTGATCAATGGAATGCAAATCTTCAAGAACCCCGTCAGGCCGCCAGAAACGAAAAGGAATGTCTTGAGCATCCGAGAGAGGAAGCTTTGTCATTGCAATCGAGCGTAAGAGTTTTAAGGAAACCCATAGTTGTTCGGGAGAAAGCCGAGGATGTTTGGCCTTATATTTAAAATCTTCCCACGGCCAATATTCATCGTTTGCACGTCTCAGAATTTCCTGAGCCTCTTGGGACTGTGTGACCTCGAAAAAGAGTTCCGACCTCTTTTCTAATATCTTCTTTATACTTGGGCCTAATTCAGGTAATTTCATTGCCTTCCCTTCAAATACTCATTGACTCAAACGAGTATTTAAAAGATATCATTAACTACTAATTTGTGTCAAATTAGTAGTTTCTTGATTCCGTCTAGACCCGTCTTAAAAAATCAGGATAAAAATGTTTAAGGAAAGGGGGCAGATTTTCTGCATTGCTTCTAAGAAGGGGCCGGCGACGTCGCGGCATGCACCCAGTTGTTGCCGGTTTTCCGATAGGTCGTGACGATCGAGGTATGGAATTTTTGATTATCCCAGACCCGGACGGTCATGAGGATCTCGCCGGGGTTGAGGGTGATTAGGGTATAGGCATTGGCCTCGCCCCGCTCCCGGGTCGAAATGGCGGTTCCGGCCTGAACCAGAAGGGTCGAATGTTTCATCCCAACGTCCAGGCTGATCGTTTCCGTCAGGAAGTTCCGGTGAAGATGTCCCGCCAGGATCAGATCGAGCGCGCCGGTTTCGAGGATCGGCAGGAGGCTTCCGGGATTGGTGAGTCCCGCCAGGTCGCTGAGCTCGGGCGGAACCAGGACCGGATGATGACAGAGCAGGACCCTGAAATTCCGGGCCGGAGCGGCACGAAGCCGCGCTTCAAGCGATTGGCGCTGCTCATGCGAAAGATAACCCTGTTTCCAGCGGCTCGGGTGCGCGGTGTTCAGACCGAAGACCGTGAACTCCGGGTCGACAAAGGTGGGGGCCGTTTCCTCGGAGATATATTTTTGATATCGGCCGAAAGGAGAGAGAAAGCGCTCAAAGATGTTTTCCAGGGGGATGTCATGGTTCCCCGGGACCGAGAGGTACGGCGTAGGAGCTTGCTTTAGAAAGTCGCAGGCGGCCTGAAACTCTCTCTTCCGCGCCCGCTGCGTCAGGTCCCCGCTGATCGCGATGAGAGAGGGCTGGATCTCCCACAAGTCTTGAAGGAGCGCTTCGGCGACGCGAGGATTGTGCCGGCCGAAGTGAAGATCCGATAAGTGTGCGATGGTCCTCATCGCTTTCCCTCCGCGCCGACCGCTGCGGTGAAGTCCGGCGCTTCCGGCACCATCACCTCGATCGCCTGGGCCCGGATTCGAAACTGAAGCGGCGGTTTCATCGAGGTGACCTCTCCATCCAGCGCGATCTTGAGGCGGCGTTTGGTCGTTTCGACCCAAAGGGAGCGGCCCAAAAAGAAATGAAAGTCACCGGCGGCATGGAGCCGTCCGAGCAGGGCGCGAAGGCTCAGCAGGACAAATGCGAAGCAGCTCTCGCTTCGGACGGCGTAAATGCTGAGCGTTCGACGATCGAGGGCGGTCCGTTGTCCCAGATTCAAGAGGGTGATCGGATATTCATTATTCCCGATGAAAAGAAGCGGGGTTCGAAATTCGCGCGTCTCCTCCCGGGATTCCACCCGGACGGAAATCAAAGGAAACCGTCGAAACACGATCAAGCCCGCTTTCAGCATCGCTCTCCACTTCCGGTATCCGAGCTGCTCGCGAATCTCGTCCCGTTTTTCAACCACGCGGGGATAAAATCCGATCGAGGCATTGTTGATAAAGACCCGGCCGTTGACCTCTCCCACATCGATGCGAAAAGGGGTTCCTCGCGCAATCGTCCTGACCGCTTCCGCCATCTCCGTGGGAATGTGAAGGTCCTGGGCGAAATGATTGAAGGTCCCCAACGGAAGGACGCCCAATCGAACCGGGCTCCCTGCGACGGTCTGGACCACCGCGCTGATCGTTCCATCGCCCCCCGCCGCCACCAGGGTCTTCGCTCCTTGTTCAACGGCCAGCTTCGCCGCGGCGCCGATTTGATCTCCTGGGGTCACCCAAAGCGCCGCCGGCAGACCTTCCGCCCGGAACAGCTGCGCCAATGCTTCCAGCGTTTCTTCGGGATTGTCCCGCCCGGAGAGGATGTTGGCATCGGCATTGATCAGCACAATCGTATTCAGGAGGCTTGGAACGCTCGGCGTCTCCCGGGCGGCCGGCCCCCACTTGCGGATCAGGGTCTTCCTCCGATGATGAATGATCCGCCTTCTCCAGACTTCAGCGAAGTTAATGCAGAGCCCCAGCCAAAAGAGCCCCGCCGTCCATCCGCCCAGAACATCGGTCAGGTAATGAACGCCAAGGTAGACCCGGCTGATTCCGGCCAGGATCACCATCGCGAAACAGAGGAAAGCGGCCCCTCTTCGCAAAACGGGAGATCGCGCCGGCAAGATGCCGATCGAAAAAAGATAGGCCAATCCGCCGAAGAAAAGAACGGAACCCAAAGCATGTCCGCTCGGATAGCTGTAGCCTGCCGCCGGAATCAGCGGGGTTGCTTCTTCCGGCCGGAGCCGCTGGAAAAACAGCTTCAAAGAGAGATTCAGCGCCGCGCCGCCGATCCAGATCAGAAGCTCAACGCGCAGAAGATGAAAAAGCCGGCGGTAGGCCAGGTAGGCGCCGATTGCCAGCGCAAGCAGACTCAAAACCAAGGGGTGACTCGCCCAGGAGGCAAAATGCATCAGCCCGGTCAGGATGGGGGATCGAATCTGTTGGAGCCGGAGAAACGCGGCGGCATCGAGCTCTTTTGCGAAGAAGCTCGCAAAAACAATCTCGGTGATGACCCCAAAAAGAGCGCCGGCCAAAAAGGTGATCAGAAAACCGCGGATCAGATGACTTCCGGGGAGCTGTTCCGGCTGAGGCTGCGGCAAAGGGGTCTCCATGAAGGATAAAATAAAAGCGAAAGAGGGTCCTTCATTATTATTCTAGAGTTGCGCATCCTCGGTCAAGCGCATGGTTTTCTGGGTAGTGACTCATTTTGAAATTCCAAAGTCGTCATGCCCGCGGAAGCGGGCATCCAGAGGTTTTAAATCACTGGATTGCTGTCGCGAAGCGATCGGAGGCGCTGTGCGCATCAAATCGGTTCCAGGCGCTTTCCCGCCTGCGCGGGAATGACAATCCAGAAATTGATTCCAGACTGAGTCACTACCGTTTTCTGGAGTGAAGTTTGAGAGAGGACCGATGTTCTGTGGGTGAGAGAGGCGGCGTTACTTTCCCGGCCATTTTTCGAGGGGGATTCCGAAGGCCTTTCCTTTTTTGACGTCGTCCTGCAGGTTTCCAATGCGGTAATGTGCTTGCTCATCTTGGAGGTCGAAATCCCGGTAGGAGCTTCCGCCCTTCGTGAACAATGCCTTGTACTCGACGCGGTTCGCCTCCTCCCCGAACGTCACCTTGGCGTAAAAGGTGCCGCTGGCCCCTTCGGCATCGCCGACGTCGAGACGCACAGAGACACTTTTTCCGACTTTTGCAACTTCGATCACCGGGAACGATTTACCCGAGACGGTGGTCTTCGCAAAGTAGTCGACCTCCTCACTGCCGTCCGGCGGCGTCGAGCCATGAAGCGCGATGACCGGCGTCGAGCGACATCACTTCCATTTCTTATTTGTTGTCAACGAATCTCCGGAAAAGGGCTTTATCATCCGATCGGTTCATGGTAATCTACCCCTCTTGAATGTGAATGAAGGAGGAAAATCCGATGAAGATTTACAAAACAGCATACGCCGCGCTGATCGTTGCATTCATGGGTTTCTTTTCGGTCATGCCCGCTTTTTCCGCCGACCCGTCCGCGGAAAAGAAAGAGGTCGGCCAAGAGGTGAAGGAGGCCGTTCAGGCGATCAAAGAATATTCCGCCGATCAAAAAGACGAAGCGGTAAAAAAAGGGAAAACGGTTCTGGATAATC
The DNA here is from genome assembly GCA_963718695.1 of Candidatus Manganitrophaceae bacterium. Lineage (GTDB taxonomy): Bacteria > Nitrospirota > Nitrospiria > SBBL01 > Manganitrophaceae > Manganitrophus. The sequence goes on from OY970371.1 coordinate 3,879,437, forward strand.
TCGACGGCCGGATTGAACAGATGGAATCGAGAATCAAGAGAGAATGGGACCAGATGGGAGACTCGGCGCGCAAAACCGCAAAGACGTCGCTGGAAGGAATTAAAAAGCAGCGCGAAAAAGTGGCCGAGTGGGTCGGCTCCATGAAGCAGAGCTCCTCCGGCGCCTGGGAAGAGGTCAAGAAAGGTTTTGTGGAGAGCTATCAGACACTGAACGAATCATTTGATAAGGCAGCGGATAAATTTTAGAAGGCGAGTTCTTCTGCAGGCTTTTCCCTCTGCATGCAGGACCTAAGGGTCCAAAAGTCCTGAAATTTCCAGTACGCGTTTTGACCATTCTTTCGACTGTTTTGCCACCTGACCGCGTTGGATTGGATCAGACCAGATGCGAGGCCAATTATGCCTCCAGCGTGCCAGCTGAATTTGTAATTCAACCAGCGCCTCCGCTCTGTTGACTTCAACCTCCGGCGCTGTCCACTCGATGAAAAACTTACTTTCATCGATCATGCTCTCGATCGCTGCACTGCCTGACTCATGTGCGGTAAATGAGTTGATCCGGCTCAGATTGGCAGCCAAACCACCAAGGCGAACCGGTAAATTATCGCGCAGATAGCGTTCGCGGATAGCTGTCCAATCTTTCATACTTCTCCTAGCAGTTGATGAGCAATTTCGGCTACTCGTTCCCGGATGACGGGATCACTTATTTCCATCGAGCGATTGTTCTGCGAAGGACGGATATTAATGAGCGATTCATAGGTGACCTGTTGCGCAGAAGGGATCCAATCCGCTCCCCAAATATCTTTTTGCTGACTCCCGTCTTCAAGCAGGACTGCTTCACAATCGGCGTGCATCACCCCGCCTCCTGCCAGAATTCCCCGCCGGATATCGACAGCCAGTTTGATGTAGGTGTCTAAAGCTTGAAGCATCTCCTGGATTTGCTGCTTACTGGCGCCTGAGCGTATGAGGTGAATCAATGTTTGCCCTGAGTCTCTGGAAGGTAAGAAATGCGCAAAATCCCATTGGCGCAAACGGTCTTCATGTATAGCGTTTTCTAATTTGTAAGTCAATGTTCATTTCCTAATTGTTACCAGGGGTAAATCTTACAGGGTGAGCGATTCCACTTTTTGATGTCGGAGAATACCTCGCGAGAGACATAGCTCCACTCAGACCACAGCCTAATCCAACCAGTCTCTCTCTTTCAGCTTTTTCGGAAGGTACTTCTTCGTCAGGTACTGAAAGTCCTTGTTGGCCAGCGCGTCGAGCTCGTATTTGAGACCGCTCTGGAGCATCCGCTTAATTTCCTTCTGCCAATCGGGTTTTTGAAACCAGGGATAGGCGAGCAGCTCCTTCGCGCGGGCGATGTCTTTTTCGTTCAATTTGATGCCGACGTTGCGCGGGAGGCCGTAGGTTTCGGGGTCGGCGCTGGAGAGGCCGATGAACTTCGCTTCCGGGATCGCCATCCGCTGGCTCTCAAAGGCGAGATTGATCGAGCCCTGCTTCACGACCGAGTAGATGTAATAACCCCAGGGATCGTTGTCGACGAGAACATAGACGGGCAACCCTTTCTCTTCGTGCAGCCGCCGGGTGAGGCGGCGGATGCCGCGGGGGGGTTGGCCGTTTCCGGTCAGCAGGATGCAATTGTACCGGCGCCAGAACTTGTCCTCCGAGAGACGGTTCCACTGTGTTCCCTTCTCGACCAGCAGGACGAAATCGGCGGTGCACTTCTTGATCGAAAGATACTCCGGCTCCACGATCGACGGGACCGAGTAGCCCCCTTTCCCCAGCCGGGTGCAGTTGACCGTGTCGCCGTCGTCGACCAACACCAACGGCCCGACCACACTCCCGGCGCTCTCGGCGCGCACATGGAGCTCTTCGCGTAACGCTTCCAGCGACGCCTCCAGATCTTCGATGACCGGATCCGATTCGTCCTGGTTGTCGAAGGTATTTTCGTTCGAGTCTTTCAGGGTATGTTTGGTCCGGTAGTAGATCTCCCTCAGCGAGGTGGTGAGGCCGGCGCGCTGCAGCTCGGAGAGGGCGTCGGCGACCAGGACCGTCTGCATGAACTTCTTTGCCATCCCGACGTTGAAGAAGGAGCGCTCCTGTTTTTTCTTCCCCATCTCGATCATCCCCTTCTTCTCGCTGAAGGTGACGTTGGAAAGAGATCGAACCGGTATCGATAATGTGGGGTCCTGCCGCCGCTCCGCGGCGTGGATGACGGTGTCGGCGACGCCGATCAACTTCTTTTCGACCGGCGTGGTTTTGTGCTCTTTCTTCTTCGCCATGCGCTCTCCTATTTCTTTTTACGCGTTGTCGGTTTCTTCGCGACGCTGCTCGCCTTCGCCGCCGGTTTGACCTTTCCCTTCGAGCGCTTCGGCGCCGTGGCGGCGTCTCCCGCTTCAGAGGGGGCATCGTCTTCCGGCGCCCCTTCCTCTTTGAGGATCCCCTCCGGCGCGGGCATCGCTTGCGGCGCACCGTCGTTCACCACCGGCGCATCCCCTTCGACCCCCTCCGCAGTGACGATGATCGAGTGCGGAAGCCCTTCCGGCCCCTCTCCCGTCATTCCAAGCGCCGCGTCGGTCTTCTCGCCGCCGGTCCGCTTGAGCGCGATCTTCTGCAGCTGCTCCTTGAGCTTCTCCGTGGCGAGTTTTCCTCCCTTGAGCCGGTTGCAGGCATCGACCACCTCTTCGATGTAGAGCTCGAAAATGTTGCGCCGGCGGAATTCGGTTTTGGCCCGCTCGCGCCGCTTCAAAAAGCTCCCGAGCCGACGGCCGCACTCGCGCAGGGCCAGCGTGATCTCCTTTCGAATCTCGTCGTAGTCGGCGATCGCCTCTTTCGATTCGCTGGTGAACGGCACCCAGACCGACGCCATGTGGACGAAGATCACCATCGGTCCGGCCGGCAGCGCCCCCTTCGATTGAGAAATGCCATAATTTCTCCAAGACGTTTCGAGGACCCCTTTGAAGGTGGCGCAGGCCGACTGCTGATAGAGGAGCGGGACGCGGTTCGCATAACGGATCACCCGGGCGAGCTCGCTGTCCTTCTCGTGATCCTCCCCTTCCGCCAGCGGGACCTTTTTCTCTTCCGCTTTTTTCCCTTCCGGTTCCGGGGCTTTTCCATAAGCAAGCCCCGCCTCGATCACGAAGGGGTTGCCGCGGTAGACCGCGGGGGGACGGCTGACCGCCGTGTAGAACTCCCCCTTGATCTGCTTGTAGAGTCCGGCGAGGATCGCGTTCTCGCCGATCGGCGAGAGGCAATTGGTCGGCGGCGCCATGATTTTGGTCGACTGGATCGCTTTGTAGAGCGCCTCGGCGTCGGCGCCGTGGACCTCGCGCGGCTTCATCTGGGGCGACAGCTTCGCCGCTTTGCAGATCTCCTCCGCCAGCTTCGAGGAGACGCGGCTGAAATCGCTGGAGAGAAATCCCGAAAGCCAGCGGCTTTTGCTCTCGTGCATCATCTTCAGGAGCATCCCGAACTCGATGCCGTACGGATGCGGTTTGATCTCGCGCGGCGGAATCGGAAGCTCGTTGTACTTCCGGGGATACTCTTTCGTCTCCCCCTCCGGGGTGACATAGACGAGCTTGACGTGTGGATTGGCGATGGAGGTCTGCTCCAGATAGTCGTCGACCGACGCCCGCCCCTTCTGATAGCGCCCTTCGATCTCCAGGGTCACCGCCGTCCCGCGGGGGTTCTCCCACTGGACCTCCTTTTTCTCCAGGATGCGCGGCTCATTCTTCTTGGTATCGATCTGGACTTCAAAATAATGGGCGGGACTCTTCGGGCCGGTCCGGGAGATAATTTGCACCGGTCTTCCGGTCGTCAGCTGGCCGTACATGCCGGCGGCGGAGATGCCGATCCCCTGCTGCCCGCGGCTCATCCGCAGGCGGTGGAACTTGGAGCCGTAGAGGAGCTTGGCGAAAATCGGCGGAATCTGCTGGCGGACGATGCCGGGGCCGTTGTCGATGACGGTGATCCGGAAACGGGTCGCCTGGCTTGCCGGGGGCGGGGTCCCGTCATTCGAGACGATCTCCAGTTTCACCGTGACCTCCGGAAGGATGCCCGCTTCCTCGCAGGCGTCGAGCGCGTTGTCGACCGCTTCTTTGACGCAGGTGAGCATCGCCTTTCTCGGAGAATCGAATCCGAGCAGGTGCCGGTTCTTGGTGAAAAACTCCGCGACGGAAATTTCCCGCTGGCGCGCGCCCATCTCGACGGCGGTGAGGGTGGTTCTCGGCGTCGCGGCGCGGGGGCTCGGTTTGGGCTCGGAGGTTTCGGATTCGGGTTTGGGAGGGTCTTGTTTGTTGCTCTTTTTCGCCATGGCTCCTCTCATCTGTGAATACCAACCCTTTTTTATAAGCGAAATCTCTCGTTCAGTCAACCTGTCGGAATCAGGCAAGAGCGTTGGGGAGAATGAATGTAGCGGGGCTGCTCGCCCCACACCCCCGCCGCGGGGGGTGCGTGCCCACCCCCCTTCGGATTCCCAGGGCAGCGGGGACTACCGCCCCCCAGCACCCCCCACGGTCAGAACTCGCTCAACCACGGAAGAGCACCGTGGATTGTGCTTCAAACATGCTGACCTGAATTGGTCGATAAACCGTCTGACAGAAGAAACGCAGGGGTATAGGGGGCACAGGACGCCCATGACGCGCAGTCTCCTTGCTCTTGGGTTTGATTTAGGGGTGATCTCTAGTGGGCCACTGTGCCCGGAGCGCAAGGGACCCACTGGGGGATGGGTGGAGCGAGGACACAGTGGCCCACTACAAATCAAAACGTCTCACCTACCCTATAAGGTCAGCTGTCTGAAGCACACGCCACAGTGCTCTTCTGTGGGTGTGCGAGTTCTGACCGTTGTTGGGTCGGGGGACCAGGGGTGCAACCCCGGCGCCCGGGGAAGCCGGAGGGGCCGCGGCGTGGTGGCCCCACGGTGGGGCTTGGGGCAACGCCCCATTCCAATCGCTTTAAATCTTCAATGCACTTCGAATCTCAGTTCCGATCTTGCTCGGACTTTTATTTACATCGACGACGACCACGTCGTCGCCCCAGGGTTCTTCCAGGGTCTCGAATTGGCTGTCGAGTAAGGCGGGGCTCATGAAGTGGTCGGATCGCTCCTCAAGGCGGTTCTTGATCAGGGCAGGGTCTCCTTTCAAATAGACCCACCGAACGGCATCACTCACCTGCAACGATTGGCGATACGCTTTTTTCAGCGCCGAACAGGCGAGCACGGCATTCTCTCCGCGTTGAATCCATTCGCGGATCGCCTTGCGCAAGGCTGCCAGCCAAGGTTGCCGATCGGCGTCGCTGAGCGGAATGCCCTGCCGCAGCTTTTCCACATGGTCGGGAGAGTGAAACGCATCGGCGTCATAGAAGTTCCAGCCCAATTCTTTCGCAAGCAACTGGCCGATGGTGGTTTTCCCCGCCCCTGTGACGCCAAAGAGAATGATGACCATGGATTATTGTAGCATTCTACCCGGGTGGTTCGGATAGGGCGGAAGACCGATGGCGGTGGATGTTTACTTGATGGCGTCTTTTTTGGGATCGGGGAAGGTCCCTTCCGGATAAGACATCACGACATCGCTGATTAGCTTACCGTCTTTATCATACATCAGGTAGCCGAGGTTCGGCGGGGGAAGGGGGCGGACGATGTACCGCTCGGTCGTTCCCTCCGGGAAGATGGCGACCGCTCCGTTTTGGTACCGAACCATCAGCCCCTTGCCGAAAGGGGTGATTCCTTCCCGCTCTGCGATGTCGAAGCCGAAGAGATCTTCCAGGTCGGCGTTCAGGGGAATCTCCGTCGGCCAATTCTCCGTCCCTTCGACAATGACGGTGCGGGGCTCGGGAGGGGCTTTCTTCGGGGCCGGGGGGAGTTTGGGGGGTGTCCCCTTCTGTGTTCCCGACCAATCGGTGGTGTGCCAGACCCGAAACTCCTTGCCCTTCCCCTCGTCGCTGATCCAGACCTCCCACCAATAGTAGGGATAGTTCCCGCCATACCCGGCATAGAGATAGCCGCGATCCCAAAACCATTGCGGCTTGTATCGCGCAAAAATCACGGCCGCTTCATAATCGCCCCCTGCCCGAACCTCCCGCTGCGGGTGTTTCTTCGCCCATGCCTCGTACTCCTGCTCCGTCAGCACGCCGGGACCGGGCGGGACTTTCTTGGAGGGCTTCGGCTGCCTCTGAATCCGATGGTCGCCGGAGGCGCGCTGCTGCACCACGTGGGCCAGCTCATGCGCAAGCAAGCGCTTTCCCCCGGCTGTAGCGGGAGCATATTCGCCCGCTTCAAAAACCAGATCCGAGCCGACGGTGTAGGCTCGTGCTCCCAATGTGCGCGCCGATACCGCCGCCCGGTCGTCCGTATGGACCCGCACATGGCCGAAGTCTTCCCCGAAGCGGGACGCCATCCACCCGTGTGTCGCCGCATCGAGCGGCCGTCCGGGGGAGGAGATGGCTTCTCGGATGGAGGACGGAACCGCCGTCTCGCCGGTGCCTCTTCGGACCGGCTCTGTCTGTAATCGTTCGCGGGGACCCGGTGCCTGCATCACCTGATCGGCTGCGCGGTCCGCTTCCTGTTCAGACCGATCTTGCGGCGTGTGATCGGTTCGTTTTAGTTGGATCTGGGGAGGTGCCGCATTGGTCTGGAGCAAACGTTGGAGGGCTTGGTTGCCGATGGTGTGTTGTAAGTGAGGAATGGCGTGTCTCGGCGCATTGTGCGCAAAGGAGTTTCGAGCCTGCATTTTGGAGCGAGCAGGCTGGAGTAGATGAGTTTGTTTCCGATGGGGCCCGAAGGTGCGCATTTGCGGCTATCCTTCCGGATGCGGGAGGAAAGTGAGTTGGGTTTAGTGAGGAAAAGGCGACTGATAACTTGTTTGAATTGTATGCCGGTCGGGCCACCGGCGTCAATCGGATGCTGTCAGGGGTACCATAGGGTTCATACAGATATCGGAAGTGAAGGCCTGACGTAGAAATCTAAGAAGTATCTTGACTAACCTTAGTTAGTTGTGTTACCTATCTAAGCTATGAAACCTCAAAATGATAGAAAAGGACGTAAGACCTTCCCTCTGCAAATTGATGATAATCTTCATAAGGCGCTTAAACATAAAGCGATCGAGTCCAATCAAACACTCCATACCTTTATCATTGAAACTTTGGCAGCAAAGGTCCAAGAAGACCCAGCCCCCTATGGACTTCCAAGTGAACATGCACAGCCTAACGAGGAAAAAGAATGACTGTTCCCAACATATCTCCACTCGAATGGACAGACACAGAGCCGGTCCACATAATACAAGGGGATGTCCGAGACAAACTTTCTACGCTGCCTGATGACACCTTTCACTCTTGCATAACCTCGCCACCGTATTGGGGTATGCGCGATTATGGCTATAGAGGTCAGATTGGAGCGGAAGAGTCGGTTGAAGACTACATAACACACTTGGTTTCGTGCTTTCGGGAAATACGACGAGTTTTAAGGCCGGACGGAACTTTTTGGCTAAATGTTGCTAATACTTATACTTCTGGTGGTCGTGGATGGAGAGATAAAGATATTAAAAATCAAGGTCGCGCAATGTCTTACCGCCCAGACACCCCTAAAGGATTAAAGCCAAAGGACTTGATCGGGGTCGCATGGATGCTGGCGATGGCTTTACAGCGCGATGGGTGGTATCTCCGTTCCGATATTATTTGGTATAAGCCCAATTGTCAGCCCGAGTCTGTTAAAGACCGGGTGACAGTTTCTCATGAATATGTGTTCATGTTCTCCAAGAGCGAGAACTATTACTTCGACCAAGATATAATAAAGGAGCCAACATCTGACGGGAAAGCCCGAAAAAATAGGCGAAGCGTTTGGCATGTTAATACCGAGCCTTGCAAGGAAGCACATTTTGCTGTATTTCCTAGGGCTCTCGTTCGTCCCTGTATTCTAGCAGGGTCTCCTACAGGTGGAATTATATTGGACCCATTCTTTGGGAGTGGTACGGTGGGCATCGTTGCAATTGAAACAGGACGCCGCTGTGTTGGAATTGAAGTTAAGCCGGACTATATAGCCATTGCTAAGCAAAGGCTAATTGGCGCATCGCCCGCTCTGTTTACGGGGTCTCTGTAGGCGGATTAAATTTCCACGAAGCATGGACAGTACATAGGCGTTTCAGTAAACCTTTGATCTGTAATTTGCGCTCTCCCCCGCCATCAAAGTAAAGCTGAAAAAGACTTATACCATCCTCTTCAACAAAGCAGTATCCCGGTTTCGGGTACTGCGTACTATCAGTCTTCATTTGAAGGCGCCCTCTGGCTGCTTTTTCTAGGAGGGATTTTGGAATCTCCACCAACTCATAGAAGTAGTCAGGAGTACCCTTTCGAAGAGCCCTAAGGATAAGAATCCTTTGTATTCGTCCTAGAGCTGCAAGGAATTGGTTTTTCAATCCTTCTAAATCCTCTGGATCGTCGCCCCATCGCCCACCACCGAGCTCCATGAACTTCGATATGTGAATTGTCTCGCTACGAATAACTTTTGCTGCCTCGGTCTTTAAGGAAAAATTCTCACCCCGAATCTGAATATCGTAACCTTTCTGTCCACGAGGCGCAAGAACAGCAACTCCTTCAGTTTGCAGCACTCGCTCTAGTGCGTGTTCAAACTTGTCTTTTGAGAAAGGCTCACGAGAAAAGCAATGATGCAGGCGCAGAACGTCTCCAAAATCTTCTAACACTCGGTCAGTAACTAACGTTGATGTAGATGATCTCCAGAACTCTTTCGGTAACGAAAACACCCGAACGATCGTATCAATAAGTACAAGACGGTAGTTAGTCAAGCCTGGAATTGCTAACAGGAGGCGTTTAACTCGTTCTTCTCTTTCCATATATTTGGGGTAAGGATCTCTGCAGTTGGTTGTAACAGGCAGCAAGCCGAATTGATGCCAAATGAGAATGTTGTAGCCTTGGTTATAAAGTCTGAAAGTCAGGTATAAGCTGATTTATACAAATTGTCAATATTTATGGGCGGATCTGGCAGAAAGCATAAATGCATTTAAAAGGTAAAAAATTATTAGTTAGACACCGAGAGTGAATCTTTCACTAGAGTGTGCAGCACAAATTTAATCCAAATAATATAACAACTAAGAGGGATCTAAAGCCGGGACGCCGGGAAAATAGGAGAGTCTTTCCGTCTACTGCTTCACCACGGCAATGGTGCTGTTCGAAGCATTCAGCCCATCGACGGTAGCGCCGAGGCGGTCCATTTTGCGGATGTAGTCGATGACCTCTTGGGTCACGATTTCGCCTGGGACGAGGAGAGGGATGCCGGGGGGGTAAACGGTGATGATCTCAGAGCTGATCAGGCCGCACGATTCATCCAGCGGGGAATAGCGATAGTCGCGGAAGAAAGCCTCGCGCGGCGTCATCTGGCCCGCCTTGCCGAACGGAGGAAGGCTGACCTCGGCGATAAAACTCGACTGGCTCGGCTTGCCGTGATACTCCTTCGACATGTCGCGGAGGGCATCTACCAGGCGGTTGAGATCGTCCCGCCGGTCGCCGATGCTGACGATGACCAACACATTGAACGGATCGGCCATCTCGACCTGGATGTGGTATTTGTTGTTGAGAATCTGCGAGGCCTGATAGCCGGAGAGGCCGAGATCCCGGACGGTGATCGTCAGCTTGGTGATGTCGAAATCGCCCATCGGCGAGAAGAGGGGATTTTTCACCATCGCTTTGTCGAAGCAGGAGACGCCGGGAATCCGATTGATCTTGCTGCGCGCTTCGGCGGCGAGCTTGATCGCCTTGTCGAGCAGCTTCTCTCCCTCCGTCGCCATCTGCATCCGCGCCAAATCCAACGACGCCATCAGAATGTACGACGGGCTGGTGCTCTGAACGAAGCGGAGCACCTGTGCCAGGGTCGTCATGTCGACCCGCGGCCCCTGCGCATGGAGCATCGACGCCTGCGTCATCCCGCCGATGATCTTGTGGGTGCTCTGGACGACCAAATCGGCCCCCGCCTCGACGCCGGAGATCGGAAGGTCGGGATGGAATTTCAGATGCGGGCCGTGCGCCTCGTCGACCATCACCACCAGCCCTTTTGAATGGGCATACGGAATAATCCGCTCCAGATCGGCGCAGATGCCGTAATAATTGGGACTGGTGAGGAAGAGGGCCTTGGCCTCCGGATGCGCGTCGATCGCCCGGAGGGTCGCTTCGTAGGTGACGTTGAGGGTCAATTTTAAATTGTCATCGACCGCGGGCGAAAAGAAGATCGGCTCGGCGCCGGAGAAGATCAGGCCGGCCAGCACCGACTTATGCGCGTTGCGGGCGACCAAAACCTTGTCCCGCGGGCCGCAGGCGGCGAGGATCATCGCATGGTTGCCGCCGGTGGTGCCGTTGACCAGAAAGAACGAGCGGTCGGCGCCGTAGGCCTTGGCGGCGAGCTCCTGCGCTTCTTTGATGACCCCCTTTGGTTTTTGGAGGGAGTCGACTTCGTCGAGGGTGGTTAGATCGATCGAGAAGATCTTCGGCCCGACGAACTTCCGGAAGCGGGTCGAAATCCCCTTGCCGCTCTTGTGGCCGGGGGTATGGAAGGAGACTTTCCGGCTCTCGGCAAGCGAGACCATGGCATCGAAAAGAGGGGTCTTGAACTGCTCTTGGTCTATCATTTTCTGTGGGGGCCCGTCCGTTCTTCGACAAGCTCAGTATCGACCGGCTTTAACGCGCTCGGGGTGACCGCTCTTGGTGAGCCCTTCGGCTCACTCAAGCGAGGCCTGAGCCAACCCTGCCCCCACGCCCCGTGCCCGCACCGGCAAATCGAATTGCTTGCTTCTAAACTGCCAGTAAAATGCGTTCTCAATGATATGTAAACAACGGATAATTGTCTTCGATGATCCGCTCCTGTTTCTCCATCTGCATCCGGACCTGCTTCGGAAGATAGAACTGGCCGACGTGGGTCTCCCCATCGTAGTATTTCAGCTCTCCCGCCACCCGCTGAGCAATGCGCCGGTCGACTTCATTCTGGTCGAACGCCCTTGGATCGAACCGCTTCGAAGCCAAGGCGAAGCCCCAGGGAAGACCGAAGGAGGGAATGGCCGCTTGATAGGGGGAGACGACAGGGAAGACGGCCTTTAAGGTCTGATAAACGGCCGAGTAATTCAGCAGGCTGGCGGCGGCGGTGGTGCCGGCCTGAAGCGAGATGATCCCGTTGGCGGTAAGACGCTCCATCACCAGGCTGTAGAACTCTTTTGTATAGAGGAGGTAGGCCGGGCCTTCTTCGACCGGCTCGGAAATGTCGATGATGATGATATCGTAGGTGTCGGTGGTCTCCTCCAGATATTTTCGCGCATCGAGATAACGGACCTCCGCGCGGGGATCTTCAAACGATCCCTGATGCCACTGAGGGAGGTGGCGCTTGCAGCTCTCCACCACCTCCTGATCGATATCGACCATTAAAACCCGCTCGACCGATCGATGGCGGAGAATCTCACGGAGGGTGGCTCCTTCCCCCCCTCCGACGATGAAGACCTTCTTCGGCTCCGGATGGGTGAGCATCGCGGGGTGGACCAGCGCTTCGTGATAGATAAACTCGTCCACCTCGCTCGACTGCATCTTGCCGTCGAGGACCAGACAACGCCCGTAGCTCCGGGTGTCCAGAATCTCTACCTGTTGAAACTGGGTCTGCTTGGAAAAGACGATCGTGTCGATTCCATGCATGTGCCCTTCAAACGGGGAGAGGTAATCAAGGAACCATTTGTAGCTCTTTGGCTCGGTCATAATGAACAGGCTCTCCTTTAACCGGCTTGTGAGGCAACTTCTGGTCGCCCAAGGAAAGCAAGCCTCTCTTCATTTCGACCAGAGAGGGATTCTTCGATTGTAGTTTTGCAACAATGTAAGAGGCGGCGACGGAGGGTTGAAGCGTTTCGCCGCAGGTAAAAATATCAACGGCCGCATAGCCGTACTCGGGCCATGTGTGAATGGTCAGGTGGGATTCTGCAATCACGACCACTCCGCTGATTCCAAAGGGGCTAAATTTGTGGAACCGACTTTCAATGATGGTTGCTTTCGCTTCCTTCGCCGCAGTAACCAGAATGTCTTCGATCTTCTTCACGTCATTCAAAATCTTGGAGTTGCAGTCTTTCAACTCCACCAGCAAGTGCGTCCCTAAAGCGTGCACTCTATTTGCCCCCTTTCGTTATGGGTGGGGTGAAGCCACCCCGTTGTGTTTGTTTGTGAGTAGTCTCACCTCCTTTTCTCCTGGAATCGTAAAAAGTTAGAAGAAATTTTGAGTAAATATATAGCAATATTTTTTTTTGTCAAGTTTAAAAAATCACCACTAATTGGGGTCTGCCGTCGCCGTCTCGTCTATAGGTTGAGGTTTTTGACATTCGCCCCGTTTACCCGGATGATCCCTGTTGTTGAATAAAAGTTTATATCACATATGGACGGATATTCAATGCCGGATTTGGAATGAAATAGCGGTTTTTGAGAGTTATTAGGTCAAAAGAACGCAGCATTTGATTTCTAAAGATCGTTTTTGATAGCATACCTAAAATATGGTCCATTTTCTCTTTCAACGGTTTTGGCAGCTCCTCATTACGCTCTTTGGAATCACCCTTCTGACCTTCGGCATCATGCATCTGGCCCCGGGAGACCCGACCGATCTTCAAACAACCCTGAATCCGAAAGTATCGGCGCAAGCCAAAGAAAACTTAAGAAGGCTCTATGGATTGGACCGGCCGCTTCACATCCAATACCTCGATTGGCTGCGGCGCTCCGTCACGCTCGATCTGGGGAGCTCCTTTGTCGATGGCGAGCCGGTCTCTCAGAAGATCCTCCGCCGGCTGCCGGTCACGGTGACGATCAACCTGCTGACCCTGGCGGTGATCGTTCTGGTCGCCTTTCCGATCGGCATCCTCTCGGCGACGCGTCAATACTCCTGGATCGATAAGGCGACCACCCTCTTTGTTTATATCGGTTTTTCCCTCCCCAGTTTCTGGCTCGCCTTGCTGCTGATGCTTCTCTTCGGTGTTTTTCTCGGATGGCTGCCCCTCTCCGGATACCAATCGCTGACGGCGGCGCAGCTCTCCCCGCTCGAACGGCTGATCGACTGGGCGCGTCACCTGGTGCTGCCGGTCCTGACCGCCTCTCTCATCGGTCTGGCGGGGTATTCACGGTATCTTCGGTCGGAGATGCTGGAGGTGATCCGCCAGGACTATATCCAGACGGCGCGGGCGAAGGGGCTCTCCGAGCGGCAGGTGATTTATAAGCACGCCCTTCGCAACGCGTTGATTCCGGTCGTCACACTGATGGGGCTGGAACTGCCGACCCTCATCGGTGGCAGCGTGATTATCGAAACCATCTTCGCCATCCCGGGGATCGGGCAGCTCTCCTTCCAGTCGGTGATGACGCGCGACTACCCGGTGGTGATGGGGCTGACGGTTTTTGCGGGGGTGCTGACATTGATCGGCAATCTTCTGGCCGATCTGTTTTATAGCTGGGTCAATCCAAGGATACGGATTTCATGAAACAAACCGAAACAAAACCGGTCGCCGCCCGCCCCGATCCCCGGCCCCCGGCCTCCGGTATCGCCCTTGTTTGGAGGCGGTTCAAGAAAAACCGGGTGGCGCTGGTGGGGAGCGGGATCGTCCTGACGGTTTTTTTCGTTGCCATCTTCGCGCCGATCGTGGCGCCGCATGATCCCTACGAAATCAACATCGAAAAGATCCTCCAGCCGCCGAGTGTGGCGCATCCGTTCGGAACCGACCCGCTCGGGCGGGATGTTTTAAGCCGGATTATCTGGGGGGCGCGGGTTTCCCTCTGGGTGGGGTTCGTGGCGGTGGGGATTGCGATTGTCATCGGTATTTTGGTTGGTGCGCTGGCCGGCTTTTATCGGGGCAGGATCGATGCCGTGCTGATGCGCTTCGTCGATATCATGCTGGCGATCCCGACTTTTTTTCTGATCCTGGCGGTGATCGCCATCCTAGAGCCGTCGATCTGGAATATCATGATCGTGATCGGATTGACCGGTTGGATGGGGGTGGCGCGGTTGGTCCGGGGGCAGTTTCTGGCGATCAGAGAGATGGATTACGTCACGGCGGCGCGGGCATTGGGCGCCCGGGATCTTCGATTGATGGCCCGCCACATTCTTCCCAACGCCCTCTCGCCGGTCTATGTGGCGGCCGTGATGGGGGTGGCGGGGGCGATCCTGACCGAGTCGGCGTTAAGCTTCCTCGGCATCGGCGTTCAGCCGCCGAAGGCGAGCTGGGGGAGCATTTTGACGGCAGGAAAAGACAACATCGAGATCGCCTGGTGGCTCTCTGTCTTCCCCGGCCTCGCCATTTTTATCACGGTCCTCGGCTATAATCTCTTAGGCGAAGGCTTGCGAGACGCGCTCGACCCGCGGCTGAAATTGTAGTAGGGGCGTATTGCAATACGCCCCTACCTCTGGAAATCTACGCTGCTTTCTTCAGCCGGTCGTATTCGGCTCGGCAGTAGGCCAGGTGTTTGCGCTCGTCTTCCAGGCCGCGCTGGACGTATTGGAGGATGTCGGGCGGAAAGTTCTTCGTCGAACCCTCTTCATAAGCGGAAACGGTCGTTTCCTCGTTGGAGACCATCGCCGAGACGATGGCATCGGCTCCGCCGAGTTTGGAGATGGCGGTCCATCCTTTCTGAAGCACCCCCATTCCGCCCGGTTTTTTCTCGGGCTCTCCCCCATATTGCCGAACGAAAGGGGAAAGCTCGCGGACGTGGCGTTCGTGATCGCCCCGGAACTGCATGAAGTTGTCCCGAATATGGGGGTGGTCTTCAAGCCCGTCGATCGCGGTGTTATACGCGCCGATGGCGTTGTGGTCCGTTTCGATCAGGTCGTTTAAAGCGTCGACAATTTCGTCATTGTTCATGATGGCGCCCTTGTATTCCATGCCGTTTCCTCCTTCTCTGGTAAACCGTTAGGCCGCTTTGATCAGGAGATATTTCTCCGGTATCTCGTGGAAGTGCTTCCGGCACGCGTCACCGCAGAAATAATATTTTCTCCCCTCATACTTCAGCCAGGTTGAAAGTTTTTCGTCGATCAGGACCCCGCAAACAGGATCTCGGCTCATTACGTCCTCTCTTTAATGGTTGATACAGGCTGCGACCGCATCAAAGCGCGATTCGCGCACAAATGAGGAAGAGGAAGGTCCTTCCTCCATTGCTGCCGGACCGAACGCGGATAGATTGGCTTGAGAGGGATGGGATACCAAACTGCGGGAATCGATCGGGGTCCGCAAGCACTTCTCAAAGACTGCAAGCGGGGTGCCGCCATAAAAGACGCATCCTGATAGATCGGGTTGAGGTGGGTGAAGAAAGAGAAATCAGCGGTCAGACGCTTTTTGTGCCGCACTGATACAGATCCGAAGAGACGGGGGGATCGGGTGTGTTCTTTTTGCACAGCCGGATGAAGGCGCCGGTTTACACTCGGGTCTATTTTTCGGAGATCTTCCATTGGGGAAGGTTGTATTGAATGCCGATCGGCGAAGGCTCGATCCCTTTGAATCGTTTATGAACAATCGGCAGGGCCATCGGGTAATATAAGAATGTGTAAGGCTGGTCTTCCGCGATCAGCCGGTGGACCTCTTGATAGATTTTTTTCCGCGCCTCCGGGTTACAGGTCTGCCGTCCCTTGATCAGGAGGTCATCGACCTGGGAATTCTGGTATGAGATGAAATTGAACTCCCCCTCTTTGGTTTTGCCGGAGTGCCAAATGGCGTAAATATCGGGATCGAGCCCCACCCCCCAGCCCATGACGACTGCTTCAAATTGCTTCTTATCGATAAATTGATGCAGCAATGTTTGCCATTCCAAGACCCGGATCTCGACCTGAATGCCGATCTGCCGTAGGTCCCGCTGGATGATCTCCGCCGCCTTGGCCCGCTCCGTATTCCCTTGGTTGGTCAAGAGGGTAAAGGCGAACGGCTGCCCCTCTTTTTTAAGAAGCCCGTCGCTTCCCAGGCGCCAGCCGGCTTCGGCCAAGAGGGCCTTTGCCTTTTCGGGATTGTAATCGAGCTCCTTCACGTTCGGATTAAAGGCCCACGATTCGGGAATGTAGGGACCGGTCGCCGGCTTGCCGAGTCCGAGCAGCACCCCCTGGATGATCGCGTTTTTGTTGATCGCATGCGTGAGCGCCTGGCGGACCCGCTTGTCCGAAAATTTCGGGTCCCGCAGATTGTAGCCGACATAGGTATAACTCAGCGCCGGGTATTTAAATTTGTTGAACTCGGCTTGAAAGAAGCGGTCGTCCGTCTGCTTCTCGTACTGGACCGGAGAGAGGTTCATCAGGTCGATGTTCAGCGCCTTTAATTCCAGAAACTGCGTGGCCGTATCGGGGATGAGCCGATAGAGATACTGTTCGATTTCCGGCTTTCCTTCGTAATAGTCGGCGTTCAACGTCACGACGACCTTCTGGCCGGTCACCCATTCCGAGAACCGAAACGGGCCGGTGCCGATCGGATTGCGGCTGAAGGGATCGGTGTTGAGATCTTTACCTTCGAGAAGATGTTTCGGGAGGATTCCCATCGTCCAGCTTTCGAGTCCGGGGGCGAAGGGCTCTCCATAGGCGACGCGGAGGGTGTGCGGATCGACCTTCTCCACCTTCTCCACCGTTTCGAAGGCGCTGCTGTAGGGGGTGACGATCTGCGGATCGATGATCTTTTGATAGGTGAAGAGGACATCGTCGGCGGTAAACGCCTGCCCGTCGTGCCATTTCACCTCTTTCCGAAGGTGGAAGGTCGCAAGCCGGCAATCGGGGGTCATCTCGAAGGATTCGGCGAGATCGCCGACCAAACGGATGTTCTTATCGTATTTGACCAGGCCGTTGAAGAGCAGGCCGGTAATGTCTTGCGAGGCGCTGTCGGAGGCAAGCATCGGGATCAAGCGCTTCGGCTCGCCGATCGAGGCCTCGGTCAGTGTCGAGGGGTTCTTCGGCTCTTTCGGCTGCGTGCAGGCTCCGCTGAATGTAAGCATCAAAAGAAGGAGAGCGGCCTTCCCTAAAATAGTCTGAAATATTTTTTTGCTCCACAGGTTCATCCGTCTCTCCGGTCAATCAGGTTTTTCTCCATCGCGAATTGTCGGAACCGGCAGCCTCGATATAATTTTTCCCGCGGTTCGACCACTCGAAAGCCCATCGCCTCGAAGAAGGGCCGGGCGGTGAGACTCACGTCGGCGAACAGGCGCCTCATCCGCCGCGCATCTGCATCCCGCTCGATTCGCTCCAGGAGGAGCGCGCCGACCCCACGCCGCTGCCATGCATGGTGCACGTAAAAACAGTCGATGTGACCCGTGAATTCAAACTCGGCGAATCCGGTGACGACCCCTTCTTCCTCCGCGACGAAAACCCGGCGGTTCTTGAAACGGTTTTGCCAGAAGGAGGTCTCCGGGACCTCCGGCGCCCACGCTTCAATTTGCTCCGGGCTGTAATCCCGCGCGTTGATCCGATGGATCGTATCGTAGTAGAGCTGCGATAGGGCAGTGAGGTCGGAGCGCTTGTATTCGCGTATCACCATTATCCCGGTTCTCGGTGGTTGCCGGACGCACCCGTACCATGGCTACTCCGATATATCAGAGTCTAAACCATTTGGCAATCTCTTGAACAGCCTTTCGGAGGTGAGAAAAAAGGGGTTTAAAATGCACAGAGGGGGCGAGTCCGTCAGGACTGACCCCCTCTGTATTTCTAAATGCGATGAGCAAAGAAAAATTTAGCCGTTTTGCAATTTCCGAAGGAAGGGAAGGCCCATCAGCCCCACGGCGAGCAGCAGCAGCGCACTCGGTTCGGGAACCCGGGCGGACGGCATCGTCGACGTTAACCCGATGAAATCGATCTCAAGGAGCTCGCTCTGATATCCTCCGAAATTCGTCGTTTCAGCAATCCTGAAGTACCCGCCCGTGACGGCCTGGTCGAAGATAAACCAGTAGGCCTGGTCGATCTCCGGGGCGTAATCGTCTGTCTCAAGACCGCTTGAAGAAGCGAGAATGGTCGAGGAAGCCGAGGCATTAAATCCGTTAAAGAGCAGATCAAACTGCGAACAGGAAGTATTGTAGCAATAGCGAAGGGAGAACGGATCCAAGCCGGCATCCTCAAAGATCACCAGCCCGGTGACGGAAACATTCTGTGTCGATGTGCGCAGCGTGACGGTGGAGTCGTTTCTGAAATCGATGTTCAGCGCGGAGTCCGAAGACTCGTTGACAAAGCCGGCATCGTCGAGCTTGGCGATTTCGTTATTGACACGAGAGGCAAGCTGGCTTGAGGAGACCTCGTTGGGATCAATGGTGCCGGTATGCGACTGATAGTAGAGTCGGTCGGTCGTCTGGATCGTGAGCGGTCCGCCGAGGGCGGTGGCCGATGTGGCCACGCCCGAGCCATTGACCGAGAGCTGGAAGCCGGCGGTGCCGTTCACCGTGAAGGGAGCGGATGTGGCGCTGCTCGGCAACGTCCAGTCCGAAAGAATGTAGGCTTGAGAAACAGAAAGCGCCCACACCGGCGACGCCGATGCGGCGGCGACCGTGAAGATCGCGGCGGCCATCATTGCCAGCGCACGAGCGCTCAAAGGACGATGGTTTTGTTTGATGCGAACGGCGACTGGAGCGACGTTTGATCCGTTGGACATTTTTGTATGCTCATGCGTTAAAGGTGATAGCCCAACGATTCTTCCGCGTACGATCGGTGAGCCTTGCGCGTTTGACCGGAGAGATTCAAACCGGATAGGGATAATCGTACGCGAAAGGTTGATACTCTGTCAATAAAATTATAATAAAATCTAGTTACATACATGTCCTATGCCGGCCGGTTCAAATGCATTCATGGGGAGGGTTCCCTACCTAGGTAGGTATATTTTTTCGAACTCCGGACCATCCCTGACCAAACCGTGCCTTCCCCGCAGGGCGCCCGGTTTCAGCCCTTCGCGAACCAATGCGGCTTCATCGATTCGATGGACGACAGGATCGTCTGCTCTGGTTTTAGACCGAAGGTGAAGGCGCTGCTTTCGAATACAAATGACACCGCACCGTGTGCCCCGTGCCGCGTTCGATTTCTTCCGGATCGCTCTCGCCGCAGACCGCCATGACCTCCGGGCAGCGCGGGTGGAAGTGGCAGCCCTTCGGCGGGTTGATCGGGGAGGGGATCTCGCCTTCGAGGCGGAGGATGGTTCGTTTTTGATCGGCGTCGACCTGCGGGACGGCGGAGAGGAGGGCGCGCGTGTAGGGGTGCTGGGGATTGTTCAAGACCGCCTCGACCGGGCCGTATTCGACGATCCGGCCAAGATACATCACCGCCACCTCGTGGGCAAAATATTCCACGACGGAGAGATTATGCGTGATAAAAAGATAAGCGAGTCCCAGCCGCTCCTGAAGCGCTTTGAGCAGATTCAGGATCTGCGCCTGGACCGAGACATCGAGGGCGCTCGTCGGCTCATCACAGACGATCACCTTCGGATCGACGGCGAGGGCGCGGGCGATGCAGATCCGCTGCCGCTGGCCGCCGGAGAATTCATACGGGTAGCGCTGTTTTGCATCGATGGGGAGGCCGACCTGTTCCAATAATTGATCGATACGAGCCTCCGCTTCGGCCGACGATTTCGCCCGCCGTTGCGCCTCGATTCCCTCTTTGAGAATGTCGCCGACCCTCATCCGGGGATTGAGGGAGGCGTAAGGGTCTTGAAAGATGATCTGGCAGTCGCCCCGCTTTTCGCGAAGGGCCGGACCGGAGAGGGTGGTCAACTCGACCTCGCCGAATCGGACACGCCCGCCGGTCGGTCGGATCAGCTGAAGGATCGCTTTTCCCGCCGTCGTCTTCCCGCAGCCCGACTCGCCGACGAGCGCAATCGTCCGTCCGGACCGAAGCGACAGAGAAACCCCATCGACCGCCTTCACATGACCGACGACCTTCTTAAAGAGCCCTTTGTGAATGGGGAAGTGAACTTTCAAATCGGTGATCTGTAGAAGGGAGCCGTTTGTTTGAACCGGTGTTTTTCGAGTGGCTGCGATGGGTGAAGCGGCTGTCCCGGTGGCCGTTGCGGGTCGTGTTGCCGCGACGGCCGGGTCGTAGAGATGGCATCGGACGCCGCTCCCGGCATCGGCAATCCAGCGGGGATCGATCGTCTCGCAGGCCTCCCACGCCGCATCGCACCGGTTGGCGAAGCGGCAGCCGACGAATTCCCGATTCAGCGGCGGAACGCTGCCGCGAATGACGCCGAGGTTTTCTCCCCGTTTGTTCCGGCTCGGCAGGGAATGAAAGAGCTTCTGCGAATAGGGATGGCGCGGATTGCTGAAAAACGCGGCGCGGCCGGCGGTTTCAACGATCTGCCCGGCATACATCACCGCGACACGGTCGGCCATCTCGGAGACCACCGCCAGATCGTGGGTGATCAGCAGAATCGCCATCCCCCGCTCCCGCTGCAAGCGGCGGAGCAGATCGAGAATCTGCGCCTGGATCGTCACGTCGAGCGCCGTCGTCGGCTCGTCGGCGATCAGTACTTCCGGCTCGCCGGCGAGGGCCATCGCGATCATGATCCGCTGTTTCATCCCGCCCGACATCTGATGCGGATATTCGTCATAACGCCGGACCGGATCGGGGATGCCGACCGAAGCGAGCAGATCGCAGGCGCGTTTCTTCGCCGCCGTGCGATCGAGGGAGAAGTGGTGCTGCACTGTCTCTGCAATTTGATCGCCGACCGGGATCACCGGATTGAGGCTCGTCATCGGCTCCTGGAAGATCATCGAGATCCGATTTCCGCGTAAGGGGCGCATCGCCACTTCCGGGAGCTTGCAGAGATCCTGCCCGTCCAACAGAACCTCCCCCGAGACGATCCGTCCCGCCGGCTCGGGAACCAGCCGCATCAGCGACAACGCCGTCATCGATTTCCCGCAGCCCGATTCTCCCAGTAAAGCGAAGGTCTCGCCCCGGCGGACTTCGAACGAAATCCCATCGACCGCCCGGACGACTCCCCCGTCGGTGTGGAACCAGGTCTTCAGATCGGTGACTTTGAGGACCGGATCAGGGGTGTTCATGCGCGCCCTCTCAACCGGGGGTCCAACGCATCGCGCACCGCGTCGGAGAAAAGGTTCGCCGACAAGACCAATCCGAACATGAAGACGAAGGCGGCGATCAACGACCACCAGACGATCGGCTCGCGCGCCATCTCCATCCGGGCGCTGTTGATCATATTCCCCCACGAGATCATCGACGGATCGACGCCGACGCCGACGTAGGAGAGCACCGCCTCGGCCAGCACCAGGCCGCTGAAGTCGAGCACCACCGAGATCAGCACGATGTGCATGACGTTCGGAAGAATGTGCCGGAGGATGATCCGCCAGCTTCCGACCCCCAATGCGGTGGCGGCCTGAACATAATCCATCTCCCGCAGCTTCAACGTCTCCCCGCGCAAGAGGCGGCAGAGGCCGATCCAGCCGGTCACCCCCAGAATAATGCAGAGAAAAAGAAGGCGAACATCGGCCCGCCGTGTGACGCTCGTGAAAGCGTCGGCGTTCTGGTCCATGTAGACCTGGAGGATCAAAACGGCGGCGGCGATTAGCAGGACCCCCGGCACCGAGCTGAGGGTCGTGTAGACGTACTGAATGACATCATCGACCCATCCCCGGAAGTAGCCGGCGGCAATTCCCAACAGCACAGCGAAAGGAAGCATCACCAGCGTCGTCACGGTCCCGATGACCAATCCGGTCCGGATCGCCTTGAGCGAGAGATAGAGAACATCCTGCCCCACCTTATCGGTTCCGAAAAGATGATATCGGGTGCTGAGCGACCAGGCGATGCCGGCCACGATCATCATGAAGGTGATCGTTCCGAGCGTCGCCCGCCAAGCGGTCTCGGTCTTTCCCTTGAGAATCGCCTGCGCCGTCTCCCCCGGCTCGGTCCCATGTCGCCGGCTGAGGAGGAAAAGAAAATGGATGTTCACGACGAGGGCCGCAACGAGGCCGAGGAGTCCCCCCTGGAGCGCGGTGAAGTTGACGTCCCGCGACCACTCCTTCTCCGGGTGGGTAAGATGCGCCCCGCCGTGGGCCAGCCGGGGAAAGACGCGCGCCTGGGTTCCGTCCGGCATCTCGACCGTTTCTTTCGCATAGGCATGAGTGGCGAGGGGGGCGGAGTAGGTCCGCTCGGTATTTTTCCGAAGCCGGTCGGTCATCGCGTCGAGGAGGGAGAGCACTTCCGGAGAATATTGCGTCGCCTGCCCTGCCTCGGTGGCCGGCAGCCGTTTTTTGAAATGAATCGAATCGATGAGGCCGATGCCGACGTAGGCGAGCAGGATGACCATCGATGCCATCGCCACCGGACGCCGGCGGATCTGCCGCCAGGGGGCGCGCAGCGGCTCGCGCCGGGAGGCGTAAAGGCCGAAGCCGATGGCGGCGGCCAACAGAACAAAGACCAAGGCGTCGGTCCAGAGCACCACCGGGAGGATCGGCATCAGTTCAACCTCACGCGCGGATCGACGAGGGTATAGGAGAGGTCGGTCAGGATCAAACCGATGATATAGAGGACCGAGCCGAGAAAGACCATCGCCCGGACGATCGCGAAATCCTGGCTGTTGATCGCATCGATCGTGTAGCTTCCGAGTCCGGGGATGCCGAAGAACGATTCGGTCAGAAGCGAGCCGAGAAAAAGAAGGGGGATGACGACCACGACGCCGGTCAGAATCGGGACCAGCGCGTTCCGTAAAACATGGCCGAAGAGAACGCGCAGCTCGGAGAGCCCCTTGGCGCGCGCCGTCCGGACATATTCCTTACCGATCTCCTCCAGGAAGATCGTTCGATACCAGCGCAGCCCGCTGCCGATTCCGGCGACCAGGCCGATCAGGACCGGCAGGAGGATAAACTTCAGGGCGGTGAGGCCGTCGCCGTATCCGGAGATCGGGACGAGCCGCAGGACCTTGCTGAAGAGGTACTGACCACCGATGATGTAGAAGAGAGAGGAGATCGACATCATCGCCACCGCGACGATCACCCCCCAGAAGTCGATGTAGGTGGCGCGGAAGAAGGCGACCAGCATCGCGGCGGTGATATTCACCAGGAGGCCAATGATTAAAGCGGGGAGCGCGATGGAGAGGCTCGGCCACATCCGCTGCTTGATGTCGGCCCCGATTTCCCGGCCGTCGTCGGCCGGTCCGAAATCGAATACAAAGAGCTTCACCGATTTCTCGAAGAAGATCGTCTTGGTGAACTTCTCGGCCCCTTCCGCGGCGGGGTTGAAGAGGGTCGGCTTGTCGTAGCCATGCTCCGCCTTCCACTTGTCGATCGCCTCCTGGTTCACCCGCTTCATCCCGAGGTGCATCCGGGCCATATTGTCCGGCGTGTTCACGACAAAGAAGAGAAGAAAGGTGAGAAGGTTCACACCGATCAGAATCGGAAAGGCATAGAGGATCCGGCGAATCAGGTAACCGATCATTTCGGTGCCCCCTGCTCCTTGCAACGGTAGGTCGCCACCGCCGGGAGGGTGCCGGCAACAAGAACGGCGACGATCGCCGCCACCGGCCACCAGACCGGTCTGTTCCAGGCCCGGCGCTGTTGGGCGCGGAGATCGGGATCGAGCTTCCCATATTTTAAGGTATTGTTGGCCATTAGATTCGGCTTGATGTTGTGGCGCCAGGCATGATGGAGGCCGAACTGTTTCGGGTGGAAGCCGGAGGCCCAGGGGGCGTCGCGCCGGACGATCTCCAGCATCCGGTCGATGATCGCCTGCCGCTCCGGCGTGTTTTCCATATTCTTCATCTTCTCGAAGAGGCGGTCGAACGCCGGGCTGGCATAATTGGTCGCGTTTTCCCCGTTTTTCCCCGCCTTGGCGTTCGGGCCGTAGAGGAGGAAGAAGAAGTTCTCCGGATCGGGATAATCGGCGTTCCATCCCCACTGGAACATCTGCGCCGTCCCCTTGAGCATCTTGTCCTGAAAGCGGTTGTAATCGGTCGCCCGGACGACCAGCTGAATGTTCAGCTTCTCGAACTGCTTCCGCATCCAGTCGAGGCTCGATTTCGCCTCCGGCCCGGTGCCGGTGGTGTCGAAGTTGAGAACAAGCGGCTGTCCGGTTTTGGCGTGGCGGCCGCCGGGGTAGCCGGCCTCGGCCAGAAGCTGCCGCGCGGCGTCGATCGGTTTTCGCTGCGGCCGGCCGTTCACCCAATCATAAACATAGCGATTGATGCCGGCCTCTCCCTCCGTGTAGCCGAAGATCCCCGGCGGGAGGGGGCTCTGCATCGCGATTCCCCGTCCGTTCCGAAAGATGGCGATCGACTCTTCTTGATCGACCGCGATCGCAATCGCTTGGCGGAGCTTGCGGGCCGATTCGGAATCGCCCCCCAGCACCGGGTCGAGCATATTGAAGCCGAGGTAGAAGGTGCTCGTCTCCACGCTCGTGATGAGCCGGATTCCTTTCTCTTGCATCTCTTCCGTGAGGTCGGCGTCGCCCTGGCCTCCGATCCGGACCGCCTGATCGAAGTTGTCGGAGGCGATGCCCGCGCTGTCGTAGTAGCCCTGAAGGAATTTGTTCCAGATGGGGATTCCTTCTTTCTCCAGGCTGAAGACGACCTTGTCGATGAAGGGGAGCGGCTGGCCGGCGTCGGCGAGCAGGCCGGATTGTTCGTCTTCCGGTTCTCCCTCGCTCGGATAGGCTTCGCCGTGGAAATTCGGATTCCGCTCCAGAACCATCTGGCGATTCGGGTTGTTGACCGTCAGCATGTAGGGCCCCGTCCCGATCGGGTACCAGTCGAGGGTGATGTTCTTTTGAATCAGCCCCGGCTGAGAGTAGAACCGGTCGGCCTCATGGGGGATCGGCGCAAAGAAGGGCATCGCCAGCCAGTAGAGGAACTGCGGGTACTTGCCGTTGATTTTGATCCGGTAGGTGTAGCGGTCGACCACTTCCACACCGGAGAGCGGATACTCCCGCAGATCGAGGAAGGTGTTCGGTCCGGCCTTTTCCTGCGCCCCCCTGAGCGCTTCGCCGAGCTCCCGCAGGCCGACGATATAATCCGACATGAAGCCGAAGATCGGCGAGTGGATCTTCGGATGGGCCAGTCGCTTCATCTGATAGACATAATCTTCGGCCGTCAGCTCGCGGCTGCCGGTCTGCTTGAAGTCGCCGAGCGCGGTGATCTCCGAAAGCTCCGTCGGACCGAGGGTGTGATAGCGCGCGCGTCCCTCGGCATCCTGCGCGAAGGCCGGATGCGGCTGGTAGCGAATCCCCGGCTGAATCTTGATTTCATAGAGGCTGAACTTGACCTGGTCGGCCGGGTCGGTCTCCTTCAGCCGTTCCCCGTTGGCGTTCAGGTAGACCGGGCTCGGCATCTCGCGGGCCGCCAGGGGGATCAGCGTATAAGGGCGCTTCAGGTAATGGTATTGGAAGGGGGGCTCGTAGATCTGGGCGGTAAAGATGACCTCGTTGGAGGAATACGACTGTGCCGGATCAAGATGTTTCGGCCGCTCGCTGAAGGAGGAGTAGAGGATATTCCTCCCCTCTTCCTCTCGCGGATAGGGATTGTTCAGCGGCGGTCCGGCGCATCCGATGAGCGTGAGCAGGATCAGTGATGAGATGAGTTTTTTCACAAAAAGAAGGTTCATGCCGTTAAGGCACGATCATACTGATTTTCGTGGGAAAACTCAATGGGGCCGTTGCCGGCCCCATCATTCGTATCGGTTCGTTATTTCGCCGGGACGGCGGGCGCGGCCGGGGCCCCTTCCGAAGAAGGATTGGCCGGAAGGGTGTTCGGGCCGCCAGCAGCCGGGACGTCTTTGGGAATGATCTCGTCTTTCGTGTCGCTATCAACAATCGACGGCGCAATCGAGCGCTCCCGGCTTAAAACCGAGAGGCTCAACGAAGTGACCATGAAAAGGATGGCGGCCCCCACGGTCAGCTTGCTCAAGAAGGTGGCGGCGCCGCGGCTGCCGAAAATCGTTTGGCTCGATCCCCCGAAGGCGGCCCCCATCTCGGCCCCCTTGCCGGCCTGCAGTAAAACGACCCCCATGAGAATGAGACAGACGATAATATGGATGATGGCAATCAATGTGTACATCGGTTCTCCTTTAATTTGAAACGCATATCATACTCATTCTGAGTGCGCATTTCAACTGGGATCTGCGGCAGACTTATTTCTCTTTCGCTTTGACCCCACGCTCAATCATATTACAGAACGAATCGGCAAAAAGGCTGGCGCCCCCCGCCAACACGCCGTCGATGTCGGTCTCTTCCATAAAGGCGGCGATGTTCTTTTCTGTGGCGCTCCCGCCGTAGAGGATGCGCGGTGTGCCGGCCGCGTCTTCCGAGAGAGCACGGAAAAAATCCCGGATCTGGCGATGAACCGCCTCCGCCTCCGCCGGTTGCGGCGTCAGGCCGGTGCCGATCGCCCAAACCGGCTCATAGGCAATCATCCAGTCCGACGGGCCGGGCCGAAGATCGTCGAGCGCTTCTCTCAGCTGGCGCTTGATGACCTCCCATGTTTTCTCTTCTTCCCGCTCCTTGCGTGTTTCTCCGACGCAAAGAATGGGGATCAGTCCCGCCCGCAGCGCCGCCGCGACCTTTTTATGGATCAAGGCATTCGTTTCGCCGAAATAGGTCCGGCGCTCCGAGTGGCCGACGATCACGAACCGGCAGCCGGCATCGCGAAGCATCAGCGGCGAAATCTCCCCCGTGTAGGCCCCGCGTTCCTCGAAGTGGACATTCTGGCCCGCCAATCCGATCTGCAGCGACCTTCCTTTTACGAAATCGGCCATCGGGGACAACAGGGTGAAGGGGGGGGCGACAATGGCCTCCCAGGGGCCTTCGGGCAGCTGCGGCCACCGCTTCTCCACGCTTTGAAGATACTCCCGCGCCTCACCGATGGTCTTGTTCATTTTCCAGTTGGCGACGAAGCAGGGGGTGCGCATCGATGTTCGGAGATCCATTTTGTAGGGGCGCACCGGTGTGTGCGCCCGCCTTGTTTTTTATCTTGAATGTAGAGATCCGGGCCGACGCGTCGGTCTGCCCCTACAACATCATGATTCTTTTTCCGGGAGGACAGAAAGCCCGGGAAGCTCTTTTCCTTCCAGAAGCTGCAGGGCCGCGCCGCCGCCGGTGGAGATAAACGAGATGTTCTCCGACTCGCCCGCCCGGTGCACCGCCAGAGCGGTCTCTCCGCCGCCGACGATGGTCAAGGCATAGGAGTTGGCGACCGCATGGGCGACGGCGAAGGTTCCGCGCGAGTAGGCGTCCATCTCAAAGACCCCCATCGGGCCGTTCCAGAGGATCGTCTTGGCGTTTGTCAGCACTTCGGTGAAGAGATGAACCGACGCGGGGCCGATATCGAGCCCGGTCCATCCCTTTGGAATCTCCTGGACGGGGACCCGTTTTGTTTCGGCCCCCGGGTCCATGCTGGTGGCGACGACGCAATCGACCGGGAGGTAGAATTTGATCCCCCGCTCGACCGCATGCTCCATGATCTCCCTGGCGAACGAGAGCATCGAATCTTCGACCAGCGAATTGCCGACGTCATTTCCAAGCGCCTTCAGAAAAGTATAGGCCATGCCGCCGCCGATGATCACCTTGTCGACCTTTTTCCCGAGGTTCTCGATTACGCCGATTTTCCCGGAGACCTTCGCGCCGCCGAGGATTGCCACGAAGGGCCGGGCGGGGTTGGCCACCGCCCCCTCCAGGTAAGAAATCTCCTTTTTCATCAAGAACCCGCCGGCTTTGGTCTTGACGAATTGGGTGATGCCGGTGGTCGAGGCATGGCTGCGATGGACGGCTCCGAAGGCATCGTTGATGTAGACATCGATCCCGAGATCGGCCAACGCCTTGGCAAAGGCCTCGTCATTCTTTTTTTCACCCGGATGGAAGCGGAGATTCTCCAGGAGAAGAACGTCGCCCGGTTTGAGTCGGGCCACCATCTTCTGGACCTGCGGCCCGATGCAGTCGGGGGCGAAGAGAACTTCCTTTCCGAGAAGCCGCTGGAGCCGTTTTGCGACCGGGGCGAGCGAATAGCGCGGATCGACCCCCTTCGGCCGATCCAGATGGGACGCGAGGATGAGAATGGCCCCCTCGTCGATGCCGTAGTTGATCGTCGGAAGGGTCGAGCGGATTCGGGTATCGTCGGTGATATGAAGGTCGCTGTCCAAGGGAACATTAAAATCGGCGCGGATGAAAACCCGCTTTCCTTTGATCGGGACATCTTCAATCGTCAGTTTGTTCATGTGCATGGGTATGATCCTTCATTTGTGCGTAGGGGGACCGTATGTGGGGTCGGGGCGTATTGCAATACGCCCCGACCGATTTATTTATGTCCTGCGATGTAGAGAATCAAATCTCGAACGCGGCAAGAGTAGCCCCATTCATTGTCGTACCAGGCGATGACCTTTACCATCCGATTTCCGATCACCTTGATCAGGGTCCCATCGACGATCGAAGAGTGGGCGTTGCCGTTAAAATCAGTCGAGACCAACGGCGCTTCGGTGTAATGCAGAATTCCCTTCATCTCTTTCTCGGCGGCGTTGGAGAGGGCCGTGCGGACCGAGGCCTCCGTGACATCCGACTCCAGCTCCGTGACCAGATCGACCACCGAGACATTCGGGGTCGGCACCCGGATCGCCATGCCGTCCAACTTTCCGGCCAGCTCGGGGAGGACCTCCGAGAGCGCTTTGGCGGCGCCGGTGGTGGTCGGGATCATCGAGAGCGCCGCTGCCCGCGCCCGCCTTAAGTCCTTGTGGGGCAGGTCGAGCAATTGCTGATCGTTTGTGTAGGAGTGGACCGTCGTCATCAGGCCCCGCTTGATCCCAAATTGGTTCGACAGCACCTTGGCCACCGGGGCCAGGCAGTTGGTCGTGCAGGAGGCGTTCGAAATGATGTGATGACGGCTTGAGTCGTACTTCTCTTCGTTCACTCCCAACACAAGGGTGATGTCGGGGTTTTTCGCCGGGGCGGAGATGATCACCTTTTTGGCCCCGGCGGTGAGATGCTTCTCGGCGCCGACACGGTCGGTGAATTTACCGGTCGATTCGACCGCTACGTCAATCCCCATCTCCTTCCAGGGAAGGGCGGCGGGGTCTTTCTCTTTGGTGATCCGGACCGATTTTCCGTCGACCAGCAGGGCATCGTCCTTCGCTTCAATCTCATGATTGAAGATGCCGTGCACCGAATCGTATTTGAGAAGATGGGCGAGGGTCTTGGCGTCGGTTAAATCGTTGATCGCCACAAACTGCAAATCGGGATTCCCGAACGCGGCTCGGAAGACATTTCGTCCAATCCTCCCAAATCCATTAATCGCCACGCGTACTGACATGATCTGCTCCTTTATGAAAGATTCTTAAAAGAATAAATGACGGAAGGGGTGAGGCGGGAGGCGGAAGGGAAAAGGCCAAGCCTTTTTTATGCTTTCCCCCTCACGCCTACCGCCTCACGCCTCACGGTTCTTAAAACGAAGCCTCTTCCTCGTCGAGTTTGAAAAATTGGGTCGGTGTCGGCGTCTCGACCTTGTACTCCTTCGGTTCGGTCCCCTTCACAAAAATCTCGACGAGCCCTTTTTCTTCACCGGGAGGGGTCAGAAGCCCTGTTTGCGGGTCTATCTTAGCATAAACAATATTGTCAGGGATAGAGAAAGGGGTGACCGGAAAACGGGAGAGGCTCTCCTGCATAAAGGTCATCCAGATCGGCAGGGCGGTGCTGCCGCCGGCTTCCCGGTCGCCCAAAGGGCGATTGTCATCGAACCCGACCCAGACCCCCGCCACCAGGTTGGGGGCAAAGCCGATGAACCAGGCATCGGTGAATTCATTGGTCGTTCCGGTCTTGCCCGCCAGCGGTCTTCCGAGCGATTTCGCCCTTCGGGCCGTTCCCCGTTGGATCACATCTTCCATCATATTGGTGACCACATACGCGGTCTCTTTCGAGACCACCTGCTGGGGCGCCAGCTCCCGGTGCTCCAGGCCCCGGCCGTTGTGGTCGCTCACTGAGATGATCAAGGTCGGATCGACGCGAACCCCCTGGTTGGCGAAGACGGCGTAGGCCGACGTCATCTCTGTCAACGTGACGCCGGAGGAGCCGAGCGCCAGGGAGAGATCCCGGGTCAAGGGGCTTTGGATGCCGACCCGTTTGGCAAACTCAATCACATTCCGAACCCCGATCTGCTCCAAAAGCCGAACGGTCGCGAGGTTTCGGGAGTAGGTCAGCGCTTCCCGCAACGTGATCGGCCCGTAGAATTTTTCCTCATAATTCTCCGGCTTCCAGACTTTGTCCAACGCCTCATCGGTGTAGACCACCGGATTATCGAGAACCATGCTGGCCGGTGTCAGCCCCCGTTCAATCGCCGTCGCATAGATGATCGGCTTAAACGCGGAGCCGGGCTGTCTTTTTGCGACGATCGCGCGATTGAATTCGCTTCGTCTGAAGTCGTACCCTCCGACAAGCGCTTTCACCGCCCCGGTCGCCGGATCGATGGCCACAAAGGCCCCTTCGACGATCGGCTCCTGCTCAAGGCTGAAGAATGTCCCCTTCCCCTCGCTGCCGGCCTTCTTCACCTTTACCTTGATCAGATCATGGACCTTGACGATATCCGACGCTTTTGGTTTCTCAAAGAGCTGAACATCCTCCGGCCGCGATCCTTTCAGGCGACGGGCCCCCCAGGCCATGTCTTCCATCAACATCTTTCCGGTGACCCCGCCCGCCTGGACCAGCGCATACCCCTCTTTATCAGAGACTTGAGTCACATGTCCCTCAAGGATATCCCCCGGCACCAAATCTTGGACGGTGATTTCGGTTGTCTCCGCCGATTCATCGTATTTGCCGAGCGGCCCCCGATATCCCTGGCGTTTGTCCAGATCCCGAAGGCCGGTCTTTACAGCGCGGTTGGCAATTCGCTGCATGTCGATGTTGAGGGTCGTATAGACATTGAGCCCCCCTTTGTAGACGGCATCGTCTCCGTATTTGGCGATGAGGTATTGCCGGATATGCTCCAGGAAATGGAGGGCCAATTCTTCATCGGGGACCATTTTTTGAAAGAAAAGGTCCTGCTCATAGGCTTTGCGGTATTGTTCTTCCGTGATGAAGTTTTCATCCACCATCCGCCGCAAGACGACCCCCTGGCGCGTCTTCGACTTTTGGGGATGGCGATAGGGGGAATAGTCGTTCGGCGCTTTCGGAAGACCGGAGAGAAAAGCGACCTCCGCAAGATTGAGTTCGCTGACGTTTTTCCCGAAGTAGGTCCGGGCCGCCACCTGGACGCCGTAGGCCCCATGCCCGAAGTAGATCTGATTGAGATAAATCTCAAGGATCTCATCTTTCGTCAACATCGTTTCCATTTTTCGGGCGAGGAGAAGCTCTTTGAGCTTTCGCTTCATCGTCCGCTCGGGGGTGAGGAAGAGGGAGCGGGTCAGCTGTTGGGTGATGGTGCTCGCCCCTTGGCGGATCTTCATGTTCTCGAGGTTCGTCAGGAAGGCTTTGATGATCCGGATGTAGTCAAACCCGCCATGCTCATAGAAACGGGAGTCTTCTACCGCTAAGATCGCCTGGATCAGCTCTTTCGGCATTCGGGTGAGGGGGAAGAAGACCCGCTTTTCAATGTAGAACTGGCCGACGAGCCGGTTGTCGTCGGAGTAGATCCGCGTCGCCTGGCTCGGCTCATAACTTCCCAGCATTTCGAGCGAGGGGAGATCCCTGGAAAAATACCAGAGCACCCCCCCGACGCTGAATGCGGCGAGGAGAATAAGGGAGAAAAGAGAGAGAAGGAGCCACTTCAGCCAGCGAAAGCGCCGCTTCCCCTCTTCGTGATGATCGACCGGAATATCCAAGTTTCACCTGGGTTTATGAAAGAAGGGTGATCGAATCGAACCTTCAGGTTAGCGGTTTTTCACCCCCTTGTCAAGATTCCTTTCCGTTTGTTTTCAAAGGAGAAAGGGGGTTCTCAGACCCCCATCCCCTCCCGGAGCGAAGATCGCTGATCACCTTCTCTATTTTACCCCACATTCCGCAATCCGAACTCCGGATTCGGCCAGGGGGATTGAAAACTTCCTTCAATTCTCTTATAGTACGGCCATTAGGTTCTGCGCGCAGTCCTCATCATGAAGTCCCCCGTCAAACGGGGAGGGAGCCGTCTTACGTTCCTCCAAGAAAGCACAGGATGAATCCGGTTTCGCTCTTGATCTTTGATCTCGATGGGACCCTCATCGATTCCAAAAAAGATCTCGCCATCTCCGTCAATCTTACCTTCCGCGACCTCGGTCTTCCTGAAAAACCTCTGGAGGAGATCTACGGCTACGTCGGAAACGGGGTTCGGCGGCTGATTTTCGATTCGTTGGGAAGCGCCGATCCCGCCCTGATTGAGCAGTCGCTGCAGCTCTTCGAAGGGCATTACCTGAAACATCTTCTCGACGAGACCGATCTCTATCCTGGTATGGAGGAGGTCTTGGTCCATTTTAACAGTAAAAAAAAGGCGGTCGTCACCAACAAGCCGCTCCTTTATACTACCCGGATCATCGAGGGATTGGGGGTCCGCCCGCATTTCGATTTAATCCTCGGCAGCCAGCCGATCGTCAACTTAAAGCCGCACCCGGAGATGATCTTGCGCACGCTCGAGGACCTGAAGGTCTCCCCCGCGGAGGCGGTGATGATCGGAGATTCGGTGAACGATGTTCAGGCGGCGAGGGCGGCGGGCATTAAATCATGCGGGGTCGGCTACGGGATCTGCGATCCCGGCTTGGTCCGCTCGGCGGAGCCCGAATTTTTCGCCGAAACGGTCGGCGACCTCAAATGCCTTTTCATCTGAAAAGGAAGGGAAAGGAGTCTTTGTGAAGAAATCGATTTTTATTCTCCTCATCCTCACCACCCAGCTTTGGGCCGCGACGGCCTCGGCGCAAAGTTTGGCCGATCGGGTCGTCGAGCATACCCTCTCCAACGGTCTGACCGTCCTGATGGTGGAGCGTCATCAAGCGCCGACCGTCTCGTTTCAGATCACCTACAAGGTCGGTTCGGTGAACGAGCACAGCGGGATCACCGGCGTGGCCCACCTCTACGAGCATATGGCCTTCAAGGGGACGAAGCGTTTGGGGACCTCCGACTATGAAAAGGAGAAGGAGACCCTCCAGGCGCTGGAGGCGCTTAACCGGGAGATCGTCCTCGAAAAAGAGAAGGGACCGAAGGCCGATCCGGAGCGGCTGAAAGCGCTTCGGGAGAAATTCGAGGCGCTTGAAAAAGAGGGGAAGCGGTGGGTGGTGACAAACGAATTGGCGGAGCTCTACGACCGAAACGGGTCGGTCGGCTTCAATGCCTCCACCGGCCGAGAAGTCACCTCTTATGTCGTCTCCCTGCCGGCCAATCGCCTTCCCCTTTGGGTCGCCATTGAGGCCGACCGGATGGCGAATACGGTTTTGCGCGAATTTTATAAGGAGCGGGACGTGGTTCTTGAGGAGCGGCGCCGGAGCGTCGATACCAATCCCGGCGGGAAGCTCTTCGAAACGTTTCTCGCCACTGCTTTTATCGCCCACCCCTACGGCTATCCGACCATCGGCTGGCCGTCGGATGTCGGCTCCCTCTCGGCGGTCGAAACGGAACGCTTTTTCCGGACCTATTACACCCCGAACAATACCATCATCTCGATGGTCGGCGATTTCAAGCCGGCCGAGGTGATTCCGCTTCTTGAGAAGACCTTCGGATCGATCCCGTCCGGCCCGCCCCCCCCGCCGGTGGTTACGGTCGAGCCGCCGCAGCTGGGAGAGCGGCGCGTGGAGGTGGAGGATGAGGCCAACCCACAGGTCGTGATCGGATATCATAAGCCGAACCTCGATCATCCCGACGACCCGGTCTTCGATGTCATCGACGCCCTGCTTTCGATGGGGCGAACCTCCCGGCTGTATAAGAAGATCGTCGAGGAGAAAAAAGTCGCCATCGGCGTCTCCAGCAGCTCCGGGACCCCGGGGGCCCGTTACTCAAATCTCTTCACCCTCTCCGGCACCCCCCGCGCCCCGCATACCACCCTGGAGGTGGAGGCGGCGATCTACGAGGAGCTGGAACGGCTGAAGTCGGAGCCGCCGACCGAGAAGGAAATGCAAAAAGTGATTACGAACATGGATGCCGGGCTGGTCCGATCGCTGCGGTCCAACGGCGGGTTGGCGAGTCAGCTCGCCTATTTTCAAGCGGTGGCCGGAGATTGGCGGTATGTCCTCCGGAACCGCGATCAGATCGCCAAAGTGACCCCGGAAGATGTCATGCGTGTCGCCCGAACCTATTTCACAAAGAAGAACCGGACGGTGGCGACGCTCGTCAAAGTCCCCTCCACAGGGGAGCCCAGCGGGAAGACCCTTCCGATTTCAAAGGAGGGGGGACAATGAGGAGGAAAATGAATCGGTCAGCGGTTGCGTTCTTGGTTTTTCTCTGGGGCATTTCGCTCGTTCCTTCCTTGTCGGCGGCGCCGGCCCCCGCTGCAACCAGGTTGCCCGATCCGAGGACGATGACCTTCCCGCCGCTGTCGTTCAAGCCGCCGAAGGCGGAGCGACAGGTTTTATCGAACGGAATGATTCTTTATCTGCTTGAGGATCACGAGCTCCCGCTCGTCCGGGTGGAAGTGACCGTCAAGACCGGCAGTATCTACGAGCCGGCCGAGAAGATCGGTCTGGCCGGATTGACCGGGGCGATCATGCGGACCGGCGGGACGAAGCGCCACACCGGCAACGAGGTCGATGAAATCATCGACCAGATGGCGGCCGATCTCTCGATGGGGATCGGCGCCGATGCCGGCGGGGCCTGGCTCGATGTCTTGAAGAAAGATTTCGATGCGGGACTCTCCCTGTTCGCCGACATTTTAATGAACCCGGTCTTCGAGGAGGAGAAGCTTCAGATCGCAAAGAACAATGCCATCGAAGTGATTCGCCGCAGAAACGACCGTCCCTCTTCCGTCGCCAGCCGCGAGTTCGGCAAGCAGATCTATGGCGCCGAGAATCCCTATGGGCGCGAATCGACGGAGGAGACGATCCGGTCGATCACCCGGGCCGACCTGGTCGCCTTTCACCAGAAATATTTCGCCCCGAACAACATCATGATCGGCGTCACCGGCGACTTCGACAAGCGGGAGATCGTCGCGAAAATCGAAAAAGCTTTTTCCGGTTGGAAGAAGAAAAAGATTGATTTTCCAAAGGTGCCGCCCGTGGTCGAGCGAAAAGAGGGGGGGATCTATGCGATTGCGCGTCCGATCACGCAGACCCAGATCCGGATCGGCCACCTCGGCATCAAGCAGGACAATCCCGACTACTTCGCCCTCTCGATCCTCGATGATATTCTGGGCGGCGGGGGACTGACCAGCCGGCTCTTCCGCGACGTTCGGACACAGCGCGGGCTCGCCTACTCGGTCGGAAGCGTCTTCCGGCCCGGCAATTTCGAGCGGGGAATCTTCGTGGCTTATGGAGAGACCCGGGTCGACATGACCCATCAGGCGATCACCACGATTCTCGACCATATTCGCCGAATCCGCCAGGAGCCGGTGACGGATGAAGAGCTGAGTCGGGCGAAGGAGTCGTTCCTCAACTCCTTTATTTTCTCCTTCTCCAGCCCGGCGCAGATCGTCAGCCGCCAGATGTCGCTGGAGTATTACGGGCTTCCGAGCGACTTCCTGGAGCGATACCGGGACAATGTGGCCAAAGTAACCAAGGAAGACATCCTGAGGGTGGCAAAGAAATATCTTCACCCAGACCAGCTCGTCATCTTGGCGGTCGGGGATGACGGAAAATTCGACCAACCCCTCTCGTCGCTGGGGAAGGTGACTCAAATTCAGCTGACACCCTAAAAACAGGTGAGGCGGGTGGCCCTAGAGAATGATGCGGCCGCCATAAGTGTGAGGGGTAAAAGATTTTAGCGCTTTTGTTTTGACCCCTTACGCCTCACGCCTCACGTTATTTCAGGATTCATCATGCTTCATCGATTGAAATTGCGAATCCTCTACGGCCACTTATTGATGGACCGTGCGGCCCGGCGGCTGAAGATGCGGATTCTTCTTTTGTCGGGATTCGCCGTCTTTCCCCCGTTTCTCCTGATTACTTATCTTATTTTTTTTGAGACGAGGGTGGTCTTTTTGACAATGGTCGGCCTGCTTTCCTCCCTCGTCTGCATTCCGGTCGGACTCTATGCCTATGCGAAGGGATTCGGCCGTCCCCTCCGCGAGATTTGGCGGGAGCGGCCGGAGGAGATGAAGTGGTTTTCGTTCAAGATCGGGTTTCTTTATTCCTTCGCCCTTTACTGGATGATCCTCGGGATCGTGGAGTTTCTCTTCGGCTATCACGCCTTCCGGGCGGCGCTGATCAGCTTTGTCGCCAGCGCCGTCGCGCGGGACGGTTTTGAGATCGGTTATCTGCGGGCAAGGGAGGAGAAGGGCCGCCGGACGATCTTTCCCGACGGCCGGCCGATTGGCGATCTCTTCTGGCCTAGGACACGGGGCGGCCACCCGCAGACGGCACCGATCTCGAATCTGCTGATCATTTTGCTCGCCGTTGTAATCGGGGGTGTGGTCGGAGCGCTGCTCGGGCCGATTCTCGGGAATTCCCGCCATCAAACGCTGGCGGTTGGGATTGTCATCGGCCTGATGGCAACGCTGGCCTATACCCGATTTCTCCCCTCTCTTCCCGGGATCGTTCAACTCGTCCGTTTTTTTATTTGGCCGGGCCTGACCATGGCCGCCACCTATTTTCTTATTTTGGCCTACCTTCTTCGGATCATTTTTCAAGTTCCCCTTTCCCCTGCGGCCGATTTGGGCATTCTGACGGCGGCCTGTTCCGGCTGGATGACCCTTGAGGCGCTCTTTCTCGGTTTTCTCAAGCGCGAAGCCGGTCTGGCCGAAAAGCCGCTCCAGCGTGGAATGACCTCCACCGTTTCGCCTCCTTAAGATACGCGAAAAATTGCAGGGAACCTCCCTGAAGAAAAAGCTTGAAAATTCAGACCGGTTTGGGATATAGTGTGGCTTCATTTGAGTTTTTGAAATGGAAAAACTCCTGGGTGAAAAACAACCTCGCAAAGCGAACGCGCGCTTCGGTCGGTACCGGCTTCTCCGGCCGCTGAAGCGAAGCCCCTTCCTGGAAAA
Source organism: Candidatus Manganitrophaceae bacterium (assembly GCA_963718695.1). Classification (GTDB taxonomy): domain Bacteria; phylum Nitrospirota; class Nitrospiria; order SBBL01; family Manganitrophaceae; genus Manganitrophus. The sequence goes on from OY970371.1 coordinate 3,916,437, forward strand.
CCATCTGGCGCAGACCGAGTCGCCTCCGCATACCACGGTGGTTTTAAAGCGGCTCCATCCACTGGTGATCCACCGGACCGATTGGGTTTCGCTTTTTTTGGATGAAGTTAAACAAGCCGCCACCCTCTGGCATCCGAACATCGTCCGGATTTATGACCTCGGTGAAATCGACGGCGTCCCGTATTTTGTCCAGCCGTATCTCTTCGGCAAGAAACTACAGACCCTTTTGGCGCGAAGCCGCTCCCTCCCGATTCCAACCGGGATGGCGCTGCGCCTCATCCGCCAGCTTCTTGAAGCACTTCATTTCGCCCATTGCCTGCCGGGACGCTCCGGGAAGCCGATCACCCATGGCGGGCTTCATCCGGAGCGGATCTTTATCGGTTATGACGGTGTTGTGGGGGTCGGCGATTTTGGCCTCGGCTGGCTGGAGGATCCCCGATCGGCGATTCGCTCGCGGTATCGCGCGCCGGAGTCGATCTCCGAGAGGAAGGGAGGGGCGCTTGCCGGGGGGACGCCGGGGGAGGATCTCTTTGCCGCTTCGGCGCTCCTCTGTGAGCTGCTCGGAGAGTTCCCGGAGCCGGTGAAGCCCGGGATGGAACCATGGGGGTATTTGCCGGCATCGATCCGATCGATTTTGGTCCGGGGTCTTGCGATCGATCCGGCGGCGCGTTTTCAAACGGCGGCCGAGATGATCCTGCCGATCGAAGCGGTTCTGCAGGGCGAGTATCCGCGACTGAATCTGGCCCATTATATCCAGGCATTTTTCGGAAAAGAGATCGAGGCGGAGCGGCGGACTTTTGCGCGGTTTGCGCCGATTGAGGGGGAGGAGCGCGCTTTTGGAGAGGGGCCGCTTTTTGAACCGTTGGCGCTTCCGGCGGTCTTGGCTCTAGATACTTCGGAGAAAATCGCACCGATACCCCCCGACGTTCCTCAGGAGCCTGTTTCAATAGCGCCTCCCGCCGTCTCGGCCGGAGTGGAAGCGGTTGCCTCCCTCCCGACGATCGCCCCTCTGGGCGCAGAAGGAGAGGTCCAAAACGTTCCTGGGGTTCCACTCGATAAAAAAGCCCCCCCGTGGCAGCAGCCGATCTGGTGGGGTCTCTTTGGATTGTTGATGACCGGTTTTGTGGGAGTTCTCTTTTTCTCGCTTTACCGCTCTTCCATTGATAAGGCTGTCTCTGTTCCGGCAACGCCCCCTCCCATCGTTGAAGCGCGGCGAGATCCGACCGATCCTCCTCCTTCCATGAAGGAGGAGAACGCGGCTTCCTCTCCAGAAGAAATCGCTCCGCCACTTCCTGTCGCAGAGCCGCCGGTTTCATCCGAGCCTCCGCCGCCGGCGCAAGCTCCGATTGCATCGGTCGCCGGACCGATCAAGGAACCGGCTTCCTCCGGGGAGAAGCAGCATCGGGAACAGACCCGGGAGACGCCGATTCTGCCGGCTCCCGATTCAGGTTCGTTCTCCATGGCAATTCCACCGGTTGCCTCACCGGAGTCGGCCTTGGTTGCGGCAAAGCGCTTTCCGAAGTTGAAGGAGGGATTGCCTCCCCAACCGAAGGTAGAGCAGATTCCCTCCCGGCCGAAGACGAACGAGGAGATGCTGCACGAGTTAATCGAGCGGCAGCGGCGCGCCTATCAAAGCCAGGATTGGGTCCTTTACCGGCAGGATGTTATCGATGGAGCGGGCTTCGATCGCCAGATCGCCGAACTCTTCGGAGGGGCCGATCCGATCCGTGTCGAATTTCAGATTTTCGGATTGAAGGTCCGGGGGGACGAAGCCGATCTTTCGCTGATGCAGACCCTTCGCCTCCGGAAGGGGAAGGCGACGTCGCTTCAGAAGGCGCTTCTCTTTTGGAAGCTGAAAAAAGAGAAAGAGCGATGGAAGATCGAAAAGTTCAACGTCATTGAGAAATACCCGCCGATTGAAGTGGGATAAAGAGATCGATTGGGAATCGGGAATGAGGGATTAAAAGCCGGTCGTTTCGCCCTGCATTCCTCATTGAACGATTCCAAATTCCTAATCAATTGCCAGCCCCTCTCTCGCTTGACCTTTCATTTCTACCCCGATATACTCCCCCTATTCAAATTGAGGGTTTTTTGATGGGTCGGGAAATTTCAGCGCCTTCGCTTTTCCAGTTGGGATATTACTGGGAGGCGAAAATCTTTTTAACCTCCGTGAAGCTCGATCTTTATACCCCTTTGGGGGGCGGACCGAAGACGGCGGCGGAGATCGCGTCGGCCATCGGGGCCGATCCTGAAAATCTCGAACGTCTTCTCGATTCCCTGGTGGCGATCGGTCTCATCCGCCGCGAAGGGATACGCTACGCCAATACGCCGGTGGTGGCGGAGTTTCTCGTGAAGACCAGCCCCTTCTATATGGGAGAGCTGATGCTGCTTCAGGATGAAGAGTGGGAGTCCTGGGGGAAGCTGGAAGAGGTGGTGCGAACCGGAAAGCCGCCGGTGAAGGGGAATATTTTCATGAACCGCCCGGAGGTCGGGGAGAAGATTTTTCGGGTTCTCGATCGAATGGCGAAACGGGTCGCCCCGAGCCTGGCGGAGCGGATCGATCTTTCCGGCTACAAGACCTTCCTCGATGTCGGCGGAGGCGCCGGGACCTTTTCAATGGCTTTCTGCAAGCGTTATCCCCATCTGCACGGGACCCTTTTTGACCTTCCACAGACCCTCGCGACGACACAGAAGAATATCGACAAAGAGAAGATGAGCGATCGGATCACGTTGGTCGGCGGCAACTTCAACCGGGACGAGCTCCCCGGGACGTTCGACGTCGTCTTTCTCTCCGACATCCTCCACTATCAAACTTCAGAGGAGAATGCAGCCCTCTTCCAGAAGCTCTCCCGCGCCGCGAATCCGGGCGGGCTGATCATCGTCAAAGATATGTTTCTGAATGAAGATGTATCCAACCCCGGCTGGAATGCGATTTTCTCCATCCATATGATGGTCTATTCCGAAAAGGGGCGCTGCTTCTCGGGATCGGAAATCCGCGGATGGTTGGAGAAGGCGGGATTCCACTGGGTGACGGAGATGGAACGGAACACCGTTTTAACGGCAATCAAGTAACCAGGAGGAGACCATGAAGGAAATGTTGACCGCGCCCGGATTTCTCTCGCCCTACGGAACGTGGGGGGCGGATATCTCGTCGGTCATGGCATGGGTTTTCACCCTGCTTTTTATCTATGGCTGGTATGCGGGGAAAAAACATCAGGGACAACGCCACCATCTGGTGACCCTCTGGGGGATGGTCGCGATGCTCGGCTACTTCACCCTCTACTACCTCGCGCGCGGATTGGGGGCCCTTTCGCTGGAGGGGAAGGAAGGCTTCGGCGGACCTGATTGGGTTTACAATTATATTTTCTCGCCGATGCTGACGATCCACATCTTGGTCATCTCGGTCGGTCTGGTCCTGGCGGTTTATATGATCGTCCTGGGGTTCCGATCGTCGTTTAAAAAAGGGAATGAGCGCTACCTGAAGGTGGAGCCGTTGAAGATGGGGAGCAAAGGCTTCAACTATACACTCGCGGGGGCGGCGGCCCTCTTCGGCCTCTTTGCGCTCATACGCTGGAGCGGATCGATGGGGCGGCTGGTCGTCTATATTTCCGGCTTCGGTCTGGTGGCCGGCGTCCTCTTTATGGAACGGGGGATCGAGCGATGGATCCCGGATGCCGCCACGCGCCATCGAAAAATGGGGGCGTTCACGATGGTCCTCTACGTGATTGCCTTGGTCACGAGCACAATCACCTACGTGATGCTTTATTATATCTATCCGGTGAAAGAACATTAAGATAAGATAGGTCGATCTGTTTACCCTCGTAGAGACGTCCCGCCGGGACGTTCTACTTTTTTGATGCCGGGCCTGTCATTCTACTATCGCCTATTTGGTCGTTCACGTAGACTCCCCGCCGTGATGTGCATCGCTGAGACGATGCACCCTCGGGTCTTCTCAACCTCTGCCGTAAGGCCTGCCGTTTTTGAAACCAGCGGTATTCTATGTAAAAACGCATCGGATTCTTTCTCGATAGACGGAGCGTACTCATCTCATTCGGACCCCGTCAGGCCGTTTACCCAATCTGCTGAGCTGGAGCCGCGCATTTCTTGCCCAGGGCTGCAAGTCACACGTGCGTGATCGGTGCATGTTTATGCCGATCGCTCACCTTATGTAAGGAAAAAGCAAATCCTTTGTAAGGATGGGCTGGCACTTCCTTTGCAATTTAACTTAATTATTGCTCATGATTTGCTGAAAGGAGACCGTATGCTTTGGACCATTTTTGTAATCTTGCTTATCCTCTGGGCGCTCGGCTTCAGCTTGAACCTGGCGGGGGGAGTGATTCATGCCCTGTTGGTGATTGCCGCCGTGTTGCTTGTTGTTCAGCTTCTGACCGGGAGACGGACCGTTGGTCCTCCTCCATAAGAGAGGTTCGGTTCATTGATTACCTTCACCCCGTCTCGCCCGCTCGGTGACGTGAAGCGGACGGGACGGGGCTCCCTCTCCTTTTTCCTCCTTCTTTTTTTCTGGCCGGCTGTCTCGGAGAAACGCCGCCGAAACCGGCGGCCGAGGTCGCTCAGGAGGTGGCCTTGGAAACGAAGGCGCGGGCTCTCATTGCGGCGGAGCCGATCCTCTTCGATCAGCCGGTTGATGTTGAAGTGAAGGAGGGAGCCATCGTGCTAAGCGGAAAGGTCGCCCGGGAGGAGCAGAAGGAGAAGGCCGCGGAGGCGGCCGCCCGTGCGGGAGGAGATGTCCCCATCAAGAATAAAATCACTGTTCAGCGGAACGAGGAAGCGGCCGGCTTGGGCCGCCTTCTTTTTGTTGCTGCTCGCCTTTGTTCTGTTTGTCCTTCCTGAATGGATCACCCTCAATCGGCTCATCCCTTTTTTCTCCGAGCGATTACAACAAGCGATCGGCCGACCTTTCTCCGTTGACGAGATTCGCGTCTCGTTCCTGACAGGGCCTGAAATTCGGCTCCGGAGCGTCATGATCGGGGCGGAGGGAGAAGCGCGGCCGATTGCAGAAGTCCAAGAGATTCGAATCGGATTTCGGCTTCTTCCTCTCCTCTGGAAGCGGATGGAGATTGTGGAGATTCATTTGATCGAGCCGACCGTCTCTCTGATTCGAGATCGGAACGGGGAGTGGAACTTCAAGGATCTCCTTCCGAAGAGGGAAAGGGAAGCGGGCAAAGGATGGAAGGTGGCGAACCGATCGAGGATCGTTACTCTACGGCAGGGGAGGCTTTCCCTCCTCGATCATGCTCTCTCCGGCGGTCCTGTGGAATGGACGGCTCAACGGATCGAAGCCCGGATCCGTCGTCCTTTTTGGGATGGAAAGGTGGGCGTAAAGATCGATATCCCCTCCGTCTGGCAAGGAATCTTGGTCGACAAGGCGACCCATCTGCAGGTGGAGGGGAGCGTGGAGGAGGAAGGGGGGGTCTTAGGCTTCACACGAGAGACAGCCCATTTCATCGTGACGCTCATTCGTTTCGACTCCGATCTGATTCAGCCCTATCTTTCCGAAGCGGTTCCCTCTTTTGTGTTCGAGTCGGGCTGGGTTACCATTGATGCGCCGAGCGCTGACCTGTTCCGGCTCCACCGGCTGTTTCGCTCGCCGGAAACGCATCTGGCGGGAGAGTCGAAACAGATTTCCGTCACCCTCTCCAAAGACGTTCCGCCGATTGCAATCGATCAAGCCTTGTGGCGTTATGATCGCCGAGAGGGGCACATCACCCTTTACCATATACATTTCTTGGACTCCACCCTCACGAAGACCACCGGAGTATTGAAACCGTTCAGAGAGGGTCGACTGGAGATTCAAACCTCGGGAGAAGTCTCCCTCTCGGATGCCTCGGAGATTGCTTTCAAACGTTTCGGGAACGCGCGGCTCAAGCGGCTCAAAACCGGCGGTTTCGTTGAGACCGATCTCAAGATAAAAATTCCCCTGAAGGCCCCCTCTCAGACAGAATTCCATGGCCGTCTTTTGGTTCGCGACGGAACGCTGACCCCCTTCTCCGCGTTTCGGCCGATCCAGAAAATCAAAGGGACCGTCCGGGTGGAGGGAAAACAGCTTTTGATCGAGAGCGCCGAAGGAGAGTGGGGGAACGGCCGGCTGGTGGGAAACGGGAAGATGCCCGACCTCGATGAGGAAGGGATCGAGTTCGATCTTCACGCCACAACCCTCGACTGGGATGCGCTCCGCCTTCCTTCCGACGCGGCGGCGCTTTCCCGTCCGGAGGAGCACCCGCCGAAGGAATCGACGACCGGGCCGCCCGAGCCCGATGAGGATTCCGGGGAGAAGGGTTATGCGGTGGGACTCCTTCGTGTCGATCGCCTCAAGATAAAAGAGTACGATTTCTCGAACTGGCAGAGCGCGATGATCTATCGGGAGAGGACGCTGCAGTTTCGGGAGACCGAAGCCGATTTCGCGGGGGGGGTCTTCAGGGCCGATTTCGCCCAGGTCCATTTTCGGAAAGACGGATCGGTGGCGCTGGCGCTGACCCCCAAGCTGGAGCAAATCAGCGTGGCCGCGTTCCTGAGCGATTTTCGCGGCGACGGAGAGCGGCCGATCATGTCGGGACGGGCGCTGGTGGCGGGAGGGCTCAACACCGAGGGGAATAATCTCCAGGAGTTTAAAAAGAACCTGGAGGGAAATCTGATCGTCTACCTGGAAAAGGGGACGATCTATCGATTCCGGGCGCTGGCCCGGATTTTCTCGTTGATGAATCTTCGCTCCCTTCCCGATCCGGATGTGAAGGGGATTCGGTATGATGTCCTCTCCGGCAGCTTGAGCATCGAGCGGGGGAGGGTCGCCCTTCACGATACCGTCCTCTTCGGTGAGGATGTCCGTGTGATCGCCAACGGGAAGATCGATCTTGTGAAGAACGAGTTCGATCTTTTGATGGGCGTTCAGGTCTTCCGGCTGGTCGATGATATTCTCAAGCAGCTTCCGGTCGCCGGACCGATCTTGCTCGGCAAGGACCAGATGTTCATCGCCTCCTACTTTGAGGTCGAGGGGAAGCTCACCGATCCGCGGGTTCGATTCAAGCCATTCAAGTCGATCAAAGAGTCGACGCTCGCCGTGCTGCGGCGCGCCCTCACCTTTCCGGTCCGGCCGGCGGCATTCTCGGGATAACCGCTCAATGGGTGTTGAGGAAGAGGCGTTTAAGCCCGGATCATCCGTTCGATTAAGGACGAACGAACTCCCCAAAAAGTTCCAAATGTCCCGTCTGCGGGAACATGTCAAACGGCTGAAGCCTTTTGAGAAGATATCCCCGGTCGAGGAGAATGCGCGCGTCTCGCGCGAAGGTGGCAGGATCGCAGGAGAGGTAGAGGACTTTCTGGGGGGCGAGAGAGGCGATCCCTTGCATGACCGCTTTACCGGCCCCTTCGCGCGGGGGGTCGAGGAAAATGTGAGTGTACGATTTTTTATCTTTAACGGCGCGCCGGACCCCCTCTTCGGCGGAGGCGATTTGGAGGGTGACGTTCGCGAGGCCGGCGGTCTTTAGATTCCATCGGGCATCCTCCACGGCGGCGCGGTTCCCCTCGACGGCCGTCACGGCCCCCGCGCGCTCAGCGAAAAAGAGGGTGAAGTTGCCGATCCCGCTGTAGAGTTCCAAGAGCCGGTCGTTCGGTGTTGGCGCGGACCACGCCAGAACCGTTTCGATCAAAAGCCGGTTGACGGCGGGGTTGACCTGCGAGAAGGCGCGCTCGCTGATTCGGAAGCGCTTCTCTCGAAGCGTATCGATCAGGAAATTCTCTCCAAAGACATGCCAGCCCCGCCGGTTGCCGACGATCACCCCTTTCAATGGAAGCTCTTGCCGCCCGGTTTCGTAGAACTGCGCGCCCCGATCTTGCGGAAACTGATCTCCCCGCAGGACGATCAAAAAGTCGCCGGAGGCCACCGATTGTAACTCGATTTCTTCCAGCCGGTCGCGCTGAAGCGACCGGAGCGTCGCTTCGATCGCCGCGTTGAGCGAAGCGATCAGAAGGGGGCAGCGCTCGATGGCGACGATCTCGTGGCTCTTCTGCCGGTAGTAGCCGAGCGCGCCCCGCTCGACCTTCAACTGAGCCCGTGTTCGATAGTGGAAGGGGAGGGGAGAGGGGACCGGCGGGAGAAGATCGTACGACGTGATCTTCCCGATCCGCGCCAACACTTCCCGCATCGCTTCCACCTTGTAGCGAAGCTGCGCTTCTTCCGGCAGGTGCTGCAGCTGGCAGCCGCCGCAGATCGTGAAGACCGGGCAGGGGGCTTCTCTCCGCTCGGGGGAAGGGGTGATGACTTGAACGATCTCCGCCTCGGCATACTCTTTTTTCTCGCGGACGATTTCCGCTTCGACCGTCTCCCCCGGAATGGTGAAGGGGACAAAGATCACCCGGCCCTCGTGGCGGGCCAAGCCGTCGCCGCCATGGACGATCTTTTCGATGTGAAGGGAAAGAATACGATTCGGCAAAGCCGGCCTTTACGCGTCCCCCGGCGCCTCGATGCCGAGGAACTTCATCTTGCGATAGAGGTAGGTGCGCTCGATCTGGAGGGCCTCCGCCGTCTGGTTGACGTTCCAGTGATTCTCCTGGAGCTTAACAAGGATGTATTTTTTCTCGAAGGCGTTGCGTGCTTCTTTCAGCGAGCCGGGGGCGCCCCCTTCGGCGGGAGGGAAGGAATTTTCTTCGGGAAGCAATCCCTCGGTCACGAATTCGGGGAGATCCTGCGGGAGGATGACCGGCGAGGGGACCATGATCATCAACCGCTCGACGATGTTTTTCAACTCGCGGACGTTCCCCGGCCAGTGATAGCGCTTGAGCACGGCGATCGCCTCCGGGGAAAAGCGCTTTTGCTTGATTCCCTGCTCCTGCGAAAGCTCTTTGGCGAAATGCTCCAGCAGCATCGGGATATCGTCGGCCCGCTCGCGCAACGGAGGAACGTGAAGCGGGATCACATTCAGCCGGTAGTAGAGATCTTCCCGAAACGTTCCCTTTTTGATTTCATCGGCGAGATTTTTGTTCGAAGCGGCGATGACACGGACGTCGACCTTCACCCGCTCGCTCCCGCCGACCCGGTAATATTCCTGCTCCTGCAGCACGCGGAGGACTTTCGATTGCGTCGCCAGCGCCATATCGCCGATCTCATCGAGGAAGAGGGTCCCGCCGTCGGCGAGCTCGAACTGCCCCTTCTTTTGGTGGTTCGCCCCGGTGAAGGCCCCCCGCTCGTAGCCGAAGAGCTCGCTCTCGATTAAGTTCTCAGGGATGGCGGCGCAGTTGATTTCCAGAAACGGCTGCGCGCGGCGGGGGCTCTGGGTGTGGATCGCGCGGGCGACGAGCTCTTTCCCGGTGCCGTTTTCTCCGGAGATCAAGACCCGGCTTTGGGCGGGCCCGGCCATGCCGATCTGCTCCCGCAGCCGGAGAATCGCCGGGCTCGCTCCGATCATCTCATTTTTCTTCTCCACCAACCGTTTGAGGGTGCGGTTCTCCTGCCGGAGCCGAAATTCGGTCAGGGCGTGTTTCACCATCAAGATGACTTTTTGAAGGGAGATCGGTTTCTCGATATAGTCATAGGCGCCGAGTTTGATCGCCTTCACGGCGGTCTCGATCGAGCCGTGGCCCGACATCATGATGACGACCAGGTCGGGGAAGAGGACTTTCAGCCGCTTGAGCGTTTCGATTCCGTCCGGCTCCGGCATCCAGATGTCGAGCAGAACCAGCGCCGGCGGCTGCGATTGAACCTGGCGGATCGCCGCCGCCCCATTCTCGGCCGTGACGACGGCATACTCCTCGTCCATCAACACCCCGGAGAGGGTGGAGAGGATGGCCGGCTCATCGTCGACGATCAGAATGGTTTCGGACATAACAAATTCCTAAGGGACGGTCGGCGAGAGGGGTGAGGAGCCAGGGGTAAGAGCAAACGCTTTAATAATCTTTGACCCCTCACGCTTCACGCCTGACGCCTCACGTTATTTCTCTTTCTAAGCTGGAAACTCCACTACAAACGTCGTCCCCTTCGGCTGCCGCGGGACGGCGCGGATCTGGCCGTTGTGATCAATGACGATCCGGTGGACGATCGCCAGTCCCAGCCCGGTGCCGGTCTTCTTCCTGGAAAAGTAGGGGAGAAAGAGCTTATCGACATCGTCCGCGGAGATGCCCGATCCGTCATCGGAAACTTCGATCCGGACCTTCTGCTGCGCGGGGTCGTGGCTGCTGGCGACGCTGAGCGCTCCCCGGCGATCCATCGCTTCGACCGCGTTCTCGAGAAGGTTCACAAAGACCCGTTTGATCTGTTCGCGATCGAGACTCAGGGCCGGGGCGGACTCATCAAACTGGGCGGTGATGGCGACATCTTTGTGGGCCGATTGATAAAGGGCGATCACCTCTTTCAAGATCGGCTCGATCTTCTGAAGTGTCGGCCGGGGGGCCGGCATCCGGGCGAAGTTGGAGAATTCGTCGACCAGATTCTTTAGGTCGTGAACCTCGTTGATCACGATCCGCGTCGACTCGTCGAATATCTTATCAAAGTCGCTCGATTGCTCAAAGTACTTTTTTCGCAGCCGCTCCGCCGAAAGCTGAATGGGGGTCAGCGGGTTTTTAATCTCGTGCGCGATTCGTTGCGCCACCTCCTGCCAGGTGGCGAGCTTCTGCGCGCGGATCAGCTCGGAGAGATCGTCGAAGACGATCACCCCTCCGAGAAAACGGTGGTCTTCCCCCTGCAACAAGGAGACGGCGGTCCGGAGGGTCAGCTGTTTTTTCCGGACCTCGAGGTGGAGCTGCTCCTCGATGGCGGTTTTTTTAAGCTGCTGAATTTTCTCGAGAAGGTCGGCCATCGGCGCCATCTTTCGGGAAGAAAAAAACGGAATGTACGCTTCTCCAACTGCCTCCGCGGCCCGGATGTTCAGGATCTGTTCCGCCGAAGGATTGAAAGTCGTGATGATCCCCTTTTCATTGACCGAGATGACCCCGGCGGCGATGTTTTGAAGGATTCCCTCCATATAGGCCCGCCGGCTTTCGATTTCCCGATTCGATTCGGTGAGGGAGCGATTCGCCTCTTTGACCTTTTCTTGCGTCTGCTTGAGATCGGCGGTCATCTTGTTGAAGGAATCGACCAGCACCCCCAGCTCGTCGTTGGCCCGGACATCGATCTGGACCGAGAGGTCTCCCTGCGCCACCGCTTCGGTCCCTTCCGCCAGCTTTTGAAGCGGCACGGTGATGCCGCGGGCGAGATAGAGACCGAACCAGGTCGCCGAGAAGATAATCAGGAGAACGATGATGAAGAACGAGAGAATATAGCTCCCCTTGATCGGGTTCTTGAACGCCTTGAGCTGCTTGTAGTCTTCCAGTGCTTTTTTGATCTCCTCCATCTTCCCGACGAAAGTGGGGGGGATGCGGGAGTCGACGACGAGAATGGCGGCCGTCCGGTCGCCCGATTTGAGCCGGAGGATGCCCCGGACGAGGTCCCCGCGATGGGTCGATTGAATCGTCGTCATCGGCTCGCTCGTACGGAGCGCGCGTTGAAGGAGGTCGGTGGCCGGGAAAGGGGCATTGGGCAGGTCGGGGATTGCTTTTGCCGTGGAGGCGAAGCGATGGAAGGCGGGGGTAAAGAGGTGAATCGCCTCGACGCCGTATTCTTTCTGACGCGCTTCCAAGGTCCGGACCAATTCCTCATAGGGTCCCTCCAAGAGGTTCCGCTCCTGGATCATCCGTCCGGTTTGCATCGCCAGTGTGGAGACATGCTCTTCGCTCTTTTGATAATACCCCTGCGCCACCTCCAGCGCGTGTCCGAGCGACTTCTCCACCTGAATCGAGAACCAGTTCTCGATGCTGCTCGTCAACAGACCGCTGGCGACGATGAAGAGGAGAATCGACGGGATCATCGAGAGGCCGATGAAGGCGGCGACCAGTTTGCTCTTGAAGCTCGACCGTCTCGGCTGCTGCCGGCGCTCGAAATAAAGTTTGATCAGGTTCCGGGAGAGAAGAAGGATGAGGAGAATGGCGAGGGTGATGTTGACGTTGACCAGGGTGAGGACCAGAATATTGGTCGAAAAGAGGGCGGGCCCTTCAACCCCTCTGAAAAAAAGAAAGGTCAGGGAGACCGAAAGCGCCAGAAAAAGAGCGGTGACCAGAACGGGACGAAAACCGCTCCCCCTCGGTTTCGGCGGCGCTGTTTTTTCAAGATCTAACGGATTCATCAAATCAGATCCGGGAAAGGGTGCGCTTCAGGCGAATCGGCATCCCGCACATTTACCCTCCCCGGGTGACGGAGAGCGACTCGGAGTCGGCCCAGGGGGTGTCGATTTCAAGAAAGGGGATGAAGAAGAGAAAATAATCGACGTAGAAGGGGAGCTTGGCCGCCTTCATCTGCGATTTGACGCTGACGTAGTAGCGATTGCGCGACTTCAGAAAGCGGGTCGGAGCGAGCTTGACCTGGTCGATCTTGGAGACAAGCCGCTTCATCGCCTCAACGTCATCGACGGTATTTTCCACCACCCGCTCTCCATCTCTCTGGACGATGGCGTACTTTTTCTTCAGCGTATCGTACTTCACCGTATAACGGATCGTTTTGGCCAGGATCTCCTCGTCAAACCAGCTCTTCTGTTTTCGCTTCAAAAGAAGATAGTAGTAAAAATCTTTCGGAATACCGTCTTGGATATCGTTGATGATCTGCCGGTTGAATCCATCCACCAGCTCCGCGGAGACGACGATCTCCTGGTTCTTAATCTCGGTGACCACATTCTTCATCCGCTCCGAGCCCGCGGCCGGAAAGAGGTTCCGGGGCGACGAAGAGGATCAGAAAAAAGAGAAGAGAGATCAAACGTGTTCTTTTCGTCATACTTTTATCCGGATCCCATCCTTTTCTGCCATTCCGTTTGGAAGTCGGCATAGGGGATAAGAAGGATCTGCTCGAACACTTTCGGAAAGGGCGCGTTATCGGCCAGTCCCTCCAGAAGGAGCTTGATCCTAAAAAAACCGTACCGATCGATCAGATACGCGGTCGCGGAGCGGCTCTGCGCATAGGCCCGCCGGGCGGTCGATTCATCATACGCCATGAAAGAGCCATGGAGCCTGTCGAGCGGGAGAAGAGGCGGGGCCAGGCGATCTCGGTCGAGCTTTCCCCCTTCTTCGAAGTAGAGGGCCAACCCTTCGTTCAGCCAGGTGGGTGTCTTGCCGCGTGAGAGTTGGTGAACGAGCGCATGGGTGAACTCGTGGTAGACCAATTTTTTCAACAAGGCTTCATTCTCGATCGGGCCCCCGATCGGAAGGTGGATTTTACCATCAAAGAGGGCCTTTGTCCAAGCCGGACTTCGGGTGATGTCCCGAAACTGTTGATCGGTGTAGAGGACGGCCAGAATGGTCCGATCCGGATAATAAGAGAAGGTCTTCCCGATCTCTTGATAGGCCTCTTCGAGCAGATGAATCACCATGCGGGCGCGATCTTTCTCCTCCCGTCCTTCAAACAGAAGGCTAAAATGGCGGGTCCCCTCCTGTTGGAAGCGGGAGAAGAGTTGATGCTCGCGCCTCATTTTATCAAGGCGCCCCGCGAGTGCAGAATCGCTCGGATCGAGGCGGGCCGCCTCCTCCCAGGCCCCGATCGCATTTTTGAATTCATTTCGGTTTTCGTAAATTTCCCCCAGCAGCTTGTGGGCGATTGCCTGCTGCGGATCGAGTCCGATCCCGATTTCCAACATTCGGAAAGCCTCCCGTTCCTTCTGCTGGCGATGGAAGGCAATCGCCGCCCCAAAATAGAAGGTCGCCTCCTTGTCGAATAGCTCGATCGAGGCGGTGAAGTGGGGCTCCGCGTCGGTGAAAGCATTCTTCCGAATCGCCTCCCATCCGAGTTGGGCATGTGCCTGGGCGACATTCTTGCGAAGGGTCCCCTCTTCCGGCTGGAGGGCGAACGCCTGTTTAAAGAGATCGAGCGCCTCCTGATAGCGTCCTTCGTTAAAGAGAGCCACCCCCTTCTCATTAAACGCGGCCCAGGGAGGGATCTCCCGGCCTGAGGAAGGGGGCGAGAGGGTCCCGGGAGGGGAGGGACGGGAAACCCCGATGTCGATGGAAGGGGACCATAAATCGCCGGGGCCCTCTTTTCCCGGAGGGGTGATCTTTTTTTCGGAAGGGGCGATGAAATAGAGAAGAACGAGGAACCCAATCCCGAGGAGGAGCCATCGTTCTTTGGTAGAGAACTGCATCGGTTTCGTAGAGAAGACGCTCCGAGGTTCTAGAAAGCATGGCCGAGGGTGAAATGGACGGCCCAGGGACTTTCGTCGGCCGCGCGATTGAGCTTGTATCCCCAGTCGAGCCGGAACGGTCCCACAGGAGTATTATACCGTACGCCGACACCGGTGGTGGATTTGATCTCGGAGAAGCGGACGTCCCGGTGATCCAACCAGACATTGCCGTGATCGAAAAAGAAGACGAGGCCGAAAGATTGCGGAAGGGTGATCCGAAGCTCCTCGTTAAAGATCAACATGGCGTTCCCGCCGGTGGGATCGCCATTGATAATGGTGACCCCTTCGACGCCGAGTTTGTCCTGATCGTAGCCGCGGACCGTGCTCCGTCCCCCCGCGAGAAAACGTTCCGTGAGGGGGATCACTTCGGTTTCGCCGAATCGCTGCGCCACGCCGGCCCGCGCCGAGAAGGCGAAGACGAACCGCGTGGAAAGGGTTTGATACCAGCTGCTCTGAACCGTTGTTTTGACGAACTGCGCCTCGGAGCCGAAGATCTGCGCGGCGTCCTGGACGGTGATCCCATTCAACGTTCCGGAGCGGGGATTGAAGGGGTCGTCCCGCGTGTCTCGAATCAAAGAGGGGGTGATGCTCCCGATCGTGACCCGCCCGATGTCCTGCGGGGTCAATTGCGCATCCGGGTCGACATTCGACAGCCGGTTCCGTTCGTATTGGTAGACGAGCGATCCTTTGAGCGTTTTCGAGAAACTTTTATCAACGCCGACGGTGCCGCTGGTCCTTTCCAGGTCGTAGGTGCGCTCCTGCCGATCTTCATAGGCGGCGACGATATGGGCGTCGGTGTCGCGAAAGAAGAACCACGGCTCCCGATAACTCAACGTATAGAGCTCCTCCACGCGGCTTCCCTGCGCCCGGGCGCTGAGGCTTCGTCCTGTGCCGAAGAGGTTTCGATGGGAGAGCTCGAAAAACCCGCGGACCCCTTCGTAGTCGGCATACCCTCCGCCGAACTCCACGCCGATGCTCGGGCGTTCCGTGACGGAGAGCTGAAGATCATGAATCGTCGGCTTGTCCTCAAAGCGAATCGGCTCGAACCGGACCCCCGAGAAGAGGCCGGTTCGATAGAGGCGTTGCTGGCTGGTGAGGATCTGCTCCATACTCAACGGGTCTCCCTCCTGAAGGACGAGCTCACGGAGGAGAACGTGATCGCGTGTCCTCAGGTTTCCGTCGAGAATGATCCGGCCGACCCGGACCTGATCTCCCTCGGTAATATCGTAGGTGATGTCGGCGGCCGTTTGGTCCTCCGAAAAGTCGGTGAGGGATTGAACGGAGGCATAGAGATAGCCCTCCTTTTCATAAGCGGAGAGAATCTGGCGCGCCCCCTCTCTGACGATCGCCTCGAAATAGGGCTTCTCCGGCTCGATCCGAAGCGCCTTTCTCAAGGCGGCTTCCGACAGGCGTTGGTGTCCCTGAAGAATGATTTGGCCGATCCGCGTCCGAATTCCCTCATCGATTCTGTAAGTGACGGTGGCATCGGTCCGGGCGGCGTCATAATTGATCTCGGGGGTGACGCGTGGATTCCGGAACCCCTCCCGCTTGTAAAACTGAACCAGGGCGGACGCATCTTCATCAAGCTGCTCGCCGGTGTAAATGCTGCGGGTAAACCGTCCCTCGGTTCGGAGACGAACGATTTCGCGGAGCCGTTTCGATGGGAAGGAGTGATTGCCGGAGAATTTGATCGCTTGAATTTCGGTCCTGGGGCCGCTTTCGATCTTGAAATGAACTTCCATCCGGTTCTCCTGGGGAAAGGGCTGTGCGGAGACGGTCACGACCGCGAAGGGATAACCGGCGCGACGGTAGAATTCTTCGATCTCCTGGGCGCTCTGCTCGAGCGTGCTCGGGTCGTCGCTCCGCTCCTCTTTGATGAGGACCAACGGTTCCAGATCGTCCTCAGAGAAGGCGTCCCTTCCGTCGAAATAGAGGTCGATTTTATTGGAAGCGGTGATCGGAACGGTAATATCGACCTCATTCGTCTTTTCAAAAAATTCCAGGATCGGCGGGCCAACGGCGGCCTTTAAGTAGCCTTCACCGTGATAGAAGGTCTCGAGCGCTTGGATATTCTCTTCGAGTTTGTCGAAGCGGTAGTACTCCTTTGGCCAGGAGGTGATCATCCGAAGCTTCAGCGTTCTGTCCGAGAAAACCCGCTGGCCGGTCAAACGGAGGCTTCGGATTTTCGTTGCATCCCCTTCATGAATATGGAGAGAGAGCGCGACGCTTCTCCGGTCGCGAGGGTCCCGGTTCACGTTGGTTGCGAGGCGAGATTGAAAGTATCCTTTTCTGCGATAAAGCGAGCTCACGCCGGTCAGCGCTTTTTCCCACCGTGTCTCGGTAAATTCATCCCCCGGTTTCAGGCCGATGGCATCGAGAATCTCCTCCTCGGAGACAAAGTAATTTCCGGAGAGATCAATCGAAGAAAAGAGCCGCCGCTCGATGAGGATGAATTTGAGGGTCACCTCCTCGCCGCCCGCCGGCGCGGCCTCCACCCAGATGTCGCGGTAGCGGCCGGTTGCGTAGAGGCGCTCAATGGCTTTTTGAATGAGGCGGGTCTGGTAGCGCTGTCCCGGTCGAAGTTCGATCTGTTCGAAGACCTCCGGCTCGGAGGAGCGCTCGGATAAATCGATGCTGACCTGGTGGATGACCTTCCCTTCCCAAGAATGGGCATAAACAAAAAGGGGGGCGATGAGAAGACAGATTGTCGCGATTATCGGAACTCGAATCTGAATCGAACATCCCCTCCCATCTGCCCGTCTTGATCTCGTTCTCCCACCAGAGAAACATTTTTGCCAAGCTCGTAAATCATTCGGATCAGCTGTTCTTGGGAAGGATCGAGGTTGGCCTCATACGTTACCAAGAGCCGGTTTTCCAGGAGCCGTTTTTCAGCCGTCAGCCGAGGGCCGCTCGACGACTTCGATCCCCCGGCAAAAGGATCGACCTGGATCCGATCGACAAACCCTGTTTTCGGAACCGTTCCCTCTAAGAACTCCGCCAGAATCAGGCTGGTTGCCTCGCTGCTGGCCACCCCTCCTTGCCTCTGGGCGAACTCCTCCGTCGTCATCCCGAAGGTGAGAAGGGCGAGAATATCGGTCTCCGGGAGCGGCGGAGAGGAAGAGAGCGCCAGCGTGAACTGGGAGAGGGTTCCGGTGAGACCGAGATCGATTTCGTAATCCTTATCGAGGCTCTCTTTTCTGTTCCGTGTTTCCACCACCGTTTTGGCTTTCAAATTAAATCGCGGGTTGATCTTCTGGGGGTCCAGGAATTCGACCGAGCCGGAGGTCACCTCGAATTCATTATTCCGGAAGTAGATCAAACCGCGCGGGACCACGATCCGGCCGATCAGGAGCGGCCGGTCGAGCGTCCCCTTCAGAAAGAGATCGGCTTCAAGCGGGATTTTCGCGAGGTTGTTGTCGATCCAGAGATTCTCCCGCCCGGAGAGGTGGATGTTCATTTTCGTGGCCCCAATGAGGGGGGTCTCTTCGCTGAAGGTCTCCTCCGTTTTTTGCATCCACTCGACCGCCATTAGTCTCAGATCGACCCGCTTATCGTAGGTCGCCCGTTTCACCGTCACCTCTCCCTTGAGGGTCTGGATCGACCCTTCCCTCTGGAAGAGGAGTTCGCCATCGACCATCGCCGTGAGGTCCCGGGCCAGGTTGACTCGTGTGTCGGTGACCTCCAGAAGAAATCCGAACGGGCCGACGCCGAAGCCGACCAGGTCGGCCTTTCCGCTTCCGTGAAAGCGTCCGCGTCCCATCTCCCCTTCAAGGGTTTCCAAGAGGAGGACCCGTTCGTTAAAGACCACCGAGAGGGAGGTGACATGGACCGACTGGGGGAAGATCACCGTGCGCACCGTGCCGTCTTCAAGGGCGAGTTGGCCGAGAATGCGGGGCGATTTCCACTGATCGGAGATCCGCACGTCGAGGGTGGCCTTTCCTTTTCCGGAGGTAATCGTTTTAGAAAAAAAAGTAAGGAGATTCAGGTCGGCCTCTCCCTTCACGAACAGATCCCAGGATCGGGCGGGGGTGAGCCCGCCGTTGAACTCTAAGGCGGTATTCTCTCCTTTCAGCCGGGCATTGTCGAAGGTAAAGGTCCCTTTCTCCGAGCGGATCGCGATCGGGCCGTCGTTCTGAACGGCGTATCCGCCGAAGTCGGCCGCGACCTCCGTGAGCGATCCGGTCAAATTGATCTGATCGATCTTGGAGAGCTGGCCGCTTCCCTCCAACTCCCCCGTCATCTGGAGGCTGACTCCGGCCAACGGGGTTGAGAAGAACTGTCGAACGAACGGATCGACCCGAAGCTGCGCGAAGCGCCCCTGGAAAGAAAAGGGGTACGACGCGCCGATCTGGATCTCTCCTTTGGCGGAGAAATGCTTCTTGGGAAAGCTCCCCTCCAGGCGAACGAGGCGCTGGTCCCAATCGACCTTGACCGTTCCGGCCTCCGTCGCCGTGCCGGCGTATTGAAGCTCCTGCACCGAGGCGACGATCATCAGCTTCGGTTTCTTAAAACTTCCCTCCCCCGTCACCTCCAAGGCCATCTTTCCGGAGAGAAGCGGCGCCCGGGCCTGGATGAACTCGATTTCGTGAATGGGGAGCGCTTTTCCTTTTGCCGCAATCCGGTAGTCTCCGCGAAATTGAATCTCCCCCTCCCCTTCGACGCGCGCCGGCCCCCGTTCCAGGGAGACCCTGCGGAACTGCGCCTCTTTTTGCGTGACCGTCAGATCGAGTCGGGCACGGTCAAAACGCTCGCCGTAAAGCGTTCCTCGCGTCAAGCTCAGCGGTCCTTTCACCACAAAGGCGTGGGGGGTTCCCTTGATCGAAAGCGTTCCGGTCGCAGCGGTCTGAAGTGGAATGGAAAGCTGGAAGAATTCAAAAACCGCCTGGGGATCGGCGGAGGTGATCTGGGTCTGAAAATCAAACATCGGCTCTTCAGGATCGGCCCATTGAACACTCCCGGCGAACCGATAAGGGGTCGGGGGGGGCTTCTTCCCGGCGGGGAGCGCCTCCAAAGAGCCTTCCTTTAAGAGGAGCCGCTGGTCCTGGAGGATGAATTGAGAGGCGAGGGTCCCCATCGCCTTATTCTGGAGGGTCCATTGATCGAGCAGAACCTCTCCTTCCATGCGGGGATGATCGATCGCTCCGGAGAGGGTCCCTTCCATCTGCACCGCCCCGGTGAAGGGAAGGTCGAGCGCCCGAGTCAGCGCCTTGATCTCCTCGGAAAGCGCCGCCGCTTTCATCGAGAGACCCTCCCGTTCGCTCCAATTCCCGTGAAAAGTCGCTTCTGTATTCGGGAGGGCCACTTGCCCCTGATCGACCGCCAGCCGGCGCTCCGACCACCGCCATCGGATCTCTCCCCCTTGAAGCAGGGCGATGACCTTCTCGGGGCGTCCCGCGTCGGCCCGGAAAGGAGGGGAGAAGAGGGGGAGCCGTTTTGCTTCCAGACGGCCTCCGCCGGTCCAATCGTCCGGGTCCGTCCCCTTTCCGGAAATAGAGAAGTCGCCGTCGAGAAAAATTCCTTCGAGCGCCCAGTCCACTCCCGAGAGGGTGTTCAACAGAAGCCGTCGCATTTTTTCCAAAGGGAGACGTCCGTACTGAAGCGAAGCGCGATAGGCCGGCATCTCTTCGGTAAAGTCGCCCTCCGCTTCCCCGTTGAAGGTTCCTTTGAAGAGCTCTCCGGAGAGGGAAGAGACGACGATTTTTTGATCGCGATAGGAGATTTCCGACAGGAGTGAGCCGATCTCCGCCCCCTCCGAGAAAAGATGCGGCAGGGCGATCTTGACTGATGCGGCGACGTTGGGATAAGCGCCGGTGAGTTGGCCCTGGACGATCGCCTCGCCGGAGAGTTTTCTCTCGGCAAGGAGGGAAACCGGCGTCTCCTCCAGAGGGAAGCGAAGATCGATGTGAAGGTCCAGCGCCTGATCCTGTCCGGTCTGGACCGTTCCCTCCGTCTGAAGGCGGGCCCGGCCCGAGACGAGCGAGCCCTGCCTGATCTCAACCGCTCCGGGGACAAAAGTGACCTTTGTCTCCAGTTGATCGATCGCTCTTTCTTCTTCTTCGGTGGAGAGGCTTCCCTTTTTAGCCGAGAGGTCGACCTCGAACCGGGTCATTCTCAGATCGGGGCGGATTTCCGCGTCGATCTCCTGGAGCGAGAATACGCGCAGCAGACCGGCGGCCTGATAGGAAAGCGACCCATTCTTAATTTGGACCGTCCGAACGACGACCGGCGGAGGACCTTGCTCTTGTTTCTTCCGCGAGGAAGGGGCGGTTTGGGCCAGGAACTCCGGCGTGAGCACAATCGACGGGGACGCGATGACGATCCGCCGGATGAAAAACGACTGGGTGAGCAGGGACCAAGGGCTAAAATAAACCCGGATCTCTTGCGCCGAAAGGGGCGAGACGTCGCCGACCGGCTCGGCGGAAACCCCTTTCAGCACGACCGAGGCGGAGAGGGAGCGAAGCTCGGCCTCCTCGATTCGGACCGGTCGTCCCAGCAACCGTTCCAGTCCCTTTTCGGCATATCCCTTCGCCTTCTCTGAGAAAAGACCGCTCTGGAGAACAAGCTGAACAATAAGAAGCAAAAGGAAGAGGGTCACAGAAAGAGAGAGGATCCACTTTTTTGACAAACAGGGCTCCTTAATTGAAGCGAATCCGAGGTAACCGGAAGGGGGAGGCCTTCTTTTACCTCTTCACAAGGAGGGCGGGTCAGGGGTGGCGTTTCTTTTCGACCTCGACGAACTTCAGCCGAAGGGTAAAGAGGATCTGTCGAAGGAGATTTTCCTCTTCGGGGGTCAGGTTCCCTTTGGTCTTCTCTTCAAGGAGGGTGATCAGATCAATCACTTGGCGTGCCGCCGGCAACGCCACCGACCGCTCCCCGGTCGCCGGATTGGCCTCCTGCCCCAGGTGAATCAGCGCGGATGTCGCGAGAGAAAGAATGAATGAGGAAAAATTAACCGGGAAAGCGTCCTCTGCCGACGGGTGAGCGTGTTCCTCCCGGCTGGGAGACGCGGCTTGGGCGTCTTGGTTCGGAGCGGAGGCCGGTGTTGGCTCCTCCTGCCCCTTCTCCGCGCTTTTTTCCGGGCCGGTCTCCTTCAGGTAAGCGCGGCGGTCTCTGACTTGAAATCCCTTTTCTTCCTCTTCCATCGACTCCTCCCTTGCACGATAAGTTAGCACAAACCCTTCCCCTTTTCAAGGCGAGTCACAAGCCGAAGACGTCTTCATTTGGAGATTGGGCGGATCGGTTCATCTCGGGACGGGTATGCGTCTCGCCCTGCGATTGCTTGACATTCATCGCCGGTGCGGCATAGACTACCTTTCACCAGGGGGATTTGTCTTAAGAGATGGGTCATCCGTTAAAAGAAAAGGTCCATGTGATCGGTGTGGGAGCGGACGGTATTCTCTCGATGGACCTGAAGGCGATGCGGTTGCTTCAGGATGCCGAATGGATCTTCGGCCCCGAGCGGCTGCTGGCCTTCTTTCCCAATCACGACGCCAAAAAAATTCCGATTCGATCCAATCTCAAAGAGATCGCCGAGATGATCCAATCGAATCTCGGCGGGAGGCAAATGGCGGTTCTTGCCTCGGGGGATCCTAATTTTTGCGGAATCGCGCGGGATTTGGTGGAGCAGCTCGGCAAAGAGGCGATCGAGATTATTCCCAATGTCAGCGCCATGCAGCTTGCCTTCGCCCGGATCAAAGAAAGCTGGGAGGAAGCCTATCTCGGATCGGCTCAGGGTCGACCGATTGAAGAGATGGTCGAGCCGGTCCGGCATGCGGTGAAGGCGGGCCTTTTGACCGACGCGCAGAACACCCCTGCCGCGATCGCCAAGGTCTTCCTCGCACAGGGGATTGAGAACCGGACGGCGTATATTTGCGAAAACCTGGCAGAGGGCGACGAGCGCGTCACCGAATTGGATCTGGAGCAACTCCCTGGAAGAAGCTTCTCCCCGCGCACGATCCTCATTCTGCTGAAGCGGTCAAATCGGATGGAGACGCCGGCTCAGCCGAATGCCGAGAATCGGGCCCGTTCCTCTCACACGGATAACGAAGAGGGGCAGATTTGAATGAATGGATCTTTCGGGTCAGAGGAGTCATCGATGAAAAACCGCGCCGAACGTTTAACGATCGCCGCCATTCAGATGACCTCGATTCCGTATCACGTCGAGGAGAACCTTGAGAAGGCCGATCGGATGGTTCGGCAGGCGGCCGCGCGCGGCGCCCGCATCATTGTCCTCCCGGAACTGTTTAATACCGGATATTGTTACGATTGGAAAAATCTAAAGGTTGGCGAAGATCTCTCCGGCCGGACCGCCCGATGGTTTCGGAATCTTGCAAAGGCATTGGGGATCTACCTGATCGGGGGAATGATCGAGCGGGATGCCGGCAATCATTACAACACGCTCTTAATAACCAGTCCTCAAGGCCGCCTCGCCTCTTACCGCAAGCGCTGCCTTCCCCTCCAGGAGAAGTGCTATTTTACGAGAGGGGATGAGCCGCTCTTGGTCGAGACCCCGCTCGGCCGGATCGGTTTTGGGATCTGCGCCGATCTCCTCGATCAAAACATCTGGGAGCGGTTTCGAAATAAAGTAAACCTCCTGATTGTTTCGTCGGCCTGGCCCGATTTCACCGCCGGCGGTTTTCTCTTCGCCAAGACGGCGGTGAACAGAAGCATCAGCCGGATGCCGGAGCTTCTTCCAAAACGGTTGGCGGAGTCGTTCGGGGTGCCGGTCGCCTACGCAGGCCTCTGCGGACCGTTCGATTCCCCTCTCCCCTTTCTCTATCCCTATGCGGTGCGGAGCCGGTTCGTCGGGTATTCGGCCGTGTATGACCGGGGGGGGATTCCCGTTTCGGTCCTCAAGGAAGAAGAGGGGGTGGCGATTGGACGCGTGGTCACCGACCCGCTGCCGGCTGAAAAAAGATATGCGGTCGATTCGGCGGTACGGATGATGGCCCGGCTTGATCGGATGCTTCTGACGGTTCCCTGCCGCGTCTACCGGATGTGGAAACACTCCCGGAAGAATGAGGAGAGCTGGAGTAAAGTGCAGCCCTCGCCGTAAAAAAGCCGGCGGGCGCGATCTCTTTGGAATCGAAGCGCTTCTCGTCATGAACCGTCGGCCTCTCGGTAAGAGGTCTCTCGCCCTTTTCTGTCGGCCCGAATGATCAGGAGGTGCATCCATGTCATTATTTCAAGTTCGGTGGTTTCGATTCTTCCTCGTCGGCTTGACTCTTCTGGTCGCCAGCCGGACGGCGACGGGTGATGAATTCGGGCGAGACGGGAATCTGGAGATTTATATTCATGCCGATAAGCCGATCTACAAATTCGGAGAGCCGATCCGCCTGACGATCCGGCTTAAGAACAACACGACCCGCCCACTGGTCGTCAACCAGCGGCTTGATGCATTCAGTGATCTTCAGTGGGAGCTGTTTGCCGAGCCGCACGGATTCATGCAGATCAAAACCAATCCGCCGAAGCCGTTGACCGCCGACGATTTTATCGAATTGAAACCGGAGGAGGAAATTCGGAAAAAACTCCCGCCTCTCTCCGAACTGACTCCCCATCCGCTGAAGCGAGGATTATATGGGCTTCGAATCACCTATGCGAATAAGGAAAAACCGATGGGGGTCGAGAAGAAAGGGAAAGATATCTGGACCGGTGAAATTATCACCAACCGCCTCTCCATTCAGATCCGAAGCAGCGAGAAGGCGTCCCTTCAACCTTAAATCGATGGAGGAAGCGTATGTGCGAAATGGATGAGTCTATTGAAGAAGAGAAGAAGCAAGATCAACAGACACCGTCTGAAGTCATACCAGAAAATTCGGCGGAAGCGCATCGCAACGAGGTGCCGCTCGAGAAATCAACAAGCGGAGCTTGATTCATTCAGCTAAATCGTGTATTACCGGTTCATCCGCGAGCGTTTCTACCCGTCTAAGATAAACTCGCCGCTTCACGTCAACCTCCCCTTTGTCCTTCTATATTTCGTCCTCCAATTGCCCAAAATTGCCAATCCGGAATCTTTTGCTATACTTGAATGCCATGTTGACCATTCCTTGATGGGATGGGGCGAGTCCTTTCGATCCATTCCTGTTATCAATCTACTTTGGAGGAAGACATGGCGCGACGGAGAGAGGTCCGAAACCGATTTTTTGCTTATCTCGTCCTGATCATCTCGGTGGGTTTGTTTACATTCGGATCATCGCAGCAGGCCCTCGCGCAGCTCGGGGCCATCGGCGGAATCGGCGGAATCTCGGGCGGCGAGACCAACGAGGCGGCCCCGCTCTTCACGATGACCGGAAGCCCCAGCTTCAACGAAGGGGAAGGGAGCCTCAGCTTTGCCTATCAGAACACACGGATCACACGGATCTTTGGAGAAAAGATTGAAGAGCGTTCCGTAGATATCTTCGGCGCCAGTGTCGATGCCGAGCTGACATCCAAGGTTTACCTCGTCGGTTATGGCGTGACCGATCTCGTCTCGGTCGGCGCGGTTTTCTCGTTCGATACCTCGCGTGTTAGAGCGACTGCGACGGATGGGTCAGGCGCGATCGCAGAGACGGAGCAAGAGGATTTAGCAAATCCCTCTTTTTTCGTGAAGTACACCGTTCTGCGGAATCCCAACATCTCCGTTCGGGGGACGGTGAAGCTGCCGACCGGTTATGATGCAGGGAGCGACAATGCGGGGGTCGATCTTGATCTTGCCTATTCGGCTTCCCTCTGGGGCTACTCCGATCTTCACCTGCAAGTCGGCTATCAATATACCTTGGAGGACCGATTTAACTTCGACCCCACCGATGTTCTCATCGCCAATGCCGCCCTGGCCCGCTCCTTCGGTGAAAACTTCGTCTTCTTTACTGAGCTGACCTTCCGGCAAGGGGGAGGCTCTTTTGATTCCGAGAACGACAGCCCCACGCAGAAGAGCCTCGATGTCGTCCCCGGATTTAAGGCGCGTTTTCAAGAGAAATTCCTCTTCTCGACGGCGGCCCGGATTGCGGTGATCAATGATTTCGAGCTCGGATATGACTATTCCTATCTGGCGTTGTTCAGCTATATTTTTTAATGCTCACATCGGGTGATTAAGTAAATTGATGCCTGTTTTCCTGCCGCTGATTTCGTCTCCGCATTTAGGAAGGATCGCATGACGTTTTTCCCTCTCCAGGCGGGCCTCCGGCTGAAACTGACCCTTCCGGTTGTCCTCCTCATTCTGGTCATCATGTTTTCGATCTCTTTTCTCTTCGGTCTTCGCCACGAGCAAACCCTCCGCGGTGAAATGAAACGGCGGGCGGTGAGGACTGCGCAGACGGCCGGGACGATGAGCATCATTCCGCTTCCCGGGGTCCCCGCTTGGACGCTCTCTAAAAGTTTTGTCCCGCTTGTTCCGCAACTCGATCCGAATGTGCTCTACGTCGTTGTCTTCGACGAATTCGGGAAAGTCCAGGCCGCTTCGATCAATCAGCCCCTTCTGAGGGCATTGCTCGATCAAGAAGAGATCGCGTCGGCGGAAAAAGAATTGTTCTTGGAGGTCACCGATCCGCAGGCAGTAAAAGAAGAGCGTTCGCGTTTCTCCCGGTGGGGATCCCTTCTTCCGGTGGAGGTCGGGCTTCAGCCCGACGGGCGGGGAAAGGTCGTGGTCGGCTTCTCCCTCGAAGAAATGGAGCGGGAGGTTTCTACTTCAAGGCGGACGGCGCTCGGCCTGACCCTCGGTTTTGTCGTATTGGGGGTGGTGGTGGCTGTGGCCGTCGCCTCGTCGATCACGCAGCCGATCCAGGTACTGGTGCGGGGGATGGAGGAGGTTCGCAAGGGGAACCTTGCGGCGGATGTTGAAATCCCGAATAAAGATGAGATCGGCGCGTTGGCCAATTCGTTTAACTTCATGATCGCCGGGTTGCGGGAGCGGGACCGGATCAAAGGGACTTTTCAGAGGTTCGTCTCTTCCCAGGTGGCGGAAAAGGTGCTGGGGGCCAAGGATATCGTCCTGACCGGGGAGCGCCGGCGCGCCAGCATTCTCTTCGCCGATATTCGGGGTTTTACCTCGATGTCGGAGCGGCTGGCGCCGGAAGAGATCGTCAGCATGCTCAATGAGTATTTCACGGTGATGGTCGATATCATCATTACTCATGAAGGGAATCTCGATAAGTTTATCGGGGATGCGATGATGGCGATTTTCGGCGCGCCGCTGCGTCACCTGGATGATCCGCTCCGGGCGGTGCGGACCGCCGTCGACATGCAGCGGGCCCTGGTGGAATTGAATGAAGAGCGGGATCGGCGGGGGGCGGAGGCGATCTATATCGGCATCGGGATTGCGACGGGAGATGTGGTTGCGGGAAACATCGGCTCCGAGAAGCGGATGGAGTATTCGGTCATTGGGGATGAGGTCAATCTCGCCGCCCGAATCCAATCGAAGAGCGGAAAGCAAAAGATCCTCATCTGCCCGGAAACGTTCAAGGCGGTCCAAGGGGAGATTAAAACGATCCCGCTTGAGCCGGTCATGCTCAAAGGAAAGAGCCATCCGGTTCAAATCTATGAAGTGGTTTATTAATCGGACCGGTTTGTGTGAGGATTTGGGGAAAGGCGAGACGGTTTATTTCTTCCGCTTCAGGACCGACTCGACCGCTTGGACGATCTGCTTCGCGGTCAAGCCGTATTTCTCCATCAGCTCCATCGGGGTGCCGGATTCCGCATAGGTGTCGGCGATTCCAACCGAAGCCATCGGCACCGGATGATGCTCCGCGATGACCTGCGCGACGCGGCTTGCAACCCCTCCCGAGAGAAGATGCTCCTCCGCCGTGACGATCGCGCCGGTCTCCTCGGCAGCGGCAATGACGGCGGCTTCATCGATCGGTTTGAGCGTGTGCAGATCGATCACGGCCACGGAGATCCCCCGCTCCCGGCAAATATCCGAAGCGACCAACGCTTCCCATACCAGCAGTCCATTGGCGATAATCGTCGCATCCTCTCCCGCAACAAGCTTGTTGGCGCGCCCCAACTGAAAAGATTCGGAGCCGGTGTAGAGGATCGGCGCTTTCGGCCGTCCGGTCCGGATATAGACCGGGCCGACATGTTCCGCCGCCAGCCGGACGAGCGCTCTGCAGGAGATCTCATCGGCCGGCGAAAGGACCGTAAATTTCGGAAGGGCGCAGGCGAGGGCGAAATCTTCGACGCTTTGTTGTGAAGCCCCGTCTTCTCCCAGACTAATCCCGCCGTGGGAACCGACGATCTTCACGTTCAGCGAGGGATTGGCGACCGACATCCGGAGTTGATCGAACGACTTGCAGAGAAGAAACGACGCGAAGCTGGAGGCGAAGGGGATCTTTCCGCACGAGGCGAGTCCCGCCGCCACAGAGACCATGTTTGCTTCGGCGATGCCGCAGTTGAAAAAGCGATCGGGGAAGGCCTTTCCGAAGAGACCGCTCTTGGTCGACTTGGAGAGGTCGGCGTCGACCGCCACGATCCGGGGGTCGGCTTTGCCGAGATCAACCAATACTTGCCCGTAGGCGTCTCGGGTCGCGAGGCCGAATTTTTTCTCACGCCGGACGGCCGCTTTCGTTTCAGATGGGCTTTTGGTATTCATCGGTCGAGTTCCTTAAGAGATGCCTGAAGCTGATCTGTGGTCGGCGCCACCCCATGAAATTCGAGATTGTTCTCCATAAAGGAAACCCCCTTTCCCTTGGTGGTGCGGGCAAGGAGAAGGGTCGGCTTTCCGGCCGTCTGTCGGGCCTCCTCAAAAGCCTTCAAAATCTGGCCCAAGTCATGTCCGTCGAAATCGATTACATGCCAGCCGAAGGCGCGCCATTTGTCGGCGAGCGGCTCGATGTCGAGGATCTCAGTGGTCCAACCGTCCAACTGTTGGCGGTTGCAATCGAGGATCACGGTCAAGTGGTCGATCTTGTAGTGGGCGGCGAACATGGCGGCCTCCCAGACCTGGCCCTCGTTTGCCTCTCCGTCGCCCATCAAGACATAGACGCGGTAGTCTTTCCGGTCGAGCCGTCCCGCCAGCGCCATTCCCGCCCCAATCGAAACGCCCTGGCCGAGCGATCCGGTCGACGCTTCGACGCCGGCGAGCTTTCCTTTTTCGGGGTGGCCCTGAAGGGGGCTGCCGAGTTTGCGGAGGGTTTTCAGCGCTTCGACCGGAAAATAGCCGGTCCGCGCCAACGCCGCATAAAGAGCGGGGGCGCCATGCCCCTTGCTCAGAATAAATCGATCGCGGTCTGCCCATTCCGGATCGGACGGTTTGTGG
Organism: Candidatus Manganitrophaceae bacterium; assembly: GCA_963718695.1. Taxonomy (GTDB): domain Bacteria; phylum Nitrospirota; class Nitrospiria; order SBBL01; family Manganitrophaceae; genus Manganitrophus. The sequence goes on from OY970371.1 coordinate 3,944,868, forward strand.
CGGAGGACCTTGAAATAGAGGGCGGTGATCAAATCGGCGGCCGAAAGGGACCCTCCCGGATGTCCGGAGGCGGCGGCGGTGATCATCTCCACGATATCTTTCCGAAGGAGTGTGGCTTTTTTCTGAAGTTGTTCGATCGTTCCATTTTCCATCGCGGGCCTTAAGGTATCAGAAAGCATTTTCCAAGTCAACGCCATCATCGATTAAAAATTTGAAGAGCGCCTCCTCCGAACGGCGGATATTTTCATCGCTCGGATTGCTTGACAGGATAATGCGGAGTCATTATAATGGCGAAAATTTGCCGAAGTGGTGGAACTGGTAGACACGCACGTTTGAGGGGCGTGTGGGGCAACCCGTGGGGGTTCAAATCCCCCCTTCGGCACCAACCTCCAATATGATTCACCTTCGTTCGGATGACCTTCTTGTGTACCGTTCGGAAGACCTCGGCCCATCGCTCACTTTCCAAGCCTCAGCCCATTATCCGCATTTCTTCCTTAGAGAGCTTTACTCTGAGTGCATCGGGGTAAACATGATATAATTCTCGAGAGGCAGTATGGAAATGACCCTTCTATTAAACGCAACCTACGAGCCTTTGCGGGTCATCCCTTGGAAAAAGGCAATTCTTCTCTTATGCCAGGGGAAGGTGGAGGTTCTGGAGGTTTACGACCGGGAGATCCGGGGCGTTTCTATTTCCTTTCGACTTCCTGCGGTGCTGCGCCTTCTCGAATTGGTTAAAATCAAGAAAAATCAACGTGTCGTCAAGTTTTCTCGGGGAAATATTTTTGCAAGGGACAAACATTCTTGTCAATACTGCGGCCAGCGTTTCCGGGCCGATGAGTTAACCTTTGATCATGTCGTCCCGATCGCCAAAGGGGGCAAGAAAACCTGGACCAACATCGTGACCGCCTGTATCCGGTGTAATAATCGGAAAAGCGGGAGAACCCCCGATGAAGCGAACATGCGGTTGATCAAGAAGCCGGAGAAGCCGAGCTGGAGTCCCTCCTTGACGATCACCATCGGGATTAAAAAGACGCCGGAAAGCTGGCGCGATTACCTCTACTGGAACCTCTCTCTGGAAGAAGATCTTCCTGACGAAGAACCCTCCTAAAATATTTCTGCTGTTTTCTTAAGGCGCATCATCCTCTCGCTCCGACGACGAACTCGAATGAATCCGTTTGTGGAACCGCTCCAGCCAAGACCCTTTTTCCGTCTCCCCCACTTGGGTGTAAATGTGAATGAGATTGCGGATCATCCTTGTAATTATCTGACGGGTGGAGACCTTTCGAAGGTACTGATCAAGGATCCCTTTTTCGTCCCCTGAGAGTTTCGATTCGATCTCCCCGCGTGTCAGCATCCGTCCCTGATTGAATGGGTCGATGTAAATTTCGTCTTGTCCATCCGACCAAGCCACGAGGAAGTGTCCCGGCATGCCGACTCCATAAAGGGGGAGGGTGAGCCTCTCTGCAAGGAGGAGCATCACGACCGAGAGGCTGATCGGAATCCCTTTTTTTGTATCAAGGACGGTATTGATATAGCTGTTTTCCGGGATGTAGTAATTTTCTTGGTTTCCCGAGAAGAGAAGCTCTTCGAAGAGATACTGATTCAATGTTCGGATCACGGCCATGGGAGGAGAGGCAGGCTGGATTCTCTTCCGGAGTACGTCAGCCATCCGGTTGATCTCTGCTCGATAGGTTTTCGGATCCATCTCCGGATAGGCGAATCGGGCCAAGAGAAAAACCCCTTCTTCCAACGGACAGGGTTCTTTCTCGGCGTAGCGATGCCACTCCTGATCTAATATTTCGAGCCGGATCGACTCGATGATCTGGTCGGCCCGCTTCGAAATCAATGGATCGCATTCCCTTATGCAGCGCTCCAGCGCAGGGAGGGCGGGGGGGCCGATCTCGACTAATCGTTGACGGATGATCTCAAAATGGGAATCCTCCTCTCCCAAGAGTCTAATCAACGCGTCCAGGGTGCTGTCTTTTCCAGATAAATCCATCCCGCTCATTTCGGTTGATGCATCATGGCGCGGTTTTTTCCGGAACGCTTGGCATCGTAGAGGGCATCGTCGGCGGCCGCAATGAGGGCCTCTTCGGTATCGATGCCGGGAGAGGGAAATATCGCAAAGCCGAGACTCACGGTAAATTGGGTCCCCCCTTTTTTTCCTTTACGTAGGCCAAAGACATGCCCTGCAATGGTCCGGCGGATCCGTTCGGCCACCTCCATCGCCGCCCTCTCTTCCATCCGCTGCGGAAGCACAATCGTGAATTCGTCTCCACCGTAACGTGCAGCGAAGTCGTATCCGCGAAGGAGATCCCGGAGGATGGTCCCGATTTCCTGTAAGACCCGATCCCCATTGAGATGGCCTAGGTCGTCATTGATCCGCTTAAAATGATCGACATCCATCATCATGCAGAAGATCTGTCCTTTTTGCCGTTCTGCCCGCCGGATCTCCCGCTGCAGAAACTCTTTCAGATATTTGCGGTTGTAAAGCCCGGTCAATGGATCGATGATCGACAGCCTTTCCAATTGCCGGATACGCTGTTTGAGTTTATCTTGTGTTGCTTTGATTCGCAAGAGGACTTCGGCGCGCAGTAGCAGATCTTCAATCCGGTAGGGACGCGTGATGTAATCCCATGCACCGCTATCGAGCGCCTTCTGTTTTTGAACGGGATCATGCGGAGAGCCGATCAGGAGAAGTGGTATTTCCCGCGCCGCTTTTTGATCGATGAACGAGGAGAGATGAGAAAGATCCATCTGAGGAGGATGGAGAGAGACCGGATCATCGTAGATGATCAAATCGATCTTTTCTTTGGAGAGGATCCGAAGTCCTTGTCGGAGGGTTTCCGCCTCATAAATCCGGTAGGCGGTCGGGCCTTCTTTTAAGGCTTCCCGCATCTTTCGCCGTTGCGCTTTCTCCTCCTTCACCAGAAGCAGGCCTCGTTTCATTCTTCCTCCCCATTTTCTTCGCGCTCAAAGCGCTTAGAATACTTAGGAACTCTCATTGATGTCAATAGAAATCTGATTTTATTGTTTTCGCGGAGGCGATTCGGTATACTCAACCCAACCGTTTAGGATGGAGGATTCCTATCCTTACCGAGGCCCATATCAAGACAGCGCGGGACCGGATCGCCTCCGCCCGCTCGATCACTGTTTTAACGGGGGCTGGAATTTCGGCCGACAGCGGCGTTCCGACCTTTCGGGGAGAAGGGGGGCTCTGGAAAGAATTTCGGGCGGAAGCGCTTGCCACGCCGGAAGCATTTGAGTCGCGTCCCGAGATCGTCTGGGAATGGTACCACTGGCGGCGTAAGATCATCTCGGAAAAACGCCCCAACCCGGCGCATGAAGCTTTGGTCTTGCTGGAGAATGCCTGCTCGAATTTCACCCTGATCACTCAAAATGTCGACGGGCTTCACACTCTGGCCGGAAGCCGGAAGATTATCGAGCTGCATGGGAGCCTGTGGCGGATGCGTTGTCTGCGTTGCGGTCAGGTCAGGGAGGATCGTTCCCTCGATCTTCCTCCGCTTCCTCTCTGTGAACGGTGTCATTCATTGCTTCGTCCGGACGTGGTCTGGTTTGGCGAGGCGATCAACCCGGTCCCTTTGCAAAAAAGCTTGGAAGCATGCCAAGGGGGAGACGTTTTCTTGGTGATCGGGACCTCGGGCGTGGTTCAGCCCGCGGCTTCATTTGCCTCGATCGCCAAGGACCAGGGGGCGTTCACGATTGAGATCAATACCGATGACTCGGAAATCGCAGATCGGGATTTGCTCCTCACCGGGCGCGCGTCGGAGGTCGTTCCGCAATTGATCCATGCCCAACCATGATCGTTAGTATCGATTCATAAGGAGGAGAAGATGACACCATTGGCCCTTTTGATGCATCGAGACCTGCAGGAAATTTCCCCGAAGTCGACGGTTCGCGATGCGGCAAAACAGATGCGGGATAAACGGATCGGCTCCCTTCTGGTCAGCGAGGGGATGGAGCGGATCGGTATTGTCAGCGAAACCGACTTTGTTCGAAAGGCACTGGCGGAGGGGCTGAATCCCGACACCACCCCCGTTGAGAAAATCATGAGCCAGCCGGTCATCGGGATCGATATCGACAAGACGGCGAAAGAGGCGAACGACCTGATGGCGATAAAAGGGGTTCGTCACCTCGCGGTGACCGATAAGGGGAAGATCGTCGGGATCATTTCCGTGCGCGATCTGGTGATCTGCTTCAAGAACCGATTGTAGACGCCGTCCGGAGCCGGAACGAAAAAAGGAAAGGCCGATTGAATCGACCTTTCCTTTCTCACTGAGAATCCTGCGTTACGTAACCGCTTAGTTGCGAACCCCGCTCCAGACACGTGCCGGATCGATCTCCTTATCCGGATTCAGCGATTTGGCTTTCGCCAAAAGGACATCGGCTTTCTCGGGATAGATCGGATCGGAAATACAGCAATCGGACACCGGACAGACCGCCGCGCACTGGGGCTCATCAAAGTGGCCCACGCATTCGGTGCAGCGTTCGTAGGTGATGACGTAGATGTTGTCGCTGGATGCGTGTGCAAGCTGGCCGCCTCCGTCCGCCCCTGTCAATTTATATCCCTTCGACTCGCAATCGCTTCGGTTTTCGAAGATCGCTTCATTCGGACACTCGGGCAGGCAGGCTGCGCACGCGATGCATTCGCTGGTGATCAAAAGTGCCATGGTAGGACTACCTCCTGGTTGCGTTATATAAAAAACTGATTTCGGAACTATATCATGCGGCTTCGCGGCATGTCAAACCCTTTTTAGTTTAACGCTTCCGAGCCGTTCGCGATTCCGCAAGGGCGGAGAGGACCTCGTCCAAATGGGCGTCCACCTTCACGCGGCGGAAGAGATAGGTGATCTTCCCCTTCGGATCGATCAGGAAAGTCGACCGCTCGATTCCCCAAAATTTCCGGCCATACATATTCTTCAGTTTATAAACGCCGTAGGCCTTTGATACGGCGGCATCGGTATCACTCAACAATAAAAAAGGAAGGGTGTACTTCTCGACAAATTTTTGATGCGAGGCAAGCGGGTCGAGACTGACCCCCAGGACGACCGTCTTGGCCTTCTTCAACTCGGCAAAGGAATCGCGAAAGGCGCAGGCCTCCTTGGTGCAGCCAGGGGTATCATCTTTTGGATAAAAATAAAGGATGACCTCGGCCTTTTCCCGGTATGAGGTAAGATCGATATTCTTCCCATCCGAGGATGGGAGGATAAAAGGGGGAGCCTCATCCCCCGGTTTCAGCTCTGTAATCACCTATCCCTCCGTTTGTCCATCGGTCTGTCCGATGGTATGAAGACCCATCTCCATCAACTCCGTCAGTCGCCGCGCGCGTTGCGAAAGATCATCGGCTTCCAGCAAAAACTGTTTTTCCAGGACGGTGAGGGGAAGCCCTGCCGAGAGGGTCGCGACCAGGACATCATCTTCAAGCCCGATTTCCAGAATCGACTCCAACGCCTCCGCCCCCGGCATCTTTTGGCGGTAGCGCATCGTTAGACCGACCAACTTTTCTTTAAGCGGCGCGAGGAGGAACTCGGTCTGCGGCTCCTCGACGATATCGATTCGTCCCTGCCGGTAGCTCCGGTCATGACTTTCGCCCCGAATGAGGCATTTCTTGAGGCCGTAGAGAATAATGTTATACCTTCCGTCGTCCAGTCGCTGGGAGCGAATGATCCTTCCGACCGCGCCTGTTTCATGGATCGGCGGGTTCCCATCATAATTGATCTCCCAGCCCTCTTTCAAGAGGACCATCCCGATCATCCGATCTCCCCCCAAGGCATTTTCGACCATCTCGCGGTAGCGCGGCTCGAAGATGTGGAGAGGAAGGTAGGTCTTCGGAAAGAAGACCACATTCGGAAGCGGAAAAAGGGGAACCCACTCGGGAATTTGTGTTTTCGACATCAATTTTATGTGGGGGCCCGTCCGGCAGACCCAAAGAGAGGGTCCTCCGATGCCCCCACACCCCGACTGGTCACCGGCAAAGCCGGATGTCCAGCCCTTTCTGTTTCGAGGTCACCATCAAGCAAGCTTGATGTGCATCCTACGATGTCCCACACCCCGCGGCTCACCCTACGGGGTACAGGCGGACAGGCGAAGCCTGATCCTCGCTTTCTTTATCATCAGACGCCGGGCCAGCCGTTCGTGGTGAGCCTGTTGAACCCTGCACCTCGTCTTGGGTTATTGAATTTTCTCGATCAAAGGTGCGGTGGGGACGAGGTGTCGCTTCATCCCGAGCTCTTTGGGTGAAAAGCCCATTGCCAAGCCGAGAAGTTGGGGGAGATGGAGGATCGGCACGCCGAGTGTCTCGTCCGGCTGGGTCTTCTGAAGGCGGTCTTCGGCGCGGTCTTGATAGATATCGAGGCTCATATGGCAGAGGGGGCAGGGGGTGACCATCGCGTCGCTTCCTTTTGCTTTTGCCTCTCCGACGTTTTTCGCCACCATGCTCAGCGCAATTTCGTCTTTCTCCAGAAGCACGGGGAAGCCGCAGCACTTCGTTCGGCCGTCGTATTCAACCGGATAGGCCCCGACGGCGCGGATTAGTTTTTCAAGCGAGGTCGGATTTTCCCAATCGTCAAAGCCGGTGGCGCGAGAAGGACGCAAAATATAGCAGCCGTAGAACGGCGCGATCGATACGTTCAAAGGATGGGTAATAAACTTGCTCAACTCTTCCAACCCGAAGTCTTTGATTAAAATCCACTGAAGATGTTTTACTTCGACCGTCCCGTGGTACTCCAGCCCGGTCGAGTCCTTGAGCGCCCGATTGATCCGGTCGCGCAGGGCCTCATCGTCTTGGAGGTTCCTGTTCGCCCCGCCCAAGATCCCCTGGCAAGTCCCGCAGATGGTCATGACATTGGTAATTCCCATCTTCTCGGCGGTGGCGAGGGTCCGGGCATTGAGGGTGTAGGCGAGATCAGGGTCTGCTTCGCTGATCACGCCGGCCCCGCAGCAATTGAATGCTTCGAGTTCAACAATGTCGAGCCCTAAGCGTCCGACCACTTTCATGGTCGAGGTATAGAGCTCCGGGGTGGCTCCTTTGGAGGCACATCCTGGAAAGAGGGCGTACTTCATTTTGGCTTCTCCCAACGTTTGCAAATGGACCGGACCGCATCGGCCCCCGGGACGCGCTTGAACGGCAACGGCGTCTTCCCGTGCAAGAACATCTTGATGCCGAGCGGAATGATTCGGAGCATCTTCCGGATATTTCCCCACGTCATTAAGATCGGCAGGCGTGTCTCGTTCAGCCGACCCTCTTCGCAGACGACTTTGGTAAACTCGGTGATATGTCTCCCCTCAATCGAGTTTCCGAGTCCGACATCGATCGACTGCCGCCGGAGGCGCACGATCTGCTCCATCGGGCGAACATCTTTCGGGCAGACCTGAACACAGAAAACGCACCGAACGCAGTCCCAGATCCCATCGGGCCCTTGAAGCGCTTCCAGGCGGGGAGTATGCGCCTGGTCTCTCGGATCGGCCTGAAAACGATAGGCTTTGGCCAATGCGGCCGGACCCAGGAAACCGGGGGAGACTTCATAAGCGGTGCAGGCCGAAACGCATGCCCCGCACATGATGCAGCCGTCGGCATTGTGCAGCTTCTCGTGAATATCCTTCAACGCTTCGGTCGGGACCTCCGCCCCATTCTTCGTCATCAGGAAGGGATCGACCGCCCGGATCTTCTCCCAAAAGGGGTTCATCTGGACCACCATGTCTTTGATCACCGGCATGTTCGCCATCGGTCCGACTTCGATTTTCCCGTGGTGATCGAGCTCTTCTTTGAGAGGAACCTTGCAAGCAAGTTTCTGACTTCCGTTGACCTGCATCGCGCAGGAGCCGCAAATCGCCGCCCGGCAGGAGGCGCGGAAGGTCAAGGTGCCGTCGGTCTCGGCCTTGATTTTCAAAAGGGCCGTGAGTAATGTCATTCCCCGGCTTGCCTCAACGAAGTAGTCCTTTGGGTAAGGCTTCGGATCGATGTCGGGGTTAAATTTTTGGACGGTCAGTTTAACGCGCATTGGACTCGATGATATCAAAGATTACTGGGTTGCCGGTAAATCGGTGAGACAAGAGATTAAAATAAAAGAGGGAGAAAAGATGAAAAATGCTTATCCGACCTCCGCCGGATCTCTCACCCAGTATCGCTCAAATTCAGCCAAATGGGCCAAGGTGGAGAAATCTTTCATCCGGTCGAGGTAAACCTTCCCGTTCAGATGGTCGATCTCATGCTGGAAGACAATCGCGAGAAAGCCTTCCGCTTCCATTTCGACCGGTTCCATGTAGCGGTTAAAGGCTTTCAGGCCGACCCGCGCCGAGCGAACGACTTTGCCGCGAAGGTTATCGACGCTCAAGCAGCCCTCCCAGCCTTCGATCTTCTCTTCGGACATGTACGTAAAAGTGGGATTGAGCAGAATCAAGAGTGAAAGATCGGGCGAATTTGGATAACGGGGATTGGCATTGGCCTCGATGACGACAATTTGTTTGGATTCAAAAACCTGAGGCGCGGCCAGTCCGACGCCATCGAGTTTCCGCATCGTCTCGACCATATCTTCCAGGAAGTGTTGAAAGTTCGGGTCTTGACACTCGGCCGGGGTCACGGGAGCCGCGATCTTCCGAAGGATAGGGTTTCCGAGTTTTGCCACTTTTAAAATAGCCATCTTTTTTCCCGTAGTTTCCGTAATTTATATCATACCCGATCTCTTTTTGCAACCGCCCGAACGGGTGAATGGATGGACATTTTGTGAGTCATGTGAGTGAAGAGAATAAAGGAGGAAAAGTAAATTGAATGAAATGAAGACCGCGGGGTTTTTAGCGGGTCTGATCGATCGTTTCTTCCTCTTCGGAAGAAGGTTGGGTCCCCAGTTCCGAAAAGGCAGCCATCTCCACGCGGTTTTTACCGGCGCGTTTCGCGCGATAGAGGGCGAAGTCGGCGGTCGCGATGACCTGAGAAGGGTGCTGAAGACCGGGATCGGGCAATCCGGAAATGCCGATGCTGAGGGTCACCGAATGCCGCTTGGGCAGAAAAGAGTGGATTTGACTGAAGGCGGCTTCGCGGATCCGCTCCGCGATCTGGCGGGACTTTTCCCGGGCCGATTCGGGAAGCAGAACGGCGAATTCATCGCCGCCATATCGGGAGATCAAATCGACATCGCGCAGTTGAACTTGAAGCAGACGCGCCACCTCGCTCAAGACCCGGTCTCCCGACTCATGACCATAGGTATCATTGATCGATTTAAAGTGATCAACGTCGATCATGAAACAGGAGAAGAGGGTTCCGTACCGTTGCGCGCGGGAGAACTCCTGTTGTAAGACCTCTCTAAAATAGCGGCGGTTGAAGAGGCCGGTGACCGGATCGGTCATGGCGAGTTCCTGAACGTTTTTCAGAAGGGTCTTGTATTCCTCGTTCTTCTGGGTGAGGTTATCCTGAAGCTGTTTCATGCGAAGGCAGGCGTTGACGCGCGCTTTGAGCTCGCGCGCATCGAACGGTTTAGTGATGTAGTCGTTCGCCCCTTGCTCGAAACCGAGGACCAGATCTTCTGTTTTGTCACGCACGGTAATCATGATGAGGGGAATGGTCATCGTCTCGGGGCTTGCCCGCAGCAGCCGGCAAACATCATGGCCGGTGATATCGGGAAGAACAACATCGAGGAGAATCAGATCGGGAGGGTTTCGCCGGGCCTGTTTGATCGCATCGGCCCCGGTGTAGGTCCAGGAAACGTCAAAACCCATCTTCTCAAACATGACTTTGATCTGATCCACTTCGAAGGCGCTGTCATCGGCGATCAGAACGCTCGGCGCTTTCTTTCGCTTCTTTTTCATTTTGAAATCGTAACATAAAAAGGAGGGCTGTCAACTAAGGAGAAGCCGCCGTGATGCTCCACAGGCCGAGCAAAAACAGCGGAGGAAGAGAGAGATGAGAAAACGGAATTTGGAACGGTGACTCGATGCGGAATCGATATCCGTAAGCCGGAGAGGAGGGAGGGCTCGAGTCGTTAGCAATGTTCAGGAAAAGTGGAGGCGGCGATGCGCCTTATAGCGAAGCCGCATATAAAGTCATGGTGTACCAGATCGTCTGAAATCATATACTTCGGAGTATATTACCGATAAGGTAGGAGGCGGGGGAGCTGACCAGGCTCGCCCCGCCTGTGGGAAGGGGATCGGTGCGGGTATCAGGACACCTTGACAAGATTTTTCACGAGCAAATAAATCTCATGCTTGCCGGCTTTCGTCGCGCCGCCGGCCGACCAGGTCCACTCAAACAGGGCGACGTGAGTTTCAACGTCGAGGGTGTCATCGAGGATCGGGTTGTCTGCAGGGTTCATCGAGAATTGAAAGTTGCCGCTTCCGTCCACGGTTACCTGATTGGCGTTTAGAACATCCTGGGCGCTGCGGCTATTGATGATCGATCCTGATGCCCGGTCATAGAGCGTCAGGGTGAGGGTCGCTAAATCCCCCGACCCAAGAGGACCCCCGCTCTCGTTCGTCAAATCTCCATCGATAACGACCGTCGTCTTCTCCGCGATCTCGTCATTAAAAACGGTCTTGATTGCCATTGAGCGCCGCCTCCCTATTACGGATGTCTAAGCTTGAGCTCGCAATTTTGAAGGGTCAGAGTTTGCCCGCTTGACACGACCCGATCCGAGGTAAGGTCCCAATAAGCGATGACCTGCCGGCTCCCAACGGTCACGTTGTCGTCGAGGAGGACGGCATATCTCGCCCCGTTTCCACTCGCCGGAATTGGCCCTCCGCTCGCCGTCCACACTACATCTTTGATTTGAGTCAAAGCCCAATCGTTCGTATCGTCTTCGGTCAACGTGTCGAAGTCGGTCGAGTTCTTCGTCAAAGAGATTCCGCCCGACGTGTATCCGTTCCCCGCCGCGATCTCGGTCAACTGTCCAAAGGTGTTTGTGTCCGGCCCGGGAGCCGCCGCGCTCGTCACCAATGCGACGAAAAGATTTGTCGGCCATCCTGTATTTCTAAAAAGACTTTGAAGCGCTAGAAACAACCCCCTGTTCGTCCATCCCATTTTTTATTCTCCTTATGTGAGAGACTACTTAATAATTGACACGTTTTCGAGCTCCGGCCGAGACAGTGTCGCGTTATTGATCGCCGGTCTTTTTAGTGCGAGGTTAATCAATCGGATCGCCTGGACCTGGACGATCGGGTCCCCGACGGTTACCGTCGGGTCAAGCGTTGAGCAAATCGCCTCGAGCAAAGCCGGAGTTATGACCATGCTCCCGAGGGAGACTGAGGGATTGACCGTGTCCGCGATCGCCTCGGCCGCCGGTGGCGCAATCGAAAGGCTTCCGAGGACGATCAAGGGATTCCCTGTTTCCGCGATCGCCTCCGATGAAACAGGGGAAACGGAGACCGACCCTAAAACGACCGCCGGATTCGCCGTCTCCGCGATCGCCTCGGAAGTAGCCGGAGCAATCAAGAGAGAACCTAAAACGACACCAGGATTCGCCGTCTCCGCGATCGCCTCAGAAGCGGCCGGAGTTACAGTAACGCCGCCCCCCCCAACCTCAATCAACGGCACACTCGCCGCCCATTTAGGAGTAAAGAGCGTGATCGGGGCATGGTTCGCCAGTGTTGCCCCTGTTACCGCTCCGGTATTGCCGCCGCCAGACAAGTCAGGCTCCGGATCGTTAAGCCCCCATAACGTCCACCTTGCTACGGGGATCGCCGTGATCCTTGCCCCGCGTGACCTCGCCAGGATTTCATTGACCGAGAGGGCAGAGCTATAGATTTCAATTTCAGCGATGTCCCCGTTAAATAGACCCTGCGGCGTCGATTGGGAGCTTCCCCCGATTCGGTGGTTCGGGCTGGACAAGCTTGTAGACGGAGTTCCAGTCTCCGCCCTCGTAGCAATCTCCGCACCATTCTTGTATATTTTCTGATTAGACCCGTCATATCTTGCCGCAACATGGGTCCATACCCCGGTCGAAATATCCCCGGCAGAAGAGGCTATCTCCGCATAGGTCGATGCGGCTACTGTAAAACCAAATAACAGAGACCCGTCCAGTGCAACCCTGAAATAGTAGTTCAGCGATACCTCATTGGAATTGCCCCGATTGATGATATATCCATACGGATCTGGCAAGGACCCGACTTTGATCCATGCCAATATGGTCATAGTCGTGACCTGTGGCGCGGTCGAAGTCAAGGTGATGTATTGCCCTGTCCCACTAAAATTTCTTGCCACCTTAGATTATCCCCGTCTCTTTCATCACCCACGCCATGAGCGCAACCGCTTTTTGTTGCGCCGTTGAATTGCTTTTAAACGGCTCAGGCAAGCGAGAAACGATATTTTGCTTGACCGTTTGACCCGCCGTGAGATTTGCCGGGAGTAAGTCCATCGTGTCATCGATCGAACCTACAGCCGCTAGAAGATCGTCAAGATTTAGATTTGCCGTAGTACCAGTTTCTTGAAACATTCTCCTAGCTAATTCCCTTGCTGCTGTTCGTCTCTGCTCTGTAGTTTGTGCCATTGTCTTACTCCCAAATAATTGAAGCGATCCAAGTTGATACCACCGCCAAAGTCCAAGAAGCCGTCTCAAAAGTCAAATCCATTACGACTTCCTCTCCCGCTACGAGCGTGTCCGCGTCGAGCGTTACCTTGAGCTCTTTATACTGATCGTTATCGCCCGCCCCCCATGTTAGGGTTCCGACGCCCTCAGCGTTCAGCGTCGCTCCCGATGGACTCTCTTCGGGAGCGACGCTCGCCCATTTCACATTGGGTTTTGCGTTTCCGCTCGTCGCGTTTGCGAGTGCCAAAAGGCGGAGCTTACCCGTTCCGGTCGGAAGCGTTGGGGGCATCTGAAAGCGCAACCGCCAAATCGTGTCCGCCGCGATGGACGCCGCCACGCCGAGCCCTTCGTCTTGCTTGCTGTTCGCTCCGGCTCCGACGTGGAAATTCGGAAAAGCGTTGGATGAAACCGGAAATGCTGAATGCGGAAAAATCGGTCCCCCTGCCATTTATTACCTCCTTGCTTTTTATCTTTGTTCTGAGAGTTTCGAGAGACTTCCCCTTATGGGATATTCTTGCTTTGAATCGTTACCCCCGCGCCTGTTGCGTTCGGGATCACTATCGTTATGATGAGGCCGCCCGGATTCGAGGGGGAAGTTTTATCGAACACAAACGCGACCTCATTCGAGAAGCCGCTCCGATTCTTTGCCGTGTCGATCGCCGTCGCCGCCGCGTACTTTTGCCCCTCGGTCAATGCAAGGTCCCCGATCCGATAGCAGGGAGCCGAAGGCGTCGAGGTCAAGAGCACGTCCTTAAAAACGGGATAGCTCCGGGTCTGAGCTCCGGCCTGGGGCGTGGTCGCGACATGAAGCCCATACCCGGCGAGATCCGTATCGCTGCTTCGGTCCCAACAAAGCTGTGAATCCGGGCCGACGATCGGGCCGTCCGCCCATGCCTGTACCGAGAAGAAAGCCAAGATTAAAACTAAAAATAGGGTGACCTGATAAAATGATTTCATTGCGGTTTATCCTCCGTTTTAGTGTTTGTTTTATCGTGTCGAGCGAGCTCCGCCCTCATTTCTTCAAATGTATGGTTCGAGAGCGCAACATCCCGCCCTAAAGACGGCCGGATCTTGTTCTCGTCCCACAGGCGAAGAGCCGCCCGCGCAAGTTGTACAACCTCAAAAGCGGGATCATCCATCTAAACTACTCCGTTTCCGCCCCGCCGATTCTCGAGGCTTTCAACACGCTTTGTGATTCCGTGATTCCACCCGACAATGTGATCGTGCCTCTCCTCGTCTTGCCTCGAGTGCATCTCCTGTTCTTTCTTGATAACCTCGATCGAGCTCTCCGCCTTGCCGACTCGCTCGGTAATGCTCTCGAGCGTCTTTCCGAACTTTTCAACCGATTGATCGAATTTATTGATTGACCGCTTCCCGAACCAAACGGCAACATAGAAGAGGCCGAGGAGGACGAGATCATAAACTCGGGCCTTGTTTATTGTGAACTCCCCGGAATTGCCGGCCGGCATTAATAATCCGATTTCAAATAAGACCGCGTAGGCGTTCGTTACGGTAAACATCGGCTCCCTACCTCCTACCACCCCCCCCTCTAAAGAGGGGTGCTTTTTTTCTTTGGATCTGCCTTCTAATGGTGTATACTTAAAACATGAAAACACTCGCCGTAATATTTCTTTTTGGACTCCTTGCCGCTTGCGGATCGGAGCATACAAGGCCGGATCATCCGGTCGAAGATATTTCGACTCCACCCGTCGCGCCGTCTGAAATTGAAGAACCCACCGAAGCCGAGCCGACACTCTCTGCCATCCAAGGGACCATAAGCTCGGAAGGCGAAATCCTGGAAGGAGAGGGCTTTTCCGTTATTGTCGAAAGGGCCGATGTTTTCCTCGTCAAATTTACCTCCCCGTTTGTTGATGCTCCGGACTATGAACTTAAAGCAAATAGACGAGGACTCGCTTTAATGATTGTCGTCATTGAAAAAGATTTTATAAAGTTCGTCATTTCTCAGGATCTCGCCCTTCCGCCCGCGCCGTATCGGTTAAGCTTTAAAATAATCGGCTTTAAAGTTAAGTCGGCCTAGCCCCTGGAATGTCCTCATAAATCCAATCGCAAGCCATCCTCTTTGCAGCGTTCTCCGATATAACAAAAGACACCCTCGAGTGAATCGCTACCGTGGGTATGTTTGTTGTGTGCGTCGCAACCAACACCCCATCGATATAATATTCAACAGACGAGGAAGTCGCTCGGATCTCGAACTCTCTATATGTGGCGCTGTCTAAAATTCCCGTATCTGTTGTAGTTTCTGCCGGACTTCCTCCATTTTTTGTCACAGCGAATATATTTACTGCTGACCCGGCGGCTTCTATTCTAAAAAATAGGCCTTTCCCGGTATTTGTCGCTAACATAGCCGCGACGGTATTGTCTGCTAAACCAACGATACAGCGCTTATTTGTTAGAGAAGTGAGTCCCGTCGCTACGCGAGAATTGAATATTCTCTTGTTAGAATTAAGCGAAACGCCCGCGCCTATAGCAGCCCCCTGAATGGTGCTGATATTCCCGGACGCATTGACAAACATTTCCATAACCCCTGAATTGTTGTTAATTTGGGTGAGAGAAGCGAAATCGTTTGTGAAGTAACCCAAAACATCCGGGGAGTTTCCCAAGACCGGACCGAGCATGTCATGGAACCTTACGACGCGAGATACCGAAGGAATCCCGACCCTCGACGCGAACTCGTTAAATTTCGCCTCGCTGGTCGGAGTCCCGGCCACGGTCGAAAACGTGAATTGATCGGAGACCGCCCAAGGGGTTCCGCCCGCCGTGATCGTGAAGCGCATTTTCTGATCCGCGTCTACGAACTCGACGTTCGAAGTCGCCGTCCCGAGCGCCCCCGAGACAGAGCCCGTCACCGAGAATTGCCCCACGCCCGACCCGCCCGGCACGGTGCAGGCGACCGTAATCGTCTCGGTCAGCGTCGCGCTGGAGACGACGGGTATTGACATGGAACCGTTGCCGGTGTTGCCGCCGTCGGCGGCGGGGACGGTCGTTAAGGGATCGATGAAGGTTGTCTGGTTCATTGCGCTCCTTTACCCGTTCGGGAAGACTGCTTTTATCCGGGTCAACCGCGGCGTCTTCGTCGCCGTGGCGTCCGTCTGAAATACCGCATGCACCTTATAGAATCGCTTTCGCTTTGAGATCGCGTTTCCGTGCGCGATCGCGCCGATGTTCTCCACCTCGCTATCAAAGTTCTCCCGGTTGCTCGCCTGGGCTGTGAGGGTCAGGGTCGAGCCTGACGGCACGATCGAATCGATCTCCCAGGAGCCGTTCCGCTCCGGGGTGAAGCCCGCATCGAGGAGAAGATCGGTGCTCCCCGAGCTGGGGTACCCCCTCTGATAAATCACGTCGAAGTAATCGATCAGCGGACTGGAGTCACGCTGCGTGTTCGCTGTCAAAGTCGATTCGAGCTCGAAGTGCCGATAGGCCGCGTTGATCGCATCCCCATCGACCACGGCCCCGAGGTTGACCTCCTCGCCGGCAAAGGCGCCGGTGTTCGAGGCTTTGAGATTATGGCCGACGGAGGTCCCCGCCGGCACTTTCTGCGAGATCCGGACGTAACCGCGGCTGACCTGGGGGGTCGCCCCGAGATCAAGCCGCCAGCGGCCGGATCCGGAGGGGTAAACCAGACTGGCGGACCCGCCGATCCGGGTGGTCCCCACGACGGCCGGGGGCTCGTTCCTCGCGCGGAGCTTTCCGCCTGGTTGATCGTGGCAGCCGCAAATGGGAGCCGAGCCGATGCCGAGGTGGCTGTATGCAATCCGGACCTTTCCCACTTACGCCTCGATCAAAAGGTTCGTTGCCAATTCATAGGCGTTCCATTCCGCCTCGGTGTCGAGCTTGTCGGTCTTCTCGGTGTCGGTGAAATCGAGGATCACCTCCGTGGGCCATTGAGAGATAACCAGGTTCAGAACCCCGGTCGCCGCCGCGAGCCATTCGGAATAGGCGCGCAGCTGAGCGAAGTAGGCCGTCCCGCTCGGGACCTTCATCATTGACCAGCCGATCGCACCGCGCTTGAAGTCGATTGTCTTGGAGGTGAGCACCCATCGCGTCCAGGTGAATCCGACCAGGTTGCGCGGGAGCGTGGTCAGGGAGCCCAACCGGATAAAGTCTCCGACCTGAAGCCCGATGAATTCGAGCGAGGTCGTCAGCTGCACCAGGGCAAGCCCGTCTTTCCCCCAATCGACAATCCGCTCCGCGATCTCCGCCGCGCGGACATCCCCCTGATAGGTCCCATCATTCGGCCCGAGCCAGGGGGAGGGGAGAATCCTCTCGGTGCTGGTCTCTTTGTAGTTCAGCACGGAGTCGGCATCGACATGCACCGCCGCCCCCTGATAGCTGGAGGGCTTCCCTTCTTCGTCCGTGCGCGGGCGCGTGAGGGTCTGACCTGATTGGGTCGACCCGGAGTAGACCGTCTCCAGCCCCAAAGAGGTATCGGAGGCGATCGACTCGACGACATAGATCCTGCTATCCGGTCCTTGCACCTCCATGCCGACGGCGAGCTGATCGATGAACTGCGTGCCGGATCCGGTGACGGTCTTGCTGTTTTGAGTGACCGTGACAGTGCCGGTCAGAGCGAAGGGGACCCGAAATCCGAAGTAGACGATCGCCTGATTGATCAGGGTCAGATCCATTCGGGCCTTGAATGTGGTCGAGTTCAGCTGAACTTGATCCGGTCCGAACTCCGCGACATGATCGGTCGCCGGATCGAAGAGGTAATCGAAGAGCTTTCCGTCCTCGCGCGGGATGAGCACGGACCCTTCGAGCCGGTTGATCTCCTGGATCAGCTTCCAGGCGTCTGTCGGCTTGGGGACCGTCCGGAAGAGCCGCCACCCGGGGAGCGCTACCTTATTATCGGCGAACGATTGGAAGTGAATCTTCGAGTCCCGCATATTGACCTTGTTCGAGAGCAGGTCCTCTTTCAGGTCGGAAGGGTGGCCGTCGAAGACGATCGGCTCGATCGTTCCGTTCTTAGGATCGTTCGGATCGAGCGGGTTGTTGTATTCCTCCGGGATCTCCACCTTCGTGTCGATCGCCCAGTCGGCACAGACCAGCGTGATCACCCCGGTCCTTCTCTCCCAGTCGACGATCTCGCCCCGCCAGAATTCGGCGTAGTCTTCGGCATCCCATCCCGGCGCATCGAAGCCGACAAAGATCCGGATCTCATTGTTCTTTAAAAAGTACGTCGTGATGATTTGCTCAAGGAAGCCCTCATCCAGAAAATCGACCGAGAGCCGCGAGATCGAGGCCTTCCCCTCGAGCGGATCCATCTGGTATTGAATCTGAGGCAGCGCCATGACGATCGGCGGAAGAGGATCGCCCTTCCAGCTGATCGGCTTGTCCGCCAGGCAGTAGCGCTCCCATACGTCGAAGTTGGCCTTGAGCTTCAGGATCTTGGGGGTGACGAGGTTGTCGGCCGAAGCGCTGAGGGTCGCCGTGATTTTGTAATAGCGCTTCAGATTCGTGATTAAGTCCCCGTCCGCGATCGTCCCGAGGCTGGTCTCCTCGCCGGCGAAAGCCCCGGTCGCCGAGGCCCAGGCCTGATAAACGATCGTGGTCTCGCCGTCCCGGATGTCGCTGAATTCCCACTCTCCGGGATCCAGCGGCGTGGTTCCGAGATCGAGCTTGATCGAGATCGATCCGGTCGTCTGATAGCGGGGGAGCATCGTGACTTCGAAGGTCAGATCCACGTCGAGCGCTTCAGTGCTGGGCGCCGCGTTGACGCCGCGCCGCAACGGCTCTGCATAGGGATTTCCGGTTCCTACGAACGGCATCAACACATCGACGAGGGGGATCGTTTGAGATTGCGGGGTCTGCGTCGTGTAGATCTTATATTCAGTAGCAGCTTCAAGAAAGACGTTCTTGTCCGAAAAGGTTCTCTCGATCCACGTCTTCGGGTTGATCACTTCGGAGGAGCTAAAGGGCTGAGGCTCCGGAACGGATTCGAGCATCCTTTCGTTGCTGTCGGTGATGCCGATATATCCCGTCGAAGCAGTCCCGGTTCCCGATGGAATCTTTCCGAAGGCGATCTTGATCTTATCCAGGAAGCCCCGATTGGACACCTTAAACGACTGGAAGAAGACGAAGACGTTGTCGCGCCACACAAAGCGACTATTGCGCCGGACCTGCTCGATCAGCTGCCGTTGATTGTCCGCGAGGAGCTGAGAGACCCCCGTCGTCGCGAGGGTCTTCGCAATGTGGACTTCCCCGGGTACCTCCGCGGTGTCGATGTTGCTGGAGGAGAGCGCCGCGTCCCAGTGGCTCTTAAAATCCGCTTCGGCCGACAGCGCGTCTTTGACAAACCCGACGATCGCCGCAGGTTTGCAGCCGGCCCGCCTTGCCTCCTTGAGGAACTTCTCCGAGAGGGTGATCATCCGAGGACCTCCTCGAAGGAGAGGGACCCGGTCCGGACCAGCGCGTCCCGGCGGGAATTGAAGCGCCGCTCCTCCATGTCGTGAATCATGTACAGGATCTTCGTGGGGGAGGAGACCGGCTTGTTTACGAACCAGAGAAACCCGAACGACGCGGAGAGATCGGCAAAGAATTGATCAAGACTTTCGTACTCGTCATCCCCGATCAGGGTCAGATCGAACTCGACCACCCCCTTCTCGAAGTGGTTCACCCGGATCTTGATCCCGCTCTCGGTATCGAAGTCGTCATAGAAGAAGCGCTTTGCGTCCGCGTCGTAGTCTTCCGAAGGATTCTCCTCCAGCTGCCACGCCTCGCCGAACCAGACCTGGTTGATCCGGTGCAGCTCGGCCGACGCCCCCAGCTCCAGCCGATAATAGGGGTGCGCGGTCTGCCCGGAGTAGGTCCGGAAGATCACGCCGCTTGAGGCGGGGGTGAAGCTGTCGAGCTGAGTCCATGCCGACCCGTTATCCGAGTAGAGAAAGCGGCAGGCGACCCCCGAGAGGGTGTGCGCTTTGTCGATCACCAGACACGTCACCGGCCGCTGATCCGCCGCGGGGATCTGAAAGTCGAGGTTCTTCAGCACGGTATCGGTCGATTGCCAACGGGTGTAGCGCTTCAGATCGGCGAGCCGATCGAGGCTGAAGCGAGCGTCGGGGTTCGTCTGACCCGTAATCGTTGCGGCGAGGACCAGGTTGTTTGCAAGGATCAGAGGTGTCTCGGCCATCAGCTCTCCTTCATCGCGAGCTTGGATCGCTCATTGATCGAGGCATCTTCGATCGCCGGGATCAGCTCCTCGTGTATCCACGTCTCTTGACCGACCACGTTCCCTTGAATGGTGAGGTTTAAGGTCACCGGCGGCCGTGAAACCACGCGGGTGTCTCGAAGCCCGACCGTGGGGGTGCCGCCGCCGGCCGAACCGATCGAAATACCTCCCCCCCCTCCTCCGCCTCCTCCAAAAGGCATTGTCGCGATCCGCGCCGCGGTAGCCAATCCTTTCAGGGTGACCGCCGCCGCCATTGGGATCGTAGATGGGGGGCCCGGTGGATGCCTGAGCGCCGCAACCCCGGCCGCCAGTGCGTTGGCAGTCGCCTCCGAGGCCGCTGCGACCTGCCAGAGCTTGAAGAGCTTCTTGCTTTTCTGTCCGGAGAGGGTGAAGAAGATATCGGCGAGAGAGGCCATCGAAGAGAAGGTCGCCGCGCGGGATTCGAGAATCATCTGATCGGTGTCGAAATGGATCTGCGCGATCTCTGCGTTGTGCGCCCGGAGCCTCTCGGTCTGCGCTTCGAGCTTCGCCGGATCGGTCGTGAAGAGAGACCCGGTCTGGACCTTCTCGTCCATTCCCGCCATGAAATCCTCAAGCTCGGCTTCCATTACGTCAAACGGCTGCCGCACGTCGAAGACCATCTCCTCCTTCACCCCCTGGAGCATGATTTTGAAGGCGTCCCAGGAAGGAATGTGGACCTTCAGCAGCTCGTCCATGAGCACCAGCTCCGCCCGGAGCTCCTTCGCCTTTTCCTTGTTATCCTTCTCGGCCTTCGCGATCTCCTTCAGCGCGTCCTCATAGGTCCCGAAGGTCGTAAAGAAAGAGGAGGTCAGGATCTTCAGCCGCTCCAGGGTAGACATTGATTCCAGGCGGGCGATGTTCGCTCTGATCTCCTCTCGCGTCTCCCGCGCGGTCGCCTGGGCGAGGAAAAGCTTGATCTTCGCAAGCTCGAACTGTGCGCGCGCAAGGGATTCGGATTCATTGACGAGGGGGTTGACCGCCCGGGCCAGGGAGAAGAGGCTTGAATTGGTGTTGCCGATCTCCTGGGAGAGATCTCTCGTCGCGCCGAGCCATTGCATGATCTTCGGAATGGCGGCGCCGATCGCGGTGAAGAGGGCCGCGAAGGCCATGCTCTGAAGACGAGAGTTGAGGGTCGAGAGCGCGATCGAGGCTTGATGGGAGACGGAGGTGATCTGACTTACTTTCTTTCCGAAGGGATCAACCTTTGATCCTGCGCTGTCGGCCTTCTTCCCGGCGTCCTCCGTGCTCCGGCCGAAGGTGTTGACGTTCGAGGCCGCATCGGAGAGGGGCTTGACGGTGTTCGAGGCGGACGCACTCACCCGATCGAGGCGCTGCTGAAACGCCTCGGCCTTCTTTTCTCTCGACTCCAGGGACGCGTCGAATTCCTTCGCGTCGGTCCGGAGGACCAATACCGCTTCCCCGATCGGTTCAGACATCGATCACCTTGATTCCCATTTCCGCCAGCTCCGCCTTGATCTGCTCTTTGCTCGGCTTCGGGCGGGGTTTCTTCTGCTGATGTTTTTCCGCGGTCCGGTGCAGCTCCCGCATCATCTTCTTGATGGTCCATCGGGGCCATCGATCCGGTCCCCAGCGCGATCGCCGTCGCCTGATCGAGCTTTCGCTGCGCCTCGATCGGAGAGAGCATCTTATCGTAGGCCCTCAGCAGCCCGACCGGCAGATGCCACCAGCCGCCCGGATCTCCCCCGTAGAAGGCTTGTAAGCGGGGGATGATTACCCCCCAGTCTTGTTCTTCCCCTTCTCCTTCGCCGCCGCCTTCCCGTTCGGAATCGGCGGCCCTAAAAAAAGCTCGATGACTCGCATCTTCTGATCGTCGGAGAGGTGAGCTGCGATCTCCTTCGGCACCCCCACGGCGACGACGGAGAAGGCCTCGTCCAGCCGCGATTGCATCAGCTTTTTGTCGGCGTCGGAGAGGTCCTCCTTTGCGAAGAGATCCTGGCTGGATTTGAGCTGATGAGAGAGCCGGTGTCGCTCGATCAGCGAGCACTCGTCCTGAGCTCGGATCTCGTAGTGTTGCCCGTCGATCTGGATGATCGGCCGGACGATGAGGGTAGAGAAGCTAAGAATCGGTTCGCCCATGACGTTTGTCCTCCTTGTCTTCGGCGTGAATGGTGAGTTTGATGCCGAGTGTCCGGCATCGCTTCGAGAGTTCGGCGAGCTGCTCCATCGTCTTTCGAAGCGCCCGACGGTGCCGCCAGATCGCGGCCTTGTGTTCCGCCGCCTGACGCTCAAGGGTCGCAACCGCTGCCTGCGCCTGCGCCGGGTTCATGGCTACGGGGTGTAGGCTGCGACCAGAGAACCGAAGCGGTCCGCATCGGTCGCCGCGGCAAGATCCTCCAGCGCCACGAATTGCAGCTCGATTGCCGCCGGCGCGTTCTTCACGTAGGCGATCTCCGGAGAGCCCCCCTCGAAACAGCGTGGGATCTGGTACTGAAGGCTCAACGCCTCGTCGTAAGGGGAAGGACCCCGGACCAGGAGCGCCATCACAGCGACTTGCGCCCCCTTATAGAGAGTCGCGGTCTTCCGGTCGGGGGTGGCCGATGTGGCGACCGTTACGTTATTGAGCGCCAGCCGGTAATGCTCCAGACTGATATCCGCCATCGTCACCATGACGGTGAGCGACTCCTCCGATCGGACCGCTTTCCGGGGACCGGTCCCGCCGTGAAAACGGAACTGGTCGATCGTCTGCGCGTGACTGACCCGCACACCGGCGTCGGTGTAATTGTTCTTGCCGCTGGTCCCGACCTTGGCCCAGGGCGAGGACGGCGCCGCGTTGATCGCCGGGAAGGCGGTTCCGACCGGCGCCCACCACAGTTCAAAAGGGGCCGCGATAATTTCATAAGGTGTCATTTGATTATCCTCCTCCGGCTTTAAGTGAATGCGACATCCGAGGCGAGTGCAAGAAAGCTCTGCACCCGCATCGGCCAATCCGTGTCGGGGTCGCGTTGAAAGAGCGCCCCGCCTGATACCATCACGCTATGAATCAGCGACTCCCCCTGCGCCTTTCGCGAGAGCGACTTGAGCGCCGAGTAAACGGCGCGGCGGACCTTGTTCGCCTCATAGGGTGTCTCCCCGTAACAGAAGGCATCGAAGCGCTGAGAGTGGAGCGTCAGAAAACCATTGCTCTCCGGTCCGCCGGCGTCCTTGATCACCAGGCACTTTCTCGGCATCGAAGCGGCCTGGGCGGCGGGAAGTTCCCCGACGAAGACGCGGCTGGCGACCAGGGCGTTGACCTCACTGTCTGCGATGAGGATCGATCTTAAATCGGCAAGCACGTCGGGGATCATTTCAGATTCCTCCGAATCCGCTCGTTGAGCCCCCCGTAGTTCTTATCGGCCGAGGGGCGAAGGTAGGGTTGCGCCTTCATCTTGTGGGTCCCGAGCTCCTGATAGATCGCATATTCCACATCCTGAGATCCCCACATCCCGACAACCTGACCCCCCTCCTCCTGAGCCGGCTGAACGATCCCGATCGATCCCTGGAGCGTGGCCGTGTCGACCGGGGCGAGGTTCTTCGCGTCGATCACGCAGACCGCCATCGTCTCATCCGTCCCGGCGATCACCGCGGCGATCACGCTCTGCCTGACCTCTTTTCCCCGCCACTTGAGCGCCATCAGGACACCCGCATCAGCTGTGCTTCAAGATAGGTGCGCCGCTCCTGGATCGTCTCGATCCCGAAGGGGCCGGCTGCAATGGTCACCCCCAGCCGGTTCTCGATCCGGGCGATCCGCTGGGTCTCCGCGATCTCGGTCCCCTTCGGAAGAAGGAGCCGAAGATCTTCGACCAGGGCGAGCTTGTTGCCGTCGATCACCTGGCGCTTGACCTTCGTGTAGTACCGGCAGGCGATCTTTTTGCTCGATTCGGACCAGGAGGGAATCCCCGGCAGGCCATCGGGTCCCGCCGTGGTATTCGTATCGGTTTCGATCACCGCCCGGTCGATCATCGCCTGCCGCGCGGCCATTAAGCGAAGGCCCTCATGGAGAGGACCAGGCCGCGCAAGAGCTTCTCCCGCTCGGCCTGGTAAGGGAGATGGGACTGACTCACGTCTGATCCGATCGAGCTGGAGCCGAGCGCTTCGTACTGAATGGCGAGCTTCACCAGATCGACCTGCACCCGCTTTCGGGTGGCAAGATCGCTGACCGGCGTGTAGGCGATCCGGACCTCCGGGGCCCAGGCCGCGTCGATCCGCTCCAGGACCCGGCCCTCCAGCATCAGCCGGTAGTCGGCGCCGGTGAGAACGGTTTCGACCCCATCGACTCCCCGCTCGGTGACGGTCGTGATGGTGGTCGCTTTTTGCTTGAGCCAGATCCGGGTGTTTGCTTCTCGTGGGTCGTGCAGGTGTGTTTCGGTGGAAGCGGTCGGCTCCCCCGCCGTCTGAGTGATCAGCCGCTCTGCATCGGCGAGGAGCAGATCGAGCACGTCGTAGGAGAGATCGGTCTCGACGTGTTCTTTCAGCTGCGCGACGGTCAATAAGGCCACGGCCTACCCCTTCTTTTTCGTCGGCCTGACGGCCTTGTCGGGGATCGATTCCTTCTTGACTTCCTTGTCCTCGGCCGGCTCCTCTTGCTTGGCCGATCGCGGGCGGTACCCCAGGCGCTCAGCTTCGGCGGCGTTGACCCGCTGATCCTTCACGCCGTAGAGCCAGCGCGCGGCGGGATCTCCGTCTTCAACCAGCCTGGACCGGTCCTCGGTAAGATAGAGGCGCCGGTCCAGGATGACCGCGGAGGATGGAGCGGAAAGCGATTGCGTAATCTCAAGAGCCAAAGCTCACCCCCTGTTAATCCGGCTGGATGACGTAGAAGAGCGCCACGTCGAATTTCCCGGCCGTCAGGGCGGCGGCGGTGATCGTCGCCTGGATCTTCCTGGCCACCGTGGTTTTCTTCATCGTGGCGCCGGTGGCCACCGGGACGATCGATTTTAAGCCGGTTGTCGACCAGGGGGCCCCGGAGATCGCGGCGACTGAGATGATGTCGTTCGCGGCTTCCACATGCACGGCGATCGATGCGCCCGATCCTACCGGAGCGGTCTTTACGTGCATGTACCCGAAGAGAATCACGGCATCGGCCGGGATGTCCTCTCCGTGCAGATTGATCGCGGAGATTGCCCCGCCATCGACGGCGAAATCGTATTGGCCTCGAACGCATTTGATCTGAGAGAGGGCTGGAAAAGGTCCTTTGTACGGCATAGCGAATCCTCCTGTGATGAATGGTTCAGCGATAAACGATCACCTCAGATCGGCTATGCCGCTGAGAGATAACTGACGATCAGCTTCGAGCCGGTCGTCGCGGTCCCCCCGGTGTTGTCGATCGTGTCGGCAGCCGTGATGGAAAACTCCGCCGTCAGATCGGTCACGTCGGTGACATCGGTCCCGCCCCCGACCGCGCGCAGGACCGAGACGAGCTGATCGCGCGTCTTGATCCCGGTCACGGTCAGGGCTCCGGCCGAGCCGCCGGCGATCACCGCTTGTTTTAAAGCGCTGCGGCCGATAGCTCCCGGCACTACGTTTACCAATGGGATGAAGCTCATAGCGTGGTCCCTCCGTAAAAAAGGTGAATGCAGAAATGCAACCCGGGATTAAAGCCCGGTCACCTCGGCAAACGCCTTCGGTCGATAGTGGACCATCGCGACGCGCATATCCGCCCGGATCGCCAGCTTCCCGTTGATAAAGAAATCGGAATGCGAGTTGGAGATCTGGACGTCGATTCCCCGGCGGTTGTAGAGCGTGGAGTGATTCTGGTAATCGCCGGTGAGCGCCTTCGTTGCGGGGGCCGCCGTGGTCTGTACGACCGGCACACCCCAGATGGTGGACGGGCCGACCTGGGAGGGATGCCCCCAGATGTAGATCCCATCCGCCGTCTTGAGGAGCTGCACGGTCTGCCACTTCGAGGGGCGAATGAAGACGACGGAAGGCTCGGCGAAGCCGTCGTCTCTGATCTTCGTGAAGGCCTTGTGGATGGCGTCGGGGATCGGGTCCCCGCCGAGGGCCTGGACCTGGATGCCGGAGACCGACTCGGTACCGAGAAGCAAGATCCCGGTGCCCGCGCCGGTGAGGACTTGCAGATCGAGCCGCTGCGCCAACATCATCCGGAGGCGCTGATCGAGGTAGCCCCGGACCTGCGGCTCGTCCTCCAACTGCTCGTCGGTGACCGGAATCCACGCGGTTACCTTGCGGACGATCACCGATTTCTCTTCGAGCTTCAGCTGCACCTCTTTGTACTGGGCCGCTTCGGCAGTTTCCTCGGCGTTGTTTTGGAAGATCGTCTCTTCCATGTATTTGATGGCGGCTTGCGAGGTCGGCAGCTGCGGGATGAATTGAACGACCATCGGGGCGGGACGGGTGGCGAAGGGGACCATGACCCCGTTCCGGGTCGATTCAGGGGCCCAGCCCGCGCCGGTCTGGAAGAGGTCCTTCAGCTCAACGTCGAGTGTCGCCGTGGGTCCGACGCCGCCGCCGCGCTGGTAGCCCTTGAAGGCGGGGGACTCGGCAAACATATCGCCGACCGATTTGACGGGGCCTTTCCCTTTGCCTCCCCCGGGCGGGATGAAATCGCCGGCGGGCTTGCTCTTTCCTTCGATGAACTGCTCGCTCTTCTCGGCGATCGCCTCGATCTCTTCGGCGTCCTTCACCTGGCGGTGCAGGTCCTCGATCTCAAGGGACATCTTCTTGATCTCGTCGACGGCCCCTTTCGAGTCCTTGTCCTTGAAGAGATCGGACTTCTTGAAATCGTAAGTGCCGTTATCGAGCTTGGCCTGGGTGAAGGCGCGGGCTAAATTGTCGCGCTTGGTAAAGAGTTCTTTTTTGAGTTCGGCTGATTTAGGCATCGTGTCCTCCGGATGAAAAAACGAGTAGTGACCGACTGGCGTCGATCCTTAATCGCCTTCCGAACGACACGCGCTCTTAGGGCTGGATTGTCTTTCAATCAGGACGCAGGCATCCCGATTTAAAAGACGTATATACTAAATCGGTGAGGGTGTCAAGGGGCAACTTTCTTTTGAAGCCTCAGAAGCCCTTCCTTGGACCCGTCGAGTTTTTGCCACATTTTGAAAGCCGCTCTTTTTTCAGGGGTGGAAAGGTCGGCGCCGTAAACCAAGTCGGCAAACTCTTGTTCTGATTCAAACCCATGAGCAATTGCCATTTCTGCCATGCTGCCGTACTCGGACATACTTACCTCACACAACCAGATCCGCTTGAAGCGCAAGCAAGCGCGCCTCGATCGCGTCGATCTCTTCAGGGGCAACGATCTCGGGCGGCGGGGTAGGCGTCATCCCGGTCAGATCGGAGACCGCTTCTTGAATCTCCTCGATCGAGCCGTGCAGCTCCTCGATCTGCGCCAGCCGCTCGGGGGAAATGTCGCGCCCCTCTTTGCGCCGCATCTCCCGGACGGATTCGATCCGCTGGAAGAGGCGCTTTAGCTCCGCGCTGATGAACCCGATATGGTCGGGGAGCTTCATGCTCATCCCTTTGAGGCCCAGGGTGCGAGTCCCCTCGCCTGCGCCGCGCAAGACGGGTGAGACCTCGAAGACCTCGATCCGCTTCAGGAAGCGGACGTGTTCCCCTTGATGCTGACCGGACTCCGACTCGGTCGGGTTGTAGCCGTAGGAGTACTCCTGTTTCGCCGGCGGATGATCGAGATCGAACTTCATCGCGTGGTACCATTCTTTCCCCAGGATCGTTTCGAGGTTTAGCTGGAAGTCCGCGAGTGCAAGGTCTCCCTCCTCGTAGATCCGGGTCTTTCCGATCGGCACCGATGACCAGTCATGCGCCCCGACCATCTGCACATGCTGCTCCCCGAACGCGCCGGGAAGGGTGACATCGCCGTCCTTGTCCTTCACATTGAGCGTCGCAAAGACCGCAAGCCCCTTCCCCTTCGTGTCCAACTCTTTGAGCTTCCCGAACCCTGACTTGATCTTCATATGGCTTCCCTCCCCCTGTGTTCTTGTTACTCGAATTGAATCGGCCTCCTCGCCAGACCGATCGCATCGTGCAAATGACCCCCGACCCAAAAAGGCGGAATCGGGTACTGGTGCGGAAGACAGAGGACAAGAAAGACCTCTCCCGTCTCCGCGATCTTCTTCAGCTCGTCCTGACGAAGCTTGATCTTCACCGCCGTGTAGCCGGTTTTATCAGACCGGATCGCTGAGGCGTCGCCGACATCAACGCTACCAGTCGGACAATGCCATACCATCGCGGTAAAGTCTTCCGGAAGCTCATCTTGTTTGAACTGACCGATGTTTCCCAAGGCGCCCCTCCCTACGCGATTAACTCCACCAATCAGGCCTTTGAAATCGATCCGTGAAAACGATCTCCTCCCGATCCTCAACGTCGACCCCTTGAGCCTCCGGCCAGTAGTCTGTCAGTCTTGAATCTTGCGGTAAATAGGCGACGATGATCGCATCGCCGGAAGCCTCATATCCAGTACACCAAAACGGCCCAGGAGGCGGAAACACAATCGGCCGATAGTCCAGCAAATAGCTCGTGAATCGATACCTCTTCCACTTCACTCGCCGATCCCCCTACGTGGTCAACTCCGCCAGCAGCCCGGCAGGCACCGGCGAAAAGCTCCGGGTCCCATTGGGATGCTCATCGGCCGCCAGCTGCTCGGCCTCCCTCACGGTGACAATCCGGCCGTTAAGCGCCTCGCAAACCGCATCGGTCGAACCCCGCCTCGCATCGAACACCATCATGTGCTCGACGCGGTCCATGTCGCGCGCGCGTAACACCGTCGATTGATTCTGCGCGTATTTCGTTTCGGTCCGGGCGATGACGCGCGCCCGGGTCTGAGAATCCCGCCAAGGACCGCGCGGGATATCCTCCCGAATCCGCCGGACCAGGGCGTCCACTCCTTCCCCGGCCGATCGGCCTTCGTTCAACGCCTCGAACATCGCCTCTTTCGCTTGCTCCTCCAGATCGACCAGGCCGGCGTGACGGCCGCCCATCTCCACGATCTTCCGCGCGATGGGATCGGGAAGATCCGTCGCGAGGCCGATCGCCTCTCCGACTCCCCGGAAGGTGCTCTCCGCGACCCTCAGATATTGCGCCTCGTAAAGCTTCAGCTGATCGGCCCGGATCTTCGCCCAATTCATCTGCGCGATCGCGCGGCGGGTATCGGCCTCGTCTTCGTTGGCGTTCTTCGGAGAGAGGATCGGGCGGATCGCCGCCTCCGCTTCCTTGCCGATGCGGTTGAAGAAGGCGCTTAATTCCTTGGACCATCCGACCTCAAGCGCCCGGCCTTCTCGCTCCAGGCGGGCGGCGAGACCGGAAAGGGCGCGGGGGATGCGGGCCGCGCGAGGGGCATTCTCCAAGACGATCCGCTCGTTGAGGGTGTGATGATCTTCCTTTGCCTTTTTGCGCTTCTTCCCGCCGACGCGCTTGGGGGGATCGTCGTCTTCTTCTTCATCCAGATCCGGATCGGCGTCAGGATCCGCGTTCGGATCGGCCGCGCCTATTTGACGACCAGCCTCACCCGCCGGCACCTCGATCACGGAGAAGTTCCGAAGATAGATCTCGTGGGACTCGTCGGCCTCCATCTGCATCATGCGCCGGCCCTCGGCGACGGTGACCCATCCGCCGGTGACCATCGCACCGACCCGGGTCGCGCGGGCGTCCTCGGACTCCTGCAGGGCCTTCACTTTCGACTGATCGAACGCGACCTCGCGCTTCGTCCCCTCCGGCTCGAAGTCGAGCAAGAGGGATCGCTTGATCTCCTCGGAAAAGAGGGTCTGCACTGGGATGATGCCATTATGCCAGGCGAGTTTTCTTAGCTCCTCCATCGTCGCCCCGACCTTCGTCTGCTGAAGACCGGACCCGAAGCCGACGACGGCCGCAGGAATCCCGATCGCCGCACACACCCGCTCTTCGGAGACATCGCGCGTGTTGTGAAGCTCCGCATTCGCCGGGCTCATGGTCATTTGCTGCACCTTGGTCGGAGCGCCGAAGACCAGCGGCTCCCCTCGCTTATCCCCGGTCGTCTTCTGCTTAATGTACTCCTTGATCGTGTCCACGTCCCCGGGTAGCGCCGTCTCACCCTCCGGAGAGATCACCATCCCGGGCACCCCCATGTTACGGGCGACCGAGGCGACCCAGTTCGAGCACTCGTTATCGGTCCAGATCTCCCGGAGAATGCCGACGATCGGAGAGATCCCCAATCGCGGATCCCGCGGATCGATGCCATGCCGGATATGGATCACATCCTCGGGGGGGAGCTCGGCGCCGTTGACCCCGTAGCGGTACCGTGCGATCAGGATCCGCCCGTCGGAGGAAGACTCGGGCCACAGCAGCCAATGGGGAACATACCAAAGCTGCACCGGCCGGCCGCTGCCGTTTCGCACCTTCACCAGATACACATTGCCGCCCATGTACCAGGAAAAGAGCGAACCAAACCAGAGCGCGGAGCCCGAGTAAAGCGGGTTCGGCTTCTCGATGAGGGCGGTCATGTCATGAGGGGTGACCGGCTCCAGCTCCTCGCCCTTCGGCTCCCACACCCGCAAGGGGGCCTCGATGAACGCCCGCTGCACCCACTGAATCGGGGCCATGATCACCCCGGAGGTGATCCCGTCGCCGACCTCGCTTGCGTAGTCGTATTTCGTCCGGGGCATTAAGGCATTGAGCAGGAAATTATTCATCCCGGTCCCCGGGGGGGTGAATTGCTTCCGGCGAAGATACCATGCAGCGATTTTAGTCAGCATTGACCAGCCTCCGTGGTTTCACGACATGGAGGACGCGCTGTCCACCCAAGTTGGTACTCAATCCTACGACCTCCCAATCCGCAGTGCCTCCATCGTCCACCACTGGGGTTCCATCCGACTCAAACAGCCGCACTAGATCACCGACCTGAACAAGCTCGAATTCGACCTCTTGCCACTTTCCATCACGATAGACCTCGGATCTTCTAGTCTCCATCAATAGGCCTCCATCGTTGACGTGCTCTCGATAACTCGGTGATCGTCCAGACCAGGGCGTCCATGCGGTTCGGAGAATTGCCGGAGATGCCGGGCACCCATGCACACATTTCCTCTTCGAGCTTCGGGAGATGTCCGACATGATGGACGCGGCCCTTCTCGTACTGGGCGGAGACCGGCTCGGCCCGGACGGCCTTCCCGCGAGACGCGGTCACGTTCTGATAGCGCATCTCCTTGTCGACCGCGCGGATCGTGGACTCAACCATGTCTCCCCCGAAGTTCTTCTCCCCCACGACGCGATCGGCGCCGAACGCTGCATAGGAATCGGACACCCGCTGACCCCATCGCTCAGGCGAGGCCTTGAGCGAATTGTCCGCCAGGACGAAGTAGTGCAGCTCCGGAAACCCATTGCACTGACACATCCCTTCACCCGAGACGACGATTCCGCACTCGGTCGCCCCGCCAGGAGGATCGACCCCGACGAGGATGCGGGTCAGATCCGGGGCTTCCTTGACGCGCTTCTCTTCGATCAGCTTGCGCGTCCACATGGCGCCGGGGACCTCGTCCACGTCCTCGGCCAAGATCTCTTGCCGGTAAGCCAAGGAGGACATATCCTTCGTGATCTCTTCAAGCGCCGCGCGGCTGATGTGGGGGTTGTCGTGAGAGCCGAAATGGAAGGTGCCCCATCGGCGGGCCGGGTCTTTCTCGGCTTCCTTGAAGAGCTTCGCCGCGTGCATCGGATCGCGCGCCTTTGAGACGGAAGCCGTGTGAAACGAGGGGGGCGTATAGATCAGGTAGGCGTCTCCGTTGTTATCGAGCAGCATCGGCACTCCCACGACTTCCCAGGCATCTTCCGCCATGATCTGGAACTCGTCCAGGATCAGCACGTCCGCGTAGTCCCCTCGAAGGCCGTCGGCATTCCAGGCCGTCTTGGCTTTGATCCGGGTTTCGGTTCCCGGAA
This sequence comes from Candidatus Manganitrophaceae bacterium, assembly GCA_963718695.1. Classification (GTDB taxonomy): domain Bacteria; phylum Nitrospirota; class Nitrospiria; order SBBL01; family Manganitrophaceae; genus Manganitrophus. Next base: position 3,976,485 of record OY970371.1, read on the forward strand.
GATCGATCGTATGCCGCGTTTCGTTCTTGATAAAGATCCCCTCCTCGATCGGCTCGGCGAGGGCGTTCTTGACCTCGGTCCAGAATCGGCCGACCTGATCGATCGTCGGAGCGGCGTAGAGGATGCGACGGAAAGAGAGAAACTTGTTGACCGCGAGAATGCTGAGGCCGGTCGTCTTGCCGCCGCGGCGGCCGGCGCGGATGATGTTACGCTTACGGGGGGACTCCAAAACGTCAAGCTGTTTCGGATGCGGCCGCTTGAGGCGGATGATGTACTCATTCTTTCGGGCGCTCCCTGGGTTCTTCATACACCACTTTCAGGGTGACCTTGCCGTCGTGAGGGAGCGGCAATTCGAGCATTCGGTTCTCGCGATAGCGCTTCGGATCGCGGGCTTTGAGGAGGAAGATCAAGAGCGTGTCGGAGTACTCCCGGATCTTCTCCGTTCCGATCTTCTTCCCGGCATGGTATACGCCCTTCCTGTGCTCGACGCCTTTGACCGCCCGCCGTAGCGCTTCCTTTTCGAGCAGCTCGGTCGCCGCCTTCTCCGCATCTTTGGCCCGCTCGGCGAAGACAGGGTCTTTCTCCAGCCACTCGTAGAACGAGTTTCGAGCGATGCCTGCGAGCTTGCAGGAGTATGAGACGATTCCGGTCGCCGCATACTGCGCCAGGAAGCGCTTCTTTTTTTGCTGTCCTGTTTTGTCTCCACGTCCCGGTCGCGCCATCGATCCCCCTCCGATCAATCGCATCATAGTACAGATTCGGGATCATGTCGAATAAAAAAGTCAAGCCCCCTCACGAAACCCGCGGTAGTATTGCATGAACTGACCGCGGATCACTTCCGGCTTGTCTTTGTACGCATACCTGACTTCGTCGTGCCCCCCCATAAAATCAAGCGTGCGCTTGATGACGGAGTCGAGCGTCGGCAGAATTCGCATGTCACCGAAGCTCTTGAGCACCGTCTCCCAGGCCGCGAGGGCAGCAGGGGGTTCCTGTTTTTGCTCTTCAACCTCCACACCCCCCCGCTTTTGACTTTCGCTTTCGGGTGAAGCTCTCCCCCCGGCTTGACCTGGGGGGGTAGGGGGGGTTTTAGTTACTGAAGAAGAAGATGAAGATGAAGAATAGGGCGTTACATTTTCGTTACTTTTGCGTTTCCTATAATTAGACACTCTCGATCTGATTGATTCTCTTTCTTTTTCCTCGCGAGACATGCGCCGGTTGGTCACCGTTACAGTTGCATCCTCGTGGTACACGAGATCGCACACCTCGCGTTGTTTGATTTCACGGATGAGAGCCTCGGCGTGGTCCGCCGTGGTCCCCATAATCCGGGCCAACCCTTTCATATCGGATCGATACTGGCCCCTGGGTCGAGACCAGTGCATCTTGCATAAAAGGGATATCCAGGCTCCCCGAGCCGCGGGAGAGAGATCGTCAACGTCTCTCATAAAATCTGCTGGATAAAATTGGAACGAAGGCCTGTTCATACTTGGTCTCCCCTGTGGTAAGATTCAGTTGAAAGGCCGACCTGTGACCGGTCTTTTGCCGCCATCAGCCCGGCGAGGATCCCCCGATCCCTGCCGGGCTTTTTGCTACTTCTTCTTTTTCTCCTTCGTTTGAGGGGGTTTTTTCTGAGTCTTGGCCTCCTTCCGTTCGGACCGAATCTTCTGCTCGATCCCTTCTGGGGAAATTCCGAATAGAGCGCAGGCTTCTTTGAAGCGCTTCCCATACCTTTCGTTGAATTGACCCTTGGCGTCCCGGCAGACCGAGAGCTCATAGATCAGCGCCTTGATCTGTGGGATCGATAGGCCCTCGACTTGCTTCAAGAGAAGATCTTCCGGGCGCTCTTTCTTCTTCGCCAGTCCGCGTCGATGAACTACGCTCTTTACTGTGTCATGCCAGGTGTAGGCGATCATTGCCTTTGCGAGGAGTTTCCAGAAAGGAAGGTCGTTCGGGTCGGCCGCCTCGATCTTTGCGACAATGAGGGCGACGGCCGCGTGAACGGTGGCTGATTGGATCAGGGCCTTTTCTCTCTCGGCCTTTTCTTTGGCGAGGTCGGCTTCGGACTTTACAAACCCGGATCGATTGATCTTGAAATCATGTCCGGCCTCTTTTAGCGCTTTGTTGGCCGCGTCTTTCGAAAGGAGCCTGTAGACTTTTCCGTTGTGCGGATTGCGGGCGAGGATTGGAGCCGGGGCGTGATTGCCCAAGAGCTTCTGCCAGGTCCTTCGTTTTGGATCGATATCGCAACTCTCGTTGAGGAGAATATAGGGGCTGCCGTATTCCAGGTGGTCTATGTGCGACCACGGAAAGAGCTTCTTTGCCCCGGCACCGTCGATGACTTTTAATCCCTTCTCCTTCGCTTCCTGCGCCGTCTGCTTCCAGGAGAGATCCGCCTTCGCTTCGTAACAGGCACGATCGGTGCAGATATCGGCGCTCTTGATGTCGGAGAAGAGCGCTCCCTGGTTCCCGGTCCGCTTGGGGCAGGTGTTGCATGGGCCGGCCTCGGGAAGAAGATCCGGATCGGCCGTTTTAAATGGGGCCTGGTCCAGCCGGAGCATATAGTTCTTTTCGATGTGCTCCTTTACATCGGTGTAGGTGATTTCATCGCTGCGACGCCAACGGGCGCCCCTCGGAGAGAGAATATCGTTCGCCGCTTTCTCGGAAAGCTGTGGGTTTGGGATTCGCGCGATCAGTAAAGCAATGGTCGGTGTGATCCTCTCCTCTATGAGGGCTTTCCTCGCGATCTTCGGAAGAGCGGCGAGCTTCATCCGGGCGCGGACGTAGGCCTCGCTTTTTCCGACCTTGATCGCTAAGTCAGCGACCGTATACCCATGCTCCTTGATGAGGCGTTGGTACCCCTCGGCCTCTTCGAGCGGGTGAAGATCGTCGCGCAAGAGGTTCTCGATGAATTGGATTTCGAGGACCTCCTTGTCGGTCAAGGTCCGGACCGTGGCCGGGATCTGGGAGAGGCCGGCCTCCTTCGCCGCGCGGTACCGGCGCTCGCCGGCGACGAGCTCGAAGCGCTCTTCCGAAATGAGCTTCCGCTCCGCCTCCTCTCGGCTGTAACAGGTATGGAGCTGGTTGAATTTTCCAATGAGATTGAGACACCCGACATACCAGACGTTGGAACCCTCGGCGGGTTCCTGAATTTCCAGCTTATAGGGTCGGCGCACTAGAATCGGTTGCAAGACACCATGGAGCCGGACCGACTCGACGAGCTCGGCCATCTTGGCGGGGTCGAAATTCTTCCTGGGGTTGGTACTGGAGAACCGAATCTTCTTTAGGTCGATCAAAAGGAACTCTTGGGGAGCGGGACTCTCTGGGGGGTTCGTAGCGATCGCCGCGGGCGGCGCCTCTTTCACTTTCGTTGTCATAAGATCCTCCATTGGTTTGTTTTAAAACACTTACTCCGGCGGAAGCGCCAGGACATCGAGCACCGCGGCGGCCTTCTCTAATTGCTGAATCTCGTCCTGCAGAAAGCCGATCCGCTCCCGGACGTAGGCGGCCACAATCTCCACGTGCCGCCAGGGGTGTCCGTTACCCTGCGTCGCGGGGGGCGGGGGCGGCGTCGCCGGAGCCGGCGGATTCTTCTTTTCTACTTCAACCCGCTTGCTGGTTTCCGTCCGCTTCTTGTGGGACTTGATGATATTCTTCCTCTTGGATTGATGGCGCTCGCAATTCTTCGACCCCGTCACCCTCGGATCGCCGCAGTAATATCGTTTGCGGGGACCCCCGTCCTTCGGTATTTTGCTCATCGCGTACCAGGTGCAGCCGTCTTCAGGCGGCTCCTGGGAACGGATTCCCTTTTCTTCCTCCTGCACTGGCATCGGCTTTATACCTCCTCCTCCAGGCGATCCGCAGTTGATGCAGCGGACGCCGGTTAAACTCTCGCGGTCGTGGTCGGTGACCATCAGCCCGCCGCATTTGTGGCAGTTCATACCGCCTCCTTCTTTAGAATCCACTCCCGGACTTCCCGCGCCGCCGCGATATACTCAGGCGATGGGTCTTTCGTGATTTCCTGTCCAGGCCGGTAGGTCGCCCATATTGCGCGCCGCAGGCCGACCGGAAGAGAGAACCAATGTTTTGAACATCCCCAAAGCTTCGGCGGTACTTCGATCTCGCAACCAGGCCAGTGACAAAGGTGTTTCATCCCCCCGCCTCTTCCTTAGTGAGTGCTCGGATCATGTGCTCAGCCGCGGCGTTTTTGCGATTCCAAAAGTAAAACCATTCGCCATCCGAAAAATACTTATCCAGAATGATGAATGGCATTGGCTTCTTTAGGCCCGTCATCATCACGACTTGGCCCACGTTAAACTTTGCTTTCTTCGCATCGCTCATTGTCACCCTCCCGCCTCCCGTTGCTCGATCGGAGCGGCATAGCTGATACCGTCCGCGCATCGTTGTTGACGTGTCTCGTTGTGCTCCCATTGTTGGCGATGGAAGCGCCGGACGCACTTCCCGCAATGGTGGCAGTTTGCGTATTTGACAGAGACGAATTCTTTAGTCATGGAGTCTCCTTCTGAATTTCAGCGGGGAGCTCCGCCAGCGCCGCGATACAAAGCGGCTCCGTTGAGCAGGCGCACTCCTCGCAGATCGTGAGGGTTAATTTGTCCATTACCGGGACGGCGAGGTCCTCATCCGGTCCCATGGCGGCCGCGATGACGGAGCTTCCGATCAGCGCAGAGAGACCGTCCTGTCGACGAACGGCGGAAAGATCGATCCCGAAGCGCTCAATCGTAACCCGCCAAAAGAGGGGGAGGCGGGTGTGTCCGACGGGCTTTCGGCACTTATTGCAGGTCGTGTGATTTCTCAGCTCGGCTTGCTTCACTGGGGGCCTCCTTTTTTGGCGTCGGGGGGAAAGATACTCCTGAGAACCATCCACAAATCATTTTCGTTCTCGACGTGCTTTTTTATTTTTTCCCCGAGGTCCTTATCTGTTCCGGTGGAAAGTGATTTACCACTCTCGCGGAGCTTAGAGAAGGCTTCCTTGATCTGCTCCATCTTCTTTGCCAATTCTCCCCCGAGCCGAACCCCTTCGCGCATGTCGAGGACGTGCTGTTTCTCGTTCTCCCAGTTGGCGCGGAGGTCTTTGATCTCCAGGTCCTTTTCGTGGAGCTTGTCCAGGAACTCCCCGTTTTCCCTCCGGAGATCCTCGTTCCACGCCTCAATATCGCTGACCGCCCGATGGAGGTCTCCGAACTCTTTCTTGAGCCCAATAAGGTAGTCTTCGATCATGGCGCTTGCTTTGTTGATGGGGGATTGCTTCTCGGCCTTAAAGTAGGGGGAATTTGTTTCGCTCATCGATCCGACTCCGCTTATGGGTTGAAGTTGAATTCATTATCGGGGACGTATCCTCCACAGGAAGAACAAGTCCCTCCGTCTTCGTTTTCATCGTGGACCGCGAGGCAGATGCAGAAGCCGGAGCCGCCTTCCTCTTCCTCCAGGTCTTCATCCATTATTCGGCTCCTTTTCTTTGAACGGTTTCGAGGTCAGATGAAACCCATCGCACCGAGGGCAGCGGTAGTACCGGATCTGAGGCCAGCCGTTCTCCCGGCAGCTCCGAAGCGCCCTCTTTGCGTGGTCCTCGGTCTCGTAGCGCTTCTTCTCGCAGGGGAAGACGATTGCAAGGCGGCGCTCATCGACTTGGGTCATGTCTCCCTCTGGTATTTGCGGCGCTCCACCCTGCGAGAAAGGCCGCCCAGAGCGACCCGTCAACATGTTCCTCAAATGCCGCCCATTTCTTAGTGTATTGATATTCCTCCGAGGCCTTATACTCATTCCAGGCCACCATCAACGGATCGTCATTTGACACCGGTGTCATTGCTCCCATTGCGCTCTTCCCTCCATTTTCGGAATTGATGAAGAAGCGAAGCCGCTCCGCCCTCTGAAACCCCCGCGTCCTTGACCGCCCACTCGAAGAGAAAGGCGTCTTGCTCGGCCGCCTCGGCTGATTCATAGAGCATCCTCGCAACCTCGCGGGCCTTGGCGGGCTCCAGCTGTACGACCACGTCTTGAAAGTGCAGCTCGACGAAGGGCTGATGGGCCTGCGCTCCATAGATCGATTTAACCCAGAGTTCTTTATTCACTTCCTCTTCCTCTCGCTTTCGGGCGGACACCCATGATAGGCGTTCCACAAATAGCATAGCGAGGATTGCCCGGTGTTCCGGGAGCCTGACATGGTAGCGCCGCGGTGCTGATACGATCCGGGCTGAAAGCACACGAAGCTTTTGCACCCCTCGTAGGCCACCCAATATTTCTTTTTCTCAAAAATGACGTATGGCATCTATACCTTCAGCCTCCCCATGACGATCATATCGACGATGAACGACCCGATCCCGATCGCGGAGATCGCATCCTGAGAGAGATCGCCCGGCAGCCGATACCGGCTCATGACGTAGACCCGGACGCCGACCGCCAGCTGGTCCCGCTTCTGGTCCCTCTTCCAGCCTGGGGCAATCTTGCTCTGCCACTCGGTCGGCTTGACCTCGTGGACCTTCACCCCTTCGTCGACCGCGACGACGGTCCACTTGCACTTTGCCTCGATCAGCATTTCGGTCACCTTGGCGTTGAGGCCCTGATACTGCCGCTCGATCACGAGAAGATCGCACCGATTCAGCAGCCGAAGCCGGGTGTCTTTCTTCGCAACCTGCTCCCAGGTAAGCGCCCCGTATTCGAGCAGCTGACGCCCCTCGGTTTCGAGGAGCGCCCATCCCGTTTGAGAGGCGTCCTTGCGGCGGCCGGCAGCGGGGTCAATGCTCAGGACTCTCAAACCAGCTCCAGCGGCGGGACCGGAATCAGCATTTCGGTCGGCCGCCAAAGGTGGAGTGTATGGGGATGAGTGTTGACGTAATCCGTCTTCGAGGGATGGTACTGGATCACGGTGTCGATCTCGTCCCAGAAGATATTTTTGATGTGGTTCATTTCATCCCACGTCGGGGTTCTGGTGCGCTTTCCCTCTTCCATGTGGATAGAAACGTGTTCCCAGCCAATCTCATCGGAAGCGATCACGAAAAAGTAGCGCCTGCCGATCAGCGGGGGAAGGATGAAACACCCATTGTTTCCGTCTCCAGGCGAAGTCCGAAAGACTCCAGTTTTTAATCTGTAATCGTTTGGTACGTGGAACATCACTCCTCCTTTTTCGCCACGATAAAAACGCACGTCGCCATGACGCCGACCCAGACTCCGATGATGAAGCCGAAGGCGAAGAGGATCATCGCTTCACTCCTTTGGGAAACTCGCTCCATTCCCGGCCGTCGAGAATGCGGCCGGCGTTCTTCTTGCCGACGTGAGTCATAAATACATATCTCCCGGGCGATCCGAACAAGGGGTCCATGAGTCGTTTCGGATCAGACTCTGTCCGCTCCCTAAACTCTCCCCACTGCTTGAAGAAGAACGGGATCCCCGCGGCGACGCACTGATCCCGGAGCGATCGAACCCAATCCGGATGCATCGGCCGGGCACCGGGGCCGGACTCTCCTCCGACGACGACCCAATCGAGCGATCGCTCATCGCACCAGAGGCCGTGGTCATGGTCACGATCGTGCTCTTCTTTGGTGGCAATGCACTGGGGCCAAAGGTGGGGCTCAAGATCCATCGGCCCCAAGAGCGGCTCCGCGCTGATCCCACGATAGGCCGCAGGGATTCGCAGGACCTTCGGAATGCGCCGGTCGGCCTCCTCCTGGTTCTCTGTGGTGACGACGAGCATGACATTCGGATAGCCGCTCCCCCAATCGGGCGGCAGCCGATCGGGAATGTTCTGCGGCCGCTTCGTGAAGATCAAATAGAAGAGGTGAGGAGTGCGCTTAATGATGTCCCAGGCCTCCGCTCTCCAGTCGTCGGCCTCCCGGATGAACCAGTCGGACCAGCTGGCGGTGAAGACGATCTCCGGCTCGGTCCACTTGAGGGGAGCGTTGAAGGTCTGCGACTTGGAGCGGACAACAACGTCTGGTTCCTGCCCGTACCGAATCTTCTCCCGGTACATGTAGCAATTGTCACAACCGGGGCTGACCTTGTGGCATCCCTGCCAGGGGTTCCACGTCTTGTCCGCGAATTCGATTCCGGTTTTCTCGCCCATCGACTTCTCCTTTATTTTTGCCTGTCTTCGCACCACGCGTGAATCTCGCAATCATCCAGGCAATCCTCACAGCACCGGGGGACGCCCGGCGGCTTCCCTTCGATCTCGCTACCGCAACTCTCGCAGGTCTCCCCATTTATCATCGCATCTGCTATTTCACCCATCGACCCCTCCCTTTAAAAAAGCCTCTCTTGTTGTGCGGTCTTTGGAGCCTGGTCAACCTGCCCCGTGCAGCGAAAACAGATCCCCTCCAGGCCCATCCGCTCCCGCGCGGCGCAGACCACGCAGCCCGGCGGGATCGCTCGCTCCCTGATCATCCGCCAGATCCCGACCGCCTCCTCGCGCGAGACGGGGATCGCGCCGGCGGCGATCGCCCGGTGACGCATCCACTCGGTCAGGTCGAAGTGAATGATCGAGCCCTTCTTATCGAGCCACCGGGGCTTCAGGCCGATCTTATGGCCGAAGGAGGCCAGATCGAGCGTCCCGCCGTCGGTGAAGAGGTGACAGGAGAGGACCGACTTCCCCTTGATCTGCATCCCATGCGCGCAGAGAGGATCGACGTAGAAGCCCATCAGCCGCACCTCGCGAACAATTCACTCTGATGCCTCTGGTCCGGATCTCCGACCTGGTCCAGCAGGTAGTGAACGACTTCATGCGAGTAGAGCGTGATCGCCCCGACCTTGATCGTGGACGGCGGGACATACTCTCCGCTGCATCCACTCTGGTAATACGGGCAGGGAAAGAGAGGGGGCATAACGATAACCGTCAGCTATAGCTCCCCGCCTCGATCCCGGTGCAGGCCTGGGCCTCCTCGAAGCGATCGCGAAACCATTGCTCGGCCGTCGCGTCGACGAAGACGCCCGGCGGCGGCGCCGTGGTCGATTGCGCCTCCGACCCGCAGCCGACGAGGAGGAGAAGGGAGATTATGGCGATCGCTTTGGTCACGTTCTTATTGATCTCCTTTCGGCTCCGGTCCATCCGGACCGAGCTTGATGTCGATGATCTGAACGCCGTCAGCTGGCGTCCTGGGGTAGGCGACATAAAAGGACTTTCCCTCCCATTTGCGATAGCCATAGACGGGATGCTCGTCGGTCCTGATCCCCGGATAGGCTTCATCCAGACGGAAATAAAGATTCGCCCGCTCGGCGTCCCGCATCAGGTTCACCGCCCGCAGCTCCTCGTTGAGCCGGTCGGCCCTCTCCTTGAGATGGTCGATCTTGGCGAGGATCATCAGGGCGTTGCTGTCGGTGATTTCGATCGCGGCCGGATAGTCGGCCGGGTTGCTTGATTCCCGATTCCGGCCGTTGATGAGATTGCAGATAAGGCACATAGGAGGCTCCTTTCGTAAGCTGGCTTACGGTGCGATTTTGGGAAAAAAATTATTCCGAAAACTATTCCCAGGGAACCTCTTCCTGGTCCTGCTCCTGGAAATGCGCCGCGATGGGGTCGCCTGCGTCTTTCTCCGGCGGCGGCAATTCCTTTTTCTTGGGAGCCTCGATCAAAATCAGCGGCCGGTGAGTGTTCCGATCCAGCGCCGCAATGACGGTTTCTTCGGTGCATGGGTTGATTGCGTAGACCGCCGAAGGGGAAACCAATCTTGACCTGGCCGGTCTCCCCTCCCGCTTCACCTTCGAGCCGACCTCGAAATAGGTACCGCCCGCATATTCTGGCCTCTCCAGGGTATATTCCCGCTCAGGCAGTTCCGGCACGTCGATCCGGAACATCACGGCCTGACCGTAGGCTTCGGTCGTGACAAACCCGGCTTCCGTCTGATGCCCCATTAATTCCACGATCGCCCATCCCTCGAATTTCGCCTGCTGCTGTTCGGTCATGCCCGCCTCCCTTGCTTGCGCCGACGGGGTCGAACTTCGGCGACGGTTTCAGGGGAGGCCGCCGGTTCCTGTTCCGGCTCGGCCTGGGGCTGGCTGTCCTTCCACGGCGGGTTCTCATCCCCCCAGTTGTTTTCGATTTGGGTTGCGATCTCCTCCGTCATCGGAGGGAGACCGGAGGGGTCCTCCTCGGCCGGGGCGACCGTCTCACCTTCGGCCGTCTGCGCCGCTTCCTTCGACCCCATCGTTTCATTTTCCGGCGGCTTCGTCTCGCTCTCCGGCGCTTTCGTCTCATCGACCCCGGCGAAGAGGTTTCCGTTTTTCTCCTCGTCGGTCATCTCCCGCTCGGACAGCGTCTCGTAGGTGTCGAGGCGGCAGAGCCGCATGACGCCGTCGGAGTAACTGGGGATCTCCTGGCATTCGACGGAGCGAACCTCGGAGCCCTCGATCAGGACGGAAACAAGCCGCTCAACTTCTTTCTGGTGGAACTTGATCATCGCCTTCGCTTTGGCCGTCGCGTCAATCTCCTTGGCAAGCTTCATTCCATAGTCGCGCCGGGTCAGATCGTCCAGCTCGCAGGTCAATTCTCGTGTCACCCGTGGTCTCTCTCCTCGCATTTGGTTTCTCCTGGTTAAAGTTCCGGTCGAATCGTTTAATAAGGAATTTCTTAATTAAAGTGGGGGCCGGTAGCTACCCGTACCCGTACCCGTCCCCGGACCCGTCCCCGTACCCGGACCCGGACCCGGACCCGTCCCCGGACCCGTACCCGGACCCGTCCCCGGACCCGTACCCGTACCCGTACCCGGACCCGTACCCGTACCCGTCCCCGGACCCGTCCCCGTACCCGGACCCGGACCCGGACCCGTCCCCGGACCCGTACCCGGACCCGTCCCCGGACCCGTACCCGTACCCGGACCCGGACCCGGACCCGGACCCGGACCCTACGCCTTCCATGGCGTCACCCCCTCGATCGATTTCCGCGCCGCATCGGAGCAAGGGATGATTTCGATCGCTTCCGTCAGGAGCACTTCAGGGACCGCCGCTGGGAATTTGCACTGAGTCGGATTCGAGGTGCCGTCTACCGCCAGTTGAGAGAGGCTTGCTGCCCCCGCCCAATACCAGATCCTCCGAGCGTCTGTGAGCCTCACTTCTTTTCCGTTTCGCTCCGCGATCGATCCCGCGAATACCCCCGCGGAGTAGGTCCTTACGATGCAATATTTTCCGGTCATTTCAGTTCTCCTTTTTATGATTGTATTGATCCCGGCGGGGCCTGACGATGATCACCGGATGGAGGCCCAAACTCCATCCCATCGCGCCCCCTTTGGGCGGCCCCGCCGGAAACTGCTACCTCGAAGCGATGATCCGATCCTCGTAAATCTCGATCGATCCTTTTCCGATGATTGCCTCGGCTTTCGGTCCGAGATCCCGGACCAGGGCGCCGATCTTCTTCTCATCGAGGATCAGGTATTCCCGATTGACCATTAGCGGGCTCTTGACGCGATACTTCCAGGTCTTTCTAGAGGAAATTCCCTCGACTTTCGGGGTTGCCTTCGGAAGGACGATCACAGGCAGAGCGATCGGTTCTTCGAGGACGGATTGAACGACTTCCTCGGGCTCTCCCATTTGTTCGAGGTGAACCGCCTCAGCGAGCCGAGCCGCCTCGTCTTGCTTGCGGGCCTCTTCTTGTAGACGCCGCTCCTCCGCAACCCTGATCCGCTCTTGCTCGTCCATGTAAGAGGAAAGCTTCGGCTTAATGATCGCCTCGGCTTCCACCAGGGGGGCCTCGGCTTTCTTCTTTTGCGCGACCGCCTCCTTATGAACCGCGTGCGCTTTCGAGACGATGGGGTCGAAGGTCTCGTCGATCTCCCTCCGGATATCCTTGATCGCCTTCAGCAGCTCCCCCGCTCGGATGAATGACTCGTTGTCTTTGATCTCGATCGACCGGGCCCGGGCCGGGACCGAGAGGGCTTTCTGTTCGACTTCCGCGATTGCCGGTTCTGGCATTTCATCCTCCATAAAATTTAAGTGAGTTGTTTTTTCCGTAGTGATAGGCCGAAACGAGACCCAGGAAGATCGGAATATCATTGCGGTCTTTGTATGGCTTCATCGCGGGCTTCCCGCTCCCGATGTTATGGAGCGCGTACCTTTCTACCCCATAAGGGAAAAGGTCCCGCTTGACTGAATCAAGAATTGCGCACTCCTCCGGGGTCCCATGCTCGGAGAGGTATTCACAGACCAGCTCGACATAGGACGCGGTTTGAAGCGCCGTCCCCGGCCCCGCCGCTCCCCTCTTCCAGTCCGGCAACACGAACCGACCGCTCGGGAAGTACCCGAAGGAATCGATCGTTCCGGCGAACCAGCGCTTCGACCACAGCATCCGCTCGATCAGGATCGCCTTATACCCGGTCTTCGCCTGCCATTCGGCGACCGCCTCGACATCCGGGAGCAAGAGCGAATGGACAGATCCCCAGTCAAGGTCCCCCTCAAGTAAAAGGGCGATGCACTTATGGAGGACCTCTCCGAGCCGCCGGTCCCGCTCGGTCGCCCACCAGGGGCGGACATCGTAGAAGGTCCCGATGACCTCATTCGTTCCGGGGATCGGCTTCCCGTCGAGGAAATATTTATGGTCGGCGTCGAGGGTGAGGATCGGCATTATTTCCCCCTGCTCTCCTCTTTGGCGAGTTGAAGGTCAAGCTCCTCGTTCGTCGGCTCTCTTTCCTCCTCCCCCCTCGCCGTCTCGGACGCCCGCTTCGGCTCTTCGATCTGCTCTTGCAATTCTTCTGATTCGATGTCGATCGCCCCATGCACCTGATTTTCATGGTCGATCGCGGAGGCTAATTCCTGGCTCATCGGCTGCGTCTTCAAAAGGCGCTTGATAACGGTCTTCTTTCCCATCTCCTCATAGTCGGTGACCCAGGGACCGGCCTCCGCCGCGCGGCTCCGCTTCCGAATCCGATCAATGTCGGCCTTGGACATCACATCAAAATCCGCCCCCCCTTCCGCTGGGTAAACGATCGCATATACATGCGTCAGGGGTCCGGGATCTGGATCTCTTGATGGTTCGTGAGTGAGGTTCGGCGTCAGGCCGTAGCAGTAAGAAAAGGTGTCTTTCGCATGGACGACGCGGGCCTGCACGCTTTTCACCATCCCCGCCCGGCGCGCAAGATCGATCAGGCCCCGATACCCAGGTATCAGTTGGCACTCGTAGACATCGGCGCCGAGCTTATTGTTTCTGTACGGGACCAAATAGGAGTGCGCGAGCGGTCCGCCCGGCTCCAATCCGAGTTGGGCCGCCGTCATCACCGATTGCAAGATGGAGGAGGACGTGCATTTCATAAGGAGCGGATTCCTAGATCTTGCCGCCAATGCGATCCGGATGACCCGCTCGACGGGAAGATGCTTCGGGAGTACCTGCGCCAGCGCTCCTTTTGAATTCTCGAAAAGGGACTCCAAAGAATCCTCGGGTTTTTTCTTTTGATCGTTCGTCATTCTCTCTTCTCCTTTTCAGTTGAAATCCCGGCTCGGCTTATGATAAAAATAATCAAGCCCTCTTCACCGGGGGTGTCGTAAGATCTTTCAGGGCCGGGAGAAGTTCAGAGCTTCCCCGGCCCCTCCATTTTCTAGCGCCCCCTGATGTATCGCTCGGTATCGACCATCTCCAACCAAAGGGCGCGCTCATCGCTCTCCGCCAGGAGCGCCTTCTCCTTTTCGTCGGCGAGCTCTCTCGGATATTCACAGTGCTCTTGCAGTCCGGAGCAGAGTACTCGGCGGCCGACCAGGTCGCACACCGTCGAGAGCTGATCGTTCGGGTTTGTTGATCTGATCCATGGACAATTCATGTCTGCCTCCTTTCGATTGATTCATATTCCCCCGCGCCCGTTCTCCTCTTAATCTCGAAATCCTTGTTTCCCGAAAAAACGAGCTTGCCATCGGAGCGCACCGCGCAGGTCGCAATGCACCTATCCCCGGAATAGAGGTACAGGACCTCGCTCATCTCGCCGATCGGGGGCAAATCCACCTGGTGGTATATGCCTTTTATTCTCACTTCCCATCACCCCCTTTCAGTTCGACTCGAAAGAACTCCTTCTTCGGCTTGATGTGCTCCCCGAAGTGCCGACCGATCGACTCCGCTTTAAGGAGCGCGTCCTTCTCTTCGGCCGAGACGGCGAGATAGTCGTACATCCGGCCCCCGTTGAACTGAACCCGGAGGACATGATGCTCCTCGTCGTAGCCGATCGCCGCGATGTTCGAGGATTTCACTTCGTTCATTTGAATCACCATCGACCCATCACCCCCCTTCATCTCAATGCTGATAAGACGTACCCGAGAAGGAATCCGCACAAGAAGACCGCCATCCAATCGACGTAGGCGAAGAAGAGACTCCACGCCCGCGTCGCCCACACGTCAAACCGGCTCGATCCCTTCCATCCCGCGTCCGCCGCGAGACACTTTGATACGCTCTCGTCGGAGAGCTTGCCGCCTTCGATGAGGACCTTGCGCCGCTCGATCTCGTCGAGGTCCCTCTGCTGCGGGACGAAGTCCCTCCCCCATCTCTGTCTCACCGCTCGCCTCCTTTCGCTCGCGTTCCACCTGCGCCAGGTGCAGCTTGACGAAGTACCGCAAGCCCTCCCGGACCATCGGGTGAATCGGGTTTCGTTTCTTCCTGCTCACTGTGCCAACGCTCCGACAAGATTGATCGATGTGTTTCAATTTCTCTGTATCTCGGATACACCGCCGTGGTATCGTCCGGGATACGCCGCCCGAGAAAGACCCCCTCAGCATCGAGGAAAAAGAGGGTACGGGAATTGCTCTACTAGGCGGCTACCTTGCGCCGCTCCAGATATTCGGCGATGGCGAACCGGACAATTTGGGCAAGATTACGGCGCTCTTCTTCGGCAATCGTGAGCAGCTGCTCCAACTCCGCCTTGTCGATTCGGGTCGATACGTTGACTGTTTTACTCGCGGCGGATTTCTTTACCTTTGCCATTGATGAAACCTCCAATTTGTAATCAATGTAAACAAAGACTACACCGTAAAGATTACTTTGTCAACAAAATAATCATTGAAATGGAAGATTATTTAGAATAGGGTCAGGTGGTGGATAAACTCGATAAAGTGATAAGCACGCGCGTAGAGACGGAAGTCTACGATCTCATTGAGAAAATCGCCAAGGAAGAAGAAAGGCGAGTCGCCGATATGGCTCGCCTGATTCTAAAGCGATGGCTAAAGGAGAATGGGTATCTCCAGGAAAAGAGCGACAAGCCCGGTCCCGGATCGTCACAAAAAAAGGCAGCAAGATAACATTCATCAGGCTTGTCTTAAGGCGTCTTGGTTGGCGGATATTCAGAGGGGGGAGGGATGAGGAGTAAGCTCATATTCTTTCTTGGGATGGCACTCATTCTCTCGGGGTGTGGATCGGGGGAAAGCGGGGGAGGGGGAGCCGGAGCGGAAGATGTTTCGGTCGAACCAACCGAGCTTGCTTTAGAGATCGTATTCGCTCCGAACATTTCCGACCCAACGAAGGAGGGCGGCCTGGTCCAGGAAGCCCCTGGAGAGCTTCGTATTCAATGTGGCGTTGCGCCCAGCGGCGAGGAATTCGATAAGTGCAGCGCCATCTATCCAGTCGGAGAGAGCGTTCGATTGAGAGCGGATAGTCGCCCCGGTTGGAAGTTTTCGAACTGGGTTTTACAGCAGGGCCATCCGGCCTTTGAGCCTCCGGAGGGAAGCTATAATTGCAAATTTCCAAACAGCGATGAACCAACCTGCGTGGTTCAGATCATTCCGGAAATGCAGACCTGCCCGCCTTCAGGCCATGGCTGCCCGCCTTCTGGATCGGGGAAGATTCAGATGAATGCCGTTTGGGACAAACAATAGGAGGGGGTCAGCGTGGCCCAATGTAGATACTGCAATCGGTCAGGCTTCTTTCTCTCCATCAGCAATAATTTTCTCTGCCACAGTTGCGAGCCCATTTTTCACCTGGAGTACAGCCAATGCTTCCGAATCATCCAAGATTCCGAAAGGCTCGTTAGCGATTCCAAGAAGCTGGAGGTCCGCCTTTCAAGGTGCGACCTGATCGTAGAGGTCGCGTCGGCGCTGATCAAATTCGAAAACAGAAATATCCCGACAACAGATCCGCCCCCCTCTAAATTGGTCGAAGCCTATCGCGCGAGAAAGGACCTGCTGATCGTCGAGGGGCTAAAGTCCGAAGGCAAGGAAGTCCTCCAGAAATTCCAGGTGACATCCGCGACGAGAACAAAGATCACCCTGCTCTCTAAGTTCCTCCTCCGCGTCCGAAGCTTCAAGGGGAAAAGCAATGACTCCCATCTTCTCGACGGCCTCGATCTGGAGATCAATCGGCTTATCCATGAGACCCAGCTCAATTCCTACCTCGACGAAGCCAAGAAGGCGGAGTTCAAAGGCCAAAAGAAAAAGGCCCTCGATCAGTATTATGAAGCTCTTTACTTTCTGAGGAACGACGACATAGACGATCGTTTGCAAATAGAGCACATCTCCCAAGTCGAGGCGAAGATCGCCGAGCTGGGAGGAAACATACAATAAAGTCTATGAAAGAAAGCGCCCCCCTCGTCACCTGTTACCGCCGCGCATCGACCGACCGCCAGGAAATGTCCGTCCCCGACCAGCTGAAGCTAATCGCCGCCTACTGCGAGGCGAAGGGATACACCCTCCTGTATCCCGATCGATACTCCGACGAGGGCTTGTCCGGGACGACCTTCGAGCGGCGCAAGGGGGTCATGCGCTTGATCTCCGATGTGCAGGCGGGGAAGCATGATTTCGAGCGGGTCATCATCTTAAACGAATCCCGCTGGGGCCGGCCGGAAGATCCGGAGGATTCGACCTACTACGAGCTGCTGATCAAGCGCGCCGGCGTCGCGATCGAGTATGTGCAGGGGGAGAATCACGAGGGAGTGGTCGGCCGGATCACCCGCGCGATCCGCTACGACCAGGCGTCCGGCTTCTCAAAGCAGCTGGGGCAGGACGTTATCCGCGGATCGAAGACGGCCGTCGCGGCCGGCTTCTCCCCGGGAGGTCCTCCCCCCTTCGGCTATGCCCGGATGCTCTACGACGCGGAAGGCCGTCCCCTCCAACTGCTCCCCGCCGGCGAGCAGAAGACCCTCAAGAGTCAAAAGGTCCGATGGGTTCCCGGGGATCCGGCCGACGTCGCCCTGGTCCGGAGGATCTTCGAGCTGTCGCGGACAAAGGGGATGAAGACCGTTTGTCAGATCCTCAATAAAGAGGGGATCAAGTCCCCCGAAGGCGGCCCCTGGGAAGCGACGACTCTTCTCTACCTCTTAAAGAATCGCGCCTATGTCGGGGAAAGGAGCTACGGGGGGACCAAGTCCTCGAAGCGCCTCCAAGAAAAAGTGATCTGTCCGCTTGCACATGAGCCGATTATCGATCGGGAGATCTTCGAGGAGGTTCAAGAGAACATGGCGGGGCGGGCCCTCGGGAAGCGGGCGAACTATACCAGGTCCACTTATCTACTCACCTCCAAGCTGCTCTGCCTGAAATGCGGGTATAACTTCTTCGGAAAATACATGAAGTCCAAGGGATACCGGCATGACTATTATCAATGCAACGGTTACGAGGCCCATCGGGTGTGCAGCTCGTTCCTCATCAAGCGCGCGCCGATCGAGGCCTGGATCAAGGAGAAGATCCGGGAGATGATCGCATCGAAAGAGTACAGAAAGGAGCTGATCAATTTTCTCAAGGAGTCGACACAGGAAGAGAAGCAATCGAGGGACGGGGTCAAGGCCCTGCGGACCGAGGTGAAACAGCTCGTCAAAGAGATTGTGCAGATCCAAGACGAGTTACTTCAGATCCCCTCCAAATCCCTCCGGGAGCGGCTGCTCGATCGAGAGGCAAAGCTCGAAGCCTTAAGCGGCCGGATCGAGGCGATCGCCCGGGCGCCGAAGGTGAAGCCGATCGAGGAGGAGATCCGGAAGTATTTCGAGCTGATCGAGCGGGCCGCGAAAACCTTACAATCGGCCGCCGTCGAAGAGCAAAAACGGGTCGTGTCTTATTTCCTGGAAAGGGGAGAGGTGGATCGGGAGCGGCGGGAGGTCCGCTTCTATTTCTTCGCGCTTCCCGCCGCCCGAATGATCACATGGCCGCTCGGTTCTGCGGCTTCGATTGGAGGCGGCGAGCGGATTTGAACCGCTGAATCGCAGTTTTGCAGACTGCTCCCTTAACCACTTGGGTACGCCGCCTTAGAGGAGGGTTATTCTAGCAGACCTCAGAGTGAAGTGCAATCCGCAAATAAAGCGATCCAGGACAAGACGGCCCTTCCAAAGCGGCAGGGAAGGGGGCATTCGTCCCCTCGCTTCGGCCGGTTTACGAAAAGAGGTTGATCACATCGCGCACCCCGCGCACCCTCCGCGCCATATCGACGATGTCTTGTTTCTCCTGATCGCTGGGGATACTCCCACGAAGGGTCACCGTTCCCTCCTGGGAGGCGATTTCAATCACGGCCGTATTGAAAAAGCGCCCCAATTCGCTTCGGACCCGCTGCGCGAGGATGTCATCGCTCACGATCATCTCCTCGGGAAGGGTCCTCTCCCGCATCTGGTAGACCACCCCCTGAACGCGGGTGCTCTGTTGTTTTGTCTTCTTGGCGAGACCCTCAAACCACACACTCATTCGATCCATCCAATCATGATACCGCTGAGCGATCAGGGTCCGAGTGCTCCGCCCGTTTCGGGGGGCGAACAGGATACCGAGGGTGAGACCGGCTAACAACATGGTGGTGCGGGAAGGCAACACCGAGGGGATCATGGATCTTCTTCCAAATGCGCGCGCCATCGAAAATACCTCCTTACGCTCTTACGCTGCTGAACGACTTTTTACACCCAAAAGAGATGCCTCATAATTTTTTAAGAGAGCGGGAAGATCCGGGTAGATCTCAGCCGCCCCGGCTTCCCGAAGCGATTCTTCCGAGAACCCCCCCGTCAAAACCGCAATCGTCGGGATCCCGATCTGTTTGGCGGCCAGCACATCATACGGGGTGTCGCCGAGGACCACCGCGTCGGAGGGTTTCCAATGAAAACGATCGAGGGCGAGATGAAACAGATCGGGATACGGCTTGGATCGGGCGACATCATCGCCTGAGATCACATCCCGCACCCAGCGGTCGATTCCTAGAAGACGAATATAGTGCTGGGCCTCGCTTCCTCCGCTGGAGGTGGCGAGGACGATCGTCTTTTTATCTCGATGAAGACGCTCGAAGAGGGGGATCACGCCGGGAAGCGGCCGGATCTGATCGAAATACTTCTTTTTGAAGATCTCTTTTTTGCGCTTGTGAATTTGGGTTCCCAGCTCAGAGATCTGCTCCGGGGTGAGAAAGCGCGGAAGCAACTGATCGGCTCCCTTTCCGATTTCGCAACGGATCTCTTCCCACTTTACCTGAATTCCAAATTCCTGAAGGGCCTCCTGCCAGGCGTTTGCGTGCGCGTCGTTGCTATCGACCAGCGTTCCATCCACATCCGAAATGACCCCTTTGACCATCTCCACCGTCACCTTTATTTTATATAGAACCGAAGATCATGCCGCTTTGCGCCGAACCAGGGGGGCTTCCGCGACCGCCCCCTTCAGGAAGCGGGGGTACATTCCGAGGCTGACGCCAAATGCCACGTGGGCCAGTGCAAAGGGGATCGGCGGCACGGCGGCCAGCCACGGATTGACCACCGGAAGAAGCCCGAATTGCAGGATGACCCAAATGGAAAGCGAGAAGACCACTCCCCAACTGATCGCCCCTCCGACACTGAGATAGCCTCCCAGCCAGACAAAGAAAATTCCGAGCGCCACCGACATCATCAGGTGAAGCACCAGGCCGACTAAAACCGGGCGGAACTGAAAACCGGGGCCGAGCGCCTCTTCGCCGAGGAGTGTCGCGGCCACCAACTTGATCGGACCCCAGGGATCGCCCTGAAAGAGTGCCAACAGCATCGCCACCACGGCCATCGAAACGGCCCCGATCAGGCCGCAGAAGACGCCGGGAGGCGTCGCCTCCCGAAGGGAGATCGGCTCATTTGGAATCGTCACCCTGGCTGGATTCATGGGGATCCTCCTTACCGGCTGAGAATGGGCGGTCCGAATCGACTGAATGCGGAACGAAGGACCCCAAAACGTCGGTGGAACAACCTCCTCATCGCGTAAGGTTAATGTCCTTCGCCGAGTCAAGAGGCCCTTCGCTGACGGAGTGGCTCTCAAAATATAAAAAACACTCTTACATTTAGAGTAAGAAATTAGAGGAGGAAGCGTCAATGCTACCAAAGGGGGAGCCGGACTACGCCGATTGGATTATGGCGATAACGAAATCAGGAATAGAGAGCGCAAATTGACACCTCTACCCCGCCGTTGTAAGATGGGTGGAACTTTTTCCCGAAGGGATTTCATGGCCAAAAAAACCTTTTACATCATCGATGGAAGCTCCTATGTGTACCGGGCCTATTTTGCGATCCGGGAGCTCTCAACCTCAACCGGAATTCCGACCAACGCCGTCTACGGCTTCACCCAAATGCTGCTCAAGATCATCAAGGACAAAAAGCCCGACTACCTCGCCATCGCCTTTGATATGAAGGGCCCGACCTTCCGCCACACCGCTTACCAGGATTATAAGGCCCACCGTCCGGAGATGCCCGATCCGCTCGCGCTTCAGATCCCCTACATTCACCGAATGGTCGAAGCGTTCCGCATCCCGGTGATCATGGGGGACGGCTTCGAGGCCGACGATCTCATCGGCACCCTGGCGAAGAAGGGGGAGGCCCAGGGATTCCGTGTGGTCGTGGTGACCGGCGATAAAGATATGTTCCAGCTGATCTCTCCCGGTATTTCCGTCTACGACACGATGAAGGAGAAGCACTACACCGAGAAAGAGATTTTGGAGAAATTTGGGACGACGCCGGCCCAGGTCGTGGAGATCATGGGGTTGATGGGAGACGCGGTCGATAACATTCCCGGCGTCAACGGGGTCGGCGAGAAGACGGCGGTCCAGCTGGTTCAGCAGTTCGGAACGATCGAGCATCTCCTTGCGAACCTCGATCAGGTGAAGAAGCCGAAGCTCCGCCAGACGCTGGAGGCGGAGGCCGAGACGGCGCGCCTTTCCCGCTCGCTCGCGTTGATCGACACCGACTGTCCGATCGAGTTTGACCCGGCGCGGTTTCAAATGCAGTCGCCCGACTTCGAGCGGCTGATCCCTCTTTGCAATGAGATGGAGTTTTCCAACATCCTCAAAGGGCTGACCCTCCCGCCGCCGACGATGGCCGCCGGTTATCGAATCCTTCTTCCCGGCGAGGTCGGAAAAGAGATTGCCGCCATTCAGAAAAAACAGCGGGTCGCCGTCGACATCCTCCTCACCTCCGAGGAGCCGATGCGGGCCGAGTGGGCCGGGATTGCCTTCTGCCCGGAAAAGGGGGAGGCCTTCTATATCCCGCTGGACGATCGAAAGCAGCTTCTGCCGGAGATTAAATCGATCTTGGAGTCGGAGTCGATCACGAAAGTCGGACAGGATCTGAAGCTCGCCGAGATCGTCCTGGGACGGCGGGGGATTTCGCTTCGCGGGGCGACGTTCGATACGATGATCGCTTCGTATCTCTTGAACCCCGGACGCCGCGATCACACCTTGGAGACAGTTGCCTTCGAATATCTCAAAGAACGCCTGACCACCGCCATCGAGGCGGCCGGCGGCGACAAGCAGGCGAAAGAACATCCTCTCGTCAAAGCGGCGCCGGAGCGGGTCGCCCCTTATCTTTGCCAGCGGGCCGACGCCATTCTCAAACTGGCCGAGCTCCTTCCCGCGCTGCTGGAGGAGCAAGGGCTCACCCCGCTCTTCAAGGAGATGGAGATGCCGCTTGTTCCGGTTCTCGCCGATATCGAGCGCAATGGAGTGAAGATCGATGCCGATCTTCTTTCGGAGATCTCGAAGGAGCTCGACGGGAAGCTCGCCGAGCTGACCGAGCGGATCTATCGGCTGGCCGGCGAGGAGTTCAACATCAACTCGCCGAAGCAGTTGGCCGATGTCCTTTTTGTGAAGCTGGGGCTCCCGCCGGTTCGAAAGACCAAGACCGGCTATTCGACCGATGAAGAAGTTCTCACGCAGCTCGCCGTCCGTCACGAGCTCCCGGCGGAGATCTTAAACAACCGCCAGTTCGTGAAGCTCAAATCGACCTACGTCGATGCCCTTCCCAAGTTGATCCACCCCGAGACCGGCCGGGTCCACACGCAGCTCAACCAGACGATCGCCGCCACCGGCCGTCTCTCCTCCAAAGACCCGAACCTCCAGAACATCCCGATCAAAGGAGAGCTCGGCCGCCGCATCCGCCAGGCCTTCATCGCCGAGCCGGGATATCAGCTCCTCTCCGCCGACTACAACCAGATCGAGCTGCGGATTCTCGCCCACATGTCGGACGATCCGGTGTTGACCGAGTCGTTCCGCACGGGAGAAGATGTCCACACCCGGACGGCGATTCAGCTCTTCAACCTTCCGAAAGCCGAGATCACCCCGGAGATGCGCCGGATCGCAAAGACGGTCAACTTCGGCGTCATCTATGGGATCAGCCCCTTCGGCCTGGCCGGAAATCTCGGCGTCTCGGTGGCCGAGGCGAAGCGCTATATCGACCGCTACTTTGAAAACTACCAGGGGATCCAGCGCTTCATCGACCAGATGTTGGAGACCGCCACGCAGCAAGGCTATGTGACGACCCTCTTCCGCCGCCGCCGCCACATCGTGGAGCTTGCCAGCCGCAACAGCCAAACCCGCGGCCTGGGTGAGCGCCTCGCCGTCAACACCCCGATCCAAGGAACCGCCGCCGACATCATCAAAAAGGCGATGATCGACATTCATCGCTGGATGCAGGAGGCGCAAGTGAAGAGCCGGATGATCTTGCAGGTGCATGATGAGTTGATCTTCGAGGTGCCCGAGAGCGAAATCCCGCTGATGAAGGAGAAGGTGAAAGAGAAGATGGAGGGGGTGATTCAGCTGAAGGCGCCGTTGACAGTGGATATCGGCGTGGCGGCGAATTGGGCTGAGGCGCATTGATAACCTGCCTAAGAGGCACCGCAAGGAGTCGAGTAAATGGCCAAGATAAATCCGTTCAAGCCGAATTACCCTATTAGTCCAGGAATGTTTGTTGGGCGATTATCAGAGATCGAACGGCTAGAAACGCACCTGCTTCAAACTCGTGCTGGGAATCCCTCTAATTTCATGATCACAGGTGAGCGGGGCATTGGAAAATCATCATTACTAAACTATTTCAAATTTGTCGCGCAAGGGGACCTTAACATAAATGGGTATAAAGTTAACTTTCTCGTTATTGACACTGATATCGATCAGAATACTACTCAATTGGGATTGGTCAAAAAAATCGAATTATGCCTCCGTCGAGAATTGGGAAAGACAGAGCCAGCCAGGATGTTTTTGAAAGATATGTGGAATTTTCTAAAAAGAGTTGAAGCTCAAGGGATTAAACTTGCCCCAGAATGTAGTGTTGAAGATGAAGGATTAATGATAGAAGAATTTTCCTATTCACTGGCCGAGATTGCTAAACGAATCTGTAGTGATACAGAAGGTATGTTCAATGCACAATATGACGGTATCATCATCCTTATTGATGAGGCTGACAATAGCTCCAAATCTCTGGGATTAGGATCATTTTTCAAGCTCCTTACCGAACGTTTGCAGAGGCGAGGTTGTAATCGTCTTATGGTAGGACTTGCCGGCCTATCCAGTCTAAGAGAGGTGTTAATGACAAGTCATGAATCATCGCTTCGATCATTCGATGAGATAACGTTGGATAGGCTTAAAAATGATGAGGTAAGCGATGTCATTGATATTGCCATTGAGCAGGCAAACAAAGAGAACCCAACTCCTTATGAGATTACTCCCGAAGCGCGCGCACTTCTTATTGGATTGTCTGAAGGGTATCCCCACTTTATACAGCAGTTTGGTTATTCTGCTTTTTCGTTTGATCAAGACAACAAGATCGATGACAAAGATGTGTCAAAGGGTGCAATAGGGAAGGGTGGGGCAATAAATCTTATTGGAGATCGCTACTATCGTAATGATTTTTATAACAAGATCCAAAAGGAAAGTTATCGACAAGTTCTTCGTATAATGGCAGATCACTTAGACAGTTGGGTAACCAAAAAGAATATTAGAGAGAGATTCAAAGGTAAAGAATCAACCCTTGATAACGCGATAAAAGCTTTGAGAGACCGGCACATCATCTTCTCGAAAGAAGGAGAACAAGGGGTGTATAGATTACAACATAGAGGATTCGCCTTGTGGATCAAATTTTACACTACTGATCCGGACAAGCTCCAACATGCGATTGAGTTTGACGACCCTGGGAAGGAAGCTTAACAGCTGCTCTGCTACATACGAGTACGGCCAGTTTGTCTGGATCATAGACCCGGAGGGGAATCGGATCGAATGCTGGGAGGTCGAGAGATGG
The DNA here is from genome assembly GCA_963718695.1 of Candidatus Manganitrophaceae bacterium. GTDB lineage: Bacteria > Nitrospirota > Nitrospiria > SBBL01 > Manganitrophaceae > Manganitrophus. The sequence continues at coordinate 4,000,853 of OY970371.1, forward strand.
TGAAATGAAGCCAGAATCTTGACAATGATGTAAGGAACAAATAGGCTCATCACATGGACTCCCAACACCTCATCACAATCGAGCCAGGCAAACGTGGCGGCAAGCCCTGTATCCGTGGGTTGCGAATCACCGTTTATGATGTGCTCGAATACCTCTCTTCAGGGATGTCGGAGGATGAAATCTTAAAAGACTTTCCCGATCTTACCCGTGAGGACATTAGAGCCTGCATCGCATTTGCTGCAGACCAGGAACGCAGGTAACCTCAATGCAGGAAGAACTGCAAACCCTCCTTGAAAAAGAAAAGATTATCGAAACCATCAACGGCCTTTTCATCGGGACCGATCAGGGGGACTGGGTTTGGGTGAAAAAATGTTTTGCGCCGCGGGTCCGCTTCGATATGACCTCGTTGACCGGGGGCGAGCCGGCGATGATGCTGCCGAAGCAGATTGCCGATATTTGGAAAAAAGGGCTGAAGCCGCTGAAGGCGACCCATCATCAATCGGGGAATTTCATCGTGCGGGTTACGGATAAAGAAGCGACCGCCTTCTGCTACGGGATTGCTTTACACTATCTCCCGAACAAGACCGGCCAGAATACCCGGACCTTCGTCGGCAGCTATGATTTTCATTTAGAGAAAAGAGGCGCCCGCTGGCAGATCGACCTGATCAAATTTAATCTCAAATACATCGACGGCAATCTGAATTTAGAGAACTCCTAGAAAAACGCTCCGTGTTGTTCCACTGGAAACGACCATGCCGTTCATCCAGATCAAATCGCTTCCCTTCGAGGAAGACCTGGAGATGTCCTCCATCCTGGCGGCGGTGAGCCGCGATTTTTCGGAACAGATGGGAATCGAGATCGAGCATGTCACCGTCACATGGGAGTATTTTGAAGGGTGGCATTATGCGGCGGGGGGACGGACGGCAGTGAATCAGCCGAAAGAGTCCCATCCGATCCTCGTCGATCTCCTGGTTCCCGATTTCAATCCGCCCGAGGCGATTGAGAAAATGTTGGTCTGTGTGGCGGCCAGCATCGCCAAGCGGGTGCCGTTTCCGAAGAACAACATCTTCATCCACGTTCAGCAGGCCCGGAGCGGCCAGGTCTTTGATGCCGGAGAAATCGTCCGCTGGTAAACGAGAACGTATATGGAGAATTGAAGCGGGTGATCGCCGAAACACTTCCCGAACTGACCCCATCGATCCGTGTGTTGGAGAAGAATGGGTTTAAGTTGATCGGCGAAGGCTCGGAGCCGGGGGTGATCTGGTTTGAGCTTCGCCGGGATTCATTGTAGGGGCAGGCCCCTGTGCCTGCCCGGCGTAGAACGTCCCGGCGGGAACGTCTCTACAATTAAAATGCGGGCGGCCATGGGGCCCTCCTTACAAATACATAACCGGGAGAACCAGCAAGATGTCGAAGAAAGTCCGCGCCTTATTAATCGTCTCAGGGATCTTGATCCTCCCCTCGTGGGGATTCCGGCTTTATATTCTTTCTCTCAAGTGGGACACCGACCCCAACCGGATGATCACTCTGTTCACCTGCATCGTCTCTGTTTTGATTGGCGGCTTTCTCGTCTGGATGGGGATCAAAGGAGGAAAGGCCGGCCGCCGAGACTATAACCTTCTCACGTATTCCGCCCTCTTCACGGTCGGTTTTTGGCTCTATCGATTAACCGGCTTAATTCTCCATCCGGAGACCGATCCCAACCCGAGAGCCCATCTCCGTTTGACCGCGACCTTCCTGGTGGTAGGAGGACTGCTCCTCCTCTCCGGTTTGCAAGGACGGAAGAAAGCCTCTCTGCCATCCTGATACCTGTCATGTGGTAAGCCGGGTGTTTAACGCTTTCTCTTGGGAGGTCTTCTCTGTTGGCCGGGGGGAGGCGGCGGGGGCTGCATCTTTGCGGGGGAGACCTTCGGGCCGGTGGCCCGTTCGGTTCGGGTGCCGAGGGAGCTGCCGCATCCCTGGCAGAGATAATCGTAGAGCTCTCCGTCGGGGAGGACCAGAAGGAGCCGCTCGCGGACCGGCATCGCACGGCCGCATTTGTTGCAGTAGAGAAGGGAAGCGCGGAACTGATCGAACTGTTTTTCCATTATCCGTCCTCAGGGAGCGGAAGACCCGGCCGGTTCGGGCGTCTTCATCTTCCGGTATTGAGAGATCATCCAGAGCATCGCGAAATATGCGATCACCGAAAAAAGCACTCCCAACAGGGTTGAACCGAGCACAAAGGGGAAAAAGTACGATTTGAGCTGTACCCCCATGGTTGAGAAGCTTAGATTTTCAAGGTTGATGGGGGGGATCTCGTGTGTCTTACAGCAAAGCTCGATGCCGAACCAGGTGGAGGAGAGGGTAATGGGGGTGAAGGTCCAGGGATTGTTGACGAAGGCGCCGACCAGGACCGCCATCCGATTTAAACGGAAGAGCCAGGCCGAGACGACGGCCAGGATAAAGTGAAGCCCCAGCAAGGGGGAGAAGGCGATGAAGACGCCGAGCGCGAAGGCGAGCGCGGTTCGATGCGGGGTATCGTTCAATCCCAACACCCGCCGCACCTGCTCCTTCATCTTCAGGACCAAGCCCATCTTATTTTTTTCCACCTCTTTTTAAATGATCCCATCCGCCCGGGGCGATGGTTCGAGACCGTCCGCTGGAATCGATCAGTGTTAAACCGGTCCGTCGGGGCGCCATTGTACCGATTCGGTGCGCCGCAATCAACCCATTCTCGATCATTTTTTGGAGCTTTTGGGTTCTCGACTTCGGGACGGAAAAGAGGAGCTCGTAATCTTCTCCTCCATTTACGGCATACTCTATCGGATCAATCCCCATTTGTAAAGCGGCCCGTCGGAGGGGGTCCGAAAGGGGGATTTGCGCGGCATCAATCTCCGCTCCAAGCCCGCTCTGCTTCATCAAATGACCGAGGTCGGAGCTGAGGCCGTCCGATAGATCGATCATCGCCGAAGGAATTCGGGCTCTCGCCAAAAGACCCCCTTCCCGCCATCGGGCCTGCGGCGCGCGATAGCGCCGAACCAGCCGCGCGAAAGAACGCGTCTCGATCCCTTTTTTCAATAGCGCCAACCCCGCGGCGGCATCCCCCAGCGTTCCGGTCACATAGAGCGCGTCTCCTTCCCGCGCGCCGGACCGCGTGAGCATCTCCTTTTTTGGAACTTCGCCGACCAAGGTCGGGGAGATAAAAAAGGGTCCGGTCGAGAAGGCGATATTCCCTCCGACCAGGTCGAGCCCCGCCTCGCGGCCTCCCTTTTCGATCCCCTTGTAGAGTTGGTCGATCGCTTCGACCGTCTGGCGATCGGTCAAGCCGAGTGAGATCAGTATATAACGGGGGGTTCCCCCCATCGCCGCAATATCGCTGACATTGACCATCACCGATTTGTAGCCGACCTCTTGAAAGGTGGAGAAAGCAGGATCGAAATGAACCCCTTCGACCAGCGTATCGGTGGTGAGGAGAAGGTGCTGTTTGTGGGAGGGGAGGATCGCTGCGGCATCGTCCCCGATGCCGAGGACAGTGGAAGCGGGGGGAGGAAAGCGCTTTTGAATCCGATCGATGAGACCAAACTCACCGAGTTGGCGGAGGTTCATGCAATGTTCCGGGCTAAACGGCAGGGTGGGCGCCGCGCCGATGGCCTAAAAAATGGAGCGGCCACTTGTGTTAAACCGTCGCGACCGTTGGCGCGATTCGCGCCCGCTTTCGTTGTTTTTCCCGTTGCGTCTTCGAAATTGTCTTGGCCATCACGGAAGAGGCCTTCTTTACATTGAAGGCCGCCGCCAGGACCGTATCCATGTGATCGGCAAAGACCAGATCGAGTCCCCGTTGAACGTGGCGGGGGACCTCTTCCAGATCTTTCTCGTTCCGCTTTGGTAGGACCACGGTGTTCATGCCGGCCCGTTTGGCCGCCAAAATCTTTTCCTTGAGGCCGCCGATCGGGAGCACCCGTCCCCGCAGCGTCACTTCGCCGGTCATCGCCACATCCCGGCGGACCGCTTTTCCGGTGAGGAGCGAGGCCAGCGCGGTCGCCATGGTGATGCCGGCGGAAGGGCCGTCTTTCGGAATCGCTCCGGCCGGGACATGGATATGGATGTCGCTTTTGGCGAAAAGGTCGGTCTTGATCCCGAGCTCTTTCTCCTTGGACCGGATATAGGAGAGGGCCGCGTGGGCCGACTCTTTCATCACATCGCCCAGATGCCCGGTGAGGGTCAGCGCCCCCTTCCCCTTCATCAGGGTCGCCTCGATTCGAATGATATCGCCGCCGGTCGGCGTCCAGGCAAGCCCGGTCGCGACACCGACTTCATCTTTTTCCTGCTCCGCTTCGGGAAGAAACTTGGGAATGCCGAGGTATTGATCGACGTTGGAGGGGGTGATCTTGAAGCGCTTCTCTTTCCCCTCCGCCAATTTGCGCGCGATCTTCCGGAGGACGTTGGCGATCTCCCGTTCCAGATTGCGGACCCCCGCTTCGCGGGTGTACTGCATGATGATCAGATCGAGCGCCGCGTCGGTGAAAACGACCTTGCCCGCCGGCTTCACCCCGTGCTCCGAGAGCTGGCGGGGAATCAAGTAATTCCGGGCGATGCCGACCTTCTCCTCCGTCGTGTATCCGGAGATGTCGATGATCTCCATCCGGTCGCGCAGCGGCGCCGGGATCGGATCGATCTGGTTGGCGGTCATGATAAACATGACGTTCGAGAGATCGAACGGAACGCCGAGATAGTGGTCGGAGAAGCTGTGGTTTTGCTCCGGGTCCAAGACCTCCAGCAGGGCCGCCGAAGGGTCTCCGCGGAAATCCATACCGACTTTATCGATTTCATCCATCATGAAGACCGGATTGTTCGTCCCGGCCTGTTTGATCCCCTGGATGATCCGGCCCGGCAGCGACCCGACGTAGGTCCGGCGGTGTCCGCGGATCTCCGCTTCATCCCGAATCCCGCCGAGCGAGACCCGGACGAATTCCCGTCCCAGAGCACGCGCGATCGATTTGCCGAGGGAGGTCTTCCCGACCCCGGGGGGCCCCAAAAAACAGAGGATCGGCCCCTTCATCTTCTCATTCATCTTGCGGACGGCGAGGTATTCCAAGATCCGGTCCTTCACCCGCTCCAGATCATAATGATCCTCATCGAGGACCTTCTTCGCGGCAATGAGGTCGAGGTTGTCTTGGGTCGCCACATTCCACGGCAGCTCGACGAGCCATTCGAGATAGGTTCGGACGGTGGAGGCCTCGGCGGAGTCGGGGTGCATCTTCTCAAGCCGCTTCAGCTGCCGGTCGGCCTCTTTCGCCACCTTCTCCGGCATCTTCGCATCGTCGATCTTGTTTCGGAACTCCTGGACCTCTTCGGCCCGCTCGTCCGATTCTCCCAGCTCTTTCTGGATCGCCTTCAGCTGCTCCCGCAGGAAGTACTCGCGCTGGGTTTTGTCCATCTCCCCTTTGGCCTCGGCCTGGATCTTCTGTTGCATTGTCAGGACATCGACCTCTTTGGCCAGAAGGTCGTTGATTTTCCGAAGGCGTTTCAGCGGATCGAGGAGTTCGAGCACCTCCTGCGCCGTCTCGACCTTCAAACCGAGATTCGACGCAATCATGTCGGCCAGACGCCCCGGGTCGTCGAGGTTCTCGATCACGGAGATGATGTCGGGAACAGTGAACTTCCCGAAGGCGACGACCTTGCCCATCAACTCTTTCACCGTCCGGACCGCCGCTTCGACCTCGAGCGCGCTCTCGGCGGGGACCGCATCGATTAATTTCTCGATCCGAACTTCATAATAAGGGGTGGTTTGCTGGAATGCGGTAATCCGCGCCTTGGTGATTCCCTGGACCAGGATCTTGACCCGTCCGTCGGGGAGCTTCAGCATTCGCATGATCGTTCCGACCGAGCCGATGGAATAGATATCCTCCGGCTCGGGGGATTCCAGCTCCGACGACTTCTGTGCCGCCAGAAAGACCATCCGGTTTCCGGCCAGCGCTTCTTCAATCGCTTTGATGGAGAGCTCCCGGCCGACGAAAAGCGGCAGGACCATATGCGGGAAAACAACGATGTCCCGGACGGGAAGGAGAGGAAGTTTCTCCGGGATATCTTCTTTTTGTTTATCTTGATCCTTCAAAGACACTGGGAACTCCTAACGTTGGCTTAGATAAAAGGGTCGATCTATGAGGAAATGAAAGAGATAGATCCTTCCTTTGATTTCTTGAAGTTGAAATCAAGGGGAAGGGGACCGGATCGTCTGATCATTTTACACAGGTTGGTGGGACTCTGCAAGCGGGCTCTTTAGCGCCGAGCCGATCGGTTATTAGAGGGGGAGATCCTTCAGAAATTTTCGAAAATCCTTTCCAAGCTCGGGGTTCTTCAGCCCCATCTCGACCGTTGCCTTGAGGAATCCAAGTTTGTCCCCGGCATCGAAGCGTTTGCCTTGGATGACGTATCCATACATGGTGCGGAGTCGCGCCAATTCTTTAAGCGCGTCGGTCAATTGGATCTCGTTGTTTTTCCCAGGCTTTGTTTTTTCGAGAAGTCCAAAGATTTCGGGGGTGAGGATATATCGCCCGATGACGGCGAGATTGGAGGGGGCCTCTTTGGGGGACGGTTTTTCAACGAGATCGTTGATCTTGTAGAGTCCGTCGACGGTGGTCTGCGCGTCGATGATCCCATATTGGCGGACCTCCGATTTGGGGACTTTTTGGATGCCGATCACCGGAGCCGGATTTTTTTGGTAGATGTCCATCATCTGCTGCAAGGCGGAAGTCGAGTGATCGATGATGTCATCCCCCAACAGAACGGCAAAAGCTTCATCGCCGACCAGGTTCTTTGCGGAGAGAATGGCATGTCCCAGCCCGAGGGCTTGCCGCTGCCGAATGTAGCAGAAATCGGCCATGTCGGAAATTTTTCTCAGGCTTTCCATCAGTTCCAGCTTGCCGTTCTGCCGCAGGGTCTCTTCCAACTCAAACGAGATGTCGAAGTGATCCTCAATGGCCCGTTTGCCCCGTCCGGTAATAATAATGATCTCCCGGATGCCGGCGCTCACCGCTTCTTCAACGACATACTGGATCAGCGGCTTGTCGACCAGGGGGAGCATCTCCTTGGGGGACGCCTTGGTGGCCGGGAGGAATCGCGTTCCCAATCCCGCGGCGGGAATAACGGCTTTCGTGATCTGTCGGCTCAATCTTCTCCCTCCTAAACGGGTGACATTTTATCGGCGGTGGATAAAGAAGTCAAGAAATTCACTTGGAAATGGCTTCCGTGTGCAGCCGCTGATAGAGCGATCGAACCGCCCCTTCGACCCCCGGCAAGGGAACGCGGGTATCGATGACTTCATCCGCAAATCGGCGCTTTTCATCGAGCGGCATCTGCGCGTCGATCCGGCGCTCGGCGTCCTCCCGCGTCAGGCCATCGCGTTTGATGAGTCGATCGATCTGTGTGGCGCGATCGACATAAACGAGAATGACCCGATCCATCTCTCGATGGGCGCCGGTCTCGATGAGAAGCGGCACATCGAAGAGGAGGACGGCGTCGGGATGGGCGGCGGCAATCGCCTTCTTTTCCGCCTCCGCGCGCGCGTAGACGTGCGGATGGACGAGCTGATTCAATCGCTCGCGCCGACCGGCATCCTTAAAGACGATCTCTCCGAGGGCCTTCCGGTCGATCTCCCCCTTTTTATCGAGGAGATCGGCGCCGAACGCCTCGACGACGCCGGCGTACGCCGGCCCTCCCTTACGGATGACGGCGTGGGCGATTTCATCGGCATCGATGACAAAGGCCCCCGCCTCGTGAAAAAGGCGCGACACGGTGCTCTTTCCGCTGGCGATCCCCCCGGTCAACCCGACCCAAATCATCCCCGTCCCAGACATCACGATAAGGGATGTTAACATATTCGTTCAAAACAGGGCAACGCGATCTTTATTTCCTGAGGTCTCTTCACCATGGATCATGGACGGTTCAGTGTAAGCGCCCCTTCGTTGACGGGCCGGGTCCCCTTTGTTACACTCTTCGACATGGAATTGCGCGAGCAGGTTCAAGCCCTCCGGCAGAATATCGAACGGGCCATTAAGGGAAAACCGGAGGCGGTCAAGATGGCGGTGGTCACCCTCCTGAGCCGAGGTCACCTCTTGATCGAAGATGTTCCCGGCGTCGGAAAAACCACGCTGGCGGCGAGCCTCGCCCGCTCGATCGATTGTACCTTCAAGCGGATCCAGTTCACCAGCGACCTGCTTCCTTCCGATATCCTCGGGGTCCCGATCTTCGATCCGAAAAAGAATCTCTTCGAGTTCCGTCCCGGTCCGGTCTTTGCCCACATCCTCCTGGCCGATGAGATCAATCGGACCACCCCCAAAACGCAGAGCGCTCTTCTGGAGGCGATGAACGACGGCCATGTGACGGTGGAGAACCAGACTTATTCGCTCCCCGATCCGTTCATGGTGATCGCCACCCAAAACCCGGCCGATCATCAGGGGACCTATCCTCTCCCGGAGTCCCAGCTCGATCGGTTCACCATGCGGATCGGTCTCGGCTATCCGGACGAATCGGATGAAAGGGCGATCCTGCTTCAATCGTCGTCCCTCTCCGAAGTCGTAAAGCCGGTGCTGACGCGGGACCAATTGCTCTTTCTTCAGAAAGAAGCGGAGCAGGTGACCCTGGAGGAGAGCCTGGTCGATTATCTCCTGGCGATTGTCCATGCGACGCGGCAGCATCGCGGGCTCTCTCTCGGGATCAGCACGCGGGGGGCGCTCTATCTTCAGCGGGCGGCGCGGGCCCTCGCTTTTGTCGAGGGGCGGGCCTATTGTCTTCCCGACGACATCAAACGGCTGGCCCCCCTGGTGTTCAGCCATCGGATTCTCCTGAAAGGATTTTCTCCGGGACAGGCCCTGCACGGGGCCGATGCGGTGATGACGGAGATCCTCGGGACGATTCCGGTCCCCCTCTGATCCGGCTGCGGAGGGAGCGAATCGATGGCCTCTCGCCTGACCCTATTTAAATACCTTCCCCGCACCATCCGTCCGACCAAAGAAGGATGGTATTTCATCGTTCTGACCTTCGGGATCGGATTTGCCGCGATCAATACCGGCAACAACCTCCTCTATCTTCTCGTTGCCTTGATGCTCAGCATCATTGTTGTTTCCGGACTTCTCTCCGAGCAATCGCTCCGGTGGCTGACCCTCTCCACCATTCCACCCCCGCCGGCAATCCCCGGCGAGCCGGTCTCAATTCTCGTGCGGCTTCGAAACGAAAAGAGACGGTTCCCTTCCTTTTCGCTTCGCGTCGATCCGGTCCCGGCGCCTGACGTGCCGGAGGGGGTTTGCACGTCGGAAGCGGCCCGCTTCATCTGCATCAATCCCCAATCGACCGAATCGCGACCGCTGCGGATCGCCTTTTCGCGGAGAGGATGTTATCGGTTGGAGGGGATGACCCTTTCGACCACCTTCCCTTTCGGCTTCTTCATCAAAACGGCGGCGAAACCGGAGCCGATCGCGCTCTGGGTCTATCCAAAAATCAGCCCGGCGGCGTGGCCGACCTTTCAGGATGCGTCCGGGGCGGCCCGCTCCTCCTCGCACCGGACCGGACAGGGGGCGGCCTTTCATCAATTCCGGGGCTATCAGCGGGGGGACGATTGCCGGCTGATCCACTGGAAGCTCTCGGCCCGGCAGGGGCGATGGATCATCAAAGAGCGGGAGCGGGAAGAGGGGAGCGGGGTTCTCTTGATTTTGAACAATCGGGTTCCCGCCGGGAATGTTCCAGACTGGGAAGCCCGGTTCGAGCGGGGGGTGGAGACGGCCGCTTCGCTCGCTTCGGAGCTGATCCAGGCGGGGCTGAAGGTGTCGGTCCAAACGGCCGACCAGACGGTGGCGCCGGGTGAGGGGCCGGCCCATCTCGATCGGATCCTCAAACTCCTTGCGTTGATCGAACCGATTCGGTCGGCGTCCCCGATTTCAATCGTCGATGCGGACGGAAGGGCCGTGATCTGGGTCCGGTGGGAAGAAGGCGAGGCCGCGGCGATTCCTTGCGATGCGGTGGCCGGAATCGATGCCGGAAAGGAGCGGGCCGATGTCATTTGACAAGGGGGCCCGGCTGCTGAGCCATCTGACGGCGCTCGCCTGTTTTTCGGCGCTGATGATCAACGACCAATTTGCCTGGGCGTGGAGTGCGGCGGGGCTCGGACTGATTCTGGCTTCCCTCTACTTCACCGTAACCGATTACCCGGTCCGGCTCTCTCCTCTTTTCTGGTGGGGGGCCTCGGTCCTCTTCTGCCTCGTTTTTCTGATCGACCTCTGGTTCTCCGGGGCGCTCCTGGCGGCTTGCATGCATTTTCTCGTTTATTTGATGGCATATCGGCTTTTCCATCTCGAGAGATCGAAAGACCATCTCCAGCTTTATTTGATCTGTTTTATGCAGCTTCTCGCCGCGGCCGGGGCGGGGAGCGGGTTTGCCTATGCCTTCTCCTTCGTCCTCTCGGCGGCGCTGCTGATCTGGGGGCTGGTCGTTCAACACTTCAAGAAGGAAGAAGAGTCCCGCTTTCCGGACGTTCCGGCGCGATCGTTCCGGTCGGTCATTCCCCTCCCGCTGATGATGTCGATTCATCTTCTCTCCGTCGGAGCGCTGCTGCCGACGCTGCTGATCTTCTTTCTCATCCCGCGGGTCGGGATCGGCTTCTTCCAGGCGAAGCAGGCCGCTTCCCAGAAAATCTCCGGATTCTCCGAGAAGGTCGATCTTGGATCGATGGGTTCGGTGATACGAGATGTTTCTTTGGTCATGCGGGTGATCCCTTCCGAAGGAGAGAAGGGCGCCCCCCCTATTTGCGCGGGATGTCGTTCGACACCTACGATGGAAAAGCGTGGAAGAACACCCTTTCACAGAAGGCCACGCTGAAAGATTTCGATCGGACGTTCGAAATCGGCCCCGGTGATCCCTCCGTCGAGACCTTTCGGAAAACCGTCCTCTTGGAGCCGATCGGGAGCGCCGTTCTTTTTACCGTCGGATCGCCGGTCACGATCCGGGGGAATTTCCCCTCCCTCGTGCAGGATCGGCCGGGAACCCTCTATTTCCCGTCGGTCCCGTTTCAACGAACCGAATATGAGATCACCGCGACGTCCAAGCGCTCTTCCGAGGCCGATCGAGCGGCCGAGCGGATCGACTACCCCTCCGAGGTTCGGGCGCAGTATCTCTCCGCAGCGGTCGATCCGCGTATTGTTGCCCTCGCACACGAGATCGCCGATCCCTTTCCGACGGTTTACCAGAAGGTGCAGGCGATCGAGCGTCACCTGCGAACCGAGTATACCTACAGCCTGGAGGTGGCCCCGTCGGATCGGCCGCCGCTGGAGGAGTTTCTCTTTTTCCAGAAGAAAGGCTACTGCGAATATTACGCCTCGGCGATGGTGATGATGCTTCGAAGCCTCGGAATCGCGTCCCGGCTGGTCACAGGGTTTCTGCCGGGGGAGTGGAATGAATTCGGGAAGTATTATCTCATTCGGCAAAGCGATGCGCACGCCTGGGTGGAGGTTTATTTTCCGGAGGGGCAATGGCTTCCCTTCGATCCGACGCCGTCGGTCGGCCAACCGGCCGAGAGTCCCTGGACGGCGATGGCGGCATACGTCGATTGGATGCAGTTGAAATGGGAGCGGTATATTGTCCGGTATTCCCTCCGCGATCAGTTTGCATTGCTGGACGGGACGCGCAATCAGGTCGGCCGTTTTTCGGATGGGATCGGGGTGTGGTTCTTCCGTGCCCGACAATCGATCGAGAAGATTCCCGCGCTTTCCCTCTTACTGGGAGGGATGGTAATTCTCTCGATCGTCGTCTTTTATCGAAGGGGATGGAGTCTCTGGAGCGGCGTCCGGGGGAAATCGTCGAAGCGGGGAGCGGCGATGATCTACGAGCGGATGCTCCGCCTGCTTGCGAGAAAGGGATGCAAGAAACGGGAGGATCAAACTCCACTGGAGTTTGTGGAAATGGTTGCCCGGAAAGAGGGATGGCCGGTCCATGCCGTGAGAGCCTTGACCGATCTTTATCATGAGGCACGGTTTGGAGGAAAGTCTTTCTCTCCGAGTGATATCAAGCGGGCCGAACAGCTTTATTCCGAAATTAAAGCAAGGATCTAGGGTACAGGCCTCCAGGATTTCCGCGTGCAATCGAATCGTTTAATGTAGGGGGCGAGTCGCTGACACGCCCTGCCGGTCAGTTCTTCCCACAACCATTTATATTATAATTTCATCTTTGATAGACATCGTAAGCCATTATTCCTTCGACAGGATGGGAAATTATAGAAATACCTAGCATGAAATATAAATTTGCTTTTGGACCTGCTATAGATAGGCTCTCACCCAATATAAATTTTGTTGATGATGAGGTATTCCCTGGCAATGTTCAGGAATGTGTAGATGTGAATCTAAAAGGATTGCAATCGATTTTAAAAGGCTTTGGAAAATTCGATCAGAACGTTACTTAGAATAAGGAAGGTAAAACTGGGATTAAATTGACTACTCAAGCAGAACAGAATGGTAAAATGCTCCGCTTCCCTTCGATGGTTCTGAGAAACTAAATCTGATAATTAGCCCAGACAAGACCAAAGCCGTCGCCCCTTGACATCCATTATGGGCCGATTTATATTCATAAATACTTTAATATTAAACGATTAAAATTTAAAACACCTGGTTAACGGTTCATGGGTACACACTATCTCGGTAGGCGAGAAGAGGTCGCCGCCCTCGACACCTTCATCAAACTGATGCGGGCGGCCGATTCGCTCACCGCCCGCTTGAGCCCGATTCTCGCTTCCGCCGGGCTCAGCCCGGGCCAGTTCGGCGCTCTCGAGGTGTTGCTTCATCTCGGGCCGCTCTGCCAGAGCGAGCTGGGGAGGAAGCTCCTCCGAACCGGCGGCAACATCACCATGGTCGTCGATAACCTGGAACGGAGGGGACTCGTCCGGCGGGAGCGGGGAGAAGACCGCCGATTTATCACCCTCCACCTGACCAAGGAGGGACGGCAATTAATTCAAAAGATCTTTCCGAAACATCTCGATGCCCTGGTTCAAGAGATGCGAATTTTGACCGAGGCCGAACAGAAGGCGCTCGGCCGGCTTTGCAAAAAACTGGGGAAGGGATCGGATGGAGAGATCTAAGCGGGAGCCGGAGGCGAAGATCAGATGCCTTCCGTCCCCAAAGGAGGGAAAAAATGATTCGACCCACGATCGATATTCGACGGAGCCAAGAGCGCTTTCAGACCGAGATTCCCTGGCTTGATTCTCGCCATAGCTTCAGTTTCAGCCATCATTACGATCCGAAGAACACCCACCATGGGCTGCTCCTGGTGAACAACGACGACATCGTCCTGCCCGGCACCGGGTTTCGGACCCATCCGCACCAGGACATGGAGATCGTGACCTGGGTGCTCGACGGCGAGCTGGAGCACAAAGACACCCTCGGGAATGCCGGGATCATTTATCCGGGGCTGGCGCAGCGGATGAGCGCGGGGCGGGGGATCTGGCACTCGGAGATGAACCCCAGCGGCGATAAAGAGGTCCATCTTGTTCAGATGTGGGTCTTTCCCGACACCGAAGCGATTGATCCGTCGTATGAACAGCTCGATATCAATCGCGAGCTCGATCGCGGCGGGCTGGTCCCGATCGCATCCGGAAGGGGACATCAGGCGGCCATTCAGATCCGCCAAAAGGGAGCGGTCCTTTGGGGAGGGCGCCTCAAGCCGGGAGAATCGGTCCGCATTCCGGATGCCCCCTCTCTCCACCTTTTTGTGCCAAAGGGAGCGGTGACGCTGGAAGGGGCGGGGCGGCTTGAAAAGGGAGATGCGGCCCGGCTGACCGCGGCCGGGACCCCGGTCCTTACGGCCGATCCGGTTTCCGGTGCGGAGGTCTTGGTCTGGGAGATGAACCCGCAGAGCGCGCCGTAATTTTTCTTACTTTGAAATCGTTCAATTGACCCCTTCACATGAAGGAGGATAAGATGATGAAGATAGAAGAAATTGTCACCACCGGCACAAAAACAGAGGATGGAAAGGTGGGACCGAAGGAAAGAGAAGGGCTGCACGCCGTCGGCGAGGCCGGGAACTCCGCCATCGATCCGGTGGAGAGTTCCGACCTGGAGCTGCTCGATGCCTATTCGCGGGCGGTGATCAACGTCGTCGACGGGGTCGGACCGGCGGTGGTGAGCGTGATGATCGGCGGATCGGCCCGCGGCCGGCAACCGGAGATGACCGGGGCCGGATCGGGGGTGATCTTTACGCCCGACGGCTATATTTTAACCAACAGCCATGTGGTCCACCGGGCCGACCGGCTGGAGGTGATGATGACCGACGGCCGCCAGTTCGGCGCCACCCTCATCGGCGAGGACCCCTCGACCGACCTGGCCGTGATCCGGATCGATGCCTTCGACCTTCCCTATGCCTCTTTCGGAAACTCGCGTGCGTTGCGGGTCGGCCAGCTCGTCATCGCCATCGGAAATCCGCTCGGGTTCCAATCGACGGTCTCGACCGGGGTCGTCAGCGCCGTCGGAAGATCGCTGCGCGGCGTGAGCGAACGTTTGATCGAAGAGATCATCCAGACCGACGTTCCGCTGAACCCGGGCAATTCCGGCGGGCCGTTGGTCGACTCCCGGGGACGGGTCATCGGCATCAACACGGCCATCATTCGGATGGCGCAGGGAATCAGTTTTTCCGTCCCGATCGATACCGCGAAGTGGGTCATCCCGCAGCTGCTCCGGCATGGCCGCGTCCGCCGAGGCATCTTGTCGATCGGCGGCCAGCAGCGACCGCTCGACCGGCGGCTGACGCGGGCCCTTCACTTAAATCAGTCCCATGCCGTGGAAGTCATCTCCGTGGAACCGGGCGGACCGGGCGCGCGGGCCGGCCTTCGCGAAGGGGATCTGATTCTTTCCATCAATGAGCGGATTGTCCTAAGCGTCGATGACCTCCATCGATTTCTGGCCGAGTGGCCGATCGGCGGCACGGCGACCCTGGCGATTCTGCGAGGAATTGAGCGGCAGCGGCTGGAGGTGGTTCCGGCGGAAGCGCCTTAAGCCATTCGACCCGAGTCCGCAAGGATAAGTCGAACTATTCATGGAGGCGACCATGGCGGAAGGACCGATTCTTGTCACAGGAGCGACGGGGCAGCAGGGAGGGATTGTGGCTCGGTATCTGTTGCAGCAAGGGGAAAAGGTCCGCGCGTTGACTCGCCACCCGGCCAAAGCCGATGCGTTGACAAAGTTGGGGGCCGAAGTGGCGGTCGGCGACCTTACCAACAAGGCGTCGCTCCAACCGGCCTTGCGGGGAGTCCAAAGGGTCTTTCTCGTCACGACCCCGTTTGAGGCCGGCTTGGACGCTGAGGTTCGGCAGGGGATCGAGATGGTGGATGCCGCCAAAGAGGCGGGGGTCGATCAGCTGGTCTTCAGCTCCGTCGGGAGCGCGAATAAAAATACCGGGATTCCCCACTTCGAGACGAAGTGGCGGGTGGAGCAGCATCTACGGAAGAGCGGCGTTCCGGCGACGATCCTCCGGCCGGTCTTCTTCATGGAGAACTTTGCCGCACCCTGGATGCTTCCTGCAATTCAAAAAGGGAAGGTGGCTCTCCCCCTGGCGGCCGATCGAAAGCTTCAGATGGTCGCGCTGGATGATCTCGGCGCTTTCGGTTCGGCCGCTTTCCTCCGGCCGGAAGCATTTCTCGGAGAGGAGGTCGATCTTGCCGGCGATGCGTTGACGATTCCGGAAGCGCTGGGATTCCTCGCCAGAGAGAGTGGAAAGCCGATTCAGTATGAACCGCTTCCGTCCGACCAGGCGGAGAAGGTGTTGGGCCCTGATACAGCGACGATGTGTCGCTGGTTCAACGAAGTCGGCTACAGCGTCGACATTCCGGCGCTGGAGAAGCGCTGGGCGATTCCGCTGACCAAGTTCAGAGAACTGGTGACCTCCGAAACTTATCAGCGGCGGCTTCAACCGAAGGCGGCTTGATTCCATTGAGTCAAATCCAAATGCCCCTGCGTCATTGACAAGATGCAGGGGCATTTTTAATCCGTGATTCTACCCAGAAAAGTCCTTCATTTTTTACGCAACCGATATTCGCCCTCCGTTTCATTGACACCCCAGCGGTCGGACGATATACTAAATTTCAATTCCCGGTCGTGGCATGAAACGCCATGATCCTCATCTGCTGTAATAGATCTTCCTGGTGATATCGCGTCTTCCCTTCCAACGAAAACCTGGATCTGATCGAGTGGCAGTTTTGAGGAGAACCGGCCTATTCGGTAAGTTCATTTGCTCGATTACGTGAGAGTGCGGCGCTGTACGTGATCGGTTCTTTTTAAGACGCGCCGCCGAGAAGGAGATCCTCGTCATGGGAAGCCCGCTTCGGGTCTTGTTCATCGAAGACTCGGAAGAAGATATGATCTTGCTGCGCCGCGAGCTGCAACGCGGCGGCTACGATTTAAGCTCCGAGCGGGTCGACACGGAGGCCGCCATGCGCGCCGCGCTCCGAAAACAGAGCTGGGATCTCATTATCACCGATTACAACATGCCCCACTTCAGCGCCCCGGCCGTTCTGAACGTTTTGAAAGAGAGCGGAATCGATCTTCCCTGTATTATCGTGACCGGCTCCCAAGGGGAAGAGACCGCCGTGGCAACGATGAAGGCCGGCGCCCATGATTTCATCCTGAAGGGAAATCTGTCGCGGCTGGTTCCGGCGGTGGCGCGGGAGCTGAAAGAGGCGGAGTTGAGGCAAGAGCAAAGACGCGCGGAGCAGTCGATTCAGCATCTTGCTTATTATGATACCCTCAGCGACCTTCCCAACCGGACGCTCCTTCAGGATCGCCTCCAGCAGGCGATCCTCGCCGCGCGCCGCGATAATAAATCGCTCGCCCTCCTGGTGATGGACCTCGACCGCTTCAAAGAGATCAATAACATCCTGGGCCATCACTTTGGCGATCTGGTGCTCCAGCAGGTGGGGCCCCGCTTACGAGAGGTCCTCCGTGAATCGGATACGATCGCCCGGCTGGGGGGAGATGAGTTCGCCGTTTTATTGCTCTCGATCGGACTCGACGGGGCCATCCTGACCGCAGAAAAGATCTTACGGCATTTTTTATCCCCTTTTGTGGTCGACTGCCTCTCGCTCGAGGTGGGGACCAGCATCGGCATTGCCCTGTTTCCGGAGCATGGCGACGATGCCAATACGCTCCTGCGCCGGGCCGACATGGCGATGTATGAAGCCAAGCAGCAGAGCACCGGATATGCCGTCTATTCCCCGCAGCACGAGCGGCACAATTCCAGTCATCTGATCTTGATGGGGGACCTGCGCCATGCCATCGATCGAAACGAGCTTTTTCTGCAATACCAGCCGAAGATCGATCTTCGGAACCGGTCGATCATCGGGGTGGAAGCGTTGGTCCGATGGCAACATCCCTCCCGCGGAACCGTCCCTCCCGATCAATTTATTCCCCTTTCGGAGCAGGGAGGGCTGATCAAACCGCTCACCCTCTGGGTCCTCAAGGCGGCGCTCTCGCAGTGCCATGCCTGGCACCAAGCCGGATTGAAGTTATCGGTCGCGGTCAACCTTTCCGCCCGGAATCTGCAAGACCCCCAGCTCCCCGATCAGGTTGCGCGCCTGCTCCAAGCATATGACCTCGGACCGGGATGGCTCCATCTTGAAATCACCGAAAGCGTCATCATGGCCGATCCGGCCCGCGCGATGGAGATTTTGAATCAACTAAGCAAGATGGAGGTCCATCTTTCCATCGACGACTTCGGAACCGGCTATTCGTCATTGGGATATCTTAAGAAACTCCCGGTCGACGAGATCAAGATCGATAAATCGTTCGTGAAGGAAATGGCGGTCGAAGAAGACGATGCGATGATCGTCCGATCGACCATCGACCTCGCCCACAATCTCGGTCTGACCGTCGTCGCCGAGGGAGTTGAGACGCAGGAGATTTACGATCGTCTGATCGCTTTGGGATGCGATGCGGCGCAGGGTTATTTCCTCAGCCGGCCGATCTCGCCGGCCGACCTCCTCGCCTGGCTCAACCAGTCGCCCTGGGCGATCGAGAAGCGCTCTTCCGAAGATAAATGAAGAACGACCTAATTGAGCGCCTCCCGATCGGCGCTGGGTCCCCTCCTTTGAATCCCTTCCATCCGTTCTTCCCTATTTTCGGGTCTCTCCCGACCCTTTTTCCTCCTTCTCCGCCCCCCCCGTCAGTATCTTTTTGCAGGTGAACTAGGGCCGTTTCCCAATAGTCATTTGAACCAGATCTGGTAGGCTTTCAAACCGATGAGGCCAAGCTCTTTCCATATCACGAGGTTCATTTGAAGAAAATCAAAGTGCTCATCGTTGAAGAGTATGAAGGAATCATTCAGGTCTTCCGGAGGCTGCTCCGGACCACGCCCGATATCGAAATCATCTGGGAGGCACGCAGCGAAGTCGAGGCGATCCTGGCCCTGGAGATGTTCAAACCCGACATTATCCTCATTAATTTTGCTTCATCAGGGAGACAGGCCACGAAGATCTGGAAGGAATTCAAGATGCAAGCGCCGGAGAGCCGGCTGGTGGCGCTGACGATCCCTGAGAATCCAAATCTCATCCGGCAGGCGAAGATGCTCGGCGTGACCTTCCTGGCCAAAGAGGAGATGGTCCGCACCCTGGTGCCGACGATTCGAACCCTCGTTGACCATGCAGAGCGAGCGCCGTCCCCCTTAGCGAGCGGGTCATAATGAAAGATTTTCTTCCTTTCAATCCGCAGCCGGATTCTTCAATCCGGATCCATGGAGAAATACAGCCCATGATGATTCAATCAACGAAATCGTTTTTCCCCCCTGAATATCTTGTCAAAAAAAAGCGAATCACCCCCGTGAAAGGCGTTCTTTCTCGCTGAGAAGGGACGCCTGTTCAAAACGGACCTCTCTGTCTAACTGGGAGAGAGGCTGCCACCTCGATCGAGCCAAGATTGTCCATTTCAGATCGTTCGGCAATTTCGGCTTGAAATCGATTGTCATCGACGCAGCAAGGAGGAGACATGGAAACAAAGAAGCGCTTTTTGCCGATCATCCACATTGTATTTCACCTTTTTATCGTTCTATTCGCGACGGCTGTGGCGGCCAACGCCATGACCGTTTGGACCGATCATGCGACCGTGAAGATCCGTCCCAATACCCCCCCGAAAACCGATCAGGTCTCCGCGGAGATGAAGGGGGCGCGAAATGAATTCGAATCGTTCCAACTCGTGGTGACGGCGGGCAATGGCGCCCTTTCGGGGGTTGATGTGAATGTGAGCGATCTGGCCGACGGCCGCGGCAACACGATCCCGGCCGACCGCATCATGATCTATAAAGAATCCTTCATTAATGTCACGACCCCCTCGACCCTCCAGGGAGCGACGGGAGAGTGGCCCGATGCGCTGATTCCGAAAAAAGATGAATATGTCGGCGAGGTCCGCAATGCCTTCCCCTTGAACGTGGCGGCCGGAAGGAACCAGCCGATCTGGATTGAAATTTATATTCCTCCCACAGCCGCCGCCGGCATCTACACCGGCTCGGCGACGGTCACGGCGACCGGGCAGAGCCCGCTGGTCGTTCCGATCAAACTGACCGTCTGGGATTTTGCGCTCCCCTCGGTTTCGACGCTGAAGTCGGCCTACTCAATCGATCACAGCCTGATCCCGAACGGTCACGGTCTTCCCGGCAGCGTTGCGCTGGAGCTGAGTCAGATGTATTCCAAAGCGAACCTCCTCCATCGGATTACCGATAATTACCTCCTCTCCCCGGAGACGTTGGGGGGAATGAGGGCCGGAAAGATTAATTGGGAGCCGTTCGATGCCGCGTTCGGTCCTTTTCTCGACGGAACGGTCTCCCTCCCCGGGGGCAAGCTTCCGGGCAACAGACAGACCACCATTCAGACGCGCGACTTCAACCATCGGGAAGATGTCGCTTTCTTGCGGGAATACGCGCAGCACTTCAAGGCGAAGGGATGGTTCGACCGGCTTTTCCAATATACCCTTGATGAGCCGAACTCAGCCTCGGAATGGGCATCGATTAGACGCCGCGCCAACGCGCTCCATCAGGCCGATCCCGATCTGAAGGCAGCCGTGACCACCAGCGTCCAGAACGCCACCGAAGGGGGAGCGGCCGATGTGATCGATCTTTTTATCCCGACGATCCGGTTTATGGACAACAAGCCGAACGGCCGGGAGCCGGGAAGCGAGGTCCCCGGCGGTGCGGCCACCGTCGGCAACCAGAGAAGTAAATACGGCCAGGAGGTCTGGTGGTATCAGGCCTGCGGCTCCCACGGCTGCGGCATTGTCGGCGGCGGAACACACGATCGGCAGGGCTATCATATGGACTGGCCGAGCTTCATGATCGATCTGCCGGCCACGTTCAGCCGGGTCATGCAGTGGATGAGTTTTAAATACAACATTCAGGGTGAGCTCTATTATGACATGGTCTACGCCTTCGGCCAGGCCGATCCCTGGCGGACACAGCACTACTTCGGCGGAAACGGCGACGGCACCCTCTACTATCCCGGCAAGCCGAGCAAAATCGGCGGGACGAAGCACATCCCGATTGAGTCGATCCGCTTAAAGCTCCTTCGGGAAGGGATGGAAGATTATGAGTATCTCCATCTTCTAAAAACGATGGGAGAGGAAGCGTATGCCAATGAGCAGCTGGCGCTCGTGGTGACGAACACCTACACCTGGAATCGGGACCCGCTCGATTTCTATGATGCCCGCGAAAAAATGGCTGCGCGGATCGCCGGCGCCACTCCCGAAGAGGGAGGAAATTCCGGAGGGGATGATTCCGGCCTGGGAACGATCCCGGGGGGAGATCCCGGACCGGGGAACACACGACCCAACGCGGCGCTGGCGATTAATGCCGATGCCGGCGACCCCTGGCGCTTTAACTTCGACGGCACCGGCAGCAGCGACGCCGAAGGGGCGATTGCGTCTTATGAGTGGACCTTTGGCGACGGCAACACGGCGACCGGCGCTCAGGTATCTCATCGTTATGACAGCGCGGGGAGCTATAACGTGACCCTCACCGTCAGCGATGCGGAGGGGATCTCCGAGACGATCTCGGTTGCAATTTCAGTGACCGGGGAGGTCGGAGCACCGGTGGCGCAGTGGTTCGCGGAATCGGTCGCAAGCGGTGAGCTGCATTACACCTTCGACGGAACCGGGAGCCTCGGCGGGGATGGATCGTTGACCACCTATGAGTGGGATCTTGGCGATCGGACCGCGATGACCGGCGCGAAGGTGGAACACCGGTACGCTAAACCGGGGACCTATCAGGTCAAACTCACCGTCAAAAATGATAAACAAAAAAGCGCCACCGCGATTTACTCGCTGAAGGTGGGAAGCGCCGACGATTCCTCCGGCGGAGGGGGGGGCGGCGGATGCAGCCTGGGCCGGAACGTCGGGCCAACCGACTACAGACAGGCGGTCTCATTCCTCCTTCTCTTCTCTGCCCCCTTCTGGGGTTTCATTGGAAGGAGGCTCAGGAAGCGGCTCGCATAGAGCTCGGGTCCCGTCGGGCGGGGGGGGGGCCACCCTCTTCCCGATGACCCGATCGGGTCAGTCCTGGAGCGCCCTGAAAAGGGCGCTCCGTTTTTATAAATAGATTGCAGGTGGGTTTTAGAATGGTTTTAGCTTTGAAAAAGAGAAGCAGATTTTTAATTGATGCGCGGTTGATGTTCATCCTCGCGGCGCTCTTCTTGACCCTCGGCTGCGGGGGAGGCGGGGGTGGAGGAGAAGGAACGGCCACCACAGAGCTTCCTTCCACGCCGCCGGCCAACCCGCCGGCCGAAGTCTTACCGACTTCGCCGGGATCGCTCTCGGTCGAACCGGAGGAGGCCCGGCTGCCGGTGGGAGGGCAGCAGCATTTTTCGGCGGCGACCGATTCTCTCTCCGATTCGGAGGTGATCTGGCGCATTCAGGAAGGGGACGCGGGGGGATCGATTTCGGGTGACGGGGTCTATACCGCTCCCGCTCAACCCGGTACGTACCATGTCATTGCCATCAACAACACCGACCGATCATTAAGCGCCACCGCCGCCGTAACGGTCATTTCACAGGGATCGGTCCGGGTTCAGCCCGCAAATCGTTTCGTCGGTCCGGGTGGGAAGCAGCGTTTCTCCGCCGAGGTCATTGAGGCCCCCGACAAGACGGTTGCATGGAGCGTTGCGGAGCAAAATGGGGGGAGCATCTCGGAAGAGGGGGACTACACCGCTCCCACCGCGGCGGGAACCTATCATGTGGTGGCGACCGGTCGATCCGATCGCTCTTTGGAAGGGCGGGCGACGGTGACCGTCTCCTCACTTCTCCCGAAGGAGATCGTCTGCAATGTCTCTCCTCGGCTTCCTTATCTTGCTTGGATTTCCTCCGACTCCGCCGTGATCGCCTGGCGATGCAATCCGAACGGGTCAGTTCATTGGGGGGAGGGACAGGGGCGAGACCAGACCCTCGATGAGCAAAATGGGCAAAATGGGAAGGATCAACACTTCGCGCGGCTCACCCATCTGACCCCTGGAACGACCTACTCCTATGAGGTGGAGGTGAACGGCGTACGTCTCGGCGAAGTGGCGACCTTTACGACTGCGCCGGCGCAGGGGAGCGAGGCCTCCTTTATCGCCTTCGCCGACAGTGGTTCGGGGACGATCCACCAGAAGCGCTTGGCTGAGGTGATGAAGCGGGTATCATTTGATTTTGCGTTGATTGCGGGGGACGTAATCTACGACAAGGGGGCGGATGCCGATTACGATCCGCGCTATTTCCGTCCGTATGGGGAGATGATCAAACATCTTCCGTTCTTCCCGGTTCCAGGCAACCACGACATTGTCACCGAATCCGGGGCGCCCTTCCGGCGAAACTTCTACCTTCCGAAGGGAAACTTTTATTATGATTTTTTCTGGGGTGATATCCATGTAATCGGTCTCGACAGCAACAAGGTGACCGACCGGACGCAAAAGGCATGGCTCGAGACGGCACTAAAGGCTCCCGCGCGATGGAAAATCGTCTACTTCCACCATCCCGCTTTTAGTGCCGCGGAATATGGAGACACCCCCTCGGTTCAAATGCAATGGGTTCCTCTCTTTGAACAATACGGGGTTGATCTCGTCATCAACGGCCATGCCCACGGTTATGAGCGGACCGTTCCGATCAATGGGGTCACTTATATCGTGACCGGCGGGGGAGGCGCGCCTCTTTATCCGGTCGGACGGAACGAGCGGACCGTCATCTCAAGCTCGACTTATGAGTTTGTTTCGGTCGATGTGACCGCAAATGCGATGATATTGAAGGCGCTCGATGCAGCAGGAGAGGTGATCGATCAGTTCCAGATCGACAAGCCGGATCAAACCGGCGGCGCACCCCTCTCTTAAACGGCCTGCAGAACTCAAACGGGAGGGGAAGTGCCCCTCCCCTGTTTGAGCAGGAAGAGGATATAGGCGCCGGTAAGCTGAAGCCCTCCCAGGGCCACCAGGTAAATCCCCGGGCCGATCGGATAGCGATTCTGGTAAAAGGTATAGAGATCGAGCGCAGAAATAATCAGGATTAAAAAGCCGATCAGTCCATAAATCCAGTAAAAGCGCCCCCGCTTCTGGAGAAGTTGGTAAGAGGCGGCAATCAAACCGATGAGGGCCAAGCCCAACGCAATCTTACCATCCATCATGTCGATCCCCCGAAGACCGACGACGAATAGACCCGGATGAAGCCACGGAAGCACGCAGCCGAGCGCAACCAGGAATGTATTGAATAAAATATAATAGAGCATCCTCTCTCCCTTCCGACAAGCCGGAACATTATAATCAAATTGCAATAAAATGCAAAATAAATGCAAGCTTCGACGCATTCCAGCCCGCCGATCCGGCGCGGCCCGTAAAGGGAATGTTAAAATTTTGTAAAACCACCGGTACACTCCTTGCAAATCACCCTTCCTGTTCACAAGCGGCGTTCCTTCTAACCAAAAGAGGTTATCGCGACGAGAGGAGCCCCGTTCTTTTCACTTCTTAATAGCCCCCACATTCCATGAGGTAATCGTGATGTTTCAAAGTGCATTGAAGAAGGATCTGCCGCTACAGGCGGCCCAACGGAGCCGAAAAGATTCCACACTGGCATGCCCTCATTGCTTTATTCCCCTTCCGCAGGACGGCACCCTTTCCTGCAAAGAGTGCCGATTCACCTGGAAAGAGGTCGACGGGATCCCCTGTTTTGCGGCAAGTGATTACTATTGGGGAGAGATCCCGGAAAAAGAGATGATTCAGATCAACGATCTGGCCCGAAAAACCGGCTGGAAAAAGGCGCTCGATCAAAAGGTCGCCAAGGCTTATCCGAGCATCTACGATTACATGACCGATGAGGCGAGGGCCGATTTCCGGTTTATCCTTCCCCTCCTTCCCCATTCAAAGGTGCTCGATGTCGGTGCCGGCTTCGGAACGATCTCCTTCGGCCTGCAGCCGCACTGCGGCTCGATCACGGCGGTGGAGCTGATTGCGGAACGGGCCAAATTCATCGAAACCCGCCGGGCGCAAGAAGGGCTCGACAACATGGAGGTGGCGATCGCCAGCGGGCTGAACCTCCCCTTCGCGCCGGAAACATTTGATTTTATTATCGTGAACGGTTATCTGGAATGGGTCGGGTTGGCCGACTACAATGAAAATCCGCGCGTCCTTCAGAAACGTTTCCTGGAGCAGCTCCATCGCCTGCTCAAGCCGGGGGGAGCGATCTACATCGGCATTGAAAACCGTTTCGGTTTTGACAATTTTTTAGGTGAAAAGGATCACAGCGGATTGAAGTACACCAGCCTGATGCCCCGATGGATGGCCGACCTTTGCTGCCGGTTTTACATCAAGCAACCCTACCGGGTCAGCCGCGCATACAGCAGCTATCGGACCTACACCTACGGGAAGGGGGGCTATCGAAAACTGCTGGAGGAGTCGGGATTCGTCGAAAACCAGTTTTTTATGCCGGTCCCGGGGTATAACCGGCCGGTCGAGCTGGTGTCGCTCGATCATCCCTCGCCGCTGCGGTTTTATCTGAACCACGCGATCTCCCCGAGCTCTCGGTTAGGGAAAATCAAGAAGAAGCTCGCCCTTATGGGGACATCGCTCGGCGTCACCTCTTTTTTCTCCCCTCATTTCAGCATCGTTGCTTGGAAGGAAGGACCCTATGCTTAAAGAGATCGAAAAAGTCATTGTTGAAAACGGGCCCCGCTGGGAGGTTCCTTTTTTCCCCCCCGCGCCCTCTACTTTACCAAAACGGCGGGATCGAAGAAAAACCCCACCGGACAGCCGGTGGTCTTCTTGGCCTTCGATCAGAACGGCTCCACGCCGAGATGGGTGGTCAAGGTTTCTCGGAATCGCCAGACCATCTCGATGCTGACACAAGAGTATGAAAATCTGCTCTATTTTTATCACCGGCTCTCCCCCTCCTTTCGATCGACGATCCCCAAGCCGCTCTTGAGTCGGGAAGATCCGGGGCGGTTTCTTTTTGTCGAGTCGGGACTCAAAGGGAAGAGTTTTCCCTCCGTGGCGAAGCCCGAAGAAGGGGTTGCGCACCAAAAGGAGATCGGAAGAATGATCGAGAGCGTTCTGGCCTGGCTGCTGCAATTCCAGAAGGAGACGCAGAACGGGACGGTGGAGATCACCGACGCCTGGATTGAAGAAGAGGTTAGGGGGCCGATTGAGCAATATCGCTCGCTTTATCCGGTGGAGGCTTCGGAGGAGCGCTTTTTAAACGATCATTTAAAAGGCTGGGACGAGTGGAGGCGAACCGCGATCCCGCTCACCGGCCATCACGGTGATTTCTGGCTCGGGAACATGCTCGCCGAAGGTCCTTCCCTTTCGATGTGCGATTGGAGTTTCTCCCAAAAGGAGGGATGGCCGTTTGATGATCTCTTCTTCTTTCTCTCATCTCTTCCGGTCGGGAAAGAGGAGGGAGATCCCCTTCTTTCCTTCGAGAACCTCTTCTTCAAGGAGCATTGGTTCCGTCGCCAAGTTCAAGAGATGATGGTCCATTTCTTCTTCCAATGGAAGTTGAGCCCCCGGCTCTTTTACCAGTTCTTCCCCCTTTTCTTGATCAAATCATCGATTCGGGAATCGGGACAGTATCATCTTCATGCGCTTCGGAATCCTCTTTGGAGAGAGCGATTGCGCTTCTTGATTGCAAATCGGTCCCGCCTGATGGAAATTTAACCGGATCGGTCCCGGGAGCCCTCCTTCATCACCGGAGAGAGGGCTTACACGGGAGTGACAAACGCCTCGGTTCGATCCTTTCCGAGGCGTTTTGCTTGGTAGAGGGCCGAATCGGCGGCCCGGATCAGATCATCAACCGTTGCAACGGTCCGGCCGGGAAAGGTCGCCACGCCGAGGCTGAGGGTGATCCTCTTCGTCCGATTTGTTTCGCCGTAAGAATGTGTTCGCACCGCTTGGCGGATACGCTCTCCTTCTTGGTAAGCGCCGGCCAGGTCGGTCTGAGGGAGGATGATGACAAATTCCTCTCCCCCGTAACGCGCCAGGAAATCGGTCTTCCGGATCGTCCCTTTGATCACCAACGCCACCTCGCGCAAAATCGTATCCCCTCTTCGGTGGCCGTAGGTATCGTTGACCCATTTAAAGTCATCAATATCGAGCAAGATGCAGGAGAGGGAGAGATTGTAGCGAATCGCCCGATTGAACTCTTCTTCCATCCGGGCGCTGAAGTAGCGATGATTGTAGGTATCGGTGAGAAAATCAATCATCGCCAGCCGCTCCAAGTCGCTCTTCTCTTGGAGGAGGCTTTCATAGTGGTGGGCGTTTCGAATGGCGCTCGGCGCCAACTGAGCCACCCAGGCCGAAAACTGGAGCTCCTGAGGAGTGAAGGTGCGGGCGCCCGAGACCCTCAAGATCAGATTCCCAAGGACCTTCTCTCCTTGAATCAGAGGATGAATCAGAATCGAGCCGAGGGAGACGCCCCGCAGCACTTCCTCGAAGGGAGCCAGCAGGGCATGTTGGAAGACATCGGGGATGAAGATCGGTTGACGTGCGTGGACCGCATGAACGATTTCAGGGTACTTTTTTAGATCGAGAGGGATCCGTTTTGCTTCCGATGTTTCGTGTGTCGCGACGACATAGGCGGTTTCCTTTCGCTCATCGACAAAAATGATCGAGCAGCGGACCACGTCCATCCGGCTCGCGATTTCGCGAACGACCTGATAGAGAACTTCATTAAATCGTCGGGCCTGAAAGAGATTTGTGGCAGTTTGGAGCAATGCTTGCCAGGGTTCGCTCTCCGGCGCGTTGCTGACGTTGTCCATTGAATCGGTTTAGAGATGGTTTAAAACAAGACCGCAGGAGACCCTCGTCGTCAATCTCCGGGCGGTACGGAGCGGGAAGGATTTTTAAATCGCCGGATGGGTCCCTTCCCCTTTCACATCCGCCTGTGACGGTATCCCCGGCGGCAAGGTTCGTTCTTTCAGGGCGAAAATAGCGGCTTGGACGCGGTTATTCAGATGTAGTTTTTTAAGAATGTGGCGCAGGTGAATTTTGACCGTGTGCTCCGAGATTCCCAAGGTCGCTCCGATCTCTTTATTGCTGGCGCCTTCGCCGAGACAACTGAGGATCTCCCGCTCTCTTGGAGTCAGGGGACCATGGTTTGTGGTGGGAGCCGAGGAGGTGATATAGGGGGAGGTAAAGAGTTTCGAGGCCATCTGCCGGGGCAAAACCACCTCCCCGCGATGGACCAGAGAGACGCATTTGTAGAGCTTCTCCGGATCGATGTTTTTGTAGATGAACCCCTTGGCCCCCGCCCGCATCGCGGCGAAGATGTTCGATTCTTCATCCGAGAGGGCGAGGATAATGATATTGGCGGCGGGATGGGCCTCTCTGATCAGGCCGATTCCCTTGAGGCCGTCGCAAATCGGCATTTGAGAGTCCATGAGGACCACGTCGGGTTTGAGCTCTTTGGCCCGCTCCGCCGCTTCAATGCCGTGCTGCGCCTCACCGACCACCTTCATTCCCTTTTGAAGATGGAAAAGAGAGATCAGACCTTTTCGTGTGAGGGCTTCATCATCAACGATGAGGAGGCGGATCTCGCTTCGAACGAGGGCAAGATGGGATTTTTTGACTGCAGTTTCTCTCATTTTTTTAGACACTTTATAAAATTTCCTTCTGTGTTTAAGATATATGAAATCTTATGGGCGAGTCAAGCTTTCCATTAGAGCCGGATTTGACCCCATCTTCCCGACCATGTTATGATTTTTTGTTTATTCATTTATAACAAGGTTATAACCATGCTGACACTGCCTTTACAATTCCAACATCGACAACGGGGCGGCCGCTTCGTCCCTTATGGCGAGTGGGAGCTTCCGTCCGATTATGGAGATGCTTTTTCGGAATATCAGATTGTCCGGCAAAAGGTCGGCGTGGCCGATCTGTCGCATCAGACACCTTTCCTCATTACCGGGAAAGACCGAATCCCTTTTCTCCAAAATATCATCAGCAATGATCTCAATCCGTTGGAGCAGGGAAGAGGACTCTATACGACCCTTCTGACCGCCAAAGGGAGGGTCCTCTCGGACTTCCATCTTTATCGGCTCCCCGATGCCCTGCTGATGGATGTGGAGTGGACGAATGCAAAGAACACGTTCGATCAGCTGATGCGATTTAAATTCCGATCCCAGATTAAGATGGAAACTCCCGCTTGGGGACGGCTCCTCGTTTCGGGTCCGCAGGCCCGGCCGCTCCTGGAGACGCTCTTCGGTTCTGTTCCGATGAATGATGAGCACTCGTTTTTTCAAACCGAAAGCGACGGAGCGACCCTCCTTTGCGTCAAACAATCGACGACGGGAGGGGAGGACTACCATCTTTACCTTCCGATGGAGGGGTTAGAAAAGCTTTGGGAGCGCCTTTTCTCTGCGGGGGGCGCGTTCGGCCTTCAACCTTTCGGCCAATCGGCCCTCGAAATTCTCCGGATCGAGGCCGGAAAACTCCGGTATGGCATCGACATCGACGAGCATATCATTCCGATTGAAGCCGGCCTTGAGAAAGAGGCGATCAGTTATACCAAAGGTTGCTATCCCGGCCAAGAGGTCATGGCCCGAATCCAGACCTATGGCCATGTGAACAAGCAGCTGATGGGGTTAACGATCGAGGGATCAGTGCTTCCCAAAAGAGAAGACAAAATCTTCCAGGGAGAAAAGGAACTAGGATGGATCACCAGTGCCACCTGGTCTCCGGCTGCGGGGAAGGTGATTGCGATGGGTTATGTGCGGCCTCAGATCGCAATTCCCGGAACCGAAGTCGAGGTGGAGATCGCTCAAAGCCGCAAAACCGCGCAGGTGTCGGCCCTTCCGTTCTACCGTCCCGGATGAGCGTTTTCTTATCTTCTATATATAAGTAAAAAGTCGGAGGAGCAGGATGAAATTTGTCATGATTGGGCTGGATGGTCCGGAAGGGTCTGATTTAAGAAAACGTCTTCGCCCGTCCCACTTGGAGCGTCTGGAGAAATTAGCGGTTGAAAAGAAGTTGCTTCTGGCGGGTCCTTTTGGGGACAAAAGTGGAAGTCTCATCGTCTTTGAGGCCGGCTCTTTAGAAGAGGCCGTCGCTTGGGGTGAGGCAGACCCGTATGTCTCAGGAGGGGTCTTTTCCCGTTACGAGATCAAACCGTTTATGCAGGTTTTTCCAAAAGAATAATGCGGATCATTTCTCAATAGCGAAGGGGGTCCCGTGTCGAGTCAGAAAAAGAAGGATGAAACCATTTTGCTCGAATTCTCCATGTCTCCGCTTACCCAAGGAGAGAGTGTGAGTGAGTATGTCTCCCGGTCCTTGGAGATCATCGACAAGAGCGGCTTGGAGTATCGCCTCAATCCCATGGGGACGGTGATCGAAGGCCCTTGGGAAGAGGTGCTCGGCGTTGTGAAGGCCTGCTGGGAGCGAATGAAGGAGGATTGCGACCGTGTTTCGACGGTGATCAAAATCGATTATCGGAAGGGGAAAACAGGCCGCCTCAGGAGCAAAGTGGAAAGCGTTGAAAAGACACTCGGACGAAAACTGAAGACTTAGTTATTAAGGATCGGAGCAGTCGCGTTTGAAACCGCACCGCCGGCAGATCAGCTTGCAGTGAAGATCGAGCATCTCCGCTCCGCAAAGATCACACAGATAGATCTTCTCGGCAGGTTTATCCATCTTCTGCGGAACTTCTTTGGAGAGAGCTGATTGGCGTCTTATGCCGACTTCATCGATGCTCATTTCTTTTCTTCTTCCGCTTTGACCTCCTTGACCTCTCCGGGAGGGGGTTCGCCCCCCCGCTTCGTATGGAAGATAGTCCCTTTAATCCCGACGACCCAGCCGACCTGAGGGTCCACGAAAAAGACATTGGTCAAGAAATTAATCGTCCCGGAAACCTGCTGCTCCCATGTGGCTCCCCCATTCTTGGTGTTCAAGATGGTGCCCGAAGCACCCACCACCCAACCGACCTGA
The DNA here is from genome assembly GCA_963718695.1 of Candidatus Manganitrophaceae bacterium. Classification (GTDB taxonomy): domain Bacteria; phylum Nitrospirota; class Nitrospiria; order SBBL01; family Manganitrophaceae; genus Manganitrophus. The sequence goes on from OY970371.1 coordinate 4,031,265, forward strand.
TCATCGATAAAGAAGAGACCGAGCAGAAAGCTGGGTACTCCGCTTGTCTGGGCAGACCAGCTTTTTCCGCCGTCTTTGGTATGGAGAATGGTTCCGGCGCCTCCCACCGCCCAACCGATCTCCGGTCGTGAAAAGAAGATGCGGTGGAGATCTTTGGCTGTTCCGGACTCCTGCCGCGTCCAAGTGACGCCGCCGTCCGCTGTATAAAAGATGTTCCCGGCATCGCCAGAAATCCACCCTTGCTTCGGATTAATGAAAAAAATGGAATTAAAGGCGACCGCCGGCTTGACCTCGGTCGACGCCCAATGTTGCCCGCCGTCGGTGGTGGAGAGGAGGAGTCCCTTCTCGCCGGTCACCCATCCTTGGTCCGGACTGGTAAAGAAAACATGCAACAGATTCTTCTTCGGCTGACCGCTGTCCTGAAGCACCCATTTTTGCCCGCCATCTTCGGTAAAGAGAATCAGTCCTTTTTCTCCGACCGCCCACCCTCGCTTCGGGCTGACGAAGAAGATGGAGACGAGCAGTGTTTGTGTGCCTGTTTCCTGAATCGACCAATGCTGGCCGCCATCCGTCGTATGAAGAATAATCCCTTTGTTTCCGGTCAACCAGCCGTTCTGGCTGTCCAAGAAGTAGATCCCGCCCAATGAGGCTTGGATGCCGCTGTTTTGGACTTCCCATCCGGTCGGAGCGCCGGGTGCATCCGGGACGGGAGAGGGGGGTCTGCAACCGATGAAGAGAAATGGGATCAAGATCCACTGCAACATCTTTTTTCTTAAAAAATAATTCAATCGTGCTCCTTTATGGAAGATAGGCGAATGCCCCCTGCGCTTGAGAGGGATTTTTGAATTCAACGCAACTTCATTTCATCCCAGTGGGTCCCCGCATCCGTGCTCCGGTAAAGACCATGTGTCGTTCCTGCAAAGAGGGTCTCAGGCGATCGGGGGTGGATCGCCAAAGAGGTGAGGGAGCGCGGTGCGCCGGGAATGGGGCTCCACGATTCGGTGCCGTTCACTGTTTTATAAATGCCGTCATTATTGCCAGCATAAAGGATCTCCCGCTTTTCCGGATGGATGAGGAGGGTGACGATAAACCGGGTCTTGATCCCTTGGCTTTGCGGCTGCCAGGTGTTGCCCCGGTCGGTCGTCTTAAAGACACCCTGATTTGTCCCGGCGTAGAGAATGTTCGGGTCGGACTTGTCGAAAACAATTGCATTCACCGCCCATTTTTTCGTCTCGGGGTGAACCAATCGCCAGGTTTTGGCTGCATCTTCCGTGATGAAGACCCCCTCATTCGTTCCCGCCATCAAGATGCTGTGATTGCGAGGGTCCATTACCAGGGCGATCACGAACCGGTTGGCGACGCCCATATTAGCCGACTTCCACTCCCCGCCGCCGTCGATACTTTTGTAAACCCCGTGGTTCGTTCCGACATAAAGAATGTCGGAGATAAAAGGATTGGAGACAACAGCATTGACCGCCTGGGTTCCGACGTTATCATCCAGGCCGGTATTGATGATGATCCAATTTCGCCCGCTGTCGATACTTCGGTAGACGGCATCTCCAAAAGAGCCGGCATAAAGAATCGTCGTGAGGGAGGGATTCACCGCAATGGAGGTGATATTGTAAGAGGTTAAACCATTACTCATCCTCTGAAAGGTCCCCCCCCGATCGGTACTCTTATAAAATCCACCCCCCGTTGTGCCGACATAGACGGTGTCCGGATTGCGGGTATTTAGTGTGACGGAGAGGACCGTTTCGCCCCCGCTGCATCCCATTGCAACAAAGAGCCAGCACCAAAGAATCAAACGAATTGAAAAAGAGAGCGGTCTCATGTGCGTTCCTAAGAAAAGCGCCGTCATGTTATCACATCTCTCTTTCCAAAAACAATGCAGGGCCAAGGCAAGGAAAGGCCCGACGGGACCCCCCTCCATTCTTGACAATTCACGATTATTTGATATCTTTCTCCAAGGATGGCGAGGAGGACAAAATGCTTTTTAATCAAAAGCTCTTTCCGTTAACGATTCTAACGATCTTAGTTCTTGTTGTTGGTGCTTTTAGTGTGCCGGCCGAAGAGCTTCCAACGGAGGAGCCGAGGTCGCCTCTCTCGCAGCTGATCCAAAATGAAATTGCATCACCCAAAAAGATTGATTTTTGGTCCTCCCTCTCCAATGGAATGGTCGTGCAGGATCTAAAAGCAGACGGAAAGCTCGTTGGGGCAAAGGAATCGAAGACAATCTTTTCAAAGGGGGATATTGTTTATATCCGTCTTCCGAAAGCAGAAGATGCTTCTAACGAATGGATACTCTATCGTAAAATTAAAAAAGTCCACCATCCCAAGACGGGAAAATTACTGGGAGATCTGATTGAGATCACCGGAGCAATAAAAGTTGTTGAGCGCCATAATGAAACTGCGACCGCTCAGATTGTCCTTTCGAAAGATGCCATTTCGATCGATGATGAGATTGCCGCCCTCGGAACCCTCATCCGCCCCTCGACCCCTTCCGAGCGGGCTTCTGCCGACAAAGGGGCAGGGATCATTGCTGAAGTGCGCAATGACCGGATAAGTAATGGAGAGCATGACATCGTCTACATCGACCAGGGATGGAAGGACGGCATTCTCCCCGGGGATGAGTTTGAAATTATTCATGGCGGAGAAAAGACCAGGGATGGGTATATTCCAAAACGGAGCGTAGGACGGCTTCTCGTTCTCTCCAGTCAGGAACAGACCGCCACCGCCCGGATCACGTTGAGCTCTGAGTTGATCTCGAAAGGGGACTCCCTTCAATACCTTCCAAGTAATCAGTAATTCCTTTCCGCTCTATCCAGCTTGATTTCCCGAATATTTCCGGTTGACTCCCCCTCTGGGCTATGGTAATAATATTAAACTCATGTTATCATCGTGGCTATTATTCCCTTTAAATATAAAGTACTTGTAAAAAGCGTGTAAAGCGAGAGGACTCGGTAAGCACGGTCAGCCTCCGTTCTATATCGAGAACGGTAGGGGCCGAAAAACCGCCACTGGCCGAGACCAGAGGAGAAACGAACATGAAATTGTCGGGATCACAAATTCTGATTGAGTGCCTCAAACGGGAGGGGGTGAAAGTCGTTTTCGCCTATCCGGGAGGGGTTAATCTTCCTGTATTCGACGTTCTTTACGATGAAAAGGATCTTCAGGTCGTTCTCTGCCGGCATGAGCAAGGTGGAACCCACATGGCGGAAGGATATGCCCGGGCGACAGGAAAACCCGGCGTTGTTTTGGTGACTTCCGGTCCCGGCGCTACGAATACCGTTACCGGTATTGTCGATGCCTACATGGATTCCACTCCCCTGGTTATTCTTACGGGTCAGGTTCCAACAAAGATGATCGGCAACGATGCCTTCCAAGAAGCGGATGTGGTCGGTATCACCCGTCCCTGTACGAAATATAATATTCTGGTGAAAGATGTAAACGATCTGGCCCAGGCGATTAAAGAGGCTTTCTACATTGCCACTTCCGGAAGACCCGGGCCGGTTCTGGTCGACCTTCCAAAAGATGTCGTTTTGGCAAAAACAGAATTTAAGTATCCCGACAAAGTTTATATCCGAAGTTATTCTCCCGTTTATAAAGGAAACAAGTGGCAGATTAAGCAGGCGGCCCAGGAGATTTTAAAGGCCAAAAGGCCGGTCATTTATGCCGGCGGAGGGGTCCTTGCCTCGGATGCGCACCAAGAGCTTCGCGAACTGGCGGAGATCACAAAAATCCCGGTGACCCTCACGTTGATGGGACTCGGCGCCTTCCCGGGAACGCATCCTCTCTTCCTCGGCATGCTCGGGATGCATGGAACGTACTGGGCAAACATGTCGATTCACAATTCCGATCTTATCATTGCAGTCGGCTCCCGTTTTGACGATCGCGTGACCGGCCGGGTCGCCGACTTCGCTCCGAACGCACGAATCATCCACATCGACATCGATCCAACTTCGATCCACAAGAACCTAGCCGTTCATGTTCCGATCGTCGGCGATGCCAAGCTGGTCCTTCGGGAACTCAATCAGCTTTTGCGGACCTCCGGCAATGGGAATTTGGGACAACATCAGCCGTGGATGGAGCAGATCGAAGCGTGGAAGAAGGAACATCCTCTCGCTTATGATCAGGGAGACAAGATCATCAAGCCTCAATACGTGATCGACAAGATTTATGAGGCCACGCAGGGGAATGCCATCATTACCACCGATGTCGGCCAACATCAGATGTGGTCGGCCCAATTCTACAAATTCAATCGGCCCCGCACCTTCATCAATTCGGGTGGTCTCGGCACAATGGGATACGGACTCCCCGCGGCGATTGGGGCCCAATGCGCCTATCCGGATGAACAGGTCGTCTGTATTGCCGGCGACGGCGGCATCGTTATGAATATTCAAGAGCTGGCGACCGCGGTCCAGTACAAGCTGCCGGTGAAAGTCGCCATCATCAACAATAAGTATCTGGGGATGGTCCGCCAATGGCAACAGCTCTTCTATGATGGGCGATATTCCTCAAGCTACATGGGTGACTCTCCCGATTTTGTTAAGTTAGCCGAAGCTTTCGGTGCCGTCGGGCTCCGCGCCACCGAGGTAAGCGAGGTAGGTGATGTTCTCAAGGAAGGACTCGCCGTCAAGGGACCGGTCGTGATCGATTTCCAAGTAGACCAAGAAGAAAATTGCTACCCAATGATTCCGGCCGGCGCCGCCATCAACGAAATGGTTTTTACCGACCCTGACAAGGGGTCCAAGAAGGCAAAGGGTCAGAGGCAGGAAGAAAAAGCGGACGGTGTGCTCACCGCATAAACTCTCTTTCCCTGGTTGCTCTCCTAACTGATGAGGATTCATGCAGCATATCATTTCCGTTTTGGTCGAGAATAAATTCGGCGTTCTCTCCCGGGTTTCCGGTCTTTTCTCGGGCCGAGGCTTCAACATTGAGAGCCTCTCCGTAGGGCCGACGCTCGATCCGACCGTCTCCATGATGACGATCGTAACGCAGGGAGACGACCGGATCATCGAGCAGATCACCAAGCAGCTTAACAAGCTCGTCGATGTGATCAAGGTGGTCGATCTGACGGAGAAGGAGTATGTCGAGCGGGAGACCGCGCTCATTAAAATCAATACCCGTGCCGAAGATCGGGCAGAGGCCCTTCGGGTCGCCGATATCTTTCGGGCAAAGATCGTCGACTCCACGCCGAACACCTATACGATCGAAATTACCGGCGATGTCCAAAAGATCGATGCGATCATCAACCTGCTCCGGCCGCTGGGGATCAAGGAATTGATCCGGACCGGCCGGATCGCTATCGCCCGGGAAGAGATCAAAACCATCTCCTCAAAAGAAGAGAGAGAGAGAAAGATGGTTTCAAAATAGCATTTAATTTCCACGATCTATCCGTATTAATAAGGGGATTCTATGAAAATTTATTACGATCAAGACGCCGATGCCTCCCTGCTGAGAGAAAAACAGATCGCCATCATCGGGTATGGCAGCCAGGGACATGCCCACGCCTTGAACCTTATGGACAGCGGGCTGAAGGTGGTCATCGGTTTACGAGAAGGGCGCTCTTGGGATAAAGCCGTGCGTGCCGGACTCAAGGTCATGCCGGTTGCCGATGCGGTGAAGTCATCCGAAATTGTGATGATTCTCACGCCCGATGAGGTCGCCGCTGATCTTTATCACAGTGAGATCGCCCCGAACCTCAAGACCGGGGCTTATATTGCGTTTGCGCACGGGTTTAATATTCACTTCGGACAGATCGTCCCCCGAGAGGATGTCAACGTTTTTATGGTGGCGCCGAAGGGTCCGGGACATCTGGTGCGATCGGAATTTACGAAGGGAAGCGGTGTTCCAAGCTTGATTGCGATCCATCAAGATCCTTCAAAGCAGACCAAGGCGATCGCCCTCGCCTATGCCCGGGGAATCGGCGGGACGCGGGCCGGCGTTCTGGAGACGAACTTCCGTGAGGAGACCGAGACCGATCTCTTCGGAGAGCAGACCGTTCTCTGCGGTGGATTGACTTCCCTGATTACGGCCGGGTATGAGACACTCATCGAAGCCGGTTACTCTCCGGAGATGGCCTACTTTGAATGCCTTCATGAGGTCAAGCTGATCGTCGACTTGGTTTACGAAGGTGGCATCTCCAACATGCGCTACTCGATCTCGAACACGGCCCGTTACGGTGACCTGACGCGAGGACCACGGATCATTACAGATGAAACCAAGAAAGAGATGAAGAAGATCCTCAATGAGATTCAGAGCGGCCAGTTCGCCAAGGAGTGGATCCTGGAGAACAGGGCGCGAAGACCGGTCTTCAACGCCCTTGCAAAGAAGGGCGAGGCCCATCCGATCGAGCAGGTTGGGGAGAAGCTTCGCGCAATGATGCCCTGGCTCAAGAAGGACCGACTGGTCGACCGGAGCAAAAATTAACCTCCGTCTGGGGGAGCTATATTTTTCTTCCCCAAAATGATAGAATCGGAACCGTAAACCATTTTGGGCACTCCGGACCGGACGAGGTTGGGCATGACAGAAGAAACACAATTTCCGATCGTAAAAGAGGGCTTTATCTTCATCGCGACCGGGGCGTTCTTGACCCTGCTGGGGGGACTCTTCCTCGGCGGGGCGGCAGGATGGTTCTTCGGGACATTGACCCTCTTTTGCATCTGGTTTTTTAGAGATCCGCGCCGAGTTGTCCCGCAAGGGGAGGGAGTTCTGGTCTCTCCCGCCGATGGGAAGGTCGTCGATATCTCAAGGACGGAGGAAGGCCGGTTTTTAAAGAAACCGGCGATCAAGATCAGCATATTCTTGAATGTTTTTAACGTTCACGTCAACCGGGTTCCCGTTGCCGGAAAGGTGGTCGGCGTTTTTTACAATGCCGGCCGTTTCTTCGCGGCGAACGTTCCAAAGGCATCGCTTGAGAATGAGCAAAACGCGGTTGTGTTGGAAACGCCGGCCGGAAAGCGGGTCGTCTGCATTCAAATTGCAGGGCTGATCGCCCGTCGGATTGTCTGCTGGATTAAGGAGGGGAGCGTTTTAAATCGGGGCGAGCGATTCGGCCTGATCCGTTTCGGCTCCCGCGTCGACCTCTTCCTTCCGATCGAGACGGAAATCCATGTCTCCCTGGGACAAAAGGTCAGTGGAGGTGAAACCATTCTGGGAATTTTAAGATGAATCAGAAAAAAAGGCCGGAAATGAAAGAGCTGAGACGGAAGGGGATCTACATCATTCCGAACCTCTTTACCAGCGGGAACCTCTTCTGCGGCGTTTTTGCCATTATCTCCGTCTTCAACGCCGAGTATGTCATGGCCGCCATTGCGATCCTCGTTGCCTCTATCTTTGATTCGCTCGACGGCAAGATGGCCCGGCTGACCAAAACGACCAGCCGGTTTGGGGTCGAATACGACTCACTCGCCGACCTGGTCTCCTTTGGTGTGGCGCCCGGCCTTTTGATCTACTCCTGGGCGTTGAGCGGTTACGGCCGGCTCGGTTGGGTTGCGGTTTTCCTTTTCATCGTCTGCGGGGCGCTCCGTCTTGCCCGCTTTAATGTTCAGGTTTCCGGCCCTGAATCGACAGATTTCGTCGGGTTACCGATTCCAGCGGCGGCGAGCCTCATCGCCACGCTCGTCATGCTCGACAGTTATATCCTCCACTTCGGCAAAGAGATCCGTCCCGCATTGACCTTGGCCGTCACTTATATGCTCGCCTTCTTAATGGTCAGTAATATCCGTTATCGCAGCTTCAAGAAGTTCAACCTGAAGGATCGAAAGCCGTTCGGCGTCTTAGTCAGCCTGGTCCTGGTCTTTTTAGTTCTGGTGACCGCTCCTCAGGTCATGCTTTTCTCCCTCTTCGCAATCTATATCCTCTCAGGGATCACTGAGAAACCGGTCGTTGCCCTCTACAATCGCCTTTCCAAGAAGACGGGAGAAGCGCCTCCCCCCGCCGGCGATGGGGTCGAGGATATCGAGGACAAGGAGATTCTCCTTAAAAACTAAATTTGGACTCGTCTCCATCAGGGGAGTCCATTGTAGTAGATTGGCCTTCGTCCATGGGTGAAGGCCATTTATTTATTTAACAGTCGAGGCAATGCGATGTCACGGATAATTCAGATTTTCGATACCACCCTTCGCGACGGGGAACAATCTCCCGGCGCCAGCATGAACGTCGAGGAAAAGCTCTCGATCGCCAAGCAGCTGGCCCGATTGGGGGTCGATATCATTGAAGCCGGCTTCGCCTACAGCTCGCCCGGCGATTTTGAAGCGGTCCGGACGATCGCCAACGAAGTCGAAGGACCAACCGTCTGCAGTCTGGCGCGCGCCAAGCCGGCCGACATCGACAGCGCCTGGGAGGCGTTGAAGGGAGGATCGAAGGTCCGGATTCATACCTTTATTTCTACCTCGGACATTCATCTCAAACACCAGTTCCGTCTCACGCGGGACGAAGCCCTAAAACGTGCGGTCGAGATGGTTGCACACGCACGGAGCTATGTCGAAGATGTTGAGTTCTCCCCGATGGATGCCACCCGCTCGGATGAGACCTATCTCTGCGAAGTCTTAGAGGCGGTCATTGCCGCCGGAGCCAAGACGGTCAACATCCCGGACACGGTCGGCTATGCGATCCCTCAGGATTTCGGTCGGTTAATCGAGACGATCCGCAAGCGGGTTCCGAATATGGATCAAGCGGTTATCTCGGTCCACTGTCACAATGATTTGGGGCTGGCGGTGGCCAATTCTATTGCCGCCATTTTGGCCGGAGCCGGACAGATCGAGTGCACGATCAATGGGATCGGCGAGCGGGCCGGGAACGCCTCGCTCGAAGAAGTCGTGATGGCGCTTCGGACACGCAAAGATCTCTTCGGAGCCGACACGAAGATCACCACCGAGGAGATCACCAAGTCGAGCCGCCTGGTCAGCAAGATCACCGGGATGACGGTTCAGCCGAATAAGGCAATCGTCGGGGCCAATGCCTTCGCGCACGAATCGGGAATCCATCAAGACGGGCTTCTGAAGGAGCGGATGACCTACGAGATCATGCGGCCCGAGTCGGTCGGGGCCGGCAAGACGAATATGGTCCTCGGTAAACACTCCGGCCGCCACGCCTTCAAGAAGCGTCTTGAGGAGATGGGTTATCATCCAGGAGAGGCCGAGCTCGATCAGGCCTTCGAGCGGCTCAAGCGGTTGGCCGATCAGAAGAAGGAGATCTTCGAAGAGGATCTCGAGACGATCATCTCGGAAGAGATGGACCGGCCGTCGGAAACGTACCGGCTCATCGCCATCCATGTCGAGAGCGGAAGCGATGTCACTCCCACCGCCACCGTCGAGATGTCGATCGGCGAGACCGTCCACAAGAAGGTCGGTAAAGGGGACGGACCGGTCGATGCGGTGTATCGGACGGTCGCCGCGATTACCGAGACAAAAAGCCACCTTCTCTCATACAACGTCAAGGGAATCACCGGCGGGACCGACGCTTTGGGTGAGGTCTCCGTTTCGATCGAAGAGGACGGCAAGACCGCCATGGGCCACGGCGCCGATACGGATATTATCATCGCCTCCGCCCGGGCTTATCTCAACGCTCTCAACAAGCTCGCCGCGCGCGCCGCACGCGGGGGGAAGACCGAGCCGAAAGTAGGATTAATCTAGGGTGCTCTTAAACGTTCAATCATTGACAAGGACCTATTGCGAAAATGACAAAAGCGTATAAAATCGCCGTTCTCCCCGGAGACGGGATCGGCCAGGAAATTGTTCCTCAGGCGGTTGCAGTTTTGGAAGCGGTCGGGAAAAAGTCCGGCCATCGGTTTGAATTTACAAACGCCATCGTCGGCGGGACGGCGATCGATCAATTCGGGAAACCCCTCCCCGATGAGACATTAAAGTTGGCACTCGATGCCGACGCGGTCCTCCTGGGTGCCGTTGGCGGGCCGAAGTGGGAAGGGCTCGATTACTCCATCCGTCCCGAGCGGGCGCTGCTTGGGTTGCGCGAGAAGCTGGGGCTTTACGCCAACCTCCGACCGGCCAAGCTCTTTCCGATGCTGGCCGACGCGTCGACGCTCAAACGAGAGGTCATCGACGGGATCGATTTGCTGGTGGTCCGCGAGTTGACCGGCGGGATCTATTTCGGCAAGCCGCGCGGGGTCGAAAAGTACGATGGGGGCGAGCGGGGGATCAACACCGAGGTCTATACGACGCCGGAAATCGTCCGGATCGCCAAAGTCGCCTTCGAGGTCGCCCGAAAGCGGCGGAAGAAGGTGATGTCGGTCGATAAGGCCAATGTGTTGGAAGCGACCGAGCTTTGGCGAAAGGTGGTGACCGAAGTCCACAAAGGCTATCCCGATGTGGCCCTCACACACATGTATGTTGATAATTGCGCGATGCAGCTGATCCGCAACCCGAAGCAGTTCGATGTGCTGGTCACGACGAACCTCTTCGGCGACATTCTCTCCGATGAGGCGGCGATGCTGACCGGCTCGATCGGAATGCTCCCCTCCGCCAGCATGGGCGAGCGAGCGGATGGGAAGGGTTTGCGCGGGATGTACGAGCCGATTCATGGAAGCGCGCCCGACATCGCCGGGAAAGATCTGGCCAATCCGATCGCCACGATCCTCTCCGCCGCGATGATGCTGCAGCACTCCTTCGGTCTGGACGAAGAAGCGGCCGCCATCGAAGCGGCGGTGGTCCGGGTGTTGGAGAAGGGATATCGGACGGCCGATATCTACGCCGAGGGGACGAAGAAAGTCGGAACCGTAGAGATGGGCCGTCGGATTTTGGAAGAACTCAAGTAAGAGGGGAACCGCCAATGGCGCTTCAAAAGAAAGCCGGATACAACGTCGCCGTCATGGGGGCGACGGGGGTGGTCGGACAGGAGATGGTCGAGATTTTGGAGGAGCGTCAGTTCCCGGTCGAGACGCTCCACCTTTTCGCGTCGGAGCGGTCGGCCGGCACGACGCTGACGTTTAGAAACAAAGACATCGTCGTCGAGAAGCTGACCGAAGAGGTTTTCAACGGGATCGACATCGTTCTCGGCGCGACCAGCAGCGACCTGGCAAAAAAGTTCTCTCCGCATGCCGTCAAGGCCGGCGCGGTTGTGATCGACAACTCCAGCGCCTTCCGGATGGAGCCGGCGGTTCCGCTCGTGGTGCCGGAGGTGAACGGCCATACCCTTAAAAACCACCGCGGCATTATCGCCAACCCCAATTGCTCCACCGCCCAACTCGTCATGGCGCTCAAACCGCTGCACGATGCCGCCCGGATCAAGCGGGTGATCGTGACGACCTATCAGTCGGTCTCCGGAACCGGGAAAGAGGCGATGGAGGAGCTGATGGAGCAGACGCGCGCCCTGATGAATTTTCAAGAGGTTGAATGCAAGGTCTACCCGCAGCAGATCGCCTTCAACTGTATCGTCAATTGGGACGCCGATCCTGAGACAGGCTATACCGAAGAAGAGACCAAGATCGTCAACGAAACAAGAAAGATCATGGGGGACGATGCCATCCGGGTCACCGCCACGACCACCCGTGTGCCGGTCTTCCGCGCCCACTGCGAGGCGGTCAACATCGAAACCGAAAAGAAGCTTCTGCCGAACGAGGCGCGCGCGCTTCTCTCTGCTTTCCCCGGCGTGGTCGTCATGGATGACCCCGGCCGTAAACTCTACCCGACCCCGCTCGACGTTGCCGGCCAGGATGACGTCTACGTCGGCCGTGTCCGGGAGGACCGCTCTGTCCCAAATGGCCTGAATCTCTGGGTGGTCGGAGATAATCTACGGAAGGGGGCGGCGCTCAACGCGGTGCAGATCGCGGAGGCGTTGATCCGATAAACAATCGCATCCCTCGTTCCATCAGAACGGCGCCTAAGATATCTGCTGCCCAGTGGTTCGATGAATCCGGTGACTCCTCAAATCGGCATCACCCCTTTCGGACGCTTTAAATCGACCCTTTTCCTGATACTCCTCTCATTTTATACCTTCGGATGTGCACGCCTTCCCGCTCCAGCATCAATTTCAGCACCGGAGGGCTCCCCCGTTCTCGTCGGCGCCGGTGATATCGGCCGCTGTTTCTGGTGGAGCGATCAGACCACGGCCCGGCTCCTCGATCGCATTCCCGGGCAGGTCTTCACGACGGGGGACAATGCCTACCCGGAAGGCTCCGCGGAAGACTTCGCCGACTGCTACGACCCTTCTTGGGGCCGGCATAAAGAGCGGACACGCCCTACTCCCGGAAATCATGATTACCGGACCCCCGGTGCGGCCGGATACTTCCATTATTTTGGCGCCAAGGCGGGAGAACCGGGGAAAGGCTACTACAGTTACGACCTCGGGACGTGGCATCTCGTTGTGCTCAACAGCAACATCGATGTGAGCGCCGGCTCCGCTCAGGAGCAGTGGCTCCGCGCCGATCTGGCGAGCCATCCCAAGCGATGTGTGCTGGCGTACTGGCACCATCCCCTTTTTAGCTCCAGCCGGCGCGGTAAGGTTGCCATGAAACCGATTTGGCAGGCCCTCTACGAAGCGAAAGCGGAGATCGTCCTCGCGGGACATGATCACGTTTATGAGCGCTTTGCGCCGCAAACGCCCGACGGCGCGGCCGATTCCGCCAGGGGAATTCGAGCCTTCGTGGTCGGGACCGGCGGGGCGGGCCTCGACCGCTTTAGGACAATGGCGGCCAATAGTGAATTCAGGTATAACCGGACGCATGGTGTGTTGAGGCTGGTTCTGAATGACGGGACGTATCAGTGGGAATTCATCGCGATGCGCTTTCCCGGACGGATGCGGGTCATCGATTCAGGAACTGGAACTTGTCACTGATCTCAATTTGCGGTCCTGCTTCTTCTGGAGTGAAATCCCTGGAAGACCCGTCCGGAAAATCCCGTCTGATTACAAGCGGCCGAAGTGACATAAAGACCTGGAAATCATTGGGAAGATTCTAAAGTGGGTCTGCTTTGCTGTGTAATCCCAAAGAGATAATGTCCTAAACTGCCAAAGTAGAAATGTCCTCTTTAACTGATAGACTGCCTGCTCGAATGAGGAGAGGCGGGATGGTCGGAGAGGACAAGGTGGTGATGAGTATCAAAGAGCTGAGGCGGCTGAGCGTGGTGAGGCAAGCGATGCAGAAGAAGATGACACAGCGGGCCGCTGGGGAGGCGTTGGGATTGTCAGAGAGGCAGCTGCGTCGGCTCATCCGGCGGATACGGGCGGAAGGAGAGGCGGGGATTGCGCATCGAGGGCGCGGCAAGGGATCGAACCGGGGATTGGCAGCGAAGCGCAAGGCAGAGATCCTGCGACTGTACAAGCGGCAGTATGCTGACTTTGGACCGACGCTGGCTGCGGAGAAGCTATTAGAGCGAGATCAGATTGCGGTCAGTGATGAGACGCTACGCCAATGGCTGCTGGCCGAAGGGATCGATCATTTTAGGCGGCGAGCGCGTCCGCATCGGGCGTGGCGGCAGAGAAGATCGTATATGGGAGAGCTGATCCAGATGGACGGGTCACATCACCGCTGGTTTGAAGGGCGGGGGCCGAAATGCGTCTTGATGGCCTACATCGACGATGCGAGCAGTCGCGTGCAGGCGCAATTCTACGAATATGAAGGAACGATCCCGGCGATGGACAGCTTTAAGGGGTATGTGAAGCGCTATGGCATTCCGCTGGCCGTCTATGCAGACAAGCACACGACCTACAAATCTCCGGCTAAAGCGACCCTCAGCGAGCAGTTGGAAGGTCGGACGCCAGAGAGCCAGTTTGAGCGTGCGCTCGGTGAGCTTGGGGTGCAGATGATCCACGCGCATTCCCCGCAGGCCAAAGGGAGGGTTGAGCGGCTGTTTAAGACGTTTCAAGATCGGTTGGTGAAAGAGATGCGCCTGGCCGGGATCTCAAGCATCGAGGCGGCGAACCGGTTTCTTTTGGGGTATCTGCCGATCTACAACCGACGGTTCTCAGTCAGAACAGTCGAAGGGGCCAACCTGCACCGGTCCAGTCCGGGTCTGCGCGCACTGGATCGCATCTTATGCATCAAGACAGAGCGTGCATTGCGCCGTGACTTTACCGTGGCCCATGACCGAAAGCTCTACCAGATCGAAGACAATCTGCGGGCGCACCAGGTGACGGTCGAGGAGCAACTCGACGGCACCATGCGGATCACTCATCAGGGACAGCCGCTTGGGTATCGGCAGATTACCACCCGGCCGCTGAGGGCCCACGAAACACCAAAGTCACCCTCGCAGAGGCCCAGAACCAAACCATCACCGCAGCACCCTTGGAAAAAACATCCTTGGTTGCGAAAGAAAAAAGAGCCCTGCGCTTCGTTATCCTAAAACCGGACATTTCTATCTTGGTAGGATTAGGACATTTCTACTTTGGCTTGACATGGGTCTGCTTTGCTGCTTGATCAGCCCCCCCCCCTATGTTAAACTAAATTCACTTTTCTTGTAGGATCGATTGATGAATGTTGCCACCGAAAAACGATTGATTGCCAAGATCGAGCGGCTCAAAAGAGAGCGGCAGGCGATTATCCTCGCCCATAATTATCAGATCGGGGAGATTCAAGATGTCGCCGATTTTCTGGGCGATTCGCTGGAGCTCTCTCAGAAGGCGGCGCAGACCGATGCGAAAGTGATCGTCTTCTGCGGCGTGCACTTCATGGCGGAAACGGCGGCGGTCCTCTGTCCCAATCAGACGGTGCTGCTTCCCGATCTCGATGCCGGCTGCGGGATGTCGGAGATGATCACGGCGGAGGAGGTCAGAGCGCTCAAGGCGAAACATCCGGGCGCCGCGGTGGTCTGTTACGTCAATTCCAGCGCGGAAGTGAAGGCCGAGTCGGACATCTGCTGCACCTCCTCGAACGCGGCGAAGGTGGTTCAATCGATTCCGGCCGATCGCGAGGTGATCTTTATTCCCGACCAGTTCTTGGGCGCTCATGTCGAGCGGCAGACCGGCCGAAAGCTGATTTTATATAACGGATATTGCCCGACCCATTTTCGAATCATGACCTCGGAGCTGATCGCGGCGAAGGCGGCGCATCCCGATGCCCTGGTCCTTGCCCATCCGGAGTGCACCCCGCAGGTGAGTGCCGCGGCCGACAAGGTTCTCTCGACCAGCGGGATCTGCATCGAATCGAGAAAGACCAATCATGCCGAGGTCATCGTTGCCACCGAGATCGGCATTCTCCACCGCCTTCAGAAAGAAAATCCGGACAAAGAATTTATCCCTGCCTGCAAGTGGTGCGATTGCGCCCACATGAAGGTGAATACCCTCGAGAAGCTCCTCTGGTCTCTGGAGGAGATGCAGTTCCCCATTACCGTTCCCCCGTCGATCGCTGCGCGCGCAAAAAAGGCGATCGATCGGATGTTGGAAATCAGCAAGCCCAAATAAGCAGGATCTTATGGCCGACATCGGGCGCATCCTCATTTTCCTCGGGTTGATCCTCTCTCTTCTCGGCGCCGTTCGTGCTCTTGGCGGGGAAGATCCCCGGCCTCGGACGGCTTCCGGGCGATATCCTGATCCAACGAAGAAACGTGACCTTCTAC
Organism: Candidatus Manganitrophaceae bacterium; assembly: GCA_963718695.1. Lineage (GTDB taxonomy): Bacteria > Nitrospirota > Nitrospiria > SBBL01 > Manganitrophaceae > Manganitrophus. The sequence continues at coordinate 4,046,774 of OY970371.1, forward strand.
TTCCCCATTGCCACCAGCATTCTCATCAGCATCGTCCTCTCTTTCATCTTTTGGCTTCTGAGTCGAAGGTGATGGTTCCTGCGCTGATCGCCCTCCTTTTCTTTTTCCTTCCAACGGCTGCAGAGGCCGGGGAGACGATCCGCGTGGCGCTTCTGGAGAATGCCGCGCAGGTGCTGGTCACCTCCAGCGAAGGCTTTTTCATCAAGACCACTTCCGGCGACCTGCTCAGAAAACATCCGGCCACCTCCGCCGACATCCGCGTTCAAAAAGGGCTGACCCTCAATCGACAAGAAACGGGCGAAGAGGAGCTTTTCTTTACGCCGAGGCGAGGGGGGAAGATTGCGATCAATCGTCAGGTGTATGACGGAACGGTCCGGATCAAAAAGAAAAATGGGGGGCTCTTGGTTGTGAATGAAGTCGACCTGGAGCGATACCTCCAGGGGGTGGTTCCTGCGGAGATGCCGGCCAATTGGGAGTTCGAGGCGCTCAAAGTCCAAGCGGTCATCTCCCGCACCTATGCGCTTTATCAGAGGGAGAGCCGAAAGGGAAAAGAGTACGATCTGGTCAACACCGTCCTCGGACAGGTTTATAAAGGGGAATCGGTCGAAGAGAGCCGCACTTCGCTCGCAATCGCGCAGACCAAAGGACAGGTTCTGACGTACGAGGGGGGATTGGCGTTGACCTTCTTCCACTCCACGTCGGCCGGGCCGACGGAGGATGCCTCCGAGCGCTGGAACATCGCCCTTCCCTACCTGAAAGGGGTCAGCTGTCCGCTCGATCGAGATTCCCCCTATCACGAGTGGAGGCGGACGATCACCCTCGACGATCTGGAGGCGGCGCTCGGAAAGCTCGGCCATCCGGTCGGCGCCATTGCCACGCTCACCCCGTTACAATGGAGCCGGGCCGGACGGCTGCTGACGGTTCGGATTCTCTATTCGGGGGGAGAGTTGATCATCAAGGCGGAAGACCTGAGAAAAGCCCTCGGTTACAAGACCCTTCCGAGCACCCGGTTCACCATCGAAAGTTTTGGAAGGGAGATTCAAATCCGGGGGATGGGCTACGGACACGGCGTCGGACTCTGCCAATGGGGGGCGAAGGTGATGGCCGAGAGCGGTTTGAATTTTGATGAGATTCTGCTATATTACTACCCAGGCGTCACGCTGCAATCGTACGAGGAAATACAATAATTTCTCTAGAGAGCGAACAACTTCTTGCGACCTATGACTATTCTCTTGATCCATCCCTGATCGCAGCGGCGCCGGTCGCCGAGCGGGATCAATCGCGGCTTCTTGTCTACCATCGAAAAAGAGAAAAAATCGAACATCATCGCTTCTCGTCGCTTCCCGACTACCTGCACCCCACGGATCTCTTGGTCCTCAACGACACACGCGTTTTCCGGGCCCGCCTTCGTGCGAAGAAAAGGTCGGGTGGACTTATCGAAATGCTCCTCCTCCGCCCCTTGGAGGGAGAGACCTGGGAGGTCATGATCAAAGGGAAAATCACCCCCCCGGCCGAACTTCTCCTCGAAGAGGGAGCCGTCGCGCAGATCATTCGGACGATCGACGGAGGCCATAAGGAGATCCGCTTCACACTGCCGGAGGGAGCTCCCGATCTTGATGCCTTTCTGGAGCGCTGGGGCGAGGTTCCACTTCCGCCCTACATCGTGAAGAAGCGCGCGGGCCGGAGCGACCCGGCCGACCGGGAGCGCTATCAGACGGTCTACGCCAAGGTTTCCGGATCCGCCGCGGCCCCGACCGCCGGGCTCCATTTCACCAAGGCGTTATTAGATGAGATCCAACGAAAAGAAATACGAGTTGCCACGGTGACCCTTCACGTCGGCGTCGGCACCTTTCAACCGATGCGGGAAGAAAAAATCGCCGATCACCCGATGCATCGGGAGTGGTTTCATATCCCTTCTGAAACGGCGGAGGCGGTGGAGACGACGCGACGGAACGGGGGAAGGGTGATTGCGGTCGGCACGACAGCGACCCGCGCATTGGAGAGTGCCTCCCGGCCGGACGGAACCCTTCAGCCCGGCGCGGGGGAGACCGATCTTTTCATTACGCCCGGATATAATTTTAAAACGGTGGACGGTCTGGTCACCAATTTCCATCTGCCGAAATCGACCCTGCTGGTTTTGGTCTCGGCCTTCGCCGGATGCGAGACGATCCGCGCCGTCTATCAGGAGGCGATCCGGGAGCGCTACCGCTTTTACAGCTACGGCGATGCAACACTGATTTTATAACTACTTTTAAATCTTTCGTCATTCTGAGCGCCGGCGAAGAATCTGATGGCGCCGGCGAGCCTCCGTGGAGTTTTAGGATCAGGTTCTTCTTTGGCCTCAGAAGAACGGACAAAATCAATTCTCAAACAGGTTGACAGCTTCAAAGATAGGGGGTTTTCAGTATGCGTGATTTAAAGGATTTGAAGCGAGAAGAAGAGGGGTCGGGCCCAAAGAAGAAGCCTCCCTATCTCATGATTGGCCTGCTCGGTGTACTGGTTTTTCTAACGCTCGTCTTTGTCTTCCGGAATAAGGAAGAAAGTCCCGAGCCCCTTCCCCCGCCTGCGGTGAGCCAACTTGCACCCGACCCGAGCGCCTCCGTTCCAACGGCGCCTTTGGAGAAGGAAGAGCCGGTCGCTCAAGATCCTGCGCTGAAGGCGGGAGAGATGCGGTTTGATTCAAAGCCGGAACCCTTCCCAGCATCACCTCCTCCTCCCAAGAGAGATCTGTCGGCCCAGGCCCCCGGCAATCCGATCCCAAAGGAGGATTTGACCTTCTTCGATACATTGAAGGACAAAGAAAAGAAAAACGTCGCGCTGCAGCCGAAGAAAGAGACCAAGCCGGCAGCCCAAACAACAAAGCGGCCGCCGGAAAAGAAGACCGATCCCAAGAAGGTTTCCGTCCCGTCACTGGCCTCCGGCGCCTATACCATCCAGGTGGCTTCTTTCTCCGACAAAAAAGGAGCGGAGACCCTTTCCCAAAAGTTGAAAAAAAAGGGGTACGAGGCGTATGTTGCGGCCGGCGAGGTCCCGGAGAAGGGGACCCGATATCGGGTGCGGATCGGCCATTATTCGAGCCGGGGAGATGCCCAGAGGGCGGCCGAGCGGATTCAGGAAACGGAAAAGCTGAGTTTTTTGATCACGACCGATTCGGGAAAGTAAGAGTCGAGACGGAAGTTCGCCTTGTGACATGATTTCTGTAGGGGCGTGGTTTATCACGCCCGGCCGGAGGGCGCCGTGAATGGCCCCCCTACATCAGGGGAATCCGCTTCTCTTTGGCGGCATGTTCCAGAACCACCAGGGCGGTGTGTAATCGCTGAAGGCGGGTGTTCCGCCTTCGGATCCCCAGGGTGTCGTGTGTGGGAAAGCTCTCCGAGCGGACCTCTCTCTGTACTTTCTTCATCTGTTGATGAAGGGATTTGTACATTTCTTTCTCGAATCGCTTCATGACCAGAGGATTGAGGACCATGAATCCCTCTGCGATATCTTTCGCGACGGCGACGACGCTCTTTCCCCGGATCTGACCTTCGGCCATTTTGACCTCAAGATTAGGGCTTTCTTTTGGCAAGGAACAAGATAAAAGATACCGGATCATCGGATGCTTGTCAAAAGCTCTTCCTCCCCGGCGGGCTGCTCTCAACCCTCTTAAACAACTACGAATACCGAGAGGGACAGATGCAGATGGCGTCCGCGGTCGCCGAGGCGCTGGGGCGGCAAAACACCCTTTTGGTGGAAGCCCCCACCGGAACCGGAAAGACCTGGGCCTACCTGATTCCGGCCGCCCTCAGCGGAAAACGGGTCGTCATCTCTACCGGCACCAAAACCCTTCAGGACCAGCTCTATCAAAAAGACCTCCCCCTCTTGGCGCAATCGCTCCCGCGCCGTTTTACCTACAGCATGATGAAGGGGAAGGCGAACTATCTCTGCCTTCACCGGTTCGGACAATTTCTGGAACAGCCGACCTTTCCCAATTTAGAAATCGGATCAGATTTTGAGCAGATCCACCGCTGGTCGATGGAGACCACCACCGGCGATCGGGCCGAGTTGACCTCCCTCCCGGAGGGGTCGCCGCTCTGGCCGGAGGTCTCGGTGAAGGGGGAGGCCTGTCTCGGGAGCGGATGTCCCGAGTACGATCGCTGCTACATTACCCGGATGAAGCAGTCGGCCGCCGCATCGGATCTGATCATCGTGAATCATCATCTTTTCTTCGCCGATCTCGCCCTGAAAGATTCTTCCTTCGGGGAGGTCCTTCCCCGTTACGATGCGGTGATCTTCGATGAAGCGCACCTGCTGGAAGAGGTCGCCACGCAGTACTTCGGTGTTTCGATCAGCAGCTACCGTGTCGACGATTTTCTCCGCGACACCGAGCGCGAGGTCCGCTTCTCCCAGCCGCAGGAGAAAGGGTACCTCGATCAATGCGCGAGGATCTTGGCGAAGTCGAACCGCTTCTTTCAGTTCTTCAGAAGAGGGGAGGAGCGATACCGTCTGACACGCGCCTTCTTTTCGCGCGAGGCGGTCACCGCCGGGCACGATCTTCTTCAATCGCTCGACCTGCTTCGCCAGCAGATCCATGCCGCTCAAGTAAAAAGCAACGGCTTCTCTCATCTCGCGGAGCGAATCGAGTTGTTCTCGGCCGATCTCCAGCTCTTTTTGACGGCGGATGCGTCGGCCCCCTTCGTTTTTTGGGGGGAGAGCCGAAAGCTGGGGGTCTTTCTCCATGCTTCCCCGCTTAACGTCTCGGCCCTCCTCAGCCAAAAGCTCTTTCAGGAAGAAATCCCGATCATCCTCACCTCCGCGACCCTCTCTTCCGGCATCGGCGGGGGCGTATCGCAATACGCCCCTACAGCGACGGGGGGCTTCGATTTTGTGAAAGAGCGCCTGGGGATCGAGCAGGCCGACGAGGAGATTCTTTCCTCTCCCTTTGATTTTGAAAAACAGGCGCTTCTTTATCTGCCGAGCCATCTTCCGAACCCGACGAGTCCGCCGTTTGTCCCCGCGATCGCGGAGGAGATTCTCCGCATCCTCACCGCCTCCGAAGGGAGGGCCTTTCTCCTCTTCACCAGCTGGAGAAACCTCGAAGAGGTCTATCGGCTGATCGCCCCCCGGGTTCCCTATCTTCTCCTCAAACAGGGAGATCAACCAAAACATGCGCTGATCGAAACGTTCCGGCGCGAGGTCTCCTCGGTCCTTCTCGGGACGACCAGCTTCTGGCAGGGGGTCGATGTTCAAGGAGAAGCGCTCTCCTGCGTGGTGATCGACAAACTTCCCTTCGCCTCTCCCTCCGATCCGCTCATCGCCGCCCGGATCGAATCGCTGACCGAGCAGGGGAAAGATCCCTTCCGAACATTTCAACTGCCCGCCGCCATCCTCTCGCTTCGGCAGGGCATCGGAAGACTCATCCGAAATCGGGAGGACCGGGGGCTCCTCGCCATTCTCGATCATCGGGTGACGCGAAAAGAGTACGGCCGCCATTTTCTCGCAAGCCTTCCCCCTGTCCCCGGACCGATCGTTTCGAAGCGGTCCAACGTTTTTTCTCCGCAGGATCGCCGGAGCCCCGAGATCTCGGTCGTCCGGAGACCCGGCGGCGGACTTGACACATCGGCTTCCTTTGTTACCCTTGAGAGAAGATGAAACGACGACCGATTCGGACGATAGGGATCTTTGCCTTTTTGTTAGGAACCCTCTTCATCGGGGAAGCCGCCGCAAAAGGGTTCGTTTCTTCCGGGATCGATTGGACCGCTTCGCTGCCATCCTTCCGTCAAGACAGCCCGCCGCTGCGCGTCGCCCGGCGTCCCAAGCTGGCGCGGATTCCGAATCTCAACATCTACTATGCGCCCGAGCTTCACTACAATCTCTACCAGGCCGACAAGGCGTGGTATCTCTTGCACAACGAGAAGTGGTACCAGGGACAGACGCATGAAGGCCCCTGGCGTTATCTCGGCTACTCGAAGGTCCCCGAGAAGCTGAAGAAAATTCCGGCCGAATTCATCAAGAAGCCGGGGGCCGTCTCGCCGGGCAAGAAACCGCCTGTGAAGAAAAAACCCTCCAAGCCGCTTCGGAAAAAATCCTCTCAAAAGTAGGGATGTATTGCAATCTGTCCCTCCCACAGGGAATCTTCAATTCTTTTCGCTTGTCGCCGCGCGTCGCGCTGATGTAAAGTAACCCATCTGATGAAGACAAAAACGCGTCCAACGATTCTCTTGATCCACGGCGGCTGCGGGTCGACCCCGCCGACCCCGGTCCAACTAAAAACGATCGAATCGGCCCTCGACCGGGGGGATTCCCTGCTGCAGCGGGGCGCCTCCGCCCTCGATGCGGTCGAGGCGGCCGTGGTTGTTTTGGAGAAGAGCGGCCGGTTCAATGCCGGAAAGGGATCCAAACGGCAGATGGATGGAATTGCGCGAATGGATGCGTCGGTGATGAACGGCAGAGATCTCTCCGCCGGGGCCGTGGCGGCCATGGAGGGAATCCTCACCCCCGTTCGCGCGGCGCGGGTCGTCATGGAGCAGACGCCGCATCTTCTGCTGGTCGGCAAATCGGCCGAGGTATTGGCTCGCCTTTTTCGTCTTCCGCTTCTTCCCCCTTCGATCGCCGCTCCGAAGCCCCCTTCCAAGGCGCTCTCCTGGGGGAAATGGGAAGGGCTTTTCCGGAAACTTCAGGGAGCGATGGAAAAGGAGGAGGCGAAGCTGGGAACGGTCGGAGCGGTTGCACGAGATAAGATGGGCGATGTGGCCGCGGCGACCTCGACCGGGGGAATTCGCCTGATGATCCCGGGGCGGGTCGGGGACAGTCCTCTGATCGGGGCCGGGACGTATGCCGACAACCGGTCCGGCGCGGTCTCGATGACCGGCCTCGGCGAGGCGATCATCCGGGCGGGGCTTTCAAAAGAGATCACGTTGGCGATGGAGGGGGGCGTTGCGGCGGAAGAAGCGGGGAGACGGGCCTTACTCCGGATGCGCCGCCGGATCGGAGGCGAGGCCGGCGCGATCGTGCTTTCCGCCGACGGGGGGTTCGCCCTGCTTCACACCACAGATTATATGCCGGGGGGATATCGGGCCGGACGGCGCAGGAGGGTCGCGGGCCATTTTGAGCAAGTCATGGAGGATTGATGCAGATTCGTGTTTATTACGAGGACACCGACGCGGGCGGGGTGGTTTATTACGCCAATTACCTGAAATATTTTGAGCGGGGACGGACCGAATATTTTCGGGAACGAGGGTTGGAAGTGGCTGCTTATGCCGCGGCCGGGGTTCTCTTCGTGGTCGCCCACGCCGAAATCGACTATCGCCTGGCGGCGCGCTACAACGACCTGCTCGACATGGAGAGCGAGGTCGTCGACTTCAGCCGCGCCAGCCTCACCTTCTCCCACGTCATCCGGCTGCACAACACCGATAAGGTCGTCGCGGAGGGATGGGTCCGGCTCGTCTGTGTCGACGAGCGCTTCAAGCCGAAACGCCTTCCCGAAGAGATCATAAAGATCGTGACGAAGATCTGCTAATTACGCCGGCTCAATGACACAGCGAAACGGAAAGCCCTCCGCCCGCGCCGCATTGTGGACCTGCTCCTGCTTCAGCTCCGCCTGCTCCTTGGAGAGGGTCGCGACATGGGCGGCTCCTTCTGTATGAACCTGCCACATCAGCGCTTGAGCGGTGTCGGGATCTTTTCCAAAAACTTGAATTAAGATCCGGATGACAAACTCCATCGTCGTGACGTTGTCGTCCAGCAGGATGACCTTGTAGGGGGGGATCTCTTCGATCTCTGAGCGGGTTTCTTCTGAAAGCTCCGGAAGGACGGACGGGGCCGTGCTCGCTACCATGGCGGACTCAATTCTGAGCGGGAAGGAACCGGAGGGAGAGGCAAGACGCGATCACCCCTCGATGATCTCTTTCTTGACCATCGCGAGATAAACCTGCGCCTCTTTCCCCTCGGGGTTGATCTTCTGCGCTTCTTCCCATTCGGCGAGGGCCAGATCGACAAAGCCCTTCATATAATAGGTGACCCCCAGATGGATGATGGCGGGGATATACTTCGGATGGATCTCCTTGGCTTGCTGAAATGTTTCGATGGCGTCGTCGAACATCCCCTTTTCCCGCAGGGTGATCCCGACTTTCGTGACCACGTCGACGAATTTCGGCCGGATGGAGAGGGCCCGCCGGTACTCCTCCAGCGCGCCGTCGTAGAGGCCGATTTCAAAATACTGGTCGGCGAGCTTCGCATGTTCGTTGGCGAGCTTTCCCTGGATAAAGGGATCGATCGATTTCACCTCGGACCGGACGACCCGCGCCGCCTTGGAAAAGGTCTCGCCCGCCTCGTCGTATCGGCCGAGGTCGTTGAGGGCGATCGTCAGGTTGAGGGAGGCCTCCGTGTAGCGGGGATTGATCTGAAGCGCCTTTTTGAAGTAAACCACCGACATTTCCGCATTTCCTTTCTGAAAGGTGATGATGCCGAGCTTGTTATAAATATCGGCATATCCTTGCGGATGATTCTGGAGGAGCTTGAGAAAGAGCCGCTCCGCCTCGATGATCTTCCCCTCGTCGAAGGCGGTGCGGGCCTGCTCGTAGACTTTTTCGAAATCGTCCATCCGAAAATTCCCTGAAGTAGACCAAACTTACCTTAAAAGCGGAAAAGAGTCAAAAGTTTTTTCCCTCCGATCCTCCCCGGAGATCCGATCGCCAGCAGGGTAAACGATTGTTTTATCAATCCGGAAAGGTTATAATCCCCCCACGATTTGACTGACAGGAGGTCCCATGCAACACCCATCCACCATGGAGCCGTTTTATCTCAGCAAAGAGCCGTATTATCAGCCGGTCGGCGAGGAGGCCGCTCTCTTTAAAGCGGCCTATGAGTCGAAGCGGCCGGTGCTGATCAAGGGGCCGACCGGCTGCGGGAAGAGCCGGTTCGTCGCCTACATGGCCTACCATCTCAAGCGCCCGTTGATCACCGTCGCCTGCCATGAGGATCTGACCGCCTCCGATCTGGTCGGGCGGTATCTGCTCCAGGGGGACGAGACGGTCTGGGCCGACGGCCCGCTGGCGCTGGCGGTGAAACATGGGGCGATCTGTTATCTGGATGAGATCGTCGAGGCGCGCAAAGATACGACCGTCGTCATTCACCCGTTGACCGACGATCGCCGGATCCTCCCGATCGAGAAGAAGGGGGAGATCGTCCCCGCGTCGGACGATTTTATGCTCGTCATCTCCTACAACCCCGGCTATCAGAGTGTCTTGAAAGACCTCAAGCAGAGCACCCGCCAGCGGTTCATCGCATTGGAATTCAACTATCCCCCGCGCGCAACGGAGATCCAGATCGTCGCCCGGGAAGCGGCCATTTCGGAGGAGGTCGCGCGGCGACTGGTCGGGATCGGCGAGAAGGTCCGGAATCTTAAAAACCACGGCCTGGAAGAGGGGGTCAGCACGCGTCTTTTGATTTATGCCGGCCAGTTGATCGGGAAGGGCATCCCGCCGCATCGGGCCTGCGAAGCAGCCATTGCCGACGCCATGACCGATGATGCCGAGATGCACCGAACCCTCATGGAAATTGTCCGCAGTTTCTTCGAATGAGCCCGTCATCCCCCCTCGAATCGATCCAACCTTTGCTGGCGGCGACCCTCGACGCCGACGAGGCCGCGCGCATCCTCTCGGCGCTCTCCCGGCTCGATCCATCCCTCCAAAAAAACGCGGTGAACATCGGCCTCATCCTCTCCGATTTCTCGACGAAGGCGGCGACGGAATATTTCCGCGCGGTCCCGTCGGTGCTGCAGTCGATCGGCCCCGACGAGCTGGCCGGATGGGTCGGGATGGGAATCCAGATCGCGCAGCAATCGTCGGCGGCAGGAATTCGGTTCTTCAAACAGGGCGCCGCGGTCTTCTCCAAGCTTCCATCCAAACCGCTCCGCGACCGCTTTCTTCAACTGGGGATCTCCCTGGCGCCGCGCGACTACAACCTGGCGATGGAATATTACCAACAAGCGCCCGCCCTGCTTGCCAACGTCGTCTTGACCGAGGGGGCGCTCGCCGAATGGGCCGAGCACGGCTTCGCCCTTGGGAAACAAGATTACACCCTGGCCGTCGAATATTTCCGGACCACTCCGTCGCTCTTGATTCTCCTGCCGATTGAGCTCCTCCCGAAATGGATCGCGGCGGGACAGAAGCTCTCCTCCGGAAAGGTCCTCGCGACGCTGCAGTTCGTTCGGACGAGTCCGGAGGTTTTCACTAAAATTTCATCGAACGCCGACCGTGTCCGGCTCCTCGATCTGACCGCCGAGGTCGCCGAGCGGAATCCGCCGCTCGCCGCCAAGCTTTTCACCGAGGCGGCCGCCATCCTCCCCCCCTTTCAGACCCTTCATCTCGAAGGGGTCCTGCTCGATAAAGCGCTGACCCTGGCGCGGTTCGACGGGGAGCTGGCGGCGACCTTTTTTTTAAGCGGTCCCAAGATTTTGAAAGAGATGGGACGGGCCGCGGCCCACTTCCCCGAATGGGTCGAAGCGGGGATGGCCCTCGTCAAAAACGGATCGGCTCAGGCGAAGGCCTTCTTCGCGTTTGAATCGAAGGGGGCGCGCGAGGCGGTCGATCATTTCGGAACCGGCGTCTCCCTCGCCTCGATCTCACGGATGTTAAAGCTCTTCGCCGAGGCCCTTTCCGGCCGGCCGGTCGCGATCCAGCCGACCTCAAGCCTCAAACAGGAAGGAAAGGAGTCCGAGGCGCCGACGACCGACGGCCAGACGATCTATCTTCCGGACCATGTCAACCAATTCCCAGACAGGGCGCTCAACCTCGAATGGTATAAGGTTGCGACCGCCTATCAGGCCGGCTACCTGGAGTTCAACACCTTCACGCCGAAAATCGCCGACACTGCCGATTTGATCGAGGCGCTTCAGATGAAATACAAACGCCGGGGGGGATTCTCGAGTTTGACCTCCTTTTTCTCCCTCTTTCCCGAGCCGGCGCTGATCCGGCGGCTTTTTGAGATCGCCGAGGGGGCCCGGATCGAATATCTGCTGAAGCAGGAGTATCCCGGATTAAGATCGGCGCTGATCCGGATGCGCGACGCCGACCTTGCCCGCCGTCCGCCGCTCACCGGGTTGAGCCCGCGCGGGGCCGTCGTCGAGCTGCTCCATCAGATTTCGCTGTCGGGGAAGACAAAAGAGCCGATCCCGCCGGCGCTTCAATCGACCCTCTTTGAAGCCTGCCGGATGCTGGGGGCGGTTCAGAACCCCGATGCGCCGGTCCCGGTCGCCTACGCGATGGCGGCGGCGGCGCGGGTCTACGATCTTTTGGAAATCGACCAGGCCGAACCGGCCCCTGCCACCGGCGACATGGAGACCTTCGATGAGCGGGGAAGCCCGGTCCGGGGTGAAGGAGAAGGGGCGGGAATGATCGCTCCCTCGACCCGCGGGGTGATCGATCCGAAGCGGGTGGAGGAGACGAAGAAAGCGACACAGGCCCAGGCCGACGCCCTGCTGGAGAAACTCAAGGGAGCGGGGGTCGATCTCTCGACCGAAGCGGCCGTGGCGGCCCTCTCCGGATCGATCCAACGGGGGGAGACCACGCTCGAATCGCTTCAGCAGGGAGGGGCGCTCGACAGTCTCGCCGAGCAGGTGACGGCGGGGCGCTCGGCGCCGGGAGCGACCGCAGGCGGCAAGCGGTTCCGGTACGATGAATGGGATTGCGAGAGCAACGACTACCGGCCGGGATGGTGCCAGGTGATCGAGCGGCCGGTGGCGGCGGGAACCCCCGATGCGGTCGAAGCGATCCTCGCCGAGTACGGCGGGATGATCCAGTCGATTCAAACAGCGTTTCAGCACCTCCGCCCGGAAGGGCTCAAGCGGATCAAAGGGGAGCGGGAAGGGGACGATTTCGATCTCGATGCGCTGCTCAACAGCCGGGTCGAGGCGAAATCGGGACGCTCTCCGTCGGATCGGATCTATGTCGCCCGCCAGAAGAAAGAGCGGAGTGTCGCGATTGCTTTTTTAATCGACATCAGCGGCTCGACCCAGCAGCCGCTCCCGGGCGGCGGAAAGCGGATCGTCCAGATCGAAAAAGAGGCGCTGGTTCTTTTGTCGAAGGCGATCGATGCCGTCGGCGACCGCTTCGCCCTCTATGGTTTTTCGGGACGGGGAAAAGATTCGGTCGATTTTTATCTGATCAAAGATTTCGACGAGCGCTACGGCGCCGAGATCGACCGCCGGATCGGCCGGATCGAGGCGGCGGCCCAAAACCGGGACGGCGCCGCCATCCGTCATGCGGCGCGGCGGCTCGCGGCCCAGCCGTCCAAGGTCAAGGTGTTGGCCCTCATCAGCGACGGCAAGCCGCTCGACGACCAATACAGCGGCTCTTATTCGACCGCCGACACGAAGATGGCGCTTCGCGAAGCGAAACGGCAAGGAATTCATCCCTACTGCATTACGGTCGACCGGGAAGGACCGGAGTATCTGCGCGGCATGTATGGCGAGGTCGCCTATCTGGTCATCGACCAGATCGAAACCCTCCCGGTGAAGTTGCCGCAGATTTATAAGAGGTTAACGACATAACTGACAACGTAATGTAGGGGCGACGCATGCGTCGCCCCTACGGAGGACCCAATGGAACAGGATAATCTTTTCACCGGCTGGCTCTGGGAGATGTTCAAAGAGTATGTCCGGAAGATCCGGCGGACCGCTTCACACGGCGCGCCGGAAGTGAGCGAGATGAAGGTGAAATATCAGGAGATCTTCAATGAGGCGTCGATCAAGATCTTGGTGGAGGAGAAGGTCGGGATGATCGTGATCTTCAACGATCTCGAAAGCCGGACGACGGCGGAGTTGACCGGCTTGATGGAGAAAGAGCAGCTGATGGCGTATCTCGCCAAAACCTACGGCCGGGGAAAATACAAGATCAATCTCTATCACGGGATGACCTTCGTCGCGACCCATAATTTCAAAGTCGAAGAGGAAACCCTCCCCGAGCACTGGCGGGAGATCGTCGCGCGGAACAAGGCGGCGGAAGGGACAATTAATCCATGGCAGAGATAAAAGGGCCGATCCTCGCCATCATCGGGCGGCCGAACGTCGGGAAATCGACCCTCTTTAACAAGATGGTCGGCAGGCGCAAGGCGATCGTTCAAGACATGCCGGGGGTGACCCGCGATCGAAACGAGGCGCTCGGCCATTATCGGGACCGGCAGTTTACGCTGATCGATACCGGGGGGTTAGTCCCCGAATCGAAAGAGGAGATGGAGACCCAGGTCCGGCGGCAGTCGGAGATCGCCATCGAGCAGGCCGACGCCCTTCTTTTCGTCATGAGCGCGCGGGACGGGGTGACGCCGATCGACCGGTCGATTCATGATCTGCTTCGAAGAAGCGGAAAGCCGGTCTACTACGTGATCAACAAGGCCGAAGGGAAGGGAATCCAACGATTCAACGAATTTTATGAGCTTGGGGTGGAGCCGCTGTATGCCGTTTCGGCCGAGCACAACGAGGGGTTGAGCGATCTGCTCGACGCCCTCTATCCCCGAATGGCTCCGGAGGAAGAGGAAGAGAAGGTCGAAGCCCCCAAGGTGGTTGTTCTCGGCCGTCCGAATGTGGGGAAATCGACGCTGATCAATACCCTCCTGCGGGAGGACCGGCTCGTGACCAGCGATGTGCCGGGCACCACCCGCGACACCATCGATTCCTGGGTGACTTATCACGACAAGCCCTATCTCTTCATCGACACGGCCGGCATCCGGAAGCGGGGAAAAATCGAGCATGGGGTGGAGCAATTCAGCATCGCGCGGACGAAAGAGGCGCTGGAGCGGTCGGACATCGCCCTTCTTCTCATCGACGGGGTCGAAGGGATCACCGAGCAGGATTCGAAAATCGCCGGGTTGATCATCGAGAAGGGGAAAGGATCGGTTGTTCTGATCAACAAATGGGATCTGGCGAAAAAAGACGAACGGGCCAAGGAACGGCTTCTGAATCAGATCGCCCTTCGGTTCCGTTTCTTGACCGATCTGCAGTATGCGACCATCTCCGCCCGGGAGGGGGAAGGGATCGGCCAGATCTTCCAGTTAATCGATACCGTCTACAGCGGCTTCACACAGCGGGTCTCGACCGGCGATCTGAATCGCTTTTTTGAGAAAATTATGGAGAGCCATCCCCCCCCTTTTTACAAAGGAAAGCGGCTCAAGCTCTACTACATCACACAGGCCGGGATCCGCCCGCCGACGTTTGTCCTCTTTGCGAACGCCCCCAAGGGGGTCCCCGAGCATTACCTCGGCTACATTGAAAACCAGCTCCGGGAGACCTTCGGTTTTACCGGCGCGCCGATTCGAATTCGGCTTCGCCAGCGTAAATAATTTTTCCTGCTGACGATCTCTTTCGTCCTCCGAATTACCATAGTTACCCCGATTGACTCCTCAGGGACGGTTCTGTATATTGAAGCTACTAGAGTCAATATTAACAATGATGTATGGCCTCCTTCAGCAGAGGCTGAATACGTTCCCTTTCTCAGAAGAGGGATGCTGAAAATACCCATACGGAACGCCCCTCGTGGCATCGGTTCCTGACCGCGACGAGGGAAGGCTTCAGCGTCGGAGGTAGACGAGATGGTCCGCTCCTTCCCGAGTCTTCAGTTCCTCTCTTCACACCCCTTCTTTGACCTTTCTTTAGAAATACAATCGTCTTCCACCTCCCCATCCATCGGTCTTATTCCTTTTATCTCTTTTATTCAAAGGCCGGGCCCCGATCCATTTCGGGTCGATGAAGCAAGCACGCGTCGGGAGGAGCGATGTCTATGGATTGAGAAAGAGGATGATGAAACCGCCCCTTCCCCCCGATGAATCGAAGCGGCTGGAAACCCTCCGGCAATATCAGATTCTCGATACCCCTTCGGAAAATCTGTTCGACGATCTGACGCGCTTGGCCTCCGACGTTTGTGAAGCGCCGATTGCGTTGATCACGTTTATTAACGATCATCGCCAGTGGTTCAAATCCAAAATCGGCGTGACCCCGGCGGAGACCCCGCGGGAGAGCGCCTTCTGCGGCTATGCAATTCTGCAGCGCCAACCATTAATCGTTCACGATACCGCCTCCGACCCCCGCTTTGCGGACAACCCTTGGGTGACCTCCGATCCCCATATTCGATTCTACGCCGGTGCTCCGCTGATTACCCCTCAAGGGCATGCCCTTGGCACCGTCTGCGTGATGGATTATGTCCCTCGAGATTTGCGGCCCAAACAAATTGAAGGGCTGCAAACGATCGCGCATGAGACGATGATGCTTCTTGAGCTTCGCCGAAACATTTCGGAGCTGTCCCATACGGTGGCCGATCTTCGCCAGGCGGAGGAGCGGGACCGCTTCTTTGGCCTCTCACCCGATTTTCTCTTGATTGCCGGATTCGATGGATTGATCCGGCAGATCAATCCCGCTTTCGAAAGAATCTGCAGCGCGACCCCGGAAGAACTCCAATCGAAGTCGTTGATCGAGTTCATCCATCCGGAAGACCGGAGCCGAACCGCGGAGGAATTGGAAAAATTAAAATCGGGACACCAGTCCTGTTCCTTCAAGGTCCGCATCCTCCTGCCGGACGGATCTCACCGGTGGATCCTCTGGAGCGCCGCTCCGCTGCAGGAGAAGGAATTGATCTATGCCGTCGGCCACGATATGACCGACCTGGAGCAGGCCCAAGAAGAAATCAAAGGTTTTAATAGCCATTTAGAACAGCGCGTGGGTGAACGGACCGCACAGTTAAGTGAGATGAATCAAACGCTCGCGCAGGAGATCGCACAACGCACCCAAGTGGAGAAGGCGTTGCGCGAATCGGAGGAAAGATACCGGCTATTATTCGAAAGCAATCCGCAACCGATGTGGGTTTTTGATTTGGATACGTTGTGCTTTCTTGCCGTCAACGAAGCCGCCGTCCGACACTACGGCTTCAGCCGGGAAGAGTTCCTCTCCATGACGATCAAAGACCTTTCTCCCAGCGAAGATATCCCTTTGCTCCTCAAAGACCTTCCGCAGATCAGGAAGCGGATCGGTCCGGCCGGTATCTGGAGAAATCGAAAAAAGGACGGCACGTTGATCGACGTGGAAATCACCTCCGATATTATTTCCTTTTCGGGAAAAAAAATCCAAACTTGTCCTGGCCACTGATGTGACAGAGCGCAAGCAGGCCGAGGAGGCGCTCCGGGAGAGTCAGCGGGCCCTGACGACCTTGATGAGCAATTTGCCCGGCCTGGTCTACCGCTGCCGGAATGACAAAGATTATACGATTGAATTCATCAGCGAGGGGGTTCTCTCCCTGCTGGGCTATCCCCCGGCCGATTTTACGGAAGGGAGGATCACCCCCGCGCAGTTGATCCATCCGGACGATCGATCGTTGGTTTGGAACAGCGTGCAGTCGTCCCTGCAAGAGAAGCGGTCTTTTCAAGTGGTCTATCGGATCGGCACCCGCTCCGAGGGTGAGAAATGGGTTTGGGAGCAGGGGCAGGGGATCTTTTCTTCCACCGGCGAACTCCTCTTTTTGGAGGGCTTCATTACCGATGTCACCGAACGTAAGCGGGCCGAGGATGATCTTGCCTCCGAGAAGGAGCGCCTGGCCGTGACGCTCCGATCGATCGGCGACGGGGTCATCACGACCGATATGGAAGAGCGGATCGTTTTGATGAACAAAGTGGCAGAGAGCCTCACCGGCTGGACACAGCAAGAAGCGGTCGGACGCCGTTTGTTTGAAATCTTTCATATGGTCGACGAGAAAACCGGCCGGCCGCTGGAGAATCCGGCCGGTCAAGTGCTCCAAGGCGGCGTCAGCGCCGGATCGATCAACCATACCCTCCTCATCTCGCGCGATGGAACGGAGCGAATCATCGCCCACAGCGGCGCCCCCATTCGAGACAAAGCGGGACACCGCCTCGGCGTGGTTTTGGTCTTTCGGGACATCACACAGCAACAAAAAACGGAAGAAGACCTCCTTCGAACGAGCAAGTTGGAGGCGGTCGGTTTGCTTGCGGGAGGAATCGCCCACGATTTTAACAATATCCTGACCGCCATTCTGGGGAATCTTTCCCTGGTGAAGATGTCGATCAACCGGAAAGATCCCCTCTATCGGCGGGTCCATGATGCCGAGACCGCCTCCCTTCGGGCGCGCGATCTGGCCCAGCAGCTCTTGACCTTCGCCAAGGGGGGGACGCCGATCAAGAAAACGGTCTCGATAAAAGAGCTGTTGAAGGAATCGATCCAGTTCGTTCTGCACGGATCGAATGTCGGCGTCGAATTCTTCATCTCGGATAATCTCTGGCCTGTTGAAATCGATGAGGGGCAGATCAGTCAGGTGCTTCACAACCTGGTCATCAACGCCCAGCAAGCGATGCCCCAAGGAGGGATCATCCAGGTGCGGGCGGAGAATGATCTCGTCAAAGGGGAGAAGCGGCTTCCCCTCAAACCGGGGAGATACGTCCGGATTTCGATCCGGGATTTTGGAATCGGTATTCCGAAGGAGCACCTTCCGAAAATCTTCGATCCCTACTTTACGACCAAACAGAAGGGGAGCGGATTAGGGTTGTCGACCGCCTATTCGATTATCAAAAAACACGATGGTCACATGACGGCCGACTCCGGGCTCGGAAAGGGGTCGATCTTCTCCATCTACCTGACGGCCTCTTCGCACAATATCGAGCCGGGGCGGCAATCGGAAGCGCCTCTTCAAGGAGAGGGAAAAATCTTAATCATGGATGATGAGCCGGCGGTCCGGGAGGTGGCGGGAGAACTCCTTGGGTTTCTCGGCTATCGGGTCGGTTATGCCGAGGATGGCGCCGAGGCGATCGCGCTTTATCAGGAGGCGTCGGCCTCCGGGGAACCCTTTGATCTTGTCATCATGGATCTGACCGTTCCGGGTAAAATGGGAGGAAAAGAGGCGATCCAGCGCCTGCTTGAAATCGATCCTCAGGTAAAGGCGATCGTCTCGAGCGGCTACTCCAACGATCCGATCATGGCCGATTACCCAAGATACGGCTTCAAGGGGGTGATCGCCAAGCCGTATCAACTCCATCAGCTGAGCAAAACCGTTCACGATGTCATTACCGGATCGCCGGGATAAATTCTCCTGGTCATCATGAGAGGGGCACGAAGCGACGGAAGAGAGGGTGAAAGACGAATCATTCCGGGAATTTGTTCTCGACCAACTCGGTCCGCTTGGGGGCGTTCATTGCCGGCCGATGTTCGGCGGGCATGGCCTCTACCGGGACGAGCACTTTTTCGGCATCCTCTTTAAAGGCCGGCTTTACTTCAAAACCGACGATGCCAGTCGTTCAGACTATGTCGAAATGGGGATGAAGCCGTTCCGCCCCAGCGCCCAGCAGACACTCAAAACGTATTATGAGGTGCCGGTCGATGTGATTGAAGATCCGGAAGCATTGAGGCGGTGGGCCGAGCGGGCGATCGCCTGCCAAACGGAGATCTCAAGGAAACGCAAGCGCTAACGGGATAGAATTCATCCAGATTGTTCCGGGCCTCACTTCGCATCACCCTCCACTTTTCGGAGCGCTGGGCGCTGGTGGCTTCCGGCAATACGCGGATCGTTTCGTTTGCGGTCATCGATCTTTGGGCTGCCGTTTACATAAATTTTAATGCATTCCTCGAACTCTTCCCCTTCGGATTGTTTTACAAATTCAAGAAACCCGTAGATATTCTTGATTCCCTCATCATCAAACCCCATCGTTTTAAGCAGATCGTCGTTTGCCCGAAAAGACAAGGGGTATGGAAGAATTCGGAATAGATAATTTCCGGAGTCTTGGAATTCAACGATGGCGTAATACAGATCCCTCAGCCTCCTGAACGATGAGATAAGCCTTCCATAATTTTTCCGGCTGGCCTGGAAAAGAAGGGTCTGGAAGTCTTCGTTGTAGTCTTTGATCAGCTTATCAAAACGGTCCTGTGTCATACATAAATTCTACAATGATTGAGGGGGCGGCTTGCAACATTTTTTATTTAGCGAAGATCGAACCGACTTTTAAGGATCGCCGTTTCCCACGATTTCTCCTTGATCTTCCCCCCGGCGTTTCAGTACCATAGGTCCATGTCAGTCAAAGTCTGGTGGCCCTTATTCCCGCTTCTTTTCCTGATCGTCCTGGTTTGCTTGATCACCGCCCTGGTTCGGGTGAAGCGCCGCGGCGGAACCACGCGAAACGGATGGCTGGCCCTCTCCCTTGCCCTCTTCTTCTACTTGATGACCTGGGTGGTCGGGGAACTGGGGATGCGATGGCTGCACATGCCGGTGTCGAACATCGCCGAGCTCTTCATTCTCTTCAATATTGTCTACTTCACCCGGAAGGGGTGGAAGGACATCGCCTGGCTGAACGTGGTGGCCCTGGGCGCCATTGCAGCCGACTTTGCGCTTCACTATATTTTGAAGTAAGCGCTCGCGCTTCCCGGCGCTCTACAATAGGTTTTTGATCCAGTCCCCCAGCCAGCCGACGAAGCGCTCCCGATAAGGCCGCTTTTTCCATTCCTCATGCGAAATCGGACGCGACCGCTCCAGATCCTTCCGGAAAACCTCTTCGAGCCGCTGGGCGACCTCCCGACTGTGGAAGTTCAGGTTAAACTCATCGTTGAGGCTGAACGAGCGGTTGTCGAAATTCGTGCTGCCGATCGATCCCCAGATGCCGTCGGCGACCATGGTCTTGGCATGCATGAAGGTCGGCTGGTACTCGTAAATCTTTATCCCCGCCTTGAGCAGCCTTCCATAGCCGTTTCGGCTTAATTGATAGAGAAGGTAATTGTCGTTGAACCGGCCCGGAACGATCACCCGGACGTCGACCCCCCGCTCGACCGCCTCGATTAATCTGTCCTGGAGAAGATCGTCCGGAAGAAAGTAGGCGGTGCTGATGTAGAGGGTCCGCTCCGCCGAAGCAATCGTCAGGAGGTAGAGCATGTAGACCTCCGAGCTCGATTCCAACGGCGAGCTGCGGATCCCTTGGGCTTTGATCGGGCCGGCCTCTTTAAGCGTTGGAAAATAGAGATCCCCCACCAGGACGCTCCGGGTGGCCTCCATCCAGTTCTCTACGAAAGCCGCCTGCAGGTAGTGTACGACCGGCCCCTCGACAACGACACAGGTATCCCGCCAGCGTTCCTTATCCTCCGCGTTGCCCTGCCATTCATCTCCGATCCCGATTCCGCCGGTGAATCCGATCCGGCCGTCGATGACGAGGACTTTCCGATGGGTGCGGTAATTGTATTGAAAAGGTCTGTACCACTTGAGCGGGCGGAACCAGGCGAAACGGACCCCCGCTTCCTGCATCTTGGTGACATTCTTTTCGTCCATCGACTTCGCCCCTTGGGAATCGAGTAATAGATAAACCGGAAGCCCTTCTTTGGCGCGCTGGGAGAGTGCTTCGGCAAACTCGTCGGCGACCTTTCCTTTCCAATAAACATACGTGACGAAGGTAATGCTCTTCTCGGCCTCCCGGATCGCCTTCAACATGGCGGAGAAGGTTTCATCTCCATTCAGCAAGACACGAACGGAATGCCCGGGAAGAATCGGCGCGGACGTATAGGCTTCGATGGTATCAAAAAACGCGGGGTGGGAGAGGGGGAAAGGCGCTTGCTCCAGTCGCTTCGGAACGGCGCCGCAGGAGACGAGGATCAGCATCAAATTGAGCAGTAAAATCTTCCGGATGCTGTGATAAAAATATTGAGATCGGTACAATCGGTAGATCATCTTTATATTTCTATTTTAGCTATTTTCGGTTTTTTGATGCAAGATGGCATCAAGCGATTTGGGGCGATAACGAATCTCATCGATTGCGAGGAGAGCAATCCCGATCACGAGTGGAAAAAGGTAATAGACCACGCGATAGAGCAGAAGAGAAGAGAGAAGGGCCGCTTCAGAAAGCCGGCCGTCGAGGAGCATCAACATGGTCGATTCGAACACGCCGATGCCGCCCGGCGCATGCGTGAGGATCGCCACGACCTCCGCCATAAAATAAGCGGCCAGAAATGTCCCGACCGAAATCGCCCCGGGTGGCAGGATCAGATATAAAACCCAAAGTGTTACAAAGACATCGATCGCGCCGACGAATAATTGGGAAAGCGCAATCTTAAAGGGCGGCAGATGCCATGTTCGTCCCCGGAGCGTAATTTCTTTGTTCAGTCGGCTGCAGATCCCCAGATAGACCAGCGGGATTCCCCAGAGGAGGAGACCTGCCATCGGAAAGAGCGACTTTGGAAGAAAAGGGATGACCCCCTCTTCGAGCGGATAAAAAAGAAATGAAAAACCGCCCCAGAAGAAGAAACCTAACAAAAACGTCGACGTGTTGAATAAAACCAGTTTGGAAACGTCCTTGAGGTTCAATCCCCAGCGGGAGTAAAAGCGATAGCGCATCGATCCGCCGGTCAGCCAGCTGATCCCCAAATTCTTACTGATAGAATACCCGACAAAAGAGGCGAGCGCGACCCGAGGATATGAGATTTTCTTCTTCAAAAATCGAAGCGACAGCCAATCATAACCGGTAAGAATGAAGTAGCTGATGGCCGTCCAAAGAATGATGGTCAGAAGACGAATAGACTCTAAGGAGCGGAGATAATCGGCGACCTCTACGATATTAATTGTCCGAAACCGCCTGTAAAGAAAGAAACCCGCCGCAATCAGGGCGACTAAGCCGATGAGTGTATTAATCCAATTCCGTGTTTCTGTTTTCAATCCACCCCCGTTTTTTCGGAAGAGTTACCATCAGAGGTCTCTCTCCCGATCCTTATTCATTCTGACACGAAAGGTGTGGAAAAGACGAGAGGGGAGCGAGAAGGAGCGGTTGCTTTAGGCAGCCGATTTTCTGAAGAGTTGAATCTCAAACCGAAAAGGTTAAAATGGTAAGGAGATCCGATGAGGCGATGTTTCTTCCCGCATCAACTCCCATCTTTTCTCCACGAGGAATCCGATCGAGCCGCGATTTATTGTTCGATACGAATGTTGGCCATCTGGTCCGAAAGCTCCGAATGCTCGGATACGATACCCTGTTTATCAATCCGATCGATGATGCAGAGCTCGTTCAAAGGGCCGAACAGGAAGGACGGGTGGTCATCAGCGGTGATCGAAGGCTTTTCGAGCGAAGACCGATCCAGTCTGGAAAGGTCAAAGGACTTTTCATCGATACGTACCAAGATCATACGACGCAATTCCGACGGATCGTTCGAACCTTCGGTTTGGGCAAGAATGCCTCTTTCATCCGCTGCCTCGAATGTAATACGCTCTTCGTTTCGAAGTTGAGGGAAGAAGCCAGCGGGAAGGTTCCTCCATACGTTTATCAAACCATCACGCAATACGCGTACTGCCCTCGTTGTGATCAATTCTTTTGGGAAGGGGAGCATGTCAAGCGGATGCGGGCGCTGATTGAACAATTGAAAGAGGGCCCGGATCCGACGGCGTGATCTGAGCTCCATGCGGGTCGACAAAGGGTTGTAAAGCGGTTTAGCGCTTTCGGAGCCGGTCATTCCGTTCACGATCGCGGGTATCGGGCGGGAGACGACATCTCTTTTGGAGTTCCATGATCCGGGCGAGACAATGAAGGGCCAATTCTCGATCGCCGCGACGTTCATAGACGTTTGCCAAACCGCGGAGGGCCTCCGCTTCACCCGGGGGATCTCCCAACCGGCTGAAGTGTGTCGTCGAATAATTGAAGCAGGTTTCTGCGTCCCGATCCTGTCCGCGTTGGAGGAAAGCGCGGCCCAACTGCCCCCAGGTCGCCGCTAATCCTTCCTCATGCCCCGACTTTTTATGAAAATCGATCGCCTTTCTAAAAAGGCCGATGGCTTCCTCCGGATGTCCCATCGCCTGCTCTAGGAGACCCAAGTTGCTGTAGAGCAGGCCCGAGGAGAGGGCATCCGCTCCTTCGTCGAGGAGATCGGCCGCTTCCAGGTAATAGGCCCGCGCCCGGGTGAGTTCTCCCCATTCCCTGCAGAGATTTCCGAGGTTGACGAGCGTTTGTGCGACGGTTTTTGTGTCAGGCTGTTCCCGGTCGAGTGTTAAGATCTCCAGGTAGCAGGAGCGGGCTTTCTCCCGATCGCCGAGGGACGCGGCGGCATTCCCCAGGTTTAATAGAACCGCACGAAGTTGATGCGGTTTCCCGGCGGCGCGGGCCTCTTCCATCGCTCGCTCGAAACAACGCCGGGCGCCTTCGAACTGCCCGCGATGCAGGAAGATCATCCCCTGCAGGAAGATCCCGGAATGATTCGTGTCCGACGTCATCTCTTCGCCTTTTCCTTTCCGTCCGCCATCCAGGCTATCTCATTTTTCAGACCCAGTCAACGTCGAATAGATCCATCATACTTAGGCGGTATTAAACCGAAATACAGGAAAAAACCGGCTTGACACACTTATTTGATTCAGGTACGATACATCACAACACAAAGATGTGTTCTGACGAGGACGTCCCATTCCAACAATCCGTTGGGGTGGGACGTTTTGTTTTTAGAGCAAGTGCCGCCCGACCCGAATCAGCGTCGGGCCACGAATCTCCGAAAGAGAACGACTGCAAGGAGGAAGAGTTCTATGGCCATAGAGTCTCGGGTTTCGAGCGCACTGATCGGCCGCAGCCCCGTCATGAAAGATATTTACAAAGAGTTGGTCCGCGTCAGCCATAGCAAGGCGACCGTTCTTCTTCGCGGGGAGAGCGGGACCGGCAAGGAGCTGATTGCGAAGTTGATCCACGAAAACAGCCCCCGCGCGCACAAGCCCTTTATTAAAGTCAATTGCGCCGCCCTTTCTGAAACCCTGCTGGAGAGCGAGCTTTTCGGGCATGAGAAAGGGGCCTTCACCGGTGCGATTCAAATGAGAAAAGGACGGTTCGAGCTGGCCGATGGGGGAACGATCTTTTTAGATGAAATCGGCGATCTTCCCCTTCCGGTCCAGGTTAAATTGTTGCGCGTATTGCAGGAGATGGAGTTTGAGCGGGTCGGAGGGGTCGGAACAATCTCGGTCGATGTCCGAACGATCGCAGCCACCCACCGTCAGCTTGAGAACGCGATTCTGGAAGGGGCTTTCCGGCAGGATCTTTATTACCGGCTGAATGTGGTTCCGATTCATCTCCCGCCGCTCCGGGAGCGGAAAGAGGATATCTCTTTGCTGATCGAGCACTTTCTCGAAAAGTTCAACAGCGAAAACAATAAAAAGGTCCATCTTTCCAATGAAGTCATCCAGCTTTTGATCCATTACGATTGGCCGGGAAACGTCCGCGAGCTGGAAAATTGCATCGAGCGGTTGGTGGTTTTGGCGGAAGATGAGTCGGTGACGTTCAAAACCATCCCGCCGGCGATTCAAACCTACTTCAACGACATCAAAACGGTGACCCCTCCCATTGCTCCCGACAAGCGGGGCTCGTTTACTGAAAAGATGCAAGGAATGGAACAAGATGCCCTGAAAAAGGCGTTGGAGCGATCCGGTTGGGTCCAGGCCAAGGCGGCCCGATTACTCGGAATGACCCCCCGACAGGTCGCTTATAAAATTAAGAAGTATAAACTCCTTCCTGAAAACCCGTTTTAGTAAAACAACTTTGTCGTATTTACGACAAAGTTGTTTAGATTCAGACCATATCCGTTGCATTGGAGAGGGGATGATTTTCAAAAACTACAGATTATACAGGACTTTTCAAGATATTTAAATTTGGCATACCAGTTGCTCTAGTACCTCGCACAACCGACTACATCGATGTAATCGTTTAAAGGCTGGCAAAGGCGCCGCCGGATGGGTCTTCATCCTGCGGCGCCTTTTTTTGGGTTGTTGCACCAGGTTTTTAAAATCAGAGATCGACTACGCTGACGTAATCAATGTAGGCAGGCAAGGGCGCCGCCGGATATGTATCTATCCTGCGGCGCCCTTTTTTTAACTCAACACCACTTTCACATCGGGGAGGAAAAAGCGGAGATGAAAAAAACATGGCGGGGGGGGCTTGTCGTTCTGTTCTTGGTCTTGACCACGGGTGGGTCGTTTGCGCAGGAACCGGAGGCAGCGCCATTTCAGATCAGCGGATTTGTCGATACGTATTATAGCTTTAACTTCAATAAACCCGATTCTAATACCAACGGGCTCAGCAACTTTGATTTTCGTCACAACGCGTTCAGCATCAGCCTGGCCGAAATCGTCCTCTCGAAAGCAGCGAGTCCGGTCGGATTTCGGGTCGATCTGAATTTTGGTGAGACCACCGACTTCATTCACTGCGGCGCCTTCTCCTGCGACGGTCTTGGATCGTCCGAGGAGCCCTACAAAAATATCCAGCAGGCCTATGTCACCTGGGCGACGCCGGTCGGTCTGACCCTCGATATGGGGAAATTCGTCACCCACATGGGACTGGAGGTCATTGAATCGAAGGACAACTGGAACTATACCCGGGGACTCCTCTTCTGCTGCGCGATCCCCTACTATCATGCCGGGTTGCGGGCGAACTATGCCATCTCTGACATGATCTGGGTCAATGGCTATGTCCTCAACGGATGGAACGATGTGGTCGAGAATAACAACGGCAAGACGTTTGGAGCCCAAGTCGGCCTCACTCCGATTAAGCCGCTCACCGTCATTCTGAATTGGATCGGGCCCGAGTCCGGAGGAATCATTGTGGGCGGAACAGGTGTGCCCTTCCGAAACCGTCAGGTCTATGATGCCATTGTCATCTTCAATCTCACCGACACCCTCTCATTCGCGGCCAACTACGATTACGGCACGCTGGAGCCGACCGCAGGTGGAGATGACCTGACCTATTCCGGAGTTGCACTTTATGCCCGTTTCGCAGCGGATCCATATGCTCTCGCGGTCCGAGCAGAGAATGCGACTGACGATGACGGCGCGATGTTTGGAACCCCCGACAACACGGTTCAAGAAATCACCGTCACCGGAGAGGTCAAAGTGGCCGACAGTCTTCTGATCCGGGCCGAGTACCGTTACGACATGGCCGATGAAGACATCTTCGAAGACGAGGGCGGTGCAGTGACCGATACCCAGAACCGCGCCGTTCTCGGCGTGGTTTACAGTTTCTAAATTCATCTGTAATAGAAGGAGGAAAACAATGAAGGAATTGTTAAAGAAGATAAGTTGGATGGGAATATTCGCCGCGGTGATGCTGTCGCTCGCCCTGCCCGTCTGGGCGGAAGAGGCGGCGGCGCCGGCGGCAGAGGCCCCCGCGATGACGATGGAGAGTACAGAAAGTGTTCCACCGGCTCCTCCTTCGGAAGCGCCTGCTGCCCCAGCCGCTCCTACGGTAGATACCGGTGATACGGCCTGGATGCTCGCTTCTGCGGCGCTGGTGCTTCTAATGACCCCCGGTCTGGCGCTCTTCTATGGTGGGATGGTGCGGACGAAGAACGCGCTCGGCACGATCATGCAGAGTATGATTATGATCGCGCTCATCAGCGTTCAGTGGGTCTTGTTCGGATACACACTTGCCTTCGGTCCGGATCAGGGAGGATGGATCGGAAGTCTTGCCTGGCTCGGGTTGAGTGGAGTTGGGTTGGAGCCGAACCCTGATTATGCGGCCACCATTCCACACCAAGCCTTCATGGTCTATCAAGGGATGTTCGCCATCATTACACCGGCGCTGATTAGCGGGGCGTTTGCCGAGAGAATGAAATTCTCGGCTTTCTTGGTCTTCTCTTTGCTGTGGGCCACCTTCGTGTATGATCCGCTCGCGCATTGGGTCTGGGGAGTCGGCGGGTGGATGCGAAATCTCGGCGCGCTTGATTTCGCGGGGGGAACGGTGGTTCACATCAGCTCCGGTGTCTCGGCGCTGGCGGCGGCCCTCTATATGGGAAAGCGGCTTGGATATGGGAAAGAGCCAATGACACCCCACAATCTCCCGATGACGGTATTGGGCGCGGGGATACTCTGGTTCGGCTGGTTCGGATTTAACGGAGGGAGCGCGGTGGCTTCCGGTGCTTTGGCCACCAGTGCCTTTGTTGTGACTAACATCGCCGCCGCTTCTGCGACGCTCGCCTGGATGTTTATCGAGTGGGCTCATAAAGGAAAGCCGACGGTGCTCGGGGCCGTCAGCGGTGCAGTGGCCGGTCTGGTTGCCATCACGCCGGCCTCCGGATTCGTCGGCCCGATGCCTGCGCTTCTCATCGGGATCGGCGGCGGGGCCGTCTGCTACTTCGGTGCGATGATCCTCAAGCATAAACTGGGTTATGACGACTCTCTTGATGCCTTCGGTGTACACGGTCTCGGCGGAACTTTCGGCGCGCTGGCAACCGGCCTGTTTGCATCGAAAGCCATTAATGCGGCGGGTAACGATGGTCTTTTCTTTGGGAATCCTAAACTGATTGCCATCCAGGCCATCACCGTGGTGGCGACCTGGGTCTTTTCCTTTGTCATGACGATGATCATTTTGAAGCTGGTTGATGCTACGATCGGGCTTCGGGTCTCGAAAGAAAAGGAGATCACCGGACTGGATATTGCCGAACATGACAACGCGGCTTATCCGGAATTCGCCATCAGCATGGTGTCGAGCACCGGCGATATGAACATCGGTTACGCGGAAGCAAAGCCGAAGGTCTCCGAAAAAGTTGCGGAGAAGGTCATTCGATAGAGGGAGGTTGTCATGAAAAAAGTTGAAGCGGTGATCAAGCCGTTTAAACTGGAAGAGGTCAAGAAAGCCCTCTCGGATATCGGGGTCTACGGGATGACGATCACGGAAGTAAAAGGGTTCGGCCGCCAGAAAGGGCACAAAGAGCAGTACCGGGGGGCTGAATATACGATCGAATTTGTCCCTAAGATCAAACTTGAGATCGCTGTATCGGACGAGGATGAGGAAAAGGTGGTGGCCACGATCATGGCCGCTGCCAAGACAGGGAGCATCGGAGACGGTAAAATCTTCGTAACGCCGTTGAGTGATGCGATCCGAATCCGAACGGGAGAAAGCGGTGAGGCGGCGTTATAGATGAAGGGCTGCTTCATTTCAATCGGATATTGTTGATGATGTAGGGGTCCAGTCAAATGGACCCCTACATTGGTCTAGAGGACGGGTCTCCTTTTTACTTCGAGAGCGGATGAGGCGGGTTGATTTCATGATAGAATCAGTCTCACAACCGCATGGTTGAAGATCAACGCGTTATATGAATCATCTGTGCCCCTTGGTCGATCTTCTTCTCCCGCTTCGACCGGGGCAAACCCAGGAACGAACCCAGTGATGATGGAACAACCTCCCCCTTTCAACATTCTCAATAATCTAAAAACGCTACTCGAAGAAAAACAGAAGGAGATCCGTGCCTTTCACGATCAAGGCGGAACCGGCCTTCGCGTTGTCGAGGCCCTCTCGGATCTGGCCGACCATCTCCTCCTGCGGGGATTTCAATCGATCAACCCGACCCTGGCCCAGGAGTGGGGGGGAACGATGGTCGCCATCGGCGGCTACGGCCGCCGGGAGCTCTCGCCTGCCTCGGACATCGACCTGATGTTCCTTTTCCCCGAAGGCCGTGCGAAGCAGGCCGGATCACTTGCCTCGGAGCTGCTTCCGTTTTTCTGGGACCTCGGCTACAAAGTCGGCCATAGCGTCCGGAGTGTGGAAGAGTGCATCGCCGCCGCAAAACAGGACACCCTCATCGCCACCTCTCTGCTCGAATCGCGGCTTCTCACCGGCGATCGGGCGCTCTTCCAGCAGTTTCATGAGGCCTTCTTCTCCAAGATCGTCGGAAGAAGTCTAAAGGATTTTTTGATCCATCTCGACGAGGGAAGAGCGGCCGGGCGAAAGGAGTTCGGCGCGACCCCTTATCTTTTGGAGCCGAATCTCAAACAAAGCCCCGGCGGGCTTCGCGACATTCATCACCTCCGTTGGGTGGCGCTGGCCCGTTATCGAACCAATTCGCTCGCGCAGCTTTTTCAGTGGGGGCTCCTCTCCAACGCGGAATATTCGAGTCTCACGACCGCTCTCGATTTTCTCTGGAAAATTCGGAACCAGCTTCACTTCAAGGCGGGGAGGGCCTCCGACCA
Source organism: Candidatus Manganitrophaceae bacterium (assembly GCA_963718695.1). Classification (GTDB taxonomy): domain Bacteria; phylum Nitrospirota; class Nitrospiria; order SBBL01; family Manganitrophaceae; genus Manganitrophus. The sequence continues at coordinate 4,075,690 of OY970371.1, forward strand.
TCTGACGATGGAGCTGCAGGAAGAGCTCGCCCCCTTCTTTCAGTTCGAGAACCGGCGCGAGCTGATGCGCCAGTATTATATCCTGACCGGATGGGTGATTGAGATTTCGGATCGTTTTATCCGGGACGCCTTTCCGGTCAGCCGATGGCAGAAATGGCAACGGGCGTGGCAGACCCGCCAGGTGGCTCCCAGTTTTCAGGTCGCTTCCGGGGAGATTGTTCCTCAAGCAACGAACCTTCATCAGTTCTTCGGGAACGATGAAAATCTTCTTCGAATATTCCTCCTCGCAAAGGAGCATGGCGCCCGCATTCCCGGACCGGTCCTGGAAGTCCTCCACCAGGTGGCCGATCAGGAGCGGGATCGGCCGGTTTCTCTCGAGGCGGCGCTTCTCTTTCGCGAGATCCTCTCGAAGCCGGGACGGATCGCCGACACCCTGCGCGTGATGCATCGGACGCATGTCCTCTGGCGGATCATCCCGGAGTTCGCGCGGGTCCATCGGCTGGTGCAGGAGAGCCGATCGCACTTTTTCACCGTCGACGAACATAGTTTCCGCGCCGTGGAAGAGGCGGAACAACTCGCCGCGGAGCCGGGACCGATCGGGAGGATCTATGCGGGGATTCGCAGAAAGGACCTCCTCCACCTCGCCCTTCTCCTGCACGATGTCGGGAAGGGGCGGGAAGAAGACCACAGCGCCGTTGGCGCGATGATCGCCGAGGCGGTCGGAATTCAGTTGGGATATTCCGATGAAGATCGGTCGCTGATGGTCTTCCTCGTCCGGCGTCATCTGATTCTCTCCGAGGTGGCCCTCTACCGCGATTTTTCAAATGAGCCGATCCTCCTTCAATTTGCCAGCGAGGTGGCCCGGCCCGAAACCCTCAAAAAACTGTTCGTTTTGACTTGCGCCGACATCCGCGCGGTCGGCCCCGGCACCTGGACCAGCTGGAAGGGAGAGCTTCTCCTCAAGCTCTATGGAGAAGCCCTTTCGATCCTGGCGGGAGAAGAATCTGACCCGGAAGAGCGAAAGGTGGAGATGATCGTTGCGCGTCTTCGTCGAGAGGCAAAGGGGAAATATCCGGAAGTGTGGCTGGAAGAGACCCTTCAAGGGTTGATTCCACGTTATCTGCTGGCCACTCCGTTCGAGAAGATTCTGACCGACCTATCGGCGCTCTTCCATCTGTTGATCGACCCGATCCATGTCGCGGCGCGCTACCTTCCCGATTCCGGGATGACGGAATATACCCTCTACACCTATGATCAAATTACGCCCGGCCTCTTCTCAAAAATGACCGGCGTGCTCGCCGCCAAGGGGCTCCAGATCATGGGGGCGCAGGTCTTCACCCAATCCAACGGCATGGTGGTCGATACCTTCCGGGTCATCGATCCCGATTATACCGGAGCGGTCCCGCCCGACCGGATCGAAGCGGTTTCGAAAGAAATCCGGAGCGTCTTGGCCGGAAAAGAGACGATTGAGAATCTCTTTACCCGAGGACAACGCTTCCGGCTTCAGAAAGAAGCCCGGCCGACCGTGGCGGTGCGGGTGGAGCTCGACAACGACAGCTCCCATCACTCCACGATCATCGATATCTTTGCCCCCGATCGGCGGGGGCTTCTCTATATTATTGCCAGGACGATCTTCGATCTCGGCCTTTCGGTCCACTCGGCCAAGATTGCCACCCGGCTCGATCAGATCGTCGACGTCTTCTACGTGCAGGGTCCCGAGGGAAAGAAAATTACCGATTCGGAGATGATCCGAAAGGTGAAAGAGCGGCTCACCCAGGAGATCGAACAGCTTTTTTCAACGGCGAAGGAAAAGTAGGCTTACAATCATCCAGAGGAGGGACAATGGCAACGACGCGACACAGGGGGATTCTTCTGAACGGGCTGCGGGTGTTGTGGCTTGTGACGGTATTGATCGGGTTTAATCTTTCGATCGCTTTTGCTCAGGACGCTCCCCCTCCGACCATCGATACCGGCGACACCGCCTGGATGCTCACTTCCGCCGCCTTGGTGCTTCTGATGACCCCCGGGCTGGCGCTCTTCTACGGCGGGATGGTTCGGACGAAGAATTCGCTCGGCACGATCATGCAAAGCATGATTATGATGGCGCTGATCACCGTCCAGTGGGTCCTTTTCGGATATACCCTCGCCTTCGGTCCGGACCAAGGGGGACTCATCGGGAGTCTGGCCTGGCTGGGATTAAACGGGGTGGGACTCGATCCCAATCCCGACTACGCGGGGACGATTCCCCACCAGGTCTTTATGATTTATCAAGGGATGTTCGCCATCATCACGCCGGCGCTGATTACCGGGGCGTTTGCCGAGCGGATGAAATTCTCCACCTTCTTGGTTTTTTCGCTTCTCTGGGCGACGCTGGTCTACGATCCTTTGGCGCATTGGGTCTGGGGGGTCGGCGGGTGGATGCGGAATCTCGGCGCGCTCGATTTCGCGGGGGGAACGGTGGTGCACATCAGCTCCGGCGTCTCCGCGCTGGCGGCGGCCCTCTATATGGGGAAACGGCACGGCTACGGAAAAGAGCCGATGCCGCCGCACAACCTCCCGATGACGGTGCTGGGGGCGGGGATTCTCTGGTTCGGCTGGTTCGGGTTTAACGGCGGCAGCGCGGTCGCCTCCGGCGCGCTGGCCGGGAGCGCCTTTGTCGTGACCCATATCGCGGCCGCCTCCGCGACCCTCAGCTGGGTGTTTATCGAATGGAGTCATCGCGGAAAACCGACGGTGCTCGGGGCCGTCAGCGGCGCGGTGGCCGGTCTGGTCGCCATCACGCCGGCCTCCGGATTCGTCGGCCCGATCTCCGCTCTTCTCATGGGAATCGGCGGCGGGGCGGTTTGTTATTTCGGCGCCGTGATTTTGAAGAACAAGCTCGGCTATGACGATTCCCTCGACGCTTTCGGTGTGCACGGCCTGGGCGGAACCTTCGGCGCGTTGGCGACCGGTCTTTTCGCGTCCAAAGCGGTGAACGCGGCGGGGAACGATGGGGCCTTCTTCGGGAATCCGAAACTGCTGGTCATCCAAGCCATCACCGTGGTGGCCACCTGGGTCTTTGCTTTCGTGATGACGATGATTCTGCTTAAAATCCTCGACGCGACCATGGGTCTGCGTGTCTCCAAAGAAAAGGAGATCACCGGGCTCGATATGTCGGAGCATGGAGAAACCGGCTACAATCTTTAATTGCTTTCGATTATAATGAACTATCCTTAGCGTAGGGGGAAGGCGACCATGAAGAAGATCGAGGCGATTATCAAACCGTTCAAGCTGGAAGAGGTGAAGAAGGCGCTCAACGACGTGGGGATTGTCGGGATGACGGTGACCGAAGTCAAAGGATACGGAAGGCAGAAGGGACATAAAGAACTTTATCGCGGCGCGGAATACACGGTGGAGTTCGTCCCAAAATTGAAGATCGAGATCGCCTTGGCTGATAAAGACGTCGAGAAGGCGGTGGCGACGATCCTCGCTTCGGCGAAGACCGGAAGCATCGGCGACGGTAAGGTTTTCATTACCGACCTGGAAGGGGCGATTCGAATCCGGACCGGCGAGAGCGGGGAGGGAGCGCTTTAGTTGCGGCTCCGGACGATTTCGACGACAACCCCTCCCCGAATTTCTTCGCGGGGGGGAGACATTTCTTCACGCGAACCGTCACGGAACCGATCCGTCGATCTTCCAGAACCTTTCCGGCGATCCTCTCCGCGAGCGTCTCGATCAGGCGAACGTGGCTCTCTCGCCCGATCTTGACAATCTCACCGCAAAGCTGATCATAGTCGATCGTGTCTTTGAGCTGATCCGTTCGCGCCGCGCCTGCGACATCGCATTCCATCTCAACATCCACGGAGAGTCGCTGGCCGATGGTCCGCTCCTCTTCCGTGACGCCGCAATGGCCGTGGAATTCAATCTGATAGATCGCCAGCGTGTCCATATTGCTCCGAGCGAAGGTTTAATCGACGGGGATTTGAACGAGACGGGAGAGGACTTTCCCTTCGATCAGGTGTTCTTTGACCAGCCGAGCGACTTCTTTCTCTTCGACGTGGCCGTACCAGGTTCCTTCCGGGTAGATCACCAGGTTCGGGCCGTTTCCGCACTGCCCCAAACAGCGGCAGAGCGTGACCCGGACGTTCTTTCGAAGGTGGTGTTCCTCTAATTTTTGCTGTAGGATCTGCAATGTTTCTTCCGCCCCCTGCTGGCTGCAGGTCGGGCCGGTGCAGATAAAAAGATGATGAAACACGTGGTACTCCTTGATAGGACCGGTTTATAACATATGGACCGGAAAATGTAAACGATCGATGGGCCGGGGATTTAAAGGGGCCCGATGTCTTTAAAGTCTTTGATCTCCTGCTTCATAAACTTTTTCAAATTTTTGATGAGATTTTCCTCGAGCTGCCGGACGCGCTCTTTGGAGATCTTGTACTTCTGGCCAAACGCATCCAACGTTTTCGGATTCTCCGATAAAATCCGCTCGTTCAGGATTTCCAGCTCCCGCGGCTTCAGCGTTTTTGAAAATTCTCTCAGCTTCTGCTGAAAAAGCTCCTGAAGCTCATCTTTGGCGAGACGGTCATCGGCGGCTTCCTGGTTTGAAGGAAGCATATTGGCCAGGGTCTCGTCCGACTCCGGGCCGGCGGGCTCATCGAGAGAAGTCTCCCATCCCCCCAGCCGTTGCTGCATCTCCACCACCTCTTGCTCCTTCACGTCGAGCCGGTCGGCAAGGAGTTTGGGGCCGGCCTCATAGCCCATTTTCTCCAGACGCTCCCGTTCTTTGGAGAGGCGGAAAAAGAGTTTTCGTTGCGCCTCGGTTGTGCCGATCTTCACCAATCGCCAGTTGTGAAGGATGTACTTTAGGATATATGCGCGGATCCACCAGGCAGCGTATGTCGAGACCCGAATATCTTTGTAAGGATCGAACTTCTTGATCGCTTGCATCAGTCCGACGTTTCCTTCTTGAATTAAATCCATTGGATTGAAGGGGAGGTTTTTGTACTCCATTGCGATCGAAGCCGCCAGCCGGAGGTGAGCGAGAACCAATTGCGTGACGGCCTGAAGATCTCCTTCTTCTTTAAATTTAACGGCGAGGCGCTTTTCCTCTTCCCGGCTGAGGAAAGGATACTGGCGGATCTCCGCCAAATATCGCTGGAGGGGATCATAAACGGAAAGCCCCTGCTCTTCCGGCTCGCTCTCCGCCTCCGGAACCACTTCTATGTCTTCGGCGTCAAATTCTTCCATGGTCTTTCCAAAAATAAAGTGCATCGGAAAAAAGAGTATAACAAAAAAAGGGGGGATAAAAAAGTGGCGCGCAGCCCCTTGACCCGGCCCAAAGAGGAATTATTTCACCGATGTGGCCGATGGAAAAGCGGGCCTTGACTTTCATCCGTCAGGGATTATTTAAAAAATAAATCTTCCGCCGGAGGGCGGTCTTTTCAATAGGAGGAACATATGGCGATCGTAAAATGGGAACCCCTCAAAGACTTTGTGACCTTGCAGGATCGAATGAATCAATTCCTATCTGACACCTTAAATAACTACGAGCCGGAAAATGGCCGTCCGGTCCAAGATTGGGTGCCGGCGGTCGACATCTATGAAGATGCGGAGGCCATCCAGCTGAAGGCGGAGCTGCCGGGAATGGAGATGAAAGAGATCGAGGTCAAAGTGGCCAATAACACGTTGGAGATACGAGGAGAGAAAAAGATCGAGCAGGAAGAAAAGAAAGAGAACTACCATCGGGTCGAGCGGGTTTTCGGCCGCTTCGCCCGATCTTTCAGGCTTCCCAGCACAGTGGCGCAGGATAAAATCAAAGCCAAATATGATCGGGGCGTTCTGACGATCAATCTGCCGAAGCGAGAAGAAACCAAACCGAAGAGCATCACCGTCGAGGTCGAGTAATCAATCCCATCCCCCAGCCTGAAACAAGCTGGGGGATTTTTTTGTCTTAATTTCGAAAGGCCTTTCTTCTGAAATAAAGATAGATCATAAAGCCGACGAGGACAATCATAAAAACCGTCCGGATCCGGTGGGGCGGAGGAAGGACGAATCGGCTGACCGTCGCGCTGGCCAGGCCATAAAGAGAATAAAACATGAAAAGAGGGTAGGCCCACCGCCGGCCCAGGATGGCCCCATAGCCGGAGGCAAAATGGAGGACGGGGGAGAGAAATTTGAAAAACCATCCGGCCGCGCCGGTCAGCTTCATCCCGAAAACAGGAAGCCCGTAATCCGGATTGGCAAGGATAATATAGGTATCCATGACGCCGGAGAGGATCATCAACACGCCGAAGAAAATAAGATCGGCCGGGACAGGGTGCCGTGCCGGGACCGTTTCCTGCGAGATTGAAGTCGCCATGCTGTCTCCTCCTCTTAATGAGGTAAGGGGGAATGCCGGAACCGGGATCTGGCAAGATTTTAACATAATCGCCCGCCGGAATGGCGACAAAATTTATTCTGAAGACGTGCCGCATCTGCTGATCGGTATTGAACCGATTCGAATTATAGTGCCCTCTCTAAAGATCCTCCGACGGGAAATAAATACAAAAGGGACGCGGAAACATCTTTCATGAAGCTGCAAATCTCGAAAATTTTTGTCCCCATTTATATTTAGGATATGCTATCTTTACAAGACGTTAAATGTAGATCGGCATTTTTAACCCTGCACAAAGGGACGCTGTCGGCAGCTGATGAATGACTTCAAGGGAATGTATTCCCCGTCATCATGCGAAGGCTCAACCAGAGGAGGTAAGGAATGGCAAAAGAGGAAACCGCGGGAAAGGCGAAATCCTGGCAGGACCGAGAATTACCGAGGACCTTTGAAGAGAAAGCGTACCGACTTCAGCAGGCATTCATCAATTGGGTGGATGGGAACCCGGACCGGCTCCGGTTCCGGGAAGATGGGGATTGGATCACCACCCGGATGGTGGAGCTCCTCCTTCTGGAAAAAGCGGCCGAATGCAGTAGCCGCAGACGAGTCGATGCGATGAGGCTGGTCGCGACCGATATGATGGTCAAGGTCGTTGAAGATCCGACGACGCTGAAAGAGATTGAGGCAAAAATCGACGAGCTCTTTAAAGAGCTGGAAACTTACGATGAAATGGGCCTGAATGATCCGCGCTACCAGGCCCGAATCCAGGCATTGTCCGATAGGATCACCGGAAAGAATAACAAGCAGAATGAAGAGTAACCACGACTCGACAACGCTTTGAACCCAAGGGATCCGAATTTCATCCCATAGAATATAGACATGGTTCGTACCGGCAGCCGGAGCGAACCGGGTTTCCCTTAAGGCTGCGGAATCGCGGTCGATCTCAACCCGAACCGATTAAAAAAGAGATGCGCCTTTCCCCCGAGTTTTTTACACCCATCCTTCGCTGTTAAAACCGACGCTGTCTATTTGAGATCTTTCCTTTTTTTCCGTTTTTCCGATGCCTTTGTAAGGAATGTTGTGCGCGTGCGACAAATGGATGGAAGCGGTAAATAGGGTCTATGGTTTTGGCAGAACAGAATTCTAATATAAACGCAGAAATATTTTGTAACCTGTATATGTAGGGGCGTGATTCATCACGCCCCGCCAGAGGGCGCCCTCAATGGCGCCCCTCCTACAAAAGAGAAGCACCATTGATTGCGTCTGTATGAGTATACGATACGGAGGAGAGCCAATGAATCGGAGAAGCTTATTAAAGGCCGGAATGGTCGGTATCCTTGCCCCCTTTCTTGATCTTTGGCCGGCCCGTGCGGAGGCGCCGGAAGGGGGCTTCGAGATTACGAAAACAGATGCGGAGTGGCGGGCTGTTCTCACCACGGAACAGTATGCTGTTTTACGAAAGGAGAAAACGGAGCCCCCTTTTAAGAATGCCTATCATGATCACAAGGGCCACGGCGTTTATCACTGTGCAGGGTGCGACCTTCCCCTCTTTTCATCGGAGACGAAGTACGACAGCAAGACCGGTTGGCCGAGCTTTTGGCAGCCGATTGAACCGACGGCGGTCGGAACCAGGACCGACTGGAAGCTTTTTTTCCCCAGGACGGAGGTTCATTGCCGGCGGTGTGGCGGCCACCAGGGACATCTCTTCGATGACGGTCCGCCGCCGACCGGCCTGCGCTATTGCATCAACTCGGCGGCGTTGACGTTCGTATCGGTCTAAAAGAAGGAATCTCCTAAGACGATCGTCTCTTGGCGCGTCCTGTGGGCGGCGCATTCCATGGATCATCGGGCCAGGGGTGCTTGGGATAACGTCCCTTCAACTCCTTCTTCACCTCGGCGTAGGTCCGCTCCCAGAATCCCCGCAAGTCCTGCGTGACCTGAATCGGACGCCGTGCGGGGGAGAGAAGATGCAGCGTCACCGGGACCCTTCCCCACGCCACGCGAGGCGTCTCGGCCAACCCAAACATCTCTTGCAGTTTTACCGCCAGCACCGGAGATTCGCCGGGCTGGTACTCCAGCCGCAGTCGGGAGCCGCTCGGAACGGTCAGATGGGTCGGCGCCCCTTCTTCCAGCCGCCGGCTTTGACTCCAATCGAGCCGGGCCTTTAACACCGCGAGCAGATCGAGCCGTTTCAGATGCTCCCGGCGTGTGATGCCGGTCAAAAAAGGTCCAAGCCATTCTTCTAAATGCTCCTGCAGCGCGGCGTCGGACAGATCGGGCCACCCTTCCTCCGGAAGCCAATGCCTCAGGGAGAGTACACGGGCTTGCCAGTCGCGCGCTTCGCGCGTCCAGGGAAGCGCTGCGATGCCGAGCTGGCGAACCCCTTCCAGCATGGCCGAGCCGAGTTTCTCCGGGTCCGGGCCCGAAAGGGGGGTGCTGTCGAGGAGCAGCTCGCCCAGCCGCTCCTCCCGCAGCGCCATCACCCGCTGCTGCCGGGTGTCCCAGCGGATCACTTCTTCGGTCCGCAGGTAGGAGGCGAGCTCCCGGCGGAGCGCATCGATCTCGACGGCGGCGGCCAGATAGATGTTTCCCTCGACCTCTCCCGCGTCGACGCTCGCCACGACAAGATAGGGCTGGCGCATCCGCTGCTCCTGCTCCGGCAGGCGCGCCCCCCGGCCCGAAGCGAGCAGGTATCGGACCTCGCCCGGCGCGCGTTGCTGGGCGATCCGATCGGGATAGGCAAACGCAAGGAGGAGACCCGCTTTTTCCAGATCTCGTCCAATCGTTGTCTCCTTGCTTTGCAGCAATCGCTGACACTGGCGGGCGGCCTGGCCGATACGAAAAGCGGCGGCCTGGTCTATCCCCAAAGAGGGTTCCCTCCCTTTTCCCTGTTCGCGAAAGGCGCGCAGCGCCTCCAGCCGCTTAACGACATCACAGGAGCGTCGCCCTTCCCCGACGAGAAGGTCTCTCTCCGACAGCAGTGCCGCGAGATCGGAAGCGAGATTCCCCAGGCCCCGCGCCTCGGCCCGATAGACCATGTGCGCGAGGCGCGGATGCAAGGGGAGTGCGGCCATCGCGCGCCCGGAAGGGGTGATCGAACCCTCCTGTTCGACGGCGCCGAGCTGGATTAATAATTGACGCGCCTGGGCCAGGGCCGAAGAAGGCGGCGGGTCGAGCCAAGCGAGCGTCCCGGCGTCGCGCACCCCCCATTGCGCCAATTCCAGCGCCAGCGGCGCCAGATCGGCGGCACGAATTTCCGGGATCGGTTGGGCCATTAATCCCCGTTGTGTCGCCTCGCTCCAGAGCCGATAACAAACGCCGGGACCGAGCCGTCCGGCGCGGCCCGTGCGCTGCTCGGCCGAGGCCCGGGAGATCCGCTTGGTGGTCAGCCGGGTGAGGCCGCTGCGGGGATCGAACTCGGGAACCCGCGCAAATCCTGCGTCGATGACGACGCCGATTCCTTCGATGGTCAAGCTGGTCTCCGCAATCGGCGTCGCCAGCACCACCTTCCGCCGCCCGTTCCCGGACGGTTTAATCGCCCGGTCCTGCGCCTCCCAGGGGAGGTCGCCGTAGAGCGGATAGACATCGACCGGGCCCCGCGCTGAGCGGCCTTCCAACAGCGCCTGCGTCCGGCGGATCTCCCAGGCGCCGGGAAGGAAGACGAGCAGGTCCCCTTTGTCGTGCTCGAGCGCATGCAGGATCGCCTGATGGACCGCCTGCGGCAGCCGGTTGCCTGAATCGGGATCGCGCCCGGCGTAGTGCACCTCCACCGGAAAACTCCGTCCCTGGCTTTTCACCACCGGTGCCTCGCCGAGGAGCGCCGAGACAGCGGCCCCTTCCAGCGTCGCCGACATCACCAGGAGCTTGAGGTCCTCTCGCAAAATCCGCTGGCTGTCGAGACAGAGTGCCAGCGCCAGATCGGCATGCAGATGCCGCTCGTGGAATTCATCGAAGATCACCAGCCCCACCCCTTCGAGTGCGGGGTCCGATTGCAGGCGGCGGGTGAGGATTCCTTCCGTCAGCACTTCGATCCGGGTCTTTTTTGAGACCTTGGTCTCAAAGCGGATCCGATAACCGACGGTTTCGCCGACCGACTCGCCGAGAAGAGAGGCCATTCGCGCCGCCGCGGCGCGCGCCGCCAGCCGGCGGGGCTCCAGAATCAAAATGGACCGATGTTTTAGCCAAGGCTCATTCAACAGTGCCAAGGGGACCTGTGTCGTTTTGCCGGCGCCGGGGGGCGCCTGAAGGACGGCAGAAGGGTGTTTCGAAAGCGCTTGCCGCAGAGCGGGGAGGACTTCATCAATGGGCAGTGGGGACATCGGCGTTCCAAGTGAACAGGTTGACATCGGGCTGATTTTTACCGAAAATCAAGCGCAATCGTTTGCGATTATACACCGCCCCCCTGAAATAAGGGAGCCTGAGACAGCCACATTGAACAAAATAGGGGTTAATTTTTCATTGACCTTTTCTAAATAGTCATGGTAAAAAGGATGGGAGTCCATTGTAAAAGTTGAGTGGAAGAACTGATCGGCTGCAGCTATTACGACTCGCTGTGGCCTTTTTTTTATTTTTCTCGACTTAGGGGACGATGGACATTCCGTCAGCGGATTGCTGATAAAAAGAGGAGAAACATTCAATGATCAAGGGAACAGTAAAATGGTTTAATGGCAGCAAAGGTTACGGCTTTATTACACGTGAGGATGGTGGAGCCGATGTCTTTGTCCACTTTTCTGCCATTGCCGGTGAGGGATACAAATCTCTCGAAGAGGGAAATGCAGTCGAATTCGAAGTCACCCAAGGCCAGAAGGGTCCGCAAGCGACGAACGTCCGATTGATCTCCTAAGAAAATATTTTTTATCAAAAGCCCCGCCGGAGTATTCCCCGGCGGGGCTTTTTGATTTTTTTTCGGTTTGTCTCAGGCCTCCTAAGGGCCTTTCGTTAGTGTTCATCGGAAGAATTCCAAAAGATAAAAGCATCTCCCGCCCATTCCCCCATGATTGCTTTATTCGCCTCTGCCGGTTAAAATTAAACCAATAGATGCTTATCGGCAGAGATGCCCTTGCTAAAGAAGTGAGGATTAGAAAATGATGAAAAGGGCTTTTTTATTTCGACTCGGCCTTCTTGTATTCATGATCTTCATCGTCCTGGGAAATGGACAGGGGTCCGATGCGGCGGAGAATGTGGAATTTAAGATCCCGGATGGAAAAACAGAGTTTTCGCCGAAGGTTCAACAAATTAAGATCGGAAGCCAAGTCACCTGGATTAACGAAGACAAGCGAACCCATTTTTTAACCGCAGCCGATCCGAACCGCAAAGAGCCCGCCAAAGTCGTGGACGATCTTTTAATCCACCACCTTCTCCCCCCCGGAGAGACCTTTCAAATGAAATTCGACAAGCCGAATACCTACGAATTCTTTTGCGCCATCCACATGGAAATGCGTGGAACCGTGACGGTGGCCCCTTAAGACCTCCCGCGAAGATATCCTAAAAACCTCCGACAGAAAACGACTTGAATTTTTAAACGAAATCAGGCCAAATCAATCGGGACGCTTGCCCGAACCCGATGGTTGCGATGAACGGATTGAAAAGCAACAAACGGAGTGCCGGCGGGCGTACTTTCTTCTAGGATGATTTCAACGAGCCATTCCGCTCGCTGAAATTGAAGAGGAGGAAGATGATGGATCTTGTATTGACGACAAACGAGAAGGCGCTGCCGACTTTTCTGAACGACGACGATCGTTGGGCCGCCGTGGCGCGCCGCGACCGGAAGGCGGACGGCGTTTTCTATTTTTCCGTTCGAACGACGGGAATCTATTGCCGACCTTCTTGCCCGTCACGATCGGCACGGCGAGCGCATGTCCGATTCCATTCAACGCGCGAAGAGGCGGTCCGTGCCGGCTTCCGTCCATGTAAGCGGTGCCGGCCGGACGGAGCTGCGCTCGCCGATCAACACATCGCCGCGGTGGCGGAAGCCTGCCGACGGATCGAAATCGCCGAAGAGCGGCCGAGCCTCGATGCGCTCGCGAAGGGGGCCGGAATGAGCCGGTTTCATTTCCATCGTCTCTTCAAAGCGATCACCGGCGTGACCCCCAGCGCCTACGCGGCGGCCCACCGTGCAAAGCGGGTGAGGGACGAATTGTCCCGGCGCGACACCGTCACCGAGGCGATCTTTGAAGCGGGATTCAATTCCAGCGGGCGGTTCTACGCCAAGACTTCGGAAGTGCTCGGGATGACCCCCTCCACCTTTCGTGCCGGCGGCCGGGGCGCCTCGATCCGTTTCGCCGTCGGTGAATGTTCGTTCGGTTCGATATTGGTGGCGGCCACGGAGAAAGGAATCTGCGCCATTCTGCTGGGAGACGATCCCGATCGGCTGCTGCGCGATCTTCAGGATTGCTTTTCCAAGGCGGAATTGATCGGCGGCGATGCGGCGTTTGAACAGTGGGTGGCGAAGGTGATCGCCTTCGTCGAAGCGCCGGCGATCGGGCTTGATCTGCCGCTCCACGTCCGGGGCACCGCCTTTCAGCGGCGGGTGTGGCAGGCGTTGCGCGAGATCCCCGCCGGCGCGACGGCGAGTTATGCCGAAATCGCAGAACGGATCGGCTCCCCGAAAGCGATGCGCGCCGTGGCGCAGGCCTGTTCCGCCAACCTGATTGCCGTTGCGATCCCCTGCCATCGGGTGGTCCGCAATGACGGCGCGCGCTCCGGATACCGGTGGGGGGTAGAGCGCAAACGGGCGCTGCTCTCCCGGGAGCAGCATCCTGATCAAAGCGGCCGTGCCGTTCCGGAGCCGGATCGTTAAGAAATGATTGACTCGAAAACTCGGGGTGCCGGGGCCGGAATCGAACCGGTCCCCCCTTTGAGACCGATTACGGCTTCCGCTCTTTCAACCGCGCAAACGCCTCCGCCATCGTCGTCATCGGGGCGGGAGCGGAAGGTTGTTTCTTCCCGGAGGGCGGTTTTGGGGCGGGTGCTTTCCCCCCGGCGCTCTGGCCGCTTTTTTCTTTTCCGGTCGGCGGCACGGCTCCTTCGCTCAAGCGCATGGTAAGGGAAATCCGCTTTCGCTCCAAATCGACCTCCAGCACCTTGACCTTCACGACGTTGCCCGCCTTGACCACCTCGCGCGGATCTTTGATGAAGCGCTCCGACATCGCCGAAATGTGCACCAGGCCGTCTTGATGAACGCCGATATCGACAAAAGCGCCGAAGTTGGTGACGTTGGTGACGACCCCCTCCAGCACGCTGCCGGGAACCAGGTCGGCCAGGGTTTCGACCCCTTCCCGGAAGACGGCGGTTTTGAATTCCGGCCGGGGATCGCGCCCCGGCTTCTCCAGCTCGCGGAGAATGTCGCGCACGGTCATCTCGCCGAATTTTTCATCGATGAAATCCTGCACCGACAGCGACGATAAGAACGGCTTGTTGCCGATGACCTCGCGCAGCGCGCGGCCGGTGGTGCTGAGGATCCGCTCCACCACCGGGTAGGCTTCGGGATGGACGGCGGAGCCGTCCAGTGGATTTTCCCCGTTCATGATCCGCAGAAAGCCGGCGCTCTGCTCGAAGGCCTTCGGCCCCAGACGCGCGACCTCCAGCAGCTGCCGCCGTCCGCGGAAGGCCCCCTTCTCCTCGCGGTAGGCGACGATGTTGGCGGCGGTCGTTTCGGTCAAGCCGGCGACCCGCGCCATCAGCGGCGCGGAGGCGGTGTTGACATCGACCCCCACGGTATTCACGCAGTCCTCCACCACCGCTCCCAGCTTGCGCGTCAGGCGTGTCTGGTTGACGTCGTGCTGGTATTGGCCGACGCCGATCGCCTTCGGCTCGATCTTCACCAGTTCGGCCAGCGGGTCCTGCAATCGCCGCGCGATCGAGACCGCCCCCCGGTAAGAGACATCGAGATCGGGAAACTCCTTCGCCGCGATCGCCGAGGCGGAGTAGACCGACGCCCCTGCCTCGCTGACCACCAGGCAGGTCAGCTTCAATTCGGGGTGACGCTTGATCAATTCCTTCGCCAGTTTGTCGGTCTCGCGCGAGGCGGTGCCGTTTCCGATGCTGATGAGCTCCACCTGATGTTTGCGCGCCAGCGCCGCCAGCGCGGCGAGCGATTCGTCCCACTGATTTTTAGGGGGATGCGGAAAGATCGCCGTATGATCGAGCACCTTTCCGGTGGCGCCGACCACCGCGACCTTCACCCCGGTCCGCAGACCGGGATCGAGCCCCATCGTCGGGCGGGAACCGGCGGGGGCGGCAAGGAGCAGATCGCGCAGATTCTCTCCGAAGACCCGGATCGCTTCTTCCTCGGCCATCTCCCGCAGCCGCAGGAACGATTCGGTATCGAGCTGCGATTTGATCTTGATGCGCCAGGCCCAGCGGACGGCGTCGGCGAGCCATCGGTCGGCCGGGCGGCCTTCGTCGCGGATGGAAAACCGCCGGGCGATCATCGCATCACAAACACCGAACGCGGTCGTCGATTCCAGATCATCCTGCCCCGGCAGCTGAATCACCAGGCGCAGCATCCCCTCGGCCCGGCCGCGGAAGAGGGCCAGCGCGCGGTGCGAGGGAATCTGCTTGAGCGGCTCGGAGAATTCGAAGTAGTCCGAGAACTTGGCCCCTTCCTGCTCCTTTCCGGGGACGACCGTCGAGAGGAGGCGCCCCTTTTCCCAGATCAGGTCGCGGAGCGCCCCGACCAGATCGGCCTCTTCCGCCGCTTTCTCCATGAAGATCTGCCGGGCGCCGTCCAGCACCGCCGCCGCGTCGGCGAAGCCTTTTTCCGGGTTGAGCGACCCGGCCGCCACGCTCTCCGGGATTTGATTCGGATCTTCCAACAATGCGTTCAGCACCGGCTCCAGTCCCGCCTCCCGAGCGATCTGCGCCTTGGTGCGGCGCTTCGGTTGATAGGGAGCATAGAGATCTTCCAGCCGCGTCTTGGTTTCCGCGGCGAGGATCGCCGTCTTCAGCTCGGCGGTCAGCTTTCCCTGCTCTTCGATGCTTTTTAAGATGGTCGCGCGGCGCTCTTCCATCTCGCGCAGGTAGATCAGCCGCTCTTCGAGGGTGCGAAGCTGGGTGTCGTCCAACCCTCCCGTGACCTCTTTGCGGTAGCGGGCGATAAAGGGGACGGTCGCCCCCTCGTCCAGCAAGCGGACGGCCGCCTCCACCTGGGGGGTGCGGGCGTTTAATTCTTCGGCGATCCGTTGCGAAATGTCCATGCGGTGAACCATCCTTCGATAAAGTGAAATAGAGTTACTCTTATATACTAGAAACGCCGATGAAGCAATTGGAAATCGGGGAGAAGAAAGAGAGATTTTATGGAATTAAAAAGAAAGACGCATGATCGGCCGATCGAAAGGCTTGAACAGTATGGAGGAGAACGAAAGGCAAGAAGGGGAAGAAATAAGACCGGCCCCAGGGTCCATACCATGTAACCGACTGGAGCCGATCCGAATCACGGTCTGAGGAGACCGCACGTCATTCTAAATAACACGATCCTTTTTTGCAAGGGGGAAAGGGAATGGATACGAGACCATTTCTAAAAGAATTCAATTTACGAAGAGATTTCCTGGTGCCGGAGGCCGGAATCGAACCGGCACGCCCCTTGCGGAGCGAGGGATTTTAAGTCCCTTGCGTCTACCAATTCCGCCACTCCGGCATGGAAGCGCGGAAAAACCACTTCGTTGTAACACGTTTCGATTTCTTTCGTCAAGAATGACGCCTTTCTTCGGAAGGTCTATTAAGACCACATTTTGGTTGAAAAACAAACGGGATCGGGCTAGAATTCCCTTCATGAATGAGACAAAGTTAAATCAGGTTCGGTTTATGAGAGGCGGCGCATGGACCCTCATCGGCCTGTTGCTGCTCGGCGCCGTCGGCTGCGGCGGGCCTTCCTACCGGTTTTACAAGGCGACCTGGTCCGGAAAATTGAAGCCGGGGATGTCGCGGGAGGCGGTCACGGAACTGATCGGCACGCCGGCCGAAATCGCTCGCCGCCAAACGCCGGAAGAGCTCAGAGAGGTTTGGGTCTATCAGGTCAAGAACCTCCATCCCCAGAACCATCTCTACCCGACCATCCGCCTTCTTGTTTTCAGCAATGGGACCCTGGTTGCCCTCGACCCGACCAACCCTTATTCCCCCGAGCTGGCTCCTCGGACCGTTTCGACGTTCTGAAGGAACACCGCCCGCGGCTCCCTGATTTTTTCAGCGCAACCACCCTTCCGCCTGGAATCGACCCGTGGTCAAGAAAATCAAGAAAAAGATTCAGAAAGGCCCGAAAGCCTCTTATGCCGTTCCGCTGGTGATGGCCCTGACCGCTCTCTACGGCCCCCGGCGGGAGGGGAAAGATTTCCGTCATCTGCTCGAAGGGGCGGACGCCATTCGAACCGCGCTTCAACTCCACCTGGGGCAGACACTGATTCTGGCCGACCGGCCCCTTTCATTGGCCGAGTATCTGTCATGGGGATTCAAATCGCGCCCGGCGCGCCTCGCGGAGATGTTCACAAATTCCGGCACCCTCCCGATGGGGCTGGCCGCCGATAACGATCTCGAAGGAGAACCGCAGCTCGGTATTCTCCCGATGGTCGCCCTGGTCCAGGACCGGGCGCTGGAAGATTTTTCAGAGCGGCTTTCCGAAGAGCTTGCCGAAGTCAGCCGGGTCGCCTTCCAAAACGCCATCTACCCGGCGCTCGGTCTCATTCCCGGATACGATCTTCTTCTCTACGTCCCCCCTTGCCCCGCACAGGGATTGAACCACGCCATCGATGCGCTGAATGCCTCTCTGAAAGACGCGTTCGAGCAGGCGGCGGTTCCCTTTCCCGGGCCCTTTTCTTCCATTCCGGAATCGGCCCTTGCGCCGATCCCGCTGAAAGAACCTTGCACCAAATAATCACCGCCCATCCATAGTAGAGCGCCTTCTAGATTTTCGCCGACGATTTCTCCTACAATAAAAACAATAACCCTTGCGAATCCAACTCAAGCGCAAGCGGTTTCATCAGAAGGAGGGTAAAATGGCGCTTTTAGAAATCAACATCGTTCCGATCGGAACCGACTCCCCCAGCATCGGCGACTACGTCGCGGAGGTGGTCAAGGTCTGCGATCAGCATGGGCTGAAATACACTCTGACCGACATGGGGACCATCATCGAAGGGGATGCCGATACGATTTTCTCCGCGGCAAAGATGCTCCACGAGCTTCCATTCAACCGCGGCGTCTCCCGGGTCCTCACGCATCTGACGGTCGATGACCGCCGGGACAAAGCCATTCACCTACAAGATGAGGTGAAAGCGGTCCAGGATCGGCTCACCCCGAAAGCGGCCTAAGCCGCGCGGTTGCGGAGGGGAAAGGAAGGCTCAGAGCGGGAGAAACCGATCTCTCTCAGCGGCCTTGTCCGCTCAAAGAGATTGACTTTCTGCCTGGGTGCGGATAAAATACACCCCGCTTTCCTCATTTTTTCTTTATTCCCCAGTAGCTCAGCTGGCAGAGCAGACGGCTGTTAACCGTCGGGTCGCTGGTTCGAATCCGGCCTGGGGAGCCACGCTCAAAAGGAGCCGTTGGAGATCATTCCAACGGCTCCTCTGCTTTTTAATTTCCCAGAAAATTCTTATTTGCTTGAACGCGCTTTCCAACCTCAATCCTATCTCCTAAACTGGATTCGAACCCTTTCTATCAAACCATCATTAATAGCTCTTTTCTTTGGATACCTCTTTAGTATTCCAATATTTTTCTTGACCCGCCTAAATCGAATCTGTTATTGCTCGAAGCTATATGTTCTTAAAGTCTATACAGCAAGGAGTTGATTCAGCCATGCGTTAGAGAAAGATTCCCTCAAAACATGAGGAGCGGCAGATGCACTCTCGGAGTGCGTTTCTTTCGATTCTCGCGCAGGCGGTGGAACGCTATCTGCCTCGTCCTCCATGCCTATCTCTTGATGAATAACCACTACCACCTTCTTCTGGAAACCAAGGAAGACAATCTGCCGCTGGCAATCCGCTCGGTGAAGGGGCCAGGTCTAGATATTTGAATTTTAGGATAGAAGAAGATCTAAGCTCAAAAATCTAGACCTGGCCCTTTTCTTGTAAGAAAATGGATAACAGCTTATTTATGAAGAGCTACAAGGACAATTCTAAGAGGATTTTGAGGAGGTTAGTTTGGTCCATGACTGCACTGTCTATTTTTTGCTTGGATGTTACGTTGAATACTCAGATAGCAGATGGACAAATGCGTCAAAGGGATACAAATGAAATAGTGATTGTAACTAAATCTGATTGGAAAGAGTCTTACAAGAAGGGACTTCGCTACCAAGAACAGAAGGAGCACGAAAAAGCGATCGCTGAATTCAATGCTGCTCTTAAAGCTGAGCCCGGTCTGTGGCTTATTACTCTTCAACTTGGCCAGGCATATCGTGAGTTAAAACAATATGAAAAAGCGATCTTCTATCTCTCACAAGCAATAAGCAAGAACCCAGATCCTCCCTTCAGAGTAACGGCTTATCTGCTGAGGTCGATTTCGTACGCAAGTGTAGAAAAATACAAAGAGGCCATGGATGATATCACAAAGGCAGTTGAGTTAGACCCAAAGGGGAGTGTCGGCTATTATAAAAGAGGGCAGTACTATTTAATTGCGTTTAATCAACCTGATAAGGCGCTGAAAGATTTTGATACTGCGATTACATTTGGAGAGCGGAGTGCGGGAGTCTATCATTATCGGGGAGCGGCCCTGAATAGATTAGGCCGCTTTCAGGAAGCCATAGAAAGTTATTCACAAGTCCTCAAGCTTGACCCTTCCCATTATAGTGGTCTATTGAACCGAGGTTCCACTTATCTTTGTATACAGGAGTATGATAAGGCTCTGAATGATCAAAATACGGTGTTGCGTCTCTATCCGGAAGATGTCGAGGCGCGATTAGATCGCGTTTCCGTTTACATTGCGAAGGGAGACTTTAATGCTGCCCTGTCTGATCTTCTGTTCGCGATAGATCATGGTCGTAAAGACGCTTGGCTCTATCTAACCCTTGCCGATGTATATTACCGTTTAGGAGAATTAGAAAAGGCCATCCAGGCCAACGACAAAGCGATTGAGTTAGATAACAACACTTTTCTTCAACCAAGTCTCTATTTTCAGAAGGGTCTCTTCTTATTAATAAGAGGATCTATAGACGAAGCGACGAAGTCATATGAACAGGGTATCAAGCTGGCCGTCGATGGGCGTAACTTACAGAGTGTTGAGCTGGCAGCAGGAGATATAAGCGGAGCCTCATTCTCTAAAGAGGAGGCAAAGACCGTCGCATCGAGGATTACTAGTCAATTGAATGAGACACAAAGGAAGATTGCACCTATGGCTGTCACAAATCAGGGTCAATGCCATAAAAGTAGAATTTAACAGTCTATGTTTAGTGAAGGGGGCAGGTCTAGATATTTGAATTTTAGGATAGAAGAAGATCTAATCTCAAAAAATCTAGCCCTGCCCCCTTTTCTTTCTTTAACCCCTGCAGAAAGAGTAATTGTAAAAGAGCTTCTAAAAGATATAGAAAATGCAGCGTCAGTATGGAAGATGAAATGACAATAAAGCGAGAAATCAAAATGAAAGCCGAAGGTGAGATCACTTACAATAATATTCTTGAAACCCTCTTTTCGGAGATTCCGCAGTTCCATTCTATAAATATGGACCAGAAGTGGCATGAGATGGATCAGGGAGAAAAGGCCTTGCCTTCCGGAAACTCCTGTTGGTCCTGCCGGTGGATGAGTTCGATTTCTAATCAACCGGCCAGCATCAAACTCCGAAGCGCTTCGAAAACTCTCTCCATCTCTGGACCAGGCACACGGCAAAAAGTTCAATACGTATTAACGAAGGAAGCCAGAAACTAGCCCACCATACCGGTGGGCGATTTTGTTTCTTCTGCCTGCGTTCCTTCCTTCCCTTTTACGGGATTGTTATGCTAACCTGGAGGCCGGGAGGGACATTCCAATGAAAAAATTGATGGTCCGTGTCAGTCTGTTGATTGTTGTCGCCGTCCTCGGTATCACCGAGACCCGATCTGTCTTTGCGGAACCGGTCTTTGCCGTCCGGGAGGGGGAGCCCGCCCCCGATTTCACCCTTCCCGATCAGGAAGGAAAGCCGGTCACCCTCTCCGCGTTGCGCGGCAAGTGGGTGGTGCTCTATTTTTATCCGAAAGACGATACCCCCGGCTGCACCAAAGAGGCCTGCTCCTTCCGGGACAACATCGTCGCCATTCAACACCTCAATGCCACGGTCCTCGGGGTCAGCGTCGATTCGGTCGCCTCACACAAGAAATTCTCCGACAAACACAACCTCAACTTTCAAATACTCGCCGACGATCAATTCAACGTCACCCGGCAATATGGCACCCTCACCCGGTTTATGGGGATGACGATCGCCCGCCGCAGCACCGTCCTGATCGATCCGAAGGGAAATATTCGGAAACTCTTTCCCTCCGTCGAGCCGGAAGATCATGCCCGGGAGATCCATCAGGTGCTCAAAACGTTGCAAGCCGGCGGTTGAAGCCTTCAGCCGTTTTTCCCTTCTGACGTCCCTGTCCATCACCTCCTTCGGAGATCAAGATGAATGCCGACGGAATGACCTCTCAAAACTTTCCCTCGGAGGAAGATCAGCGCGTCATCTGGGAGGGGCGGCCTTCCTGGGGTGAATATGTCTTCCTCTGGTTCTTCGCCCTGGTCTCGGCGGTCCGGGCCCTTTTTATTTTCTTTTTGCCGATGGGGGACCCCGGCAGCGGGGCGATTTATGCGCTCGGCGCCGGTCTTTTCATCGGCCTTGCCCTTTTTCTTCGCCGCACCGACCGTTATGCCGTTACCCGCGCCGCCGTTCACCGCACGGCAGGACTCCTGGGCCGAAGCGAGAAAATCATCCCGCTGAAAAAAATCGCCAGCGCCGGCGCAGAGCAAGGCCCGCTCGATCGCCTCTTTGGGATCGGCACCGTCGTCCTCAATCTAAAAGGGGGGGAACAGGCCGAGCGGTTGCGGGGCCTCCGCGACCCGGAGGTGGTCTGCAGGAAGATCGAAGCCCTTCTTTAAGCCGGGGGGTCGATTCTTTTTTAGAAAGCGATGGTCACTTGGGCGGGGAGTGTTTCCGGGGCCGGCGGGGGGGTGGAAAGATGACGGGCATATTGCTCGTAAAGCTTGTTGACCCGGCGGCCATGGACAAAGTCATGATGGCGAAAGCCCCCCCCGAAGGTGGCGGGGATATGCAGAAGCTCATGGATGAGGGTTTTGGTTTTTTCCATCTCTGAGAGACGGTCGTAATTTTCCGACACCAGCTCGATCACATAGTGCGCAGGAATGGCTAACCCGGTCTGCATCGCTTTCGGGAGAGCATGGCAACGGGCCAAAATCCGGCGGCTTCGCGACCCGCGGCTTCGGATCGTCCGGACCCGCTTCGGATCGAGGTGCTCCCATTCGAAGAAGGCGATGATGCGGGCGACCTCCTTATCGATCTCCGGTTCCGGAACATATTCCATCTCGGTTTCCCCCTAGGCTGTTGAGGCGGCCGAGCGCCGACGCGATCGGGCGGGGTGACTATATCGTTCCCTTTGATTCGCTGTCAAGTCTCTCCCTCTTTGCACTTTAAGATCGACATGAAATAGGGTATAATTCCCTTTCTGTGAGAAAGCATCACGTGGCCGAATTGCACGGAGTCGAACAGATGATCAGTCAGGAAGTGTTGATTAGCTACATCCAAAAGGCGATGCCGGATGCCGTGGTCACGGTGGTCGACCGGACCGGCACCAAGGACCACTATCGCCTTCAGGTCATTTCCGAGGCCTTCCGGGGAAAAAACTTGCTCGACCGGCAACGCTTTGTCTACCAGGCGCTGAACGAGCCGATGAAAGACGGACGAATCCATGCCTTGGAAATTAAATCCTATACCCCCGATGAGGCTCCCGCGTAGCCCCTTTCGGGCGATGGAAGACATCATTCATAACAGAACCAGAGGAGAAAAGAGCGATGAGCAACCCAATTGAGGAAGAAATCAAGAAGGAAGTAACGGACAATAAGATCATAATCTATGGGAAGGGCACCAAGGCGATGCCGATGTGCGGTTTCACCATGGAGACCATTCAGTTTTTCAACAAATACGGCTTTCCTTTCGAAGTGGTCGACGTGTTGAGAAACATGGAAAAGCGGGAGACCCTCTCCAAGATGACCAACTGGCCGACCCTCCCGAAGGTCTTCATCGGCGGGGAGTTCTACGGCGATACCGACATCCTCGATGAGATGGCGAAAAAGGGAGAGATCGAGCCGCTCTTGAAGAAAGTCTTCGGGAAGGAATAACGTTCCGGGAACGTCTCTTCCATCGAATGCGTGAACGGGGTAGAGGGCGGGTGGGGCGGAGACGGGGTAGAATCCGTGTTGACCTCATCCGTATCCATCTACCCATTTTTATTGATCAATCCGGTTTTACTTAACCTGAATATTTCACCATGCTGGTTCATCTGATTGCCGATTATGGCCCCGGGGACCTCGCCTTTGCGGAGGTCGTACAGCGGATCAAGCAACATCTGCCCGATGCGGAGATCATGCTCACCCCCGTCCCCTCTTTTTCGACGCTCGCGGCCGGGTTCTGCGTCGCGCAGCTGGGGTTAAACCCTGCCCCCGCCGGCACCCTCATTTTTCATAATGTCGCGCCCCGCATGGATGATAAACGGGTCCGCGCCGCGAATGCCGGCGAGCGGCTGGCGTATGCCCGTCTGATCAGCGGGGTCCGTGTGATCGGTGTGAATGCCGGGTATTCTTTTTCGTTCGTCCGGGGAGCATCGGAGGCGCTTCGGTGGGTTTCCGTTCCGGCGGAGGGATCGCAGTTTCGCTCGCGGGATCTTTTTCCCCAAGCGATCGCCGAGATCGCGCAAGGCCGTGCTGGAATCCTGGCGGAGGAGATCTCTCCCGATCAAATCCCGGAAATACCGAAAAACCGGATCGCCTATATCGACGGCTACGGGAATCTGAAGACCACTCTTAATCGAGACAGCTTTTCTTTCACCCCCGGCACTTCTGTTGAAGTCCGAATCGGGAAGTCTCAGCACAAGGCGACGGCCAGCCCGGCCAGCTTCGAGGTTCCGATCGGAGAGATGGCGCTCGCCCCCGGCAGCAGCGGCTGGCGGGAGGCGAGCGGCAAAACGCTCCATTGGATGGAGCTCTTTCTCCGTGGCGGAAGCGCCTGGGAGATATTTGGAAAGCCCCCGGTCGGCGCCTCGATTGAAATCAATGCCAAGGCATCCCGCTTAGACTAGAAGATAAAGCCGGCATTGACTCCGATCGCGGTCTGATCGGGGATGCGAAGTTCCACACCGACCTGGAGGTTTCCGCCGAGTCTGGCTAACACGCCCAAGAAGAACCCGAAGGCATCATCCTCCGCAGCCCGCCCTTCAATGTCCAGGCCCGACCAAGCCACGCCGCCATAGGGGATGATTGCCTGGCTGGCCCGGCCGGAGCGCGAGCTGTCGAGAAAGGCGCCGAGCGCGGCGTCGTATTCGGCCCAGCCAAGCCGGGTCCCTTCATCCTCCGCCCGGATGCGAGTGGTCTGGAGGACGCTACCAATTTTTAAATTGGCATCGGGAATTTCTGCCCAGGTGGTCTTAAATCCGACCCCAAAGGCAGGACCGAAATCGGTATCGGCTCCCGGCCCCTCAAAGTCAGCGAACCCGATTCGGATGAGCAAGTCGACCCGCTCGGTCAAACCCACCTCTCCCTTGGCAAAGGCCTGCGTGCTCTCCACCTCTCCCCCGCCGGTGAGATCCCGATCGGTGAGAAAGTTCAGCTCGGCGCTGATGGCCGATTTGTTGGCGCCGGCGGTCGCCCCCGGCACGCCGATCATCGCCGCAGAAAGCGATGTTGCCATGGTTGCAATAAAAACAGTAACCGACAAGAATAGGAACTGGAACCGCTTCATCATAAACCTCCGTTCGATAGTTAACTTCGCATTGTGAAATACGGACAAAAAAAACTTAGCACAATAAAATTGTCCGATGCAAGATCGATAGATGCTTCTCGGGTTGCTTTCGGGTTTGCGGCCGATGTATTCTAATACTGCTTGAGAGACCCCGATGACTTCTCGCGTGTTCAAACAACTCTTTCTTTTCTTGCTCCTGCTGTCCGTTGCCGCCTGTCGATCGGGTCCGTCGTACGATCGGCTGCCGATTCCGGACCGGAGGTTGAATCTCTTGGGCCTGGAGATGATCGCGACACAACATCTCGATGCCCATCCGCAAGATTACGATAAATTTGGGAAGATCCTTACCGAAGCCGACAATGTCCTGCAATCCGATTCGCCCAAGACACATGCCGGAGTGGTCTCTTGGATTCGCGGCGCGATGCGGCGGGAGGGGATCGATGAATCGGCGCCGCTCTTCTTCTTTTTGCAGCGTGTTTATCTGAAGGGATGGGAGGGAGAGACCTTCGGTTGGGTGGACGAGGGGAGCGGGAATATCTCTATGATTTGATGGGGGCGGTGATGGGCGGGATGCATCGCTGCACCTGCGCCGGTTCGATGTCCCACGGATCGGATTCGCGATAAAGAATCCCCTGACAGGTTCCACGCCGGGCAAACTCCGCCTCGATCATCTCCAAGAGCTCTCCTTTGTGTTTGCCCCAGCGGGGGGCGAGAATATCTTCTCCGTCCAGCTCCCCCATCAGCCTTTCAATGACAAGCCGCTCCGGCAGACGCTCCAGCGCATCACAGACGAGCTGAATGTAATCGGGGAGAGTGAGCAGTGAGAGCTCACCCCGGCGATACGCCTGCGCCAGCGGCGCCTGTTTCGGAATATAAAGATGGGTCAGCTTGACGGCGTCGATCGGCAGGCGCGCCACCCGCTCGACCGTCGCCAGCATCATCGCCCGATCCTCCCCCGGCAGTCCAAGAATCAGATGGGTCGAAAGGTAGAGACCTCTCCGCTTGATCCGCTCGACGGCGTCGACGAAATCAGCGAAAGTATGGCCGCGATTCACCCGCCGAAGGGTCTCATCATGGATCGACTGGAGCCCGACCTCTAAAAAGAGCGCAGTTCTTTTTTGCAGATCGCTTAACAGATCCAACACCGGCTCCGGGAGGGAGTCGGGGCGGGTCGCGATCGCCAGCCCCACCACATCGGGGTGGGAGAGAGCCTCCTCGTAAAGGCTCGCTAAACGAGCGGGCGGCGCATCGGTGTTGGTGAAGGCCTGAAAGTAAGCGATGAACTTCTCCCCGCCGAACCGGCGCTTCCGGTAAACCGCGATTCCTTCTTCCACCTGCTCGCGGATCGATTTCAAGGGACCGCCGCTGTTGGGGCTGAAGCTGGCGTTGCTGCAAAAGGTGCAGCCGCCGAAGGCGACCCGGCCGTCGCGGTTGGGACAGTTGAAGCCGGCATCGAGCGGCAGCTTGTACACCTTCCAGGGAAAGCGGTTCTTTAGGGCGTGACTGTAAGCGTGATAGTATCGTCGCATCGCGTTGTTCTCGTTCGGTGTGTTATAGTAAAGGAGAA
Organism: Candidatus Manganitrophaceae bacterium; assembly: GCA_963718695.1. Classification (GTDB taxonomy): domain Bacteria; phylum Nitrospirota; class Nitrospiria; order SBBL01; family Manganitrophaceae; genus Manganitrophus. The sequence continues at coordinate 4,101,507 of OY970371.1, forward strand.
TTCGGTCAAAGACAACCAAAAGAATTTCAATTCCGTTCATGGGTCATCCGGTCGTCGAAGTTAATCATCTCACGAAAGCGTTCAACGGGTTTGTTGCGGTCAATGATCTCTCCTTCTCCATTGAAGAAGGGGAAATCCTCGGCCTGCTCGGACCGAACGGTGCCGGAAAAACCACCCTGATCCAGATGCTGCTCGGTCTCGTCACGCCGACGGCGGGGGAGATCCGCATCTTAGGGCTCGATCTCCAGCGCCATCGCGAGGAGATCCTCTCCCAGGTCAATTTCTCCTCCACGTATGTCTCTTTGCCGACGTCGCTGACGATCCGCGAAAACCTGACCGTCTTTGCCAAGCTCTACGGCCTTCGAAAGCCGGAGCGCCGGATCGACGCGCTTCTCGAGATCTTCGAGATCACGCGGCTCAAGAACACCCTTACCCGCCATCTCTCCTCCGGACAGCTGACGCGGCTCTCGCTCGCCAAAGCGCTGCTCAATGACCCGAAAGTTCTCTTTCTGGATGAGCCGACGGCGAGTCTCGATCCCGACATCGCCGACAAGACACGGCGCCTGCTGAAGTCGATTCGCGACCAAAACCGATTGACCCTTCTCTACACGTCGCACAACATGAAAGAGATGGAGGAGATTTCCGACCGGATTCTCTTTTTGCATCGAGGGCGAATCTTGGCGAGCGGAACCCCTTCCGAGATCCTGCGGCTCTTCGCGGAGAAAAACCTGGAAGATGTCTTCCTCAAGGTGGCGCGCGGAAATCACGCCACGGAGCGTCCGGAGATCGCGCCATGAAGCTCCATCGCGTGATGGCGTTGATCCAGCGGCATCTTTATCTCTACAAAAGAAGTCTGCCGCGAATGACGGAGGTCTTTTTCTGGCCGCTGATCGATCTGCTGCTCTGGGGATTTGTCACCCTCTATTTACAGCGCTTTCAGGCGAACCTTCCGAAGTTCGTCGCCTTTTTTCTGGGGGCGTTGATCCTCTGGGATATCCTATATCGGGCTCAACAGGGGATCTCCGTCTCGTTTCTGGAAGAGGTCTGGTCGAAAAATCTTTTGAATCTTTTCGTGACCCCGATGCGGCCGAGCGAGTTTTTGGCGGCGCTCATGTCGATCAGCGTGTTAAAGCTCCTCACCGCCGGCCTCGCCAGCGCGTTTCTGGCATGGTTCCTCTACTCTTTTAATGTCTTCATCCTCGGCGTCTCGCTCATTCCCTTCGTCCTCAATCTCGCCGTCATGGGATGGTCGATCGGGATTATCACGATGGCCTCGATTCTCCGCTACGGCCAGGAGGCGGAGGTGATGGCGTGGGGACTCGCCTTCCTGGTTCAGCCGGTCTCCGCCGTCTTTTATCCGGTCTCCGTCATGCCGGCCTGGGTCCAGCCGATCGCCTGGATGATGCCGTCGTCCCATGTCTTCGAAGGAATGCGGTCGGTCGTCGAGACCGGCGTTTTCCCGCTTGAGGAACTGGGAAAGGCGGTTGTCCTCAATCTGATCTATCTTGCATTGGCCCTCTCCTTTTTCTATCGAAATTTAAGAATCGTCAAAGAAAAGGGACTCTTGCTCCGGAGTGGAACCGAATAGAAAGTAAGATCCTACCGACCCCTCTATCCTGGACGTTAAAATCGATCGATCTTTATCTTAGGTAAGGACGCCCACGGAATCCTCTTTTTCATTGGTGGTAATCTCAGAAAATCGTTGTTCATCCAAATAACCCAAAACCGACAGAGGAGGTGTTCTATGGCTACAGGACAACAAGTGGCGCCCCGCCAACAACAGCGATCGCGCGCGGTCAGTCAATGGAGTCCGCGGACCGAGATGGAGCGGATCTTTCAAGACTTCTTCAGGGATTTTAGAGACCTTGCTTCATGGAACCCACAATCGATGCTTGCCTTGGCCTCGGTTTTCCCGACGGTCGAGATGGTTGAAGAAAAAGACAAGTATGTTGTGAAGGTCGACACGCCCGGACTCGAGAAGGAGGATATCCGCATCTCCATTACCGACAATACCCTTCATCTCAGAGGGGAGATCCGGCAAGAAGAAGAGAGAGAAGATCGGAACTATCTCTACAGTGAACGCATTTATGGAGCCTTCTCCCGCGACATCCCCCTTCCCTCGGCGGTGAATGCGGATCAGGTCCGCGCCACGGTGAAAAACGGCGTGTTGACGATCGAGTTGCCGAAGTCGAAGGAAGCGATGCCGAAAGAAATCAAGGTCGAGTCTCAGAAATGAGGACCTCCGGCGGCGATTGGGTCTGAAGGGCCCAATCGCCATTGGGCGAGGTGGCGATGTTTATGAAAAAAGAATTCCTTTGGCGATCTGAATCGCCTCGGGCGGGTCCTTCGCGGTGAAAACCAGCCTCGGCTTCAGTCCTTTGAAAAATCGTTTCCCCTCCTCGTTCTCCGTCAGGAGGATCACCGGTTTATGGGCTTTGAGCGCCAGCGCCACCTCGGAGGCGGTGCCGGTTCCCATCCCGCAGGCGATGACCAGATCGCTGGTGAGAACATTGATGTTGTTTCGCGCGCTCCCCATGTCGGTGATGATCGGAATGTCGACGGCGGTTGAAATCAGGTTTCGATCCCGCGTCGGAAGAATCCCGACGGTGAGTCCGCCGGCTTCTTTCGCCCCTCGGCAGGCGGCCTCCATCACCCCGGCGTTTCGTCCGCCGGTGAGCGTCACCCACCCTTCTTGCGCAATGAGCCGTCCCAGCTCATAGGACATCCGGACCTGCTCCTCCCGCGCGCGCTCTCCGGGCCCCATCACTCCGATTATCTTTTTCATCGTGGGCTCAACCCGCTCTCATCATCGTGTCCATTCCTCAATCATCCGCGTTGGGATTTCGATTTAAGAAGGTTCTCAATTTCTTTATCGAGCGACTCCGGCTTGGTCGCCGGCGCGAAGCGCCCGATCGGCTTGCCCTCCTTATCGACCAGAAACTTGGTGAAGTTCCATTTAATCGGCTCGGTGCCGAGGAGGCCGGGAAGGGTCTTCTTCAAGTAGTCGAAAAGGGGATGCGCCTGATCGCCGTTCACATCGACCTTGGCGAACATCGGGAAGCTCACCCCATAATTTTTTTGGCAGAACGTCTGAATCTCCGCTTCGGTTCCCGGCTCTTGCTGGCCGAACTGATTGCATGGAAAACCGAGCACCGCAAATCCGCGATCCCGATATTTTTTGTACAGTGCTTCGATTCCCGCATATTGGGGGGTATATCCGCATTTGCTGGCGGTATTCACGATCATAAGGACCTTTCCTTTGTATTGATCGAGCGAGATCTCCTCGCCCGAGAGGGTCCGTGCTTTAAATTCATGAATGGAAGTCGGCATAAGATTTCTCCTTCTCAATAGAGTCGTTTCGATGCACCGGATGGGGGAATTCTCAAAAGACCAAGACGGCGTCGCCATTGTGTATAAGCCAATTCGCAAGAGGAGTCAACCCGCAGCGAGTCGGTTGTCAAGCCAAAGTAGAAATGTCCTAATCCTACCAAGATAGAAATGTCCGGTTTTAGGATAACGAAGCGCAGGGCTCTTTTTTCTTTCGCAACCAAGGATGTTTTTTCCAAGGGTGCTGCGGTGATGGTTTGGTTCTGGGCCTCTGCGAGGGTGACTTTGGTGTTTCGTGGGCCCTCAGCGGCCGGGTGGTAATCTGCCGATACCCAAGCGGCTGTCCCTGATGAGTGATCCGCATGGTGCCGTCGAGTTGCTCCTCGACCGTCACCTGGTGCGCCCGCAGATTGTCTTCGATCTGGTAGAGCTTTCGGTCATGGGCCACGGTAAAGTCACGGCGCAATGCACGCTCTGTCTTGATGCATAAGATGCGATCCAGTGCGCGCAGACCCGGACTGGACCGGTGCAGGTTGGCCCCTTCGACTGTTCTGACTGAGAACCGTCGGTTGTAGATCGGCAGATACCCCAAAAGAAACCGGTTCGCCGCCTCGATGCTTGAGATCCCGGCCAGGCGCATCTCTTTCACCAACCGATCTTGAAACGTCTTAAACAGCCGCTCAACCCTCCCTTTGGCCTGCGGGGAATGCGCGTGGATCATCTGCACCCCAAGCTCACCGAGCGCACGCTCAAACTGGCTCTCTGGCGTCCGACCTTCCAACTGCTCGCTGAGGGTCGCTTTAGCCGGAGATTTGTAGGTCGTGTGCTTGTCTGCATAGACGGCCAGCGGAATGCCATAGCGCTTCACATACCCCTTAAAGCTGTCCATCGCCGGGATCGTTCCTTCATATTCGTAGAATTGCGCCTGCACGCGACTGCTCGCATCGTCGATGTAGGCCATCAAGACGCATTTCGGCCCCCGCCCTTCAAACCAGCGGTGATGTGACCCGTCCATCTGGATCAGCTCTCCCATATACGATCTTCTCTGCCGCCACGCCCGATGCGGACGCGCTCGCCGCCTAAAATGATCGATCCCTTCGGCCAGCAGCCATTGGCGTAGCGTCTCATCACTGACCGCAATCTGATCTCGCTCTAATAGCTTCTCCGCAGCCAGCGTCGGTCCAAAGTCAGCATACTGCCGCTTGTACAGTCGCAGGATCTCTGCCTTGCGCTTCGCTGCCAATCCCCGGTTCGATCCCTTGCCGCGCCCTCGATGCGCAATCCCCGCCTCTCCTTCCGCCCGTATCCGCCGGATGAGCCGACGCAGCTGCCTCTCTGACAATCCCAACGCCTCCCCAGCGGCCCGCTGTGTCATCTTCTTCTGCATCGCTTGCCTCACCACGCTCAGCCGCCTCAGCTCTTTGATACTCATCACCACCTTGTCCTCTCCGACCATCCCGCCTCTCCTCATTCGAGCAGGCAGTCTATCAGTTAAAGAGGACATTTCTACTTTGGCAGTTTAGGACATTATCTCTTTGGGATTACAACAGCAGCGAGTCGGTCAATCATGGTTTGAAGGGTCATTCCCGCGAAAGGGGGAATCGAGGAGCGTGGGCTCCGGATTCCCCCTTTTCGCAGTGATGATCAATGAGGAAAGCAGGGTCACGGCCTTCTCAGGAGGGCTGCTGTTTGACGAGCCGGGGCGGTTTTTCCTCGAAACGATAGGCGAGTGTTCTCGGGCACTTTACCTCGGGGTTGGTCGGACTATAGAGGCCGGCCGGATTCTTCTTGAAGAGCCACATCCGTAGATTATAGTGGACCATCTCTTTCGGCATCAGAGGGTGCTGCCCCTCCATCGGCCCATCGAGCGGCTGTCCGAAGAGCTTCGGATGCTCATTGACGCCCATGGCCACGGGGATCAGCCACTCCGCCGCAACCAATTGAAGCCGGTCCTCCTTTGGCTCGTAGATCAGGATCGGCGGGTAATCGGGATTGGCCACCGTACTCATCAGGCTGGTATTGAGGAAACGGACACCCACCCCGCCGGAGGGATATTCGATGCATCCGACCATCGAGAGATACCCCTCGCGGACCGCCACGATCGGATCTTTATACTTCTCCAACGCAGAGCGCATCTTTAAAAGGTCGGAAGAAGGGGGCTCAGAGATCGGCTTCTTCTTTCCGGAGGAGGATGCGCATCCCACGACAATGAGAAGCGAAAGGAAAAAGATCGGCCATCGCATGAAATGAAGGAGCGATTGAAAACGGTCTCGGTGACGTTGTCTGCTCATGGGAAACCCTTCATGAAAGGATTTGTAAAGGAGGTGAATGCGAGCGCGGACTGATCCGCAACGTTCCACTCTCACTATACCAAGACCGGTTTATCCTGGAATGTCATCCCGATTACATTCGCCGATGCCTTCCAAAGCGCTTCTGGAGCAAAAGGTGGGTCGGTAAATAAACAAGCGCCGGTAGAAAAACAACCAGTAACATCAGGTAGAGAAGCGGGTGCCGCCATGTTTCCGGCTTGCTTCCGGGGCCGAAGACCCAGTTGATGTTCCTGGCAGGATCGGTGAAGAAGTATGAAACGGGGAGAACGATCCACGCAAGCAGCGTCTGCGCCGGAAGCGCGCGGCGATCATAGCCGAGCTGCGAGACCATCCAGACAAGCACGATCGGCAGAAAAACATGAAAGAGGGACAATCCTCTGAGAAAGCGCGGTCGGGATGGATCGAACATATAGCGGGTGAGACCGATTAACTCCGCGCCGGTGAGGAGTCGGACGAAGAAATCGATATTCCATGCCAACTCGAAGAGAAGGACCCCCACCGTCATGGTGCTGGCCAGAAACCGGCTTTCCGACCAGAGGGCGACGACCGTTGTGAGAAGCGCGATATCCGAGAACCAGAGGAAGTGGGCCGGGCCGTAATGTGTCGCGTAGATCGGTACCAGGACGATCACAAAGAGGGTGTAAACGATCTTGATCCAGAGGGGAATCGCGCCGCCGTCGAGCCCCATCGCCGCCTCCGATACATTCCTCTCAACATAGTCATTCCGGAGGAACGGGTCAACCCCGGAGGTGGGATGCGTCATTGCGCAAGATTCGAATTTAAAAAGAATTGGATTCGGCCTACGTAAACGCCGACAGTCCCGTGATGTGCTCGCCGAGGATAAGCGTGTGGATGTCGTGCGTCCCTTCGTATGTGTAGACCGATTCGAGATTGCAGAGGTGCCGCGCGATCTGGTGCTCGTACATGATGCCGTTGGCGCCGAGAATGTCGCGGGCGACGCGCGCGATCTGGAGGGCGTGTGAGACGTTGTTCCGCTTTCCCATCGAGATCTGGACGTGGCTTAAGCGGCCTTGATCTTTGAGGCGGCCGAGATGGAGCGTGAGCGGCTGCATCTTGGTGATCTCGGTCAGCATCTCGACCAGTTTTTGCTGGACCAGCTGATAACCGGCGATCGGGCGGGTAAACTGAACCCGCTGCTTCGCATAGGTCAGCGCGCGGTCGTAGCAGGCCATCGCGGCGCCGAGGGCGCCCCAGGCGATGCCGTAGCGCGCTTGATTCAGGCAGCGGAGGGTCGATTTGATCCCCTGGGTCCCCGGCAGGAGATTCGATTCCGGGATCTGCACATCTTGAAGGACCAGCTCGCCGGTGTCGGAGGCCCGCAAGGAGAACTTATCGGTCACCTTGTTTTGCTGAAAGCCGGGGGTCCCCTTCTCCACCAGAAAGCCGCGGATGGCTTCCTGATCGTCTTTGGCCCAGATCAACGCCACGTCGGCGATCGTTCCGTTGGTGATCCACATCTTGGTTCCGTTGAGGATGTATTCGGCGCCGCGTTTCTTCGCGCGGGTGATCATCCCCTCCGGATTCGATCCGAAGTCGGGCTCGGTCAGGCCGAAGCAGCCGATCGCCTCGCCGCGCGCCATCTTTGGAAGCCAACGATTCTTCTGCTCCTCCGATCCGAACTCTGCAATCGGCCACATCACCAGACCGGACTGCACGGAGACGAAGCTTCTCAATCCGGAGTCGCCCCGCTCCAATTCCTGATTGATCAAGCCGTAGGCAACGCTGTTGAGCCCGGCGCAGCCGTATTTCGGATCGAGGTTGGCGCCGAGCAGCCCCATCCCGGCCATCTGGGGGACCAGCTCCATCGGAAAAGTCCCGGCCTCATAGTGGGGAACAATGATCGGGAGCACTTGTTCTTCGACCCATCGCCGGACTTCGTCGCGGATCATCCGTTCTTCCGGTTTCAGCGCCTCATCGAGGTTGAGGAAATCGGCCCCCTGGAATGCCATGTCCGTCTCCCTTAGAAGTAGAATGACTCTTCATAGATAGATCGCAGATTCAGGAGGGTTGGGTATAACGCGCTTGGATCTTCTCCCGAATGCGAGCGCGGCTCTCTTCGGCGGAGAGCGCCTCGTCGGCTTCGATCTGCGCCGTCTCATTGGCGAGGGGGTCATCCTTGATCATCGTGCGGAACCAGCGGGAATAATCTCCTTGCCGAAGGTGATAGATCCATGTTTCGTCATCGACCCCGTCGGCGAGCTGTATGAAGAGCATTAAATTCTGCGCGCGAAGATTGAGCTTTCCATCCGGCCCCTGGAAGAAGAAGCTTCGATCGGGGGGAAGCTCCCCCTCCGCATACTTGCGGAGATGGCGCCGGCGCTCCATCCGTGGCGGGATGCTCCGGAACCAGAACGGCTCGCTCTTCGGCCGCCGCCACCAGCCGACCGCCTCGCCCGGCTCCAGGGAGACGGAGGGGACCGACGGAGTGCGCTCGCTGAGCGCGGCGCTGAAGGTCCGGATCGTCTCTTGCGGGGTCGCCCCGATCGCAATGATCAGGTCGACCGATGAGAGAACGGCGCGGGAAACCTGATCGGGATGAACCGTGATCAGCAGAAATCCATGGAGCTCCTTCGGCACGGTCAGCAGGGCGGGGGCCCAAGAAGCGGGGAGAAGATGGTGGGTTTCATCGATTACGATCCAGTGCGGCCGGCCGGTCCGCGCCCGCAGCTCCATCAATGCGGTAAGAAATCCCTCGAAGTAGGCGGGCCGGCTCTCCATGGGGATTCCGAGGAGGTTGAGCACCGCATTCTGGTTCGGTTTTTCGAGAAGCTGAATCGCTTCCTCCACCGTCGGCGCCCGCTGAGGGTTGCCGAGGACGACGGCCCCCTCGAAGTTCTGGTAGTCTCCTTCCGGATCGATAATACAAAACTGATATCCCTGCTCCGAAAGGCGCTCCAGGAAGCCGGTCGCGAAGGTCGACTTGCCACCGCCCGAGGTGCCGGAGAGCAGAACGCTCACGCCGTACGGCTTCAGCCGCACTTCTTCGCCTCCCTCGCGTTGACCGAGGGGAATGCCGTGCCGCTGGAGGCGGGGCTCCAGCTCCGCCAGGTCGGCGGCGAGGAGCCGATCGATCAGTTCAGTGACCCCCGCGCCGCGGCTTCCCCGCGTCACCCAGTCGGCCTGCTCTTTCAGCGCCGGAAGGGCATTGGCGACCGCGACGGCGCTTTCGCATCGATTGAGAAAGGCATGGTCGTTCTCCGCATCCCCCACCCCGACGGTGTTGTGTGGCGAGAGGCCGAGCTCCTCAAGGGCGGCCATCAGGCCGGTCGCCTTATTCACGCCGGAGGGGAGGATCATCACCGCCCCTTTGTTGAAGATGACCTGAAGTTCCAGCCCCAGCTCGCGGATTACATCGAGCACCGTCTTCTCATGCGGCGTCCAGGTCGCCACGATGACCTCTCCCACCGAGAGAGGCCCGACCCCCCGATCGCGAAGGGTTTTGGCAAAGTTTTCCGGCGGCGGTTCGGCTAGGCGTTTTATCTCGCGGGTGGCCGGACGGTAGAGGAGGGCGCCGTTCTCGGCGACCACCCGTTCAAAGAGATCGATTTGAGGAAAGACTTTAAAGAGATCGTCCAGTTCGCGGCCGGTGACGAGGATCAACCGGCGTCCGGAGTTCCGTAACCGCTCCAGCGCCTCCAGTGTCGCTTCGTCTACCCGGCCTTCGGTGGCGAGCGTTCCATCGTAATCGGTGGCAAGGGCATAGTAGCGCATTAGTTCTATTCTACAGGATTCGGGTATGAAGAACCAAGAGCCCGGTCTCAACGGTTGGGAAACCGGCGCTCCCTCAAGGTGTTCTCGTCGCAGCGCCAGGCGGTTAGGGGGAAGCGGAGAGCTTGAGGCCTAAAATCCCGGCGACGATGAGGGCGATGCTGACGATCCGGCCGATGTCGCGCGGCTCCCCGAAGAAAAAGAGGCCGATCAGCGCCGTGCCGGTCGCCCCGATCCCGGTCCAGACGGCATACGCCGTTCCGACCGGAAGGGTCTTCAACGCCTGGGAGAGGAGGAGGAAGCTGATCGTCATGGCGATGACCGTCAGCACACTCGGCCAGAGACGGGTAAATCCCTCGGTGAATTTGAGCCCGATGGCCCAGGCGACTTCAAAAAGACCGGCGATGAAGAGATAGATCCAATCCATCAGGTATTTTCCTCCGGGATGATCGATCCGAACCGACAGAAGAGCGTCCTCCTTCTGTATAGTTGAATTCGCGACCGGAGTCAATTTTATTTCACCTTCTCGATCTTCTCCTCGGCTTCTTTTCGATCGCCCGGGCCGGGCCGCGGCTTTTGCTGCTCGGCGGCGGCCTCCGGCTCGAGGTTCAACGCAGCGAAGATCGGAAAGTGGTCCGACCCGAAAGAGGGGAGCCGCTTGAGCTCGACGAGGCGAAAGTGGGGCGAGTGAAAGACATGATCGAGCGGCCATCTCATGAACGGATACTTCGCATGGAAGGTATTGAGGAATTTGCGCCCGACGTTCCGATGAACAGGGACGTCAGGAGCAACAGGCCGATCCTTTTGAAATGGGTCTTGACTCCATTGACGAAATCAACTTTTCTGAAATTTCTCTTCATCGTTCTCCCTCCCCCCCTGAGCGCCTGCTCGCGTATTGAATTAGGTCATCGTCGTTTCCATTACTCCAGCGGAATCCGGTTCTTCGCTTGTCCGAGCCACTGGTCGAACGTCTGCAACTCCGGGTTGAGGGCGCGAGAGACGGCGAGATTGCGCGCGGCGCAGAAGTCGTCGTTGAAATCGCGCTTGACCTGGAACATGTTGCCGAGATCGTCGGCGCCGGGGAAGCCGAAGCTGCGATAAACTTCGGGCGGCACGTCGTTGTAGCGGACTTCCCGGCCGAGCGCTTTCGTCAGGGCGGCGGCCATCTGCGCGCCGGTCAAATGCTCGCCGGCGATCCCGACCGTTTTGCCGATGTACTCCCGGCCTTTTTTGAAGATGCCGAGGGCGCACTTGCCGATATCTTCGGCGGCAATGCCCGGGAGTTTTTTGTCTCCCATCGGCATCGTGATCGCAAGCTTTCCGTCCGGGCCTTTCTTCGGACCCATTCCGAAGTAGATCATGTTGTCCCAGTAAAACAACGTCAGCAGCAGGGTCGTCGGCGCGCCGGCCTGTCCGAAAACCTGATCGGCTTCCCCTTTGCCGTCGAAATGGGGGACTTTGTATTTGCCGTGGAGGGTCGGCATCCGGTTGTCGGAGAGCGGCACCCATTTGCGGGTGTCTTCGAGGGTCGACCAGATGACGTGCTGAACGCCGGCTTGCTTCGCCGCCTGGGCCATGTTCTTGGCCTGGGCGATCTCTTTTTCGGCCGAAAAGTGTTCCCAGAAATTGGTGAGGCAGAACGCGCCGTAAGCGCCCTCGAATGCCTTCTTCACACTTTCCACATTGTCGAGATCGGCCGCGACGACCTCGACCCCCTGCTGCGCCAGCGCTTTCGCCTTATCGGAGTTGACGTTTCGGGTGAGGGCGCGCGCCGCGAAGCCGGCCCCCTTGTCGCTTAAAATGGCGCGGATCAACCCGCCCCCCTGTGCCCCGGTGGCGCCGACGACTGCGATGATCTTTTGATTATTGGCCATGATGTCCTCCTCCGTTTAGTTTAAGAGACAAAGTTAGCTATGATGTTGAACCAACCCAAGAGAATGCTTCCTTCGAAACCGAACTGAGTTATCTTAGTTCAGGGAAAGAAGAGATTGCAATCGAGTCGATGGTTGATGCTCTCTTCGGTGCCGATTTCGACGGTAATGAAGAGCAAAGCCCGTACCAGGAAAACTAAACTCCAAGATCGGGAGGATAAAATAAATAAAACAAAGCGTTGTAAATGCATTGAGGATCTTTGGGGGAGAGCGTGCCGACCGGCATCTGCCCACATGCCGTCAGATGCCGATCGGCGGGCAGTAAGAGCCTAACGGAATCGGGTCGCTTTATTTATCAATCTAAGTCCTTCCGAAAATGGATGACATCTCTCAATGGGTCCGGGGTCTTCGGTTTTTGTGCGGCCGGTAAGTGTAGGCGCATTTAAAAGCGTCATTATTCTCACCCCTTATTAAGCGGTTGACTTTAAGGGGAGATTAAACTATACAAAATAGCCATACGTCGAGAAAGACGGCTTTTAGAGCGTCTATTTATATATTAAGCCTAAAATGAACATGAGTGCATCAGACCGATCATGAACCTAGAAATGAGAGAATATCTGAATCCCAAAATCGAACATCATTGCCTCCGACTGTTTGAAAATGGAAATTACCCTGAATGCGCTCATACTGTGATGAAGCAAGTTGAGATAAACTTAAATAAGAACTTGGCACCTATGACGAAGTTGCCCCGCATCTGTGGACAGTCGGCTCACCTTGAGCTGTATGTTGATAATCATGCCCATTTTCAAGAAGGAGAATCATGAGTAAACAGGTCGAAAAACTTGAAGCCGATGCGCTAAAGCTTAATCCAAAAGACCGTGCCCGGCTTGCCGAAAAGCTGCTTCAGAGTTTGGAAACACTCTCTGATGAAGAAAACACGGCGCTCTGGTTGGAGGAAGCGGAGCGTCGCGATGCCGAACTCGACGCCAACCCGGATCTGGCGCATCCGGCAGACGAAGTTTTGCGCGATGCGAGGTCAAAGCAAAGTTGAAGGAGAGGGCGTCGTTTCATGCTCTCGCAAGGCAGGAGCTTTTGGAGGCAACGCGATACTATAACCTGGAGCGTCCCGGCCTGGGTGATACATTTTTAAAAGAAGTCGAACGGGCGCTGGCATCCATCCTTGAGCATCCGGAAGCGGTGGCTGTCCTCCGCGGGAAAGTCCGGCGGAAGCTGGTTCGCAAATTTCCTTATGGGATTCTCTATTCGGTGGTACCGAATGGGATTCGCATACTGGCTGTCATGAATCAAAAACGCCGGCCGTTTTATTGGCAAGGACGGTCATAAGGCATGGCGCAGGGGAATATGACCCTTCACTGGAACCAGCCGCATAAAGCCGCCGCATTTTGGAAAAACTCGATAGACGGCCCGCTTACCTATCGTTAGGCGCTTCAAGAAGGGCGGGAGATATTCAGCTTCTTCATTTTATGTTGAAGGGTGGTCCGCTTCATTCCGAGGCGGGCGGCCGCGCCGGCGGGCCCGGCGATGACCCAATTGGCCTCAGTCAGAATTCGAAGGATATGTTCTCTCTCGGCGCTCTCGAGCGTCGAGACGCGGTGGGACGCCGCCTCGGAAGAACGTTTCAGTTCCGCGAGCGGAACGAAAAGGGTCGATTCTTGCGAGAGGATCACCGCGCGTTCGATCATATTTTCAAGCTCCCGAATATTGCCGGGCCAGTCATACTGACTCAGCGCGTCCATCGTCTCGGCGGAGATCGTCTCGATCCGTTTGTTCATCCGCCTTGAATATTTCTGGGCAAAATATCTCACGAGTAAGGGGATGTCTTCGCGCCGCTCGCGCAGCGGCGGCAATAAGATCGGAAAGACATTCAGGCGATAGTAGAGGTCGCTTCGGAACGCTTTATCGGCAATCATCCGGGGCAGGTCGCAGTTCGTCGCCGTCACCAGGCGGACGTTGACCTTGATGGTTTTGGTGCTTCCGAGCCGCTCGAACTCTTGTTCCTGGAGCACCCGCAACAATTTTGCCTGCAGCTCCAGCGGAATGTCTCCGACTTCATCCATAAACAGGGTTCCCTGATGGGCCAGCTCGAACCGGCCGATCTTCTGTGCGATGGCGCCGGTGAAGGCCCCCCGTTCATGGCCGAATAATTCACTCTCCAACAGGCCGGTCGGGATTGCCGCGCAGTTAAGCTTCACGAACGTCCGCCCGCGCCGCCCGCTTAGGTTGTGAATCGCCCGCGCGATGAGCTCCTTGCCGGTGCCGGTTTCCCCCTGGATCAGCACGGTCGAATCGGTTGGGGCGACGGTCTCCACCTGTTTTAAAACACGCTTCAGCGCCTTGCTCTCGCCGATGATCTCCGTGAAATTATGCTCGGTCAGAATTTCATCTTCGAGGTAGAGTTTTTCCTGGGCCAGCTTGTCTTTGAGCCGGCTGATTTCTTGATAGGCCAGGACGTTCTCAACGGCCACGGCGACCTGTCTTCCCACCTGCTCCAAGAATTCCAGATCTTCCCGATCCCATGCTTCGCTTTTCGAGCTGGTGAATCCCATCGCGCCCAGCTTGCGCAGGGCAGTCGTCAATGGGACGAAACAACAGGAGAGGGCGCCGTCTTCCCGCATCAACTGAATGACCCTGGACCAACGCACTTCTTTGGAAAGATCGGGAACAAGAACAGACCGCTGGTTTTTCCAGACGAACCCGTCCGGACACGCATCAACAGGGGCTTCGAGGCCCCCTACGATCTCGGCGGGAACATTAGCCTGAAGGGTATGCAGCCGCATCAGATTGCGATCGGGATCATAGAGCGAGAGGGCCACATAATTCACATGAACGACCGCGGGAAGTCGCTGCGCCAACTCTCGGAACAATTCGTCAAGATCCCGGCGAAGGGAGATCACCTCCGCGACCTCCAGTAAAGAGCGGTATCGCCGGGCCTGACGATCGGATGTTTGGGTTAAGTGATGGTTCATCAGCGAAGCGCTTTCTCGTGCGGAAATGAACGGGGATATCTTAATTCAGAAGAGAAGAGATTGCAATGAGGGGATGTAAAATCATGACTTTATAAAAGGAGTATGTGGGAAGATCAAGCGAGGTGCCTTTCTTTTTCGGGGGAGGAATCCCTTTCAATGAAAGAACGTACCTTGGAGAGGGCTTCCTGATCGCCTAAGATCAACAAGGTATCTTCTGGCTCAAGGACCGTCCCGCCGGTGGAGACCAGAAATTCATCCTTTCTCCTGATTAAAACGATCAAGGCCTCTCTGGGAAAGCCGACATCCACGATCTGTTTTCCGACCACGGGAGAACGGCTCGGGATTTTTATCTCAATCAGCTCCCCCTTGACCCTTTCATTGGGGCCATAGGTGATCGGATAGGGAGACCGGTCGGGTAGGGGGGCTTCGACACCGAGTTTTCTTGCGACCCAGGGGATCGACGATCCTTGCAAAAGGGCGGAGGTCAGGACGATAAAAAAGACGAGGTTGAAGAGGGTATCGGCCTGGGGAACACCGGCCAGCAGCGGGAAGGTCGCTAAAACGACCGGAACCGCGCCGCGCAGCCCAACCCAGGCCACCAAAAGTTTCTCTTTAATGTCCATCTTGAATGGAAAGAGGGTTAAAAAGACGGCGAGCGGACGGGCGACGAAAATCAGAAAGGCCGAAATGAAGAGGCCGGCCCCGATGACCGGAACGAGCTGCGATGGAAAGACCAGCAGCCCCAGGGTCAGGAACATCGTAATCTGCATCAGCCAAGCGACCCCGTCCTGAAAGCGCATCAAGCTCTTCTTATGAATGAAGTCGCTGTTCCCCATCATCAGACCGGCGACATAAACCGCCAAGAACCCATTCCCTCCAAGCGACGCGGTCGCCCCATACGTGAGGAGAACCAACGAGAGGGTCAGCACCGGATAGAGCCCTTCATACTCCAGCCGCATCCGGTTGACCAGATAGGTCATCCCCTTCCCCATGGCATACCCGAGCAGGGCGCCGACCGCCATCTGTTGAACGAACATCGGGATCAGATCGAACATGGAGGCGGTTGGATCGGACAAGAGGCGAATCAGTCCGATGGTGAGGAAGACCGCCATCGGGTCGTTGCTTCCCGATTCGAGCTCCAGCAGCGGCTTTAAATTTCCCCGCAAGCTGACATTCTTCGACCGAAGGACCGCGAAAACCGCCGCCGCATCGGTCGAGGAGACGATCGCCCCGAGAAGCATCCCTTGAATAAATGAGAGGTCGAGGATCAGCATGGCAAAGAGGCCGACCAACACCGCCGTGATCAGGACGCCGAGCGTGGAGAGAACGAGGCCCTTTCCGAGGACCGGACGGACCCTTCTCCAATCGGTATCGAGACCGCCGGAAAAGAGAATAAAGGAGAGGGCGATGACCCCGAGCGACTGGGCCAGCCGGAAATCGGAAAATTCGATCCCCCCGGGCCCGTCCGATCCGGCGAGCATGCCGATGAGGATGAAGAGGAGAAGCGAGGGAACCCCCAATCTCCCCGAGGCTTTGCTGGCGAAGACGCTGATTAGAATGAGAACAGAGGCTCCGACGAGAATGTATTCAATGTGGAAATCAGAGATCATTGGGCAAACGACTCTCTTTTACGGCTTCGGCGGGAAAGCGCCTGCCTTCTATAAGGAATGATCGAAGAAGTGAGAGGGAAAGGAAAACTCGGGAAATCTCTTTGAAATGTTAAAATATGACGCCGAAAAAGGCAAGGGCGAACTCGTTTTTAAGACGCAGGATTCAATTCGGGCCTGCGCGCCTTCTCTTTTTTATTGCCGCGCGGGCTTTGGGCCTGACGACATACACCGGGCAGGGGGCCTTTTGCGCCACCCGCTCGGCTACGCTCCCCATCATGAAGCGGTCGAGGCCGGTCCGGCCCTGCGTGCCGAGCACGATCAGATCCGCCGAGGTTTCTTCGGCGGATCTGAGAATTTCGTAGAACGGAATCCCTTCTTTCAAAATCGGATGAACCTTGATCCCTTTGCGACCGACCTCTTTGGCAAGGGTCATCAGCTTCCTGCGCTCCTTCTCCCTGACCGCTTTAATCCATTCAAGAACCACGATATTCCCGGCGCCGATACGGCTCGACGCGGCCGGATTGTAGACCGGTTGCTCGAACACATGGAACAAATAGATCTCCGCCCCGATTTTTTTTGCCAAATAAACGGCATGGTCGAGGGCCTCTTTTGAATAATCCGAAAAGTCGGTTGCCATTAAAATCCGACGCAGGATCGCCATGATTTATTCTCCTTTTTTCGACGCAGTTGATCAGACGGGGTGTCTTCTCTGTTGATGCATCGACGCTGCACGTTCATTCATGCGGTGATCAGGCCGGCTTCCGCTCCCACCGGAATTTCCGCTCCGATTCTCTGATTGGAACGTCATTGATGCTTGCCTCACGTCTTCTCATGAGGCCGTTGTCGGCGAATTCCCACTGTTCATTTCCATGAGAGCGATACCAGCATCCGGCGTCGTCATGCCATTCATACTCAAAACGAACCGAAATTCGATTATCGGTAAAGCTCCAAAGTTCTTTCTTGAGGCGATAATCGAGCTCCTTTTCCCATTTCCGTTTGAGAAATTCTTTGATCTTCTCTCGGCCGCTGAAAAATTCCGATCGATTCCTCCACTGTGAGTCTTCGGTGTAAGCACCGGCGACCCGCTCCGGATCGCGGCTGTTCCAGGCATCTTCGGCCGCCTGAACTTTTTTCTTGGCCGTCTCCAGAGTAAAGGGGGGAAGCGGGGGTCGTGTTTCCATGATTAGAAAATCCTCCTTTATTCAGTTTAGTGTTGAGATTCCTCCTGTATTTGCAGGGCAACGCCGGAGTCCTTTTTTTAGATGATTGACCGCACCACGCCGCCATCGACCCGAAGCGCGGCGCCGTTGGTTGCGGAGGCGGGGACGCTGCAGAGATAGACGATCATCGCGGCTACCTCCTCCGGAGCGGCAAAGCGCCTGAGCAGTGAAGAGGGGCGCGCCGTCTCGAAGAACTCCCTCTCCATCGTCTGAAAATCGACCCCGCGCGAGGCTGCCATCTGCTTGACGAACGTCTCGACCCCTTCGGAAGCGGTCGGACCGGGGAGGACGCTGTTGACGGTCACACCAGTCCCGGCCGTTGTCTCGGCGATCCCGCGCGCCACGGCGACCTGGGCCGTCTTCGTCATCCCATAGTGGATCATTTCGGCGGGAATCTGGACGGCCGATTCACTCGACACAAACACGATGCGGCCCCAATTCCGCGCGCGCATGCCGTTCAAGTAATGGCGCGCCAGGCGCACGCCGCTCAGGACATTTGTTTCGAAGAAGCGGAGCCAGTCGGCATCGGTGATCTCCGCGAACGGCTTCGGCTCGAAGATCCCGACGTTGTTCACCAGGATATCGACCGCCGGCGCCTGCTCGATCAGTCGATTGCACCCCGCCGCCGTGCCGAGATCGGCCGCAATGCCGCGCGCGTCGGCCTTCGGCGTTTCTTTTTGGATGGTTCGGATCGCATCTGTTACACGCGCGTCGGTCCGGCCGTTGACGATCACCGCGGCCCCTTCGGCTGCGAAGCGCCGTGCCGCCGACAGTCCGATGCCGGCGGTCGATCCGGTCACCAGGACGCGTTTTCCATAAAGCCCCAGGTCCATGAACCTCCTTTCATTTCTTTTTCAGTCGATATGGAGAAGTCATCAGGAAAGGTCCATCATTCCGATGCCGTCATGAAAGGTTCTTCTCCCCGGAGCAAGCTTTCCACCACCGCATGAACCTGCTCATACGCAAGCGCGCCCCTCACGGCCGTTGCATCGGACAAGGCCGCGTCCCTTCGGCGAAGAAGCATCGTTGGGACGGCGGAAATCCCGAGCGCCTGCGCAAGCCGCTCGTCCTCCAAAACCGGTTCGGTGTAACGGCTTGTTTCCATGGCGCGCCGAAGCGGTTCTTCTTTCAGCCCGGCCGAGGCGGCGATTTTCAGCAGAATTTCCGTCTGCCCGATGTCCCGGCCCTCCTCGAAGAACGCGCGGAAAATCGCCCGATGCATCGGATCGAATGATCCTTCGGCACGCGCATGCGCCGCCGTCTCCAACGCTTTCCGGCTGCGGGGCTGCACCGGCGGGAGCTGAAGGGCCATGCCGCGCCGCTCCGCCATCGGGTAAACCGAACGGGCCCAGGTCGTTTTTAAATAGTCTCCGGCCGGATCGAGTGTCGGGATCGGCTCGGGTCGGAGTTCAAACGCATGCCAATCGATTTGCAGCGCCGGCCCGAACGCTTCTTGAAGCCGGTCGAGCACCGGGACCTCCAGGTAGCAGAACGGGCAGACATAGTCGCTCCAAACATCGATGCGAATCTGAGGTTCAGCAGCCATTTTCTTCTATGATTCAGCAGTGATCATGCGGCGCGGGACGACTTCAGCGCATCGATCATCCCATGCAAATGGGCGGCGGCATTTTCGATGTCGATATATTTGTATTGCCCCGCCCTGCTTTCCGCGGAGAGAACCCCGCAGCGATGGACCCTTTCGAAATCACCGTACGGAAACTTATATCTTTTTTTGGTCTGATCGGGTTCTTCTTCATCGATTCCAAGATGCCATTTGGCGTATTCATCGTACCCGTGACGGCGAATAAACTCATTCTCTTCCTCCGTGGAAGGCTGATGTTCGCTCCACGCGTCTCTTTCATCGATTTCGACCTTTTCTTCACTGATCAATCGTTTGGCATGTTCAAAGGCGCTTTTGTTAAGTTTGACGGCCATCTCTTTTCCCTCCTGATGAAGACGTGCGTGAGGCTGGGGCGGAATTCCTCCAGATCGATCGCGTCGTCGCTTGGTTCTATATAATCCAACCCTCCACACCGAGTCAAATCACTGAAACGAATGAGTGAGAGAGATGACAGTTCGGTCTGTCTTCGTTTCCTAAGAATTAAAAGCCATGAAGATGGACATTATCAACGGTTTTCCAATCGATCGGTCAGACGGCGGGATCTGGGCTGGGCCGCAAGGTGGCGGCGAATTGGAAGATAAATGGATTGAGAATGATCGAAAGCAGCGCGCCTGCGAGGATCAGGTTGTACCCTTCGGGCGGCAGCAGGCCCAGGCTGACGCCGAGCCCGCCCAGAATAAACGAGAACTCGCCGATCTGCGCCAGCGCGGCCGACACCATCAGCGCCGTATCGAGCGAATGACCCAGCGCCAATACAATGACCGCCGCCGCGACGGACTTGCCGACCAGAATGATCCCAACCACCGCCAGCACCTGAAGGGGTTGCCGCACGAGGATACCGGGATCGAAGAGCATCCCGACCGACACAAAGAAAAGAACGGCGAAAATGTCCTCCAGCGGTTTTAAATCGGTCGCCGCTCGATGGCTCATGTCGGACTCGTTGATCACGATCCCGCCGAAGAAGGCCCCGAGCGCAAACGACACGTCAAAGAGCTTGGCGGAGCCGAAAGCAACACCCAGGGCGATCGCCACCACGGCGAGGGTGAACAGTTCGCGCGAGCCGGTGTCCGCCACCCGCTTCAACAACCAGGGGAACAGACGGCGTCCGAACAGCAACATAAAGCCGATAAACGTCGCCACCTTGAAGAGGGTAACGCCGAGCGCGACCGCGACATTCGACGATTCGGCGCTGCCGGACGGCTTTCCGTCGAGCAGCCCCGCCAGGGCCGGCAGCAAGACGAGGGTGAGCACCATGACCAGGTCTTCGACGATGAGCCAGCCGACGGCGATCCGGCCGTTGTCCGAGTGGAGAACGTTTCCCGCCTCCAGCGCGCGGAGCAAGACCACGGTGCTGGCGACCGATAATGCCAGTCCGAAAACCAATCCCGCGCCGAGCGACCAGCCCCACCAGGAGGCGAGGCCGGCGCCCAGCGCGGTGGCCGCCGCGATCTGAACGACGGCGCCGGGCAGCGCGATGCTGCGAACCGCCATCAGGTCCCCCACCGAAAAGTGCATGCCGACGCCGAACATCAGGAGGATGACGCCGATTTCAGCGAGTTGCGGCGTCAGCGCGCCGTCGGCGACGAACCCCGGCGTGAACGGCCCCACGGCCATCCCGGCCAGCAGGTAGCCGACCAGCGGTGACAAGCCGAGGCGGAGCGCGATAAACCCGGAAAAAAATGCGAAGGCAAGCCCCATCGCAAGGGTGGAAATCAGAGAGATTTCGTGAGGCATTCTGAGACTCCAAAATGGTCCGGTTAGGTAAAATCACAACACGTGAACGATGGGCCGCAGACCGATAAGAATCTGCGCGATCGGCCACGGCTTCTGGGCGAATTTCCAAAATCTCGGAGCGGTTGAAGCGCCTTCGTTGTCGGGAAAGGTTAGTGTAATGGATCTGGAATTGGAAGGATGAGTGTCATTGCCCGGGCAATGACACTCGCCAAGCGTGCCCTGATACGAAGGATATCTGAAAATCCTTTGATTCTTCTCTATATATGATACTTTTTTCTTTGAGTCAAGAAATTAAACTGGCTGCGAGGAACCGGGCCCTTTGATTTTTTTCTCAGGGATGACCCGGTCCCTCCGTCCGTAAGACACGGGGCGGAATACCATTTGCGATCTAATCCCGCGGGTTCGGGTTCAGGGCGTAAGTTCCGATCAGCGTCGCTTTATCGAGGATATGTCCCTGCATCGCCTTGAGCGCATCGGGCCCGTTGAACCGCTCCGGCATCTTGAGCGACGGGACATCGAGCGCATAGACGGTGAAGTGGTAGTGGTGGAGCCGCTCGTCGTTGAAGGGAGGCCACGGTCCGTCGTAGCCGCCATAGTCACCCCCCATCTGAGGGTCGTTGCCGAACCATTCTTTGTAGTTGTTGATGCCGCGCACACCATAGGCGGTTTTTCCCGGCTTCTTCCCCTTGGGGGTGAAGCCGTCGGAGTCTTGCCCTTCGGCCAGCTCCGTCATGTTCGCCGGAATGTCGACAAGGACCCAGTGATAGAAATCGACGCGCGGCAGGTTGTACGGAACGGTTCGATCCGATTTGTTGACATCATCGGGCTTTGACGGCACATCCGGGTCGTGAACGATAATCGCGAATGATTTCGTATTGGCCGGAAAGTCCGACCAGGCGAGATGCGGGCTCTTGTTCTGCCCCGGAACGGGACCGCTCGGCCCCGGAACGCCCGCGGCATTGGCTTCGGGAATGCGTTTGTTGCTCTGAATGGAACGACTGGTGACCTTCATCTGTTCTGCCTCCTTCGTTGTGCGCGACCGATAAATCGAACCGGCGCGCGTCCTTCCGTTGTGTGGGCGCGGTCTTCTTCTTGAGTCCGATATTGATGTCCGTTATTTTCTCAGGCGCCTGTATCCGTAATAAAATTCTTCAGCTTTCGTTCGGCAAGCCGATATCCGGCAGGTTCTGATAGACCTGCGCATAGGTCCGCCTCTCGAGGAGTACCTTGGAGACGACCGGCAAAGGCTCCGGCCAGATCTCCGGGAGAGCGGCTTCTCCCGGATAAAGAATTCGAAAAGCGAGCCGCTCCGTCGGCGGATCGAATTCCGCCTGTACGTCCGGCTTGTTGCCCCGCGGATCGATCCGATACCAGCCATCGTTTTGTAGATATACCGCATTGAGGCCGTGGAGGCAATAGGGGGGCGCTCCGGGTTCCACCGTCAATCGCTGGTAGCAGAGGCCGGCGGGAAGCCGGTTCGCCCGGAGCAGTGCCGCCAAGAGATGGCTTTTAGCATAACAATAACCGGTTTCATGCAGCAAAACGTCGGATGCTTTGCAGGTCACCGGATTGAGCTTGTAATCCAGACTATGGCGAATCCGGTCCCGGACAAACTCAAAGCAGCGCCGGGCCACCTCCACCTCGTCCCGGCATCCCTTGGCCAGCGCATCCGCCTTGGCCGCCACCGCCGGATGTTTCCAGTCGATCAATTCAGTTGATGCTAAAAATGGCTCCATTGTTATCAGATCCGTCTCACGCCTCCAGTCTGTTTTTCAATATCTTCAGATGTTGCCCGACCGACTCGGTATCCTCATCATACGTCTCATCCGACATCTCAGGCAACCGAAATCATGTGAAGAGCCCCTCGCTCCCTTCGGAGGTTCTCCGGGGTGGAAGCGAATTCGTATCCTTTCTCGGGAGGCGCGTCGATGGAGATCCTGAGCGTTTTTGATTTCAGAATCGGCGTCATCGCATTTTCTTTCCGGCACTCGCTTAAGGCGCGTCGCCGGCGCGTTTGCTCGCCCTTCTGTCGGGCGGTCCGCCGCGGAGCACTTGCCGCAGCTCGTTCGTCAGCTTCTCGCCCTCTTCCGGCCGGCCGTGGAACGCGGCGGGGGTATTTTGAAAGAGGGTGATGCGCCACCGGCCCGTCTGTTTCGCGGCGACCAATGACTGGACCGCGTTTGTAGCGGGATTGATGTCCGACTGCCCCGGCGGCACCATTCCGGCGACCGCGCGAAGGAGGGCCGTGTCCGGCGTCGGAAAGCGCACCTGTCTGATCTTCCCTACGTAAGCGGCGGTTTGATGCTCGGAAAAGATTTGGCGAAGATGCGCTTGGATCTCCGCCTGTCCATTCACCATGCTCCCATCGAATCCGACCAGATGACCCTCTTTGTCGAACAATGCGGCGAAATCGGCGGCGTTGCGACGGTTCCAGGACTCCAGCAACTGCTGATAAAGCGAGCGGACCTCACCCTCATTGTCGGATTGGGAGCCAGGGATCGGGGAGGTGTGGGGCTTCATCGTTGCCTCTCTCCTTTGAAGCGTCGAACACTTGTTTGATGCTGCGCAGCCCGGAGGCGGTTGTAAACATGCCCAGACCGATCAACGTCCCTGCGGGGACCTGCAGCGCCTATGCTTTCACCAACTCAAACGCGCTGAGCGGGTCCGCAGTGCCGTTCAAAACGACCTCCACCCGGTGGATTCCCGGATAGTGCTTCCGCGTCGTCATCTCCGTCAGCGAGATCGTCTTTCCAAGCGGGACGGTCTCTTTTGGAGCAAGCTCGATGGCTTTGAGTTTAAACACCTTCGGGCTGGTTTTCCCGTTCGCCTTCACGAAATGGATACGGAAATCGACCATCACCCGCTGCCGCCGTGAATCCTTGTTCACCACTTCAAAGCCGATTCTAACCGAGCCCCCTACACGGGGGCGTTTCGGCGTGATGATGGCGTTTCGGATCGCCACGTTGGCCTTCTTGCCAAAGCCCAGAAAGCCGAGCGCGCCCGGCTCGCCCCGTTTGATCGCCGAACGGAGTGCATGGCGGATGAGCCACCGCCGCGCCTCGTTTGCATCGGTCATCCAGCGCCGGGCGGTTTCCACCAGAAGGGCGGGATGGTCCTTTCCGATGTCGTTCAGGTTGTTGGCCACCGAGCGGCGCACATAAAGCGCCGGATCATCCTTCAGCAGCTCCAACAGTGCGAGGACCGGGCGCGGATCTTTTTGAAAGGCGCGCAGCCGCGGCGCCCACGGCAGGCGGGGGCGGGTTCCCTCGGAGACAAGACGGCGGAGGTGGGGACTGGGGTCTTTCGTCCATGTTGCGAGACGGGCGAGCGTCTGCTCGGGGTATCGGACGAGAAAAGGGCGGATGCTGAACTCGGCGGTAAATCGCTGTGTCAGCTCATATTGGGCTTGCATCGAAAGCTCGAAGTGGTCGAGGCCGAATTCGGCGACGAAGAGAACGTGCGGAAGATAGAGAAAGGGAGCCATCCCCTGTTCTTCGGTCCGGTCGAGTTTCGGACCGAGGGAAGCGAGCAGGATTTCAACGCTCTTTGCATAATCGTCGGGCAGGTGACGGCGTAGCGTTTTGGCGATCTGCCGTCCGCGGGGTGTGAGATCGAGCGCTTCGTACCCGTTGAGGACCTCCTTAAGGAAAACGTTTGTGTCAAAGCGCGGAAAGACCGCCGAGATCATCCCGGCGATGCGCCGGGGGATCTGGGGGCCAAAGTGGTTTTTGAGCGGTTCGGCCACTGTCAGCACTCCATGCTAATGCCGCTTATTCTTCATCGAGCGCTTCAAGGTCCGCTAGGTCTTTCTTCCTCCCGATCGCCCCTTTGTTCCGTATGAATTCCTTTTTACCAAGATAGTGTACGATCACGTCGCCGTATGTTCCTTTTACCTTTCCACCGGCGGCCTCCCCCCAGGAGAGTCCGGTGAGCGAGGTGACCAGATCGATGCGAACCGGTGCGACCCCAAGTTGTACCACCTTATCCGGAGCGTTGAAGTCCTCGATCGTCAGACCGAGGGCGCCAAAGCCAAATTCCTCCAACGCCTTCAGAATACGCTTGGCGTTCTCTTCGTCGGGGCGGACGAGGATGTCTAGGTCTCCCGTATATCGCGGAGCACCATGAAAAGCAAGCGCGTGCGCGCCGACGACGATGTAGTCAATCTGCCGAGCGTTGAATAACGCGAGCAGTTCTCTGAAGTCTCGCTGAACCTCCATGGTATTGTCTCCTCAACTGCTCGACCGCAGCGACGCGCTCTTCGGGTGTTTTGGACAGCCAGTAAATCAGATTTTCTTTGATCTCCGAAAATTCTCCTAAGTTTCCTTTTCGGACCACTTTCTCGATCACGATGATTCCCTTATGCAAGGATGACAAAGCTATCTCTCGAGGTGGCTTCTCAGCATCCAGGCGGCTTTCTCGTGCGCTTGAATCCGCTGCGTCAATAGATCGGCCGTCGCTTCATCGGCGGCTTTTTCCGTGGCGGGGAAGGCGGCGCGCGCGGTTCGAACCACCGCCTCTTGACCCTCCACGAGCAGACGGATCATTTCCTCCGCTTTCGGGACACCGGAGGTTTCTTTGATGGAGCCGAGTCTGGCGAACTCGCTGTATGTGCCGGGGGCGGGGAATCCGAGGGCGCGGATCCGCTCGGCAATCAGATCGACGGCCAGGGCCAGTTCGTTGTATTGCGTTTCGAAGAGGAGGTGGAGTGTTTGGAACATGGGGCCGGTGACGTTCCAATGAAAATTGTGCGTCGTGAGGTAAAGGGTGTAGGTGTCGGCGAGCATCTTTGAGAGCCCTTCCGCCACTTTGGCGCGGTCTTCTTCTTTCATACCCATATTGATATCCATGAAGCCCTCCGTGATTGAGTGGAAGAAATGGGATGTTTTATTTCAAGCGCATGACTTATTTGTATATTCCAAATCTTTCGCGGAGTCAACAGTCATGGGGGGAGGCGGACGAGGGGCTTAAGGGCGATCGCTTCCAATCGCTCATTGGACGTACGGGAGGGGATAGACCGGCTCACCGGACGCGCTCGAAGAGCCGTTTGCTTTGATCTGTGGATCATTCGTCGGAGCGCCTTGAAACAGTCACGCCGCACCGGGAACTCTTACGCGGCGCGCGAGCGCGGGACATTCGGCCAAAGGTCCCGTATCTCGGCCGGCAAGACATTCTTTATATCTTCGATTTCCCCTTCTGTAATCCGGTTTTCAAGCAACGCGAAGACGGCATGGGCCACCCCCTCGGGATTGATCTCATCCCCTCTGAATTGCTGCTCGATGCGGGCCAAGAACTGTTCTCTGTCTCTTATTTTTTGCGGCGTGTGTGTCGGATTCCAACCTTCGTAGTAAAAGCCACGGATCAGCATGGGAAGTTGCGCGCCGAGTTGCGCCACCTCTTCCACGGGGAGCCGGTCGCGCAATGCGTGCAGCGTCGATCTTAAGGCGAGATAGGCCTTGTGTTTGTCGTTCCAGCCGAGCAGATTTCCCAAATGGTTCAGCCAGTGGTTGGTTTTATGTACCGTGGTGTCGAAAACGTCCAGACCCGTCATGCTCATGGCATTCCCTCCTTACGAAAAAAACCGCTTGGTTCTGTATAGTCAAACCCTCGCTTCTCAGTCAATAACTGAAAGGAATGAGTCAGAGAGATGACATTTTTATCTCTGAGGTTTCAATGACTTGGAACCGAAGTGACTGCCGATGAAGGGAGGTTCGGCTTCGGCAGGCGAACGTTCGAATGTTGAAGGAAAGGGAGGGCAAAAGAAGAGCGGCGGGTGCGGGACAAGAACGGATGCGCAGGGGGTTAGGGAAGGTCCAATCATGAGAAATGCCAAATACTTATTCCGGCCGAAACGCCTCATGGGCGCTGCTGACGGAGCCGCCGGGTCTCGGGCCGCCGGCGATCACGAAGATCCGATCGCCGACCGTCGCGGCGCCGAGGCCGTGGCGGGGGGTCGGCATCGGCGGGGCTGCGTTCCATTTATTGTCGGCGGGGTCGAAGGCATCATGATCGGAGAAGGTCCCTTGAGGGGCCTCGCCTCCGAAGACATGAATTTTACCGTTGAGCACCGCGGCGGCGATTCCACTGCGAGGTTTGGGAAGAGGGGCCGCTTCGTTCCAGCGGTCCGCGGCGGGATCATATATATGATGCAAAGCGAGATTTTCGGAGTAGTCGCTGTTGAAGCGGCCGCCCAGGGCGTGAATCTTTCCATTCACAACCGCCACCGCCAGGTGATCGCGGGGGGTCGGCAGAAGCGCTTTCTTTTCCCACTGGTCGGTTTTAGGGTCGTAGACCTCGTTGGCGCCGGTATTCCCCAGTAAGTCAAACGGCCGTGTCGAACCCAACCCGCCGACCGCGTACAGCTTCCCTTCCCACACGCCGACCCCAAGCGCTCCCCGCGCCGTCGGCATCGGCCGCTTGGCGGTCCATCGGTCGGCTCCAGGATCGTACTCCCAGAGCCCGTTGGAAGGTTTCCACGACCGGCCCCCCTCCAATCCGCCGGCCACATAAATTTTTCCATTCAATGCCGCCGCCCCGGCATGATGAAGGGCGACCGGCATCGACGCCCGGGGGATCCATCGGTTGGCGGCCGGATCGTACATCTCGACCCGTGCCGTGATCCCCTCTTTTGTGAAGCCCCCGATTAAATAAATTTTTGCATCGAGGACCGCCGCGGAAACCTCCGTGCGGGGCTCGGGCACCGGGGCGCGCATCTCCCAGGCGACCTTCGCCGAGACGGGAGAGACGGAGCGCAGGACGGGAAGGAAGTAAGCGAGAACGACGGTCGAGAGGATCAACGCCATCAGTCGACGGTTTTTCATCTAAGCGGCCTTGGCCCAGTCCCGGGGGATGCACCAGCGGGGTTGCGCGCGGGAGAGATCGACATAGTCGGCGGGATTGAACGGATGGTCGGTTACCTGCAAGGAGAGAATCCGGTCGATGAGGAATTGGCGATGGGTCTGCTCCCGATCCTCCCACCATCCGAAGTCGAGCCGATGGCCGAAGAGGTACTCGACCCGCTTTCCCTCGGGGCGGATCTTCACCAGGATATCGAGCGGGACGATCTCGTGTCCCACGATCTGTCCCCGCTGTTTAATATAAGAGAGGCGAACCGTCCGGTTCGTCTGGATCGCCTCGGTTACTTTTTGCCAGATTTCAGCGCTATTAATCATGGTAAGACATTCCCATCAGATCAATACATTATTTTATAATTTTATTCTATTGTTTTATCGGTAAACAAGTCAAAAGGGCATAAGAGGGCCCGTTTACAGGAGACAGCATCCGTATTTCGTCATTCCCGCGCAGACGGAAATCGGTTCACTCACTCTTCCGGATGCCGGCGCGGGCAGGATGTCCATGGGACCGATACAAACCCAGGCTGGACAGCCGGATTGGAACTGTCTTACAATGGAAACAATTGGAGAGAAAATGGATCTCGGGCTGAGGGGAAAGGTGGCGGTGGTCACCGGCGGGAGCAAGGGGATCGGCAAGGCGATCGCCCTCGCCCTCGCGGACGAAGGGGCCGAGATCGCTCTGGCTGCGCGCGGAGAAGCAGAACTCTCCCGGACGGCGGCGGAGGTCGAGAAAAGAGGGGTCGGCGCGCTGGCGATCCCGGCCGATCTGACAAAACCGGACGGACCCCGGCAATTGGTCAAAAAGACACTTAAGCGTTTCGGACGGATCGATCTGCTGATCAACAACCTCGGCGGGCCGCTCCATTTTAAGAACTTCCTCGACCTGACCGATGCAGAGTGGGAAGCGACGTTCCAACTTGATCTCATGGCCGCGGTGCGGAGCTGCCGCGAGGCGATCCCTCCGATGCAGCGGCAGGGGGGAGGCCGGATCATCAATATCGCTTCGATGTCCGGAATTGAGATGGAGGAGAAATTTCCCGACTACCGCGTCGGCAAGGCGGCATTGATCGCGCTGGGGAAGTATCTCTCGGTCGAGTTTGCCGCGGATAAGATCATCGTCAACACCGTCTGTCCGGGGGCGGTCTGGACCCCCTCGTGGGAGTACGAAGCCTCCGTGCTGGCGGAGCGGATGGGAAAACCGGCGAATGAGGTCGAGAAGATGCTCAAGGGCGAAACCGGCGCCGCCATCCCGCTGGGGATGGGAAGCCCGGAAGAGGTGGCCCGGCTGGTCGTCTTCCTCGCCTCGCCGAACGTCACCTGGATGACCGGCTCTACAATCCGGATCGACGGCGGCGCAGCGAAAAGCCCGTAAGGCGACAAAGAAGGTAACGGGAGGCGTAAGGGGTAAGATCCAGAGCCGTTCATCTTTAACCCCTCGCGCCTCACGTGTTTTTCTTGAAGAGAGCCGTCTCCCTGTGATAAAACTAGGGATCTTTTTCAAACGATCCCTCACAGAACAAAGGAGACGCTATGCCGAAGCCGAAATATCATATTATCGTTTGTACAACCACCCGTGCTCCTGGAAATCCCCGCGGGTCGTGCGGTGAGAAGGGAAGCAAAGAATTGGTCCCGGCCTTCTTTTCAGAGATGGAAAGGCGGGAGCTCTTTGGACAAATTTTAGTCACCGAGTCGAGCTGTTTGGGTCCCTGCCCGATCGGTGCAACCGTCGTTGTCTACCCCGACGGCACCTGGTATAAAGGGGTGAAACCGGCCGATGTCGCCGAGATTATGGAAGAGCATATCTCGAACGGTCGGCCGGTGAAGCGCCTTGCAATTCCGGAAGAGATGTGGGGGTAGCTTTTAGGATTTGATTTGGAAGCCAAAGGAAACGATCAGGACCGGCCCACCTGGCGGGAACGCTTCCGCCGGTGGGCGCTCGGGAACCTCACCCTCCGCCAGCTTGCGGCCAACGTCTGGAAACAGCTCAACGAAGACGATATCTTTTCCGTGGCCGCCGAGCTCGCTTATTTTTCTCTCTTCGCCCTTTTTCCCCTCCTTCTTTTTCTCGTGACGTTGATCGGTTACCTGCCGGTTGAGAACCTCTATAACGAGATCCTCGGCTACCTTCAGCGGGTTCTGCCGGCCGAGGCGATGACGCTGGTCCAGGAGACCCTCGATCAGATCGTTCGGGAACAGCGCGGCGGGCTTCTCTCGATCGGGCTGATCGTCACCCTCTGGGCTGCCTCGCGGGGGATGGCCGCCATGATCTCCGTCCTGAACAAGGCCTATGGCGTGAAAGAGGGGCGTCCCTGGTGGAAGGTTCAGGCAACGGCGCTGGTGCTCACCATTTCCCTCTCTGTTTTCATCATCTTCTCGGCGGTGTTGATGATCTTCGGCGGCGCCATCGGGGAGTGGCTCGCCGAGGCGACCGGACTGGGAACCCCCTTCCTGGTCGGCTGGAATCTCCTTCGGCTTCTTCTCGCCACGATGATTATGATTACGGTGGTGGCGGCCATTTACTACTTCGGGCCCGATGTCGAGCAGGAGTGGCGATGGGTCACCCCCGGATCGGTCCTCGCCGTCCTCGGCTGGATCGCCGTCTCGCTCGCTTTCTCTTATTATGTCAGCCATTTCGGGAACTACAACAAAACCTATGGGGCCATTGGGGCCGTGATCATCCTGCTCACCTGGATGTACCTGAGCGGGTTGATGATTCTCTTGGGGGCGGAGATCAACTCCGAAATCGAGCGATCGCTCCCGGAGGGAAAGAGCAACGGCGAGAAACGGCTGGCCCACAAGCATCCGGAAGATCTTCTCCTCCAGGCCCGCTCCAAAGTTCCGGTCAAAGGAAGGGTGCGGAAATGGATCTTCTCCCCCTGGTCGCTCGGCGGCCTCGCCGCCCTCTCCGCCACCACGTTTTATCTCTTCCGGCGCCGCCGCCGCTCTTCAGAAGCAGGATAGAAATAATTAAGAATGAGGAATCTGGGAATTCGGAAGCAGAAGTGATAAACTTCTTCCCTTAAGATTCCCTATTTTTCATTCCGCATTATTTCTTTAAGAAAGGATCGATCTTGAAATTTACACTTCGTGTTTTGACCTTTATCAAACCGTACAAGGGGCTTGCGGCGTTGACCCTGGGTGCGGCGATCCTCACCACCCTCATGGACCTCATTCCCCCGTGGCTGATCAAGGTGGTGATCGATGAAGGGGTCGGCTCCGGAGAGACCCGCTTGATTGTTCTCCTGACGTTGGCGATGATCGGCGCTTTCGCCGTCAAAGCCCTTTCGAACACCGCCCGGATCCGTCTGAACAACGCCTTCGAGCAGCGGGTGATTTTTGACATTCGAAACACGGTCTATCAGGCGACGCAGCGGCTCTCGATCTCCTATTTTGAGAACCGCTCCACCGGCGAGATCATGTCCCGGATCAACAATGACGTCGAGAACATGGAGCGGATCTTCATCGACGGGATCGAGCATCTGCTGGTCGCCGCGTTGACGCTGATCGGCATTACGGCGGTCCTCTTCAAAATCCAGTGGCAGCTCGCCCTGGTGGCGATGCTCCCGCTGCCGATCCTCGCCTTTTCCGCCGTCCTCTTCACCCGGCGGATTCACCATTGTTATAAAAACGTCCGGCAGCGGCTCGGCGACCTCAATGCGCTCCTCCAAGATTCCATCTCCGGCATCCGTGAGACGATGATCTTCAACCGGCAATCGCATGAAGCAAAACGGTTTGCCGAGAAGAGCGCCGCCTGCCGCGACGGAAGTCTGGAAGTCGCCCGCCTCTGGTCGTACTACTCGCCGGGGATGGCCTTTCTCGCCTCGATGGGGACGGTGCTGATTTTAGGGTTCGGCTCTTACAAAGTGTCGACCGGAGCGATGACGGTCGGGGAGCTGGTCGCCTTCTTCGCCTACGCCGCCCTTTTCTATGCGCCGATCAATCAAATCCACTCGATCAACCACATGCTGCAGCATGCGATCGCGGCCGGGGAGCGGGTCTTCGAGATTATTGACACGAAGCCAGAGGTCGCGGAGCCGGAGACCCCGATCGTCCTCCCGGCGCGGTTGCAGGGATTCGTCCGATTCAACAACGTCTCGTTCCAATACGTCTCGGAGCTCCCGGTTTTGAGGCAGATCGACTTCGAGGCCTCGCCGGGTGAAACGGTCGCCCTGGTCGGCGCCACCGGGAGCGGGAAGACGACGATCGTCTCGCTTTTGATGCGTTTCTATGATGTCCAGGGGGGAAGTGTGACGATCGACGGCTTCGATGTCCGGGCGATATCGCTGGCGGCGCTGCGCGATCAGATCGGCTTGGTCCGCCAGGAGCCGTTTCTCTTCAACGGCACCGTCCGGGAGAACATCGCCTACGGCGATCTGACCGCCACGGAGGCGCAGGTCATCGCCGCCGCCACCGCCGCCTGCGCCGACGATTTCATCCGTCAGCTTCCCGAGGGCTACAACACCTGGATCGGGGAGCGGGGGGTGAAGCTGTCGATCGGCCAGAAGCAGCGGCTCGCCATTGCCCGCGCTTTCTTGAAGAATCCGCCGATCATCATCTTCGACGAGGGGACCTCCGCCGTCGATGCCGAGACCGAGGGGAGCATTCAAGAGGCGATGAAAAATCTCTTCGCCAACCGGACGACGCTGATCGTCGCCCATCGGCTCTCGTCGCTTCGGACCGCCGACCGGATTCTGGTGATCGACCAGGGACGGATCGTGGAAAGCGGCACGCATGAGGCGTTGATCCGCAACAACGGCGCCTATGCCACGCTGTTCGAGGCGCAGCTGCAGTTGTAAAGGTATCCCGGCTGCGCTTGACACTCCCTACAGAATCCCTTTATATAGACCTGTTTAGCCTCTGCGTCGATCACCCAAGGCGCTTAATGCGGCCCTTGACCCGGGAGGAAGCCTGTGACGAGTGAACTTTTTCGAACGATCATGATCCCATTCGGCATCTTCGCCGGCGCGACCGCGGTGGCCTTGGTCATCCGGAGCGTCCTCCTGCGCCTTCTCCGCCGATGGTCCGAGAAGACCGAATCGGAGATCGACGACCTGTTCGTCTCCGCCCTTCGCATTCCTTCGATCGGCTGGGGGGTGGCCATCGGACTCTACGTCGCCCTCGGCACCTCCTCGCTCCCGGCCCCTTACGTCGCCTATTCCCTCAAGGTGATCCATGTCCTTGTCATCCTCTCGGTCACGCTGGTGTTGGCCAACGTTTCCTCGCAACTGGTCGCCTATTCGATCAGGAAGGCGGCGATCTCGATTCCTCTGACCGGCCTCTCTCAGACGATTATCAAGGGGACGGTTCTCGTGATCGGGTTTCTCATCCTGCTTGGGACCCTCGGCATCTCGATCACCCCCCTGATCACCGCCCTGGGGGTCGGCGGTCTCGCCGTGGCGCTCGCCCTTCAAGACACCCTCTCGAACCTCTTCGCCGGAATCCATATCCTGGTGGAGCAGCCGGTCCGCGTCGGCGATTTCATCCGTCTGGAGTCGGGACAGGAAGGCTATGTCACCGACATCGGCTGGCGGACCACCCGCATTCGGATGCTTCCGAACAACCTGGTGATCATCCCCAATAACAAACTCTCCCAGAGCATTCTGACCAATTATTATTTGCCCGAGACGCGGATGGCGCTCTTGATCCCGATCAATGTCGCCTACGACGCCGACCCCGATCATGTCGAGCGGGTTCTGGTAGAGGAGGCGATCCAAGGGGCGCGGGAGATCCCCGGACTGCTCGCCGACCCCGCGCCGTTTGTCCGGCTCATCCCCGGTTTCGGCGAGTTCTCCTTGAGCTTTACCCTGATCTGTCAGGTGCGGGAGTTCACCGATCAATACCTTGCGCAGCACGAGTTGCGGAAGCGGATCTTGAAGCGATTCCGGAAAGAGGAAATCGAGATCCCCTTGCCCAGCCGGACGGTCTACACGCGAGAGGCCGACGGCAAGGCGCCGGCGGGAGACGGGGCCGGCAACGGCGCAGAGCAGAAGAAGGCCGGCGGCGAAGAGCGGACGATGAGCGACGTGTGACGGCGGAGGAGCGATGTGTGGAGCGGACGCCGATGGATCGCAGGTTGGCTGGCAACCGTCGGGCTGATCGGACTTCTCTGGGGCTGCCCCACCGCGGAGCGGGCCAAAGAGGGGGAAGGGCCGGTCACGCTCGTCTTCAAACATGGGCAGATCGAAGGAAATCCCGCCGCCTTCCAGGCGCTCCTGAGACAATTCGAAGCAGCGCATCCGGGGATTCTCGTCCGGGATGAAACCCTTCCCTCCTCTTCCGATCAGCAGCATCAATTCTACATTATCGGTTTAGAGGGGGGGTCGGCCGACTTCGATCTGCTCTCGCTCAACGTCATCTGGGTACAGGAGTTCGCCCGCGCGGGATGGCTCCGCGATCTCTCCCCCCTCTTTCCTCCCGCGGCGCGCGATGCATTTTTCTCCGGACCGGTCAACGCCGCTCTGTTCGAGGGACGGGCGTATGCCATCCCCTGGTTTTTGGATGCCGGCCTCCTTTACTATAGAAGAGATCTCCTGGAAAAGTATCGCCTCGACCCGCCGAGGAGCTGGAGCGACCTGGTTTCCGCCGCGCAGACGGTGCTCGGGGAGGAGCGCGACCCGCAATTAAGAGGCTATGTCTGGCAAGGAAAGCAATATGAAGGGCTGATCTGCAACGTCCTGGAGGTCCTCTGGTCGGCGGGCGCGGAGGTGCTCGACGAAAAAGGGCGGGTGGTCCTCGCCAGTGCCGCCGCCGCCGAGGCGCTCACCTTTCTGCGCGATCTGATCGGAGAGGGGCGGGTCTCCCCGCCGATGGTGACGACCGCCGATGAAGAGACGACGCGGCGTCTCTTCGGAGAAGGCCGGGCGCTCTTCATGCGCAACTGGCCGTATGCGTGGGTCCTCTTTCAGAAGGAAGGATCTGCGGTGCGGGGGAAGGTCGGCGTCGCCCCGCTGCCGCACTTTCCGGGCCACGCTTCCGCGGCGGCCCTGGGAGGATGGCAGCTTGGGATCAACCGCTTCTCGCGCCATCCGAAAGAGGCCGAAGCGTTGCTTCTCTATTTAACCTCTCCGGAGGTTCAGCGAACGATGGCGATCGAGACCGGCTACAATCCGACGCGCAAAGCCCTCTATGACGACCCGGCGTTGGCGGCCGCACAGCCGTTCACCGCCGGGCTGCGCGATCTTTTCTTGTCGGCCCGGCCCCGGCCGGTCTCCCCCTACTATCCGATGCTCTCTCAGATCATGCAGCCCGAATTCTCCGCGGCGCTGGTCGGGATCAAGCCGCCGGAGCGCGCCCTGCAAGACGCCGCGCTTCAGATGAAGCATCTGCTCGGGGAGCCGGTGCGATGAGACCGACGACCGCGCGGCTCGGTTATTGGTTGATCGCCCCGGCCATCCTCCTTCTCGCCGCCGTCGCGCTGGTTCCGATCGCGGCCGCCTTCTTCCTCAGCCTTCAGCAACGGCTGCCGATTTTTCAGATCGCCCGCTTCGTCGGACTGGAGAACTACCGCTTCCTCGCGATCGATCCCCGTTTCTGGAACAGCCTCGGCAACACCCTCTACTTCACCCTCCTCGCGGTGGCGCTGGAGCTTGCCCTGGGGTTGGCGGTCGCGCTCCTTTTGGACCGCGCTTTTCCGGGGCGGGGATGGATGCGGGCGATCGTCCTGCTCCCCTGGGCGATCCCGACGGTGGTCTCCAGCCGGATGTGGGAGTGGCTCTACAATGTCGAGTTCGGTCTCCTTAATTTTCTGCTCATGGAATCGGGCCTGACCCGCGGGCCGATCAACTGGCTCGGCGACCCCTTCTGGGCGATCCATGCGGCGATCCTGATCGATGTCTGGAAGAGCGCTCCCTTCGCGGCGATCCTCTTGACGGCCGGGCTGCAGACGATTCCGAGGGAGCTTTACCTCGCGGCGCGGGTCGACGGGGCCGGCGCCTGGGGGATCTTCCGTCACATCATTCTTCCTTCGCTGAAGCCGGTGATCCTGGTGGTCCTTCTCTTTCGGACGCTCGATGCCTTCCGCGTCTTCGATGCGATCTATGTCCTCACCGCCGGCGGTCCGGGCAACACCACGGAGACCCTTTCGATCTATATCTACAAAGTGTTGTTTCAAACCCTCCAGTTCGGCTACGGCGCCACCCTGGCGGTGGCGATGTTCCTCTGCGTCGTCGGGATCAGCCTGCTCTATCTTGCCCTGCTGGGACGGGAGCGGAGGCTTTCCTCATGAGCGGAGCGAAATGGGGACGGCCGATCGGTTTTTTCCTGCTTCTTTTGGCGACGGGGTTCTTCTTCCTCGGGCCGGTCCTCTGGGAGGCGATCACGTCGATCACCCCCGATGCCGAGCTGATCGCCGTTCGCCTCTTCCCGCGCCATCCGACCCTGGCACATTATCGCGCCATCTTCACCGGCCACCCTTTCTTCCGGATCATTCTCAATAGCCTCGCGGTGGCGGCGATGACGACCCTCTTCT
The DNA here is from genome assembly GCA_963718695.1 of Candidatus Manganitrophaceae bacterium. GTDB lineage: Bacteria > Nitrospirota > Nitrospiria > SBBL01 > Manganitrophaceae > Manganitrophus. The sequence goes on from OY970371.1 coordinate 4,137,254, forward strand.
CCCTCGGGATCGGCGGTCTGGCCGCGTTCGCCCTGGCGCGGCTCGACTTTAAAGGAAAGCGGTTCCTCCTCGGGGCCGCGCTTGGGGTCTCCATGTTTCCGCCGGTGGCGATCGTCAGCCCGCTTTATCTCATCGTCCGGGCGCTCGGATTGAGAGACACCTGGTGGGCGCTGGTCCTCACCCACACCGCTTTCTCCCTCCCCCTCTCCCTCTGGATCCTGACCCGCTTCTTCGAGGAGATTCCGGCGGAGCTCTACCGGGCGGCGCAGATCGACGGCTGCACGCCGTTGCAGGCGTTCACGAAAGTCCTCCTGCCGCTCGCCGCGCCGGGCCTCTCCGCCGTGGCGATCCTCGTCTTTCTCTTCTCCTGGGGGGAGTTTCTCTTCGCGCTGACCTTCACGACGACCGAGGCGTCGCGGACCGTCCCGGTCGGGATCGCGCTCTTTCCGGGCTTGCATGAGATCCCCTATGGCGACATGGCCGCCGCGTCGATCGTCGTGACCCTGCCGGTGATCCTCCTCGTCCTCTTTTTCCAGCGGCGGATCGTGGAAGGGCTGACGGCCGGGGCGGTGAAGGGATAAATAAACCAATTAGGAATTACGAATTAGGAATTAAGAATTGAGAATGAGGAATTCAATTCTAACACCCAGCGCTTTCGCTCTCGATTCTTCACCCAATTCTAATTCGTAAGGCTCTAGACTAGCACTTTGCTTATGATGATTAATGATTTTTCGAGTTCAAGCGTGCTTTTCTTCCAGCGCCATTCACATTCTTTCAGATGCAGCACGAAGTTTCTCTTCACGCCGTTGAACTTTGTCAGCCGCCTCTTGCAGAACGACCAGAAGGCTTCAATGCCGTTGACGTGGGCACCTCGCTTTCTTGAGAATTCATTGCGATGATGCTTGAGCCGAATATGCCGATCATACCCCACATCCACCAGCCCATGATAGCCGCTCCAGCAGTCAGAGTAAATAGTAGAAGAGAGTGCAACCTTGCCGAAAATGATGGAATGCAAGGTCTTTCGCTCACAATTGGGGATAATTTCGGTATACACTCGCCCCTTGCGCTCGTAGATGCCGAAGACCGGCTGACGGTGCGTCCCTCTGCCTCTTCTGGTAGCCATGCCTCGCACTCGGCGTGGGCCGAAGTAGCTCTCATCCACCTCCACTTCACCTTTAAATTGTTTGAGCTGCTTCATTTGATGCTGATAAATTTGGCTTCGATAGTGACTGTAATATTTATTAATGGTATTGCGATTTATCTTCAGCAGCTTTGCTGTCTGAGTGGCCGTGAGATCCAGGCAGAAGCACTGTAATATTTTTTTCCGCCTGTATTCTGATAATGGCTTGTTATTATTGAACATCTCTAAACTTTAGCACGTTTCCGCTAGTCTAGAGCCTTCGTAATTAAGATGTTTCTGGGGGTTTACATGGCGGAAGTGCGGCTGACGGGGATCACGAAGCGGTTTGGGGAGAAGGAGGTGCTCCGCCGGATCGATCTGACGATCGAAGAGGGGATGTTCTTCACGTTGGTTGGGCCGAGCGGCTGCGGGAAATCGACCCTGCTGAATTTGATTGCCGGTCTGGAAAGCCCGACCTCCGGCGAGATTCTGTTCGACGGAAAGCCGGTGAACGACCTGGCCCCCAAAGATCGCAACGTCGCGGTCGTCTTTCAGAGCTATGCCCTCTATCCTCACATGAGCGTCTACGAGAATATCGCCTTTCCCCTTCGAATGAAAAAAGAGCCGGCGGCCGAGATCGACCGCCGCGTCCCGGAGGTGGCCGCGCTGCTTGGCCTGACGCCGCTGCTGCCGCAGCGGCCCGCGTCGCTCTCCGGCGGCCAGCGCCAGCGGGTGGCGTTAGGAAGAGCGATCGTCCGCAAGCCGCGCCTCTTTCTCTTCGACGAGCCGCTCTCCAATCTCGACGCGCGCCTTCGGATCGAGATGCGCAGCGAGCTGAAGCGGTTGCATCGGCGATTGAAGACGACGATGATCTATGTGACCCACGATCAGGCCGAGGCGATGACCCTCTCCGACCGGATGGTGGTCCTCCACCAAGGGACGATTCAGCAGGAGGGGACGCCGAAGGAGATCTATTCGCAGCCGGCCAATCTCTTTGTTGCGGAATTCATCGGAAGCCCCCCGATGAACCTGCTGCCTGGACGGCGGGTGGAGAAAGGGATTGAGGTTGCTGATGGTGTGGTCTTTCGCCGGGCTGAAACAGAGGCGAAACGGCTCGGGGCCGCGCCGTCGGGAGAAGTCGTCCTCGGCATCCGTCCGGAAGATCTTCATCTTTCCCGTCCGGCCGGAGCGGGAGAGATGCGGGCCGAAATCGTCTTAATCGAATCGATCGGCGCCGAGGTCTGGGTGGAGCTGATCTGGGGAGGCCGGACGGTCCGCGCCACGGCAGCGGCCGATTTTGACGGAGCGCCGGGCGAGCAGGTCGGTTTCATGATCGACCCGCATCAGGTCCATCTTTTCGATCGCGAGACGGGAAGACGGATCGGTTAAGATAAAAGAATCCGTTTGTGAATGTCAGAGCCTTCTAACCTATTGCTTTTTCACCCTGCAATGGTGTACTGATTGATAAGACTTTTCCTCAACGGGTCCGGCCACCCGGATAGACCCCTCTCATCACCCGATCGAGACGGGATAGCGGGCACCCCAATCGGGAAGACCGACCGCGATTTTCTCTGTTTGGACTGGTAGAGACTGACCCCAGGTATCCGATGGAAAATAAAACCAACATTCGAAAGCGGGCGGAAGAGAAACTGAAGGAAATGAAAGACCCGCCACAAACGTTGTCCGTTCAAGAGACGCAACAGCTCATTCAGGAGCTTCAAGTTCATCAAATCGAGATTGAAATGCAAAACGAGAATCTCCGAGCGAGTCAGTCTCAGCTGGAGGAGTCGCGCAGTCGATATGCCGATCTCTACGACTCGGCCCCGATCGGCTATTGTAGCCTGGACCAGAATGGCCTGATTCTGGAGATTAATTTGAAAGGGGCGGAACAGCTCGGTATTGAAAGGACCCATCTGATTGGAAAGCCGCTGCTGATTTATATTGCAGAGGAAGACCGCTTCCGGTTCAGAGCGCTCCTGGGCGAGGCGATCAAGAATCAGTTAAAGCAGACGTGTGAGCTGAAAATAAATCGAAAGGGAGAGAATCCCTTTGATGTCTGGGTGGAATGGACCCTTGTGCAACAGACGGATGGCGGTCCTGTCTTACGGATGGCCCTCATCGACATTACCGAGCGCAAGCGGTCGGAGAAAGAGCGAGAGGAACTTCTGGCCCGTGAACAACGGGCAAGACGAGAGGCGCAGGAGGCCAACCGGCTCAAAGATGAATTTTTAGCCATGGTCTCGCATGAATTGCGCACCCCGCTGAATGCCATCGCCGGATGGACCTATCTTCTGGAGATGGAGGAGCTGGATCCCCAGACACGAACGTCCGCGTTGAAGGCCATTGCAAGAAACACAAAAGCGCAAGAGCTCCTGATTAATGACCTTTTGGATTTTTCCCGTATTGTCGGGGGGAAACTATACCTGCAGACCCGCCCGGTGGATTTGATCCCGATTATTGAATCGGCCATTGAAACGCTTCGACAGGCCGCAGAGGTCAAGGGGATCGAATTGAGGGTGACGCTCGATGCCTCCATTGGGCCCGTCCTGGCCGACCCGGACCGGCTGCAGCAGGTGGTCTGGAATCTGCTCTCCAATGCCATTAAATTCACCCCCGATGAGGGCTGCATCGAGGTTTTTTTGGAGCGGGTCGATCCGTATATTCAGATTCGTGTCAAAGATACCGGAATCGGTATTCCCTCTGATTTTCTCCCGCATATTTTTGATGGTTTCCGTCAAGCCGAGGAGAGCAACACCCGATCTCACGGAGGGCTGGGGCTCGGTCTTGCCATTGTGCAATATCTCATCGAGCTGCACGGCGGGAGTGTCTTTGCCGAGAGCGGCGGACAAGAGGCGGGGGCGACACTGACGGTTCGGCTCCCGATCCGAGCGCTCCGGACAAAAGAGGAGTTCAGAGAGCCGGTTGGCGTCTCTGCTGAAGAGAGCGGATCATTCGGCCGCCTACCCGCGGTGTACGGCTTGCGGTTGCTTTTGGTCGATGATGAGGCGGATGCGCGCCAATTGCTGACGATTATGCTGGAGAAATATTGGATCAACGTCACAACGGCGGCTTCGGTCGAGGAAGCGATGGAGATTATGAAACGGAAGCGGCCGGAAGCCCTGATCGGTGATCTGAAGATGCCGGGAGAAGACGGGTATGTCTTGATTGATCGGGTCAGAGGCTGGGAAAAGGAGCAAGGCCTCAAGGAAATCCCCGCGGTCGCCCTGACCGCTTACGCCACTGGGGATAACCGCAGACGCGCCCTTTTGGCCGGTTTCCAAGCCTGCCTCTCCAAACCGGTCGAACCGATGAAGCTGGTGACCATCATTGCGGAACTGATCCAACAATCGAAGAACGCGGCGTTATAGAAATTCCGTGCGTCACGCTTTTCTCTAGGGCCGTAAAATCCGGTCAAGGAGGTTTTGGACCGGACCGTCGCCGTTGAGGCCGTATGCCGCGGTCGGCTTTTCATTCTGATCGTATGCGACCAGCATCGGCTCTTCCTCTTTCCCCCCCACGATTAATTTCGCGCGGAGCCGCCCTTTTTTATCGATCAGCTCGAACGCTTCGGCTCGAACGCTTTTGGCCTGCGAAGGTTGGGCGAAGACCGGCCCGGTTGCAAGCCATCGGGCCGACCCTCCGCCGATCCAGATTCCCGCGATAAAAACGATCAGTGCAAAAAGAATCGAACTTCTCCCTTTCATTTCTTCTCCTTGTCGCTCAGTGATGGTTACGAAAAAATTCAAAGAGGCAATCAGCCGTCAGCGACCAGCTTAAAGATGAAAGGCTGAAGGCTGAAAGCTGATCGCCGATGGCTGATTTAAATAAGAGGCAGGGGATCAGGGGGGTAGTGGACAGCTCCACGCGCGCGGCCGAACGGTGCAATTTACTCTTTCAGAATCTCCTGAACGTCTCTTGCGTTTTTTAAAAGGCGGTCGATCTTCATCCGGGTTGCTTCGCTCGGCGCGGTTTTGCGCGCCTCCACAAGGTCGGCTTCTTCGGCTTCGGCGAGCGTGAGGAAGTAATTCTTTTCAAGCCGATTCAAGCGTTGCTGAACCACCTTGTCGAAAATATCGTGCCCCAAGGCATAATCAATCAAGGTCAGGTTGGCGTGCCGGAAGACGAATCGTTCAAATTCCTCTTTTTGCTCCTGGGTCATCGATTTCGCTTTGGTCTCACGGTTTGAGATCGACCTTGATCATCCCGATGAGACTCTGTTAAGATGCCTCTTTCATCTTTTGATGGAGTCAGGCATGGATTATCTCTTTTCAAAGCAGGCCCTTTCGATCTATTTCAATGTTTGGGAGCGGATGAAGCGGGAGGAGGAGCTCTCCGGCGATTCCGAGCTGATCGCCGACGCCATGAGAGCGCATCCCGAGTTCGATCCCTGGTGGCCGCAGGGGGAATCGGCCTTCCACCCTCAGGAGATCGACGGTTACGTGGTCAATCCGCTGATCCACACCGGCCTTCACGTTGCGGTGGAAAAACAGCTCTTCCAGCAAGATCCCGAAGAGGTCGAAGTGGTCTTTAAGGCGCTGCTCGAGAAGGGATTACCGCGCCACGAGGCGATTCATCGGATCGCCGGCCTCTGGGGCAATCTCTACTTCCTCTCGGTCCGCCGAGGCGGCCCGTTGGAGGAGACCGTCTATATCGAAGAGCTCAAGTTGTTGATGGAGCGGGCGGAGCATCCCTAAGCCGCCCCGGACGAAGCGTCGGGTGAAGCGAGTTTGCTCTTTACCCGGTTGAGCCGCGCCTTCATTTTTTCGGTCGGAATCATATCTCCCCGCACAGTTCCGACTTCGATCCCCTTTCGGTAGACCGCTTCGGCCTCTGCCAGATTTCCCATCTTCTCCAGACAGCGCCCCAAAATCTCATACGCCGCGGTGTAATCGGGTTTGATCTCGATGGCCCGCGCCATCGCCGAAGCCCCCTCCGCAAAGAGGCCCTCATCATAACAGGCCTGTCCCAGTCCGAAGTGGGTGATCTCACTGTTCGGGTCGAGTTCGACCAGCTTTCTCATCCGCTCCAGACGGGTCACGGCAGGGCTCCTTGCCTCTTCGAATTACATCAACTGGTGATTCTTAAACTCCAGGATCCGGACGATCGCCGTTCCTTTGTCGTTCGAGATGATCCGGCGATACCCGGGGAGATAGAGCCCTTTGATCTCGGCCGGACGATCGGTGAACGCCTCCGCCTGCATTAGCTGCCCGTCGGGGGAGAAATAGAAGACAGTATATCGGGTGGTGAGATGTTTTCCGTCGGAGGTGGTCATCGCCTCTTCGACATTGATCGTGAAGCTCATCTTCCCCATGCTGCGGGAGATCTGCTGAATCCGGTCGTCTTTGATCCGGTAGCGGGAGTTCATTCCGTCGCCGTTGATGATGATCTGGCGGCCGAGGGGATGGTGGTCTTCCGGGGCGAGGGTCAAGGCGTATTTGCCGTCGGCCTCCTCGAAAGGACGGGAGGCGCGGTGAACCGCCATCATCCCGATCTGGTTTTGGGCCCATTTCAAAAGCGGCTCGTCGGCGCCGTCGACGGTGACCTCCGCCTCTTTGGGCGATTTGATCTTGACCTTCCCCTTATATTCCTTGCCGTTGTCATTGAGGACCAGATCGGCGGTGAAACCGGGGAACTCCTTCCCCCAGCGCGAGGTCTTCTCGTAGGCCCGCCGAAGTAATTCTTTTGCTGCGGGATCGTCTTGGGCGGTTGTTTCCGTTTGCGAACGTTGATAGAGCTCCATGTCAAACCCTCCCTCTCGTTTAAGTTAACCGGATTATAGCCAATTCGTTTCGAAGAAGACAAGGGGCGGGAGAGAAACTTCGCAAAAAAGGTCCACTTTTATGTGAGACGTTTCCACTTTTCTCAGGGAGGACCCCGGGGAATCACCCTTCTGCCTCGAAAAGCCGGTCCGGCCTTTGCAGCGCGTTCGGGAAACAGGACAGCCGATGATTGACCGACCCTTTCGCTTCATCTCAAAATTTTTATATGTGCTCACCTTCCCGGCAATGATTGTCGCTTTTCCGGCCGCGGCGGCGATCGGTCCGATCGGCGAGGCGCCCGGGATCGTCCGGACCGTTCCGGGGGAAAATGAAAGCGAGGTTGCGCCGACCACCCCGATTATCGTGGAGTTTACAAAACAGATCGACCCGAGGACGGTGACGGCGAAGACCTTCCGTGTGGAAGGGGCCGAGGGGGTTGTCCACTACGATCCAGAGACAAAGTCGGCCACCTGGAGTCCAACACGACCTCTGGAGCCGTGGAAGCAATACCAGGCCGCCGTCACCGGCGACGTCGCCGATCTGGAAGGCCACCATCTTCCCTTCTCCTATCGTTGGACATTCACGACCCGATCGGCGGAAGAAACCCTTCTGAATATTCAGCAGACGACCCCGACGGACAATGCGACCCATGTTCCCGTGTCGGCGCTTATTTCGGTGACCTTTAACAAACCGATCGAGCCGACCAGTCTCAAACCCGATTCGATCGTTGTGGTTGATGAAGAGAAGCTGGAAGGAGTCATTGCGTATGAGCCTGTGACCCAAACGGTCACCTTTTTGCCGAAATCGCCCCTGGCCTATGAAGAGCGGTACACCGTCATTCTGAAAGAGGGAATCGAAGATCGGGACGGCAATCCACTTCTAACGGCCGAGAGCTGGTCGTTTACGACGGAAGGGCCGCCGATGCCGCTCAGCCAAATTCATCCTTAGCAAGATAAACCAAAAATCTTTTGATCAGACAGGAGATGAGACATGGAAAATTTCGTTCGGATAAAAGGGGGAGGCCTTTTCCTGGCGGGGCTTCTCTTGATGTCGGTTTTATCGACCGGCTGCGCCGGGAAGCAGAAGGGGGACGATTTCTATCCGGTGGAGGCGGCACGGCGCGCCGAGGTATCGGCCGACGCCGCTTCGTATGGCCATCCCTTCCGGTTGGTCGCATTCGTCCTTCATCCGGTCGGGGTGCTGCTCGACTATGTGATCGTTCGCCCGATCTACTATGTCGCCTCGGTTGCGCCGAGCCTCTTCGGCTACACCGCCGAAGATGAAGCGGCGTTCGAAAAGCAGCGGAAGAGGTATTAGCCTACGTCGTCACCACATCCTGCAGATCCCCCAGAAGCAGAAACGGCTCTCCCCACTGGGTCGGGTCGGTCAGGCTCCAGGAGCTTTCCGGGTCGGGTTTGAATCGAAGGCCGCAGTTGCCGGCGCTGTGGAGGAGATAGGCGACGCCGCTGCCGGAGTCTTCGACCGGCTGGATGAACGCCTCGGCGGCCGGCGCTTCCCCCCGGTCGGTCCATCCGGTCACCTGATACCACCGGCCGTTTGGATCGTGATCGTAAAGGCGGACCTGAACCACTTTCTTGGCGGGGCCGATTTCGCGAAACCGCATCATGTCGGCGGGCCGGCAGTTTGGATTCTCTTCGATCTCTTCGAGGATCATCAGACCGCCGTTTCGGAGCGGATGTGGCTGAGCCGAACCTTTCCTTGTTTGAGATCGCGGTCGGCTTTTTTGTAGCGGTCGATCTCTCCGATATCGTTCCAGTAGCCCCGCGTGACATACCCAAAGAGCTTCTCGTTCTGGCGGAGCATCTCCACATAGGCATCGGTGATCGAGTAGAAGGTCCGAGCGGGGACGTAATCCATCACGTGCGGCTCCATCACATGAACACCGGTGAACATCATCCGCCGCGCCTTCTCGCCGCTCCACGGCATCTTTCCGAGAATATTCCGGATCTGGTCTTTGGGATCGACTTCGATCGCTCCGAAGCGGTCCACTTCCGGATCTTCCCGCAGGACCAATGTTGCGGCCGCTTTCTTTCGGTGATGGAACTCGACCAATTTATCAAGGTTCAGATCGATGAGGATATCGGCGTTGATGACGAGGAAGGTTCCCCGCGCGATTGCCGTCTGAATGTTCTTAATTCCTCCGCCGGTCCCCAAAATCTGCGACTCCTCGGAGTAGGTGATGTTCATCCCGAGACGGAGACCGTTTCCGACCTCTTTGATAATTTTATCTCCGAGGTAATGAACGTTGATAAAGACGTTCTGTAATTCCGTATTTCTTGAGAAGCAGGAGATTGTAGTAGATCAGGGGGCGCGGTCCGACCGGTAGCAGCGGTTTCGGGAGGTCATTGGTCAGGGGGCGAAGCCGCGTTCCATATCCCGCGGCCAAAATCATTGCTTTCATTACCGTTGCAACTCCTCTACGTATTCGGCCAGAAGGGCGTGCAGCGGGGCCAAGCGCCGGTGTTTCTCAAGGTTCCGCTTCACCTTCCGCAGCGTCGCCGGGACGTATTGGAGAAACCGCGGGTTCTTTTTTACCTGGTCGATGTAGACGAACCGACCGGCCGCTTTTAAGTTTCGCTGGATGCTGACCAGATCAAAATACTCCCGGAACATCTCCGGCGGCACCCGCTCTCCCGAACGGGCCTCTCTTTGCCGAAGGTAATAGGCGATCAGGTCGTCGATCACCGGTTCCGGAAGATCGATATACGAGTCGCGCAGCAGCGAGGCGAGGTCATACTGCGGCGGGCCCATCAGCGCATCTTGAAAGTCGATCACGCGGACCGCGAACCCCGCGGGGTCGGACTGGATCATTAAATTCCGGCTGTGGTAATCGCGATGCGTGAAGACCTGCGGCAAGGAGGCGAGCCGGAGGGCGATGTCGGAAAAGTGGGCCCGGATCGCGTCGCGCTGCTTTGGGGGAATCGGCGTCCCGTTTCGGGCTTCGATGCCGTATTCGATAAAGTGATCGAACTCCCAGACAAAGAGCGCCGGGTCGAACGCGCGATGGTGCGCAATGCAGCCGTTGGAAGGGGCGGCCGTCGCCTCCATCTGGATCGTCAGGAGGGTGTCGATTGCTTTTTGATAATATTCCTTCAAGACCGCGTCGTTGCCGGCCGCCTTCTCCTGAATTTCCTGGGCGAGGGTGATGTCGCCGAGATCTTCCAGGAGCATCCAGCCGCGCGCCGCATCGTAGAAGAGGATCTCCGGGACCGCCACCTTACAGGCGCGGAGGTGTCGCTGAATATTGATGAAAGGGAGTTCGGAAATCTCAGTCGGCGCGCCGCTGACCGCCTCTTCGGAGGCCTTGAAGCCCTCCGGCGCCGCCATGACCATGAGAATAAGAGATTGGGCCGATCCCTTTTCCTTCCACGAAATCCGATGATAGGACCGGTTGGAGGCGTCCCCGGCAAGACTGTTTATTTCTATTTTTTCCGCCGAAAGACCGAGCGTGCCGTTTAAGATTTTCCGGAGGTGTTCTGAATCAACCATGGATATCCCAAAACCGATGCTATTCTGACATTAATTCTTTTCCCTGTCAATTCGGTAGAGGAGACCACTAGGGAGATCCGAGATTCGGCCCGTTATTCCATTTCCTGCATCCGCTGACGATGAGACGACAGGTGCGCAGGGGATCTATTTTCATCTTGAAAACCGAAGAGGCTTATGGAATAATCCCCGAGAAAATCAGCTTGGGTTTTATGAGGATGACTCCGCAGCGAAGAAAACTCGTTTTGACCCTGTTCACGACGGCCTGCGTCTTCGGTTTAATGGTGGCGATTTTCCTCGGCTACCAGCTTTTTCAAAGTCGCATGAAGATCTTCTGGCTCTTCAGCGCTTATATCTCGGCCCTGACCGGCGTCGTCATTTTTTTCGGGATCCGATTGATCGGGGGCGGCGCCGCCAAGGGTGAATGATCGGCCGCCTCATCGGCGGCCGATCGGCGGATCGACTTTTCAAGGGAGGCGATGACCCGCTTTCTCATTCGTCGGCTCCTCTGGTCGGGGCCGGTTCTTCTCGGCGTGTTGACGTCGGTTTTCTTCCTGATCCATCTCATCCCGGGGGATCCGATCGATGTGATGCTCGGAGAGCGGGCGGCCGAGGCCGACCGGGCCGCCCTGCGAGCGGCGCTTCACCTCGACGATCCGATCCTGACCCAGTACGGGCGATTTCTCGCCGGGGTCGCCCGGGGCGATTTAGGCCGATCGCTTGTCTCTCAGCGGCCGGTCGCCGCTCTGATCCTGGCGCGCTACCCGGCCACCCTTCAGCTGGCCGCCGCCGCCCTGCTCGTCTCTCTTCTCATCGCGCTGCCGCTCGGCCTCCTCTCCGCCGTTCGCCCCCGCTCGATGTTCGACGCCGGGGGGCTTCTGTTCTCCCTCTTCGGTGTCTCGATGCCGACCTTTTGGCTCGGTCCTCTCCTCATCATTCTTTTCTCGCTGAAGCTCGATTGGCTTCCGGTCTCCGGCCGACACGGGATCGCTTCATTGATTCTCCCGGCCCTGACGCTGGGCCTCGGCATGTCGGCGATCCTCGTTCGGATGACCCGCTCCTCGTTATTGGAGATCTTCCCGAAAGAGTTTGTCCTGACCGCGCGGGCGAAGGGGCTCCCGGAGCGGCGGGTGGTTTTAAGGCATGCCCTTCGAAACGCGCTGATCCCGCTGCTCACGGTGGTGGGGCTTCAGATCGGAGCGCTGCTGACCGGGTCGATCATCACCGAGACGATCTTCTCCTGGCCCGGCCTGGGACGGCTCACGATCCAGGCGATCCAAGGCCGGGATTACCCGCTCGTCCAAGGCTGCATCCTTGCCATCGCATTAACGTACCTTTTGGTGAACTTGCTGATCGATCTCCTCTATGCGGCGGTGGACCCGAGGGTGCAGTATCAATGAGAGACAAACGGATCACCCTCGGCCTGATTCTCCTGGCGCTCTTCCTCATCGCCGCTCTGTTTGCGCCGCTTCTCGCCCCCTACGATCCGTTCGATCAACAGTTGAAAGAGGGGCTCGCGCCCCCTTCCGCCGAGCACCCGCTGGGGCAGGATAAGCTGGGACGGGATCTCCTCAGCCGGATTCTTTACGGCGCGCAGATCTCCCTCTGGGTCGGATTGACGACGGTGACGATCTCTCTGGCGATCGGCTGTTCTGGTCGGGGCGCTGGCCGGTTTCTTCGGCGGCTGGCTTGATGAGTTATTGATGCGGCTGGTCGATGTTTTCCTCGCCTTTCCCGGCATTCTTTTGGCGATCGCCCTGGCGGCGGTGTTGGGGCCGAGTCTTCGGAATGTGATCATTGCGCTCTCGGTGATGGGATGGGTCGGCTATGCGCGATTGGTCCGGGGGCAGATCTTGGTGGTCCGCGAGTTGGACTACGTTGCCGCGGCGCGGGCGCTCGGGGCAAGACCGCTTCGGATCATCACCCGCCATCTTTTTCCCAATATCGCGGCCCCCATTATCGTCGAAGCGACATTCGGGATCGCCGGGGCGATCGTGACCGAGGCGAGTCTTTCGTTTTTAGGGCTCGGCGTGACACCGCCGACGCCAAGCTGGGGGGCGATGTTGAGCGACGGCCGCTCTTTTCTCCTGCTCGCCCCGCACCTGACGGCCATTCCGGGAGTGGCGATCATGTCGGCGGTGATGGCGCTGAACCTATTGGGGGATGCCCTGCGGGATCGGATGGATGTCAAAAGCCGATGAGGGAGGGGGTGACGGATCGCGTCCGCCCGGAGGGCGCCATCAATGGCGCCCTGCAAAAGATCAAATACCGTTATATGACGTCGATCGATTCGGCGGTTTGACTTTTATGATCCGCGAGGGATCTCACCCGAACCTTATCTCCTGGCCGCAACTCGCTGAAGGTCGCCGGCCGGCCCTGGATCATAATCTCGGTCCGCGCGGTGATCTTGATCTCGATGGATCGGCTGAAGATTCCAGGGACAATGCGGATTCGCTTGGTTGCGGGATCGATCTTGACGATCTTCCCCCGTTCTTCCTTTAGCTCTTTCCGCCTTGGCAACTTCGCCACCGACGGCTCTGTCCCTTCGACCGGGAACCCGGTCGCCGGGAAAAAGGGGAGGATTGTCATCATCGCGAGCATCACCGCAATGTAGAACAAACGGAGGGCCATCGTCTTTCCTCAGTGAGGCTGTTTAGTGTGATTGTAGCGAAACCAAGGGGTGTAATCAAGCGCCCGTCGATTCGACCAGAACAGCCGTTGGGGTGAAAGAGAGATGGCGCTTGGAGTCGTGGATTCAAAAAAATGGCCGGGGCGTACACGCCCCGGCCATTTGAAAGCCCGCTTCTAGCCGGTCACCTCGATATACTCTGCAACCCGCTCTTCACGCTCATTCTCGGCATATCTGACCGTGACTTCATCTCCCTCCCGAAGACCCTGGAGGTTCCCCGATTGTCCTTTGATAACGATCTTGGTCTGATCGGTCACCATCAGATCTTTCTCCGCACCGAGAATTCCCGGCTCGATCCGGATGATCTTTTTCTGCGGATCGACGGCAACGATCTTACCATCGACCGCTTCCAGCGTTTGTTCCTCTGCGGTATTGGCTGCTTGAACGATACCGGTTGAGGAAACCCCGAGGATCTGGAAGAAAGAGAAAAACGCCAACATCCCGGAGAGTAGCGAAATGTAAAGTTTCTTCGAAGTCATGTTGCACCTCCTTGTTTATAGATTAATTGTATAAAAAAGGAGGCGCCTCGATCAAGATCACGCCATTTCAAGAAGCACCAGACGATTGCCGTCCGGATCATGTAGCAAGGCGAAATCGGCGCCGCCGGGGGCGGTCTCGATCTTACTGCAGGGGACCCGTTTTCGTTTGAGGTCGGCCACCACCTTCTTGATGTCTTTGACCCGGAGCATGATCCCCCAGCCGCCGTCGGCCATTCGCTTGGCCGCTTTCGGCTTCTTTCCCTTCTCATCTTCGATCGAATGGAGGCCGAGGACCGTTCCTCCCGGCAGGGTCAATTCGACATAGTAGGGGCGGTTGATCGACGGCTTGAGGCCGAGTTTTGTATAGAAGGCGACCGATTTCTTCATGTCGCGGACACCCGCCATGACCCAGGAGTCGGAAATAATTTTTGGCATTTTATCTTTCCCTTATCTGAAGAAGGTTACCATCCCTTGAGGACTTTTCGAAGTTTCTCCACATCTTGCTCATCGCACCAGACATAAGCGGAGTAGCGCTCCTCGAATCCCATCGCGTCGACGGCGTGAAGATTGATTCCCTCCTGCGCGATCCGGTCGAGGGTATCGGCGAGGGCCCCGGCGCGGTCTTCCCCCGTCAGGTGGAAGCAGCTTCCCTCGCGGATACTCCAGCCGGCCTCTCTCGCGACTTTTCTGAAGGCATGCGGGTCGCGGGGGATCGCGATAATCTCCGCATTGCCGCGGCCGGTCCCGAAACACCAGACCCCCGCCAGGTTGATCTCATGTTCCGACATCGCCTTTGAAAATCGTGCGAGCTGGCCCGGACGGTCTTCCGTTGCAATTAAATAGTAGGTTGCCCGTGTTATATCCATTTTGGACTCCCATCGGTGGTTGAGTAAGGCGATCGATTGAGATAGACCGCAATCGGATGAAAAAAGCCGTCGCTAAGATAGCGAAATTTCATAAAAAAGGCAAGATGAGCGCAAGCGTTGTCAAGCCAAATACAAACCGCTTGTTTTCCTCTTCCTTGAAACGCTTCGACCCAAACCTCTATAATTCCAATAGGGGGGAGCTATCGTTCACGATTGGGGGCGTATGATGGCGCAGGGCCAGATCAATTGGAGGTTAGGATTGGGGGCGGAGGTTCAGGAGGCCGGGGTTCGGTTTCGTGTATGGGCCCCGAAGCATCGCCGCCTGGAGGTGGTCATTGAGGGCAGAGAAGGAGAGGCGTTTCCCTTAGAGCCGGAAGAGGGAGGATATTACTCCGGAACCGTTCCGGGGGTCGGCGCGGGGGACCGTTATCGCTACCACTTTGAGGACGCGGGCTGCTATCCCGATCCCTGCTCCCGTTTTCAGCCAGAAGGTCCGCATGGGCCGTCGATGGTCGTCGATCCGGGAGCATACGGTTGGGAGGATGAGGGGTGGCAGGGTGTTTCCCTCTCCGGACAGGTGATGTATGAGATGCATGTCGGCGCCTTTACCCCCGAGGGGACCTTTGACGCGGCCGCGCGTCAAATCGAAGAACTCCGGCGGATCGGAATCACAATGGTCGAGCTGATGCCGGTGGCCGAATTCCCCGGCCGCTGGAATTGGGGGTACGATGGGGTCGATCTCTACGCCCCTTCTCATCTGTATGGCGACCCCGAGGGGCTCAAGCGCTTCGTCGATGCCGCCCATCAGCAGGGGATGGCGGTGATCCTCAACGTCGTCTACAACCATGTGGGGCCCGACGGCAATTATTTCAAAGCGTTCAGCGACGATTATTTTACCGATCGTTATCAGAACGAGTGGGGAGAGCCGATCAACTTCGACGGCCCAGGATCGAAGGAAGTCCGCGAGTTCTTCATCCGGAATGCCTGCTACTGGATGGCCGAGTTCCATCTCGACGGCCTGCGGCTCGATGCGACACAGCAGATCTTCGACGCCGGCCCGACGCATCTCTTGGCGGAGCTGTCGCGCCGCGCCCGCGAGGCCGCCCGGCCGCGGGAGATCGTTCTGATCGGGGAGAACGAGTGCCAGCAGGCCATAATGCTGGCGCCGGTGGAGAAGGGAGGGTACGGTCTCGACGCCCTCTGGAACGATGATTTTCATCATTCGGCCCGGGTGGCGCTGACCGGGCGGCGGGAGGCCTACTACACCGATTATCGCGGGGAGGCGCAAGAGTTCGTCTCGGCAGCGAAGCGCGGGTTTCTCTACCAGGGGCAACACTACCTTTGGCAGAACAAGCCGCGGGGATCGCGAGTGAAAGCGGAGCCGGCCGGCGCCTTCGTCCACTACCTCCAGAACCACGATCAGGTGGCGAATCACGTCCGGGGAGAGAGGCTGCATGCGCTGGCGAGCCCGAGTCGGATCCGGGCGATGACGGCACTTCTTCTCTTAACCCCGGAGACGCCGTTGCTTTTTATGGGGCAGGAGTTCGGCGCGTCGAGCCCGTTTCTCTTCTTCGCCGATCATACCGACACGCTTGCGCCGTTGGTCCACAAAGGAAGGAAGGAATTCCTCGCGCAATTCCCGAGTTATGCGACCCCAGAAGCACAAGAACAGATTCCAGATCCGCGCGCGGAGGAAACTTTCCTGAAAACGAAGCTCGATTTTTCCGAGCGGGAGAAACATGCTGAGATTTATCGCCTCCATCGAGACCTTCTCTCATTACGCCGGGAGGACCCGATTCTTGCTTTGCAATTGCGGGAGGAAATCGACGGCGCGGTGTTGGGACCGCAGTCTTTCGTCCTGCGATTCTTCGGGAGCGAGGAAGATGATCGCCTGCTGATTGTGAATCTGGGGCCGGATCTTGATCTGCGGCCGGCCCCGGAACCGCTCTTGGCGCCGATCACGCCGGCCGGATGGCGGCTGGTCTGGTCGAGCGACGATCCGCGCTATGGGGGCCCGGGGGCCGTTCATCCCTGCGGCCCGGACGGCTGGCGGCTTCCCGGAGGCTCGGCGGTTTTTCTCTCGGCCGTTCCGGTTTAACGCCTGTTGGTTACGTCGTCATTCCCGATGAAACATTCGGGAATGACGACAAAGGGATCTTTAAAAAAACCTGCTACGGAAGCAACCGATGAATGAGCCGATCCTGACCTTTCCATGGAATCGAGAGCAAGATCCGGAATTTCTCCGGACGCGTGAATGGCTGGTGACCAACGGCTTGGGCGGCTATGCTTCCGGCACGCTTCTGAATATTCCAACTCGCCGCTACCATGCGCATTTCATTCCGAACCTCCCGCGGCGGGGAAGGACCGTTCTGCTTCCGCGGCTCGATGAGGAGGTCTGCTTTCACGACCGAAGGGTCCTGTTGGGCGGGGCGGAGTTGTCCGATGGGACGCTGGAGGGGGAAAACCATTCGTACCTGCAAGCGTTCCGGCTGGAATGGATGGTCCCGACCTGGCGATTCGATCTCGGCGATTGCCTCCTCGAAAAGCGGATCATCATGCCGTACGGCCAGAACACCGCCTATATCGTGTACCGTCTGGAAGGGACGCAGCCGATCCGGATGAACCTCCGTCCCTATGTGACCTTTCGCGGCCATGACGGACCGTTGCGGGACGATCTGAAGTGGCCGATCCCGGTGAGGGTCTATCAGGGGTGCTGCGAATTTAATTTGGTGGAAGAGGCCCCGAGCTTGAAGCTTTGCCTGCGGCCCAGTGGACGGGCCTTTACCTTCGATGAAAAGAGCGGCGGGCCGCTCCTCTACCGGACGGAGCGGGACCGGGGACACGATCATCTGGCGGAGCTCCACAGCCCCGGTTACTTCACCCTGGAGCTCTCGCCGGGGGAGCCGGTGGCGCTGGTCGCCAGCACCGAACCGTGGGAATTGCTCGATCTGGCCCCGGCCGCGATCTTCGAAGCGGAGCGGTGCCGTCACGAGAAGATGTTATCGCTCGCGCCGCCGGCGGCGCGCACTGGACTGATGGCGCAGCTCGTTCTCGCGGCCGATCAGTTCATCGTTCTTCCCGGAAGCCGCCTCGAAGAACGCGCCCTGGCGCGGGCCTCGGGAGACCAGGTGCGGACGGTCATCGCCGGGTATCACTGGTTCACCGACTGGGGTCGCGACACGATGATCAGTCTGGAGGGACTCACCCTCTGCACCGGGCGCCACCGGGAGGCGGGGGCGATCCTCCGGACCTTCTCGCATTATCTGAAAGACGGTCTGCTGCCGAATCTTTTCCCGGAAGGGAAGCGGACCGCACTCTATCATACGGTCGATGCGACCTTCTGGTATTTTCACGCCATCGATCGTTATCAGCGGGTGACGGGAGACCAAGAGACGCTCCGTGCGCTTTTCCCGGCGCTCAAGTCGGTGATCGAGCATCACCTCAAGGGGACGCACTTCGGGATCGGCGTCGATCCGAACGATGGATTGATTCGACAGGGATCGCCGGGACTGCAGCTCACCTGGATGGACGCGAAGGTCGGCGATTGGGTGGTGACCCCGCGCCGCGGCAAGCCGGTCGAGATCCAGGCGCTCTGGTACAACGCCCTGCGGCTGATGGCGCTTTGGGCGGGCGAGATGGGGGAGCCGTCGCAGGAATATACCGATCTGGCCGATCGGGCCTATCAATCTTTTAACCATCGGTTTTGGTATGCGCCCGGCCGGCACTTGTATGATGTGATCGACGGGGAGAACGGGGATGATCCCACCCTTCGCCCGAATCAGATTTTCGCCGTCTCGCTCCGGTTTCCGGTCTTGGTGAAAGAGCGCTGGCAGGCGGTCATCGATATCGTTTCCGAGCGGCTCCTCACCCCGGTCGGACTGCGAACCCTCGATCCGGCCCATAAAGATTACCAGCCCCGCTATTTCGGCGACCTTCGGGCGCGGGACGCCGCCTACCATCAGGGAACGGTCTGGGCCTGGCTGATCGGTCCGTTCTTCGATGCCTGGCGAAGGGTCTACGGCCACGGACCACGGGCGGAGGCGCTGCTAAAAGCGTTCGAGGCCCACCTCTACGACAACGGCGTCGGGACGATCAGCGAGATCTTCGACGCCGAGCCGCCCCATACCGGCCGCGGCTGCATCGCCCAGGCCTGGAGTGTCGCGGAAGTGCTCCGCGCCATGATGGAGAGCAAGACGCCGACCGGCCTCCCGCCGCCGAAAGAGTCGTGAGAACGTCCCGCCGGGACGTCTCTACAGTGTCATCCGAATCGCCTACAAGTCCACCCGCTTAAACAACACCAGCGCCCGGCCCGGAAGAAGAAAAGCCTCGCCGCTCTTGAAGCGTTCCGGTTTTTCGTCGGGCGCGGCGGTGTTGATATGGACCTCCCAGAGCTGGGGGGTCGGCTCCTTCGGAAGGATAAATTGAATCGGCTCGTGATGGGCGTTCATGAGAATGACGAACGCGTCATCCCGGACCGGATCGCCGTTCTGATCGGTTTCATCCAGATCATCGCCGATGAGCCGAAGGCCCACGACCTTTACATAGAAGGTGTTCCATTCGTTGTCGGTCATCTCCTCGCCGTCGGGCCGGAACCAGGCGATGTTTTTGATGTCGGCGCCTCTAATCTTCCGGCCGGAGAAGTATTTCCGCCGGCGGAAGATCGGGTGCTCATGCCGGAGCTGGATCAGCTTCTTGGTGAACTCCAGAAGGGCGCGGTCGCGCTTGCTCCACTTCCAATGGTGCCAGGAGAGGGGGTTGTCCTGGCAGTAGGTGTTGTTGTTCCCCTTTTG
Source organism: Candidatus Manganitrophaceae bacterium (assembly GCA_963718695.1). Lineage (GTDB taxonomy): Bacteria > Nitrospirota > Nitrospiria > SBBL01 > Manganitrophaceae > Manganitrophus. The sequence goes on from OY970371.1 coordinate 4,156,464, forward strand.
TGTGCGGCCGACCTCGTCTCCGCCGAGGAGCATCGGGACCCCTTGGGAGAGGAAGAGGGTCGCCAGGAAATTCCGCTTCTGCTGCTCGCGAAGGGCGACGATTCCCGGCTCATCGGTCGGTCCTTCCACCCCGCAGTTCCAGCTGTAGTTTTCATTGATTCCGTCCCGGTTCTCCTCTCCGTTCGCGATGTTGTGTTTTTCATTGTAGCTGACCAGATCGTTCAGCGTGAAGCCGTCGTGCGCGGTGATGAAATTGATGCTCGCATACGGCCGCCGCCCGTTGTGCTGGTAGAGGTCGCTGGAGCCGGTCAGCCGCCATCCCATCTCGGAGATGAGGCTGTCGTCCCCTTTCCAGTAGCGGCGGACGGTGTCGCGGTATTTCCCATTCCACTCGGTCCAGAGGACCGGGAAGTTCCCGACCTGGTAACCCCCTTCCCCCACATCCCATGGCTCGGCGATCAGCTTCACCTGCGAGAGGACCGGGTCCTGATGGATGATGTCGAAGAATGACGCGAGGCGGTCGACATCGTGCAGCTCTCGCGCCAAGGTGGAGGCGAGGTCGAAGCGGAATCCGTCGACATGCATCTCATTGACGAAGTACCGAAGGGAGTCCATGATCAGCTGCAATGTGCGGGGATGGTTCATGTTGAGGCTGTTCCCGCAGCCGGTGTAATCCATATAGTAGCGCGGCTGGTCGGTGACGGTCTTATAGTAGGCAAGGTTGTCGATGCCGCGGAAGGAGAGAATCGGGCCGAGATGATTTCCTTCTGCCGTGTGATTGTAGACAACGTCGAGGATCACTTCGATCCCGGCGGCATGCAGCGCCTTGACCATCTGTTTGAACTCCTGCACTTGGCTGCCCCGTTCGTTGGAGGCGGCGTAGCGGAAGTCGGGGGCGAAGAAGCCGATGCTGTTGTAGCCCCAGTAGTTCGAGAGATCCTTTTCGATCAGATACATGTCGTCGACATGGTGATGCACCGGCAATAATTCGACCGCGGTGATTCCGAGCTCCTTCAGATAGCGGATCGCCGGCTCCGAGCCGAGCCCGGCGTAGGTGCCGCGGATCTTTTCATCGACCTCCGGATGCTGCATCGTGAAACCTTTGACATGGACTTCGTAGATGATCGTTTTGTGCCAGGGGGTCCGAAGCAAACGGTCGTTTCCCCAATCAAAGGCGGTGTCGATCACGACACATTTGGGAACGGAGGGGCCGTCGTCTCGCTCATCCTTTTTTAGATCCTTGTCGGAATCGGCCAGCGGGTAGGGGAAGAGAAGATCGCTCCATTGGATGTTGCCGGAGATCGCCTTGGCATAGGGATCGATCAGAAGCTTGGCCGGATTGAATCGATGTCCCTTTTCCGGCTCATACGGTCCGTGGACGCGGTACCCATAAAGCTGTCCGGGACCGACGCCGGGGAGGTAGCCGTGCCAAACCTGATCGGTCTGCTCCCGCAGGCGGATTATTTTGGAGGCTTCTTCTGCATAAACATCATCATAAAGACAGAGTTCGACGCCGGTGGCATTTTCGGAAAAGAGGGCGAAGTTGGTCCCTTCGCCGTCCCAGGTGGTCCCCAGAGGGTGGGGGCGGCCCGGGCAGAGTTTGATTTTCATGTCGGGTTTCCTTTCCAAGGTGGTTTCCAGTTCGGTTCAAGAAGGGTGTTTCTGTTTCCGCCTCCAGGTCGGAGAGGAGGAGAATCGGTCGCAATGAGCGAAGCGTGCGGTTCCAACCGCCGTCAGCCGCTGCAGAGACTCTGCACAGAGCAGCGAGGACGGCTGCATCGGCCGACTTGCGAGGGTCGATAAGGCGTCCTGTTTTTAAAAATACAGAAGCGGTAAACCGAAAAAGGAGCCTACGCGCAGGCTCTTGATGCGTGATCCGTCGTGATCCGTATTGATCCGATCCTCATTGATCTTCAACCGCTGCATTCATTATAACGATTTCGTTTGAGGCGATGCAAAGGGGCTCGGCAGGAAGACAGAATGGTTCTTGCTTTTTCATTCTGTTTCGTGCAGCATCGGTTTCATGAAGCTGACTTCGGTGGAATATATCAAGGGGTGTACGACGATTGAGGACTGTCCCAAGGAGCAACTTCCGGAGATCGCTTTTATCGGGCGATCCAATGTGGGAAAGTCGTCGCTGATCAACTCTCTCTTGGGACGGAAGATTGCCTACGTTTCTTCGACCCCCGGGAAAACGCAGCTTATCCATTTCTTTAAGATCAACCGGAATTTTTATCTGGTCGATCTTCCCGGCTACGGCTATGCCAAGGCCCCCCTGTCGGTGCGGATGCAGTGGGGGCCGATGATTGAGACCTATCTGACCCAACGGAAACAGCTGAAAGGAATTGTTCTCTTGATCGATCTCCGCCATCCGACGGCCTTCCTCGACCAAGAGATGACGAAGTGGCTCGATCATTTTCAGGTGCCGACCCTCTACGTGGCGACGAAGGCCGACAAAATCGGGCGAAACCAAAGAAAAGAGGCAATCGAGGCGGTCAAGGCCTCGTTTGGTATTTCCGATGTCATTGTGACCTCAGCGGAAAGTAAAGAAGGGAAAGATCTTCTTTGGAAAGAGGTGGAGCGGATGGTGCTGGGACCGAGAGAGCATTGATTTTGGGAGGACTTTCCTAAATCACGACATCCTCAGACCCATCAAGTGGGTGGTCACCGCGGCCTGACCACTTTCTTAATCTCTGAAAAGTCACCCTCCGTCGGCATGACGAACAAACAGCGTCCGCCGCTCCGCGCCGCCCACACCGCTCCGACGGCACGTTTTTCTTCGGAATCGGCCGTATCGTAGAGATGTTTTCCTTTGTATTCTACCGCGAGGACGCGGCCGTCGATCAATTGGCAGAGAAAGTCGGGATAAAACCAGTCCTTTGAGGTCAGCAGTCGAAACGATGCGGCTTTTCGGGGAAGGTTTCGCACCCAGAATTTTACTTCCGGAAGTTGTTCGATGAACTGCGCGCATCGGAACTCCTCCGTCGACTCGCCGGCCGCTGTCTTTTCGCTCAGTTCACCAGGTTTCAGCCCGAAATAGTGCTTCTTGAATTGAAAGCCCCCTTCGTAGAGCCAACTCGGTTCATAGGTCATTGTCTTGAAGTTGAGCGCGCGGTTGTCGCCGACAGTCAATGGAGATTCGGGCAGCAAGAACAACTGAAACGCGCTCTTCTTCTCGGCTTCCCGATAGTGCTGAATGCGGGCCTCGATTTCGTCGCGTAAGCGAAAGCGATCGAGCGCAAGCGCGCTGATGTCGTCGCCGGACCTCGCCATGAGGCCGCGGAGGGTCTTCCTCAAAAATTCCGCCGATTCGCCCATCGGAATGTCTTTGTGATCGATGTGGCTGTCGAGCCATCCAACCAGCCCTTCGATTGTCCAGTCGCCGGCGTTTCCGAGCGCAAACACCTGTTGGTGGAGCGTCGATACGAAATCGGTTTCGCTTTCTGAAGCGATGCTCGTCTGCACCTCCCCTTTTTGGCCGACATCGACAACCCCGCCTTCCCCGGCCGGGCGATGTAGGGGGTGATAGCCGACAGGGAGCGAGGCATCCTTCTCACTGAGCTTCCACGAATGCTCCAGCAGAAACGTGCTCTCGAACTCGAACAGCCGCCCGTTCTCGCTGACGCAAAGGAGCGGCACGATGAAATCGATCTGCCGTTCATGGGGCGACGGCGCGCGTGTTTCCCCGCTCCCCCCGAACGCCTTCTCCGCCTCGCGCACCAGCGTCACGATCTCACGGACTTTGTTCTTGGCTTCGGGCGTCTTCATGCAACTGGCGAGCTTTTCCTCCTCGTCCTGATCGAGCGGCACCAGCACCGTAACTTCGCCTTTTACGGCATCGACCCTCGCCTTCCCATCCAACGCTTCCACCTGTGCCTGCGCCACGGCTGCGTCGATCTCCGCCGGCGAGACCTGTACTGTCTTTGGATAGGCCCCAAGCGGCAGGGCACCTTGGGCAACGGGGATGATGATCCGCTCCGCCTCGGCCGCGGTGAAGCCGTTGCTCTCCAACGCATCGCGCAACTCGGCAAGCACCTCCACAATCGAATCGGACACAGAGAAGGCATAGGCGCAGTTGAGGTCGGGGTGGCGCTTCTCCTTCGCTCCCGGAAGGCGAAGAATGCGCCCGACGATCTGCTCGATCGCTCTGGCCGAGCGTGTTTCTTTGAGGCTGCACAGAACGTAAGCAAACGGGCAATCCCATCCCTCGCGGAGCTTTTGCACCGTGATGATGACCCGCACCGGGCACTTAGGCGATTTGATCTCTTCGGCCGCTGGAAGTTCGTCGAGCATACCGACGGAGATCTTCACCCGATCTTTCTCGACGCCGAACTCGCTTACCAATCGATCCCGCAGCGGCTCGCACATATCTACACGTTCCGCTTGAATGAGGAGAATCGGCCGTAGGTACTCGCCCGTCATTTGCGCTTCCTTCACCGCTAGCCTCTCCAGATCATTGCGAAGGGTGATCGCTTCCGCCAGGAGTTGATCGCGCTGGCTTGGGTGTCGAGTGATGACCCGCAGAGGAAGTTTCACCATTTTACCCACCTTCAACTCCGCCGCCGAGACGTGGTGCAGCACGTTCGACGGGCTGGGTCCCTCCCGAGCAGGGGTTGCGGTGAACTCGACGATGCATGACGGAAGCACGTTGCCGAGCGTGGCGAAGGAAAGCGGGGTGCGCGCATTGTGCGCCTCGTCTATGATGATGATTGGTCGGCGCAGCCGCAGCATGTTCACCAGCGACGGTTTCGGTTTTCCGTCTGCGCCGGGAAACAGGTCGGCCAGCCGGTCGGCGGGTAGATTCAGCAGATGCTCCGAGAACGCGCCGTTCAGGTCATAGACCTTCCGCCCAGTGGTGTCTTCGACGCGGAACGATTGAATCGTGGCGACGATGACGACCGTCTGTCCCTCCACGGTTGCGCGCGAGAGGTGCAGTGCTTCCTGAATCGTAACGACTTCCACCGGGCCGCAGGCCAACTCCAGCGCTCGGCGGTAGGGGTGGCGCGGGTCGCGCAGCGCGTCGGCGGTCTGATCGAGAATCGTGTTGCTCGGTACCAGCCAGAGGATGACGGCTCGGTCGGCGTGCATCAACTCGCGCATCGCGAGCCCTGTCGCATAACAGGCCAGCAATGTTTTCCCCCCGCCCGTCGGCACCCGCAGGCAGACGTAAGGCATTCCCGGCAGAAGACCGGACGCCTGGACCGGAATGTAAGGCGCCGGCGGCCGGCCGTTACGAGCCTGCACCGCCTGGAACGCCGCTTCGGGCCGTCCTTCCTTCGCGCATTGCCGGAAGAAATCCCGAAGGGAGTCGAGGACGCGCTCTTGATACTGTTTCAAGGCGATCATGGGTCGTCCTTGCGAAAGCCGAGGCGCCGTTTCGGCGGGTCGGGCGGCGGCTGCAAAAGCGGTTGGAGCTTGTGCCAGATCGTGCCGAGGGCATGGTCATGCTCCAGAAGGGTCTTGTCGATTTCCGCCAGCCGCTTGAGAATGGCGGCGTTGGCCGCAATCTGTTCCCGCAGCCGCACGAAAGCGCGCACCACAAAGATGCTCATCTCGACCGCCCGTTTGCTGCGAAGGATGTTCGCCGCCATCAGCGCGCCATGTTCTGTAAAGGCCCAGGGGCGATAAGCCGCGCCACGATGGAGGCTGGAACTCATCGCAATTTGCGATGAGTTCGGAATATCCCCTTGTGAATCTGCAGGTTCCGAACTTGAGGTCACAATTTGCGACCTCAAGTTGGCATACTCGGCCTTTGTGAGTTGGAAAGCAAAATCATCCGGGAATCGTTTCCTATTACGTTTAAAAGCTTCGTTAAAACGATACGTCGGCAGGTCATAGAGCCGCGCCAGGTCGGCGTCTAGAATCACCCGCTGTCCGCGGATCGTTAAGATCAGCGGCTCCAGCAGGTCGTTTGTTGGATTCTGTTTTTTTCTGGGCATGGGGTCAACTCACTTTGATCTCGTAAGGCGTCTGACGGATGATGATCCGCTCCGCCTGCAACCGGTCGCGTCCGAGCAGGCAGCCGGCGCAGTAAATGACCTTCTGCCCGTCGAACGGCGGAAGCTGCGCGAGGACCGCGCGCGTGAGGACGTTGCCACCATTGGCGCTCTGGTCGCCGAGGATGCCGTTGTAGAGCAGGTAAATTCCGACGCCTCGACACACGTCGAGGAAGGGCGATTTGCTGACGCGCTCTCGCGGCAACGGCTCGCCCGTTTCGCTGAAGTAGACGTGCCGCGCAAGGTCGGCAAAGCCGACCGTCTCACGGATTTTCCCGTTCTCGTCGAACAACGGCTCGCCCAATTCGCAATAACGGAACCCGCCGCCGAGTCCCTCCACGCGCTCGCCTTTGGCATTCGTGTAGCCCTCCGCCACGCGGCGTACACGCTGAGCAGTCACTTCACTTGCAATCTTCGGCTCCATCTCGACGAGGATGAAGCGGCGATTGCCATTGTCTTGTTTGTTCAGGTTTAGGATGGCGTGGCCTGTTGTCCCTGAGCCAGCGAAGGAATCTAGAACCAAATCACCGGGACTGGCTCCAATTTCGACAACTCGTTGGATCAGCTTAGTCGGCTTAGGAGTGATGAACACGGAATCCGAATCTGGAAACTCAACGAGTTGCAGCAATTCCTGCTTCGCGTCTTGCGTGTGTCCAACGTCTTTGTAGAACCACATCGTTTGCGGAATGATACCCCGCTTAACTTCTGACAGGAACCTTTTAATTTGGGGAACGGCATTCCCGGCCTTGCCCCACCAGATTCTCTTATCGCGGTCCAATTCGAGGAACTTATCCTTCGAGACTCGCCAATACATTCCTTTCGGTGGGTGCGGTATGACGCGCCCCGATGGGCAAACGATCTCATAGGTTCCCTGACTGTAGTAGTTCCGTGCAGAAAGATCACCCGTCTTCCACGGTCCACGTGGGTCGTTATCGCGATTCTTGTAGGCTGAATCCTGCTCTTCACTGCGCGGAACGAGATTAGGTTTCCAGTTATCTGCCCGCTTCGCATAGACTACAAGGTAGTCGTGATCTTCCGAGAAGTGGCGAGCCGAGTTCTTCGGCGAATAGACCTTTTGCCAAAGTACTGTCGCGATGAAATTCGAGGCACCGAAAAGCTCATCCATCACATACCGGAGCGACTGAACCTCATTATCGTCGATGCTAATAAAGATTGCTCCGTCTTCCCGAAGGAATTGCCGTAGCAGAGCGAGGCGTGGATACATCATGCAGAGCCAGCGGTCGTGTCGGTTGAGTGTTTCGCCTTCCTTGCCGACAACCTTCCCAAGCCATTCGCGGATCACCGGGCTGTTCACATTGTCGTTATAGACCCAGCCCTCGTTCCCCGTGTTGTAAGGAGGATCGATGTAGATGCACTTGACCTGTCCAGCATAGTAGGGGAGAAGCGCCTTGAGCGCGCGACGAGGTTGTCTCCTTGAACGATGAGATTGCCGTCGCCCGGTTTGCCGCAGGCGAGGTCGGGAACGTCTTTGAGCAAATGAAAGGGAACCTGCCGGTGATGATTCACCACCGCCTCTTTCCCGATCCAATTTAATGTCGGCATGGTTTCCTTATATACCCGCCGGATCGATTCGTGGGGCTTGAATCAGGCGGGACATGATTTGTATAGCCCCTCGTTTCTGCTAAGTCAATAGATTATTTCGGGATAGAGATTTGACGGGCGAAAGATTACTTCGAAGGGTTTACCGGCACTGCCGGCATTCCAATTTATCGACCCCGACGTTTCGAATGCGCCCGCTCGCCATCAGGTTGTCGGCGTCCGGTTCGTGGTTTCCATGGTCGAGGAGGACGTGGCCGATTTCGTGGGCGAAGGAATCGGTCCGGGCGTTGTTGCCGATTACGACCACCTGATCGCCATGCTGCGCCGGCCAAAAAGCTTGGGCGACCTTCGGCCCGGAGAAGCCGGGGACGTAATAGGCATGGATCGCGCCGCCCCCCGGTTTGTGGCCGGTCATCTCGATTTCCTCGGCGGTCAGCGGGCGGACGGTGCCGGAGGGGGCGTTCAGAATCCCGGTCGGGGCGTCCCGGTCCAAGACATCGGTTGCCCACGATTCACCGCCGACCATGTTGATGTTGATCGAGCACTGATGCCAAATGGCGTTGGCGCGGGCGATGTCGGCGGAGGCGTCTCGGGTGGCGCCGGGGAGCTCGACGACGTAGACGTCGACCGTCGTCTCCGGGACGCTGGTTTCGCAAACCGGCTGCCGCTGGACAATGCCACGCTCCGAGGCGGTGTTTTGCTGTACGACATGTGTCAGCTCATGGGCGAGCAGCCGGCGGCCCGCTTCCGTTCCGGGAGCATACTCCCGCGAACCGAAGACGATGTCGCGACCGAGCGTGAAGGCGCGGGCATTCAGCGACGCTGCCGTCTGAGCGGCGGAGGCATCGGTGTGAACGCGGACCGCACTGAAGTCGTGGCCGAATCGGGGTTCAAAAAAGGTCCGAACAGAATCGGGAAGGGGGTGTCCGGCGGAGAGAGACCCGAGGCCCGTTTGTGTTCGGGGGGCTTGGTCCTGTCCCTGACGGGAGGCCGATGCGGCCGGAGCCCGGAGGATTTCTTCTGCAACGCGATCGGCGTCCCGCTCCGACCGATCCTCCGGTGTGCTCACCCTGATGCCGGCGGGGAGGGAGGCCGTCTGAGCGTGAGCGCGGAAGAGCCGTTGCACGGCCCGGTTTCCTGCGATCCGTTGTAAATTGACAATCGGGTTGATCGGATGACGGGAGGCGGAGGAAGGTTTTCGGGATTTCGCGGTCGGATCGATTTTCCGCGCTTTATTTCCCTTGCAGCCGCATTCACGCATCGGCGTCAATCCTTATTAAAAAGATGGGATCGCCGTTCGAAAGAGATTTTCGTCCCCTCCGTTCTGTATAACCGATTTTTGCCGTGCAGATCAATCCGGGCTTGCGAAGAGAGCGCTTACTTCACCTCCACAAACGACCGGCTCCAGATTCCATCGACCCACTTTTGCCGGAGGGCCGTCCGCTTTTCGTTGAGGAGTTTTTCCTCGATCTCTTTTTTGACCTTCTCAAAGGGGAGTTTCTGTAAATCCGAGGGGACCTGCACTTTGAAGAGATGAAAGCCGAGGCCGGTTTGAATGACGGGGCTGACGTCGCCGTCCTTGAGGCTGAAGATGACCCGGTCGATTTCCGGGGTCAAATCCCCCTTTTTAAACGCGCCGAGATCGCCGGCCGCGCGCCGCTCGGCGCCGTCGCTGTATTTTTCGACAAGCTGAATGAAATCCTCCCCCTTCCGGGATTCGGCCAAGGCCGCTTCCGCCTTCTGCCGCTTCCGCTCGATTACCTCGGTCGAAGCCCCCTCCGGAATGCGGATCAGGATCTGCTTGAGGCGGATCTGCTCGGGCAGCTCGAACTCCTCCGGATGGGTATTGTAATAGTCCCGGACCTCGGTGTCGGTGATGAGGAGATTGGAATCGATCTCGCGATTCATCAGTTTGAGGACCGTCAATTGGTTTCGAAGGTCTTCGACATATTTCTCCCACGAGACATTTTCTTGGGTGACCGCTTGCTTGAGCGCTTCCCGGTTTGGAAAGCGGTTCCGCTCCTCGATATCTTTCAGCGCGAGGTCCAGCTCGGCGTCGTTGACCCGAATCCCGCTTTTCTTCGCTTCTTGCTGAAAAAGCTTCTGCTCGATCATCTGGTTGAGCAGATCACGCTGCAGGTTTGCATTCAGGTCGCCCGGCTCTCCGGTCGCACTCAGTGTTGCGGCCGCAGGGTCGGCGAGTCTTGATTTTTTGATCGCCTGCGCCGCTTCATCGAGCTCGCTCTGCGTGATGACCTCCCGGTTTACCACCGCGACGATCCGGTCGATGATGACCCCGCCCCAGGCGAGGTTTGCCGAGGCGAGCAGCATCGCGGCCGCGATCAGGTTACGAAGCTTTGTGAAGGAGCTCTTCATTAATTTTAACCTCCGTTTTACGGCGAATATTTTCAAACCAGCGGGAGAAGAGGGCCTCTCGTTTCTCCTCCAAAACGGTCTGGTAGATGCGCTCTTTGACCTCCTCGAAAGAAAGGGTCCGGGCGGGCCGGCGGTCCTCCACTTTGACGAGATGATACCCGAAGGGGGTCTTGATGATTCCGCTGACCGATCCGATTTCGGCGGTGAAGAGCGGCTCGAACTCCTCCGGCAGTTCCGCGGCGGCGCGATAACCTAAATCGCCGTCTTTTCCGAATTTGAGCGTCTGTCTGTGGGTTTGAGCCGCCTCGACAAAATCGGCCCCCTCGGCCAAGGACTGGCGAATCGCTTCGGCCTCCGTCTCGGTCTCCACCAGAATCTGACGAAGCTTGATCTGCTCCGGCACGCTCCATTCTTCCAGTCGGCTGTTGTAATATTCGAGGAGTTCCTCCTCGGGAAGAGAGATTTGATCGCCGACCAGCTGGTTGAGCAGCTTCTCGATCAGCAGTGTCTCCCGGGCGGCGGCCTCCCAGGCTTCCCTGGTTAATTTTTGGTCGGAAAGGTGTCGAAGGAACGCCTCTTCGTCGACCCCCTCGCGGATCTCCGCGAGCCGCTCCCTCAGTTCCCCTTCGGTGAGTTGAATCTGGAGCCGCCGCGCTTCTTGGAGGAGCATCTTCCGCTCAATCAGCTGCTCCAGAAGCCCCCGGGCGAGCTCCGCTTTTTCCTCCGCCGTGGCTTCCAGGGTTTGGGATCCGCCGTCGTCGGTTTCAGAGATCGCGGTTTGCAGCTCTTGGACGGTAATCGGCTCATCGTTCACGAGGGCCACCGTGGCGGTCATCGGGGAGGGCTTCTGCTGCCAGCAGCCGGCAAGGAGAAGCCAGAGGATTAAAAGCGGGAGGAACCGGGTCGGTCGGGTCATTCCTTCCCCTTCTGCAGGGTGGCGAGGCAGTGGGCGACGTCGAGAAAGAGGTCTTCCCACCCCCGGTTCTTGATCCGGATTTCAAAGGAGAAGTGAGAGGTAAAGTGAATCCGGTCTTTAAAGGTGTTCAGAAGCCGGAGGAGGTCGTTCTCCGTCACCTGCGCAGACTCATCGAAGACAAACGAGAGGACCCGTTCTTTTTCTTCGATCTTTAGAATTCGAAGTTTCTTCGCCATGACCTTGAGTTGGAGCACCTGCAGCAGGCGGACCACCGGCTCCGGGAGGGGACCGTAGCGGTCTTCCAGCTCGGCCCGGATCGCATCGATCTCCTCGGTCTCTTCACAACCCGAGAGGCGCTTGTAGATCGAGAGACGCTGATAGGTGTCGGGAATGTACGGATCGGGGATGAAGGCGGAGATCTGAAATTGAAGCGACGGCTCGATCTCCTTCGCCACCGGCGTTCCCCGCAGCTGCCGCACCGCATCATCGATCATCTTCAGATAAAGCTCAAAGCCGACCGCCGCGATCTGTCCCGACTGCTCCTGGCCGAGGAGATTTCCCGAGCCGCGGATTTCCAGGTCGCGCGCCGCGATTCGGAAGCCCGACCCCAACTCGGTAAACTCCTGGATCGCCTGAAGACGCTGGCGGGCCTCCTCCGTCAGGATGCGTCCTTCCCGGACCAGCAGATAGGCATAGGCTTGCTCGCCGGAGCGGCCGACACGGCCCCGAAGCTGGTAGAGCTCGGCCAGGCCGAACCGGTCGGCGTCGTTGATGATCATCGTATTCGCCGACGGGATGTCGATCCCCGATTCGATGATCGTCGTCGTCAACAGGAGGTTATACTCCTTCGCCTGGAATTTGAGCATCACCTCTTCAAGGACATGCTCCCGCATCTGGCCATGGGCCACGCCGATCCGCGCCTCCGGCACCAGCTCGGTGAGAAATTTCCCGATCTGCTCGATGTTGTGCACCCGGTTGTGGACGAAGAAGACCTGTCCTCCCCGGACCAGCTCGCGGAAGATCGCCTCCCGGATAATGGTCGGATCAAATGGGGAGAGGATCGTCCGGATCGCCAACCGGTCGGCGGGAGCGGTTTCAATCACCGAAAGATCGCGGACCTGCGCCAACGCCATCTGCAGCGTGCGGGGGATCGGGGTGGCGGTGAGGGTGAGGACATCGATCTGTTTTCGAAGCTGCTTGAGCTTCTCCTTATGCCGGACGCCGAAGCGATGCTCTTCGTCGATCACCACCAGGCCGAGATCGCGGAACTGAATGTCTTTCTGAAGCAGCCGGTGGGTGCCGATGAGAATATCGACCGCCCCGGTTTTTAGATCTTCAAGGATCGCCTTTTGCTCCTTGCGGGAGCGGAAGCGGCTTAACACCTCGACCCGGACCGGAAAGGGAGCAAAACGTTTGGTAAAGGTCTGAAAATGCTGCTGGGCCAGCAGCGTGGTCGGCACCACGACGGCGACCTGTTTGTTGTCCATCACCGCCTCAAACGCCGCCCGCATCGCGACCTCCGTCTTGCCGTAGCCAACGTCGCCGCAGACCAGCCGGTCCATCGGCTTCGGTCGCTCCATGTCGGCCAGAACCTCCTCGATCGCCCGGAGCTGATCGGGGGTCTCCTCATATTCGAACGCCGCGGCAAACTCTTCGGAGAGAGAAGGGGGGGTGGCGAAAGGATGGCCCTGGACCACTTCCCGCTCGGCGTAGAGTTGGAGAAGGTCTTCCGCCATCCGTTGGATGTCTCCCTGGACCTTCGATTTTGTCTTGGCCCATTGCGTGCCGCCGAGAGAATCGACCCGCGGCGGATGTCCCTCCAGGCCGACGTAGCGCTGCACCAGGTGAAGCGAGTTAAGAGGCACATAGACCTTGTCCTTCCCCGAATATTCGAGAACGAGGAAGTCGGAGTCGTACGCCGGCGCCCGCTCTTGCTGCCGGATCGAGAGCCGCTTGAGGCCGATGTACCGGCCGATCCCATGATCGAGGTGGACGACATAGTCGAGCGGCTTTAAATCCTCGAACGAGGAGAGGAAGCCGGCCCGGGCCTCTTTGGCTTTGCCGCTGCGGGAGGGGACGCGCCGACGGGTCTGTGTCGCCGCGCCCGATCGGCCGGTCAGCGCCTCTTCGGTCAAGAAGGCGATCTTTGTTTCCGGGATGGAGAAGCCTTCCGTCACCGTACCGACCGTCAAATAAATCGGGGTTGGGAAAGTGGCTGCCGGTCCCTGCTCCGGGTCCCACATTGTCCAGGGAAGATCGTGGTCCGAGAAGAGGTGTTTGAAGCGGGCCAGCTGGGTCTCATTCCGAACCGTGACTAAAACGAGGTGATCGCGGCGGAGGATGTCGAGCGTGCTGACGACCTCCGAGAAAGGCTGTCCGGGACGGCCCAAGCCGAGCGACGGAAGAGAGCGGATGTCGAAGGCAAACCGCTTGGCGCCCCGCTCCGTCCGAAGCGAGAGCGATTCCAGATCGAGGGTCGTCCGGCCCGATCCCGCATCGGCCAGAAAGGCGAGCGGGAGGTAGAGCTCATCGACCTTCGGATATTTCGGGTTCCGGCGCGCGGCGAAGAGCGATCCCTCCTCGACCTCTTCCACAAAGCGCTTTCCTTTCTGGATCACCTCATCGGGTTCATCGATTACCAGTAGCGTGTGTGGGGAGAGATACTCCGTCAGCGAAATGCGGTAAAAATTCGGATCGAAGAGGTTCTCGCGGCCGAGGATGACCTCCACTGAGTCGGCCGGTCCGATCGACTTCTGAGATTCCGGATCGAACGTTCGAATCGATTCAATCTCATCCCCGAAGAACTCGATTCGGATCGGCCGGGGCGAAGTCGGCGGGTAGAAATCGACGATCCCGCCGCGAAAGGCCAACTCGCCCGGCTGTGTGACGCTGCCGACGACTTCATACCCGCCCTGGTAGAGCCGTTCGATGAGCGCCTCTTTTGAGAGGGCCTCCCCGGTCTGGAGGATGAAGGTCCGTTCTTGTAGGAACGTTTTGGAGACGACTTTTTGAAGGAAGGCCTCAATCGAAGTGACGAGCGAGGCGCCTGGATTTAGGGTCAGCCGGTGAAGGGTCGCCAGCCGTTGCGCGATCCAGTCGGGCCGCGGGGTCGACGGTTCATACGGCAGAATATCCCAGGGAGGAAAGAAGAGGAGTTCCGGAGCGGGGTGTGCGGCGGTGGCGTCCAGCTCCAGAAAATAACGGAGCTCCCGGTAAAACCGGTCGGCCTGAGCGTAAGAAGGGGCGACGACGCAAAACGGCCTCCCTTCCCAAGCGAGCCGGGACAAAAAAAAGGCCTCTGAAGATCCCCAAAGGCCGCTCGTTTTTATTTTCCGCTCTCCCTCGGTAATCGCCTCAAACACAGGCGAGAAGAGAGAGGATTGGAGTTGGTAGATCATATTCCCGTACTATAACACAATTCAGGCTGAAATCATCCTGGGCGCGATCGCTTCAAGATCCGCTCGATGATCCCGGTGGTCGAGGCGCCGGGAACGACTTTGACCCGGACGACCTTCCCCCCATGTTGCTCGACCGTCTCTTTCCCGACGATCTCCTCCAGCGCCCAATCACCCCCTTTGACCAGAATGTCGGGTACCAGGGTGTCGATGACCTGTTGGGGCGTATTTGCGTTGAACAACACCACATAATCGACGCACCCCAGCGCGGCCAAGACCTCCATCCGTTCTCGGTGGGGGACGATCGGACGGGTGGACCCTTTCAATCGGCGAACCGAAGCATCGGAATTGATCGCGACGACCAGACAATCGCCCAAGGCCCGCGCGGCGGCGAGGTATCGGACATGGCCGACATGCAGAAGATCAAAACAGCCGTTGGTGAAGACGATCTTCTTCCCTTGCCTCTGCAGCGCGCGGACCTTCTTCTGAAGGGACGCGAGTGCGGGGCGTTTATTTTCTTTTGACTTCATTCGACTCGACCGAACCCGTTTCGCAGCAGTCATCCTTTCTTCTCGAGTTCGGTGAGGAGGCCGGCGATCAAGAGGGGGAGCATGATCTCATGATGACCGGTGAGGGCATAGCCCTTCCCATGCTTTTGGGTCGGCCGTTTGACGACATTGGTAATGGGGCGATAGTGCTGAATGAAATCCATGTTGACCACCGTAAAGTTCTGGACGGTCCGGCCGAGGTTGCGTGCAATCGAGAGTGCCTTCAAGAAGATTTCGGGAAGAAGGACCGCCGAGCCGATGTTGAAGTAGACTCCCCCCTCAAGGTCGGCCACGACCTCTGTATATCTTTTGAAATCGAGATAAGAGCCTTTCCCAATCGTCGCCCCATCGGCCGAGGGGTGCATATGGATGATGTCGGTTCCGATCGCTACATGGACGGTCGCCGGAATGCCGAGACGCGCCGCGGCGGCCAGCAGGCTGTTCTCGGTGTGGGGAAAACCGCCGGAGAGGATCATCTTCCCGACCGCCTCGCCGATTCCGATTCCCTCCGCTGCTCCTTTCGAAATCGCGCCGTTGAGGTACGAAGCGGTCTCCTCCGCCATGCCGAAGGTGCCGTCCTCCAACTCCGGTGCGACATCTTCCGACGTTTGTCCGATGAAGGCCAACTCAAAATCGTGAATAATGCCTGCGCCGTTGAGGGCGAGCGCGGAGACGATGCCGCGCTCCATCAGATCGATAATCAACGGGTTGAGGCCGACCTTGATGACATGCGCTCCCATCGCCAGCGCAATCATTTTCTCGCCCCGATGGGCCTCGGCCATCGCGGCGATGACCGCGCGAAGGTCTTTGGCGGCGAGGATCTGGGGAAGGGAGTCCAGGAAGGCCTGCATCCCCGGGTTGGGTGCGAGCGGTGTGGCGAACTCTTCTTTCTTCACCTTGCTCGGCCGTTGTTTGACCGAGTAGGTTTTCAACTGACTCCAGGGGAGCTCGGGATTTTTCTTTTTCTTCATCGGATCCCTTTCCGTCTAGTGGCCGCCCTATTCTCTAGGCTGTTGGCCACGGCAGGAAGTGAAAGATCGGCTCGTCTCAGTCCGCTGAGCTTCAGGATGAGAGTATGCGCCGCTTGAATCTCTCCTTTCCGATAGAGGGCCGATCCGTCGGATTCAGCCAAGCGATGGAGGATCTCTCTTCTTTTTAGTGGCGGTACCTTTTTCCGGATCAATGCCCGTTTGATCTTCGCCAGGAGTTCGACCCAATGATGTTCTTCGGAGCGAAGGCGGTCTTTTATGTAATCCCGAATCTGTTTTGCCAGTGCCGGGCTCTTCCCTCCGCTGGAGACGGCAAGGGTCATTCCACCCCTTGAATAAACGGCCGGTACGATAAAACCGTCCGAATCGGTTCGGTCGGCCAGGTTGAACGGAATCCGCTTCTGCCTCCCTTCCCGGGCAACCGCTTCATTCACCGAAGGGTGATCCGTTGCGGCGAAGGCCAACACGGCACGGCCTAGATCCCCCCGCCGATAAGGTCGGCGAAGGACGATGATTCGTTTCTCAGCCTCCCATCGGGCCAGACGGGGGGTCAAAGAAGGACTGATGACGGTAATCGCTGCGCCGGTCCTCAAGAGGGAAGCGGTCTTTCTTTCTGCAACCGCGCCCCCTCCGATCACCACCACCGGACGCCCTGCTAAATTGAGAAAGAGTGGATAATAATTCATTAGGGGGAGGCGGTGGTAGAGGTCGTGAGATGCGAGAGGACCTGCTTCGCCTTGATGGAGAATGCAGTTTCAGGATGCTCCTGCAGCAGCTTCTCGAAAGTCTCTCTCGCTTCGTTCCAATGCTCGGCATGGTAATGCGAGAGTCCCAAATAATAGAGGCTCTCTTCGATGAGTGATTGACTTTCCCCTTTTGAGAGCGCTTTTTGGAAGCGTGCGATCGCGGCCGGATAGGCCCCATTCTTATAATAAAAACGACCGACATAAAGATGATGCGCCGCCTGACGACGGGTTAACTTTTTTAGCTTCTCCTCCGCTTCGCGCGTATAGAGGCTTTGAGGATAATCTTTGATGACCTTTTCAAATGCGATCATCGCTTTTTCCATTGGCCCGGGATCGCGATCATTGGTGTTCATCTGTTTATAAAAACTCATCCCGAGCCGATACTGTGCAAATGCGGCCATCCGATGGAACGGGTGGAGCTCCAGGAACCGCTGATATTCCTCCGAAGCGGCGGTGTAATCTTCCCTGATATAGTTCGCCTCGCCGCGTTTGAGCAGGGTGAGGCCGTCATAAATTTTCTCGACCCCCTGATCGGAGTTGTCGACGATTTTCTCATCCACGCCGAGGAGCGAGAGAAGTTCCGATTTCTCTCCCGATCCTGCACAGCCGACGAGGAAAAGCGTGAGAAGAAGGATTGCTGACCGATAAAACGTAAAACTCTTGAAAAATGGCATTGTTCTGTATCACCTCAGATGTAATGGGGTAATAAATAACAAATATCAGGGGAAAGCGCAAGGGTCATTTCGATTGACAGAAACAGCCGGGGTTCCTATAATTCCGATCTATGCCATCCCATATTATCGGAACCGGAATTGCTCTCCCGAAACGCGCCGTCACGAACGAGGAGCTGTCGAGGCGCCTTGGCCTAAGCGAAAGGGAAATCGAAAAGAGAACTGGGATTCAGAAGAGGCATTGGGTCGATGCAGGAGAGACCACCTCTTCCTTGGCTGTGGAGGCGGCGCGAAATGCGCTACAGTCGGCCGATCTGTCACCGGATGCGATCGACCTGATTCTCGTCTCGACAACCTCCCCAGATATGTCTTTCCCCTCCACGGCTTGCTTGGTCCAGAGGGCGCTTGCAACCCGCCCGATCCCTGCATTGGACCTGAATGCCTCCTGCACCGGATTCTTATATGCCCTCTCGGTAGGGGATCAGTTCATTCGAAATGGAATGGCAAAGCGTGTTTTAATTATCGCCGCGGAGGTGAAATCCCCTTTTATTAATCCGGAGGATCCCTCCACGGCGATTTTATTCGGAGACGGTGCGGCTTCGGTGGTGCTGGCGGAAGGGAAACGGGGGATCCAATCGATCCGCATCCATGCCGACGGCTCCCGGCACGGGTTGATCTCTCTTCCGGCCGGAGGTTCGCGGCACCCAACTACCCCTGAGACGCTGGGTGATGGTCAAAATTACATCCGAATGGAAGGGAAGGGGCTTTTCCGAATGGCGGTGAAACGGATGCAGGAGGCGCTTTTTTCTCTTGCGGAGGAGGCAGACCTGTCCTTATCCCAAGTCGATTTCTTCGTCTTCCACCAAGCGAATCTGAGAATTTTGGAAAAGGTGTTTGAAAAAACCGGCATATCCTCCGCCAAAAGCGTTGTAACCATCTCCCGGTATGGCAATACTTCATCCTCGTCACTTCCAATCGCACTTGATGAAGCGATCAGAATGGGGAAATTAAAACGAGGGGATCGGGTTATTCTCTGCGCTTTCGGGGGAGGATTGACGTGGGGAACCGCTCTGATCGAGTGGTAATTACTTCTTTACTTTTGGATCGGCAGAGAGATTCGCCAGGATCTTTCGAAATCGATTTTTCCAATACTCACGGCGTTCTTTCTTCCAACGTGCCCGCTCGTAAAGGTCAGGGGTTTCTGAGATCTCTTCTTTTTTAAGAGATGATTTTTTCAATACAGGTCTTTTTGCGGCGACTTTTTTCTTTTTCGAAACGACCGCCTTTTTGGAGAGTGCCCCGACCTTTTTCTTTTTAAGCGCCATTCATTCCCCGATTAGGGTTTTCCCTTTTAGGCCCTTAGGATCTTGCCATCTGCAAGAGTGTATCTCCCATCCTCTCCTGGGTAATCCCTTGAGCATATTGGAGGACCGCCGAATCCTGGATCTGGCGACCCAACTGCTCCTGCAACTCACCGTCTTGGGCTGTTGCTTGACCTGAAGTCTGAGCCATTTCCTGGATGGCCTGGCCTAGCCTCTCCTGAGCGACGCCGGCTTCGTCGCTACGTTGTTGGTTGAGGAGGGCTGCCTCTTGAATCGCCTTTCCAAGTTCTTCCTGTCGCTCTCCTTCTGTTGCAGAATGAGCGGGCACGAAGAATGCCATTAAAAAGGAGAAAATTATAGTAGTTATAATTCCAGCTTTTCTTAATTTCATCGTTCACCTCCAGTTATTTGAGATGCGATGAGGAGGTTTACGAGCGAAGTTCTCAAAAAGAGAACAACGCTAACTTTATCATACTCTCTTGGGATTATTATTGTCAAGATATGAAAATAGGTGCGGATCTCATGGCAATTAATCTTTAAAATCAGTTTGTTAGAGTGGTTTTCTTGGGAATGAGGCCGCGGTCGGCATTGATATTGGATAAAAATAACCTCGACGCGAGCGGAGTTTAGAGTGATTAATTATTTCTGCAGTTTCATGGCAACTGATTGATTTCAAAGTAATAACGGATTATTAAGAAGAGGATCCCGGAGAGCCTGCCTAAAGGAACAGGTAGAAGAGATAAACTGGGTGATTTTTTAATTCATGAAGGTTCGCCAAGTGTGCTCGTACTCAAGCGGGCTTCGCCGCCGTCTCGTTCCAATGGTAGGAGAGCCTGGCCGCCAGTTTAGTAATCGATTCTCCACCGAACCGATCGGAGAGGTTTTTGGCGTGGAGGGGCTTCCATCGTTGAATAAACTGATGGAAGAGATTTTGAGCTTCCCAGAGGCTTATCTCAAGACGGGTGCGATCGGCGATGTCCATAAGATAATGTGCTTGGTTTACGGCATCTTGGGTATCGCGTGACTCGGTCTCGACCAGGCGTTGCATCTGCACATTCAGCAAGCTCCGCAAGCGCTGCTCGAGCTCATCCCGTTCAATATCGACGCCCCATCGAGTGGCTTCGTCAATAATCTGGATGGTTCGCTCAAAGAGCGGTCGATCAGAGAGACGTGCGACTTCCTCCTTTAGATCGTAGTTGAGGACCTGCTCCGCCGCCGTGAGATACGATTTTGGAATCTTTGCCTGGGTAGAGTTCAGATAGAGCATGAATCGTTGGTGATCGAGGTAAAGTTGACGCCACATGTTTTCGTAACGCCGAAAGAGGTCGCCGGTCACGAAGGAGAGGATTTTACGCCTCGGCTCAATGATGAGATCGTTCAGATTAAAGGACTTTTCACCGAGGGCGTGATTCAGGCCGCGGACGACATCGGCCTGAGAGCCGTGGTAAAACTTTTGGATTAGATCGGATTTCATCCGTTCATATCTGTCGATGCCGATCTTACTACCGACTGCGCAGTGAAAGTCGTGATCTCCAAAATGGAGCACTCCAAAAATGACCTCTTCATCATCGAATGTGATTTCAGAGGTCACAAGAACCTTTCCGATCGCCAGGGTTACTGTTTCATCCGTGACCCTTTTGTAATCCTCTGACGCGAGTTGGTAGCTATAGAAGTGACCGCTCTGCGGGGGCTTCTCAAATAGGGAGGCGATTGCATAGTGGGCGATAATCCTCTCTGCATCAATGATCGATGATTCGATGATCCGCTGATAGATCGAAGCGCCATCTCCGAATTCGGGAAGGTTGCTCTTTGCCTCCTTCAGCTGTCCGAGGAGAAGATTTTCGAC
Organism: Candidatus Manganitrophaceae bacterium; assembly: GCA_963718695.1. Taxonomy (GTDB): domain Bacteria; phylum Nitrospirota; class Nitrospiria; order SBBL01; family Manganitrophaceae; genus Manganitrophus. The sequence continues at coordinate 4,176,829 of OY970371.1, forward strand.
CTTTCTCCCCCATCCTGTTGGGTCCACTTTTTTTGCCAGCTGAATTGCCCGGCCGGCATATTTCAGGTTCTGTGTTGCTTCAAGGCCGGAGATATCATCGAAAAACCAGGCGCAACTGGTGAACATCAATAGAGCATTTCGCTGCATCTCCAACAGCTGAATCGCCTCTTGGCGCTCCGGGGGGGGAGGGGCGTCCGAGCCTGTTGTTGAGAAAGGAAGCGCTCCGCCTCTTCCCAGGTCAACCGGTTTTCCTCCCGCTTCCGGATTAAAGTAATATATTGATCCCGAGCCTGCCACGGGTCTTCGAACCACTTCTTTCCCTTTATTTCAAAGAGGAGATCCAGCGCGTTTTTCAGCGCATCAAGCCCATCACGCAGCGGTTGGCGCCATCGCTGGTTCCAGTCAGAATGCCCTCCCGAATTGCAGCCGCAGTCCGACCGCCAACGCTCAACCCCATGAGAGCAACTCCAGGCGCTCTGCTCGATAATCTCTACCTCATCGGTCGGCGGATTTTTCGAAAGATACTCGCCGTAATTGGTCCACTCGGCAATCTGTTGCCGCTCGATCTCTTGTAATGTATAAGCGAGGGCCATGTCGCCGTGAGCGAAATGATGACCATACGATTCGCCGTCAGTTGCAATATGTAGGAGCTGCGGCCAATTGCGTTGATCGGAGAACCCCCCTTTCAGCCGGTCGACGAAAGCTTCTCCGCTTCGGAGAAGCCGATCGAACGCGACTGAATGGGAGATCGGTCCATCATAAAAGAAAAGATCAATAAACAGGCCATCCGAGAGGAAGCATCGGTAAGGCCGGGTCGGATCGATCCCTTCAACCGCTTCCCACTTTTCCTCGGCCTCTTCTTTTTTTCCATCGGGAGCGATCCGGCGGATTCGGCGGGCTTGGTGCGGCGCCAGAATCGTGAACCGGATTCCCTCTTCTGCAAGGACCTGGAGGGATTCCAGATCGACGGCTGTTTCGGGAAGCCACATCCCCTCCGGTTTTCGCTGAAACCGGGACTCAAAATCGGCGATCCCCCACCGAACCTGTGTCACTTTATCCCGCCGTGAGGCAAGGGGCATGATCAAGTGGTTATAGACCTGGGAGAGGGCATTCCCGTGTCCGCTCCGCTCCCGCACGCTGATCTGGTCGGCCTCTAAGATTTTTCGATACGCCTCCGGCTGCGCCCGCTCCATCCAGGAAAGAAGGGTGGGACCGAAGTTAAAGCTGATCTTCGTATAGTTATTGACGATATCGAGGATTCTATTTTCGTGGTCGACGATCCGCGCCGCGGTGTTTGGAAGGTAACATTCAGCCGAGATCCGCTCATTCCAATCGTGATAGGGATGGGCCGAATCTTGGAGCTCTATTTCTTCCAGCCACGGATTTTCGCGGGGAGGTTGATAGAAATGTCCATGAATACAGAGATAGCGCTTCATCAGTTCTCACAATCACCTTTAAAAGGGATCAGGCCTTCGTTTTTCCGCGGGAGGCAAGGTGGACCAAATGGCCGGCGCCGATCATGCCGGCGCTCTCGCCAAGGAGGGCTCTTCGAATCACGATCCGCTTGAGGGCTTCCTGGGGGGGCATGCCGAAGGCGCGCCGGGCCACCTCCTGCCGGAGCGGCTCCTCGAAGAGATGGAAGGCGTTGCTGACTCCCCCCGAAAGGATGAAGTGGTGAATGTCGAGCAAGTTTGCCACATTCGCGATTCCAATGCCGAGATAGTATGCCATTTTCTCAAAGACCGCTACCGCAATCGGATCCTGGTGCTCCGCTGCATCAGCGAGGTCCAAAGAGGTGATCCACTCTGCAGGCGGCACGACGCTGCCCTGTCCCCGGCGCCATTCCTCCCGCGCCATTCGAACCAAGGCGGTTGAAGAGGCGTATACCTCCAGACAGCCGATTGATCCGCATCCACAAGGGGGGCCGTCGGGAGTAATCTTCATATGCCCGACTTCGCCGGCTTTGCCTGTCTCTCCAGACCAGAGTCGACCACCCAGCACCAATCCTCCGCCGACCCCGGTGCCGAGGGTGATCAGCAAAAAATTATCGATATTCTGCGCTGCCCCGATCCAGCGCTCTCCCATCGCCGCCGCACTCGCATCATTTTCGATGATAACCGGAACGCCGACCGCCTTCTCCATCTGAGAGCGAATCGGAAAATTGTCCCATCCGGGGAAGTTCGGCGATTCAATGATCCGGCCCTCTTTGAAGTCGAGCGCCCCGGGAACCCCCAGACCGACGCCGGCCAGCGATTGGAGCCGGCTGCTTTTCCTCAGATCGGCGACGAGTCGGGCCACATTCTCAAGAACCCGCTCCTGTCCCTGGGCGACTTCCGTCTCGATTTTTCCTTCCGAGAGGATCTTTCCCGCTAAATCGAGGGCCGCTCCTTTGATGTAGGTCCCACCCAGATCGATTCCGATGACGCAGGTCGACAAATCCATCGTTCTATTCAATCAGGGCCTGGCAACTCCCCGCCAGACGCTCGGATTCCTTCTCCTCCGCGGTTTCAACATAGATCCGCACCACCGGCTCGGTTCCCGAGGGGCGGATCAGCACCCAACTCCCCCCCTCTAGGAAGAATTTCATTCCATCGAGCCTCGAGGTGGAGACCACTTTCTTTCCTCCTATTGTAGCAGGCGGGTTCTTCAATAACGTGGCGACCCGTTCCCGGCCCTCTTCCGAGAGGTGCAGATCGCGCCGCAGCGGAGAGAAGGCGCCGACCCGCCGGAAAAGATCATCGAGCATGGCCCGGATGGGACGCTTGCGTTTGGCGACCATCTCCGCAACAAGTAGGCAAGTGAGGATACCGTCTTTCTCCGGGAGATGCCCCCGGATGGAGATGCCGCCGCTTTCTTCGCCTCCCAACAGGATTTCATTTTTTGCGATCAGCTCGCCGATATATTTGAAGCCGACCGGTGTCTCAATGATCTCCAATCCGTGGTGCCGTGCAACGGCATCGACCAGATGGGAAGTGGCCACACTTCGGGCGACCTTGCCGGTCCACTTCCGATCGGTGACCAGATAGTCGACGAGGAGAGCGATGATGTAATTCGGCACCACCGGGATGCCCCCCCGATCCAGGATTCCGAATCGGTCCGCGTCGCAATCGGTCGCCAGACCAAGGTCGTAATTCCCATCCCGCGTCTTCAGGATGAGTTCCGAAAGGCTCTCTCCTTCCGGGTCGGGGCGGATGCCGCCGAAGGTCGGGTTCCGTTCGTCATGGATCAGATCGATCGTCGCTCCCATCTCGAGCAGAATTCGGTCGAGATAACCGAGAGAGGTTCCCCAGAAGGGATCGACCGCCACGCGAAGCTTCCCTTGCTCAAAGGCCGACCGGTCGAGGAGACGGGAGACCTTCTCCCGGTAAACATCGCCGATCCGTTCGTCTTGCCAAAGTCCCTGTTTCTCCGCTTCGGCGCGCGCGAGTGTCCGAATCGCGTTCGGCTCCTTCAAAAGTGCGTTGGCCCTCTCTTCGATTTGCCGCGTCGTCTCCGGCAAGGCCGGTCCTCCCCAGGAGGGGGAGAATTTCAGGCCGTTCCACTCAGGGGGGTTGTGGCTGGCGGTGACATTGATCCCTCCTGAAAGCGTGCGTTGCAGAATTTCAAAGGAGACGACCGGCGTCGGAACCGGATCGGTCGATCGGATCGCGGCGATGCCATTGGCGGCAAGAACCGAGGCGACCGCTTCCGCAAAGCGTTTTCCCAAAAAGCGGGTATCATAGCCGACGATCACCTGCGGCGGGGAGTCTCCTCGATTTTGATTCAAATAGTCGGCGATCGCCTGTGCAACCACCCGGACGCGATCGAAAGTAAAATCTTCCGCTAGAATTCCACGCCAGCCCAACGTCCCGAATTTTATTTTTTGTTTCTCACTTGTCATTATTAGGCCCCCCAGCCTCTGTCAGTAGAAGAACCGTGTCGGGGCACGTGGAATCGTCACCACCCCTTTATTGTTCACCGTGAAGCGCTGCTTGTCCTGCTCAAGATCGTAGCCGATCTGTTCCCCCGGCTTGATGAGATTGAATCGGTCGATGATGCTCTTTTTTATCCGGCAGCCCGGTCCAACCTTACAAAAATCGAAGAGGATAGAGTCTTCCACCTCGGCTCCCGCTTCCAGCACGACCCCCCGTCCGATGATCGAACGCTGGACCCTGGCCCCCTTGATGACGCTTCCCTCTCCAAGGAAGGAGTCGATCACCTCTCCCCCCATCACCCGCGCCGCCGGCGCGTTGACCGCATCGGAAAGGATCGGCCAGTCAAGATTGTTGAGGTCGAATCGGGGATGTTCTCCCAAAAGGTCCATATGCGCGTCGTAATAGGCCTGGATGCTTCCGACGTCCCGCCAGTAACCCCGCTCTTCGTAGGGTTTGAGTTCCGGAATCTCGTTTTGGCTGAAATCATAGGCAAAGACCCGCCCCTCCGGAAAGAGCTCGGGGATAATCGTCCGGCCGAAATCATGCTCGCTGTGCCGTTTGGCGTCGTGCGAGAGCGCCTCCATCAAGATGTCTCTGTTGAAGAGATAGTTTCCCATCGAGGCATAGGCGAATTTGGGGTTCCCCGGCATTGGCGGGGGATCTTTCGGCTTTTCCAAAAAGCCGATGATCCGTCCCTCCTTATTTACTTTGATAATGCCGAACCGATGGGCCGACTCGATCGGCACCGGAATGGCCGCCACCGTCACATCGGCCTCCCGTTCCCGATGATAATCCATCATCTGGGCGATGTCCATCCGATAGATATGGTCGGCGCCGAAAACGACCACGAGCTCCGGGTCGAAGTTTCGGATGACATGAAGATTTTGGTAGACGGCGTCGGCGGTTCCCCGGTACCAGACCTCCCCCCGCCGCATCTGTGGGGGCGCAATGGTGATGAAGTGATTCTTGATCCGCCCCCCCAGCCGCCAGGCGGCCCGGAGGTGTTCGATCAGCGACTGAGACTTGTACTGAACCAGGACGTAGATCGAATAAATTCCGGAGTTGATGAAGTTGCTCAAGACGAAGTCGATGATCCGATATTTTCCACCAAAGGGGACGGAGGGCTTGCTCCGATCGCGGGTCAACGGAAAGAGTCTCTCTCCGCGGCCGCCGGCCAACACCATCCCGAGCATTTTGGGTCTCTTCAAAATTCACCTCTGAAGCGTCAAAGGGATCGATTCATTTGAAATGCGCGCGCATGGCGGGGAATCCTTCTCATCGATCAGGTACAGGTTGGAAGGATCAGAAGACCTCAAGGTACTTCTAACGTAACAGATTTTTTTTGGAGGTGTCAAGGATAAGACCTGTCGATTGCGGATTTCGAGGTGCGGATACGTTTTTCGATCACCGGTCGAGACGTCCCGGCGGGAACGTCTCGACTCCTTTCCTGTTCCCCTTCCGCATTTTCGGGTGACCCTTTTGATTTTTGAGATCAAACCTGCTAGAATTTTTTTAGTTTGAATTCAATGAAATCGATACTTCCATCCGCCTCGGTAATCCCCTCCGCAGGGATTGATTGCTGCGACGCGATTCCCACCTTCAAGGAGAATGCAATATGACTTCCAAACAAAAACCGCCGCTCATCGAATTTCTTCGGCAGATGATTCTAATCCGTCGATTCGAGGAGAAAGCGGCCGAGATGTACGCCCTCGGAAAAATCGCCGGTTTTTGCCACCTCTACATCGGCGAAGAAGCGGTGGCGGTCGGGGCGATCGGGGCGGCGAATCCGGATGATTATATCGTCACCGCCTATCGCGACCATGGACATGCTCTGGCCCGCGGGTTAGAGCCGAAGCGGGTCATGGCGGAGCTGTTCGGAAAAGCAACCGGTGTTTCAAAGGGAATGGGGGGCTCGATGCACCTCTTCGACGCTAGCAAGAATTTTATGGGAGGCTACGCCATCGTCGGCGGGCATATCCCCGTGGCGACGGGGATCGGCTTTGCCATGAAATATGAGAAAAAGGATCAGGTGGTGCTCTGCTTCTTCGGCGAAGGCTCCGTCCCCTCGGGGAACTTCCACGAGGCGCTGAATCTTGCCTCGCTTTGGCGATTGCCGGTCGTTTATATTTGTGAGAACAACCGATTTGGGATGGGGACCCCGGTGGAGCGATCGTCGGCGCTCTACGACATCGCCCATGCCGCCAAGGCGCATGACATGCCGTTCCATCACATCGACGGGATGGACGTGGTCGATGTTTACAATCAGATGAAAAAGGTCATCGACGGTGTTCGTGCCTCGAAGCGGCCGATCTTCGTGGAGGCCCGGACCTATCGATATATGGGCCACTCGATGTCCGATCCGGCCCACGGCCACTACCGGACCAAGGCGGAGATCGACGAGCAGAAAAAGCGCGATCCGATTTTAACCTTGCAGCAACGCTTGCTCGAGAAAAAGGAGATCACGCCGGAGGAGATATCGAAGATGGAGCGCGAGATCCAGGACATTGTCCTGGAGTCGGTCGAGTTTGCCGATAAGAGCCCGGAGCCGCCGCTGGAGGCGCTCACAGAGTATGTTTATGCTAAATGAGGTAAGGAGTGAGTCGTCACAAGTCAAGTAAGGAGGGAAGGCTTAAAGTTTTTACCCTTCACTATTCACTCCTTACTCCTCACTATTATTTGAAACTGGAGGTGTAATGGCCCATATTGCTTATCGTGATGCGCTCGGCCAAGCCATGAGCGAAGAGATGCGCCGCGACGAAAAAATCTTTCTGATGGGAGAAGAGGTCGGATTCTACCAAGGCGCCTTCAAGGTGAGCCGGGGGATGCTCGAAGAGTTCGGTCCCATGCGGGTGATCGATACGCCGATCACCGAGGCCGGTTTCACCGGCGTCGGCATCGGTGCGGCGATGGTCGGGCTTCGTCCGATTATTGAGATGATGACCTTCAACTTTTCGATCCTGGCGATGGATCAGATCATCAACAATGCTGCAAAAATCCGATCGATGTCGGGAGGCCAGTTCACCGTCCCGCTTGTCGTTCGGGGACCCGGCGGTTCGGCCGCGCGCCTCGCCGCCCAGCACTCCCAAAGCCTAGAGTCGCTCTATTGCCATATTGCCGGTCTGAAGGTGATCGCCCCCTCGGTTCCGAAGGATGCAAAAGGCCTTCTTAAGAGCGCCATTCGGGATGATAACCCGGTGATCTGTTTTGAAGCACAGGCCCTCTATGGAACGATGGGGGAGGTGCCGGAGGGCGAGTATACCATTCCGATCGGTGTCGCCGACGTAAAGCGCGAGGGAAAAGATGTGACCCTGATCGCCTGGTCGAAAATGCTCTTGATGTGTTTGAGAACGGCCGAGGAGTTGGCGAAGCAGGGGATTGATGCCGAAGTGGTCGATCCGAGGACGCTTCGTCCCCTCGATATGGAAACGATCTTGAACTCCGTTCGAAAGACAAACCGTGTCGTGATCGTGGAAGAGGCCTGGCCCTATGCCGGGGTCAGCGCTGAAATTGCCGACCGGATTACCCATGAGGCGCTCGATATTCTCGACGCCCCGGTCGAGCGGGTGACCGGTGTCGATGCGCCGATCCCTTATGCGAAGAATCTGGAGCAGGCCGCGCTTCCGAGTCCCGAAAAAATTATTCATGCTGTCAAAAAAGTGATGTATCTCGAGTGAGGTTCTAATGGCTAATCGCGTAGTGATGCCGAAATTGACCGATACGATGGAGGAAGGGGTTCTCCTCAAATGGTATAAACAGGAAGGTGAAAAGGTAGAGAGCGGAGATCCGATCGCAGAAGTCGAGACCGACAAAGCGGTGATGGATCTAGAGGCCTTCGCATCGGGAACGTTGAAGAAGATTCTGGTTCCGGAAGGGTATGTTGTCCCCTCGGGCGACTTGATCGCCCTGATTGCGCGGGAGGATGAAAACATCGACGAGGTCCTCTCGCACGAGTCGAAGCCGCGGATGCGGAAAAAAGAATTGAAGGGGGCCCCTCCGGAGCGGGAGAAACCTCCCGGCCCTCAGGCGGAGGTCTCGCCCCAGGAGGAAGCCGGGGTGCGGGCACCCTCTGCTCCAAAAGAAACCCAACGGAAGGAAGCCCCGCGTCCTGCTGCGCCGGCGCCTCCCCGTGCCGAAGGAGAGGAGATCAAGGCCTCCCCCTTGGCCAGAAAAATCGCGCAGGAGCGCGGAATCGACCTCAGGACCATCAAAGGAAGCGGTCCGGGGGGACGGATCACACAGCGGGACATCGAAGAAGCGGCCGTGCCCGAGGCGCAAGCGGCAGCCGCACCCGCGGCCCCGGCCGATCAGGCGCGCCCGCAGACGGCTGCGCCGGAGGGAGAAGAGGTCGAGCTGTCGATGATCCGAAAGGCGATTGCCAAGCGGATGGTCCAAAGCAAGGCGCCGGTCCCGCACTTTTACGTCACCTCCGAAATCGACATGGGGAGGATTCTCGATTTCAAAGAGGAAATGGAAAAGTCTCCCGATGGCGTCAAGCTGACCCTCAGCGAGCTCTTCTTAAAGGCGGTTGCATTGACACTGCAGAAGTTCCCCTCGTATCGTTCGATCTATCAGGGAGACCGGGTTCGGATTGTGAAGTCGATTGATGTCGGCCTCGCCGTCGGCATCCCCGATGGGGTGATCACCGCCGTCATCCGCGACTGCGATCATAAAACCTTGGCGCAGATCTCCAGTGAGGTGCGGGACAAGGTGAAGCGGGCGCGTGAGAAGGGGCTCAAGCCGGAGGAGTATACCGGCGCCATTTTCAGCGTCTCCAACCTCGGGATGTATGACGTCGAATCATTCAGCGCGATCATCACCCCGCCTGAAACGGGGGTCTTGGCGATCGGATCGGTTTTGAAGAAGCCGATTGCGACCGACGGTAAGATCGAGGTCGGAAGGACGGTCAAGGTGACCCTTTCCACCGATCACCGGGTGGCTGACGGCGTCCAGGCGGCGAAGTTTCTCAAGGAGCTGAAGCAGATCATTCAGAACCCACTCTATTTGGCGTTGTAGGAAAAGGAGTCCAGCGTGGCTGACGAGAGATACGATGTCATGATCTTAGGAGGCGGGCCGGGAGGATATGTTGCGGCCATCCGCGGCGGGCAGCTCGGTCTGAAGGTGGCCGTTGTTGAGAAAGAAGCGGTCGGCGGGGTCTGCCTTCACCATGGCTGTATTCCCTCGAAGGCGATTATCCGGAATGCCGAAGTTCTTTCTCTGATCCAAAATTCGGAAGCGTTCGGGATCAAAGTCGATAACATTCGGCCTGATTATGGACAAGCGATCGATCGAAGCAAAAAGGTGATCCAGAAACTCTACAGCGGGCTGCAGCATGTGATGAAAAAGAGCAAAGTCGATATCCACACCGGCGTCGGGAAGATCATCGCCCCCGATCAAATTGAGGTGACCGGATCGAACGGCAAGAAAACGCTCCGTGCGGAACGGATGATCATCGCCACCGGGAGCCGCGTGCGAAGCCTGCCGGGCCTGACTGTCGACGGAAGACGGGTCATCACCAGCGATGAGGCGCTGTTGCTCCGGGATCTCCCCCGCTCGGTGACGATCATCGGCGGCGGGGCGATCGGTGTGGAGTTCGCTTATGTCTACTCGGTTTACGGGGCCAAGGTCACCATCGTCGAGATGATGCCTTCTTTGCTTCCTCTGGAAGACCGCGAGGTCACGACGCTGCTGGAGCGAAGTTTTAAAAAGCGCGGGATTGAGATTTTTACAAAGACCCGCGTGGGGCCGATCAAAGACCAGAACGGCGGCTTTGCCATCGAATTGCAAACTGCGGAAGGGGGAAAGACGCTGAACACCGAAGCGATTCTGGTCGCCATCGGCCGGGCGCCGAACATCGAGGGGATCGGATTGGAAACGATCGGCGTCGCCATCGATGAGAAGCGGCGGCTGATTCAGGTCGACGAGCGGATGCGGACGAATGTGCCGAATGTCTTCGCCTTGGGCAACGTCACCACCCGTCCCGCGCTGGCCCACGGCGCGATGGCGCAGGGGGTCTCGGTCGTCGAATCCATCGCCGGGATCGAGCGGCCGCCGGTCGATCTCCTCAATATCCCCAGCGCGGTCTATTGTCATCCGGAAGTTGCCTCCGTCGGTCTGACCGAAGAGAAGGCGCGCGAGGCGGGCCATGAAATTAAGGTGGCCAAGTATCCTCTGTCCGCCAACGGCCGGGCGACGGCCCTGGGCGAGACCGAAGGGTTTGTTAAAATCGTCGCCGAGGCGCAGTATGGCGAGATCCTCGGAGCCCACATCATTGGGCCGGAGGCGACGGAGCTGATCGGCGAGTTCGTCCTTGCGAAGACAGTGGAAGCAACCGCGCTGGAGCTGAAGCAGGCGGTTCATCCACATCCGACCCTCTCCGAAGCGGTGATGGAGGCCGGGGGCGCGATTTTTGGTGAAGCCATTCATTATTGATTTATCGTAGGGGCGACGCATGCGTCGTCCCACCATTTTGGAGATTTGATGCCCGAACGACATTTCTTAACTCCTCCACAGAAGCGGACCGAGCGGCTTCCCCCCTGGTTTAAGGTTCAGCCGAAAACCGGGGCGAACTATCTGAAGATTCGCCAACTGGTCAAGGAGCTGAATCTTCATACGGTCTGCGAGGAGGCGCAATGCCCCAATATCTGGGAATGCTGGAACATCGGGACGGCGACCTTCATGATCTTGGGAGACATCTGCACCCGAAGCTGCGGATTCTGCGCCGTCACGTTCGGCCGTCCGACCGAGTTGGACCTTGCCGAACCAGACCATCTGGCGGAGGCGGTCGCCGCGTTGGGGCTCGGTCACATCGTCGTCACGTCGGTCAATCGAGATGAGTTGGAAAACGGCGGGGCGGAGATCTTCGCCGCATCGATCCGAAAGATCCGGGAACGTTCCCCGCAATGCACCGTCGAAGTTCTGATCCCCGATTTCCAGGGAAAGAAATCGGCGCTCGATCTGGTCCTTGAAGCCAGGCCCGAGATCCTGGCGCACAATACCGAGACGGTCCCCCGGCTCCATCCCCATGTTCGTCCCCAGGCGAAGTATGAACGCTCGCTGCAGGTGCTGGCCTGGTCGAAGGAAGCCGGCCTTTTGACGAAGACCGGTTTGATGCTGGGATTGGGGGAGACGATCGACGAGGTTCGCGAAGTGATGGCCGATCTGGTGGAGATCGGCTGCGATATTTTAACCCTCGGCCAATATCTTCAGCCGACCGCCAAACACTTGCCGGTGGCCCGCTTCGTCCACCCGGACGAATTTGCCCTCTTGAAACAGGAAGGCGAAAAGAGGGGCCTGGCCCATGTGGAGGCCGGTCCGCTCGTCCGAAGCTCCTACCATGCCGAACAGCAGGCGCGGGAGCTGCCCGGAAGCCTGCCGATCATCTCTTAATTTCCCCCTCAAAGCAATTTTCCTCTCTTCGAACGTCAAAGCGTTTTTCACTTTTAAGAATTTTCCCCACATCGCTTTCATCGGCGCGGTACGTTCATCCGCTCGACTGTTTTCCATTGACCTTCTTATCCTAATGCAGTATCTTCGGGCATTCTTAATTGCGGTCCACCAAGTAATGAGTCCGATTGCAATACGCAACGCTGAAGGGATGAGATGAATGGATCCTGTTTCAAATAAAGCGGGACAAATTGTGGGGGGCCGTTTTCAGACGACTCGCTTGCTGAAGAAGGGGCAAGGGATCGAAACGTGGCTGGGGATTGATGTGAACCGGCAGGAACAGGTCGTCATCAAAACGGCTTCCTCCGGTCACATTCCGGCGCAGATCCGGATTCGATTGGAGCATGAGGCGCGGGTCCTCCAGGAGATTGATAACCCGCTGATTGCGCCGCTTTTATATTGCGGGAGTGACGAGGCGACGCTCTTTCTTGTCATGCCGTTTCTTTCCGGGACTTCATTGGCGGAGCGTCTTCGCGACGGAGCGCTCTCCGTGCGGGAGGCGCTCGCGGTGGGCCGCTCTCTCCTGGCGGCACTCCATGAAGTTCACGCCCGCGGGATTTTGCACCGCGATGTGAAGCCGAGCAACATCATCGTTGATGACGCCCCGATTACACGCGCCATCCTGATTGATTTCGGGTTCGCCCGTAGCGAGTGGTTGCAGACTGCGATCCGAGACCTGCCGGTTGGAACCGTTCAATATATTTCCCCGGAACAAGCGGGGTTAATCGACGTGAAGGTAAACGAGTGCGCTGATCTCTACTCCGTAGGAATGGTGCTATACGAATGTCTTGCCGGGCGACCTCCTTTCAAGGGAGCTGATGTTGGCGAGCTCTTGCAACTGCATCTCAGAAGCCGACCGATGGAGCTGCGGAATCTGGGGATTGCCGTGCCTCGTGCCCTCGATGAAGTGATTCAACGTCTATTTCGGAAAGATCCCGCCGATCGATACCAATCGGCGGAGGCGGCACTGGCCGATCTTTCTCAGATCGCCGAGGCGATCGACCGCGACATCGCGGAGCCGGCGGTAGTGATCGGTCTTCAGGACCGGCGCCGCACCCTGGCCGAGCCTGCCTTCATCGGAAGGAATGAGGAGCTTGCGAGGCTGGAGATGGAGCTGAGTCAGGCCAGGGAGGGGACAGGGCGGCTGGTGCTGCTGGAGGGAGAATCGGGGATCGGCAAGTCGCGAGTGTTGAGAGAGTTTGAGCAGCGGGCGGTACAGCAAGGCGCGTGGGTTCTCCAGGGCCAGGGGGTCGATCAGGCGGCGCAGCGTCCCTTTCAACTCCTCGACGGCATCGTGCAGCGGCTCCTCGCCGCGGCCCGCTGGGAGCCGGAAGTCGCAAACGCCGTTCGGCAGCGATTGGGCGCCGAAGGCGACGCCGTTTCGGTGGCCCTTCCCGATCTGAAAGAGGCCTTTGGAGCCGGAAGTCCAGTTTCTCTTGGGCTTGAAGAGCACGGGGAGATTCGGAACCTCCGGGCGCTTGTTTCCCTTCTCAATGCCCTCGGATCGGAAAAGCGATCGGCGGTGGTTCTTCTGGATGACGGGCAGTGGGCCGATGGATTGACTTTAAAACTCCTCGATCAGTGGAAGCGCCGGCAGGAAAAAGGAGGTGACTCAGGGTGTCACGTTGTTATTGTCCTCTCGTTCCGCTCGGAAGAGGTTCTCGTCGACCATCCTCTTCGTCGTTTGCCCGCTTCCGTCCGGATACAACTGGCCCCCTTCGATCCGGCGGATGTGCGGCGGCTGGCCGAATCGATGGCCGGTCCTCTCCCGCAGAGAGTGACGGAGGTGATCGCGCAGCTCTCGGAGGGGAATTCGTTTATGGCCGCGGCGGTGCTCCAGGGTTTGGTGGAGAGCGGGGCACTTGTTCCCGAACCTTCCGGCTGGAGAATCGAGCCAGATCGGATGGCGGAGGTGCAAGCCTCCCGCCGCGCGGCGATCTTCCTCACAGGCCGGCTGGAACGGCTTACACCCGAGGCGCTCCGGCTGCTTTCGGTCGGGGCCGTTTTGGGAAAAGAGTTTGATCCGACGTTTGCGGGGAGCCTTGCCGGTCTCACATCCCAGGAAGCTTCGGCGGTTATCGACGAAGCGAGGGATCGACACATTTTCTGGGTCGACATGGAAGCGGCTCGGGGTCATTTCGTTCACGATAAAATACGCGAAGCGCTTCTCGGGAGAATGCCGCAGGAGGAACGAAAGCGGCTCCACCTCCAGGCGGCCCAGCAAATTGAGTCGGTCGACCGTGAACGGACCTTCGAGTTGGCGTACCATTTTGATGCCGCCGGACAATCCGACAGGGCGCTTCCTTACGCGCTTGTGGCAGCTGAAAGGGCACGTACACAACATGCCCTGGAGATTGCGGAGCGGCAGTATCGAATCGCTGAGCGCGGAGTGCAACAAGCGGATGGTTCCACTCGAAGACGTGTGGCCGAAGGGTTGGGCGACGTGCTGATGTTGAGAGGGTGTTATGATGAAGCAAAGCAGGTCTTTGAGATGGCGCGAGCCTTTTCAAAAGAGAAAATCGAGCAAGCAGAGATCGAGGGAAAACTGGGAGAGCTTGCATTCAAACAGGGGGATGTCAAAGCAGCCGGTAGGGCTATCGAAAGAGCATTAAGACATTTAGAAGCATTTGTCCCGAGACGACCGATAATGTTTTTAGTCGGGGCTCTCTGGGAGATTGGTGTCCAAGTCGCACATACGTTATTTCCAGGAATTTTTTTGGCCCGGCGCGGCATTGACCCGGCAGCGCCCGATCGACTCGTTATACGACTATATAGCCGTTTGGCCTATTCTTATTGGTTCCAATGCGGCATTATCCAGATGCTGTGGGCGCATCTGCGCGAGCTAAATCTCGCGGAGCGATATGCTCCAACAAAGGAACTTGGCCAAGCCTATGCAAATCACGCCGTTGCGATGACGGCAATTCCGTATTTCTCAAGAGCGATCGCGTATGCACAGGAGGGACTATCGATCAGAAGAAAAGTCGGCGATATTTGGGAGGAAGGTCAGTCGCTTGGATTTTATGGCGTCGCCCTCTACGCTTCCTCCAGGTTTTCAGAATGTGCTGAAAAATGTCAAAGAGCAATAGAATTATTGGAACGGACCGGAGATCGATGGGAGCTCAATACCGCCGGGGTGAATCTAGCTTTTTCGCTTTATAGAAAGGGTGAGCTTCAGAGGGCACTCGAGGTTAGTAAGAAAGTCTATACGAGGGGTATCGAAATTGGTGATCACATGGCTTCCTGTATCAGTCTGGAAATTTGGGCGAAAACTTCAGGAGGCCAAGTCCCCTCGGAACTCATCAGATCGGAGTTACAGCATCGAAGTGAGAATCTACAGGCATACTCGGAAGTATTGCAAGCCGAGGGACTAAGACTGTTGGGTGAAGGGCACGTTCCCCAAGCCGTTTTTGTATTTCGGGACGGGCTAAAGCGCGTGAAAAATGCAGGCCTTCAAAGTGAGTATGTCTCCCCCCTTGCTTGTTGGTTGGTTACCGCTTTGCGTCGTAGTGTAGAGAAAGTCCCTGTTTTTACTCCTAGTAAGCGGGTGACGCTTCTTTATCAAGCGGTGAAAGCCGCTGGGAAAGCGGTTCGCATTGCAAAAAAATACCGAAATAACCTTCCCCATGCCTTTCGTGAGATGGGGCTTCTCTCCGCCATGCAGGGCCGCACGCGTCGAGCGCGAAAATACTTTGATGAAAGCCTCGCCGTTGGTGAGGAGTTAGGAATGCGCTTCGAACAAGCTCAGACATTCCTGGCAAGGGGCCATGTCGGTCTGCATGCCGGTTGGCCGCGGGCCGCCGAAGAGATCGCATCGGCCGAGCAGGAACTCCGGGCCCTCGGCGCGGAGTGGGTCCTGGAAGAGTACCGGAACGGCAAGGAAGCGGAGAAGCCGGTGACCCTTTCTCTGGCCGATCGTTTTGACGCCCTTCTGGAAGAGGGGAGAAAGATCGCCGCGGCTCTTACCGAAGCGGAAATTTTTGCGGCCGTTCATCAGTCGGCGCTCCGCCTCCTGCGCGGGGAGCATTGTTGGGTTCTGAAGGTCGATCAGAAAGAAGGAGAGCCGTACGTCCAAATTGTTGCCGGGGAGAAGCAGGCCGACTACAGCCGAACAATCGTCAAGCAAGCCTTGGCAACTGGTCGGCCGATTGCGAGAACGGAGGGGTTGTCTCAAAATCCAAGCGACAGTGCCGTCCTTTCGGAAGCCCGGTCGATCCTTGCCGCGCCGATCTTCGCCAGGGGCCGAGCGGTCGGTTGTATTTATATGACGCATCAGAGGGTAGGACGATTGTTCGGCGAGGAAGAAATACGGTTGGCCTCTTTTATCGCTACCTTAGCCGAGGCGGCGCTTGAAAATGCCGAAGGGTTTGCAAAATTGGAAGCGCTCACGAAATCATTGGAAGAGCGAGTTGATGAGAGAACAGCCTCTCTGAAGGCCGCCAATCAAGTCTTGGAGAGCGAAATCGCTGAACGAAAGCGGATCGAGTCGCAGCTGGAGCGGACACAGGAGCAGCTGCGCAGTCTCTCATTGCGGTCTCAACTGGTTCTCGAGGAAGAGAGAACGCGAATCGCCCGCGAAATTCATGATGAATTCGGTCAAACCCTGACGGTTTTAAAAATGCAATTATCGTTTCTGGACAAAAGATTTCATAGGACTCCAATCAGTGAGTGGACAAAATCGATGTCGGAGATGATCGATACGACCATCGAGAGGGTCCGAAAGGTGGCCTCGGAGTTAAGGCCGATTGTTTTGGACGATCTGGGTTTGCCTGCCGCAATCGAATGGCAGGCCAGAGAGTTTCAGGAGCGCACCGAGATCGTCTGCCAATGTCGGCTTCAAGAGGACATCGCCGTCGATCGTCTCCGCGCGACGACGGTCTTTCGGGTCTTCCAGGAAGCCCTTACGAATGTGGCGCGTCATTCGGGGGCGAACAGAGTTGAGATAGAGTTGCGCGAGGAGACGGAATCCGTTTTCTTGAAAGTGAGAGATAACGGAAGGGGAATCACAGAGGAGCAACGCGTGCATTCTAAATCGCTCGGTCTCATTGGAATGCGGGAACGGGTTCGTGCGTGTGGAGGAGAGGTTCGGATTGAGGGAATTCACGGCAAGGGAACCACCCTCACCATACGCCTCCCGCTCAATCACCCCAAGCAGAATCAGCAGTAAGGGGACCGGGTCAGATCCTAAATAATGAGCTTGCCCTCTTTCGATGCAATAATATCCGACACCCGCAGTCTTCTTCGAATGTCCTCCATGGCGGAGAAGAAATCGGTGAATACCGCCTTGTTGATCCAAAGATCGGTCGGGTGTTTCGGTTCGGGGTTCGCTTCCGCAACGATATAACCCCCTTCCACCTTTTCCAATAAGATTTTCTCAGTCATTCTTATTACCTCCTCTTGATGCGTTTATAACATAGTTTTGGCCCTCCTCCAAGTCAAGCCTCCCTTTTTTCTTGATCATCCCGCCCGAGAGGGATACAATAAGCTCCATTTTTACAATCTTTTACAAACACCGTTTTACAGGGGAGAAAGGATGGAAACCAAGAAGGTCCGTAAGGAGAAAGATTCACTCGGAGAGCTGGAAGTCCCGGAGTCGGCGTATTATGGCGTTCAGACGGCGCGTGCGGTGGCGAATTTCCCGATCAGCGGGCTGCGTCCCCATCCTACCTTTATCCGCGCCAGCGCGATGATCAAGTGGGCGGCGGCGCAGGCGAATATGGCCATCGGCAAGCTCGACCCCAAGATCGGAAAGATCATCCAAAAGTCGGCTGAGGAGGTGATCGACGGAAAATGGAACGATCAGTTCGTCGTCGATGTTTTTCAGGCGGGTGCCGGGACCTCGCACAACATGAATACGAATGAAGTCATCGCCAATCGGGCGATCGAGATGCTCGGGGGACGACGCGGGGAATACAAGCTGGTCCATCCGAACGATCATGTGAACATGTCGCAGTCGACCAATGATGTTTTCCCGACGGCGATGCGGGTGGCGACCCTGCTGATGCTCCGGGATCTCGACCCGGTTCTGGCCCGCTTTGAAAAAAGGCTTTCGGAGAAGGCAAAAGAGTTTGACGATGTCATCAAATCGGGCCGGACGCACCTTCAAGATGCGGTGCCGATTCGACTCGGTCAGGAATTCTCCGGCTATGCCCGCGCCATTGCCCGGTCCCGAAAACGGATCGCGGCGGCTTCGGAAGGCTTAAAAGAGCTCGGCATCGGCGGGTCGGCGGCGGGAACCGGGATCAATACGCATCCCGATTATAAAAAGAAGATGGTCTCGGCGGTCAAGAAGATCTCCGGGCTCGACGTGGTCCCCTCCAACAATCTCTTCGAGCGGATGCAGAGCATGGCCGACTTCGTCGAGATCTCGGGGGCGTTGCGCGAGCTGGCGGTGGAGGTGATCCGGATTGCTAACGACCTTCGGCTTCTCTCCTCCGGGCCGCGGACCGGATTGGCCGAAATTGTCCTCCCGCCGGTTCAGCCCGGCTCTTCCATCATGCCGGGGAAGGTCAATCCGGTGATGGCGGAAATGACCAACATGGTCTGCTTCCATGTCATCGGAAACGATCTGACAATTACGATGGCGGCGCAGGCGGGTCAGCTGGAGCTAAACGTCATGATGCCGGTGATTAACTTCAATCTTCTCCAATCGATCGAGATCCTCACCCGCGATATCGACGTCTTCACCGAGCGCTGCATCAAGGGGATCACCGTCAACCGCGAGCGATGCAGGGAATATGCGGAGACCAGCGTCGGGTTGGCGACCATTCTCAATCCGACGATCGGATACGAAGCGGCGGCGGTGGTGGCCAAAGAGTCGGCGGCGACCGGGAAGCCGCTCCGGGACATTATCATCGAGAAGGGAATCCTCTCCCCAAAAGAGGTCGATAAAATTCTCGACCCGGTGAAGATGACTGAGCCGAGCGAGTAACCGCAAATAATGTAGGGGCGGACCGATGTGTCCGCCCTTTTTGTATGACCGCCGACCAGGGCGCAGACGCACGCCCCTACGGAATCAAAATGGACATCGTTCATCCAGCCATTGAGGATTACCTTCTTTCTCTTCTCCCGCCGCGCGAGCCGGTCGTGGCCGAGATGGAAGCGCTGGCCGAGAAAATCCGCTTTCCTATCGTCGGCCCGCTCGTCGGGCGGCTCCTTTATCAGCTCACGTCGATTCATCATGCGGAGCGGATTGCCGAACTCGGCTCCGGCTTCGGCTACTCCGCCTATTGGTTTGCAAAGGGAGTTTCCAAGACCGGGAAAGTCATCTGCACGGAGGGTTCGGCCGATCGGATCCGCCAGGGAACCGATTTTCTCCGGCGGGCGGGACTGGGTCAACAGGTCGAATTCCGCCAGGGGGATGCGCTGAACCTCCTTACGGAAGCGGATGGCCCGTTCGACATTATTTTCTGTGATATTGATAAAAGATTTTATCCGGACGCCCTTGCCGTCGGCATTCCCCTGCTCAAAACCGGCGGGCTCTTCATTGCCGACAACGTTCTCTGGAGCGGCCGGGTGACCTCCTCATCAGAGGACCCCGACACCATCGGAATCCAAACCTTCAACAAAGCGATCTACTCCCGCCCCGAACTGACCACGACAATCATCCCCCTTCGAGATGGCGTGTCGGTCAGCATCAAGCGATAGCGGCTTCAGACGATAGAATAAAACTCATACATACCGGGAAAGGTCGGTCATCTGGGTCAGGATGTAATCCGGGCGGGGACCTTCCTGTGGCGGCGGAAGCCCAATCGGATTAATCCAGGCAACGTCCATTCCGAGTTGTTTTGCGCCGACGACATCGTTTTCGAAGCTATCCCCGATGAAGAGGCAGTCGGCCGGAGCGACGCCGATCTTCTCGCAGGCGGCGAGGAAGATCTCCGGGCGCGGTTTTCGGATTCCGATTTCGGAGGAGACGATCACCGTCTCAAAACAGTGATCGACTCCTTCCTTTTTCAGAACCTGGTAGACGGTATCGGTGTCGTCGAAGTTGGAGACAAGGCCGATCCGATATCGGCCCTTCAGGCGAACGAGCAGATCGCGCACAGCGGGGGCGCATTCGAGGCAGAGGGAGATTCGGGTAAGATGGGTTTCCAGAAACCGCCGGTGAAGCGCGTCCCAATGCTCGCCCCGGCTCATTCCAAGGCGTTCCAGAAAACGCTCGAAGCGGGTGGCGGAGGAGATCTCCTCTCCCGATTGGTCCCGAATGATCCAGATCGATTCGGTCGTTTCTACGAAATGGCCGTGAAACGCCTCATAAGGAATGGACGAGGCATATTGCGTAAAGCATTCATACAAAAGCGGGCTGGTCGTCCGGATCTCCTTGCCCTGAATGTGGGCGAGCGGCATCTGATCGTTCCGAAAAGGCATGATCGTATCGCAAAGATCAAACAAAAGGGCTTGGTACTTTTTCAATCGGTTTCTCCATGGGACGCTTGAAGCGTGTTTGCATTTCGAATCAGCCCCGACCGTTTTGCGCGGACGAGAGGCGTCTGGCCGAAGCGCTCTTTGAACCGGCGGTTCGTATCAAGGGAGTGAATCTCCGTCAGTGAAATTGCGGGCCCCGCGCCCCGATCGGGAGAGAGGCGCTCGACATCGGTGCCGACCGGGTTGCGATTGTAGGGGCAAACCTCCTGGCAAATATCGCAGCCGAAGAGCCACCCTTCCATCTGCGAATGAAATTCCTCCGGGATGGTTCCTTTGTTCTCAATCGTCAGGTAGGAGATGCAGCGTCGCGCATCAAGCCGATACGCCTCTGTCAGCGACCCCGTCGGGCAGGCGTCGAGGCAGCGCCGGCAGCTGCCGCATTGGGAGGTCATCGGAAGGTCCTCGATCAACGTAAGATCGGTGACCACCTCGGCGAGAAAGACCCATGAGCCGTAGTCGGGGGTGATCAACGTCGTATTCTTTCCGATAAAGCCCAGCCCCGCCCGCTCGGCGAAGGCCCGCTCCAGCAGCGGGCCATGATCGACATAGCCCTTCCAGCAGCGGCCGCCGCGATCTTCAATGGCAGAGATCAGGAGGGCCAGCTTTTCCTCGATGAGGGGATGGTAGTCCTCGCCCCACGCGTAGCGGGCCACCTTCCCTTTTGGGAGATCCGCCGGAGCGGCGGGTTCAGGCGATGTCGAAGGGTAGTAGTTGAGGGCAAGGCAGATCACGCTTTTCGCTTCCGGAAATCGCAGCTTGGGGTCGGAGCGGACCTCGGGCGATTTCTGAAGGTAGGCCATCTCTCCGGCAAAGCCGTCCGAAAGCCATTCTGAAAACCGGCGGCCCGCCTCTTCGACCGGATCGGCGGAAGTAATCCCGACCCGATGAAAGCCGAGCTCCATTGCAATCGATTTGATCTGCTCCGTAAGTTTTAAAGGTTCTTTTGCGCGCTGCATTAAAAATCATCAACCCTTTTTTTTGAGTGAGTCGGAGGAGAGTTCTTTCGCCAGTTTTTCCAGGAGCGACCGATTTGCCTCCGGGAAGGGAAGAGAGAGGAGCAATTCGGGCGAAATCCATTTTAATTCCTGCGACGCGAGCGGCTTCAAATCTCCAGAGCGAAGATGGCAACGGAAAGCATGAAGGATCACCGTTCGATCGGGATAGACATGCGCGTTCTCCCAGAGGAGTCGTTCAACCTCCACCGTCGCGCCGAGCTCTTCTTCTATCTCGCGCAAAAGGCATTCCTCAATCGTTTCTCCCGGATCCCGTTTTCCTCCAGGAAATTCCCAAAGCCCAGGGAGGTGAACCCCTTCCATCCGGCGGGTTACCAGGATCCGTCCATCCCGAACGATGACCGCAATGGTCACATCCACAACCGACTTCTGCAAGCTCTTCCTTTCCGCCTATGTATGGAACAGTCGAACTATATCAGAACCGAATTTAGATGCCAATCCTCTTAAAAGTCAGAAGACGGGAGGAGGTCGGCGGGAAGTGGAAAAGGCAAAAAATGAATCTCTTTTTCTTCTTCCCCCTGCCCCCCTTCCGCCTCCCTTTTACCGGGTTTTATACATTGATCTTTTCCAGGACTCCCGCTATAATACCCGATCTTCATCCACCCGCCCAGAAGGAGTTTGAATGCGCATTGATGGAAGAAAGAAGAACCAGCTCCGACCGCTTAAGATCACGCGAAATTTCATCAAACATGCGGAAGGCTCCGTCCTCATCGAGATGGGAGATACCAAGGTGATCTGCACGGCGACCATCGAAGAGCGGGTTCCTCCGTTTCTCCGGGACAAGAAGAAGGGGTGGGTGACGGCCGAATATGCGATGATCCCCCGCTCTTCCCACGAGCGAATTCCGAGAGAGTCGGCGCGGGGAAAAGTCGGCGGCCGGACCCATGAGATTCAGCGGTTGATCGGCCGCTCGCTTCGTTCCGTCGTCGACACGACCGCACTCGGAGAGCGGACGATTTGGATCGACTGCGACGTCATCCAGGCCGATGGGGGGACACGGACCGCTTCGATCACGGGGTCGTTTATCGCCCTGATGGATGCCGTTGAATTTTTGCGGAAAGAGAAAAAGATCAAGACAATGCCGATTCGGGATTTCCTCGCGGCGATCAGCGTCGGGAAGGTCGGCGGCGAGCTTCTCCTCGACCTCAACTATGCGGAAGATTCCACGGCCGAGGTCGATATGAATGTGATCATGACCGGCAGCGGTAAATTCGTGGAGGTCCAGGGGACCGCCGAGCAGCAGGCGTTTGCCAAGAAGGAGCTCGATGATCTCCTCCGGCTGGCGACGAGCGGGATTAAAAAGTTGGTGGCGAGCCAGAAAAAATTAGTCGGAGAGTTGGCTTAAGTGGTGTTGGTGATCGCGACGGAGAACAAGCACAAAGGGGAAGAGCTCGCGTCGATCTTGCGGCAGGAGATGGAAATTGACGTCCGCACGCTGGCTGATTTTCCCGGTGTAAAGCTGCCGCCTGAGACCGGATCGACTTATCGGGAGAATGCGGTTCAGAAGGCGCTTGCCGCGGCAAAGGCGACCGGCCATTGGGCGATGGGAGATGATTCCGGTTTGGAGGTGGATGCGCTTGGCGGGGCGCCGGGGCTTTACTCGGCGCGATTTGCGGGCGAGGGGGTGACCTACGCCGATAACCGCAAAAAGCTCCTCGATCAACTGGGAGATCGGCCGGACGACCAGCGGACGGCGAGATTCATCTGCACGATTGCCATTGCAAGCCCGGATGGGAAGGTCGAGGTGGTCGAGGGACGTTGCGAGGGGAGGATCACCCGAGGAGAAGCGGGCGGGGGTGGATTTGGATATGATCCGATCTTTTTTCTCCCGACCCACGACAAGACCTTCGCCGAGATTTCTCCGGAGGAGAAGAATCGAATCAGCCATCGGGGCCGAGCGGTCCGGGCCGCGATTTCGCTTTTGAAAAAAGTAGCCTCTTGAAGAATCAGGACTGATCGAGTATCTTTAGAGTCATTTCGGGGTGTGGCGCAGCCTGGTAGCGCACCTGCTTTGGGAGCAGGGAGTCGGAGGTTCAAATCCTCTCACCCCGACCATTTTTAGTTCTCTTTAGAAATTTAACTCCGCATTCGAATTCCGCACTTGCACTTCTTTGCGCCTGTAGCTCAATGGATAGAGCAATAGCCTTCTAAGCTATTGGCTGTAGGTTCGATTCCTACCAGGCGCACCAGTTCTTTCATATTAGTTTCAATAACTTCTGGTATTTCTGTTCTCAAGACATTAAAGGCTGCTTTATCATCAGTCACGGTATTGGTCACGGTTCTGATATCAGAAGTTGCAACATTTCCTAAGCTACCTCTATTAACTGCCTCTCTCAAATGTGCTGGACTCAAATGTGCGTACCTTACCGTTGTGCTCAAATTTGAATGTCCCATTAACTCTGCTACAGTTCTGATATCAACCCCTTTCATAACAAGCCTTGAAGCGAATGTATGCCGGAGAGTATGCCAGGTTGCACCCTTTATCCCTGCTTTCGCTAATGCTGGCATAAAAATCTTCTTAACAAAGGCGCTACCTTCCATTGGGTGACCTTCAAACCTAGGGCTTGGGAAAAGATGAGCGCTAGTCATCCATGAAGTTAGAGAACGAACGGTTTCCTTTGCAGCTTCAGTAAGTGGTACATGGCGTGTTCTATGAGCTTTATCATGGGGAATAGTGATAAACCCTTGATCTAAGTCAACATGTTCCCACTTAGTGTTAAACAGTTCTGATAGGCGCATCCCTGTCTCAATCGCAAGTACGACCTTCTTCCAACTCTCAGAGTCTATATGTCCTTTTAAGGTGTTAATTTCTGTATCAGATAAGAAACGTAATCTTCCTCTCGGTTCGGGGGAGAATTTCACGGAGCAGACCGGATTTCGATCTATCAATGCATCTTTCATGGCTAGGTTAAGCACGTGTTTCAAGAAAGCAAGATAACGGTTTACGGTCTGTGGATCTCTCTTCCCTTTGTTGAGAACCTTAATTTGAATGCGGGATATATCCTCAACTTTAATTTCTTTTAAAAGCTTTTTCCCAAGAACCTTAGACCACCATTTCCCATATCTAATCTGATTTTGTTTAGATTTGATGGTTGATACTTCCAAGAATCGAGTAATCCAGGCACGTAAAGTAATATCTTCTGTTTGGTTATATTGCTCAGGGAAGTATCGTTTTTCACGGATGTCTGCCTTTATCTTTCCATAGAGAGCTTTTGCTTGTGTTTTGTTATCTGCTTTAAACCTTTTCTCTCTGCCATTGATATATATTCTTACCCACCATTGCCCCGAATCCTTCGGGTACTCCAAAATACCCCGATCTTTACCGTTTTTACGGGCCATGCGGAATGCTCCTTATCGATCATAGGTTGTGGTTATTAACTTTTCTTCCAAGTTCTTTCCAGCCATTCTAATTCGATTCTCTTTCTAACCCACTTATGGTGAATATCAGGAAACCCATGAACCAGACAACGAGCGTCAAAAGTATCACCATTTGTTTGCATACAGATACAGCCCTTTTTAATAGCTTCCTTAGTACCTGGTTTGGGAACATTCGATTTTTCTTTCATATCAGTTCCTCCTTTGTCTGGATTATTGCTACTCCTCTTTTAGAGGCTTCCACTCCTCAATGTTCACCCCTTGTTTCTTCAATCGATTGACTATATCTCGATACTCTTTATTGCTCATCAAATCCGTAATGATTGTCTTTGGAGTAAGCCCCTTTTCTTCTCGCAGCCATTTGACACGGTTATATACTTTTAACCTGTCCCTATCTCTTTCTGGATCATATGGAGTATTGTTTTGCTTGTTACTGCATGTCTCAGAACAATAGATTCTTCGGTATGTTTTAATAAAAAATTTCCCACATACCTCACATTCCCTAACCTTAGTAAGATCTAGACCGCCATCAGTTAAAATAACAGGAAATAAAATTACTGCATTCAGTACGTCTACAGGGTGTGCGCCTTTTCCTGAGATATGATCTTCAGAGGTTTTTAAACACTCCTCCAGCAGAGGAAGTTTCTGTCCTTTTAGAGCATTTTGGGTCAATTTGATCCACTTAGAACGGATACGCTCACAGTTATCGTCATTGGGATATTGTTGCTCAGAGATAAATTTTAGCGCTTCGCCTAGTTTTATTAACATGGACAAATTATTACCATATAAAATGTGGTATGTCAATATCAATTTTTTATCAATCATAATTTTTAATATGTTAATTTTGCCTTATATTTCAGTCTAGTATAAGGTTAAGTGATATTAACCTGAATCAGATGCCTTTATTGAGATTAATCAATACAAAATGATTACACACCTAATTTTTAGCTTGACATATTATACGTAACAGGAGTATAATAGATCTATGCTGTTTCTTATTAACAGCTATTAGCAACTAAACCAGAATGGAGAAATGAAATAAAAAATGTCACAGTTATTAACAGTAGATGAAGTAGCAGGAATGTTAAGACTAAAACCAATGACTATTAGAATAAAAATGTATAGAGGCCAAATCCCTTACATCAAGATCGGGACTTCAGTTAGATTCAAGGTCGAAGATATCGAGAACATCATTAAAGATGGATATAAGGCTGTAAAGGAAGTTTAACCTTAGGATGAGACTCCATATGCTAAAGACTAAGATGCTAACGGCCACTGAGGTCGCTAAACGGTTAGGAGTCTGTAGGAACACAATTTATAAGACGGTTAAAAACCCGAACAATAAACACTTAACTTATTACGATTTTCCCTTCGGGATTAGATTTGAAGAAGAAGACATAGAAAAATTCAAACAACATTTTAAGAAAAACAGAGGTTAAATTAAGTAGAGTATCCTGACGAAGGGAAGGGCGTCTTGCTCTTCTCTTTTTTATTTTAAGTAATCCCCTGCAAATTGACCCTTCTGTTTTACATTCCAAGTAAATCACGTGTAAAAACTGAAAGCAAATCTCAGCAGGAGTTATAAATTATACATATATAAAATATTATTTTAATACAAAAGCCCTTAGAATTTAATTCACGTTCGTTTCTTTAACTTAGAACGGGTTTTTTGTATAAATTTGCATAAAATCATAAATAGGATAATTAGAAGTGGAGAGCGTAGAAAAACAATTTAAATCAAATTTCAATCCAATCAGCATAAAAGAGTTACTGTCTTCAAATGAACCGGATATTAGTTGGGTATGGGAGAACATCATCCCTGAGGGTAGATTGTTTCTTTTGGTCGCATATCCAAAAGTGGGGAAGTCAGAGCTTATATCCCATCTTGCAGTAGCGGTATCACAGGGTAAGGAATTTTTAGATCATAAGACAAAGCAAACAGGAGTTTTAATTTTAGCTCTTGAAGAACATAGGCAAGATATTAAAAGAAGACTATCAAAGCTTGGTAGTTGTGAATCAGATCCTATAGAAATACATTTTGGAGAATTAAAGAATGACCCTGAAACAATTCAGGATTTAAAAGAATTCATTATTAGTCGGCATATTGGATTGATGGTAATTGACACAATAAGCTGTTTTTGGAAAATCCAATCAGAGAATAGCAATACAGAGGTTCATAATGCACTTATGCCACTCCTAACCCTGGCACATGATACAAATTGCGCTGTCGGGTTGATTCATCATAAAAATAAGCAAGGTGGAGAAGATGAAAGAAGTATTCGGGGTGCGAGTTCCTTGTTTGGCATAGTGGAACAGGCATTACTCTTAGAGAATAGAAAGGGGGGTAATGGAACACAACGAATCTTAAAAACTAAGGGACGATATCAGTCTTTTAGTCCAGATAAGTTAGTTATTGATTTTATAGATGGGAAATATGTGTGTTTAGGAACAAAAAAAGAAATGGAAGCACAGGCAATGAAAGATGGAATTTATAAACTTATTTCAGATTCCCAAGAGGGAATTACAGAAGAAGAAATTAAAAAACAAACAGGATTATCTCGAACACCAGTTAGGAAAGTGTTAAAGGCACTCGAAGAAGATCATAAGGCTAAAACACATGGAACAGGTAAGAGAGGAGATCCTTTGAAGTACTGTCTTGCATAGTTTGTATTTATCTTCTCTCCCCCTTTAGGGGATTATGTCTTTCTGTTTTCATCCCACCCTAAAGGGTGTGATTGAGAAAAAACAGAATCAGAATATACATATCTCCCCCTGTGGGGGACGGGGGGAGTTTCAATAATATTAAATAATAGGGCTACGCTTTACGCTACGCCCTTATTAATGTGAAGCTTGCGCTTCACTATAATGCGCCGCCACCCAAAAGCGGCGCTAATAAATATAAGATACTTAATTCATGCATATTGAAAGAAAAAGAAAATAAAAGATTCCCCCAACTCCGCAGCCACCCCCAAACTATTTGGGGTAAGAGTACAGGGGGAGTAATTACAATCAAACAATATAGAAAGGAAACGTGATTATGAAGTTATGCGAGTCTGTGATAACTGTGGTGAACGTGGGGTATTCAGGTATGAAGCTTTGATTTGCGATCGGTGCTTTGACGAAAAGATTTCTGAAGGCAACGAAGATGAAGAGTCAAATTCATATGAAGAGAAATTTCCAAAGGAGGAGTTGCGACTATCACGAATCTTTAAAATTAGCGATGAAACCATTTAAGAATGACACAATTTGAGGGTAATTTTAAGGGCGAATTTCTTAGATAGGGAAACGGTCAATCAACATAGCAAGTCGATTCTAGGGCCTGTTTTGTTCGTTTTAGAGGATGTTCTAATTCCTTCCAAACAAATCTTTTCTAAGTAATACCTTCATCTCGATCATACAAATTAAGCAAATGTGGACCAGGGGCATATATCTCAGTATGCCCTTGGTTTACACATTCTATTATTTAAATTAAGGAGAACAAAAAACAATAAATGAAGTTAACGACAAAGCTAATTCGGACGTGCAAGCAATGTCACGAGATAAAAGCAATTAAGCACTACAAAAAGCTTAGTGACACTAAAAATCGATATAGCCCAACCTGTAATCAATGTGTGTTGTTATCTAAACAGGATAGTCGGCCAATTCGTGAAAGCTTTAACATAAAATTGAAAGGATGAATAAGTGCAAAAGCTCCACATTCCAAATTTTCTAGGTGGCTATTGTGACAATAGACACGCAACACAACTAGACCCAAATCAATCCCCAAACAGCATTGACTTTGAAATAGGAAACCCTGCTGCCGGTGAGTTTCAATTTTTATTAAAAGCTCGACAACCTATCTATCAATACACCACAGACGCTAATTTTCTTAATCTAACTTTTAGGAATATCAACATTCTCAAATGCACTACGGGGGCTAATTCTGGAAAGACGTATATTGTTACAGGTGGATTTGATAATCCAAATTCCAGGTGGTTCTATTCTGAGATCTCAGGATTTCCGGCTTATAGCCATGTGGCACTATTTAATGCTGCTTCAAACACAAACGGTATCTGGTGGAGCGTTCTTTTTAACCAATTCATTTATATGGGCGATGGCTATATTTCTAACAGAAAGTGGGATGGGAATACGTTAACAGATTTAGGCGTAGCTCATCCAAAGTGCTTAGAAGCTGGCACACACAAAAATAGATTACTGCTTGCAAATGATTTAACTAATGGAGTCCCTAATAGACTTTGGATCAGTAATGTAGGATCAGATACAATCCCATCTACATCATTTATTGATATCGGTTCGAGGGACGATTCTATCGTGGGAGTAATTGACGGGATTGACCGGATCATTGTTATTAAGCAAAGGTCAACCTATGCTGTATATCTATCAGCTAACTTAATCGATTCCTCTGTAATCTGTCTTGACTCTCAAAAAGGGGTTCCTAATCGACAATCCATTACGCCATATAAGAACGGGTTCATTTCATGTGTATATAGCAGAGGGTTAGAGGTATTTATAAATGAATATGAACCGTTGACATCTAGTACGCATAAATTTAGATCAGCTCTCATGCCTTGCATCTTTTACTATAACGATTATGTTTATGTGACTACGCCAGGAGATCCTTTTACAAAATCAACTCCTGTAGAGCACTATTTATACAGCATTAGTATGAAAACCACGACATATTTCAACACTAGTGCACTAAGGCAACTCATTGTTTATACGCTTGATGGTGTTAACGCTGTCTCATATTTATTAGGGACGTGGTTTGATACTGTCACATTAAAGCCTAGCGTTGTAGTTTTAAATGATACGGCCTCTGGTGTGTTCAAAGAAAGTATTAACTTACAGTATGTGACTCCTAAATTCACATTTGGAGATGCAAGTAAATACAAGTCAATCGAGCATCTATCAATAGCTTGTTTTGGTAACTCGAATATAAAAATCGATGCGTATGCTGATGGTGTTCTAAGACAGTCTATTACACTATCTCCTTCTGTGGATTATTCTGTTCTGAAATATCGGTTCAATCCTCATCAGGTAAGAGGAAGGGTTATTCAATTTATAATATCAGTGCCTGATACCCTCCCAATTCCAAATCATGAACTATATGAAGCTTGGATTCACTACAATATTGAAGATGCAGTAATTGGGAATTAATTAATGCAATTTTATGAAAGGAAAGATAAGGAAGGACATGTTAACTAAGATAAAAGAAATATTTTTTCCTGTTGTTAAACGGAAGACGATTTTACGATTGAAGAGCGATGAAGGAATCAGGGTCTACGATGCGATTAATTGCTATCAGGATGATAAAGAAGAATGGAAGCATATCGATTCAAAATTGCCATGTTGGATAATTGTATTCGGCCAATATGACGGGGTATTTAAAATCTATATGTCACCTGCTGGCATTATAGACTTCACAGAACTTTTTAGAATAAGTATCTATGATGGTGGGATTAGCGATGGTGTCTATTTTACTATACCAGGTGTTGGTTTTAAGCGAATAGAAGCTGGAGAAAGAGATTCTGCCGGTCCTGGATTTCGTACCCTAAAAGTTTCAAATTAAAAATTGATCTATAAAATGAAGACCCCATTTATTTGGGGTCTTTTATTTTCTATTCAGTTTTGGTTGTTTTCAATGTAGCCATATTGAGTCTTCTTAAAGTCTTGACCAGTTTTGCTGGTTAGTCCATTGACACAAAGAGGGATAACACTTAACATGGCGCGAGAATTATTCCGTTACTTTCAGGCAAATCTATTTTCGCGTCATTTGTGGAGAGGGCCACCATGTGGAGAAGAAGAGTAAAAGCTCTCAAAGAATGGCTTGATTGGATTTCGGTGATTCATTGGATATGGGGACTCACTGGAATGTCACTTGGATCTATAAGCACATGGTGGTATGGCGCTCCTAAATGGGCCGTCATTTTGGCTGCCATAGGTGGTGGTGCTGTATTTTTGGGAATATATGCACTTCTATCAGAACTGAAATTTAGAAAGCCGATCCCAGAAGAGAATAAAAAGAATAATAGTTTTGGTCTCGAATTCGAATATGAAGGCAACTCTTTTTATCATAAAGGTTCATTTGATAAGCCCAGAGAGCAATGGTCTCCTCATTTTGAGGTTTATAGAATTGCCATAAAGAATCATAATGTTAAGCAAAAGATTGATGTGCAAATAGTTGATATTAATGGAACGCCTGAATTGAATGGAAAGCTTCCAGTATCATTAAAATGGAAAAATGGAAGAGATGGCTCTTTATTTCCTAAAGAGCGAGCATTCATCGATGTGGCAATGCTTAATATGCATGTTGCCCACGTGCTTACAGTCAAAATTCTTGACTATCAAATCTTCGCGGAGAAGTTCCAAATCAAGATTAAGGCATATGCAGAACACGGCGATCCAATAGAGCAATGGTTTCAAGTTTCGGTGGAGCGAGATAATGTGTTAGAGAGGAATTTTGTACTGAAGCCGATTCCTCAACCAACTCAGTTAATTGATGAAAGAGCTGAAAAGCGGGTGATCCAAGAAAGGCTTACAGAATTTTTTGAAGAAGGAAAGCCGATACGCGATAGTCTCGGAAATGTGATGTTGCGCGATAATGCAAAAGCCGAAGCGGATAGATGGGAAAATAAAGTAGGGGAATACTTAGCAGGTGAAAAGGTCCTAGGAAGTGCTTTTCGAGTGCGGTTTAGTAACCCTGGTGATCCACACGGAGAATACTCAGATGGCACATTATCAAGCAACAAGGAATGGGCCAAAATGGATATGAAGATGCAAATGCTGATCAGATTTATCGAGGAGCTTAATCGCTAATCAGCTCTGGAGGATTCTTTATACTCCATGTTCTCAGACGAAACAAGTTTTTTAAGAGTATCCCGAAAAAGATCCCCATTCTTCCAATTATTAAACCGCCAAATACTCCACGATATTTTTCCGATTGATTATTTTTTGTATATAGGTATATCCTCCTGCCTAATGTGCCTATTACTTTATGCTTCATGGAGGAAGCGATGCTTACTACAAAAAGAATTCTGCTGGTTGGGTTCATTGCACTTCAAACAGTTCTCATTATTTTATTGGGAACGACAGCAATCATTTTCCGAAATGAAGTAATCAAGGCAAAGGCTGAAGCAAACTACTATCACAACGAATTAAAGGCATCTCATCAGGATGGTGAAGCGAAAGTAACGAGGAGTCTTGTTAAGAAAGAGACAATCTAAACTTGATCTAATGATTACTAATCCTATGAAAGATACTGATTCAGAGAACAACGACGAAGTAATAATAATCCATACTCGCTTTGGTAATGAGTATGTCCAATTGGTAGATCGAAATAGAAAAGAAGAACGAGAGGTAGAAGAGATATTAGAACGGATGAAAAAAGAAATTAATAGAATCAATAGCAAGTAGAGTGTTAATAACACTTACCTACCAGACCACCACACCTTATCCACAGGTTATCTCCAGCAATTCCACAATATATAGCTGCCTCGGAGTTTGTGTGCCCCTATATCTAGTATTTCTGACTTGATAATCTTTCTAGCTTTTATTAGAATGGAAAACCGGGAGGAAACCCAAGAGCCGACTC
Source organism: Candidatus Manganitrophaceae bacterium (assembly GCA_963718695.1). GTDB lineage: Bacteria > Nitrospirota > Nitrospiria > SBBL01 > Manganitrophaceae > Manganitrophus. Next base: position 4,208,589 of record OY970371.1, read on the forward strand.
TCCGGCTAAGGATAACGGCTCCCTTTATTTATTAACGAACTTGCTCTTATATGGTCAATGCAATGGCTAATAAAGGTCATGATGTAGAATCTAATGTTCTAAGCAGGGAAATAGTTTTAGATTCGATTGACTTTGAAATTAACAGAATTCAATCTGAACAAAACAGACCGGGCTGGACTAGATGGGCAATCCTCGGCAGCCTTGCAACTTTAGTATGGCTCTTCCTGAATGAATTAGAGTCTAAGACCATAACATGGTTACATGTATCCCTAATATTTTTTGTCTTCTCATTGCTTTTAGACAATATTTTATTTTTTACTGCATTAATCTCTCCCAAATCATCCAATAATCAGAAGCTTCGATTTGATTTTAGCCATCGACATTTTGGAAATAATAGAATGTTGATGTTACTTATATTATTCCGTATTGCAATAATGCTATATATCGCATGGCTATTTTCTGGCGATGTTTTAAAGTATCAAGCTGTGGCAGCTTACGTTTTATATTTAATTTTCTTTCTTATATTTTTAACTATATTTGTAGTTAGCTTTTTGAAATTACCCATACTAATTTCTGGTAAGGGGACTGTTCCCAAGTCGTCTTATTTCATGCTATTGACTGCGCTTGGAGTCGGATTAATACCACTTTATGCATACGGTCATGCTGCTTTGGAAGTATCTAGTATCTCAAATTACTCAAATTACAAAATTGCGGGTTTACTTCTTGTGGCAAGTTACGTCTTAATGATGCTTTTTGGTCTTTTTGGTGGAGCAGGTTCATCATCTCCCATACTTTCGTCATTAATTGAAATACGGCGAGATGTAGCCTTGAGAAGGATGGACATTGAATCTTCCATTCGCCAGTTGGATATTGCAATAGCTGGAATGCAGGTAGATGAGGTATTGCAGGAATATGTGCGGGTGATACTTCAGGCATTTGAAGAAATAAATCAACAATACAAAAAGGCTCTAAAAATAGTTGAAGCTGCTGAACCCTATTTACCAAAGGAAGGAAGTATTCTCGCCGAGAACGAGAGAAAACTTATTGAAGCTACTATTGAATCTTATCAACCTCACATTAAGGAGATGGATGTCCCATTTAATAAGATTGAAGAGCAACTTGAAAAACTGAGAAACCGTGCGAAGTTGCTCATTATGATATCTCCCGATACGGAAGATCATATCTTAAGGATAATGGATAAAATAAGGCTAGCATCATTGGAATTTAAAAAGAAATTTCCGGAGTTTGATAGGAAAGTTAATAGTCTTAAGCATCACCTCAATGCAAAGGGATGATTAGTAATATTTTTAAAAGGCTTTTCTTCATCTTCTGATTCTGAAGGATTACTTAATCTTTGCTTTCTTTCTCCATCCCCAAGGTGGTACCGGATTAGGATCTCTCCACAATCCTCTCTTTGCTAGTCGAGCTTTCTTTTCTAATTCTCCTAAACTTTCATCTTTTGAGTATTTGAAATACCACCAAGCAAAACCAGCTTTGACCAATTCACGGTTGAGGCTTCGGCCATCAGATAGAAAAACCTCTCCTATTGATCTTCCATACCGATCTACGTCAGATACTTCTACCTTTACAACCTTTCCGAAAACCAGATCTGATGTAAATTGTTTTGCCTTATTACCGAAAGCTTGTTTCTTCTCAGGGGAATCAATGCCAATTAAACGGACCCTCTCAGCCTTGCCATTTCTCATTACTTTGATGGTGTCTCCGTCTGATACTCCGACTACTTTACCTGTGAAGGAGGCAGCAAAAGAGAGATGAGGCAACAGGAGCAAAAGTAAGAATACATATTTAAAATGACTCATCATACCGGTCAATGATTATACCCTTGATTCATTAATGTATCCATGGGAAAATAGCGCCATTTATTTTAGGGAGCTTCTATTTCATATGGAAGACAGAAAAAATAAGCCTAGGCTATTTCTTTCCCATTCTGTAAAAGATAAGAAATTTATAAACCAAATAGCTGAGGATCTAAGGAAATGTCATATTCAGCCTTGGTTAGATACAGAAGAAATTAGAGATGGGAAATCTTGGCTGAAGGTTATTTTTGAAGATGGAATTCCTACATGTGACGTTGTTCTGGTTTATTTCACAAAGCACTCTTTAGAATCCAAGATGGTTGGAAAAGAAGTTGACGCTACCTTAGTCGAGCAACTTTCTAATAAGAAAATCTCCTTTCTTCCATATGTGAATTCAGGCAAATTAAGAGGTATGCTCCGATCTGATATCCGATCATTGCATTGTAGAGAATGGAATTCTAGAAATTACCACCTTATTCTTCCGTCAGTGGTTTCTGAAATCTGGCATAGCTATTTAGAGCGGACTCTAGAAACTGTAAGTCTTCAAGAGAAGGCAAAAAGTTTACAGTTAGAACTTGATTTGAAAAAAGCGGAAGAGAGGAATCAAAATAGTCCGTTTAGTCCATCAGAAGAAAAAGACTTTAAATATATTTATGAAAAATTAAATTATCCGTTTAGATTGACCTTTGTCTTATCAGAAAAAAAGAAATCTGAAGTAATTCCAAAAGCAGTTCATGAAGACATATTTGAAACCACACCGATAGATCTTATTATTTACAACATAACGACAGGAAATGTATCCTTTGACACTAGAACCTTTTTTTATGATTTGTCCTATGTTTTAAAGGATAGACGAAAATACTATAGCAATGAAAAAAAAGATATTGAGCTAAATTATAGCTATTTTGAAGACGATCACATTGTAAAGCTTCTAGCAATGTTTAGGATATTCGGTCTAATTAATATCACTCATTTGAATAATTCCAGTGGATGTTATGAGATTACAGAAAAAATGTTCAGACTTACATACTGGTTAGGTTATAACGAAATTCGGTTTAAAGCTTTCCCTTTCCAATATATTGAAACGATTAAAAACTAATCAGGTTCTATATGAGGACCTTATGAAGATTAAAAGTACTGTTCAACTACTTGCTGTGTTAACTCTCTTTGGCATGGTTTCATGTGCTCCAACCTATAGAACAACTAATGTTTCCCCAATTTATTTAAAACTCAATCCGTCAATTTCTACCTTCCAAGATCCTGATGCCAATATGAGTAAATATAAAACTTTTTCAGTGTTTCCTTATTCAGAGATTTCAGAAGAAGTAAAAATGAATGAAATATTGGAAAGGCAAATACTCTTTTATTTAAGAAATATATTTGAGATGAAGGGATATAACTTTGTAGAATTCGATCAAAATCCGGATTTTCTAGCTACCATTAACGTGTCGAGTGAGTATGATGAATATTATGTTCCACCATCAGCTAAAACAGTACCTGTGTGGGTTCCAGGACAAACGATTACGACTTATGGAAGTACATCAGGTTCATTCAGCTTTAATTCATATGGAAGCTCTTCAACCTCTGGATGGGGCAATTATTCGGGAACGTCTACTTCTACTACTTATGTTCCAGGTTATTTGACCACACAAACTTATATCAGGAGTGGTTACACGCAAGGAAATTATTTTCCAGCAGTGCGTATACAGGTGTATGACGCTAAAACACTTAAAAATATTTGGTTGGGCACTGGTGCAGGGACATCAGATATTTCGGATGTTAGGATCTCTGGACAATTGGTTATAGAACAAGCTATGGCAAAATTTCCAAACAACTTAAATAAGATGGATACATTACCATCTGGTATGCTGCCTATTAAGATTGGGATTTACACAAATGATGGAAATGCATATTTCCCCACTGTTGTTCTTATTAGTAGGGATGCAGTTTCAAGAGGTATGGAACTTTATGATATGGTCTTGTCCGTTGAAGGAACACCAGTTATGAACAAGCCCTTTAGTGAGGTTGTTAAATTATTTCAAGGTGAACCTTGTACAGATGTTAGATTAGAAATTTGGAGACTAGATCATAAACGCGAAATCACGCTCCCTAGATTCGATCAAAATAACAGAATATCTTGTGCCCAGAGAAATACCAATACACAACCATCCAATAATCTTGAAACGTTATTGAAAAATTTATGGCATTAACTATAGATAAGAAAATACCCTTACCCTTCAAAAAATTGCTCAGTCGTTTAGATTACCACCCCTATAGGTACACATAGGGGGGGTAGGGTGGGGATGGGTGAGTTTATAATATGGTCACGGTTCCAGTCACGATATATAACGATACAGTCACGGATAGATTCATCTATAAATCATTCCTCATCACTCCCAAAAGGGAATAATCCCTTTATCCATTCTTCTAAGCTATTGGCTGTAGGTTCGATTCCTACCAGGCGCACCAGTTCTTTAAATCCAAACAACTTCTAATCAGACACCGATGTTCATCTGCTGTAGGCGTTTCACATACGTATACAGTTCGGGTTTTTCAACTTCTACGTCGTCAAATCGGATGCCGACCGCATAGTGGATGCTGTCCGGTAGCGGGTTTGTCCAGACGACCTCTCCCACAATCGAATCGTTGATTTTTTCCTGAAGATCGGTCGAAAAAATAAGTTGTACCAAGACCGACTCTCCCTTGCGAAATTCTTCCTTACTTAATATCCTCATCCCGTGTTTGCAAATGTCTTGGACCAATATGCTGCTTGTTGATTGTGGTTCTAAACGGGTCAGGCTGGAGATGGAAACGAATGGAATCCTTAAACTTCGACGTCGATTGTGCATCGATCCTCCAGGCAAAAGATTTTTAGAAAATTCTGTCCGTCATTGTTTATGTAGGGGATCGTAGGTCATCAAGGGCGTCCGAAGCTCTTATACACAACGAGTTCAGCCGGTCTTTTATTTATGCCGCAGGATTACAGAATGCGCTATAGGGTTGGGTCTGATTCGATCTTGCGAAATGCCTTAGTGAGGATAAGGGATAAACCGACGCCTGGGCTCGATGCAATTGAAAAGACGGTATTCTAGGCGCGCCGGGGTTCAATCAGAAATCTAGAATGCCCCTGACCTTATTTGAACGACGAAATGTCCGGGGAATGAGAGGGGCATCTGATGAGGTCTTTTTTATTAAGGATGCTTTTTTATCCTTCTCCAGGCAAGGACTGCCAAAGCCAAGGAGAAGAGGCTCCCTAACGTGGCATCGGCTGCTCCATTTCCTCCCAACGCACAGCCTCCGCCCCCACCGCCTCCGGAACCTCCCGTAGGTCGATCCGATCCTACGACGGGTCCACCGTCTCCGTCATTCCCGGTCGATCCGCCGGTTCCCGTTTCGCCGCCGGTGGGGGATGAGAGATCGAGAATGAAGAGTCCATCCTCCGTCGCGCCGATCAGGATCAGAGAAGGGGTGATTGCGACGGCCCGGATCGATTGTGCCGATGCGGTTGTCAGTCCGCTGCTTCGCGCGACCCAATGGGCGCCCCCGTCAGGAGAGAAGTACAGGCCGGCCGAGGTTGCCGCAAAAATCTGATTGTGATCATCGGGATGGATGAGCAGGGCGTAGATTATCGGAAGAACGGCAGGGAGGCCTGCGTTTACTGGAGTGAATGTCCCCCCGCTATTGACACTCTTGAAGATACCTTGAGTTGCTGTTCCGGCGTAGATTGTCGAAGTGATTTTTGGATCAATCGCGAGGGAGTGGACGAAAACGCTGATCCCGGTAATGGGGATGTCGATCGAGGTCGTGCCTCCATCCGTACTCTTTGCGAGGTTCGGAGTACCTGTTCCTCCTGCATAGATCGTCAACGTCATCTGATCAATGGCAATGGCGTGGGCATGCAGCTCTGCCCCTGAAATAGGTGGGTTCGGCAAATGTACCCAATTCGTCCCACCATCGGTCGACTTGATTACAAGGGAGTCGGTCATAAAATCATAACCCGAAAGCTTGAAATCGCCCGCATAGAGGGTGCCGGAGTTGGCGGGGTCGACGGCGATGGAGGCGACCTGCTCGCCTAGTCCCTGGGCGGCAAAGGGAGCTAAAACATCTGTCCAGGAGTCCCCGCCGTTGACACTTTTGAAAAGCTTTCCATCTGGAGTGGCGCCATAAATGATCTGCCCATCCACGGCGAGGGTCCGGATGTTTTGTCCAGCGATCCCTCCTGCCAGCACTGACCAGCTATTCCCACCATCTGTGGATTTGTAGAGGTTCGATCCCCCCGCTGCGTAGGCAATCTTATTATCCGTTTTTTCCGCCGCGACTGCATGGAAGGTCGTTCCGGATAGTTTCCCGACGGATATCCACTCTCCTAGTGACGAGGCGGAAAAAACCGTCGTGGTCAATGTTGCAGTTGTCGATTTGGTAGAGTCTGCTTGTGAGGTGATTTTAATCGTTGCTGTATCGGACTCTGCCGCCGACGCTGTATTCGGAATCTGCACGGTAACCGTCAGATTCGCCGTTGCAGAAGAAGCCAATGAACCGACCGAACCTGCGGTGCTTGTCCAACTATTGCCGGTCACGGTAACAGTATATGTGTCCGTGGCGCTTCCGGTGTTCTGAATTTCCAACGAAAAAGTAACGGTAGCTCCCGGCCTGTCAAATCGTGCGTCAGTCGAAGGCGTCAGGGTCACTATAATTTTGTCTGCGGCGTTTCCTGGAAAGGTCCTAGCGTTGATCTCTTCTATGTTGGTCCAGAAGTCGGCGTCGGAATCAGATGACTCAATTGTGCCGAATGCTTGTGCCGTGCGGCCTGCGGCTTTATAAGCGGTCCCGTACGAATTGAGGGCGGGAACGGATGTATGACACAGAGTGCACGCATCAAGTCGTGTTCCCGTGGTTCCATATTTTGTGTTGAAGTTGTTGATGTCGGTAGTGTTGGCGTGTGCAACTTCTGGGGCGAACCAGAGCGCCGAGCCGATCAAGAAGAATATTCCCACCTTGGTCCCCTGTCGGATCGCTTTCCGGAGCAAGAGAGCGGAAAGAATACCTAGCAGCCCAACCAAGGTCGGATCAAAGTCGCTCCCGACTTTCATCGTGCAGCCGCCGCCACCCCCTCCGCCGCCCGAACCTCCCGTAGAGCCGCCATCTCCGTCACCGCCGCCGTCTTCAGCGGAGCCGCCCGAATCGCCTCCGCTTCCACCCGACGCGCCGCTGACGGTGGTATTCATTGACACCGAATTGTTGGCGCCGTTCGGATCGGTGGAGCCGGTCGAAACCTGGGCCTGCTGACTCAAATCGCCGGCCACGCCTGGCGTCACGATGATCGTGACGACTACGTTGGCGCCATTATCGATGACGCCTAAATTGCAAGTCACGGTATCGGTCCCCTGACACGCTCCCTGCGGCGTCGACGAAACCAGGCTTGTTCCGGCGGAGAGGGTCATCGTGACCACCACACTGGTCGCCGCTTCGGGGCCTGAATTGGCAACGGTGAGCTGATAAGTCAGATTCTCTCCGGTGGAGACCGGATTCGGCGTGGCGGTATGTGTCAGGACCAGATCGGAGCTTGCCGACGTCGTCGGCTCTGTGGAGAGATCACGAAGAAAGAGTCCATTGCTGGTTGCGGCGATCAGATCGCGTGATGGGGTGAGGGCCAGCCCGTAAAACGTCAATGCGTCTGTTAACGATCCGCTGTTTCCTTCCATCCAGTTTCCGCCCCCGTCGAGCGTATAATAATATCCTTCGGATGTTCCGGCGTGGATGTAATCGGGATTGGCGGGATCGATGAGAAGTGCTCGAACGGCCGGGGGCAACTCGGGGAGGCCCGTATTCTTCTTCATCCACGAGGTGCCGCCATCGGCACTCTTATGCATTCCCTGGCTGGTTCCGGCATAGAGAATTGATGTGTTTGTCGGATGAACCGCAAGGGAGTAGACAAACATGCTAGTGCCTGGGATGCGAATGTCGGTCCAGGTTGTGCCTCCATTGTTGCTCTTGGCAACGTTCGGTGTTCCCGATCCTCCCACATAAACAACCCCGGCGGAGTCGAACACGATAGCATTCGCACCAAGTGCCGCTCCCTGAACTGTTGAGTTCGGCAGGTGATCCCAATGGGCTCCGCCATTGGTTGATTTTATTACCAAAGAATCGGTCCCGCCGTCATAAAGAGTGGGAATCTCGAAGTTACCCGCATAAAGAGTGTTGGGATTATTGGGATCAATTGCGAGTGACTTATCGGACTCGCCCGGGCTTCCCCCGTTGGGAAGGACTTCCGTCCAAGAGGTGCCGCCATTGGTGCTCTTCGATATCTTTGCCGGCGTCGAGCTGACAAAAATGTCTCGGCTTGATGCGTATACGTTGTCCCCGTCTACAGCAAGTGCTCTGACATCTTTCCCGTTGATCCCGCCGGCAAGGGCCGTCCAGGTGTTTCCGCCGTCGGTCGTTTTATAGACGTTTGATCCCCCTGCCGCGTAGGCGGTTCCATCGGTTGTTTTATCTGCAGCGACTGCGAAGAGACTGGTTCCCGACAATCCTCCGACGGATGCCCAGTTTATCAATGCCGTCGCGACCTCACGGGAGCCGGACCCTTCAGTGCCGCCGTCTACCGCCGTGATTACAAAATGATAGGTTCGGTTCGGCGTTAAGTCGGTTAGTGCATACGGACCGGTCACGCCGCTCCGCTTTCTTCCTCCCCTTAGTGTTGCAAAGTTTTCTTTCGTCAGGCCCGATTGCTCGGAAATGTAGAGGTTGTAAGAATCGGCGCCGAGGATTTGGTCCCAGTTGATTGTGATTTGGTTTGCGCCCGGCGCCAGGGTGACCAGAAGCGGAGGAACCGGCTGCTGCGCGTCGGCCGGAGCGGTTCCGGTGAAGCGAAAGACCTCGCTGTCGGCGCCGCCGTCATTGCTGAGCCCGATCCAGTGGACGAATCCATCCGCCAACCAAGGAAGACAGCAAGGGCTTCCCAACTGGGTGACCACCGATGTCGAAGGGGCCGGATCGATTGTTGCGATGCCGCTTCCGTCGTGGTAACGAAACGAGCCGCCCAGGTCGGTCCAGAAAAGCCCCCCCCGATGAAGTTGAAAAGGATGTTCCGTCGTGATGCCTAAATCGGCCGGCCGGTTGGTCGTGTCGGTCAATTGAACCCCGCCGTTGAAAATAATATGGACATCGGTCCCGTTGGCGTTGCCATGCAGCCATACGACATGCCGCCCGTCGGTCCGTGGGGAGAAGTTCCCGAAAGAGGCGTCCGTGTCGGTTGTCAGCTGAACAGGCGCGGGGTTCTCGTTCGTGCTGTCATAGAGAAAAACCTGTCTGATTCCATTAACAACCTTCTCATAGACCAAGCGGCCATGTTGAAGATGGAACCCGCGAAGGTTAGAACTCAAACTGTTTTCATCGGCAGTATCGACAGTGATGATATTCGTCCCATTGTAAAACTGGAGATGATATGTCCCTGCCCCATCGTCAAACACCCACGCAGCTTGGCAGTCGCTCGACGAAACACGGGCCGCGCCGGGGACGGAAGCATTTCCAGTCAGGTTGATCGCAGCACCAGTCTGAGGATTGATTTTAAAGACATGGTTCGCCTCGCCAACCGTGAGAGGAACCCGGAACCGGATGAAAACACAACCATCCGAAACAGAGACCGCTTCCGGATTCATTGCGTTAGCGTTGATTGGATTTGTCGCGCTCACCTTTACGGGAGTCCCGCCGTTGACCCACACCCACACGTCATCCGTTCCCCTTCGCCAAGCTCCGATCACTTCGTCGGCAGAGGCGCCACTACCCAGTGTGAAAACGACGTTGTCGATAGACCCGGCCGCCGCTGTGGTGTCTTGAACCGGATCAGTGCTGGTTCCATCGTGGAAAAAGACCGTGTTCGTCTGGTCATACCAGAGGACTTTCCCTCGACTGGTGGCGCTGTTCCGAAGACTCCACCCTTCGTCATTGGCGTTGGTGGTGATCTGCGCGGCCGCCTTTTCGGTGAATGTGAGTGGGGATAATATGAGGGAAAGGAAGAGGGACAGAAAAGTATAGCGAAGGTTCTGGTGAATCATTGAAAGGCTCCCGGGCTAGACAATATGGATACGAAACGCCCGGGCGGTTCCTTTCGCCCAAATCTTAAAAAACGCTTCCTGCGCTGGTGACGGCGTAATGGATATAAGGGAGCTTCATTCTAGAGTAAGCGAAACCAGAGGTCAATAATTATTTAACTTAGGGATAATCGGCAGCCTGATCGAAAAAAGAAGAAGCGAAGACGGAAGAAGACGAATAAGATGGGAGCGCCTGGGGTGGCGGGTCATCCCTGCGGGCACAACCTTTCAACTTTTAGATGTCAGAAAGTTTGGTAGAATGCCTTTCTTAAATAGACCTGAGGTTTCATCACGGTCCAATCCGGCTCGAACTCCATCCGGTTCTCGGCAAAGGCGGCGATTTCTTCTCCCATAATTAAATAACATCCTTCTGAAACCAATGGCGCATAAGTCTGAATTTCAACGATGGGATGCCGCCGAAGGCCGTCTTCTAAAATGACCATGACCTTGTTCCTGGGGTGGATCATCTTTTTAATCGATTCGAGTACGGACGAATCGAGTGGATTCCCTTCCAGGTACCGAAGGTTCTTCTTCTGAGGCAAGCTCTGAGCGTCTTTGACGACACTGATGACGGCGAGATCCCGGTCGATCTTATTCAGAACGGAAGCGGAATAGAGGACGGAATACTTATTTTGGCTTCCGATTTGGATCACCCATTTCGGTTTGGTTTCTAAAAATGCCTCGGTGATCAACCAATCCCAGGGACTCTTTTCTTTAAGTTTGCCGTAGCTGACGGTTGCCTCTTTGGTTTGCATCCACACCCTCCGCAAGGTTTGTTAAAAGTGCCACGTTGGCCGTTTGGGATGTAATGCAACTCACATACCTCTGTGGAAGGATAGATCGCCTTGTTGGAGAAGGAAAAAATAAACCGCTGTTTTCAATGAATTAAGAAAAATAAATGTCTATTTTACTAAGTCCGATGGGAGGGATGCCTTATCCCTTCATGAGGAGAGATCCTATCCCATTGCAGGCTCTTTCAAAAAAATGAAAATGTTTTCCTGTGAAGGTGCAATGAAGGTATGGGTGGTCGAACGGTGGTTTCTTAACTAAGAAACGGATTCAGGTGACATTCTTCAAGTAGAATAAAAGGGAGGTTTAATTCTTTAGGAATCGGACGAGGCGCATGAAGTCGTCGATGGTATAGAGCGATTCGAAGCCGACTCCTTCAGCGGTGATCCGATCGGCTCCCCCTTCCTTTCGGTCGATCAGCGCAATTACCTTTAAAACCGAGTAGCCCTCTTTCCGAAGCGCCTCGATGGTTCGAACCGTGGAGCCACCGGTGGTGACGACATCTTCGACGACCACGAGCTTGGCGTTGGGCTGGAGGGCCCCCTCCACCTGCTGCTCGCTGCCGTGTCCTTTCGGTTCCTTTCGTACAATAAAGGCGGGGATCGGCTTGTTTTTGAGAAAGCTGATCAGGGAAACGGCGGTGGCGATCGGATCGGCCCCCAGCGTCATCCCGCCGACCCCTTCGACCGGAAAGCTTTTAATCCGATCGAAGATCTGCTCACCGATCAAGAAAGCCCCTTCGGGATCGAGCGAGACCTTTTTGCAATCGATGTAGAACGAGCTCATTTTACCCGAGGTGAGCTTAAAGGTAGGTACTTCGCTGTAGCGGAAGGCCCGTTGGAAGAGAAGCTCGAGAAGCTTGTCGCGATCTGAGCGGGAGAGAAACATACTTATCCCTACCCGATTTCAGCCTGGTTTGTCAAGCATTTCCATGTCGTTGCAAAGTGATTTTTTGCGCTCTAAAACGGCCGTTCTCATCGGCAAACCGGTTTACAACCTCCGGCGGGGCGTGCTAAGATTACCAACTCAATTCTTGCTAGAGATGAACGATGTCGAACGAAATTTTAGAAAAAGTGTACGACCCGAAGCGGGTTGAAGAAAAATGGGTCGCTTTTTGGGAGAAGGAACGGCTCTTTCATGCCGAGCCTCAGTCCGACCGCCCTTCGTTTTCAATGGTGATCCCTCCTCCGAACGTCACCGGCTCCCTCCATGTGGGCCATGCCCTGAACAACACCCTTCAAGATATTCTGGCCCGCTGGAAGCGGATGCGCGGCTTTAATGTTCTCTGGGTTCCCGGGATGGATCACGCGGGGATCGCCACGCAGAATGTCGTGGAGCGCCAACTGGCGAAAGAGGGGCTGGACCGTCATCAACTCGGACGGGAGAAATTTATCGAGCGGGTCTGGCAGTGGAAAGAGCACTCCGGCGGGACGATCCTCCGGCAGCTCAAGCGACTGGGGGCATCGTGCGATTGGGAACGGGAGCGGTTTACTTTGGACCCGGGGCTTTCTGTCGCCGTTCGGGAAGTGTTTGTCCGGCTCCATCAAGAAGGGCTGATCTACCGGGCCGAGCGTCTGATCAACTGGTGTCCCCGCTGCCAGACGGCGCTCTCCGATATCGAAGTCGAGCATGAAGAGACCCGCGGTCAGCTTTACCGGATCGATTATCCGCTGGTCGATCATCCCGATCAGAAAATCACGGTCGCCACCACCCGGCCCGAGACGATGCTCGGAGACACCGCGGTCGCCGTTCACCCCGAGGATGAGCGCTATCAAAAACGGATCGGGAAAAAGGTCTGTCTTCCCCTGACCGGGGCCGAGATCCCGATCATTGCCGATCCGGTGGTCGACCGGACCTTCGGGACCGGGGCGGTGAAGGTGACCCCCGCGCACGATTTTAACGATGAGGCGATCGGTCGTCGTCATCAACTCCCTTTCGAGAATATTCTGACCCAGGATGCACGCCTTGCGAAGACACCCCGGACCGGACGATATGCAGGAATGACAATTTCCGAGGCTCGAAATCAGGTTGTTCAGGACCTCGAAAAGGAGGGTCTGCTCCATGGGATCGAAGAACATACCCATGCCGTCGGGCGATGTTACCGCTGTAAAACGGTGGTGGAGCCGTTTGTCTCGACGCAATGGTATGTCCGGATCAATGATCCGAAGAACTCGCTCGCGGCCCCGGCAATCGACGCGGTCCGTCAGAAAAAGATACGGCTGATTCCGGAGAGTTGGGAACCGAACTACTTCGGCTGGATGGAGAATATCCAGGACTGGTGCATCTCGCGGCAGATCTGGTGGGGGCATCAGATTCCGGCTTGGTACTGTTTGAAAGAGGCTGATAAAGATCCGATTGTCGCGCTGGCTCCCCCGGAGAAATGCCCGCGGTGCGGATCGACCGAGCTGCGGCAAGACCCTGACGTTCTCGACACCTGGTTCTCCTCGGCCCTCTGGCCCTTCTCCACCCTCGGCTGGCCGCCGGAGGACCAGCCCGACCCGCGGAAACGTAAAGAGGCGGAACAGTTGTTGAAGCGCTTCTATCCGACCTCTACATTGGTCACCAGCTTCGATATCCTCTTTTTCTGGGTCGCCCGGATGGCGATGATGGGACTTCATTTCATGAAAGAGGTCCCGTTTCGGGATGTCTATATCCATGCACTCGTCCGCGACGCCGAGGGGCAGAAGATGAGCAAGTCGAAAGGAAACGTTATCGACCCGCTCGAGATCATGGACCGGTTTGGGACCGACGCCCTTCGGTTCACGCTGGCGGCGATGGCCTCGCCGGGTCGGGATGTGAAGCTGGCCGAGGAGCGGATCGAAGGCTACCGGAACTTCGCCAACAAGCTCTGGAACGCCGCGCGATTTATCTTGATGAACCTTCCCGAAGGAGGGGTGACCGGACCGGCGCCCGGGCTTGCGGAGCTCTCTCCCGCCGACCATTGGATCACGAGCCGGCTGCACCGCGCGATCGGATCGATCAACGATTCCTTGGAGCGCTACCGGTTCGATGAGGCGGCGCAGGCGCTCTATCAATTCATCTGGCATGAGTTCTGCGATTGGTACCTGGAGCTGGCCAAGGTCGATCTTCAGGGAGGAAGCGAGGCCGATGGCCTAGATAATGAGGCGGCCACCAGGAAGCGGGCGACGGCCCATACCCTTAGCGAGACTTTCAGTACGCTGTTGCAGCTGCTTCATCCATTGATGCCGTTTATCACCGAGGAGCTGGCGGTCCACTTTCCCCGCCAAGCGAAGAGCTTGGCGGTTTCCCCTTACCCAACGTCTGATCCGGCGAAGGTGAATCCGGTGATCGAGGAGATTGTCCAAGAGATCGTCATCGAGACGGTCGTGAGGATTCGGAATCTCCGCGGAGAGATGAACATTCCTCCGTCAGAGGAACTGGCGGTCCATATTAGCGCAAACAATGAAAGGACACGAGACCTGTTCCGGAACTATCTCCCCTATATCCAACGGTTGGCCCGTCTTTCCGAGCCAACCATTGGGATCGACATGCCCTTGCCGAAGCAGGCGGCCACGGTGCTGACGGATATGGCGAAGGTTTACATTCCAGTCGATGAAGCCCGCCTGCGGAAGGAGATCGATCGTCTGGAAAAGGCAATGGCGAAGCTCGACAAAGAGTTAGAACCTGTGGAACGAAAATTTCAGGACCAGAACATCATGACGAAGGCGCCGAAAGAAGTTATCGCGAAACTGGAGATACAGCGAGGAGAGCTACAGGAAAAGAAAAGGAAGCTGAATGACGATCTCCGCCGGTTCCGCGAGATGATCTCAGGATCGGAATGATGGAGCCGTTTCTTTTAAAAGAACTCGTCCAGCGTGCCTTGGCCGAAGATCTTTCTTATGGCGATCGAACGACCGAAACACTCTTCCACCATCCGATTCCGGCGGTCGGTGAAATCCTCGCAAAGGGAGACCTGGTCGTCGCCGGACTGGATGTTTTTCAGGCCGTCTTCGAATTCCTCGATCCAACCCTCCGAATCGAGGCCCACATTGCGCCGGGGCAGAAAGCCAAGCCGGGTGATTCAATCGGATCGGTTTACGGTGACGGACGTCTTCTTCTCAAGGGGGAGCGGACCGCGCTCAACTTTCTTCAGCGCCTCTCGGGGGTCGCCACCCTGACCCGGCGGTTCGTGGAACAGGTGTCCGGGACCGGGGCGCGGATCGTCGATACACGCAAGACCACGCCGGGACTCCGGATGTTGGAGAAGGAGGCGGTCCGGCTCGGCGGCGGCTGGAACCATCGCTTCCATCTGGGGGATATGGTTTTGATCAAAGACAACCACATCGCCCTGGCGGGGGGGGTCGCGAATGCGTTGAAAGAGGCGCGCGTGTCGCTCTCTCATCCCTTTAAAATCGAGGTGGAGACGACGACCCTGGCGGAGGTGAAGGAGGCGCTCCAGGTCGGCGCGGAGATCATTCTCCTTGACAACATGTCGCTCCCTGAAATAAAACAAGCGGTCGAGTTGATCCGAAAAAGCGCTTCCGGTGTGAAGATCGAGGTCTCCGGCGGCGTTCGACTGGAGAACGTGGCGGCGATAGCCGGGTGCGGCGTCGATATGATCTCGGTGGGAGCGTTGACCCATTCCGTACCGGCCGTCGATATCAGCTTTGAAATTAAATCCCATTCGGAAAAGAAATAGGAGAAGACGTGGCGCTGGATTTGGAGAAAATAGAGAAACATTGCCGCAGCCACACGAAGGTTCGCGAGTGGGTACGAGAGATTATGCTGTTCGATCGGGTCGATTCGACCAATCGAATCGCGCTCGAGATGGCATCGCAGGGTCTGCCGGGTGGAATTGTCATTCTGGCCGAGGCTCAGGAGAAGGGAAAAGGGCGGCTGGGCCGGGAGTGGTTTTCGCCGGAAGGGATGAATCTTTACTTCTCCATTCTTCTGCGCCCATATCAACCGGTGCGGGACTTTCCACTCTATTCGCTGGCAACGTCGGTTGCCCTCATCGAGGCAATTCAGCGGACCACCGGATTGGCCGTTCAGATCAAATGGCCGAACGATATTGTCTTGGATGAGAAAAAGTTGGCCGGTATTTTGTTGGAGTCCGAGGTGCGTGGGGAGCAGGCCCCTCCTTTGGTGGTCGGTGTTGGTGTGAACGTCAATATCGGTCTGACCGATTTTCCTCCGGAGCTCCAGAAGACCGCGACCTCCCTCCAGATTGCGCTCGGCAAAACGGTCGATCGAACCGGCCTGTTAATTGAACTTTTCAACCAATTGGTAGAACAATACCGGCTGCTGGACGAGAAGGTCCCTCTGATTCAAGCGGTCCGCCGGCACTGCCAAACCTTGGGGAGGCGTGTTCGCGTCCAGACCGCCCGCCAGGAGTTTGAAGGCTGGGCGGAGGATCTTCAAGAGGATGGCGCGCTGCTGATCCGGATGGGAGATGGAAACCAGCGGCGGATCTTGGTCGGAGATGTGACCCATCTTCGAGAAGTAAAAGACCCTTTTTCCCAGGGGCGAAGCGCCCCCGCATAGGCGGAAATGAAACCGGGACGAAAACAGTCGATGTTGTTGGTGATCGATGTCGGAAACACCAATGTGGTGTTCGGTATCTTTCAACAAAAAAAACTCGTCGGAGAATGGCGGGTCGCGACCCATCTCCACAAGACGGCCGATGAATACGGCATTCTGCTCATCGATCTTCTGCTCGCCCAAAAAATTCCGGTCTCGAAGGTGAAGGGGGCGATTCTCTCGAGCGTCGTTCCCCCATTGACACCGGTTTTCCAGGAGATGACCCGAAAGTACTTCTCGTTGGAGACGATGGTCGTCACCCATGCGTTGGAAACCGGGCTTCAGATCAAATATGACCAGCCGAAAGAGATCGGCGCCGACCGGATTGTAAATGCGGCGGCCGCTTACCGTCTCTACGGCGGCCCTGTGATTATCGTCGATTTCGGTACAGCGACCACCTTTTGTGTCGTCTCTGAGACGGGCGACTACTTAGGAGGGGCCATCGCGCCCGGGCTGATCATTTCGGCCGATGCACTCTTCTCCCGCGCTGCAAAGCTTCCCCGGGTCGAGCTCACCAAACCGAAGAAAATGATCGGTAGAGATACGGTCAGCAGTATGCAATCGGGAATGATCTTCGGGTATGTCGGATTGGTAAACGAGATCGTCCGTCGTATTCACCGGGAGATCGGGACGGAAGCACAGGTGGTCGCCACCGGGGGACTCTCCAGTCTGATCGCTCCCGAGTGCGACACCATTCAAAAAGTGAGGCCCGCCTTGACCTTAGAGGGGCTCATGATTATTTACAACCTGAACTGAGTCGCGCCGTTCAGACCCGCGGTTGAGGCTGATCTTAACGGATTGTAACCGATGTTTTTCTTGGAAAATTGGGGGAAAATGCTTGACAGCGTGGGGATGATTTGTTAGGGTACTGGCACTCTCTCTATGAGAGTGCTAAGATAGAAATTATATACTTATCATAGAGTTTGAGGAGAAAAAATGCCGCTTGACGATCGCAGTAAATATGTTCTAAAGGCGATTGTCCTCTCCTATATTAAAACTGCATTTCCGGTTGGATCTCAGGCCATCACACGCAGTTTTGACATCGGGGTCAGCCCCGCCACCATCCGAAATATCATGGCCGATTTGGAGGCGCAAGGATTCTTGATGCAGCCGCACACGTCGGCCGGCCGGATTCCAACCGAAAAGGGATATCGTTTCTACGTAGACAACCTTCTCCATGATGCGGAGTTATTGAAGGAGCAGGATGAAATCCTCGGGCAGGCCGAGCAATTGATTCAGCGCGAGACAATTCAGGCTCTCTTGCAAGATACTTCCAAACTCCTCTCGGATGCGTCGCAATATCTCGCGATCGTCACCGCCCCTAAGTTCTCATCCACCCGGATCAAACAGGTTGAGTTCGTCCGGCTTAGAAAGAATTCGGTGATGGCGGTCTGCATCTCTCAGGATGGCTTCATTCAGAATAAGTTTTTTGAGGTTCCGGAAGATCTTTCTCAGAAAGAGCTCAATAAGATTGCCGACACGCTTAACAGTCTCTATTCGGGGCTGACCCTTCAGGAGATCCGCCAGAAACTGTTGAAGCAGATAAAAAAGATGAAGGATCTTTATGATCAACTTCTCCAGGAAGCCCTCGAGCTGACCCGGCGAACGTTCATGGAGGGCGGCTCCAGCGGAATCGATGCAGAGCTCTATATGGATGGCGCATCGCATATGATTGAGCATCCCGATTTCGCCGATTTTCGGGTCATGAAGGGCTTGCTCAGCGCGTTTGAAGAAAAGAGAGTGATCGTTCAACTTCTTGATAAGTATATCGGGACGGAAGGAGTCCAGGTCTACATCGGTTCCGAGAATCCTTTTCTGGGAGACCATCATTGCAGTTTGGTGGTGGCCCATTATAAAAGGGGAAATCAGGTTTTAGGAGCCGTGGGGATCCTCGGTCCGACCCGAATGGAGTACTCAAAAATTATTCCGCTGGTCGACTCGACGGCCAAAAAGGTCAGTCGGCTATTAGAAGAATCTTCCATGGAAGAGAAGTCTCCCATGGGGGAAAACTAAATGAGCCTCTCCTCTCGTTATTGGACGGATGTTCTCGGAGGGAGGCAGGGAAGTGAGGTGTTCTCTTGAACCAGCAGGAAGAAAATAAACCAATAGGTCAAAAAGGACAATTTGAAGAATCGCAAGGGGGGGCCACGGAAGGAAAGGGCCCCGCTACGGCGGAAGACGCTCCGGTAGAGTCGCCTGAAAGGGTCATCGAGACGCTCCGTGCCGGCTATGAAAAAAAGGATGAAGAAGCCCGACAAGCCCAAGAACGCTTTATGCGGACTTTGGCCGACTTTGAAAACTATAAGAAGCGGACGCAGCGAGATCAGGCAGATGCGCTTAAATATGCGAATGAAAAGTTAATCAAAGAGCTTCTCCCCGTCCTCGACAATCTGGAAAGAGCGTTGGCCCACTCCAGGGAGACACGGGATTTTGACCGGATGATGGAAGGGGTGGAACTGATCCACAAGCAGCTTCTCTCGGGGCTGGGGAAATTTGGTGTCGCTCCGATCGAAAGCCTCCATCAGCCCTTTGATCCTGCGCTCCATCAATCGATCGGGCAGGTGGAGGTGGAAGAGGGTTCCGACGCGAAAGAGAATCAAGTGGTCGGGGAGACTCAAAAAGGCTATCATCTGAATGATCGTGTTCTCCGCCCTTCTTTGGTGATGATTGCGAAAAAGAAGGCTCCTCCGTCGGGGGATGGTGCGGGGGGCGAAGGGCAGTCAGGCTAAGGAAGCGTCCTCTCCGGGAAGGTCTATACCCGGTGGAACAGCGAATAATGAGATCGGCACGTCTTTCTGAGACGTTGGTGGTATCCATGGTGTCATTGAGACAGCAGGGGCGTGCGTTGCGGATTTATGCGAATTCTTAAAGGAGGAGACAATGGCAAAAGTAATTGGAATTGATTTGGGGACGACGTTCTCCTGCATGGCGGTCGTGACCGGTGGAGAGCCGGAAGTGATCCCGAATGCAGAAGGAAGCCGGACCACCCCCTCTGTCGTCGCCATTACCGATAAGGGAGAGCGGCTGGTCGGACAGCTCGCCCGAAGACAGGCGGTGACCAACCCTACCAATACGATCTACTCGATCAAGCGATTGATGGGACGGAAATATGATTCGCCGGAAGTCAGAGAGGCGATGAAGCGTCTTCCCTACAAGATTGTCAAAGCCCCTAACGGCGATGCGCACGTCGAAATTCAAGGAAAGGTCTACAGCCCTCCCGAGATCTCGGCGATGATCTTGCAGAAACTACGGGCGGACGCGGAAGCGTTTCTCGGCGAGAAGGTGACCGAAGCGGTCGTGACCGTCCCGGCCTACTTCGATGACAGCCAGCGACAGGCGACCAAAGATGCCGGCCAGATCGCAGGTTTGAATGTCCTTCGGATCATCAATGAGCCGACGGCGGCCTCGCTGGCATACGGGTTGGATAAGAAAAAGGATGAGCGGATCTCGGTCTACGATCTTGGAGGGGGAACTTTTGATGTCTCCGTTCTGGAGATCGGGGAAGGGGTTTTTGAGGTCAAGTCAACGAACGGAGATACCTATCTCGGTGGAGATGATTTCGACCTCACGATCATGGATTGGATGATTGAAGAGTTTCGGAAGGAGAATGGGATCGATCTGAGAAAGGACAAAATGGCTCTGCAGCGGTTGAAAGAGGCTGCGGAGAAGGCAAAGATCGAGCTCTCCTCGGCAATGGAAACCGAAATCAACCTTCCGTTCATTACGGCCGACGCAACCGGTCCGAAGCATCTGGTAATCAAATTGACCCGATCGAAACTGGAGCAGCTGGTTGATCCGCTCGTTCAGAGAACCATCGAGCCGTGCCGAAGGGCGCTGGCCGATGCCGGGTTGACTCCGGCGGAAATCAATGAGGTGGTCCTCGTCGGCGGGATGACCCGTATGCCGAAGGTTCAGCAGGTGGTGAAACAGTTTTTCGGAAAAGAGCCGCACAAAGGGGTCAATCCGGACGAGGTGGTTGCCGTCGGCGCCGCGATTCAAGGAGCGGTGCTGAAGGGAGAGGTGAAGGATGTTCTTCTCCTCGACGTGACGCCGCTCTCGTTGGGCATTGAGACCCTCGGCGGGGTCTTCACCCGCATCATCGATCGGAATACGACTGTCCCGACGAAGAAGAGCCAAGTCTTCTCGACGGCCTCTGACAATCAAACGGCGGTGACGATCCGCGTTTTCCAGGGAGAGCGGGAGATGGCGGCCGATAACAAACTGCTCGGACAATTTGATTTGATCGGCATCCCCCCGGCGCCGCGTGGCATTCCTCAAGTCGAGGTGACCTTCGACATCGATGCAAACGGCATCGTTCATGTCTCTGCAAAAGATATGGCGACGCAAAAAGAGCAGTCGATTCGAATCACCGCTTCCAGCGGCCTGAACAAAGAGGAAATCGACAAGCTCGTGAAAGACGCCCAGGCCCATGCGGAAGACGACAAGAAAAAGAAAGCGCTGATTGAAGTCCGCAACGAGGCGGATAGCCTGGTCTATGCCACCGAAAAATCAGTGACGGAGTTCGGCGATCGGATTTCTCCGGAGGAGAAAAACCAAATCCTGGAGAAGATCGCCCAGACCCGTAAGGCGATGGAGTCGAATAACGTCGATGAGATTCGGGCGGCCATCTCCGAGCTTTCCAAGGCTTCCCATAAATTGGCCGAAGAGATGTATAAGAAGACCGGCGCCGGCGCTGCGGCCGGCGCTCAGGCCGGGCCGACCGGAGACGGTGGGGCCGGCGGCGGGCAACAGACCAAACAAGACGAGAATGTCGTCGACGCCGAATTTGAAGAAACGGACAAAAAGTAGTAAAGTAGCAAGACATCCCCCAGCCGCCTGCCGGTCCGAATTGGACGACCAGGCGGCTGGTTTTTAATGATCGACCGTAACATCGATGTTAAGGAGTTCCGTGGCCAACAAAAAAGATTATTACGAAGTCCTCGGTGTCGAACGAACCGCCTCAGAGGAAGAGCTCAAGAAGGCCTACCGCAAGATGGCCCTCAAGTTCCATCCCGATCGAAATCCGGGGGATAAAGCGGCTGAAGAACAATTCAAGGTGGTCAATGAGGCCTACAGCGTATTAGCCGACGCCGAGAAACGCAAGAGTTATGATCTGTTTGGCCATTCTGGGCCGGCCGGCGGCGGCGCGGGCGGTTTTGACTTCAATCAAGGCGGCTTCTCCGATATTTTCGGCGACATCTTCGAAGAATTTTTTGGCGCCTCGCCCGGGGGACGCACCCGCACACGAGCCCAGCGTGGGAATGATCTTCGCTACAACATGAACATCACCTTTGAAGAAGCCTACTTCGGGAAAGAGGCGAAGATTCGATTGCGACGTCCCGAGCCTTGCACTGCCTGTAAGGGCACGGGGGCCAAAGGGGGCGCCACCAAGGTTTGCCCGACCTGCGGCGGCACCGGGCAGCTTCGGTTTCAGCAAGGGATGTTCGCGGTCAGCCGGACCTGCAGCCAGTGCCGTGGAGAGGGGCGGATCATCTCCGAGATCTGTCCTCAGTGCCAGGGAGAGCGGTACACCGCGCGCGATAAAACCATTTCGGTCAAGATTCCTCCCGGTGTCGAGAGCGGCTCCCGGCTGAGGGTCACCGGCGAAGGGGAGCCGGGGCTCAACGGAGGGCCGACCGGCGACCTCTATGTGGTCCTTACGGTTGAGGAACATCCTCAGTTTTCGCGCGAAGGCGATCATATCCTCTGCCAAGTTCCGATCAGTTTCGTAAAAGCGATCCTCGGCGGAAAGGTCGACGCCCCGACGATGAAGGGGCCGACGCCGGTGAAGATTCCCCCCGGGACGGCGGATGGAAAGATCTTTCGCTTGAAAGGGCTCGGGTTCGCGAACATCCGTGGATACGGGATTGGCGATGAACTGGTGCGGATCAAGGTGGAGATCCCCAATAAATTAACGGCCAAGCAGCGGGAGCTGTTGGAGGAATTCGCGAAAATCAGCGGAGAGTCGATCGAGCCCGATTCGGGGAAGCTTTTTGAAAAAGTGAAGAACCTGTTCGAATAAAGAAGCTGCCAGCGATCCGCTTTCAGCCGTCAGCGAGCAGCAAATAAGAAAGCCATGATTCGTCCCGTCATTTTGTGCTGATCGCTGAAGGCCTCATCTCTCATGCCCGTCTATTTTATCAAATCAGCCCAGGTCGATCATGGAAAAATTACCGTCCAGGATCGCCTTGCCCATCACCTTCGGGATGTTCTCCGTTCTCAAGAAGGAGAAACCCTTTTCCTGGTTGATGAACAGCCGAGGCGGTATACCGCCCGGCTGATCGAGTCCCATCCGGCACGCCTAATCCTGGAGGTATTGAAGGAAGAGAGCCCCCCCCTTTCCCCCTTCCGGCCCTCCGTCTCGGGATCGGCCTTTTGAAAGGGGAAAAGCTTGAATGGGTTTTGCAGAAAGCGACGGAGCTCGGTGTGGCCCGGATCACCCCGCTGGTTACGGAGCGGGCGGTCGTCCGGCCCAAAGCAGACCGTGTGTCCCATCAGCAAGAGCGCTGGACCAAGATTATCACCGAGGCGGCTCAACAGTCGGGGCGCTGGACCGTTCCGATTCTAGACCCCCCGACCGAGCTGCTGGCGTTTATTACCAGAACAGCCGGCGATGGCTTAAAGCTGATTTTCTGGGAGGGGGCCCCCTCTCAATCACCGCGGCACCGGATCGTAGAGGGGCTTGCATCTGACCCGCGCGAAGGGGTTCTTCTCATCGGGCCGGAAGGGGGGTGGGAGAGAGCGGAAGTAGATGCCGCCTGTGCGATGGGGTATCAAGCGCTCTCTCTCGGCGCGCGGATTTTACGGGCCGAGACGGCCGCCCTTGCCGCTTTATCCATCGTTCAATATGAAATTGAGGGGAGGTCTGATGATGGAGGGCGTTGATCAACCGCTAGAAGGGGGGATTCCGGACTCCCCGCCCGCGTTGTCGCTGCCGGACGAGAAGCCGGAGGAAGTCGCCGTCGCTCAACCGGCCGGTTTCCTTCGGCGGGTGATCGCTTTTCTCATTGACTTCTTCATTATCGAAATACTCTATCTCTTTGTTTTAATCGCTGGCTTCTTCGCCATTCGCACGTCGACCGGAGGGGAGGGGTTTCTCCTTTCCGGGGAGGGATCATTGACCCCATTGGTCGCTCCTTTTGTCGCGGCTTGGTTCTGTCTTTTTCTCGGCTACTTCACCTACTTTCATGCGCAGGGCGGCCAGACGCCGGCGAAGATGCTGATTCGAATCAAAGTGGTGACCTCCAGAGCGGTCCCCCTTTCTCCTTCGCGTGCGCTCGTGCGGTCGTTGGGCTACTTTCTCTCCAGCTTCTTTTTCGGCTTCGGTTTTTTGATCTCGATCTTCGAGAAGAAGAAAAGAGCGCTGCATGATTTACTCACCCGGACAGAGGTGGTCTTAACGTAGATGATGCGTCTGTTTATCCTTTTTTTCTCTTCTCTTCTATTGCTTCGCTCCCTGGGGTTTGCCGCGGACCCGGTCGAGCGGATTGCGGCGACCCTCAATGGGAAGATTATTTTCCTCTCCGACCTTCAGCGCCACCTGACCTTTTTTGAAAATTCCGGGAAGAGTGGACCGGGGGGGAACTTAAAAGAGACATTGGAACGGGTCATTGATAACCGGCTGCTTCGCCTGGAATCCCACCGCTTTGTCCTTCAAGGTCCCACCGAAGAAGAGATTCAACAACGGTTGAAAGGTCTCCGCGAACGGTTTAAAACCGAGGCCGCCTTCCAAGAAGCCCTTGTGCAAACTGGTTTTTCTCTGGACGAATTGAAAAAAGAGATAAGCGAGGAGCTCTGGGTTGAAAAGCTTCTGCAGGAGCGGATTTATGCGTTTGTTTTCATCTCACCGAAGGAGGTGGCGCGGTACTATCAAGAACACGCCGCTGAATTTGGAGGGAAAAAACAGGAAGAGGTCGAGCCGACGATCCGGAAAACCTTAAGCGAAGAGAAAAAGACTACGAAAGAGCTGGAGTACTTGGCGCGGCTTCGATCCCATGCGGAGATTCAGGTGAACTTGCAGTAAGTGGATCACGCCACCTCCACAATCATCTCCAACTCCACCGCCGCGCCGAGCGGCAATTCGGCGGCGCCCAGCGCCAGCCGGGCGTGCCGGCCGGCTTCGCCGAAGATTTGAACCAGGAGATCCGACGCGCCGTTCGCGACCGCCGGCTGCTGGGTGAATCCTTCGGCCGAGGCAACATGAACGCCGATCCGGACAATCCGTTTCATTCCATCGAGCGAGCCGATCTCCGCCTTGATGACCGCGAGGGCATTGAGCAGCGTGATCCGCGCCGCCTGCTGTCCCTGTTCCACCGTCAGCTCTTTCCCGAGCTTACCTACCATGGCCATCTTCCCCTCCACCATAGGGATCATCCCGGAAAGAAAAAGAAGATTCCCGCTTCGAACCGCCGGGACATAGGTTGCGACCGGCTTGGGCGGGGCGGGAAGGGTGAGGCCGAGTGACTGCAGTTTCTTTTCGTAATCCATGAGAAGCTCCGGGTGAGGTTGGTTATTGAACGGGCGCGGCAATCAGCGGAAGAAAACTCTCTCCTACGGAAAGGCGGGCCACTCCGAAATGTTCCGCCAGCGTTTGGCCAAGGTCTGCGAAAGTTGATCGAATCGCCAACTCGCGGCCGGACGAAGTCCCCTTTTGAAATACGATCAACGGCACATACTCCCGGGTGTGATCGGTGCCGGGAAAAAGGGGGTCGTTTCCATGGTCGGCGGTGAGGATCAGCCAGTCGCCGTCGCGCATCTTTGAGACAATCTCAGGCAGGCGCCGGTCGAGTGTAACCAGCGCCTTTGCGAATCCAACGGCATCGTTTCGATGGCCGTAGAGCATGTCGAAATCGACGAGGTTTGTAAAAATTAATCCATGGTCGATTCGGTCGATGAACCGGAGGGTCTGGTCGATCCCGTCATTGTTGTCGTGGGTGTGGACCGATTCCGAGATCCCTCTTCCCGAGAAGATGTCTTCGATTTTTCCGATGCCGATCACCGGAATCTGTGCGGCCTGGAGATGATCGAGCAGCGTCTCGGCCGGTGGGGCGACGGAGAAATCGCGACGCCGGTCGGTCCGGAAGAATTTCCCCGGCTCGCCCGTAAACGGCCTGGCAATCACCCGCGCAACCTGGTGGGGCGGTTTCAGGAGATCACGGGCCGTCCGGCAGATCTCCCAAAGTTTTTCCGGCGGGATGATTGCTTCATGCGCGGCCACCTGAAAAACCGAGTCGGCGGAGGTATAGACGATCGGTGAGCCGGTCATCATCTGCGCTGCGCCGAGTTCCTTGAGGATTTCCGTTCCGGAGGCGACCTTGTTTCCCAGGACCTTCCGTCCGATCGCCGCTTCAAACGGTCCGATCACTTCCGGCGGAAAACCGTTCGGGTAGGTCGGAAACGGAGTGGGGGTGATCACCCCCATCATCTCCCAGTGGCCGATGACCGTATCCTTCCCTGCCGATCGCTCCGCCATTTTCCCGAAATGGGCGACGGGGTGAGGAACCGCGGCAATCCCTTCGAGATCATCGACTCGCCCCACGCCCCATCTCTCCAGGGTCGGAAGGCGGAAACCTTTTACCGCACGCGAAATGTGGCCGAGGGTATCGCTTCCGGCGTCGCCGTATTGGTCCGCATCGGGGAGGGCCCCGGCGCCGACGCCGTCGAGGACGAGGAGAATCACTCTTTCTCGTGAAGCACCCGCCATGGCCCTTATGCCCTCTTTCGTTGATACTTATTAACTGCGCCGTTGTGCTCGCGGAGGTTCTTCGAGAAGAAATGGGTTCCGTCGTTTTTAGAGACGAAATAGAGGTAGTCGACATCGGCCGGGTAGAGCGCAGCGAAGAGCGCTTCCTTCCCCGGATTGGCGATGGGGCCCGGGGGAAGCCCGATGAAGCGATACGTGTTGTAGGGAGAAGGGATTCCGAGGTCCTTCTTTCTGATATTCCCATCGAAGTCGGTCAAGGCGAAGATCACGGTCGGATCGCTCTGAAGGCGCATCTTTTTCTTGAGGCGATTATGGAAGACGGCCGAGATAAGACCTCGCTCCGAGGGATGCCCGGTTTCCTTCTCGACGATCGAGGCGAGGGTGACCACTTCCCGCTGCGTCATGCGGAGTTGGTCGGCCCTTTTTCGGAATGATTCGTCGTAGGCCGTTTGAAACTGGGTGACCATCCGTCGAACGATGTCGTGCGGCGGGGTTCGCTTTGGAAATTGGTAGGTATCAGGAAAAAGATAGCCTTCCAGGCTCTCCCCCTCAATCTGGAATTCATTCATTAAAGTCGGATCTTCCACCACCTTCATAAAGGCTTCAGCATCGGCCAGCTTGGCCGCTTCAAGCAGCTTCGCGATCTGCCGGGCGGTCGATCCTTCCGGAATGACAACCTGATGGTGGAGGATCTTGCCTCGAACGAGAAGGTCGAGCAGCTCCATCGGTCGCATCGCCGTATGGAGGCCATATTCACCCGGCTTGATGTTCTTTTCGTTTCCCGTCCAGGAACCGAGAAGGCGGAAATAAATTTGGTTGGTGATGAGGCCTTCGCGCTTCAAGAGGTCGGAGACGTGATTAAAGGTGGCCCCTTCAGAAATTTCAATGACTTTATGGGTTTCAGCAAGGGCGGGGGGATTGTTCAGAAATTGAAGGCCGCGGACGGCCCCGACAGCAATGACGAGGGTGAGAAAGAAAAGGGTAATCCAAACCTTGACCATGCGCGCTCACTCGAAGAGAGTTGCCCGTTCTGAACCCAGAAACCGATCATAAGGAGATTGCTTGGACACCCCTTTCCATGGGCAGAAAAGCATCAATGCTTTTCTGCCCGTGGATGGGTTCCTGATTACTATTATAGCGAATGGGGGCCGATACGAAAAGGGGGAGCCGGTTAGGCCGTCGGCTCCCCCTTTTCGCGGCGGGACGATTCCCACCGTCGGAATTGGGCCGCCAGGTCGGCCAGCTCCTTTTCCAGCCGATCGAGGTCGGCCCGAGAAGGGAACCGGATGTTCCCTGCGATCCTTTTGCCGAGGTCGGACATTTTCTGGTTGAGTTCGTGCTCCCCTTTTTCGGCCGACTCAAAAAAGGAGCGGACGCGCCGAGCCTCTTCGCTCTGGCTTTCCTCGCCTTTCTTTGCGAGTTCGTCGGCAACCGCTTTGGCCCGCTCGGTCAGAGCGAGTCCAATCAAGGCCGCTTTCCTGAGTGCGGTAAACATAGGCCACCTCCCTAGAAATGTAGGGGCAGGCCGCTGTGCCTGCCCTGTTTTTGAGATCTTGCAAGGCGACCCTGTGGCCGCCGCTCCAAAAGAAAAGATTAATTTCCTTTGATTAGCTTCTCGATCACCTGCACGGCCTGCTGCAGTGCGGCGTCGAGCTTCTCGGTCCGCTTGCCGCCGGCCTGGGCCATCTCCGCTTTCCCGCCGCCGGTTCCCTCAATGATACCGGCGATTCCTTTGACAATCTCCGCCGCCGAGATGCGGGAAGTCCAGTCGGGGGTGACCATCACGACGATCGATGCTTTTTCGCCCTTCGGGTCGGGCGCGGCGACGATGATGACCCCCGATTTGAGCCGGTCGCGGAGCCGGTCCGCCTGAGCGCGGATATCCTTGATTTCGGCCGGAGGAATCTTCTCCGAAATCAGAGAGAGCGGCCCGATCTTGCGGGCATTCGTGAGCGGATCGGAGGCCGGCGTCGCCGTCCGCGATTTGAGCCGTTCGATCTCCCGGTCTTTCTCCTGAAGCTGGCTATTCAACCGTTCCGCTTTCTGGACGATCTCATCCGGTCGCGTTCGAAGCAGGGATGAGACCTCACGCAGCAGACGTTCCTGATTTTTCACATGTTGATAGGCGGCCGGACCGGTGAGCGCTTCGATCCGGCGGATGCCGGCGGCGACGCTGCTCTCCTTGACGATTTTGAAGAAGCCGATCTCTCCCGCGCCGTGGCAGTGGGTCCCGCCGCAGAGCTCCCGGCTGAAATCGGCGACCCGCACCACGCGGACTTTCTCGCCGTATTTTTCGCCGAAGAGGGCCATCGCCCCGGTGGCGATGGCGTCTTTCGTCTCCATCACCTCGGTCTCGACATGGGCATCTTCGCGGATCCGCTCGTTCACCCGCGCCTCGATCCGGTCGATCTCTTTCTCGGTCAGCGCGGAGAAGTGGTAGAAGTCGAACCGAAGCCGGTCGGGGGCAACCAGCGATCCGGCCTGTTTGACATGATCGCCGAGGACCTCCCTCAGGACCGCATGCAGGATGTGGGTCCCGGTGTGGTTCCGCGCCGCATTTTTTCTCGCTCCGGCATCCACGGCGACATGGACCCGCTCGCCGACCGTGATCGCTCCCTGGATCACCTTCGCCCGATGAAGATAAAGCTCAGGGACCGGTTTGACCGTATTGTTGATCTCGACCAGCGCCGACGGTGAAGAGAGGGTTCCTTGATCGCCGACCTGTCCTCCTCCTTCCGCGTAGAAGGGGGAGGGGTTGAAAACGAGATCGACGGTTTCTCCCCCTTTTGCAGAAGAGACCCGTTCGGTTCCTTTCAGAATCGCCAGGAGGGTGACCTCTTCTTCAAGATGTTCATACCCGGTGAATTGGCTCTTTCCGATCTCTTCTACTAAGGCTCGATAGATCGGCGCGCCCCGCTCTTCCTCGCCGGCGCCGACCCACGATTTTCTCGCTCGCTCCCGTTGGACTTCCATCGCAGCATTGAAGCCGTTCTCGTCGACGCCGAGCCCCGCCTCTTGCGCCATCTCCGCGGCCAGATCGAGCGGAAAACCGTAGGTGTCGTAGAGGGTAAAGAGATCTTCTCCCGGGATCACCTGAATCCCTTGGCCTTTCACCTTGGCAATGATTCCTTCCAGGATCTGCACCCCCTGGTTCAGCGTATGAATGAACCGCTCTTCTTCCAGGAGAACCGCCTGCGCGATCTGTTTTCGGTGCTGTTCCAGATCGGGATAGGGGCCGCGCATCGTGTCGATCACCACACCGGTCAGCTCGTGGAGAAAAGGATCATGGAATCCGAGCTGTTTTCCAAACCGGGCCGCGCGCCGGAGGATCCGCCGGAGAACATAGCCGCGTCCTTCGTTCGAAGGGATCACGCCGTCGTTGATCAAAAAAGTAATCGCGCGGAGGTGATCGGCGATGACCCGTCCCGCCATCGCTCCCCGGACCGCCTGCTCGGACCTTCCCGCTTTTTCGGCGATTGCTTTAAAAATCGGTTGGAAGAGATCGGTGTCGTAGTTGCTCAAGACCCCCTGGCAGACCGCCGTAATCCGCTCCAATCCCATTCCCGTGTCGATGCTTGGCTTCGGAAGGGGGGCCAGTTTCCCCTGCGCATCGCGGTTGTACTGCATGAAGACCAGATTCCAGATTTCCAGATAGCGATCGCAGTCGCACTTCCCGATTCCGGGACAGTCGGGGTGGACCTGCGCTCCCTGATCGATCAAGATCTCGGAGCACGGGCCGCACGGCCCGGTGTCGCCCATCTGCCAGAAATTGTCTTTTTCGCCGAGCCGGAGGATCCGCTCGGCCGGAACATATTTCTTCCAGAGCTCGGCGGCTTCGTCGTCTTCGCGGAAGACGGTGGCGTAAAGCCGCGCGGGGGGAAGCTTGAACTCCTGCGTCAGAAGCTCCCAGGCAAAGTCGATCGCATCTTTTTTAAAGTAGTCTCCGAAGGAGAAATTGCCGAGCATCTCGAAGAAGGTATGGTGCCGGGCGGTCTGGCCGACATTATCCAGGTCGTTATGTTTTCCGCCGGCCCGCATGCATTTTTGAGAGGAGGCGGCCCGTTTGTAGGGACGCTTCTCCTCCCCTAAAAAGACCGCCTTAAACTGAACCATCCCGGCGTTTGTAAAGAGGAGGGTTGGGTCCTTTTCCGGAATGAGCGAGGAGCTCGGCACCTCGGTGTGGCCGTGCTCGACAAAGTAGCGAATGAATTTTGAACGGATCTCTGAGGAGGTCATCATCTTTCCCTATTCTATTCCGATGCCGGGTTCTCCAGCTTCTTAAATGCCTTAAAAATCGTCTCCGTGCTAAAACCTTTCCGCTGCAAAAAGGCATAGACCTTCTGCCGGGTTTTCAAATCGTGGAGTGAGGAGGCGTTCTTGAGCCGCCGGCGGAGGGCTGCTTCCGCCTGCTCGACTAAGTCCCACTCCGCCGAGCGCCCTTCGATGGCGCGATCGGCTTCTTCCGAAGGGATTCCCTTTTCAAGGAGCTCTCTTTTCAGCCGGATCGGACCGAAGTGGCGATGCTCTGTGCGGAAGCGGACCCACTGCCGGGCGAAGCGATCGTCATCGAGATAATTTGCCTCTTTCAGCGAGGCGATCACCTCCGCGATGATCTCTTCCGAGTAGCCCTTCTCGGCGAGTTTGGTTTCGATCTCTTTGGCGCTCCGATCCCGATAGGAAAGGAGCCGGTAGGCGGACTGTTTTGCACGATCGACCGGGCGCGACGCTCCGGTCGTTTGATGCGCTTCTCTTTCGCCGTTTGGGGCCGCCGGCGCTTCGGCGCGTCGGGTGGGCCTAGAAGCGGTCGACCTGTAGCTTTCCGCCATCCGCTTGATCGTTCGATTCATCCCAGCTCTCACTCGTCGACTGAATCCCCTTGACCTTCAGCGCGAAGTCTTCCGGATTGCTCGTCCACTTCAGCGCCTCTTCGTAGGAAATCAGTTGCTGTTTATAGAGATTATACAGCGACTGGTCGAAGGTTTGCATCCCATACTGCGTTCCTCCGACGGCAAGGACGTCGTGAACCCGTCGCGTTTTTTCGGGATCGATGATCGCCTCCCGAATCGTCTGGGTGGCCACCAAGACCTCCACCGCAGGGACCCGCCCGCGTCCATCCGCTTTGGGGACCAGACGCTGCGAAATAATTCCCCGAAGGACGGAGGCGAGCTGCAACCGGACCTGCTTCTGCTGGTACGGCGGGAAGACTGAAATGATTCGATTGATCGTCTCGACCGCATCGAGCGTATGCAGGGTGCTCATTACCAGATGCCCGGTCTCGGCCGCCGTCAGCGCCGTCGAGATCGTCTCGAAGTCCCGCATCTCCCCGACCAGAATCACATCGGGGTCTTGACGCAGCGCGGAGCGCAGCGCGACGCTGAACGATTCGGTATCGTGGCCGATCTCCCGCTGGCTGACGATCCCCTTCTTATCCCGATGCAAAAACTCAATCGGGTCTTCAATGGTCATGATGTTGACCATCTGGTTCTGGTTGATGTAATCAACCATGGCGGCCAACGTGGTCGATTTTCCGCTCCCGGTGGTCCCGGTCACCAAGAGCAGACCGCGATGTTCCGACGCCAACTTCTCGATCACCGGGGGGAGGAGCAGATCGTTGACGGAGAGGATCTTGGTTGGAATCACACGGAAGACCATCCCGATCGTTCCGCGCTGCTGAAAGACGTTGACGCGGAACCTTCCCAAACCGGCTGCGCCGTAGCCGAAATCGATCTCACATCGCTCTTTGAATTTTTCCTTCTGCTGCGGGTTCATCACGGAGAAGGCGAGGCTGATCGCCTCTTCCTGGGTGAGTTTCGGGAATTTCTCCAACGGCATGAGCGATCCGTGGACCCGGGCCATCGGGGCAACGCCGACCTTCAAATGAAGGTCGGACGAACCCTTCTCCATTGCAGCCTTCAGTAGCTCATCGATTTTCATACGTTTCCCCCTCCAGAATGAATTCGCATGGAGATCGATCCCCCTGATATTCCTGGCGTAATCAGTCGGAGATCACTCCGCCTGAAAGTTTACCATAGGGAATTGATTCTGGGGGCCGGAAGGCCTCTTGGAAATCACCCGCGGGTATATATGAAATGATGAGCGTCCCCAGGAAGCATCCTTCCCGGGGACGGATCTTTTAAGCTTTCACTTTGGCACGCTCTCCCGCCAGCGCCGGTGCTGCGACGACCGGCTCTTTTTTCCCATTTGTCGGAAGGCCGCTCGCTTCCCGGATCGCCTGCTCGATGGTCGCCGTGGCGGCCGGATTCTCTTTCAGGTAATTGATCGATTGGTCCCGGCCCTGTCCCATCCGGTCTCCCTTGTAGGAATACCATGCCCCGCTCTTTTCGACGATCTTCTTTTCAACCCCCAGATCGAGGATCTCCCCGAGTTTGGAGACGCCGACATTGAAGAGAACGTCGAATTCGGCCTGCCGGAAGGGGGGAGCGATCTTATTTTTGACGACCTTCACGCGAACGCGGTTTCCGGTCACCTCTTGGCCTTCTTTGATCGCCTCGATGCGTCGGATGTCGAGCCGGACCGAGGAGTAGAACTTCAGCGCATTTCCGCCGGTGGTCGTCTCCGGGTTTCCGAACATCACGCCGATCTTCATCCGGATCTGGTTAATGAAGATCACGGTGGTTTGCGACTTCGAGATCGCCGCGGTCAGCTTCCGAAGCGCCTGCGACATCAATCGGGCCTGCAAACCCATGTGGGAATCTCCCATCTCCCCCTCGATTTCAGCGCGGGGGACCAAGGCGGCCACGGAGTCGATCACGATAATGTCGAGGGCGCCGCTCCGAACGAGGGTCTCCGCGATCTCCAAGGCCTGCTCTCCCGTATCGGGCTGAGAGACAAGGAGGTCATCGACCTTCACCCCCAGCCGTCCGGCGTAATGAATATCGAGGGCATGCTCCGCGTCGATAAACGCGGCGGCCCCTCCCGCCTTTTGCGCTTCGGCAATGGCATGAAGGGAGAGGGTCGTCTTTCCGGATGACTCCGGTCCGAAGATCTCGATGACCCGTCCGCGGGGAAGTCCCCCCACGCCGAGGGCGATATCGAGCCCCAGCGACCCGCTCGAGATCACCGGCACATTGGCCGCAATTTCGTCGGCCCCCAATTTCATGATCGCCCCCTTGCCGAACTGCTTCTCGATCTGCGACATTGCCAGCTCAAGCGCTTTTCCCCGGTGGCTCTCTCTCTCCTTTAATTCTCGCTCTCCCATGTTTTCTCCTTGATAAAGTAAGTGATCTATCTTATCAAAACCCCATGACCCGTTCTCGGGGGGGTCCCCCCAGTGTTGTGGTAAACAGCGGGGTATAAATCGATCCTTCCGGTCTCATCCGGCTTTCCATCAGGGTGACGCTCTCCATTTCACAGCGCCCGATTTGGAGCCCGCTCCCTTCAGCGACCCAGCGGGTAAAGGTTTCGGGGACCGGCCCTTTGATTCGGCCCAACGTGAGATGCGGTCGATAGGGACGCGTCTCGATGGAAAATCCAAGCGCCGCCATCCGGGCCGAGAGGTTCTGCTGAAAGGCGAGCAGCGGTGGCTCGTTTGAGACGCCGGCCCAGAAGACCTTGGGGGAAGAGGGCTTTGGAAAGACGCCTAATCCCTTCACCTCTACAGAGAAGGGGGCCGACTCCCGGGCTGCGTCCCGGATCTGCGCCTCAATTCTCGGCTGCAGGGCTGGGTCGGTCCAACCTAAAAAGAAGAGGGTCAGATGAATCTGCTCCGGATCGACCCAGCGAATGGAAGAAGCTTTTTGCTGGCCGATCTCCTCCAGCGCCTCGCAGCGCTTTCGAATCTCTTCCGAGATCGGCAAGGCAATAAAAAGACGAATTCTCATTATAGGGTTCTGAATTTCGATCCTCTCTTATACCATTTTTTTACTTTTTTTGAAAGAGAGGCGGGCTTACAAATGCGGAATGCGAAGTAGAAAAAGGGGATCAGGTCCGGCCCTTCGGATTTAACCGCGGGTGAGATATCTTCTCACTTTCTCCAGCGCCATCTGCGCCGCTTCAGCCTGGATCGTTTCTCGATCGCCGTGAAATTGGAACCGCTCGGGAATGGTTTCGCGGCCATCCGAGAGGGCGATGTAGACCAACCCGACCGGCTTCTGAGGGCTTCCCCCGTCCGGGCCGGCGATTCCGGTCACGGAGAGACCGAGATCGACCCCCGCCTTTTTCCGGATTCCTTCGGCCATCGCAACGGCCACTTCGGCGCTGACGGCTCCTTTTTCCACAAAAAGGGCATTCGGAACCCCCAACAGATCTTCCTTGGATCGGTTGCTGTAGGTCACGCAGGCCGAATCGAAATAACGGGAGCTGCCGGGAACCCGGGTCATCCGGGCGGCGATCCGCCCGCCGGTGCATGACTCGGCGATCGCCAGCCATTTTTTTTGCTGCAGGAGGAGTCTCCCTACGGCCTCCTCCACGGTCTCTCCCTCCGCGCCGTCAATGAACCTTCCCCCTTTTTCTTCATTCGTCTCCATCGTATTCTTTCGCCCGGCCGGTAGGACGCGGATTTTCATTAACCTCCCGGTAAACGGTCGAGGATGAGTTCGACGAGTTGAATGAAGACGACGGCATAGGCACCCGCCAGAAGGTCGTCCGCCATGACCCCCCATCCTCCCGGAAGCCGCTCGAACTGCCGGCAAGGAGGGGGTTTCAAGATATCAAAAACACGAAAGGCAGAGAAACCGGCGAACCACCAGCCCACGGAGGGGGGGACCAGGAAGAGGACCCCCATCATCGTCACAATCTCGTCGATTACAATTTCGGATGCATCTTTTTTCTGAAAGAACGGTTCGGATAAACCGGCGGTATAGACCCCCAGCAAGACAAAAGTAATGAAGGTCAGGAGATACAGAATCGGCGGGAGGGGTCGAAGAACCAGAAAGAGGCAGACGCCGAGCAGGCTGCCGAGGGTTCCCGGCATGATGGGGAAATATCCCACGCCTAATCCGGTGGCCACCCAACGCGCCCATTTCGGAGAGAGAACTTTCGGGAAGCGTTTCTCGCCGGTATCAGAGGAGGCGTCTTGATCGGAGCGAGCGTCCTTTTGCTTTGTCTTCGTCACGCGAACGAGCTCCGCACCGCAAGTTGTTAAGGTTTTGGAAAATATTGAAAAACAGTAACATTCAGGCATTTTCATGTCAAGTGAATCGCCCGGTTGAGCGGGGAGAATCCCCTCGGCTCCGTTGACAATGAGGCCTGAAAATGCTATAAACAGAAGCGTTTCAGATATAGAACGGAGTGAGGTTTTAAGACTGATTTTTGCTTTTGAATTTGATTTTGTAAGCTCCTTCTCGTTGTCCTGTTTTTCCGTCTGTTTGCCTCTGAGATCTTCCAACCTCTTCGTATTTTTTGATCCTTCCAACGGCGTTTTTTAGCGCCTGGGCTCCGTTTATTGCTCATAAAACGATTGCACAAGGAACGTTTTACTGCCCGTTTAAGTGCAATTCGACATGTGTGTGACAGGAGCGGTCTCACGGGATCTCCCCATGGGGAGCGGACTTCCTTGATGAGCTGCGAGGTGACCTTAATTGCATCCTGCGAATTAGAACCGACGGCATCGCAGGAGAGAAGGAGAAAGAATGAGTATCCCGATTGCCAAGAAAGAATCGTTTGAAACCCTTCAGAAAGAAAACCAAGCGCTCCGAAATCAGAACGTCGCCCTCCTCGGCGATGGAGAAGTTTTTATCCGCCGAGACGCCTCCGGAGTCATGCGCGCCTGCAAGATGCCGGTCTCTCTTTCCGAGCGCAACAAAGAGATCCAGCGGATCGGCGAGCACTGGATGATCACGTCGGCCGGTGCCGACAAACTCAACCAGCTTCCCGGCCTCAACATCATGACCCCCCCCTCCGTCGTCGTCGATGGAAAAGAAGTTTCCAACCCCTACATCGAACGGCATCCGAAGACGCGGGCGATCCAGTCGGTTTATGTCCGGAAGATCATCTTCGGTCCAAACCCGATCGGGAATATGGTCGGCGTCGACTATACCCTTTTTTTCAACGTCTATACCTACTTTCTCCAGGACCTTCAGGTGAAGGTCCGGCGCTATCCGGTCTGCGGAACGTATGGGATGAAGGAGAAGCCGCCCGCTTCTCTCTCCGCGGATCGTCCTGGACGCGCACTGGTCTTCTTTGAAATTGAAGATCCGGTCGGCCTCTGGGTCGATCTCTCGCACGGGGAGATCCAGGAGGTTTTCAACCAACATGTCAGCCGGCAAAAATTCGGCGACCGTCACGCACAATCGATCTGTACCCGAAACGCGCTGTTGAAGCATCCGGCGATCGCGGCCAAAACGGTCGAGGTCCAGAACGGGGTGGCCAAGATCACGGTCTATGGCTTCAAGCACGATTTCGATTTCAAGAAGTTCGCCGAGCTCGGCGAGAAGATCGAAAAAGGGCAGACCGATCCGAGAGAAGTCCAGGTGGAACGGGCGACCGAAGAGGCCCGGTTCGAAGAGGTCAGCCTGGAAGGGGCGCTGGAAGGAGATGAATACGGCGCCATCCCGCTAGAAGATCAGGAACGGATATCGAGTTCGTCCAAACCGGCAGCGAATCCCCCCGCGGCCCCTCCCGCCAAGGAGGGATAAATGTCGAAGCTGGCACGACTTCGTCTTTACAATTTCAAGGGGAAGCGGTCCGAGTGGGCGATCGCTCCCAAGATGCTCCTGGTCGGACCGAACGGGGCCGGCAAGAGCGCCTTGCTCCAGGCGGTCATGGTCGGCATTCTCGGATATGAGCCGCGCCTGGGCCGCACCCCGGCTTCAGTGGTTCAGCTTGCCTCCGGCCGGGAGATGTCGGTGGAAATCGAGACCGACGCAAAATTTATCTTCCACCGGACGTTTAAGCTCAGCCGGGGGGCGGTCTCGACCTCGATCTGGGTCTCGCCGCATCAAGGAGAGAGGAATCTGGCCGACGCCCACCGCCGGATCGCCGAGGAGGTCGGCGATTTCGCCGTCTCCTTCGATTTGAATGCCTTTCTTTCCCTCTCCGATGCAAAGAAGCGGGCGTTCCTCTTCGGGCTTTCGCCGACGAAGGGGCTCGGATGGGAGAAAGCCCATCTGAAAAGCCGGCTGGTCCAAGCGGTCCGTGCTCCGGTCAGCTCCCTCACACTGCACGCCTGGATCGACAAGGCCTTCTCCCTCTGGTCGGAGAGCCACGATCTTCAGTCGAACTTCGATCGGATGCTGATCCATCTTAAGAAAGAGTTCTCCCTCTGGTCCCTCCGAAAGAAGGAAGGAATCGCTGCGGCGCGCCGGATGCTTCACACGCGAAATCAGGAGCCGTTCGTTCCTTCCGAAGCGACCCGGACGACCCAACGCGAGATCGAAGAGATTCAAGAAAGGATCATCCTTATCCGGGAAGAGCTGGCCAAGGATGAGGCGCGTCGAAAATCGGCGGAAGCGCGGGGACGAGAAATCGAAGGCTTGCGATCACGTTTGACCGAGCGGGAGGCCGCCGCGGCCTCCGTTGAGAAGATCCAAACGCAGATTGCAGAACTGCGCGACCGTTCGTTTGATCGCGTGCCGCTGCAAGCGGAAAGAGGCCAGGTCGAGCAGGCGACGGCCGCCCTCTTTACCGAGATCGAGCAGGAGGAGAAGCGGTTCAATGAGCTGAAGATCGCATTGGAGATGGAGAAGAAAGGGCTCGATCGCGCCGAATCAATTCAAGGGACCTGTCCCGTGGTGGAAGGGATTCACTGTCCTGTCGATTTCACCCCGGTGATTGCGCAGGGACGGGATCGGCTCTCTGCGCAGGAGACGACGATCAGCGAGGTCGAAGCGCTTCAATTGATGCGATGGCAGCGCTATCGGGAGTTGCAGGAGAGCCTCGGACGCCTTCAGGCGCGCGCTTCGTTGCTGGATCAAGAAGAGCGTGAAACGCAAAAACAGATCGCCGCTTGGGAGGAGATGCTCCACCGCGCCGGTCAAGGGGAGGAGAAGCAGGCGGAACTTTCGGAGAGCTTGGCCCGGCTGGAGGCGGAGGAGGCGGCCGACGGCGGTTATGCCGATCCCGCCGATCTGATCCTTCAAAAAGAAGGACTCGAGCGGCACCTGGAGGCGCTGAAGCGTCGTCTTGCCGAACAGGAGGAGCGGCGCTCCCTTTGGATTTCCTATCAGCAGAACCAGGTCGACCTGAAAAAGGCCGATGCGAATGTCGAGGCGCTGAAACAGCTAATTGTGGCCCTTGGCCCGAAGGGGCTCCAGGGGGAGATGATCAAGGAGATGATCCGGCCCTTCTCGAAGATCGTCAATGACCTGCTCCACGCGATCGATCCTGAAAAAGAGTTGACCTTCCGCTTTCAAGATATCCGGGGAAATGAAATTTTCGAGATGGGGTGGAAGCGGGGGGAGAGCTTCATTCCGTTTGAAGCCCTCTCGACCGGCGAGCGGGTCCTCTTCTCCGCCGCGTTGATGACGGCGCTGATTCTTTTTCGCGAGCCGCGCTGCCGGCTGTTGCTGGTCGATAATCTCGAGAGCGTCGACCTTCACCACCGCCGGCGCTTCATCGAGGCGCTCTGTGCCTTCGTCAATGAGGGGCACCTCGATCATTTCATCGTCGCGGGGGTGGAAGGAATTCCGCCGGGAGATGCCGCCAGGTTGGGAGTGAAGATGATTCAGATGGCCGAATCGGAAAAGGCTTCGGCGTAAGAAATAGCTTCCAGCGATCAGATTTCAGCTTGAGGCAATTCAATCTTTAAGCTGACCGCTGAAAGCGGTCAGCTTCTTTTTCCCTTGGAAAGGACAGATGAAACGAATCGATAATCTCAATGAAGCACAGCGCCGGGCGGTGGAGAGCCGCGCACAGGTGATCCTCGTCAATGCCGGCGCGGGAAGCGGGAAGACGGCGGTCTTAAGTCTCCGGTTGGTCCGGCTCCTCAAAGAGGGAATCTCCCCCTGGAATATGCTGGCGCTTACATTTACACGCCATGCGGCGGGGGAGATGCGTCGCCGGATCGAGGCGGAGGTCGGAGAGCAGCGTAAGCTGAGCCTTCTGACCTTCCATGCTTTTGCCGCCTCTTTGCTGGAGCGGTGGGGGGAAATTCTCGGCTATCGAAAGAACTTCTCCATCTACGATCAATCCGACCAGGTGGAGCTGCTCCGCGAAATTCTCGACGAGCTGGGGATCAAGCGCGACCCGGCGGATGTGGTCCGGGAGTTCCAGACCGGCCGGTTTTTCCAGAGTGATCCCCTTTTTCGCGAGTACCAGCGCCGGCTGAAGGAAGGAAACGCTTTTGATTATCGCGGGCTGTTGCAGTCGGCCAACCTGCTCCTTCGTGAGCACCCCGCCGTCCGAGAGACCTATCAATTGCGCTTCAGCCATCTTTTGGTCGATGAGGTGCAGGATACCGATTCGGATCAGTGGGAGATGATCAACCTGCTGCAGCCGGCGCATCTCTTCATGGCGGGGGATGATTATCAGAGCATCTACCGCTTTCGCGGGGCGAATATCGACCACATCCTCTCCTTCCCGAAGATGGTCCCCGAGGTGGAGGTCATTCGGCTTGAGCAGAATTATCGATCGACCGGTCCGATCGTCGAGGCGGCCAATCGCCTGATCGCCCACAATCGATACCAGCTCGAAAAGCGGCTTCGGACCGATTGGGCCGGATCGGTCGCCGTCTCCGTGATGCAGGCCGACACCCCCGAGAAAGAGGCGGAGGCGGTGGCGACGATCATCAAACGCGATTATGGAAAGGCGGAGTGCCGTCCTTCCGACATGGCGATTCTCTATCGGACCCATGCGCAGGCGGTCCCGCTCGCCAAAGCGCTTCAAC
Organism: Candidatus Manganitrophaceae bacterium; assembly: GCA_963718695.1. GTDB lineage: Bacteria > Nitrospirota > Nitrospiria > SBBL01 > Manganitrophaceae > Manganitrophus. Next base: position 4,248,312 of record OY970371.1, read on the forward strand.
TCCGAAAGATCCCCTATCAGGTGGTGACCGCTTCCTTCTGGGAGAAAGAGGAGGTCCGGCATCTCTTGAGTTTCCTGATGATCCTCCACAACCCGGGGGATGATTATCATTTAAAAAAGATTCTCCCGAAGGAGCGTTATTCTCCGGAGGTTCTCTCCTCGCTCAACCTCGAAGCGGCCCGCGCCGAGCGGCCTCTCTTCGATCTGCTTCCCGCCTCCTGGTTTAAAGAGCATCTTCTCGATCTTCAGGAGAAGCTCTCGAAGGGAGCGTATCCGACGGTATTGGATCTGGCGAAGGAGGTCGATCGCCGGTTTGAGTTCTCCGAACGTTACCGAAAAGAGGGTTATCCGCTGAAGGAGGCCCATCTTCTGAAGCTCTTCGAGAAGATTGCCCGTTGGCAGGCGGAGAATCAGGAAGACCACTCGCTCTCCGCCTTTCTGCGGTGGCAGTTTACCCGATCGGTCCAAGACGAGTTGCGGGATGAAGAGGACTCCGTGAAGCTGCTGACGATCCATGCCGCCAAGGGATTGGAGTGGCCGACCGTCTTTCTCTGCGGCCTCGAACAGGGGCTCTTCCCGCTCCGGCCGGCGCTCTCCTCGGACGAAGAGTTGGAGGAAGAGCGGCGGTTGATGTATGTGGCGATCACCCGGGCGAAGGAGCGCCTCTACCTTCTCTGGTCGAAAGAGCGGACCCGTTTCGGGCGGCCGGTTCGAAATAAGCCGAGCCAGTTCCTCACCGAAATGATCGGAACGATTCCTTCTCCGCAATCCGGTTCCGGGTCCGCTTCTCACCTCGCCGATTAGCGGGGACGGTAGGGGCGAGGCGGTGCCTCGCCCGTCCATTTGCCCAGGGCGACCCCGCGGGTCCTGTATGAATAATCGAATTATTCGAACGTTTCTCTTGCACGGTCCCGGCTCGTTCTCATAGAATGGTGGATGAGCGAGGAGACCATGAAACGACCCTTCTTTTTAACCATCACTTTTTGCATTCTTTTCTCAGCATGTTCTTATTTCCCGATTCCTCAGGGGACGATTCCTGCCTCGACAGCGGCTCAGCGGATGCTTCAGGGGAGTTCAGAAAAGATCGTCTCGATCGTCGCGGGCTCGGGTCACCGCGGCCTGCAAAATGGGCCGGCGTCGCTGGCCCGATTCGCATGGCCGACCGGGATTGCGATTAACCGAAACGGAGATCAATTTATCGCCGATTACGATAACCATGTCATCCGGAAAATCGATCGCTTCGGTTGGGTGACGACCTTTGCAGGGCAGGGGGTTCCCGGCTTTGCGGATGGGGAGGCAAGGGAGGCGCTTTTTCACGGTCCCGATACGCTTGCGATTGATGAAAACGACAACCTCTATGTGGCCGATGCCGATAATTTCCGAATCCGAAAGATCACGCCGGATGGGGTCGTCTCAACGGTCGCCGGGAGCGGAAGGCGGGGCAATAAGGAGGGAGCGGCCGAGGAGGCGGAGTTTGTTTATCCGACCGGCGTGGCGGTGGCGCCGGACGGAAGTCTTTATGTGGCCGATCGGGGGGCGCATCGAATAAAACGGGTGACCCCGTCCGGCATCGTCATGATCGTCGCGGGGACCGGCGAGCCGGGATATCACAACGGTCTTGCCTACTTTGCAAAATTTAATCAGCCGATGACGGTGGCCGCCGACAATGGCGGGAATGTCTACATCGCCGACGCCGGATCGCACACCATCCGGCGGATCGGCTCGGACGGAATGGTCATCACGGTGGCCGGGTCGGGGGAGCCGGGCCATCAGGATGGGCTTCGAGAGGAGGCGCAGTTCTTCTGGCCGACCGGCCTGGTTGTCGATGTGGAGGGGAACTTGATTGTTTCAGATAGCAAAAACCATCGCATCCGGAAAATCCTCCTCCCGCAGGGGCGGGTGAGTACGTTGGCCGGGAATGGCCGGCCGGGCTTTATCGACGGGATGGGACTTTCGGCCGGATTTGATTTTCCGACGGGAATCGGGATTGACATGGCTGGGAATATCTATATCGCCGACTCTGCAAACCATCGGATTCGGGCGATCCATCCGGGGATTCTCCGCGTCGGCCGTCACGCTAATGAAGCCTTTCACGGTTTATTCGTGCGCGCCGTCATCCCCGCGAAAGCGGGAATTCAGAAACCGCTTCCAATGCATCATGCACCGGATTCCCGATGAAACATCCGGGAATGACGGGGATAAACTTAAAGATCGGCAAAGAGGGCCGACTTGAGAAGGATCCGATCGTGCTCTTCTTCGATCGTCTCGGTCAGCGCTTTTACGACCCTCGGATCGAACTGAACTCCCGAACAGTGATTGAGCTCCCCCACCGCCTCTTCTAAAGAGAGGACCTTCCTGTACTCGTAAGGATAATCGGAGACCATCGCATCAAACGCGTCGGCCACGGCAACGATCCGCGCCAGTAGGGGGATGTCCTCTCCGCCGATGCCGTCGGGATATCCTTTCCCGAGGTAATACTCATGGTGATGCCGGATCAAGGCGAGAACGTTGGGAGAGAGGTTCAGCGGGGCGACGAGGTTGATGCCGATTTCAGGATGTTTTTTGATCGCGTCCATCTCCTCGGGGGTATATTCCCCCGTCTTTTGGATCACCTGCGGGTCGATGCCGAGCTTCCCGATGTCGTGCATGTAGGCCCCGATTTGGAGCTCTTCTTTCTCCAGATCGGTCAGTCCGAGGTGTTGCCCGATCAGATAAGAATAGTAGTTGACGCGGCTGGAATGACCGTAGGCATACGGATCTCTTTTTTCGACCGTGTCGATGAGCGCCCGGATGAAATCAAAATGGCTGACCCGCCGCTCCTCCTCGATCTCTTGTTCGGTTCTCTCGAACATCTTCTTGACGTTTTCAAGCAGGGAGCGATCTTCCTCCAGCAGCTTGATCCCTTGCGAGATCTCTTTTTTGACGCCGACCACTTCGCCGATCTTCAGCAGAAAGTCTTTTAGCTGATCGATTTGCCGCTTCTTGCCGGCGGCCCGATTGACGGCGGTCAGCACGTCCCCCATGTTAAAGGGTTTTAAAAGGTAAGAAGAGGCCCCCAAATGAAGCGCGTCGAGCGCCGTTTTGAATTCGCCGTACCCGGTGATGATAATGACCTCTACGTCGGCATGCAGCCGCTTGATCTCGCGGAGAACGTCGATCCCATGCTGGTCGGGGAGCCGGAGGTCGAGCGTCACGACATCGACCGGTCTTTCTTGCAGCACCTTCAGTCCTTTTTCTCCTGAGTCGACGGTGAGGACATCGAAGTAAGGAGAAAGGATCATTTCAAGCGATTTTCTGGGACCGAGTTGATCTTCAACGATCAGAATCTGAGGACGTTTTGCCATCTCGTTCCTCCTGGAAAAAGTGTTCAACGGTTCTGTTTCTCTATCGGTCTTTAGAGCAAATCCCAGACCGTCTCGATTCTTTGTAAAGAAGCGAGATCGACATAGATTTTATCCAAAAATTAATGAGAATCTGCACAAATTTGTTCTGTGGATGTGGCGTCGATGACAGGGTTCTACAAGAAGGTACGATGGTGGAATCGAGGGGGATCGAAGAAAAGTAAGGGGATCAGTTCAGGTTCGGATCAAAGGGCATGGTGGCGTAAAAAGCCCAGTCCGGACCGAACCGCCGCATCATTTGCGGCCAGAGGAGGGCGGGGTCGGCATCAAAGATCAGCGCTGCATCGGCAGGGAGTGTTCGCCAGGCTCCGGACGCCATTTCCCCCTCCAATTGACCGGCGGCCCAGCCGGCATAGCCTAAGCAGCAACGGATCTCTCCGCCGGGGCCCAGCGCCCCCGGCAGTTTGAGTTCATCGAGATCTTTGGCCAGATAAACGTCTTTCAGGACGCCGTGATTCTCGAACGTCGCATCGCCCCGGCAGAGGATCAACATTCCATTCTTCGCCACAGGGCCTCCGGCGTAAATCCATTCGCCGCCGGCCAACTTCGGGAAATCTTCGATTAAGGTCGAGACCGCCACTTCCGTCGGGCGATTGATGATCAATCCCAATGCCCCTTCCGGTCCATGCTCACACATCAGGACCACCGCCTGCCGGAAATTCGGATCGTTGAGAATCGGCATCGCAATCAGCAATTTTCCTTTAAGCGTCTCTATCGCCTGTTCCATGAAATCTCCGAATATCTGATCGATTCCAATATCAATATATTAACCGGACAACACCCGCTTCGCAAGCAGGGGGAACACCTAAGCGCTCGCATAAAGACGATAGTCGATCTCCGGGAAGAGGTTGTCTTTTTCTTCAATCTCTTTGAGAAAAATCTCATGGATCCGGTCCGAAGAAACCGCGTCATGCAGACGGGTGAATCGGGAAAGATGGTCATAGGTCCGCTTGATTGCATACGGAACGGAGGTTCCCGTTTTCATGATAAAGGCCCAGTCCGAGGCCTGTGCTAAGAGGAGCTCTCGCGCGGCTTGATTGAGGGCCCGCTTCTGAAGTCCCTGCGCCTGGGGGAAGCGTTCGGCCAGCGCCACCATCCGATCGGCCGCTTGATGAAGATGGCGATAGATCCAGTCATTGCTCCCTTCCAGCCAGACCTCGTTATATCCCTTCCATCCCCAGCTGCACATCGGCGGGGTCGCCACCTGGTTCCTCGGATTTTCACGAAGATATTCGCCCGGCGTGGTGAGGCGGAAGATCTTCTGATCGTAAGCGCTCTTCCGGATGAAGAAGTCGATCCACTCCGGCCCTTCAAACCACCAATGTCCGAAGAGCTCGGCATCGTAGGGGGCGACGATGATCGGTTTTCGTCCCATGCTATCGCTGAGATAGGCGATTTGCCGCTCCCGATTGAACATGAAATTTGCCGCATGCTCCGCCGCCCGGTCCATCGCCCATCCGCGATGATACGGTTCCTTATGATCGGTTTTTCCGGTAATGCGATAATATTTGATGCCGGTCGAAATACGGATGCCGCCGTCGTGGATGTAAGGCCGGACATAGTCGAGATCGAGGTCGAAGCCGATATCGCGATAAAAATCCCGGTAGACGAAATCGCCGGGATAGCCTTCCTCGGCGCTCCAGACCTGTTTGGATGACTCGACATCCCGTCCGAACGCCGCGACCTTCGCGCGGGTGTAAATCGGCGCGTAGAGGGCATACTTCGGTCGGGGAACCGCATGGAGAAGCCCATGGGAATCAACAATGAAATATTGAAGTCCGGAGGCTGCCAGGTGTTCCTCCAGTCCGGGGTAATAACCGCACTCCGGAAGCCAGATCCCGCGGGGACGCCGCCCGAAGTGGCGCTCATATTCCCGCGCGCCGATCTCGACCTGCGCCCGCACGGCATTCGGGTTGACCGCCATCAGCGGAAGAAACCCATGCGTGGCCGCCAACGTCATCAACTCGACCGAGCCCTCTTCCTGGAAGGCGCGAAAGGCGGTGAGGAGATTCCGTCGATATCGATCGTTGAAGACCGAACGCGCTTCCCGAAACCGATCGAGATACATCCGGGCGGTCGAGTGAAACTCCGGCTGGCTCCGCGTCCGATGGACTTCCTTCTCCGCAAGCTCGATCAGCCGCTCGATGTGTTCCAAATAACGTCGCTGCAGAAGCGGATCGCTGAGCATGGCGGCCAGGGTCGGCGTGATGGAGAGGGTGATCCGAAACGGGACTCGATCCTGCAGCAGCCTCTCAAAGGTGGTGATGAAGGGGATGTACGTTTCGGTGATCGCCTCAAAGAGCCAGTCCTCTTCGAGGAACTCCGGATATTCGGGATGACGCACGAAGGGAAGATGTGAATGGAGCACGAGAGAGAGAGATCCTTTTTCCATGGCAACCTCCTCAAAACCGTGAGGTGTTAGGGCGTGAAGCGTAAGGGGTAAAGGCGGAGGAATAGAGAAGGTCGAAAGCCGCTACTCCTCACACCGAACACCTCACGGTTCCCGTGTTTATCTTCATCTACTTTCTAAATAGGCCAAGGGAGGACAATGGGCTCGTTGCGGAGATCGCCTGCCTTTCCTGTTCGAACGGCTCGAGCGGCAGCCTTCTCCCTTCATCCGAAGCGGACACCCCTTCCGGAGCCCACCACTCTTCATCAAACCGGTCGGAAGGGCCGGCCGGCGGCGTGTGGGCGCTGTTTGATCGCGCAAGGGCCGCAAAGGCCCCGGCACGCGACTTCATGCCGATATCGATTAAAAAGTCACGGTCGGGCCGACCGACGTTGACGTACCAGTTTCCGATGCGATTGTGGATCTCGATATCCCAGAAGTGGGTCATGTCGATCCGCTCGGAGACGTCATAGACGCGAAGGGTGAGGCGGCTATCCGGATCGTCCAACTTCCGGCGGATCTCTCCGATGCCTTCCTGCGGCACCTCCCAATAGCTGTAAACCCACCAGGGATCGCGGACCAGGGCGACGACCTGACTCACGCCATATTCCATTGGAATTTCCGGATAGGCCGATGCGCCGACCTCGACTTTCTCTTCGGGTGTCTCTCCCTCTCCGGCGTGTTCGGTCATCCTGCTCGCCGTGATCGCTTCTTTCTCCGTCAACGGAGCAGGCTCTCTTTCCCCCTCCGGCGAAAGGGATTCCAGCAGAACAGAGATGATCTCACTCTTCCGCATGGAGGGGCGAAGGCGGATGGAGTGCGCCTTGGCGAGAGAGCGAAGTGCGGCGATATTCTTTTTTTCAAGCTCTTGTCGATTCATCAGGATCCCTCACTTTCAGTCGTGCATCTTTCTGATTCGAATAAGCATCCCGACAAAAGGGCGACTCCTTATGTCGGGGGGCTCGATCGCTGGATGGCGTGCCGACAATAGGGGCAAGCGGTCCACTCCGGCTGAAGAAACTTTCCGCAAGCAGCACAGACATAGGGAGAAGCGCAGCCGCAGTGGGGACAAATCAGATAATCGAGGTGAAGCGATCGGCTGCATTGAGGACAGAAATTTTTGAAGGTCTCCTCCATTTCAACGACACGAATCACCTCCTCCGTCGTGGTGAGCCCTTGTTTGACCTTCTGCAAGCCGTCTTCCTCCAGGGTGCTCATCCCAAAGGCGCCGGCCATGGAGCGGATCTCTTGCTCGGTGGTGCCTCCCGCAATCAGCTCTCTTATTTTGGTAGAAAGGGTGAAAACCTCGAAAATGCCGCAGCGTCCCGAGAAACCGGTGTAGTGGCAGGACGCACACCCCTTTTCTTGGAAGAAGACGCCGTGGGAGGGGGGAAGAGAAGGGCGGGCCGTCTGCGTTGATCGGTCCGTGTTCGAAAAAGGTTCTTCAGCGTGTTTGTTTTGCGTAGGGGCTTCCACCCGGCATTTCAGACAGAGGTTCCGGACGAGGCGTTGTGCAACGATGCCGACCACCGCGGACGAGACGAGGTACCGTGGGATTCCGATATCGATCAGCCGGGTGATCGTTGAGACGGCGTCATTTGTGTGGAGCGTGGAGAGGACCAGATGCCCCGTCATTGCCGCACGAAAGGCGATCTCCGCGGTCTCCAGATCGCGTATCTCACCGATGAGGATAATATTCGGGTCCTGGCGCAGGATCGACCGGAGGGTTGCGGCGAAGGTCAGGCCGATCTCGGAATTGATCTGCACCTGATTGACCCCTTCGATCGTGTATTCGACCGGATCTTCGACGGTGGTCAGATTTTTCGTTTCTGATTTTAATTCGTTGATGATTGCATAAAGGGTTGTGGTCTTTCCGCTTCCGGTCGGGCCGGTCACCAAGATCATCCCTTTCTTTTTCTTCATCATCTGTCGGATCATCCGTAGCGATTTCTCGTCGAGGCCGATCTGATCGAGCTGAATCAAAATCCGCGCTTGGTCGAGGATACGTAAGACGACCTTTTCTCCATAGAGGGTGGGGAGGATCGAAACGCGGAGGTCGACTTCATGGCCTTCAACGACCACGCGGACCGCGCCGTCCTGGGGCAAGCGACGTTCGGCGATATCGAGCTTGGCCAAGATCTTGATCCGTGAGATCAACGGATTCTGAACCCATTTGGGAAGATGCATCTCATCTTTCAGGAGGCCGTCGATCCGATAACGCACCCCACAATCCTTCGGCCCCGGTTCAATATGAATGTCGCTGGCCTGTAGCTTGATCGCTTTGCTCAAGATGAGATTGGCGAGTTGAATCACCGGGGCAAGGCGGCTCCGCTCTTCGAGGGAGCGGGCCTCTGCATGGAGAAGGTTCCCTTCTTCCAACGGGGAAACGACCTGGATCGAGGCTTCTCCGAAATCTTTTGCAGAAGCCTCGACGATCTTCTCCACCGAGGTGGCCAGCCGATAGTTCTGTTCGATCGCTTCGAGGATCGATCTCCGAGTGGCGATGGCAGGATGGATCGCCATTCCGGCCTGGAATTGCAGATCGTTGATCGACTCGTAATCGAGCGGATCGACCATCGCTACGTTCAGCTTCTTGTTTTGAATTTCCAGCGGCACGGCAAGATGCCTTTTGGCGAGCGATTCAGGAATCAAAAGGAGAAGGGCCGGATCGATGGGGGCGGCGGCCGGCTCGATATAGCTGAGGCCGAGTTGGCCGGCGAGCGACTCGGCCATCTGTTTTTCGGAAATGATCTGTCGTTCAATGAGAATCTCTCCCAGGCGTTTTCCGATCTTTCGTTGTTCGTCCAAGGCCTGCCGGATGTGGTTTTGGGTGAGAAGTCCGTTTTCAACCAAAACATCTCCGAGTCTCCTTTTTTCGGTTTTTTTCCCTTCCCCCTTTACTGCATTCTCCATCGCCCATCCTTTTCATGAATAAATGAGACGCGCCAAGAACGAATAAAAGTTCCCTCTGTCGAATGCGGAAATGGAAATGTTGCTGCCGACCTCGCCGGAAATGGGGAGACCCTCTTCGCCTGTTCAGTGAAGGGGGAGTGCTCTTCCTCTCAGTCGATTGGCCGAGCGGTGATGAAGAGCGAAGTAAAAAGTTCAGGGAAAGCGTCGATCGGGTTGTTACGCTCCACCCGATCGGTCGGATGCGCCGTCGTTGAGGATGGAGGGGCGGTGTTTCCAAAGGCTTGGAAGGTGAATCGGTTCTTATTTTATCCGTTTGAAAATTCAAAAGTCAATCAATCGTGATTTTCCTCACTTCAGGCAATGCGCAGGGATCGGATTTCCTTGACATCAAAGGGAGGTTCCAGTAGTCTCTCGGCCATGCAAGAGAGAAGAAAGTCCCAACGAATCGGTTTTAATCTGAAGGTCGCTCTCATCCAAGAGGGAGGGGGTGTGATCGAGATGCTTCGTTCCAATATCGGTTGGGGCGGGATCGGCGGCTACACCCGAGACCCGGTTGAAGAGGGCAAGGGGGTCGCGATTGAGGTCTTCTTCGAACAACGTTCGGGTGGGATGACTTCGGAGAAGCTTTCAGGAAAAATCGTCTGGACGCGCCGCGATGGGAATTTCAATGCGTTCGGGATTTCTTTTTCGGAAGTGAATCGAACGGCCCACCCCCGGCTTCTTTCATATCTTCAATACATCGACCAGATTGATTAGCCGTAGCCGAGGAGAAAAGCGAGCGATTGGCTCTGCCAGCGCGAGCGCGGGGTGTGGGGGCATCGGAAGCGCGCAGCAACGCGAGCACTAGACGGGCCCCCACATATAAATTAAGTCCGGTCATTTGCCTGCTCAACCCAGATGTCCGTCTGGCGTTGGCCCGCGTGTTCGATATACTCCGAAAACTCCTCTTCGTCTTTATCCGCCGCGAGGAATTGCCTGTAATGAAGGCGCGCTTCCGCTTTTCTTCCGAGCTTATCAAAGGTCAATCCCAAGTAGTAGTGAACGATGAATAGCTCAGAATCGAGTTGAAGCGCCTTCTCCCAAGCTTGAATGGAGGCGAAGGCACGGCCGGCCATGTAGTAGGCCGATCCGAGATTGAGGTGGGTCTCACTCCAATCCGGAAAATGCTGAAGGACTTCTTCATATTCCCGGATCGAGTCTGACCAATGTCCTAAATGAAAATGGGCGGAGGCAAGATTGTTTCTCGCTTCGCCGAATTGAGGCCGGATCTGGAGGGCGGTTCGATATTCCTCGATGGCCATTGGGTAGTTCTCTTCTTGGGCCCAGAACCACCCCTTTGAGAAATGACCGTAGGCGGAGTCGGGGGCCAAGTCGATGATCTTTTCAAGGTTCGTTTTGTTTCGTTCGTAATCGTCGCTCTGGAGTGCCTGTTTAAAGAGTGCTTCGACTTCCTGATTCTCGGTTCCGAAAGCCGGTGTGATGAAAAGGAAGAAAGCCCACGCCAGCAGAAAACCATCATGTAAAAACTGTTTCATCGCCGCTCCTTTTCTTGACCGGTTTCAGAACGGAGTCCAGTCCGTTTCCGATCAATTCAAGCCCTCTAGATTTCTTATCAATAACCATAACAAAATTCAGTGGCCTGTCAAGTCAGGGGACGTTCATGCGCCTAAATATTAAATTGTATCAATGTCTTATGATGTTTTAAGGAATGGTGAAAATGAGCGTAATCTAGGGGAGAAGTACCGAAAAGGGATTTTGATCAGCGGTCGTGACAGACCAGGCAAAGCGAGGCGGAGGGAACGCGTAGAAAGGGTCGGATCTTTTCGCTGTGCGGATTGTGGCAGCTGTCGCACTCCACCCGGCCCGAGGTGGTGCGGACCAGATTCGACAGGATCTCCGGCGAGGAGACTGTTTCCGTCGGAAGATCGAGGTAGGAAGAGGTTCCGGTCTCCGGCAGGACATACCCTTCCGGACGGAGATCGGGGATCGTCCAGTAGCGGGCGTAGGTGACCGACGGATTTTCGGGAACGAACATCCCGCTCGGTTTTCTCGGATAAGGAATCGAAATCGGATGGTCAACGCGGCTCAACGGCGGCGCTTCCCGACGAGAGAAACCCCCTTGCCAGGAGGAGGTGGCTTCCGCGCCGATTCGGGCGGTATCGACATTGACGCCGTGCATGTCCTTGGCGAGCGCGCCGTCATGACAGGCCAAGCAGGTCAATGAGGAACCGGTCGGTTGATTGTACGGATGGCTCTTTGCCGAAAGGGTGGCGGTCAGGCGGTATTCGGCTCCTTCCCGGCTTCCCCAGAGAGGGGGGCTCGGCGCCTTTTGAGGAGCGGGGGGCGTCTCCGTCTCGGCAGGTGCCGCCGGGGGAGCCGCACCGCTTCCCGGGATCGGCTCGATGTGGCAGATGGTACAGGAGGTGGACGGAGGGAGCGAGGGAAGGGCCAGGTTGTGCCGTGAACGGACAACCTCATCGAGTGGAGAGGCATCCAAAGTCGCAAGCCCTGCAAAGAGGGCCAAGGAAAGAAGAGCGAGCATTGCTCCCGGTCGCTTCATCTCAAGCGTTCCTCATTTTGATAAGCCGATTTTTTTTTGAACGATCTCCGCCAATTGATCCGCCATTGCGACGATCGCGGTCTGTTCTTCTCCCTCGATCATGATCCGAAGAAGAGGTTCGGTTCCGGAATACCGGATGAGGATTCGGCCGTTGTTCCTCAGCTTCTCCTCGCAGTCGGCGATCGCTTTTTGAAGCTCCGGAATCTCCGAGATCTCCAGCTTTTTTTGAACCCGAACATTCTTGAGCACCTGGGGAAGCGCGGTCATGCAGGCGGCCAATTCGGAGACCTTCTTTCCTGTTCGCTTCATCAGGGAAAGGAGCTGCAGTGCGCTAATCAAGCCATCGCCGGTGGTGTTATAGTCGAGAAAAATGACATGGCCCGACTGCTCGCCGCCGAGGTTATATCCATCTTTCATCATCCGCTCGAGCACATACCGATCGCCGACCGGGGTTCGAACCACCTGAATTCCTTGGGGGCGGAGCGCCAGATCCATCCCCATATTGCTCATGAGGGTGGAGACCAACGTCTCCCCTTTTAATGCTTTTTCTTGGTGGAGGGCCAGGGCGAATGCAACCAGAAGCGCATCGCCGTCGACGACATTGCCCCTTTCGTCCACAAAGATGGCCCGATCGGCATCCCCATCATGGGCGATTCCGACGTCCGCCTGGGTCTCGATCACCTTCTTTTGAAGCTCTTCGGGGTAAAGCGCGCCGCAATTCAGGTTGATATTGGTTCCGCTGGGACCGTCGCTGAGAACGATGACTTCGGCCCCCAGCTCGCGGAGGACCATCGGCGCCACTTTATAGGCCGCTCCGTTCGCGCAGTCGACGACAATCTTCATTCTCTGGAAATCGAGTCCCTTCGGGAGGGAGTTTTTGACGAACTCGATGTATCTCCCTTCGACATCGTCGATCCGGAAGACCTTTCCGATTTCCGCCGCCGTCGGCCGGATGTTATCGATCTCGCCCGAGAAGATCAACGATTCGATCTGATGTTCCATCTCGTCGGGGAGTTTTAACCCATCCCTTGAAAAGAACTTGATCCCATTGTCTTCGAAGGGATTGTGGGAGGCGGAAATCATGACGCCGGCATCGACCCGAAGGCTTCGTGCGAGGAAGGCGACGGCGGGGGTCGGAAGCGGACCGACCAAGAGGACATCGACCCCCATCGAACAGATGCCCGAGGTAAGGGCCGACTCCAACATGTAGCAGGAGAGGCGTGTGTCCTTGCCGATGACGATCCGGTGGCGTCCCGCCTTGTTTTTAAAGATATGAGCCGCGGCCCGGCCCAGCTTCATCGCCATCTCACTCGTCATCGGTTCCATGTTGGCGATGCCGCGGACGCCGTCCGTTCCGAATAGCTTGCGCATGGTCGAACCCACTCGGCTATTTCTGTGAAGGAGGAGCGCTCATCGAATGCTCGTCGGAGCCTCCCATGGAGTGATCCGGGGCCGGTGCCGAGATCTGCATGAGGCGATCTTTATTGACCTTGATTTTTGCTTTTTCTTTCAGCTGGTCGATTTCGTTGTTGATCATCGAGCCCCGGATGTTCTGGAGCTGGGCGGGAGCGAGTTCTTCAAAGTTTTTTGCATCTTTGGCTTCGACCACCTTAATGATATGAAACCCGAAAGGACTTTGGACCGGTTTGCTGACTTCGTTGACTTTTAAAGAGAAGGCGGCGTCGCTGAACGCTTTCACCATCCGGTCTCTGGTGAAGAAACCGAGGTCTCCGCCGCGCGGAGCGCTTCCGGGATCGGTCGATTTCTCTTTGGCAAGCGCGGCGAAATCTCCTCCTTGATCGAGCTTCTTCTTGATCTCTTTTGCTTCTTCTTCGGTCTTCACCAAGATATGGCTGGCGCGGACTTCCTTAAAATCGGCTTTGTTCTTGTTGTAAAACTTTTTCATCTCGGCATCGGTCAACTTTTCAGTTGCGATCTGGTTGACCACTTCACTGATCATGACCTCTTTGGTCAGCTCATCGATCCGCTCTTTCACCTCTCTTTTCTTGTCGAGTCCCAACCGCTTTCCTTCTTGGCTGAGGACCTCGCGTGAAATGAGGATATCGAGGAGTTCTTCCTTCCCCTCGGGAGAGTCGAAGTTCCCCTGCCCTTCCCGGGTCAGCCGCTCCATCCGCTTTTGAAATTCATCCGAGCTGATCGAGGACCCATTGATGTTGGCGACCTCGTCTCCCGCTGCGTGGACGGTTGAAAGGAGTGTCCCCTGTGCGATGATGCTCAATGTGAGAAAGGAGACAAGGGCAATCATTCGTTTTAAACTCATTGAAACCTCCGAGTAATAAATATGTGGCGATATTGTACTCGTTTATCCAAAAAAGATCAACGACAATTCCTCTTCCTGTCCCGAAATGTCGTCTATTGGACCTCATTGTTCGGTCGGTTTATTCTTGTTTTGAAGAGGGGAGGTTGCTAAAATAACCGCTCCTTAAAACAAGGGTCCTCGGCAAGAAAATGAATTTGCCCGGATCGGTTTTACCCCATCCTCCTCAGGTTCAAGCGATGAATACCCCCCGATATGTCGAAGTCGCCCTTGCCGAAGCGGATGGAACTTTTCATTACCATCTCCCCGCGACCTGGGCGGAAGCGCCGCTGGCGCCGGGCGCGCGACTTTTGGTGCCGTTCGGCCGCGGCTGGCGGCTGGCTTACTTTGTTCGGAGCGTCGACCGGCCGGAGGTCCAAGAGACCAAAGAGGTCCTCGCTTTATTAGACGGCGATGTCTCGATTCCATCCGGCCTCTTTCAACTCCTTCACTGGATCTCCGATTATTACTTTGCCCCGTTGGGGATGGTCATCAAAGGGGCTTTCCCTCAGGGAAGCCAGGCGGTGGTCCGAAGACGTTTCAACCTCACCGAAGCGGGGAAGCGCACTGCGGGAGAAAAAAAATCAGCGTTGCAGGAACAGATCATCGCGGTGCTCTCGGAGGGAGAAGCGCTGACCGAACCTCAGCTCCGCAAACGGCTGGGCGGAGAGAAATTGGCCGGGTCCCTCTCGACATTAAAGAAAAAAGGATGGATCGCGGAAGCGTGGGAGGTCGATCGCCCCGCCGTCCGGAAAAAATTCCGGCGTCTTGTTTTCTTGAAATCCGATCCGCCTGAAGCCGCCTCCCTGATCCCCTCGTTGCAAAAGCGGGCCCCGCAGCAGGCCAATGTCCTTCAGGTGCTTCTGACGGCCGGGGGGGCGATGCCGGTCAGCGCATTCGAAGCGCCGCTTCGCGCCTCCCTGAAACGCCTGTTGGACAAAGGGCTGATCGATCAGGTGGAAGAAGCGGCCCCCAGGACGCCGATGCGCCCTTCGGGATTCCCGCTGCAGCCATCGATTCTCTTGAATCCCGACCAGCAAGGGGCGGTCGATCAGATCGTCTCCGCCGTCGAGGGGAAAACCTTCACCCCGTTTTTGCTGCATGGGGTGACCGGGAGCGGCAAGACGGAGGTCTACCTTCGCGTCATCGAAAAGGTCCTCGCGCAAAAGAGGGGGGCGATTGTTCTTGTGCCGGAGATCGCTTTAACCGCCCAATTGGTCGCGCGGTTTCAGAGCCGGTTCGGAGAGGCGGTTGCGCTCTTTCACAGCGGCCTCTCGCCGGGAGAGCGTTATGATGAATGGTGCCGTATCCGGGAGGGAAAAGCCCAGATCGCGATCGGCGTTCGGTCGGCGATCTTCGCTCCCTTCGAATCGGTCGGGGTGATCATTGTCGATGAGGAGCACGATTCTTCTTACAAGCAGGATGACGGCGTCCGCTACCATGCGCGCGATACCGCATTGGTTCGGGGAAAGCAGTCCGACGCCGTCGTGGTATTGGGATCGGCGACCCCCTCTTTTGAGTCTTTCTACAATAGCGAGACCGGAAAATATCGCCTGCTTCCGCTTCCGGGCCGGATCGACGCCCGTCCCTTGCCGGCTGTTGCCGTGGTCGATCTTCGGAAGAAAGAGGATTGGGTTCGGCCGTTTTTGACCCGACCGCTTTTTTCGGCGATGGAGAAGCGCTTGGAGAATCGAGAGCAGACGCTCCTCTTTCTGAATCGGCGCGGCTTCTCCCCCTCGCTTCTCTGCCCCGACTGCGGCTATCTTCCCCATTGCATCCGTTGCAGCGTCTCTTTGACCTTCCACAAGAAATTGCAAAAGTTGGTCTGCCATTATTGCGGGTTTCAGCTTGCCCCGCCGACCGCCTGTTCTCAATGCCAGGGGATTCGGCTGGTCCATCTTGGGATTGGAACCGAACAAGTGGAAGAGGAGATCCGACAACGCTTTCCGGCGGCGCGGGTGGCCCGGATGGACCGGGACACCACACAAAAGAAAGAGGCTCACCACACCATCCTGACGGCGATGGCGCAGCGGGAGATCGACATTCTCATCGGCACCCAGATGATTACCAAAGGCCATGACTTCCCCAACGTCACGCTGGTCGGCGTTCTTTGCGCCGATCTCTCGCTTCATTTTCCCGATTTCCGCTCGTCCGAGCGGACCTTTCAGCTTCTGGCGCAGGTGGCGGGCCGGGCGGGCCGTGGAGATCGACCCGGCGAGGTCCTCATTCAAACCTTTCAGCCGAATCATGAGTCGATCGCGGCGGCGACCACGCACGATTATCTCGGGTTCTATGCGCAGGAGATCGCTTTTCGAAAGGAGATGGGTTATCCCCCCTTCTGCCGGTTTACCCTTCTCTTGTTCAGCCATTCGGAAGAAAAGCGGGTGGTCGATCGGGCGGCGGCCCTTCTAAAAGAAATCGAGAAAGCGCTCCCTCCCCCGAAAAAAGGGGAGGCCGAACGGGGGGTGACCCTCCTCGGTCCGGCCCCGGCGCCGCTGATGCGCCTGCGGGGGGAATACCGCTATCAGATTCTTCTCAAAGGAAAAGATCAAAAGAAAATCGCCGCTGTTCTCAAGGAAGGACTGAATTCCTGGAAGCGGATGGAGCGGAAGGGGGTCCGGCTGGAGGTGAATGTCGATCCTCAGAATTTTGTTTGATCATGCCACCTTGGGGTAAGGCGTAGCTGTAGAAATCATAATGATGTTGTTTTTCACATGTTGGAAGGTCAGCTCTTTCTTCCTGAAACAAATGACCTCGAAGATTTCAGGAGGATTCCACCTTTCAACCGGAAATTCTTATTTGGCGGAAGTTGGAGGTTGAAGAAACTCGATGATATGGAATGGCCTGAAAACTATATCTGTAATCCCAGACCCTTTCTACAATCATTTTTTCTTGTGGTTATGCGGTGAAGAGCGTTAGGAGGGTAGAGGAGTGCTGGGGCGGGCTAGGCTTTCCCTCCGGATCGGCCCATAAAAATGGAAGCTATGGTATTCAGGAGCAAACTGTGATGATTCTCGCCATTTTACATAAATTTACATAAAAAAGAGGCAAAGAGATGACTAAAATGACATGGGACGATGAAAAGAGGGTGAGATCCTTGAAAGGTCTCTTTACTTCCGACCCATGCAAGATTCAAGACGCGAACCTCAGCATTCTCTCGACCCACCTCACGGTGGCGTCCTTGCCGTTTCCCTATCTTTTGGCTCTTCGAAAACCTGGTCACAGGACTTACACCTGTTTAGTAACCTGCCGTGCCCGGAACACACATTTGACATGAGCGGCGACTGGAGGCCGCAGGCCGGAAGTCGCCGCTCGATGGGGTGGTTGGGCAAGTCGTTAGCAGCGTTTTCGACACTCTTGACGTGCGGCCGCCGCGGCAGCTAAACATACCGCTAACCCCGGGCCTCCGGTATTGACAGTGCACCATGCCGCCGCAGATGCCGCCGCTCCATCACAAAGGGCTTTACAGGCATCTTTGATTGGATTCCAATCTAACACCCCGAAATGTGTGTTTTCATCAATAGGTTCAATGCTTGAGTCACCAATGATACGGTCACCGATTTTTAGACTACCACATGAGCGAAGTCCTTCAGAAATCGCTTTTTGATCCTCCTGCGACAAAGCGTCCCATTGTTGTTTGTTGATTTTTATGTCAGCCATATGTTCCTCCTTTGAACTGTATGAGGGCTATTAAATATAATCTCGGTCAGACAGCCCCCGATAGCCATGACCGCGTAACGTTATGCATATTACGGACAAACCCAAAAACGAGAGTTTTTTATCAAGCCAACAGATCTTTCTTCCTGCTGTGGTTTTGCGAAGTTTTTATAAACCACGACGAGTCACAGATCGGTCACAGATTGTCGACCCGGAGAAAAAATGGAGTCAGACCGCTCACCGTCAACCAACTTATCGGCGGCGAATCGATTTGATCAAGGCGAGGGTTTCAGGATTGGGCTCCACGCCGACTGCCTCGGCAAGAAGGGTCCGGCATCGGTCGAAGGTGGCGTGGGCTTCGGCGCAGCGACCCTGCGCGAGATAGGCGCGGATCAGCCCTTGATGGAGCGGCTCGGCCAAGCCGTCCGCATCGAGCCCTTTCTGATAGAGGGCGACCGCCTCATCCCACCGCCCCGCCCGGCTCAGGATTGCGGCCCGCATCGTAAGGTAGCGGACAAAGCGGGAGCGGAGCCGCTCGCGCAGCGGCGCGGCCCACGGTTCATCGTGATCGGGCAGAAACGGTCCCTGATAAAGGGCAAGAATGCGGGCCGTCGGGTCGGAGCGATCGGCGCCGGCAGCCTGCTCCTCTTTTTCGATGAGCGATTCGAGCGCCCAGGTATCGACCCAACAGTATGCCGGGTCGAATGAGACACGTCCGCCGCTCACCCGGATCGCTTTTTCGCCGATCAACTTTCGTAGCCGGCCTAGGGTGGTGGTGAAGGCCGAGTGCGCGGCGTCCCCGTCGGCATCCGGCCAAAGAATCTCGGTCAGCCGCTCCTCCCGCACGTCTCGTCCCTCCAGAGCGACCAGAACTTGCACCAGCTCGATTGGCTTGCGCTGCGCCTTGCCGGAAAATTCCAGTACCTTACCGTCGACGACAAGGCTGAACCGGCCGAGCGTGTGGATGCGCAGAAGCCAGGGCCAATTGTCGGGATAGTCGGGCCGCGGCGGCAGAATGGCCCGGTGCTCCCGGACCAGCCGCTGGACCGTTTCGACCTCAATCCCGGCCTCCAGCGCCAGCGCATAGACCGGGCCATGGACCGCCCCCCGCATGAAGGCAAAGTTGGTCAGATCGTATTCCCTTACCAAAGCAAAGACCCTCCGCGATAGCGCAAGCCCTTCCTGGTAGTCGCCAACCTGCCACATCGCTTCCGCTAGGATGATCCCGATCCGGCAGATCATCATCGGGCTGCGGATCGACTCGGCCAGATGCAACCCCCGGCGCAGCGGCGCCAGCGCTTCCTCGGCCCGGCCTTGCGCCATCAACGCCTCGGCCACTTGCCCTAAAGAGTGTGCCTGCTGCACCGCCGTTGCAGTGCGCTCCATGACCGCCAGGGTGGCGCGTGCGAGCGCTTCGCTCTGTATAAAATCTCCCTCCAGATACCGTACCCACGTCAGAAGCGCATCTTGGTGGGCATATTCCAGCGGCCGCTCCGGCGTAATGAGCTGCCCGGTGATTTTAAGATAGGCGTGCGCACCCGGCACATCTGCGGCGCTGCATTGCAGGTAGACCGCCCCCATTGCGAGCCAGAAATTCCATGTCCGGACGCCGCTGCGCGCTGCCTCGGCGCGCCCCACCTCCACTTGCTGAATCCCTTCGTCGATCCGGTTGCGAAAGCACAGATGTATGATCCAAGCAAAGGACCAAGCGATCAGGGCGATGGAGGTTACTCGCAAATCGTGGGGCCGCGGCCGGATGAGGTCGGCGACGCGTCTGGCAGACCGGGGGTTTCCAATCCACGCATCGTAATAAAAAACCAGATTAAGACCTGCAAGGACACGATGGGTGGGATCATCCATCTGCGCGATGAGTTGTTCCAGGCGCTGCGCCCACTGCGCAATATGGGGATCCTCTGGCCGACGGTACATCAGTGCATTGAACATCCCGGTCACAAACCGCCCCTGAATTGGGCCCGGCGGCAGGGTTTCGAAGTGCGGAAGCAGGTCCCGCTCCGCAGCATCAAGCCACTCATCCAGAGGCGAAAAATCGACCCAGCTAAAGGCAATCCCGTCCACAATCAGGGCCCAGGCCAACACCTGACCCGGCAGGTCATTGTTTGACCGGAAACCCCGGTACGCCTCGGCCAGGCGCGCGCGCCCGTTATCCGCCTCGAACGGAAACCGGGAGGCCCCGAACAAGTAGGCCAGCCACGGCTCTTCATGCCGCACAGCGGACGGCACCCGTTCGATCATTTCGGCCACGGTGACATGCCGGCCCTGATCCAGCAGCAGCGGCCCGTGCGCCCGAATGAGTGAGACCAACGCGTCCCACGCTTCGGCTTGCGCCAATAATTCCGCGGCCTGCTCCGGCCGGCCGTCCTCCGCCAAAAGTCCGGCGGCGCAGATTTGCAGCGGCACAAGGCGCTCCGCAGTATAGGTTTTCAGAAGACGCGCGGACAAAAAGCTCCGGAACAGCGGATGGAATGTATACCGCGCCGGCTCCCCTTCGTGGCGGACGGTGAATGTCCGAGTCCCCACAAGTGCGTCGAGCCGGGCGCCGATGTCCGCGCACCCGGTGAGCGCCCGCGCGCTCCGCACCGTCGCATCGGGCAGCAGGGAGAGCCGGAGCAGAGCATCTTGGGTCTCAACCGGCATCGACCGGAACACCTCGTTTGCAAAGTATTCGAACGTGGCCTGTTCCACCTGCGTCGAGCCAAGCTCGCGCGATCCGGGCCCGGCCCGTGCCACCGCCAGTGTGATGCCGGCCGCCCATCCCTGGGTGCTCGCGTAGAGGGCCTCAAGGGCAGCCCGCGAGCAGGGCCGACCTTTAGTCAGCCGCCGCGCAAGGGCCCCGGTTTCGGTGTGGGTAAGGGCGAGTGATGCCCCATCAATGATCACCATCCGTTGGCCAGCCTGCGCGCGAGCGAAGACCGCGGGCGGAGGCCGACGGCTCACCGCGACGACGCGCAGAGTCTCCGGCAAGGCCTCCAACGCCGCGCCTACGAAATCATGCAGCCCGGCCTCGGCCTCTACATCGTGATAGTCGTCGAAGACCAAAACCGTGCCGCGCGGTAAGGCTTCCGACAACGTTTCGACAAATCGGCGGGCAAACACTCCGATACTGCCCTGGTACTCCGGTGTGAGCAGCGGAAAGGTAACCGTCTTGCGGGAGATAAGCCGCCGGGCGGCCAAGCCCAAGTGATAGACAAAGGAGGCGAGGTCCGCATCCCCTGCATCGATGCGATACCAAAGGGTGGGGAGGCGGCGCGTGTGTAGGTAGCTTACGGCGAGGGTGGTCTTTCCAGAACCGGCGGGGCCCACGATCCAGGTGAGAAGCCGCCGCCGCGCGCGATCGAGATCCCGAAACAATCGCCTGCGCAACAGGACGTTGTCAGCGACCGGCGGGCTGAGTTTCGCGATCATCCGAGGAGAACCGGTGTCCCGCGGCATCCTACGGCGGTTCACGAAAAACACCTCAAAGAAGCGCAGTAGAATACCTCGCTGCGGTTTGGCCCGATCGCTTCCTTAAGCGGAAACCCAGCTTCCATTGCCGGCCCCGTTTCTTCGTATGTCGGTCGCCTCGACACGCCCTCATAGAGGTCGGAAGCGACCGCAAGCCGTAGCTAATACGACCACAGAATATATACAGAGCGATAGCAAACTAGAACGTTAGCCTAATATCGCGTAGGATTACACACCAGGAAGCTTCCTGGTGTAGAGACTATAATGATTTATCACCGGAGAGAAGTACCAGATCGCCTCGGGGAAAGTCAATACCATTTATCCCTCATATATTGATGAGTGAAGACACAAAACATGGAGCATTTGCATTTTCAAAGGAAAAGACAAGAAGAGCCTTACTCATTATGGATATCCAAATTAGGGTGTGGATACTTCTGTAAATCTGCAGCCAAGAAAGTCGCAGAATTCATTTGATTGTAGGTGAAAGCGTGACTTTCGTTGGTATTGCCTGCCAGGTCACGTTCTGATTTTCACAAAAAAGAATTTCACAGTCGATACTCCGTCCTTCTTCATCATCCATGCGATTCCGAAAGCAACCCGCTCTTCCTCCCTCTTCGGCGATCGTTTCCTAATGCAGAGGTCGCCCGAAAGGGATCACTACTCCCTTCAAGCTAATTGACGCCCCCTTCCTTCGCGTTCTACCCTTCCATCAAGGATGCTTCGTGTTCAAGCAGTCACGATCTCATTGAGCAAAAAATAGAATAAGGAGTTCGTAAGATGGAAATAAAAAAGGCAGTCACCGTTTTAAAGTCGCCGGAGGAACTCTACCGTTACTGGCGAAAGTTCGACCTGCTTCCGAATTTCATGAAAAACCTCGAGGCGGTCACGCCGCTGGGGGACCGGCGCTCTCATTGGCGCGTGAAGGGACCGGCGGCTCAAGTGTTCGAATGGGACGCGGAGATCACCGAGGATCAGATCAACGAGCGGATCGCGTGGCGGTCGCTGGAGGGTGCCGATGTCGAGCAGGCCGGCGCCGTGACCTTTAAAAAGGCGCCGGGCGACCGGGGGACGGAAGTTCGGGTGAGGATGGAATACAACGCGCCGGGCGGGAAGATCGGCGCGGTGGCGGCAAAGCTGATCGGAGATGATCCGGGGACGCGGGTCTATGAAGATCTGCGCCGCTTCAAAGCGCTGATGGAAACGGGAGAGATCCCGGTCAACAACGGCGAGCCGGCCCGTCCCAAGTAGCCGAACGAGAACGATCGGTTTATTTCATGGAAATGATTCTGAAGTGATTTAAGGAGAAAGAGAATGAAGGCTGTTTCTTGGTATGGATCACAAGAGGTTCGGGTCGAGACTGTTCCCGATCCGAAAATTCTCAATCCGCGCGATGCCATCGTCAAAGTGACGACGGCGGCGATCTGCGGTTCCGATCTCCACCTCTATCACGGCAATGTTCCGACGATGAAGCGCGGGGACATTCTCGGTCACGAATTTATGGGAGAGGTGGTCGAGGTGGGAAAGGGAAATCGGAAGCTCCGCGTGGGGGACCGGGTGGTCGTTCCCTTTTCCATCTCCTGCGGCAACTGCTTCTATTGCCGAATGGAGGCGTTCACCCTCTGTGACAACTCCAATCCGAATTTTCTCATGCAGGAGAAAGTGACCGACTATCCGACCGCCGGTCTCTTCGGCTACACCCACCTTTATGGCGGCTACCCGGGAGGGCAGGCGGAGTATGTGCGTGTCCCGTTTGCCGACGTGGGGCCGATTCGGATTCCGGACGATATGACCGACGAGCAGGTTCTCTTCCTGGGGGATATCTTCCCCACCGCGTATCATGCGGCGGTCAACGGCCGTATTCAGCCGGGGGATGTGGTGGCGGTTTGGGGATGCGGTCCCGTCGGACTGCTCACGATCAAGTGCGCTTATCTTCTCGGGGCGGAGCGGGTCATCGCAATCGATCATGTTTCGGAGCGGATCGAAAAGGCGAGGAGCCAGAACCATACGGAGGTCCTCAACTTCGAAGAGGTCGATGTCGTTGATGCACTCAAGGACATTACCGCCGGCCGGGGTCCCGATGTCTGCATCGATGCGGTCGGGATGGATGCCGATGAAAAAGGGCCGGTGGCCGCGTATGAAAAATTAAAACAGAAGTTTTACCTGGAGACCGATCGTCCCTTTGCGCTGAGAGAAGTCATCCGCGCCTGCCGAAATGGGGGAACGGTTTCTCTGCCGGGGGTCTATACCGGATATGTCGACAAGATGCCGATGGGAGTGGCTTTCGGGAAGGGGATCACGTTTCGGATGGGGCAGACGCCGGTCCAAAAATATACAGGGCTTTTGCTCGATCGGATCATCAAAGAGAAGATCGACCTGACCTACATTATTACACACCGGATGCCGCTCGATGAGGCGCCGGCCGGGTATCGGATCTTCAATGAAAAAGAGGACGGCTGCATCAAGGTCATTCTCAAGCCTTGAAGCAGGTTGACTCTGCGGAGGGAGTGATGGCGCGTACCGTCGTCATTGCGGGGGTGGGGCTGGGATCGGGGGCCGCCTTGGTCCGGAGATTCGCAAGGGAGCAGTGCCGGGTAGGGATGTTTGCCCGGTCGGCCGATAACCTCCATGTATTGGAGAAGGAGATCCGAGGCCGGAATGAAGCGGCCTTGGCGGTGCCGACCGACATCACCGATCCAAAGCAGGTGGCGGAGGGTTTCGGCCGGGTCCGGGAGGCGTTCGGCCCGGTCGATATCTTCATTCATCACGCCAGCCGGGCCGTCTGGAAAGGGCTTCTGGAACTGGAGCCATCGGAGATGGAGGCGGCCTGGCGTGTCTCCGTTTACGGCGGCTTCCTCTGCGCCCGTGAGGCGGTCCCCGACATGCTCCAAAACGGGGGCGGGGCCATCCTGTTCACCGGCGCGACCTCCTCCATCCGGGGACGGGGCGGTGCGCTTGAATTCAGCAGCGCCAAATTCGCTGTCCGCGGCATGGCCGATTCGCTGGCGAGGGAGCTTTGGCCGAAGGGGATCCATGTGGCCCACATTATCGTCGATGGGGTGATTGATACGCCGTTTGTTCGGGAGCGCTACCAACCGGGGCCCGATGAGCCGCTTCTTGATCCTGATGCAATGGCCGAATCGTATTGGACCCTCGTCAACCAGCCGAAAAGTGCCTGGAGCCTGGAGCTGGACCTGAGGCCCTTTAATGAAGATTTCTTTGTTTGATTGAAGCTAAATCGCCAGAATGGAGTGGAAGGGTCACCCTGCGAAAGGGGATAACGCCTGATCGCAGAGTGATTCGGCGTTGAACCGGCAGATGCGGCACTTGTTCATCGAGCCGCTCGGTTCCGGCTCTCTTTTTCCGCGCCAATAATCGACGGCCCATCGCAGGTCACGTTCGGCGAGCTCCGGGCGAAAGGGAAAAAGATGGAGGGTGAACGAGGGCTCCTGGCGGAGAATGGGAACCGCTGATCGAAGCACCCTGGTCCGAAGTTTCTCTGCTGCATTGATGATCTCTCCGGTCAGATCGGCGGGGAGAAGCTTAATGTGAGGAAGGGTTGCGGGAAAGATTGCGACGCCGCAAAGCAGAGAACGAACATCAAATTGATTCTGCTGGAGCAGCCAGCCGTAGAGATTGGTTTGTGTTTGCTGCGAGGGGAAGAGGTTTGAACGGCGGGAGAATTTAAACTCGACCAAGAGCGTGGCCGATCTTCCCTCCAATCGAATCAGGTCGGGCCGTCCCCAAATGGGAATTCCCTCCCAGTTCCCTTCCATCGGAAACTCAAAAAGGGTCAGGCGCTCGCCCAGCGCGAGCGACGTTTCGATCTCCTCCCGGCTAACGGGGATTGCTCCTTCCTCCAATTGCGCATGGCCCTCGGTCCCCCGCTCCATCGCGGGAGATGTCGGCTCCACCTCGGGGTGCTGCATCGCGAGATCGACCTTCTTCTCACAGTATCGCTGCTGCGAGAGGGTGGAGACCATCAAGATTTCTTGTTGGTGCCGCAGCGAATTCGGGGGGAGGGTCGAAGAATTCATCGGCCGAACGAAATTCCAAGGGATTCGGCGGCGCGGACCAGTTCGCCGTCCGCCGGAACGAATTTCAGGCCCTTCGTCGCCTCGGAGAGAGGGACCGAGCGGACCTCGGTTCCTTTTAAGCAGACCATCTCGCCGAAGCGGCCTTCCGCGAAAAGGTCCATCGCAGCCACCCCGAAGCGGGTCGCTAGGATCCGATCATCCGGGGTCGGCGATCCGCCCCGTTGAATGTGGCCGAGAACGGTTACGCGAACATCCATTTTGGTGCACTGGCCGATCTCCTCGCCGACTTTGTTTCCGACCCCGCCGAGACGGAGCGCATAGCCGGTCTCGGAGCGTTTGATGACCGACATTTCCCCGCCGAGCGGTTTGGCTCCCTCCGCGACCACGACAATGGAAAAGCGACTTCCCTGCTCGTAGCGGGACAAGATCTTTTTGCAGATCAGATCGGTCTGAAACGGAATCTCCGGGATGAGGATGACGTCGGCCCCGCCGGCGATGCCGGCCTCCAGGGCGATCCATCCGACATACCGCCCCATCACTTCGACGACAATCACCCGATGATGGCTCTCCGCCGTGCTGTGAAGCTTATCGAGTGCTTCGGTGGCGGTGTTGACGGCGGTGTGAAATCCAAAGGTCAAATCGGTGGCAGGGATATCGTTGTCGATCGTTTTCGGGATGCCGATCGTCGGAATTCCCATTTTGTAGAGGTGGTCGGCGATCTTCAACGTGCCGTCTCCGCCGATCACGATGAGGGCGGAGAGACCGAGCTCTTCGAAGTTTTTTTTCAATTCTCCCGAAAGATCGATCTGTTGTTGCTTTCCATCAATCGTTCGGGTCATCTGCATCGGGTTGATGGTGCTGGTCGTCCCCAAAACGGTTCCTCCCATCGGGAGAATTCCGCGGATCGTCCAGGGGGTCATCGGCCTCACCTTGACCGGAGAGAGGAGACCGTCGAAGCCTTCTTCGATCCCAACCACTTCGCAGTTGTATTTGACTTTGGATGCTTTCACGATCGCGCGAATGACGGCGTTCAGTCCCGGGGCGTCGCCGCCACCCGTTAACACACCAATTTTCATCTTTCCCCCCGTTTCTTATTGTGGATCCTCCGGTAGAGTGTCAGGTATTTTTCAGCGGAGGCGTCCCACGAATAATTCCCCTCCATCCCGTTCCGGATCAGCGCCCGCCACTTCTTTTTTTCTCTGTAAAGAGAAAGGGCACTTTGGATCTGCCGAAAGAATGCGGTTGCCGTGTAGGCCTTGAACTTGAATCCGTTTCCCTTCAATGTATCCGGATTGAATTGGATAATGGTATCGTCGAGTCCGCCCGTGGCGCGGACGACCGGCACCGTTCCATAGCGAAGACTCATCATCTGGTTTAAACCGCAGGGCTCATATTTAGACGGCATCAGAAAAATGTCTGCGCCGGCCTCGATACGGTGTGCAAGAACATGATCATACGCAATTTTCACGACCGCTTGCGAGGGGTATCCTTTTGCGAGCGCTTCAAGCCGCATTTCATATCCTTTGTCGCCGTTTCCTAAAATGATCATTTGCGCCCCGGCTGCCATCGCTTTATCGAAGATGGAGACAATCAGGTCGATCCCTTTCTGTTCGCTCAGCCGGCTGATCATCCCCAGCAGTGGAACTTCTTTTTCGACGGGGAGACCTACCTCCTTTTGGAGCGCGGCTTTACATTTTTCCTTTCCTTGAAGTGCTTTTGCATCGTAGGTCGAAGCAATCTCGGGATCACGGGACGGGTCCCACTCTTCGGTGTCGATTCCGTTGAGAATCCCAAAGAGATCCTTTCTTCTTTTTCGAAGGACCCCCTCGAGACGGTACCCGTATTCGGCCGTCTGGATCTCTTTTGCATATGTTGGACTGACGGTCGAGAGGGCATCGGCAAAGACCAATCCTCCCTTCATGAAATTGATCTTCCCGTAGAACTCCAACGCTTCGTGGTTGAAGTAATCCCAAGGAAGTTCGAGAAGATGCCAGTCGTAATGCCAGAAGATCCCCTGATACCCGAGATTATGGATTGTGAATAAGGTCGCAGTCTCTTGGAAAGAAGGTTCATTTAGATAAACGGTTTTTAAATATACGGGGATCAGTCCGGTATGCCAATCGTGGCTATGGAGGATGTGGGGGCGCAAATCCAAGGCTTTGATTGACTCCAGAACGGCACGCGAGAAGAAGACAAAACGCGCCGCGTTGTCGGCATAGTCCCCTTCATTGGTCCCGTACAGGCCGGGTCGACTGAAGTATGGATCATGTTTGATGAAGTAGTATTGGACGCCGGCAATTTCGTGGGAAAAGATTTCCCCCGTCTCGAATCGATCGGAGATCGGAACGGTAATGGTCTTCCCCGTCGATTTGAGAGGGAAACGTTTCTGATCAATCTGTGCATAAAGAGGGAGAAAGACGGAAACCGATATGCCCCGCGCCACCAATGCTTTAGAAAGCGCGCCGACCACATCGGCGAGTCCCCCTGTTTTTGCGTAAGGAGCTGCCTCAGAGGCAGCCATAACGAGGTTTAATTTTCCTTCTACTGGCGCCATGATCCATCCGATTTGTTGATGTTATCTTAACTGTTTTGGTTGTCAATGTCGATATGGAGGTCTTTCATTCACATCCGGTTTATTCAGTAATGATCGCAGTGAGATCAGAGCCAGAAGCGTTGCTTAAAGACAACAAGTTTTGCCACACGCGTCTTTTTTTTACAACAACTCGAAGTCAGATCCAGCTTTGGGGTGCCGACTTTTTTTATAAGTAATTGATAACGCGATTAAAATAAAATTTTCTCTCTGAATGTGTTGGCATAGATGTTGCTTTTCATTGCCAGGCAATGGATGATTATCCCATTTTGGGGATTGAAATAGTTCTGACGAGGATGCTCACGAATGATGAATGAAAAGACAATCCAAAACGAGGTATCCTGCTCTGGAATCGGCCTGCATTCCGGAGAAAAGATTTATCTGAAACTCGTTCCCGCTGCCGAGGGAAGCGGCATCCTTTTCTGCAGAACAGATCTGGGCCGGGTTTTGATCCCTGCAAATGCATCCCATGTGGTTTCTACTCATTTGTCTACCACGATCGGCTTCGAGGGAGCAACCGTCCAGACAATTGAGCACCTTCTGGCGGCAATCTCTGCATTCGGCATTGATAATCTCATTATTGAGTTGGACGGCCCTGAGGTTCCTATTTTGGACGGCAGCGCGGCTCCCTTTGCCGAACTCTTACTGGAGGCGGGGATCGCTCATCAGAAAAAGACCAAGAAGGTCGTTCAAGTGATTGAACCGGTCACCGTTTCGGAGAAGGGAAAGTATGTGACCATCTCCCCCTCATCCGTTTTAGAGATCTCATATAAAATCGAATTTGATCACCCATTGATCTCGAGCCAGGCATACAGCTATCAGCATAGTCCGGAAAGCTTCATCAGCGAGATTGCCCCCGCCAGGACATTTGGGTTCTTGAAGGACGTTCAAATGCTCCAATCGATGGGGCTGGCCCGTGGAGGCTCGCTCGAGAATGCCATTGTCATTGGTGAAGAGCAGGTGTTAAACGAAGGGGGGCTCCGCTTCTCAGACGAATTTGTTCGCCACAAAATTCTCGATTTAATCGGGGATCTCTCACTGCTCGGAATGCCGATTTTAGGCAGGATCGAAGCGGTTTGTTCAGGGCATATGCTGCATGCAAGGCTGATTAAAGAGCTTTTACAAAATAAGAAGGCATGTAAAACCTTAGGCGCCGTTCCCAGCGGTGAGCCGTATCGGGTCCCTTCTCCTCGTCAAACGACGATCTACTCTCCACTTTCTTCGACGATATAAATCGAAAAGAAAAAAACAGAGGGGCCCCGGAGGGCCCCCCATTCATTTCTCTCTAGCTATTTCTTTTTGGTAGCTTTTTTCTTCGTGGCGGTCTTCTTTTTTGTCGGCAATTTTCTCTCACCCCCTTTCCTGGCCCTCTTTGGTAGTAGCAGGGTTTTTTCCCAACAGGGTTTCCGGCCCTGTCTCCTCAACAAGCGTGAATGTATTTGGAGCAACCTTCTTGAAGCGCTTATCCCGGGAAAGGGAGATGGCGACCGAGGTCACTGGAGTTTTCCCCCTGATGCGAACCCCCCCCTCCGTAAGTTTTTGGTAGATTTCTTTGGCGTGTAGCGGTTTATCGGCCTCTCTCAGGAGTAGGAAGGTCGCCTGTGGGACAGAGAGTCCGGCATACTTTGTTTTTTCTAAAAGGATTTCCTTGGAGTGATCGTGGCCCTCGGCGGATGGTTTGCCGCCTCTTTCTTTTTCCGTTTCAGAAGTCAGTTGGTTGGAAGGCTGGGTCCACTTGGCTTTTTCAATCTCGACGCGGTAAAGCGTTTCAGCAAGCTCTAGATATTTTTTTACAGTCTTAATCTCATCCTCAATCTTTTCACGTTTCTTTTGAAGCTCTTGGAGTTTTGACTTATAAACGTGAATTCGTTGTTCGAGACCTGTAATAATATCTTTGAAGTCTTCCACAGTAACACCTCTATAGAACATGTATAGCATATAGAATAATTACAGTCAAGACAATTTTATAGCCATGCTACTATGTTTATTTGTGTGAATGCTATACCAAAGGCTATTGTTTGTATACCATATATGGGCAGGGTGTTTTATTGTTCTACCAGGAGATTAACGTGGCGTTTGGGGGCGCTTTTTGAATCGGTTCTTGATAAGATTGAGGATAAAGTAAAGCTCCTCGCTTTTTAACGCGGCTTGTATCAGAAAGTAGGAGACGGCACTTAAACAGATTGCTATAGCCAGTAGCGCTGCTTTAACGAACCCGTTTCCGGGGGAGAGCCAGAGGTCCTGGTTGTTGAGCCACCAAGAAACCGGTAATAGGATGGCAGAGGCCAGAAGGACCTTTAGGTGGGAGTTGAGAATCCGTTTTCCATCGATACGACCGATCCGTTTTCTCAAAATGAGGAGTAGCAGGGAAAAGTTGAGAATTGCTGAAAGGGAGGTCGCCAGGGCCAGGCCTCCATGTTGGAGAGGCCCCATCAGAATAAGATTCAGAATGAGATTGGCCACCACGGCGACCATGCCGATTTTTACAGGCGTTTTCGTATCCTGAAGGGAGTAAAAAACAGGCACCACGATTCGAATTCCGGCAAACGCCCAAAGTCCAATCGAATAGAACAAGACGGCGCTTGCCGTCCCAAGCGTTGCGATACGGCCAAATTCTCCATGTTCGAAGAGAAGATGAACGATCGGAACCCGAAAGAGGATGAGCCCCATCATGGCAGGAAAGGTGATGAAGAAAACCAACCGAAGGCCGAAAGAAAAGGTTTGCCGCAGCCCTTCTGTCTCTCCCTTCGCCGCTTGTGCTGAAAGGGTGGGAAGGATCGCCGTAGAGAGCGCCACCGCGAAGATCCCGAGCGGGAAGTGGATCAGCCGCATTCCGAAGTAGAGATAGGTGACGCTCCCGGCGGCCAGGAAGGAGGCAAGAAGGGTGTTCACCAAAACGTTAATCTGTGTGACGGAGAGACCGAGCGTCGTCGGAAGGAGGAGTTTTCCCATCTGGACGACCCCGGGATGGAGTGGCCGAATCGGTCTTCGAAACGAAAGAGGAAATCCTTCCTGATAAAGTGCGGGGACCTGGACAAGAAACTGTGCAAGACCCCCCAGTGCAACCCCGATTGCAGCCCCGTAGACCGGCTCGGGGAGGAAAGGAGTAAAGCCGAAGACAAAAAGAATGCTGACCACATTGAAAACCCCGGAGGCGAGCGCGGGAGGGGCGAAACGCCGGGTGCTGTTGAGGATTCCCATCGCGAGCGCGGCCAAGGAGATGAAGAGAAGGAAGGGGAACATGATGCGCGTCATCGAAACAGTCAGCGAGAATTTATATGTGTCTTGAATAAAGCCGGGTGCAATCGAGCGGATCAGTGTGGGAGAGAAAAGAATCCCGAAGGTGACCACAATGCAAACGAACAAGAGGAGGGTCGTAAACGCCGCCGAGGCGAGCTCTTTGGCTTCCGAACGTGATTTCTTGGTGAGGTACTCGGTAAAGACCGGAATAAAGGCGGCCGACATCGATCCCTCGGCAAACAATTCCCGAAGCATGTTGGGAATCCGAAAGGCGACATAGAAGGCATCGGCCGCGATCGTCGCCCCGAAGAGGTTGGCAAGGATCATATCCCGAATAAATCCGAGAACACGGCTGATCAGCGTCCCGAATGCGACGATCCCAGCTGCACCGGCGATTTTTTTCTCGGCCTGAAGTTGAGCAGAGAGGCTTTTTCCTTGACTTTCCATGGAGTACTATGTTAAAAAACGATTTTTAATTTAAGGAGATCTCAATCGTGGCAAATCATCCATCTGCATTGAAACGAGAGCGGCAGGCGAAGAAAAGGAGACAGCGAAACCGAGGCGTCCTTTCTGCCGTTCGAACCGCCGTCAAGCGGGTTCAGAAGGCCCTTTCTGAAAAAAATCAGGATTTGGCCAAATCGGCCCTGAAGGAAGCGACCTCGTCGCTCGACGGCGCGGCGTCCAAAGGGGTTATTCCCAAAACGCGCGCTTCCCGCAAAATCTCCCGCCTCGCGGCGCGAGTCAATAAATTCCTTTCGGCTGGGGCATCCCCCTCGGCCTAATATCAAACGAAGATAGATCGAGAGGATCTTTTCGGCGGACTTTGCTTGATGAGATCCTTTTCCTTTATCGCCAGGGAAGCGGTTGAGCCGGCGCGCCCTTTTTAATCGAGAAGCGGCTGCGCTCATGACCTCGATTCCAAAAAAGGAAGGGTATAGCCCATTCGTTGTGACGTTGGATGGGGCCGGCAGAGATCGAGTATCAGCATCTCCATTACTTGCGGCGCCGATTGTCTTCCCCCTTTCAATTGAGAGTCTGCGGCCAAGGAGAGATCGAACGCTCTCTGGATGTCGCTGCGTTTCCAATTCCGCAGCTGCTTGAAAAACGCGGGGAGCAGGCTCGGGGGCATCGGGACCTTCTTGCCGACCGCCGTTTCCGATTTTCCGGCGTCGATTGCTTCTCTGGCCACCGCCATGAGCCGCCACTGCCGCGTCAGCATCGTCAGTATGAAAAGGGGATGTTCCCCCTCCTCGATCAGCGATGAAAGGAGGGCAAGGGAGCTCTTCAGGTTTCTCTCCCCGACGGCTCGGACCAATTCGAAAATCGAGTGGCTACGCCCACCTGCGATCAATTGCTGAACCATGTCGAGGGAAATTTCTTTTTTATCCGAGGAATGAAGTGCAAATTTATCGATCTCTTGCTGAATGAGGAAGAGATCGTTGCCAAGACGTTCCTTCAAATACCATGTCGCTTCTTCCGAAAGTGAAATTCCGCGTCGCTTCCCTTCCTGAGCAATCCACCCCGGCAAGGCCTGTTCCGAAAGGGCTGAGCATTGGATCGTCATTGCCTTTTTTTTCAGGGCGGCGAACAACTTCTTACGCAGATCGGGTTTCGCGGCAACAAAAATCAGAAGGGTCGTATCACAAGGGGCTTCGATATAATTCAAGAAGACTTCGCGCTCATCTTTGATGAGGTCGGCATTTTGGATGATCACCAGCCGACGGACGCTGAATAAGGGAAAGGTCTTCGCCGTCATGATCACATCGGCCGGATCGACACTCTCTCCCTGAAATTGATCGTAGTTAAAATCGCGAGAGGTCTCTTCGAGAACCTTCTCCCGAAAACGGGTTAGGATTTGCTGTATGAAAAGGGGCTCTTCACCGGTGAGAAGGTAAATGGGAGAAAAGCGCTCTTGCTCGAGGTGTTTTAATGCTTCTGCGTAAGTCATGGGTCCGCCGGTACGGGAGGAGGAGGCGCGGAGAGCGGGGCGATGCTGATCAAATCAGCGACCCGCTCGGCCAGGTGTCGCCCTGCTTCACGAATGGCGCGGTCTTGCGCTGCGCGGTCTGAAATGGGGTCCGGATTTGCGATGTACTCTGCGGACCCCTCGGCATGATCCTTTTGTTTCGACTGATCCCCTTGTCTGGGGAGAAGCGTATACTCGAAGCCGATCGTAATTCGGTATTCCTGGGCTTGGCCGATTCGATTCAGCGCGACCGGCGTCCTGTCGAAACGGGTCACGCGGCCGGAGAGGGTCAGAGGGGCCTGATGCGGATGGGCGACGACCTGCCAGCCCTGCCTCAGAAAGGTCTCCTTAAAGCTTTCGCTGACCCGTTTTTCCAAAAGCGGCTCAAAGGTTGCGTTCTCAAAAATGGGAATGGCGATCGCATGATCGGAGGAGGTTATCTCCGATCGGAGTCCGCTGTGGTATCCACAGCCGGCGAGGCTCAACAGAAGGAGAAGAATCGCTCTTCTCATACGACGATGTTGACCAATTTTCCCTTCACGACGATGACCTTTTTGATCGGGTGACCTTCGATCCAGGCCTGTGTCTTCGGATCTGAAACGGCGCGCTCTTTGAGGAATTCCTCATTGGCGTTCGCCGGTGCTGTGAATTTGCTCCGGACCTTGCCGTTGACCTGCACGACAACCTCGACGATCTCTTCTTCCGTCCAGGCCGGATCATAGGACGGCCAGATGACATCGAGAACAGAGGGGGGATGCCCCAGGACTTCCCAAAGCGACTCCGACAGATGCGGCGCAAACGGCGATAATAGAATCACTAAATGGTCGAGCGCTTCCGTATGGGCCGCTCGATGGGATTGTTCTTCTTCCTTCGAGGGAGGAGTTGATTGATCGCGCGAGAGGGCATTATAAAATTCCATCAGCGCCGCGATCGCCGTATTGAATTGGAAGCCCTTCTCGATATCTTCGGTCACCCGCTTGATCGTCCGATGGGTCATTCGCCGGATCTGCTTCACGCGGGGAGAGGCTTCGGAGAAGTTGATCGGCTCGCGTGAGGCCCGACCGGATGCGGCGAACTCGTAAACCATACGCCAGACCCGTTGTAGAAAACGGTAGGCTCCCTGCACCCCTTCATCGCTCCACTCCAGATCTTTCTCGGGAGGGGCGGCGAAGAGAGAGAAGAGCCGGGAGGTATCGGCGCCGTAGGTTTCGATCAACTGATCGGGATCGACGATGTTCCCTTTCGATTTGGACATCTTGGCGCCATCTTTGATGACCATTCCCTGGGTGAGGAGATTCGCGAACGGCTCGCCGACTTTGGTGAGTCCGAGATCTCGGACCACCTTTGTGAAGAAGCGGGCGTAGAGTAGGTGCAAAACAGCATGCTCGATGCCGCCGATGTACTGATCGACCGGCATCCAATGAGAGGCGCCCTCCGGATTAATCGGACCGGAGGTCTCATGCGGAGAGGTGTAGCGCAGGAAATACCAGGAAGAATCGACGAAGGTATCCATCGTGTCGGTCTCCCGCCGCGCCGGGCCGCCGCACTTCGGACAGGTCGTATTGAGAAAGGAGGGGCTCTCCAACAAAGGAGAGCCTCCCTTCCCGGTAAAAGGAACATCTTCCGGCAGAGCGACGGGAAGAGCCGACTCCGGAACCGGCACCACCCCGCAGCGCTCGCAATAGAGCATGGGGATCGGTGTCCCCCAATAACGTTGCCGTGAGACCCCCCAGTCGCGCAGACGGTAATGGATCTTTTCATTTCCCAGGTTCTTTTCTTCCACAAAGCGGGCGATTGCTTCTTGGGCGGCGAGAGGGGCGTGGCCATTGAATGGACCGGAGTGGACCAGCGTGCCGGCTTCTTCGGTGTAGGCGGCCGCCAGCGGTTCGGCCAACGTCCCCGAGGGATTCTGGATGACGATCCGGACCGGCAGATGGTATTTCTGAGCGAATTCAAAATCGCGTTGATCGTGCGCCGGAACGGCCATGACGATTCCGGTTCCATAGTCCATTAATACAAAATTCGCGACCCAGATCGGAATTTGCTCCCCCGTGAGCGGGTGGACGGCATACGCCCCGGTGAAGACCCCTTCTTTCTCTTGGTTGAGGGCGGTCCGAACCGTTTTGTCCTGGCCTTTGACCTTTTCGATAAAGACGCGAACGGCGGCCTCCTCCGGGCGCCCCGCGACCAATGATGGAAGGAGCGGATGCTCCGCCGCGATGCTCATAAAAGTGACGCCGTAGAGTGTATCGGGACGGGTCGTAAAAATGGTGAGCTTTTCGGACCGATCCGCGACAGGAAAGGCGATCTCAACGCCCCGGCTCTTCCCGATCCAGTTTTTCTGCATCACCAGGACACGCTGGGGCCATCCGGTTAACCGGTCGCACTCCGAGAGAAGCTCTTCGGCATAGGCCGTAATTCGGAAGAACCACTGTTCTAAATTTTTCTGGATGACGATACTGTCGCAGCGCCAGCAGTGCCCATCGATCACCTGCTCATTGGCGAGGACGGTGGCGCAGGAGGGGCACCAGTTTACCGAAGCCATTTTCCGGTAGGCAAGGCCGCGCTCGTACATCTTGACGAAGAACCACTGATTCCAGCGATAGTATTCCGGCTGGCACGTGGTCACTTCCCGATCCCAATCGTAAGAGAGCCCCATTTTTTGGAGCTGGGACCTCATATAGCCGATATTTTGAGCGGTCCAGACGGCCGGATGCACTTTCTTCTGGATAGCGGCGTTTTCTGCCGGGAGACCGAAAGCATCCCATCCCATCGGATGGAGGACCTGATAACCGCGCATCCTTTTGAAGCGGGCGATGACATCCCCAATGGCATAGACGCGAACGTGGCCCATATGGATACGCCCGGAAGGGTAGGGGAACATCTCCAGGCAGTAGAACTTGGGCCGGGTCGGGTCTTCGACTATTTTGAACGTCTGACGATCGCGCCAGTAGGCTTGCCAGCGCGCTTCGATCTCTTTAGGTTGATATGTCTTTTCCATTTATTCTGTTATAAACGTTTGGAGTATCGGACGAAATTAACATAGGCTTCTTAATTTAGCAAGCTCAGGTTGACGGGAAGGTACCCGCAGTATATCCTTTTCCTTATGGAAACGAATATGGAACAAAGAACCGCGCTGCCGGGTAAATTGGTCACTTTTCTGGTCGGCCAGACCGATCTGAATTTGGAGAGTACCTCTGTCTTTGAGAGCAAGACCTTAAAGCACTCTCCCGCCTATCCGGAACGTCATTCCAAAACAAAAAGTCATTAAGGTGGAGAAGACGAGCCTTCTCGGCCATGATGTGACTTTTCTCGTCAAGGCTTATCTGCCCGACATTGTCATTGTCGAAGCCACGGTTGAGTTGGAAAACCTCCTTTCCGAGAAATTAAATCAGATTAAGAAGGAGATCTTGCAGGAGTGCCGAAAGTTTCTTGTAAAGTACCAATGTCTCCCTCATTTTGACGAGGAGTACAGCATCTACTGCGTCTCCAATTATCAAGGCGACCCGGAGCTCTATCTCACCCTCTATGGAGAGCGGATCGCCCACATTCTGAAAAACGAGCGGATTCAGCTGGATGAGGAAGAAATTAAAAACACCCTCCAGGCAGGATTGAAATACGCCAAAGACGATCTGACGTTGGTTGATTGGGACGGCGCCTTTATGTTTGATCCACACGGCGATTTCGAGAGCAACATTGAATTATTTGAAATTGCCAATGTTCAGCTTCTCAAATCGCGCATCTTGGATAAACAGCTCGATGATCGGCTTCAGCAAACCATCGTTTTGCTCAAGCAGACGCAGCGAATGCTCTTCCGTTCCAAAGAGATCCGGGCCAATCTCAAAGAAATTATCCAGATTCGAACGCAATCGCTTCTAGAGTCCGATGCCATCGACCATAATATTAAACTCATTGGGGATTGGTATTCGGCCCGGCTCTACAATCAAATCTCAAAGAAGTTTCACCTTGAAGCGTGGAGCAAGAGTATTTCTCAGAAGCTCGA
The DNA here is from genome assembly GCA_963718695.1 of Candidatus Manganitrophaceae bacterium. Taxonomy (GTDB): domain Bacteria; phylum Nitrospirota; class Nitrospiria; order SBBL01; family Manganitrophaceae; genus Manganitrophus. The sequence continues at coordinate 4,284,843 of OY970371.1, forward strand.
CGTTCTGGAAGATGTTTATACGATGGCCGCCGAGCAGTTTTCGGTCTCTTTTTCGACCACGCTCGAATTTGTCCTCATTGCAGGTTGGTTTGTCCTTTTGGTCGGTTGGTTCGGCATCTTCATCCTCGATTTACTTCTTCGTACCTAGATCCTCTCTTTCGCTTCTTTTCAAAAAGAGCTTGACATGGAGCAACCCCGGTTTTAGAATGGGAATGAATTTGATAATCATTCTCACTTGTTAAGGATAGGGAAAAACGACTCTCACAAGTAGGATCTCCGTTCATTCAGCAAGTGATCCGGGGGGTCCTTCCTCCTTCATTCAAATCACGACAACCGTTCATGGGCACAGAGACAGCGTCGCCGAATCCCTCCGCATCGGGGAAGAGTCCTCGATAAAAAATTAAGGAGAATAAGAATCTATGCGCCATCGAAGCCGCCTTTCTTTGATTCACCGGTCTGTTTCGAAACAATTTATTTGGAGAGCTTTTTTCGTTGGGCTGTGGGTGGCGCTGTCGATGGTCACGCCGGTCCATGCTGAAGAGGAGGTGGTTGTCTATTCCGCTCGAAATGAGCAGCTCATTAAGCCGCTCTTTGATGCTTATACCAAAGAGACCGGCGCCCGCGTTAAGTTTATTACAGATAAAGAAGGCCCTCTTCTTGAACGGCTGAAGGCGGAAGGAGAACACACACCCGCCGATCTCTTGATTACCGTCGATGCCGGCAATCTCTGGAGAGCGGCGCAGGAAGGATTGCTGAAGCCGGTGAATTCTAAAGTCCTCCAGGAGAATATCCCGGCGCACCTGCGCGACCCTGAAAATCGCTGGTTTGGCTTGTCGGTGCGGGCTCGGACCCTCGTTTACAACACCAAAAAAGTGAAGCCGTCGGACCTCTCGACCTATGAAGATCTCGCCGATCCAAAATGGAAGGGACGGCTCTGTCTTCGAACCTCGAAAAAAGTTTACAACCAATCGTTGGTGGCGATGATGATCTCGGAGCATGGAGAGCCCCAGACCGAGCAGATCATCAAGTCGTGGGTCCACAATCTTGCGACCGATGTCTTTTCCGACGATACCCAGGTCATGAAGGCGATCGCGGCCGGACAATGTGATGTCGGAGTCGTGAATACCTATTACTATGGGCGTCTTATGGTAAAGGAGCCAGCGCTTCCCCTGGCGCTCTTTTGGCCTAATCAAAACGGCAGCGGTGTCCATGTGAATATCTCGGGGGCCGGGATTACAAAGCATGCGAAGCATGAGAAGGCGGCATTGAAGCTCCTGGAGTGGCTCTCCTCGGAGAAAGCGCAGAATCTGTTTTCGGACACCGATATGGAATATCCGGCCAATCCGAAAATCGCTCCGGACAAGCAGGTGGCGGCCTGGGGCGCTTTCAAGCAAAACCTGATCAATGTTTCAAAGGCGGGCGAGCTGCAGGACGAGGCGGTGAAGTTGATGGATCGTGCCGGGTATAAATAAACATCGGTGACGGGGTCCGGATCCGAGTGAAACCGTATGTCTTAAAAATTCCTCCTATCGAACGGGGCGTGACCTTCTTTCAGCGATCTCTTCCGGATCGATGGCAAGTCGCGACATTATTTCTGGCCGCGCTGGTCATGGTGCCGCTCGGTGTTGTTCTCTTTTCAGTTTTTTCAGAGGCAAATGACGTCTCGGCTTCACTTCGTCCAAACCAGCCTGGTCACGCTGCTCATTAATACATTCTGGCTCATGCTCGGTGTCGCTTTTGGGACCGCCTTCCTCGGCGTGAGCCTGGCCTGGCTGACGGCCGCGTGCGATTTCCCCGGCCGGAAATGGCTCGATTGGGCCTTGATGCTCCCCCTCTCTCTTCCCCCTTACGTTGTCGCTTTTGTCAGTATCGGCCTGCTCGATTTTACCGGACCGGTTCAGACGCAATTACGATCATGGCTCGGTGTGGAGCAACTCTGGTTTCCGAGAATCCGATCGACCGCAGGGGTCATCGCCGTCATGACCCTCACCCTCTATCCTTATGTTTACATGCTGGCCCGCAATGCTTTTCTGACGCAAGGAAGACGCGCCATCGAGGCGGCTCAATCGCTCGGTCAAGGGCGCTTCCGAGGATTTTTGACCGTGGCGCTGCCGATGGCGCGACCTTGGATCGCAGGGGGATTGGCCTTGGTTCTCATGGAGACTTTGGCCGATTTCGGCACCGTCTCTATCTTCAATTACGATACCTTTACGACGGCGATTTATAAGGCGTGGTTCGGACTCTTCTCTCTCTCCGCCGCCGCTCAATTGGCCTCGTTGCTGGTCCTGATCGTATTTATCGTTCTGCTGATCGAGCAGCGGTCGCGTTCCCGTCAACGGTTTTCCCAGGCGGGGCGAAGCAGCGTTGCAGATCGGATTTCGCTTCAAGGGGCCCAAGGCTGGATCGCATTCGCTTATGCGATGTCGATCCTTTGTATCGCTTTTATCATTCCGGTTGGAACAGCTTTCCATTTGGGCTTTCCGCGTTTTTAGACAAGATTTTGATCTCCGGTATTTTAGTTTTTTAGGCCATTCCGTCTTTCTGGGGGCAACGGCGGCGCTCCTGACGTGCGTCTGCGCGCTGATACTCGTTTCTGCAAACCGTTTGCGAAATGATTTCCTGACGCGGATGACCGTCCGGGTGGCAACCCTCGGTTATGCGCTTCCTGGGTCGGTGCTTGCGGTCGGTATTTTTATTCCTCTCATTTGGATCGATAAGCAGATCATCGGATGGATCAAGATCCTTTTGGGACTGGAAATCGGCTTCCTCCTCAACGGTACCCTGGTCGCGATGCTCCTCGCCTATCTGATCCGCTTTTTGGCCGTCGCGCATGGTGCCGTCGACAGCGCCATGAACCGAATTACGCCGAGTTTAGATGAGACCGCGCGCTGCCTGGGCGTCAGCGGCATTGCGCTTCTTCGAAAAGTCTATTTGCCGATGTTGCGCGGGGGACTCCTTACCGCCGCCCTTCTGGTTTTTGTCGATGTGATGAAAGAAATGCCGATTACCTTAATGACCCGTCCTTTCGGCTGGGATACGCTGTCGGTCCGGATTTTTGAAATGACCTCCGAGGGGGAATGGGAGCGCGCGGCGCTGCCGGCCATCACCCTCGTCTTAACCGGGTTCATTCCGATTTTATTATTGAGCCGATATTCCGGCAAGGGGAGTTAGATCGATGCCTGTATCGTCCGAAGTCACCTTCGATGGACCTTCCTTGCGCAGGAATCAAGTGGGGTCTGCGGCGGACTTCTCTTTCTCCAGGGGAAAGGATTCGATGGAGGGAGCCGTAGCCGGATGACTGTGATTGAGCTGGCTCAGATCACGAAGACATACCGGGGCGGGAAAATGCCGGCGGTTTATGATGTTTCTTTCAGGGTTGAGAAAGGGGCGGTGCTGGCGCTCTTGGGGCCGAGCGGAAGCGGCAAAACCACCCTCCTTCGGTTGATTGCCGGGTTTGAAAAGCCCGATCAGGGACAGATTTTCCTCAACGGCCAAGAGGTGAGCCGGCCGCATTATTCCCTCTCTCCTGAAAAACGGGGCGTCGGGATGGTCTTCCAAGATTATGCGCTCTTCCCGCATCTGACGGTGGAGGAGAATGTCGCTTTCGGCCTCGGCCATTTGAGCCGGGAGCTTCGAAGGAAACGGGTGGAGGAGGTGATCGAGCAGGTGGGGCTGACCCCCCTGGTTCATCGATACCCGCATGAGCTTTCCGGAGGGCAGCAGCAGCGGGTGGCGCTTGCACGGGCGCTGGCACCGAATCCGATCGTCTTGATGCTGGATGAGCCGTTCAGCAACCTGGATCCCGATATGCGGACACAGATGCGGATGGAGGTGGCGGCGATTCTGCGGCGCACCGGCAGTACCGCCATCCTGGTCACGCATGATCATGAGGAAGCGTTTGCCATGGCCGATAAGGTCGCCGTCCTTAATGCGGGTCGTCTGGAGCAATGCGACACCCCGGAGATGGTCTATCATATTCCGTCGACGCCGTTTATCGCCGATTTCGTCGGACAGGCCGACTTTATCCCAGGGACCATCGAAAATGGGAAGGTGCTCACCGAAATCGGGATTTTCCCGAACATATCGATCTTCCCGGACGGCGCGGAGGTGATGGTGATGATCCGCCCCGATGATATCGATTTGACCGCTCGCGCGGAGGGAGCCGCCACCGTCTTGGGCCGCCAATTCAAAGGATCGGAGAATCTCTACCTTGTGGCGCTTCCTTCCGGACAGATTCTCCACAGCAGCCAGCATTCCCTTTCGGTTTATTCCGATCAAACGAAAGTCGATCTTAAACTCAAGGTCACACACACGGTTTTGTTTGGAAGGGACGATGAATTTTTTAAACAGGGGTTCCATCATCCGTATGGAGTGAAAAATGCGTGAAAAAGGGAATCGCTCTCTGAAAAAAAGCTTGACAACAGCAAGGCGCTCTTCTAATATGGAGAACGAATTTGATAATCATTCTCAATTAGGAACCAAGATGAAGGAAGAAACGCTGCTTCAAGAGCATATCTCGAAGCATCATCTAAAGGTCACGAAAGAGCGGAGCGCCATTCTACGCGCCTTCATCGAGGCGGAGCGCCACGTCACGGCCGAAGAGCTCTACCGCATGATGAGAGAGAAACACGCCTCGATCGGGCTGGCGACGATCTATCGGACGCTCAATCTTTTCTGCGAATGCGGTTTGGCGGAGCAACGGCAGTTCGGCGATGGGCAAGCCCGGTACGAGTTGACCTACAACGTCAACCATCATGACCACTTGGTCTGCACCCAATGTAAAAAGATCATCGAATTTGAAAATATGGACATCGAGAAGCTCCAAGAGAAGGTGGCGAAGGCCCATCACTTCACCATCTACAGCCATAAATTGGAGTTATATGGACTCTGTTCGGATTGTGCCAAGACGAACAGCTCCCTCCGGAAAGGAAAAGAGGAGCTTCATGCCGTGCGCCCTCCCCGATCCGAATAATCGCACCGAGGCGGGCGATCCTGAAGCGCTTCGTGCCGATTCCGACTTCTTCCCTCGGTTTATTTCCATGCAGCCCGCGTAAAAAGGATTTCAAAAGAACGGTATCGTTGCTTCTTAGAAAAAGAGAGAACTATATATGCCGAAGAATCAAGAGAAAAACGTCCTGGAGGATGTGCGTTGTCTCTGCGGGAGTCTGGTCGCCAAGGTGAGAAAAGAGGGGATCGAGCTGAAGTGCCGGCGTTGCAAACGAGTCGCCCTCATTCCGTTTTCCGGGGATGAGCAGGCTTTCCTGGAAGAAAACCATCCCGATATTTTCCGGCATCAAATTACGTTCGATCACCCATCCGCCTGTAATCCGTCGTAGTTCGGGAGCCGCTCACCGGTTTTGGCTCTAGCAGGCAATGCATTGAAAAAGTAAAGATTTAAGAGACCAATTTGTGATTTTGGACACAGGGGGGTGTCCAGACAGCGGCCAGAGCTCCTTTGCGAACCAGAGCCCGGATTCGGAACAAAAACATGAATAGGAGATCCTGGAGATGGTTACAAAATGGGTGTGGCCGTTTTTTGCGTTGATGTTTGTTCTTGTTTCTTCCGGTTGGGCAATGGAGATGGAGCCGGGTGAAGGTTCGCAGACGAAGCTCTACGGATATGGGGAGCTTCATTACAACGATTATGAAGGAAAAAGGTCGGTCTCGGGAGGTCGTGGAGACGTCGGAGCGCAATTGGAACTCCATCGTTTTGTCATCGGAATCGGTCATGATTTCAACGACTGGATTTCGTTCCGGGGCGAGATCGATTTAGAGCATGCCTTTCGGGAGCCTTATGTCGAATATGCCTATCTCGAGTTCCGTTTAAATCAGGCGTTGGCGATCCGTGCGGGAAGTCTCTTGTTGCCGATCGGTTTTATGAATGAGGTGCATGAACCGCCGACCTTTTACAGCGTAGAGCGGCCCGATGTGGAGAATCGGGTGATCCCGACGACCTGGCCGGAAGGGGGGGTCGGTTTCCTGGGAAATGTCGCTCCTGGCCTTCGGTATAAACTTTACATCGTTTCAGGTCTCGACGCACAGGCGGGCTTTAACGGCACAGCCAATTTCGCCACCGGCTTCAGCGCCGGCAACGGCCTCCGGGGCGGAAGAAATAAGGCGGCCGATGCGCCCGCTCAAGACAAAGCGGTCGTCGGCCGGCTGGAGTATACCGGCTTCCCCGGCCTAAAGCTGGGAACTTCGGCCTACCGTGGAGAGGCCGATCAAGGGAAGATCCCGGGAGCGGATGTCACCGTTCTTCTTCTGGAGGCCGACGCCCAGGTCCGGATCGGAGGATTCGAAGCCCGGGGAGTTTATGCCCAGATCGACATTGGTGATGTCGAGGCGCTCAACGCGGCAAAGGCAATTGCAGCCGGATCGAACGCTTCCATCGGGGAAGAGATTTATGGTTGGTACGGCGAGTTGGCTTATCACCTGATCCTTGGGAATCACGAGTTGGTCCCGTTTGTCCGCCATGAACGCTTCAACACCCAGGACGCGGTTCCGACCGGGTTTACCGCCAATCCGGTCAATGACGTAAAGGTCTGGACGGGCGGGTTGGCTTATTTCCCGCACCCACAGGTGGTCGCCAAAGCCGACTACCAGGGACGGGAAGATGGAAACCGGCTCCCACAGCAGGCAATACAATCTCGGCATCGGTTGGATGTTCTAATCTTTGACGGATCGATATTACAAGAGAATACGCTACTTGATGGGATCTCCCGTTGAGATCACGGCGTATGGGGAGAAAGAGGTCTGCTCGAACGGGATCGAGGCGGCCTTCCTGGAGATCGGGCGGATTGAGCGCCTGCTGAGTGTTTATCAACCGCACAGTATTCTCGCTCAGATTAACCGCCTCTCCAGGGGTTGCATTTCTGTTCCGCAAGAGGTTTTAGAACTCCTCTCCAAATCGATCCGCTACGCCAAGGAGAGTCAGGGGGCCTTCGACATCACGGCAGGCCCCCTGATTCGTCTCTGGGGCTTTGGTCCCGGAAAAGAAAAGTCGGAACCGCCTTCGCGGGAAGAGATTATTGCCAGCCGCCGCTCTGTCGGCTCCGAGCACCTTCGGGTTCATCTTGATTCCGGTGAATTGGAACTCTTGCAGGAGGGGATGGAGCTCAATCTCGGTGGGATCGGAAAAGGGTATGCCATTGATCGGGCGGCGCGCGTGTTGGCGTCGTACGGAATCAGACGCGCTTTGATCAGTTGCGGGAGCACCCTCTTTGCGTTGGGGGCGCCTCCTGGCCGAAGAGGGTGGCCGGTTTTGATTCGCCATCCCCGTCTTGACGAAAAACAGATCGGCACACTTTTTCTATCGAATCAGGCCCTCTCTACCTCCGGGGACTATGAGAGGTTTTTTGTTTTTCAGGGAAAACGCTTCAGCCATCTGGTCGATCCTCGCACGGGGTATCCGGTGCAGGGGATGGCCAGTGTCAGCGTGATCGCCCCGACGGCAATGGAAGCGGACGCCCTTTCCACGGCCGGGTTTATCCTGGGAGAAAGGGAAGGGAAGGACCTTCTCGAAAGGTTTTCGGATTTCGAAGGGTATTTTGTTAAAGAGAATTCCGAAGGCATAGTCTCCTTTCATTCCACCTCGGGGTGGAGCCGCTCTGAGGTCCCCTTTCATTTAAGCCGCCGAAGATTTCTGGCACTTCTCTCAGGTTCCCTCATCGGCCTGCTGATTCCATTCCCGGCGCGGGCGACTGTCGTGTTTGCGACGGAAGAGGAAGCGCTCCGAAGGATGATGCCGGATGCCGATCGTTTTGACACCGACGAGGTCGATCTCTCTCCCGACCAACTTTCCAAGGCGCAAGCGTTGGCCGGAAAGAGTTTCAGAGAAAAAAAATTCCGCTTTAAGATCGGCCGAAAGGGGGCCGAAGCGGTCGGATATGCCGTGGTGCTCGAAGCGGTCGGCAAGGAGCGGCCGATCACCTTCCTAATCGGGATCGATCCGAACGGGGGGGTGAGGGGGGCAGAGGTCCTCATCTATCGGGAATCGGAAGGGGCTGAGATCCGGCATCCGCGGTTTATGGCGCAATTCGTAAAAAAGAAGATGGAAGATCCTTTGCGCCTCGGGCAGGATATTCAGGTTATCAGCGGCGCGACCCTCTCCTCCCGCGCCGCGGCCTATATCGTTCGAAAAGCGTTATCGATCTTTGAGGCGGTCTATAAAAAGACCGACTGAGCATCCGGTTTGCCTGTAAGCGCGTGAGGAGGAGGGAGGTTGAAGAAACCCCCTTGATCGATCCGCTTTCGCACCGACAGGCCCCTAGACCCAGGAGATCCTTTGAAAAATTTTATCCGGAAAGGGAGTTGGCTGGAACAGACCTCTTTGGAGATCCGGTGGATTTATAGCCTTTTTCTGGTTTTTGCTCTTGTCGGCCATCTCACTTTTGTGCTGATCTCGGTTTACCGGGTGGGGCCGGGCTATCAGGAGATCGTCCGGCATTATCGAGGGGACGAGGCGGATGAAATGGCCTTTCCGAAGGAATTTCTCACCCTCTTAGAGGTCACCCACTTCCATGCCTACATCGAAGGGATTGTCCTCTTGGTTTTGGCCCATCTCTTTGCCGCCGTTCCAATTCAGCAGAAAATGCGATTGGGAGTGATTGCCGCCGCCTTTGGAACCACCTTTCTCGATCTCGGCTCTCCCTGGCTGATTCGTTATCTCTCCCCGCAGGCCGCTTATGCGCAGATCGCCGCCTGGATCGGAATGGGGGTGAGTTATCTTCCCCTCACCTTTTTCCCCCTCTATTATCTCTGGAAGAGCCCTCCCGACAAAGAAGGGCGAAGAAAGAAGGGGCACTCCGCGCCGCAGGGCCAATGATCTAATTTGGGTTTTCATCGGTTGACAGCGCGGGGCTAATTTGTTAAAAAGGAGCATCCTGCAATCGGGCGATTAGCTCAGTGGTAGAGCGCTTCCTTCACACGGAAGAGGCCGCTGGTTCAATCCCAGCATCGCCTACCAACCTTTTCAATAACTTAGAAGGCTCTTCCTCTCCTGTACCCGCCTGCTGTAATAAATTTGTAATAAATATCGGGCTCTGATCCAATATCATCACACCATCCCGAAGGCTTTCCGGATAATGATGTGCATATCGCTGCGTCATCGACGGAGTTTTATGCCCTAACAGGCGTTGAACCTTGTATATATCAATTCCCGCTTGAACAAGGCGAGTAGCAAAGGTATGCCGTAGATCATGAAAATGAAGATCATCAAGCTTAACCTTGGTCGTCGCCAGACAGAAAGCACGCCGAAGGTGATTGCCGTCAATTGCCGTGTGTGCTTTGCTATAAAAGACCAGGTCGATCTTCAATGATCTGACTTTTGATCTCTCTTTGAGTAGATCAATCACCGTTCTGTTGATCGGGATGGTCCTTGGCTCGCCGTTCTTCGAGTGAAAGACGGTAACCGTCTTGCGAAAGAGATCGACTCCCTTCCAGGTGAGGGCAAGGATTTCTCCTCTTCTCATTCCGGTATTGAGCGCAAAAATAATGATCTCTCTCAACCAAGGGGCGGAGGTCGCGATTAATCTTTTCTCCTCCTCGTCGGTCAACCAGCGATCCCTTTTGTTGTTCTCTTTCTCCCTTCTGACCTTGATGATGGGATTCTCTCTGCACCACTCCCACTCTTTAATTGCCAGATTGAATGCCGCCTTCATTATCGTCAGTTCTCGATTGATCGTTGCCGGGGATACTTTATCGGCATACCGCTTCGCCTTATATTCAACGACACATTTCGGCGTAATTTCGGACAAAGTGTATTGACCGAAAAAGGAGACGAGATTTTTCTGATACGCTCGATATGGGCTGAGACTTGACCGACTGATCAGTCGCTCTCTCATATATCTCTCAATCAACTCGGTGAAAGTTCTCTCTTTTTCTTCAAGGATCTCAAAATATCGCCCTTCGATGATCTTGGTTTTAATCTTGCCCAAGATCGCCTCGGCTAATCGTTTATCATTTGTTCCTGTCGACTTTTGGATCTGTCGTCCCTTGAATGTAAATGCCATCCACCAGATCTTGCCTCGTTTATACAGCCCCATTATCATTCTCCTTTCTTAGGGCTGATTTCGGTCTGGTTTCCCCGCAATTGGCATTGTAGACTGTTTGGGTAACTTTTTGGACCATCTCATCGATAAATTTTTTATCTCCACTTTTGTATTTCTTACTCGCTTTGACCGTTGCGGCCGAATCATCTTTATCATTCTGAAAAGACAACAGCCACGCATCGATTTCATCTTTTCGAAAGCGAAGCAATCCATGAATCTTCACGCTTGGAATCTTTCCCTGGGATGCCCAGGAATACAGAGTCTTTTCTTTAATTCCGAGATGGTCTGAGACATCTTTGATGGTCAAAAGCCCAATCTGCCGCGCTTCCATGACAAACAATGACTCCTTAATACGGTTCAGGGATAAGGATATTTAAAAAAGGCAACTTTCTTGGGCGGAGCCCAAGGGGATAATAAATGTTTCATTATTCAATTTTTAAAGGGACACAATGGGATGACATGTCATGGACCTGTCATCATGTTTGTCCTAATTGTCACTTTATTTGTCACAATGTTTTCGTGGGTTCATAATTTTGGATTGGAAGTACACCGAATCAAAACTTTTTTGATATCTTCTATGATTTCTTCGATAAGGATTTCCCCTTCTCTAATCTCATCCTGTTCTAAGAAATTAATTACATAATCGGGCCAAAGGTCATTCGTGTTGACCATTGTCAGATAGACCTGCTCTAAAAGAGACTGGTATTGGGGGGTCGGGATTCTCATCACCGTAACGATTGAAGCAATATCTTCCTTACAACGACGCACATTTAAATAAAGTCTTTTGCAAAGCTCTCGGCTTCTCATATCGATTTCATTCTCATGCGAGGAATTAATATTCTGCATTAAAAGGGATGCAACCATTAATTCCTCACACCGCGACTCCAAAATGACGAGGCTCTCATAAGCATGGAAGAGCGGAGTCAATATTTTGTAAGTCCGCGTCGGTTTTTTTTCAGGAGGCTTGATTTCTCTCTGATCTTTAATTTCGTTTTCATTCGTTTCATCTTCACTCCCGTTCGATTGCCCCTCGAACAGAACGAGCCTTCTTCCATTTTCCATCTTAGAGCGAAGCGAGCCTGCCGCTATCATCCTGCGGACAGTTCGATCCGACAGCTGAAGATGTGCGGCCGTCTCTTTTATTGATAACCATCCCATAGGCTATATATCTCCTTAGGTTTATCAGACGCTTCGATCGAATTTTGTTGTCCACAAAACATGTGTTTAAAGGACTGCCGTAGAGGCGTTTTTTTCGACTGATTTTTCAGTCATTTTTTTATCCCCATTTTTTAGGGTTTTGTGGACAAATGATTTCGAGACCCTCAGTTCCTTTGCGATCTTTCGGAGCGAAAGCCCCTTGGCCTTAAGGCTACTCAGTGTCCTTAAAAGTTCAGGGTCGTTTAATGGACGCCTCCCTAGCTGCTTCCCGTTCTCCTTGGCCTTTCGCATTCCCCCTTTTATTCGCTCGATGATGATGTTTCTTTCGAGCTCGGCGATCGCGGATACGATCGTAAACATCGCCTTGCCGAGGGGTGAGCCCGTGTCGATGTTCTCTTGGTAAGAAATAAAATCGATCGCAAGATGCTGAAACCCCTCCAGTGCATCGATCAAATGTTTTGTGGATCGGGCAAACCGATCGAACCGCCAACAAATTACTGCGTCGAATTTCTTTTTCTTAGCATCCGTCATTAGTTCATCTAAGGCAGGTCTTCGATCTTTCGCCCCGGACACGCCTTCGTCGCAATACTCGCGATGGATCTCTATTCCTCTCTGAGCGCAATATTTCCTCAGATCCGAGAGTTGCATGTCGATACTCTGATCGCTTGTGGACACTCTGCAATATATAGCGGCTCGCATGCTGCCTCCCTCTGATGAGGAGCGGTAGATTATAGACTCCACCGCCCCTCATCACTACCTAAATGACGTCAATTATTATCGCCATCTTCGTGCTCTTCTGGGTTTTCCTGAAGGTCGTGGAGTTCATCGATTTCATCTTGCATTTTCCTCAGTTTTCTCTCGAGTTTTTCGATTCGATACTCAAAATCTGATTCCCTCATTTTAATTCCTTTCTTGGTTGTGGGCCGTCATCGGCCTGGGTTCGGTCCAGGAGACCATCTCTCGGACCGTGTTCGTGTTATGCACAAGCGCATCGCGCGATCTTAGACGTGCACAGTATCGCGACATGATGAATTGCGTGACAGTTTGTGTGACAGTTCTCCCAGAAATAGATTTTTCATAAGTTCATGAAATTTATTGCCTTATTAAACAAGGTGACAGTCGTGATAGTTATTTTTTCGGACCGTATCGCGTCATAATTTCGTTCATTTTTCTCCGCGTAACTTGGTAGCGCGATCCCCATCGGTTGTGAGGTAACTTATCGAAACCCAGTCTTCTTAAAATTCCTGCCGCAGCTTCGGGCGTAAATTTTCTTCGAAGGATTTCTTCCAGAGCATCGCAGAGATCCTTCGGCCTGATCTCAATGGTATTTTTATCTCCAATTTGTTTCTCAAGCAGGAAAAGAACCGCCTCAGATTCAGGACTGATCGTTTCCTGCTCCGCAACCAGGCTTTCTGCTAACCTGATCAGTGCCTCGAATGTAGAAGGTTTATTTAATTCCTGCTCTTCTCTATCGATCAAGACAGCAATCGCCAAAAGAGGTGCCCATAATTCCCGATCCCGACCATTCAACCATTTCGGTGTTTGCAAAGACCTGAATTCATGCGCGACCTCGCCGGCTCTAAGCAAACCCAGGCGATAACAGAGCGATCGGATGTTTTCTAACTTAGGCACATCGGTTAGAACATCAGAGTTAAGTGTCTTCGGGTTCGAACCTCTTTGCATCGGAACGAAGATGCATCGGGTCGCCGTCGTTCCATGGAGCTCCTTAACTCCGGAGATAGAGATAGGAGAAAAAACGCCGTAACTTACAACGTGTCTATCGTTGCTATCGCCCTCTACACGATCTATCGCACCGCCTTGCTGATAGCCGGAATTGATCAGACTCAATAACTCTTGACGTCCGTCTTGTCCTAAATTGTCCATTTCATCAAGACACAGGGTCGGCCGATGGGCGTCGATGATTCTAAAGAGAACCGCCAGGGTTAAATTTATTCGGAGAAGTCCGTTGAAAGATGTCTTAGAAATCACTCGCTGGATTTTGGTCTTCCCACTTCCGGGCTCCCCGTTATGGTGAAGCCTCGGATAACTCGAAAAGACCTGATAGAAATAAGTACCAATAATCCATAGCGATTCCAGAACAACATATTCTTGCTTAGGCATTTCGACATATTTTTGAATCAATTCGATCAGCAGTCGAGCGGGCTCTGCGAAAGAAGGCGCGGACGGATGCTCCAAGAATTCCTTCAAATCGGCTTCAGGCCAACGTCCTGAGAGTTCGTGGTAGGAAAATGGAATCGGCGTGATAAAATCTCTAACAGAATCTAGCGGAGCCCATTCGGCGCCTTTGGAAGGGTGGTACCAAACGAGGCCCATTCCCTCTGAGCGGATAACTTCAACCGATGCAAAACCGGAGACTAAGTCAAAATGCATGGCTGGGTGGATGTTCCCATGAGGCCACAATTCCGGTTTGCTTTGATGAACATCCCCTTCCTCTCCACGTCGGTTTTTTGCTATCCTGCTACCGTTTTTTTTAATATCTCTTCTTAAAGACGCGCGTTTGATGCCGATCTTCTTTTCGATTTCGGGAGCAACGAGATCTATTTCTCCTTCAGATAAACTGGGCAGTAGGGGGATAATTGAGTTTTTATAAATTTCATGGCGCTCCAATTCACTGTCAGGGGAAGCCTTATGTAGGAGTGCCTGAATTTGTCTAAAAGCATCTTCATTCAGTTCGTCTATCAGATTTCCGTTAGATTCGTGTCGCTCCATGCTCATCCCTTATTAGTATGGTGAGGCGAAATCCCCTAAAGTTCCCTTTTTCGCCATCAACAAATGTTTTGTTTATTTTTAGCGGGGACGTTCTCTTTTTAGACTAAAATGAAACTTTTGAAAAATATATAATTGGGGTTTTAAAACGGCATAACCGGTTAACATTTATATCTTTCAATGGGAGGGTGGAGTGCCCGCGTCAGATATTTGGAATGAGCTCGATTTAAAGGCAAAAGGGATCAAAAAGAAAATGAAAATTGGACAGGTGCGGCACATTATCTCAGAACTTCATGCGTTCTTGGATGAACGGCTCTTACGACGCAAACTCAAGGACTGCTTATCGGATATCGAAGAAGAGCGGCAAAGAATAAACACAAGCAATCTGTATCTTGAAGACCAAAAGAAGGAAATCAGGAAATGGCTGGACCGTCGCGAGTTAATGCTCTATCGATGTGTGAGCATACCTGACCAGTTTCAACATGTTTTGGATGGATGTGAAAGATTATTAGAGAAAGAATTTAGATCTTTTGAACGCGCTTGGAGAAATGCACAGCCGATACGTTCAGAGGATGAATATTACAAGCGGAAGGAACAGAAAAACAAACAGATGGAAATGGAAGTTCGGTCTTTTTTTCAATCAGAAGAAGCTAGACCCCTACTTGAAAAACCAATCGGAAGTAATTTCACAAGAAAGAGGAATGAGTTTTCCAAGAAGTGGGGCATCGTTGGATTATCCATCAATGCAATGTATCATCTTCTGCTTCCTTTTTATAAGACCCGTCCTCGTACTCCAATTCGCTTTGGCAATAAAAATGAAAAGGCAGATTACCCTCAGCGCTTACTTAGCGACATTACCGCTATTTTGAAGGAAGAGTTCTCAGATTTGAATGACCTAACGCTCCAAGATGTTAGATCAAGAATCCAATATAGTCTCAACATACAACGTAAACGACAATAAATCAAAACCCTTCGACACAAACCTTCTGTTTAATAAAACGGATAAGTGAAGATTGAAATCTCTATTTACGCTTAACGCAGGAGAATTTATTGCTGGTACCGAGATAGAGAAGAGAGTTCCCGGTGCGACTGTGTGGGCGCCTTCGAAAGATTCAGGCGTCGATATGCCGATAATTTACTCGACTCATGCATTATTTTGAGGCAAGATGATAGTGGGAGCGAGAAATGATGCCTGACCTAGCGGAACCCGAATGGAGGACATACAATTATGGACCGCGTCTCTGACAGCCTTTTAAAGGAATTTTCAAATGAGCACGAAATCTCTCATCTTAAAGAGGATATGCGGTTTGAGCACTTTATTAGCTTCATAACAGTCAGTCGTCATTACGCAGAGACTTTTGATACAGCCGATGTTCTGGTCGGTGATGCAACCGGGATTGATGGAATTGCGATTATTGTTAATGGAAATTTAATTAACGACACTGAGAGTTTAGAGGAAGCGGATGCTTTAGGAGATCTTGATGTTACGTTTATCTTTATTCAGGCTGACAGAGGTTCTTCTTTTGATGCTGCAAAGATTGGAAATTTTGGTTACGCAATTTTAGATTTTTTTAGCGACCATCCGAAATTGCCGAGGAACGATAAAGTCGTTAAGGCAGCTTCGATTATGTCGGCAATATATAGCCGAAGCAGTAAATTCAAACGCGGTAATCCCATTTGTAGACTTTATTATGCGACCACCGGAACATGGACCAATGATGTTACGCTGGATGCTCGCAGGCAGACAGTGATAAGCGATCTCAAAGTAACCAATATGTTCCGCGATATAACTTTTGTACCGCTCGGCGCAGAAGGTATCCAGAAATTTTACATGCAAACCAAAAATGCTATCTCTTGCGAGTTTCTATTTGAGAACCGCGTGGTGATCCCTGAAATTCCTGGTGTTAGCCAGGCCTTCCTTGGATTTCTTCCGATTCCTGAGTTTGTAAAAATTATTTGCGACGATAATGGTGAAATTATACGAAGTCTATTTCACAGTAACCCGCGCGATTGGCAAGACTACAACGAGGTTAATAAAGAAATTAAAGCAACTCTAGAGTCTGACAATAAGAGCCACTTCGTTTTAATGAATAATGGCATCACCATTATTGCGCGTGAAGTCAGACCGACTGGAAATAAATTTTTTATCGAAGACTATCAAATTGTCAACGGTTGCCAAACAAGCCATATCTTATTTCAGCAAGCCAATAAGAATGATAGATCGGTAATGGTTCCTGTGCGCCTTATAGGGACACAAGATGAAAGGGTAATTAATTTAATTGTTAGGGCCACAAATCGTCAAACCCAAGTTACAGAAGACCAATTTTTTGCTTTAGAGGAGTTCCCGAAGCAATTAGAGCAATTTTTCCAGGCCTTTCCGAACCAGCAAAAACTTTATTATGAGCGCCGATCGAGACAGTATGATCGCCTACCTATTGAGAAAACTAGAATTATCACGCAGCCCAATGTGATCAAGGCTTTTGCTGCCATGTTCCTGGATGAGGCGCATAGAACCACACGGAATTATGCAGCACTGAAGAGTAAAGTGGGAAGGGAGATTTTTGGAAAGGGGCACAAAATGGAGCCGTATTACACTGCGGCGCTTAATCTTTATCAATTAGAGTATTTATTTCGTACTGGTAGATTAGATGCTAAATATAAAGCTGCCCGCTTTCATATTCTATTGGCAGTTCGTTTGTTGGTAAATCCCGATAAGCCCCCTCGAATGAATTCACATGAGATGGAAAAATATTGTGAAAAAATATGGGAAGTACTATGGAATCCAAATAAAGCCGTTGAATCTATAACGGCGGCGGCGTCAATAGTGGATAAGGCAGCAGGTGGTAATTATCATCGTGATAACATTCGAACCGAACCATTTACGCAAAAAGTCATACAATTCTGCCAGGACCCTAGATTAATCCCATAAAGGACTTTCAGAGGCGTCTGGCGACGCATTGTACTTCCCCTTTGAGAGCCGGCAAAGCAGCCTAACACCGGTCACTTGTTCCAAGAGCGAACGCAGGGAGGTTCTATTCCTCCCCTCCACACCATTTGTGATAAAAATGTGATAGAAATTAGCAGAAAGGCTGGAATCCTAAGACTCAATAGAATTAATGGAAGCTCACCAAACTTTTGATTCCGCAAGCTAATCGGGGAAACAGGTCCAAAATCAAGCCATTGTCAAATTGGTTAAACTCAGTCTCTTAATCAGTGGGTCGAACGTTCAAGTCCCTTACGGCTCACCGTTAAAACTAAGGCCTATGAGTATAAATTCATAGGCCTTTATTAATTTGTAAAACAGAGGACTTGATCTTTCAGACGCCGTCGGAATTAATTACACCTACAATTACTCTATATCCAGAATACTGAGATTTGATGATTACGTGAGTAATCCTCCTTCTCCTGATGAAGATGTCCTCCAAAACCCCTCTGCCTCCTCTCAGAAGAAAGTCTAACCAAATGACATTTTTATTTTGGTGAGAGCAGACATTATCATTTAGGGATTATGTTTCCACTTTTCTTATGTAATCCCAAAGAGATAATGTCCTAAACTGCCAAAGTAGAAATGTCCTCTTTAACTGATAGACTGCCTGCTCGAATGAGGAGAGGCGGGATGGTCGGAGAGGACAAGGTGGTGATGAGTATCAAAGAGCTGAGGCGGCTGAGCGTGGTGAGGCAAGCGATGCAGAAGAAGATGACACAGCGGGCCGCTGGGGAGGCGTTGGGATTGTCAGAGAGGCAGCTGCGTCGGCTCATCCGGCGGATACGGGCGGAAGGAGAGGCGGGGATTGCGCATCGAGGGCGCGGCAAGGGATCGAACCGGGGATTGGCAGCGAAGCGCAAGGCAGAGATCCTGCGACTGTACAAGCGGCAGTATGCTGACTTTGGACCGACGCTGGCTGCGGAGAAGCTATTAGAGCGAGATCAGATTGCGGTCAGTGATGAGACGCTACGCCAATGGCTGCTGGCCGAAGGGATCGATCATTTTAGGCGGCGAGCGCGTCCGCATCGGGCGTGGCGGCAGAGAAGATCGTATATGGGAGAGCTGATCCAGATGGACGGGTCACATCACCGCTGGTTTGAAGGGCGGGGGCCGAAATGCGTCTTGATGGCCTACATCGACGATGCGAGCAGTCGCGTGCAGGCGCAATTCTACGAATATGAAGGAACGATCCCGGCGATGGACAGCTTTAAGGGGTATGTGAAGCGCTATGGCATTCCGCTGGCCGTCTATGCAGACAAGCACACGACCTACAAATCTCCGGCTAAAGCGACCCTCAGCGAGCAGTTGGAAGGTCGGACGCCAGAGAGCCAGTTTGAGCGTGCGCTCGGTGAGCTTGGGGTGCAGATGATCCACGCGCATTCCCCGCAGGCCAAAGGGAGGGTTGAGCGGCTGTTTAAGACGTTTCAAGATCGGTTGGTGAAAGAGATGCGCCTGGCCGGGATCTCAAGCATCGAGGCGGCGAACCGGTTTCTTTTGGGGTATCTGCCGATCTACAACCGACGGTTCTCAGTCAGAACAGTCGAAGGGGCCAACCTGCACCGGTCCAGTCCGGGTCTGCGCGCACTGGATCGCATCTTATGCATCAAGACAGAGCGTGCATTGCGCCGTGACTTTACCGTGGCCCATGACCGAAAGCTCTACCAGATCGAAGACAATCTGCGGGCGCACCAGGTGACGGTCGAGGAGCAACTCGACGGCACCATGCGGATCACTCATCAGGGACAGCCGCTTGGGTATCGGCAGATTACCACCCGGCCGCTGAGGGCCCACGAAACACCAAAGTCACCCTCGCAGAGGCCCAGAACCAAACCATCACCGCAGCACCCTTGGAAAAAACATCCTTGGTTGCGAAAGAAAAAAGAGCCCTGCGCTTCGTTATCCTAAAACCGGACATTTCTATCTTGGTAGGATTAGGACATTTCTACTTTGGCTTGACAGTTTCCACTTTTCTTATTGACATCCCATCTAGTCCATGCTACATTCCGCACCCAAATATACCTAATTTGGTTTCAGCACGACACGTTAGTCAGCGAACCGACATTGTATTTGGCTTAGAGGAGAAGACGGTCACAACATAATAAGTTGATGCCAACCATCTTATTTAGAGATTTAGAACTGAAGAAGCTGCGGATTTAGTCGTAGAGATCAAATATGGTGTTAACAAAACGCAAATATTATCTTCCAAATATTATTCGAGAGGCGATTGCATGAGAACTAGAACATTAATCTACCTGATCGTCATTACCGTTCAGTTCAATGGAATTTTTGCTTCTGAATCTTTTTCCCAAGAAAAACCTCCTGGGGTACTGAACGCAATTAGTGAGTTGCAAGAAAGAATAGAAGAAAAGATCAAGGTCAATTGGAATAAAGATAACCAGCGAGTTGAGTCGTTGGACGGTAAGCTTTCCGCTCCTATTCCTGGCTCGCCTTCACAAGCGGCATTACAATTCTTGAAAGAGAATGCGGATATATTTCAGCTACCGCACGATCTCCACGATCTGAGGGTTGAAAGTACTCAAGACATCTCAGAAGGGAATAAAATTATCCAATTTCAGCAAACCTTTGGAGGCCTGCCCGTTTTCGATGCAACAATCCGGGTATTCCTGAAAGAGGATAATAGCACCGACTTAGTTCACAATCAATACATACCTGATCTTTCAGTTGCAACTCAACCCTTGTTGGACGAGAACAGAGTTAAAGAATTGGCCAAGTCTCATTTTCGCGAAAACTGCCGCCTTCATAAAGATAAAAAAGGAGCGCTTGAATCTTGTTCTCATCAACCATTGGTTTTACGAAATGTCAGAGACCTTCAATTGGGTATTTTTGAACATCAGGGTAATGCACATTTGGTTTATCGATTGACTCTAGATATTGAGTCGCCACGCGCAATCGTGGAATATACGATTGATGCCAATTCAGGAGAGATTTTACAAGAGTCAAACCGCATTCAGAATTTGGACGGTAACGTACTAATATTTAATCCAAATCCAATTAACAACTATATCCAAATTAATGTTCAGGATAATTCTGACGCAGATGATCCACAGTTTGCATATGCATATAGAGATGGATTAGTCAGAGATATCCAACAAAGGAAAATTAAGGGGAAAAACTATTATTATTTTATTGGACCCTATGTCGACGTAACGGATGCATTAGAATCCCCTTTTTATTTTTCTGCAAATTCAGGTTATGCTCGGAGCCAGAGTAACAGCTGGTCTTTCACTCGTAATCCTGACGAATTTGAGCATGGCATGGTCTATTATCACATTGATACCAATCAGCGTTATATACAATCATTAGGATTTAATATTAATAATAGGAGTATTAAAGTTGATCCTCATGGATTGTCTGGCGCAGACAATTCCTACTACATAGCTAATCCTATTGGCGCAGGCTACTTGGCTTTTGGGGAAGGAGGTGTGGATGATGCAGAGGACGCGGATGTAATCCTCCATGAGTATGGGCATGCAATTCAGGATAACCAAGCGCCTGGAAAATATTTCGGGTGTAGTACAGAAGCTGGCGCGATGGGAGAAGGTTTTGGTGACTATTGGGCATCAAGCAATACATACACTACGAGTACAGGGAATCTTTTTGACGCCGCTTGCTTTGCCGAATGGGATGGCTCTCCTGGCTGTCTCAGAAAAGTCGATAAAGTGAAACATTATCCAGAGGATAAAACTGGAGAATGCCATGCGGATGGGGAAATATGGTCTTCGGCATTGTGGGCCTTATTTAAGCTCTCAGGCAAAACGGTGGCGGATCGGATTATACTCGAGAGTCATTATCGCATCACTAATCTTTCTTTTCCTGGGGGGGCAGAAGCACTCTTCCGAGGTGATAACGTTCGATATGCAGGAAATAACAAACCCGCAATCTGTCTTTCAATGATGAGTAGAGGCATTATTGGTACAGTTGATTATCCGGAGTGCGGGATGATTTTTGTATCTGATATTACAGCAACGCCGAAGGTATTCACAAAAACTGGCACGGCTGCTCCCCAATTCGAAGCGCGACCCCTGCAACAGTTTAGTATGAACAGTTCCTACCTGTATACGGAATACTTTGATTTAGGAGTCTCAGCGAGCATAGATATTCTTACAAAAACCGGAGATTATGTTAAAACGTTTGGCTCATACGGAACCGGCCCCGGACAATTCAGTAGTCTCTTTGAAATTGCGGTAGATGTTGATTCAACAATCTACACGGTTGAATCAGGATCCAGTGGCCGTGTTCAGGTTTTTTCAAAGGATGGTACATACCTTTATGAATTTCCGGTAGCCGGTAATAATAGTTGGATGGCTCTCGATGCATCAAATCTCTATTTATTAGCAAGTGACCGCGTCAGAGTGTATAGCAAAGGCGGCGCATACCTTTATGAATTTGGACCGTGCGGGCTAGGGGAACTATGCCCAAACGGGCTCGGTAATTTTTTTGGAGGAAATGTAAAAAATATTGCCGTCGATGCCACAAATTTATATATTGGTCGCACTGGGTCAGGGACAGGATCCAAAATCAATAAAACTAGAGTCCACGCTAAGTCCGGAGAATTTGTAACAGAGATCGGCTTTACTTCAACCCCAAAAGGATCAGTTGACGGTACTGCCTTTGATGTGGATTCGTCTTTTATTTATGTCGTCTCGTCGTTTCTCTGCTCTCAGGGAGGGCCGACTCCCCGAGTTATAGTCTATTCTAAAACTGGCTTATTCGTTAGAGAGTTTGATCTATACACCCCCCCTGACTGCGGCCAGATTGTTGATATTGCTGTAGATCAATAAGTGTCAGCATTACATACAATGAGCAATGTTTTAATATTACAGGGCTTGCCATTTTAAGAAATCTCTGTTAATCAAAAATTTCTTCTCAGCGATAAGTTCGGACAGAATTGAGTAGATTGTTGTCTCCCAGCCATCATCGGGAATGCAGGAGGATCTTCGCAGAGGTATAATCATACGGATGGATCTTATCCCAGGCGCTTCATTTTTAATCTACAGAATAGGTCTGGTGGTAGCTTCTAATTGTTATGATGTATTTGAAATTGCGTTGTGTGATCAAGAGGTCCCTAAGAATTCTTATCATCGCCATGGGCCTAGGATTTTTCCCAACGGCACTGTTTTCAGTTGGACAGTCGACCCTGTCTTCGATAGAATTAAATCAGATTATTTCTGCCACTTCTTCACCTCTGACCTTATACTCGTTCGGAACCCCAGTCCTTGTAAAGTATGGCGGGAAAGCAACTATCGCCAATCAGAATTCCCAATTTCTAGAAATCCAATTCTTATCACTTCTTGAAGATTCCAGGTGCCGATATTCCGAAGGGGCGGTGTGCAAATGGGAGGGAAATGCACGCGTTGTAATCAGGGTGTTTGCAACTGATCTAAACAATAAAGATTTCGAACTGAATACTAGCAGCCGGTTTCAACGCGAAGTGGACTATTTAAATTATAAAATCAGATTACTTGCCGTTCATCCGCGTAATGATGAAATACGTGGTAATCCGCCGCATAATGCTTACCGCATTGAGCTTATGGTCGAGAAGCTTTCATAGCCTAAAAATAATACCGGAGTTAACTTCGAAGGCTCTCCTGAGAACGACTTACAATAGAAACATTGTATTTGGTTGAAGCCTCAGAGGTTATTTATTTCGGTCAGCAAGGAATTCCAATTGAAACACGCGATGCAGGATGGATCTCGCTGTTTCTTTGCTTCAGGAAGTACTGGTTGGTCTTACGATGTCTGAAAAGTAAAGTTATGATTTTTACAATTAATTAAACCTAAATACCTCCAAACTTTACCAGTGCCGTTATACCGTTAAGGTTATCAGGGAAGCGAAATCTAAGTTGCATCGATGATTTACCGTAGTTCTTTGTTAATAAGCTATATAGAAATAGCCTACCGGAAGATACCCACGAATATTAAAAAAGTGGACGTGATAATGACCACGCCACTTACGTAATAGTTTTGTAATAGAAATATTGTGAATGAGTAGAATACCGGGAATTGTTAGAAAATACAGAATGTCGCCAAACGCTTGAATTCGGAAATTAATTGGGGAAACCAGCCCAAAATCAAGCCGATATGATTGTTTGTCTCTTTTGATTCACACGGAAGAGGCCGCTGGTTCAATCCCAGCATCGCCTACCAATCCTCTCAATTTTATATCCTCGTTAACGAAGCCATCCCGGCGGTGCGCCGGCTTTTCTTGCTTCTTCCGGCAGAGCGGTTTGAAGTACTTCTTCGGCTTTGCGGATCTCTTGTTTCATCTTTTCAATCTCCCGCAGCAGCCGTCCGGTTTCAGCCTCCTTGGAAAAAACGGTTTTATTCTCGAATCTGAGCCGGCCGAGCTTTTTGTCTAATTCCGCCAACCTTCGGGCCATTTCCTCTTTTCGAGATTGCCACTCGTGGACCTGCTCCCGCCACCAGCGCTCATCATGTCCGTGCAGATCTCTTTTCGGAGGAGGCTTGATTGATACCAGCGGGGCGAGTGGTTTTACCCTCGGCAGGTCGGGAACCGATAGGACCTCGGCGCGGTCCCGATAGACCGGCGGGATTCTCGAAGGAATGTTGGTGAAGTGGGGTGTGCCGTCGTCATCCAGCCATCCAAAAATCTCGCTTGCCGAAGCGGGACGTCCCATCTGCGTAAGCAAAAAAGCCACAATGATTAAGGTTTTAGTGAATGTCACCGTCTTATCCTTAAATGGGGTGTTTTTCGATTCAGAAAGCTTTCTCTCGATAAGGAATGGTCAGGTCCGATCGCCTGATTGCCGGAGGCCTCGGCTCTTTTGATTCGCCTCTTTTGCTTATGTTAGTATAAAAGTACTGTTCATCGTCAACAAAAATCAATTGGCAGGGTGGTCTCTATGAAATTTGCGAATGCAATGAAAAAACAAATAATCCTTCTGTTGCTTCTCTCCGTACTGGTCGCCTGCCGGAGCACTCCCGTCACCGGCCGGGAACAGTTGATCCTGGTTCCTGAATCTCAAGAAATCCAGATGGGATTGACTGCCTATCAGCAGATCTTGTCTGAATCGAAACTTTCGAACGATCCTGAGAAAGTCGAGATGGTTCGGCGGGTCGGCGAGCGGATCGCCGCGGCGGCGGATAAGCCCGATTACCAGTGGGAGTTTAATCTCATCGAAGATGATAAGCAGGTCAACGCCTTTGCCTTGCCGGGAGGAAAAGTTGCCGTCTATACCGGTATCCTCCCCGTGACGCAGAACGAGGCCGGGCTGGCGACGGTCATGGCGCATGAGGTCGCCCACGCCATTGCACGGCACGGCGGCGAGCGGATGTCGACCGGGCTTCTGGCACAGCTCGGGATGATGGCCCTCGATGTTGGATTGGCAATGAAGAATCAAGATCCGCAGATGCGGAAGGCGCTCCTTGCCGCTTATGGCGGCGCCGCTCAAGTGGGGGTCATCCTGCCGTTTAGTCGAAAGCAGGAGTCGGAGGCGGACCGGATTGGTCTCACCTATATGGCAAAGGCCGGCTACGATCCCCAAGAGGCGCTTCAGTTTTGGGAGCGGATGTCGAAAATTGAGAAGCAGAAAGCGCCCGAGTTTCTCTCCACCCATCCGAGCGATGAGACCCGTATCGAGCAGATTGCCAAATGGCTTCCCGAGGTAGAGGAGGAATATCGGGAGAGTCAAACGGGAATGGGGGGACGGTAGTTTAGAACGATCTTAGGAGGCGGCTGGGGCGTCCTGCTTACAGAGCTTTTTTTCCCGTTCGGCATCGGCGGTCGATTCGAGCTGAGTATAGGCCTTTGCCAGAAGACAGTGGGGCTCGTTTAACCAAGGCTTAAGCTTAAGGGCCTGTTCCAATTCAAGAATGGCTTGTTCATAAAGGTCGACCGCCAGATAGGCTTTTCCCAATCCCAGATGACCGTCCGCAGAGTCCGGATTTCTGCGGAGGAGTTTCTGATAGGCGTTAATCGATTCTTGGGTTCGGCCCTGCTTCAAGTAGGCTTCTCCCATCTTTACATAGAGCCCGGAATTGTCCGGGGCGAGTATCACCGCTCGTTTGATGACGGAGATCCCCTGGTCGGTTAATCCCTTTTTAAAATAAGCGTCGCCCAGTCCCTCGTAGGCGCGCGGATTTTGGGAGGTCAATCGGGTGGCTGTTTGAAATGATTCCATGGCCAGGTCGACCTCGTCACTTTTGAGGTAGCTCTCTCCGAGAAGGACATGAAGATGGGGGTCCCGCGGTTTTTTCGAGAGGGCCTCTTTATACGATTCAATCGCGTCCTTCCATAATTCTTTCACCCTGTACAAATCTCCCATCCCGCGATAAGCCCGGGCATATTCATCAGCGGAGGGTGCTTTCACCGGGAGGGTGGTGGTTCCGTCGAGAACTTCATCGATCATTTGTTTCTGGTTCTCGTAAAAAGGGACTGGAAGGACCGGAAGCTCAAAATGGAGTTGAACCAAGTTCAGTCCAATCGAAATGGTGTAGGAATGGAAGATTTTCGCGACCCCCTCTCGCTGGCCCATCCAGATCAATTCTCTCCAGGTTTCCCCCTTCCTCTCAAGCGTGCGGGAGGAGATTTCCTGGAAATGGGAGATCTCATTCTGAATAAACTTTTGAAGTCTCTGGGGAATCAGGAGCGCCGCCTCGATTTTTTGGTAGTCCTCGAGTGACGGAATCTCCGGCAGCAAGATGCCGGTCACGCGAGCGACCACCGTCCCGGTCGGTTTTAAAGCAGCGACGAACAGGGTATTTTTTGAATCGGAGAGATGCCACTGGGAGGGGAAGGTAATTAATATTCCGGCTTCATTCGATTTGAAAAGATGGTTCTGGTTATCGATGCGTGTCGACTTGGAGAAACATCCGGCGAGAAAAAGGAGGAGCAGGATGGATGCCGCGTTGAGAGACCTTATCATCACAAACTTCAGTGTAACTCATAATTCGACGGCGTCAAGTTGCGTTTTCTTTGACAGAGAGGGTCCTCTTTCGAGCCGATGCTCTCCGAATCATGGAAGCTGTTGAATGGCGACTTCGAGGAAATCCCATAAGACTTGACGCGTAGTAGCGTGCGCGTGAGGATAGTTTTTCCCCGTCAGCTTCTCGTAAAGTATTTTGGCTTTTTCCTTTTTTGCTTGAAAATCGGCCAGCGGAAGATCGGGGGAAAGCGAGACCAGATCCGGATAGCCATTGGGATCTTTCTTGATGAGAAGAGACTCCCCCTGATCTGTTTGAATCCAAAGGCCGATTTCAGTCATTATCTTTCTTCTATGTTGTTTTGATGGTTTACTTTCTCGTCCTGACTGTTTTTCTTCTTCTCTTCCTTCATCGGTCCAAGGGCAAAGGAGATCAGGAGAAGGGAGCCGATAAAAAAAAGAAAGGAGAGAGGGAGGAGGTAATAGGTAAAGGCAAGCACAATGGAAAAAAATAGTCCGAAAAGTCCGAGGAAAGCAAGAAGGCAGCCTCCCATTCCCTTCATGATCGGAGATTCCGGAATGATTGCGCGGCAAAGGCTGGAATGAGCCCGGTCGATATTTCCAGGAGGCGGTGTTTTCTACTGCCTGATTTTTTCTTCCGCCTCTTGTTTGGTTTTACACTCGATGCAAAGCGTTGTGACAGGACGTGCCTTCAGTCGTTTTACCGAAATCTGCCCACCGCACGATTCGCAGACTCCGAAGGTTCCTTCATTGATCCGATCGATGGCCTCATCAATCTTTTTAAGGAGCTTCTGTTCGCGCTCACGAAGTCGGAGGATGAAATTCTGGTCGGCTTCCGCAGAGGCTTGATCGCCTAGATCGGTCAACGTTTCATTCCCCTGATTCAGACCGCTCCCAAGAATCACGCCGGCATCGGCCAGCAATGTTTCCCTCTGCTTCTCGAGATCTTTTTTGATCTCTTCGTAGGGATTTGTGACTCGTTCTTTCTTCTTCGTTTTCATCCGATTGTTCCTTTCTGTCGCCATTGCCCAGTCCCTTAAAAAGCAATTAGCAAAACAGTATAACAAAGAAAAAAAAGTGCGTCAAATAGAAATTCCAGAGGTTCCCTTGTCACTGTTTAAGTAGAGGAGGAGTTCTGGGGAGCTTGGTTCTATGCCGTAGGTTGAAGAGGGTTAGGTCCCCTCTTCGAGGCGTTTGATCTCTTTTTTAACCTCAATTTCCGCAAGGGGAGGGATGACTTCCCAGGCGACCTTCTCGATAATCTCTTTTAGTTCCGACTTTGTCAGGGCGGCCTGGAGCAGGCCGGGGAGCACCTCCCAGGTGACCTTCTCGACGATCTCCAGGATGTTTTTCCGAACCATCTCATTGATTTGTGATGGGTCGATCGGCGCGGCAGGAGAGGAAGACGGCATGTGGAGGACTTCTTCCGCAGAAGGGGTGGAAATCGGTGGAACCGGTGCTTCATTGATTTGGATGTTCTGGTTATCTATTAGGTTCGGTTCTTCCGGGAAAGGGACGATCTGCGGAAGGGAACTCTCTAAGATGGAAGTCTCCTCAATCGATGGCTCCTCTGCCGGCGAGGGGGGGAGAGGTTCCTGAAAGTAGTGGGTCTCTTCCATTGATTGTTCATTGAACGCCTTGGCCGCTTCCGTCGGAACCGCCGCCGGCTGGAGAACGGCTTGATCGGTGAAATACTGTGTCTCTTCCCCGATCTCTTCCGAAGCGGCCTTTGGCTCATTTGTCGTCGGTAGCGCCGGTTCTAGACCGGTCTGTTCCGCCTCAACGATTGATTCGGGTTCCGCAGGCAGGCTTCCCGGGCTGGACCAACCGAGAAGTTCTTCGATCTTCACTGCTTCATTTCCCGGATTCGAGAAATGTTCCGAGAGGCTCGGCTCCTTTTTCCCCGAACCATTGAGATCGGTCTGGATCGTCTCGGTTCCGGTCTGCCGTTTGGCCTCTTGAATCAACTCCCTTGAATCGATCGGTTTTTTTAAGAACGCTTGAATGCCCGCGGATTGAAGCTGGGCAGGGTCGTAGCTTTCGGTCGAGTTGATCAAAAGAATAATGGGGGTTTGTGCCAGACTTCCGCGCTGCCGTATCTTTTGAACAAAATTAAAGATATTCATCCCCTCGAGATTAAAATCGGCGAGGATCAAATCAGGCTGATTTTTAAACGCAAGATCAAGGGCGGAAAGGCCGTTATCAATGGAGGTGACGTTGTAACCTTCCTTTCGGAGGGTCAATTCGACCAGTTTTTGAACGGCTAGATTATCATCGATGAGCAGTACTCTGCGGGGCATTTCGCCTCCGGTTGCCTGGGGTGCAGGTCCAGATTTTAGGACGGAAAAAACGACCAAAAGCTACCATAGGATCTTTTTGTTGTCAAGGAATCGCCTTGGTTTTGTCTAGTGAAAATCATTCTTTTCGAGAATATTACTTTTATCCGATAGGGGAGTGAGGAATCAGGATTTTCCGAACAGTCGAACGGCGGATGCCTTACGTCAGGGTTGCAACCGGGCTGATAAAGTCCTGCCAGCCGAGGTGAAGTTGGACCTCGTCGCCCGTTTCTTTCAAGACCGCTTCCGCAGCCTGGTAGGCGAGATTAGGAAGATTGTTCTTCTGGCTCAAGTGGGCCAGAAAGAGGGTTCTTAATTTCGGATGGCGAAGCGACCGGAGCAGAAGGCTGGCATCTTCATTCGAGAGATGGCCCTGATCACTTGCGACCCTCTTCTTGAGATGAGGAGGATAGGGACCGTTGAGTAACATGTGCGCATCATAGTTCGATTCAAGAATGAGGAGATCGCACGCTTTCAGCGCATCCAAAGAAGGGGTCAAACAGCCGACGTTGGTGACCATCCCGACTTTATGCCAATCGGTCTGAATCGTATAACCGACCGGATCAGCGGCATCGTGTGAAATCGGAAAGGGATGAATTTGGAAAGGACCAATCCAAAAGGGAGATCCCGTCTCGAACAGGTGGATCGCCATCGGGAGCTTTCTTAAGCTTTTGGCGGCCCGGCGGGTTTCCTCATTAGAGTAGATGGGAATGTTGTATTTCAGTGCGAGAACATCGGCCCCATGGATATGGTCTCGATGTTCATGGGTGATGAGAACCGCTTTGATCTGGCGGATATCGACTTGAATCGCGCGAAGACGGGAGATGATCTGTCCTCCGGGAAGACCGGCATCGATCAAGATCCCTTCGCCTTCTCTTTTCCCATTCCCGGGAGAACCGATGTAGGCGGTATTTCCCCCGCTTCCGCTCCCCAGCAAACAAACCCGCAGCTCGATGATTATTTCCCTCACACTGGAGGGAAAAGATAAAGAATCGAACCCGGCTTGTCAAGGCGGCTTTTGATTTGACTGGTCATCAGTGCAAAGCGAGCGACTGGCTTTGCCAGCGGGAGCGCCAGGGGCGTGGGGGCATCGGAGGATTCCTGCGCAGCAGGAACCGCACGGGCCCCCACATACAAACGGGTCAGCAGTAATCGCTTTGTGCGCAGGCGAGGACCTGTTCTTCTCGGCTCATGTCCCGATAGATCGTGACCCCCTTGCACCCTTCCCGGTGGGCGAGAAGAAACACCGTCTCGACATCCTGGGGCGTGGCCTCTCTCGGAAAATTGACCGTTTTAGAAACGGCATTATCGGTATGCTTCTGGAAGGCGGCCTGAATTCGGATGTGGAATTCGGGGGAGAGATCATGGGAGGTTACAAAGATCCGTTGAATCTCCGTCGGGACCTCGGTCATTCCCTTCACCGATCCGGTTGCAGCCACCCGGGCAATCAATGCCTCCGAGTAAAAACCTCCCCGGCGCGCCGCCTCCACAAAGCGAGCGTTTAGCTCCGGAAGACGCACCCCTCCGAGAACCCGACGATGATAAGAGAGGGCATACAACGGCTCGATTCCGCTGGAGCAGTCGGCGATGACGCTCAAGGTTCCCGTCGGCGCAATCGTTGTTGTGGTTGCGTTCCGGAGCCGGACCCCTTGACCGGCGTAGATACTCTGATCATAAGCGGGGAAGGCCCCTCGTTCCTTCGCCAGCGCTGCAGAGGCTTCTCGCGCTTCCTTCCGAAGGAAAGCCATGATTTTCTCCGCAAGCGCAAGGGCTTCGTCGCTGTCATAGGGAACGTTCAACATCGTCAACAGGTCGGCGAACCCCATCACCCCCAGTCCGATCTTTCGCGTCCGATAGGTCGCCTCGGCGATCTCGGGGAGGGGATATTGGTTTTGATCGATCACATTGTCGAGGAAGTGGACCCCCTTCCAGACGGTTTCCTTTAGCTTCGGGTAGTCGACCTCGTTTTTGTGGGAGAGCATTTTGACGAGGTTAATCGAGCCGAGATTACACGACTCATTGGAGAGGAGCGGCTGCTCGCCGCAGGGGTTCGTCGCTTCAAAAGGGCCGAGCGCCGGGGTCGGATTATCCCGGTTGATCCGGTCAATAAAAATAATTCCGGGGTCTCCGGTTTTCCAGGCGGCCTGAACGATTTGATTAAAAACCATCCGGGCCGGGAGACGGCGTACTTCCTTCCCTGTTCGTGGGCTGATGAGCGGGTAGGCCTCGTTTTTTTGGAGTGCCTCCATAAACAGATCGGTCACGGCGACAGAGAGATTGAAGTTGGCCATTTCTCGGGGGTCCTCTTTGATGGTGATGAAATCGAGGATGTCGGGATGATCGACACGGAGGATCCCCATATTGGCCCCCCGCCGGGCCCCTCCTTGTTTGATCACCTCCGTCGCCATGTTGAAGACCTTCATGAAAGAGACCGGACCGGAGGCGATTCCCGACGTCGAGAGGACCGGATCGTTCTGAGGCCGAAGCCGCGTAAAGGAAAAACCGGTCCCCCCTCCGCTCTGATGAATCAAGGCGGTATCCTTGATCGCTTCAAAGATCGATTCGAGCGAGTCTTCGATCGGGATGACAAAACAGGCGGAGAGCTGCTGTAGCTCTCTGCCGGCATTCATCAGGGTCGGGGAATTCGGGAGGAATTCCAAGGACGAGAGAAGTTTATAGAAGGCCTCGGCCGTCTCGGCGGCTTGTGAGGCCGATCGATACCGTCGGTCGGCCTCCGCAATGTTGTTCGCCACTCGGCGGAACATTTCCGCCGGGGTCTCGATCAACTGGCCTTCCGGATCTCTCTTGAGGTATCGCTTTTCCAGAACGGTAATTGCATTTTGGGAGAGGGACGCCTTGTCTTTTAAATGCATTTTCTTATCCGATTGATTCACTGTTACGATCATATCGGGGAGGCTTGGGGGAGTCAAGCCTGCGAAGTTCCATTTTTAAGCTCGATCTGATCTATTCCCAACACATGTTTGACAGCGCCGCGGCGGGTCGATATGATAGCGCCGACCCGTTATTTATCTGGAGAAGAGAATGAAGAGAATCTTCTTTGTATCGCTGCTGGCCGTTTCCCTCTGCATCGGCTGCAGCGAGTCGAAATCATCCCCATCGGGTCCGGTGCCGAAAGCGCCGACCGAGTTCGCCAAGGGAGAGACCCTATTCAATACCCACTGCGCACGATGTCATGGAGAAGGAGCGAAGGGAACGAACCAGGGGCCGACCTTTCTTTCAAAAATCTATGAGCCGAGCCACCACGGCGATGCGGCTTTTCAAATGGCGCCTCAGCGGGGGGTCCGCGCCCATCATTGGAATTTCGGCGATATGCCGAAAATCGAGGCGGTTCAGCCGGAGGAGGTCAACGAGATCATCCGATATGTCCGGTGGCTTCAGAGACAAGCGGGGATCTCCTAACCGTTCGAGCATGTCTGCCGGGATTTGATTGCCGCCGATCCGGTGGAAGGTAGCCATCTTATAACGTCTAAACAAAAGGAACGACTGGCCCCGCTTCTGAAGTCGTTGTATCAGAATTTTCCCCATGCCGAGCGGATCAAAGACGATCCGGTCGAGCTCCCGCATCGCTACACCGATCCGAGAGAAATAGAGCTGGTCGGCTGGCTTGCCGCGGCGCTCGCCTATGGCCGGGTCGATCTCTTCAAAGCGGTGATTGAAAAGATCTTGGCCTTGATGGAGGGAGGGCCCTATTCCTATTTGGCCCGGTTCGATCCGGCGCGCGAGCGTCCCCGTTTCAAGGGAATTTATTACCGGCTCAACACGGCCGATGACCTCTTCTGCTTCGTCTACATGATGAGCCAGGTTGTTCAACGGTTCGGGTCGGTCGGAGCGCTCTTCCGATCGCTCTACCGGGAAGAAGAAGCGGATCTCGGCCCGACCCTTTCCCGCTTTATCGGGGTTGTCTCATCCATCGATTCCCGCCCGGTCTACGGCAAAAAAAGAATCCCCGACGGCCTCCGCCAACTGCTCTCTTCTCCCGAGCAGGGGAGCGCCTGCAAACGGATGAACCTTTACCTCCGTTGGATGGTCCGGCCGAGCGACGGGATCGATTTCGGTCTCTGGACAGAGATTCCGCCGGGGAAGTTAATCATCCCGCTCGACACACACATCGTCCGCATCTCCCGCTACCTCGGCCTGACCCGGCGAAAGAGCCCCGACTGGAAGATGGCGAAGGAGATCACGGAGAGCCTCAAGGGGTTCGATCCGGTCGATCCGCTGAAATATGATTTTGGTCTTTGTCATCTCGGCATTTCAGGGGCCTGTCCGATCGATCGGGACTGGGAAAAATGCCGCGCCTGTTCCCTGCTGGACGGTTGTCAGCGAGGGCGACGAGCGGCTCGAAGCCGGGCCGGTCTCCCCCAACCCGCCCTCTTATCGGTTGAGGGGGGGTGAGGGTTCGGGGGGGGCGTCTCCATCGATAACGATCTCATAGTTGGGGCGGGAGGGGGGAAGGTCGAATTCGATGACGGCATGATCCCGCCCGCCGATAATTCCGCTCTTCTCGCTTTCTTTTTGAAGCGTGTCGGAAAACTCGATCTCGACCCGCATCCGGCCTGTCTTCGGCACCCGTCCTTTATAACAATACCGGTGTTTTCGATCTTCTTGGGTCGCCTCGCTCCGTTCGTAGAGAAGCCCCTCCCAGGGGACCTCTTTAAAAGAATCGGCGTTTCCGGCCGGTCCGAGTGCGACTACGAATGGGATCGGCTTCGGACAGCTTTTGCCCGGGGCGTGGAGAGCGCGACAGGTGGGAAGATCGCAGGGAAGGAATTCAAAAAAGGGTTTCCATCCCCTGTTCCCCTCCCGGTGATATAGATAGATCTGGACCCTTTCACCCCCTTGGCGAAATCCCTGGAGATAGATCGGTTTTTTCCGCCGGTTGATGATCCGAATCGAGACCGGTGTCGGATCTTCCGAGAAGGTTTCCGGAGGGGAGGGTTGGGGGACGA
The DNA here is from genome assembly GCA_963718695.1 of Candidatus Manganitrophaceae bacterium. Classification (GTDB taxonomy): domain Bacteria; phylum Nitrospirota; class Nitrospiria; order SBBL01; family Manganitrophaceae; genus Manganitrophus. Next base: position 4,317,990 of record OY970371.1, read on the forward strand.
TCGTCCCGACCGGCATGATCTCTTTCCGTTCAACGGGGAGCGCCGCAGTTTCTTCTTCCGGAACGGCGTTCTGCACGGGAGAGGCGATCCACATTGAGAAAAGAATGAAAGCCAGGAGAAACACGTGCGTGAGGGTCCGCATTTCCTTATTTTCCGAAGAGGGGCTTCGATTTCCTTGGAAACGATCGACTCAGTATGATATCAATATCGGTCAGAACGATCTCTGGAGGAAACCGTGCCGATTTACGAATATGCCTGTCTAGGATGTAAACAACCATTTTCCCTGTTACAGCCGCTTTCAGCGAAAGCGGAAGAGACCCCTTGCCCCCATTGCGGCGAGCGGAAAAGCCGGCGGCTCTTTTCGACCTTCGCCTCCAAAGCCAACGGTGAGGCCGCTTCTCCCGTATCTGGTCCCGCTCCCGGCGGGCATCGCCATACCGGAGGCTGTGGGTGTGGATAACCTTCCACCAACGGGTAAGGTCCTCCTGTTCTCATCTCTGTTTCAAATGCCTCGAAGCGTACTCCCTTCAGACGTAGGCCGTCAATAAATTTGTATTTCATTTTAGAATAAACGAATGGGAATCTTTCTCAAAAGAGGAGCACGAAACTCTCCTCTTGACATAAAGCGATTTTCTTATTTTTCTTCAATGTTTGCCGTGCTTGACCCCTCTTCTGAACCGTGCTAAGATTCAGCACTTTGAAGCGGGCCGGGTCGATTCTCCCGTCCGTTTCAATCTCACGAGAGGGAGACGGACTTACGGTAGAATGGCAGCCATCCAAGGAATAGAGCTGAGTAAGTCCTTCCAATATTTCCAAGTTCTGAATCAAGTTTCATTTCAGGTTAAGGAAGGGGAATGCTACGCTCTATTTGGACCGAACGGTGCCGGCAAAACAACCCTCCTGAGAATTCTAGCCACACTGCATCGTCCGACGAGCGGGCGATTTGAAATCTGCGGATACGACGGGCTCCGGGAGAAAATGAAGGTCCGGGAGGCCCTTTTTTTAATCAGCCATGGATCCTACCTCTACGATGATCTCAGCGTCTTAGAGAATATCCGCTTTGCACTCGGCCTTCGTGGAACAGAGCCGACCGGTCTTGAGATCAAACGGGCCCTCGATCGCGTCGGGATCGGCGCATTCGCCTCCCTTAAAAGCCGGCATCTTTCCGCAGGAATGAAGAAACGCCTCTCCATTGCCAAGGCGATGCTCGCCCGGCCCAGCGTCCTTCTGTTAGATGAAGCCTACGCCTCGCTCGATGAGCGGGGGGTCGATATGATGAACGCCTACATTCGAGAGGTCACCCGGGAGGGGACGACCGTCCTCATCACCGCGCATGATCGGGCCAAAACAGCGGAAGTGGCCCATCGCGCCGGTGTTCTCAACCGGGGGGAGCTTCGCGAAATGGCTGTAAGCGAGTTGTTGACGGCCCATGCACTTTTTTAACGTGATACGATGGATCGCCTGGAAAGATCTCTTAAGCGAGTTGCGCAATCGCGAGAACATCTCTTCAATGTTCTTCTTTGCCTTGATCGTCATCCTGATCTTCAGTTTCAGCTTTTCGCTCGACCCGAAGATGACCAATGAACTGATGCCGGGGATCATCTGGATCGCCTTCGGATTCACCGGGATCATCGGCCTCGGGAAGTCCTTCCTGGCGGAGGTCCATAATGATTGTATGGAATACTTCCAAATCGTTCCGGCGCCGAAGGGGGCGATTTATCTAGGTAAGTTTGCCGGAAACGTCCTCTTTATGCTGATTGTCGAAATTATCCTCTTTCCGATGTTTATTCTTTTCTTCAATCTGGACGTACTTGAAAAAATTCCGGTGATTCTGCTAATATTTACCGCGGCAACGATCGGTCTCTCTGCTTTAGGTACCCTCTTCTCCGCCTTGACCGTTCAGATCCGTGCACGGGAGGTGATGTTCCCGATCCTTCTTTTGCCGATGGCCGTCCCGATCTTTATCGGTGCGGTCGAAGCGACCCGTGGCGTGTTCAATGGTGATCCTCTCCCGATGTATGCCGATTGGATCAAGTTATTGGTCGTCTTCGACGCTATTTTTATGGTCGTCTCTTTTTGGGTTTTTGAATTCATCTTGGATTATTAAGGATGGTAATCAGTCGTCTTATCGCCAGGCTTCAACGGTATGAAGGGTGGTTCGGTGTTGCCGCCGGGCTTCTCATCATGGTCGGCCTTTATATGGGGCTGGTGACCTCCTCCCCCGATTATTATCAGGGCGAGGTGGTTCGTATCATGTATATCCATGTTCCGGCCGCCCAGAGCGCCATGTTCGCTTATACCGTCCTCTTCGGCGGCAGCATCTGGTATCTCTGGAAGCGCGATCCGATTGTCGATAACATGTCTCATGCAGCCGCCGGCATCGGCGTCTTCTTTACCCTGATCGCCCTCATTACCGGCTCGATCTGGGCGAAGCCGACCTGGAATACCTGGTGGACCTGGGACCCGCGGCTGATCTCCTTCGCGATCATGCTCCTGATCCTCGTCGGGTACCTGATGCTTCGAACGTTTCTGGAGGATAAAGAAAAAGAGGCGACCTATGCCGCCATTCTCGCCATTATCGGTTTCGTCGACCTTCCGATCATCCATTTTTCCGTCGAATGGTGGCGGACATTACACCAACCCCTCTCGATTTCGACGAGGGGGGTGAGCATTGCCTCCGATATGCTGATCCCGCTGCTTCTGATGTCGATCGGGTTTTATCTTCTCTTTACCTACATGCTGATGGTCCGGACGCAGATGCTCTATCTTCAGCATCTGCTGGAAGCAAAACGAGGGCGCATGCTCAGTAAGGTTCATATATGAAAACCGATGGCCTAGAACAAGGCGCGGCGGCCAGTCGTCTAGGAGAAAGATCGGCGACCAGCAGCCCAGGGGGAAGGAGCGGCCACCCGATAATGAAATGGTTTTACATCCGATGGGGAGGTGTCCTGATGATTGCGGCGATCATCGGTGTCCTCGGAATTCAGCGATATAACCGGGACGTCACCGCCATCTCCCCGCATCACCTTCTCCAGGATCAGCCGACCCAAGCCGTCCGCATCTTGGGCATGGTCGAGGCAGGGAGCATCCTCAAAGAGGGGGAAGGGGGCCCGGTGGCCTTCCAACTCTCCGCGGAGGGGGTCAAGCTGTCGGTCCGATATCTTGGAGAAGAGACTGAAAACCTAAGGGACTTGAAAACAGTCGTCGTCGGAGGAAAGTGGAATCCGACCACGCGGATCTTCGAAGCAGAAAAGATCTCCGTCGTCCCGAATTACGGTTTCATTACGGCGGCCTATTTGGCGTCGTTGATCCCGATGGGCCTTTTCCTTTTTAATATGGAACGAAAGGTCGCATTGTTATATATTCTTATTAAAGAGGAAAAAGTCTATCAACCGGAGGAGCAGCTTGAAGTCAGGTAGGAAGACAGCCATTATCATCAGTACGCTGATCGTTCTGGCCGGGGTCGGCTACTTGTTTTTTGGAAATTTCGGAAAGAACCTGATCTATTTTGTCACCCCGTCGGAAGTGGTCGCTTTTTCACAAGAACATTACGGGAAGAAAGTTCGGGTCGCCGGCATGGTGGTGAAGGACAGCCTCAAGGTGGTTCCGAATACCTTGCGGCTCACCTTCGACTTAAGCGACGGGGCCCAGACGATCCCGGTGGCCTTTGAAGGGGTGCCGCCTGACCTTTTTAAAGAGGGACAGGGAGCGGTCGTAGAAGGTTTTTGGGACGCCGATCGGACATTCCACTCCCATATGATTATGGCGAAGCACTCTGAAGATTATATGCCGGTTGAAATGAAGCAGGCGGGGGTGGAGCTCCCGAAGAAGGATTTCTTTAAAACCCTCAAGGTCGAGTAGGGCGGCGGATGCGTCGCCCCGACAGGGGCCGGGGGCCAGCAAAAACGGAGGTCCAAATCAATGATCATTGAGCTCGGCCATTTCGCCGTCATTACCGCGCTGGTCCTTGCGGCCGTCGGAATTGTCTCTCCGATTGTCGGATTGAAAAGACGAGATGCCGTTTGGGTGGAGGTCGGCCGGCAGGCGGTCACGCTGAACTTCGTCCTCATCTCGGTCGGCATCCTGGCGATGGTCTACTCCTACTTGACCCACGATTATTCGGTCAAGTATGTCTACGCCACCTCCAACACCAAGCTGCCGATCTTTTATAAGATCGCCGGTCTCTGGGGAGGGCACGAAGGCTCCCTGCTTCTCTGGGCGTGGATCCTGGCTTTCTTCTGTATGATGGCGACCTGGATTCACTGGAAGACCCAGCCGGCGGTGATGCCTTACCTGATCTCCATGCAGTCGACCGTTTTGACCGGGTTCCTTCTTTTAATCCTCTTTCTCTCCAATCCGTTCGAGCGAATCTTTCCGATCCCTGCCGATGGAAGGGATTTGAACCCCCTTCTGCAAGATCCGGCGATGGTGCTGCATCCGCCGTTTCTTTACCTCGGTTACGTCGGCCTCTCGATTCCCTTCTCATTCGCAATGGCCGCCCTCTTCTCCGGGCGTTTGGGGGAGGAGTGGATCAAGGCGACGCAGCGATGGACCTTGATGGCCTGGCTCTGTTTGACCATCGGAATTTTGATGGGAGGCTATTGGGCTTATTATGAGCTTGGCTGGGGAGGTTACTGGGGGTGGGATCCGGTCGAGAATGCCGCGTTTATGCCGTGGCTCGTCGCCACCGCCTTCCTTCATTCGGTGATGGTTCAGGAAACGAGAAAGATGTTCAAGGTCTGGAATCTTTTTCTCATTATTCTCGCCTTTTCTCTCTCTCTGATCGGGACCTTTTTGGTCAGAAGCGGAATTCTCTCCTCGGTTCATTCGTTTGCCGCCGATCCGGGCCGCGGGGTTTTTATTCTCGGTTTTGTCGCATTCATGCTGCTCCTCTCTTTTGGAACCCTGATTCTCCGGTCGGGCAAGCTAAAGAGCCAAATCGAAATGGATTCGGTGATCTCGCGGGAAGCGATTTTTCTCTTCAACAATCTCTTTTTCCTGGTGGCGTTGATCACCGTCTTCGTCGGGACCCTCTATCCCCTTCTGACCGAGGCGTTACAATTTAAAAAGGTCTCTGTCGGGCCTCCCTATTACAATACCGTTTTCATGCCGGTTGCGCTCGGTTTGGTCTTCCTGATGGGAATCGGGCCGTACATCCCATGGCGGAAGGCGTCGGCTCAGAATCTAAAAGAGCTTTTTTTGATGCCGGGGCTGATTGCCCTGGGAGGCCTGGTCGTCTTTGCGATCGCCGGCATCCGGAACAGTTATGCCTTGGCCGGTTTGACCGTGGTTTGTTTTGTCGCCGCGGCCATTTTCCGTGATTTTGCGAAGATCTCTTCTTTCTGGGCGAAACGGGAACAGGTCAGCACGCTTCAGGGATTCGTGACCGGATACAAAAAGAATCCGAGACGCTTTTCCGGAATCCTGACCCATATCGGTGTGCTTGTTATGATCATCGGGATTATCTTCTCGACGATCTATCAAACCGAGAAGGTCTTGATTATGAAACCGGGCGAGGAGACCGGGCTTGGCTCCTATCGAATCAAGTTGATCCGGCTGTATGGCACCGAAGGGGTCAATTGGGGCGGTCAAGAAGCGCTCTTTAATGTTTACAAGGGAGAGACGCTGATTACGCAGCTTCGTCCCCAAAAACGGTTTTATACCGTTTCACAGACGCCGACCACCGAAACGGCGATTCATCAAATTTATATGGGACATGTCTTCCTGACGATCCCGGAAGTCGCTCCCGATGGAACCTGGGCGCGGGTGCGGGCGCTGCACAATCCCCTGGTTCTCTGGGTCTGGTATGGCGGGGGGATCATGGGAATCGGGGTGATCTTAAACATGCTCAGAAAGACGCGATTGAAGGTGTCGGCGGCGCGTCCGGAGATCGCTTCGGAAGGGGTCGTCCCCCTGCCGCGGCCGGCGCGGGAAGAGGCACTGCAGCATCGATCGAACCGATGGCAGGCCTTACTCAACGCGGTCTGGCCGGGGAGAAAAGAGGTATGAAAGAGATGGCTGAAACCAAATCATCCTCCGTCGGCATCCGAGGCTGGCAGATTGCCCTGCTCATCGGTATTTTGGGGTTGATCATTCTTTTTTACAAGGGGCTCTGGGGAAACCCGAACTTCATCCCCCCTGTCCTCGTCGGAACCCAAGCGCCCGAGATCACCGCGCCCGATCTCTATCAGCCGAAGGAGGTGTCGCTCTCTCAGTTTCGCGGGAAGGTCGTGGTGCTCAATTTTTGGGCCTCCTGGTGCCTGGAGTGTAAGCTGGAACACCAGAACCTCCTTGCCATCCAGAAGCGTTTTGCTCAGAATCCGAACTTCGTCCTGCTGGGGGTGAATTATCAGGACAAAGAAGATCTCGCCCGTCAGTATTTGCAGGAGCATGGGAATAGTTTCGAGCATGTTCGGGATGTGAAGGGGAGGATCTCCATCGACTACGGTGTCTACGGGGTTCCGGAAACCTTCGTCATCGACCAGAACGGAGTCATCCGTCATAAACAGATCGGGCCGATCGTCGGGGAGACCTATACCTTCCTGGTCGAGCGGATGATCGAACCTTTATTAAATGGAACGGCAACCACGTCATGAAGCGTCTTATTTTTATCCCACTGTTCCTCATTCTTTTGACCTCCCTTTCGACGGCACAGACCCTCAATGAAGACCAGCTCCAAAAGCGCGTGAGAGAGGTATCAAAGACCCTCCGTTGCGCCGTCTGCCAATCGGAATCGGTCTGGGAGTCGAATGCGGAGCTGGCGATCCAGATGAGAGATATCGTCCGGGAGCGCTTGATCCAGGGAGAATCGCCCGACCAGATTCGGGCCTATTTCGTCAGCCGCTACGGCGATTATATTTTACTGAAGCCAAGGGCATTCGGCCTGAATCTGCTCCTCTGGGGAGGGCCCTTTCTTCTTCTGATCATCGGCGGGAGCTTCTTGTTCCGCACCCTGCGGAAGTGGGTGGCCGAGACGGCGCCGGCCTCGCCGGAAGATCTCGCCCCGATCGATGAGAAAAACCGCCGGCGCATCGAACAAGAGATCCGCGCGCTGGAGCCGGATAACAAATAACGGGTCGTCGGGGCGCAATGAATCACGCCCCTCTGTAACTAAGGAGGTACCATGTTACCTGTTGCCGCCGGTCTCATGTTGTTGGCGGTTATTCTGACGCTTCTTTTTCCGATGTGGCAACGCTCCAAAACGGCGTTGATCGTTGGCGATGAGGCTGTATTGGATGAAGAGCGAATCAATCTTCAGATTGAAAAAGAGAGCCTACTGCGGACCCTCTCCGATCTAGAGCTCGATTACGCTCAATCCAAAGTTTCTACAGACGACTACCATCGGCAGAAGCTCGGTCATGAACATCGGCTGATCCAGATCCTCGATCGGCTCGATGCCCTGGTCGGAGTTGGTCTTGTCCCTCCGAAGATAAAGAAATCTCAATCGGCACCGAGCGGCGTCAGCCCTGTTTTCATCGGACTTCTGGGAACGGTGATCATCGCCGGCTCAATCGGCACCTATCAGCTCGTCCAGTGGAAATTAGAACGGCAGCAGTTTGCCGACGCCGGGGCGGAAGGGGCGGCGGCCATGCCTCCGATTAATCCGGCGGAGATGGTGGCGCGCCTGGAAGAGCGGCTGAAAGACAACCCGAATGACTTTCAAGGGCAGTTAATGGCGGGCCGATCGTATGTGGCGCTGGAACGATGGGAGGATGCCGAAAAGGCATGGCGGAAGGCGGTCGAGCTGGATCCGCGAAGCCACGCCGCCCACTATGGCTTGGCGGAGGTCCTCATCCGCACCGCCGACCCGGCGAATCGCCCGGTCTATCAGGAGGCCTTGGATCACCTCGACAAAGCGCTGATCAATGTTCCTCAAGACCCGTCTGTCCTCTGGGCGAGAGGGGTGGTGCTGATTCACCTGGAGCGATACACCGAGGCGGACGAGGCCTGGACCGAAGCGTATAAATATATCCCTCCCCAGACCGAAAGCTCCGAATTCGTCAAGAAAGCGCTGCAGGATCTCCGGTCGGGCCGCGCGCCGCTTTTCTAGGGTGATCTTCCCCTGGGCGACCGGACGCGAAAGAAGTATAATAAACGAAGGAGGTCGGAAGAGAGACGGGCCCTCTTCAGATCCCGATGACGGACATCACACGCTGATGATCAAAAGAACGCTGGCGATCTTTTTCCTTCTTCCACTGTTGTTTGCCTGTTCGCAGAAAGAGGGGGGAGACGCGAAGCGTCCGCTGGCCGTCGGGGTTGAAGCGGGATTCTTGGCCCCCGATTTCGTCGTTAAGAACCTTCGCGGGGGGATGACATCCCTCTCGCAGTATCGCGGGAAGGTCGTCTTAATCAATTTCTGGGCGACCTGGTGTGGTCCCTGCAAAATGGAGATGCCGTCGATGGAGGCGCTCTATCGAAGTCATTCTCGGGACGATTTCGAGATGCTGGCCGTCTCCATCGACACGATGGGAGAGCCGCCGGTTCGGCTTTTTGTAGAAGATTTTGGATTTACCTTTCCGGTGTTGATGGACGATCAGTTCGAGGTGAACGACCGATACCAAGTTCGCGTTGTCCCGACGAGCATCCTGATCGACCGAAAAGGGGTGGTGGCGCAGCGCTTCCTTGGCGCGAAAGACTGGAACAACGAAGAGAGTCGAAGCGTCATCGAAAAGCTCGTTCAGGTAAAGGGTTGATTGGAAATTCGATGAATGGCACTTTAACCAGAGTCAATTGAAATGCAGCCAACGGAGAGTATTTCATTTTTTATCGCTTTTTCGGCCGGGTTTCTTTCCTTTGTCTCCCCCTGTGTTTTGCCGGTGGTCCCTTCCTACATCTCCTATATCACCGGGCTCTCTCTGGAAGAATTGACCTCGCCCGAGGGAAGGGCGCGGGCTCGAGAAGTGGCAATTAAAAATTCGTTGATGTTCATCGGCGGGTTCTCGACGATTTTCATCCTCCTGGGGGCCTCTGCAACCCTGATCGGCCGGTTTTTCCTGATGTATCAATCGGCCATTCGACAAATCGGCGGGCTTCTGATCGTCTTCTTCGGCCTTTACATTATGGGTCTGATCAAGCCCTCTTTGCTGATGCGGGACGCCCGGTTTCATTTCCAAAACAAGCCGGCCGGTTATCTTGGATCGTATCTGGTCGGAATCGCCTTCGGCGCGGGCTGGACGCCGTGCGTCGGCCCGATCCTGGGGTCGATCCTCCTTTATGCAAGCGCCTCCGGATCGGTGGCGACCGGGATTATGCTTCTGACCGTCTACTCTTTCGGGCTCGGTCTTCCCCTCTTTCTTTCTTCCATCGGGGTTCAGTCGTTTTTGGCCTATTCCAGGAAAACGGCCCGATATATGCGCTGGATCTCCGCCACCAGCGGCGTTTTCCTCGTGGTGGTCGGCCTCCTCATCTTTACGAACTCATTGACGCGGTTAACCTCATTTTTCACCCAGGTCGGCATCGGCTGGTCGATCGGACAGTAGTGCTTCCTCCCCTAATTTTCATCGGATGATCAGCATGCGGCGGTCGATCTCTCTCCTCTTATTTTTCTTTTCCACGCTCTCTCCCGTGCAGGCGGAAGAACCCCCTCGAAACTATACTTTTGCGGAGCTGGTCCATAAAGAGCGGGCGGCGGTGGTCAGCATCCGATCCGCGAAGCTCGCCAAGGAGGGGGGCGGACCGCTCAGAGATTTTTTCTCCCTTCCCGGCGACCGGCTCAAGCCGGAGATCCGAGAGGGGAGTCTGGGGACCGGCTTCTTTATCGATCCGTCCGGCCTGATCCTTACCAATTATCACATCATCGCGCCGTCTAATCGTCTGGCCGAAGAGCTTATCGTCCGAACCTCCGACCGGAGGGAATTCTCGGCGCGGGTCATCGGCAAGGATGCAAAAACCGATGTGGCGATCCTCCGAATTGAGGGGGTCGGTCCTTTCACCGCCGTGATCTTGGGCGATTCCGACCGGTTGGACATCGGCGAGTGGGTTGTGGCGCTCGGAAACGCATTCGGTCTGGAGGAGACGGTCACGGTGGGGGTGGTCAGCGGGATCGGCCGCGCTCTCGGCACCGGCCCTTACGACAGCTACATTCAAACGGACGCGGCGATTAATGCCGGCAATTCCGGCGGCCCTCTCTTCAATATTCGGGGAGAGGTGATCGGGGTCAACGCGGCAGTCGGCGCTTCCGCCCAAGGAATCGGTTTTGCCATCCCAATCAATATGGTCCGGAAAATCCTTCCCGCTCTGGAGAAAGAGGGAAAGGTGACGCGAGGATGGCTGGGGGTGATGATTCAGCAGCTGACCACCGACCTGGCGAAGGCCTTCAAGCTAAGTGATGACCAAGGCGCATTGGTCTCCGAGGTGATGAAAGAGAGCCCTGCCGAGCAGGCAGGGATCGTGCGGGGGGATGTCATTGTGGAGTTCGACGGAAAAAAAGTGACTCAAATGCATGATCTCCCCGCGATCGTGGCAGAGACCTCTATCGGAAAGACGGTTCCCGTCCGCGTCATCCGGGATGGCGCACCGATTCAACTGAAGGTCAAGATCCTCCAGTTGAAAGAGGAAGAGTAGGTGAATGCATTACGATGTCATCATCATCGGAGCCGGTCCGGCGGGGTCCGCGGCGGCAGCGGCGCTTGCGAGAGCGGGCCGTTCTGTCCTTGTTCTGGAGAAGGCGGCCCACCCCAGACATAAGTCCTGCGGCGGAGGCCTTTCCGCGCGCCTCCTTCCCTACTTAGATGCCGACCTGAAGGAGATCGTCGAACGGGACGTCCGGAAGGTCGTTTTTCTTCTCCGGCGAAAAGAGGTATCGGGCTCCTCGACTGAACCGGTCGCCTATCTGGTGTGTCGTGATCGGTTCGACGCCTACCTCGCCGAGAAAGCCCGAAAGGCGGGGGCGGAGATCCTCGAGAATTGCCCGATGCGCGATTGGCGCGAGATCCCGCAAGGGGTTGAGGTACAAAGCCGCCGCGGCCGTGATACCGCTTCATTTTTGATCGGCGCCGACGGCGCGACCAGCCGTGTGGCCCGGAAGCTCCATCCCGATTGGAAGAAACACCTTGCCTTCGCCCTGGAAGCGGAGGTTCCCCTCCGCAACACGGAGGAAGCGGTCTGGATCGATCTCGCTGTTCCGCGCGGATATGGTTGGATTTTTCCAAAGAAGAACGGGGCGGCCGTCGGGGTCGCCGATTTTAAGGCGAAGGTTCAAAACCCGCAGGCGCTCTATTCCGATTTTCTTGGACGACACCCGCTCTCTTTCGAGGAAAGCTCGATTCCGCCGAACGGCTGTACGATCCCGATCTATCGGCGGTCTTCCCATCCTCTGGTGAAGGGAAGGGTGTTTCTGGTCGGGGATGCGGGCGGGTTGGTCGATCCGCTCTTTGGCGAAGGAATTTTTTATGCGGTCCGCAGCGGACAGATGGCGGCCGAAGCGATCGTTGCCGCCTTTGCCGGTCGCGAAGGGGTGGCGTCTTACGACCGGGCCGTTCGGGAGGTCTTTTATCCCGACTTCGAGCGGGCGGCGCGAATGGCGAAGTGGATCTATGCCTTTCCCAGGCTTTATCTGGAGGCGATCCGGCTTCATCCGGGGGCTGTTGATCTCTACTTAGGCATTCTTCGGGGCGAGCGGACCTACTGCCAGTTTTGGAAGGAAGTGTGGCGGGCCTTCTTTCGAAAGTTCATTCCATTCAAGAATACTGCTGGATAAACCAACCCACCATGAAGATTCCCATTCCCAGCATCGTGAACTTAAATAGAAATCCCATGCTGCCATTTTGAAGGCCGGAGACGATCAAGACGTTTAAGATCAAAAGCAATCCCGTCGCCTGAACGACTCTGCCGAGGTAATAAAAAAACTTTCCCATCGATCCTCATCCTGATTAAGCAAGACCGGAATTTACCACAGCCCTGCCTAAAAATCAATTTAGCCGTGTTTCACGGGCCTTTTCTTGACAAATGTCCGACGGCTGTTATAGTTAGGGGCGTACTGCGATACGTCCCTACCCATCTGAAAAAAGAGCCAACCATGCCGCAACCGCAGCAGAAAAGGAAGATGCTCGGCGAGATGTTGATTGCCGAAGGGCTCCTCTCGAATGAGCAGTTGAAGCGCGCGCTCGTCGAGCAGAAGACGCATGGCGGCCGGATCGGCGTGGTGCTCAAGAGCCTCGGCCTCGTCACCGAAGACGATATCATTAAGGTCCTCGGTAAGCAGATGGGGATTCAGTATGTCGATCTCGCCGGCATCATTGTCGAGCCGGAGACGATCCAGGTCGTTCCCGAAATGTTGGCCCGCCGTCATCAGATCATTCCGCTCTATAAAAAAGGCTCCATTCTCACCCTGGCGATGGCCGACCCGCTTAATGTTTTCGCAATTGATGATGTGAAGCGGGTCGCCGGTTGCGAAATTGATCCGGTGATGAGCAAAGAGTCGGACGTGATGAAGGCGATCGACCGGTACTATTCCGGCGCGGGCACCCTGGAGGAGGCGGCCCGGGAGGCCGACCGTCAAGGATTCGGGGTGGCCGATGAAGGGGATGCGGTGATTGAGCTCTCCAAGCTGGCCGAAGATACGCCGGTGGTCAAGTTCGTCAATACCATGATCACGCAGGCGATCAAAGAGGGTTCGAGCGATATCCACATCGAGCCCGACGGCGAAGTGCTCCGCATCCGATTCCGGCGCGATGGACTGCTCCGGGAGGTGATGACCGCGCCGCGCAATCTTCAGTCGGGGGTCGCTTCTCGTATCAAAATTATGGCCGATCTCGACATCGCCGAGAAGCGGGTTCCCCAGGATGGGCGCATCCAAATGAAGGTGGGGGATCGCGACATCGATATCCGTCTCTCGACCCTTCCGACCCTCTTCGGCGAGAAGATCGTGATGCGGCTGCTCGACAAATCGAAGCTGCTCCTTTCTCTTTCGGATTTGGGTTTTTCAACCGAGGGGCTTCAGATTTTCGAGAAAATGATACGCCGCCCCTATGGTCTCGTCCTGGTCACCGGACCGACCGGAAGCGGCAAGACGACGACGATCTACTCGGCTCTCAAGCAGCTCAGCTCGGTGGAAAGAAACATCGTGACGATTGAAGATCCGGTGGAGTATCAAATCAAGCTGATCAATCAGGTGCCGGTGAATGCCAAGGTCGGCGTGACCTTTGCCACCGGGCTTCGCTCGATTTTGCGGCAAGATCCCGACATCGTCATGGTCGGAGAAATTCGCGACCGAGAAACCGCGACCATCGCGATTCAGGCGGCCCTCACGGGGCATCTCGTCTTATCGACCCTTCATACCAACGATGCGGCCGGCGCCATCGCCCGGCTGGTCGATATGGGAGTGGAGCCATTTCTCATCGCCTCTTCGCTGATCGGCATTGCGGCGCAGCGGCTGGTTCGAAAGACCTGCAATGCCTGCAAGAAATCTTATACTGCCACCCCCCAGCTCTTGAACGAGCTTGGTCTGGCCCATCTCGCCAATGGGAGCCGCGAGATCATCTTTGCGCGCGGCGAGGGATGCCCCGACTGCCGGGGGAGCGGTTACTCCGGCCGGATCGCCATCTATGAGTTGTTGATGGCCGATGATCCGATCCGCCAACTCGTCGTGACGCGCGCTGCTTCCAGCGAGATCCGCAAGTATGCGGCGAACATGAAATTTAAATCGCTTCGCGTCGAAGGCCTTTTCAAGGCCGTCCAGGGAATGACCACCGTCGAAGAGGTCTTCCGCGTGACCCAGGAATTCGACGGCGACCTCACCTAAAGACTTCCCCTCTTTGAACCACAACCCATGCGGATTTTTCCTGACAAAAAACGGCCCGGTTGGGTGACGGCCTACATAAGTTTAAATTTCTAACGTCCTTCCTTTCTTCGAATCAAGCCGTTAACCGCATGACTTTTATGGTATTTTCACGACTTCTTTCCAGCATACCCCAAAGGCATATGACTTGCAAAACTGTGCGATGAGACACGCGCGCTGAAGGAGAGCAATGCCGACTTTTCGGTACAAAGCCAGAGACAAATACGGCGCCCTTTTTATGGGGACGTTTGAGACCCACGGCAAAGAGGCGGTGGCCGGGCATCTCGACAGTCTCGGCTACATCCCCGTTGCGATCGAGGAGGAAAAGCCCGGCCTTTCGCTGGCCGAGCTTCTTCCGCAATTCGAGCGGATCTCTTCCGAGGATTTGATCATCTTCTCCCGACAATTGGCGACCTTGATTAGCGCAGGTATTCCCTTCATGGCGAGCTTCAATGCACTGGAGGAGCAGACCGAAAATCCGAAGCTGAAGAAAGTAATCGGTCAGGTCCAGAAAGATGTAGAGGGAGGAAGCACTTTCGCCGATGCATTGGCTAAACATCCGAAGGTTTTCTCCCAGATGTATGTCAGCATGGTCAAAGCGGGAGAGACCGGCGGAGTGCTTGATGAAATCCTTACCCGCCTCGCCCTGCTGGCGGAGCACGAGGCCGAGACGCGCGCCAGGATCAAGGCGGCGACGCGGTATCCCAAAATCGTCGTTGCCGCTCTGGTTGTTGCTTTTGGTATTTTGGTTTCTTTTGTAATTCCAAGGTTCGCCGCCCTGTATGCCAATTATGACGTTGCGCTGCCGCTCCCGACGCGGATGATGATCAACCTCAATAGCATCGTTCATCAGTATGGATTTTTTATTCTCGCGGGGATCGTTGCGGCATTTATCGGATTTCGAAAATATATCAATACCCCACCTGGGCGGCTTTGGTGGGATGGTTTTAAATTAAGTGTTCCGATCTTCGGCCCGATCTTCACCAAAACCGCCCTGTCCCGCTTTGCGCGTGTCTTCGGCACCCTTACCCGTTCCGGACTGCCGATTTTGCAAACGCTAGAGATTGTTTCGGAGACGGTCGGAAACGTCGTCATTGGGCGGGTTGTGGATAATATCCGAGATTCCGCCCGACAGGGCCGGGGGATTGTTCAGCCGATGAAGGTCAGCAAAGTTTTTCCTCCGATCGTTATTCAGATGGTTGCCGTCGGCGAAGAAAGCGGAAAGATGGAAGAGATGATGATGAAGGTTTCGGAATATTACGATCGCGATGTCGAATATGCGATTAAAAATTTGTCTAGCAGTCTGGAGCCATTGTTGCTGACGGTAATTGGCATCGTCATTATCTTTCTAGCCTTGGCGATCTTTATGCCCTGGTGGAACATGATCAATGTGTTTAAAGGAGGCAGATAGCTGTCTTCTTTCGTCCCATGTTGAGATCAGATCAAAAAGGATTCACGGCATTAGAAACACTGTTGGTTTGTATCGTTATTAGTCTCCTGATCGGAATTGCGACTTCATATTATCAGCGGCTGGCGCTAGAGGCGAAGGAAGTGACACTAACAACCGGGTTGGTGAATATTCGAAACGGAATCGGACTTTACCGCGTGCTTCAGCAGCATTACCCGGAGGATTTAAAAAACCTGGTTAAAGAAAAATACCTGTTACCGGTGAACGATAAAATCATTTCGGGAGAATATTTGGCTGCACAGTCTTTAGATGGTGATGGAAATTTGTTGGATCCGTTTGGAAATCGCTACCGATACGATCCGACGACGGGCCAGGTGGCATCCAATACACAAGGATATGAGAGTTGGTAGAGAAGTAGAGATGAGGAAATAAACACAAGACAGAGTGGCAACCGGGAGTGAAATCTGTCAATCAGCACCATGCACTTAAAAAGGAGGAAAGGAACAATGAAGACGCTTCGAAATGAAAAAGGTTTTACACTCATTGAGCTGGTCATGGTCATTGTGGTCTTAGGAATTCTGGCCGTTGTGGCGATTCCAACTTTTAATGATCTTTCAGCAGAGGCAAATGCGGGCGCGCTGGCGGGTGTGGCTGGAGGGATGTCTTCGGCCATGGCAACTAACTATGCGGCGCGTTCGTTAGATGTTGCAAATGGAGCTCCAATTGATAACTGCAGTGATATCGGTACAGTCATGGCAGGAGGAGTCCCAGCGGGTTACTCAGTGACTGCCGCAGCCATTGCCGATAATGCTTCAGTTGCCTGTGTCCTCACTCAGGATGCGACGACCGACACGACAACGTTTGTTGGAATAGGGATTGTCCCATAAGGGATGGGAATAGACTAATAAACGAAGGCTTAGAAGAAATATGTCGTGAGGAGCATCTCTTGTGCGGCAACAGGGCTTCACCTTAATTGAAGCGGTGATGGTGCTGCTCATTCTGAGCATCTTGGCCGTGGTGGTGATTCCACTGGTCGGGAATATGGCGGGAACGAGGGCGTCTGCGACGGCCCGAAAACTTCAATCGGACATTGCTTATGCCCAAAGTCTCGCCATGACCCGCAACCTGCCGCATCGGGTTTATTTCAACACCGCTCCCGCTCCCGCAAGCGGGTATGCGGTGGTGAACGATGCCGATGGAGACGGAAATTGGGGCGAAACCGGAGAGTTTGTGATCGACCCGACGAACAGCACGGGGAATCTCTCGGTGGTCCTCAACACCGGGAGCTACGCGGAGGTGACGATCTCGGGGGGGAGCTTCGCCGGTGCCTTTGTCCACTTTAACACCCTCGGGGTACCGACGGCAGGAGGGACAGTCATTGTCTCAGGCGGAGGCACTTCCCAAACAGTAGATGTTCAGCAGGAAACGGGAAGGGTGAGTATTCCGTGAAAAGGCTTAAACAGCCCATGCTCTATCAGGGGTTTGCCCAAGAACGAGGATTTACGTTGATCGAGATTGTGATTTTTATCATTGTCGTTGGTCTCGCCGGCGGAATCTTAATTCCGTTGACACAAAGTATCAGCGGAAGCGCGAACCCGGTGATCACACAGCAGGCGATTGCTCTGGCTCAGGCGGAGCTTGACCAAACAATCGCGCAGAAGCGGGTGGCCGGATTTGGTCCGATAGCGTCAGGCGCCTGCGTTGTGCCGATGCCAGCGGGATTTATCTGCGCTCGCGCGGTTTGTTCTGTGCCGGCAACGAATCTCAACAGTTGCGGCGCGGCGACCGATTTCAAAAGGGTCGATGTGACGATCACAAACGCTGTCATTGGAAATGTAACTGCAGTAACGCTCTTGACGGATTACTGAAGAGAAGCGGAGGGATGGGTGAAGGATCGCCTGCCGGACGGAAAAACTGGCGCAACACTGAGACCGAGCGGAAAGGTAGTGCCCGTTCCAGGTTTCAACTTTGCCAATCGTGCCGCGCGGGGCGAGGCCGGTTTTACCCTGGTCGAACTGGTCCTGGTCATCGTCCTTTTGGGAATTGTTTCGGTCGTCGCCGCCGTTCCGTTGATGGAAGGGGCGAGAATATTCACTTCCAGCGAGGTTCGCGCCGATTTGAATAACCAGGGACGGCTGGCCGTCGAGAGAATGGCGCGCGAGATCCGGATGGCGCGAAGCCGAACCGCCGCCGATCTCCCAGGCTGCTGCAACGCGGGGACGCTCAATTTCTATGATATCGGCGGGAACCAGATTATTTATACTTTCTCTGGAGGGAACCTCACACGTCAAGACATGGCGGGTACCTTTGTGCTGGCTTCAGCCGACGCGGCTACCTCCTCTTTGACCTTTTCTTACTTTCAGCAGAATGGCGCCGCTGCCGCTGCAGCAGCCCAAGTTTGGACCATTCAGATCGATCTGACCGTCACAAAGAGCGGTGAATCGCAGGCGTATCGGGTTCGGGTTCACCCAAGGAATTTCGTATGAGCCACTTCTTGATTCTGGAGACGGAACGGGGAATCGCGCTGATTGCGGCGGTTTTTCTGATTGTCGTCTTCGGGTTTTTCGGTGTCGCCGTCGTTTCGTTGGTCGGCACGCAGGGATTCTCCGCGATGAACGACGTAAAGTCGGATCAGGCCTTTTTCATCGCCGCGGGGGGGATGCAGATGGCCCGGTATCAGTTCGAAACGGGAACCCCCTGCGCCGGGCTGACCAACGCCGTTCCGACGGTGCTGGGAGCGGGAAGCTTTATCACTGTCGGGACAGCCTACAATCCATTGTCCACCCTTGTCGATCAGGCCGGCGGGATCAATAGTTCCGTCGCGACGATTCCGGTCGACGCCATCGCGGGTTATGCGCCGCACGGACGCATCCGCATCGATGCGGAGTCGATCGACTACGCCGGAACGTCCACCGACGCGCTGGTCTGCGGCGCCCCGGCCTGTTTCACCGGCGCCGAGCGGGGCGCGGACGGAACGACGGCCGCCGCCCATGCGAACAATGCCCAGGTAACTCAGAACCAATGTTTGATCCGGTCGACCGGGACGGTCATCGGAGCATTCGGCAACAGCCGACGGGTCATCGAAGTGGGTGTGCCCAACAGCGGTCCTTCGGTTCAGACGGGCGAGAACACGATTTCGGGTCATCCCTCGGACACCGTAACACTGGACATCCCGTTACCGACTCCCGTCGATCCGACGCGCGCCTTTCTTCTTTTCAATACCCGTCACAATCACAACGAGCCGACAGGCGCGATGCTCCGCGGCCAGATCCTCGATGCGAATACGATCCGGTTTCAACAGAGGACGAACGCGTCGCGGCCGATCACGATCCGGTGGTACGTGGTGGCGTACCCCTCTGGCGTCAACGTGCAGCGCGGCTCCATTACCCAAAGCAACGCGGTGGTGAATGTCGGCGCTGCACAAGGCTTTGCAGGGGTGTCCTCTTTAAGCCAGGCCTTCGTAACCTGGTCGAAAACGCCCGACCCGGACCATGTCACTTGGGATAACAATGACCCGATTCTCGGGGAGCTGACGAGTCCGACCAATCTCCAATTTCGGGCGACGGATGCCGATAATACCCATACCATCTGGTGGCAGGTGATCGAGTTTACTAACCCGGCCGACATTTTCGTCCAGAAGGGGACCATCGGTCCGACGGCAATGAGTCAGGGGGGGCCTACGACTCAAACCGTTACGGCCACACTTCCGATAGCAGTCGATGTCAGCAAGACATTCGTGCTGGTGGGGTATCGGACGTTGAGGGGCCAAGACGAAGACGACATCATTGGAGCCCGGATGCTGCGGGCGCAATTGACCGGCCCGACCACCATCACCATCGATCGCGCCACGAGGCGGACCGCCAGAATCGAAGAGATCACCTGGCAGGCGATCGAACTGAGAGATGGCTCCAACGTTCAACACGGAAGCGAAACCTTTCCCAACAGCGATCCACTGGAGACCGTCAACTTAGCGACCCCGGTCGACGTGACCCGTTCCGTTGCCTTCGCGTCAGTTCAACCGGCGGCGGGACAGAGCATGGGCCGCTCTCCGTATGCTCCGAACAACGGTTCCGATTCCGACTATGTCGGCGTCGGCTCGGTCACGATGGCGTTATCCCCGGCGGGGGATCAGATCACGATGCAGCGAAGCAATACCAATTCGTCGGCCGACATCGGCTGGTTTGTCGTCGAGTTCGGGGCCGGCGGCGGAGGCCAGCCTCGGATCGATTGGATCGAGCGGTTTCAGTAGAAGAAGGATTTTCTTCATGGGTCATTCGGTATTAAAGACGGAGGGGGGAATCGCCCTGATTGCGGCGGTCTTCTTGATCGTTGTCTTCGGCTTCCTCGGCCTTGCCGTCGTCTCGCTGGTCGGCACGCAAGGGTTCTCCGCAATGAACGAGGTGAAATCGGACCAAGCCTTTTTTGTCGCGGAGGGAGGGACCGAATTTAGCCAGCGTTTTCTTGCGCAGAACCTCCAGTGGTATCGGAGCACGGTCGATCCAATCTTGATCCCCGCCACAAATTTGGGGGCAGGCGCTTTTAATGTCAGTGTGAACCTTCCGGCGACGATGCTCAGCACCCGAGTCCCGACTCCGGGCTCAACCAATCCGATTCGAGTCTATACGACAAATCGCTTTCCGGCGTCGGGTTTCCTTCAGATTGAGGAGGATCTTACCGGAGACGCGGAGTTTGTGTTCTACGGTGGGATTGCCGGGAACACCTTCACCGGGATTTTACGGGGACAGACGGTCGGCGGGATCTCCAGCAACGCTTCGGCCCATGAGCGGGGTCACCGGGTTTATCCGGTGACGACCCTCACCGTCGCACTGGCCAACAGTTGTGCAGCCCCCGCATCATTCACGGTGGCTGCTCATCCAAAGTTTCTCGGCGCGGGAACGGTCAACATCGATGAGGAAGAGATCAGTTACACAGGGTCGACAATCGCCGGAGGCACGATGACCTTCACCGGAGTAACGCGCTGCCAGAATGGGACTGCCTCCGCCGCCCATAACAACGGCAGGCCGGTGACGCCGCTGTTGGCGGAGGGGAGCCTCCCCGATTTTGAAGCGGAGATTATTTCGACCGGAACGGTCAGTCTTGCCGCAATGGGGAACGCAGCCCGATCGGTTCGCAAGATAGTGCAACGGTAATGGACGAAAGAACCCGAATAAAGGTGATGCTGATCATGCTGATGACGGCAGGCTTATTTTTCTCCTTTGGGCAGAGCGCGGCCGAGGCGGCTTACAATTTCACATCGACCATGACCAATGCGCCGACCCCGGTTGAGTTTACCATGGGAGATCCCGCTTCAATTACGTTTCAGATCACGAACACCAGCACGACAGGGCAGGTTACTCAAAGGATCTACCAGATGCGGTTTCGTCTGACAGACACTGGGGGAGGGGGGACCGTTTTTTCAAATACCACCGTCGCCCCGGCGGGATGGACCCGGACCTCCTTTTCCGGTACCTCCATCACTTTCCGGGCCAACACGGCGAACGATGCGATCGTTTGTACGATCGCCGGATGCCCTGCGGGAGCGGCCATCTCGAAGGCATTTACATTAAATATGGTCGCCGGGCGTTACTCATCGGACACCATCCAGGACTTGCGGGACGTGCGGGCTTATTTCCAAAACTCGACCAGCCCCTGGCCTCCCTCCGGATCGGATTCGACGATCACTCGAACCAGCGGAACGAGTGTCGGACTCTGGACCCTCAAGTCTCTTTTGATGACCCTGGTGCCGTCCACGACCGCCGTGCCGGTAGGCGGTACCTTTACTTTGATAATGACCGTGACGAACCGGTCGACGTCGAACTTAACAGGCATTACCTCAAACCCCAAACCGCCGACACGGCAGTATAATCACTTGAACAATCCCCCGACGCCGGTCGCAGTTGCTACGATTTCAAACCCAGCCAACTTAAACCTTAATGCGGGTGCCACAGGGACGATGGTCTGGACCTATACAACGACAGGTTCCGGTCCAGGGACGGTCACGTTTCAAGCTTATGCCGGCGTCGGTACGAGAACTTCTAAACTTATTACTTCCGTCCCGGTGTCGATCGGCGTTATTTCAGGAAACTTTTCGATCGCACCGACCTGCCTCTTTTCGGGGAACGTTGCGACCTTTGTCTTGACGGTGACGAATGTGACAGGAGGGACGGTGAACAACATTGTTCCTTCTGCGCTCACGAGAGGAGGGACTGCGACGATCGGCGCCTTCACCGGTCCGGCCCCGGCCTCCATCGCCTCCCTTGCCAACAATAGCGCCGGCACATTTACCTGGACCGCAACCGTCACGGGGACGGTCGGTTCGACCTACTCTGTCACAGGCTCTGCGACCGGCAATGGCGGGAACAGCACCGGTCCGGTTGTCTCAGCGATGGAGGATGTGGGCGGATACGTGATCAATCTCGATGTCACGGAAACAAATCTTTTCAGCACCAATCAACCATTGACATGGTCGATTACGAATCAAGGTTGCGCGCCGGCCCAGAGCGTTTCCATCTCATTCCCATCCGGCTGGGCATGGGGAGGAGGGGCGGAAGATGGTTACGCATTGGTGACGGATTCGGTCGGAAATCTGGTCGAGTCTTGGGTCGCTTCCGGTCCGACCGCCGGCTCTGTTCAGTTTGCTTCCCCTTCAGCCGCGGATCGGATTCCGTTGACCGAGGGAGGGGACTTCGAACTGGTTTTTTCAGCGGTACCGACCTCTGGAACGAGCAGCACATTCACTGTAACGGTGACCGATGAGAATGGCGTGACCAGTCCGCCGCAGTCTCAGGTGGTGGATTTAAATGCATTTAATTTTAATTCATTGAATGAGGCCGATACTGAATCGTACCGCGAGGAATTTCGTTAATCTGAGCGGTTCATTTTAGTGCAACATTAGAAAAATAAATTCATCACCTCATGAACTGATTGGACCGGATGAAGACTTCGGAAATTTTACAAGAGATCGATATCCCCAGACACAAGCTCTATTATCTCGAGCAGAAGGGGTATGTCACGCCGAAGCGGATTCCGATGGGAGACCTGGAGGCGCGGGAATACAGCCGAGAGGATCTGCTCAAGATCAAATTCATTTGGAAGTATTTAAGCAAGGGATTCAAGCACAAAGTCGCTTATGAGAAGGCCATGGAGGAGATCGCTTCCATGAACGGGAATGGGTCCGCCAACGGCAACGGGTCGTCTGGGACGACCCATTCGAGGGGATAACATGGGATGGCTGTCATTTAAAAAGCCGTTTTGGGCCATTGACATCGGGGCGAGCTCGGTGAAAGTGGTCCGGGTTTGTCGGACGCGGCAAGGGGTAAAGCTGCTTGATATTGGGCTCAAAGAGCTCCCGATCGAGCAGGATTTTCGCCAGGAAAATATCGCCGCCGCCTTGGAAGAGTTGATCAAGGAGAAAAAACGGCCGAAGGCGGTCATCAATTTTTCAGGCCAGGCCCCCTTGATCCGTCACTTGACTCTTCCCGTCATGCCGAAGGAGGAGCTTGCGGAGGCGGTGAAGTGGGAGGCGAAAAAACTGGTCTCCATTCCGATGGAGGAGATGGTTCTCGATTTTATTATCGCCGGGGGGCGGCAGGAGCGCGAGACCCAGCGATACGATTTGATCCTCGTGGTGGCAGAAAAGAGCACCCTCCGGGAGCAATGGGCGATGATGCAGCGGGCGGGGCTCGACATTATCGCCATCGATGTGAACCCTCTTTCTCTGCTGAATACCATCCGGTTGAGTTATGGAAAGGAGCTGACCGGGAATTTCATCTACATCGATATCGGCGCTGTGAAGACCGATATGACGATTCTCAAAGATGGCGTTCTTCGGTTTACCCGGCGACTTGAAATGGGCGGGGAGCAAATCACCCGCCGACTCGAACGGGAGAGGGGCCTGTCTTATGAGGACGCGGAAAAACTAAAACGCGAAAAGGGACTCGGCGCGGAAGAAGGGCCGCAGGCGATCATCAAAAATGAAATCGACCGGTTTATCGTTGAAATCCAGCGGTCGATCGATTACTACCGGGCTCAGTTCCGGGAAGGGGTCTTCAAAAAAGTGATCCTGATGGGAGGAGGGGCGCTCCTTCCCGGTTTCTCCGATTATTTTGGAAGTTATTTTGATGCCGAGATGGAAATTGACGATCCTCTGGCGGGGATCATCGGTACGGAGTCGGTCGGTGCAATCCGGGCCATTGCCCCCCGCTTCTCAAGCGGGATCGGGTTGGCCCTCCGTTCTCATAATTAAGATGGCTCTTTCCGATTTTTCGGAATGGGCGGACGAGGATGATGAAGGAACATATTAACCTCTTTCAACCTGAGCTTCTTGAAGGAGCCGCCAAAGCGAAACCGTTGCGCAAAAAGCAATGGATCGGCGCTTCGGTCGGGATGCTCTTTCTTCTGCTGGTCGTATTCTACGTCCAGGATGAGAAGAAACAAATTCTGCTTAAGAGAGAGGTCGATGCAATTTTACAACAGCGCCAGCAACTCGAGCAGCAGATGGCGGCGTTGACGCAGGTCACCCTCCCCGGAGAGGAGGCGCAGCGTTTCTTGACGGAAGAGGCGATCCTGAAAGAGCGGGTTGCCTGGTCGAGGGTCTTGGTCGAGGTGAGCCGGGTGGTTCCGGAAGGGGTGTGGATCACCGGGCTTGAGAACGATGCGACGCAGGGGGTTCGTTTCGACGGGTTCGCGGCATCGTATCAAAAGGTGACCGACCTGATGGCGTCGCTGGAAGTCTCCCCCCTGTTCCAAGATGTGCTGCTCGATTTTTCACGGCAGAATCCGGAGCGGAGGGTCGATTTCTCAATTCATACCCGCTTAAAACCGTCCGGTCCCGAAAACCAGTCGGGGAAGAGATGAGCGTATTGAATCAAATACAGTGGTCCAAATTATCAAAGCGGGAGCGAATCCTCTTTGTCTCCACGCTGGTTGCGCTCATCTATTCGTTTGTCTTCTTTTTCTTTCTCCCCAGGATGGCGGAGCGTCAGCGATTGGATGAACAAAAGAGAAACCTTCAGCAAGAAATTTCGGCCCTCTCCTCCACCCTCCCCGTCCTGATGCGAAAAGCCGAAGCCGCCGGGACCCCTGAGCCCGAACCGGCGGGGCTCCTTCCGGATGCGTCGCTCTCGTCGATTTTAGAAGAGCTCAGCCGGTTGGCGCGGATTAAGGAGGTCCAGCTGATTGAGTTGAAGCCGAGTCCGGCTGAAAAGAAAGAAGGCTATGAAGTTTTGTCGGTTCAGATAAAGATCCGCTCCCGATTCTTCAATCTTGGGGATTACATCTCCGCCCTGGAGCGTCTCCCGCGCCCCGTTATTATCGAGCGTCTTAAAATTGAATCAACTGCGGAGACCAGTCCCGAGGTGACCGCCGAGCTGGTTCTTCATGTTTATAAGGGAGGAGGGGTATGAACAAAGTCGGCCTTCTTGTCGGATCTCTTTGTTCGCTTCTTCTCACCACGCCTGTCTTCTCGGCGCAAAGCGCCCCGTCGCTGATCGATATGAATCGCGCCTTTCTCGAGGAGAAGCAAAATACGACCGAGTGGGGAAGAGATCCTTTCATTCTTCCGGTTCGTCCCAACGAGCAGGGGACGTCGAACAGTGTGGAGACCGACGCCGGAAAATCATTCTCCTTGAGCGCGATCATTTATCGGGATGGAGAAGGGGCCGCGATCATCAATCACCGTATTCTTCGTTTGGGGGATCGGATTGATGGGATGATGGTGCAAGAAATTCTTTCCGATCGCGTGATTCTCAGAGAAGGATCCAGGATGTTGGAGTTAAAAGTCGATCAATTTTTAGCGAAGTAAACGCTGCTATGCGGAGGATCTTCCATGAACGCCTTCTTTAAAGCTCGACCCCGAGGGACTCTTTTTAATATCGTGATCTACTTTGCCCTCTCTTTACTTTTTTCCCCCGCGGCAGTGGGAGCGGATGCAAGAGCGGAGACCGACCGTGCGTCCATCTCGGTTAAAAAGGATGATTCCCTCTTTTCGATGGAATTCCGAAATGCCGAGCTGAAAGATGTCCTTCGCGCGCTCGGACAAGAGAATAATCTTAATATTATCATCAGTGATGATGTCGATGGAAAGTTGACCCTCAGCTTTCGGGAGGTCACCTTTGAGGAGGCCCTCGAGGCGATTCTAAAGATCAACAATCTGACTTCTTTTCGGGAAGGAGACATTATTCGCGTCATGAAATCTCCTTTTGGGGAGGGAGAAGCCGATCTTGCAACCGAGATCATCCCCATCCATTTTGCCAATGCCAAAGAGATGCAGGAGAGCGTGAAAGGGCTACTGACCAAAAAAGGAAGTCTTACCGTTGATGTCCGAACCAATGCTCTGGTCGTCCGTGATTACACCTGGAATATGGCAAAGATTAATGGAGTGATAAAGCACCTGGACAGTAAGACCCCTCAGGTGATGATTGAAGCACGCATTGTCGAGGTGAGCTCCAATTTCGCACGTGAGTTGGGTGTCCAGTGGGGAGGGGCATACGAATCGGATCGGTTTCTGGTAACCGGGGCGACGAGAGGGACAACGTCAACGACAGGTTCAAACGCCCTGTCGGGGGGAGCCGGTCTTTCAGGGAATAATTTTGCGGTCAATCTTCCGGCGGCGGTCGGTGTGGGTGCGGGCGGGGGACTTGGTTTTACCTTCGCCAATGCCGGATCGAGCCTTCAACTGGATCTTCAGCTCTCCGCGATGGAAGACACCGGGCGAGGGAAGATCCTGTCGAATCCCCGCATTCTTACTTTAAATAATAAAGAAGCAAAAATTTCCAGCGGAACAGAGATTCTCATTCCGACCACTTCGATTCTATCGACCGCAACCTCTTCGACGGAAACAACCGCCGGTGCAACGACGACAACAGGAGTAACCATCATTGATGCGAAATTAGAGCTCACTGTGACGCCACATATTACTCCGGATAACCAGATCCTGCTTCATGTGAAGACGGAAAAGAAAGATCCGGATTATAATCGTCAGGTCCAGAACATTCCTCCTTTAAATACGCGTACGGCTGAGACGGATCTCTTAGTGGGAGACAACGAGACAGTCGTGATCGGGGGAATTTACACTCGAAACGAGTCTCAAGGAGAGAAGAGTGTTCCCTGGCTCTCAAAAATTCCAATTTTAGGTTGGTTATTTAAAAAAGAAACGAAAAACGACATCCAAAATGAACTCTTGATTTTCATCACGCCGACCGTCTATAAAGGAGGAAACGAGGTCGCCCGGCAGTAGGAGGCCTGGGGCCTAACCGCCTCGCCATTTATTTTTCCTGCCGAATCGAATTGTCCTATGGATGAAATTGTAATCCTTATTACCACCCCTTCCAAAGAAGAAGGAGAGAAGATCGGTCGGACTCTTGTCGAAAAGAAGCTGGCCGCCTGCGCCAATATTCTCTCTCCGATCTCGTCGATTTTCTCGTGGGAGGGCAAAATATGTCAGGAACAGGAATCGCTGGTGATTTTAAAAACCAGAAGAGACTGTTTTGCCCGGTTGGCTGAAGAGGTAAAAAAGCACCATTCTTATTCTGTGCCGGAAATCATTGCCCTTCCCCTGGTGGAAGGTTCTTTGGACTACCTTAAATGGATTCAAGACAATACTCAGCCCTAGCGAAATTTCATCTGCTTCGAACCCCTGAAGGAAGAGAGAGATACCCTTTGGAGAGGGTATCAAAATAGATACACACGTCCGGGATTCCGATGTTTTAGATTGTGGTTGTCTATATACTTCAACTCTGTATTTCTTCTTGCACCTGCCTGGTTGGTAAGGCTAATTTAGATTCAGACACATCGCATTTTTAATTGAGTTTCAATCGGCGCTAACACATTTAAATATCAGATGCTTATCATTCAATCCATGAAGGTATTTAGCGAAACAGAGAACCGATTTGTCTTTTATTTCCTAGGAAGTATGCTGTATTATTTGCCTTGACAAGAGGTTAAAAACTGCTAGATTTAGGTCTGATAGAGAGACGATTGAACATGCCATTACCGGGATTTATGATTTCAAGGTATATCCAGCTTGACAAAGAGGAAAAGGCTGTGATACCATCCCGGCCAAATTTTTAGGAGAGACATGATGGGGAAGAATGACGACTCCTATACGATTGTGATTCTCCCGAGTCCCACATCGGAACCATACCGTTTCTCGCTCAGCAAAAAAACCTGCAAATATTTGGTCGGATTTTCATCGGTCCTCTTGTTGGTTCTTGCCGGCTTTTTCGTGCAATATTTCTTGATGCTGAGCCAAATTACAGAATTAAAAGACCTTCGAAGAGAAGCCAAAACCCAAAAAATACAAATCCAGAGTTTCTTGACGACCATTGACGATTTGAAAAATCAAATGGGTCGCCTGATCGAATTAGACCAGAAATTGAGAGTTATTACCGACATCGGCCCGAGGAAAGAGGTCGGTGTCGTCGGTTTAGGAGGGCAGGAAGAGATTGGTCTTTCTCATTCAGGTTCCTCAGAGTTAATGACATCGATTCAACTTGACTTAGGAGACCTCCAAGCCAAGGCGATCGCGCAAGAAAAGAGCTTCCAAGAATTGACCGAAGCCGTTCAGACCCGCCAATCTTTATGGGCTTCGACCCCCTCGATCTGGCCCACAACGGGTTGGCTCACATCCGGTTATGGTAATCGCGTCTCCCCCTTTACAGGAAGAGTAAGTAAGCACAATGGGATTGACATCGCATCCCGCCAGGATACCCCTGTCATCGCACCGGCCGCCGGAGTGGTGAGTTACACCGGATTTGACAGTGGACTCGGAAAGCTGATCAAAGTCAATCACGGTTATGGAATTGTGACCTATTACGGTCATCTGGCGAAGGCGGCAGTGAAAGTTGGACAAAAAATAAAGCGGGGAGATGTCATCGCTTATGTCGGAAGCACTGGCCTCTCAACTGGACCCCACCTCCATTATGAAGTTTATGTAAATGATGTACCTGTCAATCCAATGAGATATATTTTGAATTAAGAGAGCTCAAGAGAAGGGCACTCCTTCTCTTTGAAGGGGGGAGAGACTGCGCGGGTTTCTCTCTGAATTATCAACACCCCATCCTGGTTCGGGCCGGGGAGGCTGATCAAGATGGGCAGCAGGAGGGTTTGAGGTCAGATGGCGGTGAAAGGGAAAGTAAAGTGGTTCAATGAGAAAAAAGGCTATGGATTTATTGAAAGGGAAGATGGGGGAGATGTGTTTGTCCATTTTTCAGCGATCAAGGGGGAGGGGTTCAAGACATTGGCTGAAGGGCAGACGGTCGAGTTTGAGATTATTCAGGGCGAGAAGGGTCCGCAGGCTGCCAACGTTGTAAAGGAATAGGAATGGAACGGTTTCAACCCCGACAAGCTCTTCTTGTCGGGGTTTTTTTTTGGGGGCAGATAGTAACGGTGAATGTTCTATGATATAATCAAAACATTTTGAGAAGCACTCTCTATAGATTAAGGAATCGCAATGTTAGACATATTAAAGAAGGTGATCGGGAGCAGAAATGACCGGGAGATCAAGCGGCTGTGGCCCGTCGTGGCCAAAGTGAATGAGCTTGAGAAATCGATTTCCCCGCTCTCGGACGATGGGCTCCGCGAGAAAACAGCCGCCTTCCGTCGACAGCTTGCGGAGGGGGCGCCTACCGACGAGGAATTATCCAAACGACTCGAAGCCATTCTGCCGGAAGCTTTTGCCGTGGTTCGTGAGGGATCGAAACGGGTCCTCGGGATGCGTCATTTTGATGTGCAGATCGTGGGGGGGATGGCGCTGCACGAGGGGAAGATCGCCGAGATGAAGACAGGCGAGGGGAAGACGTTGGTGGCGACGCTTCCCGTTTATCTCAATGCGCTGACGGGGCGCGGCGTTCATGTGATTACAGTGAACGACTATCTGGCGAGAAGAGACTCGCAATGGATGGGCGAGCTTTATCGATTCCTCGGACTGACCGTGGGAACCATCCAGCACGATTCGACCGATCGCGAACGCCAGATCGCGTATGGATCGGACGTGACCTATGGGACCAACAACGAGTTCGGATTTGATTACCTCAGAGACAATATGAAATTTGACCCGCAGAGTTTCGTCCAGCGGGAATTGAATTATGCCATTGTCGATGAGGTCGACAGCATTTTAATCGACGAGGCGCGAACCCCGCTGATCATCTCGGGTCCGTCTGAAGATTCAACCGACCTCTACTATCGGGTCAATCAGATCATCCCCTCTTTGAAACAGGATAAAGATTATACCATTGAAGAGAAATCGAAGACGGCGACCCTGACCGAGGAGGGCAATGCCAAGGTCGAAAAGCTGCTCGGCGTCGACAATCTTTATGACATCGCAAACATGTCTTTGGTGCACCATGTGCTCCAGGCCCTGAAAGCGCATACCATTTTTAAGGCGGATGTCGATTATGTGGTCAAGGACGGCGAGGTCCTCATTGTCGATGAGTTTACCGGTCGATTGATGCCCGGCCGCCGTTGGAGCGACGGCCTGCACCAGGCGGTGGAGGCGAAAGAGGGGGTGAAGATCGCCAATGAGAATCAAACCCTCGCTTCCATCACCTTTCAGAACTACTTCCGCATTTATAAAAAACTGGCCGGGATGACGGGGACGGCCGATACGGAAGCGGCCGAATTCTCGAAAATTTACAATTTGGAAGTCTTGATCATCCCGCCGAATCGGCAGATGATCCGGAAGGACTTCTCCGATGTCATCTATCGGACCGAGCGGGAGAAATTCGATGCCATCGTCGAGGAAATCATCGAGTTGAACAAAACCGGTCATCCCGCTTTGGTGGGAACGATCTCCATCGAAAAATCGGAGCGCCTCTCCGCTCTGCTGAAGCGGAAGGGGGTCCCTCACGCGGTTTTAAATGCAAAGTATCACGAGAAGGAGGCCGAAATCGTCGCGCAGGCGGGGCGCAAAGGGGCCGTGACGATTGCGACCAACATGGCCGGACGCGGCACCGATATCCTTCTCGGAGGCAATCCCGAATTTTTGTTCAAGCAATATCATGCGCAACATCCCGACGCGGAGCCGCAGGTCCTCGAAGCGGCGAAGGAAAAAATCAAGAAGACCTGCGAGAGCGAGAAACAGGAGGTCATCGCCCTGGGCGGCCTTCACATCATCGGGACGGAGCGGCACGAGTCGCGGCGGATCGATAATCAGCTTCGCGGCCGGTCGGGACGGCAGGGCGATCCCGGCTCCTCGCGGTTTTATCTTGCCTTGGAAGATGACCTTCTGCGCATCTTCGGATCGGATCGGATCTCCAACTTAATGGGCCGTCTTGGAATGGAGGAGGGGGTTCCGATCGAGCATCGGATGGTCACCCGCGCCATTGAGAACGCCCAAAAACGGGTGGAAGGGCACAACTTCGACATTCGAAAACAGCTGCTGGAATATGACGACGTGATGAACAAGCAGCGGACTGTCATCTATAATCGGCGCAGGGAGGTCCTCTTCGGTGAACAGGTCAAAGAGGACCTGAAGGAGATCCGGGAAGAGCAGGTCGATGAGATCTTGGGGCTCTATTGCCCGGAGGGGGCCTATCCCGAGGAATGGGATGCCGACGGTCTTTTGGAAACCCTCTCCCACCAGTTTAATTTCCCCTTCACCAAAGAGGAATTGGGTTTGCCTTCCGTTGGAAGAGAGGCTCTGAAAGAGGAAATCGTCCGGCGGGTCGAGGAAGCCTACGGCCGAAAAGAATCGGAGATCGGCTCCGAATTGTTGCGGCATCTGGAGCGGCAGATCTTTTTGCGGATGATCGACACCCATTGGAAAGACCATCTCCTTGGAATGGACTACCTGAAGGAAGGAATCGGTCTGCGCGGGTATGGACAGAAAGATCCTCTCAGCGAATATAAACGGGAGGGTTTCGAAATGTTCTCCGCAATGATCGACCGGATCAAGCGGGACACCATCGAGCATCTCCTGCGCGTGCAAGTGATGCGGGAGGAGAAGAAGCCGATCGCTCAGGTTTTTCCGAAGGCGCAAGAGATGCAGCTGAACCGGGGAGATTCGGCGCCGGCACGGACCGTTCAGCGTTCCGAGAAAAAGATCGGAAGGAATGATCTCTGCAGCTGCGGGAGCGGGAAGAAGTATAAGAAGTGCCACGGAAGATAAGGTGAAGAAAAGAAACACCGAAAGCCGATCCCGCCGCAAACCTTCCCCTTCAATTGATCAACCTGTCCGTCTTCTCTCTCAAGAGAATGCCCGCCTGAAACAGGAACTCCGCCAGAAAACCAGAGAGCTCGCTTATTTCATCAGCGTCGGGAAAGCCCTTACCTCGACCCTTGAATTAAAGAAAATGCTCCGGGTCATTATGAGCACCGCTCAGAAGATGGTCCGAAGCGAATCGTGGTCGCTTCTCTTGAACGACGAGATGCGGGATGAATTTTATTTCGAGCTGACGAAAGGGATCAATCCAAAATCGATCAAGGGCGTTCGGTATAAATTGGGAGAGGGACCGGTCGGCTGGGTGGCCGAGAAGGGAATTCCCTTGCTCATCACTGATTTCTCGAAGGAAAGGCAATTCCAGCGAAGCGAGTTTCATCCTCATACGAAGGTGAAATCGGTTCTCTCCGTGCCGATCATCAGCAAGCGGAAAGTGATCGGCGTGATCCAGATGGTCAACCGCTTCGATCAAAAATCGTTCGATCAGAATGATCTCGACCTTTTATTGAAATTGGTCGACCAGGCCGCCCTGGCCATCGAGCGCTCCTCGCTCTATCAAAAAATGTCCGATCTTGCAACAACGGACGACCTCACTCACCTCTATAATTTCCGATTCTTGGACCAGACGCTTGATATCGAGATCAAGCGATGTCAGCGCTACGGCTCCTGTATTTCGTTGATCTTCCTCGATATGGATCATTTCAAATTGGTCAATGATCAATACGGCCACCTGATGGGGAGCCAGGTGCTGATCGAGGTCGCCCAGATTCTTCGAAAAACGCTCCGGGAGGTCGATATTATCGCCCGGTATGGAGGGGATGAGTTTGTCGTCGTTCTTCCGGAGACCAATGTGGAGACCTCTTCTCGGATCGCGCATCGTGTTCGAAACGCCATTCGCACCCATGAGTTTCTAAGGAGGGAGGGTCTTTCCATTCACCTTTCCGCCAGCTTCGGGATCGCCGGATTTCCGGAGCATGCCAAGAACAAAACCGATTTAATCCGCCTTGCCGACCAAGCGATGTATAAGGCAAAGGTCATGGGGCGCGATAAGATTTTCCTTGCCTAGTTTCCATTTCGATGTTCATCGATTAAAAGGGCACCCCTGCGGTAAGATAATAGTGCGGTTTTTTCTCGGCTTTGATGGTCGCGCCGACCGGAACGGCCACATCAAATCGAATCGTGGCCGGGTAAAAGCCTAAGAAATCAAGGTGCCATCGAAGTCCCACACCGACATCCTTTTTATATTCGGTAAACTGAAAAACATTTCTTGAATCGGTGACGTTTCCTGCGTCGGCGAAGAGCGCTCCTTGCAGCGTGTGGGTCAGCGCGGTGCCGGCTAAATTAAGATCGGTGTCGTAGAGAATCGGAAATCGGTATTCCACCGAAATAAGCCCGATATTGTCCCCCTCAAATCGCAGCGGCGTGAAGCCGCGCATTCTCTCGTCCCCGCCCAAGAAAAAGCGACTGTTCTCAAAGAGGGTTCCGAACGTTTGACCGATCAAGAAGCGGGTTCCGATTTCGTGGTGATTGGAGAAGGAGAACACACGGCGCAGATCGAGCGTCGCGGTGAAGAGATTCTCATACTCCCCTCCGGTGAACCGCTGGTCATATCCGAGGCTTACGCTGAACTTAGGATACCGCCCTGTCAATCGCTGGATGAAGTTTGCAAAGAGAGGGATATCGGGATAGCTGAGCGCATAACCGACGTGGACGGTTCCCGCCGGTTCTTCCGGTGGTTTATCTTTAGGCGTTTGAGGGCCTTCATAAGAGAGACCGAGGGTAAGGGTGTGATTGTTCTTGAAGATGTGGCTGAACTCGATACGGCTGGCGTTTCCTTCTTCTTTATGGGAGAAGTCGAACCCGATTCTGTTCTTGTTGTCGTAAACCGGTTGGAAGAGGAGGCCCGCTTTGTAACTGAGCGTCCCGGTATTGAAGTTGTAGCTGACCCCGTATCGATTTAATAGTATTTTCCAAAGCCTTGGATCACGATTATTCAGACGATTGGGGTCGCTGGAGTCTTTTTCAGGATCCAGTTCGATCACGCTGATCGGAGAAGGGGTAATAAGAACCTCTTGATGTTCTTCTTTATCGCCCTCCCAAAGCAGGGGGATGCGCGATCCGTTTTTCTGAACCGCCAAGATCTCAAGCGGCTCAATCCCGTCCCCATGTTTTTTAATGGTGAGGGTGGTCCGGTAGCCTTCATCGACCTTCTCTTTCTCTATTTTCTTGATTCCGAAATCAAGGGCCGGACTCGCCATGAGCCACTGTTCAAAAAACCAATCAATCTTTCTTCCCGATATCCGGTAGAGGACCTCTCTGAAGGGAACCTGTTTGCCGGCCTGAATATTTTCTTTGTAATCCTCCACCGCCCGCTTGACGGTTTCGTGACCGACCAGGTTCGCCAGTTTCGAGAAAATGGTGGTCCCCTCCGGGCGCGGATGGTTAAAGAATTGAATATCTTCATTCAGGATCGGCGCAACCCTTTCCTTAAAATAAGTTTGGCGGAACGGCAGATCCCGCGAATAGAGGATTTCATCGACGATCGGAATAAACGCGATCGGCTTGAGCCATTTTTCAAGGCTCGGTCTGGCGCCATACTGCTCTCGCATGAACCGCTCCGATTCCAAATCGGCCATCCCCTCAATCAACCAGGACTCCTCCCATGGAAGCCGTTCTTGCCAAAGCAGAAGGAAAATTCCTCTCGCGAGGCTCGCTTCATGGAACCGTTTCAGAAGCGGAAAGACTTTAAAAAGCCGATTATTCATGTAGAGGATTTTGGAGCCGGCGCTGACCAGGTCCTGATAAAGGTAAGATTCGGCCAATTGCAATCGCGTCGGGGGGAGCGGGCCCGAATGTTCCAGAAAATGGGAGACCGCCTTGCGTGCCGTTTTCATCGCTTGATCGGCATAGGCGCGATCTCGCGGAAGGAAATGGTAGACGAGATCAATCTCGCCGATCTTTTTCTCCTTCTTGACGAGCTTCTTCCCGATGGAGAGTGAGAAGTAAGGGAGGGAATCGGCTTTCAGGAAATAGGTTGCGTCGCTCCCTTCCTGGGTTTCGAGTTCCAGCGGAGCGGACGCAAGAAGGTCAAGATGCTCATTTAAGGTGAAACGAATTTGAAATCGGCTGATCGGTGGGGGAAGGAGAAAATCCCATTTCCCCTTGGAGAACTGCGGTAAATAGGGATGCCATCCCCCTTGAAGGGTGACCAAGTCTCGATTATAACCGAAGATTCCATATTTCTCCGGAATGACAGTAATGAAGTGGACCAGAAATTCGAACGTGCGCCGGGGGGGAATCGGAGTAGGGAGACGGATTTTCATCAGAATCCGTTTTTTAAAAAGCTCCGGAAAATAGGGGAGGCTCTGGCCTTTCAGGTCTTGAATAGAAGTAATGATCTGTTCTCCCGGATTAAAATTAACCGGGTAGGCCCGCTTGTAAAGGTTTTGATCGATGTCTGGATCTCTTTCGAGATAAAGGTTCGGGTAGAGGAAGAGATACAGTTCTGAGAGTGGTTCGTCGCTCGTATTGGTGAAGGAGATTTTCTCCGAGCCGTAAATCCGGTGTTCTTCCTCGGAGTAGGCGGCCACAATATCATATTGTGGTGTGGATGCCGCGGCGTGAAGGGAATTTGGTATTAGTAGAAAAAGGGAAATGAGTAAAATGACCATTTAGGTCATTATAGCACTTTGCTTCGAGCGGATAAATGCAAACATTCGTTAAATCAGAAATAATGTTGCCTGACCAATGCAACGCTGATTGATTCTTACGGATCTTTCCGGTAGAGTGATGAGCATGTCAAAACCCGAATTGATCACCTTCATTCGTGATGAAATTCTAAAGCAGGGGCCGATCCCTTTTATTCGATTCATGGAGGAAGCCCTTTATCACCCCACGTTGGGTTATTACTCATCCCCCGGCGAGAAAATCGGTACCCAGGGCGATTACTACACGAGCAGTTCGGTCCATCCAATTTTTGGGGAGCTGCTTGCCAAGCAATTGCTCCAGATGTTTTCCACGCTCGGTGAGGATGAATCGGCTTATACCTTGGTCGAAATGGGGGCCGGAAGAGGAAGCCTCTGCTTCGATATTCTCAGCGCCATTCAGAGGGAAGCGCCCTCCTTTTTCAACAAGCTTCAATATATCATCATCGAAAAAAGCCCCGCCTTTAGGGAGCGGCAGATGAACCGGCTGAAACCGCTCTTCCCGGATCAAGTCCGATGGGAGGAGGCGGTTCCCGACCGGTTCGTCGGGGTGCTTTTCTCGAATGAGCTGCTCGATGCGATGCCGGTCCATCGTCTTCGGATCGAGCAGCAAACGGTTCAAGAGATCTACGTTGATTGGAAAGAGGACCGGTTTGTAGAAATACGGGGGGCCCCCTCCACGCCGAGGCTCCTCGATTATCTTAAAAAATTAGAAATCCAATTTGACCGGCCGACGGAGATCGAAATCAATTTCCAATCGATCGATTGGATGCGTCAGATCGGGCAGTCGCTGGCGCGAGGCTACGTCCTCACAATCGATTACGGCTATCCGGCGGAGGCGCTCTACACCTCCCGCCGTCCGAAGGGAACCTTCCTCTGTTATTATCGGCATGCAACCAACGAAAATCCCTATGATCATGTCGGGGAGCAAGATATGACCGCCCACATCGATTTCACCTCGCTGGCGAAAGCGGGGGAGGAAGTGGGGCTTTCTGTCATCGGATTCACCGATCAGACCCATTTTCTCATGGGGCTTGGGATTGCGCAGCGCATGGAGCCGTATGCGATGAAGATGGACGAATCCGAGGAGGCCAAGAAGCAGTTCCTGGCAATGAAGCAGCTGATGGCCCCGGAGCGGATGGGACGGGTTTTCAAAATCTTGATTCAGGGGAAAAATATCCCGTCCGAGGTTCGGTTGGACGGGCTCCAATTTAAACCTTTTTTTAAGCTCTTGACATTAATTTTTTTCTTCTTTATGATGTGAAACCTGCTGTCTTTTTGGAGGTTTCAGACGACGGTGTCGACCGATCTTTTACCGGCCAATTACCTGCCCATTGTTGTCTTTATCGCCATTGCCTTCGGCTTCGGCGCGGTCACTATTTTAGTCGGATACCTCGTTCGTCCCAGCAACCCTTATAAAGAAAAACTCTACGCGTATGAAAGCGGCATCCATCCCCTGACCGATGCGCGTCAGATGTTTCCTCTTCGTTATTATATGATTGCCATGCTCTTTGTGATCTTCGACATCGAGGTGGTTTTCCTCTATCCATGGGCGGTGGCCTTCCAGCAGCTCGGTCTTTTTGCGCTGGTGGAAATGATGGTATTTCTTTCGATTTTGTTTGTCGGTTACTTTTACGCTTGGAAAAAAGGAGCCCTGGAATGGGATTGATGGATCGGCAGTTCGAGTCGAACATTGTGACCGCCTCGCTCGATTCGTTGGTGAACTGGGCTCGCAAATCGGCCTTATGGCCGATGACGTTCGGGCTTGCGTGTTGTGCGATTGAAATGATCGCCTCCGTTTCCTCCCGGTATGATATCGACCGATTCGGGGCCGGCGTTTTTCGGGCCTCTCCGCGACAGTCGGACCTGATGATTGTCGCAGGAACGGTCTGCCGTAAGATGGCTCCGGTGATCCGGAGAATTTACGATCAGATGCCGGAGCCGCGTTATGTGATTTCGATGGGCTCCTGCGCCACCTCAGGGAACATTTATAACAGCTACAGCGTGGTGCAGGGCGTCGATCGCTTCGTTCCGGTTGATATCTACGTGCCAGGATGCCCGCCACGCCCTGAGGCCCTTTTTGCAGGAATCTTGCGGCTTCAGGAAAAAATCATGGAACAAAAAGTCTTTACCAAGTAAAGGCGCGCCGGCGCGCGTGTCAGAGATCATCAAGAGGCGCCACGCAGGTTTACCCCCTACAGAATTGATAGGATGATGCATCCGATCGCTCAAAAAGTTCAGGAGAAATTCCCCGATGCCTTCGTCGGGTCGACCGAAGCCCTCGGCGAGGTGTCCGTTTCGGTCAAGCGGGAGAAGATTGTCGCGATTTGCCGGTTTCTTCACGACGATCCGGCCCTTTCGTTCGACATGATCACCGATATCTGCTCGGTCGATTTTCCGAACGAAGAGCTTCGCTTCGAGATGATCTATCAATTTTATTCGATTCATCGGAACCACCGCGTCCGGATCAAGGCCCGTGTTCCCGAAGAGGACT
Organism: Candidatus Manganitrophaceae bacterium; assembly: GCA_963718695.1. Taxonomy (GTDB): domain Bacteria; phylum Nitrospirota; class Nitrospiria; order SBBL01; family Manganitrophaceae; genus Manganitrophus. The sequence goes on from OY970371.1 coordinate 4,355,529, forward strand.
GTACCATCGATTCGGTCACCGGCATCTGGCAGGGGGCGAATTTTATGGAGCGGGAGGTTTATGACATGATGGGGATTGTCTTCAACAACCATCCCGATCTCCGCCGCATCCTGATGACCGAAGATTATGATGAGGGTTTCCCCCTTCGAAAAGATTTTCCGGTGGAGGGAAAAGGATGGCGGGACACCTTTGAGTTTATGCCCTCATAAGCAGAACAACCGGTATTCGGCCCGTTGCGATAGAAGCGGGCTATTTTTAGGGTAGTAATGGAAGAGCTTGAGCAGAAAAAGAAGATGGAAGCCGCCCCGCCCGAGGTCGTTCGGTACGATGATGACGACGATTTCGATCAGGTTCTCGTTCCCGAAAAGGGGGTGAAGCGGGTCGAAGACATGCTCCTCAATATGGGTCCGCAGCATCCTTCCACCCATGGGGTGCTCCGGATTGTTCTCGATCTCGAAGGGGAGACGATCGTCAAGGCGACCCCTCATCTCGGCTACCTCCATCGGGGCGTCGAGAAACTCTCCGAGAATTCGACCTATCCCCAGATCATTCCCTTGACCGACCGGCTCGATTACGTCTGTGCCATGACCAACAACTATGCATTCGTCCGGACGGTCGAGAAGCTCCTCCAGGTGCAGGTGCCGGAGCGGGCGGAGTATATCCGGACGATCGTCGCCGAAGTGCAGCGGCTCGCCGGCCATCTCTTCTGGCTGGGGACCCAAGCGCTCGATATCGGCGCGATGACCGTCTTCTTCTATACTTTCCGCGAGCGGGAGGTTCTGCTCGATCTCTTCGAGTTGATTTGCGGCGCACGCCTCACGATGAGCTACTATCGTGTCGGCGGGGTCGACCGCGATTTTACCCCGGAGATCATCGATCGGCTTTACAAGTTCCTGGAGACCTTCCCGGAGAAAGTCGTCGAGTACAACACCCTCCTTGAGACCAACCGGATCTGGATCGCCCGAACCAAAAACATCGCCGTCATCTCGGCGGAAGATGCAATCAACTTCGGCCTGACCGGTCCGGTCCTTCGCGGCTCGGGGGTGAACTACGATATCCGGAAGGCTGAGCCATACGGGGTTTACGACAAGGTGGAGTGGGAAGTTCCGCTGGGGAAAAACGGCGACACCTATGACCGTTACTGGATCCGCGTCGAGGAGATGCGGCAGAGCGCGAAGATCGTCAAACAGTGTCTCGACCAGCTCCCGCAGGGGCCGATCATCGCCAATCTTCCGACGATCACCTATCCTCCGCGCGACAAGGTCATGACCGATATGGAAAGTCTCATCCATCATTTTATGATCGCCACGCGCGGATTCGACGTGCCGGAAGGGGAGGTCTACTGCGGAACCGAAGCCCCGAAAGGAGAGCTCGGTTTTTATATCCGGAGCCTAGGGGGGAACAAGCCGTATCGTCTGCGCATTCGTCCGCCGTCATTCATTCATATGGGCGCCTTCGATCACATGGCGCGGGGTTATATGATTGCCGACATCGTCACGATCTTCGGAACCTACGACATCGTGATGGGAGAGTGTGATAGGTAAACAAGCATTCAGCTTTCAGCTTGAATTTTTAGCTGAGTGCTGACGGTTGAACGCTGACAGCTAAAAAAGGAACAATGAGACTCAAAGTTTTATCCGATAAAGCCAAAGCAGCCATCGAAGCGGAGTTTCCAAAATATCCCGACAAACGATCGGTCCTCCTCTCAGCGCTTCATATCGCTCAGAAAGAGGTTGGCTATCTTTCTGAAGCGGCAATGGTCGATGTCGCCGAGCTCCTGGAATTGACGCCGGTCCAGGTTTATGATGTCGCGACCTTCTATACCCTCTATAATCTCAAGCCGGTCGGGAAACATGTCATCCAAGTTTGTAAGACCCTCTCCTGCGCGCTGGTCGGCGCGGGGCAGATCATCGAGCACCTTCAAAGCCGCCTTGGAATCCGGATCGGCGAGACCACCCCGGACGGCCTCTTCAGCCTCAAGTTGGTTGAATGCCTCGCCTCGTGCGGAACCGCTCCGATGGTTCAGATCAACAACCGCTATTATGAAAACCTGACCGCCGAGAAGGTCGACCGGATCTTGGACGATCTCAAGCGGGAGGGAAAAAGTGCCATGGCCTCCGGGCCGTTCCAGCTGCCGGTGCTAGGAGGAAAGGCCTGATGCCGAAATACGAACTGGTGTTATTAAAAAACATGTCCCAGCCCGGCTACACCGGGACGCTCGATGAATACCGGAAGACCGGCGGCTACACCGCTTTTGAGAAAGTCCTCAAAGGAATTCCCCCGGCGGAAGTCATCGAGATGGTCAAGAAATCGGGGCTGCGGGGAAGAGGGGGGGCCGGGTTCCCGACGGGGATGAAGTGGAGCTTTATTCCGAAGGACCATCCGGGGCCGAAGTATCTCTGCTGCAACGCCGACGAGAGCGAGCCGGGAACGTACAAAGATCGGCAATTGATCGAAAACGACCCGCATCAGATGCTGGAAGGAATCGGGATCGCCTGCTACGCGATCGGTTCTCACAACGCGTATGTTTACATCCGCGGGGAATTCGATTTGGGGGCGGAGATTATCCAACAGGCCATCCAAGAAGCCTATGAAGCGAAGCTCTTCGGAAAGAATCTCTTTGGGAGCGGGTTCGATCTCGATGTCGTCCTGCACCGCGGCGCCGGCGCCTATATCTGCGGCGAGGAGACCGCGTTGCTCGAGTCGATCGAGGGAAAGCGGGGCAAGCCGAGAACCAAGCCCCCCTTTCCCGCGACGCATGGACTTTATCAAAAGCCGACCGTCGTAAACAATGTCGAGACATTGGCGAACATCCCCTACATCATCAATCGCGGGCCGGAGTGGTTCGCCTCGCTCGGCACCCCGAAGAGCGCCGGCATGCGGGTCTTCTGCGTCAGCGGCCATGTCAATCGGCCCGGCAATTACGAGGTTCCGATGGGGATCACCCTCCGCGAGATGATCTACGAACATGCCGGGGGAATGCGGGGCAATAAACAGTTGAAGGCGATCATCCCCGGGGGGGCCTCGGCGCCGTTTTTAACCCAGGCCCATCTCGATGTGAAGATGGATTTTGAATCGATCGCGCAGGCCGGCTCGATGCTCGGATCGGGGGCGGTCACGGTGATGGATGAAGATACCTGCATGGTCTGGGCGGCGATGAACCTGATGGAGTTCTTCCATCATGAGTCGTGCGGCAAGTGCACCCCCTGTCGCGAGGGGAGCGCCTGGCTGCTGAAGATTCTGCAACGGATTGAGTATGGTCAGGGGCGGATGGAAGACCTCGATCTGCTGGTCAGCCTCTCCAAGCGGATCGAGGGGCGGACCGTCTGCGCCTTCGGCGATGCGGAAGTCGCGCCGGCCCTCTCCACGTTGAAGCATTTTAGGGAAGAATACGAGATCCACATCCAGGAACGGCGCTGTCCGTTCCGTCCCAACGTGGTGCTGGCGATGGCGGGGTCACATTAGATTATTGTATGGGCGAATCTTGTATTCGCCCTGATTTTGGATTGAGGGGGCGATCACAAGGATCGCCCCTACCAGACGAATTTTTAGGGTAAACCATGGGCAATCTGATCAAAATCAAATTCAACGGCGTCGAAATCGAGGTCGAAAAGGGGACCCTCCTGATCGAAGCGGCCAAGCGGGCGGGGATCGAGATCCCCCATTTCTGCTATCACCCGAAGCTGAAGCCCGATGCCAACTGCCGGATGTGCCTGGTGGAAGTGGAGAAGATGCCGAAGCTGCAGACCTCCTGCAGCACCCCCGCGACGGAGGGGATGATCGTCTCATCGGTGTCCGACCGGGTGAAGGATGCGCAGTTCGGCGTGATGGAGTTTCTCCTCGGCAATCACCCCCTCGACTGTCCCGAGTGCGATCAAGGGGGAGAATGCCAGCTTCAAGATTTCGCCCACGCCTACTCCCCGACCACGAGCCGGTTTACCGAGGAGAAAAGGGTCTTCGAGAAGACCTATTTCGGGCCGCTGGTCGAGAAGGAGATGAATCGCTGCGTCTCCTGTCTTCGCTGCGTCCGCTACTGCGATGAAGTCATCGACTCCAATGCGCTCGGCTCGATCGACCGGAGCACCGACCACCAGATCGGCGCCTTCGCCCAACATGAGCTCGACTGCGAATTCTGCGGCGGCTGTATCCAGATCTGTCCCGTCGGCGCCTTGACCAGCCGGCTGGCGATGTACGACTACCGCCCCTGGCAACTGAAGAAGACTGAGACGATCTGCAACTACTGCGGCGACGGCTGTCTGATGACGATTGAGGCGGTGAAAGACGACGTAAAACGGGTCAGCTCGGAGCTGGGAACCGGGAGAAATGAGGGAGATCTCTGCGCCCGCGGCTTCTTCGGTTATGGAACGATCAATCACCCCGATCGTCTGACCCGTCCGACGGTCCGGGTGCAAGATCGGCAGCTCCAGACCACCTGGGAGGGGGCGACCGATAAAATCGTCGCCGGTCTGAAGCAGATCAAAGCCCAATATGGCCCCCAGGCGATCGGCGGGATGATTTCGCCTCATTGCACCAATGAAGAGATTTACCTCTTCCAGAAGCTGATGCGCAAGGTCATTGGAACCCCGAACATCGACAGCGGCGCCCGCTACGGCCACATCAATGCCGTCGCCGGCCTCAACGATGTTTTCGGGACCACGCGGCTGGCGCGGTATGAAGACATCGTCGAAGCCGACGTTCTGCTCGCCTTTGCCGGGGAGTTGACCGAGTCGAATCCGATCACCGGCCTCAAAGTGAAGGAGGCGATCAAGAAGCGGGGGGCGAAGCTCATCGCGGTCGATGCCTTCAACCGGCAGAGCGATGCTTATCGAAGCCACCTGCCGAGGCTGGCGGCGCAGCATCTTCAGATCAAAATGGGGAGCGAGGGAACGGCGATTCTTGGGCTGACCAAGGCGCTGGTCGAAGGAGGCGCCCCCCTCTCCGCGCCCGCTCCCTTTATCGAGAAGGTGAAGCAGTCGGCGGCCGCAGTTTCTTTCGCACAGATCGAGGCGGCCACTGGCGTTTCCGAATCGGCTTACAAGGCCGCGGCGGCACTTTATGCCGGGGCGAAGCGCGGGGTGTTGCTCTTTGGCCGGGCGATCACCCGAAGCGAAAACGGATACCAAAATGTCGTGGCGCTTGCCGAGTTGGCGATCCTGGCGGGACAGGTCAACAAGCCCGGGGCCGGCATCTTGGCGCTGGCAAAAGAAAACAACGCGCAAGGGGCGGTCGAGATGGGAGGGGTGACGGAGTACCTTCCCGGTTTGGCCCCGACCGCCGGCGGCCTCACCCTCGGCGAGATGATCGACGCGGCGGCGCGGGGAGAGATCAAAGCGCTCTATCTGGTCGGGGAGAATCCGCTCCGCTCGCTTCCTCAAAAAAAGGTGGAAGAGGCGCTGCGCAAACTCGATCTCCTGATTTGTCAGGAGCTCTTCCCCAATGAGACGACGGCGCTGGCGCACATCGTCCTTCCGGCGACGAGTTACACCGAGAAGGAAGGCCGCTTCACGAACCACGAAGGGGAGATCCAGAAGGTTCGGAAAGCGATCGAGCCGCTCGGAAATGCCAAGCCCGATTGGGAGATCTTCTCCCTTCTTGGAAAGAAGCTTGGGGGAGCGGAGTCGTTTAATTACAAAGATGCCGATGCGATCTGGAAAGAGATCGTCATGACACTGCCGGCCGGATGGCCGTCTTCTTCACCGGAAGGGGTGGCCGCCAGAATTTCGGCGCATGCACAGGGCGCGACCCGGCGGCTGTCGGCTCCAGCCCCTTCAGCGACAAACGGGCATTTCGATCTTCAGATCGGCCAGATTCTCTTTCATTCCGGAAAAATGTCGACCTATGCCGGCGGGCTCTTGGGACTCTTCCCGAAAGAGGCGATTTTGATGCATCCCGACGACGGAGAGCGGCTCGGTTTGGAAGATGGAGAGGTCGTGGAACTCTCCGCCGACGGCGGAGGGGCTGCGGTCCAAGCGCCTGTGAAATTAAGCAAGAAGGTGGCGATCGGAACGCTCCTCTTCCCGGAGCATTTCGGGATGGAGATCAAGCGGCTGCTTCCGGTCTCGATCGACCCGAAAACGCGGGCCCTCTACACCGAGCGGGGAAAGGTGATCCTCTCGAAGGTGTCGGTTTCAGTAAAATAATTTTATAGGTCCTATGCGTCTGATAGGTCCTATAGGACAGATAGGGTTAGAGTCATTATGGATGCGATGTTAAAATTGGTGGTCATTCTGGTCCAGATCGGCGGCGTGCTCGGGGTGGTCCTGCTGCATGTCGCGTACTTGACCTATCTGGAACGGAAGGTGTTGGGGGACATGCAGGATCGCCTGGGACCGATGGAGGTGGGGCCCCACGGGTTGCTGCAGCCGATCGCCGACGGCTTGAAGCTGTTCTTCAAAGAGGATATTATCCCCGCCGGCGCGAATAAGATCATCTTTTCTGCGGCTCCGATCCTGGTGCTCGTCCCGGCGCTGATCGGGTTTGCCGTGGTGCCGTTCGGAAGGGACAGCATCCACATCGGCCCGCTCGAATTAAAACCGGTGATCACCGACATCAACGTCGGCATCCTCTACATCCTCGCCTTTGCTTCGCTCGGCGCCTATGGCATCTTGCTCGGCGGGTGGGCTTCCAACAGCAAATACTCGCTCCTCGGCGGTCTCCGCTCGGCGGCCCAGGTGATCAGCTATGAGCTGTCGCTCGGATTGGCGCTCGTCGGGCCGATCCTTCTGTCGCAGTCGCTTTCGATGGTGAAGATGACCGAGGCGCAGGGGGGAGGCTTCTGGAAGTGGTTCATCCTCGTCCAACCGATCGCCTTCGTGATCTACCTGATTTGCGCTATCGCGGAGACGAACCGGCTTCCGTTCGACCTGCCGGAGGCGGAGAGCGAGTTGGTCGCCGGCTTCTTTACCGAATATTCCGGGATGCGCTTCGCCTTTTTCTTCCTCGCCGAATATGCGAATATGATTCTGGTCTCCTGTATTGCGACGGTGGCGTTCCTCGGCGGCTGGCATGCGCCGCTCCCGTTTTTGGAGTTTATCCCGCCGGTCGTCTGGTTTATCGGCAAGGTCTACCTCTTCCTCTTCTTTTACATCTGGCTTCGCGCGACGGTGCCACGACTGCGCTTCGATCAGCTGATGGCGTTCGGTTGGAAGATCATGCTCCCGTTGGCCTTGGCGAATATTTTGGTGACATCGACAGTTGTTTATCTCCTTAATCGCTAGAGGGAATCATGCCTAATTTAGTCGACTGGGTTAAGAAGGTGTCGTTTGCGGAGATCGCAAAAGGGCTCGGCTTGACCTTCAAACATATGTTCGTCAAGCCGATCACCAACCAATATCCGCATCAGAAGCGGAATCTGCCGGACGGCTACCGGGGGGTGATCGTCCACCTCCGCTACGACGACATGACCGAGAAGTGCGTCGGCTGCGCCCTCTGCGAAGCGGCCTGCCCCTCGCACTGCATCACGGTGGAGAGCGCCGAGCGGGAAGACATGCCGCAAAAGCGCTATGCAAAGCAATATATCCTCGATGTGACGAAGTGTGTTTTCTGCGGTTTCTGCGTCCAGGCCTGCCCGGTCGATGCCCTGGCGTCGAGCAAAGAGTATGAGATGGCGACCGGCAATAAGCGAAGCCTCATCATGGATAAAGAGATGATGCTGGCGCTCGGCGATAAGTATTTCCCGAACCGCCAAAAACGTCCGCAATATACCGAAAATCGGCTCGCCTTCTTCAATCAGGTCAAAGACGAGGGATTCCCGACCGCCAAGAAAGGGGCAGCTTAGTGACGGCGCAACTCCTCTTCTTTTATTTTGCGGCGATGATCCTGGCCGGTGCGATCGTGGCGGTGGCGTCGCCGAGCCTCATCTACAGCGCCCTGGCGCTTCTTGTGACCTTCATCCACATCGCTGGCATTTATGTTCTTCTAAACGCCGAGTTTATCGCGGCGGTCCAGATTATCGTCTACGCCGGGGCCATTCTCGTTCTCTATCTTTTCGTCCTGATGCTCTTTAATCCGAAGCAGGAGCGGTTTTATCTCCACCGCCAGCTGCCGGTGGGGATTTTTCTGGGAGGGGTCATTCTCGGCCTGATGTTCTTGGCCGCCTTCAAGACCGAGATTATCGCGCAGAAGGGGACGTTTACCGTGGAGTCGGTGAGAGCGGCCGGACATACTCAGTCGATCGGAAAGGCCCTTTATACCGATTTTATTTTCCCGTTTGAAATCGCTTCTTTCATCTTGCTGGTCGCGATGTTCGGCGCCATCCTCCTGGCGGGACGGCGAGGGGCTCCTCAGAAGAAATCTGCATCCAATGGAATGGCGGAAAACGGGAAAGCCGTCCACGCCCAATCACCCTCCTCTCGTGAAACGGTGAAGGAGGATGAATCTCTGACCGTTCAAGCGCGCCGCATTGTGAATGAAGGATAGAAGTCGCTGAAACGATTATCTGGCAATAATTCGGATTTGATGGTGTCATCATGGTCCCTTTAGAGTGGTATCTTCTCCTCGCATTTGCCCTGTTCGCCATCGGCGTGACGGGGGTGTTGGTTCGACGAAATGTCATCATGGTCCTTCTTTCGATCGAGCTGATTTTGAATTCGGCCAACATTACTTTTGTCGCTTATTCGTATTATCTCCAATCGATCACCGGGCAGGTGGTTGTCTTTTTCGTCTTGACCATGGCCGCGGCGGAGGTGGCGCTGGGACTGGCCCTGGTGATTGCGCTTTATCGCGTCCGCGCCGTCATGAATGTCGACGAAATCAATCTGATGCGATGGTAATTCGAAGCGTTTTCTCACGTATCATCTTCATCGAAAGTAGGACGATTTAGAATGATTCAGCTTGCATGGCTTATTCCGATCTTTCCCGCGCTGGGCGCCCTGGTCAACGGACTCTTCGGGAAGACCCATACCAAAGAGCGCGCCCATCTGGTCGCCATCGGGGCGGTTGCGGCGTCGTTCCTGATCTCCTGTCTGGTTTTTATCTCGATGGCGACGGGAACCCCTGCGACGACCATTACACTCTATGAGTGGATCGCCTCGGCCAATTTCCGGGTCAACATCGCCTTCCTGATCGATCCGCTCACCGCGATCATGCTGATGGTGGTGACCGGGGTCGGGTTGCTGGTCCATATCTACTCCGCCGGCTACATGCATCATGACGAGGGGTACGCCCGCTTCTTCACCTATCTGAACCTCTTCATGTTCTCGATGTTGATCTTGATCCTCGGCGACAACTATCTTTTGATGTTCGTCGGCTGGGAAGGGGTGGGGCTCTGCTCGTATCTGCTGATCGGCTTTTGGTACCAGAAGCCTTCGGCCACCACGGCCGGCAACAAGGCGTTCATCGTCAACCGAATCGGCGACGCCGGTTTCCTGATGGGCATCTTTACTATTTTCGTGACGTACGGCTCGGTCCGTTATCTCGATGTCTTTCCGAACGCAAACCTCGCCACCGAGTCGGTCGCCACGGCGATTACGCTCTTCCTCTTTATCGGAGCCATGGGGAAATCGGCTCAGGTTCCCCTTTATGTCTGGCTTCCCGATGCGATGGAAGGGCCGACGCCGGTCTCCGCCCTGATCCATGCGGCGACAATGGTGACGGCGGGGATCTACATGGTGGTCCGCTCGAACGCCCTCTTCGCCCTCGCCCCTTTTTCCATGGAAGTGGTCGCGGTGGTCGGGGCGATCACGGCGATTTTCGCCGCGTCGATCGGACTGGTGCAGACCGATATCAAGCGGGTCTTGGCCTACTCCACCGTCAGCCAGCTCGGTTATATGTTTCTCGCCTGCGGCGTGGGGGCGTATGTCTCGGGCGTTTTCCACCTCTTCACGCATGCTTTCTTCAAAGGGCTTCTCTTCCTCGGCTCCGGCAGCGTTATTCATGCCCTCTCCGGGGAGCAGGACATGCGGAAGATGGGAGGACTGTATAATAAAATCCCGATTACCTATAAGACGTTTTTGATCGGAACCATCGCCATCGCCGGAATCCCGCCACTTGCCGGATTTTGGAGCAAGGATGAGATCCTTGTATCGACCTTCGTGGGGGGGCATTATCTTCTCTGGGGGGTCGCCGTCATTACCGCCCTGATGACCTCGTTTTATATGTTTCGCCTTCTCTTCATGACCTTCCACGGTCCATCACGGGTCGATCATGAGGTGGCGCATCATATTCATGAGTCCCCCTCCTCGATGACGATCCCTTTGATGATTCTCGCCGGCTTTTCCCTGCTGATCGGGATGGTGGTCGGTTTCCCCCCCGAGTCGGGATGGATCCACCATTTCCTCTCCCCGATTATCGCGAAAGGGGGCCACGAGGCGCATCATCCTTCTTTGGCCGTGGGGCTGGGGCTGATGGCGCTTTCCACGGTAATCGCCGTGGCCGGATGGGCGTTGGCCCGCCACTTTTACATCAAGGAACCGCAGCTCCCTAAAATGCTGGCAGAGCGGGCACATGGACTTTATACAGCCCTCGTTAACAAATATTGGGTGGATGAGATCTATCAGGCGGTGATCGTTCGGCCGCTTCTTTGGTTCGCGAATTTCCTCTGGACCTTCGATCAATGGGTCCTCGACGGTCTGGTGAACTTCTCCGGTTGGATCACGCTCATGGAGAGTAAGATTTCGGAAATTTTTGATATCTATATTGTCGACGGCACGGTCAACGGCGTCTCGGCCACCCTCGATGTCGGTGCGCGGGGGTTGCGGCGGCTGCAGACCGGCGCGGTTCAAAATTATGTTCTGGCGATGGTGGTAGGGATTGTGGCCCTCGCCGTCGTTTTCATGTTTTAGGGAGGTTTCATGAACGGTTTCGGTTTTCCCCTCTTATCGCTCATCGCCTATATTCCGCTCATCGGCTGCCTCATCCTGTTGTTCTTGAACAAGGATGATCACAAGAAGATCATGTACACCGCCTTCGGCGTCACCCTCGTCGATATGCTGGTCTCCTTTCTCCTCCTGTTCGGTTTTGATTCTTCCCGGGCCGACATGCAGTTCGTCGAGAAGGGGTCGTGGATTCCGACCCTGGGGGTCGAATACCACTTTGGAATCGACGGGATCAGCCTCCTCTTGATTTTGATGTCGACGATCCTCTGCGCCATCGCCGTTGTCAGCTCTTTTACCGCCGTTCACGAGCGGGTCAAGGAATACTACGTCTCGCTTCTCTTTCTTCAGACCGGCATGTTGGGGGTCTTCATGTCGCTCGACCTCTTCCTCTTTTATATCTTTTGGGAGGTCATGCTGGTCCCGATGTATTTCCTCATCGGCATCTGGGGAGGCGGCCGCCGGCTTTACTCCGCGATCAAGTTCTTTCTTTATACCCTCTTCGGCAGCCTCTTTATGCTTCTGGCCATTTTGGCCCTCTATTTCCTCAACCGGAATCCCGAATACGGAACCGGGGAGTTCACTTTTAATCTCATTGAACTCTCAAAGATGAATCTTCCGCTCTGGCCTTTCCAGTTCTGGCTTTTCCTCGCCTTCTTTCTCGGTTTTGCGGTCAAGGTGCCGATGTTCCCTTTCCATACCTGGCTTCCCGACGCGCACACCGACGCGCCGACGGCCGGGAGCGTTTTGCTGGCGGGGGTTCTCCTGAAAATGGGGACCTACGGCTTCGTCCGCTTCTGCCTCCCCCTCTTTCCGGCGGCGAGTCATTACTTCGTCCCGCTCATCGCGATTCTGTCGCTTGTGGGGATTGTGTATGGAGGGCTGGTGGCGCTGGCGCAAAAGGACATCAAGCGGCTGGTCGCCTATTCTTCGGTCAGCCACTTGGGCTTCGTGATGTTGGGGATGTTCGCGCTCAATCCGCAAGGGATCACCGGGAGCGTTCTTCAGATGATCAACCATGGGATCTCGACCGGCGCGCTCTTCCTGATCGTCGGCATGATCTATGAGCGTCGCCACACCCGTCTGATCGCCGATTTCGGCGGGCTCTCCTATCAGATGCCGATCTTCGCCACCTTTTTTGCGATCACGATGTTTTCCTCGATCGGGCTTCCCGGTTTGAATGGTTTCGTCGGGGAGTTTCTGATCCTGGTGGGGGCTTTTCAATACAATAAAATTTATGCGGCGGTGGCCCTGCTCGGAATTATTCTTGGGGCGGCGTACATGCTCTGGCTTTTCCAGCGGATGATGTTCGGCACGATCGACAAAGCGGAGAACAGAAACCTCCTTGACATGAACCGGCGCGAAATCGCCTACATGGTTCCGCTGGTTGTTTTCATGTTCTGGATCGGACTCTACCCCAAGCCGTTTATCCGAATTATGGAGCCGGCGGTCCTCAACATCGTTCAAAAGGTGAATCCGAATTGGGAGAACAAACCGATGCTTGCGGAAAAGGAGAAGGCGCCGGTCTTCCCCGCCGCGGCCACGGTCCCGGCTGCTGAGCCAATTGATGGGGTGGAAAGACCATGACGACCCCCATGCCCGATCTTGGAATGATCGCGATCCTCCCTGAGCTGGTCTTGGCGCTATTGGCCTGTCTGCTTTTTGTCCTGGTGCCGTTCGTGCCGAAAGAGAAGAGGGAGTTGCTCGGTTATTTCTCGATCGGCTCCTTGATCGTTTCCGGCCTCTTGATCATTCCCCTTTGGGGGAAAAATGTCTCCGCTTTCTCAGGGATGATTGTACTCGATGCATATGCCATCTTTTTCAAAGTGCTCTTTCTGGTCATCGCGCTTCTTGTGATCCTCATCTCGACCCTTTATCTGAAGATCGAGCGGGTTCATTTGGGAGAATATTACGGCCTGGTTCTCTTCGCGACGGTCGGAATGATGTTGATGCCGGCATCGTCCGATCTCCTCTCCTTTTACCTCTCGCTTGAGCTGATGTCGATGTCTTTTTATATCCTCGCCGCGTTTATGCGAAAAGACGCGAAGTCGGTCGAAGCGGGGATGAAATATTTTCTGACCGGCGTCTTCACCTCCGGCTTGATCCTCTACGGGGTGGCGTTTCTCTATGGCGCCGCCGGGACGACGAACCTAAAGGCGATCCAGGCGTTTCTATCGCAAGCGAATATCAGCGGGAGTCCGACATTGATCCTCGGGCTGATCTTGCTCACCGCCGGATTTGCGTTTAAGATCGCCGCCGTCCCCTTCCACATGTGGGCGCCCGATGTGTATGAGGGGGCCCCGACCACGGTCACCGCTTTTCTTTCCGCCGGCTCCAAGGCGGCGACGTTTGCCGCGATGGTGCGTGTTTTTATATCGGGGCTGTCGTTTAGCTACGGAACCTGGTGGCAGTTCCTTTGGATCATCGCCGTCCTGACCATGACCGTCGGCAACGTGGCCGCCCTGCTCCAGACCAATGTGAAACGGCTGCTCGCCTACTCCTCGATCGCCCATGCCGGCTATATCCTGATCGGATTGATTGCCGCTTCTCAGGTCGGTCTGGCATCGATCCTCATCTATCTCGTCGCCTATATCTTCATGACGATCGGCGCTTTTACGATGATCATTCTCCTCTGCAAATTTAATTCGCGGGGGGATCAGATCAGCGACTTTAAAGGATTGGCCCGGACCCATCCGGCGGTGGCGGCGGCCTTCGTCCTCTTTGCCCTTTCATTGATCGGAATTCCTCCGACGGCCGGCTTTATCGGAAAACTCTTTTTATTTAACGCGGCGATTCAGGGCGGGTTTTACTGGCTCGCCATCATCGGCATTCTCAACAGCACGATCTCTCTTTACTACTATTTTAAAATCGTGATGGCGATGTATATGGAAGAGCCGCAAGGGAGCACACCGCTCTCTTTTTCTCCTCCTCTGACCGTAGCGCTCGGGGTGACGGCCTTTGCAACGCTCTTTATCGGCCTTTATCCCGAACCCCTCATCCGCGCCGCGCTTCATTCCATCCAAATATTCTTATAACTGAGCTTTTGAAAATTTGTTCTTGGATGTCATTCTGAGGTGAAGCCGAAGAATCTCTTTCTGAGATCAGGACCGAAAAACGAGATCCTCCGCTCCGCTCAGGATGACAAAGGAAGATATTTTAAAGTCCGGTTCTAAGGATTTCTTCATCGCCGCTTTGTTAGATGCCGAGAGGTCCGGTTTCTTCGGATTGCCTCGATCGTCGGCTATTCTTCTTGAATCTCCGATTTACATTTGTCAAAATAAAGAGGGTTTTGCCGAAACGGGACCGGGCCGCCGTTCACCGGAAGGGAGACCCACCCCGACCGGGTTTCCTCTGCTTCTAGAGAAGAGAAACGAGATTAAGCGGGTGGAGAAGGAAATTGAAATAGAGCGGACGATCTCGCAAAAAGGAGGGACGATTCGGCGGATGATGGGGATCGGGCTGGCTGGATTTTTCTTCGGGATGGGGGATGGGATCGTGACGGCGATGCTTCCGATTTTTATGGTCCAGATTGGAAGTGGGGCGGCGGCGCTCGGCCTGATCGAAGGGTGCGCCGATGCGACTTTCCATCTTGCGAGGAAGCGGGCCCCCCCGGTTCAAAAGGGGGGGGGGAAGACGAGCGGGCTCCTCGGCCCCCTCTTTGCCTCCGCGCAGGGGTTTCTCGCTTTTACATTTTCTCCTTTTGTCGTTTTTGTGGTCCGGGGCGTTTCCGCGGCGGGCCGAGCTCTCCGCGGGTTGATCCCGGAGGCCGATCTCGACTTCCGAACGAAGACCTCCCGGACAAACCGGTTTTATCGGATGATGGAGCGGTTCGGAACGTTTCTCGGCCCGATGCTGGTCCTGGCCTTCATCGGTCTTTTCCCGACCCGGGACGTTTTTCTATTGTCTTTTCCCCTCTCATTTTTGGCGGTCGCTTCCATCCTCTTTCTCGTTCGAGAAGCGCCGAGGAGGGCCGATGTCGCCGCGCCCTCTCCATCCGTTCCCTCTCTTCTTGCCCCTTTTTATCCTTTCTTCGTCGGCGCGGGGATCTTTAGGCTTGGAAATTTTGCGGTGACCCTCCTCCTTTTGAGGGCCTATGAACTTCTGACGCGCGATCATGGGGTCGCGCGCGCGGCCAGTCTGGTGGTCCTCCTCTATATTTTTCGCCAGACTTTTTATGTCGCGACGGCGGCTCTGACGGCCCGGCAGACCGGCCGAATCGGGAAGAGGGGCCTGCTCCGCCTCGGTTACTTTTGCCTTGGGCTGGTTTATCTCAGTTTTATCTTTATCCCTCCGGTCAAGTCTTACATCGGTTTGCTCCCCGCTCTCTTTTTCTTCTTTCTCCTCTTCGCTCTCGGCGGAATCGGTCAATCTTTGGTCGATTCAACGGAAAGGATGTTGATGAGCGCGCTTTTACCGGAGTCAATCCTGGAAAGGGGCGATCGCGCGTTGAATCAGGTTCGAGCGATCGGCGGTTTTGCCTCCAGTCTGGCCGTCGGCGTGTTTTGGTCGGCCCTTTCACCGGCGGTTGGATTTTTCTATGCCGCCCTGATGTCTTTTGGGGGGGCGCTGCTTCTTTTTCGCGTCACGGACCCGTCCGCTGTTTCTAATACACGATGAATGATCCAAGTCGATCTCATATTTCAGGGCGGAATGTCTTGACATTCGGTGGATGGATGATCTATATTTCCAAGAATTTGTCTGCTGCACGCGGGTATCGCCGACCCGCACTGCTTTCATGAACGGTCCGGATCCGAAATACGAGGGATGGCGGCAGGTGGCGCTGCTGACCAGCATCCCGATGATCCTCTTGTTCGGACCGCTCGTCGGTTATTTTATCGGCGATTTTTTAGATCAGCTGTTTGGCACCTCCCCTTGGCTCATGATCATTTTTACTGCCATGGGGGCGCTTTCGGGGGTCAAACAGACAATTACCTTAATCAAGAGAGCGACAGATCAAGGGTCCCGTGGGTCTTAATCTTATCGATCGGACAATTCAGCTTTCGTGGGTGATGGGGGCGGTCCTTTTTGTATTTTTATCCCCCTATTCGCCGATCTTGGTGACTTGGGGGGTGTCGATCGGGGTCTTTTTGAGCGGGTTGAATCTTTGGATCTTGCGATCGCTCTTCCGGTCGGTTTTTGAAGGATCTTCCAAAGTGAAGACGGTTTCGTATCTGGGGATGAAATTTCCGTTTTTCTACGGCCTGTTGCTGCTGGTTTTGACTTTCATCCCTGTTTCTCTTGGCGCTTTTTTTATCGGATTTATCTTGCCATTTATTGTCATCGTCTTAAAGACGGTGGGACAGGCCTCGTTCGGAGAGAGACCTTCCGCAATGGCTCATACGGAGCGATCATGTTTGTAGGAGTTGCACAAGCGGCGGAAGCCGCCGGCGGCGGGGCAGCCAGTTTAGAGCCGCCTAATATTATTCTACTGCTGCATCATTACTTTCCACATTCCCCTGTGGTTGAGTTTCTGCATCATTTCGAGAACCCGTTTTTCTCGGCGGTCGCGATTTTTATCTTGGTGTTTGTCGCCCGGCAGGCGACGCGCAAAACACAGATGGTTCCGGGGAAGCTCCAAAACCTTGTTGAAATGGCGGTCGAGTCCTTGGATGATTTCGTCACCGGCGTGATGGGGCCGGCCGGCAGGAGATTCACCCCCTTCATCGGGACCCTCTTCCTCTATATTCTGGTTCAGAATCTGATCGGGATCGTCCCGGGAATGAAGGCTCCCACTTCCAGCATCAACACCACGGTTGCGCTGGCGCTGACTGTTTTTTTCTATGTTCAATACACCGCCATCCGGATGAACGGGATCCTCGGCTATTTGGATCATCTGGCCGGAAGCCCCCGTCCGCATGGGGTGATCGGTTTTCTGATCGCGCTCGTGTCGGTGCCGTTTAACTTTGTCCTTCATACGTTGGGGGAATTGACGAAGCCGCTGAGCCTCTCGCTTCGTCTTTTCGGAAACATTTTCGGAGAGGATGTCCTCATCGGTCAAATGCTGGTCTTGGGGGTCGCCGCGCTCGCCTTCATGCACAGCCCGGTCGGGCTTCCGCTCCAATTTCCATTTTATCTTCTGGCGATTCTGACCAGCACCATACAGGCGCTTGTTTTTTCGCTGCTTTCGACGATCTATATTTTCTTGATGTTCCCTCACGCGGAGGAAGGACATCATTAACCCGACGGGAAAAGTTCCCGTTACTATCTAAAAAAGGAGAGACACATGACACCTGCAGTTGCGTTAGGTTTTGCACTTCCTTTGGCCGTGGCATTGGCTGCGATCGGTTCAGCGTACGGATTGGGTAAGGCGGTGAGTGCCGCCATGGAAGCGATCGGCCGGCAGCCGGAAGCGGCGCCGAGGATTCAGTTGGCGATGGTCATCGGCGCTGCGTTTATCGAAGCGTTGACCATCTACGCCTTGTTGACCGTCTTTATTCTTCAGGGCCGTATCACCGGATAAAGAGGTTTGCCGGGACGGTGGGTAGGGAATCGATCACTGCCGACCGAGCCCGGGAGCAGGCTCTGATGTTTTAGGGGGAATGAAGTGGATATTCAAATTCAACAGGTCTTAACCCAGATCGTCGGTTTTCTTCTCCTCCTCTGGTTATTGAAAAAATACGCGTGGATTCCCTTGCTCGGCGTTTTAGATGAACGGCGAACAAGGATTGCCACTGAACTCGAAGAGATCCGAAAGGGAAAAGAGTCTTTGACGCAGATAAAGACGGAGTATGATACAAAGCTTTCGGAGATTGAAAACCAAGCGCGATTAAGAATTCAGGAGGCGGTGGTCGAGGGGCAGCGGATGGCGAGGGAGATGGCCGAAGGGGCCCGAGAAGAAGCGCACCAGGTTCTGGAAAAGGCAAAAGAAGATATCCAGCGAGAAATGACGAAGGCGAAGGCCCAGCTTCGAGACGAGATCGCCACCATCGCGGTCTCTGCGGCCGGAAAAATCGTTCGGCAGGAAATGAACAAGCAAAAGGACAAAGAGCTGGTCTTGCAGTACATCGACGAATTGAAGGGTTTTAAATGAAAAGCGAAGTGACTGCAGAGCGGTATGCCCAAGCCTTGTTGGAAGTGGCGGAGGGGCACTCCCTCGGCCAGCCGGTCCTGGAGCAGATCGAGCGATTCCGGCAGGCGGCGGGCCATTTTCCGGAGCTAAGCCGCTTTCTCGGGAGTCCCCGCGTTCCCGAGGAGAAGAAAGAGGCGCTGATCGGCCGGATTTTCGAGGGAGAGGCGAAAAAGGTGATGATCCACTTCGTCCGGCTTCTTCTTCGCAAGGGCCGGATCGATTATCTGGAAGATATCCTCACGCTCTATCCAAAGCTTCACGATGCACAGCGCGGGGTGTTGAAGGGAACGTTAACGACGGTTCACCCGCTTGAGCCGGAGGTGTTCGCCCGGTTAAAATCAAAGCTCGAAGCCGAAGTTCACCGCACATTGGAGTTGACCTGCTTGCAGGACCCGGAGATTCTCGGTGGATTTATCTTCTCAACCGGCACCACCCTCATCGATGCCAGTGTCCAACGGCAATTGGAGGAGTTGGGAGAGAGATTAAGATCTGCCCCGATCGTCTGAGCATCGGATCAGTCATCGCCCAGCTTCCTATTTTCATCATCTTGTACAAAGATGCTTTGTCGTGTGCCCGCCACGGGTGAGGATTGAATTGTAAGAACGAAGCGTGTATCCTTAGCAGGTAGTTTCCGACTGCCCAACCTGAACTGTCCCTCCGCCTTGATCGGATCTTTTTATCAGCGTTGTTGAAGACTGTCCGGGGAGAGGGAATTCCTTACTTGCAGAGACAAGGTGGAGTGGTTCATGAAAGTAAAAAAGAAAGTTCTCGTTGTTGACGATAATCGAGACACCGTCCGGATCATCCGGGATGCGTTGGAGGGGGCCGGCTTTTCCGTCGCCTCCGCTTATGATGGAAGAGAGGCGCTGGAGCGTGTTCGCGAAGAGGCGCCGGACCTGATGATCCTCGACTTGATGATGCCGAAGATGAGCGGTTACGAGGTCTGCAATGAAATCCGAAAAGACCCCAAGACAAAAGAGCTGATTGTGTTGATGCTCACCGCCCGATCGGATATCGATGCCAAGATTCAGGGGATCGAAGGGGGCGCCAACGATTATCTGGTCAAGCCGGTCGAGCCGCGGGAAGTCGTCTCCCGGGTCCGCCGCTTCCTTGCCACCGAAGGGGCTTATCAGGAGAAGGTCCTGCTGGAGCGACTCGAAGCGATCGGGCAGATCAGCCTGACGGTCCGACACGAGATCAACAATCCGTTGGCCGTGATCTGCGGACAGGCGCAACTGCTTCTTCAGCGCAAGGACCTCCCGGAGGAGGTCCGGAGCAAGCTCAAGATCATGTATGAAATGGGCCTTCGGATCAGCGAGATCATCAAGCAGCTTGATCAGGTCCAGGATAAGACACGGGAGTACATCCGTGGAGAAAAGATGATCGATATCCGACCTCCCAAGAAACGTTCCGCAGGTGCGTAACGCGGACCCTGTTCCAATCCGTCGCCGGGAAATGAATGCTTCTTATTCGCCATGTTAATTCCAGAAATGCTCCCACAGAATCTTGACAACCGATTTGAAAAAAGTTTATAGTATACAGTCTTTTGCCTTGAGCCGTTCGAATTGTCTCTTACGCGTCGCTCAAGGTCCTTCAGTGTGTTTCTTTTTATTTAAATGATGACTAAGGAGAATGTGGCATGGCACTTAAGCCGGAAGAAGTGACCTCCATTATCAAGACCGAGCTGGAGCAGTATGAAAGCGAGCTCCATCTGGAAAGTGTCGGGAGCGTTCTACAGGTCGGCGATGGAATCGCTCGGGTGTACGGTCTCGACGATGTGATGGCGGGCGAGCTGGTCTCCTTCCCCGGCAATGTGATGGGCATGGTCCTCAACCTCGAAGAGGACAATGTCGGAACGATTCTCTTCGGCGCGACCAATAACATTAAAGAAGGCAACGTCGTCAAGCGAACCGGAAAGATCGCGCAGATCCCCGTCGGCGATGCCATGGTAGGGCGGGTGGTCGATGCCCTCGGCCGTCCGATCGACGGAAAAGGACCGATCGTCACCGATAAATCCCGGCCGCTCGAAGGCCGCGCGCCGAACGTGGTTCAGCGCCAGTCAGTGCACGAGCCGGTTCAAACCGGATTGAAAGCGGTCGACGCGATGATTCCGATCGGCCGGGGCCAGCGGGAGCTGATCATCGGCGACCGTCAAACCGGAAAAACCGCGATCGCGCTCGATGCCATCATCAATCAGAAGGGAAGCGGCGTCTATTGCGTCTACGTCGCGGTCGGCCAGAAATCGTCGAACGTGGCGGCGGTGGTGAAGACATTGGAACGATATGGCGCCATGGAATATACGACCGTGGTCTCCGCGACCGCGAACGAAGCGGCCTCGATGCAGTATATCGCTCCGTATGCCGGCTGCACGATCGGCGAAGAGTTCATGTACACCAACCGGCACGCCCTGGTGATCTACGACGATCTCTCGAAGCATGCGGCGGCTTACCGGCAGCTCTCGCTTCTGCTCCGGCGTCCGCCGGGACGCGAAGCCTATCCGGGGGACGTATTCTATCTCCACTCCCGTCTTCTGGAGCGGGCGGCGAAGCTTCATCAAAGCCTCGGCGCCGGCTCATTGACGGCGCTGCCGATCATTGAAACCCAAGCGGGTAACGTCTCGGCCTACATTCCGACGAACGTCATTTCGATCACCGACGGTCAGATTTATCTGGAGACCGACCTCTTCTATGCCGGCATCCGGCCGGCGATCAACGTCGGTCTCTCGGTTTCCCGCGTCGGCGGAAACGCGCAGACCAAAGCGATGAAAAAGGTCGCCGGACGGTTGCGTTTGGATCTGGCGCAGTATCGCGAATTGGCCGCCTTCGCCCAGTTCGGCTCCGACCTCGACAAGGCGACCCTGGCGCAGCTCCGGCGCGGAGAGCGGATGGTCGAGCTCTTAAAGCAGGACCAGTACCAGCCGTATTCGCTCTCGCATGAGGTGATGTCGATTTATGCCGGAACGTCCGGGCACCTGGATGATATTGAGGTCCTGGAGGTCCGCCGGTTCGAGAAGGCCTATTTGAAGATGATGGATGAGCGTTATCCGGAGGTCGGCCTCGAAATCGAAAAGAACAAAGCGCTGACCGACGAGCTGACCCGGAAGATGGACGAAGCGATTACCGCCTTCAAGAAGGAGTGGCGTCCGGTGGAGGCGCGCTAGAGATGCCGGTTCTGACCCTTCGGCAGCTCCGCGAGCGAATTCGCGGCGCCCAGAAGACCAAGCAGATCACGCGGACCATGCAGATGGTCGCCGCTTCCCGCCTCAAGAAGTCCGAGGAGAAATTCCGGCAGGCCAAGCCGTTCGCTAAAAAGATGGAGATGATCCTTTCCCATCTTCAGCAGTTCAGCGAGGAGTTTACGCATCCTTTCTTCGAGAGCCGGGAGGTCAAGTCGATCGGCCTGGTGGTCGTCACGTCGGATCGGGGCCTCTGCGGCGCTTACAACGGCAACGTGATCGCGCGGGCGGAAGAATTTCTTGCCGAGCACAAGGCGCAGACCGTCAAGTTGATGCTGATTGGAAAGAAGGGATACGACTATTTCAAAAAACGGGATTGGCCGATCCATCTGAATGCGCTCGATATCGCCGGCAAGGGGGACTTCCACCGAATTTCCGAGATTACCCAGCAGATTATCCAGGCCTACCTCTCGCGCGAGGTCGACGCGGTCTATCTGATTTTTACGAGCTATATTTCCGCCCTGTCGGTTAAACCGATCTGCGTGAAGTTCCTCAACCTTCAGCAGGAAGGGGAGGTCAAGCCGATCCAGACGATTTTGGAGCCGAGTCTTCCTGAAATCCTCGATCAGTTCCTGCCGCAGTTTGTGACGTCCAAGATGTATATCTCTCTGATGGAGGCATTCACGGCGGAGAACTCGGCGCGTATGATCGCTATGAAAACGGCGACCGATAACGCCAAGGAGATGATCGAGCGACTCACCCTCCAGCGCAACAAAGCGCGGCAGGCGGCGATTACGAAAGAGATTTTGGAGATTGTCACGGCGGGTGAGGCGCTGAAGGCTTAGCACCGGTGAAATGCTCCTTCTTTAGATGGAGCGATGACTAAAGATGACAAGGAGATGAAGATGGCAACAGCAACAACGACAGGGCATATTGTTCAGGTGATCGGTCCGACCGTCGATATCCGGTTTCCGGCCGAACAACTTCCTCCCATCCTCAATGCGGTGAAGATTGAAGATGCCAAGTTAGGCATTAACCTGATTGTGGAAATTGCCCAGCACATCGGAAACGACATCGTCCGATGCATCGCGATGGGGTCGACCGATGGTCTGGTGCGCGGCATGGAGGCCAAAGATACCGGCGCGCCGATCTCCGTCCCCGTGGGTGAACAGTCGCTCGGGCGAATCTTCAACGTCCTGGGAGAGCCGATCGACGGCAAGGGAGGCATTGCCAAGCCTGATCAGCGTTGGCCGATCCATCGGCCAAGCCCTTCTTTCGAAGAGCAGGTGCCGGTCGCTTCGATTCTGGAAACCGGAATCAAGGTGGTCGATCTTCTCGCCCCTTACGCGAAGGGGGGAAAGGTCGGACTCTTCGGCGGCGCCGGGGTGGGAAAGACCGTCATCATCATGGAACTGATCCGAAACATCGCGACCGAGCATGGCGGCTACTCCGTCTTCGCCGGCGTGGGAGAGCGGACCCGCGAGGGGAACGAGCTCTACATGGAGATGAGCGGATCGGGAGTGCTCGATAAAACCGTCCTTGTCTTCGGCCAGATGAACGAGCCGCCCGGCTCCCGGTTGCGGATCGGTCTTTCGGCATTGACGATGGCCGAATATTTCCGCGATGAAAAGGGGCAGGATGTGCTTCTCTTCGTCGATAACATCTTCCGGTTCGTTCAGGCCGGCTCCGAGGTGTCGGCGTTGTTGGGGAGAATGCCCTCCGCCGTGGGATACCAGCCGAGTCTCGGAACCGAGATGGGCGAGCTGCAGGAGCGAATCACCTCGACGACCAAGGGGTCGATCACATCGGTTCAGGCCATTTACGTTCCGGCGGACGACATCACCGATCCGGCGCCGGCGACGACCTTCTCCCACCTCGATGCGACGACGGTGCTTTCCCGGCAGATCGCGGAGCTGGGGATTTATCCGGCGGTCGATCCGCTTGATTCAACCTCTCGTCTGATGGATCCGCGAATCATCGGTGACCAGCATTATCAAACCGCCCGGGCGGTCCAACGGACACTGCAGCGCTACAAAGATCTTCAAGACATTATCGCCATCTTGGGGATGGACGAGTTATCCGAAGAAGATCGGGTGACGGTGCAGCGCGCTCGGAAGATCCAGCGGTTCCTCTCCCAGCCGTTCTTCGTGGCGGAGACCTTCACCGGCATCCCGGGGAAATATGTGAAGCTGGCCGATTCGATCAAGAGCTTCCAGATGATCGTCGATGGAAAATACGACAGTCTCCCCGAGCAGGCGTTTTACATGGTCGGAACCATCGAAGAGGCGCAGGAAAAGGCGGAAAAACTCAGGAAATAACTTCCACGGATCTGATCCTTGGCCGCCTCTTGAGCAGAGAGGCGGCCGGACGGATGAATCGATTCACTCGAAAAAATTATGGCTGAAAAAACATTCCATCTCACTGTGATTACACCCGATCGGATCTTTTTCGACGGCCTGGTTCGGTCAATTGTGGCGCCCGGAGGCGATGGAAGCCTCGGAGTCTTGGTCGATCATGCCCCTCTCATCACCACCCTTCAAACCGGCCGGCTTTCGGTCACATCCCCGGAGGGTAAAGTGCAAACCTTCCTCATCGGTCCCGGCTTTCTCGATATTCTCAAAAACGAGGTTGTTCTTCTGACCGAATCCGCCAAGGCGGACCATCCGACAAATTTGTCTTAAAAAAACTTGACAAGTCAACAATTCCGCTGATATACTCTGACCGGTTTTTTTAAAATCTCGCATCAGTATATTTCCGCCTAAGTATATTTAAACTACTCATCAGATCTGAATGAAAGGGGGTGACGGGGTACCAAGGCATCACTCTATTTGCTTGTTCGTTACTATCTCTAAATCTCTATTCGGTTGTGAATCTGTTTGTTCTACTCTGGTTAATTCGGAAAAGGAGGTTACGAATGAAGAAGTTATGGGTTATGGCCTTAGGAACTGCGTTCCTTCTACAAACTGGAGCACTTTTTGCGGCAAACGTCAAATTTGAAGGGGACTTCCGTGTCCGGGGAATTTATGCGGATGACCTCGACGCGAATGAGGATTTAGACGATCAGCAGGCATTTGCCGACGGGCGTTTTCGATTAAGAACCTCTGCGACGGCGGGAATTACCTCCGGGGTCGTGGTGGTTGACTTCACCAGCTCTTTCAGCGATCCGAGACAAGAGGGAGCCGGCGGTGCCGCTGATTGTTCAGCCACCGGTTGCACGACCGGAAACTATCGCTTCGGCTCGGCCAACTTCGGCGGAAGCTACAACATCGTCGGTGTCCGGGAAGCCTACCTCAAGCTCGATCTCAACATGGTAAAACTCGCCTTCGGCCGTAAGCCATTCAGACTCGGACATAGCCTCATCCTGGATGATACGATGGATGCAATCGTCGGAAAATTCATGGTCGGCGGGTTCGAGGTGACGTTGGCAAATGGAAAATTGCTTGATACTCAAAATCCGGAAGTTGCCCCCACAGGCGGAGGAACAGGGAGCGATACCGATCTTTACATTGCGAAAACCGGCTTCACTCACGGAGACATGCATAATATCGGCGTTTTCGCGACCTATCTTAAAGATCGTGGTCCTTCCTTCTTGCCCGCCGGTCCAGGAGCGGATAAGACCGATCTGATGGTTTTCGGTATCACCGCCGACGGAAAATTCGGTGCGATCAACCTTGGAGCCGAGTTTGATTACCTGACCGGCAGTGCGGATGTAACGGCCGGAGATGGTGTCGATCTGGAAGGAATGAACGTTTTGGTGGGAGTCGGACTCGATGTGGCCGCCGTTGATGTTGGCGTCACCGCTCTTTACACGACCGGTCAGGATGCTGATGGTGATGAAATAAATATCAACGGGCTCTCCGGCAATTTCGTTCTCGGTAATATCTTAGTGAATGACAATATTCTCAGCGATCGGGAAGGACAATGTGCCAGCTTTGGTGGAGCTCGCATCGGTTCCGGGGGAGCCTCCTGCGTCGGCGGATTCGGCATTATGGCGTTGAAAGTCTCAGCCGGTCTGGAAGGAGTTCCATTCGGCAAGACCTGCCATACCGAAGTGGCCGCGATCTGGGCTCAGACCTCTGAGGATACAGCAGCAGGGGACAGCGATCTTGGGGTTGAGATCGATCTCAATCACCGGCATAAGCTGGACGACAACGTCGCAGTCGCGGTCAATCTTGGCTATCTCCTCTCCGGAGATGCTTTCGGAACCGACCCTGACAACCAGCTCAAAGGGATCATTGCCCTCAACTACATGTTCTAACGCTCCTAAGTTGTTCCGAATTGAAAAGCCCCCCGGTTCTCAGCCGGGGGGCTTTTTTATTGGTCGTTCAGGGTGTCGAGGAGCTATAACTCACCGACAAAGTTTGGTAGAATAAGGCCTAGATCAGCGGCAATTTCGATTTAGACTCGAACCCTCTCTTCCTGGACTTCGAAAGCTCCTCGGGCCCCGTCTTGAAATGCAATTCGTATCTTAGAAAGAAAATGAATTGATGGAACTGAAGCAAAAAATAGAAGCCCTTCCCCATACCCCGGGCGTTTACCTCATGAAGGGAAAAAAGGGTGAGGTCCTCTACGTCGGCAAGGCGAAAGAGCTGGCGAGCCGCGTGCGGAGCTATTTTCGTCCGAATGCCGATCTGACTCCGAGGATTCGGTCGATGGTGTCCCAGGTGGCCGATCTGGAATATATTGTCACCGTCAGCAATCTCGAGGCGTTGATGTTGGAGAGCAACCTCATCAAGAAACATCGCCCCAAGTACAACGTTGTTTTGCGCGATGATAAAAACTACCCGCTCCTGCGCCTTTCGATGAAAGACGATTACCCGCGGCTTGAGATCGTCCGCCGGGTGAAGCGCGACGGGGCCCTTTACTTCGGTCCCTATGTCCCGACGGGCGGGCTGTATGAAATGCTCCGGCTGCTGAGGAAGATCTTTCCCCTTCCGAACTGTACGATCGACATCGATGGCAGCGCCGAACGGGCCTGCATCGAATTCGAGATAAAAAGATGCCTTGCCCCCTGCACCGGAAACCAATCGAAGGAAGACTACCGTCAGATGATCCAGCAGGTCCGTCTCTTCCTGGAAGGGAAGGACAAGGTCCTCCTGACGGCGATGCGGGCGCTGATGGAGAAGAAGGCAGGGGAGCTTAATTTCGAGGCGGCGGCCCGGCTTCGCGATCAGATCGCCAAGATCGAGCGGGCGTTGGAGCGGCAGCGGGTCACCTCCACCCAAATCGAGGATCACGATGTGATCGCGCTCGCGCGGGAGGGGGATGCGGCCGATTTTCAGATCCTCTTCATCCGCGGCGGGATGATGGTCGGGCGGAAAGATTTCTTTTTCGAAAATGTCGGAGAAACGCTCGATGAAGAGCTTTGCGCCACCTTCATTCAGCAGTTCTATAATAAGGAAGGATTGATTCCGAGGGAGATCTTCCTCCCGATTCCGCTGACGGATGCCACCGTTTTGGAAGAATGGCTCTCGGAGCGGCGCGGCGGGCCGGTTCATCTGGTTTTCCCCTCGCGCGGGAAAAGGGCGCATCTGCTCGACCTGGCTCTGGAGAATGCGCGCGCCTCCCTGACGAATCACGTTCAGATCCGCGAGGGGGGAGAGGTAACCTTGGAGAAACTCCAGAACCTTTTGCAGCTCTCCCGTCTTCCCCGCCGGATCGAGGGGTACGATATTTCCAATATCATGGGGACCAGCGCGGTCGGGTCGATGGTGGTTTTTGAAGAGGCCAAGGCGAAGAAATCGGATTATCGCCATTTCCGCATCAAAACGATCGAGGGGGCGAATGACTTCGGGATGATGGCGGAGGTTCTCACGCGAAGGTTGGCTTCGCTGAAGGAGAAAGGGGAGTCGCTTCCCGATCTTTTCTTGATCGACGGCGGAAAGGGGCAGATCTCGGCGGTGCGCGAGGTGATGGAGAAATTCGATCTCGGACCGGTCGATCTGATCGGTTTGGCGAAGGAGCGGGAAGACCGATGGGAGCGGGTTTATCTGCCCGATCTATCGGATCCGATTGAGCTTCCGGTCGGCTCGCCCGCGACGCATCTGCTTCAGCAAGTTCGGGATGAGGCGCACCGTTTTGCCGTCTCCTACCATCGGAAGATTCGGGACAAAAAGATGTTGGAGTCGCCGCTGCAGGAGATCGAGGGGATCGGCAAGACCCGGCGGCTGGCGCTGCTGAAGCATTTTGGAAGTGTCTCGAAGATCCGGGAGGCAAGTCTGGAGGAGCTCGAAGCGGCTCCTTCCATGAACAAGGCGGTCGCAAAAAAAGTGTTTGAGTCGCTTCATTTTTGATTCTCACTGCCGCTCTCATCGCCCCTTCCAGATTGACACTTTGCGTTCAATTATGATAAAAATATCCAGATTATTTAAATGTCTATACAATTGGAGAAGCTATGTCCGGACATTCTAAATGGGCGACGACCAAACATAAAAAGGCGGCGGCGGACTCGAAGCGGGGGAAAATTTTCACCAAGATCATCCGCGAGATCACCGTTGCGGCAAAGATCGGGGGAGGAGATCCGGAAGGAAATCCCCGCCTTCGGACGGCGATCCTCAAAGCCAAAGAAAACAACATGCCGGCCGATAACATCAAGAAGGCGGTTCAAAAGGGGACCGGTGAGCTTCCCGGCGTCTCGTATGAGGAGATGACCTACGAGGGGTATGGGCCGGGCGGGGTGGCGATCATCATCCAGCTCCTGTCGGACAACAAGAACCGCACGGTTTCCGAAATCCGCCACCTCCTCTCCAAGAGCGGCGGCAACATGGGAGAGTCGGGTTCGGTCGCCTGGATGTTTCAGAAGAAGGGGTATCTCTCGATCGAGAAGCAGAAGGCCGACGAAGATAAGTTGATGTCGGTGGCGCTCGATGCGGGGGCGGAGGATATCCGCTCGGATGATCCGACAATTTTTGAAGTCATTGCTGCGCCGGCCGATTTTGAAAAGGTCAAAAAAGCAATGACCGACGCTGGCCTCACCCCGTCTTATGCCGAGGTTACGTTGCTCCCGCAGACCTATATCCGGGTCGATGGGAAAGAGGCGGAGCAGATGCTTCGATTGATGGAAGCGCTCGAAGACCACGACGACGTTCAGAACGTCTATGCCAACTTCGATATTCCCGATGAGGTGATGGCGAAGGTGGCGGGGTAGAACGCCTCAATATGACAGAACTTTAGGGAAGACCGATAGCCCCGAATGCCAATTATAGGGATCGATCCGGGAATGGGTGTAACAGGGTATGCAATCCTGGAAGAAGCCCCCGCGGGCCGGCTGATCTTAAAAAGATCGGGCGAGATCCGGACGATTCAAAAGCACCCCTTTCCGAAACGGCTCAAACATCTCTTCGACGACCTCCTGCAGGTGATCCAGAACGAGCTTCCGACCGCTCTCGCCATCGAAGATACCTTTCTTGCCAAGAATTTTAAGTCGGCCCTCAAGCTGGGACAGGCCCGAGGGGTGGCGTTATTGGCGGCGGAGTTCCATCAGATCCCGGTTTTTGAATATACGCCGACCGAAGTCAAGATGGCCGCAGTCGGTTACGGCGGCGCGACCAAGGAGCAAGTCCAGCAGATGGTGAGCCGGCTGCTTCAACTCCCGAGCCTCCTGACCTCCGAACATGCCGCCGATGCAGCCGCGGTCGCGATCTGTCACATCCATTCGGCTCAATTTCAAAAAAAGATTGAAGCGGCCGAGAAGAGATGACCGGATCGGATGATCTCCTTGGTTTTAAAGTTGGATTGAAAAAATGATTGCACTGATCACAGGAACGATCCTGGAGAAAACGCCGAGCACCCTGATCGTGGAGGTGCATGGGATCGGATACCAGATTTTCATCCCGCTGAATACGTTCTACCGCCTTCCGGAGATGAAAGAGAGCGTCTCGCTTCATATCTACACGCACGTTCGGGAAGATGCGCTTCAACTTTACGGCTTCCTTTCCATTCTTGAAAAAGAGCTCTTTTTACTTCTCCTCGGGATCTCCGGCGTCGGGCCGAAGGTGGCCTTAGGAATCCTCTCCGGGATGGAATTGACGGAGTTGGTTCAGGCCTTGCGGGACGGAAACGTCGACCGGCTCCGCGCCATCCCGGGGGTCGGTCCGAAGACGGCTGCTCGTTTGGTCCTGGAATTGAGGGAGAAGGTCGGCGCCCTTAGTCTGGCGGGCCTTCAGGCGCCGATCTCGACCGGTTCGGAGTCGGATAAGATCAAAGAGGATGCCCTCTCGGCGCTGGTCAATTTAGGTTATAATCGGAATGAAGCGAAGCGGACCGTCGATAAAATCGCCGAGGAAGAAACCGCCGAATCCGAATCGGTGGAGGGGCTGATCAAGAAGGCGCTCAAGAAATTAGCAAAAGTCAGTTAGGGAACGACTCAGGCATGATTGAACGGATTTTATCGACACAATTGAATGACGAAGAAAAGCGGATGGAGGTAAGCCTCCGCCCCAGCTCGCTGGATGAATATGTCGGGCAGACACGGATCAAGGAGAACCTCCGGATCTATATCGAGGCGGCGAAGAAGCGGGGCGATGTCCTCGACCATGTGATTTTCTACGGCCCTCCGGGGCTCGGCAAGACGACGCTGGCCAACATCATCGCGCGGGAGCTGGGGGTGAATCTGAAGGCCACTTCCGGTCCGGCGGTGGAGCACCCCGGCGATCTGGCAGCCATCCTCAGCAATCTCTCCGAGGGGGATGTCTTTTTTATCGATGAAATCCATCGGCTTCACCCGGCGGTGGAAGAGGTCTTATATCCCGCGATGGAAGATTTCCAGCTCGATTTGATCATCGGCCAGGGCCCCTCGGCCCGAACGCTGAAATTTAATCTTCCGAAATTTACCCTCATCGGCGCCACCACCCGCGCCGGTCTTCTGACCTCGCCGCTGCGCGAGCGGTTCGGCGTCATCAGCCGTCTTGAATTCTACCGCCCCGAGGAGCTGGAGCAGATCGTCCTCCGCTCCGCCAAGCTGCTGAATATTGCGATTGAGCAAGCCGCTGCCTATGAAATTGCCGCCCGGACGCGGGGAACGCCCCGGATCGCCAACCGGATTTTGCGGCGGGTCCGCGATTTTGCGGAGGTCAAATCGGACGGCCGGATTCTTCTGGAAGTCGCCCGTCAGGCGCTGTCGCAGATGGAGATCGACTCCGCCGGATTCGACGCGATGGACCGAAAGTATCTTCTCCTCATGATCGAGAAGTTCGGCGGCGGACCGGTCGGCGTCGAGACCTTGGCGACCGCCCTCGGTGAAGAGCGCGAAACGCTCGAAGATGTCTACGAGCCGTTCCTGATCCAAGGGGGATATCTCGACCGAACCGCCCGCGGGCGAATGGCGACCGAATTGGCCTATCAGCACTTCGGAATGAAGCGCCCCGAAAATACTCAACCGCGTCTTTGGTAAACGAAAAGAGGAACCATGTTTTCAGTCGGTATCCTAACCATCAGCGATAAGGGCGCGGCCGGGAAGCGCGAAGACGCCAGCGGCCTTCTCCTCCATCAACTGGTCGACCAGCTTCCGGGGAAGGTGACCGTTTACCAAGTCGTCCCGGATGAGAAGGAGGCAATCCAAAGCCAGCTGATCTCCTTCTGTGACCGGTGGAAGGTCGATCTGATCCTGACGACCGGCGGGACCGGGGTCTCCCCCCGGGATGTCACTCCGGACGCGACAATGGAGGTGATCGATCGGCTGATTCCCGGCATGGGCGAGATCATGCGCATGGAAGGATACCGAAAAAACCCGAAGGCGATCATTTCCCGCGGTATCGCCGGCATCCGCAAGCAGACCCTCATCGTGAATCTCCCCGGCAGTCCCCGCGCCGTCCGGGAAAACTTTGAGATCCTCCTCCCGGCCCTCTCCCACGCCATCCAGAAAATGAAAGGGGATGAAGAAGACTGCGGGATTCCTCCCCGTCGTGAGGAAAGGTAGTCTTTCGAATTCTCTTCTTTTCCTCTCATCGCTCTTGTAGTATACTTCCTGGGGATTGAACATTATTCATCTTTCCAGAAGTGAGCATCGAGGTTTCTTTGGAACAGGAGACTCTTTTCCGTCTGGCGTTCGAGCAAGCCCCCATCGGTATGGCGGTTCTGGCCGTCGACCCCCTCGGGAAATACCTTCAGGTCAATCCGGCGTTCTGCAGGATGATCGGATATTCCCGTGAAGAGCTGCTGGCGCGTGATTTTCAGAGCATCACGGCCGTGCCGGATCTAGACCGAAACCTGCAGGGAATTCACGCCCTTCTCTCGGAGCGGATTCCTTTCCTGAGGATTGAGAAACGCTATCTTCACAAAGAGGGCAGGCCTTTCTGGGTGCGCCTCAATGCTTCTTTGCTTCGGGAGGATCGGGGGAAGCCGACCTGCATCATTGTCCAGGTCGAAGACATTGAGGCCCACAAGAAAACCGAGGAGGCGTTGCGTGAGACCGACCAGACGCTCCGGCCTCTCATTGACGCCTCCCCTCTGGCCATCGTCACCCTCGATTTAAATCGGGAGGTGAAGATGTGGAACCCGTCGGCCGAGCGTCTCTTCGGATGGCGCGCGGACGAAGTCCTCGGCCGCCCCAACCCCATTGTTCCACCGGAAAAAAAGAGCGAGTTTAACGAATACCTCGATCGACTGCTCGGGGGGGCGCCGCCGTTTGTGGATGTTCCGGTCCAACGGGCGCGGAAAAACGGCACCTCTGTCGATGTCCGGGTTTCGACCGCGCTCCTGCGCGACGCCGACGGAAAGGTCAACGGCATCATGGGGATCTTTGCAGACATCACGGAGCAAAAACGGTTGGAGGAGGAACTCCGCCATGCCCAAAAGCTGGAGGGAATCGGCCAATTGGCCGGCGGAATCGCCCATGAGTTCAATAACATCCTGACGGTGATCATCGGGAATATCGAATTAATTCTGGAACAAACCCCACTCGGATCGCCTCTGCACACGACCCTCTCCCGCGTCGAGCAGGTCGCGCATCGCGCGGCGACGTTGACGCAGCAGCTGCTCACCTTCGGCCGGCGGTCGATGACCGATTTAAAGCCGCTTGATCTTCGCGCCGTTGCCGATGAGATCGTCCATCTCCTCAAGCAGGCATTCGATCGGCGCATTCACCTATCCGTTGGATCAGCGGAGGGGCTCCGTCCGGTCCTCGCCGATGCGGGTCAGATGAACCAAGTGTTCATGAATCTCTGTGTGAACGCGCGCGATGCGCTCTTGGAGCGGATGGAGAAGCCGATCGCCGGCCAAGAGCCGGCCGACTGGGAGCCCCGGATTATCATTCGAATAGAAAACGTTCAAGATGATGAGGCCTTCTTCCGCGCTCACCCGGAGATCAAATTGGGAAAATATGTCTGCCTGTCGGTTTCGGATAATGGAAGCGGAATCGGGGAGGCGATCCGGCACCGTATTTTCGAGCCTTTCTTTACCACCAAGGAGTTGGGGCGGGGCACCGGCTTAGGCCTGGCCGCCGTCTATGGGATTGTCCGGCAGCATCGGGGATGGATCGAGTTGCAGACCGCAAAGAATGAGGGAACCGTCTTTAAGATCTACCTCCCTACGGTAGAGAATATGGAGGTCCCGGACCCTCAGGGAGGGCGCCCGAGGCGGATCATGGGCGGCAATGAAACAATCCTCTTCGTGGACGATGACGGGCCGTTTCGACAAGCGGCCAAGACGGTCCTTGAGCGATATGGTTACCGTGTTCTTATTGCCGAAGATGGGGTTGAGGCGAGGCGGGTCTTTCAGCGCGAGATTGGCCAGATCCATCTGGTCGTCCTTCACCTGACGATACCGGACCGGTCCGGAGAAGAGGTGCTTGGCCAATGGAGGGACCTTGCCCCCGGCACGAAGATTCTCATCTCGAGCGTCCACCCTGCGGCTGGAGAGGGTCTCGGTGCCGCGTCCGCCGGATTTATCCTCAAACCGTATCATCCGGATGAGCTCGCCCGGAAGGTGAGGGATCTGCTCGACCGATCGGTCGTGGAAAAGGGCACCCCTCTGCCTGATTGATATCCGATATCAGCGTTGCCTCCGTATCATATCGGATCTCCTGAAAAATAATCACGTCTGGCCGATCCCATTCGAACCTGAAAAGCCCACAAAGCGCTTGAAAAACAGACTTAAATAGGCTATACTCCTAAAATTTCCCTGCATGGAGGACTCCCGGTTTGTCCGAAACAGATCCCCTGGTCCCGCTTCGTCGGAAGATCGACGAAATCGATGAGCGGATTCTTGCGCTTTTAAACGATCGGGCCCGCATCGTCCAAGAAGTCGGAAAGATCAAAAAAAATCAGCAGGCCGATTTTTACGCCCCCTCCCGCGAGCAGGCGATCTACGATCGATTGACCCATCTCAATCCCGGGCCGTTCCCAAATGAAGCGCTCAAGAGCGTCTTCCGCGAGATCATCTCGGCTTCCCTCTCCCTTGAAGGGCCGATCAAGGTGGCCTACTTGGGGCCTCGCGCGACCTTCACGCATCTGGCCACCCTGCAGCGCTTCGGTTTTTCGGCCACCGACATTCCGGTCAACAGCATCAAGGAGGTCTTCGATGAGGTCGAGCGGGGGCGGGCCGATTTCGGCGTGGTGCCGATTGAGAATTCGACCGAGGGGGTCGTCAACCATACGCTCGATCTTTTCGTCGATTCTTCTCTGAAGATCTTCGGAGAAATCCTGCAAGAGGTCTCGCATCACCTCATGTCGAAGACCGGTCAGATCGAGGATCTCCGCCGGATCTACTCCCATTCGCACGCCATCGCACAGTGTAAAAATTTTCTGGAGACGACTCTGCCGCGGATTCAGGTGACCGAGATCTCCAGCACCGCGCGGGCGGCCGAGTTGGCGCAGGAAGATCCGACCGCCGGGGCGATCGCTTCCGAGCTGGCGGCCAAGCTCTATAACCTGGTCGTGATCAAGCGGCGGATCGAGGACAACATCAATAACTTCACCCGGTTCCTGGTCGTCTCTCAGAAGGCGGCGCCGCGGAGCGGACGGGACAAAACCTCGGTGATGTTTTCGATCAAGGATCGGGTCGGCGCCCTCTATGAGATGCTCCGTCCTTTTTCCGCCCAACAGATCAACCTGACGAAGATCGAATCGCGGCCGTCGAAGAAGAAGGCGTGGGAGTATATCTTCTACATCGACATGATCGGCCATTTGGAAGACGAGATGATCCGAACCGCCATCGAAGAGCTCCGGGGCCAGGCGGTTTTCCTGAAGGTCCTCGGCTCCTATCCGATGGCGGAAGAGATGAAGAACGAGAAGAAATGATCAAAGTCAGCCCCGATATCGCCGGCATCATCCCTTATCCTCCCGGCAAGCCGATGGAGGAGCTCGAGCGGGAGCTCGGGATCAAAGGATCGATCAAGCTTGCGTCGAACGAGAATCCGCTCGGGTCTTCGCCGAAGGCGATGGCGGCGATCCGAAAAGGGTTGGAGAAGATCCAGCGCTATCCCGACGGGGCCGGTTATTATTTGAGGGAAGCCTTGGCCAACAAATGGAAGGTCGACGCCTCGCAGGTGATCATCGGGAACGGCTCGAACGAGATCATCGAATTGCTCGTCCGAACGTTCATCCTGCCGGGGGATGAGGCGATCATGGCCGACCCGAGCTTCTCTCTGTATCGACTGGTGATCACGACCGGCCACGGCAAGCCGGTTCAGATTCCACTGAAAAAGGGGAAGCACGATCTTGCCCAGATGGCGAAGGCGATCACCCCGAAGACGAAATTAATTTTTGTATGCAACCCGAATAACCCGACCGGGACGATGGTCGATAAAAGAGAGGTCGCCCGATTCCTATTGCGGGCTCCCAAACGGATTTTGGTGATCTTCGACGAGGCCTATGCTGAATATACGACCGATCCCGATTTTCCTCGGACGATTGATGCCTTGCGGGAGGGGGCGTCGGTGATTTTTCTTCGGACCTTTTCGAAAATATACGGCCTGGCCGGTCTTCGGATCGGTTATGGAATCAGCCGGCCGGAGGTCATCGATTACATGAACCGGGTGCGGCAGCCATTCAATACCAATCTGCCTGCGCAGCAGGCGGCGCTCGCGGCCCTTTCGGATGAGGCGCATGTCTCCAAGTCGCTTCGGATCAACCAGGAGGGAAAGGAGTACCTCTGCCGGCAATTTGATGAGATGGGGCTTTCTTATTTTCCTTCCGAGACGAATTTTATTTATTTTAATCTCAACGGCTCCGAGCCATCCGTCGGCAAGAAAGTCTTTACCGCGCTTCTTCACAAAGGGGTGATCATCCGGCATCTGGAGGGGCTCCACCTTCGGGTCACCATCGGTCTTCCGAAGGAGAATCGGCGATTCGTTCAATCGCTGAAAGAAGTTTTGTCTTTAAAGTAGTAAGGAGTTCAAAATGATCATCGTCTTAAAACCGAGCGCCACCGAGCGGGAGATTGAGCATATCGTCGGCAAGATCAAAGAGGTCGGCTTGAAGTCGCACATCAACAAAGGGGAGGAGCGGACCATCATCGGCGTCATCGGGGATGAACGGGTCCTCCAGAGCCAGCCGCTCTTGGCCTTTCCCGGCGTCGAGGGGGTGCTTCCGATCCTGGCTCCTTACAAGCTGGTCAGCCGCGAGTTCAAGAAGGAGAACACGGTTCTCGATGTGCAGGGAATCAAGATCGGCGGAAAGAAGCTGGTGATGATGGCCGGCCCTTGCTCGGTCGAAAAACAAGATCTTCTCTCCTCGATCGCCCAAGAAGTGAAAGAGGCGGGGGCGGTGATCCTGCGGGGCGGGGCCTTCAAGCCGAGGACCTCTCCTTATGCTTTCCAGGGATTAGGGGAAGAAGGGCTTGAATATCTGACCGAGGCCAAAAAAAAGACCGGTCTTTTAATCATCACCGAAATTATGGATCCGCGCGACATGCCGATGATGCTCAAGCATGCCGACATCATTCAGATCGGGGCGCGGAACATGCAGAACTTCCGTCTGCTGGCGGAAGTTGGCTCTTACAACAAGCCGGTGATGCTCAAGCGGGGTCTCTCCGCCACGATCAAAGAATTTCTTCTCTCGGCCGAGTACATCATGGCGGCCGGCAATGCGCAGGTCATTCTCTGCGAGCGGGGGATACGAACCTTTGAGACGGCGACGCGAAACACGCTCGATCTCTCCGCCATCCCGGTGATCCGGGAGCTATCGCACCTTCCGATCATCATCGATCCGAGCCATGCGGTCGGAAAGACCCACCTGGTCGCGCCGATGGCGAAGGCCGCGGTGGCGGCGGGGGCCGACGGTCTGATCATCGAAGTCCATTCCAACCCGGAGGAGGCCTACTGCGACGGCGAGCAGGCGATGCTGCCGAAGGATTTCAAATCGTTGATGGCGCAGCTGAGGCGGATTGCGGCGGCGGTGGATCGCGAATTATAAAACACGTTCGGCGTAAGGGGGTCAGTTCAAAATCTTTAAAGCTTTTACCCCTCACGCTTCACGCCGATACGTCACTTAGGAGTTAAGTTGCTTTTTAAACAAATGACCATCATCGGCGTCGGCCTCATCGGCGGCTCTTTAGGGCTGATCTCGAAGCGGAAAAAACTGGTAGAGACGGTTGTCGGATACGGCAAAAAACGGGGAAGCCTTCAGAAGGCGACCGCGATGGGGGTGATCGACCGGTATGTCCTGACCCTCCCGAAGGCGGTCGAGGGGGCCGATCTGGTCGTCCTCGCCACGCCGGTCGGAACCTTCGAGCGAATCTGTCAGGCGATTGCGCCGCATCTGAAAGAAGGAGCGATCGTGACCGACGTCGGGAGCGTCAAAGGCGCCTGGGTCGCCCGGCTGGAATCGCTGATGCCGCGCCACGCTTTTTTTGTGGGGGGACATCCGATTGCGGGGCGGGAGAAATCGGGGGTGGAGGCGGCGACGGCCGATCTTTTTCAGGGGAGCCGCTGTATCCTGACGCCGACCGCGCAGACCGATCCGAAGGCGATCAAAAAGGTGGCCTCTCTTTGGGAGAAGGCGGGAGCGCGTGTTTCGGAGATGAACCCCTTCGACCATGATCAGATTTTAGCGGCGGTCAGCCATCTTCCTCACCTGGTCGCCTATGTCTTAATGGAGACGCTGACCCATCCGAAAATCGCCAAGAAAAATCCGGTCCAGTTCTCGGCGGGAGGGCTGCGCGATTTTACCCGGATCGCGGCGAGCTCCCCGGAGATGTGGCGCGATATTTTTCTGCTCAACCGGGACGCCGTGGTCGAGATCGTCGATCTCTACCAGGAGTCGCTTGAAAAAGTGAAGAAGAAGATCCTGGAGGGGGACGGCGCCGGCCTGATGGAAATTTTCGAGCGGGCCAAGTCGATCCGCCAGAAGGCTGTCTTGTGAGGGAATCTCCTGTGAGGATTGCTCCCAAAAAACGCCCTCTGCGCGGGACGATGACGGTTCCCGGAGATAAATCGATTACCCATCGCGCCGTCATCTTCTCGGCGCTGGGGGAGGGAACGAGCGAAGTCAGCGGCTATCTTCCCTCCGAGGATTGCGAGCGGACGATCACCGCCTTTCGGGAGATGGGCATTGCCGTTTCCGTCGAGACGGTGAACGGTGTTCCATCTCTTTTTGTGGAGGGGAAGGGGCTCTGGGGGTTGACGGAGCCGATGGGGGTCATCGACTGCGGCAACTCCGGAACGACCCTGCGGCTTCTGACCGGGCTGCTGGCCGGGAAGCCGTTTTTCTCGGTGCTGACGGGAGATGCCTCGCTTCGGAAACGTCCGATGCGTCGGGTCATCGATCCACTCCGAACCATGGGGGCGGAGATCCTCGGGCGCTCGGGGGGAAATCTGGCCCCGCTGGCGATCTCGGGAAAGAAACTGAATGGGATCGACACCCGTCTTCCGGTGGCAAGCGCCCAGCTCAAATCGGCGATTCTCCTCGCCGGGCTGACCGCCTCGGGGGTCACGACCGTTTCCGAACCGAGCCGGTCGCGCGACCACACCGAGCGGATGCTTCGCTCTCTCGGCGTCCGGTTTGAGGAAAACAACGGCCGGCTCTCCATCGTCGGCGGCTCGTCTTATCCCGGCAAGCGGATCGACGTTCCGGGGGATCTCTCCTCGGCGGCGTTTTTCTTGGCGGCGGGGGCGATCATCGAAGGTTCCGAAATCACGATTCGAAAAGTCGGCGTCAATCCGACCCGAACCGGCCTCCTGGAGGTATTGAAGGAGATGGGAGCGGAGATCGCGGTGATGCCGTTGGAGCCGATGGGGGATGAACCGGTGGCCGACCTGACCGTCCGTTCAGGCCCCCTCCATGGGACGGTCATTCAGGGGGAACTGATCCCCCGTACCATCGATGAGTTCCCGATCCTCTGTATTGTCGCGGCGGCGGCCGAAGGGGAAACGGTGATCCGGGATGCGCAGGAGCTGCGAGTCAAAGAGAGCGATCGCATCGCCACGATGGCCCAGGCCCTGCGGGGCATGGGAATCACGGTGGAAGAGTTCCCCGATGGGATGCGGATCGAAGGGAAGAAAAAATGGAAGGGAACCTTCTGCGAGACACACGGAGACCACCGGATCGCCATGTCGATGGCGATCGCCGGCCTCCTCGCGGAGGGGGGCAACGAGATCGACGATGTTGCCTGCATCGACACTTCCTTTCCGGGATTCATGGGGCTATTGTCAACATTGACAGAATAGGGCGGACACGTCGGTCCGCCTCTACGAGAGATTGCGCGTGAGAAAACTCATCATTGCCATTGACGGTCCGGCGGCGGCCGGAAAAAGCAGCGCAGCGAAGCATTTGGCAAAACGACTCGGTTATCTTTATCTTGATTCGGGCGCGCTTTACAGGGCGATTGCCTGGAAGCTCCTTCAGGAGAAGATTAACCCGGAGTCTCAGGCCGATGTCGAGGCGGCTGCCCAAGCGGTCGAGATCGAGCTTCGCTTAAAAGGAGAGCAGACCGAGATCTGGGTCGGCGGGATCGATGCGACCCCTTCCCTTCGATTACCCGAGGTGACCCGGGTTTCTTCCGTCGCTTCGACCTTTCTGGGAGTTCGCAAGAAGCTCCTCTCGATTCAGCGGTCGATCGGGAGCGGCGGAGGGGTTGTAATGGAGGGACGGGATATCGGCACGGTCGTTTTCCCTGATGCCGATTTGAAATTCTACCTTGATGCGACCACCCCCATCCGGGGGCTGCGCCGACACAAAGAGCTGGAGCAAAAGGGGATTCCGTCCGATTTGGAGAAAACGACCCGTGAGATCGAGGAGCGGGACCTGAAAGACAGCCGTCGGCATGTCGCTCCCCTCAAAAAGAGCGAGGATGCCATTGTGATCGACTCCACCCCGCTGAACCTGGAGGAGGTGATTGCGCAGATGCTTCAAGAGGTCGATAAAAAGCTCCAGGCGAAACAACAAGGGAGCACGAAAAAATTAAAATAGATTCACCCTAAGTATGCTTTATCGAATCGCGCATGTGGTGGTTTGGACCCTGGCGAGGCTCTTCTTCCGGATTACTGTGATCGGCGAGCCTCATGTTCCAAGGGAAGGGGGGGTGATTGTTGCAGCCAATCACAACAGCTATTTCGATATTCCCCTTCTCGGCTGCGTTCTTTCCCGACGCGCCGACAACATTGCGAAGAGCGAGCTTTTTCAGAATCCGATCCTTGCCGCCCTTTTTAGAGCGCTGGGCGGCTTTCCGGTGCGGCGCGGGACGATTGATCGAAAAGCGATCGGGGAAGCGGTGCGGCGGTTAAAAGCAGGGCACCTTCTGGCGATGTATCCGGAGGGAACACGCAGCAAGAACGGAGAACTCCAGGTCCCAAAGCCGGGGATCGGGATGATGGTCGCCTTGTCGGGAGTGAAGGTCGTTCCGGCATATATCGGTGGAACCGCACCGGTCCGTCCCTTTCGGCGGGTGACGGTGGTCTTCGGTCAGCCGCTCGATTTTAAGGCGCAAATCGAGGAGATTGAAAGGGTTGAAAAAGAAGGTATCAATCCTAAAATACTTTATGCTACAATTTCACAGGAAATCATGAACGAGATTGCGGCACTCGGACGGACGTTGGCAGAAACTCGCTGAGGAGTGGGATGGAAATCTACGTTGCTGAAAATGCAGGCTTCTGTTTTGGGGTCAAGCGCGCCGTGAAAATGGCGTTCGATGCGGCCGAGAGTTATCAAGGGGAAGTCCATAGCCTCGGTCCATTGATTCATAATCCGCAAGTCGTCGATCGGCTGGCGGAAAAGGGGGTTCAGAAGGTCGAGCGCTTGGACCAGATCGAGGGGGGTGTGGTCATTCTTCGATCACACGGCGTTTCTTCTCCTCAGGTCGTCGAGGATGCGCAGGCGCAGGGGCTGCACATCATCGACGCCACCTGCCCGTTTGTGACCAACGCGCAGCGATATGCCAAGCAACTCGTCGATGAAGGATACCAGGTGGTGATGGTCGGGGATCGGAATCACCCTGAGTCTCAGAGCGTTCTTGGGCACGCCGGGGGAGAGATCCTGGTGACGGAGGATTTTGAAGAGATCAAGCAGATGTTGAACCGGTTCACCCGGAAGCGATTGGGCATCATTTCCCAGACGACGCAAACCTATGGAAAATTTTCTGAAATTGTAGTAAAATGCCTCCAAATCTGTGAAGAGGTCAAAATCTTCAACACCATCTGTTACGCCACCGAAGATCGCCAGACGGAAGCGCAGAGCCTCTCCGAGACGGTCGAGGTGATGGTGGTGGTGGGGGGGAAGAACTCCGCAAACACGACCCACCTGGCCGATATCTGCCGCGAAAAAGGGGTTCGGGTTTATCATGTTGAGACGGCGCAAGAAATCGATCGGAATTGGTTTGACGGGGTCCAGAAGACCGGGGTGACCGCGGGGGCCTCAACGCCTGATTGGATTATTCAAGAAGTGATCAGTTATTTAAAAATGATTTAAAGGGATCAGAGGCGGCCTCGGGCCGCCGTTTCCATGGTTTGAGAAGCGACAAAAAATAGGAGCCGGCATCGGAGGGCCTGATTCCACTCCGCACAGGCCGGCAACTAAATTCGAAGAAGAGGGGAGAGAATAGTTTTTATGTCAAAAGGAAAAAGAACAGTTTTTGAAGCCGATGAGATGGTCGACGCCGAGAAGAGTCAGGAGCGGATGGAACTCGAAGCGCTTTATGCCGAGACGTTCAAGAATCTTCAAGAGGGGAGCGTCGTAGAAGGGATCATCCTTTCCATTCAAGAAGACGGGATCATGGTCGATATCGGATATAAGTCCGAAGGGATGGTTCCCCGACAAGAGTTCACCGCCGAGGAGATCGGCAAGCTCAAAGCGGGTGAGAAGATCCAGATCTACCTTGAGGAGCGGGAGGATTCCGAAGGAAACATCATCCTTTCGAAAGAAAAGGCCGACCGGATGAAAATCTGGAAGGAGATCGAAGAGGTCTACCAGAAAGATGCCGTGATCGAAGGAAAGGTGATCTCCCGGATCAAAGGGGGGATGATCGTCGATATCGGGGTCAAGGCGTTTCTGCCCGGCTCTCAGATCGATCTTCGCCCCGTGCGCGATCTCGACCAACTGATCGGAAAAACTTTCCCGATGAAAATTATCAAGATGAATCACCGCCGCGGCAACATCGTTGTTTCCCGGCGTGTGCTCCTGGAGGAGTCGCGCGACCGGAAGCGTCAGACGACCCTTTCCTCTCTCCAAGAGGGACAGGTGATTGAGGGTGTGGTGAAGAACATCACCGAATACGGCGCGTTTATCGATCTCGGCGGCATCGACGGTCTGTTGCATATCACCGACATGTCGTGGGGCCGCGTCGGTCATCCCTCCGAGCTCTTCATGGTCGGGGACAAAGTGTCCGTCGTTGTCCTCAAGTACGATAAAGAGACCGGCCGTGTTTCGCTCGGCTACAAGCAGAAGATGCCCGATCCTTGG
Organism: Candidatus Manganitrophaceae bacterium; assembly: GCA_963718695.1. Taxonomy (GTDB): domain Bacteria; phylum Nitrospirota; class Nitrospiria; order SBBL01; family Manganitrophaceae; genus Manganitrophus. The sequence goes on from OY970371.1 coordinate 4,397,412, forward strand.
ACCCACGTCGAAGAGAAGTATCCTACCGGAACCCGCATTACCGGCAAGGTGGTCAGCCTGACCGACTACGGCGCTTTCGTTGAGTTGGAGCCCGGCGTCGAGGGGCTGGTTCATATCTCCGAGATGTCGTGGGCGCATGAAGCGAAGCATCCGTCGAAGATCGTTTCGGTCAGCGATCGGGTGAATGCCGTCATCCTCAACGTCGATCGGAAGGGACGCAAGATCTCGCTCGGCATGAAGCAGGTCGAGCCGAATCCCTGGAACGTCGTCGAGCAGCGTTATCCGCCCGGGGCGAAGATCACCGGCAAGGTCCGCAGCATCACCGATTTCGGCGTCTTTGTCGGCCTGGAAGAGGGAATCGACGGGTTGATCCATATCTCCGATATCTCCTGGACCCGCCATGTCAAACATCCTTCGGAAGTCTTTAAAAAGGGACAGCCGATCGAGGCGGTCGTGCTGAAGGTCGACCGTGAGAAGGAGCGGATCTCGCTCGGCTTCAAGCAGCTGACCTCCGATCCCTGGGAAACCGATATTCCGCAGAAATATAGAGTCGGCAGCGGTGTTCGAGGGAAGGTCACCAAGATCACCGACTTTGGCGTTTTCGTCGAGCTCGAAGAGAATGTGGAGGGTCTGATCCATATCAGCGAATCGGGGGTCGAAGCACCCGCCCGCGTGGAGGATGTCTTCCATATCGGAAACGAGGTCGAGGCGAAGATCATCCGGATCGATACGGCCGAAAGAAAGATCGCGCTCTCCGTTCGAGAGCACCGGCGCGATACGGACAAAGAAGCAGTCGATCGCTTTCATCACACCCAGGGAAAGCTCGACCAATCGATCGGGGCGGTTGCCAGTAAGATCACACGGCGGCAGAAGAAGGACGAAGAGGGAAAAGAGTCGTAAGGCCGGCGCACCGCAGCCTTACGTCCCATTTCCGGTCAGGTCTCCTCGATCGATTTCTCTCCCTTCTCGTGAGAGAGACGAGAAGATCTCCGCAGTCGAGACGCCGGTAGGGAGGGCATAGGCCCTCCCCCGCCGGCCGATCGGCGGGAACCCTCCTCAACAGATGCTGCCCATTTCCACACTAAGAGATGAATCGAAAATCTATTCTCATCGGCGGAATCTACTTTCTCCTTTTCCTCCTCCTCTTCTTTGCGTTTATGTTCTGGACCAGCCGTCTGATCGGCGGCGGACAAGGAGCAGCGTGGGGGACGGGCGAGCGAATCGCCCTGATCCGAATCGAAGGGGTCATCGTCGATTCCAAGGAAATCGTAGAAGATCTGAGACGCTATCATCGGGATGACAGCATCAAAGCCATTCTCATTCGAATCGACAGTCCCGGCGGTGCGGTCGTTCCTTCCCAAGAGATTTATGATGAGGTGAAGCGGATTCGCGACGCCGGAAAGAAAAGGATCGTCACCTCCATGGGGACGGTGGCCGCTTCCGGCGGTTATTATATCGCCGCCGCCTCCGAGAAAATTATCGCCAACCCCGGAACCCTGACCGGCAGCATCGGCGTCATCATGGAGCTCGTCAACGTCGAAGGACTGCTCCAAAAAATCGGCGTGGAGGGGGTGGTGATCAAGAGCGGGGAGAATAAAGATGTCGGCTCCCCCTTCCGAAAGATGACGGAAGAAGAGCGTGCGCTCCTGAAGAACGTGATGGACAACGTCCATGCCCAGTTCATCGAAGCGGTCGCGGAAGGGCGCTCTCTTAAGATCGAGACGGTTCGCCCCTACGCCGACGGACGCATCTTTACCGGCCGCCAGGCGAAGGAGATCGGTCTGGTGGATGAGCTGGGGAACCTTCAAGATGCCATCAAGCGAACGGCGGAGCTGGCTGGAATTGAAGGGGAACCTCAGACGGTCGAGATGCAAAAGCGATCTACCCTATTTGAGCTTTTAGAAAACCGATTTCTGGGTAAGTGGGGAAACGTTCACTTCCCGGCTTCATCGGTCCGGCTGAACTATCTTTTCTCTTTGCAGTAGCCGTTCAGCAGGGCCGGGATATTTAACGATCCTGTCACATGGGGGGATGATGACCAAAGCAGAGCTGATCGAAAAAGTCGCGGCGCACTACACCGTCCTGACCAAACGCCAGACGGAGATCCTGGTCAATACTTTCTTTGACAGCATCAAAGAGGCGCTGGCCAAGGGGGACAAGATCGAGATCCGGGGGTTTGGCAGCTTCCGGCTTCGGCACCGGAGAATGCGCGAGGGGCGAAACCCGAAGACCGGCGCATTGGTCTCCGTCCCCGAGAAGAAGGTTCCCTTCTTCAAGGCCGGAAAAGAGCTGAAAGAACTGGTCGACCGGGGATAACCGGTTTTCCGTTCTGCGACACCTGATCTTCTTTTCAACGATCTCTTTCCGACTTCTCCTTGTCTCTTCTCGCAAGATCCTTTAATGAATCCTATCCATAATGCTGCGCAGCGATACCGGCGCCGGTGGTATCGATGATTCCGGCGCCATTACCGACGGCATCGATTCCGTCCGGATCGAGATGATCCCAAAGATTATTTTGGGCGAAGATCGCGCTGGTGTTGTTGTTGATCAGGTCGCCCGTGCCGTTGCAGCTGAGCGTATTGGCTCCGCCCTCCGCCTCCGAGATCGGGGTTCGATTGGCCGTCGATGACCACCCCTCCTCCCGGATTGATTGTAATTTCATTTCTGCGAAATGCCGGACCGGTATCCGAGACCAAGACGCCGATTCCCGGATCTCCGGCATTATTCTGTTGGATGGTATTCTGCTCGATTCGACTTGAATCTCCAGCATAGAATGAATGCCGATGCGGTTCCCGCCGCCACCTGAACGGTGTCTCCCTCGTCTGTGGCATTAAGCACGTGTGTAATGGTCGCAAAGGGGGCGTCGGCGGTCCCGGGCTGAAGATCGCTCCCGCCGGCGGAGGAGGGGGCAACCAAGTCGGTCCGGGGAATGCGGATTGATCGGTCTTCCCCTCCGCCCTCTGGGCAGGCGGTGAGAGTGAGGATGAGAAAGAGAAGAAAGAAATGGAGAGAGCGGTTTAAGAGAGTTTTGCCGTCAGCGTTTCGGTGAGTGTCGACAAGAGAATCTCCTCTTGCGCCTTGGTCGACATGTTTCGCAAGATTCCTTTTCCCTGCGCCATTTCGTTCTCGCCGACGATCAGCACATACTCCGCGCCGAGCCGGTCGGCCCGTTTCATCTGGCTCTTCAAGCCGATCGCGTCGTTCCCCATCTCGCTTCGGATATTCTTCCGGCGGAGCGCCAGGAGGACCGGGAAAAGCGCCGTCCCGGCCGTCTTCCCCAATGGGGCGAGAAAGAGCTGGAGACGCGAGGCGGGGACCCGGGCCGGATCGATCAACTGGACCAGCCGCTCCACCCCGATGGCAAATCCGATCGCCGGCGTCGGCGGGCCGCCGAGGGCCTCCACCAGGCCGTCGTAGCGTCCTCCGGCGGCGACTGCGTTCTGTGCGCCGAGTTTATCGGTCGTCAGTTCGAAGGCCGTTTTGGTGTAGTAGTCGAGTCCCCGCACCAGGTGCGGCTGAATGTGGTAAGGGATGGCAAGTTGGTCGAGCCCCTCCCGGACCGCCTTGAAGTGCTCCCGGCATTCCGCGCAGAGGTGGTCGATCGGAGAAGGAGCGTTTTTTGCGATCGCTTTGCACGCCTCCTTTTTGCAGTCGAGGATGCGGAGCGGATTGGTCTTAAAACGCCGGAGGCAATCTTCGCAGAGCTCCGGAAGATATTTCTCGAAATAAGACTGCAGTGCGGCGCGATACGTGGGCCGGCAGACCGGGCAGCCGAGGGAGTTGATTTCCAGCGTCAGGTCGGTCACCTGCATCCGCTCGAAGAAGCGGGTCAGCAGCGAGAGGAGCTCCACATCCTGGCGCGGATCGATGTCGCCGATGATCTCCGCGCCGATCTGATGGAACTGGCGGAGCCGGCCCGCCTGGGGGCGCTCGTGCCGGAACATCGGCCCCATATAGTAGAACTTGGAGAGGGGGAGTTTTTCGCTCAGGTGATGCTCCAGGTAGGCCCGGACGACCGGGGCGGTCCCTTCGGGACGAAGGGTGACTTTCTTTCCGTCCCAATCTTCGAAGGTATACATCTCCTTCTCGACGATGTCGGTCGCTTCGCCGATGCTTCGGGTGAAAAGTTCGGTGGTTTCTAGGATCGGGGTTCGAATGTGAGAGAAGCCGAAGACTTTGCAGGTTTCATGCGCGATCGATTCGACCCAGAGCCAACGGTCGGACTCTTCCGGAAGGATGTCTTTGAAGCCTCTGAGCGATATGAATTTTGCCATCTGTAATGATCCCTAAAATCTAGGGACACTATAACGTTGAGGCCTTTTGAAGTCAAGGAGAAGCGCGGGGGTCGATCCATTCGTAATCGCAAATTTTGATAGTGACTCATTTTAAACTCCGAAGTGCGTTATGCCCCCGAAAGCGGGTATCCAGAAGTTAAATCAAAGGATGCCGGTCGCGAAGCGGACGGAGGCGCTGTGCGCATCAAGCCGGCCCAAGGCGCTTTCCCGCCTGCGCGGGAATGACAATCCAGAAATTGATTCCAGACTGAATCAGTGCCGTAATTTTTCTTGCCTCCTTACAAAAGGAACGATATACTACGTTTCGGCGTTTTTACTTCCTTGTTTTACCTGGAGCGGTGGAGTATGGCGGATGATCGGCAGCTGGTGCTGCGGCATGTTCCTTTTTTTCAGGACCTCTCTGTAGAGGAGCTCGCAAAGTTGGCGCCTCTGCTGAGGGAGGCAAGCTATCGGAAGAATGAAGTTCTCTTTCGAACGAATGATCCGGGGAACACCCTTTTTATCTTACGGTTGGGCCGGGTCAAAGTGACCCTGACCGATCGTCATGGTCGGGAGGTGATTCTTCGGGTTTTGCTGCCGGGGGAGATTTTCGGAGAGATGGCGGTGCTGGATGGATATCCCCGCTCCGCCACGGTGACCGCGTTGGAGAAGAGCTACGTCTCCACCCTCGATCGCGATTCGTTCCTTCGATTCATTCAGGGGCATCCCCAGTGGTCTCTGAAGATGCTCTCTACGATGAGCCGGCGGCTTCGAAAGGCGAATGAGCGGATCAGCTCCGCGATTTTGTCGGACGCCCACGGCAAGGTCAGCCGGGTCCTCCTCGACCTGATTCCCGAAGGGGAGTGGGAGGGGAAGCGGGAGGGAATCCGGGTGCGGCTGGCGCTCACCCGTCAGCAGCTGGCGGCGATGGCCGGTGTGACCCGCGAGACCTTCATCCGGGTTTTGAAAGAGTTCGAGCGCGCCGGGTCGATCCGAACCGAGGGAAAAGAGATCATCATCCTCAAACAGGCCGATCTCAGCCGCGAGATTTTCTAGTTTCCTGTATCATGCTGAGGCGAAGCCGAAACTTCTCTGAATCGGGGAGATGCAGATCTTTCGCTCCTGCTCGGGATGACAAAAGTCAGTCTTCGTTCTCCCATTTTTAGATAGACAGAAGAACCCGCTCCTCCTAGAATAGAAACAGCTTCATCCGGTTTTCACCTGCTTGTAATAGGAACTTGTTTTTGGCTTTTCAGGTCGGTCGTTTCCGCTTTGGATTTTTCCTCTCGATATTCCTTGTCGCTCTTTTTTTGGAAGGTTGCTCGAACTCGACCCCCCGGGCAACCGATGCATCCCCCGCGCCGGAATTACCGCCGATTGATTCTTCTTCGAATCCGAATCCGGTCCAAGCCCCACAGCTGAAGCAGACGTTGGCGGGCGGGGGAGAAGGTTGGCTCGGATCTCCGGCGGCGGCCGATCTCGACGGGGACGGGCGGAAGGAGATCATCGCGCCGCGCGGCGGCTTTCTCTATGTCTGGCATGCCGATGGAACCCTCTTCTGGAAATCGGCCTACGGTTTCTCCGCGGAGACAAGCCCGGCGACGACCAGCGGCCGGATCTGGGGGCCGCCGGTGGTGGCCGATCTTGACGGAGACGGGAAGCTTGAAATTGCGGCCGGCAGCCACAAGGAGACCGTCTCGGTCTGGAGCTGGGATGGAAAGCTGAAAGCCGGTTGGCCGAAGATCATCGGGGGCGAGACCGGTTCTGCCGATCGCGAGATCCGGTCGCTGGCGGCGGGTTCCCTCGGCAACGGTAAGTCGGCGCTGCTGGCGTCGCGGACCCGAACGACGAAGGTCCCGGTGGCGTTTCTGCTCGATTCTCAAGGGACGGCTCTTCCCGGTTGGCCGCAGCTTGCGGCATCGGGAGGATGCGTCCTACTTCCGGCCCAGGATGCGAACTGCTTCGAGGCGGGGACCTACAACCAAAACGTGGGGCTGGCCGATCTGGACGGCGATGGAAAAACCGACGCGATCATCGGCTACGACAATGCCTACGTCGGTCTCTTTCACCTGAACGGCCTTCCTTTCGGAACCCCTTTCCTCAATCGGCCCTTTTTCCCGGGGGTGCCTGCCTTCCACGATCCGGCGCTGGCCATTCAGGGATTCGGGCCGGATGGAGAAGACCGGAGCGAATTTACCGACTCCCCGCCGGTGGTTGCCGACCTCGACGGCGACGGCACCCGCGAGCTGATCCTGGTGGGGGATCATGAGCGGGCCGGGATCACCACGATCTTAGGGAACGCCCTCTTCGTCTTCCGTCCCGATGCCACCCGCTTTCCCGGCTTCGAGCGGCCGTTCGAGACGAGAGACCACCATCCTCCGCTGGTGACCGATGATCCCGCCGGGACGAATATCGTCGATGTCACCCCCGCGCCGGCCGTCGCCGATCTCGACGGAGATGGAAAGAAAGAGATTCTCTTCCCCGCGTACGACGGCGTGCTGTATGCCGTCCATCCCGATGGAGCGCTCTTCTGGCAATTCTCCTTTGCCGGTTTGGGGACCCGCTTTGCAACGGAGCCGGTCGTCGCCGATCTGAACAACGACAACATTCCGGAGATCCTCTTTGCCACCTATGAGACGGGGGCAGAGAAGGGGGCCCTGGTGATTCTCGATCATCTCGGCGTGGAACTGGTGAAGGTTCCCCTGCCGGGCCGGGGGGCAATGGCGGCGCCGACGCTCGCCGACGTTGACGGCGATGGAGAGTTGGAGGCGATCATCAACCTGAAAGATACTTCTTCCCAAGGCGGGGTGCAGATCTATGCGCTGCCCGGATCGAAAACCAACCTGATCCCCTGGCCGACCGGCCGCGGCAATCTCCTGCGGAATGGTGATACAAATCACTGATATCCCATCGCTTCGAATCACACTCCCTCTTTAAAGTCAAGACAGGCATGTCCCGGCAGACTATCCTTTTCGTTAGGAAAGGGTACAATGGGCGCTTTGTGTCTGATTTATTTCAAGGAGGTGTGTATTGAGCTTTTCTGGCAATTTTGTCCGAAGGACTTTTATCGGTTTGCTCTTTTCGTTGTCTTTTTCCCTGGCTGCTTGCTCTGATTCTTCGCTCCCGTCGACGCCGGATCGGATCGCCGACAGCGGCGCGACACCGACCCAGCCGGGTGAGGGAGATTCCCTCCCTGTGACCCAACCGACCGATCAAGACGCCATCACCGCGCAACCGGCCGTACAAGAAGCCGCCGCCGTCATTCTTCCGGTTCAAGCCCCGCGACTTCACCAGACGCTGAGCGGCGGATTCGAAGGATGGATGAGCTCCCCCGCGGTCGCCGATTTAGACCAAGATGGGTATCCCGAAATTATTGCAGCCAGGGATCGAACGGTTTATGTATGGCATTCGGATGGAACCCTTTTTTGGAAGGGGGTCGCCTCCACCAGCGGCCGCATTTGGGCGCCGCCGGTCGTCGCCGATCTCGATGCGGATGGACGATTGGAGGTGGCGGTCGGCAGCCATCAGGAGCGAATCTCCGTCTGGCAATGGAACGGAAAACCGAAAGCAGGCTGGCCGAAGGTCCTCGGCGGGAACACCGAAATTCGATCGCTGGCTGCCGGCCAGATCAGCAGCGATCGGAAGATGGGGCTTCTCGCTTCCCGCACCCTCGTGAAGCCGATTGCGTTTTTACTCAACTCCGCCGGCGCGATCATGCCTGGTTGGCCGCAGCTTTCCTCCGCCACCGGCTGTACTCCGAAAGTGACCTGCTTCGAAGCCGGCACCTATAATCAGAACGTCGGGATTGCCGACCTCAACGGCGATGGAAAGAACGATATGTTGATCGGCTACGACAATGCGTATGCCGGTGTCTTCCATCTAAACGGGGTTCCTTTCTCCACCGCGCCGCACTTTAAACGCCGCTATTTTCCGGGCGTCCCGGCATTTAACAACCCGCAATTGGCGGTTCAGGGATGGGGACTGAATGGGACCGATCGGAGCGAGTTCACCGACTCTCCCCCGGTTGTCGCCGACATCAATGGCGATGGTAAAAGAGAGCTGATCCTGGTGGCGGACCATGAGCTCGCCGGAAACACCACCAATCGAGGGAATTCCCTTTTTGTCTTTCAGGCCGACGCCACCCGCGCGCCCGGTTTCGAGTGGCCCTTTGACACGGGGGGGCCGTTGGTTTATGGGGACCCTGGGGCGAATATCATCGATGTGACCCCCGCTCCCGCCGTGGTCGATCTCGACCGCGACGGGAAAAAGGAGATCCTCTTTCCGTCGTATGACGGGAATATGTACGCCGTTCGCTCCGACGGGAAGCTCTTCTGGAAGTTTTCTTTTGCAGCCAACGGCGCCCGGTTTGCTTCAGAGCCGGTGGTGGCCGATTTGAACAAAGACGGACTTCCTGAAATTTTGTTTACGACGTATGAAACGACGGCTGGAAAAGGGGCCTTGATTGTTCTAAATCGTCTCGGCGCAAAACTCGCCCAAGCCCCGCTTCCGGGGCGGGGGGCGATGGCGGCGCCGACGGTGGCCGATCTCTACCGCAATGGGGAACTGGAGGTGATCGTCAATCTGAAAGACAACACCCCGACCGGCGGAATCCAGATCTATGATCTTCCCGGTTCCAGGACCAATCTGGTCCTCTGGCCGACGGGACGCGGCAATTTCCTGCGCAACGGCGACGCAACCCGCTGAACGAAGGGAGCGGGTCTTCTCGTAGACCCGCTCCCTTTCAATATTCAGATTCTTCATTCTCAATTGATCAGTTGACAGGCCCCCCCTGTCTGCGATAATATTTCCCAGCGTTTCAACCTTCCTATGCGGGAATAGCTCAGCGGTAGAGCATCGCCTTGCCAAGGCGAGGGTCGCGGGTTCAAATCCCGTTTCCCGCTCCAAAATTCAATCAGTTATAAGTCAAAGCCTGTGATTCGGGGACATTGGGGACAGATTTATTAAAGTGAAGCCGGGCCACTGCCTCTGTTTTCAGCCTATCAATCACTTCTGCATAAATCTCCGTTGTCCTCACACTGGCATGTCCTAAAAGGCGCGATACGACCTTAATATCGACTCCCTGCGCCAATAGGTGAGTGGCGAAGCTATGTCGAAGTCGGTGAAGATTCCCACCGATACCTGCCGAAGTGGCGCATCGCTTAAACATCCGAGAGAGCCACCGCTCGTTGAAGGGAATGACGCGCTCTGCTGTCCGCTCAATGGAAGAGAGTACCTCATTTAATTCGGGCGAAATTGGGATCACTCTCTCCCTTCCTCCTTTCGCCAGTGGGACGTGAATCTGCCCTTCCCTGATATGATTCCAGAGCATTCGCCTGTACTTCGCCTCGCCTCATGCCCGTATTGAGGAAGATGAGCCAAATGGTCCGCCACGGCTCCGGGGATGCCGCCAGAATCTTGTGGATCTCTTCCTCAGAGTATGGCTTGGGGAGGGCTTGCTGTGTCTTCTTATTCTTCACAAATCGAAGGGGGGATTCTTCCATCATGCGCCACATGACCGCCAGATTAAACATCGCCCGAATGGTGTTTAAATCACGATTAATCGTGGTAGGGGAGAGGTGGGTCTCCCGTCGTCCCTTCTGCTGGCTTCGCCAATCTTTCCACCGCTCGATGTGCCGTGGGGTAATGTCCGTCAAAAGATGATCGCCAATGAATGCCCCGAAGTCATTAAGCGTGTGGCAGTCGCGCACATAGACCGCCTCTGAATTGTTGGCTTTTGAATGGGCAAGATACTGCTCGATCAGCCCTGAGAGCGTATAAGGGCTGCTTCTTTTGGGTGAGTGCTTTAAGCCGAATTTTTGAAGAAAACGGAGGGCTTCATCGCGGGCTTCGTTTCGATTGACTTCCGTTTTAGGGTATGATGTTGCCCGTTTGCCCCATCCGTACTCCCGAAGGTCCGCATACCAGTTAGGACGGTCCTTGCGTTTTAATAATTTGATCTTCAAATTACACTTTCAAAAAAAGGGTCGGAAGAATTACTTCCCCCGGCCCCTTCTACCATGCTTTGTGGCGCATTTCAAACCCCCCTCACCGCTTCTGCTCACCGACAACGTACACTGGAATCGCCCGACCCGATCCTGTAAACTTCACTGGATCAACGATCCGTACTTCCTCCGGCCTGTTAATGGCGGCCACCACAGGATGGGGGGAGAGTGCTTGCCATGCGACGTTGGCCCATAAGCCTGCTGCGATAAGCGCCAGAATGACCTTTGTCATGATGTCCATTTTATGCGACCTTCTTTTCTTTCAATTCAAAAGTCTTCGGGTGAATCTCGCCTAAGACTTCCTGGAGTTGGTGTACAAGGTACTCGGCCTTAACGACCAATCCGTGAAGATCGCAGACAGGCTCTCCGTCCTCTCTTTTTTGAGGCGCTCTTTCTTCGCGTCCGGTAACGTCTTTCTTCTCTTTCATTTCACTTTCCTCCTACCAGTCTGAAATCAGACTTCATAATTTCGCCCTTTCCGTTTCAAATCAGGGCATTCCTACGCTGCTTTTTTCATCTCCGAGACTTCGACACTTCGTGTCCGAGGCGAAGCATCGAGAGTCTCACTCGCTTCTTTAAAGTAAACTTCAAACGCTCTTTTGAAAAGCGCGTCCGATTCATCCCTTGACGAAGCGGAAAATGCTTTTAGAAAAAGCGCATCCGCCTCTGACGCTTTGTGTCTGAGGCGTCTCCTCGTTGCCCCCGTCGTCTTCATGGCTCACTTCCTTTCTTTTTTGAGACGCTTATCTTCGCGTCCTCCTATAACAATACGTGCTCTCCCGCCCCCAATTTCAGAGGAGAGCACTTCCTCCAGCATTTCCACCAGCGGAAGCTCACGGATCGCCCGAATGATCTTTCTGATGTCGCGCTCAGGGATCGTTTCGGTCCCGATGATTGAAATGCTAAATTCATATAAAACGATTTCCATCTTCACTTCCCATCATGCCGGACTTAATGGATCTCAGGCCCATCGACGCCGGGAGCATTGCCATCGGGGGATTCCCCCGCCTTATCAACTTCCCCCGACTCCGGATAGCACCTGCATGGTAAGGACATCACCGGCATCTTTTTGCTATTTGCTACTCTTCTTTTCCTGATTGTTAAGCTGATATTTTGAGATGATGTAATCGATGCCTTCTCTGATAAGGTGAGCGATTGAGACATCTTTTTTATCTGCTAGGTCTTCCAACTTCTCTTTCTGATCGGGCTTTATATAAACATTAATTAACTGCATTCGCTTCTTCTTCCTCCGCGCCATCCCACCACCCCTCCCACAATCGCTATATGTACATCAACATCTACGCTTTATAGGGACATTATAATTATACCTATATTTATATCCATGTCAAGAGGGGTGCCAAGGGGGTGAGATTGAATAAGTGGGAAGCGGGCGACCCCTTGGCGTCGTGGAAGGTGCACGACGGAGGACGGATCGCACCTCCCGACACATGGAAAACGACGCCTCGAAGCCTCACGGAGGCGAAGCCTCGGAAGAGAAGACCATGTGCAGGGTGTCCTCTTTTGCGCGGGGAGAAGACGCCCCCACGCTGGCTGGCAAGGCCACTTTTCAAGGGGGGAGACACTACCCCCATTATGCAAACCGCATGTTATCCCGACGCATCTCATCCTTCACGCGCCGGACAAATTGCTGAAAGGTCAACTCATCGAAGATCACGGGACCATGAAAGTGAAGATGGACATCCTTCCCGCCGCTTCCGAATCCAAACTCTTTGGCGCGAGACAGAGGAATCACCGCCTCCGGCTCCCCGGCTTCCCCGATTAAGCCAAGCGTGGGGGCGGTCACGATTCCACCTTGGGCAAATCCAAAAAAGTCTCTCACTCCGTCTGCGATATTTCCAATCGTACCCTCCCCGGAAGTGATACCGCTGACGGCATCCCCGATGAGACCGCTGACTTGCCCCGCGACATCCCTTGCACGGCCCAAGAGTCCGGATAGGGCACCGCCGACCGATGACACCATTGAGGACGCGGCACTTGCAATGGAAGAGAAGGCCCCGCGAAAAGCGGAGAGAATGCCCCCCGCGACACTCTGAGCAACCGAGACCAACCCCTGCAGGGCGGATCGAAAGGCCCCGACAAAAGCCCGCGCCGCTGACGTGATCGCATTGAAAGCGGCAATAAAGCCGGATCGGATCGCATTCATGATTGCCAGCGCCGCCGACTGTACCCCCCTTAACACCGAAGTAAAAGCCGACCCGAAAGATCGCGCCGCAGCAGTAATCGCATTGAAGGCCGCAGCGAAGGCCGACCGGATACCATTGATAATGGAAGTCGCTACGGACTGCACACCGCGCAAAATCCCCCCAAAGGTAGCTCCAAAAGAGCGAGCCAATCCTGTCACGCTCGCAAACATCCCACCGAAGATGGTCCGGATTGCATTCGCCACGGCTTGTACCACGGCTCGAATCGCATTGAAAATGGATGAGAGGACGGCTCCAAAAGTCCTAGCTGCGGAAGCAATCGCGTTAAAAGCCCCGCCAAAAATGGTCCGAATGGCGTTTGCCACAGTGGAGATAATGCCCCGAATCCGATCCATGATTGCTCCAACGTCTATCCCCATCCTTCGGAAGAGGGCGACTGCTCCTGCCACGGCGGGGGCAAGTGCTGCCGCGATGATTGGAGCCGCTCTCCTGAAAGCGTCGGCAATGCCGGAAGCGGCCCTTCTTGCCCAATCCATGATCGAAGACATATTCCTCCCCAACATGGCTCCAACGGCAGCCCCAAACGGACCCCCCATCGCAAAGCCTAAAGCGGCTCCGGCGACCCCCCCGCCCTGTCTTGCCCAATCAAGAATCCTTGGCGTCACACGCCCCAAGGCCCCGCCGATAGTGGCACCGATAGCGGCACCGAAGGGACCGCCGAAAGCAAATCCGACCACAGCCCCGATCCCAGCCCCGATGTGGACTAACTCAGGCCGCTTTGCAGTAGACGCCAACTCGTGTACGATGAAAGCGGCAAGTCCAATGGCACCGAGCTTGGCAATAAAACCGGCACCGAGAGAAGATGCCATCGATTGCCCGGCCTGACTCATTGAAGCACTCATCGCTTGTGATTGTTGGGTCAGGTCGCGTGTCATCACATCGAAGAGCTTACGTTTTGACCATTCCATTGCCATATCCGCGATAGACGCAACAAAACTCTTTTTAATCTCTTGCCAGATTCCGGTGAATGCGTCTTTGAATTTGCCGCCTTCGACCACGATCTCGCCGAGCCTCTCGGCAATGGTACGCTGAGAGAATTGCAGAGTGGAGCCGACGTGATCGGAGAAGACCTCGAAGGAAGATCGCATCTGGCCGAAGAAGCGCTCGAAATTCTCCCTCGCCTTCTCCGTCGCCTTACGAGTACCCTCATCCATCACGATGCCTAGCTCTTGATTCATCCAGCGCCCGATTGCCCGCACCATGTCGGGGATGATGCTCGATCCGACGACATCGTTGTACAACTCTTGGAAGTAGCCCCGGACCTTTGTGAGTGTCCCCTTCACGCTATCCATAATGGAAGTCAGTCGCCCAACCATCCACTCTCGAATCCGATTGATAAAGGTAGAAACAAGAGTAAGAATGCCGCCGAAGACCTGGGCGAAGACGTTTCCGATCTTGCCCAAAGCGGACCGGATCGACTCTCCCCATCCAGACATCGACTCAGAGATCCTACCGCCGAGATTTTGGAAGACACCCAAGACAAATGCGGTAAGAGCATTCAACCCGTTGACTGCCATTTGGGGGAGATTTCCGAAGAATTGAAGGATCGCCTGCCCTGCGCCACTGAGCGCTTGAAGCAAGGTCCCCCCTAAAGAGGAAGCCCATTGTGAGATGACGGACGTGACCGCTACGATTCCGCCGATAGTGGATTGAATGACACCGCCAAAGAAGGTAAGCTCTGCGGAAGTCGCAGAGATAACGGAATTGATGTCCCGAAGAGGGGTGCCGAATGCAACCCATGCGGCGGCAAGTCCGGCAACTGCGAGAGTGAGGGGGGAGAGGACCCCCATCAAAATACCAAATCCCGTGACCGCCGCCCCCACCGCCACAGAGAGAGCACCTAAGCCGATCAAGACAGGCGGAATCGCAGCCGCAAGCCCTGCCATTACCAAAACGATTTTCTTTGTGGAATCATCAAGACGTGCCCATTCCGAAGTGACCCGATCTGCGAATTGAGTGATCCCAACGAGCACACCCTTTAGATCGAAAATCCTCACGATATCATTTCCGAGGGAAACGAGATTCAACTTGATGCTATCGACTAAATTGCTCCAGATCCCGCCAATCGTTTGAGCCTGCTTTTGCATCAGCCCGCCGAATCGCTCATTCATCCCTTCCAAAATGGCGGGAATAGCAACAGAAGCAGAAATCATCCCCTTCCTTGCCATCTCCATCGCCTCTGGAATGGAGACCCCGATCTTGTTTGCGAGAATTTCCCAGGCGGGGATTCCGGCTTCGGCAAGCTGTCTCATCTCTTCCGCAGTCACCTTCCCCTTCGCTTGCATCTGACCCAATGCCAGTGTGATCCGGTTGATCCCCTCTGACCCGCTTCCTAAGCCCGCGACGGCATCTCCGATGATTCTCAATGTGGGAATGACCTGCTTCGACTCAAAGCCTAGCGCCATCATTCGCTTTGCGGCTTCTTGAAGCTCTGTGAATTGGAAGGGGGTCCTCTTTGCGAAGTCGGCAAGCTGACGCAAGAATCGATCCCCTTCCCTCGCGCTCCCTAACATGGTAGAGAAGGCAATACGAGCTTGCTCGAAGTCGGATGAGAGTTTAACGGCAGCAAGACCCACACCGCCAATAACGCCGGTAATCGGCAAGAGGGACCGTCCAATACTTTGAGCACTTCGGCCAAAGTCAGAGATGCTATTCCCAATATCCCTCATACGGGTACCAAGGGATTGCGCGGAATTAGACACCCCGTTGAAAGTCTGCGAGAGGGATGCAATTCCGCCTTGGACACCGGCTAATCCGGTAACTGCAACTGAAAAATTAATGTCTGCCATTTAATTCCCCCGCTACCTCCTGCCGCGCCCACTCCAGGTGGGCTTTCTCAATCCGCTCAACCTCCATTGGGGTGAGACCGACTTCCCTGGCAATGGCACGCCGCGCCTTTTTCCTCAATCGTTTTCGACCGATGACAATTTGCGCAACGCTCTCAGGAGAGAGAAAATGTTCTTTCCCTGTTAAAATTACGCTGGCAACAAGGCCGGGTGCAATACCGGTTTGGCGATAAATGTAATCGAATACTGTCACCTTCCCCCCGCCGAAAGCCGCCGCTCTAATTCTTCAAGCCTCTTTTGCAAATCCTCGACTTCTGCGACTTTGATCGCATATCCAATAAGCCGCGTCGCCGCTTGCAATCGTATGCTTGCATCGGTGGAATCAAGTAATCCCGAAAGAGTATCTACCGCTCGTGTTAAGGTGGCTTTCAAGCGTACCATTGCGTCACGGAAGGCTTCATTGCGGGCTTCTTCCAGCGCCGCTTTGAAGCTTGGCTGCTTGAGCCACGTGTAGACCGTATTTTTGGAAATCCCCGCGTCCGCACAGGCCGCCTCCACGGAAAGGGATGATACCAAGTGGGCGATAACACGTCTTTGTCTTGGCGTTAAATCGTCATGTTTCGTCATAGATCGTCCCCTCATGGCTTTGTCAGAATGCTGACACTCCTCACGGCACTCTGAGCAACACTGAATTCCAACTTGACATACGGAAAGGAAATATCGGCAAGTGAGATCCCCTTCGGCCCCGGCCCGACATTCCAGGCAAAGTCGCTGCTGCCATCGGTCTTCGATACCCTCGAGAAGTTAGCGGAAGTCGTATCGAATGATCCCCGAAGAAATGCCTGGCATGAATTGATTGCCGGAATCATGAGAGCCGCCATGCCTACTCCGGTAATATAGATCGGCTCCGTTACAACCTCAGAGATCGGACAGGTAACGAATTGCGTTTGATGTCTCGGCATTGCTTACCCCGGCTTCTCGTATTTGATATTTACCTTCGACGGATTGACGAAAAGCGGGCTGCTTGCTTTGCAACTCGGACACGTCGCCATCGGTGGAATCGTTGACATGTCCGTCGTCAAATTGAATGGATGATGACACGACGTGCAATGAATCAAAAATCCAAGTAACTGCAATTTACCTTCCCCCCTTCTCTAGATCCGCCACCGATTCGGGATGAGCCATCAGCCAAGCGCACGTCCGCTCCCCCAAACTGTGAAGCGGGCCGAGGGAAACCTCCCCCCCGGAGATTTTCAAACTGACTTTGGCCAACCCCCCATCATGGATCGGCTCAATCAGCAAATCTTCCGCTCCATAGCCTCGCTCGATCTCGGAGAAAAGGGATGCACGTTTTGCTTGAAGCTCTTTCAAGCGCGAAGAAGCTCTCTGGTAGTCGGTGCATTGCCCGAAGGAGACGGGATTCTTATCAGAGAAACGAAAAACGGCAACGGCCAAAAGAAGATGTGCCGATGCCCACGATCCGACCTCTTCTAGCGCCTCGGTCAAGCCGTACCCTCGAAATCTCACCAAATCTTTTGGCGGCATACCACAGTTGGGTAAAAGATGAGTCTCAAGCCGATTCAAAAAGCCATGCGTTTTAGGAAAATCACCCGCTCTCTCGAAAATCTTCTTTCTCGCTTCCTCAACATCGTGGCGTGTGGCCCCCGCATTTTTCAGGGCCGCCTCGATAAATGCCTCGCGGGTGAGTCGCATCCCGCCTTTCTCGATCCCCCGGATCTCCCGCTCGACTTCAACCGCGTCTAAAAGAAGCGCGTTGAATCCTTTTGCCGTTTTCTTCAAAGCCGCCAGCCCCATTCTTTTTTATCTCCTCTTTAAACGTGAATCGAAATAATTGTCGAGAATGTCTGCAAGTAACTTCTCAACCCCCTCAAATCCACCCCCGACCGGCGAAGCGTCGATCCGAGTACCCGCCACGGGGGGGTTGTCCTCCTCCGGGAGGGGTGCCCCTTGGTAGACCTCGAAGAGACGCGGACTCTCTCGGCAGACTTCTTCAAGCATCGATTGATACTCCTCGGCGGTGAATACCTCACCAAGCCTTTGCTTGACAAGGGAGTCGAGTTTAATCCCGGCATAGAATCTGTCATCGGTAATCACTGCGACCTCCCTTCGTTTTGCGAATGATCGATACTAATCTCTCAAGCTCACTATCGGAGAATCCGGAAAAATCAAATTCCGGTCCCGGCCCGGATCGCTCGTAGAAGCCGGATAACTCCTCCCGCTCCTCATCGGAGAGACGGTTATAGTCGATCTCACCTCCACTTTGGGGCGGAGGCGGAAGACGCCGCTCAAGACTTTTGATCCGACTGTCAAGATTCATTCACCCTCCAAAACCGACTCGGAGGCGTCAATGACTGCCCTCAAAATGGCCATCCCGCCGAGGTTGGCTGCATCGATGTAATACCCTTCCGGCACGGAGTCGAGCGCATCGCGTCCGGCTTTTATGCAATCACGAAGAAGACGCTCCAGGCGGGCTTCTTTCTCCTCTGTGACTCGAAGTCCGCCGTTTAGATACTTCGAGAGCGTGCCCTTGCGCACCCCGATTTCGCGAGCGATTTCTATATCGGGAATCTGAAACCACTTATCGAGAATATTCAAGATCGCTCTTCCCCTCGAAAAAGTCGGAATCCCGAATAAAAAAACCAAATTTAAGAATGCGGTGCGATTTGCTTTCATGGAAACCCTCCTTCAATAAGTGAATTCTACATGATAGAATTCGCGTTTCTTCTACCCCAAGATTTCTCTTAAATAATCGTATGACTGATTCAGATCGATCATCTTTGCCTGATCTCCTCCAAGGTCCGGGTGATGCTTTTTGGCAAGTGTTAAGTAGCCAGTCCGAATGATCTCATCGACCAAAGTGGCTGAGCCAACCTCTATTTTGGGGGTCCACGGAATTCCTCGCCTGGTGACTTCACTGTAAACATGTGTCCGAAGTGGCTCGAAAAGATTGATCGTAGTCAACCAACGAAGATAATCATCGGGTAACATTTCGACCGGTAGCCCGCGATACTTTCCAAATGGCATAAGCATATGAAAACTCCTCTTTTAAATTTCAGCCTTAAGCTTTTTTGTATAAAGTTTCGCTGCGACTTTTTTTCCCGCTCGGCAGGTTGAAAAGCCTAAACCTCAAATTTCCCACCCTGCCGGTGAAGCAATAAAACCCTTTGAAACACTTAAAATAGTGCCCTCAAAACGCAGCTATCAGAAAAGAAAAGAGACAAATATCTCTTTTAAAGAATTCAACCAAGTTAGGCTCTTGAAAATCATGCCTAACTTGAAACGTGGGGGGCGGAAGGTAGAGCCGGTATTTCCGGGCTGCCATTATCGCCGTGTTTGACGCAACCGTCAGAAACTCGCCCAAGGGCCAAAATGGACGGTCGCACCACGGATGTTTTTTTGTTAAACTTTCATTCTTTCAGGAAATAGACTTTGCAAGTATCTTTAAAACGACTGCGCTTGATTAGGATCAAGCACGGAGCGCGCTCACTTTTAGTCGTTAACGATTTCCTCTCAAAATCGGGAGGGGGCGCTTGACGCGAAGCCCCTACCCCGTGATATATTCCTGCCGTCCGAAGCCCAAGGTCGTCAACCCAAGACGTTGCCTTGCCTGCCTCGCGGTCGCGGGTCGTGAAGTCGCCACACGTTGCCCGCTCTTTGGAGAGGAGTTTTCCAATCGGGAGACCTCCTCTCTTCTCTTCATCCTAAGTGATAGAAGCACAGTTTCTTACAGGTGTGGCTTTATGTCGGATAGGATACGGTGGAGAGTCATTAGGGGCGGGGACAAACGTCACGCCATAAAAAATGGCCGGGATTCGAGGTCGCCCCTCTCCCGGCCATTTTGTTTTCTTGTATTTTGCGCATTAAGACAGAATAGACATGCGTGAAGGATAGGGTGGATACCCACCTGCAAAATTGCTGTGCTGAGGATAAAAGAAGCGGGGACAAAGTGGGGACAAAAAGGCCAAAAAATGTGTCTGATAGTGTCCGTAAGTGTCTGCAATGAATATCTTCAACGCATTGATTTTATTGTAACTTGCTAATTTATCTATTCTTTTCATGCTCTACTAGAATGCCTTGCCAAGGCGAGGGTCGCGGGTTCAAATCCCGTTTCCCGCTCCAATCTTTCAATGACTTAGAAAATCTCCTCACCTTAAGAACCACTCGAGTGTGCTAAAAACGTGATAAATTTCTACTTCCGATCGAGGACTTGGACCCCATCCCTCAGACTTTCCGGCGAGTGATGCGCGTAGCGTTGCGTCATCGCCGGAGACTTAGGGCCTAGAAGCCGCTGCACTTTATAGAACGTTTACCCCTCTTTGCACCAATCGGGTGGCGAACGTATGCCGCAGATCGTGGAATCGAAAGTTTTCGATTCCGGAGATCTCCAGAGCATCATAGAACGCCCTCGCGAGGTTCCGTCCGATGATCGCCGTTCCACAGGAGGTGCTGAAGACAAAGAGGCCTTTCGGTCCTCTATTCTGTTTGGTCATAAGCAGTTCGAACACTTGATTGTTGAGAGGGATCGTCCTGCGCTCATGATTTTTACTTTTCATGACCACGAGCACACCGCGAGTAAAGTCGACATCCCGCCATTGAAGCGCTAAAATCTCGCCGCGCCGCATCCCGGTGTTTAAGGCAAAGAGAAGAATTTCCCGGAGCCAATTTGGCGAGGCTTCTATCAGCGCTTTCTCCTCCGCGTCGGTCAACCATCGATCGATCTGATTGTGGACCGGTTCCATTGTCACGCGGGAGACCGGATTTTCCCGGCACCATTCCCATTCCCGAATGGCGATATTAAAGGCGTGGCGCATTGTTCCGATTTCTTTGTTGAGCGTAGAGGCGGCGGCCCCTTCTTGCCGCCGTTTGACTTTATACTCCGCGATCATTTTGGGTGTGATCTCAGCCAGCATCTTCTCTCCGAAGACGGGGAGCAGGTGTCCGAGACAGCCATGCTCTCGTATGTGGCTTGAGAGCGCCTTCCGGTTGGCCTGCTCCTTCAGATACCTTTCCATCATCTCCGAGAAGGTCCGATCCTTTTCTTCGAGGGTGTCGAAATATTTTCCCTCTATAATCTTCACCTTGACCTTGGCGAGAACCGCCTCCGCCAGCCTCTTATCAGACGTGCCTGTTGATCTTCTGATCTGCTTTCCTTGATACGTGATTGACATCCACCAGACATTCTTTCTTTTAAACAGCCCCATTTTCTTTCTCCTCTCTTTGGGCTGATTTCGGTCTGGTTTCCCCGCGATCGGAATTATAGACTTCCCGTTTCGCATTTTCAATGATCGCATCAATACTCTTCTGATCCTTTCCGGAAAAGCGAATGGAAGGTGCATTCTGTCCGCTCTTTTTGAAAGACTCCAGCCAGAGATCGATCTCTTCTTTTTTGAATCGAATCAGTCCGTGGATCTTGATCGAAGGGATCTTGCCTTGCGCCGCCCAGGCGTAAAGGGTCGCCGGCTTGATGTTGAGATATTCCGACACTTTTTTGATCTCCCAGTACATCGATTACTTCCGTTTGAGACGATCTCAGTAGACTGCACCGATGCTACACGGAAAAACCGGCGTGATTTTCTGCCGGATCGCTTCTCGTTAGTGGCGCAAAAGTAAGTCGGTTTTGAAAAGTGTTTCTCTGCGATAAAGAATCAGGCGCGTGTCCATCATACAATGGCCGCACGCGTACAAAAACTGCGATTTTGGGCGATCGTTCGCCCAAAATCGCATGATTTTACGTCGCGATAATTTGCTACCCTCCCGATGAGAATTAAAACGGTGAAACGTAATATGGAATCAACAACCAAAAAGGGAGGCGAAAATGAAGGATCGACCAACTCGATTCGAATGGGAAATCTCAAGAATGGAAAAAAGATTTTCAGAGCGGCAAAGCGCTTTTCAAAACATTATGAAGACGGCCGCATTCATCGAAGAGAATCATCCGGCTGCGCTTAAGGATTTGATTCGGATCCTGGGATTGAAGATGCAGGCGGAGTTTATTCTTCATCCCCTCTTATATGAATCTCCCGTTAATCTGCCTTTTGACCCGTATGAGGAATGGTTCAGTGTCTGGTGCGGGAAAAAAGACCGCTCTTTTGTCCTAACCCCCGACGGAAAAGACTTTTATGATTTGGGGCGACCGACCCGTCAAACCCACGTCATCTCTTTAGCGCGGGACGTTGTCATTCCAAATCGGTTTTACTCGACCCAACTTGGCCAGGTTCTTTCCGGTTTGCCATGCTCACGCAATAGTTTTGATAATTATTATGGGTGGATTTGGGAACCGGTCGGAGTCGTCATGCTGGAGGATAAAATTGCTTTGTGACCCCCCGCCTTCTTCGACGTGCGGGAGAGATCGAGATCCATCTCGTTTATGACTTCAGCGCGGTTTATGAATATGTTCACTGCGACGGAGATCATTTTGTCAGGAGCTGGGACGGCAAAAAAATCGCTCCTGTTTATGACCCGGCTTTTGCGGCGATCTTTGAGATCGGGAGAATGATCTTAAAACAGAGAAACGGATGAAAACAGAGGCCATCGTCGAGACCCCTCGGATTCCTGTCACACCCCACGCAACGTTTCATAGCCGGTTGGGTAAACCGTTTCTCATAAGGCGTTGAGGGATAAAGGAAGCCCAAGGAGGATGGGTAAACCCGCGGTATACGGTTGCAACCTCTTCGATCTCGAAGAGAAGGTAAAGGAAGTGATTTTATCGGTATCCCATTTGGTTTGATCGATTTTGTGGAGGAGAGGCAGAGACCATGGCGAAGAAGCCGGTCTGCGCGAAGTTGGAAGCGAGTGAATCCGAGGCGCTGGGGGCGTTTGCAAAAGAGCACCATCTCACCCGTTCCGCCGCGGGAAGGGAGCTGATCCGCCGGGGCTTGGGAATGGGTGGAGAGGCGTCGATCAAAAAGCTGATCGATCGACTGGAGGTGATAGAGCGGCGCACCCGGCGCGCGCAGATTGCGGCCTACCGCGCCTACGCGGGGGTGATTGAGATGATCCAATTCATGGTCAAAGACAACGCGGCGGCGAAGCAGATGATGGAGAACCTGGTGAAGAAATCGCAAGAAAGCCTGGAGAGAGAGGAGGCGAGAGGAGACTACCGATGAAAAAAGCATCGACTTATAAAGGCCATGAGACGTTTCATAATGCCTTTCGAATGTATCTCAAGATGTATGTCCAGACGTTCTTCTGGGTCTTCCTGCTTCATCTCGCGCTGACGGTCTACCTGACCTTCCGCTGGTTCGGGGAGGCCCTTTCGTTTGCATTCGGTTATCTCATGCGCTCACCTAATAGTCAGATGCTGGATTGGTTTTTAGAGGTGTTCACCGTGAGAGCAAGGTCGGTGGTCCTCTTCGCCTCGGTCGTCTGGATCATCTATCCCCTTCTGATTCTTTTCTATCGATGGCGCGCCAAAAAGCAGTCGGAGACGGTCTATCTTCGCGGCGGCTCATCTCCCCGCGGGCTTTGAATAAAGCGATCCGAAAGGATCATGAGGAGCGGGATCTTCGGATCGGACGTGTCCAGTTTCCGAAGTCGGCCGAGGTGAAACATGCCCTGGTGTTGGGCCGTCCCGGCGCCGGGAAGACAGTGCTCCTCTCGGGTCTCTTAGCGCGCCTGATGGAACGGGGGGAGCGGGGGATTATTTACGATTTTAAAGGGGACTATGTGGCCCGTTTCTACCGGCCCGATCGGGATCTTCTCTTTAACCCGGTGGACGAGCGATGTCTTGCCTGGAATCTCTTCGATGAGATCAAGCGGGTGACCGATATCGATGTGATCGCGCATTCGTTGATTCCGGACCTACAGGCAAGCGACCCCTTCTGGAACAACGGGGCCCGCGATGTCTTCAGCGGCCTGCTCCACATGCTCTATCGGAAGAACCTTAAGAGCAATGCCGATCTCTGGAGAGCGGTCTCGGCGCCCGGCAAAGAGATTTCCGCCTCGCTCAAAGAGGTTCCCGGCGCGGAGGCCGGGTTTCGGTGTGTGGAGGAGGGGGGGAGCCGGCAGGCGATGTCGATTCTCTCGGTGATGATGCAGTATGTCAAATGCTTCGAGCTTCTCTCCAAACTCGGCGGCGGATTTCGGATGGAGGAGTGGTTGGAAGGCGGGAAGGGATGGATTTTCGTCACCAATTATGCCGGGATCTCCGACACGCTCCGCCCCTTGATTTCGCTCTTTATCGACCTGATGGGACGGCGGGTGTTGGCGATGAAGGATGATTCCCAACGAAGAATTTTTTTCTTCATCGATGAATTCGGGACGCTGCAGCCGCTCCCGATGATCCAATCGCTGCTCTCTCTCTCCCGCTCAAAAGGGGGGAGTGTCTGGCTCGGCATCCAAGATGTCGGCCAGATCGACAAGCTCTACGGCGAGCCTCTGCGGCAGGCGATCATCAACGCGTGTGGCACCGCCGCGATCTTCTCCGTCTCCGATCCGCACACCGCCAAGTTCTTGAGCGCCAAAATCGGCGAGACGGAGTTCTTGGAGACCGAGGAGACCTACAGCATGGGAGTCGCCGACAGCCGCGATGGGGTTTCTCTGATGCGCCGGCGAAAAGTCGAATCGTTGGTCCTCCCGGCCGAGATCATGCACCTCAAGGACCTCGAACTCTATCTTCAAATCCCGAACTACGACCTCACCAAGACCGAGCTGGACTGGAAAAATTATCCAGTGATGGTGGAGCCGCTTCAATTTCGCCGGGATCTGGAAATGGGAAGGCTGCTAGCTCTGCAAAGAGGTCCTTCTACCGAAACCGAGCTTCCTCCTCCTCGAAAAGGAGATCTGGAGCGGAAACGGCCGGGGTTGGATTATGACCTCGAAATCGAGGCCGATCAATAAGGAGCACCCGCGATGATGTCGGTCTCACGCCCCATGTCGGCCGCGCATGCTGGGAGTTATTTTTCAAAGGACGATTATTATCTCAGCACCGAAGGGATGTGGCAGGGGCGAGCGGCCGAGGCGTTGGGGCTGACCGGTCCGGTGAGCCGGGACGATTTCAGCGCTTTGGCGACAGGAATGAATCCCGAGCGTGAGGAAAGCCTGGTTGCATCGGGACCGGGCGGGGAACACCGCGCCGGTGTCGATGTGACCTTCTCCGCACCGAAATCGGTTTCCATCTTAAGCCTTGCGGATGATCGGCTTCTGGAGTCGCACCGGGCGGCGGTGACGCGAACGCTCGATTACATCGAAGCGAACTATGCACAGGCCCGAACCACCTCCGAGGGGGTGACGCAATCGGTCCGCACCGGCAATTTGGCGGTCGCTAAATTCGACCATATGACCTCCCGCGAGATGGACCCACAGCTTCATACCCACGCGTTCATCATGAACATCACGCAGCGGCCCGACTGGGAGTGGCGCGCGCTGAGCAACGAGTCGCTCTATCGCCAGCAGCTTTTCCTCGGCCAGGTTTACCGGTCGGAGCTCGCCGCCCAGATCCGGACGCTCGGTTATGAAATTCAGATCACCGATCGGGGTCAGGGATTCTTTGAGATTCGGGGAGTGCCTCGGGCGCTTTTGGAGGAATTCTCGAAACGCCGCGAGCAGGTGATCGCACAGGTCTCGGAGTTGAAGCGCTCCGGCGAGTATGAGAGGGCCAGGGAAGCCAAGCTCTATGAGGTTGCCGCGATTGGATCACGAAAGGGAAAGGAGGAGATCAGCTCAAAAGAGTTGATGCAGCGTTGGGTTGAGGCAATTGCTTCGAAAGGATGGAGCTTGGAAGGCATCAGAGAAAATGCCAGTAAGGAGGCGGCGAAGGTCCGCGAGGCATTCCCAGAAAGGAACGTTCCCCAGGAATTAGAGACGGTGCGTCTTGGCGCGAAGGCGGTGACGGAGCAGGAGGCAGTCTTTCGGAAAGAAAAGGTTTTAGAAGGGGCCTTGAAGCTTTCGATCGGAGAGAAGACGATCGAGCAGATGGAGCAGGCCTACCGGCAGCTTGTGAAAGAGAAAGCGTTCAAACAGTTGGGTGAAGATCGACGCGGGGACCTCTTTACCACCCAAGAGATGTTGAAAATCGAGCGGTCGATTGTGACCTCGGTTCGCGATCGGCAAGGGACCCTGGAGGCGATTGAGAAAACAAAAGTCGAGGGATACTTGCAAAACCGAGAGGGGCAGGGGGTTCGCTTTACGGAGGGTCAGAAAGAAGCCGTTCGAATGGTCACCACCAGCCGGGATGCGGTCACCCTGATTCAAGGCAATGCCGGGGCGGGGAAGACCGCGGCGATGGCGACGGTTAAAGATATCATGGAAAAAGAGGGCTGGCGGGTTCGGGGGCTTGCCTTTACCGGAAAGGCGGCCGAGGAGCTCTCCCAGGGGAGCGGCATTCAAAGTCAGACGATTGCGAGTTTTTTAAAGGAGGCTCCCGATGGTCTGCGACGCCGGGAGACCTGGATTGTGGATGAAGCCTCGATGATCGGCTCGAAAGATCTCTACACCCTTCTTGAGCGGGCGGGGCAGGTTGAGGTCAAGGTCGTTCTCATCGGGGATCGAAAACAGTTTCAGTCAATTCAGGCCGGCCGGATGTTCTCGGTGCTCCAAGAGCGGGGAGCGGTTCGGATGACCGAGATGAAAGAAGTGCTCCGTCAAAAAACAGACTTTATGCGGGAGACGGTTGAACGAATCGGAGGGAAAGAGATCGATCGGGCGTTTTCGGCTTTGGAGCGACGCGGCGTGTTGATCGAAATTCCCAATCGGGAAGAGCGTCTCAAGGCGGTGACGGAGGCCTATTTGTCTTTTATCCATCAAGGAAAAGAGGCGCTGGTCCTGACCGCTCGAAATGAGGACCGGATCGAATTGAACAATCGGATCCGGTCCGAGCGGGTGGCCCGCGGAGAGATCGATGAAGGGCGGCGCTTCGTGGTTCTTGAAAGTGTTTCTCTCAATCCGGCCATGGCGATGTTGGCCGACTCCTACAGACCGGACCAGCTGATCGTTGCTACAAACAAAGTGGAGGGGCTTAAATCCGGAACCCGGTTGGAAGTTGTAGGGGTCGATCGGGATAAAAATATCATCACCGCAGTGGCTCAAGAAAAGAGCGGGTCTGTACGGAAAGTTGAATTCGATCCGGCGAAGCACAGCGATCGACTCTCCACTTTTGAGCGGGTTGAGAGGTCCTTTTCAGTGGGGGATTGCGTCGTCTTTCTGAAAAATGACCGCAAGCTGGATATACAGAACGGTCTCTTAGGGCGAATTGAGAAGATTGATGATCGCGGAAATATCCAGGTTGCGATGAACGACGATCGAGATCTTCGGTTTAATTTGAGTGAGAGTGGTTGTAGAGCCTACAACCACTCTCACTCATGCGTATGCCCTCACGGAGTATAAGGCTCAGGGGCAGACGGTCGATGCCGTGTTCTGGCATGTGCGAGCGGAGGATCAATTCA
The DNA here is from genome assembly GCA_963718695.1 of Candidatus Manganitrophaceae bacterium. GTDB lineage: Bacteria > Nitrospirota > Nitrospiria > SBBL01 > Manganitrophaceae > Manganitrophus. Next base: position 4,424,098 of record OY970371.1, read on the forward strand.
AAGAGGCGAACACGATGAATTCTTTCTACGTGTCGATCACCCGCGCAAGGGAAGAGGCCGTCGTGTTCACCGACTCCAAAGAAGATTTAAAGGAGCAGGTCAAGCAGGAACAGGAAAAGACCAGTACGTTGGATTATCCGGAAAGGCAAGAAGATGAAGATCAAGGAAAATATAAAGATACTGATGATCGTGATTGGGATCTGATAAGTGGTCAAGAGAAGGATGATAATCAAGAAGGTGAAAATAGTCATGATGAACAATCAGACTATGAAAGGATTTTTGGTGAATAGGTCGATGCTATTTACCGAGCGGGGCAACACACATCACCCTAAAAGGGTTGGGTTTTTTTATCGATAGTCAATTGGGATAAATCTGAGGGATTAAAGCCCTTTTGGAAAGTATATACGCCATTCCTGAGAGTAAGATTTTTCTTTCATCTGGTGGGCGAGATAAAAATCGTAATTCATTTCAAATTTTCGTAGAAGGCTTACTGTAGACTCGTTATATCCCGCCCGCTCGAGATAGAAACCGATGGCTTGGTGATATGGGTAAATGTAATCGAGTTTTTTTAGCATCTTGACCAGCTTATCGACCAAAACTTTTCCCTTGGCTAGTTTATAAGCATTGAGAACCTCAACTACTCCACCCGAGTAGGCAGGCCTTACAGTAATATCAATCAATGTCCTCTCCAGGTCTGTAACCTTAATCTGCCCTTCTCCTGGTTCGCGGAACTCGACGACACCCAACTCACCTGTATACATCCGTTTAAGAGAAATATCTCTTGGCCTTCATATTGGGAAAAATTATTTGAAATGCGTGGGGGCCTCTTAAAAGCTGCATCAATTCCTGCTTGGTCGAGTCCTCCTTCTTCGTGGTATTTGGGTGGCTGTTCGACATTTAGGTATATCTTTTTTGGAAAGTGGTTTGTCAAATTGTGGAGGTGCATCGCCGTGAAATGAGTGAAGTAGGCTTGTGGTTTTAGTGAGAAGACCAACATATAAATCGAAGGAGTTCCCCAGCAGTGCCTAATCATTTTGCGATTCGGGAAGCCTAATTCAATCGTTTTGAATTCAGTATTCTCTCCCAAATACTTAATGAGACTACTTTTCGTCGTCGATTTTGCTATACCCCAAGAAGCTCTTTGTTCGTGTATGAAGGTATCGATCTCAGCATTGGTGAGGATCTTCTTGGGGAGATTTTTAAAGAAAGTTACGACGTTAGGTTTTGCTCTCTCTAAACTATTTTTGTTTTTGACCACTCGTTGACATCCATTTAGAGTAAGCCAAAGCATCTGTAGTATATATACTACAGATGCTTTGGCTTTATTTAGCTTAAAAGACTCATATTCCACACCCCGTTACTTTAGGGCTGACTGAGGTTGAAGCTACTTTGTAGTATATATACTACAAAGTAGCTCCGTTCAACAGGATTCCTAAAAAATGCATTTAATATAAACCTAATGTAGCACTTAAATCTAGCATCTTTTTTATATTAAAGTTTAATAACTTCTTATATAATTATAAATTACAGGTACTTATAATAAAATATAAGGCATTGACATCTAGCACTTATCGTACTAAACTGGTCGACATGACACCTGTATTGCCTAGCAAGATAACGCCAAAGTTAGACCAGCTCATCGTTAATGTGATTAAAGCTTCTGCTGAGCTTGGCAAGGGGATTCATCCGCTCATTCTGGAGGAGGTTGCGCGGCTTTTGGTATTAATTAACAGCTACTTTACCAATGCAATGGAGGGGAATCCTTCCAAGCTCATCGATATTGAAGCGGCTCTTAATCACAAGTTCGCCAAAGACAATGTTGCTCGAAATTATCAGTTAGAGCATGTCGCACATATCGAAGTCCAGGAAGCAATGATGAGGCGGCTGCGGCAAGAGCCCAGTCTCAAAATCTGCTCTGAAGACTTTCTCTGCTGGCTACACGAACAGTTCTTTCTCCGGTTGCCCGAGGAAATGCGGTTTGCGAAGACAATCAGTGGGGATCTGGTGCCAGTGGAGCCGGGTCGGTTGCGAGACCGAGGAATTACCGTCGGTCGTCATATAGGCCCTGAGACTACGGACGAAATCAAGAGATACCTTGCCCAGTTTGAGGAACTCCTCAGTCCCGAAAAACTCTATGGCCATCAGCGGCTTCTTGGAATGGCTTCCTCTCATCATCGACTTCTCTGGATTCACCCTTTTCCTGAAGGGAATGGAAGAGTCGCGCGTCTGTTCACCACTGCCTACGGATTTCGAATCGGAGTAGGTGATCATCTGTTGTGGACGGTGACCCGCGCCTTTGCGAGAAATCGCAGTGAGTATGACGCTCACCTCGCCCTTGCGGATCAACCGAGGAGAAATGACTTAGACGGCAGAGGCCCTCTTTCAGAAGAAAACTTGTTTAAGTGGTGCAAGTACTTCTTAGAATGTTGCGAAGACCAAATTGGCTATATGCACGGCCTTTTAAATCTCTCACAGCTTCAAAGCCGGTACAGGCTCTATCTTGATCATCTTGTAAAAGAGAAGCGGCTGTCCAAGGCGGGCGCTAAAGTGATGGAGAGGCTTTTACTCCAAGGCGAGATTACCAGATCAGAAGTGCTGAATATCTGTAGGGTGAAGCAGCGCAGGGCTTCCCAAATTATCAAATCACTTCTTGACGCAAAGATGGTTCGCAGTGAAACGTCCTATGGACCGCTTAGGCTAAGCGTTTCAGCCGAGATGTCTGCGGTGTTGTTTCCGACATTGGCGCAGTAATCGATCTGATCCGATTTTACAATCGCGTCTCCGCTCCTTTTCGGTGTTTTTATAAACTCATAAATTCTTCATAAATCTTAATTGGTATTCCGCAAGTTTTTGAAATAAAAGACATCAGATCTTGAGTAAACTTTCTTGTAATGTCAGAGTAGTTTTTTAATATTGCCGATTTAATGTTCATTCTATCTTTATAAAAGGCATTTTCGCGAATATTCTGAAGAAGATGTGGAATCTGTGAACTGTCCTTGGTACGTGTGGCAAAGCGAGCGGACATATTTATAAAATCTTCTTCCCAAGCAGGAGAAAAAGATTGATTCTCGCTGAGGGCTTGGCTAACCATATCAAAAATCTTTTGCTTTCCACTTAAAGCATCGGGACCCCCATAAAGCGCATTTTTAAGAGCTTCCTCAAGATCAGAATAATTGATCATCATCGACTCATGGATATTTTTCAGTATGGCGAATGATAAACATTCGGTCACATAGTAGTGAAAAAGTTTATAGTTTTGGTTACTACCAGGAAAAAGCTCTCCCTGTTTTGAAACACTCAGAGAATGAATTATGTTATGAATATTTTTCCAGTTATCTTTATTCCAAAAATCGTACGAGATGTAATCAACTATACTTTCATTGTATTTTTTATATTCCTTGAAAGCTATCATAAGTCTATTATATTTGGCGCTTTCAACTGAAAGCCGTTTATCCAAATCTATACCAAAGCCAAGAAGCAACTTCCTTAATTCTGCCTCAGTGAAACATGAAACGCCTCTCCTATGCGCTATTTGTCGCGCATTTTGATGAATTTTGGTTTTAATAAAATATCCCTTATTTAAATTGGCATAGTCTAGGACACCAATAAACTTATATAACTCGTCAAGCGCGTTAGCATCACCGCTCTTACATTCAGCTCCAATGGTGAGGGGTGTCATATCAGGTTGAAAAGTAAAACCGAAAACATCAAGATCAGAAACATCGTGTACTTTTAATGCCTGTATATAGCTTTTTGTGCGAAGTTTTATCTCATAAAAGGACAAATATCCCATCGAATCAAAAAGGATTTTGCACAGAAACTTCAGGGGAAGGTCTCTATTCCCATTTGAAGTCATTATTCAATACCCCGCAAAAGGTCATTTATTTTTTGAATTGTTGATTTGGATTTCCCAGTAGCTTCTGCCTGTAATACGTGAGTGCGGGTCTGTATCGGATGCTTAAGGCTATCTGGAAGTAATATCTTTTTTGCCATCGCTTGACCGTCACCGCCTTTAGCCACTTCTCCAATGGTGAGCATTTCTCGCGCCATTTGTATGACCTTCTCGTTTTCATCATTGTCGATGAAATGAACTTCGTATTTGTCTCCATGAGATGGAATAAGCTGGACTAGTCCTTGGTTGCGGGCAGACTCATATTGTTTCAGACTTTCCGAGTGTCCTTTTATAAAACCTCTGCCTGCCAGGGCGTTAATCAATTTTTCTGGATCAAATATTCTTGTGATTCCAGCAAAATTCTCGCCGTACCGGACACATGACAATAAAACTCTTGCTTTATGTAGCAAAACTTTCTCGACTCGATCCACGCCCAATTGAGGCGTAAAGACAAATTTCTTAAGACCAGAGGTGGACGTGACACTTAATGTGGGAAGGCAACCAAGCTCGATTCCGTCTTGTAACACTTTTTCGTTCAGATTTTCCCCTGAGATACCTTGATACTGCTTGATTGAATTTAATGCCTTTAATAATTCTGTAGATTTGTGAACGCTTAATAATTCAAAAATGCTTTTGGGGTTATCGTCCCAATATATCGGAGAGTAAATTATACTTTCTGAATCCTTAGGGGATATGTATGTGTCCAACAAAGAGGTTGATTTCCCGATGTCTTTTATAATGTCATAATCTTCTGTCGAAATTATTAGTTGCGATTTGATATCCTTTTCTTTATGAGGGAACATACTTAATTTGTCGATTAAGAAGACCAAGGTTTTTGCAAAATTACTTTTGTTCTCGCTCAGAAAGTAATCTCCAAAATCGTTATAAACTTTTGACAATGTCGGGACTATAACATCAATCCTGGTAACATTCATTCTCCCTGTGTCCCATTTAAGACGCACAAACCCAAGGGCTTCCAAATGTTGAAGGGATTCTTTGGCAAGAGGACGTGGTATTTTTAATTCACCCGCCGCAGCATAAAATGGTCTGAGATCTTTAATGATCTCATGGTCCTTGATTGTGGTTGCTAATTGTATAGCTGCACCTAAAACTTTTAGTAGGTCCAGTTCAGTTTCTACAATAGCACCTGTGGCCTGTATTAAACCGTTATGGATATCATGAATCTTTATCCCAATTGATGTCTTCTCTAAAGTTTTGTTTTTGATGTCCATATTCAGAATTCCATTTGAGCTCGGTTAGTATACCTGAAAGAAAATTACACTGAAATTTTATATTTTCTTTGAATCACAAATAAAAAGCAAGAAATACTATTGAAGACAAATAATACCTGAGAGATATGATTTATGATCCTCCTATTATCTGTTTTTAGCTGAAGGTGTTCAAAGTGAAGATAATTGATAAATCCAAGTTTAGGAAGACATAATTTTTTGAGATGAAAATAGATTATAACGAGTTTTATTAAGTTATTCTTTTTTTAAGAATGAGATATTTTCTAATTTAGAAATCCCCCGCCCACCCCAGCAGGGCCGAACGCGCACAGGCGGACTGTGCAGAGAGGACCTGCACAGACCGCCGACACTGTGCGCTTTTCTTCCGCCCTGCTTTTGGCCCGTCTGCCCCCAGAGGGGACTCCCAGATTTAATTATCTATATGGTATTGTGATAAAAATGTGATAAAAATCTGCAAAACGGATAGAATTGTTAAATCCTATATAATCAGTAGAAAGCGAGTAAAGCCCTTGATTTTAAAAGCTAATCGGGGAAACCAGCCCAAAATCAAGCCATTGTAAAATATACCTATTTGGGATTGCCAAGGCGAGGGTCGCGGGTTCAAATCCCGTTTCCCGCTCCAGTTTTTCAATACCTTACAAAAAATCGCATCTAAAAAAATATACAGTTTTACACCGAGCACTGTCCGTGTTTTCTTGCGGAGGGATGGCACCGACGAGGAAGCTTCTCGGCATCAGGTCCATCTTCTAATGCAAAGCCGTTATTAGAAACGCTACAGGACAACAGAGTTGGATGTTCTTAAAATATCATCTTGACATTATAGTGATATCACTATAATATCGGTTTAAGAATGATCACACAGCCACCTCCGCCACCACCACTGAAGCCCCTGATCTGGATCGGGTCAAGCCTGAGGGACCTGCGGGAGTTCCCGAGTCCGGTAAAGGAGGAGATGGGTTATGCGCTGTATATCGCCCAGCAGGGCGGAAAACATATCAATGCAAAACCCCTGAAAGGCTTTGGTGGTGCAGGTGTAGTTGAGGTCGTCAGCGATTATCACGGAGACACATTTAGAACCATCTACACGGTACGGTTGGCCAGTGCGGTCTATGTGCTTCACGCGTTCCAGAAAAAATCCAAAACGGGACGCAAAACGCCGGAAGGCGAAATAGAGTTAGTGAAGCGCAGATTAATACAGGCAGTAGAAATAGAGAAGGAACGAAAGAAATGAAAAAAAAGAAGGAATATACAATTGGAAGCGAGAACGTGTTCTCCGATATCAATGTGCCAAATGCCGATGAGCATCTTATTAAAGCCCAACTCGTCTATAAAATCGGCACGATCCTAGAGGAACGCGGTTTGACACAGACTGCCGCCGCGAAGCTGTTGGGTGTTAAACAACCCGACATCTCTAAGATGTTACGGGGGCAGTTCCGGCAATTTTCCGTGGAACGGCTGCTGCGATTTCTGGTTGCGCTCAACCATGATGTGGAGATCGTTATAAAAGAGCACCGCGACAAGCGCCACGCCCCCACCCTCAGCGTGGCTTTGGCGACCCTCTGATCTATGAGAGCCCACCTTACCGTGGTCAGGATGAAGGATTAGCTGGATTATTGCATCCTTTCTTAGCTTCGTCATTTCTTTCTTTACACCTGCAGAATTAAGCAACCGGATTTAAAATCGAGGGTCGCGGGTTCAAATCCCGTTTCCCGCTCCAAAATTCTCTTACTCCTTATATCGGAACACCTGTTGGTTAGATGTGTACCCCGCGACCTCTGCGTGACCATGACGCAGCAATGCCTCGGGCATTGCCGAGGCATTGCGATATCGATGATCGAAGCCTCCCCTCGGCACGTTCCCCGTAATCGGGGGAGCCAATCCCGTTTCCCACTTCAGACTTTCAAATTCCTTATTTAGTCGAAACCATCTTCCTCCCTTCCGTGTAAGCGCTTTCACTGAACGTCCCCCGTGCAGATGTTACTCTGATTGTATCCTGCCGAACGGCAACAGGAAACCAGACGTGAGGGCTGTAATGAATTATCGATCAAAAACAGTTTTGTCTTTATATTTCATTCTCATTCTGATCCTGATCGAAGGAGTTCATCTCCCCTCCATTGGCCGTGCTGCAGAGCCGCCCCCGGAGGCCCATTCGGTTCCGGCCGATCCGCCGCGCACTGAGCTGGTCTTTGTGGAGATTGCGAAGAAGATGACCCCGGCGGTGGTGAACATCTCGACCAGCACCCAAAGTGAGCAAGACACCACGCTCGACCCCTTTTCCGAGGACTCGTTCTTCAGGAGGTTCTTCGGGAGAACCCCCTCTCAACTGCGCAAGATGGAGGGCCAGGTCGGCTCGGGGGTCATTATCGATCCGAATGGATACATCGTCACCAATCACCATGTGATTGCCGAGGCAAAGGAGATCCAGGTCATCTTAAACGATCGAAGAGAGTTTTCGGGAAAGGTAGTGGGAAGCGATGAAAAGAGCGATCTTGCCGTCATAAAGATCGACGCCACAGGGCTTCCTTTCGCCTCCTGGGGAGATTCTTCCAGGCTGCAAGTGGGAGAATATGCGCTGGCGATCGGCAATCCGTTTGGGTTGATGGAGACGGTCACCCTCGGCATTATCTCAGCCGTCGGCCGCGCGAATGTTGGGATTGCGGACTATGAAGATTTCATCCAGACCGATGCGCCGATCAATCCGGGAAATTCCGGGGGGGCGCTGGTGAATATTCGCGGGGAGCTCATCGGGGTGAATACGGCTATCTTCAGCGAAGGGGGCGGATCGATGGGGATCGGCTTCGCCATTCCGAGCGATATGGCCAGGCCGGTTATGGAGAGTTTAATGAAAACCGGAAGGGTCGTTCGGGGCTGGCTGGGGCTTTCCATCCAGGAAGTGACCCCGGTGCTGGCGAAAGAGTTCGGCCTGTCCAAGCCGCAAGGGGTGCTCGTCGGGGATTTTCTCTCCAACGGTCCGGCCGACCGAGCAGGAATGCGGCGAGGAGATATTATTCTGGAGGCGAATGGAGTCGCCCTCGAGAGCGTGGGTCAATTTCGAAACCTGATCGCGTCCGCTCCCGTCGGGAGTCCGCTCAAGATGAATGTTTATCGCGCGGAGAGGCGGCAGGAGATCATTGCGATCATTGAAGAACAGCCGAGAGAGGCCGCATCGCTTGAGGAGGCGCCGGAGCAACCGGAGCAAAAGGAGGCGAGCGCGCCGGCCAGCGGGATTCAGGTCAGGGACATCACCCCGGAGGCGCTGCAAGAGCGCGCTCGTAATCAGAGCCCGCAGGGGGTGGTGGTCGAAGGGGTGGCGCCGGGGAGCGGCGCGGAGGAGGCGGGACTCCGGCAGGGAGACATCATCGTAGAGGTGAACCGAAAACCGCTGCGGAATGTCAGAGATTATGAAAAGGTGATCTCGAAGATGAAGAAAGATCAAACCGTGCTGCTTTTGGTCGATCGAGGAGGCCGGACCTTTTTTATGACCGTCCGGCCCTCCTAGCAGATGGCCGCTCCCGGGGCCGCCCGGAAGCCGTTGCCGGTTTAAGCGGGCGGGCGTCTTGCCGTCTCTTTATGGCGGCAGACAATCTTCCCTTCCATGCCGAGTCTCCGGTGACCGGGGAGGGGGCAGAAGTATTCGAACGTTCCTTTTTTCGCGACGAATTTGATGATCGTCCGCTCACCCACCGTGTCGACGCGCGCCGACTTTACCTCCAGCTCAGGGATCGACAGCACATGCGGCGCTCCGTCGCCGTTTTCGATGATCAATTCGACCACTTCTCCTTCATCCACCTCCAGGGTCGGGTTTTTGGTCCCATCCGCTCCGATAAATGCAAATTCGCCCGACATCTCCGTCTTAAGAGTATACGTCTTCCCGTGGACCATTCCGGTGCCAAAGAGGAGGAAAGAGATCAGGGCGAGCATTGCGACCTTCATTGTCTTCTCCTTTTCCGAGAGTTTAAGAAGCGACCACCGCCGTTTTCTCAAGATGCCGCTCGCCGGCCCTCCGATGGATCTGCTGAACTTTGGCGGTGAGCACGCATCCCTTGGAGCAGACGACCTCCTCCCCGAAAAAATGCGGGCAACGCACGACGTTCGATTCCTTTGCCGATTTTCCGAGGATTTCGGAAGATGTCGATTTCCATCGCGACCCGGAGCGTCTCTCCGCTTTCGGGGCACGCCACCGATACTTTCTTCAGCGACGGCCGTGCGACGGAGAGAAAATAGACGGCTGGAATCAGCGCAAACACGCTGAGGGACAGAACCCCGATCCAGGGGGCGGTTGCAGATGTCAACCAGGTCAAAAATTCCATGAGGCACCTCCTTTGAGATGAAGACCGGTCCGGCAAGAAGCGGGCGGACGATTTAGTGAAATCGTATGATCTCAGTGTGCCTCACGCGATGCGTGGGGGCAACACCACGAAAGAGGTGTTTTGAAGGGGAGGGAGGGGTCGGATGACGCAAGGCCGGCCTTCCTGCTATCATCCTGGAGATGACTTGCCGGGGTGGCTGCTTCGTACATCAATCGATGGAATCGTAAAATGAAAGTGGTTGAGATGGAACGGTTCGGCGGCCCCGAGGTCCTCAAGACCGGCGCGCGGCCGCGGCCGGTTCCCGGAACGAAAGAGGTGCTCGTCGAAGTGCACGCGGCCGGCGTCAATCGCCCCGACTGTTATCAACGCCAGGGGAATTACCCGCCTCCGCCGGGTGCTTCCGATCTTCTCGGCCTGGAAGTCTCGGGAACCGTGGCGGCCCGCGGGGTGGGGGTGACCCGCTGGAAAGAGGGGAATCGTCTCTGCGCGTTGGTCTCCGGCGGGGGGTATGCCGAATATGTCGCCGTCCCCGAAGGACAATGTCTTCCGATTCCCACGGGCTTTGATTTTATCTCCGCAGCGGCCTTGCCCGAAGCGTTCTTCACGGTCTGGACCAATCTCATCGACAGCGGACGGCTGAAAAGCGGGGAGACGCTGCTCATTCATGGCGGATCGGGCGGCATCGGGACGACGGCGATCCAGATGGCGCATCTGCTGGGCGCGCGGGTCTTCACCACGGTCGGAAAGCGGGAGGCAGTCGCGCTTTGCGAGAGGCTCGGCGCGGAAAGGGTCATTCTCTACAAAGAGGAGGACTTCGTTCCCGTCGTGAAGAGGCTCACGCAGGAGAGAGGGGTTGATCTGATTCTCGATATCGTCGGCGGACCTTATTTCACCCGCAATCTGGAAGCGCTTGCGATGCAGGGACGCTTGGTTCAGATCGCCACGATACAAGGCGCGAAGGTGGAGCTCGATCTCAGAAAGCTGATGTTCAAACGGTGGGTCCTTACCGGATCGACGTTGCGGGCCCGTTCGGTCGAAGAGAAAACCGCGTTGGCGCAAACGCTGGAGAAGGAGATCTGGCCTTCGCTCGAGCAAGGAAAAATGAAGCCGGTCCTTGATCGGATGTTCCCTCTGGAAGAAGCCTGTCAGGCCCATGCGTGGATGGAGTCGGGGCGTCACATCGGAAAGATTGTTTTGACCGTAAAATAATTTTTGATTTTCAATTGCAAGTGCAGGCCTTTCACGTGCCGTTCTCGTCGTTTACTCCGCAATCCGAAATCCTCATTCCTGACCGGTTTGAAAATTGACTTTGCCGAACGGAATTTCCTAAGATGGGATACTACGACCGATGACAAGCGGGCCGTTCATCTCACGGGAGGGATTGAATCGATGGGGATATTCCAAAAGGGGAAACAGCCGATGCGTTCGAAAGAGGCCTTGCCGGTCCTCACTCTTTTTCTTCTCTTCCTCCTCTCCGCGTGTGCGACGGAGCGGTATCAAGGGCCCATCAGCGGTATTTCGGCCAATGCCCAGCTTACCGAGACGCTGGCGCTTGGAAAAGTGGTCGACCGGCTCGATTTCAGCGGGTATTCCGGAAAAAAGGCATTCCTGAATGTGGTGACCCTCACCGAGCGGCTCACGGAGCGAAGCCCGGAGGAGGCCTTCATTCATTCGTGGCTTACGGAAAAGCTCACTGAGCAAGGGGTCCGCGTGGTTCTTTCGGAGACCGAGGCCGATCTGCGGCTCACCGCCCGGGCCCGTGCGTTTGGGGTCGACCGCATCCGCCGCGACCTTCCCTTTATCTACTACGCGGAGGTCACCCGTGGGCTGGCCGATTTCCACTTTGCCCTCTACGACCTGAAGGAAGAGCGCCTTCTCACCACGTTCGACCGTTTCGAGAGCGTCTCCGTCCGAGAGAGTTTTTGGTTTTATATCATCGGGCCGAACCGGACGGTGGATTAAGTGAGAGCGCCTCGGACCGTTCTTTTCTTCTTTTTATTCCTGCTTCCGGCCGGTTGCGCAACGATGATTCCCACCGAGCCGACCTCCGGAATGGGATCGACCGCCCAGAAGGCAATCGCGGCGGCGCTCGATCATAATCTCGCCTTGGAGGCCGGCTTGGTTCAAGGGAAGAAGGTCTCGCTGAGCGTCGAGACACTGGGAGACGCCTCGCTCTCCTCGGCGATCCGCGCCTATGCCCGATCGGTTTTAATGGAAGCGGTCGAAGAGTCGGGGGGGCAGGTGGTTCCTGAAGGAGAGCTCTCCATCATCGCGAAGATCGATGCCGCCGGGATTGCCGCTTTCAGCAGAAGCTTTCGCCTTCGCAGCGGCGGGAGCTTCTCCATCCCCCTCTGGTACAGCGAAACGACAAAAGGGGAGTCACACGTTATTCTCGTCTACCAAGATGCCGAAGGAAATCCCCTCCGGACGGTCGTAAACCAAAAGGCCGTTCCACACAGCGACATCTATCTTTTCTATTTCTTTGGGGTGTCTGAAACGCCGTGAGGCGGCGCGCTTTCCCCTCTGTCAATTACATCAGCCACCGTTTTTTCATCAATGTATATGAGAAAATAGAGGCCGCCAGTCCGACCAGAAACAAATAGACCCATTCCAGAGGAAAATTCGAAAGCCGGTTCCCCTCCAAGAGGATCGACCGGATCGGCTCATAAAATTGATAGGAAGGCAGAAGCGGCGCCACCGCCGTCAACTTTTGAGAAAAGTCGGAGAGCGCGGAGGGAAGAAGGTGCGGCAGATAAAAGAGGACACCGAGCGTTCGGGCGCTCGCCTGATTGCGGCATAGAAAACCGACGAAAATTCCAAACGCGCTAAAACAGAAACTGCCGACAATCAGAAAGGCGGCATAACTCAACCCCCCTCCCAGGTCGAAATCAAACTTTCCCAGCAGGTGAAGAAATACAACGCCGGTCGTCGTCAAAATCATTCCCAACAAGATCTTCGCCGCCACCCACTCCATTTCACGGATAGGGGTTTGCAGAAGCCCCAAGAGGAGTTTCTTCTCTTTTTCTTCCGCGACCTGCGCCGGTAAAATAATAAAGCTCACCAGCAAAACCAGCATCAAGATCCAGGTCGGCAGCGTCTGCTTTTGGACCGCGCTTTCCTGAAGCGGCCGAATTTCAGAAATCCAGTGTTTGCGATTTCCCTCGACGGCATTCTGCAACGCGGAAACGCTTTCGACGATGGCGAGCGTTTGGAAGGAGGCTTTTGTCAAAACGATCAACTCCAAACGGGGAAGCTCTTTCTCGGACGGCATTAAAATGCCGTCCCCTTTTTTTTCTTTCAACCACGCTTTCCCTTCCGCTTCATTCGTCAGCCAGAAGATTTCGAATGTCTGATCGGCCGATTGGATGCTTTCGATGATCGCAGGGGAGTAGTTTTCATTTTGAATCAGCCCGATTTTGATTTTCTGAAAGCCGGCATCGGCCTGATCGACGAGCTGCAACGTTAAGAAAACGAAAAGAGGAATAAAAAGGATCAGGTAGAGGGTTTTGTTCTTAAAGGCGATCGCCAAGTCATTTGCGGTCAGTGTCATGATATTTCTCATCATGCGTAGAGCTTCTCATGAATGTTGGATTGGAAATAGTCCTGCGGAGGGCCGTCGAAGACAAGACCGCCTTGATGCAGCAGAAGAATCCGTGTGGCCAGCGTTTTAATTTCTTCGGGGCGGTGAGACGTAAAAAGAATCGTTTTTCCGGAGGCATGGATCTTTTTGAGAAGTCTGTAAATTTCTTTCGTCATTTCGAAATCGAGTCCGGATGTCGGTTCATCAAAGAGAAGAAGCGGCGGCTCGGCCAAAAGAGAGCGCCCGATGCTGACCCTTTGTTTCAGTCCCTTTGATAGTTCCTGCACTTTGTTATGGCGAAAAGGGAGCAGATCAAATTCCTTCAACGTTTCTTCGACCCGCACAAAGGGGAGTTGAAAAAGACGAGCAAAGAGTTTGAGATTGTACTCCACGGAAAATAAATCGAAAAGATTCGGCGTTTCAGGCACAAAACCGATCTTCCTGACCAGGGCCAGTCTGTTTTTTAGATCGATCCCATCGATCGATACCTGTCCGCTGTCTGGAACGACCCAGCCGGCTAAAATTTTTAAAAGGGTCGATTTCCCGGCGCCGTTGTGCCCGACAATCGCAATGAGTTCTCCCTTTTCTACTTTAAAACTCGCCGCAAGGAGGCCTCGTTTTTCGGTATAGACTTTTGTCAGTTGATGAAGCTCAAGCTGCATCGAATATTCACCTTGATGGTTCGTCCCGCCCCTGAGATGTCAGGGACGGGACGCGAGACAGCGGCCTGCCTTCATGATCTTTTAGACCCGCTGTGCTAAATAGATAATCAAAAGCACTAAAACAACCACAACCAATACACCGACCATCCGTTTGCCTCCTTTTTCTCTGTTTTAAGAACAGTGGGTTAATAACGGTCGGGGCTGATCAGAAAGTCGATAAGGTGAGTCCCCGGTCTTCCGGAATGTCAGTGAACCAAGGAAGTCTATTCCGCAACCTCGCTTAAACGACTCCCGATCGTCGACCGATGGCTGATCTCTTTCTCGGTACATTCCGACAGGAGATGAGTGTCGCCGCAGTGATGACTCCTATTAAGTATGAAGGTTCTCGGGAATAAAAATCAACCCTGAAAAGGATCTTAATTCTTTGTGGACCGGAAGTGTTATAATCGATCTACTTTTTTATACCGAGCCGTTCCGAGGTGATACGGGATTTTCTTCTCCCGCAGCAGATCGGGGAGGGCCGTGAAGAATATTCCGGGAGGCTGTTTTGAAGATTTATGACATCAGCGTTGCGATCTCCGAGGCGCTGCCGACCTGGCCCGGCGATCCGGAGCTGTCGATCCGGTTGGCGAGCAGCATGGCGGAGGGGGATGAGTCGAACGTCACACAGCTCTGTTTAGGCGCGCACGCCGGCACCCATATCGATGCGCCGTTTCATTTCGCGCCGGACGGGATCGGGGTCGACGCGCTGCCGCTCGAGGTTTTGATCGGCCCTTGCCGTGTCTTCGATCTCACCGGCGAGTGGGAGCATCTCGGGCGGAATGCGCTGGCGCGGTGCGATTTTCAGGGAGTTTCGAGGGCGCTCTTCAAAACGATCAATTCCAACCTCTGGGATCAAGAGGAAGGCCTGTTTCAAAAGACCTTTATCGGCCTGCTGCCGGAGGGGGCCGCATTTCTGGTCGACCGCGGCGTCCGGCTGGCCGGAATCGACTACCTGTCGATCGAGCCGTTTCGGAGCCCCGGCCATCCGACGCACCATATCTTATTAAGAAACGGAGTGGTGGTCCTCGAAGGGTTGAATCTGAAGGAGGTGCCTGCCGGGGATTACGAGCTGATCGCGCTGCCGATCAAGGTGAAGGGGGCCGACGGCGCCCGGTCCGTGCGGTGCTGAGAGCGTTGGCGTGAGTCTCTTCCTTCGTATGATCGCTGTCCTGATCGGCCGCTTCTTCCGGCCCCCGTTAAAACCGCTCGATGAATCGCTGCTGACGCTGCGGGTTTGGCCGACCGACCTCGATATCAATGCCCACATGAACAACGGCCGCTTCTTAACGGTGATGGATCTCGGCCGTCTCGATCTGATCGCCCGGACCCCGCTCGGAAGAACCGTCGTCACATTCCGATGGCAGCCGATCGTCGCCGCGGCCCTCATCCGCTATTTCCGTCCGCTGAATCCGTTCCAAAAATATCAGCTGCGGACCCGTGTCGTCGGGTGGGATGAAAAGTGGTTTTTCGTCGAGCAGCGGTTTGAGCGGAACGGGAAGCTGATCGCGATTGGATTTGTAAAGGGCCTGTTTCGAAATCGCCGCGGCAATGTTCCGATCGCCGACGTATTGAAAGCGGTCGACCTGACCGTTTCCTCTCCCGATCTGCCGGCCGCCGTGAAAAGCTGGCAGGAGGCCGAGAAAGCATTGGAGAAGGCCCGTGAAGGGACACTCTCTTAAGCGGCCTTGCGCTTTTGCTCCACTTCCTGTACAACCCGTTTTTGAATTCTTTGAGGTTCGGCCTCCAGATGGTTCCAACGGGGATAGAGCTTCACCCCCGCCCATTCATCGGTCGTCTCTTTCGGCGGCTTCACGGTCATCAGAATCCATGCCCAAAGAAAGTAGATAAAGAATACTGCAATAACAATTGGAATCCCAAAACTAAAAAGTCCCTCGGACATCGGCTGATCCTTTCGCTGAATAAAAAAGGCGCCCTGACTTATCTAGGAGCGCCTTTGCTCGCTAATCATATGTTGTCTTCTACTCACTAAAAAAGCAAGTTGCATGCCAGAAGTGAGGGTGTAAGCGGGATAACATTAAGCGCCAAGAAAGCATTTCCAATGCGTTGAAATAAATCGAGGGAGCGATGTCAATGATGATGTTGAGCTACGTTTTTGCGCGAAAGGTGACGCAGATGAAGTTCCGGAAAGATCCAAAGGGGTTCTTAGGTGATCCTCATCCATAATTCTTAATTGATCGGTTTTCCTCCCCGGTGTATGATCTTTCGTCGGTTGATACAGAGAGTGGATGACGGACAGAAAAAGGAAGGGCGGGGTGAAGCGGTCGAGCCCGAATGTCAACATTCTGGTCGGCCTTTTGGCTGGGACGATCCTCGGGATTGCGGCGCGGGGGCTGGCTCAAGGGGCATCGTGGTTCGATCCGTTGGTCGATCAGGTTATCTACCCCATTGGGCAGATTTTCCTCCGCCTTCTTTTTATGTTGGTCATCCCGATGCTTTTCTCCGCGCTGGTCGTCGGCATCGGGGGGCTCGACCTGCGCGGGCTCGGCCGCATCGGGATCCGAACGCTGGCGTACACCGTGGTCGTTTCGATTATTGCGGTGGCGATCGGGATGGGGCTGGTGAATTGGATCCGGCCGGGGGAGGGGGTTTCGGAATCGGTCCGCGCGCTCACCGCATCGGGGAGCGCCGCCCGGCCCGCCGTGAAGCCGCCGGAGCGCTCGGGTGTCGCCCTGATCGTTGCGATGGTTCCGGACAATCCGATCCGGGCGGCGGCCGAAGGAGAGATGCTCGGGGTGATCCTCTTCTCACTCCTTTTCGGAATCGCCCTGTCGATGACCGAGACGAAAGGGGCGGCCCGGCTTCGGGAAGTAATGGAGGGGCTTTACAACGTCAGCCTCACCCTGATCCACGGTGTGCTTACGCTGGCGCCGCTCGGCGTCGGCGCCCTTCTCTTTACGATGACCGCCCGGCTGGGGATTGATCTTCTCGGCCATCTGGCGGCCTATGTCGGCGTGGTCCTGCTGGCCCTTTCGCTCCATATGTTTGTCGTCTATTCCCTCTCCGTCCGGTTCTTGGGCGGGCGGTCGCCCCTCGCTTTCTTCCGGGATATCCGAGCGGCGATGATCACCGCCTTCGCCACCGCCTCTTCCAGCGCCACCCTTCCGACCGCGCTGAAGGTCGCCGAAGAGGAGTTGAGGCTTCCCCGCCACGTCAGCCGGTTTGTCCTGACCGCGGGATCGGCGATGAATCAGAACGGCACCGCTCTTTTCGAGGGGGTGACGGTTCTCTTTCTCGCGCAGCTGTTCGAGGTTCCGCTCGATCTTTCTCAACAGGCGCTGATTATGTTGATCGCGGTGTTAGGAGGGATCGGGACGGCCGGGGTGCCGGCCGGATCGCTTCCGGTGATCGCGATGATCCTGGGAATGTTCGGCATTCCCCTGGAAGGAATGGGTCTGATCTTGGGGGTCGACCGATTGCTCGATATGTGCCGGACCACGCTGAACGTCACGGGAGACCTGGCGGCGGCGGTGTATGTGGCGCGCGGCGAAACGGAGCGGAAAGACCATGAGAAGTCGTTTCATGCGGAATGAGGAACCAAGGTCAAGGACGGGGGCTAATGCAAATGGCCGTCGTCTTCATGGGCTTCTTCCTCGGCCGGTTGGGCGAGGACTTCGGGATTGATTCCGGTGCCGAATTCAAAGACCAGCCGGCCGCCCCGGTCGGCGCCCATGGCGACCAGCGCCGACAAAACCACCAGCCCGAGCAAGAACGCCCACCGTTGAGAGCGCCACTTCCCCCATCCGTTGATCCAAAACAGATAGATGGTGAGAAGAATTCCCACCCCCGTCGTGGCGACCATCCAGTCACGATGAACGTGAATCAACTCATGGCCCGGCGCGCTGTGGCCGCGCGGATCGGTCTGCGCCGCCAATTCGCCTGCGATGAAGCCGGTCGGTAGCGCGATCAGCGCCGAAATGGTTCCGAGGTAGAGCATCCAGGTTGCGGCAAAATGAAATTTCTCATCCCGGAAGACCGCCATCGCTTCCATCGCCAGCGCCCCGACAAAGAAGGCGATGGGGAAGTGAATCATCAACGGATGGAGGTTGTTCTTCAGGATGGTCATCCCTGGAAGCATCGATTCCAACATTTTGTTCCTCCTCATGTTTCATTTGCAACCCTCTCTTCCCTGCTAAAGCGGGTGTTTTGAGGCTTGGGAAGAAAGTAACCGACTATGGCTGATTTTACCAATTCAGATCAGGCCGAATCAAACACCAGAGTATCTCGGGAGGGTTCATTTGTCAATTTTCGGGAGAGATCCGGATGTTCTCATCGTATATAGGATGGTGTCGCGCGCTCACCCTTTGGGTTCGATTTTTGATAAGGACCCGACCGGTTCGGACCGCCCCCTTGACACTGAAAAACAAATTGTTATAACTTACACGGTTGCGAAGGCATTTAAGGAGTTTTAAGAAGAGATGATTGAGGTCGTTCATTTAGGGAAACGCTACGGGGAGATCGTGGCGATCGAGGATGTGAACTTCACGGTGGCCAAAGGGGAGATCCTCGCTTTCTTGGGGCCGAACGGGGCGGGGAAGACGACGACGATGCGGATTCTCACCTGCTTCATGCCGGCCACCAGCGGCACCGCCAAGGTCGCCGGGTTCGACATCTTCGAATCGCCGATGGAGGTGAAACGCCGGATCGGCTATCTTCCGGACAACCCGCCGGTCTATCCCGAGATGACGGTCACGGAATTCCTTCAGTTCGTCGCGAAGATCAAAGGGGTCCCGAATCACAAGATCAAGGCGGCGCTGGCCTCCGCCCTGGAGAAGTGCAATCTCGGCGACGTTGCCCGCCGTCTGATCGGCAATCTCTCCCGCGGCTATCGGCAGCGGGTCGGATTGGCGCAGGCGATGATTCACAATCCCGATGTGCTCATTCTCGATGAGCCGACCGTCGGGCTCGATCCGAAGCAGATTATCGAAATCCGGGAGTTGATCAAAAGTCTCGGCGGGGAGCATACCATCGTCCTCTCCACGCATATTCTGCCCGAGGCGACCGCCGTGTCCCAGAAGGTGGTCATCATCAACCGCGGCCGGGTCGTGGCGGTCGACTCACAGGAGCGGCTCTCGGCGCAGGTCCGGAAGTCGGAGAAGATCTCCGTCCGCGTCCGGCGGGCAGACGCGGTCGATACGGAAAAGATTGCCTCGATCGAAGGGGTTCAGCAAGTCCTTCCGCAACCGTCGGTCGATGGAGATGGGCTCTTCATCGTCGAATCGGAGCTTGGCCGTGATATCCGTGAAGAGCTGTCGAAGCGGGTGGTCGAGTGCGGCTGGGGTCTTCTTGAAATGAAACCGCTGGCGATCAGCCTCGAAGAGGTCTTCCTCCAGCTCACCACCGAGGAGAAAGGGGTGGAAGAAGCAGCCGCCGCGCCGGTCGCCCCGGGAGGAGTGCCCGCATGAGAAATATTCTGACCCTGGCCGGAAAAGAATTAAAACTCTATTTCATCTCCCCCATTGCGTATGTCTTGGCGATGGTCTTTTTGATGGTATCGAATTACCTCTTTCATAGTCAGGTCTTTTTTTATTCGAGATTGTCGGCGCAGGCGATGCAGACGCAGGGAAATGTTCCGCAGCTCAATCTGCATGAAATCCTTTTTCGGCCGACCTTTTTAAACATGGCGATCATCCTTCTTCTGATTATGCCGCTTTTGACGATGCGCCTCTTTGCCGAGGAGAAAAAGGGGCGCACCACGGAGCTTCTGATGACCTCTCCGTTGACGATCACCGAGATCGTCCTCGGGAAATTTTTGGCCGCCTGGTTCATCTATGCCCTTCTTTTGGGACTCACGCTCCATCTGCCGCTGATGTTGTCGACTTTCACCCACGTCGCTTGGAAGCCGCTGGCCGCCAGCTACTTGGGACTGTTGTTGATGGGGGGGGTGTTTCTTTCCATTGGGCTCTTCGCCTCTTCGCTGACCGAAAATCAGATCGTGGCCGCGGTGATCTCGTTTGGGATCTTAATTGGCTTTTGGCTGATCGGACTGACCGCGCAGACGATGTCCGATTCTTCCGCCGGGGAGCTGTTCAGCTATCTTTCCCTGCTCGAACACCTGGACAACTTCGTCAAAGGGTTGATCAATACCCGCGATCTGACCTATTTTATTTCACTGACGGTCTTGGGGCTGTTCTTAACCCACCGGGTCGTCGAGTCGCAGCGCTGGAAATGAGTGAATAGCGATCAGCCGTCAGCTTTCAGCATTCAGCAAAATCTTTAAAGATAAGCTGACCGCTGATGGCTGATCGCTTGTTTCGGAGTCTTTCATGCAATTGAAACGAACACTAAGCATCCTCTCCGGCATCTTGGGCGCCGTTTGTGCCGTTGCCGGTCTTTTTCATTTTTTGATCTGGGGGACCCCGGTTTGGGTGGTCACCCTGCTGGAGAGCGCGGCGGTCATTTTCCTCTCCTTTTTTCTCTTCACCCATTTTGAATGGGTGAAAGATTTCTCCACCCGGCGGGCGACGAAATTCGGGGTGAACAGCTTCTTGATGGCGGGGATCTTTATCGCCATCATCGTGATTCTCAATTTCATCCTCGCCCGGCATGAGGTCCGCTTCGATCTCTCCGGGACCGGCGCCTTCTCGATCTCCCCGCAGACGGTCAGCGTCCTGAAGAATCTTAAAAATGAAGTAAAAGTGATCGGCTTCTTCGGGGAGCGGAGCAACCTCAAGCCGGTGGCGAAGGACCTCTTCGACAACTACCGGTATGAGACCGACAAGGTCCAATACGAGGTGATCGACCCCGACAAAAAGCCGACGCTGGCGAAGCAGTACGGGATCACCGAATACGATACGGTCGTCATCGAGTCGGGCGGGCAGAAGGCGACCCTTCGGACGATCTCGGAGGAGGAGGTCACGGGGGCGCTCATCCGGATCAGCCGGGAGTCGAAGAAGACCTTCTACTTCGTCGAAGGTCACGGCGAGCACTCCCTTGATGATCCGGAGCGAAACGGCTTCTCTTTCCTGAAGGACTCCCTGGAGAAGCAGGGATTCCTGGTGAAGAAGCTGCTGCTTCTTTCGGAGAAAAAGGTTCCGGACGATGCGGCGGTGGTGATCCTCGGCGGCCCGCAACGTCCCTATACGGAAGAGGAAAGGGCGGCGCTCGATGCCTATCTTGCGCGGGGCGGGCGGCTCTTCGCCCTGGTCGATCCGCTGGTAAAGACCGATCTGGAACCGTTGTTTGCGAAGTGGGGGGTTCTTCTTTCGAACGATATCGTTCTCGATCCCGCTTCGAGCCTCGGCGGGGTGGTTCCGATCGTCAACCCCGGCACCTACCCGCCGCACCAGATCACCGACCGGTTCAACCTCGGGACCTTCTACCCCGTCACGCGATCGGTGAACTTTGATCCCGCCCGAGAAGGGACGCTCCGGTTCGAGCCGATCCTGAAATCGGGCCAGGGGACCTGGCTGACGACGAAAGTGGAGGGGGATCTGGCGATCGATCCGGGCCGCGACAAGCTCGGCCCGATCACCTTCGGCGGGGTGGTCCGCTACAAAGACGAGCCCCCCCCATGGAGACCGGAGACGGCGGAAAAGCGATCGATGCTTCCAAGAAAATGCGTTTGGTGGTCATCGGCGACGCCGATTTCGCCACCAACGGCGCCGTCCGCTCGGCCGGCAACGGCGATCTCTTTCAGAATGTGGTCAGCTGGCTGGCGGAAGAGGAAGATCTCATCTCGATTCGCCCGCAGGAGGCGAAGACAAGCACCCTGCTGATGAGCAACCAGCAGCACCGGTTTAACTTCTACAGCTCGGTCATTATTTTGCCCCTCGCAATCTTAATGGTCGGTCTCACGGTGTGGCGAAGGAGGCGTCGGCTGTGAGGTTTAAGGCAACGATTTTCCTTTCGCTCGTCCTGATTGCCTTGGGCGGGTATCTCTATTACGTCGAAGTTCCCGGAGAAAAGAAGAAGCAAGCGGCGGAGATCAAAGAAAAACGCCTCTACTCGTTTTCTCAGTCGGCCATCACGAACATGACGATTCAGACGGCCAACGGCGCGTCGATCGATTTTCTGCACGAGCCGGCCGATCCCGACAACCCCTGGCGGATCACCCACCCGGTCGAGGCGATTGCAAACGATGCCGCCGCTTCCGCGCTCGCTTCTCAACTGGAGCGGCTCGAAGCGAGCCGCATGATCGAGGAGAAGGTGGAGGATCTGAAGGAATTCGGTCTCGATCCGCCCGCCTACGCCGTCATCGTGACCCTCAACCGGGCCGATACCGAGATTTTGGAGGTCGGGAGCGAAAACCTGACCGGAAACGAAGTCTATGTCCGGAAGGGGGCGGGGACGCCGGTTTATCTTGCGCCGGTCTCGATCAAGCAGACATTGGCGAAAGAGCTGAAGGCGTGGCGGCGCCAGGAGCTCTTCCGCTTTTCCTCAACCGACGTAAAGCGGGTGTGGATCGACTCGCCCCGACAGCAGATCGAGATCACCCGCGAGGGAGACGACTGGCGGATCAAGAAGCCGATCCAGGCCAAAGGAGACCCGATGGAGATCTCCAATCTGCTCGGCACCCTTTCGAGCCTCCGAGGGGAAGATTTTATCGATGAGCGAAAGGCCGATTGGATCAAAGGGCTCGGCGACCCGGTCCTGAAGCTCAGTCTCCTCGTCGGCGAACTGGAGCACCCCGCCTTCTTTTATAAAGCGCCCTTCGAACCGGAGACGGTGTATGCGGTCACCACCCCGATGGCGCCGATTTATAAGCTCTCCGAACAGGAGTTTAAGCTCTTGGAAGATCCGGCCTCTTCTTATCGAGACAAGCGGGTGGTCGATTTGACCGATCCTGCTTCGGTTGAGCAGGTCTCGATTAAGAAGGGGGGAGAGACGCTGCTTCTCGAGAAAAAAGAGGGGGAATGGTCGATCAAAAAAGGGGACGCCCTGAAGAAGGTCGAAGCGACGGCGGTGAACGGTCTTCTCTTCGAATTAAATGAGCTGCGCGTCGATCGGTTCCCGGAGCCGGTTCCCGCGCCGGCGAAGGCCGGCCTCTCCGATAGCCGAGAAAACGAGGCGGCCACCCGTCCGGCCTGGTCGGTTCAGCTCGGGAAAGAAGGAAAAATACTTGGCGAGGTCTTCTTCGGTCGCATCGAGGGAGAGCGGGTCTATGCCAAAAGCAGCAACCAACCGGTTCCTGTTCTGCTGAAGAAAGAAGAGGTCGACCGGGCTCAAAAGGCAAGGGACGAAATCAAGCCGGCCGAAGCCCCGGTCGCGCCGCCCGCCAAACCTGCTTCCCCGGCGGGGTCAACGGAGCCGAAGAAGAATTAAGTCTTTTATTGTTTCAGCTTTTCGAGAAACTGCTTGCGCGCCTTGGCGACCTTGGGGGCGATCACGATCCGGCAGTACCCTTGACCGGGGTTGTTCTTGTAATAGTCCTGGTGATCATCCTCCGCCCGATAGAATTTTTCAAACGGCGTCACTTCCGTCACGATCGACGCGTCCCAGATCCCCTTCGCCGTTAATTCCTTGATCACCTGTTCCGCGGTCGTCTTCTGCTCCGGGGTATGGTAGTAGATGGCCGACCGGTATTGTGTCCCTTCATCGGCCCCCTGCCGGTTTAACGTCGTCGGGTCATGGATCGTAAAGAAGACCTCCAGCAGTTCGCGAAAGGTGATGACGCTCGGATCGAACGTCACCTGCGATACCTCCGCATGGCCGGTGGTTCCGCTGCAGACCTGGCGGTAGGTCGGGTTATCGACCGCCCCCCCGGAGTAGCCGGAGACGGCGCTTTCCACCCCCTTTAAATCGGCGAAGACCGCGTCCAAGCACCAGAAGCAGCCGCCGCCGAGGGTGGCGACCTCTTTCCCCTTTTTTTCGCTGCTCATCGATGGACCCTCTCTCTATAAGCCACGGCAATGATCGACTCAAATGACCGTTTCATCATAGCATATTCGATCGAATACAACATCAAGGTGTCGGACAGGACAATGCCGATTTCGGGGCGATCCCACACACATCCCCGGGTCCCGCGTCAGTGCGGCAGCGACCGCAAAGGAACACCGGCGCGCATCCTCTCCCATTCTCATTGAGCTTAAGCTGCCTCTCAGCGATTGTAAGGCTGCTTCCATCGCTCTCCCCGACCGTCTTGAAGCGCTCTTCACGAAGTCTGTATAATTGAACACAGGGTTTCACAACCTTTATACGGCACAAATCGATGCCCTCGCGAAAATTGAGCGACGTTTGTCACCTCATCCTCCGGCGCCTGTCTTTTCGGGCAACTCCGCTGACAACATAAGGATCGCGTCCCGTGACTTTTTCAAAGATGCTTGTGACCGCTTGTCTCTTCCTTCTGGTCGCCTATACCTGGCCGATCTTTCTGCACGGGGCGGGAAGGTCCCCCACCCTCGTGATCTACGGTTTCAGTATTCTGGAGGAGGTGATTACCGCCGGGATTCTCCCGGCATTTCAGAAGCGCTGGCGGGAGGAGGGCGGAGAGGA
This sequence comes from Candidatus Manganitrophaceae bacterium, assembly GCA_963718695.1. Classification (GTDB taxonomy): domain Bacteria; phylum Nitrospirota; class Nitrospiria; order SBBL01; family Manganitrophaceae; genus Manganitrophus. Next base: position 4,448,286 of record OY970371.1, read on the forward strand.
GATCCGCTTCTACACCTCTTTTGCCGGGTCGGGGACGGTGACGAATCAAATTCGGTTCGGCGCGCCGGCCGATGTCGCTCTTTTCTCCCATACGCTGGATGCCCATCGCCTCAAGGAGGCGGGATTGATCCGGCACGATTGGACCGACTCTCCCTATCAAGGGATTATTAACCGGACGCCGATGATCCTGATCGTCCGGCCGGGGAATCCGAAGGACCTCTCCAGTTTTGAGGCGCTGCGGCGACCGGGGGTTCGGCATTATTCATCCCGATCCGCAGACCTCAGGCGGAGCGCTCTGGGCCCTTTTGGCCGAGTATGGCGCCTTCGCCCTTCCGGAGGGGGGAAATCCCGACGCGGCTTACGCGGGGATGGTCGATCTTTGGCGAAATGTCATCGTCCTCGGTTCATCGGCCCGTGCCGCCCGCACCCAGTTCGAAATGGGGTTCGGCGATGTCCTGATCACCTACGAGCAGGAGGCGGTGAAGGATCTCGCCCGCGGGAAATTCCGCCATGAAAAGGTGGTCCCCGACTGGACGATCTACAGCGAGCACCCCGCGGTGGCGATCGATCGGAATGTCTCTCCCGAGGAGCGGCCGCGGGTCGAAGCGTTTCTCGATTTTCTCTGGACCGAGGAGGCGCAGCGGATCTTCGTCGATTATGGGTTCCGGTCGATCACCGATCCTGAACTGGATGCCGAGAACCGCTATTTCTCGAAGGTCCTCCACCCCTTTACAGTGGATGATTTAGGCGGGTGGCAGCGGGCTGATGAAGAGATTGTCGATGGGCTCTGGAGGAAGCGGGTCTTGGTGGAGGTGGGATCATGATCAAAGCCCTACGGGTTACGCGCGTCCGGGTTCCCTGGCGAGGGTTGATGATTTCGGTGCTTTTCCTGGTGTTGTTCCCCCTGCTGATTATGCCGATCGGGGCCATCTTTGTTTTCGCCACGCGCGACGGACTTTCCCGGTTCGTCACCGCGCTGACGGGAGAGGGGGCGCAATTCGCGCTTCGGCTGAGCCTCTTTGTCGCACTGATTACCAGTATTTTGAACTCGGTCTTGGGGACGCTGACCGCCTACATCTTCGCGAACTACCGCTTTCCGGCGAAGCGGCCGCTCGGGATTTTGATCAACCTGCCGGTGGCGATCCCGACCGTGGTCGTCGGGACCTCGCTGTTGCTGCTCTGGGGACCGATCGGTCTGGTCGGCCGTTATCTCGACCCGATCGGCTTCCGGCCGATGTTCGCGATGACCGGCATTCTCATGGCGCATGTTTTTGTCACCTTCCCCTATATGCTCGGCGCGGTCAAGCCGGTCCTGGATGAGCTGGAGGTGACCTATGAAGAGGCGGCCTATACGATGGGGGCGGGGCGTTTGAAGACCTTCTGGTACGTCATCCTTCCATCGCTGCGCGGGGCGCTCTTTACCGGGACGTTGCTGACCTTTGCCCACTCCCTCGGGGAGTTCGGGGCGACGGTGATGGTGTCGGGGAATCTGCGGCTGCGGACACAGACCGCGCCGCTCTACATCTTCTCCCAATTTGAGGCGGGAAACATCGAAGCGGCCAATGCCGTGGCCGCGGTCCTCGCGATGCTCTCGTTTGCCATCTTCTTTATCCTGCTTCGTGTCACCGAGAGAGCGGAACCGGCGGCCTAATCAGGGGAAAACACGTCTCATTCGGTCGAGAGGAACGATTAAAAGATGTCCATTTCACTCAAAAGTATTTCAAAGCTATACGGCGAGCAATCGGTCGTCGATGATATCACCCTGGAGATTTTTCCCGGCGAGCTCTTTGTTTTGCTGGGGGCCAGCGGGAGCGGCAAGACGACAGTCCTCCGGATGATCGCCGGGCTCGTCTCGCCCGAAAAGGGGGAGATCCTGCTGCAGGGGAAGGTGGTCAATGATCTGACCCCTCAGGAGAGAAACGTCGGCTTCGTTTTTCAAAACTACTCCCTCTTCCGACACATGACGGTCGCCGAGAACATCGGGTTCGGGCTTCAGATCCGGCGGGTCCCCCGCGAGGAACGGGACAAGAAAATCAACCATCTTCTGGAGCTGATCGGACTTCCCGGTTTCGGCCATCGTTATCCGTCTCAACTCTCCGGCGGACAGCAGCAGCGGGTCGCAGTGGCGCGGGCGCTCGCCTATGAGCCGAGTGTGCTGTTGCTCGATGAGCCGTTCGGCGCGCTCGATTTGAAGACCCGCATGCAGCTCCGGCAGAGCCTCAAGCAGATCCACCGGCAGCTGGGGGTGACCACGGTGATGGTGACCCACGATCAGGCCGACGCCTTCGAGCTGGGGGACCGGATCGGGATCATGGACCGGGGGAAGGTCCTGGCCACCGGCGCCCCGGCGGACATTTACAAGCGGCCCAAGTCGGAGTATGTGGCGCAATTTCTCGGCTCGGCGAACTTCTTCACCGGGGTCATGCAGGAGCGGCATATTCAGATCGGCTCGGCCTTCCTCCCCCTTCCCGAAGGGACCGCCGCGCCGGAAAAGGGAGAGCGGGTGCAGGTGTTGATCCGGCCGGAGCAGCTCGAGATTGCGCCGAGCCGGGAGGAACTCCGCGGAACTTTTGTGGGAGAAGGGGAGATTCGCGATTGTCTCTTTGTCGGGGGCTTCCACCGGATGACGGTGCAGGTCTCCGGGGTGGTCCGCTCGCTGACCTCCGGTTTCGGCGACACCGACCCGACGGTCCTTTCCGTTCAGATGGGGATCGGACAAAATACCTTTCCGATTGGATCGGGACAGAAGGTTTCCGTCGGGGTGAGCTCTTTCCACATCCTGCCGTATCAGGGGCTGCATATCCTGGTCGGAATCGACGGTTCGGAGCATGGAGAGCATGCCCTCCATTTTGCGTCTTACTTGACCCAGAAGACCCAGGGACGGTTGACGATCCTGGGGGTCGCCGAGCGCTATCTGGAGGAGACCAAGGCGCGCGAGGGGCTGATGCAGGCCAGCCAGGCGGCCCAGCAGGAGCTACAGGAGGTGGCGACGGCCTATCGGCGGGGACACCCTGCCGAAGAAATTCTCAACGAGACGGAGCAAAATGTGTATGACCTGGTGGTCCTCGGCACCCGGGGCCGGCATGCCCCGGGCCGTTTTCTCGGATCGACCGCCGCCCGCGTCTCGGTGAATGCGCCGGTGCCGACGCTGCTGACGCCGACCCCTTTTCAAGATTTCAAGAAGATCCTCGTCTGCATCTCCAGCGAACGGGTCCGGAAATCGGATATCCGTTTCGTCGGGCGGATTGCCCGGAGCACCGGCGCCAGCGTCACCCTCTTCCATGTGAAGCCGGAGGGGGAGGACGACGGCGGATCGTTTTACCTCCAGGGGGTTCTTCGGGTGTTGCAAAGTTTGGGGCTTCGGGTGGAGACGAAGATCGGGGAGGGGGAGATCGTCAGCACGATTTTAAAAGAGGCCTATGAGGGAAGTTATGACCTGCTGGTTCTCGGCACCCGAATCGGAAACCTCCGCGAAGCGTTCCTGACCAACAGCGTCACCAGCCAGGTCCTCTCCCAGGTCGACCGTCCGGTGTTGATTCTGCATATCCGTCCGCCGAGTTGAGCCTTACTAACAACGAAGGACGCACCGACGGATGGGTGCGCCCTTCGTTTATGAAAACGCTTTATCGCTGCGAGGGGGGATTAGAATCGTCGCCCGCCGCCGCCCCCCGGTCTTCCGCCTCGGTCTCGGCCCCCCCCTCCTCCTCCGCCGCCTCTTTCTTCGCGGGGTCGGGCCTCATTGACATTGATCGCTCTTCCCTTCAACTCTTTTCCGTTCATCCCGCTGATCGCCGCCTGCGCTTCCGATCCGGACGACATCTCGACGAACCCGAACCCTCTCGACTCTCCCGAGAACTTGTCCTTGATCACCGTGGCCGAATCCACTTTCCCGAAGGCCTCAAATGCCTTCTGCAAATCCGCATCGTTGACGTCTCGAGACAAATTGCCGACAAAAATTTTCATTCGATTCTCCTCCTGATTGAGTGTATGAAAACGGGGCCTGGGTACTTTTTCTTTAAAAAAAGAGGGGTTCTCGCTCTTTGTGAAGAGAAGGAGCGAACGCCGGTCCCTCGCGAAAGGGCAGGGCATGGACAGGTAGGGAGGGCAAAGTACGGGGGGCAAGGCATCAGGTTTGACCCACGGGTTTATCCTTGCAGCGTAAGGCAGAGTCGGCCAGAAGTCAAGATAATTGTGTTCTGGTCTATTTCCTGTCGAGATCAGGGCGCGAAAGGAGATTTATGAACTGATGTCATATGAAAGGGTGACCACGAATATGGAGCCGACCCCCGGCGTGCTGGTCACCCGGATCGATCCTCGGAGATATTCCACAAACTTTTTCACAATGGAGAGGCCCAAGCCGGTTCCCGAATAAGCCTCTGCGGGACGTGTCTCCCCTTGATAGAACGGTTCGAAGATGCGGGAAAGCTCGTTTTCGGGGATGCCGATGCCGGTATCTTTTATTTCGACCGACACATTTTTCTTTTTCGCTTCGTGGATCAACCGGAGGGTGATCGATCCTTTCTCCGTAAACTTCACCGCATTGGCGATCAGGTTGGTGAAGATTTGGCGAAGCTTTCCGGAGTCGGAGCGGATCGGCGGAACCGTCGGATCATCGATCAACGTTACCGTCAGCCCTTTTTCCTCCCACATGAGCCGCAGATCCCGCATGACCTGCTGGATCAGCTCTGAGAGGGAGACCTCATTCGACTGGGCATGCAGGTCCATCCGGCCCGCTTCGATTTTGTTTAAATCGAGCAGCCGATTAATCAGATCGAGCATCTGTTTGGCATTCTGGTAGACCCGCTCAGACATCTCCCTCTGTTTTTCAGCGTCCGCAATCCGCCCCTGTTTCAGAAGAGAGGCGTACCCGACGATGGCATTGAGGGGGGTTCTGATTTCATGCGAGGCGACCGACAGAAAATCGGATTTCACCCGGCTGGCCTCTTGGGCCTCTTGCGTTTTCTGCTTCAGTGCTTCTTCCACACGGACCCGCTCCGAAATATCGAGCATCAGGCCGCGCAGAGAGACCGGTTGATCGTTTTCGATCGACACGCCGGCAAGGTTTCTCATCCACATCGTTCGCCCATCGGCGGCGATCATCCGGTACCTTAAATCAAATCCTGTTCGCTCCGCGACCCCTTTTGTCCAGGCGGCCGTTACCTGCTCCAGATCATCCGTGAAAAGATGCTCTTTCCAGAAGTTTGGGTCATTGAGCCAGAGATGAATGGGAAAGCCGAAGAGCCGCTCGGCCTGTTTGCTGACAAAACGAAACTGGAAGGTCTTGGCATCCGCTTCCCAGACGACCCCTTCGATCGAATTGACCAGCGCTTCATATCGCTCCTGCGAGTGCCGGATCGCTTCCTGTGCTTCTCTCTGAGAGGTCATATCGACCGAGAGGCCACGAAACATCGGCGTTCCCCCTTCCTCTCGGATCGGGCGAAGACCGGTATGGAACCAAACAATGCGGCCGTCCGCTGCAATCATTCGATGCTCACAGCGCTGATCGGTTCCCTCTTCCAAGGCGCTTTTAAAGAGATGGAGAACCCTTTCTCGATCTTCGGGATGAAGTTTATCCGGCCAGAAATTCGGCTCCGTATACCATTGCACTAGCGGATAGCCGAGCAGGTCTTCGGCCCGTCGGCCGACAAAGGTAAACTGAAAACTCTCCGCGCCCATTTCCCAGACGACCGAACTGTCCAACCCTTCCACGATATCGCGATAACGCTGCTGCGCCGTCTCGGCCTGCAGGCGCGCGCGCCGCTCGGCTTGGAGTTCCGCATGGTAATCTTTAATGGTTTTGGTTGTCTGGGGTTTTTGGGAGGAGGGGGTTGATTTCTTTTTCGTCTTCACTCTGCTGTTTTGTTTCATATTCTATTGTAGCGATGTTACCCCAAGGTGATCAAGAGTCGGTCCTGTGCTGAGGAGGAGCCTCTCCAAATGCGCTCGAGAGGGGCGCCGTTTTGCGGCGCCCCTCGAAAATTTATCCGAGGAGGGGAACGTTACACGCCGATGCCGACGATCACGGTGGAGGAGCGTGCCGAAACCGGGGAGCCCGAGAGGTTGACTTTGGCGTAGACTTCATCTCGCCGCGGGAAATAGACGGGCGTATTGATGTCGGCGTCCGCGATTTTGACATTCCCCGGATCTTCATCGAGTTTTTCGTTGCTGATCGAGCGGGTTTCCGTGAAGGTCTGCGGTCCCGCCGCCATCACGGTGAATTGCTTGTAGCTTTTTTTGTTGAGCAGCAAGCCCCATTGAAACGTATAGAGCAGATCGTCGCCGACCGGGTCCCCCGCCGGGAGTGTATCGCCCGCCTTGTCTTCGCCGAAAATCCCGATCTCCAGGCGAAAACTCTTTCCCACCTCGCTTACTTCAAAGGTCATCGTTCCGGTGACCGTCACGTTGGCGGTGCTCGCCATCGGTCCCGCTGAGAGCGACATTACAATATTGGATACCGAAGCCATCTTTTTTCCTCCTCTTCAGAGTTCTCGTGAAAGTGTGATGATTCACCCTTGTCCATTATCACAGCGCCCTGTTAACGCCGTGCTCCCTCCACTGAGCAATCGGCGTGCCGAGTGACCATCCCTGTCTGGAGTGAATGAAAGAACCAAATATGCGGAAAATTTCTCTGAAGCGCGGGTGATCAGGTCAGGATAGATTGGGAGGAGTGCTTCGTTCAGGATACAGGAGTGTATCCAAATTCTTTATTAAGCGATGTCATCGGGGAGGGTAACGATAAATGTAGAGCCGGCCCCCGGCGTGCTGGTCACCATACGCACTTTCAATTATAAGTAAGCCGCGTGGGCAAATGCAATGGAAGGGATCTTACCTTAAAGAAGCCACGGCCGGGGATGCGCCCTTTATTCTTACTCATTTAACAAGGTTTTTACTTTCCACACAGCCGTCCGCAACAACTTTCGAGTAAAATTAACCCGTCATCCGACCCCGCTGGATCAAACGGGGTTTAACAAAAAATTAATCTCCATTTAAACGAACTTTTGCTTGGAGAGGGTAATCATTAGTGGCGACACCGTTCGCCCTCTCCGTAGAGAGAATCAGAAACCTGAATGTAGGGAGAAAAGAATGTACGTGATTGTTTTAGAGTATGGACTTCCGGTGATGATCGGTTTGGTATTTGTCGGCTTTTTGTGGGCGTGGATTTTCACTGCCGTGAAGCCGCCTCAGAAGTTGGAAGACGAGCGGATTTCGGGTCTGGTCAATCCGGATTGGAAGTATCTTGATGCGGGACCCGAGGGGGTGAGAAGAAACATTTTTAAAAAGATCGAGCGGCAGAGAAAAGCGGTCGGGTGAGATGAGAACCGAGAGGGTCGTTACCCGAAGTTCATAAAGCCGCAGGGGTTCTAAACCGAATGGGTCTTGCCTAGATGGTTTCTGACCTTTGCCAGAAGTTCGGGGGGCATAATCGGTTTGGTGATGATTTCCTCTGCGCCGGCATCGGCGGCTTGTTCTCGAAAGACAGGATCGGAAAATCTGGCGCTAATGAGCAGAATGGGGATAGGACGATAGAAGGCGTTTTGTTTGAAGGTGCGACAGACCGTTAAACCATCGACGCCGGGCATCATCACGTCAAGAAGGATCAGGTCCGGCCGTGCCCACCCCACCATCCTCAACGCCTCATCGCCATCCGTCGCGAGGATAACCTCATAGCCCTCTGCCGTCAGAGCGTCAGAAAAGATCCGGCGGGTGTCTTCGCTATCGTCAACGATCAGAATTCGCTTCGCCATGCGTGGTTCTCCCGCTCACTCCGGGGTGGGGGCTCGCATCATTAGTAGTATTAGACCAGATCGGTTTTCAGTGCTTACATGGCACTTGTACGCTTTTTCTGAAATAGAAACAATCCCCGTATTTCCCTACAGACACCTGATTCCTGTCCGGAACATGGGTGATTCCCATCGCCCAGGGGCCTTAACGCCAAGACTTCGCAAGCGCCAGGGTTTTTTGCCAGCGGCGATAAAGCGCCTCCCGCTCGGTCTTTCCGATGCGGGGAGAGAAGGTTTCTTTGTGCGGAGAGAATTGAAAGGCCTTTCGGTCGGCGGCGCCGATCGCCTCGCCCGCCAGGAAGGCGGCGCCGCGAACGGTCGATTCGGGATCATGCGTGGCGGTGATCGGTTTTCCGAAGAAGTCGGATTGGATCTGGAGAAGGCTTTTGATCTGGGAGCCGCCGCCGCTCGCGATGATCTTTCTGATCGGGATCGGCGCTGTCGTACGCAGGGTGTGAAAGATGTCGGTCATCAAGAAGGCAATCCCTTCCACGGCACCCCGGACGAGATCTTCTTTGCGAGCGGCGCCGGTCAGACCGACGATACTTGTCTGGACCGAATTATCCCAATGCGGCGCGCCGAGGCCGATCAGCGCGGGGAGGAAAAAGACCCGCTCTTTCGATTTCGCGCAGGCCGCATCAATCTCCGCTTCCGATTTAATTAATTCGAGATCGCGCAGCCAGGTAAAAAGCGGGCCGATGCCATTGACGGTTCCCTCAATCAGATACGTCGTCTCATTTTCGTTCGACCAGGCAACGCTAGTGAGGAGTCCGGGAATATTGCACCGCTTCGATCCGGTGTTGGCGAGAAAGAAGCCGCCGGTTCCGTAGTTCACGTTCGCCATCCCTTCCCGCAGTCCACCCAACCCGGCGAGCGACGCTTGCTGATCGCCGATGCTGCAGGTGATCGGCAGATGCACCCGGTCGATCACCGCCTCGCCGAACGCCGATTGCGTCGGAGCAACCTCGGGGAGGATCGTCCGTGGAATGCCGAAGTGATCGAGCAGATCGTCATCCCAATCGCCCCGGTCAAGGTTGTAGAGGAGCATCCGGGCGGCGTTGGCCGGATCGGTCTGATGGACTTTTTTTTCGGTGAGATGCCAGATCAAAAACGTATTGACGGTTCCGCAGAGGAGATCCCCCATTGGTTGCTTTTCTTTTTTGAAACGATCGAGCAGCCAGGCGAGTTTAGTGGCGGAGTAGTAGGGGGTCAGGGGGAGGCCGGTCTTCGCGGCGAAGTCGGGGCCGCTCCAGCGGGAGAGCAGATCGCCGGCCCGCCGGTCCTGCCAGCTGATCGCCGGGGAGCAAGCCTGGCCGCTCTTTCGATCCCAGCAGAGGAAGGTGGAGCGCTGGTTCGCGATGCCGAGAGCGATCGGCACCCTTTCCAATCGCCGGGCTTCCCGAAGGACTTTTCTAAGGGCGGTCCGAACGCCGTCGAGCATCTCCTCCGGTTCGTGCTCGACCCATCCCGGCTTGGGAGCGTGCGTCCGCAGCGGGACGTCGGCGCGGGCGAGCGGCTTTCCCTTCAGATCAAAGAGGACCGCCCGGGAGCGGCTGCTCCCCTGGTCCAACGCCACGATGGCCCAGCGAGAAGCGAGGGGACTCATTTCGATTCCGCCCGTGCGCCGCCGAAGGCAAAAAAAGTGACTTCCGGCGCGGGATGATAAAGTATCTGCGGATGGGGTCGCGCCGCCTGCAGGAGAAGCGGCGTGACCGGGTCGATCTCCGATCCGTCGGCGGCCCCGGCCGGGAGATGGGGCTTGATGCATTAACGTCCCTCCGCCGGTTTGAAGCGGGGGAAGATCTTCAGGCGCAGCGTCCGTTGTATTGTTCGGGAAATCAGGTAAGCGGCCAGGATGAAGAGGGTCGCTCCGAGAAAAGAAATCAGCGTCACCGGGGTCCGTTGGACAGGAAAAAAGGGGGTGTTGACGATCTGTGAAAGCTCGCTGAAGAAGTCTGAGTTCCTGTCGCATTCCCTGTCTCTGATGTTAACGGGCGCCGGCGAGCAAATGGAACCGCGCCTTGTAGGCCCAGAGGCGATCTTGTCTCTTCTTGAAAGAAGGGGAGAGCTTGAAGATTTCAATCGCCCTTCGGAAGCTCTCGGCGGCGCCGGTCCGATTGCCGATCTGAAGCTGAAACTGCCCAAACTTGTAGTAGCCCTCCGGGCTGGAGGAGTGGATCGAGAAGAACCGGTCGAAGAAGGCCTGCGCCTCTTCCTTCCGTCCCTTCCGCGCGTAATATTCCGCGAGACGGAGCGCCGGCTCGCCATACCGGAACTTCGGGTTTTTCTCCAGCGCCTTGAGGATCAAGGTCTCACCCTCGGTTTCCCGGCCGGTCGCGAGGAAGGCAAGGCCGAGGTAATAGGTTGTCTCCTCGGTGTCGGAGAGCCGCTCGTAGGCGCGCTCCAGATACGGGAGCGCCTGATGTCCCTTGCTCCGCATGACGAGTAGAACGTCCCAGGTCGCTGAGGGCGGCGGCGTTATGAGGATTTAGCGCCACCTCCCTTCTTAATCCGGAAATTTCCGATTCCAAGCGGTAGACCTGCACCCCCCGCCGGAGAAACCCGGTGAATTGATAATCGAGCGCCAGGTAGAGTCCAATGATGACCAACAGCGCGAAGAAAGGACTTCCGGTGAGCATGGTGATGATGTAAAAAATAAAAACACGTAAAAGCATTTATTCTCCTAAAGTGTCAATGATCTATCCTATTCAATAAACCTCCGTTTGTCAAAGTGATCGGGCGTCATCCGGTTGCGGTCCGGCATCCCGATCCTCGCTTCAGGAGCGTCATGCGCGCGCAGGAGGGAAAATGCATGGAACCGACTTGATGCGCACGGTGCTTCCAATCAATCGCTTCACGACAGCCATCCAAAGCGCTTAACCCTTCCTGGATGGCCGTTTCTGCGGGCATGACCGCAGAAACGAAGACGATCCATGTATTTCCTCCTTGAGCTTGAGCGATCTTTAAACTCCTAGGATCTACTCTCTACCTCAAAGGGGACGATTGATCTGATCTGTAATTTCGGGTACGATGATAAGGGGGTTGTTTGTGAGATTATGAATGATGAGATACATTGTTTTTTGTGATGATTCCTTCTTTTATCATGTCTTAAAGGGCCACCGGGAAGCCGGAAGCGATTGGCACTTCCTGGTGCAAGAGCCCGAGCTGGCCGACTGGCTGGAGAAGCGGAAGGTCCCGGTGATCCGGGGGCCTTTTTCCTCTCAATCGATGTATCGCCGGGCGAAGATCCGCCCCGACGACCGTGTGATTGTCGCGCTGTCCAAGGTGAAGTATTTTACCCCGATTTTGAGGTTGCTCTCGAAGGAAAGGGTGCGGCCCTCTTTGCTGCTGACCCGGAACAAGGAGGCGGTCGATCTCGGTTATCCCGATTTAAAGGTCGTCTCCTGCACCGATCTGCTCTCCGCGCCATTGCTCTGGGAGTTGCGCGCCATTTCCATCCGCGAGAGAACCCGGGAGATCCACCGGATCCTGGGTGAAGCGGAGCGGGTTTTGATCCTCATTCAGGATGATCCCGATCCGGATGCCATCGCCTCCGCCCTGGCGCTCCGGACCCTGCTCGGCCGGAACAAGCTGACCGCCCCGATCGCCTCGTTCGGTGTCGTCGATCGTCCTGAGAACATGGCGATGCTCAAGCACCTGGAGATCGAGGTCGATCGTATCGATGCGAAGCGCCTCTCCGGCTATGACCGGATCTGCGTCGTCGATGCCCAGCCAAACCGGTTTCCGGTCAAATTTCCGCGGATCGACGTGGTCATCGACCATCATCCGGAGGAGAAGGGGTACCAGGCGACCTACCGGGAGATCCGGTCGAACCAGGGGGCAACGTCGACCGTGATGACCGAATATCTGCGCGCCGAGGATGTAAAGATCAGCCATCGGCTCGCCACCGCTCTCCTTTATGGAATCGGAACCGATACCGCCTTTTTGGAGCGGGGGACCCATCCCGGCGACGTGGAAGCGTTCTCCTTTCTCTACCCGCTGGCCAACCATGGGCTGATCCGCCAGATCGAACGTCCGGAGTTCCCGCAGGAAGAGGCCGGTTTTGTTCAGAAGGCGATCCGGCGATGGCGAATCGAGCATCGGCTTCTGGTGTCGCATCTCGGTCAGGTTCCCCGCCAGGAACATCGTTCCCCGGATGGCCGATTTCTTCACCCAGGTCGAAGGGATCGACTGGTCGGTTCTCTCCGGGATCGTCGATGGAAATCTGATTATCTCCGCAAGGAACATGGGAAGGAGCGGAAACGCCGGGAGCCTCATGAAAGAAGCGTTCGGCGCATTCGGGCGGGCCGGCGGACACCGGTTTATGGCCAAAGCGGTGATGCCGCTGAAGGGCTTCAAAGCGGCGTTCGGACGCGCGGATGAGAAATCCGTCCGGGATGCGATCTTCGAGCAGCTGCTCGATCTTCTCCAGCGGGAGGCGATTGCGGTATGAAGAAAAGCCACTCGGCTGCCGAGAAGCCGAGCTTCGATATGAACGACGTTTTCCTCGCGGCCGCTTCGGACGTGGCGGCCGGCGTCGGGGCGCAGGCGGTCCTTCTTTATGCCGACCTTGTGAACGATTACACGCCGCTGAAGATTCTTTCGAAGGAGTTGAATCTGGTTCTGGTCGCCCGCGGCGAGCGCGCGTATGAGCGGGCGCGGCGTTCTTTCGAAAAGGTGGTGCGGCTTCCCCAGATCGAATTAAGCCGAGTAGGGCAGATGAAACTGGGGGTGATGATGAGTCTTTCCGCCGGACTGGTCCGAGTGGGAGATCGGATTGTCTGCCTCTCGGGGGTCGAACGCTTCGGCGCGCTCGATAGCATCGTGGTGCTCGATATCGGAAGAGAATTCGAGATTCTCACTTCGACCGATCTGACCGATCTTTCCAGAGAAATTCGATACGACGTGTTTGAGGCGATCCTCAGTCTGGCGCTGGAGCTTGCCTATCAAGGCCGGGCCGGAAAAATGGTCGGAGCGCTCTTCGTCCTGGGAGATCATGAGCGGGTCTTGCAGCTCTCGCGTCAGATGATCATCAACCCTTTCCACGGCTATCCCGAGGAAGAGCGAAATGTCGTCGATCCGATGCTGAAGGAGACGCTCAAGGAGTTCTCGGCGATCGACGGCGCTTTTATTATCCGGAATGACGGTGTGGTCCTCTCCGCCGGGCGCCATCTGGATGCTGCCTTTGAAGGAAAGGAGCTGCTTCAGGGGCTCGGAAGCCGGCACCTGGCGGCGGCCGGTATTACGGCGATGACCGAAGCGATGGCGGTGGTGGTTTCCGAGTCGACCGGCACCGTCCGGATTTTTAAAGGAGGCGAGATCATCCTGGAATTGGAGAAGGCCGTCCACCGGGGCGGGAGCGCCTGAAAATCGATCGGTCAATTCTTCATCTCAATAGAGTGGTACCCATCTTTAGCAATGATCTGTCCGTTTACGCCGAGCTTGTCGAAAGGGTGAACGGACTCACCCACATACACTCACACACACTATAGACGGACAGGTTCAGAGCGGATGGCGGAGTCGAGGCGGGAGACGCGTTGGGGATGGCTGGTCATCCTGTTGCTCGGGATGGGGATTGTCTATTTGGCCCGCAGCATTCTCATCCCCTTTTTGCTGGCCTTCCTTCTCGCCTATGCGTTTGATCCGGTCGTCGGTTTCTTGGAGCGCCGAAGGATTCGCCGCTCTTTAGCTATCTGGTTCGTCATTGTTGTCATTGCCGCGGTTCTCGTCCTTTTCTTGCTGGTGATCATCCCCATTATCCAAGAGGAGACGACCCGCGCTTTAGAGCAGCTCCCGCGCTACCTTGAACATGTCCGGACCAATCTCTTCCCCTATCTCGAGCAGCGGTTCGATATTCACATTCCGAGGACCTATGAGGAGATTTCGGAGACCATTCTCCCTCGCCTCAGGGAGGAGGCCCCGAACATTTTCCGGCCGGTGACGGCGGTTCTCCTCTCCGTCTTCTCGAATACAGCCTACCTCCTGGCGCTGATCGCCAACCTGATCGTCATTCCATTTGCCTTTTATTATTTCCTGAAAGACTTTGAGACGCTGAAGGCGAAGGTCTGGGAGTACATCCCTCCGAGGCATCGGCCCGAGGTGGCGCGATGGCTCCGTGAGCTCGACCGGTCGCTGGCCGGATTCATCCGGGGGCAGCTCCTCGTCATTTTGTTCCTTGCAATCTTATACGGGATCGGCCTGACGCTGATCGGGGTTGATCTGGCATTTGTTCTCGGGATCGTTGCCGCCTTCGGCGAGATCGTCCCCTATGTCGGCTTTGTCGTGGGGCTCTCCCTTTCCATCCTGGTGAGCCTCCTCCAGTATCAAGACTTTCTTCACCCGCTCTATGTTGTCTTTCTCTTTGCGGCGGTCCAATCGGTTCAAGGATTGGTCGTCGCCCCGCTGGTCATGGGGCAACAGGTGGGACTGCATCCGTTGGTCGTGATTGCCGCAATCTATATCGGCGGGGACCTCTTCGGTTTCGTCGGGATTCTCCTGGCGGTTCCCGGGGCGGCCGTCATTGTCGTCCTCTTCAAAGCCCTGGCCGAACACTATCGACGCTCTCCGCTTTACAGAGCGTAGCGCTAATTCGGAATGTATTCCGCCAGTCCCCAGACACGCTCTTCGGCATTTCCCGTTTTGAGCACCCCTTCGATCGACATGAGATAATATCCCCCCCAGATCCAGTTTTTGGAGGCGTTTCCACGCGACCAGATGAAGAAGGTGCCGACGGAGGGGGCGTCGATCTTCCATCGTTGCGGCAGGGTGTAGAGGGCGAAAGGGGGGTGGACGCTGTCGAGGAGGGAGAGGGGGATCGGCGGTTTGAAGAGATAGGTCGATTGGGGACCCGATCGGATCAATCCCCCCTCCGGAAGGGGGGTTTCCGAAAGGCCGTATTTGCTGAGGAATTCCTGTCCGTTCGCTTTATTCTGGTGGAAGTAAACCTCGCGCCCCTTCTCGGTGATGAGATAAAAGGACTGGTACTCCTTAAAAAGCCCCTTGTATCGTTTTAATCCGTTGAAGCCTTGCCAGACGACACTTTCGTGAACGAGCTCTCCCCAATGCTCTTTTCCCTTCAGATTGAGGACCGCCTCGGCGACGCCGAGCTGTTTTTGCAGGGTCTTCCCCGCATCGGGTCTGTAGAGCGGCTGGGTCGGTCCGCTCGAGAGATTGAGGGTGAAATCGCCCCCATCGTAGCGAAGCTTGAAGCCGGAGACGGGGGTCCCGTCCGCCTTCGCAAAGTAGGAGGGTTGGATGATCTCTAAGTTTCCGGGTTTGTAGAAATATTTATCGTTCCCTTCCAGAAACCACCATCCCGCCGGAGTGAAGACCGCACCGAAAAACTCGCCGTAATACTTCTCTCCCTCTTTCCCCCGGCTGAAATTCAGGATCACCAGGGTGAGGTCGTCGACCTCTTTGCTCCGGAAAACGAAGCGGTCGGAATAATAAAGTGTCTCCGGCGCGCCGAAGGCAAAGGGAGGGAGCAACAGCGTGATACTGATCAGGGTGATGAGCGGGATGAGCTTGCGTTTCATTTATTGATGTTGCCATGGCGGCAAGAGCAAGTCAACTGATTTGCCGTCCTTCGGAAGGAGAAACGGCGCGGGTCGGCGGCGGGCGTTTAGAAGCGCGCTTTCCGCAGGCGGCGGAACGTCAGGATCAGCGCTATGAAGGCAACCCCGCCCCAAGGATAGGCGACGAAGAGAACCAGGGGGGTCAGCGCCCAGCGCACGATCCTTCGAAGGGAGTCATGCTTGCCGATGACGTCGGCGAGCGGCGGCGAGTACCGATAGTAGATATCGACGAAGAGGCGACCCGGAAGATTCGTCAAGAGATAGCGGTCCCTGAATTCCCGAAGGACCCTGACGTGTGGGTCAAGATAACTGCCGTAGGCCGCCGTGGCGATAAAACACCCTCCGCCACCGCCGCCTCCCCCGTCCGGAGGGGGCGGGGCCGGGCTCGACTTGGATGCCGGGCCGGCGATCGTTTCGATGACGCCGTTGGCGGCATGGTCGTTGTCTCCCGGGCCGCCGTCTTTCAATGTCACGCTCACCGTATTTCCGCCGGAGAGGAGAGACCCGGTGGCTTCGAGCGCCACCAATTGGTCGTTCTGCGGGTCATACCAGAGCCATTCGGTCCGGCCTGAGATCGGCTCCGGGAAGGTGGCGCTGACGACCGCTTCTTCTCCGGGGGCGAGTCCCTGAAGTTTGAACGAGAGGACCCCGTAAGGGAAGGTCGTGTCGGCCGCCGGGACGATCGTGTTTGGAAGCGCACCGAGATCAATTCGCTCGAAGGCGCCTGCGGAGGTGGTCATGGCGATCGACCCCCGTTGGCTCAGCACGGTCACGGCCTCCGAGGAAGCGACGTGGGGCCCGGTCAGGGGAACGGTCGGCGTCGGCGCGGACGGAGCGGCGATCGCCTGCAGCCCGGTGGCATCGATGGCGTCGAAATAATAAGTATAGTCGGACCCTCCTTGCAGCAGGAGGCTGAAAGTGTAGACGGCGCCGCTGGACGGGGCCCCTTTTTCAAAGGCCATCTCGAACGGACTTCCCGCAATCTCCTTTCCCCCCTTCAGAAGGTGGACCCTCGGATAGCCGGGAGCCGGCGGGTTTGGGTCGGAGTCGGTATAGGTCATGCGGAAGTTGTACCGTGTGCTGTTGATCGTGCCGATTTCCGGATCGAGGCCGTCGGTCTGGTAATTCGGCTCTCCGGTCCATTTGAGGATCGGAGGGCTGCCGGACGATTTCGGCGTGGTCAGGTGCGTCGGCGGAATCACCTGCCAGGAGACGGAGCTCGACGACCAGTTGAGCTGAAGAAGCGCCTGTCCGGTGTTTTCGGCGTATTCAAGCTTGATGTCGTGCAAGCCCGGAGCGGTAAAGGCCGTCTCCTTTTCCAACGAGACGAGATGATCGGTCTGCTCCCAATGGTCGACCACCAGCGCCCCGTCGATCCAGAGGCGGACGCCGTCGTGGGTGACGATGTTGAAGAGGTAGGTTTCAGCCCGATCAATTTGGATCTGCCCGGTCCAGCGGACGGAGAAGGTTTCCGGATCAATTTGGGTTTCATCGGGCGAACCCGAGCCCCATTCCGTGAAGTCGATCATCGAATCGGTCCGTGTCAACACGAGTCCGGTGAGATCGGGGTTGTCGAAGTATTCCCCTTTCAGGCCGTTGCAGGTGACCGTTAAGGTCAGGTCGACCGATTGGGGCAGAAAGACGCCGGTTGCGGTGACGGTCAGTTTGTAATCACGGCATTCGACGGTCTTGTCCACGTTGAGGGTCAAGGTCGGTTTGATCGACCCGTTGCCGGGTGGGGTGGCGGGATTGGGAGAGAAGGTTCCGGTGACCCCGGCGGGCGCGCCGGTCAGCGTGAGTGTGACGGGCGACGTGAATCCCTGTGTCGAACCAATGTTGTAGGAGACCGATCCGGAAGTCCCTTGCTGGAGGGCGAGCGAAGCGCTGTTTGCGGAAAGGGTGAACCCGGTGGCAAAGTGGGCATTGACCGTCTTGTCGCCGTCGAGCGTGAGGGTGCAGGAGGTCTGGGCGCCGGAGCATGCGCCGCCCCAGCTGAGGAAGGGGGCGCCCGGCGCGGGAAGGGCAGTCAATGTGATCCGGGTGTCGGGGTTGAGCGGGACGGAGGTGCAGCGGCTCCCGCAATCGATTCCTCCCGGATTGCTTGTGACGAGTCCATTCCCGGTTCGATTTACGGTGAGGGTAAAGGTGCTCGGCCCTTCGAAAGTCGCAGTGACATTCCGGGAGGCATCCATGGTCACCATGCAAGTATCGGTTCCGGTGCAAGCCCCCGACCAACCTTTGAAGGTGGAGTTTCCTGTAGAGGAGGCGGTCAATGTGACCTGTGTCTCGACATCGTAAGACTGGTTGCAATCGGTTCCGCAATTGATCCCGGCGGGATTGCTGGAAACTGTTCCGGTTCCTGTCCCGGTTTTGTTCACCGTCAGGGCAAAAGCCTTGAGTGTAAATGTGGCAGTGACCGATTTCACCGCGTCGACGGTTACGGTACAGGGCGTCGTTCCGGAGCAGCCTCCACCGGACCATCCGGTGAAATTCGAATTCGCATCCGGCGTGGCGGTCAGCGTCACCGGTGTATTCATTGTGTACGGCTCCGAGCAGTCAGTGGGACAGTTGATCCCGACGAGGTTGCTCGTTACCGTCCCGCTTCCGTTTCCACCCAGGGTCAGAGAAAGTCCCAAGCTCTTTAGGGTAAATGTCGCGGTGACGGTTTTAGCCGCATCCAGGGTGACCGTGCAGCTCCCTGTTCCGCTACAAGCCTCAGACCAGCCGGTGAAATTGGAGTTGACGTCCGGCGTCGCGGTCAGGGTAACCACGATATTCATGGTATACGTCTCAGAACAATCCCCATCACAGTCAATTCCGGCGGGACTGCTCCGAACGATTCCTCCTCCGCTTCCCTCTTTTGCCGTGGTGAGGGTAAAGGTCTTCAGCGTAAAGTTTGCTGTGACTGATTTGGCCGCATCTATGGTGACAACGCAGCTCCCTGTCCCCGTGCACCCTGCCGACCATCCGGTGAAGAAGGAACCCGCGGAGGGGGTGGCGGTGAGTGTTATGGTGGCGCCGCTGTTAAATGAGGAGGAGCAATTCGTGCCGCAATTGATTCCGGCTGGGCTGCTGGTTACAACTCCGGTTCCTGTTCCGGCCTTCGCCACGGAGAGGTTGAAAGTCTGCAAGTCAAAGATCGCAGTTACGGATTTTGCGGCATCGATAGTCACGACGCATGTTCCGGTCCCGGTACAGGCTCCGCTCCAGCCTGTGAAGATGGAACCGGCCGAAGCGGTTGCATCCAAGGTCACTGAAGCGCCCGCGTTAAAAGAGGCGGAGCAGGTTGCCCCGCAGTTGATCCCGGTGGGGGAGGAGGTGACCGTTCCCGTTCCGGCGCCTGTCTTGGCGACTGAGACATTGAAAGTTTGCAGGGTGAAGTTCGCGGTGACCGATTTGGCCGCATCGATCGTGACGGAACAGGTCCCGGTTCCCGAGCAAGCGCCGCTCCATCCGGTAAAAGTGGAATTGGCGGCGGGGGCCGCCGTCAGGATCACTGGAGTACCGCTATTGAAGATGAACGCGCAGGTGGCGCCGCAGTTGATCCCGGCGGGGGAGGAAGTGACGGTTCCTGCGCCGGTTCCGGTTTTTGTGATCGACAGCGTGACGAGAGGCTGGTAGATGATCTCCGCCAAAAGTTCGGTGATCCGAAGGTCGGTCGATCGGTCGGTGTTATCCAAAAGTGCATTTAACTCATCGATCTCTTCCCAGGTCCATGCACTCCTCGTGCTCGGGTTCGTTGTATAAAGGTTTCCGGAGTAGCTCTGGTAAGAATCGTTTGCGTCAAGGGGACCGCTCCAAAACTCGGTCCCATTGGTGCTGAGGCCGATTCGGAACTCACCGTCGCCGCGAAAACCGCCGTTGGACTGCACCCCTGAAACTGGACGAAATATGTTAGAGTACCCGGCAGGATCATCGGCCCCGAAGAAGGGGCGGAAAGGATCTTGTCATGAGGAATCAGAGAACCTTCAGTCCCGAGTTCAAGCGCCAAGTGATCGAGGAGCTGTTGAGCGGGGTCAGCACCGCCGCACAACTTTGCCGTCGTCATCGTCTCTCCTCCAGCCTCCTGTATCACTGGAAGAAGCAGTATGCCCAAGGCGGATATGACAACGAGCCGACGAAAGAGGCCGCCTTAGAAGAGAGGGTCCGCCAGCTGGAGCAGATGCTGGGGAAAGTGATCCTGGAAAACGAGTTCTTAAAAAAAGCCGTGAGGAAGCGCCTTGCGGAGGCCGAGCAAGAAGGGCGTTCATTGAAGCGAACCGGCATCTCCTCCAAAGCCTCGAAAGGGGGTGCGAACTCATGAGCCTCCCGAAGAGCAGTTATTACTATAAGCCGGTTGAAAAGAAAGGGGACCTCTGGCTTCTCCAGAGGATCGACGCCCTGGTGGAAGAATTCAGCGGCTACGGCTACCGACGGATCACGGCCCAACTCCACCGAGAAGGGATTCTGATCAACCACAAGAAAGTGCTTCGTCTCATGAGGGAGCGGGACCTGCTCTGTCGGCCCCGTCGTCGGTGGGTGACGACCACAAACAGTCGGCATCCATATCCTCGCTATCCGAATCTGATCGGGGATCTCCTTATTACCGCGCCCAACCAAGTCTGGGTGGCCGATATCACCTACATCCGGATTCTGACGGCCTTCGTTTACCTGGCCGTCATCCTGGATCGGTTCTCTCGCAAAACCATCGGGTATGCCCTCTCCCGACGGATCGACACGGCCTTGAGCTTACAGGCGCTTCAAATGGCGATTGAAACCAGAAGGCCACCGGAGGGTGCCATCCATCACTCGGATCAGGGAGTCCAGTATGCCGCATACGACTATGTCGAAACCTTAAGCGCCCATGGGTTCCAAATCAGCATGGCTCGAAGAGGCAACCCCTATGACAATGCCGTCGCAGAAAGTTTCATGAAAACTTTAAAGACCGAAGAAGTTTATCTGGAGGAGTACCGGACTCTGGAAGATGTACGGAGTCGGCTCCCATATTTTATCGAACAGGTGTACAATCGCAAACGGCTGCACTCAGCCCTGGGCTACCGCCCACCCGAGGAATTTGAAGCGCTCTGGACGGCCGCCCAGAAGCATCCACCACTCTGTCGGGGCACTCTAACCTAAACCGTCCAAACTTAAGGGTGCAGTCCACGTCGCTTCTGAGGACCGCTCTGATTCGCACGGAGGTGATGGTTCCTGAATTCGCCGAATTGTCCAGCGCCAGGCGCGCCGTATCTTCCGAGGAAAGGTCTCCATACGAGGTGCTCCCATCATTTGTGTCGAGGGCGTTGGCGGCGGTGCCGCCGACGTATTGATTCGTCTGATCACCGGATGCGGCGCCGGAAGGATGGAGGATAAGGGTGTCGGCATTGGCGGAGCCGCTCCAGAAGAGGAGCGTCACCGAGATGAGCAGGGCAAATAATGTGAGACGAGATTGTTGCTTCATGAACTTTGCTTTACTTTGTCTTTCCTGTTTGCTTCTTCATCAGGTTCACGGAGCGTTTGGAATTGTGATTTGAATAAGAATGCAATGTCCTCGGAGCGAGGATGGTTGTGATTTGGGGTTTTCAAATGCCCATACCTAATGAGTGATGAAGGCCGGATACAAAGGCAGGATACAGAGAGTGAGTATTTATGCGTAGCAAACGTACTGGAGAACTGCCGACGATCAGAACCGTGCGAGAATGATTTTAATGGACGCCCGCGATCGTCCTGGATGCTGAGGGGCTGGTCGTCTTATCCGAAATATCCCTGAGTCATCTTTTCCGATTTTAATCGATTTGGATCAGAATGCAAGCAAAAAAACTAGAAGTAAGGTGATATTTCAAGGCCACGTTCTGCCTGAGAATCTAGGTGGGTCAGCGGGTCCATTCGATTTGACAACTTTCGAACTGGGATCTATTCTTAATTTTACGAGAAGACGAAGGAGTGGGATGAATTTTCTAAATTTTATAAAAAACATGTTTCAGACCACCGTAAACCAGACCCACCTTTCTCCCCTGGCGGCGAAGGGGGTCGGCGTGGTGCTCGTGTTGCTCTTCATTCTTTTTGCCGTCCGCTACCCCGCAAAGTGTTTGAAGTTCTTGGTCGTCGTTTCTATTTTTGTCGCCCTCAGCTATGTCGCCTTCGATGTGATTCAGCTCGGTTCAGAACGAAGCGAGCAGATCGAAAAGAATCAACCGACCCTCACCCCGGAATAATTCTTCCAGAATCGATATAGATGCAACGCCGTTCTCTCTCTCTCCCTATGTTTCTTTGACCCGATGGGAGTTACCAAATTTTAAGAGAGTCTTTCCAGAAGATGAAATGCTGGTTTCTCCCGAAATGATCTGATATACTCCCGTCCAACGAAAATTAGGTTGGGTCATGTGGAGCGGTCAATTCTTATTCGGTGGAATCGTGGTCCTCTTCTCGGCCTTTTTAAGGGCACTGGCGAATTTCCACCTTCGCCATCCGGTTTATGCCCGGCCGCGCGCCTTTCAAAGCCGGCGTTTTCTCTCCCTGCTTTCGGTTGTTTCAAATGTGCTTTTCGTGCTTGGTTTCCTTTCCCTGTTTCTCCTCAAACTCTGGATCGGTTTTACGGTCCTTCTTCTCTATCCCTTTCTTCTTCAGCGAGGGTTTATTTTTCTTCTCAGCAAGATTTACACCTGACGAGGTAGCGGATGATGTTTCGAGATCCGGCGGGGTTTATTCAAGAGAAGCTCTCCAAAAAGATGCTCTCGGCCAATACCGTCCGGGATGCGATGATGGCCTCTTTCATCTTGACCCTTCAAAAAAGAGACGAGGGAGCGGGGGCTTCTATCCCCGATCCGGTTTTGTGGCGCCAGGAGAAAGCGCGGGAGATGCGTGAGGTGGCCAGCGCCGCCTTCGCCGGGATCGGCGCCCCTTTCGAGTATCCCACCCTCCCGCAGATGGAGCAGGTCAAAGCCGAGATCGAACGAAAATATCGATGGGACCAGCTGGCGGCTGACCTGCAGGAAGAGCACGAGCGGGTCTGCAGGCAGCTCTTCTCTAAGTTCGAAGAACCCTTTTGATTCTGCATCGATCTCCCTTGCACCGTTTCGCAAAATGGACTATGATTTTTCCCAATGAAAAAACACCCCTCCGATATGGAAGACTTGGCGGTTTCGGGCGCCCTTAGCAGCCGGGAGATGCTCTACGAAGGGTTGGCGCTGATCGCCGATCCGATCCATAACTACATCAGCTTTACCGTTCCGTTTGGAAAACGGGACGAAGCGACCGAGAAAGAGCTAATCGATTCCCGTTGGATGCAGCGGCTTCGGTATATTAACCAGCTCCAGTCCGCCCGTTGGGTCTATCCCTCGGCGGAGCATTCTCGATTCGTCCACTCCCTGGGGGCGATGCATGTGGCGGGTCGATTCGCTCGCCATCTCTACCCCTCCCTCAAGGAGGTGGCTCCCAATATCCCATCCTATCCCTTTGTCGAGGCGCTTCTGCGGGTCTCGGTTCTCGTTCACGACATCGGCCACGGGCCCTTCTGTCATTTCTTCGATGATAATTTTCTCGATGAGTTTAACTTGACCCACGAGAAACTCGGCCAGGCGATCATCCGCCAGGAGCTGGCGCCGATGATTCGACGGATTCGAAGGAGCCCGAACGGGGAGTTCGCGCCCGGGGAGGCGCTCGATCCGGACCATGTCGCCTTTCTGATTCACAAAGACAAAAATTTCAAGACGCCGGACGATTATCCCCGTTGGCTGGTGATGCTCAAGCCGCTCTTTTCGGGGATCTTCACCGCCGATAATCTCGATTATGTCCTCCGCGACTCCTACATGTGCGGTGTTGCGATCGGGCCGGTCGATCTGGATCGCCTGATGCATTACACTTTTTTCACCGAACAGGGACTGACACTGCACAAGGCCGGATTGTCGGCCTTGACGATGTTCTTGAACGCCCGCTCCTATCTCTATTTCAATGTCTACTATCACCGGACCACCCGATCGCTCGACATGCATTTGAGGGATATCTTCCGGGAGACTCTCAAGGCGATCTTCCCCCATAATCCGCTGGAGCGGCTCGATGCCTATGTCGACCTCACCGATTGGTCGCTTCTGCTGGAGGTGAAATCGTGGAAGGACTCCAAGTCAAAGGCCAAGCGGGCGCTCTATGAGGAGTGGGAGAAGATTCTTCTGCGCGATGTGAAGTGGAAGATGGCCTATGACACGAACTTTTCGATCGAAAAGGCGGAAAAAGGGGGATGGATCATGAACCCCGCCGATCTGGAAGCGGAGATGCGAAAACGGCTCCCGACGGAATTGACCGATCTTCCCTTCCGGGTCGATATGGCGAGCCAGGATCCGCGGCCGATGAACCCATTGATGATGGGGGAGCGGCAGATCTATGTCTTTAATCCCTCGACGCGCATCGTCTCCAAGGAGGCGCTCACCGAGTACGTCGACTCCATCCCGGCCAAATTGATCCAGTGCCGTATTTTCGCCCTCAACCATGACGATGATGCCCTGCTTTCTCG
This sequence comes from Candidatus Manganitrophaceae bacterium, assembly GCA_963718695.1. Taxonomy (GTDB): domain Bacteria; phylum Nitrospirota; class Nitrospiria; order SBBL01; family Manganitrophaceae; genus Manganitrophus. The sequence goes on from OY970371.1 coordinate 4,472,123, forward strand.
AATTGCGGAGGAGGCCCTCGCCGGTCTTCCCTCCAGCGTCAAGACGAGCGTCTAGCGATACTTTCTCTGCTCCTTCGGTGTGCGACATCGACCGATCTCCCTCCCGGTCGATCGTTGACAAAAAAGGGTTCATCCTCTATCCTGGATTTCTAGTTTCTATGTTTTGAACTTGCACGCGTTTCCCCTGACCAAGAACGGAAATCCGGAAGCGCTTGAACGGGGGAGGGTCATTTGGAAAGTCGAAGAATTTTTTTAAAATCGCTCTTCCCTCGGGTGCTCGGATGGGGCGCGCTCTTCTCGCTTGATCTTTCCCGGGTCGGTCCGCTCCTCGCCCACACGGAACCTTCTTCTCCGGGGTCGTCTTCTTCCTCCTCCCTTAATCTAGATGACCCGCGGTATGTCTCCTTGATAAAGGATCTCACCCAACGGCATCAGTTTGACGCCGCGGACCTGAAAGCCATTTTTGGCAAGGTGGTCCTCCAATCTGAAATTATTGAAAAATTCGAGCGCCCGGCGGAGATTCTCCCTTATTACGAATACCGGAAGCGATTCATCAAAGACGAGTTGGTCGTACGCGGGCAGGCGTACCTTCAGGAGAACCTGAAACTGTTTCAGGAGGTCGAAGAGGAATTCGGTGTTCCGAAGGAGATCATCTGCAGTATTCTAGGGATTGAAACAAAATTCGGTCAGCCGGGGATCGAGAAGTACCGGGTCTTCGACATCTTGAATACCGCCTATTCCCTCTATCCTCGAAGAGAGCGTTTTTACCGGGAGGAGTTGATCGCCTATCTTCTCCTCTGCCGGGAAGAAGGAATCGATCCGTTCTCCGTCAACAGCTCTTATGCAGGGGCTTTCGGGGTGCCTCAATTTATGCCGAGCAGCTTCCGAAAACACGCCGTCGACTTTGATAAGGATGGGAAGAAAAACCTCTGGACGTCGAAAGAAGATATTTTTGCCAGCGTGGCCAATTATTTAAAATCGTTCGGCTGGAAACGAAACGGATTAACTTATCTTCCGGCCCGTTTCGCAAGCGATTCGACCGAGCCTCCGAAAACGGTCGAGATCGGGATTCGAAAAACCATCCCGCTCAGCAAAGCGGTTGAATTGGGGATTCAGATCCCGCTTCCGGCCTCGATCCAAAAGGATGAGGCGGTTTCGTTCGCACGTTATCAGCCACAACAAGGGACCGAGGCCCTTTTGGCCCTTTTTGGGAATTTCCGATCGATCACCTCGTATAACTATTCTTTAAATTATGCATTGGTGGTCGCCGACTTTTCGGAGATGCTCATCAAGAAAGAAAACTCATGAAGAGGGTTCTTCTGGCCCTTCTGCTCCTCTTTTCCTCGCAGGGATCGACCTGGGCGGAGACGGATGGCGGATCGGATCTGACCTCTCTCATCGCCGAGGGGGATCGGATGTATGACAGCCGGGATGAGCCGGGCCACTCCGAACGAGCGATTGATCATTATAAAAAGGTTTTGGAGCTTGATCCGAAGAATGAAGAAGCCCTTTGGAAACTCTCCCGTTCTTTTAGATGGCGAGGAGATGTTGCCTCTTCTTCTAAGGAGAAATTGGGCCATTACAAGGAAGGAGAGCGCTGGGCGAAGCGTGCGATTGAAGTCAATTCTCAGAGCATCGGAGGGCATCTGATGCTCGGCATCGCTTATGGGCGAATCGGGGAGACCCAGGGGGTGATGAAATCGCTCTCCTTGATCTCACCGATTAAGAGCGAAATGAATGCCGTGCTGGCAAAAGATCCCTCCAACGATGTGGCGCATCATGTCCTGGGGGTCCTGTACCGGAAGGTCCCCGGTCTGATGGGAGGATCGATCATAAAATCGATTGAGGCATTGCAGGAAGCGGTTCGATTGAACCCTGCGGGCACAACCTCTTATCTGGATCTGGCGAAGAGTTATCTGGAAAAGGGGAAAAAAGAGGAGGCCAGGCGCTCCTTAGAGAACCTCCTCGTGATCGAGCATCCCTCGGACCGTGTTCAGTCAAAAACGGATCGGGAGGAAGCGGAAAAACTCCTGTCTGAGCTTCAATCTCGCTAGCTTCTGCTTGCATCACCCCATCATTTCGGGTAAAATAACCCCATTTCCGTCCCCCGTATCCAAATCCAATTAGGCTCTTATGAAGAAGAATAAAGTTACCGTTATCGGTGCAGGACAGGTCGGCGGAACCACGGCACAACGGCTGGCCGAAAAAGAGTTTGCTGATATTGTCTTGCTCGATATTAATCCGGACCTGCCGCGAGGCAAAGTCCTCGATCTCTTGGAGTCAGGTCCCATTTATGGCTATGACACCCGCCTGATCGGAACCGCGAGCTATGAGGAGACGGCGAATTCGGATATCGTCGTGATCACCTCCGGTATTCCACGGAAGCCGGGGATGAGCCGCGATGACCTTTTGCGGGTCAATGTGGGGATCGTCAAAGAAGTCACGGAGCAGGTCATCCGGAGTTCTCCGGAAGCGATTCTCATTGTTGTTTCCAATCCTCTGGATGCCATGACCTACGTGGCTCATCGCGTTAGCCGATTTCCGCGGGAGCGGGTTCTTGGAATGGCAGGCGCACTCGACTCGGCCCGGTTTCGCGCCTTTATTTCGATGGAACTGGGGGTTTCGGTCGAGAACATACATGCCTTTGTTCTGGGGGGGCACGGCGACAGCATGGTTCCGCTTCCACGGTACACAACCGTTGCCGGCATTCCATTAACCGAGCTGTTGTCGAAAGAACGGTTGGATGCGCTTATTCAGAGAACACGCGACGGCGGCGCGGAGATCGTGAAATTATTCAAAACGGGGTCGGCCTTTTATGCTCCATCGGCGGCCGTCGTCGAGATGGTTGAAGCGATTATTAAAGATAAGAAAAAAATCCTTCCTTGTGCCGTCCTCTGTCAGGGGGAATACAAGATCGACAATCTCTTTGTCGGTGTGCCTGTGAAATTAGGACAGGGTGGAATTAAGGAGATCGTCCAGATCCAGTTGACCCCAGAAGAAGAGGCGAACTTCAGGCGATCTGCCACGGCTGTAAGGGAGCTTTGTGAAGCCGTCGACAAGATGATCTGATCGCTTCATCATCCGAATTCTTTCCGCTTTAAAGCACATCTATAGTAATATCTAATCTCGTTGAATGTCTTAGGTGAGGTCTTATTCCCATGACCAAGGTCGCCATTATCGGGGCGGGGAGGGGCGGTACCGCCCTGGTCGAAATTTTACATAAAGATCCGCTCGTGAAGGTCGTCGGCATCGCCGATCTTAATCCGGACGCCCCGGGGCTCGATTTGGCGCGCCGTCTTAAAATTCCGACAACGACCGATTATCGCAAGTTGATCCGGGACGGGACCGATCTGGTCATCGATGTCACAGGAAATAAGATCGTTCGAGAGGAATTGGAGACAAATACCGGTCAGGTAGAAGTGATCGGAGGGCTCTCCGCCAAATTCATGTGGCAGTTGATCGAAGAGCGAATCAAAAGCAAGGCGATGGAGGAGGTGCTTCGGGAGAGGTATTCTTTCGAAAATATCATCGGGAAAAGCGAGAAGATGGAGGAGATCTATCGGCTTCTTCCCAAGATTGCAAAGACAAATTCGACTGTTTTGATCGAAGGAGAGAGCGGAACCGGGAAAGAGTTGATCGCGCATTCGATTCATCATCTCAGCCCCCGGGAGGACAAGGCTTTTATTCGGGTCAATTGCGGGGCGCTGGCGGAAGGCCTTTTGGAGAGTGAGTTGTTCGGCCATGTCAAAGGGGCCTTCACCGGCGCGATCACTCACAAACTGGGCCGATTCGAGCTGGCGGATAATGGGACAATCTTCCTGGATGAAATTGGCGATATCAGCCCGGCGACACAGGTAAAACTCCTTCGGGTGATCCAGGAGGGAGAATTCGAGAAGGTTGGTGACTCCCGTCGGGTTAAAGTCGATGTCCGGATCATCGCCGCAACGAATAAAGACTTGAAAAAAGCGGTGGAGATGCGGGAATTCCGGCAGGACCTCTACTACCGGCTTCGTGTTGTGCCGATTCATCTTCCGCCGCTTCGGGAACGCAAAGATGATATTCCGCTCCTGGTCAATCATTTCATTAATCGGTTCAATAAGGAGACCGGAAAAAAGGTGATCCACGTTTCACCGGAGGCGATGGGAATCCTCATGAAATATGATTATCCCGGAAATATCCGAGAGCTGGAGAATATCATTGAACATGTTATGGTTTTCTGTTCCGGTGATACCATCCATGCGGAACATCTCCTCAAGGATATTCAGCCCTCTCGCAACGATATCATCGGGAAGGTCATTGAGAAGGAAGATCCGTTGAGGGCCATGGAACAGGAGCTGATCCTGGAAGTACTAAAACAAACGGGGTGGAACTATAAAAAAACTTCAGAAAAGTTAAAGCTAAGCAGAACCACCCTTTGGCGGAAGGTAAAGGAATATGCGCTTGCCAAGCCATCTAGCGTTTCATTTTAAAACATGTTTATAAGTGAAACAACGCATTGTTAATTAATTGAAATAAAAAGAGAAAGTTTAGTTATAGTACTTCAAATTCATGTAATTGTTTCTTTTTGTAACGTATGTTCGTGTGGGATATTTTTATATAAGTTCATGATTTTTAAGATAAAATTAAGAATAAAAGGCATGGCATCTCTGTTGCACCTAAATAGGGTAAGTTCACAACGAACTTTACCAATAAGGAGGCAACAGATGAACTGCCCAAGATGTACGGGGAATATGGTTACCGAGGTCTTCGAGGATATGAAGGATGATACGGGCCGTATTAACTTTCACGGCTACCGATGTCTTATTTGCGGCGAAATTCTTGATTCGGTGATTATGGCCAATCGGGAAAATCGTCCTCATATGCAAGCAAGAAATCGGAAACTGATGGCCTCGTCAAGGGCATAAGCCCTTCTGAGAGAAGCTTTTACCCCTCGGCGTAAGGGAAACGATTGTGCAGAGCCGGCATATTTTGACCGATCGCGATCTTCCACTGGAGCAGTTGTCGACGGTTCAGCCGATCAGTTATGAAGAATATCTCCGCCGACGGGGCTACACTGCGCTCTCGAAAACGATCCATACCCTGGAGCCATCCGGAGTCGTAGAGCTCATCAAGCGCTCCGGGCTTCGCGGCCGTGGAGGAGCCGGTTTCCCCACCGGGAAAAAGTGGGAGATGGTCGTCCAACGGAAGGCGGATCGAAAGTATCTTTGCTGCAATGCAGCCGAAGATGAACCGGGAACGTTTAAAGATCGCTATCTCCTCCGATCCAATCCCCATCAACTCATTGAAGGTGCCATTCTCGGCGCGTATGCCATCGGCGCTGCTGAAGTTTATCTCTATATCAATGGCCGTTATGAAGAAGAAATCGCGTTCATGGCGCAGGCGCTCCAAACGGCGAAGGAGAAGGGACACTGGGGAAAACAGATCGAGGGAACCTCTTTTTCCGTTGAACTAAAGATTACTCAGAGCCCGGGTACCTACGTCGCAGGCGAGGAAACAGCGCTGCTGGAGGTGGTCGAAGGTCGATTAGCCAAACCGCGACAAAAACCTCCCTATTATCCTGCGGTTCAAGGACTCTACGGCATGCCGACCGTGGTCAATAATGCGGAGACCCTCTCGAATGTTGCACACATCATCAGGGAGGGGGTCGACTGGTTTCGAACGCTTGGGACGGCCTCTTCACCGGGGACACTGGTTTTTACCCTCACGGGCGATATTAACCGGCCCGGATTATATGAGCTTCCACTGGGAAGTTCTCTTCGGGATCTGATTGAGGTCTATGGGGGCGGGATTTGTGGCGGAAAACAACTGAAGGCCGTTTTCCCGGGAGGGCCATCGAATACGATTATTGCCGCCGACCAAATCGATGTGGCACTTGATTTTGATGCGTTAAAGACGATTGGATCGGGTCTTGGAACCGGTGCCGTGATTGTCATGTCCGAGGACGTCTGTATGGTTCAGTCCGCGATTCAGTATGCCCGGTTTTTTGCCAGAGAAAGTTGTGGCCAGTGTCCTCCCTGCAAGCTCGGCACGGCCCATCTCTCCGAGATTCTGGAGAAGATCGAATCGGGCCAAGGGGATGAGAGAGACCTTCAACAGGTTGAACAAGTCTGCGGCATGGTCAAAGGGAGAGGATACTGCTATCTGTTAACAGGTGCTTCCATCGCGGTTGAAAGCATCTTCCGGCGCTTCAGGGAGGAGTACGTGGCTCACGTTCAACAAGGGGCTTGTCCTCTGGTCGGAACGGTTTAGTTCTAGATGCAATTAACATAAAATTTTGTTATAATAAATTTACTTTAATCAAGAAACAGCGGAGGGGAAAATGGTCACATTGACTGAAAGAGCCGGTTCCAAAGTGAAGGAAATCATGGCGTCCGAACAGAAGGCCGGGTATGGCTTACGGGTTTACGTGACCGGCGGCGGATGCTCCGGCTATCAGTATGGAATGGCTTTTGAAGAAAAAGAGACCGACGAAGATAGCGTCCTTGAGATGCACGGCGTGAAGCTCTTTGTCGATCCGTATAGCGCGCCGATGCTTCAGGGGACAGAGGTCGATTATCTGGATAGTTTGCAGGGTGCCGGTTTTGCGATCAAAAATCCCAATGCCAAATCGACCTGTGGTTGCGGGTCGTCGTTCAGCGCCTGAGGTGCACCGCACAATTTTTCCGCTCCGATAAGATCGAGGGTACTATTCACTATGAAATGGGCCGGTTCTTCAGATCGGCCCATTTTTTTGTTCCAGCGTCGAGCTTAAGATTGCTTGACAGTCAGGGAAACGTTTCATATAATGCGATTTTTTAAAGGAATGAGCAATGGAAATTAAAATTAGCGATATTCCGGAGGAAGGACTCCTCCTTTCCTATGAGGAAGACCCGAAAGATTGGGACCTCTCGGAGAGCGGTTTTACAATGAAAGGTCCTGTCCAGGTTCGAGTGAAGGCGATTAAACATAATCAAGAAGAGGTCTATGTCCGAGGCGCTCTTTCTGCGGAGGTGGTTGCTGAGTGCAGTCGCTGTCTGAAGCCTCTTTCGAGTCGGGTTGAAGCCGACTTTCACGCCGAATATGTTCCTCGAAAAGCGGTTCCGACCGAAGGGGAACGGGAATTACTGGAGGAAGATCTCGACCTTCTTTTTTATGAAGGGGAGAGCATCGATCTTAGCGAGGAGGTGGAAGGCCAATTGATTTTGGCCACGCCGATGCGGCCCCTCTGCAGTGAAGAGTGCCGCGGCCTCTGCCCTCAGTGCGGGCAAGATTTAAATCTCAAGCAGTGCAATTGTGTGCAGGAGATTCCTGATCCGCGCTGGGCCGAGTTGAAGGAATTATTAAAAAAGAAATCATCGCCAAAGTAAGGAGAAGCAATGCCGAATCCAAAACACAAAATATCCAAAGCCAGAAGAGACAGCCGAAGGACGCATAAGAAACTTCAGGTCCCGGTTTACGTCCTTTGCCCTCAGTGTCATGAGCCGAAGTTGCCCCACCACGCCTGCCTTAGCTGTGGAACATACAAAGGCCGTGAGGTGATTGCGGTCGAAGAAGTCTAGCCTAGAGGAAGGAGCGGCCACCCGTAGTGTAAACGGATCGTTCCCGGTTGAACTTTATGAAGATTGCGTTGGATGCGATGGGAGGAGATCACGCCCCCGCCGCGATTGTGGAGGGGGCCGTTCTGGCCGCCCGAGAGCTCGATGTCGAAATCATCCTTGTCGGAGATGAAAAGGAGATTCAAAAAGAGCTCTCTCGACATCCCGCTCAAGGACTCCCCCTCTCCATCCATCATGCCCCCCAGCGGGTTGCGATGCACGAGTCCCCTTCCTCGGTCATCCGAAAGAAGCGCGACTCTTCCATTTGGATCGCCACTGAACTCGTTCAAAAATCCCAAGCGGTCGCGGTCATCAGCGCCGGCAATACCGGCGCGAGCATGGCGACCGCTCTTTTTATCCTCGGTCCGATGGCCGGGGTTGAGCGGCCGGCCATCGCCACTTCTCTCCCGACGCTAAAGGGAACGTCGATCTTGATCGAACGTCGGGGCCAACGTCGATTGCAAGCCTCAGCATCTTTTTCAGTTTGCCATCATGGGGAGTATCTACGCCAAGGAGATCTTAGGGATTCCGGAGCCGACGGTCGGTCTCTTGAGCATCGGTGAAGAGGACACCAAGGGGAACGAGCTGACCAAAGAGGTCTTCAAGATGTTGAAAGCGAGCTCTCTGCGGTTTATCGGGAACGTCGAGGGGAGAGATGTCTACACCGGCGGCGCCGATGTGATTGTCTGCGACGGTTTTATCGGGAACGTCGCGCTGAAGATCTCCGAGGGGCTTTCGGATGCGATCGGCCAATTCCTTAAAAAGGAAATCACCGCCTCTCCCTTTGCGAAGCTCGGCTACTTCCTATTGAAGCCGGCTTTCTCCCGTTTTCGAAAGAAGGTCGATTATGCCGAATACGGCGGGGCGCCGCTGTTGGGGGTCGACGGCATCAGCATCATTTGCCACGGCCGCTCTTCGGGAAAGGCGATCAAGAACGCCGTCCGTGTCGCAAAGGAGTCGCACAGCCGGGGGGTCAATCGTCTCATCAAAGAGCAGATCGAGACCCAGATGGCGCTGGCCTCCTCGAAGGAAGAAGGGACCGTGCGCGGATGAAGTCCGAAAAGCCGGCCGGGAAATCCCAAATTCGCGCCGAGATCATCGGAACGGGATCGTACGTTCCGGAAACCCGGATGACCAACAAAGACCTGGAAGGGAAGATTGAAACCACCGACGCCTGGATCGTGGAGCGGACCGGAATCCGAGAGCGACGGATCGCATCCAAGGATGAAGCGGCCTCCGACCTCGCGTTCCAGGCGGCACGAAAGGCCTTGGAAGCGGCTCAGGTGGCCCCGGAAGAGATCGACCTGATCGTTTTGGCGACCTCCACCCCCGACATGTTCTTTCCTTCGACCGCCTGCATTGTTCAAGACAAACTAAAAGCGACCCGCGCCGCGGCGTTCGATCTCTCAGCCGCCTGCTCCGGATTCGTCTATGCCCTCGCCGTCGGCGAACAATACATCCGAAGCGGGACCTATCGAAAAGTGTTGGTGATCGGCACGGAGATCATGTCGCGGCTGATCAACTGGACCGATCGAACGACCTGCGTCATCTTCGGAGATGGGGCCGGCGCCGTTCTTCTTGCGCCATCCTCTTCGGAGAGCGGAATTCTCTCCACCCATCTTCATTCCGATGGATCCCTTTGGGATTTGATCTGCGTGCCTGGGGGCGGCTCGGCGATCCCTCCTTCCGAAAAGATGCTGGCGGAGCAGCTCAACACCATCAAGATGAAGGGAAATGAAACCTTCAAGGTCGCCGTCCGGAGCCTGGAGGAGGTTGCCTGGGAGGCGCTTCGGGCGAATGACCTCTTGCCGTCGGACATCTCCTATTTGGTCCCGCATCAAGCCAATCTTCGCATCATTAAAGCGGTGGCCGAGCGGCTTGATCTGGGGATGGAACGGGTGGTCGTTAATCTCGATCGTTACGGGAATACTTCCGCGGCGTCGATCCCGCTTGCGCTCGACGAAGCGGTTCGAGACGGCCGGATCAAAAAAGGGGAGATGCTCCTCTTTTTGGCATTCGGAGGAGGGCTGACCTGGGGCGCTTCTTTGGTGAGATGGTAATTGTCTTTTATAGGAGGTTCATGTGAACGGACAATTTCTGAATGGATGGGCGCTCATTCTGGGGGCCTCCAGCGGTTTTGGGGAAGCCTGCGCGTTGGAGCTGGCCGAGGCGGGGATGAACATCTTCGGCGTCCATCTCGACCGCAAGGGAACCCTGGCCAACGTCGATCGGATTACCTCCCGGATTAAGGAGAAGGGACGCCAGGCGGTTTTCTTCAACGTGAATGCGGCCGACCTCGAAAAAAGAAAATCGGTCCTCGATGAAATCGAGAAGACCCTCTCGACCGGACCGGAACGCTCACAGGTCCGGGTCCTCGTTCATTCACTGGCCTTCGGGACACTCAAGCCGCTCATCGCCGATTCCCCGAGTGAGGCGATCGCACAGGCGCAGATGGAGATGACGCTCGATGTGATGGCCAACAGCCTCGTTTACTGGTCGCAAGATCTGGTGGCGCGCGGTTTCATGGCGGACGGAGGGCGAATCTTCGCCATGACGTCGGCCGGCAGCGCGCGGGTCTGGAGAAGTTACGGCGCCGTCTCCGCCGCCAAATCGGCGCTCGAATCGCACGTTCGCCAACTGGCCCTCGAGCTCGGACCGAAAGGGATCGCGGTCAATGCCATCCGCGCCGGGGTGACCGACACCCCCGCCCTTCGAAAAATCCCGGGCCATGAGGAGATGATCAAGATGGCCAAGGCGAGAAATCCGATGGGACGGTTGACGACGCCGGAAGATGCGGCAGGAGTGATCGCGCTGCTCTCCCATCCCAAGGCGCAGTGGATCACCGGGAACGTCCTCGCGGTGGACGGAGGAGAATTTATCGTCGATTGACCCCTTCTTTTTCAGAAAATCTGAGCGACATTTTCAATAAATTTTTTGTTGACTTCACGTTTCTTTTTGATCAATATCATTGGACTGAAATGATTTTTATCTCTTTATATCCCGATCAACGCATCCTCTGCCGCGGCGGCTCAGGCACAACGGTGAGCCGGTAGATGGCGATTGCATTTCTTTTTCCCGGGCAGGGATCGCAGTATGTCGGAATGGGAAAAGATCTCTGCGATCGGTTTGAAACGGCGCGGACGACCTTTGCCGAAGCCGATCGCGCGCTGGGATGGGAGATCAGCCGGCTCTGCTTCGAAGGTCCGGAAGAGAAGCTCAACCAGACCGAATATACACAGCCGGCCCTGCTCGTCGCCAGCATCGCCGCCTGGCGCTGCCTGGGGGAGCCGATCCAAAAAGGGATCGTCGTCGCCGGGCATAGCCTGGGGGAATACACCGCGCTGGTTGCGGCCGGGGCGCTCCCGTTTGAAGAGGCGGTCCGGTTGGTCCAGCAGCGGGGCCGCTTCATGCAGGAGGCGGTGCCGAAGGGAGAAGGGGGCATGGCGGCCCTTCTCGGACTCGATCGAAAGAGTGTCGAAGAGGTGTGCGAGAAGGCCTCCAACGAAACCGGCCGGGTCACCGCCGCAAACTACAACGCCCCCGATCAGATCGTGATCGCCGGCGAGTCGAATGCGGTGCAACGCGGCATGGCGCTGGCGCAGGAGCGGGGGGCAAAGCGGGCGATTGCGCTCGCCGTGAGTGTTCCCTCCCACTCCCCGATGATGAAAGAGGCCTGCCGCCGGCTCGCGGCGGAGTTGGAGAGGATTGAGGGGCGCGATCTGGTGATTCCCTTGATCAATAATCTGCAGGCGAAGAAGATCACGACGTGGGGCGAGGCCAAAGCAGGTCTGATCGATCAGCTCTCTTCCCCGCTTCTGTGGGAAGAGACGATCCAGCGGATGCGGGAAGACGGGGTCGATCTTTTTATCGAGGTGGGGCCGGGCCGGGTCCTCTCGGGATTGTTGAAGCGGATCGACCGCCGGCTCTCGACGGCGAACGCGGAAGATGCGGCCGGTATCGAAAAGGTGAAGGAGCTTCTGGAGAAATAGATGGGCGATTTTTTCGACTTGCAGGGGACGGTCGCGCTGGTCACCGGCGGAGCGCAGGGGATCGGAAAGTCGATCGTGGGACTTCTTGCGGACTGCGGGGCGAGTGTGGTAGTCTCCGACGTAAATCGCGAAACGGCTGAGAAAACCGTCGCCGAGCTGACCGCGCAGGGGAAAAAAGCAATGGCGGTCCAGGCCAATGTGGCCCGGGGCGAAGAAGTGAAGGCGATGGTCGATTCGGTCGTCTCGCAGTGGGGAAAGATCGATATCCTGGTCAACAACGCCGGTATTACCCGCGATACCCTTCTGCTCCGGATGAAAGATGAAGACTGGGACGCGGTCCTCTCCGTCAACCTCAAGGGAACGTACCACTGCATGAAAGCGGTTCTCTCCTCAATGTCCAAGCAGCGTCGGGGAAGAATTATCAACATCTCCTCCATCGTCGGCGTTATTGGGAATGCGGGACAAGCCAACTACGCGGCATCGAAAGCGGCGGTCATCGGTTTAACCAAAACGGTCGCGCGGGAATATGCCAGCCGCGGGATCACGGTGAACGCGGTGGCTCCCGGATTTATCGACACCGCCATGACGGCGGTTCTTTCCGCCGAGGTGAAAGAAAATTTAATGAAGCAGATCCCGTTGGCGCGTCTGGGAAGTCCTTCGGATATCGCGAACGCGGTGGCCTTTCTGGCTTCGGATCGCGCAGGCTACATGACCGGTCAGGTTCTTCACGTGAACGGCGGCATGTATATGGGTGGATGAGGGACCCGAAGGTCCCCTTTCCAAGTAAGACAACAAAGATCATTGAGTGTTCCACTCAATTCATGAAGAGGAGAGAAGCGTTGGCAGTCGAAGAGCGTGTTAAAAAAATCATTTCGGAGCAGTTGGGCCTGGAAGAAGAGGATGTGACTCCGGAAGCCTCCTTCGTCGAGGACCTTGGGGCGGACTCTTTGGATACCGTTGAGCTGGTGATGGCGTTCGAAGAGGAGTTCGGGATTGAAATCCCGGACGAAGATGCGGAGAAAATCCTCACCGTTCAGAATGCAATCGATTATATCAAGGAAAAGGTCTAGAGATCGTTAATCGTTATTTGTTGTTCGTTAAACGTAAAATATTTTCACGTTTAGCGATTCACGTTTAACGAATAACGTCTTTCAAGTACGGAGGTGAGTTTCTGAGTAGAAGGGTTGTCGTGACCGGTTTGGGGTTAATCACCCCGCTCGGCGTGGGGGTGGAGAAGACATGGAAGGCCCTCCTTGCCGGAGAGTCAGGTGTCGGTCGGATTACCCGATTTGATCCAACAGACTACCCTTGCCAAATTGCGGCCCAGGTCAACGATTTCAATCCCGCCGATTATATCGACGGGAAAGAGATCAAGAAGATGGACACCTTCATCCACTATGCGATCGCCGGCGGCCAGATGGCGATGGATGATTCCGGTCTGAAGGTGAGCCCCGAGAATGCGGAGCAGGTCGGCGTCTACGTCGGATCGGGCATCGGGGGGCTCAATGCAATCGAAGCGTGGCACAAAGTCCTTCTTGAAAAAGGACCGAAGCGGGTCACCCCTTTCTTCATTCCGATGTCGATCATCAACCTCGCCCCCGGCCAGCTCGCCATTCGATTCGGCGCCAAAGGGCCGAACTCCTGCGCGGTGACCGCTTGTGCTACCGGGAACAACTGTATTGGCGATGCCTTTCGATTGATCCAGCGCGGGGATGCCGACGTCATGATTGCCGGCGGAACCGAAGCGGCGATCACCCCCCTGTCGGTCGCGGGTTTTTCTTCTTCCCGCGCGCTCTCCACACGAAACGATGATCCCAAACGGGCCAGCCGCCCCTTCGACAAAGATCGGGACGGGTTTGTCCTCGGCGAAGGCTCCGGCATCCTTGTTTTGGAGGAGCTGGAATCGGCGCGTCGCCGCGGCGCCCGCATCTATGCCGAGATCGTCGGATACGGCATGTCGGCCGATGCGTATCACATCACCGCGCCTTCGGAAGAGGGAGAAGGGGCGGCGCGCTGCATGCGGCTGGCGTTGAAAGATGCCGGCATTCAGCCGAACGAGGTCAGCTACATCAACGCCCACGCCACCTCGACGATGGCCGATGCGATCGAGACGAGAGCAATGAAAACGGTCTTCGGCGAGGCGATCGGCCGCATTCCGATCAGCGCCACCAAATCGATGACCGGCCATCTTCTCGGCGCCGCCGGCGGGATCGAAGCGGTCTTCAGCATTCTCGCCATCCGGGACGGCATCCTTCCCCCGACGATCAACCTCGACCACCCCGATCCTCTCTGCGATCTCGACTATGTCCCCCATCAGGCGCGGAAGGTCGATGTGAATGTGGCCCTTTCCAACTCCTTCGGCTTCGGCGGAACCAATGCCACCATCATTTTCCGGAAGTATCAGGAAAACTAAGCTCCCCTTTCTCACAGGCGAACCCCACTGAGAGAACCTCTCCCCATGTCCCCTTCAGACCTGGCATCCCTTCAACAACGACTTTCATACCTCTTCCAGTCGCCGGGACGGCTCCGGCAAGCGGTCACCCACAAATCGTACATCAACGAAACCAAAGACAAGACGGTCGAGGACAACGAGCGGTTTGAGTTTTTGGGCGACGCGGTTCTCGATCTGATCATCAGCGAAGCGCTCGTCGCCCGCTTTCCGAACGCGCCGGAGGGGGATCTCTCCAAGATGAAGTCGCGGGTGGTCAGCGAGGGGACGCTCGCCCGGATCGCCAAAGAGATCGATCTGGGACGATATCTCTATCTCGGAAAAGGGGAAGAGCGGACGTTGGGCCGGGAGAAGAGCTCGCTTTTGGCCGATGCGCTGGAAGCATTGATCGCGGCGGTCTATCTTGACGGCGGCCTCTCTCCGGCGCGGGAGGTCGTGATGCGGGAATTCGAGCCGGCGCTTCAAGAGCTGACCCGCCCCGAAATGACGGCCGACTACAAGACCGAGCTTCAAGAGCGTTGCCAGAAAGAATTCGAATCGCTCCCCCTCTATCAGGTCATCCGAGAAACCGGTCCCGACCATCAAAAGCTCTTCGAAGTGGAGATCCGGATTCAGAACACGCCCTACGCCACCGCCACCGGCCGGAGCAAGAAGGAGGCGGAGCAGCGGGCGGCGCAGATCGCGCTCGATAAGTTGCGGAAAGGCGAGCCGCCGCCGTCGGCGGAGTAATTTGTTTTCTCCTCAAGCCGTCATTCCCGCGCAGGCGGGAATCCAGTGGTCTACCTCCTGAATGCCCGCTGGGATCCCCCTGCAACAGAGGATCGATCCGAGTGGAAGGGTACCCCATCTGTTCACGTGCCTTGCGGCACGAGGTGCGGATTCGCGGGCAGGACGACTTCCCTCTTCCCTTTGACCTGCCCCGGAGTTATCCCTTTCCGAGATCGTTCATTGACTTTCTTCATAAAACTGGAATATAAAGGTTGCCAGAATCCTTTAGGAGGACGACGGTATGTTGGGTGGGCAAACCAAACCGTGGAATCGGAGCCGCGAAGCGGAACAGCCTGAACCGGTACCGGCCCTTGTTCCCAACCGGTGGAATCACCTGATCGGCCTCGGTTGGTCGGCGGTCGGCGCGGCAATCGGCATTGCGCTGGCCCTCTGGCTGGTGGTCAACGGGCCGTCTCCTTTTCTCCTCGCCTCCCTCGGCGGGACCACCGTCTTTCTCTTCGCATTGGGCCACACCGAGCCGGCGCAGCCGCGCGCCTTGTTCGGCGGACATCTCGGCGGGGCCTTCATCGGCATTGTCTGTTATCAGCTGTTCGGCGACGCGCTTTGGGTTTCGGTCCTCGCCGTTGTTTTGACGATGATCTACATGGTCACCACCCGAACGATCCACCCCCCCGCCGGCGCAAATCCCTTGTTCATGGTCCAAAATCACGCCGATTTTATGGTTCTCCTCAATCCTGTCGCCGCCGGGATTCTGGCGCTTTTTCTGGTTGCGACGTTCTGGAGCCGTGTTCGGCCTGGGAAGGAATATCCGGTGAAGTGGTGGTGAAGGAAAGTTCAAGCATGCTTTCCAAGAGCTGACCTGCGTTCGTGATCTATTCAAAAAACTATGCTGAAAAGGCTAGGAAGTGGAAAAGCTGTAACAAGATAGTTTGATTGTTTTCGAAAGTTATTCTCCTTATATTTAACCCAATTAACTTGTCTATTCCGATCAGACGTAATTAAAGACGGTATCCCGTCCTTCTTTGAGCAACGCATTGACTTACTGTCGAAACTCCACTATAAAAAGGACCAAGGATCGGGTCTTTAGAGGAGAGAATGACCAGTCAGGAACGATACGACCTTGCCTTGTCGTTTTGGACCACAGCTTTTCAGTACTTGATTCTTGTGGAGAACATTTCAAGGGAAACAGCTTCTCAAGGAAACGTGGCGGTCATAGTTCGGCCGTATTCTAAAGGTAGTCCCATCATAGCAAAAGAGTCTGAAGAGGAAACCCGTTGGAGTGATCTCAGAATTATCATTCCTCTACTGTTTAACCTTCTCCACGGGATTGAACTCCTCGTTAAGGGCTTCCTTTTCCTGGACCCTGCGGAGATATTGGCGAAACGGCATAATCTCTCTGAACTTCGAGAAAAGTTCAAGCGGAAGTATCCAGGCCAGGAAATCCTAAGCCGATTTCTCGACAAGTACACATCCGAGGGTCATATGCCCGAACTCCTCCGTCGATTTCTTACAGAGAATAGCCTTCAGGTCAATGAACTTTATCAAACGTTGAGGTACCCTACTCCGGACTTCACCACAATGCGTGTGTATTCGTCTCTGAAGTATCAGGGGGAAGAAGGGATTCCCTTCTTCTCCGATCTCCATGAAGATGTTTACTCGGTCCGTCTTGCAGCAGTGAGTTTAGGCCGATCACTTGAACCAAGAACAGCCAACCACGAGTAAAGGCGACGCATTAACTTGTGTGCTTGATTCCTTTCGTTAGAACACTGGATAAAGGGTGTGCCGTGTTGTCAGAGGTTGAGCGAACCAGGCTGAACATCTCGAAGTTGACCGAGGCGAAAAAAAAGTCGCAGCTTGGGCAATTCCTCACGCCCGCCGGAATTGCTCGGTTCATGGCCGGACTCTTTGCCCCTACAAACGGTGGAGCCTGCCGGTTGGTAGATCCGGGCGCTGGCATCGGGTCTCTTTCGAGCGCTTTCCTGGAGCGGTGTACTTCCGGCGACTTGCGTTTTGAGTCGATTGAGATTACGGCATACGAGATCGACGACCTCCTTCAAAATGAATTGAAGCGTACCCTTGCTAAATACTCGAAACGAATGCGTCTGTCCGTCGAGGTTGTGGGGGGCGACTTTATTGAAGAAGCGGTGAATTGGATTCAGTTTCAGCCTGCGGACCGATTCACACATGCAATCCTCAATCCGCCCTACAAGAAAATTAACAGCAACTCCCGTCACAGATCGCTGCTTCGGAACGTTGGAATCGAAACGGTGAACCTTTATTCAGCCTTCATGGCGCTGGCTTTGGAGCTGGTTGCGCCGAGAGGCCAGCTTGTTGCCATCATCCCGCGCAGCTTCTGCAATGGTCCCTATTATCGTCCTTTCCGTGAGTTCGTATTGAAACGGGCCGCGATCCGGCACATACATTTATTTGCCTCGCGGGACAAGGCGTTCAAGGATGACGATGTGCTGCAAGAAAACGTCATCATCCATCTTGAGCGCGAAGGCCGACAGGGTAACGTGACCGTGACAACCTCCACCGATGACCGTTTCGCCGATCTTGCGACGCAGGTCTATCCATTCGAATGGATTGTCCCATCCGGCGACCTGGAGCGCTTCATTCATGTGCCGACGACACCGGAGAGGGGCATCCTCGAAGATTCGAAAGCAATCCGGTTCTCACTCGATGAGATCGGTGTTAGAGTATCGACCGGGCCTGTGGTCGATTTCCGGTTGAAAGAGTACCTCCGTGCTATGCCCGAACCGGGCACGGTCCCACTGCTCTACAACGGCCATTTCAATGGTAAGAGGATGGAATGGCCGAAAGCGGACCTGGGAAAGCCCAATGCGATCTGCCGCAACGCCGAGACGGAGAAGTGGCTTTATCCGAACGGGTTTTATTGCGTGGTGCGCCGGCTTTCCTCTAAGGAGGAGAGACGCCGGGTGATCGCCAGCGTGGTTCAGCCGGATCGCTTTGCCGGCGCGAAGATGTTGGGTTTCGAGAACCACCTGAATGTATTTCACGACCTTAAAAAAGGTTTGCCCGAATCCCTTGCGCGAGGCTTGGCTGTATTTCTGAATACGACTGCAGTTGATGATTATTTTCGGCGCTTTAACGGTCATACGCAAGTCAATGCGGCCGACCTCAAGCTGCTGAAGTACCCGAGCCGCGACGCGTTGATTGAACTCGGGAAGTGGGCATTGAAGCGCGGCGAGTTGACGCAGGCGATGATCGACGAACAATTGAAAAAAATGGCCGCATGATCAGAAAAAGCCAGAAGCACCTTGAAAGAGCGCGTCAAGTTCTAATTTCTCTGGGCCTCACCCGAGCACAGCAAAATGAGCGTTCCGCCCTCTGCTTACTGGCCTTGTTGAATCTCACGCCGGGTAAGTCATGGGCGCAGGCGCAAAACCCTCTTATAGGTATTACGCCGATTATGGACTGGGCGCGAGAACATTATGGGAAAGCATACGCACCGAATACCCGCGAGACGGTGCGCCGCCAAACGATGCATCAGTTCGTTGATGCGGGGATCGCGCTTTACAACCCGGACCAGCCTGCCCGCCCGGTGAACAGCCCGAAGGCGGTCTATCAGATCGAACCTGCAACGCTTGCGTTATTGCGTACTTTCGGAACGCCTGCATGGCACAACAATCTGACAACCTACCTTGCCGAACGTGAAACACTCACCGCCCAATATGCCCGCGAGCGCCGGCAGAACCGCATTCCTGTACAGATCGCACCGGGCAAAGAAATTACCCTGAGTCCTGGCGAGCACAGCGAGCTGATTCGAGCGATCATTGAAGGCTTCGGGCCACGCTTTGTGCCGGGAGGTGTGCTGATCTACGCCGGGGACACGGGTGACAAATGGGGCTACTTTGATGCGCCTCTGTTGGCTGAGCTTGGCATCAATGTCGATTCGCACGGAAAAATGCCCGACGTAGTGCTCTACTATCCCGGTCGAAATTGGTTGCTGCTGGTTGAGTCGGTCACCAGCCACGGTCCCGTCGACGGCAAGCGGCACGCTGATCTGGCCCGACTATTCGCAGGCTCAAAGGCGGGGCTTGTCTACGTAACCGCTTTCCCAAACCGTCAGATCATGGGCCGATATCTTGGAGAAATTGCTTGGGAAACGGAAGTGTGGGTTGCTGATGCGCCGTCACATCTAATTCATTTTGATGGCAAGCGATTCCTTGGCCCGTACAAACAAAAAAATGAAAAATGATCACGCATGTTATTAGAGCTAAATATAAAGGGGATTATCGTGTCTGGCTTCGATTCAATGATGGAGCCGAAGGGGTCGTCGATTTAAAAGATGAACTCTACGGCGAAATGTTTGAGCCTCTTAAGGATATAAAAAAATTCAAACCCTTCCGAATCGATCCTGAACTAGAAACGTTGGTCTGGGAAAACGGAGCAGATTTCGCGCCTGAATTTTTACGTGACCATCTTCTTGTCTAAGAGAACTTCTTCTTAAATCGCGCATTGACTTTCATAAGAAAACTGCACTATAAAGAGTAGCCAGCCGTAATAAAACACGTCCACCGATCGGAGGCTCCGAAGCATGGACGCGCAGAAGATCGTTCTTGTTCTCGCGGGAGGGATCGGGGTCGGACTCCTCGGCTACAACCTCAATGCGCTCCTGCCTGAATGGCAGCGGACGATGCGGTTCGTCGTCCTCGGATCTCTCGGCGGCCTGCTCGGCATCGCGGTCAGACACTTCAAAGAAATCTCGGGCGGCCGGTTGAGCAAAGAGATGTTTCAACTCGCCGCGCTCGGCTTGGTGGCCGGCGCCGCCCTGGGGGTGGGCTTGGCGGCCAATCCCCACATCCATCTCTACCAGCATTATTTCAGAGGGACGGAAGGGATCTGGCTTCTCTTCTTAGGCGCGCTGGCCGGTCTTCTCGGGGTTGCGCTCGTTCGCCTTCTCGGTCGCGTTTCGAGTAAGGACGGTGCAGATGCGAACCTTTAGAAAAAAGCAGAATCCCTCTCATCGATCAATCTCCCCCAGTCTTGCTCCGTCGAATCATCATTCAGATCTGATCCCAAACTTGCAACGCACCATCGGAAATCAAGCGGTCCAGCGATTTATCCAACGAAAATTGACGATCAATACGCCGGGTGATCGCTACGAGCAGGAAGCAGATCATGTTGCCGATCAGGTGATGCGGATGTCTGCGTCTCCATGTGCCTGCGGCGCATCATGCCCCAAGTGCAAACAGGATGGGAGCGGGCAACTGCAGACGAAGCGGGTCCACGAACACGACGCCGGCAACAGGACGGCGCCGCCGGTTGTAGATGAAGTCATTTCTTCCTCAGGCCAGCCGCTCGATGTGAGCACGCGTCGATTCATGGAGACCCGTTTCGGTCACGACTTCAGCGGGGTGCGGGTGCACGCCGATGCCAAGGCCTCCGACTCCGCGCGACAGATCGATGCGCTCGCCTATACCGCCGGCAGAGACATCGTCTTCGCCGCCGGCCGATACGATACGACGTCGGCGTCAGGACAGCGTCTCCTCGCCCACGAGTTGGCCCATGTGGTCCAGCAGACCGGCGGGGCAAGCCGGACCATTCAACGCCAGCCCGCGCCCGATATCGGGACCGAATCGTTCCAGCTTTCTCCCTTCAGGCCGGACGATCCGCGCGCGGATGCCTCCCCCCTGGTGGCGAGTGCGTTGGGATCGACCGTCATCGACGGGTTCGCCACGGGGAGCGCGGCCATTCCAAAAGGGGGTGACGACACCCTTCGTTTTGTCGCCCGGCAGATTCAGTTTTTCATCGCCAAATATCCCCGCTCGACCGTTCAGATTACCGGTCACACCGACCGCGTCGACTCGAAAGAGAGCAATTTCAAATTAGGCCAAAAACGGGCCGACGCGGTCAGCGCTTTTCTGAAGGACGAAGGAGTGCCCGGCCATTTGATCAGCGCCGACACCAAAGGGGAGAACGACCCGATGGTGCCGACCGCCGACGAGAAGGGAGAGCCGCGCAACCGCCGCGTGCACGTCTTCTTTCGGGTCCGGAAAAGCAGGGGAGTGTTGGGGGTGGAAGAGACGCCGCCGACCGAAGAGGAAGAGCGGACGATTAAGTTCGACCTTCCGACCGATTATGATCCCGACAAGAAGGGGCCCCCCTATCGCAATCCAAAGGACACCGAGCTGACCGACAAGATGGACAAGGCGGAGAAGCGGGCGGAGGAGATCGAGAAAAAACGCCCGAAGAACACGAAGACCCCGGCCGGCGTCGTCATCGATAAGGTGATGGACGACATCGTGAACCCGGTCATCGAAAAACTCCCGATCCCGAAAAAGTGGAAGAAGAAAGCCGAAAAGAAAGTGCGCGAAGGGCTGGAGTCGGGCAGCGAGAAAGCATGCGAGGCGGGGATCGATCTGTTGGACATCGGCAGCGGCGAGAAAGACGTCCTGAAAGCCACCTGTAAATCGGCGCTCAAGTATAAGCCCGGCGAAAAGCCCGGCGCCCCCTAGTTTCGACCAACCGATTCCCTTTTCAATTTCATCACAAAAAATGCTCAGTGGTATTCATCAAATTGCCGGGATGGCACTCTGCTGCTATAGTAACCAATTACGTAATACCAGCCGAGCCTCGATCCATAAGCACTTCTACGTCGGCAACCCCTAGGGAGAATAAAAACGAGTCGAGAAGAAGGAGAGAAAGAAAGGATGCGTAAGGGGCTTCGTGTACTCATCGTTGAAGATTCGGCGGAAGACATGGAGATGTTGCTGCGTGAGCTGCGCCGGGGTGGATATGAAGTGGTGTTTGAACGGGTCGATACCCACGAAGGATTCAATGCGGCGCTGGATCAGCAGAGCTGGGATGTGGTCTTGTCCGATTACACCATGCCCTCTTTCAGCGGTGCGGCTGCGCTGACTTCTTTGAAGCGCCGAGGGTCGGACGTTCCATTTATCTTCGTCTCCGGAACGATCGGCGAGGATGTGGCCGTGGAGGCGGTTAAGTCCGGAGCGGATGATTATGTCATGAAAAGTAATATGAAGCGCCTGCTTCCCATTATCCAGCGGGAGCTGCGGGAGAGCGAATTGCGGCGGGAGCACAAACGGGCGGAGGAGAATTTTCAACAAAGCGAGGAGCGCTTCCGACAGCTGGCCGAGAGTATCACGGAGGTGTTCTGGATGTGCAGCCTCGGAATGAAAGAACTACTCTACATCAGCCCGGGGTATGAAAAGATCTGGGGCCGCAGTTGTAAAAGCCTGTATGAGCGGCCCACCTCTTGGCTCGATGCGATTCACCCGGAGGATCGGGACAGGGTGACAATGGCGGCGATGACCCGCTCCCCGGCAGGCACCTATGATGAAACGTATCGGATCATCCGGCCGGACGGGTCGATCCGCTGGATTCATGACCGGGCGTTCCCGATTAAAGATGAATCGGGGCAGGTCTACCGGCTCACAGGGATTGCCGAAGACATCACCCAATATAAGATCGCCGAGGAGACGATGCGGAAAAGCGAAGTGCTCTATCGCACCTTGGCCGAAGCGGCGCAAGATGCGATTTTTCTGATCGATCCCCAGGGCTATCTTCAATATGTAAACAGCTTCGCGGCCTGGCAGCTCGGGCGTTATCCGGAAGAGATCGTCGGAAAACGGCACGATGAGCTCTTCCCCCCTCCGGTCGCCGAGATCCAGAAACAAAACGTTCGGAAAATCGTTGAGACCGGCGAGCCTCTTTATAGCGAGGAGGAGTTGACCTTTCACGAGAAGAAGACCTGGATGAGCATTCGGATGGTTCCCCTGAAGAATGAAAAAGGGGGCGTCGACGCCATCCTCGGCATCGCCCGCGACATCAGCGAGCGGAAGCGAACCGAAGAGATCATTCAGCACATCGCCTTTTATGATGCCCCGACCGGCCTGCCGAACCGCAACAAGCTTTATGATCATCTGCGCGAGACGATTCAGGCGGACGGCGGCAGAGGAATGCGGATGGCGCTGCTGCTGATGGATCTGGACCGTTTCCGTGAGATCAATGATACCCTCGGGCACCCTCGGGGCGATCTGCTCCTTCGACAACTCGGAGAGCGCCTTCAGAATACCATTTTCGATCGGGACATGGTCGCGCGTCTCGGCGGCGATGAGTTCGCGATCTTGCTGATCAAACTAACGAACCATGATGATATCCATTTGGTGATCGGGAAGATTACCCGGGCGCTGGAAGCCCCCTTTGTCATCGAGGGAATTCCGATTGCGGTGGAAACCAGTATCGGCATCGCCCTCTATCCTGAGCAAGGGACCGATCCCGATACCTTGATCCAACGGGCCGATATTGCGATGTATGCGGCGAAAATGTCCGGCAGCGGCCATCTCTTCTATGCGCCGGAAATAGACCGATACAACCCAAAGCGATTGGGGCTAATGGCAGAGCTGCGACAAGCGATCGACCAGGATCAGCTCATCCTCCAATATCAGCCGAAGATCCACCTGAAGGACCGCCAGGTCTTCGGGGTGGAGGCGCTCGTCCGCTGGAAACATCCTCAGCATGGGATGATCCCGCCGGACCAGTTTATCGGGCCGGCAGAGCAGACCGGTTTGATTCATCCGCTGACCCACTGGGTGGTGCAGGCGGCGATCCGTCAATGCGCCGACTGGCAGAAAGCAGGTGTTGCGATGACCGTCTCCGCCAACCTCTCGACCCGAAACCTGCTCGACCCCGCGTTTCCCGAAATGGTGCTGGGACTGTTAGAGGCCAGCGGCGTGATGCCGGATCAGATCGAGTTTGAGATTACGGAGAGTGCGATCATGACCGATCCGACCCACGCCCGTGAGATTCTCGTCAGGCTTCAAGGTCTCGGGATCCGATGCTCCATCGATGATTTCGGGATTGGTTATTCTTCCTTGAGTTATCTGCAGAAGCTTCCGGTGCACGCGATCAAGATCGATAAATCCTTTGTGATACATATGGTCCAGAATGAAGGAGATATGAAGATCGTCCGTTCCACGATCGAGCTGGCGCATAACCTCGGCTTGAAAGTGGTCGCGGAGGGGGTCGAAACGAAGGAGATCCTCGATCGGCTAACGGAAATGGGCTGTGATGCCGCCCAAGGCTATTTCATCAGTCGGCCGATTCCAAAGGAAGATCTAATCAATTGGCTCAAATCCTCCCCTCGATTTTAAGAGGCTGACGGCCCAATCGAGCCTAGATGAGATGGACATCCCCGTGCCGACGCGCATTGACTTCTTCCAAAAACTGAATTATAAAGAGGGCCAAGCATCACCCAAGATGCTCCGGATGTCTATCTCTGATTTCCATATGGGTCCGTGAGCATCCATTTTATATCCGGATCTCTCTTCAGCAAGTCACACGTAACGCTGGTTTCAGGAAACACGACGATCGAATCCGCTCCGGAGTTGGCTGCATCCTCGCAGCGCGTTGAGGACCCTCGTTTCGCGGCGCCTCCGTTTTCCATTCATCTGAAAACCGATAAGGAGACCATCATGAGTGCCCCGAACCTTGAAATTAAAGTGGAACCGGTTGAATCCGGCAAGGCAGTTTATCTTCCCCTCGCGGCAACGACCGCGACCGGAAAGCCGATGGCTAAAATCGTCCTCCGCCTGCGGATCAGAAACAATGAGAGTAAAACGGTAAAGGTGAACAAGATTCAATTCTCCTTCCCCGGCTCTTCGCATATGACCGTCGAGATGCAGGGGGTGAACATGGATGGCAGCCTTGACCTGGCCGCCGGTGCGAGTGCCTACTGGTCCAACGGCCGCGTCGACCTTGACCTTGATCCGAAGAAAGAGAACTTCATCAATAACGCCGTCTACCAGGTGGCGCCGGCGGCGGGGCAGGTGAAGGTTTCCGTGAGCTGCAAAGACTTTACCGATGCGGCGACGGTCACGATGACGCTGGCTGCTCACAAGAGTCCCACCCCCGAGGGAGCCTACCGATTCCCCTATGCGGCGGGCGAGCTCCGGGAGAATGAATATTATCAGACCGATGCGGTCCACTGGGCGAACGGTGGCGCGAAAGGGCCCCAGATCTTTGCGCACGACATCGGCGTGGTCGGCTGGGATGCCAAGGCCAAAAAGTGGTCGAGCCTGGTCCCGGGCGGCTCGTCGTCGAAGAACGAGGATTATCGAATTTATAACAAACCGCTCCGCGCCGTGGCCGACGGAGAGGTGGAGGAGTGGTTCGACGGCATGGACGACAACACCGTGCTCGGCGAGTTCCCCGACCCGACCCCGAGCCCGGGCGCGGGGAATAACATCTGGATCCGGCACGGCACGGAGCTGGTGAAGTATGCTCACCTTAAAAAGGGGAGCATCCCCGCGGAGCTGATGAAAAAGGGAGCTCGGGTGCACGAGGGCCAGATGATCGGGCGGGTCGGCAACACGGGGAACTCGACTAATCCGCACACTCATATTGAGTGTGTGAGGGATTCAACCTCGGGGCCGCTCCGCCCCCTTCCATTCCGAGCCGGATGGGTGGTCGATCGCAGCAAGCTGAAGCCGCCTGCGACGAAAGGCCCCTGGTTCCCACTGAAAGGGCATGGTATCTCGAAGGACGCTGTCTCCATCTGGCCGGCGTCGACCTATCCCGGATTCCCGGTGCCGACGGTCGGGATCTCGATGCAGGGGGATTGGGCGAATTCTTATTGGGTGAGCCCGGATCTTGCCAGCTTCCAGCAGAAAGCGCAGGAACTCTTCGATACGCAGGGGCGGCGGCTGATTCGGATTGCGACCTTTGTTGAGAACGGCAGCCGGCGATGGGTTGGCATCTCGCGCGCCGGGACGTGGGCGAGCCGATGGTGGGTCAGCAACGACCTGACGTCGTTTCTGGCGAAGGCCCAGGAGCTGTTCGACACACAAGGCTTGCGGCTGATCCAGGCGTCGAGTTACCTTGAAGGGACCAAACGGAAGTGGTTCGGGATTGCGCGGGGAGGAGACTGGGCCAGCCGCCTCATCGTCAAACCGGACCTCTCCAGCTTCTCGAAGGAAGCTCAGAAACTCTTCGACGACAATGGTCTCCGGTTGATTTATGTCACGACCTATCTGGAGGGGGGAAAGCGGAAGTGGTTCGGCATCTCCCGCTCCGGCGACTGGGCGAACCGCTGGTGGATCAGTCCCGACTTCGGCAGCTTCCGGACCAAGTCGCAAGACCTCTTCGACAACGAAGGGAAGCGGCTGGTGCATGTGACAACCTACATGGAGGGAAGCCAGCGGCGGTGGGTGGGGATTTCCCGCTCCGGCGATTGGGCGAACCGGTGGTTCTTCCGGAGCGATCTCGACTCCTTCAACCTGGAAGCTCAGCGGCTCTTCGATGAAGAGAAGCTCAGGTTGATCCACGTTGAAATGTTGGAGTAGGCGCGACGGGTGATCCAAACAGCGCCATTAAATAAATCGCTCAGGTGGTTTTTCCTCTTTTGGGGCGCGATCGTCATCCTCATCTCGGGATGCGCATCGCGCCCCGCCATCCCACCCACCCGGAGTTGGCCGGCGCCGTGCGATACCTGTATTGCAGGGGTTCCCAATTTTTCGAAGGTTTCTCCTCTGCTCTGGCGGGGGGCGCAGCCGACGGAGGACGGTTTCCGCAATCTGGAAGCGGCCGGGGCGAAAACGATCATTAGCCTTCGGGAGTATCACGACGATCTCCCGCTGCTGGAAGGGACCAAGCTCAAATACCTGCGCATCCCGATGGATGCCTGGGACCCCGAAGAGGCGGAGCTGGTGCTGTTCCTGACCGCGCTTGAGCGCATCCTGAAAGATCCCGCCAGCGCGCCGGTTTTCGTCCATTGCGCCGAGGGAAAAGACCGCACCGGGTATGCCATCGCCGCGTATCGCATGGTTTTCGAGAACTGGACCCCCGAGGATACGATCCACGAGATGTTCGATTTTCGCTTCAACACGATCTGGTTTCGCAACCCTGGCTTTCTTAAAAACATGGACGTCGCGCGGGTTCGAACGTTGATGCGGTTGGCGCCTTAGCAGGCTGAGGATTCAAACTGGGATCGAACGCTCAGCCTCTTTTGCTTTCGATTCCTCATTGTCCTTTCTTTTGTCCTTCCGCATTGACACTTCCCCCCTCTTCCGCTACAGTAAGGCGATGCTTTTTCCCTGGACGGGGGCGCGTTTTTCAAAAACGGGTCATCCCCGCACATTGCTTAATTAGTTGAGGTCTCAATGAAAGAAGTTCTCAAGTACAGTATCCTGGTGATCGGATTGGCGATCGCCGGTTACTACATTTTCCATCTGGTCACATTCCTCTCCCCCGCGACCGACATCTTCGCTCCGATCAAGTAGGGAGGATCTGTGGCGCGTCGCGTCGCAATTCTCGGTTACGGAACCACCCCTTTTCGAGCTCGCTGGATCGACAAGACCTATTACGAACTGGCGTTCGATGCGGCCAAGGCCGCCTTGGAAGACGCCGGCCTCTCCCACGACCAGATCGAATCGGCCGTTTATGGAATCTACAACGATCTCTTCCAGCGGCAGTTCATGCCCGACGTCTACGTCCACGACTATCTCGGCCTCGGACTCAAACCCTCGCTCCGGGTCACCACCGGCGGGGCGACCGGCGGGGCCGCCGTCCACACCGGCTTTGCCCAAATCGCCTCCGGCCTTTATGACATCGTCCTCGTTCTCGGCGTCGAGAAGTGCTCCGATGCGTTCAACCCCGAATTACAAAGCAGCACGCCGGAGGTGCTGAAAGGGATTATCTACTCCGCCGATATGACCTTCGAGGCGCCGCTCGGGTTGACCCCTGCCGCTTCGTATGCGCTGCCGACCGTCGCCCACATGGAAAAATACGGCAGCCCGACCGAGCTGCAGATGGCGAAGGTCTCCGTCAAAAATCACAAGAATGCCTTCAACAATCCATTCGCCCAGCGGCCGGAGCGGATCACCGTCGAGGATGTCTTGAACTCGAAGAAGATCTGCCATCCGTTCAAGTTCTACGACAACTGTCTTTATTCCGAGGGGGCCTCGGCATTGGTGCTCGTCTCGGAGAAGATCGCGAAGAGGGCGAAGCGGCCCGCCGCCTGGATCACCGGCCTCGGCGCTTCGACCGACATGGCGTTTACCGGCAATCGCCCCGACCATGCGGAGTTCGGCTCGTCGATCGCCGCGGGAAAATCGGCCTACAGGATGGCGAAGATCAAAAATCCAAGAAAAGAGCTCGACTTCGCCGAACTGCACGATGCCTTCACCTCCGCGGAAATTCTGTCCTACGAGGCCTTCGGCTTCTGCAAACCGGGGGACGGAGGGAGGTTGATCGATGACGGGGTGACCGAGATGGAGGGGGATCTCCCGGTGAATCCGAGCGGCGGATTGATCGGCTGCGGCCATGCGGTCGGCGCCACCGGCGTGATGCAGATGGGCGAGGCGGCATTGCAAGTGACCCGCCGGGCTGGGAAGCGTCAAGTCCTAGGAGCGAAGCGGGGACTCGTCCAGGGGATCGGGGGACCGGCGACCTCGTGGACTTTTGCTTTCATTGTCGAGGGATAACGATGGCGCGAAAGAAAAAAGAGGCCGAACCGGAGTTTGTCCCCTTCGAGGT
The DNA here is from genome assembly GCA_963718695.1 of Candidatus Manganitrophaceae bacterium. GTDB lineage: Bacteria > Nitrospirota > Nitrospiria > SBBL01 > Manganitrophaceae > Manganitrophus. The sequence continues at coordinate 4,500,385 of OY970371.1, forward strand.
TCCCGACCGGATCGACATGAACTACCGCTACAGCTACGGCGGGGTCTCCCCCTTCTTCCGCGCGATCAAAGAGGACGCAAAACTCCTCGGCAACCGCTGCGCCCGCTGCAAAAAGACCTATCTTCCGCCACGGATCAACTGTTCTCAATGTTATCGTCCCACGAAGTGGGTCCCCCTCGGCCTGGAAGGGACGGTGATCACCTGCACAACCGTTTATTATGCGACTTCCCGTTTCTTTTCCAAGACCCCCTTCGTCTGCGCCTACATCCACGTGGACGGCGCCGACACGCTCCTCCTACAAAATATCATCTTAGACGAGGTCACCCAAGCGCGTCCCGGCATGCGCGTCCGCGCCGTCTTCCGTCCGGAACGCAAAGGGGAGATGGCCGACTTTTACTTCGTGCCGATGTAATCCCGACACTCTTTTATATCCGCTTCATTCCCTTCAACGCGATAGGTCAGCGCGGGTTGTTGCCGGGTCGTTCGTTGTTTATAGTACCGATGCACCGATGCGGGAAACGCCAAACTCAGGATAAACAGCGCCGAGAGGATTACCGGACCCGCTCTATATTGGGCGATCGGTTCTCGAACGAAGAATTCGAGGAGATACAGCACGAGAAGATGATAGGTAAACACCGGCAAGGAATGTTCTCCCAAAAAGGCGAGCCATCGCCACCGGAAAAGGTGCGGACAGGTTTGAAGAAGCCGGGCGATCAAGTAGGCGATGAGGAGGACATTCATCAAGCGGAGCCAGCCGAGATGGCTCTTTTCAGTCGCGTCTTGGAGGGAGAAGGGAAAAACGGAATCGAACTGAGCCGGTTGATGCCGAGTGAGGAAGAGAAGGAGGGTCAGGGTCAGAACGACCGGGAGAAGAGCGGCCCAGTTGAGGAGACGCGCAGCGGAAGGCGTTCTCCCGTTGAATCCCAACCAGGTGCCGAGGATAAAGAGAAATTGCCAGGCGAAGAAATCGAAGTAGCCGAGGTCGGTTTCCGCGACGCGTAGAAATTGCGCGTTAAAATCTTCGTTCATACCGGTTTGCGAAAACGCCCACAGAGAGAAACTGACCAATAAAAGGGCCGTGCTTTTCCCGGCTTGATAGCGCCGAATCAGAAAAGGAACCGCCAGTATCAGAAGGATGTACATCGGGAGGATATCGAAAAACTTCGGCCGGTAAAGCAGCGTTGTGCCGAGAAGAATGGCCGAGAGCGGTTGCTCGTAAATGATCAGGAGGCGATCGGACCAGCGGCTCTCGGCCGCCTCCAGCGGGAAGAGGCGGACCAGTGTCATCACAAAAAGAATCGAGACCAGATGATAGAGGTAGATGCGCCTCGCTTTTTGAAACGCCCGTTGGGAAAACGATGAGGCGGAGGGGCTCGCCGGAACGGCATACGCCCATCCGGTCGCCAGCCCCGACAAAAAAATAAATCCTTCGGCCGCCGAGACAAAACCGAACGACTCGTGTGTGAGCCGGCTGAGCGGCCCGCCGTTGTGATTAAGCGCCATCACGACGAGAAAAAGTCCCCTCAATGCATCGATGGCATTCTCTCTTTTCATCGTAAGGGTTCCTCCGTCGGGTCGGGCGCAGTCGTCTCATTTCTCGGAAGGAGTCCTGATCTATCTTAGCGTTTTGGAATATCTCGTCACAAGGCTGGGTTAGAGTTTGAAAGAGGGGCCGCTTGACAGTGCTTCATCTTCTGTTATCTTCTCATTAGGCCCCGGATCATCGATCGGCTCGGAATGATCCATTCGGAGGAGGAAGAGATGGATTTTATCCTGACGCTTGAGAATCAACATGATAAACGGAAACATCCCCGGCTTCCGGTGGTCAGCAAAGCGACCCTCCTATCAGAGCTTCCTTTTCTCAAAGTGATGGTTACCAATATGAGCCTCTCCGGTCTTCTCTTTCATTCCCGCAAATGGTTGGATTTTGGAAAGACCATTGCGCTTCAAATCGAAGGCCGATACCGTAAGCAGCCGTTTAAGGAAGTGGTCACAGGAAAAATTGTGGCGGTGAAGCGGGGCGGCGTCGGCTTCTCTTACGGCGTGCAATTCGACGAGGTGATCACCGCGGAAAACCAGCCCTCGCTCTTTGGCTATCTTCAGTCCGGTAAGCGCACCACCGTTAAAGAATCAAGCTCTTCTGAATGATGAAGTAGAAGAAGATTGCGATTCCCCCGCTTTTAACACGAATGATTACACCATTGCTCAAGACGATGAACCATCTTGCTTAATCAAATCTGCTTCTTATTTCACTTGTAGGGTCGCTTACCTTTTTTATCTTCCACCGAAGCTTTTTCACTTAAATGGTTGTTTCTGGTTGACAATGCGGCAGAGGAATGTTTGTTGCAATTTCGCTGCGATTGTCCCAGACCGTCTCGACAAACCACATCACTCAACCCAATCTGCTTTCCAATTTGTTCGCCCCCTTGGGGGGGAATGGGCCACATCCGTCTATAAGGATTTGCCATCAGGAGGAATAAAATGAAAAGGATAGGATTGCTCACTGCGGCTCTCTCCATGCTTTTTGTCTTGAATGTGTTTGCCCAGATCAAACCGGAACTCGAACCAATGAAGCCGAGGGTCCCGCCCGATCTCATCAAAAAAGCAAAAGCACTGAAGTCCCCCATCCCAAGCACTCCCGAAAATATTGCGGCGGGGAAGGAGCTTTTCAACGGAAAGGCGACCTGTTTTACCTGTCATGGAACGGAAGGAAAGGGGGACGGACCGGGCGCCATCGGGACCACGGTGGGGCCGCGGAATTTTACCAATGCGGAATTTCACAAAACGAAAAGCTGCGGAGAGATGTTCTGGGTCGCCGCCAATGGAAGCAAAGGGGCTTTCGATAAAAAAGATGCTCCGAGCAATCCGGAGGGATCGGGGATGGTTCCTTACCTGAACGGTCATACCTCCGAAATCGGCCTCCAGGGCACACCGACCGTCGATGAAAAGGAGCTCTGGCAAATTGTCGTCTTCGAACGGAGCCTCGGCGGGGGAAAATGTGATTAAATGAAGCGGGAGACCGGCTTGCCGGGGCCGGTCTCCTGTGTTAGACTCGCGCCAAGAAAAAACAGATTCCACCCTAAATAAACCATCGACCGGCTGAATGATGGCCATTTCCGATCCGCTTCGCTCCATCCCCGCCCTTCTCCGCCGGCAGGCGGAGCGCTTTCCCAATAAAGTTTTTCTTTACTTCAAAGAGCAGGAGGTGACCTACCGGCAGCTCCATGAGCGGACCGAGCGGATCGCCGAAAATCTGGCCCGGTTCAAAATTCAATCGGGGCAGAAGATTGCCCTGTTCCTTCCCAACATGCCGGAGTTTCTCTTCGCCTTCTTCGGGGCGCTGAAACTTGGTGCCGTCGTTGTGCCGATCAACACCCAGTTAAAAGGAGAGGAGGCGGCCTACATCCTCCAGAATTCCGAAAGCCGTGTCTTGATCGCGACCCCGGCGCTCTACGCAGTCATCCACCCGAAGCGATCCGAGCTGCCGATGTTGGAGCAGATCTTTCTGGTCGGTGAGCGAGCGGGGGAGGGGAGGGTCTTCTCATCCCTTTATGTGGCAGGGGGAGCGCCGCTGAAGAACGACCTCCAACCGAGCGATCCGGCGGCGCTGATCTATACCTCCGGAACGACCGGATTGCCGAAGGGGGTGATCCTGACCCATCGGAATTATTTGTTTGATGCGGCGCAGTTCGTTCAGCCGACGCAGATGACCGAGCAGGACCGCTTCCTCTGTATCCTCCCTCTCTTCCATGTCAACGGACAGGTGGTGACCACGCTGGGTCCCTTGTATGTCGGGGGGAGCATGGTCCTGATGGAAAGGTTTTTGCCCAAAGATTTCTTTATTAGTTTAGAGCGGTTTCGCGCCACCGCCTTTTCCGGGGTCCCGACGATCTATGCGATTCTCCTCCATGCCGGCGAAGCGAAGGAGCATGACCTCTCGTCGCTTCGCTTTTGCATTTGCGGAGCGGCGCCGATGCCGGTGGAGCTGTTTCAACGGTTCGAGGAGAAATTCCATGCCTTCATTCTCGAAGGGTATGGCCTCTCGGAGGGGACCTGCGTCTCCTCGGTCAATCCCTTGGGCGGCCAACGGAAAATCGGCTCGATCGGCCTTCCCCTTCCCAATCAGGAGATGAGAATTTTTAATGATCACGACGAAGAGCGGCCGGTGGGGAAGGTCGGCGAGATCGTCCTCCGTGGTGAGAACGTGATGGCCGGTTATTTCAAAAATCCGGCGGCGACCGAAGAGGCCCTGCGGAGCGGCTGGCTTCACACCGGGGATCTCGGCTATCGCGATGAGGAAGGCTTTTTCTTCATCGTCGGCCGGAAGAAGGAGATGATCATCCGAGGCGGCGAGAATATTTATCCAAAAGAGATCGAGGAGCGGCTCTATCGGCATCCCGATGTCCTGGAGGCGGCGGTGGTGGGGCTGCCTGATCCGGTGTGGGGGGAAGCGGTCGCCGCCTTCATCGTTCCAAAGCCGCAGGCTTCATCGACGGCCGAGACGATCCTTGCCTACTGTCGGGAATATCTGGCGCGGTTTAAATGTCCGGAGGAGGTCATCTTCATGGAATCTTTCCCGAAGACGGCCACCGGAAAGATCCAGAAGGGAAAGCTGAGAGAAACTTATCTCCAACGGGGAGAAAAGTGAGCCGGTTTTTTGATGATTTTGAAGTGGGGGAGACGTTTACGACGGAGGCACGGACGATCACCGAGGACGACATTGTCCGGTTCGCCGACCTGTCGGGAGATCGCCACCGGCTCCATCTCGACGAAGCTTACGCGGAGAAGACCCCCTTCGGCGAGCGGATCGCGCCTGGACTGCTGGGGCTCTCGATCGCCTCGGGTCTTTGGGTCCGGCTTGGCCTTTTGGAGGAGAGCGTCATTGCCTTTCTCGGATTGGAGTGGAAGTTCGTTGCCCCGGTCCGGATCGACGACATGGTGCGCACCGCCGTGACGGTGAAGGAGAAAAGAGGCAGCCGGCAGTCCGAGCGGGGCATTCTCACTCTAAAGGCGGTGGTTTTGAATCAGGATGATGAAATCGTTCAAGAAGGGACTTGGACGCTGCTGGTAACAAGAAGGAGATAGAAGAAGCGGTCAACGATCAGCCGTCAGCGAAAAGATAAAGATTGGAGTCCTTTACTGACCGCTGCATTTTCCGCCCCTAGATCGCGTCTTCGACGATCCAGAAGAAGTGATTCGGAAAGATCTTTGCCAGAAAGAGATTCTTGTCTTTGTCGTGATCGAAGATACGACGATCGAGCAGATGTTTTGCGAAACGGTTGTGAAAGATTCGGAGGTGTTCTTGCCCCGGCCTTCCCTCCAGCAAGGCGATCGCGCTGAGCTCCGGATAGTGTCCCTCCTGAAGGGCTTCCTGAAGATATCGGTGCTCCAGACCGGGCAAACCCCCTTTGTAGAGGACCGGCATGAAAGGGGCTTTCTCCTTCTTGAACTGTTTCGAGCGTTTTTGGGCGACTTTCAGTTTCTCCCGGATTTCCGTGGAGGCATCGTATTCAAGGACCACGGCGATCAGCTTGCCGAACGGGCTTTCGATCAGGTAGTCGGAAGGGGTCTTTTTCGTTTTCGATGTTTCCTTCTTGTAGCGGAGAGAAAACCGTTTTAGATAATCCTTAAACGATGAATCACCTGTTCTTTTTTCCTTTACTGCCTGCATTCACCATCCTTAATACGGCAACCACCCTTCCCAAAACCTGAACCGATTGATCCTGTCGAACAATGATCGGTTTCATCTTGGGATGGGCGGGAGATAATATGATTTCTTTCTTTCTCTTCGTAAAATACTTGAGCGTTGCCTCCCCGTCCACAAGTACCACTGCCATCTCTCCATTTTCCACGGTCTGCCCTTTTTGGACCACCACGTAATCCCCCTCGATGACATGGGCATCGATCATGCTCTCGCCTTTGACCCGAAGGACAAACGCCGATTCCCCCGATGCGATCATCGGATCAAGCAAGAGGTGTCCCTCCATATTCTCTTCGGAGAGAAGGGGAAGTCCGGCGCGGACTTCGCCGAGAATCGGGACAAGGCGACCTTGCCGGAGGGGAGGGGTCTGAATGCGGATCGCCCGGGGTTGTCCGGGATGGCGTTGAATCACCCCTTTCCGGACCAGTGTATCGAGGTGCTTCTTTGCCCCCTTCGGTCCGGCCAGTTGGAAATGCCGCGCGATTTCTCGGATGGTCGGCGGAAAGCCATGTTCATCCAAGAAGCGTTGCAGATATTGGAAGATCTCCTGCTGACGTTTTGTAAGAGCGGCTTCCGCCATTTTCTTCCCCCGGAGGTCTACAGGTGTAGACCTCCTGTGCGATCCTCATGGTAATGATTTTTAGATCCCTTGTCAAGGCGGAGATCACAACAGAATCGCAGGCTTCGCGTGAATACTTAGGTTGTTCCCGCTGGCCGGGTTTCGTTGACAAACAACCTTTTTATGTTATCCTTTTTGCACCCGGAGCCGCCGATGAAGAAGATCCTAATTGCCGACGATGAAGTCCCCATCCGCCTCCTCATTCACAGCACTCTGGAAAGCGAAGAATATCACATCATTGAATCCGAAAACGGCCCCGATACCGTTGCGAAGTGTCTCGAGGAGCTGCCGGATCTCCTGATCCTCGATCTCATGATGCCGGGGATCAGCGGCGAAGAAGTCTGCAAGAAAGTTCGATCGGATTCTCGCACCAAAGCCATCCCCATTATTATCTTGACCGGAAGAGGGAAGCTTTCGGACGATGAAGCGAAAAACTTTGATGCAAATGTCTACCTGACCAAACCGTTCAGTCCCCTTGAACTTCTCGATTGCGTTAGGATTTTAACTCGAAAAAAATGATCGATTTCGTCCCCAGCCAGAGACCCGGAGAACCGCGGGAGCTTTCTTCCGTTGACAGAGATCTGGAGCGGTACCTTCGCGAAGAGTTCGGTTATTCCGGAACGCAGCTCGCCTATGTTCTCCGAGACCTAAAGATCCTTCTTAAAAGAGAAAAACTCAAGAGCCAAGAGTTGGAGACGGCGTACCGGCAGATGCTGCGGTATGCCGAAGACCTTCGAAAGAGCTACCTTCATGAGCGCCAACAGATGGATAAACTCATTCAGAGCCAAAAAGCGACCGCCATCACGCTTGCCAAAGCGATTGAGAAGCGCGACCGCTACACCGCCGGGCATACGGACCGGGTGACGGAGTATGCGATACTCACGGCAAAGCAGATGAACTGGTCGGAGGAGCGAATGGCGGTTTTGGAGCTGGCGGGGCATCTCCATGACGTTGGAAAAATCGGTGTTCCGGATGCCGTCCTGAACAAGCCGGGAAAGCTGACGGTCGAGGAGTTTGAACTGATGAAGTCCCATCCGGAGATTGGGGAACAGATTATCCGGGGGATCGACTTTCTGGAAGCCTTGGTCCCTTATGTCCTCTACCATCACGAACGCTATGATGGCAAGGGATACCCGAAGGGACTCTCCGGCGAGGCGATCCCGATCGAGGGAAGACTCTTGGCCGTCTCCGATACCTTCGATGCAATGACGAGCAGCCGTCCCTATCGAAAGCAGCTCGATCCGGAGCGTGCCATTGAGGAGATCAAGCGTTGCTCGGGAACTCAATTCGATCCGAACATTGTCGGCGTTTTCTTGGAAATGTGGAGGGAGGGCCTGCTTGAGCCGATTCTCCTCCGGACCCCGGCTTCTCCTTCCAGCCCCGCCTCTTAAGATCTTCTTTTTCTTAGATTCAAATCGTTGCTCGGCATGTGAAATCCCTGCTCCTTTTTTGAGAACATCCCACTGTGGTAGGTAGAGGGATCGATGCCCGTTTTCTTTTTCCCGAGGTGCCTCAAGCGGGTCAAATTCCTTGACAATCGAAACGGCGACCTGATAACCTGAAAAACGGGTAGAGGTTCCGAATTTGGGTCATTCCCCGAGCAAAAAAGAGATTCGCGCCGGGCTTCTTCTCAAGAGAAAGGCGCTCTCCCCGGAGGAATGTCGGCTCAAGAGTGGGGAGATCGCAAAGCGTTTTTTGGTCTCCTCTGAGTTCAAAGCGGCGCAGACGATTCATTTTTATTTGTCCACGGCGGTAGAGGTCCAGACCGGGGAGATGATCCAAGAGGCGCTCCGTATCAAGAAGCGGGTCGTGGTCCCTCTGGTTCAGCCGGAGACGAATTCGTTGACCCTCTCGGAGTTGGTCGATTTTCATCCTTCCCAGTTGCAGCCCGGTCCCTATGGCATCTCCGAACCGCGCCTTGAACATCAAAGGAAAGTCGATCCGAAGGGGGTCGATCTTTGGGTGGTTCCCGGAGTCGGTTTCGACGAGATTGGGAATCGACTGGGATTGGGAGGCGGATATTATGACCGTCTTCTTTCTGCGGCGAAGGGAAAGAAAGTCGGGTTGGCGTTTGAGTTTCAGGTGGTCGATCGCCTTCCAATCGAGGAGACCGATCATCCGGTCGATTTGATCATGACCGAAGAAAGAACGATACACTCTAAAGGAGAAAAAGGTGCCGGCGAAACGAATTGACGGAAAGGCGATTGCGCAGGAAGTCCGCGCCCGGGTGAAGACCGAGGTCGAGAAGCTCGGTCCGAGCGATCGGCCCGGATTGGCGGCGGTCCTGGTGGGAGAAAACCCCGCGTCGAAAATTTACGTTCGAAACAAACGAAAGGCCTGTGAAGAGGTCGGGATTTATTCGGAAGAGCATCACCTTCCCGAGGAGACCACGGAGGCCGAGGTGCTCTCTCTGGTCGAGCGCCTCAACCAAGATCCGAAAATTCACGGCATCTTGGTTCAGCTTCCCCTGCCGAAGCAGATCAACGAGCGCAAGGTGCTCGATACGGTGATTCCGGAGAAGGATGTCGACGGGTTCCACTATATCAATGTCGGGAAATTGGTGGCCAACGAGAAGGGATTCGTCCCCTGCACGCCGCTCGGCATCATCGAGCTTCTCCTTGCTTCTAAAGTTGAGATCGCCGGAGCGCATGCGGTCGTCGTGGGACGAAGCAATATCGTCGGAAAACCGGCGGCGCTGCTTCTGCTCCATCACCATGCGACGGTGACGATCTGCCATTCGAGGACAAAAAACTTACCCGAGGTCTGCCGCCAGGCCGATATCCTCATCGCGGCGATCGGCAAGCCGCAATTTGTGAAAAAGGAAATGGTGAAGGAGGGCGCGGTGGTGATCGATGTCGGGATCAATCGCCTGCCGGACGGCCGGATCGTCGGCGATGTCGATTTTGATCCGGTCCAGGAGCGGGCCGGGGCGATTACGCCGGTGCCGGGCGGGGTCGGTCCGATGACGATCGCCATGCTTCTTTTGAATACCCTTCAATCGGCGAAGTGGAAGAAGGAAAAAGCCTGAGGGGCAGACGGTTTTAGAAAGGCGAGGGCGTTATGAAGACATTCAGAGAAGCGCTGGAATCGGGGGAGTTTATTTTAACGGCGGAGTGTTTGCCGCCGAAGGGAACCGATATTGGCGGGTTCTGCAATCACGCGCAGCAGCTCTTGGGAAAGGTCCATGCCGTCAATGTGAACGATAATCCGGCGGCGACCCTGCACGCCAGTCCCTTGGCGCTCAGCAAGGTTCTCCTCGATATGGGTCATGATCCGATCTGCCAGATCACCGGCCGCGATCGGAATCGGCTCGCCATCCAGTCCGATCTACTCGGTTTACATATTCTCGATATTCGAAATGTCCTCTGCCTGACGGGCGACGACATCACCCTGGGGAATCAAAAAGAGGGGAAAGCGGTTTTTGATCTCGAATCGGTGGAGATCCTCCAGGTGGTCCGCAGCCTCAACGAAGGGAAGGAGATGACCGGGAAACCGATCCAGGGGGCGACCTCTCTCCTTCCGGGGGCGGCGGTCTCGCCGGAAGCCGAGCCGCTGGAGGCGGGGTTGGTTCAATTCAAAAAAAAGGTCGAAGCCGGCGCCCGTTTTTTCCAGACCCAGGCGGTTTTTCATCCCGACCGTTTCGCGCGATTCATGAAGCATGCCCGGAAGTTGAATGTCAAAATCATTGCCGGCATTCTCTTCCTCCGTTCCCTCAAAATGGCCCATTATGTCACGGAGCATCTTGGGATTTCCGTTCCGGAGACTTTTGTGCAAAAGCTGGAGCGGGCCGGAAAAGAGGGAGAACCGGAGGCGGGGATGGAGATCGCGCTGAGTCTGATCGAGGCTGTCCGGGGGCAATGCGACGGACTTCATTTGATGGCGATCGGCGCCGAGGCGCAGATCCCGGTGATCTTGGAGCGAGCGGGGCTTCTTCCCCCCAAAGGTCCTCGATTAAAGGCCGCCGGAGGGGCGCATGGATAAAATCACGGTTCCCCGGATTCGCGAGAAAAAAGAAAATGGGGAGAAGATTACTGTCCTGACGGCGTACGATTTTCCCTTCGCCAAGTTGCTTGATGAGGCGGGGATCGATATTCTCCTGGTGGGGGATACGGTCGGGATCGTCGTTCAGGGAGAAGAGAGCACCCTTCCGGTGACCCTCGATCAGATGCTCTACCATACCCGAATGGTCTCCCGGGCCGCGAAGCGCGCTTTGGTCGTCGGCGATATGCCGTTTCTGTCATATCAAATAAGCATTGAGGAGACCATTCGGAATGCGGGCCGGTTCCTGAAAGAAGGGGGCGCCGCGGCGGTGAAGCTGGAGGGAGGCGCGCGGGTCGCCGACCGGATCGAAGTGCTGACGCGCCACGATATTCCGGTGATGGCGCACATCGGATTGACCCCGCAGTCGGTTCATCGGATGGGGGGATATAAAGTTCAAGGACGAGGGACCTCTCAGGCCAAGCAGCTCCTCACCGACGCGAAGACGGTCGAGTCGGCGGGGGCTTTCTCGTTAGTGTTGGAGGGGATTCCGATCTCCCTGGCGAAGAAAATCACTCAATCGATTAAAATCCCGACAATCGGGATCGGCGCGGGTCCGTACTGTGACGGCCAGGTCCTTGTTCTGCACGATCTCCTCGGTCTTTTCACCCGCTTCCATCCCAAGTTCGTCCGCCGCTACGCCGACCTCACCTCGACGATTACCGAGGCGGTCCGTCGCTACAAATCGGATGTGGAGTCGGGCAAATTTCCCACGGAAGAAGAGGGATACGAGTAGAACGTTCGAAAGGCTTATTTACAAGATTGAGTCGGATGAAATAAAAAAGGCTGGGAGAAATCCCAGCCTTTTTGCATTCTTGAGGTGATTATTCCCGAGCAAAGACAATCTCGAAATTGCCGAGGGTTGCATCCTCCCAGGAGGCTAACAAGGTCCCATCGGCGGCGGCGATAATGCTCGGGTTTGCTGCGGAGCCTGCCGTCTCGATATTGGAAGAAGAGCTGAATGTATCCCCGCCGTCTTCTGATTTTCTAAAGACCATCCCTGCGAGGCCGGGAGTGCTCTCCATCCAAGCAACATAGATGAATAATCCCGAGACGGAGATCCGAGGGCTATTGGAGTGGCCGGCCGTGTTCGAAAAGTTACTCTGGGCACAATTGTTCGCGTCAGTAAATTGGTCTCCCTGGTTTTCCGAGCGGACGAGAAGAATCTCCGATCGGGTCAGAGGATCAATGGCATTGTTATCCTGAATGGCAGGACACCGCTCAGGAGCGCCCTCCCAGACCAGGTAGACCTGGGTTCCTTCTGCGGCCAGGCTCGGTCGGCTCGACCCTTTAATGAAACCGGAGAGGACCGTCGCTGGTTGATCCAGCGCGGGACTGAAAGCTGAACCGAGTGGATCAGTTAATTTTCTGAAAAAAACTTTTGAATGCGCTACCGGTAGAGGCTGAGGCTGGGGGACGTCTTCCCATGCGATGTAAACTCTGTCTGCCGTTGCGGCCAATGTTGGGGCGAATGAAGGAGAGGGGGTGCTTTCCGTCTTTGGCCCCGAGAGGACGAGGGGGGTAGGGTCGAATACGACGCCGCCATCTGTCGATCTCACCATCTTAATTTCTGAATTGATGATCCGAAATGTTTTGGAGGGAGGATTGCGTGAGTTATCGATCTCGAACTGATAGACCCTCGACTCTCCCCACGCAACGAAGACATTCGAGCCGGAAGCAACAACGGTCGGTAATTGTGAAGGGCAGGGGTCGTCCCCCGGTGTGTCGGTATTGTTTCTGCAATTCTGAGTCGGATCGGAAAGTCTCAAGCCAGTCTCACTTAAAGGAGGAGACCAGGTGAAGGTGCCGTTCACATCTTCGCCGCGTCTGTAAAAAATATCAAATTCATTTGCCTCGACGTTGGTTGGAACCGTCTCTTCCCAGACCACATAGACAAAATTCCCCGACGCGGCGATCTGGGGATTGCCCGAGAAGACGGCGGTCTGTGAAACATTGACCGGTGCGCCGAACGTGGCGCCGCTGTCTCCGGAGCGGGAGAGGAAGACCTCCATGTTCTGTTCGCCGACATGTTCCTGCCAGACGACATACAGGGTCTCTCCGGACGCGGCGCTGTCGGGGGCAATGGAGAGGGCCTCGGTATTGGAAAGGTTGATCACATGGGCCGGAAGCTCGGGAGAAGAGGGTTGATTCTCCCCTTTGCAACCGGAGAGGACGAAGAGGATGCCGATCAGGAATGGGATTAAAAAAGGGGAGTGCGGTTTAAAGAGTGCGGAATGGAAAGACGAATGAGAGGGGCTTTCACTCCGCATCCCGTACTCCGCATTCCGCATTCAGAGGGTCCTTATTCTTTGATCTGCGCTTTTTGAAGCCGGCCGCTGAAGTCGCGGTAGATGATCTTCCATTGGGTGTAGAGGTCGAGGGCGCCGCCCCGTCCGCCGGCGTCACGCGGTCCAAGGCCGGTCCGTTTGGTCCCGCCGAACGGCAGCTGGATCTCGGCGCCGATAGTGGAGGCGTTGATGTAAACCAACCCGGTATTCAAATCGCGCTCCGCCACGGCGGTTTTGTTGACGTCTTGTGAGTAGATCGCCGCCGAGAGGCCGAAGGGGACATCGTTGGCGATGTCGATCGCTTCCTGGAGATTCCGGGCGCGCAGGATGGCGACGACCGGGCCGAAGATCTCTTCCTGCGCGATCCGCATCTTCGGCTGAACGTCGGTAAAAATCGTCGGCTCGATGAAATAGCCGTTGGCGTGTTTCCCCTTCTTCAGGGCATTCCCACCCAGGATTAGCTTGGCGCCTTCCTTTTTTCCGACGTCGATGTAATCGAGAATTCTACGATATTGGGCTTCGCTGATGACCGGACCGATCTGCGTTTTTTTGTCCGACCCCGGCCCGACCCTCAGTTGGGCGGCCCGTTCGGAAAACATCTTTACAAAGCGATCGTGAACCGCTTCATGAACGATCAGCCGGCTGGCGGCGGTGCAGCGCTGCCCGCTGGTTCCGAATCCCCCCCAGATCGCTCCTTCGATCGCAAGCTCGAGGTTGGCATCATCCATGACGATGATCGGATTTTTCCCGCCGGTCTCCATCGTGAAGTGTTTGTGCAGGCTGCCGCAAATGCCGGCCAGCCGCTCGCCGACCGGATTCGAGCCGGTGAACGAGACCACATCGACCTCGGGATGGCGGACCATCGGTTCGCCGGCGGTCTCTCCGAACCCGTGAATCATGTTCAGCACCCCTGGCGGGAGACCTGCTTCGATCAGGATCTCGACAAATCGGGTGGCGCAGACGGGAGTTTCCTCAGCCGGTTTAAAAACCACCGTATTCCCAGTGATGAGGGCGGGAGTCATTTTCCAGGAGGGGATGGCGATCGGGAAATTCCAGGGGGTAATCTGAGCGATCACGCCGATCGGGACCCGCACCGATTTCGCGTCTTTATTCGGAAGCTCCGAGGGGACCGTTTCGCCGGAGAGGCGTCTCCCCTCGCCGGCCATATAATAGGTCATGTCGATCGCTTCTTGAACGTCCCCCATCGCCTCCGGCATCACCTTGCCCATCTCCCGGCAGACCAGCTCTCCGAGCTCCTTTTTCCGCTTGACCAGAAGTTCAGCCGTCCGGTAGAGGATCTCCCCCCGATGGGGGGCCGGTGTGAGGGACCATTCGCGAAATGCCTTACGGGCGGCGGAGACCGCTTTATCGACATCCGTCGCATCGGAGTCTGCGACTGTTCCGACGAGGTCTCTGTTGTCCGCCGGGTTGCGGCTCTCAAAGGTCTTCCCGCGGGCCGCATCGACCCATTTCCCATTGATATAATTTCGAATCTTCTCAGCCATTTCGATTCCCCTTTCAACTTTGTTAATTCTATCCAAAAAGGGTGGAAAAGACAACTGGGTGAGAGTGAGGACAGATGAGGGGGAAGGCGTCAGGCGCGAGTGGTAGAAGATTTAAAATCTTTTGACCTTACCCCTGACGCCTCACCCCTCACGCCTACCGTTATTTATCTTTTGATCGTTTGCTTTTTAAAAATTGATCGATTATCATGAGAAAAAGGAAGACAAATGGCGAAAATAAAAACAGTCTTTTATTGCCAGGAGTGCGGCTATCAGTCGCCCAAATGGCTTGGCAAGTGTCCTGATTGCGGCGTTTGGAATTCGCTGGTCGAGGAGCGGGTCGAGCCAAACCTGGGGAAGAACCAGGAATCCCGATGGCTGGCCCAGGGAGAGCTCGATCGGGAGATCTGGGCGCCAAAACCGATCTCCCAAATTCTTCCCGCCTCCGAGATACGGGCAAAGACCGGCTCGGCCGAGTTTGACCGAGTCTTGGGCGGGGGGATCGTCTCCGGATCGGTGGTCCTGATCGGGGGGGACCCGGGAATCGGAAAGTCGACCCTCTTGCTTCAATCGCTTAATCAAATCGGGGCAGGCCACGGCAAAGTCCTTTATGTCACCGGGGAGGAATCGCCGTCCCAAGTCAAATTGCGGGCCGACCGGCTCCAGATCGCTTCCGATCACCTCTATATTCTTGCCGAAACCGCTTTTGAAGAAATCATCCACCACGCGCAAGCGGTCCAGCCGATCGCCATCGTCATCGATTCGATCCAAACGGTCTACACACGCCAGCTGAGCTCCGCCCCAGGAAGCGTGACGCAGATCCGGGAGGTCGCCTCTCAGTTGATGTTTTATGCCAAGCGGGCCAATGTGGCGGTCTTGATCGTCGGCCATGTCACCAAGGAAGGATCGATCGCAGGACCGCGCGTCCTGGAGCATATCGTCGATACGGTCCTCTATTTCGAGGGAGATAAAGGCCACCCCTATCGGATCCTTCGGGCGATTAAAAACCGTTTCGGGTCGACGAACGAGCTGGGGGTCTTTGAAATGAAAGGGGCCGGCCTCGCCGACGTTGAGAATCCCTCCGGCCTCTTCCTGGCCGAACGACCGCGCGATGCAGCCGGTTCGGTCGTCGTCGTCGCGCAGGAGGGAACCCGGCCCATTTTAATCGAACTCCAGGCGCTGGTCAGCGCTTCTTACCTCGGTACCGCGCGCCGAATGGCATTGGGGGTCGACTCGAATCGGGTCTCGCTTCTCCTCGCTATTCTGGAGAAGCGGGCCGGGCTGCATCTTGCGGGACAGGACGTTTTCATCAACGTCGTCAGTGGGATTCAGGTTGAAGAGCCGGCGATTGATCTCGGCATTGCGGCGGCGGTGGCGTCGAGCTTCCGGGAGCGTCCGGTCGATCCGGGAACGGTGGTCTTCGGAGAGGTCGGTCTGGCCGGGGAGATTCGCAGCATCCAGCAGCCGACCCTCCGGATTCGCGAGGCGGAGAAGCTCGGATTTAAGCGGTGTATCCTTCCGAAGCGGAATCAAGAGTTGCTTCAGGAAGAGGGGGAGATCGGGAACACACTGGAAGTGATCGGTGTTTCGCACCTGGCCGAAGCGCTCGAATTGATCTAGTTTATCTGGGAGAAGCGGTGGTCCGTTCCTGGTTTTGCCTGGGGTTGGTGATGCTCCTGCTCGTATCGGGCTGCGCTAAAAAGGAGATCCGGCCCGATGGGGAGGCGGTTAAGAGAGATGCCTCTTTGGAGGAGCTCCTCACCCATTATCAACTCCGCCGCCAGGCGTGGACCGGTTTTAAAGGTTTGGTAGAAGTCACGGCCGATTCGCAACGGCAGGGGCGTCATACCATTCAGGCGAGCTGGGTCTTTCAGGATGGAGAGACCCGGATTCGCGGGTTTAACCTTTTGGGAGGAACCCTCTTTGAATTGCGGCTGGCCGGCCCGATGGTGACCCTTCATCTTCCGTCGGAGCGCAGGACGATCGAAGCGACCCGAGCGGAGTTTGAGCAGGAAATCCAAGGGGCCATTCCAATCGGCTCTCCGACACTGATCGATTGGGTGAATCGGAGCGGACTTCCCGATCCGGCTCCGCCGTCGCTTCCGGCGCTGGAGAAGGGGAAGGATCACTTCATTCTTTACCTTTTAAGGGCGCTGCCGGGGAAGGCCGTTTTGGAAGAGAAGATTTCGATCGAGCGGACGGCGTTCCGGGTGGAGCGCGTAGATCTATTCGATATCATGGGCGCGCGGCGCGCCCGCCTGATTTTTGGGGATTACCGGAAAGTCGGGCAGCAGGATTTTCCTTTTGAAGTTCGGGCGGAGAGCGAGGGGGAGAAAGTGGCGCTCCGTTTCCGGGAAATCTCTCCGATGGCTCCAGAGTAAACAGGACAGGGCAGAGAGATGAAGATCTTATCGATTGAAACCGCCACGCTGGCCGGAGGGGTGGCCTTGATGGGGGAGGCCGGCCTGATTGCAGAGTATCGTCTTCATGTCGAAGTGCGCCACTCTGAACGGCTCCTCTTGGCCATCGATCGACTCCTCACCGACAGCGGAACCGCAGTGGCCGATCTCGATGCGATTGCGGTCTCGATCGGTCCGGGGTCGTTCACCGGATTGCGCGTCGGCCTCGCCACGGCGAAGGGGCTTGCGATGGGAGGGCGAAAGCCGTTGGTGACCGTTCCGACGCTGGAGGCGATCGCCTCGCTCTTTCCCTATTCGAATGCGTTGATTGCGCCGATGCTCGATGCGCGGCGGCAGGAGGTCTATTGGGCGTTGTTCGACACGCAAGCGGGAAGACCGGATCGACTTCATCCCGAGGCGGCGACCTCGCCCGAGGCATTGCTCGAAGCGATCGGCCACCTCGATCAACCGGTCCTCTTCGTCGGAGAGGGGGCGGAGAAATACAAAGCGCTTCTTTTGGCAAACCGCCCGGAGAAAACCCTCTTTGCTCCGAAAGCGCTACAGTTTCCCTCCGCAGCCAGTGTGGCGGAGCTCGGCCTCGCCCGGCTGCAAAAAGGAGAGGTTTATCCCCCCGAGGAGGTGGCTCCGTTCTATCTAAGAGTCTCAACGGCCGAATTAAACCACCGCGCGAAATCAAGCAGCCAGGGGGCCGGATAAATGATTTTCCGGCGGAGGTGATGGAATTGGATCTAAACAAGAGAGCGGCCTCGGTCCCTATTCTCTTCGATCGGATGACCCCGAGCGATGTGGAGACGATCTTAACGATCGAGCGCGCGGCTTATACCTCTCCCTGGACAAGAAGAATGTTCGAGTCCGAGCTGTGGGAGAATCCTTTCTCATTCGCCTATGTGGCGAGGGAAGAGGAGCACCGACGGATCGTCGGCTATGTTCTCTTCTGGATTGTCTATGATGAGCTCCATTTGATGAACGTGGCGGTGGATCCCACCTGGAGAAGGCGGGCGATCGGTGAGGGGCTGGTTCGCTTCGCGCTGGAGAACGGCCGGAGGCGGGGAATCCGGATGGCCACCTTGGAGGTGCGTGCCTCTAACTTTCCGGCGCAATCGCTCTACCGCACTCTGGGTTTTTATCAGGTCGGGGTTCGGCGAAATTACTACCGGGAGCCCCGGGAAGATGCACTCCTGCTCCAGTGCGATTTTGAGGGAGGGGGGGAAGAAGGGTAGAAAACGATCGGTCGTTATTGAATCTTCGGCTATACTCATTAATAACCTCATGAGGGGGAATCGATGGAGAAAGAAGAAAAGATCATCGAAATGCTCCGCGAGAAAAATTGGCATTTCCGCCACCTCGAGAAATTACATGGAGAACTCGATCAATCGCTTCAACAGATGGGGCGAAGAAGGGTCTTGACTCCTCAAGAGGAGATCCAAAAGAAAGAGTTCCAGAAGAAAAAATTGGCTGCCAAGGATGAAATGGTGGAGATGGTCCGGCAAGTTAAGATGAGTGAACAGGCCGATGCCGGGAAAGGGGCCAAGCGGATCTCCAACATGACGGCCGGAAGACACTGACGAACGAAAGAAGTCCGGTGTACGGCGTGAGATAATTTATTTCTCTCTCTGTGCCACATTCCGAAATCGAAATCTTTAGAAAATGAGGCGCCTTGTTTGGGATTGGTTTTCCAGAATTGCTGCTGATCCTCGCGATCGCGCTGGTCATCCTCGGCCCCGATAAACTTCCCCAGATTGCCCGAGCGATCGGAAGAGGGCTCGGTGAGGTTCGCCGTGCGACCGAAGAGGTGCGGGCGGAGATCGAAAGGGGGGGGACAGAAGAACCCGCTCAGCCGGATGCCAAGCCCGAGAGTCCCTCGCCCCCGATAAGTGATAAATGAATCCATTCGTACCGACGTGCCCTCACGCTTTTTTTTAGAAAGTCTTGACTTGATTTAAACGAAGAGGGCTGTTTCAAGCCTTGCTGCAGGATTGACCCGTATCGCTCACATAGCGGAGGAAAAGGGAGGATTGAGAAAGAGTGAAAAAGCCGGCCGGGAGTAAGGGGGGGGCAGAGATGCCGATCTCCGGTCATCTTCAGGAGCTTCGGAGCCGACTCGTTCGGTCGGCCCTGATCATCTCTCTTGCCTTTGGGGCGGCTTTTTATTTTTCGGATAGCCTCCTCTTTCTTCTGAAGCGTCCTCTTCATGCCGAATTGGTCTTCCTCGCTCCTGCCGAAGCTTTTTGGGCCGACCTGAAGGTTTCCCTCTTCGTGGGTCTCTTGGCGGCCCTTCCGGTCATTCTCTACGAGATTTGGCAATTCGTCGCGCCCGGTCTCCTTCCGAATGAGCGGGGATATCTTTTCCCGTTTTTGATTTTTGCGACGCTGCTCTTCTTCTCCGGGATGGCCTTCTGTTATCTCTTTGCCCTGCCGTTCGCGCTTGATTTCCTGATCGACTATGGGCGCCGAAGCGGCATCACCCCCCAGATCTCCGTTTCAATGTATATCGATTTTAATTTGAAGTTCCTCCTTGGATTTGGCATCGTCTTCGAGCTTCCGCTGGTGATGCTCCTCTTGTCGAGAGTGGGCCTGCTGACCCCCGCCTTTTTTACACAAAACCGAAAGTACGCCGTTCTTTTAGCTTTTTTGATCGCTGCGATTCTTACGCCGACGCCCGACATTTTTAACCAGTGTCTCATGGCGATCCCGTTGATTGTCCTCTACGAGGTCGGGATCATCATCGTTCGAATTTTCGGAACGAGGGTCTCGCTTCGCAAAGAAGAGCCGGGGGAGATGTCGCCATGAGCCGTCCGAAAGCACTTTTTCTGATCCTCGGCATGATTGCCGTTGCCGGCTTCTTTTATCTCTCCAACAAGCCGCAGGCTTCTACGATTCCTTTCGCACCGATTATTCAAAGGCGGGCCGATTATCGCCCTCCGATGGAGGGGGTCACCCTCTACCCGACCGACGGTCCTTATGGAGTGGGGGTAATCCAGACGATTGCGGCGGGGTCGGGGGAGACCCTTTTCGTCGGCACCTATGGAGAAGGCCTTTTTCGTAGTGAGGATGGAGGAAAGCATTGGGTTCCGTCCAATCTTGGTCTGGGAGATAAGTTTATCGTCAACCTGATGCGCGTGAAGGGAGGCACCCTCTATGCCGGGACCATTCGGGCCGGTCTCTTCAGAAGCCGCGATGACGGACGGCATTGGGTGTCGATCAACCGGGGCCTGGAGAATACCAGCGTGGAGTCGATGGTCTCCCTGCCCGGGGGATGGGTCTATGCAGGGACGGGACAGGGGGTCTACGTCAGCCGGGATGAGGGAGAGCGTTGGGAGCCCTTCAATGACGGGATCGGCTCGGTCCTGGTCCGGAGCATTGTCGCGACGAAGGACGGGACGCTCTATGTGGGGACGCAAGGAAAGGGCATTTTCAAACGGCGTCCGCGCGATCCGCAATGGAGGCAGGTCATCCGTGGATTCGATTTCCAAGGCATTGAAGAGCAAGTCATCCGTGCGCTGGTTCTCGGAAGAGGCGAGGCGCTCTATGCCGGCACGTTAGGGGCGGGTATTTTCCGAAGTCGGGACGGCGGGGTCCATTGGGAGCGGGCGAACGCGGGTCTCCCGAACATTTCCATCCGCTCGCTGAACGTGGATGGCAGCGGGATCCTCTACGCGGGGACCGGCGAGGGGGTTTTCTACAGCGAAGATGACGGAGCGCGTTGGATTCCGATCGAGGCCGGGCCAGAGATGACCGACGTTCAGATCCATTCATTCGTCGCCGGTGAGCGGGGCGATCTTTATGCCGGGACCGGCGGGGGGCTTTTCCGCGGAAGAGTTAAGTCCTCTTGGGAAGCATTGCACCAGGGATTGCTGATCGCTCCGATCCGGACCCTCGATTATGGCGAGGAGGGGATTACCGTCGGGACCGATGGGAAAGGGGTCATCAACGGTCAGGGAGGGAATTGGATCGGGGAGAATGTCGGATTGGTCAATCTCTCCGTCCGCGGGATGGCCCGCGGCAAGACGTTCCTCTATATCATCACCGAAGATGGCATCTATCGCAGGCAGCATGGCCGGGGTACGTGGGCGGACGTTGAGGGGTCTCTTCCAGCCCGCGTGATCTCCATTGCGGTGGACGGAGCGGAGCAGGTTTACGCGGGGACCGAAGCGGGTCTTTTTTCTTCCTCGGATCATGGAAAACGTTGGGAGAAAATCGAGGCGGTTGAATCGGGGAGGATCTCGGCATTGGCGGTGGAGGGGGACGCGGTTCTCGCGCTCATGGAAAACACCCTCTGGTCAAAATCGAATGACGGTTGGAAAAAAGTCATCTCGAAGGAAGGGGCTCCTTTTCGTTATATCGCTTGGAGAGAGCGAGAGCATTTCTTGGCGGCCGATGAGCAGAAAATATGGGAAGGAAGTCTCAGCGGCGAGTGGAGAGAAATGAGGGGAGCGCTTCCGAGCGGGGTAAGAATTACCGCTCTGTCGGTCGATCCGGATCATCGAGAGGTCATTTACATCGGCTCCGAACGGGGTCTTCTCTGGAGCAATGATGAGGGGGCTGATTGGCATCCCGCCCGGCTTTACCAAGGAGAGCGCTTCGAGAAGCAGATCAATCAGATTCTCCCGGTTTCGAATGGCTCGATCTGGTTGGCCACCGAGGAGAACGGAGTGATCTTGGGGGTCGATCGGATTCCAAAACCAGGACTCCTGGGAAAGTTGCGGCAACGTTTAGGGTAAGATCTCGAACGTCGCTTCGGTAATCTTTTGATCGACGATCCGAAATGCAGCAACCACCGGTTTCTCCTTTTCCAGGGAAATAATTATATAGTATACGTTGGTATAGAATGCCAGGCGGACATCGGTGGCCGAAGGATAAGCCGGCGAGTGGGGATGAGAATGATAGATCGCCAGGAGTTCTGTCCCATTTTTTCGCATCTTTTTGAAGGCTTCGAGTTGCTCCTTGGGGTCCATCACATAGCGGAACCGCCGGTCCGGCGGGACCTTCAGATCGACAATGGCCGGATTGTCTGACGGCAGGTTACTGATCTTATCAATTTCACTCACCACCCCCTCTTTCCCGGACAGAAGCCCGCAGCACTCATTCGGCGCCTCCGCCTGCGCGTGGGCCATCATTTCATCGACGATCGTTTTTGGAATTTGAAACATCATCTCTTCCTTTGCCGATCTTGATCAACTTCATTCACGCCGTTTCAAGAAAATCCCGATCTGTTTCTATTTATAGAATGCGCCTTCTTCCGAAGCGCTCTGATGGTATTGAAAACTAAAAAGAATGTCAAACGGTTCGTTTGACATTCTATATCTTCATGATACCTTTAAGGATAACACTCCTCAAAAATGGTCGTCGAATGACAGCGGAAAGCGGTGAAACCAAGAGGCGAAAAGAACGTGTCCTGATCGTTCAAGAGGTGGAGATCAACGGGGCTGCTTCCGGCCAGGCGATTGATCTCAGCTCTGAAGGAATGTACATCACCACGCACGAGCGATTCGATAAGAACGAGACGCTCGCGCTCCGATTTCGACTCGGAAGGCTCCTGATCGAGGTGAAGGCCAAAGTGGTTTACCTCCACGAAGGGATCGGAATGGGGGTGAGATTCGTCGGACTCAAAGCAGGGGATCTCGACTTTATTAAGCGGTACGTTGAGAAGGTCTCCCAGTCCCAGTCTTATTCCAATTCGAATCATAAAAAGGTCCTCATCATCGAGGACACCCGTTTCTATCAGACGGTCTATCGGCAGCGTCTCCTTTCTGAAGGTTTCGCTGTCCTGGTTGCCGATAACGGGGTTGAAGGCCTCAAGATTTTGTTCAAGGAGCGGCCGGCGCTCGTCCTGCTGGATCTGGTCATGGATGGAATGGACGGCTACAAGGTGCTTCACATTATTCGGTCTCAACCGGAGATTAAGGATATTCCAGTCATTGTCTCTTCGGTGAGGGGGACCCCTGACGAGGTGAACCGCGCGATCGATCTCGGCGCGGTCGATTTTCTCGTCAAAGCGACCACCTCTCCCAATAAAGTCGTCGAGAAAATCAAAGAAGTCATCCGCCACCGCCGGACGGTTCATTAACCCAAAAAATCAGTATAGGGATTTTAAGTCCAGGACAAGTTCGTCCTCGGGAAGAGCGCGCTTATTTTCCCGGAGGAGGAAGGGTGCAGGAGATTTCGTAGTCGAGCAGTTGCGTGATGGTCGGGTTGGGTCCGCAGAGATGGCACTGCTTATTTTTCGGGACCTTGACCGTGCGGAATGACATCTCAAGCGCATCATAGACGAGGAGTCTTCCGGCGAGGGAGGTTCCGATCTCCAAAATTTCCTTCAGCGTTTCGGCGGCCTGAAGCACACCGATCGTTCCGGCGAGGACACCGAGCACCCCCGCCTCTTGGCAGCTGGGGACGAGGCCGGCCGGAGGCGGCTCCGGGTAGAGACACCGATAACACGGCTTCGGCTCGGAGGTTTCATGTGGTTTGAGGGTGGTGAGTTGCCCCTCGAACCGGAAGATGCTTCCGGAGACAAGGGTCTTCTTAAGAAAGAAGCAGGCGTCGTTCACGAGAAATCGAGTGGCGAAATTATCCGAACCGTCGAGGACGATGTCGTAGTCTTTGATAAGATCGAGAATGTTTTCGGACGAGATCTTCCCGACGTAGGGGACGATCTTGACGTCGGGGTTCATCTTGGAAAGGGTCTCCTGGGCCGATTCAACTTTGGGCCGATGGAGTGTCTTCGTGCTGTGCAGCACCTGGCGTTGGAGGTTGGAAAGATCAACCACGTCGCTGTCGATGATACCGAGCGTTCCTACGCCGGCCGCGGCAAGATAGAGCGCAGACGGGGAGCCGAGCCCGCCGGCCCCGATTAAAAAGACTCTTGCTGCAGCGATTTTCTTCTGTCCCTTCCCTCCCACCTCGGGAAGGAGAATGTGCCGGCTGTATCGCTGAAGTTGTTCTTCCGTAAATGCCATTCCTGAAACTGCTCCCGTATTATTCGATGATATTTCTTTCGATCGGATCGACCTTCACCCCTTTTTGCTTAAGGCCGGCGATGGCCCGTTCGATTTCGTCGGGCTCTCCCGTCAATTCCAAATCTACCCATCCGGTCTTCTCGGTTACATCGGCGCGCCGGATATTGGTAATGAGTTTATAATCCCTTCCAATCTGGTAAATAATCGGCTCTCGAATCTTCTCTTCCGGAAATGTAATATGCACTTTTAAGCTGGCCAATTATTCTCTCCTTCATCAGTGTGGGCCCGTGCGATGCCGGCATGGCTGCGCTTCTCCGATATCCCCACACCCCGCGCTCGCGCTGGCGAAGCCAGTCGCTCGCTTTGTTTTTATCTAAATTGTTTCCTAGCCTCCTGCAATGGCCGGGACGATCGAGACTTCATCCCCCTTTTTCACAGGGGTCATGATCCCCTGGTGAAAGCGGATGTCTTCCTCATTGACATAGATATTGACGAACCGGCGGAGCTCCCCCTGCTCATCGCAGAGACGATCTTTCAGGCCGGGATATTCCTTGTCCAGGATATTAATCAATGCGGCGATGGTTTCCCCTTCGGCGGCAACCTCGCCCTGACCGCCGGTCAGTTTGCGCAAAGGGGTCGGAATGCGAACCTTGATCATGGGACTCCTCTTTCTCTATTCTGTGCATCGGCCGAAGCGGCTTTCAGCACTTCCTGGAAATTCGCCAGGCTCGGCTGTATATGCCAGGGAACGCCCAGGGCCGGCGCGACCGCCTCTTGGGTCTTGAGGCCGTTTCCGGTGATATAGGCCACCACCGATTCCCCTTTCTTGAAAAGACCCTTCTTGGCCAGCTTCTTCAGAACGCCAATGGTCACTCCGCCCGCGGTCTCCGCGAAAACCCCCTCGGTCCGTGCAAGCAGGGTCATTCCCTCGACGACCTCCTCATCGGTGACATGCTCGATGACCCCGCCGCTGCTGTGAACGACCTTCAATGCATAGAAGCCGTCGGCCGGATTCCCGATGGCGAGCGATTTTGCGATCGTTTTCGGTTTGACCGGTTTGATGAAATCGCGCTTTTCTTTAAAGGCGGTGGCGACGGGAGAACACCCCTCCGCTTGGGCCCCATGAATCTGTGTTTTCACCGGGGAGACGAAGCCGAGGTCGGCGAACTCATTAAACCCTTTTGAGATCTTCGTCAGGAGCGATCCCGATGCAATCGGCACGACCACGTGATCCGGCGTCCGCCAGCCGAGCTGCTCCATCGCCTCGTAGGCGAGTGTTTTAGATCCTTCGGAGTAGTAAGGGCGGATGTTGATATTAACGAACGCCCAGGGGTACTCTCCGGCGATCTCGCTGCAGAGGCGGTTCACATCATCATAATTTCCGTTAACGGCGACGACGTTCGGCCGATAAATCAGATTTCCCAAAACCTTGCCCGCTTCCAGATCGGCCGGGATGAAGACAAAACAGCGCAGGCGCGCCTCGGCGGCGTGCGCCGAAACCGAATTAGCCAGATTTCCGGTGGAAGCACAAGCAACCGTATCAAAACCAAGCTCCTTTGCCCGTGTGAGGGCGACGGCGACGACACGATCTTTGAAAGAGAGGGTCAGACAATTGACCGTGTCGTTTTTCAAATAAAGATAATCGAGCCCCAGCTCCGAACCGAGGTTTTTTGCATGAATCATCGGCGTAAAGCCGGCATTGAGGCCGACGGTCGGCTCCCCCTCGATCGGAAGCAGATCCTGATACCGCCAGAGGCTTTTCGGTCCCTGGAGAATTTTTTCTTTCGTAATTTTTGTTTTAATGTAATCGTAATTGTAGGAAACTTCCAGCGGACCAAAGCAGAATTCGCAAACGTGGAGGGCCGCAGCGGGATAAGTCTTTCCGCACTCTTTACATTTCAACCCCTTAATCTTGCTCATCGCGTTTCTATCCTAATTCAGGCTAATTAATATGGACCGGATCTTTAATATCAGAAAAAATGCTTTTCATCGCCACCACACGGGCGCATCGTTTTTCTCTGAGGAGTTTACCGGCTAGTGATTCATCCCCTGTGATCGGAGGGCGGCCGGATCGATATCACACGCCGGTGGTTCCTGGACCTCCAATGTTTTGATTGTGGGATCGGTGCCACAGAGAGGACAGCTCGGATTCTTTCGGATCGGAACCTCCCGGAACTGTGTCCGGAGGGAGTCATATTTCAGGATTCGATCGGTTAAGGGTTTTCCAATCCCCAGGATGAGTTTCAGGACTTCGGTCCCCTGAAGCGTTCCAATCAATCCGGCGAGCGCTCCGAGCACTCCGGCCTCTTGACAGGTCGGGATCAGGCCCGCCGGGGGAGGCTCCGGAAAGATGCAGCGATAACAGGCGCTCATCCCGGGAAGAATGGTGAAGAGCTGACCCTCAAACCGAAGAATTCCGCCGTGGATGAGCGGTTTTTTCGCGAGGTAGGCGGCGTCATTAATCAAGAATTTAGCTGGAAAGTTGTCGGTTCCATCAATCACATAATCAAAGTCGCTGAGTATTTTGAGCGCATTATCGGCATCGAGGTTCTCCTGATAGGTCACCACCTTCACATCGGAGTTGATCGCAACCATCTTCTCCTGTGCCGAGAGGACCTTCGGCCGGCCGATATCGGAGGTGTGATGGATGATCTGTCGCTGCAGGTTGGAGAGATCGACGACATCGGCATCGATGAGGCCGACGGTTCCGACCCCCGCCGCGGCAAGATAGAGGGCGATCGGCGAGCCCAGACCTCCGGCGCCGACAACCAGGACTTTTGCCTGTCCGATTTTTTTCTGCCCCTTGCCGCCGACTTCCGTGAGGATGATGTGCCGGCTGTACCGAACCAGCTGTTCTTCTGTAAAGGCCATCGTTTCCTTACCGTCTAGATATTAAAATATTTTTCAATGCTGATGTAGCGCTCCCCGGTGTCCGGAAGGATCGTCACGACCGTTTTGCCCCGGCCAAGCTCTTTTGCAATTTGCTGTGCGGCCAGCGCATTGGCGCCGGAGGAGATTCCGACGAGGAGCCCTTCCTGGCGCGCAAGCAATTTTGCCGTTTTATAGGCATCATCATCGCTGACGGTAATAACTCGGTCGATGATTTTCCGATTGAGGACATTTGGCACAAATCCAGCACCGATCCCTTGGATTTTATGCGGACCCGGCTCGCCGCCGGACAATACCGGCGAAGCGGACGGCTCAACCGCCACAATCAGGGTGTTCGGATTCTTCGCCTTGAGCACCTCACCGACCCCGGTGATGGTTCCTCCCGTCCCGACCCCAACGACAAAGGCATCGACATTGCCGTCGAGCGCTTCCAGGATCTCCGGACCGGTCGTCTTCCGATGCACCTCCGGGTTGGCGGGATTCGCAAATTGATTCGGCATGAAATAGGTCGGATTTTGCTCGATGATGCTTTCCGCCTCTTTGATGGCGCCCCGCATTCCTTCCCAAGCAGGGGTCAGAACGAGTTGAGCACCGTAAGAGGAGAGCAGGCTGGCCCGCTCCATGCTCATCGATTCGGGCATCACCAGGATCAGTTTGTACCCGCGGACCGCCGCAACCAATGCCAGGCCGATTCCGGTGTTGCCGCTGGTCGGCTCGACCATCGTTCCCCCCGGCCGGAGCTTCCCGGACTGCTCGGCCGCCTCAATCATGCTGAGGCAGATTCGATCCTTTACACTTCCGCCCGGATTGAAGAATTCAACCTTTGCAAAGAGGCGTGCGCTTTCATTATCGGCGAATCGGTTCAGCTGAACCAGGGGGGTTCGCCCGATTAATTCGGTAATATGGGGATGTGATTTCATCATATTCTCGCCTGGAATGGTTTCAAAGTAATTCTGTCTTGGATCCGCCGCCCATGAAGAAGAGAAATTCGATCTCGTCCCCCTCCTGAATCCGTGTTTGATCTAGGGTGGCTCGATCGACCATCTTGGAGTTCAATTCAACGGTGACCATTCGGGGCTCGATATTCTTCGCTTTGAGAAGATCAGAGAGGGTTGTTTCCAGAACTTCTTCTTGTTTCCCGTTGATTTTAACGCGCATGATGCCGATTCCTTGACAGCCATTTTTAATCAGTGTTATATAGTAGCCAACTAATTGACGAATATGAAAACTTATCAAATAAGCATCTCGAATGTCAAGGCATTTTAGCCCTTCGGAATCGATGAAGTTGTAGTCGTAAAGGAGGAGCTTAATTTTATTTAAATCTTTCTGCGAGAAGAAAAAATCTTGGCGATTGCAGGAAACAACTAAGAATATCCCGAAGGGAAAGCCGTTTCTCACGAACGGCAAATCAATATCCGCAAAGTGCAACAATCGATGCAAGCATTCGTTAAGAGGGATTTTGGGAGGACGTTAATAACAGATACTTAAAATTTGAGATTCTACCTATAGGGGATCGAATCGGTGAACGCCCAACAGATGGCCCCTCATCCACCACCTGAAAAGCGCATACTCGTTCTAGAGCGCTCGTAAAAACACTTCCGAATCAATCATTTCTAAAAATCCAGCCCCCCTTCTGTCGGCGAATTCTTTTTCATGTCTATCCGGTATAACCTTTTGAGGCATCGACCCTTTTTTTCTTGACAAAGTGGAAAGCTGGGGTATAATTCCCCCCAAAGTGGGATGAAGTGGGATAACGGGGGGCATAGGCGTGTTCCTGGGGAAATACCAGCATACGATTGACGCGAAAGGGCGCTTGAGTATCCCCGTGAAGTTTAGGGAGTTCTTGAACACGTATTCTAACGGCACCGTTATCATTACGACCGACCTCGATCCATGCCTTGCAGCATATCCGCTTCAAGAGTGGAACTTAATGACTGAGAAGGCGAAAAAATTGCCGACCATGGATAAGGGGGTCAAGAATTTTCTGAGATTTTTTTATTCCCGCGCTACAGAGTGTCCGCTCGACAAGCAAGGGCGGATCCTCCTTCCGCCTCCGCTTCGGGAGTATGCCCAGGTGAATGCCGATGTCGTTGTCGTTGGAATTGAGAATCGATTCGAGATTTGGAATCCACAAAAATGGCAGGAGAATGAAGCGTTAGTGACAGAAAACGGCGAGCAAATTCAGGAGGCCTTGGCCAACTTAGGAATGTGAGCCGGCAAGATCCGACATTTTTACAGCGCTCCTGAAATCGGCTCTCGAAGTAATGAGAGCCTTCCTCTTCTTTAAAGATTTCAATTAGAATTTGTGATCCGAGCGCCATCGAGTAGTGCAAACCCTTCAAGGCGATTCAATAAGTGCTCGCAGCCATGGTGGAACCAGATTTCTCGAAAAGAGAAAATGAAGGGGATTGGCTCCATCAGCCTGTCCTCGTCGAAGAGGTCTTGATCGCCCTTGGGTGCCAACCCCAAGGGAGGAAACTCTATCTC
The DNA here is from genome assembly GCA_963718695.1 of Candidatus Manganitrophaceae bacterium. Classification (GTDB taxonomy): domain Bacteria; phylum Nitrospirota; class Nitrospiria; order SBBL01; family Manganitrophaceae; genus Manganitrophus. The sequence goes on from OY970371.1 coordinate 4,529,282, forward strand.
GATTGTACTGTGGGAATGGGAGGCCATACCGAGGCGATCCTCACGGCAACGGCCCCCGAAGGACGGGTCGTCGGGATCGATCGGGACGATGAGGCCCTCGCCTTGGCGGAAAGACGGCTTCGCTCTTACGGCAACCGAGTCATTCTTCGTAAGGGCTCTTTTAAGGAACTCTCAGAGATTGCGGCAGAACTAAGCTTGAAGGAGGCCGACGGTGTTCTTTTCGACCTGGGGATCTCCTCTCTCCAATTAGATCGACCCGAGCGTGGATTTTCATTTCAGAAGCCGGGTCCCCTCGATATGCGGATGAACCAAGCGGAAAAAGAAACGGCGGCCGATTGGGTCAATCGCGCCAGCGAACGCGAACTGACCGAGATGATCCGGACCTATGGGGAGGAGCGATGGGCCAAACGGATTGCTTCCTCGATCATCCGTTTTCGAGTGGAGAGCGGACCGATGACCCGAACGGAAGAACTGGAAGGGGTGATCTGGCGGGCGTATCCTGCCAAAGCGCGTCATGGCCGAATCCATCCGGCGACGAGGACTTTTCAAGCGTTCCGGATGGTCGTCAATCAAGAGATGGCGCAACTGGAAGCCGGCCTTCAAGCAGCCCTCTCTTTGCTGGCAGTCGGAGGGCGGCTGGTCGTCATTTCATTTCATTCCCTTGAAGACCGTCTCGTGAAACAGACGTTCAAGAAATGGGCGATGCAGGAGCCGGGCCGATTCATTAACCTTTACAAGAAGCCGATCCAGGCGGGACCGGAGGAGATTGCGCGGAACCCCAGGGCGCGAAGCGCCAAACTCCGGGCCCTTGAAAGGGCCGCATGAACGAGTGGTTTCGCCGGTTGGAGTCGCGGATTGCCTTTTTATTTCTTGGAGGGGCGATTCTCTTTTTTGCTTTCCTCTCCCTCTGGCAGCGCAATCAGATGATTCATCTCGGCTATGAGATCGAGCAACTCCACCAGCAGAAGGCGGAGTTGCGGCGGATCCACCAAACGCTCTTGGTGGAAGCGGAGAGCTTAAGCGCGATCGAGCGGGTTGAGCAAATTGCCGCGCGTCAGCTGAAAATGTCGCCCGTCCTTCCTGAGCAGCGCGTTTATATCCGGCAAGCGAAGGATGGAAGGGTGCCCCCGGAGGGGCAGGGAGGGAGAGCACGGTGATCTTCAAACGCGCAGCCGGGGGGAAACAGTCACCCGACTCGTCCAGAAATAAACGCGGAGGACGTGCGCCACTGCTTCTGGTCTCCTCTCTGCTGACGGTCGGATTCCTTCTCGTCTCGGTCCGCCTTGTCGTGTTGCAAGCGTTCCAGCATGCCGAATGGTCGAAGCGTGCCGAACGGGAGCACGAGAAGAATGTTTCGATCGAGGCGGAGCGAGGGACCATCTACGATCGGAATGGAACCGTCCTCGCCATGAATGTGGAAGTCCCCTCGATTTATGCCGTTCCGGGCGAGATCCGGAATCCTGTGGCGGTTGCTCGAAAGCTGGGGCCGATTTTAAACCTCGACCCGAAAAGCCTCGCGAAAAAGTTGGAGAATGAGAAGAGCTTCGTTTGGCTGGCCCGGAAAATCGAGCCGGCGAAGGCGGAGCAGATCCGGCGCCTTCAATTGGACGGAATCGGATTTGTCATGGAGAGCCAGCGCTTTTATCCGAAGCGGGCGCTGTTCGGTCATCTCTTGGGTTTTGCCGGTCTCGACAACCGCGGGTTGGAAGGGCTTGAGCTCAAGTACGACACCACCCTTCGCGGAGAAAAGGGATGGCTGGTCTTCGAGAGAGACGCGCACGGTAAATCGGTCTTCCCGAAAGATCTGAACTACATTGCGCCCTCGCGGGGAAAAGATCTCTACCTGACCGTCGATGAGGTGATTCAGCATGTCAGCGAGCGGGAGCTCGACCGGGTGGTCGATCAGACGCGCGCCAAGGGGGGCGCGATCATCGTGATGGATCCCTGGAGCGGCGAGATTCTGGCCATGGCGGTCCGGCCGCGCTTTAATCCCAACACGGTTCGAACGCATCAACCGTCCGAGTGGCGCAACCGGGCGATCACCGACGCCTATGAGCCGGGCTCCACCTTTAAGATTGTCACCGCCGCCGCGGCGCTGGAAGAGAAGGTGGTCGATCCCAACGAGATGATCGACTGCGAGGAGGGCGCTTACCGAATTTTCGGAACGGTGATGAACGATCACGATCCGGTCGGCGTCGTTCCCTTCCGCCAGGTCATTGCAAAATCGAGCAACATCGGAACGGCGAAGGTGGCGCAGCGCCTTGGCGAGAAGCGGATGTCCGACTACATCCGCGCCTTCGGGTTCGGCGAGCGCCTCGGGATCGATCTGCTGGGGGAGACCGCCGGTTTGGTTCGGGATCCGAAGCAGTGGTCAAAGCGCTCCCTCGCATCGGTCTCGATCGGTCAGGAAATCGGCGTGACCCCGCTGCAGGTGATCACGGCGGTCTCGGCCATCGCAAACGGGGGATGGTTGATGACCCCGCATCTGGTCCGGCAGGTCAAGGAGATCAACCTGCAGCGCATCGGCGGGGAAGGAAGGGTGGTGAAGGAGTCGTCGCCTCAGGTCCGCCGGCGGGCGGTTTCGGAGGGGACGGCCCGGGAGATGGTTCAAATTCTCGAAGGGGTCGTCTCGGAATCAGGAACAGGGATGCTGGCGGCCATTCCCGGATATGCGGTTGCGGGCAAGACCGGCACCGCACAGAAGATCGACCCCGAGACTCGCCGCTACTCCCGGCATGCGTTTGTCAGCTCCTTCGTCGGGTTCGCGCCGGCGGAAGATCCGGCCGTGACGATTCTCGTGATGGTTGACGAGCCGGAAGGAGACGGGTGGGGAGGGACGGTCGCCGCGCCGGTGTTTTCTACGATCGGCCGGGAGGTGCTTCACTATCTGAAGGTGCCGCCGCGGCCGTCTCTGAATGAGCAGGTCTTGACCGCCTCTCTGGAGGCTCGAAGCGCTCCGAAGGTGCGGGCGACCCCCTCGGTCGTGAAAGTATCAAGCGGCGCTCGATCGAGCGGTCCGGGAACGCGTCGTACCACGAGGAACGTGTTTGAAGCTGAATGATTGGCTGGCGATCTTTTCCGCTGTGGCGGTCTCCGGAAAGACCGATCTGGAGATCGAATCGATCGCGTCTGATTCAAGGAAGGTGCAGCCGGGGGGGCTTTTCGTCGCGGTCGTCGGGTCCAAGCAAGACGGCCGTCGGTTTATTGCGGAAGCGATCGAGCGCGGCGCGAGCGTCATTGCGGCGGAAGGGCCGGCGAATACAGTCGACGCGACCGCTCCGAAAGAAGGTCGGCCGATCACCTATATCCAGGTGGCCGATGCCCGGCAAGCGCTGGCGCATCTCTCATCGTATTTTTATGGCAATCCGACCGATGGGCTTCACCTCATCGGGGTGACCGGCACGAACGGAAAGACCACCACGACCTTTCTGATCCAAGCCCTTCTGAAATCGGCCGGTTTTAAGACGGGGCTGATCGGAACGGTCCGGTTTGACGTGGGGAACGCCGTCCGGCCGGCGACGCATACCACCCCGGGAGCGTTGGAGCTGCAGTCGCTTTTCTCCGAGATGCGGGGGAGCGGCGCCACGCATGGGGTGATGGAAATCTCCTCTCACGCGCTGGATCAGGGGCGGGTGGAGGGGTGTTGGTTCGATGCGGCGATCTTTACCAACCTGACGCAGGACCATCTCGATTACCATGGGACGATCGAGGCCTATTTTGCCGCGAAGCGAAAGCTCTTCGATCAAACCGGGATGGCGCTGGTGAACCTCGATGATCCCTGGGGAAGGCGAATCCGGGAAGAGATTCCGGGGCGGTGTTGGGGCTACGGGATCGCCGAGCGGGGCGAATTCTATCCGAAGTCGATGGAGATCGGCCTGTCCGGAATCAAAATGACGGTGGCGAGCCCGCTGGGAGAGATGGAGATCCAATCCCCCCTCGTCGGGCGCTATAACGTTTACAATCTCTTGGCGGCGATCGGGGCGGGGGCGGCGCTGGGAATTTCTAAAGAGGCGATCATGTCGGGGGTGGCCGCGATGACCGGCGTGCCGGGGCGGTTCGAGAAGATCGACGCCGGCCAGCCGTTTCTGGTCATCGTCGATTATGCGCACACCGAAGATGCGCTCGACCGGCTGCTCCAGGCGGTGTCGGACCTTCACCCCCGCCGGATCATCACCGTTTTCGGCTGCGGCGGCGACCGCGACCGGGGAAAGCGGCCGAAGATGGGGGCGGTTTCGGCCCGTCACAGCGATCTCACGGTGCTCACCTCCGACAATCCGCGGAGCGAGCCGCCGCTCACGATCATTCAGGAGATCGAGGCCGGGCTTCGATCGGCCGACCCCTCGGCACAATATGAAATTCTTCCTCACCGGCGCGAGGCGATCGAGCATGCGATTGATCTGGCCGAAGCGGGGGACGCCGTCGTGATCGCCGGCAAAGGACATGAAGATTATCAGATTATCGGGAGCGAGCGCCTTCCCTTTGACGATCGGGAAGTCGCCCGGATCGCCCTCACCGCCCGGGTGGGACGCGGATGAAAGTTCAGGAGCAGGTGGTGTGGAGCGTTGATGAAATAGCAGGAGGATGCCGCGGCGACCGGCGGGGGAATGCCTTGTCGGAGATCTCCGGCGTCTCGATCGACACCCGTACGATCCATCCCGGCGACCTCTTTGTCGCCATCCAGGGGCCCCGGTTCGACGGCCATGATTTCGTGGCATCGGCATTGGCGCAGGGGGCCTCCGGCGCCGTGGTTTCCCGCGCCGAGTTTCAGGTTCGGGAGGAGACCTGGCGGTCGCTTCTTGATCGCCATTTTTTGATTCTGGTGGAGGACCCGCTCGCGGCCCTTCAAGCGTTGGCGACCTGGCATCGGATGCGATTCGACCTCCCGTTGATCGGCGTGACCGGCAGCAATGGGAAGACGACAACCAAGGAGATGATCGCCGCGATCCTCTCCCGGAGAGGACCGGTCTTGAAGACGGAAGGGAATCTCAACAATCATCTCGGTCTTCCCCTTTCGCTTCTTCGCCTCGATGCGCGCCATCGGGCGGCGGTCCTGGAGATCGGAATCAGCCTCAAGGGGGAGATGCGGCGGCTCTGCGAGATCGCGCGGCCGACCGTCGGTTTAATCACCAATATCGGCCCCGCCCACCTGGAGTTCTTGGGAAGCCTGGAGGGGGTGGCGGAGGAGAAGGGATCGTTGTTCGAAGCGGTTCGTCCCGACGGCGCCGCGGTGATCAACCTCAACGATCCGCATCTGGCCCCCTGGGAGCAGCGGCTTTCTCGGAAATGGACCTTTGCGCTCGATTCGCCGGCCGATGTGACGGCGACCGAGATCCGGCCCGAGCCGGCGGGAATCAGTTTTCTGCTGACGCTTCGCCGGACCGGGGAGGCGGGACGGATTCATCTGGCGACGACAGGGCGGCATCAGGTGGCGAACGCGCTCGGCGCGGCGGCGGTGGCCTGCGCGTTGGGGTATCGCCTGGAGGAGATCCGCGAGGGACTGGCGGCCTTCCGGCCGGTGGCGCTTCGCGCGGAGGTATTGGAAGCGGATGGAAAAACGATTCTGCTCGACGCGTACAACGCCAACCCGGCCTCGATGACGGCGGCGCTGGAGATGCTCGCCGCGTTCCCCCGCCGGGAGGAGGTTGCCTTCCGGAAGATCGCGCTGCTCGGCGACATGCTCGAGCTGGGGATGCACTCGGAGTCGGCGCATCGGGGCATCGGAGCGGCGGCCGCGCAAAACGGGATCGATCTGCTTGTTGCCGTGGGCCGATGGGCGGGAGCGGTGGCGGAAGGGGCGCGTCAGGCGGGAATGCCGGGCGAGAAGGTCGCGGCGTATGCCGATCTTTCTTCACTTCAAAAAGAATTTTTAACTTATGTTCGGAAAGGGGATGTGCTGTTGATTAAAGGATCGCGCGGAATGCGGATGGAAACGGTCTTGCCGTGGCTCGGTATCGAGCGGTCGGATCGTGGAAAAAAGACGGAGACCCTCCCTCAGGAGAGGGGAAAAAGTTAATGCTCTATCATCTCCTCTATCCGCTGCATACGACCTATTCGTTTTTTAACGTTTTTCGATATATCACCTTTCGGACGATTTATGCCGTGGTGACGGCGCTGGTGATCTCGTTTTTGATCGGAGATCTGGTCACGGAGCTTCTCCGCCGGTACCAAATCGGCCAGCAGATCCGGAGCGACGGACCGAAATCGCACATGAGCAAATCGGGGACGCCGACGATGGGGGGAATCTTGATCCTCATCGCGATTCTGGTTTCGACGCTTCTCTGGGCCGACCTGAGAAATAAGTATATCTGGCTGGTCCTTTTTGCGACGGTGGGGTTCGGCGCCATCGGGTTTATGGATGATTATCTGAAATGTATTCGAAAAAATACCAAAGGGCTTCTTCCCCGATACAAATTCAGCCTGCAGATCCTGGTGGCGTTGATCGTCGCTTTGGGGGTCTATCGTTCTGCCGCGTATTCCCCCATTCTCTCGGTCCCCTTTTTCAAGAATATCACCCCCGATCTGGGAGCGCTCTACATTCCCTTCGCGATTCTGGTGATCGTCGGGGCATCGAACGCGGTGAATTTGACCGACGGGTTGGACGGGCTGGTGATCGGCCCGATTACGGTGACGGCGGTCGCCTATACCATCGTCACCTATGTGACCGGTCATAAAAATTTTTCGGACTACCTGTTGATTCCCCACATCGACGGCGCGGGGGAGCTGTCGATCTTCTGCGGCGCGATGATCGGGGCGAGTCTCGGGTTTCTCTGGTACAACGCCTATCCGGCGTCGATCTTTATGGGCGACGTCGGCTCGCTTCCCCTCGGCGGGGCGCTGGGCGCGGTGGCGGTGATTTCGAAGCACGAGCTGCTGCTCGCGCTGGTTGGCGGCATCTTTGTGATGGAGGCGCTCTCGGTGATCTTCCAGGTCGCCTCCTTCAAATCGAGCGGGAGGCGGGTCTTTCTGATGGCGCCGATTCACCACCACTTTGAGCTGAAGGGGTGGAAGGAGCCGAAGATCGTCGTCCGTTTTTGGATTCTCTCGATTATTTTGGCCTTATTGAGTTTGAGCACCCTCAAGCTGAGGTAGCACGCCCTCTTCGGGTAGCCGCCCTGTTTCCCGGCGATCGGGCCGGTGGCAGACGCAACGAGTCATGACGCGCAACGAGGTTGTATTGAAGGGGTCATTCAAAGGAAAGAAGGTGACTGTCGTCGGAATGGGGGCCAGCGGGATCGCGGCCGCTTCCCTCTTGGTCCGCGAAGGGGCCGAAGTGCTCGTGGTCGACGATCGGCAAAGAGCGGTCCCTTCTTCCCTCGCGCAGCTCTCTCAAGGAGGCCAGGGGAGCGGCTCGCTTCGCTTCCATCTCGGCCACCGGGAGGAGGAAGATCTCCTCTCCGCTGAATGTGTGGTTCTGAGCCCCGGGGTCCCTTTTAAAACACTTCCGATCGAGCAACTCCAAGCGCGCCGAATTCCGATCATCGGCGAGATCGAGCTCGCCTCGACCTTTCTCTCGGCCCTCTCGGCGCCGATCATTGCGATCACCGGGACGAACGGAAAGAGCACCACCACCACCCTTGTCGGAGAGATCCTCAAGGGATGGGGGTGGAAAGTCTTCGTCGGCGGGAATCTGGGGACGCCGTTGTCGGAAGCGGTCACCGGAACGTGGGATTTCATCGTGGCGGAGCTGAGCTCTTTTCAGCTGGAGACGATTCAGACCTTCCGCCCCCGGATTGCGGCTTTGTTGAATGTCACCCCCGATCACCTCGACCGTTATCCCGACTTTCAGTCGTACCAGGCGGCGAAGTGGCGGCTCTTCGAGAATCAATCGGAGGGGGATTATGCGGTCCTCAATCAAGATGATCCGGCCACGATGCCGCCGGCGTTGAGCGGTTCGGCGGTCTCTTTCAGCCGGCTGGTGATCCCGAAGCGGGGGGTCTATCTTCATTGGCGGGAGGGGGAGATCGTCTCCAATCTCTGGGGAGAGCCCGATCCGGTGATTCGGGTGGAGTTCCTGAAGATCAAAGGGTCTCACAATATCGAGAACGCCATGGCCGCCATCGCAGTCACCCTTCTCTGCGGATGCTCGCCCGAGGGGATTCGACAGGCGCTGATGAATTTTAAGGGGCTTCCGCATCGAATGGAACTGGTCCGGGAAGTCCGCGGGGTCAAATATATCAACGATTCGAAAGGGACGAACGTCGGGGCGGTGATCAAGTCGATCGAAGGGTTGACCGTTCCGGTGACCTTGATCGCCGGCGGGAAGGACAAGGAGAGCGACTTCACCCCGCTCAAAGACCTGATCCTCAAGAAGGTCAAGCGGCTGATCTTACTGGGAGAGGCGCAGGAAAAGATCGCCCGTTCTTTTTCAGAGCATCCCGCGGTGGAACGGGTTGGGTCGATGGAGCAGGCGGTCGAGCGGGCCGCCGCCTCCGCGGCGGCGGGGGAAATCGTCCTTCTCTCCCCCGGCTGCGCGAGTTTTGACATGTTCCGGGACTATCGGCACCGGGGCGAGGTCTTCAGGCAAGCGGTGGAGGGACTTCCGTCGTGAGCACAAGGAAGAGAGCAGAGAGCGGCGCAGAAACGCATTCTCTTTTCGCCTCCATTCCGCAGTCTGAAAGGAATCTGAAAGCGGCGCGGAAGCGTCCCGCGGCCGGAGACCGCCTTCTGCCGATGATCGCCCTTTTCTTAGGCGTGGTCGGGCTGGTGATGATCTACAGCGCCAGCGGCATTCTGGCGGGGAAGAATTATCAAGACTCCGCCTTTTTCCTGAAGAGACAATTCCTCTGGATGGGGATCGCCCTTCTCTCCTTCTTGATTGTTTCGCGCATCCCGCTCGATCGGTTGCGGGAGTGGGTCGCTCCGATGACCCTTCTTATCTTCGCGCTGCTGATTGCGGTGCTCCTCCCCGGGATCGGGTCCGAAGTCAACGGCTCCCGACGATGGATCCGGCTTGGGCCGGCCGCTTTTCAGCCTTCCGAAGCGGCCAAGCTCTTCACCGTGATCTATCTGAGCCATTATGTGGTGAAGAAGGGGGATCGGATTCGGGATTTCTTCGAGGGGTTGGCCCCGGCGCTGGTGGTGATCGGTCTGCAGATTGCCTTAATCTTGGTGGAGCCCGATCTCGGAATGACCGTGATCATCCTCACCTTGGCTGCGCTCCTTCTCTTTTTAGGAGGGGTTGCGTTTACGCATTTGGCTTCGCTGGGGCTGCTGATGATCCCGTTGGTTCTCTACTGGATCTTGAAGACCCCCTACCGGCTCCAGCGGGTGATGTCGTATCTGAATCCCTGGAGCGATCCGTCGGCGAGCGGTTTTCAGATGATCCAATCGTACCTGGCGTTGGGAAGCGGCGGGATCTTCGGGAACGGATTAGGGGAGGGACGGCAGAAGCTTTTCTTTCTTCCCGAGCCGCACACCGATTTTATCTTCGCCTTGATCGGGGAGGAGCTGGGATTGATCGGAACCCTTTCGCTTCTTGTTCTCTATGTTTTTCTTCTCTGGAGGGGGACCCGGATTGCAGGGTCGGTCGAAGATCCCTTTCACCGGATGCTGGCGATCGGGACGACACTGATGATGACACTGCCGGCGATGATGAACATGGGGGTGGTCACCGGGCTTCTCCCGACCAAGGGATTGGCCCTCCCCTTCGTCAGCTACGGCGGCTCTTCCCTGTTGGTGAACTGGCTGGCGATGGGCCTTCTTTACAATGTTTCCCGAAGCGCTTCCCCTTTTCGGGCGAGGGTCGGGGCGAGGGGGCTTGCGGCGGAAGGGGGACGGGCATGAGGGTGGTGATCGCAGGGGGAGGAACCGGCGGCCATCTTTATCCTGGGATCGCCCTGGCGCAGACCTTTCAGAAGGTGGAGTCGGATGCCAAGGTGCTCTTCGTCGGAACCGCACAGGGAATGGAGGCGAAGCTCCTTCCCGAGAAGGGATTCTCGTTCGCTGCGATCTCGGCGAAGGGGTTCGTCGGAAAGGGAATCGCGGGCCGGCTCAAGTCGCTTTTCCTGGTTCCGGTCGGGTTGTTCCAGTCGATTTCGATCCTGAGGGATTTTTCTCCGCAACTGGTGATCGGGATCGGCGGCTATGCCGCGGGGCCGGTCTTGTTGGCGGCGATTTTGCTGAAGATCAAACGGGTGATCTTAGAGCCGAACCTGGTGCCGGGGCTGGCCAATAAGATGGTCGCCCCCTCGGTCGATCTGGCGGTGATCGCCTTTGAGGAGACGCGCGCCTACCTTCAAACAAAGCGCTTTCTGAGGGCCGGCGTTCCGGTCCGGCCGGAGATCGTCGAGGCGGGGGCCGATAGGGACGTATTGCAATACGCCCCTACCGAGACAAAAACCCTCCTGATTTTGGGGGGAAGCCAGGGGGCGCAGTCGATCAATCGGGCGATGGTCGCCGCCCTTCCTTATTTGGGGGAAGAAAAGGGATCGTTTCGGATCATTCATCAAACCGGAAAACGCGACTGGGAAGAGGTCAAGGACGCCTACGCGCGCTCCGGACGCTCGGCCCGTGTGGAGCCATTTATCCACGACATGGCGGCGGTCTATGCCGCGGCCGATCTTGTCGTGAGCCGCGCGGGGGCGGGGACCCTTTCGGAGCTGGGCGCCGTCGGGAAGCCGTCGCTCTTGATCCCGTATCCGCTCGCCACCGGTCACCAGGAGAAAAACGCGGCGGCCTTTGTGTCGGCGGGGGCGGCTGAGATGATATTGGATCGGGATCTCGACGGGCGAAGGCTGGCCGAGCGGATTGTCTTTCTTCTCTCCGATCCGATTCGGCTTTCCGAGATGGCCGGGGCGGCCCGGCGTCAGGGACATCCGCATTCGGCGGAGGAAATTGTGGAAGCCTGTTTTGAATTGGTGAGGAAAGGGTCTGTGTAGGGGCGCACCGATGTGTGCGCCCGCTTTTGTTCTTTGCCGTTTGAATTGTAAAGATCAGGGCAGACACGCAGGTCTGCCCCTACGAGTGTCGATCATTTATGTTTCGTAAGGTTCAACATATTCACTTTGTCGGAATCGGCGGGGTCGGGATGAGCGGGATCGCGGAGATTCTCCTCAACATGGGGTTCCGGGTCAGCGGATCGGACAAGGCGGCGTCGGAGCAGACCCGTCGGCTGGCGTCGATGGGGGGAACGATTTACGTCGGACACGATCCGCGTCACATCGAAGGGGCGGAGGTGCTCGTCTACTCTTCGGCGGTCCGGTCCGACAATGTCGAAATCGTCGCGGCGAAACAGCAGAAGGTCCCTGTGATCCCCCGGGCCGAGATGCTCGCCGAGCTGATGCGGCTTCGGTATGGAATTGCGGTCGCCGGCGCGCATGGAAAGACAACCACAACGACGATGGTCGCCACGGTCCTGGCCGAAGGGGGGCTCGATCCGACGGCGGTGATCGGCGGGAAGGTGAACAGCTTCGGCGGACACGCCAAGAAGGGGGAAGGCGATTTCCTGGTGGCCGAGGCCGATGAGAGCGACGGTTCGTTTCTGAAGCTTTCGCCGACGGTGGCGGTCGTGACGACGATCGATAGGGAGCACCTCGACTACTACCGGACGTTCGAGGCGATCCAGGCGACGTTCCTCAGCTTCATCAACAAGGTTCCATTTTATGGGCTTGCGATCCTCTGCGGCGACGACCGGGCGATCGCCGAATTGATTCCGCGGGTGGAGAAGCGCTATCTCACTTATGGCACCGCGTCCCATCTCGATCTGGCGGCGGAGGAACTGGCCTTCCAGCCGTGGAAGACGACCTTCCAGGCGCGCTTTCACGGCGAATCGCTCGGCCGCTTCACGCTGCCGGTGCCGGGCCGGCACAATGTGCTCAACGCCTTGGCCGCGATCGCCGTCGGATTGGAGCTGGAAATTCCGGTGGAGTCGATCCGAAAGGGATTGGAAGGATACCGGGGGGTCGAGCGGCGCTTTCAACTGCAAGGGGAGAAAAACGGCGTCTGGGTCATCGACGATTATGGACACCACCCGACCGAGATCCGGGCGACCCTGGCGGCGGCGAAGCGGGGGTGGGGATGCGGGCTGCTCGTCCTCTTTCAGCCGCACCGGTATACACGAACCCGGGATCTCCTGGATGATTTAGCGGGCTCGTTCACCGACGCCGATCACCTGATCCTCACCGACATCTATGCGGCCGGCGAGCCGCCGATTCCGGGGATCGACGGGGAGCGGCTCTGCCAGGCGGTGGCGGCGAGCGGCCACCCCGACGTGACTTTTCTCCGCGACCGCGCCGAGATGCTTGCCGCGGTAGAAAAGAAGGCAAAGCCGGGGATGATGGTGATCACCCTCGGCGCTGGCGATATCTGGAAGCTGGGAAAAACCTTTCTCTCCGTATCGGAGGAAGCGAAGTAGGATGCGATTGATGCAAATAGAACCAGGGGAAAAAGAGGGTCTTCCGTTGAAAGAGGCCTTGAAAGATTATCCCGGGGAGATCCGTTTCGACGAGCCGGTCGCGCCGTACAGCTCGCTTAAAGTCGGCGGGCCGGCGGAGGCGATGGTCTTCCCGAGATCTTCGGCGGAGGTGATCCTCCTGATGGAGCGGATCGCGCAGCATCGGCTCCCTTATTTTATCCTCGGCGGCGGGAGCAACCTCATTGTACGCGACGGCGGCATTCCGGGGGTGGTCGTTCACCTGAAGCATTTGAGCCGGATTACGTTCCAGGAGCCCGAGACCCTCCTCGCGGATGCAGGGGTGTCGTATCCGAAGCTCTCCACCGAAGCGATGGCGAAAGGGCTTTCCGGGCTGGAGTTTGCCGCCGGGATTCCGGGGACGGTCGGCGGGGCGGTGGCGATGAACGCCGGCATTCCGGGTGAAGAGACGGCATCGGTCTTGTCCTCCGTGACGCTAGTCGATGAAGAAGCAAAAGTCCGAACGCTGGCGAAGGAAACGATTCAGTTCGGATATCGGACCGCGGCGCTTCCAAAGGGGATCGTGATCTCCGCTTCCTTTCGGCTGACGCCGGCCCCTCCCGCGGAAGTGGAGGAAAAATTGAAGCGGTTGTTGAAGCGGCGACGGGAGACCCAGCCCCTCTCCTTTCCGAATGTCGGTTCGGTCTTCACGAACCCGCCGGGTGATTACGCCGGGCGGCTGGTTGAATCGGTCGGGCTGAAGGGGCTCCGGGTCGGCGACGCTCAGATTTCCGAGCGGCATGGGAACTTCATCATCAACCTCGGAAATGCAAAAGCCGGCGAGGCGCTGGCCCTCATCGAAGAGATGCGGAAACGGGTTCAGGAACAATACGGAGTCAGCTTAGAACTGGAAGCGAAAGTCGTCGGAAGGGATTCGCAGTGGCGTTAGAGCAATTTCTCGGGAAGCGGATCGGGGTCTTGATGGGAGGAATGTCGGCGGAGCGGGAAGTGTCGCTCAAGAGCGGACGGGCGATCGCCGCTTCGCTCGATCGGCTCGGCTACACCGCCCTCCCGATCGATGTCGATCCCGAAGTGGGACAGACCCTTCGGACGGAGCGAATCGAAATCGCCTTCAATGCATTGCACGGCCGGTACGGAGAAGACGGCGCGATCCAGGGGATGTTGGAGGTCATGCGGATTCCTTACACCGGTTCCGGCATCCTGGCGAGCGCCCTCGGAATGGATAAGATCGCATCGCATGATCTTTTCCAGTCGCACGGGATTCCGGTTCCGCCGTATCAGGTTTTGACGGGGGAAGGGCTTTCTCAATTTCGTCCCGACCGGCTTCCCTTTGATTTTCCCGTCGTCGTGAAGCCGGCGATGGAAGGCTCCAGCGTGGGGGTCGCGATTGTGTCGGAGTCGGGGGAAATCGACGCGGCGTTGAAAGAAGCGTTTAAATATGGTCCCCGTATTTTGATCGAGAAATATATCTCGGGGATGGAGGTCCAGGTCGGGATTTTGGGAGCCGAGGCGCTCGGAGCGATCGAGATCCGCCCGAAGACGAAATTCTATGACTATACCGCCAAATATGTTCCCGGAATGTCGGAGCATCTCTTCCCGGCGCCGCTTCCGTCCGATGTTTATCAGACGGTGCTCGACTGGGGACGGAAAGCGCACCAGGTTTTAGGCTGCACCGGCTATAGCCGGGTCGACCTGCTGGTCGATTCGCAGAAGCGTCCTTATGTTCTGGAGGTCAACACGCTGCCCGGAATGACCGAAACGAGCCTCCTCCCGGAGATTGCGCGAGGGGTCGGGATCGATTTCGATGCACTGGTGGAACGAATTTTAGAAACAGCCTCACTCGGTAAATAGGGGAAGAGATTCCATGAAGGCGATTGCGATCCAGCGGAACAACCAACGGAACAAAAGAAGAAAGGGCCGGCTTTCGTGGGCGCAACTGATCCCTTGGTTTCGGCCGACGCTCTGGGCCGTCCTTCTCGGGGGGAGCCTTTTTGCGCTCTATGCCGGCGGACAGCGATTGACGACCGCCCCCCTCTTCCATGTTCGAGAAATCAGATGGGACGGCCTTCATCATTTAAAAGAGCGGGAGATGACGGCGCGCTTCCGGTCGATCGTGGGGCGGAGCCTCTTTCCGCGTCGATCTTGCCCAGATTCAAGCGGAGCTTCAGGCGAATCCATGGATCAAAGGAGCGGTCGTTCGGAAAGAATTTCCCGATCGTCTCCACATTCAAGTCGTGGAGCGGGTTGCGGCTTCGGTCGAGTTCGATTCCGCCCGTCGGCCGCTTCTTCGGGATGAAGAGGGAAAGATCCTGCAACAAAACGGCGATGTCCCTGAAACGCTCCCCCGGATCATCCATTACAACCCGGTTTCTTATGCGCGGGGACTTCAATTGGCTTCACTCGTTTTGGGCACGCTGGAGAAAGAAGGGGCCGAGCCGGCTCCTTTCGTGATCGATTTGGCCGATCCGGACGATTTGGTCGTCCACTTCCCGGAGGGGGTGCTGCATTTCGGTAAAGAGGAGTATTCCGAGCGGTGGCAGCGGTATCTCGAAATAAGAGAGGACCTCGAACGGCGGGGGATTTCCGATCGGGAGATCGATCTGCGCCACCGGCGGAAGGTCATCGTGAGGGATGGTTTCACCCCCGGTGGCGGGGAGAACGGATTATGGCCCGGCGAGACGGAAGGTCGGGGAGGGTCTCAGTTCTAAATCGCAACACGGCACCGCCTTCGGGCAGGGCTGAACGAGAGGGTCCGGCGACCTTCTCAAGGAGGATCTCTTGGCGAAGCGTGAAAATATTTTGGTCGGCCTCGATGTCGGAACGACGAAGATCTGCGCCATTGTGGGCGAAGTCGTCGACGAGAAGCGGATCGATATCATCGGAATCGGGACCCACCCCTCGAAAGGGCTCAAGAAGGGGATGGTGGTGAATATCGAGAGCACCGTCGAATCGATCAAGCGGGCGGTCGAAGAGGCCGAGCTGATGGCGGGGGTCGAGATCAACGCGGTCTACACCGGTATCGCCGGAGGACATATCAAAGGGCTCAACAGCCGCGGCGTGATCGCCGTCAAAGACCACGAGGTGACCCGGGCCGATATCGCGCGGGTGGTTGATGCGGCCAAGGCGGTCGCCATCCCGATGGATCGGGAGATTCTGCATGTCCTTCCGCAGGAATTTATCGTCGACAGCCAAGATGGGATCAAAGATCCGCTTGGGATGTCGGGGGTGCGGCTGGAGGCGGAGGTTCACATCATCACCGGCCTGGTGACCTCGGCCCAGAACATCGTGAAGAGCATCAACCGGGCAGGACTCGACATGGTGGAGATGATCCTTCAGCCGCTCGCTTCGAGCGAAGCGGTGCTCACCCCGGAAGAGAGAGAGTTGGGGGTGGTGATGGTCGATATCGGCGGCGGGACGACCGACATCGCGACCTATATTGAGGGGAGTGTTCGCCACACGGCGGTTTTGGCGGTCGGGGGGACGCATTTTACCAACGACATCGCCATCGGTCTTCGGACCCCGCCTGCCGATGCCGAGAAGATTAAGATCAAATACGGCTGCGCCTCGACCGAGATGGTGAAGGACAATGAGACGATCGAGGTGCCGAGTGTCGGCGGGCGTCCGCCGCGGGTCCTCTCCCGCCAGCTCCTCTCCGAGATTATCGAGCCGCGGGCCGAAGAGATTTTCATGCTGGTCGCGCGCGAGATCGAACGAATGGGTTTTGAAGATCGGGTCGCCTCCGGGGTCGTGATTACCGGGGGGACCTCTTGCTTAAATGGGATGGTCGAGGTGGCGGAGCGGGTGCTCGGCCTTCCGGTCCGGCGGGGGGTCCCCGCCGGGATGGGGGACTCATCGACGTCGTCGGAAGTCCGATGTATGCCACCGGCGCGGGGCTCATCCTTTATGCGTTTCGAAATCAAGAGAAAGAAGATCATCGAAGAACCGGAAAAGGGCAGTTGCTCCAGCGGATGAAGAACCAAATGAAGAGCTGGGTGAAGGAATTTTTTTAAACTAGATCGGCGCCCCGTGAGGCGCCTAAAAAGAGGGAGGTCTGAATGTTTCTCTTTGATGAGGAGGAACAAGAGTCAACATCGGCGCGAATCAAAGTCGTCGGTGTCGGAGGGGGCGGTTGTAACGCGATCAACAGCATGATCCATTGCGGCCTGCAGGGGGTCGACTTTGTTGCGGCGAACACCGATATCCAGGCGCTGTATATGAATCCGGCGCCGAACAAGATCCAGCTCGGCACCAAGCTGACGCGAGGTCTGGGGGCGGGGGCGAAGCCGCAGATCGGCCGGGAGTCGGCTTTGGAAGCGGTCGATCAGATTCGGGAGATGCTCGCCGGGGCCGATATGGTCTTTGTCACCGCCGGCATGGGGGGCGGGACCGGAACCGGCGCCGCGCCGATCATCGCCGGCATCGCGAAAGAGATGGGGGCGTTGACCGTCGGGGTGGTGACCAAGCCGTTCCAATTCGAAGGGGCCAAGCGCTCCCATCAGGCCGAAGACGGGGTCCATGAGATGAAGCGGGCCTGCCATACCGTCATTATTATTCCCAACCAACGACTCCTGAATGTTGTCGAAAAGGGAACCCCGCTTCGCGCGTCGTTCCTGGTGGTCGATGATATCCTCCGCCAGGCGGTTCAGGGGATCTCCGATCTGATCACCACCCCCGGATTGGTCAATGTCGACTTTGCCGATGTTCGGACGATCATGTCTCACACCGGCCGGGCGGTCATGGGGATGGGGGTTTCCAAGGGGGAGAACCGGGCGATCGAAGCGGCGCAAAAAGCGATCTCCAGCCCCTTGCTCGAAGACAGCTCGATCGAGGGAGCGCGGGGGGTGTTGATCAACATCACCGGCGGACTGGACCTCTCGCTCGGGGAGGTCGATGAAGCCTCGTCCATTATTCAAAAGACGGTCGATCCCGATGCAAATATTATCTTCGGATCGGTGATCTCCGAGTCGTTGACCGATGAGATCAAGGTCACGGTCATCGCGACGGGATTTGAAGAGAATGAGCGTTACGAAGAGCCGGTCGATGGAGAGAGCCGGCCGGCCAAGCGGGCACCCCAAAAGAGCCTCGATCGCGCAGGGTATCTGCGAAAGGTGGTTCGTGAAGGGGGAAAAGAGGTCATCCGCATGGAAGGGGATGACGAGTGGGATGTGCCCACCTTCTTAAGAAAGCAGGCGGATTAGAACTCTTCTACCAATGTGGAGGCATGGACGCCGATGGAGATCCTAACACAGATGCAGCCTTATCAGTGGGTTCAGAACAGCGGACAAGGGTATATCGTCCTTCCCCGACTCAGCGCGCCGGGGGTTTTCCATTTCTTTGGGACGCGTCTTCTCTCGGAGAGCGCTCTCTATGAGGCCGGACCCGGGAGGCCGGGAAAAGCGATCCGTGTTCGTCAGGTCCATGGGGACCGGATCTGGCCGATCACCGAAGAGGATGCGGGAAGGGGGGAAGGTCCGGAACCACGGTTGATCGGTGATGCGTTGGCAACCGATCGATCCCACCTGCTGATTGCCGTCGCCACAGCCGATTGTGTGCCGGTCCTTCTTTTTGATCCGGTACAGAGGGCGGTCTCTGCGATTCACGCCGGGTGGCGGGGGACCTCCTTGAACATTGTTGGAAAAGCGGTTCGTGAAATGACGTCGCGGTACGGTTCGGAACCGAGCGCCCTTCTCGCCGGCATCGGTCCCTGCATCGGCCCGTGCTGCTATGAGGTGGGAGAAGAGGTCTGGGGGGAACTCGAGCGGAAATATTCCCCCGGCCCGGAAGTGGTGATCCATGAAAGAGAGGGGAAGGCGAAGCTGGATCTGGCCCGATTGAATGCGCTGCAACTCGCCGAGGCGGGTCTCAATCCCGACAAAATCGCCTTCTCCGGTCTTTGTACTTCTTGTCTTCCGGGGCTCTTCTATTCTTATCGGAGGGACAAGAAGAGAACGGGGAACATGACCAGCGGGATCATGCTGATCGATAGCGCCTAATCGAGAGGGAAACCGGTCTCATGGGGGAAACGGCCCGGGCCATCGATCGGATCTCGGCGAGGATCCAGGAAGCGGCGCGCCGTTGTGGCCGGAATCCGGAGGAGATCACGCTGGTGGCGGCGTCAAAGGGGGTTGGGATCGACCGGGTCCGGGAGGGGGCGGAAGCGGGAATTCGGATCTTCGGCGAGAACCGGGTGCAGGAAGCCCGCGCCAAGTTTCTGGAGAGCCGATTTCTTGAAGAGAATAAATCGGCCGCGGTCCATCTGATCGGACCCCTTCAGACGAACAAGGTTAAACAAGCGGTCGGCTTTTTTTCTCTGATCCACTCGATCGATTCAATTCGTCTGGCCGAGAAAGTGGCGCAGGAGGCGGAAAAGCGGCGGATTACACAGCCGGTGTTGATTGAGGTCAACGTCGGGGCCGAGGCGAGCAAGCGGGGGATTTCAATGAAAGAGGCGCCGGGGCTGGTCACTCAGGTTCGGAAACTCGCGCCGCTCTCTCTGGAAGGGCTGATGACCCTTCCCCCGTTCACCCCCGAGCCGGAGGGGGCGCGGCCCTATTTTTCGATGCTGCGTCGATTGGGAGAGGACCTCGGACTCAATCGCTTCTCGATGGGGATGTCGGCCGATTTTGAGGTCGCCGTTGAAGAAGGGGCGACCTGGGTCCGAATCGGGACGGCGATTTTTGGGGAAAGACCAAGACAATAGGACAGATAGGACCGATACGCTGTGAAAAAGCAAACAACCAAACTCCCGCCCCGCCTTTCTTTTCTCGGATCGGGAAACATGGCCGAGGCGATCATGAAAGGGGTGCTCGCCGCCGGACTGTTCAAAACGGGCGACCTCCTTGCTTCGGACACCTCCGAGGCCCGGCTGAAAGTCATTCATCAAAAATATGGGATTCGAACCACCCGGAACAACCGTGAAGCGGTGCGCGAAGGAGATCTGGTTGTCCTTGGCGTCAAACCGCTGGCGGTCGATGGGGTTTTGGCCGAAATTAAATCGGAGCTGAAAGAAAAGGTCCTCATTTCAGTCGCCGCCGGCGTGCCCCTCGCCCGATTGGCCGCCGGCCTGGAGCGGGAGGCGAAGATTATCCGCGCCATGCCGAACGCCCCGGCGCTGGTCCAGGCGGGAGCGACGGTGCTGACCCCGGGAAAGGGGGTGGAGCAAGAAACCCTCGATCTGGTCCTTCAAATTTTTGATTCGATCGGAAAAAGCTGGGTTCTGGAAGAGCGCTATCTTGACGCGGTGACCGGTCTTTCCGGGAGCGGGCCGGCGTTTGTGTTTGTGATGATCGAGGCGATGGCCGACGGGGGGGTGAAGAGCGGACTGAGCCGCGAGATAGCCCTCGCGCTGGCGGTGCAGACGGTTCTCGGCGCGGCCCAGATGGCGCTTCAGACGGGGGATCATCCCGCACGGCTGAAGGACTTTGTCGCTTCTCCGGGGGGAACCACGATCGCCGGCCTCCATAAATTGGAAGAGGGGAAGATCCGGTCGGCATTTATTTCAGCGGTGGAGGCGGCGACCCGTCGATCCGAAGAGTTGGGAAAGGCAAAATAAAGAATTTGGGTCGGTTGGTAAGAGCAACAAAAAAAGGAGGCGTCAATCTCCCATTGAAAGTGGTATAGTATTTTTTATTGTGAGCCATCGAAAAAAGCGGGTTGCTCTGATTGGAATCGATGAGGAGAGATCATGTTCATTGCGGCAAACTTCGTCTCGGCGCTTGCCACCGTTCTCAATTACGTCCTGGAAATCTATACGTGGGTCATTATCATTCGAGCGTTGATCTCCTGGGTCAACCCGGATCCTTATAATCCGGTTGTCCAATTTCTCTACAAAATTACGGAGCCGGTTCTTCATCCGCTCCGAAAATTGATGCGGACCTACAGCACCGGAATCGACCTCTCCCCGCTCGTGGCGATCTTAATTATTATGTTTTTAAAACAATTCCTGGTCAGCTCCCTTTTTGAATTGGCCAGCCGATTGCGATAGAGAGGTGAAGATGAAATGGACGCCGGTCGATATCCGCCAAATGACTTTCCCCGTCGGTTTCCGGGGGTATGCCCCGAACGAGGTCGACGCTTTCCTGGAAAATTTAGCGAGTGAACTCGAAGAGGTCTTAAAAGAAAACGCCGCTCTTCGGGAGCGGATCGAGGATCAGGGACAATCGATCGCCGAGTTGAAGAAGACCGAAGGGGCGCTGACCAACACGCTGCTGATGGCGCAGAAGGCGATCGAAGAGATGAAACGGACCGCTCAGAAAGAAGGGGATCTCATTATTCGCCAGGCCGAGCTGCGGGCGGAAGAGATTACCCGATCGGCCATGAAAGAGGTGAGCCAGGTCCAGGGGGAGATCCATCACTTAAGACGGCAGCGCGATTTTTTTGTTGAGAAGATTCGATCTTTGATGCAAAATCTCGAAAAGACAATGCAATGGGAAGATGAAAAAGCCGATCAGAGGGAAGAAGAGGCCTCTTTATGAGAGGTGAGAGCCCGACGGCTCGGCTGCACGATACGCGAATCGATCTTTTCTCGAACGCGCAGCCCCGAGCCATATTTTCGATGTAAGCAATTCGGTTGGAAAGAAGCGGTTCAGTTCTGACGGATGGAATTTCATCCACCTTCACCTTAGCCTAGGAGGAGAGATGAGTTACTACGTCTATATTACTCAGGTCGATAACTGTTTTGTCGCCGACGTTCCCGCCTTGCCCGGATGCCGTACCATCGGGCGGAGCGAAGCGGAGGTTCTTGAAAATATCCGGGATGTCGTTCGAGGATACCTCCAAAGCCTGCGGAAGAGAAATCGCACGGCGCCGAAGGTAAAAGTGGTCAAGCTTTCCGAGCATTTACCGTTCTCTCGAACCGCGGCGGCGCGTTCAATGTTAAACGTCAACGCAAAAGATGGAATCGCCGTTCCGCCCTTATAAATCGGGAGCGCTCCTTCATTTGCGCGTCATTCCGAATGCATCCCGGGACAGCGTAGAAGGTTGCGCCGAAGGGATGCTTCGGCTAAAATTAAGAGCGGTTCCTCTGGAAGGGGCCGCGAACGCGGCCTGCATTCGATATTTATCGAAGCTATTTTCTCTCCCGAAATCCAGGCTCGAAATCGTCCGTGGGGAGAAGTTCAGAGAAAAATGGATTTGGTTTAAAGAGGTCGATCAGTCGGCTCTAAATCAACAGCTCGATAAAATTTTACGGGTGGCCGACCCTTTTTCTCGGCTATTGGAGTAGACGTGGGGGTTGAAGGGCGCCGGTGGGGTTGGGTGACGGGGTTGGTTCTGTTCGGCTTTGTTTTTGTTGTCTCCTTGGAAAGCGGGGTGTTGGGGGAGCTGACAGAGGACCCGCTGCGAAATACCCCTTTTGCGTTGGTGGAAGATGGAATTAGAATCAAAGGGGCGCTTCCTCCGTTTGATCATACCGAGCAGGGAAAATATGTCTCACGGTTCGAAAATGGCGTGACCGCCGTTTACACCCTGGATGCCGACCTTCAGAAGGCGATGGAGAGTTACTTCAAGCAGTATCGGGTTCCCTACGGTGTTTTTGTCGCCATGGATCCGAAGACCGGCAAGGTCCTCGCTTCCGTGGAATATTCATCCGTCGATCCGAAAGCCGACCGCCTGGCATTTCGGGCGACCTATCCCGCCGCGTCGATCTTTAAATTGGTGACCGCCTCCGCCGCCCTGGAGGAAAAGAAAGCCCGGCCCGAGACCGAGATTGCCTTTCACGGCGGGCTCTACCGGCTGGGACCGAAGAACTGGGTTGATAATCCGAAGCGAGACAAGCAAAAAATCTCCTTGGCCGAAGCGCTGGCAAAATCGTGCAATGTGGCGTTTGCAAAGGTCGCCCTTCGCTGGCTTGATGTGCCGACCCTTCTGAGTTATGGAGAGCGTTTTCAGTTTAATCGCCCGATTCCGTTCGAGCTCCCGGTGCAGGTCAGCCGGATGGAAATCGATGAAAGCGAGCGGGGATTGGCGATGTCGGCCGCCGGGTTCGGCGACGTGGGGCTTTCTCCCCTCCACGGAGCGATGATCGGCGCGGCGATCGCCAACGACGGCGTGATGATGTCCCCCTGTATGATTGATCATGTCCGGCGCGCCGACGGCACCAAACTCTATGAGTGCGAGCCGAAGGTTTTTGCAGAGACGATTTCTCCGGCGACGGCGGAGTCGCTTCGAGAGATGATGGCGATGGCGGTCATCAAAGGGACCTCTCGCAAGGCTTTTCGCGTAAAGCGCCGTGAAGCAAGTCTTCGAGGGATCACCATCGGCGGAAAGACCGGTTCCCTGACCGGGGAAGACCCTCCCGGAAAGTACAGCTGGTTCGTCGGGATGGCCCCGATGGAAGATCCCGAAATCGTCGTGGCCGCCATGGTCATTAATCAACCCAAGTGGCGAATCAAGGCTTCTCAAGTGGCCAAAGAGGGGTTCGCCGCCTACTTCCAATCGGAAAACCTTCGAAAAGTGGCCAGCCAGTAAGCACGTTTCTCCTTCGATCGGTCGAACGCTGGAACCGATGCCCTCTCTCCCGTTACAAGGATCGAGATCCCCCTCCTTACTGCCGTTGTTTTGAAGAAAAATTCATTCTCTTGAAAAAAATCTTGACAGGAAAATAGGCCAGGGTGTATTCTCGTGATTGATATTGAGAATGATTCTCAATCGCTTTGTGAGGCTCGCGTCCATCCTCGTTGAGGCCCAAGCCTAAAAGTCTTTTTCAGATTCTCTTTGGCTTCTGTAGGGCGCGAATGAAAGATTGTTCGAGTCAGAAAGCGGCTTCTGCATGATCGCCGGGTTTCTGTGGAAGCCCGGCCGCTCGGATTATCAATGGATAAGTTGGAATTAAAATGTAAGCGGTGCAGGCGGAGTCACCTTCTTTCGCTTCGGAAATCTTCTCGGGAGCCGTAAAGAGGGGGCTCGCCGCACAAGGGGGATGCCTCTCGAACCGGCCCGAGAGGCAGTGATTTTTTTGTTTGGGAGGAGTAAAGATGCAGCTTGATGAATTCGCATTGGGGCTCTTGGAGGGGGATCATTCCGATGAAAAGATCGAGATTGTCCTGATCGAAGAGGCCGGTCGAAGCGGCATTGAAATGCGACGGATGACTTGGGGAAAGGGAATCGGATGGTATCCCCAAAAGCGGTTTTTTATTCCGATCGATCAGATCCCTGCCGTCCAGCAGATGCTTCATCAAGCGGAGCCTCTGCCGCGATCTCGAAGAAAAATCAAGCGCGCGGTCGGCGGTCGGGTGCTGCGGCTCGTCCCGCCGGTTCAATCGACCTGATCAGGCGCCGGCATCCGCAGGCGTCCTTTTTCATAGAAAAGTGGATAGCGGCTCGAGGTCATTCACCCCACGCCCGGAACGGAGAAAAATCCTTCCGGGCGTTTTTTGTTTTCTGAGGAAAGATGTCGATCGGACACCCCTGGCCGGGCGTGAGAGGGAGGGACAAGTGAGTCCCTTGAATCGGGAGCAAGATTTTATCGGCCATCTGCAGCCGTTGTGAGGAGATGAAGATGGGGATGGAATCGCCGCTCTGTCGGGAAGAGGCCTTATTCTCCAACCCGGATTGCACGATCTGGCAGTGTCGATGCGGGATCTACCATGTTCGAATCCATGCGGCGACATTGCATCTCACGGCGGCGCAATTCGAGCGGGTCGCTCGGATCTTTAAGCTGATGATGGGGAGAGCGGCGGGGATCGGAATGCCTTCTCCGATGCCGCATGCAGGTTTGGAGAGGGGGGAAGTAAATAATGCGGAGAGGTCCCGGCCGGACCGATTCGGGCCGGCTCCCGCGTCCTTCGAAAAGATCTGAAAGGAGGAGGAAAAGAAATGCAGACCATTTTTGGACTCGTCGTTTGTGTTGTCTCTTTTGCGCTTGCGACGCCGGGGGCGCTTGCTGAAGAGAGCCTGCCGTCGAAGACCGGCTTTCTTCTGGTCGCGCCCGACCGCGGCTTTCTCGGGAATCAGGAAATCGAAGCGGTATATGAGGCGTTTCAGAGGGACTACCCCGCCTCCCTCGCCTGGGCCGGCCGCGGATATAACCGCGTCGGGGGAGAGTACTCCGAATATCTGACCCGCGCGGTCGATCACCTGAAGCGGGCCGGGGCAACCGAGATCGTCGCCATCCCCCTTTTTCTCTCCCAGGCCGATCCGATTTTGAAGAAAATGGCGCCGCACCTTCCGGCCTACGCCGCGGGGGGAACGATCCGGTGGGCCCCCGCGATGGGGGAGAGCCATCTTACCGCGCAGATTCTTCTCGATCGGGTGGAAGCGTTGAGCCGCGATCCGGAACAAGAACGGCTGGTGGTGCTGGGGACCGGCGCGGTCGACGAGGCCGGCGAAGCCGCCCTTCGCACCGGCCTGCAATCTTTGACGGAATATGTTTCCCGATACCGTCCCTTTAAGGAGACCCAAATCGGGATCTACTACGACCGCGAGGCCGAAGCGGAGCTGCGGGAGAAGAAGAGCCGGGAAGTCGATGAGATGATCGTCAAGACGGCGGCGAAGAAGGGGAGGACCCTCGTCGTCCCCTTCTTCATCGGTCCCAAGTTCGACAGCCATATGTCGCTCACCCGATGGCTGGCCGACAAGCTTAAGGAGCTCGACGTGGTCTATGACGGCCAGGAGATTTTTCCCCATCCCAACCTTCTCCTCTGGTTGAAGCAAACGGCGAACGCCCATCTTCCCGCTTCGCCGGAAGAAACCGGGGTGGTGATCATGCCGCACGGCGCGACCCTCCCCTGGAACGACGCCGTCGAAGCGGTGATCGCGCCGCTGAAGTCCCGCTACCGAATCGAGATGGCTTACGGCATGGCCGATCCGGTCACCCTCCAGAGAGCGGTCTCCCGCCTGGAGGAAAAAGGGGTCCGCCGGATCGTTTTCATACGGATGTATTCCCTCTCCGACCAGATGAAGGAGGCGACCGACTACCTCCTGGGACTCTCCCCCGCTCCGTCCGGGCATGACCATGAGGGGCCTCCCCCTCCTCAGGTTCGAAGCGGCGCGGTCTTCTCCACCTTCGGCGGTTATGAAGAAGATCCGGCGCTGGCCGAGATTCTCCACGATCGGATCACCGAAATCAGCCGGAAGTCCTCGGAGGAGACGGTCATCCTGGTGGCCCACGGCGCGGGGGACGATGCGGTCGATGCCCGGTGGCTTTCGGCCATGGGCCGCCAGATCGAACGGCTTCGGAAAGATCCCCATTGCGCCGAGCTCAAGGCGATCCTTCCCGCCACGATCCGCGAGGATTGGCCGGAGAAGCGGAAGGAGGCGGTGGCGAAGCTCAAGGAGATGATCGAAGCGGGGAAGCGGAACGGGCGGGTCGTGCTGATTTCGCACCGGCTCCGGGGCGCGGGGCCGTACAAAGGCCTTCTGGAGGAGGTCGGCCTCAAAGAGGGGGAGGACTATGAGATCAACGGAAAGGGATTCACCCCCCATCCGGTCCTCACCCGATGGCTGGAGGCGGGAATCGAGCGGGAGATCGCGGCGATGGATGGAAAACGACCGGTCGAAGCGGCCGCTTCCCGGCGTCGATAGAGGCATTCCAGCGAGAAATGTTAACACTCACATGCAAAGGAGGTTTTTCATGAACAGCGAATCAGGCCATCATTCCGTTCCCCTTGCGAAGTCCGAATTCGGTTCGATCGATCGATGCCGGTGCGACGGCTACCACGTCAGCCTTCGGAACATCATGCTCCATTTCAACCGGGAGGAGTTCGCCGCCCTCGCCGATCTCTTCGAGCGGGCGCAGGAGCGGGAGGAAGAGGCGGTTCTCTTCTCCAAATGGGAAGGGTGAGCGCTGGTCTCCCGTCGATCCGATTGTTTCCAAGATCGCTCATGAGAGCAGCAGGAGGAAGAAATGTTGGACTCAGGATCGGGAGGGGCCGCCCTCGATGAAAGCGTCCCGTCGCTTTTTTCCGAAGTCGCGAAAATCGTTCGGGACGAGATCGATCTTCTGGAACTCTCCTCGCGATGCCGTGTCAATCCAACAACGGTGCGCAAGATCTTAGAGGCGCGCCGCATCTCGCATTATGCCGAGAAAAAGATCCGCGCCGGATTGGGGTTCGCCCCTTCCCCGGGGGAAGGGGTCTCCAACCGACCCTCGACGGTGACGCGGCTGCGTGAACTCCATCGGCTTTATCGGGAGAAGGGAACGCTGGCGGCGGTCGGCCGGGAGACCGGATTGAGCCGGGAGCGGGTCCGGCAGCTGTTGGTCCGGGGGGCGAAGATCGGACTCTTCGAATACGCCCCCCTCTTTCCTTCTCTCCCGTCCAGAGAGAAGATTTTGGATGATTACAGAACATGGCTCAAGCTCGATGCCGTCGCCGAAGCGAACCGGCTCTCGATGACCGCGCTCCGCCGGTTGCAGCGTCTCTACCGGATCTCGCCCGAGGAATTGGCGGCGGTCCGGAACGACCGGCGGCGGAGAGAGTGCATCGATCGTTATCTTGTTCTGGCCGAAGGGATCGGCCATTTCCCGACGACCACAGAACTGCAACGACTGAAGGAGGGCCGCTCCCTCCAGTGGCAGATCCGGAAGAGATGGGGCTCCTTCGACGCGTTCCGGAGGGAGCTGAAGATTCCTTCCCTTGAAAAAACGTTTGACATCCCGTAATCGGATGGGATAGAGTGCCTTTCTGTTTAAGGTTGAGAATCATTCTCAATCTAACTTCACGACAAGACGGCTGGCGGTCAGAGAACCCAGAAGCCCAAAGTGGAATTTACCCGCTTTGGGCTTTTTGTTTTTGGCCGAACAGGGACGGGGGAGGATCCTATCTGATGCGACACTTCTTTTCGAGAGCGGTATCGATTGCGGCAGTCTGTTTGATTTTATCGTCTTCTCCCGCGCGGGGTGAAACGCCGGAAGAGGGGGTGATGTTGGATGAAATGACCGTGACCGGAGCGCGCACCGAGACGGAGATCTCGGAAGTCGCCTCGTCGGTCTCCGTGGCCGAGGAGGAAGCGATCGCCGAGCAGCTGACGATCTCGACCAATATCGGAAAAACCCTCGATGTGCTGGTTCCCGGCCTCACGGTGAGTCAAGAAGAGTTCCGCTCCGGCTGCCGCACCAATATCCGGGGCCGCGCCGCGCAATTTCTCATCAACGGGGTGCCGACGAATGACAATCTGCGCCGCTCAAGTTGCCGCGGCTTGTACAACGTCAACCCGTTTGCATTAGAACGGATTGAAGTGCAGCGGGGTGCGACGGCGCTTTTCGGCGCCGGCGCGCCGGGGGGGGCCATCAACCTGATCACAAGGCGGGCTCAGTCGCAAGCGCTTGAAATCGATCTTGCCGCCCAGTCGAGTATCAACCCACACGCCACATCGCAATCGCTCGAATATAACCTCTACGCCGGTGCCGGGCAAGCCTTCTCCGCTTGGGATTACTATGCTGGGATCGGATACCAAGACTACGGAGCACGCCGTAACCCCGAAGACGGCTTTGTCCCCGGCAGTGAGTTCAAGAGCGGATCGCTGATTACTTCATTGGGTTGGGACGGGGGGAGCGTCGGACAGCTACGCTTGACCGGCCTCTACTTCCGCGAAGATCCGGGAACGGTTTATGCGAGCGACTTCACCGCAGTGTCGGGCGAACGCTTCGCCGACAACATCTTCGTCGTAAGGCCTGCCAACCCGCAGGCAGACGACGCGGAGGTGGAACAGATTCTTCTTATTCTCTCCTATGATATTCCGTCCGTGCTCGGCCATGCGCTCCATCTCTCTTTATTCATGCACGATGAGGAGCTGATTCAGCGCAGTGCCGACTTCTTTGCAGGGGATGTCTTCTATTTCAATAGCGACGCCGAAAGCCAGCGCCAGGGCTTTCGCTCTACCGCCAGTCGAACATTCGATGTTGGAAATGGCTCCATCGAAGCGGTTTACGGCCTCGACCTGCTGCGTCAGCGCTACTACCGGCCACAACTTGACGATGAAACCGCAAGCGAAGTCGTCGGTTTTGTTTCCCCGGAGGTGACACTCGACAGCCTTGCCCTCTTTGCCCAGCCGAAAGTGAGGGCAGGCCGGTGGCTTTTTACCGGCGGCGTTCGTTATGAGATCTTCCGCGGCGAGGTCGGATCTGAAGGATTCGACCCTTTGCTGCCGGGCGCGGCGACCCCAGGGGACGTTCCTGATTTCGATCTCACACTTTATAATCTCGGTGCCGTATATGACCTGGCCAATCAGTTGCAGCTCTATGGCGGCTTCAGTCAGGGGGCCGAGATCAGCGAGTTCGGCCGCGCGGCGCGCGGCACGGCGGACCCCTCGCTGATCAACCTTAATGCAGCTAGATCAAACCAGTATGAACTCGGTCTCCGAGGAAGCACCGGTCCGGTAGCATTCAGCACAGCACTATTCTACTCGGAATCGGATGAGGCGGCGAGTTTGACATTTGATCCCAGCTGCGCGGGCGAGCCGTTCTGTCCGCTCATTCCGCTGCGGTTTGCGCAGGAGATCTATGGTGCCGAAGTCACCGCCGACTGGTTGCTGAGCGATCGACTTGCCCTTGGTACGATTCTAACCTATCAACGAGGAGAGTTTACTGAAGAAGGAGCCACCCCGGTCGACTTCGGCGGGGATACTCTTTCACCACCACGCGCTACCGTATATATTGAGCTTGAGCCGATTCCGACGTGGCGAAACCGCATTCAGGGAACGTACTTTGCCGAGACCGACTACTACAACGCGGCGCAGGAAGCGGCCGGCTTCCGCGACTCCGAAGCGCTCTTCCTCATGGATTTGACGTTCGAGCTACCCGCTCGGGCCGGGGAGGCTGTCGCTGGGGATCTCGAATCTGCTCAACCGAAAATATGTCAATGTCACCAACCAGGCGAGCGGCGATTTCTTCTACTACCTTTCGGAAGGGATGCGCGCTACCCTGACATATCAGGTGCGGCTCTAAGCGGGTGCCATGGCGCGTTGGTTTCGCTGGCATAGCTGGATCGGCCTGACCGCCGGTCTGCTGTTGTTTGTCATCTGCTGGTCGGGCACCGTTGCCGTCTTCAGCCGTGAGATCGACTGGCTGCTGAATCCGGTCTTGCGGGTCCGGCCTCAGGCGTCGCGCGCGAGCTGGGGGGAGATTCTGGCGGCGGTCGAGCGGGCTTACCCACAAGGGAAGGTGTCGAGCCTTCACGCGCCGCTCGGGCCGCGCTTTGCGGCCGAAGCGGCGGTCGAGGCGCGGGGGCAGACCTTGCGGGTCTATGTCGATCCGTACACCGCTCAGGTCCGGGGGGAGACGAGCTATTTCAACGTACAGCGCTTCTTCCGCAGCTTCCACATGAACCTCTTCTTCCCCCGCACCCTCGGCTACTATGTGGTCTGCGCATTCTCCTTCGCCCTGATCGCGTCGATGGCGACGGCGCTGTTGTTCTATCACCATTGGTGGCGCCGCTTCTTCGTTTTAAAGATCGGACGGGGCCCGCGCATTTTTTGGTCGGATCTCCATAAGACCGCCGGATTGTGGTCGATCTGGTTTTGCACTCTCATCGCCGTCACCGGGCTTTGGTACCTCATCGAGATCTTCGGTTATGACTGGATGAATCCTTATTTCGGCTCCACGCCATCTCCGACGCTGTCGGCGGACGAGAAGGCCGACTGGGGGGGGAAGCCGCCCCTCCCGCTGGACGATCTGGTGGCCCGCGCGCAAAGAGCACGGCCGGAGTTGACGATCCAAACCGTCTCGCTTCCGGACGAGGAGGCGAACGACTTGATCTACTTCGACGGCCAGGGGGACGATCTGCTGGTGCGAAACCGCGCCAACAAACTCTATCTGAATCTCCATACCGGCGAGGTGGCGGCGAGTCAGGATGCGGGCGATCTATCGCTCTACCGGCGTTGGGTCGATACAGCTGACCCGCTTCACTTCGGCGACTTCGGTGGCCTGCTCAGCAAGTCGGTCTGGTTTCTCTTCGGGGCGCTCCTCTCCGGCCTCTCCCTCACCGGCGCGTACCTCCAGTCGAAGCGGCAGCAGCGGCGGGGGCAGGACAGCTACCGGCCGGCGATCATCGCCGCCTACGCGGTTTCCATTTTGGCGCTGCTGACCGCCGCCGTCGGCGGGTGGGGGGAGATCCGCGACTACGGCCCCGTCGCGGCCGAAGGGGGCCCTGTCTGGCCCGAAGTGCCCCTCGCCGTGGTCGGTTTCATCGCAGTCTGGCTGGCGAGCCTGCTGGCGGCGCTGGCGGTGTGGGTGCGCAAGCTGCGTTAAGGCCGTGGGATCGTGAGTTCTTTTAACTAAAAAAGAAGGAGGAAAATAAAATATGGATAAGAAGCGTGTGATCGAGAGGCTAAATCAGATGTTGGAGCACGAGATGGCGGCGATGGTCCGCTATCTTCACCACGCGATCGTCGTTCCCGGCATCGGGCGGGGGCCGATCGTCGATCTGATGGAGACCCGCGCCAAAGAATCGATGGCGCATGCGAAGGTCCTCGGGAATAAGGTCATGGCGCTGGGGGGGCATCCCTCGGTGAAGGTTTCCGAGGTCTTCGAGCCCGGACCCCAACAGACGACACGCGAGATGTTGGAAGAAGATCTCGAAGAGGAGCGAAGGGCGGTTGAAGAATACCTTCAACTCCTTCAGCTCGTCAAGGAAGATGTCCCGCTCGAATTCATGGTCCGGAGCATTCTTCTGGAAGAGCAGGCCCATGTAGAGAGCCTGGAGATCATGCTGCGCGAAGAGAGCACGGCGCAGGCGAAGGGGCGATGACATCCGTGATCGATCCGGAAATCGACATCCAGCGGAGAGGACCGGCGATACGCCGGTCCTCTCTCCAGACGAACCGCTACGCACTTTTCACTTTCTTGAACTGAACCTCTTTTTCAGTGACACTGATCTTCTTCTGATCCAGCAGTTTTTCCAGTTCATTAACGTCTTGGTATTCATGATAGGCTTGGTCTTCGAAGAAAAACTTCAAGGGCGTCTCTTCTGCCGCGGCCTTGATCCCCTCTTGATAAATTTTTAAACCGGTCCGTTCGAGTTCAAGATCGAGCTGAAGCATTTCTTTCAGGTCGGTGCTCTGTTTGATCGCGTACGGCTCCACGGTCGGGAGCCCTCCCAAATTGACGATGTGATCGCCGATCTGTTTGGCCTGGTTGAACGAGCTCTCGCTCTGGCTACGGAAATAGTCGGCGAAGAGGCGCCGGTCCATCCCCTGCACGAGAAAGCTGTGCTGTAGATATTGGATCCCAGCGGCATATTCGATCTGGAGCGCTTGATTCAGAATCTGAAGAACCTGTTTTGTATCCATAATGTGGGCCTCCACGGTTACTGTTCTATTTTATGGGAAATCTCCGTTACATTCAACCGAGCTTTTGTGATTTTGTTATTTGACTCCTCTGACTCAGCCTCTCTATCATAGAAGGAGAATATTTCGTCGCTTCATCATTGATGGATGGGAGGGGATTGTTATGTGGAAGAGGCTGGTCTGGAGTGTTTCGGTCGTTTTGGTTTTTGCTTCCGCCGCCATGGGGCAGACGATCTGGTGGGAAACCGGCATGGTGAAACTCCGGATGGAAAATGGAGGTCCGGAGGGGGATCCGGTCCCGAAGAATGCCGATCTCTGCCAGGAGGAGAAGTGCACAAAGGGGGGGGTCCGGATTGCCGCGGCGCAGAATGAGTTCGAACCGTTCCAGATTTTCATCGCCGCGGAGAAAGACGAACTTCGCGGGGTCGATGTGGCGGTGAGCGATCTTGTGCAAGAGACAGAAAAAGAAGGCTATCGAATTTCGTCGCGCCTGCCGGGGCCGATCATGATCTACCGGCAGCATTATATTTTGATCGAGAAGCCGACCACCGCCGAGGCGCAGCCGGGCGCCTGGCCCGATGCGCTGATTCCGAAGGTCGACGAATACTTCGGCGAGCGGCGGTCGATCCCCGGCGAGGGGCGGCCCGCCTTCCCCTTCGATGTCCGTCGCGGAATGAAGCAGGGGATCTGGGTCGATGTGTATGTTCCCGCCGATGCGCCGCCCGGCCTCTACGCGGGCACGGCGACGGTGACGGTCGGCGGGAAGAAGGCGGCGGTGATCCCGATTCGCCTCACCGTTCAACCGTTTCGCCTCCCTTCAACCGCCTCGCTGAGAAACGCGTTTGCCGTCGGGATCACCGAGCTGGGAAGGGGGCACGACTGGGACGATCCCCGCTCGAATGCCAGAGGCTTCATCAGCGATGACCGGACGAGCGAGCTGGTCTGTCTTTATACCAAAGCGCTGCTGCTTCATCGGCTCTCCAACGAGAACGCGATCTGGCCCCCTCCGCGCTGGGACAAACAGGGGGGAAGGATCAAATGGAATTTCCCGGAGGGGAAAACAGGTTGCCGGGAGAAGTACCCCGAGTTTATGAACGGCATCAACTCCCTCCCGGGCGGGAAGCTGAAGGGGGCGCGGCTAACCTCGCTTCGCCTGCGTGACGGCTACGGCTTCAACGATCCCGAGCGATACGATCCGGAGAAGCTCAACCCCGATTATTATCAGGAATATGTCCGCTACTTTAAGGAGCACGGCTGGCTCGACCGGCTCTTTGATTACACCCGGGACGAGCCGAAATTTCTCTACCAGCGGCTCACGAAGCAGCGGGAGTGCTGGAACGTCGAGGAGATCGCGGAGCGCCCCGATACCGACTGGGACAAAATCAAGCGCCGCTCGGAGTTTCTCCACAAGCACGCCCCCGGTCTGAGACTGCTGGTGACGACCGACCGCCATGCGGCCGAGTCTTGCTTCGAACGGCTCTTCGAGGTCAAGGAGGTGCAAAAGTTCATCGATATCTGGGTCGTCAGCATCAAGCGGATGGACGGGAAGCCCGGCAGCGACCTTTATAATCGCAACTTCCGGTCGGTGTACGATGGATCGTTCATCGGGTCGGGGCAGGAGCTCTGGTGGTACCACGCCTGCGGCTCGCACGGCTGCGGCGACGGATCGGAGAAGGGATGGCCGACCGTGATGGTCGATCTTCCCGCCGTCTCGACGCGGATCTTCGAATGGCTGACCTACCTCTACAACACTTCCGGGGAGCTCTACTATGAAACAATCTTCCAATACCCCTACTCTTATAAAATGAAGAAAGGTTCCGGCGGGAAAGAATCCAAGGTCGCCGACCGAAATCCGTTCGAACATGTCCATTACTTCGGAGGCCATGGCGACGGCGTCCTCTTTTATCCGGGAAAGCCCGATTACGTCGGCGGTAAGAATCATATCCCGATCGAATCGATCCGCCTGAAGCTGGTTCGGGAGGGGATGGAAGATTATGAATATCTCAAACTGGCCGAGGCGAAGAAGGGGCGGGAGTGGATCGAGTCGAATGTCCTTACCCTTTTGAAGCAGGATGACCAAACCCCGCTGAACGTCTATCGCTGGACCCGGCGGCCGGAGCGGCTTTTGGAGGCGCGCGAGAAACTGGCTTCGGTCTTGAAGTAAAAAACACGAGAGGCGTAAGGCGTGAGGGGTTAAAGATAAAAAGCGCTTGGGTCTTACCCCTTACGTCTCACGTTCCTTTCGTTGCTCACGGTTTTTAACACCTTTGTTGTTCTTCCCCTCCGCTTCGGTTATAATAACCGGATGTGCGCAAATCGAATATTCACAGAGGGGATAAGAAGGCTTGAAAAAATTAAATTTCACATCGGCTTTTTTTATTTTTTTTCTCATGCTGACCGGCTGCGGCTACAACTCGCTGCAGGCGATGGACGAGCAGGTGAACGCCGCCTGGTCGGAGGTTCAGAATCAGTATCAACGCCGGTTTGACCTGATCCCCAACCTGGTCGAAACGGTCAAAGGCTTCGCGACGCAGGAGCGGGATGTTCTCACCCAAGTGGTGGAGGCCCGGTCGAAGGTAGGGCAGATGAAGATCTCTCCGGAGATCATCCAAGATCCGGAAGCGTTCCGAAAATTCGAAGAAGCGCAGGGACAACTCTCCGGCGCGCTCTCCCGCCTGATGGTGGTGGTGGAGCGCTACCCGGAGCTGAAATCGAACGAGAACTTCCTCACCTTGCAGGCGCAATTGGAAGGGACCGAAAATCGAATCGCCGTCGCCCGGCGGGATTACATTCAAACCGTCCGCGACTATAATACGGCGGTCCGCTCCTTTCCCACCAATCTGACCGCCAAGTATCTTCTTGATATGAAAGTCCGGGAAAATTTCAGCGCGCAGCAAGGGGCGCAGGAAGCGCCGAAGGTGGCGTTTTAATGCCGCTCGGCGGGGGGACGTTTTGCGAGCCTCGGACGGATCGGGTGGACCGGCTCCGGTTGTCCTTCGTGGTCCTTCTCTTTTTTGCGCTTTCATTCCTCATCTCCGCGACGGCCGCAGCGCTCGACGTTCCCCCGCTGCAGGGCCGGGTCAATGATCACGCGCGGCTCCTCACCCCCGAACAGGCCGCCGCTCTGGAAGAGAAACTCCGCGCATATGAATCGAAGACGACGAACCAGATCGCCCTTCTGACCGTGCCGAGCTTGGAAGGGGAGGCACTGGAAGATTTCTCGGTTCGCGTGGCGCGTGACTGGCAGCTGGGCCAGGAGAAGAGGAACAACGGGGTCTTGATCTTCATTGCGGCGGAGGAACGGGGTGTTCGGATCGAGGTCGGCTACGGTCTGGAAGGGGCCCTGACCGACGCGCAGAGCAGCATCATCATCCGGAACATCATGATCCCCGCCTTTCGTGAGGGGGATTTCAATCGGGGTATCGAAACGGGGGCCGATGCCATTCAAGCGGCGATCGCCGGGGAGTTCACGGCGCCGGATGTTCCCTCCGCGCGCCGCTCCCGCGACGATTCCAATGAGGTCTTCTCGCTCGGTCTGATTCTCCTGATTCTTTTTTCCTCATTCCTCTCTTACCTTCCGCTTCCGATTACCGGATTGGCCGGCGGGATCATCGGAGGGGTGGTCGGGTCCTTTATGATCGGGACGATCCTCCTTCCGGCGCTGGCCGGCGTTTTTCTCGGCATTCTGCTGCCGCTCCTATTTAGAGGTTCCGGAGGAGGACCCGGACGCGGGCTCGGCGGGCGGAGTTACCGGGGAACCGGCTGGTCGGCCGGAAGAGGATGGAGCGGCGGAGGCGGCGGTTTTGGGGGTGGAGGGTTCTCCGGCGGCGGGGGAAGCTTCGGGGGAGGCGGCGCCTCCGGGCGGTGGTGAAAAAAAAGCGATGAAAAAGGCGGAAGCATTTTTTACAAAAGAACAGAAAGAGCAGATTCACCAAGCGGTGGTTCGGGCGGAAGCCCGCTCCGCGGGCGAGATCATCCCGATGGTGGTCGATCAGAGCGGGCATTATATGCAGTTTGCGCTGACCGGGGCGATTTTTTTTGCCTTCTTTGTTGCGGTGATTTGGATGACGATTTCCCCGCGGGTGACGGTCCCTCAGATCCTGCTCATTGAGTTTTTCACCTTTTGGGTCTCTTTCTTTTTGATCCAGCGGGTGAGCCTGATCTGGTCCTGGCTGATTCCGGAAGGCTTAAAAGACCGGGTCGTCCGGCGCCGTGCCGAGGAGGCCTTTTATGCGAATCGGCTGCACGAGACCCGGGAGAAAACCGGCGTCCTGATTCTTCTCTCCCTCATGGAGCATCGGGTGCAGCTTCTGGCCGATGCCGGCATCCACCAGCGTGTTCCTGCCGAGACGTGGGAAAGGCTCGTTCAAGAGATTGCGTCCGGTGTGAAAGAAGGGCATCCGTTCGAAGCGTTGCGGGGGGCGATCGATGCCTGCGGCCAGCTGCTGGCGGACCACTTTCCGAAGCGACCCGACGATACCGACGAGCTGTCGAATCAATTGCGCGTCGGTGAATAGGACTCAGCTTCCGGTTGCGAGGATCAGATCCCCCGATCCGGAGATCCACCCCTGCCGATCGTTGAGAAAGTGAACCCCGAAGAGATCGTTCCGTGTTCCGGCGGAGAGCCGCTGCCAGCTTTTTCCTCCGTCATCGGTTTTCAAGAGCGTCCCCATCCAGCCGGCAAGCCAGCCTTGTGTCGGGTTAACGAAGAAGAGGTCGTTTAAGGTCATCTGTGTGCCGGTGGAGGTTAAAGTCCAGGTGGCTCCCCGGTCTTCCGTCCGCATCAACACGCCGCCGCGTCCTGCGGCCCAGCCGGTGTTTCCGATCATCTGAAATGTGTGAAACCGTCCGATTTCGGGAAGGAGCCGCTCGGAGCGGGTGATCCTGTTTTCGGTCCTTGCGTCCGAGACGACCGAGGTCCGGAGATCCCAGGTGACGCCTCCGTCCGTGGTGTGGGCGATGATCGATTCGGGATTACACGGCGCGCAGCAGCCGCCGGCGACAAAGACATCGTTCGGATCGGACGGATTGACCGAGAGGCCGAAGAGGTGTCCCCCCATCCGGGTGAGGGTGGCGCCGCCGGGGGTCGTGCAGGTGCCGTCGACCGTTGTATATTTCCAGTTGTTCGAGAGAAGCCGCCAGCTTCGGCCGCCGTCGTTGGTTTTGTAGATCGTCCGAAAGCGTCCGACCGCCCACCCGTTGTTCTCGTCGGTGAACTGAACCCGGCGAAGGTAAACGCCCGCCTTGGCGCATTGGTAACAATCCTCCGCGTAAGCATCGACATTCTGCTCGGTCCAGGTCTGGCCGCCGTCTTCCGTGTAGAGGATCAGACTCGGTTGGCCGACGGCCCATCCTTTAAGCGGCGTCAGAAAAAAGACGCTATAAAGATGAATGCTGCTGGTCCGGATGCAGAGGGCGGTCGCCGGATCTTCGGCCCAGGTGCCGTCTGTATTTTTATTGCAGAGACGGGCCGGATTGGAAATGTGAGTCCAGCGGATGTCGCGTTTCCAATCCCGCACCGGCTGTGACCAGGTCGTCCCGCCGTCTTGCGTACGGAAGATGCGGGCATTGCTTCCGATCGTCCATCCATTGCTTGAATCGATGAAGAACGGTCCGTAGACTTCGGAGGTGTTGGTCGGGTTTTGAACGCGCGGCGTTTCCTGCACGGAGGCGAAAGTCACCATGCCATAATCGCCGACACCCCATGCGGTCGTTTCGCCGGCAGCGGCGACGCTTTTGAGCGAGATCGTCGTTCCAGAAGGAACCGGGGTCCAACTTGTTCCATCGAAACGAAGAAACGTTCCTCTTTCGCCCACGGCCCATCCTTTCGAGGCGGTCGTCATCCGGATGCCGGTTAGGTTCACCGTCGTCGCAGAGATCGGTGTCCAGTGCGCGCCGCCGTCGATTGTTTCGAGCAATGCGCCTCCGTCACCGACGGCCCACCCCCGGTCTCGATCGATGAAGTCGATCTGCCGGATCGGAGAGGAAAAGGTAAACTGAGAAATCCATCGGGTTCCGCCGTCGTCTGTCTTGAGAAGGACCCTTCCCGGTCCGGCCGCCCAACCGCGATCGGCGTCGACAAAATCGACCGTGGTCAGCTCTGACGTGACGCCGCCCTGCTTGAGGGACCAGGATTCCCCGCCGTCTTGCGTCGCGATGATTGCCCCGCCTCCTCCCACGGCCCAGCCGTATTTTTCATCAACGAAGTGGACCGCCTTCAACACACCTGGGAGGGCTGGGAGGGATTTCCCCTGCCAGGTTTGCCCGCCATCGGCGGTCTTCACGATTACATTGGCGAACGAGTTTGTTCCGGCCAGATCGCCGCCGACGGCAAATCCGGTCTGCGCATTGATGAAGTCGACCCCATAGAGCGGCAGAAAGGTTCCACTCTCCTGAAGCGCCCAACTCGCTCCGGCATCGGAGGTGGTAACGATCACCCCCCGCTCTCCCACCGCCCAGGCGTGGTCGGTTGAGATGGCGTCGGCCCGGAAAAAGTTTTGATTGAATCGATTCCCCTTCTCTTTCGACCAGGGAGAGGGGGGCGGGAGCGGCTGGGCACGGGTGACGAATTGCCCCAAATAGGGGATGGCCAGCCGATTGCCGGAGAGATCGGTGATTTCCGTGGTGACCTCCACCCGATAGGTTGCGCTGAGACGGAGGTGAACGGCTGGAGCGAAGGTCACGACAGTGCAGTCGGAGTCGCATCCGTATGTGCCGAGGATGGGCGTGTTCTCGCCGTCTGGAATCAGCTTAAAGGCATCGGGGTTCATTTGATTCGGGTCGATTCCCTCATTGAAGGTAAAGGTGACCAAGGTTCCCTCATCCACCCCGACGGCTCCGTTCTGCGGAGAGACCGACAGAAGATGGGGTGGTGTTGAATCTGATGTGGGAGGGGTCTGTTGTGTGTTGAAGGACCAACTGATCGGCGCCGTCAGGCGGTTGCCGGAGAGGTCGCCGATTCGTTCGACCATCACTGTGTAACGCATATTGAATCGAAGCGGCGTTTGGGGGGTGATGAGGATCTGGCTGCAGGGATCCTCGCATTCCACCTCAATGTGAGCGGTTTCTCCAGAGGAAGCGGTGATACGAATGTTCTCGGTCAGCCCGACGAAGTCGATCGGTTCATCAAAGGCAATTTGAATCGAAGTGTCGGGGGTGATCTCTTTTCCTTCAGGTTCAGGAGACTGGGAGAGAAGTTGTGGAGGTTGGGTATCCCCTTTTGGGGCCGGTCCGGGCGGGGGATCACCTGGAGGGGATGAAGCGGCCGGCGTTCCGCCGCAGCCGGAGAGGAGAAGGGCCACGCCAAAGATTGAGAAGAGGAGAATGGATCGTCCGTTCATTGTAATTTCTCCAAATCGGAGCTGCAAAGGATTGCAACTCTCTTGCAAAAAGAGGAAGCAATCCTGAGGCAAGGTGCCGTCCTATGATAACGAAAAGCAGGTTTGTTATGAATGAAAGCTCATTTAAACAAATAGAAGAGCAAGAGTTGTACCGGCTGAGTGTGAGGCTGCAAGAAGGGGTGAATAAAAAAAGGCGCCCCGGTGTGAACCGGGGCGCCTTTTTAAATCGGTCGAAGCGGCGGGATTCGCCGTCGGCTCGGGTTAAGGAAGAACCTAGATTTCAGGAATCTCGACCGCGCAACTGCTGGAGAACTCGTCACAGGTGAATTGTTGCGTATCGCCGCCGACCGTGACATCGATGGTGGTGTCGTTGTTTATCTGGATCGTCACGTTTCCGTTGACGGTGACCTGTCCGGCGGTGGGACAGGAGGCGCCGTCGATGAACTGAAGCGGCGTTTGGGTGGCGAAGGTAAAGGTTCCCTCGATGCAGTTGTCCGGTGTGAAGTCGGTTTTTACCTTCCCGCTGTAGGAGATGGTGAGGATCGATTGGCTTCCTGTCTCCGTCGATGTGACGACCGTATCGAAGTTGGTGAAGGTGACCGAGAAGCTGTTCACGCCGTCGGTCGCGTCGATCGATCCGTTGAGCTTGTCGGTGAAGGTCATATTGGTGAGGTCGTCGAGTCCCGAAACCGCCCCGGCGCTTTTGAAGTTCGTCAATGTGAATGTGAAGGTCTCCGATCCATCGTCGAACTCGACGGTTCCGTTGCCGGTCAGGCTGAAGGTGATGGAGCCGTCTTCGGTCATGGTGAGGTCGTTGCCGAGGGTGAGCAGCGCCGAGAGGACGCCGTCGATGTCGACAATGGTCAACGGGGTGTTGCCGTTCCCGAGCGTCATGTCCAAATCGGCGCTGATCCCGGTGGCCGTTTCCTCGAAGCTCCCCGTCATGCTGAGACGCCCGTTCATCGTGGTCTCTGCGTCTTGACAGCTCACAAAATCGATGACGATGGTGACGTTTGAACCGACTAGATCCATTGTCCCCTCAGCGGTACCGGTTGTGCAAAGGTCAGCCGAGAGGTCCACATTTTCGGGTGCCGCCGCGGTTTTCATCTTCGCCGCTTTTGTCCGGGCGGCGACCTTCTGCATCAGGCTGCTCTGGGCCACTTTGTTGTTCATTGAGATGATTTTGGCATATTTCGGGTTCTTTAGGGTGAGGGGGTTCACCGGTTTGAGGGAGGGTTTTCCCAGGGCCGACACCCCGATCGACCCCAATGAATTCGCGATGTCCGAAAGGCCGGCTCCAGCCTCGGCCCCCTCGGTTCCGGAGCTGGCGGCCTGAGACCCTTGAGAAGCATTGCTGATGGAGGTGTTTCCTCCTCCGCTGCTCGATCCGCCGCCTCCGCCGCAAGCATAGACCAGCAGTGATACTGAAAGGAGCATCCCAAGTGTCAGACCGAAACGTTTTCTAAAAAGGAGCATGTTCTTTCCTCCAGTTGATGTTGTGTTTTCTTTCCCGATATGAATGGACGTGGATACCGATAAGGTTTACTCGCTCCGAGCAAGTATAACAAAGAAAGGTATACCGTCAAGGCGAGTGGAGGGCCTTATCGGCGTCATTAAATGATGAGTGGCTCTGTGCCGATGTCGATCATTTTTGTTGCTCACGCGGAGAGGCTGCCGGTCTTGCAAATGACATAGATAGTCTCGTATAATCTTGAATGGTTGCTGACGACTTTTATTTCGAGGCGGGTAAAAAGGCACTGGAGTGTGATAACGGTAAATTGATGAGGAAATCGCAATGAAACGGATGAAACCAGAAGGAACGGTCCTGATCGGAGAAGACCATCCCGACACCCTTCAGATCTTAAAGGTGGTTTTTGAATCGGAGGGGTACTCTGTCGAGACTGCTCCGGACAGTGAGACCGTCCTCGCAAAAGCGACGCGTAATAAGCCGCTGATTATCTTACTTGATATGAAGTTGCCTCAGATCGGTGGCGTCGAGGTTTGCCGCAGGCTGAAGCAAGATCTTTCTACCTCTCATATCCCCATTGTGATTGTAACGGCGAAATCGGACCAAGAGGCAAGGGCGGGTGCAATGGCAGCAGGAGCGGATGCTTACGTGCTGAAGCCATTCGATCCGGCCGATCTGATTGAAAGAGTCAGTGCAATTCTCACCCGTCTTCCTTTTGTTCCCCTGGTCTCAGATCGTTAACGACGCTCCGTCCGCAATCGACATAATCGTTGACAACTTTTTTCTATCTATACTATACTGAAGGCCAATCCTACAGCGGTTCTAAAGAGGGCGCCGGCAAATTCTGAATGGTCCCTCCTTTACGATTCATGCCAGAACGTCTCCCCGGATTCTTTAGCGTAGGATGTCTTATCACTTCCGAGGTCGAATGCAGGTTGTTGTGAATGGAACCCGCCAAGAAGTTCCGTCGGGTACGCGTCTTTCCCAGCTTCTTGATCAACTCAAGGTACAGCCGGAACGTGTTGCAGTGGAAGTAAACTTGAAGATCATTCATCGTCAGCAGTACAATCAGGTCCCGTTAAATGATGGTGACCAGATTGAGATCATCGGTTTTGTAGGAGGGGGAAGTTCATGCCGATAGACCGACCTTTGGTCGTAGGAAACACCGAATTCCGTTCCCGTCTGATTGTGGGGACCGGGAAGTACGCCTCTTTTGAGGAGACGAAAAAAGCAATCGAAGCGTCGGGGGCCGATTGTGTGACCGTTGCGGTTCGGCGTGTAAACATCATCGACCGCTCCCAGGAGAATTTGCTCGATTACATTGACCCCAAGATTTACAAAATTCTTCCCAATACGGCGGGCTGCTATACGGCCGAGGAAGCCGTTCGGACGGCCCGGCTGGCGCGTTCCGCCGGCATCTCCGATATGGTCAAATTGGAAGTGATCGGCGACCCTAAAACGCTTTTCCCCGATAATGAAGCGCTTCTGGAAGCGACCCGAATTCTTGTGAAGGAGGGATTCACCGTCCTTCCTTACACAAACGACGATCCGATCATGGCAAGGAAACTTCAAGATGCGGGGGCGGCGGTGGTCATGCCGTTGGCGGCTCCCATCGGGTCGGGTCTCGGGGTTCGGAACCCTTACAATATCAGAATCATTTTGGAAACGATCTCCGTCCCCATCATCGTGGATGCAGGCGTCGGAACCGCCTCAGACGCTGCAATTGCAATGGAGCTGGGCTGCGACGGTGTTTTAATGAACACAGCGATCGCCGGTGCGGAGAATCCGATCCAGATGGCTGAAGCAATGAATTACGCTGTTCGTGCCGGACGACTCGCCTATCTGGCAGGGAGAATTCCGAAGAAGCTCTATGCTCAAGCGAGCAGTCCTGTTGAAGGGATGATCGAGTAAGCATCTCTCTCCTCTTCCTCGCGGCGTACCCTGTTTTTAATCCAGTGTAAATGGTATGCCCTCGATAGATTTTAAAGTCTACCTGATCAGCGATCGCACAAAAACGCTCGGTCGCCCCTTGTCCCAGGTCATCAAAGCGGCGGGCCGGGCGGGCATGACTGCGGTGCAGTTTCGCGAGAAGGATCTCACGCTCCGAGAGCAGCTGAAATTCGCTTCCGAGATCCGTTCTGTTGCCAAGCAGCACAAGATGCCGTTCTTTGTGAATGATCGAATCGATCTCTGCCTGGCGCTCGATGCGGAAGGGGTGCATCTTCCTTCCTCGGGACTGCCCGTCACCGTTGCCAGGGAGATTCTGGGCGGGAGCAGATTGATCGGGGTCTCTTGTCACTCCCTGGAGGAGGTTCAGCGGGCGGAATGGGAAGGCGCTGATTTCGCCGTTCTGGGGCCGGTGTATGACACTCCTTCAAAGCGCTCTTATGGCCCTCCTCTCGGAATCGATGTTTTTAGAGCGGTGCGGCGGTCCACGACGATTCCACTCTTTGCAATCGGCGGTGTGGATCGCTCAAAATTAAAGGAAGTGCTCGATGCGGGGGCCGATGGGATTGCTCTCATCTCGGCGATTCTTTCGTCGCCTGACGTTTATCGAGAATGCGAACAGCTTTTCGACGAGATAAAGAGACTTCAGGGTGTGTAAGTTTATGCACATTCTGCGTCAAGCTTTGCCCGTCGATCGGTTCACTGTCGAATTCATGTTGCGAATGCGTTTTCGTATCGTGCTTGTTGCCCTGAATCTCCCTCGTATAGTTGACCGTCCCAGGAAGAGATGATAAAATTAGCTCCTGAGAGAAGAAGGATCTAACCTTCATCATCTCGGAGTGTGAGAGGAGCATTGATGGGTGAATCAAAAAAGAACCAGGGGAAGTCAAATCCATTTAAAAATACGATGAAAAAACTCTCTGAACAATTCGGCGGCGGCGACTCTGAAACAAAGATCAT
The DNA here is from genome assembly GCA_963718695.1 of Candidatus Manganitrophaceae bacterium. Classification (GTDB taxonomy): domain Bacteria; phylum Nitrospirota; class Nitrospiria; order SBBL01; family Manganitrophaceae; genus Manganitrophus. Next base: position 4,572,588 of record OY970371.1, read on the forward strand.
CGAGTACGAGCGGGAAATCGAGAAGCTTCTCGTTCAAGTGGCCTCGATGGAGCAAGAGCTGAAGGAGTTACGCCAGTCGCGCACCCAAGTGGAGCAGGCCTTCAAGCAAAACGAGAAGCTTGCGGCGACCCTCATTGAAGCAAAAAATCAGATCGAGGCGCTGAAGAAAGAAGTCGAAAAGCTGACGACTCCTCCCTCGAGTTATGCCATCTTCTCCGGAGCGAACGAAGACGGCACCGTCAACGTGTTCGTCGCCGGACGGAAGATGAAGGTGAATATTCATCCCAACATTTCAATCCGGGATTTGAAAAGGGGACAACAGGTCCTGCTGAACGAAGCGCTGAACGCCATTGAGGCGTGTGAGTTCGATGTACAGGGAGAGGTTGTCCGAATCAAGGACCTTCTGGAGAACCATCGCGCGATTGTCACCCTTCGGGCCGAAGAAGAACGGGTCGTGGAATTAGCCGATCCGTTGATGCGGGAGCGTCTGTCGGTCGGCGATCATCTCCTTTATGACGTTCGCTCCGGCTACGTTTTAGAGAAGCTTCCGAAATCGGAAATCGAAGAGGTTGTTCTGGAAGAGATTCCCGATGTGACCTATGATCACATCGGTGGACTCGAAGAACAGATTGAATTGGTGAGAGACGCCGTTGAGCTCCCTTTCCTCCATCCGGAAGTGTTTGCCGAGCATAAGCTGCTTCCTCCGAAGGGAATTCTGCTCTATGGACCTCCCGGTTGCGGTAAGACACTGATTGCCAAAGCGGTGGCCGCCTCCATCGCTCGGAAGTTAGGAGATCGCTCCGGGAGAGAGATGCGAAGCTTCTTTCTCCACGTCAAAGGCCCTGAGCTTTTAAATAAATATGTCGGGGAGAGCGAGCGCCAAATCCGAGAGGTTTTCAAAAAAGCGAAAGAGCGTGCCGAGGCAGGACATCCTGTGATCGTCTTTTTCGACGAAATGGATGCGCTCTTCAGGACCCGGGGAAGCGGTATTTCATCGGATATGGAAGCGACGATTGTTCCCCAATTCTTGTCGGAGATCGACGGGGTTGAGCGTCTTCGCAATGTGATTGTTATCGGAGCGAGCAATCGGCAAGACCTGTTGGATCCGGCGATCCTTCGGGCAGGGCGGCTTGATATCAAAATTAAAATCGAGCGGCCCGATAAAAAAGCGGCCGTCAAGATCTTTCATAAATATCTCACTCGGGACCTTCCCTATCATTCTGATGAGCTCGATCGGAGCGGAGGAGATTCCGCCAAGGTGGCCGAGCGGCTCATTCACGAGTCCGTGGAAGAGATGTATAGCGTCCGTGAGGAAAACAAATTCCTTGAGGTTACCTACGCGAACGGCGAGAAAGAAACCTTCTTCTTTAAAGATTTCTCCAGCGGAGCGATGATTGAAGGGGTGGTCTCCCGGGCGAAGAAACATGCGATCAAGCGGATGCTTGAGACGGGGGTAAAGGGATTGAAAGTGGAAGATCTGATCCGTGCCATTAAGGATGAGTTCAAAGAGAACGAGGATCTTCCGAACACGACGAACCCGGATGATTGGGCGAAAATCGCCGGAAGAAAGAGCGAAAAGATCATTCACGTTCGAACCATGGCTGGAAGAGCAGCCGCCGATACCAAAAAGATCGAAACCGTGACAACAGGACATTATCTATGACCGGCTGACCGTGGGCTATCGGAGGCCTCTGATCGATGAAGAGAATATTGGGCACAGAGACGGAGTTTGGAATTGCCTCCAAAAATTCTGAATCAATAGATCCTGTTTCGAATTCCATCTTTCTAATCAACAGCTACCCGTACCTTCCCTCCTCGTCTGCGTTTTGGGATTACGAGAATGAGAATCCCCTGCTCGACGCGCGCGGTTTCGAAGCCGATGGCGAACGCGAGCGACCCGGTCCGGAATATAACCGTCTCCTCAACAAGCTTTTACCAAATGGCGGGCGGCTCTATGTCGACGGGGCGCATCCGGAATACTCAACCCCCGAGTGCACCAATGCGAGAGATCTGGTCGCTTTTGAAAAGGCCGGTGAGCGCATCCTGGAAACCTGCCTCGAAATGGCCAATCGGCTGAAGCCGGGCGAGAGTCGCTTTTCAATTTACAAAAATAACACCGACAGCAAGGGGAACAGTTACGGCTACCACGAAAACTATTTGGTGGCGCGGGAAGTTCCTTTCGAAAAGATCGTGGCGCAGCTGACCCCCTTTTTGGTGACGCGTCAGGTGTTTGCGGGGGCAGGGAAGGTCGGCTCCGAGAATAAAACCGAGTCGGCTGCGTATCAAATTTCGCAGCGGGCCGACTTTTTTGAGGTCTGGGTCGACCTCAACACCATGGTTAAGCGGCCGATCATCAATACGCGTGATGAGCCGCACGCCGATACCGCCCGTTTCCGACGGCTGCACGTTATTGTCGGCGATGCCAATATGTCGGAGTTTTCCACCTATCTGAAGGTCGGCACCGCGGCGCTGGTGCTCGCGATGATTGAAGAGGGCCGGGAGGTGCAAGGGGTTGAGCTGGAGAACCCCGTCCGTGCGATCAAAGAGATCTCTCGCGATTTGACCTTGAAGAAAAAGATGAAGCTCTTGCGAGGGACGGAGTGGAGCGCCATTGAAATTCAGAGGGCCTACCTGGAACAAGCGGAGCTCCACTTTGCTCAGAGCGATGACCCGGTCACGCGCGATCTTCTTCAAAAATGGCGAACGGTTCTCGATAAGCTTGCAGAAGATCCGATGCAGCTTTCACGGCAAATCGATTGGGTGATCAAAAAAGAGCTGATCGAATCGTACATGCAGCGGAAGGGGTGTGATTGGAGAGACCCCCGCGTTTCGATGATGGATCTCCAATATCATGATGTGACTCAAGGCAAAGGGTTGTACTATGCGCTGGAGCGGGGAAATTATGTCGAGCGCATTGTTTCGGCCGACATCATTTCCGATGCGCAGAACAATCCGCCAGAGGATACGCGTGCCTTCTTCCGCGGGACCTGCCTCAAAAAGTTTCCGAAAGAGGTTTACGCGGCAAGCTGGAGCTCCATCTTGTTTGATATTGGAAACAGCAGTATCAAAAGGGTTCCTCTGATGGACCCTCTCAAGGGAACTCGCGCCCTGGTGGGGTCCTTGTTGGAAGGAGCCAGAACCATAGAGGAATTGCTCGCCATTATCGCAACATAAGGGGGTTTCAATGGCAAAACAAGACAAAAAAAGAGAGAAGAAGAAAGAGTCTGATAAAAAAGACGAAGCGGTTGCCGCCAACCCGGAAGTTGTCGATAAAGGAAAAAAGATTAAGGAAGATTTGGATAAGCTCATGGATGAAATTGACGACGTTCTGGAAGAAAACGCAGAAGAGTTTGTTAAAAATTATGTTCAAAAGGGAGGAGAATAGTGACCGAGTTCCGATTCCACGATCCGGGTTCCAGCTTCTACCAGCTACTCACCTCGCAACATCCTCAACTTTTACCCTCGCTTCCTGAGATCCTTCCTTCCGAAAAGAAAGATCTTGCTCAGATGGTCCCCCATGGAACGACCATCCTTGCGCTGCGGTATGCAGATGGGATAGTCATTGCGGGTGACCGAAGGGCCACGGAAGGATATTCAATTTCGGAACGTAGAATCGAAAAAGTGCACAACGCCGATATGTACTCGGCTGTCGCAATTGCCGGGGCGGCCGGACCCGCCTTGGAGATGACACGCCTTTTCCGGATCGAGTTAGAACATTACGAGAAGCTGGAGGGCGCCGAGCTCTCCATGGATGGTAAGGCGAACAAGCTGGCGCAAATGATCAAGGCAAATCTTCCAATGGCGGTTCAAGGATTGGTCGTCGTCCCGATTTTTGCCGGTTACGACACCCGGCGCGCAGTCGGCCGGATCTTTAAGTATGATATCGCAGGCGGGCAGTATGAAGAAATCGAGTATTATGCCATCGGTTCCGGCGGAAGAGATGCGCGGGGGACCTTGAAAAAAATTTACAAGAAAGATCTCGACCGAGAGAGCGCGGTTCAAGTTGCTCTGGAATCGCTCTATGATGCAGCGGAAGCCGATGTTGCGACAGGCGGGCCCGATCTCATCCGTGGTATCTTCCCAACGATCAAGGCGATCAACGCACAAGGTATTTCGGACGTTCCGGATGACCAGATCAGAGGGCTTCTTGAAGAAATGATACGTCGACAGGGGGGAGGATAAACGGTGGCATTGCCATATTATGTTTCACCTGAACAGGTGATGCAGGACAAGGCGGAATACGCCAAAAAAGGAATTTCCAGGGGCAGATCGATCATTGCGATAGAATATGACAAGGGAATTCTCCTTGTTGCAGATAATCCGAGCTCATTGAGCAAAATCTCGGAGATCTACGACAAAATCGCCTTTGCCGGAGCGGGGAAATACAGCGAATTCGAGAATTTGAGAAAAGCCGGCATTCGGCACGCCGACATGAAGGGTTATCTTTACAGTCGAGACGATGTGACCGGTAAGTCGCTGGCCAATTCCTACTCACAGTCGCTCGGAACGATTTTCAGTCAGGAGCTGAAACCGTTGGAAGTGGAGATCTTGGTCGTAGAGGTCGGCAGCGCGACGGAAGAAAACGAAATGTATCGGATCTCCTTTGACGGCAGTATCTTTGATGAGACGGGGTTTACCGCCATCGGAGGCAAATCGGAGGCGCTCATCACTTATCTGAAAAGCCGGTACAATCTTTCTCCCTTAAAGGATGCTTTACGCCTCTCGGTCGATGCGCTCGAAGCAGGGTATAACCAGACAACGACGCCGGAAGGTTTGGAGGTGGCGGTTTTAGACCGCGATCGCACGGGCCGGACCTTCCAACGACTTGGAACGAAAGAGTTAACGGACTATCTGCGTAAATAAAGTTTAGGTAAAAATGAAGAATAGAATCTTTGGCCTTGAAAATGAGTATGGATTGATCTTCTCTCCCAACGGAAAAGTTTATCTTCCGATGGAGAAGATTTTGGGTTATATCTTCGAGGGGCTTATTCCAAATAGTTGGCCGTCGAATGCCTTTTTGGTGAACGGCGCTCGTTTCTATCAAGACACCGGCTGTCATCCGGAATATTCGACCCCCGAATGCGATAACGTCTTCGACCTGGTTGTCCACGATAAGGCAGGGGAGCGTCTTTTAGAATCGTGTCTTCCGATTGCAGAGAAACGTCTGAAAGAAGAAGGTCTCTCCGGCGAGATTTACATTTTTAAGAACAACACCGATTCGATGGGGAATACGTATGGCTGTCATGAAAATTATCTCATGCGCCGCGATCTCGATTTCTGGAAAGTGACGGAGCAGCTGATTCCTTTCTTTGTGACCCGGCAGATTTACAGCGGTTCGGGAAAGGTCCTCAAGGTCTCCGGGAAAAGCCACTACTTCATCTCACAGCGGGCCCAACATATTCATGAGAAGACCTCTTCTTCAACCACCTCTTCCAGAAGCATCATCAATACGCGGGATGAACCCCATGCCGACGCGGAAAAATACCGGCGGCTTCATATTATCGTCGGCGACTCCAACATGTCGGAGTACGCGACCTATTTGAAGGTCGGAACGACGGCGCTGGTTCTCTCGATGATTGAAGAAGGGTTCAATGTGGTGGGATTAGAGCTGGAAGATCCGGTCAAGGCGATGCGGGAGATCTCGCGCGATCTGACGATGAAGAAGCGTGTTCGTCTGGAAGGCGGAAAAGAAATGACCGCCATCGAAATACAGCGGATTTATCTCGAGAAGGCCAAGGAGTATGTCGCCTCGGAAGACGAAGATGAGGTCAGCTACGACATCCTGGAGCGATGGGAGTATGTTCTCAATGAGCTCGAAGAAGACCCCAACCGTCTCTCTCGCGAGTTGGACTGGGTCATCAAAAAAGAGTTGATCGGCTCCTACATGGAGAGAAAAGGGTGCGGTTGGGACGATGCCCGTGTGGCGATGATGGATCTGCAATATCACGACGTCAATCAGAACCGGGGCCTCTACTCGCTTTTATGCCGGCAAGATATGGTCGAGCGAATTGCAACCGAGGAGGATATCCAAAGGGCGATCCAGTCCCCTCCGCAAACGACGCGGGCGAAAGTTCGGGGTGATTTCATCCGGTTTGCCAAAGAAAAAAATCGCTCCTACACCGTCGATTGGACTTACCTCAAGTTGAATGGATACTGGGAAGAGACCATTCTTTGCATGGATCCCTTCTGTTCCGCCAACCAACGTGTGAAGGAACTCATTGCCGCTGCAGCGCCTCCTAAATAGTCCGGTCCGGACGGTTACTTTTTTCTTAATCCTTTTCCTTTACTTCCTCTCGATACCGCTCCAAGCGCAGGAAACAGCCACGCCGATTCAGGTGAAGCAAGGGGAGATCGCCCTGATCACGCTTACACTTGAATCGGACATCCCCTTGGTGATGGGGAAGTTTTTGGATCATCCAATCTCATTTTTCAAGAAAAACACGAACGAGTATGCTGCGATCATTGGGATTGACCTCGACCAGCCTGTCGGTCGGCAGACCCTTGGGGTTACCTGGAAGAGAGGAGAATCGACCGATCGCCGGGAGATACCAATCGAGGTCGTCTCTGCGTCATTTGGTACCCAGACGCTGAAGCTTCCAAAGGGAATGGTCGATTTGGATCCCCTGACCCTGGCACGGGTTGAAAAGGAACAGGCTCGGATGAGGGAGATCTTCAATAAGAGTGCCGATCAGAAGTTGTGGGAAGAGGCATTTATTGTTCCGACTGTGGGAAAGGTGGCCGGGACGTTCGGTCTTCGGCGGATCATGAACGGTCAGCCGAGAAATCCTCACACAGGGGAGGATATCACCGCCCCGCTCGGCGCTCCGGTCCTGGCTTCAAACGGAGGCAAGGTCATCCTCGTCGGAGATTTCTACTTTAACGGACAATCCGTCATTATTGATCATGGTCTCGGTCTTTTTAGCATGTATTTTCATCTCTCTGAGACGGCGGTTAAAGAGGGAGAGACAGTAACAAAAGGACAAGCAATCGGATCGGTCGGGCAGTCGGGCCGGGCGACCGGTCCTCATCTTCACTGGGGGGTGCGGCTCAATGGGGCGCGCGTGAATCCCTTTTCTTTGATAGAAAAGAAGCTCGGCTGATCCGGCACGGCGCGCTACATTCTCTATAAGGGTTCAATATGCTGAACCCTTACTCCATCTTTCGGGGGTTCTGATGTTGGATAGCGGTATTCCTGAAAACCATCCACTTCGTCTTCATTTCCTCATCCTCACTGAAAAGAGCTTTCACCAGACACTGAATTGGTCCGATCCGGTCGTCACTGAATATATTTCGAATCTTCTTCTTTATTTCACCCGAACCGATTGTCTTTATGCGATTCGGAACAGCCAGGGGAATCGAATCGATACGGTCGCTGAAATGTTGATGGAAGGAGATATCCTGCTCCGGGCCAAGACCATTGAGCGCGAGTGGGAAGTTCACCGACATATTGGCGATTATACGTTGTTCATGAGCGGGCTCTTCCCCGAGTATCTGAAGCGGTTAAGATCCGGGAAGAAAATCGAGCACCCCGATTTTCTGATCGATTATGTGAGGGTCGGCAAGAAGTCGTATCGGCGGGCGGCCGAGTTCAACTACGGTCGATTTAAAGAGTGGACCCCCCTCTACCGGAAGCTTGCCGAGCACTTTGAAATGTGTATTGCAGGATTAGGTTTGATTCGTGAGGAGTTGGATCGTTCGAGAGAATGGCAGTCCAAAAAGCAAATCCTAAGCTGAGACATGGAGAAAAGAGGAAAGAAACGAGTCCTGAAGCGGCTGTCCGTCCGGTTTGGCGTTCAAAAGCCGGACCACACTGCTTTTACCCATGATCTCTCCTCATCCGGCTTTTTTCTCAAAACCACCACTGTTTTCGCCCCGAACACGCGGCTTCAAATTGAGCTGACCCTGCCCGATGAAAAGGTGATTCACGTTCGCGGCATCGTCATGTGGGCGAAGCGAATCCCCCCCGCCTTTAACCGAATGATCCAAAAACATGGAATGGGAATCCATCTTTTTGACATTCCGGATGAGTACAAGGCGCTCATTGAGCGCCTACAACTCTAATCTTCTCGATTTTCAAAAAAGGAGATCATAGCCCGTTTAGGGGAGATGAACAGGTCATCCGAAAAATTTAGAGGAGTTCTTCCTTCACATTGATGGAGGCCTTCTCACGAAGAGCGAGGGTGTATGCGTTCAAGGCCCTCTGCTTCTTTTGAAAGAGCAGGTCGGAGACGGCCCGGTCCGGGTCGGGGTTGGCGGGGTTGCTCTTCTTTGCTTCTTCTTCCTCGGAGGGGGTCAGCGCAACAGATTCTTTCACAAGCGCCTTTACTTTTTCAACCAGCAGCTCATCTCGATGTTGCCGTTCGAAGCCTTCGGGGGTATAATGCTCTAAGGCGAGGATGCGGCGATAAAGCTCCGGATCGAATTTGCCCTCTTTCTGAAAGCCGGGTAGCTCGGTGATGGAGCGCTTCAGTTCCTCATCGCTCACCACAAGTTTCATCCGACGCGCCTCCTGCAGCCAGAGCTTTCGATCGACGAGTTCATCGATCACCCGCTTTCGGAGGTCTTTATCATCGAACTTATCTTGGAAGATTTCCCGGTAGAAATTAGACGCGTTTTGGTAGGCGCGCTGATACTCTTCAATGGAGACGGACGCGCGATCCACCTTGGCGACGGCATTGCTTTCGGTCTGCTCAAAGCCCCACCATCCCATGGTGAGTGTAAACGTCACCGCAAGCGCACCCATAAAAAGCCGAAAGAACCAGGGATTTTCGATCGCCCCTTTGCGAATGATCTTTAGCAAGTTATCCTCCTTGTTGCGGAGGCTTAGGATAACATCAGTCTGTGTAAAAAGCAACCCGTTGGACAGAGGCAGCGACAATTTTCTTAAACATTTTTAAATTTTTGATGTATAATGGCATCTATTTATGACTGGACGAAAGGTCCTCGTGTTGACGGAGCTGGGTGAGGAGGTAGCAGGTTCTTGGGTATACCCCAAAGCGAGTGTCCTCCATCGGTTTATCGCAAAGTTCCTCGATTTATTGGTTGTCGCCGCGATCTATGAAGTGCCGCTTCGAATCAGCTTTTTGGCAGGGCTTTCCTACCTTTTGATTGCAGACGGTTTCGCTGAAGGAAGAAGTATCGGAAAACAGCTGATCGGCCTTCAGATCATTACTCCTGCAACGCGAAAAAAGGCGTCCTTCAAGGAATCGATCATCCGTAATTTCCCACTGGCGATTGCCTATTTATTTTTTTACCTTCCTTACATCGGTTGGTTGTTCTCATTGACGGTTATCGGTTTTGAAGCGCTCTTAATGATCGGCAATCCGAAAGGGTTGCGGGTTGGGGATGAACTGGCGAAGACGCAGGTGTTGGATCACGCTGCCTTCGAATCTTTAGAAAAATAATGAGGGGATAATGGGACTGACAAGCAGCATCTTGGGATGGTTTTCAAACGATTTGGCCATTGATCTGGGGACCGCCAACACACTGGTCTACGTGAAGGGCAAAGGAATCGTCATCAACGAGCCTTCTGTCGTGGCGATTGAGCGCAAATCGGGAAAAGTGGTCGCGATCGGGGCGGAGGCGAAGAAGATGCTGGGGCGCACCCCCGGAAACATCGTCGCCATTCGGCCGATGAAAGACGGCGTGATCGCCGATTTTGAGATTGCCGAGAAGATGCTGAATCACTTCATCAAGAAGGCGCACAATCGGAACACCTTCGTCCGCCCCCGGGTGATCATCGGGGTTCCTTCGCGGGTCACGCAGGTGGAGCAGCGGGCGGTGCGCGACTCCGCGGAGCTGGCGGGGGCGCGCGAGGTTTATCTGATCGAGCAGCCGATCGCCGCGGCCATCGGCGCGGGGCTTCCGATTGCCGAGCCTTCCGGAAACATGGTGGTCGATATCGGCGGCGGCACGACCGACATCGCCGTCATCTCGCTGGCCGGCATCGTCTACTCGGAATCGGTGAAGGTGGCGGGGGATAAGATGGACGACGCCATCGTCAACTACATCAAGCGAAAGTATAATCTTCTGATCGGAGATCATATGGCCGAGCAGATCAAGTTCGAGATCGGCTCCGCTTATCCGTTGGAAGAAAAGAAGACGTATATGATCAAAGGAAGAGATCTGATTTCCGGGATTCCGAAGACGCTTGTGATCGATGATGGCGAAATCCGGGAGGCCTTGGCCGAGCCGATCTCCGCGATCGTCAATGCGATCAAGGTGGCGCTGGAGAACACCCCTCCGGAGTTGGCGGGGGACATTATCGACCGCGGGATCGTTTTGACCGGTGGGGGATCGCTTTTGCGTGGAATGGATATCCGCCTGCGTGAAGAAACAAACCTTCCGATTATCACCGTGGACAATCCATTAAATACCGTGGCGCTGGGAACGGGAAAGGCGCTCGATCAGCTGAGTCTCCTCCGACGGATTTCGATCGCCTCGCAGTAACGGGTGAGCGTGGGCGCTTTCTATCCAGGAAAGGCACCATCGTTTAGGAGGATTTTTCGATCGCACAGCTAGGTCAGCGGATGTTACGCCGCAAGAATATTTATAAACGTTTCCTCATTCTCTCTTTTGTCCTCGCTCTGACCATTGTCTTTATCTCCCCCGAACTTCAAAAGAGGCCGCTCCGATGGCTGGAAGTTCCGATCGGAGGGGCGGTCTATTATGTCCAGCAGGGGACCTATGGGGTGCTCAATGGAATGGGCGGCGTTTGGTATGGCTACGTCAACCTCATTGGTGTCCAGGAGGAGAACCAGCAGCTTCGCGATGAGATTAGCCGGCTCCGGGGGGAGAACAATCTCTTAAAAGAAGAAGGAGCCCTTGCCGAGCGGCTCCAAGCGGCCCTCGACTACAAGCAGAGTGCTCCCTTCAATTTGGTCGCGGCCTCTGTGGTCGGCCGTGAGCCGACCCATTGGTACCAGACGATCCTGCTCAATAAGGGGGAGGCCGACGGGGTCAGGGTTGATATGGGGGTCATCACCCCCGAAGGGGTCGTCGGGAAGGTGATCAAGACCGGACCCCGGCATGCGCAGGTCCTTTTGATGACCGACCGAAGCAGCGCCGTTGCCGGGATCGTGCAGCGGACCCGGGATGAGGGGATCGTTCAAGGCATTGAGGAAGGGGCCCTTCGACTGAAATATCTTCCCCATTTTTCGGAGGTGGTGGTCGGGGATGTCATTGTGACCTCCGGTCTTGAAGGAAGTTTTGCGAAGGGGCTTAAGATCGGGGAGATCGAAAAAGTGGAGAAGCGGGAGCATGAGCTCTTTCTCCAGGTAAAGGTGACTCCCCAGATCAATTTCTCAAAACTCGAGGAAGTCCTCATTATCACTTCAACCGACGAGTCCCAAGGAACTGTTGAATCCGGATTGGTCCGATGAAGTGGTTCCTCCGCATCGCGCTTTTCTTATTTTTGATTCCGGTTCAGACCCTTCTTTTGGAGAAGATTCAGGTTGCAGGGATCAAGCCGGATCTTGCTTTGGTCCTGGTTTATTGTTTGAGTTGGGCCAATGGGGAAGTCCATGGGCTCCTTTGGGGGGTCGCCCTCGGCGGGCTGATCGACCTCTTTTCCGTCGGACTCCTCGGCGTCAATTTTATTCTAAAAACAACGATCGGCTTTACGATCGGAATGTTGGGGAGATCGTTCTTAAATCTCTCTTTGCTTTGGAATGTGCTGATTTTCTTTTTTATTTCTCTTTTACACGACTTCATCGGAAGCCTGTTGGTGGAAGGGATGAGAGAGGGGGGTCTCTTCCTTTTGTTGCAACAGGAGATGATTGGAAGGGCCCTCTATAATTCCCTCTTCGCAATGGGGCTTCTATTTCTCTTCTCGAAGAGAAGAGGTGAGAAAGGATTATTCGATCATGCGGGAGTCCTATTTTCCGCAGGAGGAAACACGAGATCTACAGAGTAGGATCTATTGGCTCTTCGGGCTGATCGTCCTGGCGCTCTGCGGTCTTTTGCTTCGAGCGTGGTATCTTCAGGTTGTCAAAGGGAAGTTCTACTATGAGCTTTCTGAAAACAATCGGATTCGGGTGGTAGAGACCCCCCCTCCCCGCGGCCTGATCTATGACCGAAACGGGGCCCTTCTGGTGAATAACGTCCCTAGCTTTAACCTCTATGTCGTTCTCGGCGACATGCCCGACCAGGCGCAGGTCCTCCCGCGTCTGGCCGACCTCATCGGTATGCCCCAGGATGAAATCGTGCGAAGGGTCACCTTCAAAAAAGAGGACCCATTCTTTCCGATTAAAATCAAAGACGACTTGACGATGAAAGAGGTGGCCCTGGTCGAGGGGCACGGGCTCGACCTGCCTGGGGTGAAGATTGAGGCGGAGTTTAAGAGAAATGCCATCCATGGAACCCTGGCCGCGCATCTCCTCGGCTACGTCGGCGAAATCACGCAGGCTCAGCTCGAATCGGGGAACTATCAGAACATCAAACGGGGAGGGATCATCGGCCAGTACGGCATTGAGCAGACCTTCGACGCGGTCATCCGGGGGACCCCGGGCCAGAAGCGAATCGAGGTCGATGCCCTCGGCCATGAAATTCGCGTCCTGGAGGTCAATGAGCCGCAGCGCGGCAACGATGTTTTTGTCACGTTAGATCTCAATGTCCAAAAAGTGGCGGAAGAGGCCTTGGGGGGCCGGAACGGTGCGATTGTGGCAATGGATCCGAACACCGGCGAGATTCTTGCCCTGGTCAGCCATCCCGCGTTTAATCCCAATCTTCTCTCCCAGGGAGCGTCGTCGAGTGCCTGGGAGGCGATCCTGAGGGATGAGGGCCGGCCTCTGACGAACCGGGTGATCCAAGGACAATATCCGCCCGGATCGACCTTTAAGATCGTCATGGGCGCGGCCCTCCTCGAAACAAAAGAGGCTTCTCCTGCGAGCCGCGTGGAATGCCGGGGATTTCTCCCCTTTGGAAACCGAAATTTCAGGGATTGGAAAAGGGGCGGACACGGAACGGTCGATCTTCATCGGGCCATGGTCGAATCGTGCAACGTCTATTTTTATGAAATGGGAAATCGTCTTGGCGTTGATAATATTTCCAAATACTCCCACCTCTTCGGCTTGGGGCATCCCACCGGGATTGAACTCGCCTCGGAAAAGGGGGGATTGATCCCGAGCACCGAGTGGAAGCGTCAGGCCCGCAAGGAGCCGTGGTATCCGGGAGAGACCCTCTCCGTTTCGATCGGACAGGGCTATGTATCGACGACGCCGCTCCAGCTGGCGATGATGACGAGCATCGTGGCGAATAAAGGGGTTTCGCATCCGCCGCAGCTGCTCAAGAAGGTACGGGATCAAGAAACCGGGTCAATCCAGGAGATCCCGGCCGAGGAAGGAAAACGAATCCCCATCTCGCCGGAGACGTTCCGGGTCCTGCATGCCTCTTTGGCCGGCGTCGTCTCCGATCCGCATGGGACGGCCAACGGGTCGAAGTCTCAGTTCGTCTCGATCGGAGGGAAGACCGGAACGGCGCAGGTGATCGGAATGAAGGGGGGGGCGCATGGGAAGCTTCCCGATAAGTTCAATGATCATGCCTGGTTCGTTGCGTTCGCTCCGCTGGAGAAACCTCAGATTGCCGTCGTTGTGTTGGTTGAGAATGGAGGACACGGCGGATCGACTGCGGCCCCGCTCTCCAAAAGGGTGATTGAGGCCCATCTCGGCATTCCCCCTCCGGTGGAGCCGATCACGGTGAAGAGCCCGGCCCCCCCTCCCCGTCCGGTTCGGAGCGAGGGTTAGCTTAAATAGGTAGATAGGATTGTAAAATGATTGATCGAAGAAGCATCGCCGGTTACGATTGGCTCCTTTTTGTGGTCGTGATTCTTATTTTGGGGATCGGCGTCGTTTCGATTTACAGCGTTACGTCCGCCTCCGAGGCGCGCTCGCCGCTCTACATGAAGCAGATTTACTGGATCATTCTCGGTTGGGTTGTCTTCCTGGTCATGGCCTGGATCGACTACCATGAAATTGCCCGATTCGCTTACCCGATCTATGTGGTGACCCTGCTGCTGCTGGTCCTTGTCCTTGTGATCGGACGAACCGTTCTGGGGGCGCAGCGGTGGCTCTCACTCGGGTTTTTTAACATGCAGCCTTCGGAGTTGGCGAAAATCAGCCTCTTACTGGTTTCGGCCAAGTATTTTTCTGATTATTTCCCAAAAAAAGGGCTGAATTTCCGGCAGTTGCTGGTGCCGGGCGGCCTGGTGCTTTTGCCGGTGCTCCTCATCCTCAAGCAGCCTGATCTCGGGACCTCTTTGGCGATCTCGTCTGTCTTTTTCAGCATGGTTTTTGTAATCGGATTGCGCTCTAAATTTTTGATTTATTCTTCGCTGCTTTCCTTGATGATGTTCCCTTTTTTATGGCAGTTTTTCTGGAGCCGTCTGAGGGGCTATCAGCGGGAGCGCCTCTTGACTTTCGTCGATCCGACCAATGATCCGACCGGAACCGGCTACCATATTATCCAGTCCAAAATCGCCATTGGATCGGGGGGGCTTTTTGGAAAAGGGCTCTTCGGGGGGACCCAGAGTCAGTTGAAGTTTCTTCCGGAGAGTCACACCGACTTCATCTTCTCGGTTTTTTCGGAGGAGTGGGGCTTCCTCGGAATTTTCATCTTCTTTATTCTCTTTTTCTTTTTGATCCTTTGGGGAATCGAGATCGCTTACAAAGCAAAAGATGTGCTCGGATCGCTCTTGGCGGTCGGGATCATCGGTTTAATTTCGTTTTATTTCCTGGTGAACGTCGGAATGACACTGGGGGTCATGCCGGTCGTGGGGGTACCGCTCCCGCTGGTCAGTTACGGGGGAACCTCTATGGTCACCACAATGGGTTTGCTTGGGCTTCTTTTCAATGTTAAACTGAGGCGATTTATGTTATTTTACTGATAGGTACCGGGTGTCGGGTGCCATATCAGGTGTCGGATAAAGCAGAAGTGAGAGCAACGTGACCCGCTTCGCCTGTTTTATCTCTATTTCTAGCGTGCTTATTCTCTTCCTTTCCCGATACTCGACACCTGCTGTCCCATGACCTGCCCTTACAAAGAGGAATTCTTATGTCAATTGAAATTGTGATCAATTCCACCCGCGAAGAGACGCGGGTGGCCCTGCTTGAAAATAAGATTGTCACGGAACTTTATTTCGACCGGAAAAAAGATCGCGGCATCGTCGGCAATGTTTACAAGGGAAAGGTCGTCAAGGTGCTGCCGGGAATGCAGGCCGCCTTTGTCGATATTGCCACCGAAAAAGCCGCCTTCCTCTATGTCGCCGATGTCATGACCAACATGGACGATTACGGCCATATGATGGAAGAGGCCGAGGAGGTCGAAGAAGAGCCGCTGGAGTTCGAAGAGACGACCGAGGCGACACAGGTCCCGGTCATGACGCGGCCGAAGAAAGGCTCTTCCCAAACGATTGAGGATCTCCTCCAGGAAGGACAGGAGGTGGTGGTCCAGGTCTCCAAGGAACCGATCGGGACGAAGGGTCCGCGGGTGACCACCTACATTTCCCTTCCCGGACGTTACCTCGTCTACATGCCGACGGTCAACCATGTCGGGGTTTCTCGCCGGATCGGCCGGGAGGACGAGCGTCATCGGCTGAAGGACATGATCCTCCGGCTGAGGAAACCGGGGGCCGGATACATCGTTCGAACCGTGAGCGACGGCATCACCGAAGAGGAGTTCAAACAGGATATCGAATTCCTGGAGGTGGTTTGGCAGAACATTCTCAAGAAGCGGGATAAATTGCCGGCGCCGGCGTTGCTTCATACCGACCTCGACCTGGTCTTCAGAACGGTTCGAGACCTCTTTACGAAAGATGTCGACAAGCTGACCATCGACTCCAAGCCCGAATATGAGCGGATCAAAGAGTTTGTCGGCACCTACCTTCCGAGCTTTCTCCCCCGTGTGGAACTCTGGGATAAGGATGAGCCGGTTTACGACGCCTACGGTCTTGAGATGGAAATCTCCAAGGCGAAGAATCGGCGGGTCTGGCTGAAATCGGGAGGATACATCGTCATCGATCATGCCGAAGCGCTGACGGTGATTGACGTCAACACCGGCCGGTTCGTCGGGAAGCGTGATCTGGAGGAGACGATTTTGAAGACCAATCTGGAGGCGGTGAAGGAGATCGCCTATCAGCTGCGTCTTCGGAATATCGGCGGAATCATCATCATCGATTTCATCGATATGGAAAAAGAGAAGAACCGCGAGAAGGTCTTCAATGCCCTCCACGACGCGGTCAGCACCGACAAGGCCCGAACCCATCTCTTGAAGATCTCCGAGCTTGGCCTGGTTCAAATGTCTCGTGAGCGGACCCGGGAGGATATCCTGCGGATTCTCTGCGAGCCCTGTCCGTATTGTGAGGGGAGAGGTTATACCAAGTCGCCCACCACCATCTGCTACGAGATATTTCGTGAGATCCGCCGGATCGGCTCTTCTCCCCGGGACAAAAAGATCATCATCGGGGTCCATCCGACTGTCGCCAACCTTCTCTACGACGAAGAGCGGCATGGGGTGGAGGAGTTGGAGCGGGAGTATCATAAGAAAATCATCATCAAGGCCGACTCCAATCTCCATATCGAACAGTACGATATTGTGACCCTCTGATTCCTACGTGACTCATACCAAAAGGGTGGGATGCCTTCGCGTTTCCACCCTTTTTTATTTCCTCTGATCATTAATTTACCCTACTGTTTTCGATACTTTCCTGCATATTTTAAGACCGCGCTTGCGCATTTCTTTTGTTTTATCTTTTAAGCGCTCTTCAAACCCTGCAAAATCCCGAGAAAAAAGAGACGGTCCTGTTATTGCAATTTTGCTTTCCACACCGAAGCGCCGAAACGGCCTCGGGTTATTGGGGGCCTGATATTGATCCAAAGGATGCGATTCCAATCGCCACTGTTGTTCATTCTATTGCTCCTCACCGCCTGTGGCAGTGGGGGTGGAGGAGAGATCGGCGCTCCGACGGTCGCCGAGACCGCCCCTGCAAATCAGGCGACGAATGTTCCTGTCCATTCTCAAATCCACGCTAAATTTTCCGCGCGGATCGACCCGGTCACGGTGAACGAGAAGAATTTCTTCATCCTCGACAATGCCGGACCGATGGCCGGCGGGGTGACTTATCAAGACAGGATGGCGATATTCACACCCACCGAGCCATTGGGGCGGGGAAAGCAGTATAATGCCGTCCTCACAACAGGGATCAAAGATCTGGATGGCATCCCGCTTCCTTCTAATTTCACCTGGTCTTTTGTGACGGAAGGAGAGGGCGGGGAGGACACGACCCCTCCCAGAATCGAGGCGACGGTTCCGGATCGGGGGGCATCCGGTTTTTCGAATACGGCGCCGATTATCGTTCTCTTTTCAGAGCCGGTCGATCCCAATACGATCGGTCCCGATACGTTCTTTATAAAGGATGTCACCGGGGGGTATAGCTATGATGAGCCTACCCGGACGGCCAGACTGGTCCCCTCTCCGCCGCTGGCGGTATCCAAAACATATGAAGCGACAGTGACGAATGGGATCAGAGATCTCGCCGGAAATGCCCTGGCCGAAGGGCGGACCTGGTCGTTTAGAGCAGTCCGTGATACGGCTCCCCCGCGAATTCAAGAAAGGTCCCCCGGCGAAAATGCCGACGGGGTGCCGCTGAACAGCAGCGTGACGGTCACTTTTGACGAAGAGATCAAGGGTGAAACCCTCGAATCGAGATTCGTCTTGATCGGCCCATCAGGAGAGGTCCAAGCGCGGATCTCCTATCAGATCGGTCCCAAGATCGCGACGCTGGATCCGCTTGCCGATCTTGCCGGGGAGACGACGTACCAGGTCTTGGTGCGAAGGGGGGTTGAAGATATCAGTGGAAATTCAACTTCTACCGAGGGGAGCTGGTCCTTTACGACCGATCGTCTGCCCGACGAGACGCCGCCGACGGCCGTGAGAGGCATTCCGCAGAATAATGACGGGGTTTCGGTAAAGACGATCATTACGGCCGTATTCAATGAGCCGATCGATACGAGGACGTTGGTTGAAAACTTTCGGGTCAGCAGCCAAGCGGGGAATGTCCGCGGCGAGATCGGCTACGAGGGGAGCACCCGGACCGCCACCTTCACGCCTCTCTCCCGTCTTGAGTACAACACCACCTACACGGTTCTCTTGAGCAGCGGGATCGAGGACCGGGCCGGGAACGGCCTGGTCGCGATGAGTTGGACATTTACCACGATTGATCCCCCGCAGGTAACCGGGAGGTCGCCCGAGGGGCAGGGGATCTCGACCGATCCGCCGCCTGCGATCCAGGCCGTTTTTTCCCGTGAGATGAATCGGGACAAAATCAACCAAAGAAGCTTTCGGCTGATCCAGGTAAACCCATCAACCGCGGCGGGGGTTCCCGTCCCCGGATCGATCTCCTTTCCCAATGGAGTCGCTACCTTTACACCGAGCATTCCCTTATCGGATAATACCCTCTACCGGGTGACCGTTACCACGGAAGTTGAAGATATCAATGCGAACCCGCTCCCTGCGGATGTGTCATGGACGTTTCAAACGGCGGCGCCGCCCGATCCCGCGCCAAGGGTCGTCTCGACCAATCCCGCGGAGGGCGCGATGAACGTCTCCATTAACATGCCCAGTGTCTCCGCCCAGTTCCAGCGGCCGATCGACCCCTCGAACCTCTCCAGTCAATTTGCCGTGCGGGAGACAAGCGGGACCATTGTGAATGGGGTCGTCGTTTATGATGCCGACCAGCAGCGGGCGATCTTCTTCTTCCAAGGACCGCTGGTTTATAATACCTCCTATACTGCGGTGCTGGGAGCCGGGATTCGCTCCCCCTCCGGTACGCCGATGGGGGTCGACCATGTCTGGACCTTTACGACGGAGGCGGCTCCCGATACCACCGCTCCTTCGGTCGTCGGGAGTGATCCCGCGGAGGGGGCCCAGGGTGTTCCGGCGACCGATCCCTCCGGACAGCCGTTCCAAATTCGGATCGACTTCAGCGAGCCGATCCTCGCTTCCACGGTTCATACCGGAACGTTTGTCGTGAGAAGGGTCGAATCGGAGTTCGATAAACCCGAAATCTCCGGTACCCATCGGACCGAGTCATCGTCTGCGTTCTTCACCCCTTCTCTCCCCTACGAGCCGGGCAAAACGTATGAGGTGACCCTGACCACCGGGATCACCGACCTTGCCGGAAACGCGCTTCCATCCGATGCGATTCGCTCCTTCACGACGGCGCCGTAAACGGACTGCCGTCTCCATAATAAATGAAGACCCTCTCCCTCCATGATCCCCCTTCGGCTTGACACTCATCCGATCTTCTGTATAATGAACCCCCATTTCTTTGCGAGGGGGGATGGAACGTTATCGGTCCTGGTTGGCGTTGAGGCGGGTGGCCGGCGTGGGGAACGTTCTCTATCGACGGCTGC
This sequence comes from Candidatus Manganitrophaceae bacterium, assembly GCA_963718695.1. GTDB lineage: Bacteria > Nitrospirota > Nitrospiria > SBBL01 > Manganitrophaceae > Manganitrophus. The sequence goes on from OY970371.1 coordinate 4,591,994, forward strand.
TCGACAGATTCAAGACGCCCGATGCAGTCTTCGCTGCAAGTGAAGAGACGCTCCGGACGGTGGATGGGGTCTCTCTCGACCTCGCCCAGGCGATCTGCAGCTTTGCGGGGTTCGATCAGGTCGACCTCGATCTGGAGAGGCTCACCGGGTTGGGGGTGACGCTGCTCTCTCTTCAAGATCCCGACTATCCGCCTCTTCTCGCGGCCATCTATGACCCGCCTCCCTTTCTTTATGTGAAGGGGGACCCTCGTATCCACAATCCCTATCCCATTGCAGTGGTCGGGAGCCGGCGGGCGAGTCACTATGGGAAGGCGGTGGCCGAGCGGCTCAGCCGGGAGCTGGCGGAGTGCGGGATGACGATCGTCAGCGGTTTTGCGAGGGGGATCGACGCCCTGGCCCATGAAGCGGCCCTGGCAGCCGGGGCGAGAACGATTGCGGTCCTCGGAACCGGAATCGATCGGATCTATCCCCCTGAGCATCGTCGCCTTTATGAGGAGATCTCGGAGCAGGGACTCATCCTATCCGAGTTCCCGCTGGAGGCTTTGCCGGAGCCGCACCACTTCCCCCAAAGAAACCGGGTCATCAGCGGGTTGTCGCTCGGCTGTCTTGTCGTCGAAGCAACTTTAGAGAGCGGATCGCTGATTACCGCCCGGTGTGCAGTCGAACAGGGGAGAGAAGTATTTGCAGTGCCTGGGTCAATCCTCTCCGAGACCACCGCGGGAACCCACCAGCTCATTCGATCGGGCGCCAAACTGGTGGAACGGGTGGAGGATATATTCGAAGAGATTCTTCCTCAGGTAAGAAGGGTTCCAAGAGAATCGGCTTTCGCCCCGGTGCTGGAGGGAGAGGAGAAAAAGCTTTATGATCTCTTGGGCTTCGAGCCGAAGCACATCGATCAGCTGATCCATGAAAGTGCCATGTCCACCGCGGCCGTCTCCGGTTTGCTCCTGGCTTTGGAACTCAGGGGAATTGCCCGCCAACTCACCGGAAAGTTTTATGTTAGAATATAGGAAATAAATGAGGGGAAACGGAGGCTTTATTGGCCAAAGCAGTTAAAAAGAAAAAGGAATCCGGAAAGAGTCGACCCGCGAAGGGAGCGGCCGCCGGTAGCCCGGGGAAAAAGAAGGCAACCGGAACGAAGTCGCTGGTGATCGTGGAGTCCCCTTCCAAGGCGAAGACGATCTCGAAATATTTGGGAAAGCAGTTTTCTGTGATGGCGTCGGTCGGCCATGTGAAGGACCTTCCCAAGTCGCGGTTCGGCATTGATATCGATCATGACTTCGAGCCGGAGTACACGGTCATCGACAAAAAGCGCAAGGTCCTCTCCGAAATTAAAAAGGCGGCCAAGGAGGCGGACAAGATCTACCTGGCGCCCGACCCCGACCGTGAAGGGGAGGCGATCGCCTGGCATATTCAAGAGGAGCTGAAATCGCGCAACGGCGATGTTTACCGGGTCCTTTTCAATGAAATTACGGAAAAGGCGATCCAGCAGGCGATGCAATCGCCCGGAAGGATCAATATGAACCGGGTCAACGCCCAGCAGGCCCGCCGGGTGTTGGATCGGATCGTCGGTTATCGGATCAGTCCGCTTCTCTGGGAAAAGGTCCGCCGCGGTCTCTCCGCCGGCCGGGTCCAGTCGGTGGCGGTCCGTCTGATCTGCGAGCGGGAGGCGGAGGTCCTCGCCTTTGTTCCGGTCGAATACTGGAGCATCACGGCAAAACTATTGGGATCAACCCCCCCTCCCTTCGTCGCGCGATTGATTCAGCGGGCGGGCCGGCCGATTGAGATGGGAAATGAGACCGATGCGCAGGCGGTCCTCGATGCGCTTCGGCCGCTTCCCTTTGTCGTCTCCAAGATTGAGAAGAAAGAGCGGAAGCGAAACCCGACCCCTCCTTTTACGACCAGCCGGCTGCAGCAGGAGGGGGTCCGCAAGCTTCATTTCACCCCGAAGAAGACAATGATGCTCGCGCAGCAATTATATGAAGGGGTCGAGACCCAAGCGGAAGGGGCGGTCGGATTGATCACCTATATGCGAACCGACTCGGTCCGTATCTCGCCCGACTTCCAGCAGGAGACGGCGGCGTGGATTCGCGGAAAGTATGGAAACGATTACGTTCCGGAAGCGCCCCCGGTCTACCGGAGCAAGAAGGGGGCGCAGGAGGGGCATGAGGCGATTCGACCCACCTCGCTTGCGCGCGATCCCGAACAGCTGAAAGCCGACCTGACAAAGGATCAGTACCTCCTCTATAAATTGATCTGGAACCGGTTTGTCGCCAGCCAGATGACCCCCGCCGTCTTCGATGTGACCCGGATCGATATCACCGCGGGGGATTTTCTGCTGCGGGCCTCCGGGGCGATCATCAAGTTCGCCGGCTTCTCCATCGTCTACATGGAAGGGAAAGAAGAAGGGATCCCGCAGGAGAAAAAAGAGGGGGAAGAAGCGGAAGATACCTCCGAAGAGGCGATTATTTTACCCGAGCTCTCGGTGGGGGACCGTCTCACGCTGCAATCGCTCGACCCGAAGCAGCACTTCACCCAGCCGCCTCCCCGATACAACGAAGCGCTCCTTATTCATGATCTGGAAGAAAAAGGGATCGGGCGGCCGAGCACCTATGCCACGATCATCTCGACCATTCAGGACCGGGAATATGTCGAGAAGCGGGAGGCCCGCTTCTATCCGACCGAGTTGGGGAAGGTCGTCAATGAGCTTCTGATCCTGCATTTTCCCGATGTGGTGAATGTTGAGTTCACCGCTCAGATGGAAAATGAGCTCGATGGGATCGAAGAGGGAGAAAAAGAGTGGGTTGCGACGGTCCGCGGGTTCTACGAGCCGTTCAGTAAGGAGTTTAATCGGGCCCAGGTCGAAATGCGGGATGTGAAGCGGGAAGAGACCCCGACCGACCTCACCTGCGAAAAATGCGGCAAGCCGATGGTGATTAAATGGGGCCGCTTCGGCCGATTTATCGCCTGCTCGGGCTATCCCGACTGCAAGAACACCAAGGAGTTTGCCGAGACGGCCAATGGGATCGAGGTGGTGGAGAAAGAGACCGCCACCAATGAAGTCTGTGAAAAATGCGGCAAGCCGATGGTGATCAAGAACGGCCGCTTCGGCCGCTTCATGGCCTGCTCCGGATATCCCGAATGTGAAAATACAAAGCCGATCAGCACCGGCGTCGCCTGTCCCGAAGAGGGATGCGGCGGCGCCCTCATCGAAAAGCGGACCCGGCGGGGGAAGAACTTTTTCGCCTGCAATCGATATCCCAAATGTACCTTTGCCCTCTGGGAGCGCCCTGTTCCCCGGGCCTGTCCTGAATGCAAGGCGCCGTTCCTCATCGAGCGGCGCGAACAGGGGGGCGGGATGAAGATGGTCTGCCGAAATGAGGCGTGCGGTTTCGAAGATGCCGGTTGATTTTATCGCGCTCCTTCCCGTAGAATAAGCAAACAATAAAGGTAAACCGTTATTCTTCAATCGTTGCAGGGGCACGGTGTTCACTCTAAAAACGCCGTGCCCCTGCGATTTAAATGATGTGACAGGGTGAACCATGTCTGAGAAAAAACTCATCGTCATCGGCGGAGGCCTGGCCGGTTCCGAGGCGGCTTGGCAGGCGGCGCAGCAAGGGGTTTCCGTCGTCCTCTACGAGATGCGGCCGGTCCGTCCGACCCCGGCCCACAAGACCGGAAACCTCGCCGAGCTGGTCTGCAGCAATTCGCTCGGCTCGCTCGATCCGAACAGCGCCCCCGGTCTTTTGAAGGAAGAGATGCGGCGGCTCGGGTCGTTGATTATCCGTGCCGGCGAGGCGGCGCGTGTTCCCGCCGGGGCGGCATTGGCCGTCGATCGAGAAATCTTCTCGCAGGAGATTACCAATGCGCTCCACAGGCATCCCGGGATCACCGTGTTGCACGAGGAGGTGAAGGAGATCCCGGCCGATGGGGTCGTCATCATGGCGACCGGCCCGCTGACCTCCGACGCATTGGGAGAGTCGCTTCGAAATCTGACCCGGTCCGACTACCTCTACTTCTTTGATGCCATCTCTCCGATCATCGACGCGGAGAGCATCAACGACGAGATGACCTTTCGCGCCTCCCGCTACGACAAGGGAGGGGACGACTACCTCAACTGCCCGATGGACGAGGCGCAATACAATGCCTTTTATGATGCATTGATGGCGGGCGAAAAAGTAGAGGCGAAAGAGTTTGAGAAGGTCCCCTACTTCGAGGGATGTCTTCCGATCGAGGTTCTGGCGGAGCGGGGGCGGCTGACCCCGGTCTTCGGTCCGATGAAGCCGGTCGGTCTGGTGAATCCGAAGACCGGGAAAGAGCCATTCGCCGTCGTTCAGCTGCGGGCCGAGAACCAATTCGGGAGCTGTTATAACATGGTCGGCTTCCAGACGAAGCTGAAGTGGCCGGAGCAGAAGCGGATCTTCCGGATGATCCCCGGCCTGGAGCAGGCGGAGTTTTTAAGACTCGGAAGCCTCCACCGGAATACCTTCATCAACTCGCCTCGTCTTCTCTCCGAGACCCTCCAGATCCGGACGCGGCCGGGGCTCTTCATGGCGGGCCAGGTCGTCGGCGTGGAAGGGTATGTCGAATCGGCGGCGATGGGGGGGCTGGCTGGAATCAACGCGGCGCGCTTGCTTCACGGCGAGAAGACGGTCATTCCGCCGAAGACGACGGCGCACGGGGCGCTCATTCAATACATCACACAGAGCCACCCGGCCTTCTTCCAGCCGATCAATACCAATTTCGGCCTCTTCCCGCCGCTCGATGAAAAAGAGAACGACTTCGGGAAGGGAAAGCGAGCGACTGGCTCCGCCAGCGCGAGCGCGGGGCGTGGGGGCATCGGAGGAGCCGCTGCACCGGACGGGCCCCCACATAAAAAAATAAATAAGCAGCTTCGCCACCAGAAGGTGGTCGAACGAGCCCTTGGAGACCTCTCTCAATGGATCGCGCAATCGACGATTTTGCCCGATATCTCCAGATAGAGGAAAACGTCTCTCCCCACACCTATTGGAATTATCTCTCCGATCTGGCCGCGTTTCGAGCCTTCTTGGTGAAAGAGCCGGAAGACAGTGGAGCGAGAAGCGGAAATGCGTCTACTCCGCAATCCGAAATCCGCAATCCAAAATCGGAGCCTCCCGCGCTCGGCGCGATCGACCATCTCATCATCCGCGGCTATCTGGCCTCTCTGCAGAAGCGGGGGGCGAAGAAGTCGACGATCGCCCGGAAGCTCGCCGTCCTTCGCTCTTTTTTTCAGTATCTGGTCCGTGAGGGGCGGCTTTCGTTGAATCCCGCGAAACGGGTTCTTCGTCCCAAGCTGGAGAAGCGGCTGCCGAAGTTTCTCACCGTCGATCAGGCGCAAGCCCTGATGACCACCCCTTCCGGAGAGGGATGGAGCGTCCAACGGGATCGGGCGATCCTCGAAACCTTTTATTCGACCGGAATCCGGATCTCGGAGCTGGTCGGATTAAATCCCGACGATATCGATTTCGAGTCGGGGATGGTGAAGGTGTTCGGCAAAGGGCGAAAAGAGCGGATCGTCCCGATCGGACAAAAAGCGATCGATGCACTCCAAGCCTACTTGGCCGTCCGGCCTTTTTCGGCGGAGTCGCTCTTTAACAATACGCGGGGGGGCCGGCTGACGGTGCGAAGTGTCGATCGGATCGTCAAAAAATATGTCCGGCAGATCGATCAACCGACCCTGGTTCCCCATAGCCTGCGGCATACGTTTGCCACCCATCTGCTTGAAGGAGGGGCGGACCTCCGGTCGGTTCAGGAGATGCTGGGGCATGCGAGTCTTTCGACCACACAGCGGTATACGCATTTACAGGTCGATCATCTGATGCAGGTGTACGATCGGGCCCATCCGAGGGGAGATGGGAGTAACGAAAGACGTAAGGAGTGAGGAGTCAGGAGTGAGGAGCGAAGAAAACGTGGTTCGATCGACCACCATTCTCTGCGTCCGGAAGGACGGACGGGTGGCGATGGCGGGGGACGGCCAGGTGACGTTCGGCCAGACGGTGATGAAGCACAACGCCAAGAAGATCCGGCGGATCTACAATAACTCGATCCTCGCCGGATTCGCGGGGGCCACGGCCGATGCCTTCACGCTGGTGGAGCGGTTCGAGGGAAAGCTGGAGCAGTACCACGGTAACGTGACCCGCGCGGCGGTCGAGCTGGCGAAAGAGTGGCGGACCGACCGGATTCTTCGCCGGCTGGAGGCGTTTCTGGCGGTGGCCGACCGGGAGCACTCGCTGATTATCACCGGCACCGGGGATGTTGTGGAGCCCGACGATGGAATTTTGGCGATCGGGTCGGGCGGCCCCTACGCCCTTGCGGCGGCGCGGGCGCTGATCGGGGCGTCTCCGCTGGATGCCCGTGCCATTGTCGAGCAAGCAATGGGAATCGCCGCCGACATTTGCATTTATACCAATCGAGAAGTTATTATTGAAGAATTATAAGATCGTCATTCCCGCGAAAGGGGGAATCCGGAAGCCATCATTCCCGATTATTCGGGAATGACAAACCTGGAAAAGACAAAGGAGTTTGATTCGGAATGACATTCAATGAGGAATACAGCGATTTGATTCCACGGAAGATCGTGGAGGAACTCGACCGGTACATTATCGGCCAGCGCGAGGCGAAGCGGATGGTGGCGATTGCTTTGCGCAACCGCTGGCGCCGCCAACACCTGCCGCCGGAATTGCGGGATGAAGTGCTCCCGAAGAACATCATCATGATCGGCCCGACGGGGGTTGGAAAAACGGAGATTTCACGCCGGCTCGCGAAGCTGGCGGGGGCCCCCTTTATCAAGGTCGAGGCGTCCAAGTTTACCGAGGTCGGCTATGTCGGCCGCGATGTCGAATCGATGGTGCGGGATCTGGTGGAGCTGTCGATCAACATGGTCAAAGCGCAACATGCCGAGATCGTGAAAGAGAAGGCGGCGAAGCTGGCCGAAGAGCGGCTGCTCGATCTGCTGCTTCCGCCCCCGACGACACAGGCCCCCGGCATCTTCAGCGAGGGGCGGGAGGCGACGCCGGTCTACTCCGAGTCGTACGAGCAGAGCCGGGAGAAATTGCGCCAACAGCTGCGCGAAGGAAAACTCAATGAGCGGGCGGTCGAACTGGATGTGAAGGATAAGAACTTCCCGCCGATCGGGGTCGTCTCCAATGTCGGGATGGAAGATTTGGAGATGAATCTGCGGGAGATGCTCGGCAACATGATGCCGGGCCGGAAGAAGAAGCGGCGGGTCAAAGTGCCGGAGGCGCTCTCCCTTCTCGGCCAGGAAGAATCGCAGAAATTGATCGATATGGACGACGTGACCCGGGATGCGGTTCAACGGGCCGAAAACGCCGGGATCATTTTCATCGATGAGATCGACAAGGTCGCCAGCCGTGAGAAAGGGGCCGGCCCCGATGTCTCCCGCGAAGGGGTTCAGCGCGATCTACTGCCGATCGTCGAAGGCTCGAGCGTCAACACCAAATATGGCGTGGTCAAGACCGACCACATCCTCTTCATCGCCGCCGGCGCGTTTCATATGTCCAAGCCGTCCGATTTGATTCCCGAGCTGCAGGGGCGCTTCCCGATCCGGGTGGAGCTGACCTCGCTCGGGAAGGAAGACTTCGTCCGGATCTTGACCGAGCCGCAAAACGCCCTCACCCTACAGTATGTTGCATTGATGGCGACCGAAGGGATTCATCTTGAATTTATGCGCGACGGGATCGAGGAGATCGCCGCGACTGCGGTCAGCGTCAACGAGCGCACCGAAAACATCGGCGCGCGGCGGCTCTTTACGATCATGGAGCGGCTGCTCGACCAGGTCTCGTTCGAAGCCCCGGAGATGACCGAAAAAAAGGTCATCGTCGATGCGAAGATGGTCCGGGAGCGGATGCAAGATATCATCAAAGACGAAGACCTCAGCCGGTACATTCTCTAATAGGAAACTGATCCGTCATTTCCGAATATTTCTTTGGGAATGACGCCTAACACGATGGCGACGACCCAACCTCGATCCAAGCCCCAAAAAAATATCCCGGTGATCCTCATTGCAGAGAACGCCCCGGAACGGCTCGATTCGCTGCGCGGCTGTATCCGCCATCTCTATTTCCTCTCCCCCTTTGAGAGCACCTTCAGGGAGTTTGTGCTCGCCTTCTCCGTCCGAAAAAAGACGGTCTGGATCTGGCTGGTCCTGCGGAGCGCCACGGCGGAGGCGATCCAGACGATCGGGGAGGTGGCCCGGAAGGAAGGGATCGGCTGGATCGATCTGAGCCACCTGAGCGAGGAAGAGAAAGAGCGGCACCGCGAAACGGTGGTCAAACATCAGGAGTCGTACCAGGTTTTCTCGGCGGAAGACATCGATGCGCTTCTCGCCGTTTTCATGGAGAGGATCAAGATTGATGAGCAACCTAAAGGATAAGGCCCAAATTCTCGTCGAGGCACTCCCGTATATCCGTGCTTTCTTCGGCAAGACGATCGTCATCAAATACGGCGGGGCTGCGATGACCGAAAAAGCGCTCAAGACCCAGTTCGCCGAAGATGTCGTGTTGATGAAATATGTCGGGATGAACCCGGTGATCGTCCACGGCGGCGGCCCGCAGATCTCGGGAATGATGAAGCGGCTTGGAAAAGAGCCGAAGTTCGTGAAGGGGGTCCGGGTCACCGATGCCGAAACGATGGAGATCGTCGAGATGGTCCTCGGAGGGACGATCAACAAAGAGATCGTCTCTCTGATCAATCGACATGGCGGCAAAGGGGTCGGTCTTACCGGGAAGGACGGTGCACTGATTCAGGCGAAGCCGATGAAGGGCGAGGAAGAGATGGGTCAGGTCGGGGATGTGAAAATGATCGATCCGCAAATCCTCAAAACGTTAGAGGGGGGGCGGTTTATCCCGGTGATCTCTCCCGTCGGCGCCGATGAGGAGGGACGGAGCTACAACATCAACGCCGATCTCGCCGCCGGCAAGGTCGCCTCGGCCCTCTCCGCCGAGAAGCTTTTGATCCTGACTGATGTTCCCGGAATTTTAGACGACAAAGGCAAACTCCTTCCGACCCTTTCCCGAAAAGAGGTCCAAAAGCTGATCAAAAAGGGAACCATCAGCAAAGGGATGCTTCCGAAAGTCGAGGCGGCCCTCTCCGCCGTCGAAGGGGGTGTCCAAAAGGCTCACATCATCGACGGCCGCGTTCCCCATGCGCTGCTTCTTGAGATTTTTACCGATCAGGGGGTTGGGACCGAGATCATCGCCTAAGTGTACGATCCTACTCCCCTTTCTCCTTCCTTGCCATCTTGAAAGAGAATCGCCATTTTTCTTATAATAACGACTGGTTTGTTTTCGCCTTTAACGGCGAAAACCGCAGGAGCGTTGAAGAAGAGAAATGAATTCTTGCCGGTCTTTTTTTCCCCTTTCTTCCCTTTCCGGTCGGCGACATCGGCGTCCGGTTCTTCTCTCGGCTTCTCCCTTTTTCTTTCAAGGTTTTTTGTTTGGAGACCGGTGCCGGTCGATCGATTGATCCAGGGAGGTATCTTTTGAAACCATTGCCAGACAGCCCTGCTGCAGCGGCGGCGGAAGCGGAGGGTTCCCATCGAAACGACGAGGCGATGGCGCATTTGATCGGCGTCGTGCAAGAACTCTCGCATGCCCGCGATCTCGAAACCGTTCAGACGATTGTCCGCCGCGCGGCAAGGGCGCTCACCGGCGCCGATGGGGCGACTTTTGTCCTCCGGGAGGGGGATCTCTGCTACTACGCCGATGAAGAGGCCATCGCCCCGCTCTGGAAAGGAAAACGCTTTCCAATGACCGCCTGTATTTCCGGATGGGCCATGCTCAATTGCCAATCGACTGTGATCGAGGATATCTACACCGACCCCCGCATCCCGGCCGATGCCTACCGTCCTACCTTTGTCCAAAGTCTGGCGATGGTGCCGATTCGAACGGCGGCCCCGATCGGCGCCATCGGCAACTACTGGGCGACGCGGCATCGCGCCACCCCTGAGCAGGTAAAGCTCCTTCAGGCGCTGGCCGACAGCACATCGATCGCCCTGGAGAATGTCGCGCTTTATCGCAAGCTGACCGAGCGGATCGAGGAGCTGAAAGAGGCGAATCGGCTGAAATCGCAATTTCTCTCAAACGTTTCGCACGAGCTGCGGACCCCGCTGAATGCGATTCTCGGTTATACCGAGCTCCTCATCGATGGGGTCTATGGGCAGGTCAAGGCCGATCAACGGACCCCGTTGGAAGGGGTCCACCGGAACGCGGGTGACCTTCTGAGACTGATCAGCGATGTTCTCGATCTGACGCGGATCGAAGCGGGGAAGATCGAAATCCGGCCGGAAAAGATCGATCTGGCGACCCTCCTTCAGGAAATCTTCATCGATATACAGCCGATCCTCGATCGGAAATCGCTCGCCCTCTGGCTGGACATCCCGGAGGGGTTGCCGGCGATCGAATCGGACACCGCCAAGGTTCGGCAGGTCTTGGCCAATCTCCTCTCCAACGCGGCCAAGTTTACTGAAGAGGGAAAAGTCAGGGTCTGGGCAGAAGCGATTCCGCAGCGGGGTGGTGTCGACATCGTCATCCAGGACACCGGTGTCGGCATCCCGAAAGAGCAGCTTCCCAAAATATTCGACCGATTCCATCAGGTGGACGGATCGGCCACCCGGGAGTTCGGCGGCGTCGGCTTGGGGCTCTCCATCGTGAAAGAGCTGGTCGGCCTGCTCGGCGGGGAGATCCGGGTCGAGAGCGAGGTAGGGAAGGGATCGACTTTCACTCTGTTTTTGCCCTGTCGTTTGAGGGGTTGATAGACGGTGTCGCTTTCCTGATTTCTCCTGATATAACCGGTATTCATCTCACTCTTAAGGACAAATGAAGAAGCCTGATCCAAAGGGGAAATCATCGAATTTAGCCGGTCCGTCGCAGGATCTGTTCGTCGGGGGGGGCGAGATGGGGACGCTGATGCGTTCGATCGATTGGTCCAAGACCCCTCTCGGACCGGTGGCCTCTTGGCCGCAGAGTCTGAAATCGGCCCTCAGCATCGGCTTGAATACCCGCTTCCCCATTGCGATTTATTGGGGGAGCGACCTGGTGTTGCTCTACAATGACGCGTGGAGCCCCATCCCTGGAACGAAACACCCCTGGGCGCTCGGACGCCCTGCGCGTGAGGCCTGGCCGGAAATTTGGCATATCATCGGCCCGCTCTTCGAGCAGGTCATCCGGACCGGCGAGGGAAGCCGATCCGAGGACCAACTTCTGCCGATGCGCCGGCACGGCTATACGGAAGAGTGCTACTTTGATTATACCTTCAGTCCCATCCGCGGCGAGTCGGGACAGGTCGTCGGGATTTTTAACGCGGTGACGGAGACGACCTACCGCGTGCTGAGCGAGCGGCGGATGTGGCTTCTCCGGGAGCTCTCGGAACGGGTTAGCGCGGCGAGACGGGTCGATGAGGCTTGCTTGTTGGCGACGCAAGCGCTTGAGACGGGAGCGAAGGATGTTCCCTTTGCCCTTATCTATCTGACCGATCCGAACGGCCGGGAGGCCCGACTGGAGGCGGCATTCGGCATCGAACCGGGAACCCCCGCCGCTCCTCGGTCGATTGATTTGACCGGTGCGGGAGACTCCCCGTGGCAGCTTGGTTCGGTATTGCGCACAGGGAGAGCGGAGGTGGTGCGGGAGATCCCGGTTTCGGTCGGCGTTCTCCCGGGCGGAGCGTGGCCTGAGCCGACCACAGAGGTCGCTGTTCTTCCATTGGAGATGGGCCGGGCGAACATCGTTGGGTTTCTTGTCGCGGGGGCCAGCCCCCGCCGGGCGCTCGACGAATCTTATCTCGGTTTCTTTCAGTTCGCCGCCGGTCATGTCGTCAAAGCGATTTCGAACGCCCGCGCCTATGAGGAGGAGCGCAAGCGGGCCGAAGCGCTCGCCGAGCTCGATCGGACGAAGACCGTCTTCTTCAGCAATGTCAGCCATGAGTTTCGCACCCCGCTCACGTTGATGCTCGGACCGATCGAAGAGGCCCTCTCCGACAACGAGAGACCCCTCCCGCCGGAGCAGCGCGAGCGGGTGGATCTCCTCCATCGCAACGCGTTGCGCCTTTTGAAGTTGGTGAACACCTTGCTCGACTTCTCTCGGATCGAGGCCGGCCGCCTTCAGTCAGTCTATGAGCCGACCGATCTTGCCTCTCTGACGGCCGATCTGGCGAGTGTTTTTCGCTCGGCGATCGAAAAGGCCGATCTTCGCTTCGTCGTCGATACTCCGCCGCTGCCGGAGCTGATTTATGTCGATCGAGAGATGTGGGAGAAGATCGTGCTGAATCTTCTCTCGAATGCATTTAAATTCACCTTCGAAGGGGAGATCGAGGTGGCGCTGCGCTGGGCGGAGGATCGGGTGGAATTAAGGGTGCGGGATACCGGCACCGGCATTCCGAAAGAGGAGCTGCCGCATCTCTTCGAGCGCTTCCATCGGGTTAAAGGCGCGCGCGCCCGCACGCATGAGGGCTCCGGCATCGGGCTGGCGCTGGTGCAGGAGCTGGTCCGGCTGCACGGCGGCACGATCGGTGTGGAGAGTGAGGTCAACCGGGGGACCACTTTCACGGTGACCCTTCCGTCCGGCGCGGCGCATCTTCCGGCCGATCGGATCGGCGGAACCCGAACGCAGGCTTCGACGGCGACCGGCGCCGCCCCGTATGTCGAAGAGGCGCTCCGTTGGATCCCGGAGGCGCAGAGCGCCCATTCCGGAGTGCGGAATGAAGAAGCGGCGCTCAGCGGGACTTCGCGGTCGGCCCGGATTCTGCTTGCCGATGACAACGCCGACATGCGGGAGTATGTAAAGCGAATTCTCGCCCGGCATTGGGCGATTGAGGCGGTTCAAGACGGCGCCGCCGCCCTCGCCGCCGCCCGAGAACGAGCGCCCGATCTGGTCCTGACCGATGTGATGATGCCGGAGATGAACGGCTTCGAGCTGCTCCAGGCGCTGCGGGCCGATCCGCGGACGCGGGAAATACCGATCATCCTCCTTTCCGCGCGGGCCGGCGAAGAGTCGCGCGTGGAGGGGCTGGAGGCGGGGGCCGACGATTACCTGGTGAAGCCCTTCTCCGCGCGCGAGCTGACGGCGCGGGTGGGCGCGCATCTGGAGTTGGCCCGTCTTCGACGCGAGACCCTCCGAGGCGAGCAGCAATTACGTCTGGAGGCGGAGGAGACCAATCGGTTCAAATCTCAATTCTTCTCGAGCGTCTCCCATGATTTGCGCACACCGCTCAATGCCATCGTCGGTTATCTTCATCTTCTTGAAACCGAAATGTACGGCCCAGTGGCCAAGGATCAAAAAAAGCCGCTCGACGGCATTCAGAGAAATGTCCGAGAATTATTAAGATTAATCAATGATGTGCTCGATCTGGCCCGAATCGATTCGGGCAAGATGTCGGTGGATCTTTCCTCCGTTCGGCTCTCCTCCATCATTGAAGAGATCACCATCGAGATGAAGCCTCTTTTGGAGATGAAGTCGCTCGCGATCCAATCCCAGATTCCGGAGGACCTTCCCGAGATTGAATCCGACGCCGCCAAGATCAAGCAGATCGTGACGAACCTCGTCTCGAATGCCGTCAAGTTCACCGAGAAAGGGGGGGTGACGATTCGAGTTGAAAACCTCCCTGAAGAGGGGTGGATCGAGATCACCGTGAGCGACACCGGGATGGGGATTGAACCGGAATTCTTGCCGAAGATCTTCGAACGTTTCTATCAGGTCGAAGAGAGCCGTGTTTTTGGGGGAAGCGGCTTGGGCTTGACCATCGTCAAAGAACTTGTTCACCTCCTGCAGGGTAAAGTCCGGGTCGCCAGCGAGGTTGGAGTCGGCTCTACCTTCACCGTCTTCCTGCCGTATCGGTTTCCAAATTAAGTGCGGCTGCTTCAAAGAAGCCCCGTCCCATCTTATTGCGTGCACTGGAAGGGGAGATGGGAGACCGAATGCCTGCCGTGGCACTGACTGCTTATGCCCGCGAAGAGGATCGCGCGCGGGCGCTCTCAGCCGGTTATCAGATGCATCTTTCCAAACCGATCGAGCCCGGACATCTTGCCCGGGTCGTCGCAAGCCTGACGGGACTTAATAAATGAATGAGGAATCAAGGGCTTTTGAGGTTTTGATTCCTCATTCCTCATTGAACAATTCCTAATTGATCTATTGCTAGGGTGACTTCGCGCAGCGGAAGCCAAGGTCGGCGTAGGCTTCTTCGGGCGGGATCGACGAGCGGTAGGTGGTCCGATAAAAGAGCGGCAGCGAGAAGTGTCCCTGGCCGCCCCAGCCCCCTCCCCGAAAGACCTTTTGTTTCTCTCCGAAGTTGGGATGCTTGTAGGTCGAGCCGGGATAGGGCCGATACCAATCGGCGGTCCACTCCCAAACATTTCCAGACAGATCCATCGCGCCGTAGGGGCTCGCGCCTGCCTTGAAGGAGCCGACCGGCACAATATCCCCGAAGCCGGAATCCCCCGCGTTCAACTTTTTGTTATCATACGCATTCCCCCACGGAAACTCTCTCCCGTCGGTGCCGCGGGCCGCTTTCTCCCACTCCGCCTCGGTCGGAAGGCGCTTCCCGGCCCAGCGGCAATAATGATCGGCATCGTACCAGCTCACATCGGTGACGGGGTGGTTCTCGCGCCCCGGCGGGACGCTCCGAATAAAAAAGGAGACCGGGGGGCGCGACCGGGTGGCGTCGATGAAGGTCTTGTACTGGGCGTTGGTGATCTCGTACCGGTCGATATAGAATGCAGGAAGGTGCATCTTGTGCTGCGGGTGCTCGTCGAGGTACCACGGCTTCGCTGAGCCGAACTCTTCCCCCTGGCGGTCGGCATCGACCTTGTCGCTTCCGCGGATAAACTCACCGGCGGGAACGGCGACCATCTCGGGGGGAGGGGGCGGAACCCGCAGGAAACAACTCGATAAAATCATCCCAATCAGGACGATGGCGGGGAAAAGAAGCTGAACCATGGCGGGGATTATAGAGATTTTGACGGGAAGGGTCAAGGGGCTTGGAAAAGCGGTGAGTCTTAGGAGTGAGGAGAGAAAAGATTTGGTGTTTTCACCCTTTACGCCTCACTCTTCACTTCGTACCTCTTTGAGATCTGGAAGGAGCACGGTAAAGAGCGAGCCCTTTCCATACGTACTCTGGACTTCGATTTTTCCTTTGATCAACTCGACCGATTTATGGACGATCGTCAGGCCAAGGCCGGTGCCTCCCGCTTGACGGGTGAGCGATCCGTCGATTTGCCGGAAGGGTTCGAAGATGGTCGGGAGGTCCTCTTCTTTCATGCCGATGCCGGTATCCTCCACGGAGAGATAAAGACCCTTCCGGCGGGGTGCGGCGGCGACCGAAATCGTGATCGATCCCGTTTCCGTAAATTTAATGGCATTGGAGAGGAGGTTTAAAAAAATCTGCCTAATTTTCTGAGGGTCGCTTTGAAGGGGCCGGATCTGTTTTCCGATTTTCCAAATCACTTCGATCCGTTTTTCCAGTATCAGCGGTCTGAGCTCTTCGAAAATATCTTGAAGGAGGTTCTTTAAA